>NZ_OZ223196.1:0-2631798 GCF_965140365.1 Hydrogenovibrio sp.
TTTGCATGGAACGGGTGAACCGGGTGCGATTATTACGCTTTACAGTAAAGAAGGTAGTACAACTAATGGAAATAGTACTAATTTAAATGGCTATGTACCCATCGTTACAGATGCGCCGATTGTGGTGGATAGTAACGGTAATTGGACATTGGATATTTCGAGTCTGCCAAATACGCCTGTAAATGATAATGAGTTCTTTAAAGCCACTCAGAGTGATGCTTCCGGAAATGTCAGTGATGACTCTAACATTGTGCATTATTGGCATGGGGAATGGACAACGGCAGATACAGAAGTCGGTGATGACTTTGTGTTAATGGGCTCCGGTAATGATCAGTTGACCATTAATGGTAATGATGTGAACGGCCGTTTGGTTGCAGATGGAGGCGCAGGTACTGATACAGCGATTTTCCTCGGTGATTATGATCCGAACCAAATGAATATCGAAGTTGTCGATAGCGATACCGTAAAAGTAGGTGGCGTAAACGAATTACGAGATTTTGAATTTATTCAGTTCGACAATGGCATTTATGACATCGAAAACGCAACCTTTATCCCTCAAGCTGAAGATGATACGGTTCAGGCGTTAGAAGATACAGCAGTGATGATAGATGTATTGTCCAATGATACGGATCTGGATGGCGATCAGCTAAGTGTAGAAAGCGTGACGCAACCGGCGCATGGAACGGTGGAAATCAACACAGACGGGACCGTGACCTACACGCCAAATGCGGACTACAACGGTACTGACAGCTTCACCTACACGGTCAGTGACGGCAATGGCGGTACGGATACGGCGACGGTCAACCTGACGGTCAACCCAGACAACGACACGCCGGTGGCGGTCGATGACACAGTGACGTTAAATGAAGACGCTGTTATTACGGGGCAAATGGATGCGACGGATGTGGATTTACCGCCGGGTGAGAACCTAACATTCAGCACGACTGCCAATGTGGAAGGTTTGACTTTTAATAGTGATGGTTCTTATACCTTTGATGCATCTAGTTATGACGATTTAGACCAAGGTGAAACACAACAGATCATTATTCCGGTAACGGTTACAGACGATCAAGGGGCAACAGCCGATGCAACATTGACCATAAATGTGGAAGGTTTGAACAATGATTTGACCTATGTTTCTGAAGCGGCCAGCTACCATAATGTTGTTGGTTATTTTGAAGTGGATGAAAATGGCCTCCCTGTTGGAGAGGGAACAGTTGTTATTGATAATCAAAATGGTATGACAGGCGGCACTCACTTGGCAGACTTGGATCCAAGTAAAGAGTATGGTTTCTTTATCATTTCGAATGCGGCAAATGCAGTTAATGAAAATAGCACGATTACATTTGATGTATCGAGTGGCAAACCTGTATTGCTTATCGATGGCAACGAAACGACACAACCTGTTTATTATGATACACCGTCCTTTAATCCAGACGGTAAAGATCATTTCATCTTGGAAAATGATGGACAGGGCGGAACGACCATATCAATTGAAGATTTGAATTTAGGCGATGCTGACTTTAATGATATTGTCATGCACACGAATTTTGAACTTCAAAATAAAATTGATGTGACAGCTGATTTAGCCGCTTCAAGTGATACAGGAGAGAGTGCTTCCGACGATTTGACGAAGGATAACACGCCTTTGATTACGGGTATGACTGAATCTGGAGCCACGGTGGTGATTACGAATTCGTCCGGTGACATTATCGGTCAGGGTATGGCTGATCAGTATGGAAATTATTCGATAACAACCACTGTACTGCCAGATGGAGAGCAAGTCTTAACCGTAACGGCGACAGATGTAAATGGAAACGAAGCCATAACCACTCAAACCATCACGGTTGATACAGTAGCGGAAGCCGGCGTTGTGACGGTAAATAATATTACCGACGATGATGTGGTGAATGCGATCGAAAGCGGTCAAATTATTACCGTTTCAGGTACGGCAACGGGTGGCGATATCAGTCAAGGCGATATGGTGGTCATGACGATTAATGGAAC
The DNA here is from genome assembly GCF_965140365.1 of Hydrogenovibrio sp. Lineage (NCBI taxonomy): Bacteria > Pseudomonadati > Pseudomonadota > Gammaproteobacteria > Thiotrichales > Piscirickettsiaceae > Hydrogenovibrio > Hydrogenovibrio sp. Next base: position 2,008 of record NZ_OZ223196.1, read on the forward strand.
CGATTATTCAACCAGTGTCGATTCCGACGGAAATTGGCATGTCGATGTGAGTGGTTCTGATTTGGCCAACGATACGGCTTTCGACGTCAATGTGGTTTCGAACGATGCAGCGGGTAACAGTGTCACGACCACTGGAAATTCAACCCATTCGGTTGATACTCAGGCCTGGGCACATATTGATGTATTGACCATTTCGCCGGACAATGTGATCAGTTCGTCGGAGCTTTCACAGAATATTCCAGTGACCGGTTATGTTCAGTGGGATGCGAAGCCTGGCGATCCGATTAAGTTGTATTTGGACGGAGAGGTGATTGCTGAGGGTACGGTGTCCAGTGACACGAATGAACAAGGATTGTACTCCTTTAGCATCGATGTTCTAGGCTCTGTCCTGGCTCAAACCGATCAAGTCATACCGGAATTAAAAGCCGTTGTCATTGCGACGGATTCGGCCGGTAATTCTTTCACCGCCAGTACCACGGAAGTCTATGGTGTGGATACTGAAGCAACACCTGGCACGGTTACCATTGATAGCGTGACGGATGATAATGCGGTGGACACGGATGAAACTACTCAAATGGTGCCTATTTCAGGGACAGCTTCTGGTGGAGATATCCAAGTCGGTGATGAAGTGACGGTTACCGTCAATGACCAGGAATATACAACAGCGGTCGGCAGCGATGGGCGTTGGAGTATTGATGTTAGCGGAAGTGATTTGGCCGCTGATGCCGACTTGACGATCACTGCAAATGTGCTTTCTTCGGATGCGTATGGTAACCAAGTGGAGAGTGAAGGCAGTCGAACGTACGATGTAATCGAAAACACCGCACCGGATGCCCAGGATGACGGTACGATTTCATCTCCTCTGTTCTTTGGTCTACAGGGTGAATACTTCGGCACCAACACGCAGTTGTCGAATATTTCTCAGTTTAGAGAGTTGGTTGAGAACAACTCACCGGATGCGACCTTTAAAGCCCAAAATATTGATTACCAATATGGTTCGGGTGATGTCGGGTGTGGCACCAACCTGCAAACTTTCCTAGGAAGTGATGCCGACAGTTTGAGCAACGATCCGGGTAATACGTCTGATGCGGGTATCCATTTGTACGGTTCGATTTATCTTGAAGCGGGAACCTACAACTTTAAAGTCAATGCGGACGATGGTTATCAGATCATGATTGATGGTAATGCGGTGGCTGAAGTTGACCATAACCAATCTTCGACCACTCAAACGCACGCCGCCTTCACCGTCACGGAAACCGGCTATCACTCCATTGATATGATTTGGTGGGATCAAGGTGGCAGCTATGTCTTCCAGCCTGAATTAAGCTCGGACGGCGGTCAGACCTATTCGACGTTGGATCCGTCTAGCTTACTGTCTACAGAGAATGCGTCAGATGGACTGATTGTCGCTGAAGACAATACTTTGGAGATTGCTCCAGAGCAGTTGTTGGCGAATGACACGGACGCAGATGGCGATACGTTAGCCATTACAGGCGTCAGTAATGCGCAAAACGGCCAGGTGATTCTCAATGAGGATGGTTCCGTGACCTTTACTCCGGCAGCGGACTTCTATGGAACGGCATCGTTCGATTACACTATCAGTGATGGGCATGGCGGTACGGATACCGCAACGGTGGCCGTTAACGTCTTGCCGGTCAATGATGTACCAGTGGCCCACGACGAAACGGTTGGAATGGACTTTGAAGCCGCTTCGGAATCGGGTGATACAACATCCATCACCACCAACGTTGTGATTACGCTGGATATTTCCGGCAGTATGGACAGCGATAATCGTCTTGAATTGGCGAAAGACGCGCTGGAAAACACGATCAATGCATATGACGGCCAAGGCAGTGTCAATGTGAAACTGGTGACATTCAATTCGTCTGGTGAAGTGCAAACCAATACCCAAAGCGAAGTTTGGATGACCGCGGAAGAGGCGATTAATGTCATTGATAGTTTGGATGCGAATGGTTCAACTAACTATGAAGACGCGGTGTACGAAACGTATCATAATTATTCCGAACCACAAGCGGATCAAACGGTCGCTTACTTTATCTCTGACGGTGAGCCGACAGCCGAAACCGCCTATGACGGCGACTACGACTACTTGAGCGGATGGGCGCAAGATGGTTGGAATGCTTTTGTCAGCCAGTACGTGGATAGTTTGAATGTGGTGGCCTTGGGTGACGGTATTTCGGATTTGTCTTACCTAGAAACCCTAGCCAGTGCCGGTAACGATGTTTCTGATGTGATTGAAGTGCGAAATGCATCCGAACTGGATGTGGCATTAACCCCTGCTGGAACCACTTTGTCCGTGACCGGTGATTTGACTGATAATGTCACGGATCAGGAAGGTGATGTTTCCTTTACATCCATCAGTATTGCGGGTGTGACTTATACAGCATCCGACTTTGCCAATGGCCAAACCATTGCATTGGATGGCGACGGTCAATTAAGTGTCGATTTTGCAAACGGAACTTATACCTACACGGCATCCGCTTCGGAATTTGATTCGGATGTCGTCAAAACCTTTACGGTCAATGCACAGGATGAAGACGGGGCAACCGTTAGCTTTAATGTCAACATTGAGGTTAATGTTGACGACCAGGCTTCTGTTCCGAACCTTTCATTGAACATCGGTGATGAAGAAAGAGTCGTGAACACTCAGGTTTATGAAAACAATCATATTTATAATTTCAATCACTGTTCTGAATCAGAGGTTTATAACTTAGGTGGTTCAACGAATTCGGTTGCGATTGGTATCGAAAGTTATAAAGATTCTAGTGATGAGGGTCTGGTGGTTCTTTACCGAAATGGTGAAATTGTAGAACAGTTCGATTTGGATACCCTGACAACCGGAGAAAGTAATACAGCATATACTTTTGAGGTTACAAGCGCAGTTGCATTTGATAGTGTGAAAATCAAGTCAGAATCGAGTGGTAATTTTAAAATTACGAGTGTTTCGGCGGAGGTTATTCCCGATACGATTATCAATAGTGAAAACAGTTATTGGACGGATAATGAAGTTATCACTGGAACCAATGGTAACGACATCATTAATGTTGGAAGAGGGGATAATAAGACGGTTATAGCTGGCGCTGGCGATGATATTATTAATATGGAAACCGGTTTGTTTAATAACTATGGTACAGATAGTAAAATCCACGGTGGTTCAGGTTTAGATACATTATTTATCGATGATGTCCAGCAGGATGAACCAGGACTATTATCAAATGGTTATCGTTATGAAATAACGGGCAATTCAGATGGTAGTTATACTATTGAAAAAATCGGATATAACGACTATAGCTCTTGGCCTTTGGATCATTTTAAAGTGACGGTTGATGATGTAGAGAGAGTCCAGTTTAACGATTCAACGGTTACCATTGGTAATGCTTCGAACGAATCAGGCAATGACTTTTTATATCAATATGATTTAGATATTTCCGCCAGCCTGGCAGATACCGATGGGTCTGAAACCTTGTCTGATATTACCGTGTCTGGTTTACCAGAAGACGGTAGTGTTGTTGTTCAAGGTACGGGAGTAACTCCTCAGGAAGATGGCACATATCTGGTCGCTCTGCAAGAGGATGGCTCCGTAGCGGACGATGTTAAATTGTCTTCTAATCGTGAGTTGACCGAACCGGAGCTGTCGGATGTGCATGCCGCGGTTACCGCGACGGAAGCGGTTGGCGGCGATACCGAAACCACCGAAGTCAATGAAGACGAAGTACATTTCCTATATGGTGACGATAATGAAGCCGAGCATTTTATTGTCAGTGATGAGGCTCAAACCGTCGAGATCGAAAATTTCGATATTGAACACGACACCTTGGATCTAAGTGAAGTCATCGACGATACACCGGTGGATGCCGACGACCTAAGCAATTATCTGAATATGATTGATAATGGCGATGGCACTACTACGGTCAATATCGACTCTGATGGCGACGGGGACACCAATACCGGTGAGCAGACGCAGGTAGTGTTGGATACTTATGTCGACACCAATACCGACTTGAACATTCAAATTGACGATCAGAACATCGATTATCAAAATGAATGATTATAAGGCACCGTAAGGTGCCTTTTTTATTCCGTGCTCAAGAACTCGGGAAGTTGATAAAAGTTTAATTTGTCCTGACTTTTTTGATAATATGAAATTTCCTAAAATTGCGTAGGTTCGCTTGATATGTCTCAGACCCGGTCTGTCAAAAATCCGATTTACATTCAGGATGATTTATCGGATATTAAATTGATTTGTGAAGAAGGTTCTTTGTCGGTTTTTTCGGCTAAGCAGACATCGGAAGATAAGACTGGCAAGCAGACAGTGCGTGTTTTGACGGATATCCATAATCATTACGCGTTGAAACGCGAAAAAGACCTGCTGCATTACCTTAATAAATTCCCAGACGATTTCCCCAAGTTTAATGAAATCCGCAAGGCAGGTTTCAGTTACCTGAAATTTTTCGATTTTGTCGGTAAAAAAAGCTTAAAGGACGTTGTTAAGAAAAAAGGCGTTTTGTCTTCGGAAGAAGCGAAAACCCTGTTGGAGCACATGGTTTCAGCGCTGGATAAAGTGCATGGCGTTGGGTTTGTGCATACACGTATTCGCCCGGAAAATATCATTGTAGGTAAAAAGCATTATTACCTGGTGGATTGGGGTGGCACCATCCCCGCGTTGCCATCATTTGAGACCGAAGTCTTGCTGGGTGACCAGAAGTACTGCCCTCCAGAGCGGTTAAACGGTGAATATGAGGCGTCGGGGGATATTTATCTATTAGGTTGTGTATTATATTTTGCGTTAACCGGCAAGCATATTTACCGCTTGAATAAGGTTGAGCATTCGTTTGATCAGTTGTATGCCCACGCGTTTCATACCCCGAGAAAACTGAATTTATTACCGGTGTTCTGGCGTCAATTGATTGTGTGGATGACACAAAAATCCCCTAAAGATCGGCCAGGCCTGGCCGATTTGCAACAATGGTTGAAAGATGAAAGTGTGCCGAAAGAGATTCGTCAACAGAAGCCGCAAAACGTCAAAGGGTTTCCCGAGGATAGCTTGACGGTGTTAGCCGATTCTCATTACCTGTATGCATTGTTCAAAAAAGCGACTTTGTACGATGCCTCCGGTGATGCCGAATCCGCGTTTAATTTGTATGAGACTTGCGCTTTTCGTGGTTATACTCGGGCCGAAAACAATTTAGGCCTGATGTACGAAAAAGGTAAAGTGGTTCGTCAATCGTACATTAAAGCGATGAATATGTTTTACCAAGCTTATGAGAAAGGAAACCCTTACGGCGCTTACAATCTTGGTTATATTTTCGAAAAAGGTTGGGGGGTCGATGTGAATCTTCCAAAAGCCTATCAGCTTTATAAGTATGCGGCGATGCGTGGGCATCTGGCCGCTCAGAATCGATTGGGTGAATGTTACCTCGACGGCAGGGGCGTCGAGGTTGATGTGGTTCAAGCTCGGTTCTGGTTTGGGATGGCCGCTCATTATGGTAATGAGGTGGCCTCGCAGAATATTCGTCGATTGCTGATGGAAAATCGCCGAGCGGTATAGCGCTTCTGAACGGTGTTCAGTTTTCGCGGCCTTTTTAAGGTGTTGCCAAAGCGTTTTTGTCTTCTCTAAACAAAGCGTTATTTTCTTTTAAATCTTCCGTTAACCGCTTCAGCCATTGGTGCAGTACCGGCATTTTTTGGTGGCTGATTTCGATGACCTCGGCTAAGCTGAAAGATGACAGCGGATAATCGGCGCTCATACACGCGGCTTTAATTAAAAATAACCGCTCTTCCTGACGAAACTCCGGGTTGGGAATAAAGTAGGTACACTTTGCCAATAATGTTGCTTTGAGAATCGGTTCCCAATAGCTGGAGGGCACTTTTTTACGTTGTAGCAACTCCTTGTCCGGCTCATTCGTTTGCAGAGCCATCAAGAGTTCACCCAAAGAATAGGTTCCCATAAAGTCCAGCGCAATGTCGCGCGCATGAGGCGGGAGTTCTTGAAGCAGAGTTTGTTCGAATTGGTTTTCGATTAAAGGCATGGAAAAAGTCTTGTATAATGCAAAAAGTTCAAATCAATAAACCTATTTTACCAATTCAAAACTCGGTAGGATAACTTTACATAAATAACGTCATCCAACCGACTGGATAGCAAACCAACGCATTGAAGACAGGTCACTATGAGCCAGCACCCTCTCGCACAATACTTAGATGCCGTACCCGACTTTCCGAAACAGGGCATTTTGTTTCAGGACATATCGCCTTTATTGAAAACGCATTTCAAGGAAACCATCGATGCCATGTCCGGTCTTTTTACCGAGGCGGAATGGGCCGAAGTGGATTATCTGGTCGGCATTGAGTCTCGCGGTTTTATTTTTGCCTCGGCATTGGCTTACAAGCACGATAAAGGCTTTATCAAAGTGCGCAAGCCGGGCAAATTGCCGAATGTGCATTCGTCGATGGAGTACGGTTTGGAGTATGGGTCCGATAAACTGGAAATGCAAAAAGGCGATGGCAAAAAAGTGTTTTTGTTCGACGATTTGGTCGCAACCGGCGGTTCCCTGCAAGCGACGATGAAACTGTGTGAGAAAGTCGGCTATGAGGTGATTGGCATCGGTTGCCTAGTGGATTTGAAAGCGTTGAACAGTTTCGAGTATAACGGTATGAAAGCCCGTTCCTTGATTCAGTTCGACGACTGACATTTCCGTTTCCGGCCATGCCATTATCAAAAACGCCCAGGCCTGGGCGTTTTTTGTATGGAACGAAAAGAGGCTATGGGATGCGTTAAAGCTCGGATTTGGCGCGCGCAATGGCGGCCTTGACTTGTTCCGGCGCGGTGCCGCCCAGATGATTTCGAGCCGACACCGAGCCTTCCAAGGTCAACACTTCAAAGACATCATCGGTGATGCTGGCGTGGAATCCCTGTAAGGTTTCTAACGACATTTCCGATAAATCTTGGCGGGTTTGCAAGCCATGTGCCACGGCCAGGCCGACCACTTCGTGCGCATCGCGGAACGGTAAGCCTTTATTGACCAGATAATCCGCCAAATCGGTGGCGGTGGAAAAACCGCGTTTGGCCGCTTCATAGGTTACGTCACGATTGACAATAATCGCCGGCACCATGTCGGCAAACGCCCGCAAGCTGCCGCGTACCGTATCGACGGTGTCAAACAGCGGTTCTTTGTCTTCCTGGTTGTCTTTGTTATACGCCAATGGTTGGGATTTCATCAGCGTCAGCAAACTGATCAGGTGGCCATAAACGCGACCGGTTTTACCGCGAACCAATTCCGGTACATCCGGGTTTTTCTTTTGCGGCATAATCGAAGAACCGGTGCAGAAACGGTCCGGTAAATCGATGAAATTGAATTGCGCGGATGACCACAGCACCAGCTCTTCCGAAAAACGCGACAAATGCATCAGGAAAGTGGCGGCAAATGCGGTGAATTCAATGGCGAAATCACGATCGGACACGCCGTCCAAAGAGTTTTGTGAAATGCGGTCAAAGCCCAGCAGTTCAGCCGTCATTTCCCGGTCGATTGGGTAGGTGGTGCCGGCCAGGGCCGCGGAACCCAACGGCATGGTGTTGACGCGTTTGCGGCAATCTTCCAAACGTTCGACGTCGCGTTTAATCATTTCAAACCACGCCATCATGTGATGGCCAAAAGTCACCGGTTGAGCGGTTTGTAAATGGGTGAAGCCCGGCATAATGGTGTCGGCCTCTTTTTCGGCCAGAGACAGGATGCCGTGCTGTAAACGCGTCATTTCCGGCAGAATCGCATCAATTTCGTCCCGAAGGTACAGGCGGATATCGGTGGCGACCTGATCGTTACGCGAACGGCCGGTGTGCAGCTTTTTACCGGTGATGCCGATCAGGTCGGTCAAACGGGCTTCGATATTCATGTGAATGTCTTCCTGCTTGATCGACCATTCCATTTTGCCGCTTTCAATGTCGTCTTGAACCTGCCCGAGTCCCTGGATAATGTCTTCCCGTTCCTGTTCGGTCAGCAGGCCGACTTGGCACAGCATTTTGGCATGAGCGATCGACCCTTGAATGTCCTGACGATACATACGTTTGTCGAATTGAATCGAGGCGGTAAACTCTTCGACGAAGGCATCCGTGGCTTCACTGAAACGGGCGCTGGACAATTTTTCTTGGTTGTGTTGATTGCTCATAGTTTTTTCTTTGCTGTTTATGCGTGTTAAAGGATTCCAATTTGAGAGTTGGTTTTGCCGTCTATTATAAAGATTTCCGCGCCCGCTTGCGGCACTCAATTTGCCATCCAATCCTGCCACGCCAGGAGGGCAGGATATTTTGAAAGGTCGGCGGGCAGAAAGAAAGCGAATGATCGGCGTTATTGTCCCGGCATGGCGTCAAGACGCAATGGATTGCCCATTTTTTGATAAGCATGATTCAGGTGTTTATGAATCAAGGTGGTGTAGAGCTCGATATTGGCGATGCCAACGATATTGTCCGCCACTTTTTCGCCGTTTCCGTCGATGAAGATCACCGTCGGCGTCAGGTCCGCTTTGTAGCGGCGTGCCAGTTCATCTTTACGAATCGGTTGGCCGTTCACATCGGGAATCGGTTGGTGTTCGTCGATGCTTAAATAACGCATAAACACCACTTTGCCGTCGTAATCGCCGCCCAGAGCCATAGGGTCAAGCACCTCTTCGCGCAGAATGTGGCAGAATTCACACCATTCGGCCCCGACGGTTAGCATAATCGGCAGATTGCGTTCCCGTGCCTCAGCCGCCAGTTCTTGCAGATTGGTCAGTTCTTTCAGCTTCGAATTCGCCGCATAACCGGAAGCGTTGGCGGCTTTGTCACAGCCCGCTAAAAATAAGATGGCTGTCAGCATTGTCGCCAGTAATTTCAAATTCAAATCCGTTCTCCTTCCTTGCCCGAGGCTAGGCATTCACTCAGACCCCCATTTTATCGAAAAAACAGCCGTCATTTTGAGTAAAATGGGGAACAATCATGCACAAACACCGACTGTTTTCAGGGAAATTAATGAGCAGGAAGCGTATGTGCAACCATTCATATTCAACTTTCGGAAGGATCCATGAAGAAAACCCTCAGAATCGCAACGCGAAAAAGCCCGCTGGCCATGTGGCAGGCCGAATTTGTCAAAGCCGAACTTGAAAAGGCGCATCCCGGATTGGCCGTGGAATTGCTGCCGATGTCGACCAAAGGCGACAAAATTCTCGATGTGCCGCTGGCGAAAATCGGCGGCAAAGGGCTCTTCACCAAGGAGCTGGAAGATCGCATGATAGCGGGGGAAGCCGATATCGCGGTGCATTCCATGAAAGACGTTCCGATGGAGTTGCCGGAAGGGTTTGCATTGGGTGCGATTTTAGAGCGCCACGAGCCGACCGACGCTTTTGTGTCCAATCATTATGAGTGTTTTGACGATTTACCACAGGGCGCGGTTTTAGGCACTTCCAGTCTTCGTCGTAAGGCGCAGTTGATGGCCGCTCGTCCAGACTTGGTGGTTAAGGATTTGCGCGGCAATGTCGGCACACGCCTGGGGAAACTGGATGCCGGCGAATACGATGCCATCGTGTTGGCGACCTCCGGTTTGAAACGCTTGGAACTAGACGAGCGCATCCGTCATGAACTGCAACCGGAAACCTGTTTGCCGGCCGTGTCGCAAGGCACTTTGGGGATTGAATACTTTGAAAAAGATGAGGACGTCTTGGCGTTGATTCAAGTACTGAATCACCGCGATACGGAAATTCGTACCCGTGCCGAGCGCGCCATGAACCATCGCTTGGAAGGTGGCTGTCAGGTACCGATCGGCGTCTATGCCGAATTGAAAGGCGACGACATTTACTTGCGAGGGCTGGTGGGGGCTTTGGACGGTTCGGAAATCATCCGTGCCGAAGCCACCGGGCCTCAAACCGACGCGGAAACTTTAGGCATTGGTGTGGCGGAAGACTTGCTTGAACAGGGCGCCGGAGCCATTTTAAAAGAAGTGTATGACCAAGCTTGATGGGCTGACGTTATTCAATACCCGACCGCGACACCAAGCCGCGCATCTGACGCACTTGGCCGAGAATATCGGGGTGACGGTACTGACTTGCCCAAGTATCGAAATTGAAACGTTATCTTTGCCGGCGGAGGCGGTTACGCGTTTCGGTCGGTTTGATAAAATTGTGTTTGTCAGTCGCAATGCGGTCGCGGTTTTAAACGATTTATTTCAAGCCGCCGGGCAGGCATCGCCGACGTTTGGCGAGTCGGCCAGGTGTTTTGCGATTGGTCAGGCGACACAGCAGGCGTTGCAAGCGCAAGGTTGGCCTGTGGCTTCGCTGGACATTGACCAATTTATCAGCGAGGACTTGCTGGCGACGGAAGCATTAAAAGACTTGCAGGGGCAACGTTGTCTGATTGTCAAAGGCGAAGGCGGACGACCCACCTTGAAAGCCGGTTTGGAAAAGGCCGGAGCGGATGTTGAAGAATGGTTGATTTATCGCCGCCGCCCGGCGGCATTGTGTGCCCAGGCCTGGTCGAAATTTCAATCCGCCGCGCATCCGGTGGTGCTGGCCAGCAGTTTGCAGGCCTGGTCGAACTTAGTGGCGATGATGTCGGAAAGCGCCCAGGCCTGGCTGTTTTTACAAGATATAATTGTGTTCAGTGAACGCATCGAACAGGCTATTCGTGAACAAGGGTGGCAGGGCCGGATTTTTGTGGTGCCCCAACAAAGTGATGACGGCGTACTGAGCGCGCTGAAACAGATCTCAATGCAGAGTTAATGCGGCAAAGCCGTAAAAGGATACGATTATGGTAGCTTCTGAAGAACCGATTACCCCAAAAGCCGATCAACGCGTGCTGGACGGGGAAGTGGTGAAGGGTGGTCACGCCAAATCCGAGCATAAAAATCGAAAAGGCTCGTCCGATGATGACAAACCGTTAAAAGCCAAACGCGACTGGTCCGGCTGGTGGCCGCAAACCTTTATGCAGAAAATGGCGTTGTTGCTGGTGTTGCTATTGGTTGGCATCATCACCTATCTGGCGATGAAAACCAATCAGCAGGATTGGCAGGTCGAAAAAATCAATCAATTGCAGAGTGATGTCGGTCAGCTGAAAACGGAAACCAAAACCCTCAAAAGCAGCCAGAACGAATTGAAAGAAGCCTTGACCGCGAAACTGGCGTCACCGGAAAACCAACCCGTTCTCAGTCAGGGGGATGTTGACGCGGTGAAAAGTGAACTGGAAACCTTTAAGACCAATGTTCAGGACAAGTTAGCCGAGGTGACCCAGCAGTTGAAAGGCATGTCGCAACAGGCCGGTGAGGCCTCCCAAAAGCTGGGCGAAGCCGTCAAACCGTCACCGGAGTTGCAGGCCAAAGCCAAAGCGTTGGGCGATGAAGTGAACAATCAGTTGCAACAAATGGGGCAACAGTTGTCCGAATTGTTCGATTTCAAGCAGGAACAACAAGAGCGCAACGAATGGCAAAAACAGCAGGATTCCAAACTGGAATCGGCGACGGAAGGGGCCGTTTCGGTTGAAGCATTATCGGCAAAACAAATTCATCAATGGGCCTTGGAAATCAATACGCAGTGGTTATTGACCGGCAATGCCGTGCAGACCCGTCAGCACTTGTTGGCATTGGAAAAAGCCGTTGGGGCCAGCGCGATGGAAGGCAAAAATGATTTCATCCGCCGGATTGGCCAGGATTTGGCTCGAATTGATACACAACCGAATTCTTCGGCGACGGATGTGACACCGGTGCTTGAGACACTTCGAAATCAAATTCAAAAGCTACCGCCAGCGAAAAAAGTTTCACATGAAACCCTTCCTGAAGCATCCGGTCAGACGACGGAACCGTCAGAAACCACGACGGACTCGTCTTGGCAGAAGTTACAGAGTAAATTTGAAGCCCTGTTTTCAGTACGCAAACGCGAATCGGCTGAGCAGCTGACGCAGGTGGAAAGCTTGATGTTGCATGATGTCTTGATTCAGCGTGGATTGCTGTTGGTGGATCGTTTGCAATGGGCGCTGGATTCGGAGTCAAAACCGCTATTGGACAAAGCTCAGCAATCGCTCAACGACTTTATGGCGGCCCATTTCCCAGAGCAGGCTGAAGCGGTCAAAGCGACATTGGCTCCCTTACAGCAGGTGACTTTTTCACCAAGACAGCCGCTGGATATTGCGGAAGGGGTCTAAAACATGATTTCTCGCATTCTCAAATGGTCTATTTTTCTGGTGGTCGCCACCGGGTTGACCGCCTTGGCGTTGAACGATAACGGGCAAGTATCGATGGTATGGCACGACTGGGTGATTGAAACCAGTCTGACATTCGCACTGGCGGCCGCCGTCATCGGCTTTGGATCTTTGTATCTGTTGATGCGCCTGGTGATCAATCTTTGGCATTTTCCGGCCTATTGGCGTAATCGACGTCAATTGAAACGTTACAGTAAAGCGGAAAACTCCATGGCAAAAGGGATGATTGCCTTGGAATACGGCGATTGGCAACTGGCGGAAAAGCAGTTGATCAAAATGGCGAAACACTCCGATTCCGGCTTGGTACATTATTTGACTGCGGCCAAAATGGCGCATAATCAGCAGGCGTTTAGTCGTCGAGATCAATATCTGGCCGAGGCGAGGCAACGTTTTCCAAACGATAGCGTGACCATTGGATTGGTGGAGGCGCGATTACTGAAGGATTCGGAACCGGACGTGTCGCTGGTGATCTTGAGTGAATTGCACCAGCAAAGCCCTAAAAATAAGACCATTTTGGCGGAATACGCGCATCTGTTGCTGCAACAACACTATTGGGCACGTCTAGAAGACATCCTTGGCGAGGTGAAGAAGTTCAAAGCACTGGACAAGGCTGAGATCCAAGCATTGGAGGTGCAGTTATTGGCCGGTAAAGTCGCTCGTGCCGAAAATCCGGAAGTTTTGGAAAAACTCTGGCAATCACTTTCCGGGCGTCAGCAGTTGAATCCCGCCATTTTGGCGGAGTTTGTGGAACAACGCATGGGTTGGGGGAAAGAGCAAGGCTTGGCGGATTTGATTGCCAAGAGCCTCTCCAAGCAGTGGGATGATCGATTGGTGTATCAATACGGTCGAATCGAGTTAGGCCCCGCCTACGAGCGCCTGAAAAAAGCTGAAAAATGGTTGTCGAGTCATGCCGATAATCCGGTTTTATTGCTCACGTTGGGACGTTTGGCTTGCATGAGTCAATTATGGGGGCAAGCACGTCATTACTTCCAGGAAAGTTTGAAATTGCGGCCGGAGCTGGAAACCTTCCATGCCTTGGCGAAATGCTACGAATCGGAAGGGCTGGAGGCGCAAGCGGCGTTGACCTATAAAGAAGCCATCCTGCAATTGGAGAAGAAAGCCTAATCAGTCGGTGTGCTCGGTTTTAGGCGTTTCGGGCTGTGCCGTCTCTTTCGTCTCACTCTTATACGCTTGGTGCATTCGTTCAATGGCCAGCGCGGTCAATTCCTTAATATTTTGCGTGTCGTAACGGTAGGTCGCGTAGCCGATTTGAACATCGAATTGATAGCGGGGGGATTCCGCGTCTTCGGTTTCGGTTCTTCCGGCAAAACGTTTCCGTAATACTTGTGACATAACCGGTACTTCCTCTTCGGTCATTTCCGGCAAAATAATCAAAAACAAGCGCTCGCCGATACGAAACGGCAGGTCGATATTGCGGGTGTACTCGTTGATGGTGTCGGCAAACAACTGCACCGAATCGACGGTACTGGTCGCCTGTTCATCTTGGGAAGGGGAGGCTTTCAACAGTTTGATGACCAGAATCGAAAATGGCCGGTGATAACGGTCAGACCGGTAAACTTCGAACTGTAAAGCCTCTTTAAAACGATCCTGATGGAAAAAACCGGTCTGATGTTCTGTCACCATTAAGGCGTCCAATTTGACGTAAATGGACTTCAGCGTTTGAATATTTTCGGTAATTAACTGGTCGATTAAATCAATTTCAGCAATCTCCTGCTCTTTTCGTTCCCAAAGAATCTCGTCGTCTTCCAAACGAATATGGTGCATACGCTCTGTCAGGTTTCGAAGCGGTTTGATGAAGTCTTTTTCCAGTACGCGGGTCATCATTACGACCCCGATAATGAAAAAGCTCAGCATAAACAGAATAAAAAAGGCCCATAAGGTTCCGAACGTCAGTAAGGGGTTGGTTAGGGGAAGGTCAAATAACAGCGTCCCGAGATAGTTTCCCTGCTTGGCTAAGATGTTGCAAGTGTTGCAACCGGGGCGAAAATAAATGGGGAGGCCGCCGTTGACTTCGGCTGATAGGATATTTAATTGGTGGTTGAGTCGGTTGGTTTGTTTGGCTGTTTTGAGATATTCCCGCTGTTTTTCAGATAAGAGAACGGTTTCGGGATTGATTTTTTGGGCTGGAATGAACGTGAAATGGTTTTGCAGGTTTTTGTGGCGTATTTGCGCTAAAATGATTTCGGCTTGATCGGTCGGGTTATCGGCCGCCGGCAAATCCGAAAAGGTTTGTTGCAACCGATCCGGTAAGTTTGAAACAGTATTGTGGTAGGCGACGGTGATAAGAGTACCGCTGACCAGCGCGGTGATGGTCAGGGAGGCTAACAAGGCGAATATCGAAACCCATAGGAACTTTTTGAACGCAAAAACCCGAAAACTTACAGGGTGTGTTTGGCGTTGACTCATGAACCCCCCACTCCTTTTCATACTTGATGTTTCTATCCTACGCTCTTATATGGGAGCACTCAAGATTTATTAAGTAATACACGATTTATTAAGTAATACACGCAAATGCGTATTGAAGTTTAATGTGACCAACAGAGCAGAATAATGGATATGTTTTATGGCTACGTCAGATCCTTGGCGGTGTTTTTTATGGGGGCGGCGTTGCTGGCGACCGCTCAGGCAGAGACTTCTTCGGAGGCTGAGTTAGCATCGTCAGTCGGATATGCCGACGTCAAACCGATTTTGGAAAAGCGCTGTATTGTGTGTCATGGCTGTTACGATGCGCCCTGTCAGCTTAAACTGTCTTCTTATACCGGACTTGCGCGTGGCGGCAGTAAAGAAAAAGTGTACGATGGTGAGCGGATTTCCGCCGCCCAACCCACTCGGCTGTTTATGGATGCGCAAACCATTGAAGAGTGGCGAGAAAAAGGCTTTTACTCTCTGATTACGGCACAGCAGGATGGCGAGCCGTCGGTTTTGTATCGAATGTTGATGCTGAAAGAAGACCATCCTCAACCGGTGAATGGCCGGTTGCCCGAAAATTATACATTGGGGCTGAACCGTAAAGAGGTGTGCCCGAAAGCGGATGAGTTCGATGACTTTGCTTTGAATCACCCTAACTGGGGCATGCCATATGCCATGCCGAATTTGCCCAAAGACGAATATTTGACGTTGCTGAACTGGGCCAAACAGGGCGCGCAAGGGACCTTGGAAGACCTGAATTCGGTCAATTTGTCCGAGCAAGCCAGTTTTTATGAGAAATATCTCAATATTGATACCTTCAAACATCGTTTGATGGCGCGCTATGTTTACGAACACTTGTTTCTGGCACACATTCATTTTGCCGATAATTCACCGCGTACTTTTTACCAGCTGGTGCGTTCTAAAACCCCGCCCGGCCAACCGATTGAGGTGATTCATACCACTCGGCCTTATGATGATCCCGGCGTGGATCGAGTGTATTACCGTTTGCGCGCCGTGAAGTCGAGCATCGTCGATAAAGACCATTTGGTGTATCACGCCGATGCCAATACCTATAAAAAGTACCAGGCCTGGTTTATTTTCCCGGATTACGAAGTGATGAAACTGCCCGGTTACGACCCAAAGACATCGGCCAATCCATTCAAAACCTTTGCGGCGATGCCGGCGTCTGGACGTTACCGTTTTCTGCTGGATCAAGCGCAATTTATTATTGAAGGCTTTATTAAAGGGCCGGTCTGTCGTGGCCAGGTGGCGTTGAACGTCATCGAGGAGCAGTTTTGGGTGATGTTTTTTGACCCGGACGAAGATGTGGTCAGTAATGACACGGCCTTTTTGGCGCAGCAGGCGGATAACTTGGCTTTGCCATCCGCCGAAGGGGTGGAAACCTTTCGGATGCTGGCCACGTCCACCACCTATCAAAACAAACAACGTTTGTACCTGGATGCCAAACAAAAACTGTTGCATTCCAAAAAAGAACGCCAAGTACGTCATGGGTTCGGTCGAATTTGGGACGGAGACCGTCATAACCGTAATGCGCTGTTAACGGTGTTTCGAAACCAGGATTCCGCAACGGTGCTCAAAGGCCTGCACGGCAAAATCCCTAAAACGGCTTGGGTGATTGATTACCCTTTATTGGAGCGTATTCAGTATTTGTTGGTGTCCGGGTTTGACGTTTACGGCAATGTCGGCCATCAGCTCAATACCCGACTTTACATGGACTTTCTGCGCATGGAAGGGGAAAACAACTTTCTAAGCTTCTTACCGATTGATACGCGTGAGAAATTGCGCGACTATTGGTATCGTAAAACCTCGGACGAAATGGTGCGCAGTGATATTCCTTCAACGAAAACCACGATTCACTATCTGACGGATCATCCTAAAAAAGAATTTTTCCATCGATTAGTGCAACTGGAAGAGTTTCGAGATGTACTCAACTCCGACCCGATTAACCGCCCTCATCTGCCGTTTAAAGACGGGGACCCGGACGCCCGTATCGAAAAATTCCTGCAACAACTGGCCGATTTGAACGGCCAAACAGTAGAAGGCTGGCCGGAGGTTTCTTTTTTACGGGTAACCCGCTTTAACGATCAGGAATCCTGGTATACACTGTTTTTGAACCGCGGTTATTACAATGTGACGTCCTTGCTGTTCGATCAATATAACCGCGCTCCGAAAGAAAACACCGTCACGGTGGTTAAGGGCTTGCGGACCAGTTATCCAGGGATGTTTTTCGAAGTGGATGAGCAAGACGTCAATGTGTTTTTGGCCTTGGCCTCTCGAGTGAAAAATAAATCGGAGCTTCAGCGGTGGGTAAAGGCCTATGGCGTGCGCCGAACCGATCCGGCTTTCTGGGATTTTTCCGATGATTTGTTGTTTTATCAGCAAAAAGTGGCGCCGGTGACCTGGGGTATTTTTGATTTGAATCGTTACTTGAATGATTAAAAAAAAACGGTTTTTTGGCTTAAGTTTTAGTAAATTTGGTCGATAACGTTTTTGAATTCATTTATTTTGAAGGAGGCTTGAATGGAAATTTCAGCCAATGCCGCCGTCAATGCGGCGATGCAACAGCAACAAGCTTACACTCAGCAAGAAGTGCAGGTGTCGATGTTGAAAAAAGCGATGGACGTGCAAACTCAAGGTGCCTTGTCTTTGATTGAAGCCTTGCCTGCTCCGACACCTTCCACCCAAGGGCTACCAGCGAATCTCGGTAACAATATCAATGTCACTGCCTGATTCCCGTAACGGAGTCGCTTAAACGAAAAAACCGCCACACCCTAAAGGGTATAAAGGCCTGGCGGTTTTTTGTTTTCGGGCATTGAAAAACGTCCGTCAATCAATCGGGAAGATGTAATTCATCCAAGACGCCATGCGTAACAGCACTTTCCGAATAATGGACAAATCCTCGAATTTATCCGAGTAAACCGCCGCTTGCGCGTAAGAACCGCCGGGCAACTGATCGCGGTATTCCGCAAACGCCGGGTCGGTGATCTTCAGTTTCACCGGCACCATGCCGCTGACGCGGTTGTTATCGGTTAACAAGACGCCATTGGGTTGCATCTGCCCTTCCGCCATATAGGGTTGGACGCCATAGACCTCGGCCTTGAAGACACGCCCGGGAATGGCATCAAATGCCACTTCGGCTTCGAAGCCGGGCCGCACGCGCAGTAGGTTGTTTTGTCGGAACCAGCCGACGAACATATCCTGTTGCTGAGTGATGAACACCATCACCGGCCGTAGCGGAATCGGCACGGCAATCATGCCCGGTTTCAGGAAAAGCTGGGTCACTGAGCCGTCGGTCGGTGCGCGGACAATGGTTTGATCCAAGTCGAATTCAGCCTTGGCCAGTTCGGCCTGCAAGGCATCCACGCGAGATTGGGTCTGGTCGACGTCCAATTGTCGGCCCAGGTTTTTACGCATCATTTCCTGATAGCGCCCTAGGTTCTTTTTTGCTTCTTTCAATCTGGCCGTGAGTTCGTCCACTTTATCCTGAAAGGGTTTCGGGTCGATTTTAAACAGCACATCACCGGCTTTAAGCGGTACGTTGGGTTGGACCGGAACCTCAATGACACGGCCTCTTACCGTCGGCGAGATGGGGGTGGCGTAAAAATATTCGCGGGCCTGGCTGGAATAAGGGTGGCTGTAGTTCATCACGCCGTAAATGCCGCCCAGTAAAAAAGCACCGCCCAGTGCCGCCGTCGGTACCGTCCATTTGTTGACGGGCACTCTGAAAAGTTTGAAGAGTACGATACAAATCGCCGTGTAGGTCAAAATCAGCAGCATATCCATCAGTCTTGACCTCCGTTAGTCGTATCGCTTTTTAAACCGCGCACTTCGGTTTCCAGTGCGGTGAGTTTGGATTCCAGTTGTGCCAGGGTTTGTTTGTCTTCATCGGTGCCTGAAGTATTGGAGTGAAAGCCCCAACCGCGCTCTTCCCGGTAGGTCATGGCCCATATCCATAAAAACGGCCAAAGGACGTGCAGCATAAACAGACTGACCCAGCCGGCGGCTTCAATGGCATCCTGGTGCGGGTGGTTACGTTTTTGCGCGATTTTATAGGGGATGTCGTGAATGGCGATGATTCCGTAAAAAAGTACGACGACCACGAAAAACAGCAGAAACAGTGAAAAATAATTCAAAAACTCGTGCATGGGGTATCCAAAGTGCTTATTTAAAAACGATTACGATTTGTGCTCATTTTATACGAAACCGAAAGGCTGAAAAGAAACTTATTATTGAGTTGTTGAGGCGCATGCATTCAGGTGTCCGACAGCAACGCCAGTGTCTGCTGAGCAATTTCCTTTTCCTCGTCGGTGGGAATCACCCAAGCTGGAATTCGGCTGGCCGGTTGAGTGATGCAACTTTCGCCCTTGGCTTTGACATTGGCGACCGGATCGATTTCAAACCCGAACGCCTTGGAAAAGTCATTGACCACCCGATAGCGGATTTTATCGGCATGCTCGCCGATGCCGCCGGTGAACACGATGGCATCCAAGTCGTCCATAATCGCCATATAACTGCCCGCCACCTTTATCAAACGGTAAATGAAAATTTTCAGCGCGAGTCCGGCGTTTTCGTCGCCGGCGTAGGCCAGTTGCATCAGTTCTCGCATATCATTCTGCCCGGCCAACCCCAGCAACCCGCTTTCTTTATTGAGTAGGTGGTCGACCTGCTCGGCGGTGTAACCCAGTTCGCGCATCATATACAGCGGAATCGACGGGTCGAGGTCACCGCAACGTGTGCCCATCACCAGGCCTTCCAGCGGGGTAAAGCCCATGCTGGTGTCCATGCTTTTGCCGTATTGGATGGCACACACGCTGGCACCGTTGCCGAGGTGCATGGAGATGATGTTGAGTTGGTTTAACGGTTTGCCAAGCAGAGCGGCGGCACGCTTGGCAATGTATTGGTGCGAGGTGCCGTGAAAGCCGTAACGGCGAATCAAATGGTCATCGTAGAGGTGTTTGGGAATGGCGTAATGGTATACATAGGCCGGCATGCTCTGGTGAAAGGCGGTGTCGAATACCGCGGTTTGCACCAGGCCTGGGTGTTTTTCGGCCAACAGTCGCATTGGGGCCAGATTGGCCGGGTTGTGCAAGGGGGCGAGTTCCGATAAGCGGTCGATGGTTTCCATGACGTCCTCGGTGACGATGACCGGTTGTTGGAAATCTTCGCCGCCGTGGACCACGCGGTGGCCGACGGCATCACAGTCGCCAAGGTGTTCGATCAGTCCTTGCTGCTGCAGTTCGGTTTCCACCTGATGTAAGGCGAACGCCACGTCGCGCTCCGGTGTTTCGCCGATGTGTTCGACTAGGCCGTGGGCGATCTGGTGGGAGTCTTCGCCGTTGAACAGGCTGTATTTCATCGAAGAACTGCCGGCATTTAAAACCAAAATTTTCATACGGCTACTCTTTTGTGTCGTTGGCTTGTGCTTGAATGGCCGTGATGGCGACGGTGTTGACGATGTCCGCCACACTGCAGCCCCGGCTCAAATCATTGACCGGCTTACGCAACCCTTGCAGAACCGGACCGATGGCGACCGCGCCGGAAGCGCGTTGCACCGCCTTATAGGTGTTATTGCCGGTATTGAGGTCGGGGAAGATGAACACGGTGGCTTGCCCCGCCACGTTGCTATTGGGCATTTTCTGGCGGGCGACGGTTGGGTCGATGGCGGCGTCGTATTGCAAAGGCCCTTCCAACAGCAGGTCTGGCCGTTTTTGGTGGGCGAGTTGCGTGGCCTGTCGAACCTTATCGACTTCGGAGCCGTGGCCGGATTCCCCGGTGGAATAGGACAAGAGTGCCACTTTCGGGTCGATGCCGAAATGCCGTGCGGTGTCGGCGGACCCGATGGCGATTTCCGCCAGTTGTTCCGCCGTCGGGTTTTGGTTGACGGCACAGTCGCCGTAGACCAGTACACGGGTGTCGAAGCACATAAAGAACACGCTGGAAACCAGCGAGGTGTCCGGTTGGGTTTTGATGATTTGCAGGGCGGGACGCACCGTGTCTGCGGTGGTGTGGGTGGCGCCGGACACCATGCCGTCGGCGTAACCGAGATGCACCATCATGGTGGCGAAATAACTGACATGGGACAGGGAGTCACGGGCCAGGTCCAGCGTCATGCCTTTGTGTTGACGCATTTCAAAAAAGGTTTGGATGAACTCTTCCTGCCAGGGGCTAGTGTCCGGGTCGATGATTTGCGCCCCTTCCAGGTTCAGACCGAGTAAATTGGCTTGATAAAGCACTTCTTCCGGGTGGCCCAGCAGAATCGGGTTGACCACTTTGCGCTGTAATAACACGTCGCAGGCATGTAAGATGCGTTCGTCGGTGGCTTCCGGCAGGACAATGCTCTTGAGGTTCTGGCGGGCTTTTTCAAACAGGCGGTATTCGAACATAATCGGCGTGGTAATGTCGCGGCTGTGGTCGCTGGCGCGTTGCAAAATGCGCTTCATCAAGCAGTCGCGGTCAACGTGACGGTCGAACAGCCCGAGCGCCAGATGGGTTTTGCGGCTGTTGTTGGCGTTAAGCTTGGCGCGTACGCGGCCGACGTCCATGGCCGATGGATAGGTGTCGGTCTGAACGGAGACAATGGGCAGGTCACGTCCTTCGAAATTGATGATCAGGTCTTGAATCACCGGTTTGGGCATCAGGCCGCCGGTGAGCAGAATGCCGGCGATATTGGGCATGTTGCGCGCAAACAGGCTCATAATGGACGCAATCAAGATGTCGCTTCGGTCACCGGGAACGACGATTAAATCGCCCTCGTTGACGCGCGGTAGATAGTTTTCGATGGTCATGGCGGCGACGATGGGCGCTTTGACCAAGCGGTTCCAACCTTGTTTTTCCGGAGTGAGGAATTGGCCGTTCAAGGCATCCGCCACTTCTTTAATGGTTGGGGTGTTCAAGTCGTCCAGTTCCGGCAGGTAAAACACCGGCAGGCCTGGGTGTTTTTTGAAGTCTTCGCTGTCGTCATGCAAAGCCGACGCCATACGGTTAACAAAGAAGGCAAACGGGTCGTGGCCGGCACTGGCGTGCAATTCCATTTCTATTTCGGTTTCAATGTCGGCACGGCTTTTGTCTTGCCCGTTCAGCACCGGCACGTAAGGGCTGTTGAAGTGCTTCGCTAACGCCAGGTTGATGTCGAATTCGATGCCGCTGGCGTGACGGGTCATTTCCATACCGTGCACCAATACGAAATCGTATTCCTGTTGCAGGGTTTGGTATTGCGCCACCAGTTGTTCGAACAGCTCGTGCTTACGGCCGTCGCTGAGTTTCTGGGTCGCCTCCGATAATGTCACGCCCGTCATCTGCTCCATGGGAATGTCGAGTTGGAAGAAGTCGTGGATAAAGCGACTGTCCGGGTCGTCGGCTTCCGTGACCAGCGGGCGGAAAAAGGCGATTTTTTCAAATCGTTGTCGCAGCAGAGACATCAAACCGAGTGAAACAAGCAAACTGCCGGCGTGGCGCTCGCGGGGGGCAATGAAGAGACTGTTGGGTTCCATACCGAATTCATTTATAAAAGCTGGTTGAATTACATGCAAGCTTAACACTTGCGTATGTAATTTCCATTAAAATAATGGTTTTCCATCGACAGGCGCCGATTATTTTGCAGTTTACCCAACCCGTTCCGCTCAGTTTATATGTGCATTACCCTTGGTGTATCCAAAAATGCCCCTATTGCGATTTTAATTCGCATACCTCGAATAATTTGGATGCAGACCAAGAAACCGCTTATCTCGACGCACTGATTCGGCAACTGGAACTGACCTTGCCGATGGTCTGGGGGCGGCCGATTCAGTCGATTTTTTTCGGCGGAGGCACGCCGAGTTTAATGTCCGAAGCCGGGCTGGACAGTTTTTTGTCTCGCGCCAGAGCCTTGTTGGGGTTTCAACCGGACATTGAAATCACCTTGGAAGCCAATCCCGGCACGGTCGATTTTGAAAAATTCGCCGGGTTTCGTCAAGCCGGTGTAAACCGTTTGTCGATGGGCATTCAAAGTTTTGACGACGAAAAATTACACGCCCTAGGGCGAATCCACTCGGCCGATGAAGCCTATCGCGCCGTGGAAACGGCTAAAAGCGCCGGGTTCGACAACTTCAATCTCGACTTGATGTTTGCCTTGCCGAATCAAAATCTGGAACAGGCTTTGCACGATGTCGACACCGCCATTGGGTTGCAGCCGCCGCATTTGTCGCACTATCAGTTGACGCTGGAGCCCAACACCCCGTTTTATAAGCAACCGCCGGAATTACCGGAAGACGACCAGGCCTGGGAGATGCAGCTGGCGTGTCAGCAACGTTTGGCGGAAGCCGGATATCATCATTACGAAGTGTCGGCCTACGCGCAAAACGGCCAGGCCTGCCGACACAACCTGAATTACTGGCAATTCGGTGATTACATCGGGTTGGGTGCGGGCGCGCACGGCAAAATCACCGACCCGCCGCAAGGGGTGATTTGGCGCACCCAAATGCCGGCCTCGCCGGGCGGTTATATGAACATGATGGCTGAGGGCAAGACCGGACGGCTGGAAAAGGTGGGCGACAGCGATGCGGTGTTTGAGTTCATGCTGAATGCCATGCGTTTGCAGGATGGCTTCGAGTTAAGTTTGTTTACTTTGCGCACCGGCTTGCCATTGCATACAATTGAGCCCATCTTACAGGATTTGGCGGACAAAGGTTGGTTGACGCTTGACGGTGAAATGGTGTGTTTGACCCGCACCGGCCAAACCTATTTAAACGACGTGCTGCAGGCGTTTTTATAACGCCATGCCAGGTTGTAACGGAAAAGGAAAGATTATGGAATCCAAAAAAGACCCATTACCGCATGCCACCCCGGAAGACGTCGCCGGCATTGAAGAGGCCTTGAACCCGGAAAAACGGGTGTATTCCGACGACCATGTGTGCCCGATCAAAGAAGCGCGCATGGCGAAAAAGCGCCGCCCACCCGCGCATCCGGCCGTGAAATGGACCAGTCGTTTGGTGATGGGCTTGGCGGTGATTCCGATTATTGTGGTATTGGCCTTTATCGGGGCCATTACCTTTATGGATTTCAACCAGTACAAACCCACCATCGAAAGCGAATTCCAGGCGCGCACCGGTTATCCTTTGAACATCGAAGGCGAGTTGGACGTGTCGGTCTGGCCGTTTGCGTTGCAAGCCAGTCAGGTAGCGATGCAAGACAAAACCGACCCGGAACGCCCAGACCTGGCGAAAATCGACAGTATTCAAGTGGAGTTTTCGCTGTGGGATTTATTCATCAATCGTAAGCTGGATATTCTCGGCGTCGAACTGGAAGGCGCGCACCTGTACCTTGAAACCGATAAAAACGGGCGTAGCAATTGGCACGGCATGCCGATGCTGTCGTATTTTTTGCCGGAACCAAAAGCGACTTTTCGAAGCGTAGGCTATCAACCGGTGGTCAACAGCGCGGAAAGTCGTCAGGGCAATCCGCCGAGTTTCCACTGGCGTTTGAACAGTTTCGTGTCGCAAAACGCCGTGCTGGAATGGCGTAATGAAGAAAACGGTCATACCTTCCTGTTAGACGATTTCGACTTGATGGCGTTCGATATCGCGCCGGACGAACCGTTCAAATTGCTGACTAATTTCGCCTATCAAACCAATGTGGTCAAAAGCCGTTTCCACGTCAATCTATCGACCGAATTGACGGTGAATGAAGCCTTGAAGCAATGGCAATTGGCCGATTGGAACGGCAATATCCGTATGATTCTGCCGAAGGAAACAAAAGTGCCGGAAGTGCGGGTGGAAACCGCTGGTAAAGTGTTTGATCTGGACATGGAGCGGAAGACGTTCCACGTGGAGCAGGCCAAATTGAGTTCGTTGAAAACCCAAATCGAAACCTCCATGCAAGGCCAATACGGCGCGCACCCACAAACCGAAGGCGAGGTGAAGGCGGAGCATATTCATTTGCGTAAATGGTTCCGCCATTCCGGCATCGAGTATCCGCATTTCGTTAACCGCAAGGTATTGAGGGATGTGTCGGCGGCGTTCCGTTGGAAACAGACGGCGCGTCAGTTGAATATCGATGATCTGGAAATGTTAGTGGACGGCGCCAAAATTGTCGGTCATCTTCAGCGCAAGGAACAGGCGGGCCGACCGGATCAATACCGTTTCGACATCGCGGTATCCGAATTGGACATGGACCAGTACGAAGCCTATGTGAATCCGCCGCCGAAAAAACGTCGCTCAGCGGAAACGGCGGCTGAGCCTAAACCCACCACGCCGGTTCAAACCGCCCAAACCGCTTCGGGCAAAAAGCCGGAAACCTATCTGCCGATTGCCTTGCCGGTCAATACCTTGAAAGACTTGGATGCCGAAGGCCATTTGACCATCGGGCAGTTGAAAGCTTGGCAGATGGTGTTCACCCACTTCGATTTGACTTTGGCGGCGAAGGACGGCCAGTTGAATCTGGCACCGCTGAATGCAGATCTGTACCAAGGCAAGCTGCGTTCCGAATTGGCGGTGGACGTCACCGGTAAAACCCCGGCGTATGACTGGAAAGGTACGATGGAAGGCATTCAGTTGAAGCCCTTTTTGGCCGATGGCTGGCAATATCATCAGTTGGATGGCGCTTACAGCGGAAATTTTGATTTACACACCCGCGGCGTCAACAGTTATTTGTTGCGCCAGAACATGAATGGTCGCATCACGGCCAAGGTGAATGATGGGGCCTTTGTGGGCATGGACTTGAACAAGTTGCTGGCCGGGCAGAAAACCCAGCCACAGGACGCCACGCAATTCCGTCGATTGAGTCTGACGGGAAATATTCGGAAAGGCATTTTGAAAACGAAGGACTTTAACATGAAAAGCCAACGTTTTTCCGCCACCGGCAGTGGTTCGCTGGAGTTGACCTCGACCTTGCTTGACAGCACTTTGTACACGGTTTACCAGAACCCACCGAAGTCGTTACGTTCTTTGAAGGGCATGAAAGTGCCGGTCTATCTGAAAGGGCCCTTGGATCAACTGAAATGGTCGGTTGACATGAAAGCCTTATTGAACAATCCGGATAATCAGCAAAAGCTGCTGCAAGGCTTGCAGCAGCTGTTTCAATCTTGAACGATTGTCTATACATCAAACCGCCCAGGCCTGGGCGGTTTGGAGATTGGCCGTTTAAAGCGTCAGGGTTTTGGCAAGCAGGTAGCCACCGAACAGAAGCATCATAAACAGTATCCCGGCTAAAACAAATGCCTTAGAGCCGACTTGTTTCATTTTGTTCAGTTGCGTTTCCATCCCGAGCGCAACCATCGCCATGGTCAGTAAAAAGGTGTCGATTTGATGAATTGTCTCGACCCAATAGACAGGCAATAATTGCAGTGAATTAAAAGCCGCGATACCCAGAAACCCGACAGCAAACCATGGAATGGTTTTCACAAACGGAACCTTTGGCTGGTTGTTTTGCGGTGTCGCTTGGCGAACGACAAACCAACCCGTGACCAGAATCACGGGAACGATCATCAATACCCGTGTCATTTTTTCAATGACGGCATATTCCTGGGCGGTTTCGCTCAGAACGCTCGATGCGCCGACAACCTGCGCCACTTCATGTAGGGTCCCACCAAAATAGAGGCCTTTACCGAAATCACTCAATGAAAATAGGTTAAGGCTGTTTAAAAAGGGATATAAAAACATCGCCAAGGTGCCAAAGACGACCACGGTAGCAACCGCCACGGCCGTTTGATGGCTTTTGGCTTTGACAACCGGTTCAACAGCCAAAATCGCCGCGGCACCGCAGACACCGCTGCCCGCAGACGTTAATAATGCGGTTTGAGGGTCCATTTTCAAAAGCCGTGTTCCAATCAAAAAGCCACTGATAATAATGGTGGCCACCACTGTGATAGCCATCAGCAGCCCGGGGAGGCCGATGGATTCAATTTCTTGTAGGGTAATGGAGAATCCATACAGAATAATGGCCAGGCGTAATATCTTTCGGGCTGAAAAATGGATGCCGGCATGCCATTCCTGCGGGATGTGTTGATGCAGTGTATTGCCATAGGCGGTGCCGAGCACAATACCAATAATCAACGGACTCAATCCCAGCGGCAATAACCAGGCACTGCTGGCCAGTTGTTGAGCGGCCGTGGCAAATAAAGCCACTAACAATAAGCCGTTAAGGGTGTGTCCTCGGGTTGCGCTATGAAACATCGTATTTCTCCTGAGTTGAAAAGGTGAGAGAGGTTCTTTAGCGGCTATTGTAAAAAGGTCAAACCATAGTAAAATCTTATTTACTTATACAGTTTATTGGAAAAACCGATGATTAAGGCCGGTTACCTTGTCACCTTTGCAAAGGTGGCGGAGTTGAAAAATATTACGTTGGCGGCTGAAGCGTTGCATCGTTCTCAGCCAGCTATCTCGGGCCAGTTGAAAGCGCTTCAGGCGGAATTTACGCAGCCTCTGTATCACCGAAAAGGGGCGGGGGTTGAGTTGAGCGAGTTGGGACTGGCGTTGTTGCCTTATGCACAACGGCAGGCCAAATTGCTGATTGATGTGGAAACGTTTCGGCATCATATTGAATACGATCAGACGGTCGTGCTCAAAATAGGGGCTTCCACCACCATTGCGAATTATGCTATTCCATCCCTTATTTCACGGTTTCAGAAAGCTTATCCGATGATTAAAGTGGAAATGCTGGTCGGTAATACACAGAAAATTCTGCAAAACTTGCCGTCTTTGGATGCGGCTTTTGTTGAAGGACGGGTGAAGGGAATTCAAAATACCGGTTATTATCCAACGATCTGGAAGCAGGATGAGTTGGTGGTACTCATGCCTGAAAGTCACCCGCTGACGCAGTGTGCGGAAATTCATTTAAAGGATTTAACCGATTGTCCCATCATTTTGAGAGAGCAGGGATCCGGAACACGGGAAATGACCGAATTGGCGTTCAAGTTGTCGGGCATTGAGATCCAACCGGTGATTGAGCTTTACACGACTGAAGCGATTAAAGAAGCCGTCAGAGTTGGCTTGGGCGTTGCGTTGGTGTCTAAGTTGGCGGTGGAAACCTTGCCGCCAACAGTACATTGGCGGCACTTAACCGAGGACGATAAAATTATTCGCCCTTTGTCTTTATTGTTACCGGAGCTGGGAGATCATAGCCATTGGATTAGAACCTTTATTCGTTAGTTTTCTCCGCCACATTGTCTAAAAGTTCTGCTCGGACAATGAAAAGACTCGCCTTCGTTTATGAAACCTATGATCTATTAGGGGCGACATGAGGACGAAATTAGGAACGAAACTAGGGACGACGTTCGAAAATCAAATCCCATACGCCATGACCCAGCTTATGGCCGCGCTGTTCGAATTTGGTCAAGGGGCGATAATCCGGGCGCGGCGTAAATTGGCCTTCACCGGCGGTGTTGGTGTAATCCGGTGCCGCAGTCATCACCTCCATCATTTGCTCGGCGTAATCCTCCCAATCGGTTGCCATGTGGAAGTGGCCGCCGGGCTTGAGGTGTTGGGCAATGGTGTGTGCAAATTCCGCTTGCAGGATGCGGCGTTTTTTGTGCTTTTTCTTGTGCCAAGGGTCGGGGAAGAACAGATACACCGCCGACAGGCTGTCTTTTGGAATCTGTTTGTTTAACACTTCCACCGCGTCGTCGTTGAAAACGCGTACATTGGTGAGGCCCTTCTCCTGAACCAGTTTCAACAAAGCGCCGACGCCGGGGCGATGCACTTCGATACCGATGTAATTGTTTTCCGGATGCGCTTCTGCCATAGCGGCCAGACTGGTGCCCATGCCGAAACCGATTTCGACAATGGTCGACGCATCACGCTCGAACAGCTCGGTGAGATCCAAGAGTTTATCTTCCTGTTCCAGTCCATAGCTTGGCCACATGGCGTCCAGCGCGTTTTGTTGTGCCTTGGAAAGGCGCCCTTGGCGTAGGACAAAGCTTTTGATGCGACGTTTTTCGGGTGGGATGTCGGTTGGTCTGTCCGCCGGTATTTCCGACGACGGTTGGGTTTGGGCGGTTTCGGTTGTTTTTTCGGTCATGGTGTTTAGTACAATATGTGGGCCGCTTGATTACCCTGAGGGGAATCTCGCTGCCCTAGTGTTTAAATTTTTGACTTATTATAACGGAAAAGCGAATTGGATAAACGACAGGCAATAACCGAACCTTCTTTTTCACAGGCCTTGTTGGATTGGTTCGATGTTTCGGGCCGTCATGATTTGCCTTGGCAGCAGGATAAGACCCCTTATCGGGTCTGGGTGTCGGAAATCATGCTGCAGCAAACTCAGGTGCAGACGGTTATCGCGTATTACGAGCGATTTATGGCGTCTTTCCCGACGGTGGAAGCCTTGGCCCAGTCTACGGAAGAAGCCGTGTTGGCCCATTGGTCGGGGTTGGGATATTACGCCCGGGGGCGCAATTTGCTGAAAGCGGCGAAAGTGGTGGTGGATGAATTGGGGGGTGTCTTTCCGTCGGATTTGGAAGGGATGATGGCTTTGCCGGGCATTGGCCGTTCCACGGCGGGTGCGATTCTGTCGATTGCCTGTGGGCAGCGGCATCCGATTTTGGACGGTAATGTCAAACGGGTGCTGTGCCGTTACGATGCAGTGGAAAGCTGGTCGGGCGAAAAACGGACTGAAGCTAAGCTTTGGCAGCGAGCCGAGGCGTTGACGCCGGAAATCCGGTTTGAAGACTATACTCAGGCGATTATGGATTTGGGGGCGACCTTATGCACCCGCAGCAAGCCGAAGTGTGATGTTTGCCCGGTTAGCGAAAACTGCCAGGCCTGGCAGCAAGGCCGAGTGACGGCGTTTCCGTATTCCAAGCCGAAAACCGAAAAGCCGACGCGAGCGGTGGCGATGTTGCTGCTGCGGAAACCGTCCGGTGATATTTTATTGGAAAAACGCCCAACAAACGGCATTTGGGGCGGGCTCTGGAGCCTGCCGGAATCGCCGGAGCCAGCGGTGCAAAACCTGATAAAAAACAAGGTTGAAACCGTCTGTGACGGCGCTGGGGATTTGATAAAATGGCCCCTTCTGAAACACACTTTCAGTCATTATCACCTGATGATTCAACCGATTTTGGTGGACCGGGTGCGCTCGACTGATCTGGACGGCGAATGGCTGCCGGTGGCGGAGGCCTTGACGCGAGGCGTGCCGGCACCGATTCGAAAACTCATCAAACAACTGGAGAGTCACAATGGCGAGAATGGTTAACTGTGTCAAAATGGGCGAAGAAATGGAAGGCTTGGATTTTCCACCTTTTCCGGGCGAATTGGGACAAAAGGTGTTTGACAATGTGTCTAAAGAGGCCTGGAAACAATGGTTGGCGCAACAGACGATTCTGATTAATGAATATCGACTGTCCAGCCTGGACCCGAAAGCACAAAATTTCTTGAAAGACGAAATGCAAAAATTCCTGTTTGGCGGTGAAGATATTGAATTGCCGGATGAGTTTAGCGCCGTTGATTAACGGGCACTTCTCTTTTAATCTCTTTTAACACCGATGAAAGGCCAGCGCAATGCTGGTCTGTTCGGTTTCATCGGAGAAACTTATCACTGGGATAGAGACGATTGATTCGGCCGAAAATCCGCTTGTGCTAAAATGAAAACGGGTGCCTAAGAAAGCAGAAATGGTTTTCTCAGGCACCGATTTTCAGCGATTAAAATAGAGATAATCATGTCGCAATTAGTGGATATCTACATCGGCCGTCAGCCGATTTTCGACGCGTCCGTGCGCGTTCATGCCTATGAACTGCTATTCCGCTCCGGTTCCGAAGACAACCATGCCCGCATCCTCGGTGGCGACCATGCCACGGCTCAGGTGATGATGAACCTGTTCGGCGATATGGGGTTTCAGGAAGTGGTCGGCCGTCATAAAGCGTTTATCAATTTCACAGAAGGGTTGTTGTTGAGTGAAAACAAGCCTTTCTTTCCGCCGAAGCAAATTGCCATTGAAGTACTGGAAAACGTGCAGGTGACGCCTAAAATCGTTGACGCCTTGAGCGACTTGCGTGCGAAAGGGTATGAAGTGGCGTTGGACGATTACATCTTCAATCCAAAGTTAGCCGAACTGGAAGCCTGTGCGGATATCATCAAGGTCGATATCCTACAAGTCGGGCCCAAGAAGATGCTGGAACACGTGGGCCGCCTGAAGGAAAAAGGCATTCGTCTGTTGGCCGAAAAGGTCGAGACGCGTGAGCAGTTCGAGTTTTGTCAAAAAATCGGCTTCGATTATTTTCAGGGCTATTTTTTTTCCAAACCGAAAATTTTGCAAGGCCGTAGTCTGCCGTCCAATAAACTATCGACCATGAAGTTGCTGGCCAATGTCTATGACCCCGACATCGATATGACGATTCTCAGTAATATCATTCGTCAGGATGTGGCGTTGAGCCAAAAGCTGTTACGTTTTGTGGCCACGGCGGGCGGCAACCATAAGATTACCTCCATTCACGATGCGGTGTTGCGCTTTGGCTTAAAGCGTTTGCAAAGCTGGTCGAGCATGATGGTGCTGTCGGGTGTGGATGATAAGCCACGCGAGTTGTTTCATACCTCATTGATTCGCGCTAAGTTTTGTGAATTGGTGGGCGAACAGGTGGGCGATTTTTCTAAGGACAGCTATTTTACCGTCGGGCTTTTCTCCACCTTGGATGCCGTGATGGATGCCTCTTTGGAAGAACTACTGGCGCAGTTGAACTTTGACCCGAAAATCAAACAGGCGCTGGTGGCCTCTCATGGAGCTTTAGGCGTGGCTTTGGCGGCGGTTAAGGGAATGGAGCAGGGCAAAACGGATTTTGAGCTTCCTGAAGGACTGACGCCGTCAGATTTGTCGAAATTGTATCTGGAAGCGATGGAATTCGCCAATAAGGTCGATTTGGGCTAATCGAAGGGGGTTATTCGGATTATAAAAAACCGCCACACCCTAAAGAGTATAAAGGCCTGGCGGTTTTTTGGTTTTACACAACCGGTGCGTCGTAGTCCTCGGGTTCATCGGAATAAACGCAGACGTTCCAATCGGCTGCCAGGCCGTCGTCGGCCTGACAGTAGGTTTCGAAAAACTCCACGATTTCACGGCGCTGACAATGTGCTTCAAAACTGGGCATATCTCGCCAGATTTCGTTAAACGCGATTGGCATGCTTTTCCCATCGGCAAACGGGCTTTGAATTTGACGGGTGACACGGTATTGAAGGCAGCCGTCTTCACGTAAAGTATTCGGCTCCAGTGCCTGGAGCACTTTGAACAGCGCGGATTCCTTTCCGGGTTTCGGTTGGAATTGCGCGATGCAATAAACGCGTTGAGACATGTTTCCTCCTGACGGTATCGAATCGTCGATGGTGTTTACCCGTGGTATTTTGGACTTAATTCGGTTACGGCTTTGATGAAGGCACCGGCATGTTCCGGGTTGACCTCCGGGTGGATGCCGTGACCCAAGTTGAAGATGTGGCCTGTGCCATGGCCGTATTTTTCCAAAATGGTTGCCACTTCTTCGCGAATGCGCGCCGGTGAGGCGTATAGAATGCTTGGGTCCATATTGCCTTGCAGCGCGACCTTGTCGCCGACACGGGCGCGGGCGTCGTCGATGTCGGTGGTCCAGTCCAAGCCCAGCGCATCACAACCGGTTTCGGCCATTTTTTCCAGCCATTGACCGCCGCCTTTGGTGAATAGAATGACCGGCACCTTACGACCGTCGTTTTCGCGTTTTAGGCCGTCGACGATTTTCGCCATATAGCGCAGTGAGAACTCCTGATAGTCGCGTGGCGTTAAAACGCCGCCCCAGGTATCGAAAATCTGCACCGCCTGGGCGCCCGCTTCGATTTGTGCATTCAGGTAAGCGATGACGGAATCGGCCAAGACATCCAAAATGTGATGCAAGGTGGCCGGTTCGTCGTACATCATGGCTTTGATTTTGGAGTAGGTTTTACTGGAGCCGCCTTCAACCATGTAAGTGGCCAGGGTCCAAGGGCTGCCGGAGAAACCGATTAACGGCACGCGCCCGTCCAAGGCTTTGCGGATGGTGCTGACCGCATCCATCACGTAACCGAGGTCGGAGCCCATATCCGGCACAAACAGTTTTTTCGCGTCGGACAAGGTGCGAACCGGTTTGTCGAAAATCGGCCCTTCACCGGTGGCGAAGCGCAATTCCAGTCCCATGGCATCCGGAATGGTCAGAATGTCGGAGAACAGAATGGCGGCATCCAGCGGAAAACGTTCCAAGGGTTGCAAGGTGACTTCGCAGGCCAGTTCCTTGTTGCGACATAAGTCCATAAAGGAACCGGCGACTTTGCGGGTTTCACGGTATTCTGGCAGATAACGACCGGCTTGACGCATCATCCAAACGGGGGTGCGATCCACGGGTTCTTTTAAAAGTGCGCGTAAAAAACGGTCGTTTTGTAGTTCCGCCATCGGAAATCCTTTTTATGTCATTTGAATCGAAAGAGCTATTTTAACGGCGAGACGGCCAAATGTCACAAAAAAACCGGTTTTCAATCCGGTTAGGAATCAAAGCCTTAGAAAAACGGGCGGCGTAGGGTGGAGAAGCTTCGATAGCCGCGCTGGAGTGTGAGTGTCGTTTATTCGTTGACGGGGTTCAGTAAGTCGATGGCAAAGGGAGAGCGCACCTTGACGAACATAGAACCACCGTACAGGAAACCAAAACCGCGGGCCTCGATGGTTTTGCCTTCCAGTGTTTTGAGTTTATCGTAATCAAAGCGTTCCCAATCGGCTTCTCGGATGCGAATGCCGGTCGTGTCCATATTGAGAATGTAATTGTTGGAGCTTTTGTCGACCTTGACAATTTTGCCTTTGAAAATGTGGTAGCCCTCATCTTCGGTATCGATTTCCGAAGAGGGTGCGATGGGGTAATGCAGGTCTGGCCGTTTTTTGGCTAGACTCCAGAGAGCCACCTGTCGTTCTCGTGCGGTTTTTTCCGCTTGGTAGTAACACTTTTGGTGTTTCATATTTGGCGGTTCCGATTTCGCCAATACCAGGCCGCTTTCCAACATCAGTTTTTGCAGGTTGACGATACGACCGTCCTGCTTGATGTACAGGTGGGCGTAATTACGGTAAAAGTCATCGATTTTCAGTTGATCGTATTCCACTCCGACTTCCAGGTCGTGATTGGCGAGCAGCTTGTTGAGCTGGGTTTGCGACTCTTTGGCCAGCGGTTGGCCACGTGTATAGAATTTCTGTTTTTTTTGAATTTGCGGGGCTTCAATGCCGATCAGGCGGAATTCGTTTTTTTGGATAATGACGGTATCACCGCTTAAGGCAAAGCTGGCTTTGACCCAGGTATCGATCTTCTGGGGGGCGCAGTCGTCAGCCTGAGACGTAAAAGCGATGGGCAACAGGCAGATCGGCAGCCACTTAGCACAGGATTTCAAGGCGGTCATCGAGAAATTCATCATGTCATTCATTGTCTTGGGTTGAAAAGGATGAGAAAGATTGTAGCAAAGGCCAAGCCAAGAGCGTGAGGAAAATCGATGGGATGTCAGGGAATCGTAGAAATAAAAAAGGCCGTTTGAAACGGCCTTTTTCGGGATATTTTGTTTCGCAACAAAATAACAGTGTGAAGTGCTTACTTGCGCATACCGTATTTTTGACGGAATTTTTCAACACGTCCTTCAGTATCGACCAGTGATTGCTTACCAGTGAAGAAAGGATGTGAAGCACTAGAAACTTCGATACGAACTAGTGGGTATTCTTTGCCGTCTAAAGTAATGGTGTCGCCAGAAGTCTTTTCAATCGTAGAACGAGTTAAAAAGGTTTCACCAGTCGAGATGTCTTGGAAAACCACTTCATTGTATTCTGGATGAATGCCTGCTTGCATGATGACGGTCCATTGTATTTATTGTAGCTTTCGACTTACCTTTTATCATTTTTGCTAAGTGATTAGGTTGGTTAACCAACTAAGTGAATCACTCGCAATCAGGCAAAGCTGAATAGCCACTATGTTTAAAAAAGAAAGCGAAATTATAGAACTAAAAAACTAAATTGCAAGAAAAATCATCAATTAATTAATGAATTTACTGCAGATTTTGCCTGCTAGTGGCCGTTATAAGGCGTTCGCAGGCCTTGCGATGCAATTATCGTTTCATCGCTGTAAAGAGTTCTTCATTCGTTTTGGTTACTTTTAGTTGATCAATTAAGGTTTCAATTGCTTCAACTTCGTTATTTAAGCCCTGTAAGAAACGGCGTAAAATCCAAATATTTTGTAGCTCATCTGGTGTGGTGAGCAACTCTTCCTTACGCGTACCGGACTTCTCGATATTGATGGCCGGGAAGGTGCGTTTTTCAGCGATGCTGCGTGACAGATGCAGTTCCATGTTACCGGTGCCTTTAAATTCTTCGAAGATGACTTCGTCCATTTTGGAACCGGTGTCCACCAAGGCTGTGGCGATGATGGTCAAGGAACCGCCTTCTTCAATATTACGCGCCGCCCCGAAGAAGCGTTTTGGGCGGTGCAAAGCGTTGGCGTCCACGCCCCCGGTCAGAATTTTGCCGGAAGACGGCACAACCGTATTATAAGCGCGAGCCAAACGGGTAATGGAATCCAACAAGATGACCACGTCGGTTTTGTGCTCCACCAAGCGCTTGGCTTTTTCGATCACCATTTCCGCAACCTGAACGTGGCGAGTGGCCGGTTCGTCAAAAGTGGAGGAAATCACTTCACCCTTAACGGTGCGTTGCATTTCGGTCACCTCTTCCGGGCGTTCGTCGATCAATAATACGATTAAATAGGCTTCCGGGTGGTTTTCGGCGATGGATTGGGCGATTTGCTGCAAAATCACGGTCTTACCGGATTTTGGCGGCGCCACAATCAAACCACGCTGCCCTTTACCAAACGGTGCGGCAATGTCGATAATACGCGTCGTAATATCTTCCGTACTGCCGTTCCCTAGTTCCATTTTCAAACGCTCTTGCGCGTGTAATGGTGTCAGGTTTTCGAAGGCGATTTTCTTACGGGCGACATCCGGGTCTTCGAAGTTGATTTTTTCAACTTTCAACAACGCAAAGTAGCGTTCGCCATCTTTTGGCGGACGGATTTTGCCTTGGATGGTGTCGCCTTTACGCAGGCCGAAACGGCGAATCTGGCTTGGCGATACGTAAAGGTCGTCCGGGCCAGCTAAATAAGAGCCGTCGCCGGAGCGTAAGAAGCCGAAACCATCCGGCAGAATTTCAAGCACCCCTTCACCGTAAATGTCTTCACCGTTTTTGGCGTGCGCTTTCAGAATGGCGAAAATGATGTCTTGTTTTTTCAGACGGGCCAGGTTTTCCAGGCCTTTTTCCGCGGCGATGTCCAGCAAAGCGGCCGCAGACATTTTTTTAAGATCGTTTAAGTTCATATGGTTATAACTGTCTTTGAGTAAGGTTGAACGGGGTTTTGGGTGTTTAAATGTTGGGGGATGATCGGGTGATTGTGAATCTAAACCGCCCATTGACGTCGGGCGGTTTTGAACGGGAAGTCCGTGAGGATTATAGGTTACCGTCTAAGAATGCACACAGCTGAGACTTAGAAAGTGCGCCAACTTGAGTGGCGTCCACTTCACCGTTTTTGAATAGAACCAATGTCGGAATACCGCGTACGCCATATTTTGGCGGTGTCGCTGGGTTTTCGTCGATGTTCAATTTAGCGACTTTGATTTTCCCTGCGTATTCACCGGCAACCTCGTCCAAAATTGGCGCGATCATTTTACAAGGACCACACCATTCGGCCCAGAAATCCACCAAAACAGGAACGTCGGACTGTAGTACTTCACTGTCAAAGTTTGCATCAGAGGTTGCAATCATGTTGTCACTCATTAGGTAACTCCTTACGTTTTAAGTATCTCGATTGTGATGCTTACACGCATCCCCAAATGGTTGTTGAGAAAGTCGTATGGGAAGCAATCAGGGTCGAGATAAGAATTATCATCCGATTCTTTATTGGGCTTTCCGTTGCGGCGGAACCCGTTTATGTATACGTCGAATGAAGATTAAATTTTTGAAATTTGGATAATTATTACATTGTTTCAGTTTTCAATGCAAGCAAAATCTGAAATGTTTTTCATTGAAGGGGTGGCGGTTTCAATAAAAGATGCTCAAAGTGCCAAAATCCCTTAGGATATGCGCATTACCTATCCCTTTTCACGATTGACATGATTTTGGTTTTCGATTTTAGTTTTTATGGATATTTCACATATATTAAATGATTTAAACGACGCCCAGCGTGAGGCGGTGACGGTAGACGACCGCCATGCGTTGATTCTGGCCGGCGCCGGGAGCGGCAAAACCCGAGTGCTGGTGCATCGTATTGCCTGGTTGACGGAGGTGATGGGGTTTTCGGCCTATAACATCCTTGCCGTTACCTTCACCAATAAAGCCGCCAGTGAAATGCGTGGTCGCGTGGAGGCGTTGATTGGTAATCAGTCGCAAGGCATTACCATGGGAACGTTTCACGGCATCGCTTATCGACTGTTGCGGACCCATTATCAGGAAGCCGGTCTGCCGCAAGCGTTTCAGATTCTCGATGCCGATGACCAGAAGCGGGTCATTAAACGTTTATTAAAAGCGCTGGAGTTGGATGAGGCACAATGGCCGCATAAACAGGTGCAGGCCTTTATTAATGGTGAAAAGGAAGAAGGTCGGCGTCCGCATCATATTGACGCCGGACACAATCCCTATGTGCGTAAAATGGTGCAAATTTACCAAGCTTACGAAGAGCAGTGCAAGCGGGCAGGCCTGGTGGATTTTGCCGAATTGCTGCTGCGCGCCCATGAGCTTTGGTTGAAGAACCCGCAAGTGCTGGCGCATTATCAGAATCGTTATCGCCACATCCTGGTGGACGAATTTCAAGACACCAATACGCTGCAATATGCTTGGTTGCGCGTATTGGCGGGTGCGACCGGCAAGCTGTTTATCGTGGGAGACGACGACCAGTCCATTTATGGCTGGCGAGGGGCGAAGATCGAGAACATTCGCCGGTTTGACGAAGATTTTTCCGACGTCAAAACCGTGCGCCTGGAGCAGAACTACCGTTCCACCAATATGATTTTGAAGGCGGCGAATACGCTCATTGCTCATAATCAGGACCGCATGGGCAAAAATCTGTGGAGCGCCGGAGAAGACGGCGAGCCGATTCAAATTTATGAGGCCTTCAACGAGCAGGACGAAGCGCGTTACATCTGTAACCAAATTGAGACCTGGTGCGAGCAGGGCGGCAACCGTTCGGAAATTGCTGTGCTGTATCGCTCCAATGCGCAATCGCGGGTGATGGAGCAGGCGCTCCTGCAGGCGCAAATTCCCTATCGTGTTTATGGTGGCCTGCGCTTTTACGACCGTGCCGAAATCAAAGATGTATTGGCCTATTTGCGTTTGTTGATCAGTCGCGAAGACGATGCTGCCTTTGAGCGGGTGTACAACCATCCGCCGCGCGGCATCGGCAATAAAACCGCCGACCAAATTCGTGAAGTGGCACGGATGGAAGAAATTTCGCTCTGGCAAGCGGCCAACCAACTGGTGGAAGCCGGTTTGACGGCGCGCGCCAAAACCGCGGTCAACGGTTTTTTGACCTTGATTGAAGCGCTGGATCAAAGCACCGAAGGGCAAAATTTGCAGGATCAGGTGATGCAAGTAGTGTCGCGTTCCGGTTTGCAATTGCACTTTGAAAAAGACACCTCCGAGCAAGGCCAAAGCCGCTTGGAAAACATCGACGAATTGATTAACGCCGTCAGTCAATTCAAGCCGATGCGCACAAACGAAAGTGTGGCTGATTTGCCGAGTGATGCGTTTGATGAACCGAATTTTGACAACCCCTTGGCGGAATTTTTGGCGCAGGCGGCGTTGGAGGCCGGTGAGCAACAGGCTGATCATTGGGAGTCGTCGGTGCAGTTGATGACGTTGCACGCCGCCAAAGGGTTGGAGTTTCCGCTGGTGTTTATGATTGGTTTGGAAGAAGGACTCTTCCCGTCTCAACAATCGCAGGAAGACCCTTATCGATTGGAGGAGGAACGTCGTCTGGCCTATGTCGGGATCACGCGGGCAGAAAAGCAGTTGATGATTTCCTATGCCAATCGTCGCCGGATGCACGGTTCGGAGTTTTATCCGTTGCCGTCGCGCTTTTTAAAAGAAGTGCCTGAGGATTGTGTACAGCATGTGCGTTTAAAAGGATCGGCACAGGCGACCACGTCGTCGTATGGCGGCGGATTTGGTGCCGGATTTGGCGCCGGCGCGTCGGCCACCTTGAATGAAAGCGGTTACCAGGCCGGAGAACGGGTGTTTCATCAAAAATTTGGTGAAGGCATGGTGTTGGCCACGGAAGGGGCGGGCGACCATGCTCGTATTCAGGTCAACTTCAACCATGCGGGCACTAAGTGGCTGGTGGCGGCTTTCGCCAAGCTGGAGAAGTTGTGATGTTCCGCGTCGAGGAATTGGGCATTTCGTCCTTGTTGGCGCCGGTATCGTTTGCTTTGGCCGAACAAGAAATTTTAATGGTGTCCGGCGTGTCCGGTTCGGGTAAGTCGCTTTTGTTGCGCGCGTTGGCCGACTTGGAGCCGCATTCCGGCCAGGCCTGGTTGAATTTGGAAGAGCAGGCGGCCTTTCCCTCGCCGGTGTGGCGGCGTCGGGTGATGTGGTTTCCGGCGGAAACGGCCTGGTGGGAAGACGCTGTTTTGGCGCATTATCCGCAAGCCGCTATTGAAAATGACCAGGCCTGGTTATTGTCCGGTTTGTCGGCTTTGGGGTTGTCAAAATCGATTTTGAAGCAGGCGGTGACGGCTTTGTCGAGTGGCGAAAAACAGCGTTTGGCGTTGTTGCGCGGGCTGGCCTTTCGGCCGAAAGTGTTGTTGTTGGATGAAGTGACGGCCAATCTGGAACCGAATACGACCTTGGCGGTAGAAGCCTTGGTGCAGCGGTATTTAGCCGAGGCCGGAGGGTGTGCGGTTTGGGTATCGCACGATCCGGCGCAGGCTGAAAGACTGGCTTCCCGGCAATTGACGCTGTCGAAAATTTCGGCTTCGTAATCCCGTTTTGGAAGAGCGTTTAGAGCATTGTCGAACGCCGCTTTTGACAATCGAGCTTGAAGCCGACCAATGGCCGGAAAGTTTGAGCGGTTTATTTGTCGAAGTATTTATCCAGTTCTTCGTACAGAATTTCCATATACATTAGCTTAGGTCCGCCGCCCATGACGACCGCCATCATCGCAGCTTCGAGAATTTCTTCTTTGGTGGCCTTGGCGCCGACACAATCTTTGGTGTGCACAGCAATGCACCAGGCGCACTGGAAGGCAATGGCCAGTGATAATAGAATCAGGTGTTTGCTTTTTTCATCCAGCGCCCCATCTTTTTCAGCGATTTTAATAAAGGCGCTGAACTCTTTCAGTTGATCGGGCATATCTTGCATT
Organism: Hydrogenovibrio sp.; assembly: GCF_965140365.1. NCBI lineage: Bacteria > Pseudomonadati > Pseudomonadota > Gammaproteobacteria > Thiotrichales > Piscirickettsiaceae > Hydrogenovibrio > Hydrogenovibrio sp. The sequence goes on from NZ_OZ223196.1 coordinate 42,013, forward strand.
AGGCGCCCCATTAATTGCCCGGTTTCCTGTAATCTTTCCATGGTGTATCTCCTCGAATGTTGACAAGTCGTTTTACTTAGACAGACAAATTTATCTTACCGCAAAAGATTTTCAGTGTGTTTCGGTTTTATGAAAAATGAAACAGCGTATTGATTAAGAAGTGGTTCATGTGAATGGATCGGGCGTTCGGCCGTACTTTTGGTTTAAAATACCTCTATGAGCGATGACAAAAAACTGATTACTTCAGCCAATCTTGAATGGACACCTGAAGGCGTGCCCAAAGCCGTGGATTTTGACGATATCTACTATTCGCTTCGCAGCGGTCCGGCCGAGTCCGATTATGTGTTCGTGCAGCAAAACCGTTTGCCGGAACGCTTTGCGGCCTTGTCGCCAGAGACGGTGTTTACCGTGGCGGAAACCGGCTTTGGCACCGGCTTGAATTTTTTACAGACGGTACGTTCCTGGTTTGAAAATGCTCCTAAAAGTTCTGAACTGTGTTTTATTTCTTTTGAAAAGCACCCATTGAGTGTCGAAGATTTAAAAAAAGCGCACTTGGCCTTTGATGAATTAGGGACTTTATCGCAAGCGTTACTGAATGTTTATCCGCTTCGCTTGCCCGGCTGGCATGAAATGCGGCTATTTGACGGAAAAGTTCGGTTAATTGTTTGGTTCGGCGATGTTTTGCAAGGATTGGCTGAGTTTGATTGTTCCGTGGATGCTTGGTTTTTGGATGGCTTTACGCCGAGTAAAAACCCGGATATGTGGGCGCCGAATTTATACACCAATATGGCGCGATTAAGCCATTCCGAAACCACATTTTCCACCTTTACCGTTGCGGGAGATGTGCGTCGTGGGTTGCAAAAAGCCGGTTTTGAAGTGGAGAAGGCGCCGGGCTATGAATATAAGCGCGAAATGTGTCATGGTCATTTGGCTCAGGTGCGAGGATTTGCGTCTAAAACTCCCTGGTTTAAGGGGCCCGACCCTGTTGTTACTGTTACACGCGGGCGGCGGGCAATCGTGGTGGGTGCCGGGTTGGCCGGGGCGACGGTGGCGCACCAGCTGGCACAGCAAGGTTGGTCGGTGCAATTACTGGAGACGGCGGCGCAACCCGCACAGCAGGCGTCCGGTAATTTGGCCGGGGCCATTCATCCACTGGTGACCGCAGATTGGAATTTGCGCAGCCAGTTTTATTTGCGAGGGTTCGAAACCACGTTGAAGTGGCTGCGGCCTTGGTTGGAAGCGCAAGAAATTGTGGGCGAACTCAATGGCTTGATGCAGTTGGCGGTGACCGATACCATCGATACGCGTTTGACGGAGTGTTTAAAGCGCGTTGGATTGCCGCCGGAATTTGCGGTCTGGTGTAATGCCGAACAAGCTGGAGAGCGCATTGGACAAACGACGCCGTTTGAAGGATTGTTTTTTCCGCAAGGGGGTTGGGTGCGTCCTTCGACAGTGGTGGAAAAATGTTTGGCGCATGATGCCATCGAATTGCGCTTGGATGAGACGGTGGTGGATTTTACGAAAAACGGCCAGGCCTGGTCGATTTTAACGGATAAAACGCAGCTGGAAGCCGACGTACTGGTCGTGGCCACGGGAGCTTTGGATGAACGTCTGAATCGAAAGTTGGGCTTGCCGGTTCGTCGGGTGAAAGGGCAGGTAACGCATTTGTCGGCGGACGAGATTCGGACGCCGTTGCATTGTACTGTGACGCATCGCGGTTATACGGTTAATGGCGATTTTGGCGGTGATACGTCTTATGCTGCCGTTACCGGTGCGACTTTTGAAGGCGCCGATTCCATCACCGAGTTATCCGAGGCCGCTCAGGCCGAAAATCGTGCCATGGTGACCGAAGCATTACCGGCTTGGCTGGGTGAAGAAACCGGGTTGCACGGCAATATCGGGTTTCGCCCCGCGGTTGCCGATCATTTGCCGCTGGTTGGGGCTGTGCCGGATCCGGAGTGGATGAAACAAGCCTATTTAACGCAACCGCGCACGAAGGCGTTGCATACCTATTCGCCGCAACGTTATCAAACCGGGTTGTTTGTCAGTAATGGCCATGGTGCCCGGGGCTTGATGTCAGTCTTTCTCAGCGCGGAAATGATCGGTCGGATGGTGTCCGGCGAGATGGCGGTTATGCCGCAAAACCTGTATCATGCCGTCCACCCTTCGCGCTTCGATATTCGAGCCTGGCGCAGCGGTAAAAAGTCATACTAATGGACTTCTATCTCTACGTTAAATGGAGTATTATGGTGACCGTCAGTTGCATAAAAAATAATGTTAATAATTAAAAATAAGTGGTTGTTATGATGAAAAAAGCACTCTTTCTATTTGTGTTGTCAGTGTGGGGTCTGTCCGGTTGTTCGCAATCCATGGTCAATGAAAACGATGCGACGCTGAAAAAGGTTGCACCATCGTGGATTGTGTCGACTCAAGATGAAGACAGTAATTATTTATACGCCAAAGGTCAGGCACCTTTGGCGGAAGATCAGGAGCAAGCGGTTGAGCAGGCCAAAGCCAGCGCGAAGCAAAACCTGGCGGCGTTGGTGAATGGGCGCATGGAAGCCATGCCGTCTACGAAACAAATAGCCGTGATCGCCGAAACGCCGTTTGAGAGTAAGTTGCGCCAGGCGATTCGGGCGGAAGTGAAAAACTATCAGGTGATGGTACCCGATGCGAATACCGTGTATGTCGACAAGGACGCCGGTACGGTGTTTGCCTTGGCTAAGATTCCGAAAGCTTCCATTGATGATGCCATGATGGAGCGTTTGCAGGCGTTGGATAATCAATTAACGGATTATCTGCATGTGAGCAGTAAAGGCAGTAAGTTAACGCAACTGTGGTCGATTTTGCCGGCCATGCCAACGGTTGAAGCGCGTGCGGCATTAAAAGCTCGCATGGAAGCGTTTAAAGGTGAAAAAATCACTTTGCCGCACGACCAGTTGGCCGGTTTGTTGCAAAAACGTTTGGATACATTGGTGGATCAGATTGTCATCAACTTGGATGCCAGTACCCAAGACACCGCCGCGTATGAAAAGGCTTTTCGCCAGGCGTTGGCTTCCGAAGGGTTTAATATGACGGCTCGAAAACCGGATTTGACGTTCAAGTACTTCATTGAAGGCACGGAGTCGAAAGAAGAGACGTTGTATAAAATCAGCCTGATCGGCGATTTGGAAATGGTGAATGATTTGGGCGTGACGATGGCGACGGTCAGCAACGAATACCAAGGTATGAACGAGATGAAGCCAGCGGCAACCGATGCCGCTTTGATGGCATTTGCCGATGAGGCGACCGAGACGATTGTGAAAAGCTCGGTGGACTATATGAACAAGGTCAATCGGGTAAATTACAATCGTTAAGGGTTGGATGACATGAAAAAACTGTTGTTGTTATTGCTGGTGGTTGTGTTTGGGGTGCTGGCCGTGATGTTTGATTGGTTCGGCAGCCGAGACATTGCACAAAGTGGTGTGGAAGCGACACAAGGTGCGGTGGACAAAATTGAAGAAACAGGAGACACTATTTCCCAAACCATTCAAGAATTGAACGAAGTAAAAAAGGAAGCAAAGTAAATGATGTTATGGAAGCGGTTGCGTAAAAGCATTTTGATTGGGGGATTGTTTGGGCTGGCCACAGCAGCGAATGCCGCCATTGACGGAAATGCCGGACTGGATTTGTCTTTATCCAATGACACCGCTAATGTCGGTTTGTATTCCTTACGTGAGACACCGCAAGAGTTAACCAATCTGGGTATCGACTTCATGTTTAACAATGACGGTGACCGTGTGTTGGACCTGTTTGGTAGCATTGCCCGTAAAGGATTGATGGGTAATCAAAATCTGGAACTGGGCCTGAAGGGCAAAGTCTTCTATCTGGATGAAGATAAAGACGGAAACAACGGCTATGGTTTGATGTTGGGGGCCTTAGGGCGTTACTGGTTGCCGACGTCTGTGCCGTCGGCCATTGCCGCCGAGTATATTTATGCGCCATCGATTGTCACCTTTGGCGATGCCGATAACGCTTACGAGTTCAATATTCGCGCCGAAATGCGCGTTTTGCCGAGCGCAGTGGCTTATATCGGTTTCCGTCAGTTCCAGGTCAAATTCCCGAAGACAGGCTATCATGAAGTAGACGGCAATGCCCATATTGGCGTTCGCATCGCCTTTTATTGATTGGCCGACGATACCGTTTTTAAAAGGGCTTTTAAGCCCTTTTTTTGTTTGTAGCCTGTCCGTTTAGGAGGAAAGGAATGGGGTTTTTTCAGGAGAGAAAGCTGGGTGCTTCGATTTGGAATTGAGTAAAATAATCACATGAAACCTACAAACGACTTGTTTGCCACGTCTTATTTCTTTCCATTGTTAGCGTTTTCTCTGTTGACGGGGATTGGTTTTGTCTTCTGGCAGAACTATGAAGAACACCAACAAGTCAGTCGTGAAATCGCTTTGGAAGACGCGCGGAACTTTTCCATTTCCGTGGTTGGGTTCCGCAATTACTACGCAAAAAAAATCTTACCTTCCCTGGTGCAGCGCGGTGTGCCGATTACACATGATTTCGAAAATAATCCGGAGGGCGCGGCCCCTTTACCGGCGACTTTCGCTAAGGATTTTGGGCGTTATTTGTCATCGGGCGACAATGGCTATAAGGTCAAGCTCTACAGTGATCAGCCGTTTGCCTGGAGCGAGCATGCTAAACATTTGGATGCGTTTGAAACCGACGCTATGGCGTATTTACGTCAGCACCCTGATCAATCGTATTGGAAGATCGTGCAAGAAGGTGGGCAAAAAGTGCTGCGTTATGCTCGTGCGGATGTTTTAAAGCCCAGTTGCGTTGAATGCCACAATACCTACCCCGGCACGCCAAAAACCGATTGGAAAACGGGCGATGTGCGGGGCATTTTGGAAGTGCAGCGTCCGTTGAGCTATGGGGTCGCGGATGAAAAGCACGCTTGGCGTTCTTTTTTGTTTATGGTGGGTCTGGCGCTGATTACTCTTTTTTTATTGGCGGTGATGATGCGCCGTTTGAAACAATCCTTGCAGGAAACCCGTCAATTGCTGGAAGAACAGTCCGATGCCAATGACCAGCTTAATACCGAAGCCGACTATCGAAAACGCCTGACCGAAGAGCTGGTGATGAGCCAGAATAAAACCCGTGCGGTGATGAATTCGGTCACCGACGTGATTATCGTGATCGATGCCAAAGGCATTGTGATTGAGGTCAATCGCGCCATTGAAAAAATGTTTGGCTATAAAATGGATGAGATTCTCGGCCAGAATATCAGCTGTTTGATGCCGAATCCATACAGTGAAGCGCACGATGGCTATCTGGCCACTTATTTAAAAACACGCCAAAAAAATGTGATTGGCCGCACACGCCGCGTGGATGGGATGCGAAAATCCGGCGAGTGTTTCCCGATTGATTTGTCGGTCAGTGAAGTGCAATTGAATGACACCATTGTTTTCACAGGCGTGATTCGAGACATTACCGAACAGGTCGCGGTGGAAGAAACCATGGCGCAAGCGCGGGATCAGGCCATCCAATCCGCTCAACTGAAATCGGAATTCCTGGCCAATATGAGTCACGAAATTCGAACACCGATGAATGGTGTGATGGGCATGACAGGTTTGCTGCTGGATACCCCTTTGTCGAGGGAACAGCGTGCCTTGGCAGAAACCGTATCGTCCAGTGCGTCGAACCTGTTGCAGATTATCAATGATATTCTCGATTTCTCGAAAATCGAAGCCGGAAAGTTGAAAATTCATGCAGAACCGTGCCCATTATTGCCGACCATTGAAAGCGCGACGAGTGTGGTGGCGGATTTGGCTTTTGCCAAAGGGCTGCGGTTTGATTATTTCGTCGATCCCGATTTGCCGGAGCAGTTATTGTTGGACAACGTTCGGGTGCGACAGATACTGGTGAACCTGCTTGGTAACGCGATTAAGTTTACCGAAAGCGGATATGTGGTTTTACGTGTCTACTCCAAGTCCGAGCAGAACCGCCGTGAAGTGATATTTGAAGTCGAGGACACAGGTATCGGAATTGCTGAAGAGGCACAAGCCAAGCTGTTCAGCGCCTTTTCACAAGTGGACGGGTCGCCCACTCGACTGCATGGCGGAACCGGTTTGGGCTTAGCCATTTCCCAACAATTGGTCAGTTTGATGGGTGGGCGTATTCGTTTGCGTAGCCAAGTTGGGAAAGGGTCACATTTCTTTTTCTGTTTGCCGTTACAGCCGGTGGGGGACGAAACCTGCCTGGAGAAATTTACCCATACGATGAAAGGTATTTTATTTTCCGAAGCCGACCGGGTCACCGACCTGATTGTGCAGCAGATGGCGGACTTGAATTTTTCTGTGACGCCGTTTGACGACTTTGAGGCCTTTTATAAGGCGGTCCAGCAAGTGGATTCCGAAACGTTGATTGGTGTCGATTTATCGACCCTGGAAAGCACTTTCATCGATTCGGAACTTTGTCTGAAAAAAATGCAGGACTTGCTGGATACCGGCGGCCGAATTATATGGAATGTGACTCGCCAGCAGCGCCAGGATTCGGTCTATCGCCCTTATCTGGAAAATGACCAGGCCTACTGTTTGATGAAACCGGTGAAAATTTCTTTATTGCATCGGAATGCCCATCTGATTGAGTCGGGCAATCTGGATAAGGTTGAAAGAGAAATTTATCATATTATGGAACCCTCCGATGACCACGAAGCATTGGCCGAAACCGGGACGGCCGTTGAACATCGTATCTTGATGGTGGAAGATAATCTGGTCAATCAAAAGCTGGCGTTGGCTTTGTTGGCGAAGATGGGCTATGAAGCCGATGTGGCCGTCAACGGTCAAGAGGCGCTGGACAGATTGCAGTCGGCTTCTTATGATTTAATCTTAATGGACTGTCAGATGCCGGTGAAAGACGGTTATCAGGCCACTCGGGAAATACGTCAGCTTGAAGAAGGCACCGGTCAGCATATTCCGATTATCGCCATGACCGCCAATGCGATGAAAGGGGACGACGAAAAGTGTTACGCCGTCGGCATGGACGATTATATGACCAAGCCGATTGATCCGAAGCAACTGGCGGAAAAAGTCACATTTTATTTACGACAACAGACGGCCTCTCAGACTTAATGGTAATCCCAACAGGTATTAAGAAGATGGAATCACACGACGCAACGCAAAAGAAAATCGGGCTCCTTATTATTGGAGACGAGGTGTTGTCGGGTAAACGGCAGGACAAACATCTGGTGCAGGCCAACAGTCTGTTGCGCCCGCGCGGTTTGGCCATCTCCTGGGTACGCATTCTGGGGGATGAGCCGCGATTTTTGACCGAGACCTTAAAAGAAACCTTTGCCAGTGGCGATATCGTGTTTTCATTCGGCGGTATTGGTGCGACGCCGGACGATCGTACGCGTCAGTCGGCGGCCAAAGCGCTGAATGTGCCGATTGAGCGCCACCCTGAGGCCGTTAAAGAAATCGAAGCGCAATTTGGTGACGAAGCCTACCCGCAGCGCATTCACATGGGCGAATACCCGCAGGGTGCACGCATTATTCCAAACGCCTATAACCGTGTTCCCGGTTTTTCGGTGGGCGACCACCACTTTATGCCCGGCTTTCCGATGATGGCGAAATCCATGATGGAGTGGGTGCTGAACACTTATTATGCCGAGATGACCTTTGAACCGACCGTTGAGAAAACCATTCGTCTGAAGGATGGACAGGAATCGGAATGGATTACCTTTATGGAAGATTTCGAAGCGCGTTTCCCGGATTTGCGTCTATTTAGCCTCCCCAGTATTTCGTCCAATGGGGAACGGACCATTGAACTGGGCGTTGAGGGATTTGAAGCCCAGGCCGAAGCCGGACTGCGAGTGTTGATTGCCGAAGCGGAAAAACGTCAAGCGACGTTTGAAGTCCTTTGAAATCGCGTGCCACGGATGTCCTGGTGGTGGGCGCGGGGGCGGCCGGTTTAATGTGCGCGGCCACCGCCGGTTATCGTGGCCGGCGGGTCGAAGTGCTTGACCATGCGCCCAAAGCGGCCGCCAAAATCCGCATTTCCGGCGGCGGGAAATGCAACTTTACCAACCGGGCGGTTGGGCCGGAACATTATCTGTGCGGCAATCCGCATTTCGTCAAAAGCGCCTTGGCACGTTATCAACCGCAGGATTTTATCGACCTGGTGGATCGTCATGGTCTGGCGTATGAAGAACGCGAACTGGGCAAACTTTTCTGTCTGGATCGCGCGGGGGACTTAATTCAAATCCTGCGCACCGAATGTGACTGGGCTGGCGTCGAATTCCAATTAAACACAGGAATCGAACGGATCGAAACCCTAGAAGAATCGTCTCGCCCCTTGCGGTTTCGTGTCGTCACCGATCAAGACATCATCGAATGCGAATCGCTGGTGGTGGCGACGGGCGGCTTGTCGTTTCCGAAGTTGAAAGCCAGTGGTTTCGGGTATTGTCTGGCGGAGCAGTTCGGTTTGGCCGTGACAGAGAAACGTCCAGGCCTGGTGCCTTTGGTGTTTGACGGCAAAATGCGCGACTTTTGCGCCGCCATGGCTGGGGTGTCGCTGGATGTAACCCTCTGCAATCAAGACACCACACAATCCTTTTCAGAAGCCTTATTGTTTACCCATCAGGGCATCAGCGGCCCGGGTGTCTTGCAGATTTCCAATTACTGGCGGCCGGGCGAAGCGATTCGGGTGAATCTGCTGCCCGGCCTGAAAGTCGCCGAAGCCTTGTTGCAATTGAAACGCGACAATGCCGGGTTGAAAAAGTGGTTAAACGGCTTCTGGCCCAAGAAATTTACCCAGGCCTGGCTGGAAAAATACTCCTTGCCTGAACCGTTGGCGGAGCTGCCGGACGACCGCCTGAGGCAGTATGCCGAACAACTGACCGAGTGGACGCTTTACCCATCGGATACCGCGGGTTACGACAAAGCGGAAGTGACTTTAGGGGGGATTGACACGGATGCGATTTCCTCGAAAACCCTGGAAGTGAAAAACGCGCCGGGACTTTACTTTATCGGTGAGGTGCTGGATGTAACGGGGCATCTGGGGGGCTATAATTTTCAATGGGCCTGGTCGTCGGGGTTTGCGGCCGGGCAATCGGTTTGACCAAGATTTGGGTCTAATGCCGTATAATAATTTTTTCAAAAAAACAAACGAGAGCGAACAAGCGTTTTATGAACCTACTCAATCTACCCGAAGACACCCGTGCGCCTTTTTCCAAAACCGTTCAGACGTTGATTCAGAAGCATAAAATTGATCCGAACGAAATTTTTATGAATGTGTTGGAAAGTGAAGAAGCGCCGGAAATGAACTATTGGATGCTGAAAGTATTGATTCAAGAGCATTTTGTGTCGCCGCAACAGGAAGTCGCTAAGGACGCGGCCGGTGAATCGGTGAAGCCATTACAAGCAGCGTGTTTGCTGAACAATGTCGGTGCGCTGGCCGCATTGTTGGAAGCCAATGCCTTTCAGGGTGGGGTGACCGACCGTGAATTTCAATTGGCGGCGCGGATCGCTTCTCGCCAGGAAGACCAAGGCGCTTTGGGTGTGATTATGAAATACGCCCAGGAAGTCGGTCACCTGGAAACCTTTATGCGTGAATTGCAGGATGCGCCCATTCAATAAACTGAATAAACCAGTCAATTAAGTTTACTCTTTGTTTTGAGACTGAGAAGTTTTATAGTGGTTTGTAATTCCCCAAATGACTATTTAACTTAACTTAAGGTGATGCAAAATGACGTTACGTTTACCCTTTCTTTTTATCTCTGCCACATTAATAGCGACCGGCGCGCAGGCGTTTGAAGACATTCCTCATCAAAAAAACGAGGCTTATGTCTGGGATTCTTACGGCAATGTCGTCCGTGACCGAGACGGTAATTGTGTGAGAACCATCCACTGGAAAGAAGACACGGTACCTTGCGGTGGTCAACCGAAAGCCACAGTAGAAGCGGCAGCGCCTGTTCCAAAAAAAGCCGAACCGGTCGCTAAAGCCGCCGAAGAGCCAGTTGTTGAAGAAGTTGCGGTGGTGGAAGTGGCTAAGCCGTCCGACTTTAGCGGTTTTTTCAAAACCGACAGCTTTGAACTGACTGACAAAGCCAAATCAAAACTGGATGATTACGCCGAGTATCTACAGGCGAACCCGGATTCGGGCTTGCAAATTCGCGGTTTTACCGACTCTAAAGGTTCCGCGGCTTATAACCAAAAACTATCGCAAAAACGCGCGGATGCCGTTAAAAATTATCTTGAAAGCAAAGATGTGGATGCGAAACGTATGGAAGCGATTGGTGAAGGTGAGAAATATCCGGTTGCGGATAATGCGACAGCCGATGGGCGTGCTAAAAACCGTCGCGTGGAGCTGACAGTTACAGAATAATGATAAAGTGAACTTCCTTTTGAGCGGCGAAAGCCGCTTTTTTTGCGCTCTTTTAATAGTAAAAAACTATTATTTTAGTTAAAACAATTAATTTTACTTAATGGTAGAGTTTGCCTAGAATAGATTCTGTATTCAAAAGGAATTCATTTTTTAAGCTGTTGTAGTGCGATAAGATAAGAACTGCAATCACTAAACCAAGGAGAAACAGATGTCTCAAGCAATGGAAAATCGTGAAGGAAAAACGGTCCCAAGCGTTGTCTGGCCAACGCGTCAGAACAACGAATGGGTAAACATTAACAGTGATGATATTTTCAAAGGTCGTACGGTTGTCGTTTTCTCGCTTCCGGGGGCTTTTACCCCAACCTGTTCTTCAAGCCACTTACCTCGCTACAACGAGCTTGCCCCGGTATTTTTTGAAAACGGCGTGGACGAAATCGTTTGTCTGTCCGTAAACGATACCTTCGTTATGAACGAATGGGCGAAAGACCAGGAGTCTAATAACGTGACCTTGATTCCGGACGGGAACGGCGAGTTCACGGAAGGCATGGGCATGTTGGTTGATAAAAACGACCTTGGTTTCGGTAAGCGTTCATGGCGTTATTCCATGTTGGTGAAAGACGGTGTCGTTGAGAAAATGTTCATCGAGCCGAATGTCCCGGGCGACCCGTTTGAAGTCTCCGATGCCGATACCATGCTGAATTACATCAACCCGAACGCGCAAGCGGCGAAAGTGGCGACCATTTTCACCAAGCCGGGTTGTCCTTTCTGTGCCAAAGCGAAAGCGGCAATGGAAGATGCCGGCATTGAATATGAAGAAATCGGTATTTCCAATCACGGTGTCACGTCACGTACGCTTCGTGCAGTGGCCAATGCGGATACGGTTCCGCAAATCTTCATCGAGGGCGAATACGTCGGTGGTTCCGACGACCTTGAAACCTATTTGGACAAATAAACCAAACAGGTAGATGGATGCAAAAAACCACCAGGCCTGGTGGTTTTTTGCCTTTTAAGGCCCGTAAAGCCTTATAACAGAATTATAAGAATGCCTATTTATGGATTCGAATAGATAGACATTTTTTCAGGAAGAGGAAAACGCAAGATGCAATATGATTACGATTTGATCGCCATCGGTGCCGGCAGCGGCGGCTTGTCCGTCGTGGAACGCGCCGTCGAGTACGGTAAGAAGTGTGCCGTGGTGGAAGCCAAAAAAATGGGCGGAACCTGCGTGAACATCGGGTGCGTGCCTAAGAAAGTAATGTGGTTTGGTGCTCATATTGCAGAAGCGCTCCGTGATGCGCCGGACTTCGGGTTCCACGTGGAACGCAAAGGGTTCGACTGGTCGGAATTGGTAAAGCGTCGTGAAAACTACATTTCCAATATCACCACCTGGTATGGCGGTTACATGAAGGATTTGGGGATCGATGTTCTGGAAGGCTGGGGCAGTTTTGTCGATGCGCACACTGTGTCGGTGGATGGAAAAATCGTTACCGCCGAAACCATTGTGATTGCGCCGGGCGGCACGCCGCTGATTCCGAATGAGACCGAAAACGCCGACTTGGGCATCACTTCCGACGGCTTTTTCGCTTTGCAGGAGCAGCCGAAAAAAGTGGCGGTCATCGGCAGCGGTTACATCGCGGTGGAAATTGCCGGGGTTTTGCAGGCGTTGGGCACCGAAACCACCTTAATCAGTCGTAAGGATTTGGTCTTGCGCGGTTTCGACGACATGGTGCGTGAAACTTTGACCGATGCGATGATCGAAAGCGGTATTCATAAGGAATATCACTTCAAGGTCAAGAAACTGATCAAAGCCGAAGACGAGACCTTGATTATCGAATCGGAAGACGGTCAGCACCTAGAAGGCTTTGATGAAGTGATCTGGGCCGTCGGACGCCAGACCTTGACTGAGCCGTTGGCCTTGGACAAGGTCGGTTTGGAAGTCAACGGACGTGGATTTATCGACGTTAACGACTATCACCAGACCGATGCGCCGAATATCTATGCCATCGGTGATGTCACCGGGCAGGCGCAGTTGACGCCGGTGGCCATCCGTGCCGGGCGTTATCTGGCAGAACGGTTGTACAACAACCAGCCGCAGTTGAAAATGGATTTGTCCAAAGTGCCGACGGTGGTGTTTTCGCATCCGCCGGTCGGGACCATTGGGTTGGCCGAACATGATGCGCGCCGTGAATACGGTCACGACAATGTTCAGGTCTATTCATCGGTGTTTACACCGATGCGTTATGCCTTTACCGGTCATCAGATCAAAACGGCTTTGAAGCTGGTTTGTGTTGGTGAAGAGCAAAAAGTGGTCGGCATTCACATCGTCGGTGACGGCGCGGATGAAATGCTGCAAGGATTCGCGGTGGCCGTGCAAATGGGCGCGACCAAAGCGGATTTGGATGCGACCATCGCCATTCACCCGAGCTCGTCGGAAGAATTGGTGACCATGCGTCCAATGATTTTGAAGTAGTTTTCTTTTTTAGTTAAGTTTTGGGCATGCCTCCGTGCATGCTTTTTTTATGCCTGCCTTGGTGTCATAATCCCTTCCCTTTCTTGTTTTTAGGTGCTAAGTGTTGAAATCCGACTGTTAAATCAAATACTTGTACATCGGATTAATAAGCGGTATTATTGGATTTTAATATTAATGATTCTCATTTCATGAGATCGACGGCGATTATAACTTCACCTGAGCCCAGTCAGCTTTGCTTGAACGACCAGGACTTGCAAGGTTTGGACGTTTCGGAGTCTTTTGGACGACTGAGACTGGTCTCCGAATACTTATCTCCGCAGCTATATTGTTCAACATTTGAGTGCGATTTTTGTCGGCCCATCCGGCTCTATAGGGAAAGCGAATGGATGCTGGACTTTTTGTCGTTCGGGTATATTGAATCAGGTCGAAGCTTATATTGGATACAAGGCTGGCGTCACACGGAAGTTTTTACTGAGGGCCATTTTTGTGTTACTTATTCACCGACGACCAGCGGGTTTTCCGAGTATCGTGAACGGATGCCATCGCGTGGTCAGGGTATTCAAATTGGCTTAGAGATATTTCGAAATTTTATTTCCAAAGACCCGCGTCGGGAAATCCAGCGGCTATTTGCACCAATTTTGCCCGACACTCCCCAAGCCTTATTGTTAAGTGGGCGTATGACGCCGAAAATGAAAAGGTCGTTACATGATTCAACTCAAAAAGCAATGACGACATTTGAGTATCAGGCACGAATATACGAATTATTGGATTTAACGTTGGATGCGCTTTTGCAGCAGTCTGCCGGCTTCAAAGAAACGGCTTTTCGTTTAACTCCAGAGGATATCGAACGTCTGGAAGCGGTCAAGCACATTTTAGCTCGTCACCTGCAAGCCCCGCCCACTTTAGTTGAATTGGCCAGACAAATCGGGTTGAACGATTTTAAATTGAAAAAAGGATTTAAATTCCTGAACCAAAAAACCGTATTTGAATATCTGTATGATTACGCATGCAAAAAGCGGCTCAGCTGCTGATAGAGCAAACGGGTCCAATCATTGACGTTGCGTATCAGGTCGGCTATTCAAACCACGGCCATTTTTCGGTTGCCTTTAAAAAATATTTCGGCTGCTCTCCGTCTAAGTTTCGTTGGTAGCCAGAAGGAAAGCCTTCGGTTTTTTATAGGCTTTAGTAAGCCCTGGCTGAAACTCTTTTTATGAGTAGCGCGAAATAATAAAATGATTATGGTTTATTTTTATTGATTTGATGAGATTCTAATGAAGAAAGAACTTAATCTAACGCCGCTATTTTTAATCAACGTCCTAAGTATTGCTGCAATGATGTCGTTTATCGTCATTATCGGCCCTATTGTAAGATTACTGGGCATGCAAGAATGGCACGGCGGTTTGCTGGTGGCGATTGCCGGGCTTATCTGGTTAATGAGTGCACGTCGTTGGGGAAACACCAGCGATGGTTGTGGGCGAAAACCCATTTTAATATATGCCATCGCCGGATTTGCCGTCAGTTATTTGCTTTTAGCGGTGTTTATCGATTATGCGGTAGCGTCTTCCGTCAGTGTGGTCATGGCTTTGATCTGTCTGGCTGTCTTGAGAGGTTTAATCGGCGGTTTTTATGCGGCCATTCCCACCGTCAGTAGCGCCTTGATTGCCGATCATTTCTCGGCTAAAGAACGTACATCCAAAATGGCGGTTTTGGGCGCTGGAAATGCATTCGGCATGATTTTGGGCCCCTTGGCCGCCAGCCTGGTTGTGACTATTTCATTGGCCGCCCCTATGTATTTGGCGGCTTTGTTGCCGTTAATCGCTTTATTTGTCGTTTGGAAAGGTTTACCCAACGAAACGGTTGAAAAATCGGCACCGGTGCCAACGGTTAAATTATTGGACGCCCGTTTACGACTACCGATGGTCACAGCCATGATTGCCATCAGTACCGTCATTACCGCTCAAATTTCAGTCGGTTTTTTTGCTATTGATCAGTTGAAGCTATCGGGCGCGGAAGCCGCTAGAATATCCGGTTATGCCATGACGGCTGTTGGCGTCGTATTGGTGTTTGTGCAGATTGTGATGGCAAAAATGCCGCACATCACCCCAAAAGTCTGGTTGGCGATTGGTTCATTTTTGGCCGCTACGGCAGTATTTTTGATGCTGGAAGTTTCGCAACCAATTCATTTGATTCTGGTCTACGGTTACGCCGCAATCGGTCTTGGGTTAATATTTCCCGCCATGCAAGCCATGGCGGCCAATTCGGTCACCGCAAAAGAACAGGGGGTCGCTGCTGGCACTTTGGGCATGGCACAAGGGTTCGGCATGGTTGTTTCGCCCATAATTGCAACGCTTGCTTATGATGTATCGCCTTTCTTCCCCTATGTGCTTTGCGGCATTTTTCTTTTGTTATTGGCGGTTCTGGCTTTATTGCACAAACCCTCACATCAGGAAGAAGAAGCCGAAGAAGTTTTTCAGAAAGAGGCCTAAAACACCAGGCCTGGTATTTTTTCATTTTGATCCAAAAAGTCTTGACCATGACAGCCACACAACATTCTTGGCAATCCAATTGCCCAACATTCAAGCAAACTCATCATCGCAATGATTTTGGTTAAGGTCGTCATGTTTGCTAAAGTCGTGGCCGGCTTGCTCCATCCGATTATTGAAGTGCATTTATGCCATTGTTGCAAAGGCAAGTCTTAAAGGCTGAGCGCTTTAAAGAGCTGACTTTAAGAAGGGGGTGTTTTGTCCGGCGAAATGCGCTTCAGTGTTCCGAGGTTGGTCACGGCCGTATCCGGCCCGGTGAGAGTGTAATGCATGGTCATGCCTTTGGCCATGCCTTCCAGGTAGGTGACGAGTACGGTCTGGTCGCGGACTTCGTAACGCACTTTTTCCACGATGCCGTTGGCTTCGGTTTCACTGTCCCGAAAGGTGATGACCATGTCGGCATGGCCCGTCAGTTGCCAGGTTCCGGCCAAAGGACCGGGATTTGAATGAGACGTGCAGGCAATAAGGCTGAAGACCAATAGGCTCACGATCAAACCGATGAAAGTCGTACGCATGGGAATGCCTCCATAGACGGTTGCGGTCATATTAATACACCGGCACCAACGAATAACCTTGCGCCTGCCAGCCCATTACCGATAGAAATCCAGAACGTACCGGCACAATGCCCGGCAGCAGAGTGTCGTTGTCCACATTGAAATAGGCCGTCGCAGTTGAGCAGGCTTCCATCTTCACGCCGATGTCTTTTAAACGGGCGATTTGGTCTGCAATGCCTTTTAGAGTGTCGCCGTATTCCATTTCAATGTTGTCGGCCGGTTTGGTGGTAATGAACTGCACCGCCGATGAAATAAAGATAATCCGAAGGTGCGGTTTCACCTTCTCTTTTAGCAGATTATTGTAATTGGATTCAATCCCTTTTAAGTAAGATAGCATGACATTTGGGTTCGCCTTGCGCACATCGTAGAGGGTGTAAATCTCGGTAATACCCTTCAAAGCCGCCTGATTGTTGAGGTTGACGTCTCCGGCCTGGGCCGTCAGGGTGTGAAAACTCAGCAAGCTGAGCGCGGAACCGATTAATAGTGTTTTAAGGGTTTGCGTGGGGGAGGCCATGATTTTTCTCCTGTGAATCATAATCATTAAAATCCATTGTATTTTAGCTTGGTGTATTTGGTCATAATGCGCAAAAAACATGAAATTTATAATGGGTTTTTAACGTTAATAATTTATTATCATTTGATAATAAATATCAATTATGATAGATTCTATCACTCAATCCAATCTAATTTAAAAATCCAAAGTAGATTACTTTCGGTAACTGTGTAATGACAAATGTTGATGATAAACTGAAAACCTATCTGCAACACCGGTCCTCAGCCGTTGATTATGCGACCTCAATCACCGGCTGCCGAGAAGTGGCGGAAGATTTGGTGCAAGAAGCGTATTTTCGGTTTGTCTTAAAACCGGAGTCGCCAAGTCAGCCAGTCGCTTATTTATATCGAACGGTACGAAATCTCGCGTTGGATTTGACTCGGCGGGTCTCGATTGAAACGCGTCATACGCAGGAAGATTCTATTCCTTGGGTGGTGCCGATGGCGATATCGCAGCCGGAAAGAACACTTCAAAATCAAGATGAACTACATCATATCCTCCAACTTTTGGACCGGCTCCCTGAAACGAGCCGTCGAGCTGTAGAGCTTTATCGTATTGAAGGGCTGACACTGGAACAGGTGGCCGAAGAACTTGACCTCTCTATCTCATCCATTCATCGTTTAGTGCGCGACGCCATGGTTAAAGTCACCCAGGAAATGCTTGAAAACGACGAGTCTTAAGTACGGATCCCCCCTTTTTCCTGCCGATATGAAAAAAAACCAAGGCTGAAACGTCTTAATATACAATACAGCCAAGCTTTCTACGGTTTTTAAGCGCAATACAGCATGAATACGGACAAACACAAACCTGAAAAGGTCGACAAACAAGCTCTGGAAGAGGCTTTTGATTGGCTCATTAAGCTTGAAGCCCAGCCGGATGACGATGCCGTAAAGCAGGCCTGGTCAAATTGGGTGGAAAAGAGTGAGTCCCATCTTCAGGCCTGGCAAAAAGCCGAAAAAACCTGGCGTCTTACGGCACAATTGCCCAAGCTTGAACCACAAAAATCGCTTGCCTCCGCTTCGATAGCAGCAGCATCAAAAAGAACCCCAACCCCTTGGTCGCAACATAAAAAAAGTTGGTTTGCTCTAGGGATGGCCGCATGCCTGGCGATTTTTACCTTGCCAACCCTGAAGTTGCACCTAACGGCCGATTACATCACCTCAACCGGAAAAATCCAGCAAATCGAACTCGAAGATGGCAGTAAAGTTTATTTAAGTGCAGCCAGTGCCATTGCAACCGACTTTCACGCCAATAAACGAACCGTTAAATTACTGGAAGGGCAAGCCTTCTTCGAAATCACCCATAATGCGCAAAAGCCTTTTGTGGTCGAAATGGATGGTTTGCAAGTGACGGTGTTGGGAACCGCCTTTGATGTGCGGGAAAGTGATTCCGTGTATGCCATTACCGTTCAAAACGGACAGGTTAGTATCGAATCACCGGCGCGGCAGGAGGATAATCGTTTCCAGCTGTCAGCCGGTCAGCGATTGACGGTGCAAAGATCGACCGGTCAAACCCTATTGTCTAAAATTAATCCTCGTGATGTGGCGCTTTGGCGGGAAGGCGTTTTGTTCTTAGAAGAAACCACCGTTAAAGAAGCCATTGAAATCTTACAACGCTATTATCCCGGTGAAATCGTATTAGCCGACTCAAGCATGGAATACAAAAAAATCACTGGGGTCTATAACCTAAAACAGCCGGAAAAGGCCTTACATGCTTTGGTAGCACCTTTCCAGGCTCATGTGCATCGTGTTCCCGAACTCATCAGCATCGTTACGCTCTGATATTTCGTAAATAACCCATCATAATTTTTTATTTTTTTACATTTTCTTGTGAAAAAAATCGTCTGTCCTCTCGTCTTTAAATAAAAAAGAAAATATTTCTCATTTATATTTAGGAAAAATGAAGGACATTTGCCGATATGGGCGCAAGAAAAATTCAAATCATCAATGTCAGACTTTTAATTTTGGCATTGATACTGATTTTAAAACCTACGATGAGTTATGCGGCGGGAAAAAATCAAGTCGTGAACTTCGACATTCCAGCCAAACCACTGGCTTCTGCATTAAAAGATTTTGCCCGCCAGTCCGGTTTGCAGGTTTCGCTGGACGCCAGCATTGTAGCTGGAAAGAACGCGACTGCAATTAAAGGAGAGCGTTTGCCTGGAGACGCGCTTTCGCAATTACTTTCCGGAAGCGGTTTGAAATGGCGTTACACCGATAATGGAACCATTTTGGTTGAAGCGCCGAAATCTCGTACCTCTATTCTAAGTGATGGCTCTACCGAACTCGGCACTGTTTTCGTTCAGGAAAAAGAAGACCTGCACCAACAGATATACGATGAACCCAGTAGTACAAGTATTATCGGACGTACTGAAATGGATCGAAACGGTCCTAGGCATGTCTCTGAAATTCTTCAAACTACGCCGGGCGTTGCAACGGTTACCAATGAACAAAATCCAGGCGTTGCCGTTCAAGTTCGTGGATTAAAAGACTTCGGTCGCGTCAATATGAATATTGACGGTATGCGCCAGAACTTTCAGCGTAGCGGACACCAGCAACGCAATGGCGAAATGTTTTTCGATACGGAGTTTCTTTCCATGGTTGAAATATCCAAGGGCCCCAGCTCCGATGTAGGGGGTGCGGGTGCAACCGGTGGTGTGGCAACCTTTAGAACCATAGAAGCCAATGATGTAATTGCCAGTGATGAGCGTATCGGTGGCCGTTTAAGAGCCAATACCGGCGTTGGTGGTTGGGCTAACGGGCAGGAACCTTCCGGCAGTTTGGCGTTAGCTGCCAGACCAACTGAAAACACGGATGTTCTGTTGGCTTACAGCCAGAGAAATTCCAGCGAATATGAACCGGGAAAAGAAGGCAATGCCATTCGTACAACTGCTGGTTATGACGTACCAGCTAATGTTGTCAATGGTACAGGCCAGGATATGGAATCTATTCTCTTTAAAGCTGGCTGGGACCTTACAGAATACCAACGTCTTAAATTTACGTTTATCAATACTGAAGCAAATTATAAAGAAAGTGCTCAACAAAACAACAGCCAAGCCTACAAAGCTTATACGTGTACAAAACAGTTCTATATTGATGCAGGCTATTGTGACGATTTTGAATACGACCCCGAAGATGTCTATCCCATTTCCAGCACCAATAAAGTAAAAAACCAAAATTATGCTTTGGATTATCAATACCAAGGAAACAGTCCCTATATTGATCTGGCCGCTAAAGGCTACTTCGTTACCACTAAAAACGACTATGAAGCCGTCAGTCAAAGCGTCCACACCAAAACCCAGACCGATACCATTGGTGGTTTTGCTAAAAACAGCACCTACTTTGAATTGGGCGAACAAACCGATATGGATTGGTTGTTCGGTATTG
The DNA here is from genome assembly GCF_965140365.1 of Hydrogenovibrio sp. Lineage (NCBI taxonomy): Bacteria > Pseudomonadati > Pseudomonadota > Gammaproteobacteria > Thiotrichales > Piscirickettsiaceae > Hydrogenovibrio > Hydrogenovibrio sp. The sequence continues at coordinate 61,887 of NZ_OZ223196.1, forward strand.
AAGGGTTTCGGGATACCACAACGCCCTCAACAGATTCCACAACCCTAACCGGAGATCAGATTACAGCGGCAAATGGCGTTACGCCAAAAGGTAACCGTTATATTATCAGTGCTTTTACCAGCGCCTCTTTGCATTATTCCGATTGGCTGGAAGTTACGCCTGGCGTGCGTTACGACTATTATCGACTTTGGGGCGTGACAAATTATCAAACGCCTGGAAAAAACGATTATTACAGTGTGGATGTTGATCATACGCAAGGAAAATGGCTTCCGACGTTAGGAATCGCCGTTACACCTTGGCAGCCTTTGCAAATATTTGCCAATGCAGGCCTAGGGTGGCGCCCTCCCGCCATTACCGAAACACTTATTTCTGGTGCAGCGCCCGGGCATTCCATTGCAGTCACCAGTTATCCTAATTGGAATTTGAAGCCAGAAGAAACCCAAAGCTGGGAAGTCGGTTTCAACCTTAATTTTGATCGAATTTTTACGGCCAGAGACAGTTTTAAATTCAAGCTGGTGCACTTCAATTCCGATACTGAAAACTATATTTTTCTAGCCAGTGGCATTGGCACACCGGGTGCCAATATGCCAAGCCTGTTCAGTAGCATGTTTGCCAATTCTCTGGACACCATCACCTTTAAAGGCGAAGAGCTCAGTCTTAATTACGATGCCCGTGTTTGGTATACCGGTTTGGAAATCACCCGTATGGAACGTGAAGGCGATTTAGTAACCACTTACTATCCGGCAGGCGGGGCGCCCGATGAACATTATGTGAACAATTGGGTCGACTCTTCTATGTACTATCCATTGCCACCTGAATACACTGGCGCACTCACTTTGGGAACCCGTTTGTTTTCACAAACCGTCGATTTGGGAATGCAGCTTCGCTATACCGATAAATCCGGTTCTCCAACTGGAAAGGATTTTGAAACCTATGAATATATCGATTCATCTTGGGTACTCGATTTATATGGCGACTGGCAAATCAATCAAGATTTAAGTGCCGGCTTCAACCTCAAAAACGTAATGGATCGCCAATATATTATGGCCAGTGGTGATGCACTTGTTAAAACTTACGCTCCCGGACGAGCTCTAACCGCACATATGCAATGGAACTTTTAATGAAAGGTTTTGAATACAGAAAAGGATTGAGAAAGGTTTGCAATCAGGCAGGCGTTGCCGCGCCCGCCTTATGCAAAAACGGCCTTGCATTTTGCAAGGTTTTAACCGAGGCCATGTGGCCTTAAACGAATCGGTCGATTTTGATTAAACGTTAAAGCACGCCAATCTTTCACATTTATCGGAAATGAGATTGAGGTGAATTATAACGATTCTGTCAAAAAAGACCAAACTTTAGCCATTAACTTACTCAAAGGAGATTTAATTATGGCGATTAATATCAATTACGGGGATTTTTCCGGAACAGGTGTAAACGGTCTTTCAGGCTATCTAAACTGGGTAGAAGCCAATTATTCTGATCCTGAACATGCCACGACGAGCGGTTTCAGCACCGCCGACTCTAGTTCAGTGACAGTTGGTTCAACAACCAGTGCCGCTTATGTTAACGACAATCAATATGCCGGTCAGAATGTTGATGCTTTGAACGATCCAGTCGTTTCTTGGGTTATTCAAGCTGGAGATGTTGCTGATGTCTGGAATGGAACCGGCTCAGAAATTGCAGCCAATACCTATACGCTGGACAATATTGCCTATAGCTTATTCAGTTCACCGGAACATACGCTGTGGGGAAACATTGAAAGCATCGATTTTGGTGTTGATTGGGCAACTGGCGGCGGTGAATATACCGTAACCGATCCTCACTTAACTATCTCAAACATCAGTGATGCCGCCGATAACTACGGCCTATTGGATACCAACGCAAATGGTATTTACGATGCGGTTAACGATTATACCAATGGTGATAACCTGACCCACAATATCGTATACGGTCTTATGGGTGGTCAAGGTGGTGCTGCCAGCACCGATGCTCTGCAGGATGCATTTGATGACTATGGTACCGAAGTCGAAGGAACAAATGTTGATGAAGAGTTCGATCCATACAATGCTCAAGATACCTTTATCTTGGGCGGCGGCGATGATCTTATCAATGCCGGTTTCCAAGTCGGTTCCGGCGGCGATGTTATTAATATTGATGACATCAACAGTTTCGCAAATGCGGCCGCTGCTGTTACTGCGGTTGACTACGATACTGACCCTGGTAATGCGCTTCTTACTTATTATGAAGGGTTCACGGCGCATACAGTTGAAATCACGGGTGTTTCATCTGGCCTAACTACGGATAACTTTGTTGTTTAATTAACCTTTGGGGCTGCCTTTTTAAGGCGGCCCTTTTTTATTTTCTGGAGAAGAAATATGTTTTCCAAACGTATAATCAGCACTCTGTTATTAACGGGAATCAGTTTCAGTTTGCAGGCTGCCCCCTCGGTTGAGAGAGTTTATTCCACCGATCAAACGGATATTGTACTCACCAATTTTATTTACGGTTCAGACGGCCGTCTTTACGGCAAATATATCGACTCATCCTCATCTATCCTCTCTATTTTATCGATGGAACCCGATGGCAGTGACCCGCAATTGGATGAAGCCGACTTTTACGGTAATTCTGCCACCCCTTTGGTCCGCAATCATCGCGGGCAGATTTTTTTGGGGCACACAGTGGAAGGTAGCTGTCCTGATGTTGAGTACCGTGATGATGGATCGGGTGAAATTAGCAGCCGAACCTATGGTGCCATTATGAAATACACCCCTTGGGCGGAAGAGGCTTCGGAAAGAATGGTGGATATGACGACCAATCTGGGCGCGGCCATTTGCCCAACCGGTAATATGGTGGTGGATAACGACGATAATCTTTACTTTATCAGTGAAGCAAGTGGCGATTCAGAAATCGAGCCAGTTACTCGTATTTACCGTTTAAGCACCGAAGGCGAACTGGATATTATCAAAGAATTTGTTGTGGACGCGGAAGGCGACAATGAAGCTACCGCCTTTGCAGAAGGCTATGAACCCGTCAACTTATTCATCGATGCCGATGGACAAACGATTTACGGCATAAATACCGAGGGGGGCAATAAAAGTTTTGAAAGCGGTGGCACCACTTTTAGAGTTGGAACCATTTTTAAAATCGATACCGCCAATAATTATGACTATTCGGTACTCCGCCAGGCTTATATTCTGGAAGACCCAAGTTTAGACTCTGGAGCATGGTTAACCACCACTAACGATAAACTTTATTATATTACCGATGGTCATCCGGTTGTCGATGGTGGTGATGGAATACTCAATAGCCTGGATTTATCTTCCGGGGATGCCGCGACCATTGATGCTTCCTGGGTAAAGGTTGTGGATTTTGAGGGCACTTCTTCGCCAATGGGTAATTCACCGCGTAATTTGCAATTGGGCATGGATGGAATGATTTATGGCACCACTTATAAGGGCGGAAGCAATATAACAACAAACTCTAGCGGTGAGGGAACCTTATATAGGCTCGACCCCGTAACCGACACATTTGAAACCCTCTATGAATTTAGTTCTGAAAACGATGTAAAGGCATTTCCGGGCAGTCTTAGCCCTGTCAGTCCTGACGGTAACTTTTTTGGTCCAACCAACACCGCTTCAGGCAGTACGGTGTTTAAAGTTGATACCGATATTACCCCAACCGCACCGGTTATTACCGCCTTTTGGACGGAAACGCCTGAGTTGACTTGGGAGTCAGGGGCTTTGCAGGCCACTTTGAATTGGAATGTCACTAACCCGTCAGGTGATTTGAGTGCTGTGACGTGCAGTGCCGGTGGCGATTGGAGCGGTACCTTGTCGGAGCTTACCGATGCCTCTCAAACCGTTAATATTGGTAAAGAGGGAACCAATGAATTTACGCTGACGTGTGATAACGGTACGGCACAAACAACTCAAACGCTAAGAGTGCTGGCTTCCGGTATTCCGGACCCAGTGTCGATTATTGATTTCCGTTCCGATTTGTACGACGTTCAGCAAGGTGAAAGCTTTACCATTAGTTGGGAAACCGAAAATGCCGCCAGTTGTGAAACCAACTGGGGGACTTTGAATACTGAACAGGCCGCCAGCGGTTCCGAGGAAATCACAAGAGCGCCGGGTGAGTACACGTATGAGTTGACTTGTACCGGTTTAGGAGGCGATGAAGTTTCGGCTACGCCACTGACGATTACGGTCGAAGTTGGCGATTCCATAAACGCCAGCTCAGGCGGTGGAGGCGGCGGAGCCTTTAATCCGCTTATGCTGTTGCCGCTGGCATTACTGGCGGCCATCCGTCGTCGTCGAGTGTAACGAAGCCTTTCATTAACCTCTAAATCCTTAAACCACCAGGCCTGGTGGTTTAAGCGCTTTAGGGGGCTTTTAAGCTCTTTTAAAGGATTTATTATGAAATCTAAAATCCCTGTTTTCAGTATCTCTCAGTTTCGCGATCAATTAACAATGTTAATGGACGTGGTTCGTCATCAACCCATTGTCATTAGTTATTACGGCAAACGGGCGGCGGTGGTGCTGTCTCATAAAGAATATCAGCGATTAATTGCAAACAGTCAACAGTAACGCTTTTCATCCTGTTTATTCAAACCCAACCCCGGCAAGCCGGGGTTTTTGTTTTTTGCGTATTTAAAAATCGATTATTTATTTGGATCATGCTGTACTTTTGTCAGAAAAAGTGATATTTTTTCTGACAAATGGAGAGCGGTTTTATGCAAGTAACAAGTGTTATTAAAAATAAAATTCATCAAATAGAGTTGGGAGAACCTTTTACAAATGTTCGCTTTTTGAAGCTGGGTTCTCGTGCGGCTGTGGACCAGTCTCTATCTAGATTGGTTAAGCAGGGTGTTATTCAACGTGTTGCAAGAGGTGTATATGTTCGCCCTAAGCAAAATCGTTTTATTGGGAGCGTGACACCGGCTGTTTCAGATGTGATTGAAGCGATCGCAAAGGAACATGGTGAAACGGTTCAATTGCATGGTGCTGAGGCGGCTAGGCGTTTTAAGTTGACGATGCAGGTTCCGACGATTCCTGTGTATTACACCAGTGGTTCGGCCAGGGTTATCAAGGTTGGAAACCTTAAAGTGAAATTGATGCATACGAATAGCCGAAGAAAGCTTCAGTGTGCCGGTAAAAAACCAGGATTGGCCTTGTCTGCGCTTTGGTATTTAGGTGCAAAAAATCTAACATTAGAGGCTATTGAGCGGGTTAGAAAAGGATTAACCGAGGGTGAATTTGAAACCTTATGCGGTCTGGATATGCCGGCTTGGATGAAGGATAAGATTGAGGTTTATACGAGTGAGGCGCTAAATGCCTGAGCATTATTTTGATTTAACACCTGGTGAGCAAAAGGAAATTTTACAATTTTCCGCTGCGAAATTAGGGCGTGACGCACTTGTTTTGGAAAAGGATATTTGGGTTTGTTGGGTATTGGGGGCGTTGTTTTCAATTCCGGATGCTCGCCCAATGGCCTTTAAAGGTGGTACGTCGCTGTCTAAAGTGTATGACGCGATTAATCGCTTTTCCGAAGACATAGATATTACGCTGGATTATCGTTCGTTTGAGGCGTTTGATCCTTTTTCGGGGGCGACAAGTAACACTCAGTTGAAAAAGTTTAGCCAACGTTTGAAAGACTATGTAAAACATTATGCGAATGATGTGGTTGTTCCTTTTATTCAAACAGAACTGAACAGACTGGGTTTTTCAGAAATGTGTTCGATTGAAGTTGATGATACGGGTGAAAAAATATGGGTGAGTTATCCGTCTGTTATTGAAGCGCGGGATGAATACCTGAAAAGTCAGGTTTTAATTGAGTTGGGTGGCAGAAATGTCATTGATCCGAATGAGTGCCACAGCGTTGAGCCCTATGTATCACCTCTAATACCTGATCTTGTTTTTCCAAAGGGTTTGGTTACCGTTCTGTCTTCCGAAAGAACTTTTTGGGAAAAGGCGACACTGATACATGTGGAATGCAACCGGAACAAACTTAGGGAAAATGCGCAACGTTTATCACGCCATTGCTATGATTTGGTGATGCTGTTTAGGCATGATTGTGGTCAGAACGCAATACGAAATCGAGGGTTGCTTGAAGATGTGGTTCAACATAAGAAAATATTCTTCAATGCAAGTTATGCTCATTATGATGCTTGCTTGAATCAGTGTTTTAATCTTTTGCCTGAAGCAGACAGTTTGCGCGAGCTCAAACTGGATTATCAAAGAATGATTGATGCCGGGATGATTTATGAAAACGCACTTTCATTCGATGAAGTGGTTTCGACTATTCAAGAAATTGAAAAGATCATTAACGCTGGATAGCTTAGAAAATTAGTGGTGATTTATTTTTTAGCACTAATAATCTTTAGTTATCAGGGCTGATTCACAAAAAATCCGTGATTAGCGGCTGAAAGAGCAGGTAATCATGCGGTTTACATCATTCAATGTAGCGCCCTAAAAATCTTAAGTTTTAAGAGGTTAATTTTATGGATAAAAAACTTGAAACGTTCAGCAAAGCTCTTAGCTTGTTGTTTAAGATCGGTATTACGACGGGAGTCGCCGTCATGATTTTTTACAGCTGGGGCATTGGCTATACGCCAAGAGACATTACTTTTGGCGATGGTTTGATGTTCATTATGTTTGCAATGAGCTTTGGTATTGTGTATTTATTTTTTATCGTTTCTTTAACCAATCTGGGACGGGTTGTTTGGTATGCGATACAGCGTACTATTGATTATTTTGTTAAGCGATTTAAGCTTTCTACGAAAATGCCAGAAAAAATAAAAGATTCTTTTTCTAAACTTAGAATTGAAACACCATCTTTGTGGATTAGTGTAGTTTTTGCTATTTTGGGTGTGGTATTGATTTTGGGGTTAGGTTTCGGGAGCACTACTTGGGTGATGTGGGCAGTATTGGCTTTTGCCTTGGCAGCCTTTTGGAGTGGCTATCTGAAGAATGTACAGCAGTTATCGGCTGACAAAGAAAATGCACCTTCGGAAAATCTTAACAAGTCGACTCAAATCAATAAGGTCAATAAATATCCTTTGCTTTGGATTGTTTTAATATTGATAGTTCCAATTGCCTTGGGACAAGGAATTACCTCGACACTAATTACCGCTTCAATGGATTTGGTGAATGTCAGGGAAAACAATGTTACGGTTCATATTAAAGCTCCATACGATAAATATGTGTTGGAATATGGGGCCAAAAGTAAACCAAGCCGCTTTGGCCCTGACTATATAGAACTGGACAACGTTTTGGTATTGTTTCACGGTTTTGGAAAGGATGTTGTCATAAGGGTTAATAAAGCCAATGATCAGGAAAGTCTTGCGATTCCTAGTGACCATATTTTTGTAATTAAAAAATAACCTGGGACAACAAACATTTTGAAGATAGAAGATAGAAGATAGAAGATAAAGTTGATGTTTACGAATTTGAATCCCTTCATCAATTACTTAAAGCCTTTTGGTCTTGACGTTAAGCGAATAGTTGACGAACAATAAGATGAATTGTGTAATGAAGGTTCGCATCACCTTTAAGCTGGATTATATAAACCGGAGGTTGCGCGAGTAATGCGCGTCTTGCATGTGGATATGACTCTAGCGGCTTAAAAAGCTTAGCGTTTGAAATTAACAATCGCTAACGTTTAAATTATGCAAACAACCCGGTTTTTACCGGGTCTTTAGTTTTTCAACAGTCAAAATCTCCAGGCCTGGTCAAAATTGTAAGTCGGCGATGCTGTCGAGAATGTGGGCGTTTTCGGGTAAAAGAGCTTCATCGCTGGGTTTGTATTTCCCGGTGCGCACCAAGCTGGCTTGCAGCCCGGCATCAATCGCGCCTTGCACGTCGCCGATGACGTCGTCGCCGATCATCAAACATTCTTCCGGCTGAAATCCGGTGGAGGCCACCACCTGTTCGAAAAAGGCCCGGTCGGGTTTGCCCATAATAATGGCTTCCACGCCGCTGGCCCATTCCAACGCATGAATGAACACACCGGCATCAAGTTTAAAGCCTTCGGCATCCTTGTAATATTTGTTCTTGCCGATGCCGATTAACGGAAAACCGGCTTCCACCAAATTGAAAGCTTGGTTGAGGGTGTGATAATTCAAACCGTCTTGGGCGTCGCCCAGCAGCACGCAATTGGGGTCAGTTTGGTCGATGTCGGTGAATTCGGTTTTCAGATTCGGGTGAATTAGGCAATAAGGCCGCAGTTGGTGCTGTTGAATATACGCTTTGGCCGCTCTCGGCGCGGTGAACAATTCCGAGGGTGAAAAGTCGAACCCGAGCGTATGGAGCTGTTGCAGAATCATCTCCGACGATTGGCTGGCGGTGTTGGTGACGAAACGCAGAGTGTAGCCTTGTTCGCGTGCTCGGCGGATGGCGTCAACGGCGCCCGGAATAGCTTGGGTGCCGATGTACAGCACGCCGCTGAGGTCGAACAGAATGGCTTTGAGTGCGGACGAAAATCGAGCGGTCATAGACACCTCCGGTTGGATGGTTTCTCTAAGTTTTTATGGTACCAAAGTGTCCGCTATAAAAAAGTTTTTTACTGCTATTTCAAGGCATTGTCATAGTTTTCGCTTGAAAAAAATATCATTTTCATTAATCTGTTAAAACTGTTTGTATTGTTTTTTATACGATTGTTTACGTAACTCAAGGCATTTCTCAAAGACGAGAGCACCGATAAAGGTATCCATTGGTTGATAAGCCGTTTTGGCTTTCATAGGAGGCAAGCATGCGTCACTCGACTGTCTTGGCCGACAAGGAAGTTCGTGCTGGTACTTTGGTTTCCGGCCGCTTAGGAAAAGCGGCGGATTTTCTCGAATCTCAACTGGCGAAAGCCGGTCTCACCGTGAACGGTTCCAACCCCTGGGACCCGCAAATCCATAATGCCCAAACCTACTGGCGGGTGTTGCGCGACGGCACGCTCGGGGCCGGGGAAAGTTACATGGATCACTGGTGGGACTGCGAACAACTGGACGAAATGATTACCCGCGCCATGACCGCCAAACTGGACGAATCCTTGACCGGGCGCTGGATCTTCATCAAACATTGGCTGATGGCGCGTTTGACGAATATGCAATCGGAAAAGCGCGCCTATCAAGTTGGTGAGCAACATTATGACGTCGGCAATGACCTCTACGAAGCCATGCTGGACCCGACTATGGCCTATTCCTGCGGTTATTGGAAAAACGCCGACAGCCTGCATCAGGCCCAAGAAGCCAAGTTGGACTTGATTTGCCAGAAACTGGAGTTGCAACCCAATGAAACGGTGCTTGATATTGGGTGTGGTTGGGGCAGTTTCGCCGAATTGGCGGCGCGTAAATACGGCGTGCATGTTACCGGATTGACCATTTCGCGTGAACAGCAACAGCTCGCCGAACAGCGTTGCAAAGACTTGCCGGTGACCATTGAACTCAAAGACTACCGTAAAATGGAAGGCACGTTTGACAAGCTGGTGTCCATCGGCATGTTCGAACACGTCGGGCCAAAAAATTACGACACCTATATGCGCACCGCTTACGACTTGATGAAGGACGATGGCATTTTCGTACTGCACACCATCGGTAGCGACAAGTCGTTTTACGGCACTAATCCGTGGATTCACAAATACATTTTCCCCAACGGTTCCATTCCGTCGTTGGCGCAAATCAATCAGGCGGCGGAGCCTTATTTTGTGGTGGAAGACGTGCACAATTTCGGGCCGGATTACGACCGGACATTGATGGCGTGGCAACGCAATTTCGACCAGGCCTGGCCGGATTTGCAAGACCGTTACGACAGCCGTTTTTATCGGATGTGGAATTATTATCTGAAAATTTCCGCCGGGGCTTTCCGAAGCCGCTCCTTACAACTCTATCAAGTGGTGCTGCGAAAACGCCTGACGCCGCTGGACCCCTACCACAGCAAACGTTAATTTAAACCGTTTCCTTTCTTTATTGCCGGTCTTTTTTGGCCGGCGTTTTCTGGTTTTCATGAAAAAATAATCCGGTCTCTTCGTCTTTCTATATATTAATGATAATTCTTTTTGTTTTTATTTAAAATAGAAGCCTATTTTTACTGGGAAGTGGTATGTCGAATAAAAGTTCGGTGAACGAAATTTTTGAAGCTATTCAGAAAAGCCGATCGGCTTTTTTGTCGATTGGTGCTTTCAGTGCCGTTGTGAATATCTTGATGTTGGTGCCGGCCATTTACATGTTGCAGGTCTACGATCGGGTGCTGGTGTCTCGCAATGAAACAACGCTTCTTATGTTGACGTTGATAATGGTCGGGCTGTTTTTGTTGATGAGTTTAATCGAGCGTATTCGAGGCATGGTGGCGATTCGAATTGGAGCGAAATTCGATATGGATTTGAACAGCCGTATTTATACCGCGGCCTTTAGAGCCAATTTGAAAAGCGGTGATTTCAATGCTTCTCAGGCCATGCGGGATCTCACAACGCTTCGGCAGTTCATCACCGGGTCGGCATTGTTCGCATTTTTTGATGCGCCTTGGTTTCCGGTGTATTTAGCGGTCATTTTTTTGTTTGACCCTCTGCTGGGGTGGTTTGCATTGGGTGGAACCATAGTGTTGATCGGGTTGGCTTTTTTGAATGAGTGGCTCTCATCCAAGCCGCTGAAGTCTGCAGAAGAATTATCGATTCAATCCAATCAAATTGCCGGATCGACTTTGCGAAATGCCGAGGTGATTGAGGCTATGGGTATGTTGCCCGCGTTACGAAAGCGTTGGTTTCACAAGCATGAAGCCTTCTTGGATCAACAACGGATTGCCAGTGAAAAATCCACTTCCGTAACGTCGGCAACCCGAGGCACTCGTATTGCCTTGCAATCGCTGGTCTTGGGGCTGGCGGCACTGTTGGTTTTAGAAGGTGAAATCAGTGCCGGCATGATGATTGCCGCGTCCATTTTAATGGGGCGGGCGCTGAGCCCGATTGAAAGTGTGATCGGTGCCTGGAAGCAATGGAGTGGCGCGCGACAAGCCTACCAGCGGTTGCATGAGTTGTTAACGGCGTTTCCGCTTGAAGAAAAGCAGCTCTCGCTACCGCGCCCGACTGGCAAGTTAAAAATCGAAAACGTGACCGCGGTTGCGCCAGATAGTCGCACGTTGGTTTTGTCCGGAGTCAGTTGCCGTTTAAACCCGGGGGAAGTGATGGGCGTGATTGGACCCTCCGGGTCGGGAAAAAGTACTTTGGCGCGGTTGGCCGTGGGTATTTGGTCGGCGGTTTCCGGTAAGGTTCGGCTCGACGGGGCGGATTTATACCGCTGGAATAAAGAAGAGCTGGGCAGTGCCATCGGTTATTTGCCACAGGATGTAGAACTCTTTGCCGGCAGCATCAGCGAGAACATTGCCCGTTTTGGAGAGGTGGATTCGGAAAAGGTGGTTGAAGCGGCGCAACTGGCTGGCGTTCATGACTTGATTTTGCACTTCCCGCAAGGTTATGACACCCAACTGGGAGACGGCGGAGCTGGTTTATCGGGCGGACAAAAGCAACGCATTGGCTTGGCCCGCGCACTCTATGGTAATCCGGTGCTGGTGGTGTTGGACGAACCAAATTCAAACTTGGACGAAGCCGGCGAGGCGGCTTTGCTGAATGCCGTTAGCCGGTTAAAAGAACGTCATTGTTCCGTTTTGATCATTACACACCGACAGCCTATTTTGAAGGCCGCTACGCATTTGCTGATGTTACAAAAAGGCAAAGTGGTCGCTTTCGGTCCCGCGGAAGATGTCTTATCCAAATTGGCTAATCGGCCTGAAAAAAGGGCCTCCAAACCGGCTGCCAGCCCTTATAAGATGGCGTATGCCCAATCTTAACGAAGGAATGCTCATGACGTTATTTAAATTTCCTCGCCGCGTGTCCCGAAAAGAAGTCAATTCTTCCTCAAAAGCGCTTTCGAGTTTGCCACAAGATCCGAAGCCCTATGTGGTGACCGGTTGGATGATTGTATTGTTCGGTGTTATCGGTTTTCTCGGTTGGTCGGCATTCGCGCCCTTGGACAAAGGGGTTTCCGTCACGGGGACCGTGATTGTCGAAGGGCGGACTAAAACCGTACACCACTTGGATGGTGGCCAAATTGAAGCCATTTTGGTGAATGATGGCGAGCCGGTCACCGCCGGGCAGCTCATGATTCGTATGAACGACACGCGGGCACGTTCTAAAGTTGAAGGGTTGCGCTTACAACTGGATAAAAATCTGGCGTTGTTGGCGAGGTTGAAATCGGAAAGCGAAGGCTTGGAAGGGATTCATTTTCCAGAGGCTTTGCAGGGACGGGATGAAACGCGTGAAATCATGCGTTCGCAAAAACGTTTGTTTGAAACCCGAAAACGGATTTTGGCCGGACGTTTAGCCAGTTTTGATGAATTGATGGCCGGTTACGGCTCGCAACTCCAGGGGGTTAAAGAAAGTAAAGTCAGTCGAGAACTGCAACGTAAAGCCTTGAAAGAGCAGTTGCAGGGCATGTACGAACTGGAATCTAGAGGTTATGTCGCCAAAAACCGCATTTTAGAAATGGAGCGTTTGCATGAACAGATTAACGGTGCCATTTCGGAAGATATTGGGCAGATTGGTCAATTGCAACGTCAGTTGCAACAAATGAAGTTGAATAAACAATCCCAAAAAGAAGAGTTTTTGCGGGAGGTGCACGATATGTTGGCTGAAACGGAGGTGAAAGTTCAGGATTTAACCCAGCAGTTGCACGCGGCACAGTATGAATTGGCCAATACCCGTGTTGTCGCGCCGTCTTCTGGAACCGTGGTGAACTTGAGTGTGTTTACCGAAGGCGGATTCATTGATCCGGGAGCGCATTTATTGGATATCGTTCCAGCCCAAGATCAATTGCAAGTGGAAGCACAGGTTCCGGTGAACTTAATCGACAAAGTACATCCCGGCTTGCCGGTTACCTTAATGTTTTCGGCGTTTAACCAGAGTGTGACGCCACAGGTTCCGGCTGAGTTGGAAATGGTCTCGGCAGATCGCTTGGTGGATAACCAGACCGGGCAGCCGTATTACCGAGTGCAGGCTAAAGTCAACAACGAGGGTATGGCGGAATTGAAGGGGCAGCAATTACGCCCCGGCATGCCGGTGGAAGTGTTTATTCGCCTGGGCGAACGGACATTGATGTCGTATCTGTTTAAACCGATGTTAGATCGAACTAGAACGGCTCTTGTTGAAAAATAACCATTTTAAGGAGTGATGCTGATGCGCGAAGAAGGTGAAATTAAAAGACAAGACGGGATGCTCGACACCGAGAGTGATTCGATAGCCATTCAGGCGGAGCGATTTTCAGCTCCGGTGCGTTGGTTGTTAATGGGGTTAGCTCTAATCAGTTTAGGAGTCGGTTTTATCGGATTATTTTTGCCCGGCTTACCCACCACCGAGTTTGTTTTATTGGCCGCTTGGGCGGCAAGTTTGAGTTCTCCAAAATTGTATCGTTGGATTGTCGAACATAAACAATTGGGGCCATTATTGAAACACTGGAAAAAGGGGCAATTACCACGCAAGGCAAAATGGATGGCTACTTTTACGATGAGTTTGGCAGCCGTTTTGATGATCGTGACTCATTTCCCGTTAGGTGTGTGGGGAACTTTAGCCTTGCTTTGCATGGCCGGTGTGCTTGTTTGGTTGTGGTTAAAGCCGGAACCGGGCGAAGAGCTTGAACTAACCTAAAGGAAGAGTGTATGGAGGATTCGATAGCCTTGCGGAAAGCACCGTTTACGTTCGACTTTTGGTTAGGTTGGATTGGGCTGGTGGTTTTTATGTTGTTTTTACAGTTATGGCAATTGCAGGCCCCCTTATCCTATTCGCAATCGGGTTTGGCATCCGGTGAAATTTGGCGTCTGGTTTCTGCCCATTTTGTGCATTTGAGCTGGCCGCACGTTTGGTTGAACGTGGCGGGACTCAGTGTGTGCGGCCTATTGAATCCGAAGATTTTCCGTCTGAAATTGCTGGCTCAATTGGCGTTCCTCAGCCTCGGTATCAGTATATTGCTTTGGCAATTTAATCACGAAGTGAGTCAATATGTCGGATTTTCAGGCGTTTTGTATGGACTGTTTTTGCTGGCGCTTTGGCCTTTACGAGAAGATTTGTTTTCTTTATTGATGCTTGTCGGTATTTTTTTCTGGGCGTTATGGCAATGGAAATTCGGGGTCCCAGCTGCGGAACAAAAACTCATCGGAGGTCAAGTGATTAGCATTGCTCACCTATATGGCTTAGGGTTAGCGGCCGTGTGGATTATGTTTGAAGCTTATCTGAACAAACGACATTGATGGGCTCTTTTCGGTTGGCTGTGGATTGAGAATGATATTGAAAACGCAGGTCCTCCGACTGACTCAACCAATCGGTTAGATGCCGTTTGGCGTTGCCGACGGCCTCTTCCAATGTTTGGCCTTGCGCCAGGCCGGTGGCGATGGCGGATGAAAATACACAGCCGGTACCGTGGGTGTGGGTGGTGGACACCCGCGGGCTGGAGAAGCGTTTCGGTTCGGACTTAACGCCGCGGGTTGACTGAATCAGAATATCGGTTGCCGTGTCGGCGTCGTTGCTGTGGCCGCCTTTGAGGACGGCGGCTTGAACCCCCATGTCAAACAATGTCTTTTCGATTTCAATCAGGTCGTCTACCGGCGTTTCCGGCGCACGGTTCAACAGGTGATTCAACTCCGGTAAATTGGGGGTGATGACGTCGGCCAGCGGAAACAATTTTTCCACTAGGGTGCTGACGGCGTCGGTCGCCAACAACGGGTGGCCGCTGGAGCTGACCAGTACCGTATCCAGCACCACGGCGTTGGGTGGATGGCGTTGCAACGTCGCGGCCACTACCTCAATCAATTCCGCATTGGCAAGCATGCCGATTTTGACGGCGTCGATTTGCACATCCTCGAACAAAGCCCGCAATTGGTGATGTAATGCCTCCGCCGATAAGGCTTCCACCTGCTGTACGCCCTGTGAATTTTGTGCCGTCACCGCGGTAATGGCACTGAAACCGTAACCGCCCAAGGCGTGGATGGTTTTCAGATCGGCTTGAATGCCGGCACCGCCGTAAGGGTCGGAACCCGCAATGGTCAAAACGGTTGGTGTGGTGGGACGCATACAGGTTTATTCCTTATCGAAAGGTTGTCTCGTCATTGGGCCTTTTCGACCAGGCCTGGTAGTTTTCGGCAAACCGGGTTTGCAGGGTGTTGAGGTGTTCGGCGCAGTCGGCTTGATGCAATTGTAACCCTTGAATCATCGCCACGCCATTCGCACCGGCCTGCACCACGGGCCCGAGTTGTTCCAACCCAATGCCGCCGATGGCGACCACCGGTATTGGCAGCGAACGGCTCCAATGGGTTAGGTTATTCAAACCGACCGCCGGATAATCGAGTTGTTTGCTTTGGGTGCCGAAAATCGGGCCGATGGCGAGATACGACGGTTGTAACGGTAAGGCGGTTTCGATTTCCGACGGATTGTGGGTGCTGACGCCAAGCCGTAAACCGGCTTTAAACAGGGCTTGGGCATCGGCGGTGTGCAAATCTTCCTGGCCGAGATGAACGCCGTAAGCGCCCAGTTCGATGGCGATTTGCCAGTAATCGTTGATGAACAAACGGGCATTGTAGGTTTCCGCCAAGCGTACGGTGGCGGCGAGCTCTTGGCGTAACGCCTCACCCTGCAAATCCTTAATGCGAATTTGCAGAGTGGTGATGCCGTTTTGGAAAAGCAAAGCGGCGTCTTTGGCGCGGTTGACCAACGGATAAAGCCCCAGCGGTTGCTCGGGCATTTGGCAAGATGGAAACTGCATTTTGACCAGGCCTGCTTTCGTTAGGATGACACTAGATCTAAGATTGATCTTGGTGCCAGAAAGGCGTGCCGACCACCGGAGTGGACGGCGCCGCCAGGTTGCGTTCCGGCATGGTGCCGGCTTGACGGCCGTAAAAACCGGCTTCCACCGCCGCTTTGAAGGCGCGCGCCATCTTTTCCGGTTGCGGTGACAAGGCCACGGCGGAATTGAGTAAAACACCGTCGTAACCCATTTCCAGCGCTTGAACCGCATGGGACGGTTTGCCGATACCGGCGTCCACAATCAGATTCAATTCCGGAAAGCGCTCTCGTAAGATGCTCAGGTTATAAGGGTTCATCAGTCCTTTGCCCGAGCCGATGGGTGAGCCCCACGGCATGAGAATCCGGCAACCGGCATCGACCAGTTTTTGCGCCAACACCAAATCGTCGGTGGTGTATGGGAATACCTCGAAACCGTCCTTGACCAGCGCTTCCGCCGCTTTGACCAGTTCGAAAGGGTCGGGTTGCAGCGTGTATTGGTCGCCGATGACTTCCAGTTTCACCCAGTGAGTTTGAAAGACTTCGCGTGCCATTTGCGCGGTGGTAATCGCTTCTTTGGCGGAGTGACAACCGGCGGTATTCGGCAGGACCTTGACGTTCAGGTCTTGAATGCGTTGCCAGAAATCCTGTCCAGCGGCATCACCCGCCGCCTGACGGCGCAGGGACACCGTGACGATTTCCGAACCGGAAGCGTGCACGGAGGCTTGCATCGCCTGAGGTGATGAATACAGGGCGGAGCCGATCAACAAGCGGCTGTTCAGGGTTTCGCCTCCGATGTGCCAAGTCATCTCGTTTTGCGTGGAAAGGGTGTGTGTTGAACTTGTTTGTGCCGGCATCTCAACCTCCTTGCATCGGCGCGACGATTTCAATGCGGTCGCCGTCTTGTAAAGCTGTTTCGCGGTATTGGCCGCGAGGGACAAAGGTTTCGTTGACCGCCACGGCAAACTGGTTCGGTTGGTAGCCGAGTTGTTCCAGTAACGCTTGCAAATTCGGCGGAATATCGAAAGCATGCGGTTGATCGTTAATCAAAAGTGTCATAGTTGTTTCCTATTCTGTGCGTTTTCGCATTCAGCCGTCTTAAGCGGCATCCGCGCCGGCAAAACCGCTTTCCATCAGCGCCTGTTCCACCACGGCGGGCGTCAGGAGATAGCCGTGGCGATACAATCCGTTGATTCGAGTAATTCTCGGTTCATGCCGAATCGACGGCAGGTTATCGTCCAATGCCGGGCGGCAGTTGGTCAGGCTGTTGACGATGCGTGCTTCGCCGAAACCGGGGTGCAAACTGTAGGCCGCCGACAGCAGTTCCAGACTGGAACGTACCGACATGGGGCTCATGTCCTCGCTTTCGATTTCGGTGGCGCCGATGACGTAACGGTGCGGCGTATCGGCGGACGGGCGCGGTACGATGTAAATGCGGTAACGCGGGTGCATTAAGCGCACCGGTCGGGTCAGTTTGACATCGGGAGCATCCAACCAGAAGACTTCGCCGCGTACGCCGCGCAAGTCGGTGACCTCTTTTTTTGCACCGAGCCCGCGGGTGTCGAATGCCCAATCGAATGTGAAGGGGTTCGAATCGACGTGAATGCATCCGTCTTTCAGACCGGTGACTTCGGCGTGGGTGTGCCAAATGACCTCCGGGTGTTCACGCAGGTAGCTTCGGCTTCGATCCATAAAGCGTTGGGCATTGACCTGACCTTCGCTCGGCAGGAAAAAGCCACGCGAATGATGGCTTAAATCCGGTTCCAGTTGCTGAAGGGCATTTGGGTCCAGCGCTTGAATCGACTCGGCGGCGTCGGGCGATTTGGCTTTGGCGCGCAATTGCGCCATAAACCGTTCCAGTTCCGCCATGTCCGCCGGGTGAGCGGTGATGACGCTGCCGGCCTGTTGCAGGGCGTCGGGAATGCCGAGTTGTTCGAGCAGGCCTGGCCAAATTTGGATGGAACGCTGTCCGAGATCGAAAATATCCGATTCGGCGGTTTCCAGTTCGGCAAATGGCGCCAGCATGCCCGCGGCGACCCGTGCAGCCGCGTTTTCGGATTCGTCGGAATCCTTTTCGAACAAGGTCACGCGATGCCCTTGCGCCAACAGTTTCAGCGCCAGCACCCGGCCGACGAGGCCGGCCCCGGCAATGCCGAGGTGTTGCTTAGTGACGTGTTTCATGGCAGCCTCCGGCTTAGCTGGACAAAGTGATGTCTTCGACGTTCACATAGACTTCGCTGCCGTTTTCCTTGAAGGTCTGCGACATTTCCGCCATGCCTTGTTCCACCGCTTTCTGGTGAGATAGGCCTTGTTGTTCGGCGTAGTCTCGCACTTCCTGCGAAATTTTCATCGAGCAGAATTTCGGCCCGCACATGGAGCAGAAATGCGCCACTTTGGCGGAATCACGCGGCAGGGTTTCGTCGTGGAAGGCGCGTGCCTTTTCCGGGTCGAGGCCGAGGTTGAACTGGTCTTCCCAGCGGAATTCGAAACGGGCTTTGGAAAGGGCGTCATCTCGCGCTCGCGCGCCGGGGTGCCCCTTGGCGACATCGGCGGCGTGGGCGGCCAGTTTATAAGTGATGAGGCCTTCCTTGACGTCGTCACGATTCGGCAAGCCCAGATGTTCTTTCGGGGTGACGTAACACAGCATGGCGGTGCCGAACCAGCCGATCATGGCGGCGCCGATGCCGGAGGTGATGTGGTCGTAACCGGGTGCAATGTCTGTGGTCAAAGGGCCAAGCGTGTAGAAAGGCGCTTCGTGGCAATATTCCAATTGCTTGTCCATGTTTTCCTTAATCATGTGCATCGGTACGTGGCCTGGGCCTTCGATAATGACTTGGACATCGTGCTTCCAGGCGATTTTCGTCAATTCGCCGAGGGTTTCGAGTTCCGCCAGTTGCGCTTCGTCGTTGGCATCCGCCAGCGAGCCGGGGCGCAAGCCGTCACCCAGTGAGAAGGAAACGTCGTACTGCTTCATGATTTCGCAGATGTCTTCGAAATGGGTGTAAAGGAAGCTTTCCTGGTGGTGTGCGATACACCATTTCGCCATAATCGAACCGCCGCGGGAAACGATGCCGGTGACGCGTTTGGTAGTCATCGGTACGTAACGCAGCAAGACACCGGCGTGGATGGTGAAGTAGTCCACACCTTGCTCGGCCTGCTCGATGAGGGTGTCGCGGAAAATTTCCCAGGTCAGGTCTTCGGCGACGCCGTTGACCTTTTCCAGTGCCTGATAAATCGGTACCGTGCCGATGGGCACCGGTGAATTACGCAGAATCCAATCGCGGGTGGTGTGGATGTTTTTGCCGGTGGACAGGTCCATAACGGTATCGGCGCCCCAGCGGGTGGACCAGACCATTTTTTCGACTTCTTCGGCAATCGACGAGGTGGTGGCGGAGTTGCCGATATTAGCGTTGACCTTCACCAGAAAGTTGCGGCCGATAATCATCGGTTCGGATTCCGGGTGGTTGATGTTGCATGGAATGACGGCGCGTCCGGCGGCGACTTCGTCGCGTACAAATTCCGGTGTGATGTCTTCCGGCAGATTGGCACCGAAATGTTCGCCTTTCAAGCGGTGTTCGCGCTCGGCGTCGTTGAGGTAACGACGGGTGAGTTCACGGCGCTGATTTTCGCGGATGGCGATGAACTCCATTTCCGGCGTGATAATGCCTTGGCGGGCATAATGCAGTTGGGTCACGTTTTGTCCGGCTTTGGCGCGCAACGGTTGGCGCATCAGGCTGGAAGCACCGGCAATGGCGGTTTCCATTTGGCTGCGGTTGCTGTAACCGTTGTCTTTCGGATCGATAATGCGGCCGTCATAGGCTTCGGTGTCCTGACGGGCTTCAATCCAAGGTTTGCGGATGGCAGGAATGCCTTGGGCGACGTCAATCTCGATGGCCGGGTCGGTATAAGGGCCGGAGGTATCGTAAACGGTGACGGTTTCACCGTTGGTAAGTTGAATGGCGCGCATTGGCACACGGATGTCCGGATGGATATCGCCGGGGGTATAGGTTTTTTGGGAGGCCGGTAACGGCTCTCGGGTCAGAATGTCATTGGACGCCGGCAGGGCGTGTTTAAATGCAGTCATGTTTTCCTCGCTTTTGTTGCGTTCAAAGGGGGAAAAACACAGCGTAATCAGGCGTGAAACCGCAACGGCTAAGCCGTTTCAGTGAACACGATTCAACAAGATGTTTTGCTCGGAGTAAGGTCGGAAATTTGGAATCGGCAGGTCGGACGATTGCTTCGGCGACACGGGTGCGATTCGGACAGTCCGACGCAGGTTCCAAAGCAATCAAAGGGGCACGTTCGCCAAGGGCGTTCGTTCCCAAAGAAATCTTCTCTTCCCTACGCTGGCTTTAACCAGATCAAGTTCAACGGGCCCGACAGCCGGGAGGGGCGAATTGCCCTTTCCGCTTAGTCGTCTCAGCACTTAGGTGTGCACCCCGAGAGATGAAACGCCATTGTATCAGAAGCGAATGTAAAAACGAGTTAAATTAAAAACACTTAAAAAATAGCTTTTTTATCATAGAGTTAAACTTTATTGCACAAATTCGGGGGGTGTGGATAATGGGGGAAGATTAGAAAGTCACTCATTATAAAAAGAGTTCAGGAAAGGGATATGGATACGATTATTGCGACGTCATTGCACACGGTGGCAGCGGTTTTATGGGTAGGCGGTATTTTCTTGGCTTATCGGGTGCTGCGCCCGGCGGCGATGACGTTGGAACCGCCACAGCGTTTGACGCTGTGGGCCGATGTGTTCGGTCGCTTTTTCCCTTGGGTGTGGGGCTTTATCGTCTTGCTGGTGATTTCCGGTTATTGGGATTGGGTGACGCGCTTCGGCGATTTGAACGTCGTACCGCTCTACTTGCATGCCATGCAATGGGTGGGTTGGCTGATGATCGGTTTGTTCGCTTGGCTGTACTTCGGCCCTTTCAAAACGTTTCGAAATTATGTGCAGGCGGGGCAGTTTGCCGAAGCTGGGCAGGTGATGAACGGTAAAATGCGTCCGGTGATTGCCATCAATCTGTCGTTGGGCGTGTTGGAAGCGGTAATCGGTGCTTCCGGGCCTTATTGGGGGTAAGCGCCGGCGTTAAGGGCGTTAAAGGAAAATGCCCAGGCCTGGGCGTTTTTGATATCGTTATGATTTTATTAGGACTTTGTAATACGCTTGATAACCGGATAAAAAAATTCTTAAAACAAGCGATTTTAAAAGGGCTGAAAACCCGTTATAGTGTTAAATCATTCAGATTAATTGCGTAGCTTTGGAGTCGAAAGATTTATGTCGATTCGTCGTTATCAGAATCATACCCCCAGCCTTGACGAAAGTGCCTGGGTGGACCCGTCTGCCGTGGTGATTGGCCAGTGTTCTTTGGCCGAGGACGTTGGCATCTGGCCGAATGCCACTTTGCGTGGCGACGTGAATGCCATTGAAATTGGGCCTCGCAGCAATATTCAAGACGGCACCGTTTGCCATACCACACATGATTCGCCCATCACCAAAGGGTCGCGCTGCATTGTCGGCGCTGATGTGACGGTGGGGCACAATGCGGTCTTGCATGGCTGTATCATCGAGGACGAATGCCTGATCGGTATGGGCGCGGTGGTGCTGGATAATGCGGTGGTGCAGAAGCATGTGTTGGTGGGGGCCAACAGTTTGGTGCCGGCCGGTAAAGTGCTGGAGTCCGGCCACTTGTATGTCGGCTCGCCGGTGAAAAAGTTGCGCCCTTTAACCGATGACGAAAAAGCGTTTTTCAAATACTCCGCGGAACATTATGTGAAATTGAAAAACGATTTCCAACAGGCGGGTTGTGACGAACTCTGAATCATGAATGCATCTTTAAATGGTCAACTCGGCCACCCGAATGCCTGGCGGGCAGAACTCGGAACATACTTTCGCTATACCTTCATGGGCTGGTTGGTGGTCATCTTGTTGGCGGCTGTTCAGTTGGATTTTCTGTATGAAGAGGCCTTTCGACCGCGTTTTCTGGTCATCCCCAGTCTGGTTGGCATCGTAGCGGGTTTTTTCATCGCTCGCCAAAAAATTCTCAGCGACGAAGTGCGCGCTAAAAACATGACCTTTGCGTCATTGGTGGAAATGGCCGAAGAAGCTGCTTACCTGCAAAATCTTGATCGTAGTTACCGTTACATTTCATCCGCCATCACCGATATGACGGGGTACGATGTAAAGACGTTTTATCAAACGCCCAACCTGTTTGCGGATTTGGTGTATGAAGAAGATTTTCCGAAGTGGCTGGCTTATGAAAAGTCGGTGGCGGCCGGCCAAATGCCGGATGCAATTGAAGTAAGGCTGACCACGAAGCATAAAGGGTTGATTTGGGTACGCCATGTGACCCGGCCGATTTTAGATGGCAAAAAAATCATCGGGTACAGTTCAACCAATGCGGAAATTACCGAACAGGTGAACCAATCCACCACGATGAAAGAGTTGGCGCTGAAGGACCCTTTGACGGGCTTGCCGAATCGTCGTCACCTCAGTGCTGAGGCGGATCGCTTATTAAACTCGGGTGCCCGTTTTTGCTTGATGATGATGGACCTGGATCGTTTTAAAACCATTAACGATTCGTTGGGGCATTCGGTTGGGGATTTGATGTTGAAAAAAGTGCGTGACCGTCTGGAGCTGATTGCCCCTTATGGTTCGCTGATTTCCCGGTTTGGCGGTGATGAGTTTGTCGTGATTTTACCGGACGTCGCCGATGAAACGAAGGTTGAGGGGTTGGTTGAAAGCTTTTTGAGCGCGGTGGAACGGCCGATGAAACTAAATGGTTTAAACCTGCACGTTTCGGCGTCTTTTGGCTGGGTGTTGGCGCCGGAGGACGGACAGGATGTGGAAACTTTGATTCGGTACGCCGATGCCGCTATGCATATGGCCAAACAAAAACAGGGCGTGTCTTATTTACGTTATGCCGGTCATGTGGATGACCATCACCAACGCTTGTTATTGCTTGAAAATCGCTTGCGCAAAGCAGTGGAAGAGCGCCGTATCAAACCGTTTTATCAGCCGTTATTCTGTGCCCGGACCGGCCACTTAATGGGGGTGGAGTGTTTGGCACGCTGGCATGATGAAGAACTGGGTTGGGTCTCGCCGGACGAATTTATCCCTTTGGCGGAAACCGCCAATCTGATCGGTAAGTTGGGCGATTCGATTTTGGAGCATGCCATTATTATCGCGAAAACCCTGCATGAACGTTGCGCTCAAAAGAATGTGTACTTTTCGGTGAATGCGTCGCCATATCAACTGTCGGAAATCGGTTTCGTTGAGAATATGAAAGCGTTGCTGGATCGTCATCAATTGCCGCCGAGATTATTGAAGATTGAAGTGACCGAGTCGTTGTTCATCGGTGGCAATCTGCAGGCCATTAATGTCTTAACCGAACTGCGCAACCTAGGGATTGGCATTGCGCTGGACGATTTTGGTACCGGCTATTCGGCTTTTGCGGTGTTAAAAGAAGGGTGTATCGATATGTTGAAAGTCGATAAATCCTTTGTGCAGAACATTGCCGAAAACGAACAGGAAAAAGCGCTGATTGCTGAAATCATCCAAATGGCGCATATTATGAATTTACAAGTGGTGGCGGAAGGGGTGGAAACCGACAATCAGAAAACGATATTGGCGGAAGCCGGGTGTGATATCTTGCAAGGTTACTTATTGGCCAAACCGATGTCGGAAGCCGATTTCTGCCCGTATATGAATTGCACCGGCCTGGAAAAAGAGAATGGTTAAGCGTTCATTAAACGCCGTACCTCGTCGATGACGCTGGCGGTTTCCGGCCGGACACCGCGCCATAGATAAAACGCTTCGGCCGCCTGGCCGACCAGCATGCCTAGCCCATCTCGAGTGGTGCACTCGGGTTGCAATCCTTTCGCCCAATCCATGAAAACGGTCGGTTCCGTGCCGTACATCATGTCGTACACCAAACTGGTGGCCCCGACGACGTCTCCATTCACCGGCGGTAATTTGCCGTCCAAGCTGGCCGAGGTGCCGTTGATAATGATGTCGTACCCGCCGGGCGGGCAAGGAATGTCTTCCCAGCCACTGGCGGTGACGGGAATATCGGTGTCAAAACGTTGCCCCAGAACGTCGGCACGTTTGGCGGTGCGATTGGCAATATGCACCAGGCCTGGTTGTTTTTCCAGAATGGGTTGCAGCACGCCCTGCACAGCCCCGCCGGCGCCGAGAATCAAAACCTGCTTGCCTTGAAACGGGCAAGCGGCATTGATTTCAATGTCCATGACCAAGCCGACGCCGTCGGTATTGTCGCCGAGGGTTTTTCCGCCCTGAAATTGAAAGGTATTGACGGCATGCGCGACCTGGGCGCGCTCCGTCAGTTCGTCCGCGTATTCGAAAGCATCCAGTTTATAGGGCACGGTGATATTAATGCCTTTATACCCCTGGGCTTTTAAGTCCGCCATGGCCCATTGAAAGGTGGTGTCTTCGGTATCGACACGAATGGCTTCGTACACTAGGTCTTGATCGGTCTGTTCGGCGAACAGTCGGTGAATCAACGGGGATTTGGAGTGGGCGATGGGATCGCCCACCACGGCATAATAATCGGTCATAAGCAATCGGTCATCCGTTCGGTTCAGTGGCGTTGAGTGGTTATTTTTCGGCCAGCCATTGGGCGACCACTTTGGCATAATACGTTAGGATGCCGTCCGCACCGGCGCGCTTGCAGCTCAGCAGAGTTTCCAATACAACGTCGCGTTCGTTAATCCAGCCGTTGAGTGCGGCGGCTTTGAGTATGGCGTATTCGCCGCTGACGTGATAGACGAATGTGGGGGCTTTGAATTCTTGTTTGACACGGTGAACGATGTCCAGGTACGGAATGCCGGGTTTGACCATGACCATGTCGGCACCTTCATTAATGTCCATGGCCACTTCATGTAACGCTTCGTCGCTGTTGGCTGGGTCCATTTGGTAGGTTTTTTTGTCGGCTTTGCCGAGATTGACGGAGGAGCCTACCGCGTCACGGAACGGCCCGTAATAAGCCGAGGCGTATTTTGCGGAATAGGCCATGATGCGGGTGTGGATATGTCCCTGCTCTTCCAAAAGTTCACGAATTTCGATAATTCGGCCATCCATCATGTCGGAGGGAGCAACGACATCGGCTCCGGCTTCGGCGTGTGAGAGGGCCTGTTTCATCAGAACGTCGATGGTGTCGTCATTTAATACATAACCCGTTTCGTCGATGATGCCGTCTTGGCCATGGGTGGTGTAAGGGTCCAGTGCCACATCGGTCAACACACCCATTTCAGGCACCGCTTCTTTGACGGCGCGTACCGCACGCTGTATCAAACCGTCGGGGTTATAAGCTTCGGTGGCTTCCAACGTTTTGGTGTCCGGGTTCGGTACCGGGAACAGTGCAATCATTGGAATCCCGAGTTCAAATAATGCTTGAGCTTCCAAGATCAAAAGGTCTATACTCAATCGCTCGATATCCGGCATGGATTTGACCGGTTCCCGTTGATTATGGCCTTCAATCACGAACATCGGATAGATAAGGTCTTGAGTGGTGAGAACATTTTCACTCATCAGGCGGCGTGAGAAAGCGTCTTTGCGCATGCGGCGCATACGCGTGATCGGGAACTGACGTTCGATCATGGAGAACTCCTGTCATTACTATGATGTATGGGGTGATTCGAAATGATACACCTGTCGGTTGCAAAAATAAAGCCAGCGCCGTCGCAACGTGCGTTCGGCCGACTAGAATGAAAAGGAAACGTCATGTTAGATAATTTTGAATACACCTTTTTCGACGAACCCATTGCCAAGCGTTTTTGTGAAGCCGTCGAAGGTCAGGGGCTCACCGCTAGAGTCGCTCGTGAGGAAGAGGGGAATGGCGAGGTTTCTTATTCGGTGTCAATCGATGGTGAATTGAGTGATGATGCGGCCGAAGAGTTGGAAGCACTGTATTCCGATCTGTTGTTCGGCGATCAGGCGGCGCAAATCGAAGGCAACGAAGAGGGTGCTACCGCGGATGCGTGTGGGGTGCAAATTAAGTTGGCGTCCGGTGAATTCACGACCGTGGCGATCCATCCGACGATTATGAATAAAGTGCTGTCGGTGCTCTCCATTGACGAGGTTCAAAAATGTTTGGCGCAAGTGGCCGAAGACATTGAAAACCCGAAAGCGGGACCGATTTGTCGCCGTGAAAATTTGCCGGGGCTCTGACAGCATAGAATTTCGCCAGCAACCCATAAAAAATTTATATAAGCAAATCCTAATTTTTCAGGGGCTAAAGGTTGCAGTCAAAAGCCATAAAACATATTATTACACGTTAGCAAAACTGTGCTTGGCTATGCTTGTGCAGTCGAGCACATAGATATATAAGCTACTATAAATGGTTAAACTCTTGAATCTGAGGCATTTTTATTGAAATGCCAATCAAGGAGCAATAAATGACAGATAAAATCGTTGAAAAGGTTGCAGTTCAGTCTGATGATAGCCGCAACCAAGGCCGTCGCGCCTTCCTAAAGGGAAGTGCGGCTGTTGCAGGGGGCGTTCTGTTTACGAAAGCCGCTTCTGCAGCTGAGGCTGGTAAATATGATCCTGCGAAAGCGGTTGCGCCTTACGCTGGAAAAGAAGAAATTACACAGGTGCTTGAAGATGGCCCAGCCCGTAAGTCTCTAGGGTTTGGTGTTCGTAAGTACCCATACGGGATGCCTTCTCCATACGAGAAAGAAGTTCAGCGTCGTACATTGGAATGGTTGACGCCGGATTCTATGGCATCCATCACGATGACTCCGCTGCAAAGCTTGAACGGTATCATCACGCCTAACGGTCTTCACTTCGAACGTTTCCACGGTGGTGTACCAACCATCGATCCGGCCAACCATCGTTTGGTTATTCACGGTTTGGTTGAGCGTCCATTGATTTTCACCGTCGATGACTTGAAACGTTTCCCATCCATCTCTCGTATTCACTTCATCGAATGTCCTGCGAACGGCGCGATGGAATGGAAAGGGGTTCAGTTGAACTCGGTTCAGTGGACACACGGTATGATGTCTTGTGTTGAATACACAGGTGTTCGTCTGTCTGACCTATTGAAAGAAGCCGGTATCCAGCCAGAAGGTAAATGGATTATTCCTGAAGGGGCGGATGCTTCTGGGATGACACGTTCCATTCCAATTGATTTGGCCATGGACGATTGTTTTGTCGCTTACGCTCAAAACGGTGAAGCGCTGCGTCGTGAACAAGGTTACCCAATTCGTTTGGTTGTACCGGGTTGTGAAGCGAACATGTGGGTTAAATACCTACGTCGTATCCAAGTACACGATGTTCCGGCTCAACACCGTGAAGAAACGTCTAAGTATACTGAACTGATGCCTGATGGTACGGCTCAGCGTTTCTCTTGGTATATGGAAGCCAACTCCGTTATCACCTACCCATCACCTGACTTCAAGATGCAAGGACCTGGTAAATACTACGTTCGCGGTTTGGCTTGGTCTGGTCGCGGTAAAGTGGCCCATGTTGATGTTTCTTTCGACGGTGGTAAAAACTGGAAAGAAGCGCACTTCACCTCGCCGGTTCTGGACAAAGCTTGGACCCGTTTTGAAGTTGAATGGGACTGGGATGGTTCCGAAGCCTTTATGATGAGCCGTGTAACCGATGAAACCGGTTACGTTCAGCCACCTATGCCTCAAATGCGTAAACTAGAAGGTACGAACAACGTTTACCACCGTACAGCGATGGTTACTTGGCGTATTCACGCTTGGGATAACGGCAAAAACGGAGGTATGATTGAAAATGTTCAGTACTAAGAAAACAATCCTAGCCGGTGCAGTTGCATTGGTTGCAGCCAGCACAGCTTATGCTATGAGTGGTAACTCCGGTAGCAACAGCGGTGACGCTGGTAAGATCGACGGCAAATACGCGGCGAACTACGTTGAAATCATCAAAGAAAATGATGGTAAATACCTAGATTCGAAAGTCATCGAAGCAATCTTGGGTAAAGATGCGGCTTACGGTCGTGCTGGTTTGGAAGGTAAGTTAGACCCGGCCAATCCATATTCCTTCGAAGTGGATGACAGCATCGATGGCGGTAATCACGGTAATGCGCAGTGTAAAATTCCGGCCGCATTCGTTGAAGTACACGAAAGTGTTGCGAAAAACTACTATGACGACGGCGATTTCGTAGCTAATGGATTCGGTACGCCGATTTCAGAAGCGGCCATGTCCAAGTGGAATATTACAGTCGATGGTGACGGTAATGGTCTACCGGATCCTTCCGTTGGTATGACGGTTGAAGAAGGTGGTCGCGTTTACGTTCAGTTCTGTGCCATGTGTCATGGTGAGTTCGGTGAAGGTGCAAAAGGCTATCTTCCTCTAGCGGTTGACGAAAATCTAGTGACTTCTGATTTCCGTGATCCGGCTCCGATGAAGACCGTAGGTAACTACTGGCCTTATGCAACAACCTTGTTCGACTACATCCGTCGTACCATGCCTTTCTGGACGCCTAATGCACCGTTTATCGGTGATAAAGGTTACCTGGGGATGGTTGGTTACATCATGCAGTCAAACTACATTCCTATTGGAATTGACGAAAATGGTGACCCAATTGAACTTGAAGATGACGCTTTCTACAACTCTGAGTTGTTGATGAAGCAAAACAAGTTCATGAAGAACCAAGGTAACTTCTTCTGTGATCACCGTCCGGTTATCCATAACGAACGTTGCATGAAAGACTGTCCTGACTACATGGTTGGTGACGGTAAAGGTAATGTTCAAAACTACGTACAAGCACGTCGCCTACCTGACGGAACGCCTCAATATAACGTTCCTCAGCGTATGCACGAAGACCCACCAGGTGTTGGTCACGCAGGTATGTAATCTGATGTCGGACCCAGTCTGACACTA
This sequence comes from Hydrogenovibrio sp., assembly GCF_965140365.1. Taxonomy (NCBI): domain Bacteria; kingdom Pseudomonadati; phylum Pseudomonadota; class Gammaproteobacteria; order Thiotrichales; family Piscirickettsiaceae; genus Hydrogenovibrio; species Hydrogenovibrio sp. Next base: position 90,559 of record NZ_OZ223196.1, read on the forward strand.
AGATGAAAAGCCCGCTTTTTAGCGGGCTTTTTTATTGCGTCTTTTAACGCATAAAGCCTTTAAAAACAAAGGGTTTTATGCCTTAAAAAATGATTTTTTACCCTTGCTATCCCGTTAAAATCCAGTAGAATATAGCGTTCTTCCCACAAAGAAATAACGAAGTTTTTATGGCGTTGATTGATCCGTTTAACCGAAAGATTGAATACCTGAGAGTGTCCGTGACCGATAAGTGCAACTATCGATGCGGTTATTGCATGCCGGAACAGGGAGCGCACCCCGAAGGCCGTCATACGGAGTATCTGGATTTTGACGAATTGGCTCGTATTATCAAAGCCTTTGTCGAATTGGGTGTCACCAAAGTTCGCCTCACCGGAGGGGAGCCACTGGTGCGGAAAGGTTTGTCGGATTTTGTATCCGAAATCAGTCCTTATGAGGGTTTGAAAGAAATTGCTTTATCGACCAATGCGCATCACTTGTCAAAACATGCCGTGGCATTGAAAGAAGCGGGTGTGACACGAGCCAATATTTCTATTGACTCTTTGAAGCCGGACTTGTTTAAGCAAATTACCCGTGGTGGGGATTTGAGTAAAGTCCTAGCCGGTGTCGATGCCGGTCTGGAAGCCGGCCTAAACCCGATTAAATTCAATATGGTGGTGATGAAAGGCACGAATGACGGTGAGATCGAATCCATGGTGGATTACGGGATTGATAAAGGCGTGGAGGTGCGTTTCATCGAAACCATGCCGATTGGTGAGGCGGGCATCAGTTTGATGGACCAGCATTATCCGATGGACAAAATCATGGCGCGCGTCAAAGCACATGTGGGAACGGATTTAATTCCGTCCACGGGAAAAAGCCATGATGGGCCATCCAAGAATTTCCTGATAAAAGGCACCGATACCCGAGTCGGTGTGATCTCGGCCGTGTCCGATCATTTCTGTGAATCGTGTAATCGTGTTCGCCTGACTGCACGGGGCGTACTGGCGTTATGCCTTGGGCAGGAAGATTCCGTTGACCTGCGCACACCGATTCGTGACGGCATTTCCGATGCGGAGCTTAAGCAAATGATTGTCAAAGCCATGAAGAAAAAACCGGAACGCCACTTTTTCAATGAAAACGTTCATAACATCGAATTTAGACAAATGGTCTCGTTAGGCGGGTAAGCCGTCGGCATTTTAGGAGTAAAGATATGTTAGAGATTTTGTATTTCGCCAGCTTTCGAGAAACCCTTGGAAAGAGCCAGGAACAGTTACCGCTAGAGTCTTATAAGACAGTGGATTGTGTCCTGAATGCCTTGGCCCAACGCGGTGAGGTTTGGCAGCAGGCCTTGAAGGATAACCTCAATCTGCAAATTGCCGTTAATCATGATGTGGCTGATCGCAAAACCGAGTTAAAAGCCGGTGACGAAGTCGCCTTTTTTCCGCCGGTGACGGGAGGCTGAATTGAATGAGTTTCCGTTTGTTCGAATCCAGCAAGAGGATTTCGATCTTTCAGAAGAGATCAAAGCCATCCGAACCGGTCATAAAGACATCGGGGCCGTGGTGTCATTTACCGGTACGGTTCGTGACATCAACGAAGGCGATGATATATCCGTTTTAGAACTCGAGCATTACCCGGGAATGACGGAAAAAGCATTGGAAAAAATCCGTTTGGAAGCGCATGATCGCTGGCCGTTGCAAAGCAGTTTAATCATTCATCGCATCGGCCAAATGATGCCGTGCGATCAAATCGTTCTGGTAGCGGTCACCTCCCGTCACCGGGAAGCCGCGTTTGAAGCGGCCCATTTTATTATGGATTATTTGAAAACCAACGCACCTTTCTGGAAAAAAGAGACGTTCCCGAATGGTGAAACCCGCTGGGTGGATGCCCGGATTTCCGATAAGGAAGCCGAGCAACGTTGGCTGCAATAACTTTTTAACGAACACACTATCTGTCAGATTTCCCCGCCAAGCGGGGATTTTTTTTAAGAGTAAACATTATGAAGACATTTGATGAAGCGCTGTCTTATCTGGTCAGCCAAGCCAAGAAGACCGGCCGAACCGAAACCGTTCCGATCGCTGAAGCCATGGACCGTGTTCTAGCCCAACCTGTGGTGTCCAGTGTCATGGTTCCGCCACACGATAACAGTGAAATGGATGGTTATGCCATTGACCGCATGGATTTGACCCACGAAGACACTTTCCGGGTCAGTCAACGTATTCCTGCGGGTGCCGCCCCGGAACCACTGGAAGTCGGCACGGTCGCACGCATTTTTACCGGTGCACCGATTCCGGCAGGTGCCAATGCGGTGATCATGCAGGAAGAAACGGAAATGGTTGGTGACAAGGTCCGCATTATGGCAAAAACCACCAGGCCTGGTCAAAGTATTCGTAAAACCGGTGAGGACATTGAAGCCGGTACGGCGATTCTGGAAAAAGGCCATCGGCTGCGCTCGCAAGATTTGGGCTTGATTGCCTCCATTGGTATTGACGAAGTCACGGTCTATAAGCCGCTCAAAATCGCGACCTTCACCACGGGCGATGAACTGCTGGAACCCGGCGAAGCGCCGCAGCCTGGAAAAATTTTCAATGCCAACCGTTATGTCTTGGCAGGGGCGCTACCGAAGTTAGGGTTCGAGCTGATTGACCTCGGGCGTGTCAAAGACACCTTGGAAGAGACCATCGAGGTCATGAGGAAAGCGGCCGAGTTAGCGGATGTGGTCATGACAACCGGTGGGGTGTCCGTCGGGGAAGAAGACCACATTAAGCCCGCCATCGAATCCTTGGGTGCCTTGGAAATGTGGAAAGTGAAAATGAAGCCGGGCAAACCTCTGGCTTTCGGGCAAATTCAGGGCACGCCGTTTATTGGTTTGCCGGGCAATCCTGTGTCGGCCTTTGCGACCTTCAATTTGTTTGCCCGTCCGTATTTGATGCGAATGCAGGGTGTTAAGAACATTTGCATCACGCCGATCTGGCTGGAAGCCGATTTCGATTGGCCGAAAGCCAATTTCCGTCGCGAATTTGCTCGTGCTCGAATCACGGTTCCCGAAGGTGAACAGAAAACTGTGGTGCAGGTGTATCCGAAGCAGGGTTCCGGCGTGTTGACCTCAACGGTTTGGGCCGAAGGCTTTGTGGTCATTCCAGAAGATCAAACCATGGCCAGAGGCGATAGGGTCAAATTCTATCCGTTCGCGGAAATGGTTTAACAATACAAGGAAGGGTGGAAATGTCGAAAGAACTCGAGTTAACGCATTTGGATGCCAAAGGGCAGGCGCGAATGGTGGATGTCAGCGAGAAGGACAATACGGCGCGCGAAGCGCGTGCCATGGCAGTCATTAAGATGTTACCGGAAACCTTGCAGATGATTCTGGAAGGCAAGCATAAAAAAGGTGATGTTATGGCTACGGCACGCATTGCCGGCATCATGGCCGCCAAACGCACGCCGGACTTGATTCCAATGTGCCATCCGTTAATGCTGACCTCCGTCAAAGTGGAACTGATTCCTGACGAAGACAAGAGTTGCGTGGAAGTGTATGCGACTTGTAAGCTGGTCGGCCAGACCGGGGTGGAGATGGAAGCGTTGACCGCCGCTTCAGCCGCCGCTTTAACCTTATACGACATGTGTAAAGCCGTTGATAAAGGCATGGTCATCGATCAGGTTCAGTTATTGGAAAAGACAGGCGGCAAGAGCGGTCATTGGAAAAAAGAAGCCTGAGCGATGCATTAAATCGCTCTCGTCGGCTTTGTTCTAAGCGTTTACGCCGTTTTTACTGGAGGCTCGGCCCATATTGCAGAGCATCCGGTCCTTCCTCGTCATACAGCAGCTCCAGCCCTTTATCCGGGTAAAACCAATGTTCCAAGCCATCGGATTGTTTTTCGACACGTTGTGGCTGGCCAAAACGCATTTCAATCGCGCGTTTGGTGAGGTTTTTTCGGGGAATCAATGTCACCAGTTTAATGGGCTTCTGCATCAGTTTTTCGATGTTTTCGCTGTTTGGAGTGACTTGGCGGTTGCCGGTTTGGGTCACGGTGGTTTGAACACCCTGTGAGTAATAGGTGTCGAGTTCGTCTTTCGACACATCCAGACTCAAAGCCACAGCGCCACGAATGGTGGCGATGTTCATGGAGGGAAAATAGACTTCGGCCGCTTTGCCGGATTCATCTTTTTTCGAGAAAATTTTCACTTCCACATCGTTACCAAATAGATGGGTGGCATCGTTCGGAGTGCTTTGATTCAACACCAGACCCAACGCTTCAAGCTGACTGGCTTGGTTAAAGTGGCTGTTCCACGGCAATAACCTATCCGGCACTTCTTCGCGGTTCGGCGGAATCAGGATGAATACGGCGGTCAAACCGACCGCCGCCAGCAATACAATCAAAAAAGTCGGAAAACGGCGTTGTTTGCTGTCACTCATGGTTGATCGCTTTTTGAAGAAGACATTTGCTTTTGGCCATCGTGATGGACTTCATCATCGCCTTCGCCCAATTCGGCATTGGCGTTTTCACCGCGCGGTACGAATTTTGCGATTTTTGGATCGAGGATGCCTTTCCCGGCATCGTACACCGAAATGCCGGTTTGCATAAACGTAATCAATACGGCCACGAAAATCACGACAGCGGCAAAGCGAACGGTGATGATTTCGCCCAGATTGGTTTGCGACCCTTCATCCGAAAAGTCATTCATAGAGAAACCGCCCGGGAAAACCTGATCAATCAGCAAATAGACGACGACCATTAAAATGGCAATTGCGTAGCTCATCAACAGTATGCGGCTTCGGCGCCAAGCCAGTTCCCAGTGTGCCGACACGAACCAGGAACCGCGTTTCTGCACTTCTTTTCGATGACGATAAATATAGGCAATCACCAGGCTGGAAATGATCGGAACCGCCAACAGCATGGCCGTACTGCCAATTTCAAGCACGATCATGGAAATGAATAAATGGGTGATGATGATGTTGATGTTGAAAATATGGTGTGGGTTTTTGGCCAGATGCGTTTCTTCAGGGGTTACTTGATAATGCATTGTATCGTCTCTTTGAGTAGGAAGATCAATCTGCGGTCAGATCATCGACCGGGTTTAAAAGGCATCGAGATACTGCTTTAGGAACTTGGATACCTTGTCGCTTTCAGATTCAACGGCTTCAAACTGGGCTTCTAGGCCTGTCGTGATGCCGTCTTTGCCTTGGTTTTCCAGTGCCAGACACAAAGTGGGTAATTCGGTGGCACCGATGTTCGCGGAACTGCCCTTGAGAGTGTGTGCATGTAATCTCAGTCCGTCAGCATCACCGCTTTCAATCGCTTGTTTGATGTCCGACAAGGTGCCCGGCGCGACCTCCAGAAAGCTCTTTAAAATGTCTTTCAAGTCATCGCCGATGATTTCTTTGAGCATTTCCAAGTTGTCGGTATCCACAGGTTGAGACATGCCAGTTCCTTTGCGATAGCGTTATTATAGCCCACTAAGGGGTGTTGTGACTTTTAAGATATTGTTGAAACTCTTCAGCGGGCATCGGTTTTCCGAATTTGAAGCCCTGGAAGACATCGCAATTTTTATTTTGCAGGAAAGAGACGTGGAATTCATCTTCAATCCCTTCGGCCACGACTTTGAGACCCAAGCTTTCGGCCATGGCCAATATGGTTCGAACAATGGCTTGGCCTTGCGGTGTTTCCAAGTTGTTAATAAATGAGCGGTCGATTTTAATGGCATCAATCGGAAAGCTGTGCAGATACGCCAGAGACGAATACCCGGTACCGAAATCGTCGATGGACAGTGTCACGCCCATGGCTTTCAAGCCTTTTAGAATGCTGATGTTGTGGTCGGCATTGCTCATGGCCAGGCTTTCGGTGATTTCCAGGTCCAGATATTGAGCGGGCAAAGAAGACCCCTGTAACACATTTTGAACGTCTTTCATCAGGTTGGAACTGGAGAATTGGCGGCCGGACAAATTGATGCCAATGTGTATGGCAAACCCTTCCCGGTGCCATTTTTCCGCTTCCTGCACCGCGCTTTGTAAGACGTATTGGCCGATTTCGACAATCATCCCGTTGTTTTCCGCTATCGGGATGAATACGGCAGGCGACACCAGACCTTCCGAGGGATGATGCCAGCGTACCAAGGCTTCGGCCCCATACGGTTTCAAGGTTTGGCCGTCCACCTGCGGTTGGAAATAGACCTCAATTTCATTTCGGTCCAAGGCTTTGCGTAAATCGTTTTCCAACAGTAATTGTTCTTTGGATTCGGCATTCATCTCCGTTTGATAGAACAGGAACTGGTTGCCGCCCTGTTGCTTCGCCTGGCTTCGAGCGATGTTGGCATGGGCAATGAGTTCGCTGGCTCGGGTGCCGTCTTGACGGATAATGCTCACCCCAATCGAGAAAGTGATAAACAGCTCTTGATTGCGGATATTGAAGGCTTTGGAAATGTCGTGGAAAATACGGCTCAGGGATAAATTCAGTTCTTGTGCGTCTTCGGCGTTTTTAATCAGGATGGCGAATTCGTCACTGCCCAGTCGAGCGACGAAATCGTCTTCGCGTGTCACCTTCTTCAAACGTTGCGCGACGGTGCGAAGTAAAGCATCGCCGTTTTCCTGGCCGAGGTTATCGTTGATTTTTTTAAAGCGGTCAATGTCGAGAATGACGGTGGCGCTGTATTTTTTCGGGTTGGCTTCCTTGATGAAGCTTGCCAGTGTTTTGCTGAAAAAGGAACGGTTCGCCAAATCCGTCAACTTATCGTGGCTGGCCTGGTAATCAATTAGGGTTTCGGCCTTGTGCAAACGGCTGATGTCCTGCGCCGAACCGGTGATTTTCAATATTTCGCCGTCCTGATCGAAACTGACTTCCCCTAGACAGTCAATGTGCGACATGGAGCCGTCATGGTGCAGTACCCGAAAGCTGACTTGGATGTCGTTATACCCTTGGGTGGCATCGGCAATCGCCTGTTGGATTAAGGGCAGGTCTTTGGGGATGATATTCGAGAAAAACTGTTCCAGTGTGACATCCGCTTGATTCGGGATGCCAAACAGTTCAAACGCCGAACTGGAACCGGTGACCTGATCCGACGCCGCATCCCATTCCCAATAACCGAGTTTGGCCAGCTTTTGGGCGTAAATCAGTTGCGATTGGCTCATTCGCAATTGGTCTTCAATCAACGAGGACTTGATGGCGTATTTAACGCGTTGGCTCAGGAGTGACCAGTTGATGGGTTTGGTAATGAAATCGGTAGCGCCGATGTCGAAGGCCTGGTCGATGGAACTGATATCGTCCAGAGCGGTCAGCATCAAAATCGGTACGGCGCGTTCTTGTTCGTAGTTGCGGATGGCTTCGGTGGCGGCATAACCGTCCATGATTGGCATCATCACGTCCATCAAAATCAAATCCGGGGCTTCTTTGATGAACAGCGAAAAACCGTCTTGGCCGTTGTCGGCTTCAATGACGCGGAAACCGGATTTTGAGAGCACTTTGCATAAGGTCAAACGGGTGACGTCATCGTCTTCAACCACCAGAATCAAAGCCGATTCCTGTTTGTTCGCCTGTCCGTCCGAGAGCACCATTCGAAGTCCGTTTTTAGAGTTGTTATACGCTCTAGTTTAGCCGCTTTTGGGGAAAATGAAAACCTTTATCCCTATGGATGTAATGTGGTTTTTAGGTGTTGAAACGGTGCTGCGGAGAATTAATTTTCCAGCCAGAAAGTTACCGGCCCGTCGTTGGTCAATGAAACCTGCATGTCCGCGCCGAAACGGCCGGTTTGCGGGGCGCGGTAAGCGTCGGTCACCCGCTGGACGAATTGGTCGAACAGCGCTTCGGCTTGTGCCGGCGGGGCGGAGGTATGAAAACTGGGGCGTAAGCCTTTGCGGGTATCGGCCGGCAGCGTGAACTGCGGCACCAGCAATACATCGCCGCCTTTGCCTTGGTGGATTTGCTGAACATTGAGGTTCATTTTGTCGTTATCGTCGGCAAACACACGGTAATGCAGCAGCTTGTGCGCCATGCGTTTCAAGGAATCGGCGTCATCGTGCGGTTGGAATCCACATAAAACGGCCAGGCCTGGTGAAATCTGTCCAATCACCTCGCCGCTGACACGGACTTCGGCTTGGGTGACACGTTGCAATAAACAAATCATAAGTTTTGCACGGCCGAGTTATGCATTGAGTTCAATGCTTTGATACGTCCGGTTGGTCGCTTCCACCAGCTGTTCGGCAATTTCCGGTTCGAAAGCGGAGTGCCCGGCGTGGTCGCAGACAATCAAATCGGCTTTTGGCATGGCTTCGGCCAGGGCGTAGGCTTGATTGAACGGGCACACCATGTCGTAACGCCCTTGCACGATAGTGGTTGGAATCGTTTGAATGTAACCGATGTTATCGAGAATCTGATTGGGTTCGATAAACGCATGATGGCGGAAATAATGGCACTCGATGCGTGCCATCGCCAAAGCATGGAAAGGGTCTCCGAAATGATCGACCAAATCGTCGTCGGTTTTCAAGGTTGAGGTGCGTCCTTCCCAAATTGACCAGGCTTCGGCGGCGCTCATACGAGCGATTTCGTTATCGCTGGTCAGCAATTCGTAATAGGCTTCAATCATGTCGTCGCGTTTGTCTTCCGGCACCGGCGCGATGAAATCTCGCCAATAATCCGGGTAGAAGCGGTCGGCACCCTGCTGATAAAACCAACGGGTGTCTTCATCCCGGCACAGGAAAATGCCGCGCAGAATCATCGCCAGCACCCGTTCCGGATAGGCTTCCGCATATAACAAGCTCAAGGTCGAGCCCCAGGAGCCGCCGAACAGCACCCAACGGTCGATATTGAGGTGACGGCGAATTTTTTCGATATCCTCAATCAGATGGGCGGTGGTGTTGTTGGTCAGGCAAGCATGGGGGCGAGATTTACCGCAACCGCGCTGGTCGAACAGAATGATGCGGTAGTGGTCCGGATGGAAAAAGCGCCGTTGCGTCGGCGAGCAACCGCCGCCCGGTCCACCGTGGATAAACAGCACCGGCAAGCCGAGCGGATTCCCGCTTTCTTCAACGTGCAAGGTATGGGTGTTATCCACCTGCAAACTGTGCTCGGTGTAAGGTTTGATGTTCGGATAAAGTAGATGTTCCAAGTTCATGCTAGTGTAGTGTCCTAGATTTTTTGACGTTTTAGCGAGTCAGGAAAATGTTCTCTGCTAGGCGCGGCCCGCAGTGAATGGTGTGCCCTTTACAAGGGGCGAAACAACGCAGAGGCGTTTTCCTGATTCGCCCGAAGGTAAGCCCCCAAATTTCCCAATCCTGCGTTGCTGTTTTTGCTAAGGGCTGACCATTGCCTGCAAACAGCGCCTTGACTTGAAAAATTTGGGTGGCTTCTAAAATCGCCAAATAATCTAGGGCACTACACTGGAGATTTTAGCGGAAACCGGAAAAAAGAGGAAAATAAAAAAAACGCCCAGGCCTGGGCGTTTTTGAAAAAGCGACGTCGAGTAGGGGATTAAGCCTTACTACGGCCCGCTTTTTTACGTTCGTTTTCCGTCAACAGTTTTTTACGGATACGGACGTTGTTCGGTGTGACTTCGACCAGCTCGTCGTCGTCGATGAATTCCAACGCTTGTTCCAGCGAGAAACGAATCGGCGGCGTCAAAGTCAGGGCTTCGTCGGTTCCGGCGGCACGCATGTTGGTCAACTGCTTACCTTTCAACGGGTTCACCGTCAAGTCGTTGGCGCGGCTGTGCAGACCGATAATCATGCCTTCGTACACTTCTTCACCGTGGCCGATGTATAGACGGCCGCGATCTTGTAGGTTAAACAAAGCGAACGCCAAGGCTTTACCTTGCCCCAGAGAAATCAACACGCCGTTGTTGCGCTCACCCAAGGTACCGGCGAATTTCGGTCCGTAATGCGAGAAGCTGGAGAAAATCAAACCGTTCCCTTGGGTGGCGGTCATGAATTCGGTACGGAAGCCGATTAACCCGCGAGACGGGATGATGAAGTCGATACGCACACGACCGTGTCCGTCCGGCACCATGTCTTGCATTTCGGCTTTACGCTCACCCAGTTTTTCCATAATGGAACCTTGCGCGTCTTCCGGAATGTCCACCGTCAGGTTTTCATAAGGTTCCATAATTTCGCCGTTTTCTTCCTTGAAGATAACTTCCGGACGGGAAATACCCATTTCGAAACCTTCGCGGCGCATGGTTTCAATCAGCACCGACAAGTGTAGTTCACCACGACCGGAAACACGGAATTTGTTGGCATCTTCGGTGTCTTCGACACGTAAGGCCACGTTGGTCAGGAGTTCTTTGTCCAAACGCTCGCGGATTTGGCGAGAGGTCAGCAACTTACCGTCCTGGCCGACGAATGGCGAGTCGTTGACCTGGAAGGTCATGCTTACGGTCGGCTCGTCCACGGTCAATGGCGTTAAGGCTTCAACGTGGTTTGGATCACACAAGGTGTCGGAAATGTTTAATGGGTCCAGCCCGGTAAAGGCCACGATGTCACCGGCGTGGGCTTCGTCCACGCTGACACGTTCCAAGCCGTGATACCCGAAAATTTCACCGACTTTCCCTTTACGCTCTTTGCCTTCGGCATCGATGATGGTGATGGCCATGCCAACTTCCACGGAACCGCGTTTGATTCGTCCTGTGCCGATCACGCCTTTGTAAGTGTCGTAGTCCAAAGAGATACATTGCAACTGGAAAGGCCCGCCCAAATCAACGTCCGGTGCCGGAACTTTTTGGGTGATGATTTCGAAGACCGGCGTCATGTCGCCTTCACGAACGTCTTCATCCAGCCCCGCGAAGCCGTTCAAACCGGAGGCATAAATAACGTCAAAATCCATTTGCTCGTCGGTAGCACCCAAACGGTCAAACAAGTCGAAGGTTTGGTCCAGTACCCAGTCTGGACGCGCGCCCGGACGGTCGATTTTGTTGATGACCACAATCGGCTTCAAACCTTGTTTCAAGGCTTTTTCCGTTACAAAACGCGTTTGCGGCATCGGCCCTTCCACAGAGTCCACCAACAATAGGACCGAGTCCACCATCGACAAAATACGTTCCACTTCACCACCGAAGTCGGCGTGGCCCGGGGTGTCCACGATGTTGATGCGGTAATCGTTCCAGTTGACTGCCGTGTTTTTCGACAGGATGGTGATGCCCCGTTCCTTTTCCAGATCATTGGAATCCATGACACGGTCGCCCATGTCTTTACGGATTTCGTCAAACGTGCCGGATTGCCGTAGAAGCTGGTCTACCAGGGTGGTTTTACCGTGGTCAACGTGCGCAATAATGGCAATGTTGCGAATATGATCTGTACTCATGGAGGGACTCTCTTAACTTTCAAAAAAAGCGTATTATACTGAAAAGGCAGGGCGAGTTTGCGTAATCTGCTGAAATGATTGGAAAATATCGACGATAACGGGGTAAAAACCGTTTGCAGGGTGTCAGAACGGTTGGAGTGTGAAATCGCCAAGCCGAAAAATCGGCCCGGCAATCAGGCATTCACGGAGAATGCAGTTATTGGCCAGGCCTGGTCGGATCCGTGGTTTGGCTCTGGCTTTGCGCCTTTTCCAAGCGAATGTAACTTTGCAGAATTCCATAGGCCATGGTGCCGATCAGCAGACCGAGCAGGGCAAAGAGCCCGGCGATTTTGCCTTCGCCGATCATCGCCGGAATGGTACCGGGGCAGGAGGCGGTCATCCCCCAGCCGATGCCGAACAGCATGGCACCGATCATTAACCCTTTCTGGTACGGCTTTTTCACGAAATCCACCTCAGCGCCGGTCGCAATGGCACGCACTTTGAAGCGTTTGAGCAAGAAAACCCCCACCATCGCAATCGCCACGGCGGTGACGATGACAATCATCAGTTGGAAATCCTCGAACAGGAACATCTTGGCGTGGTAATCGTAAGTGGTCGCCCCGGCGTGGCTCATCAAGAAGCCGAAGGTGATGCCCATCAGAAAACCGAAAATGTTGTTGCGGTACACATACATGAACGAGATGATGTACAGGCGGATGCTTTTTAACGGTGGCATTTTATGTTCCATCATTGACTCCTCAGGTTCCGAACAACAGGTGCGTGGTCACAAACGCACTCATAAAGAAAATAACGCCCGCCAATAAGCTTGGCGGATTCAGCATCGCGCCGCCCACCAAGGCGTGCCCGGTGGTGCAAGCCCCGGCCAACCGTGCGCCGAAGCCCAACAACGCGCCGCCGAACGTCAGCCAGATGGCTTTCCCGGCCAGCGTTTGCGGCAGAATGTCGTTATACATCCCCATGTCAAAACTGAAATGCCACGGCTCCGGCGCTTGCAGCGCGCTCAACAGCCCGCCGATGGGAATGCCCAGCAGGAACCATAAACGCGAGTTATTGATATTTTTGTATTCCCCGGTGCGGAAATATTCCACCCGTTTGAACATCATGCCGCAGAAATTACCGTAACCGGTTGAGCAGCCGGCGGGTTTCCCCATGAGCCAAAAGTGAAAAACCACGAATAACCCCATTGAAATGCCGGCAATCCAGGCGCTCCAAACAATGACTTCCATCGCTTATCCTATAATAAATTCGTTTGATTAAGCCTATTTTCAAAGAATGTTACACCCGAGTCAAAGAGAGGTTTTTTGCGTGCGGATAAAATTATTTTATGAAGCATTAAGAATGTAAATGGTTGTTGTTTTAATATGGAAAAACGCCCAGGCCTGGGCGTTTTGGGGAAAAGCATTTTTGAGAATGTGGGAAGACGCTTTCGTTCAAGTGGCGCGCCGTTTCATGTTGAAAACCGGCGCGGCTCACCTGAATAAATGGTGTAGTACGTTAGCTGTTCGGTAAGAAAGCGGCGAATACAAACAGGAAGATAAGCGCATAGAAAATGACTGTGACCCACACAACCCAGCTGTGATAACCACCGAAGTTTTGCATGGCACGAAGTTGTTCTTCTTCATTGTCACCCGCTTGCGACTTGATGTCATGATACTTTTTCAGCACAAAATAAGGGGAGACACCGCCCAGTACAATGGACGTGATGAGCCAGCCGAAAAATGGGATAAAGCCCATAATAAAAGCGACGATAAACGCGCCCAGTGCGGGCAGATAGGCTTTTCGATACAGTAAAAAGGCCCAGCCGAAAAAGAAAGCCCACCAGCTCCAATGCCACTTGAAACTGAAAACATGGCCGATTTGCATTTTGTTCAAGCCGCGTTGGTAATAAGGCACTTTTTCCGGTTTTTGAATAAAGGCCGTTAATAGTTGTTCGTCATGGTGCTTGTCATCACTCATCCGGGTTTGTTCCTTTTTGCTTTTAGATGAAGGTTTATCGAAAAGTTTCGTTTAACTATTAAATACCAAGAACCGCCTTTAAGTGATAAAAATTTTTTGCTCAATGCTAAGTGTTTATACGGATTTTAATGTGTTGTGACGTTTGTTTCGGGCTTTGAATTAAGGCCGCTGAAAGGCTTGGCGGGCCTTGGCGACCTTCGAACGTGTGATGCAACCCTCCACATGGTTGTTGATAAGCCCCATGGCTTCCATAAAGGCGTACACGGTGGTTGGCCCCACGAATTTCCAGCCCATTTTTTTCAAAGCTTTCGACAAGGCCACCGATTCCGGTGAGGTGGTGACGCTTTGCGGCGGCGGCAAAGTGGCTTCGTCCGGTTCGTATTGCCAGAAATACGCCGCCAGCGAACCCTGTTGTGCCACGAGTTCCTGAGCGCGCTGGGCGTTGTTGATGACGGCCTCGATTTTGCCGCGATGCCGTACGATGCCCGCATCCTGTAACAGGCGCTGCACATCCTGTTCGGTGAATTGGGCGACTTGGTTGAAGTCGAAATGTTTAAAGGCGCGGCGAAAGTTCTCGCGCTTATCGAGAATGGTGCGCCAACTCAAACCCGCTTGAAAACTTTCCAGACACAGCTTTTCAAACAAGCGAATGTCGTTCGCCACCGGAAAGCCCCATTCTTGGTCGTGGTAATCGAAAAACGCTTCCACCTGGCCGCACCAGGCGCAACGCGGCAAATTATCTGGACCGGGAACGGTTTGACTCATGGAATATCCTTTTTGCTTAATTTATTCAAATTGTGCAGTGATTAAATCGATAGTATTTTACCGTACAACATCAGGCTAAGAAAACGAAACAAAACCGGACTGAATCTTGGGAGAGCAAAATGGCATTACGCAACAGTCAAATCGCTTACGGCACGGTGGCGAAAACCCTGCATTGGTTAACGGCGCTTTTATTTCTGCTGGCTTATGTGACCGTCTATTATCGGCAGTGGTTTACCGAACGGGATACACCGGAAAACATCATCGCCATTCAGCTGCATTTTTCAATCGGTATCAGCATTGGTGTGATTTTGATTTTACGCCTGCTTTGGGTGTTGTATGACCGTAAACCCAATCCGGTTCCCGGTTCCGATTTTGCACATTTGGCCGCCAAATCGGGACACTGGCTGTTGTATTTGATGATTGCGGTGATGGTGGTGACCGGCTATATGGGCACCGGTGCCAACACGCAATTCTTCTATTTGTTTGAGATTCCAAAATTCTCCGATACCTGGTTGTATACGAATGTGATTGAAGAATACTGGTTTGGCATCACCTTTAAAGAATTTGAAAAACCGCTCGACTTTATTCATAAGGATATTGGCGGCGCACTGTTGGTGTGGATGCTGATTCTGGGTCACGCTCTGGCCGCGTTGTATCATCATTACGTGAAAAAAGACGATACGTTGAAGCGTATGACAACGCTGAAAAGTTGAATGAAATCGACTAGAGTATTCGTAAGCGATCATGGTATCGTTAAATCAGAAAAGGCCGCGTGATGAGCGGTTTTTTTACTGGGTTTTTGTGTTGTTGGTTTATTGAGTGAACTTATGAATATCAAAGAATTTTCCCTGCGAGTCGGGGTCAGCTCGCATACCATCCGGTTTTATGAAAAAAACGGCGTACTGTCGTCCGTGCAACGTTTGGCGAATGGTCACCGCCATTTCACCGACAAAGATGTCCGTTGGATGGAATTTGTGTTGCGCCTCAAACACACCGGTATGCCGTTGGATAAAATCCGTCACTATGCGGCGTTGAGGGAGCAAGGTAAAGACACCGTCGCCCAGCGTCAGGCCCTGCTTGAAGAGCATGCGCAAGACCTGTCCGAAAACATTGAACAGTTGCGTACGCATTTGCAAAAACTCAACGACAAAATTGATTTGTACAAGCAAGACCTTGTGGACTGAATATCCAACTTTCCCGCCTAAAATACCGTTCTATTAACATTTTAATCACGCTACATTTTCGCTTGACTTAGAGTTAACTCTAAGTTGTAGACTGCTTTTGAACCCGACATCAGGAGCTTCACGATGCCAGTCAAACCTTCCATTCATGCTTTTACGCTCAGCCGGCGTCATTTCATTCAGTTGTCTGCGCTGAGCTGTGCATTCAGCGGCCCCGTTTCGTCTGTTTTCGCAGACGAAAAAACCATTATTTCAAAACCGAAAGGAGAACAAACCATGACAACACCCGACACCGAACGTTTTCAACGCGGGCTTAAAAAACTGAAAGAAATCGACGGCCAAGCCGGCGAAAACGTTATCCGCTCTTTGCAACAAGTAGCGCCCGATTTGGCGCGTTATACGATTGAATATCCCTTCGGAGACGTTTACAGCCGCCCCGGTTTGGATTTGAAATCACGGGAAATCGCCACCGTCGCCGCCTTAACGGCGATGGGAAATGCGGCCCCTCAGCTCAAAGTGCACATTCATGCCGCGCTGAACGTGGGTTGTACCGTGACCGAGGTTATGGAAATCATTATCCAAATGTCGGTATATGCCGGTTTTCCGGCCGCTTTGAATGGCGCCTTTGCGGCCGAAGAAGTGCTTTTGGAACGCGGGTTGATTGAAAAACCATCGTCCGAGGCGTAAACCTTGAAAATCTTTTAAGCGCAAAGGTTTAATCCAGTGGTGGCGATAAAATCACATGCTGGCTTAAAACATGCAAATCCCGCCAGGCCTGGCCGAATTCGGAGGTGCTGAACACCGCCATCATTCCGGCGCGGGCTTTCAGACTGTCGGCGGCGTGCAGGCAGTCTTGTACCAGTGTGATGCACTCGGTTTGCACTTGGGTGCGTAACGTTTCGTCCGGCGTCTGGCCGTGCTCGCAGGCTTGCCAAATCGTATCGGCCAAGTCATACAGTTGCGTGCGGGCGTGTTCAATTTGGGTTTGTGCCTGTTCGGTGCATTGTTGAATGGCGGGTTTGTCGGCCAGCACGCCGTCTTGGCCGTAAAGGGTTTTGTGTTGCGCAAAGTCTTGAAAGGCCTCCAGAGCATGTTGGGCGATGCCGACGGCGACACTGCCAAAGGTTACGCTGGCGAGGGTTTCCAGCGGACAATGGAAAATCGGGTCATTCAAAACGGGGGCGTCCGCCAGCGAAAAGGTGAAATCGCGTGGAACAGTTACCTTTTCCACGCTGAAATCGTGGCTGCCGGTGGCTTTCATGCCGAAGGCCGACCAGGTTGAATGCACGGTCACCTCGGCGGCGGGAACGGCAATGGCGAGAATGTCGTCGGTGTCGTCCACTGTGCAATTGGCGGTGAACCAACTGGCATGCTGCGCACCGCTGGCATAAGCCCAACGGCCGGAGGCTTCAAAACCGTTTCCCACCGTTTTTACCAGGCCTGATGGCATGCCGGAACCGGCAATGACCGCGTTTTTCGGTTCAAATATTTCCCGCGCCGCCGCTTCCGCCATAAAGCCGGAAAATAACCCGCCGCCCGCGCCGATCATCACCAGCCAGCCGGTGGCACCGTCTGCGTAGGCGATTCGCTCAAACACTTTCAAGGCGGTTGGCAAGTCGGTCGCTTCGCCTTGATAGCATTCGGGAATAAACAGGCGGAAAAGGCGCTGTTTGAATAAGGCGGCCAAAACCGCATCGGTAAGATGCCCCTGCTTTTCCGCGGTGGCGGCCTCGGCGCGAATCAGCGGTAAAATCGTTTCCAGTTGTTGGAGTCGGTTATCGGTTTTTGGCGGCATGGCGCGGCTCCGTTGCGTGTCTGTTGTCTTGGGACGACTGAGTGTTGGTTATCATATGAATATGGTATAACAGTTACCAGAACAATACCGTTGCGAGGGGAAGATGTTTGCAATTTATAATATCCAGGGCCGTTCGTTTCGTAACAGTCTGGAAGAATTAAAACGCGTGAAACAACCGTCACCGGCTGAAAAGATGGATTTTCAGCAGGATGTCGGTAAAGACGAAACCTTGATTGTGCAGGGAACGCCGGACAACGGTGGATTGGCTTCCAAAGGTGTCAACGCCTATCAAAAGATGATTGAATCCAACCATCGCGAGCCGGTGTTGCACGTCAATCAAATTATGGGGCATCCAGTGGTGACGATTCCCATCGACACGCCCATTGAAACCGCCTTTCGGTTTTTTCAAAAACACAGTTACACCCAATTGCCGGTGATTGATGAAAAACACTTTCTGGTGGGCATGCTCACGCTGCTGGATTTAATGCACATTATTTCAACCGATGGCGAACGCGTGTTCACCTTGCCGGAAAAAAGCATTGAAGACGTCATGATTAAAGAGGTGATTACCGCCGATCCGGTGACGGATATTCGCCGTGTCGCCAAAGTGATGGCGGATTATGGTTTGACGGCGCTGCCGGTCGTTAATGAAAAAGATGCCATTGTCGGCATTGTCACTCGCACCGATTTGATTAAAACCATTGCCACCGACCCGCCACTCAGCCTTTGGACCTGATTGAATAAGCTTTGGTTAAATGGCAACCAATAGGCCGGTTTGACCAGCGCGTTTTGCGGTTAATTCAATCTTATTTCGGCGCGCCTTCATTGCGGTTGCGCCATAGTTTGGACACCGCTTTGTCGCTGCCGAGAAACGCCACCACCAAGCAAATCAAACCGATGACGGAAAACAGAATCACCGGAAACAGGCCCGCAATCTGGTTGGCGAGAATGGAAAAGTACAAACCGACAACGCCCAGCGTGATAAACAAAAAGCCCATTATCTTTAACACTTTGCGGTGCGACGGACTGTATTCATAATGCCCATCCGCGTTTTCCAATGGATTGAGAATGGGGGAGAAGAGTTTTAGCAATAAATTTTTCATGAGGTTGAGTTTAACGATTCGTGTACAGCCTGTCGATTGATTTTATTCGGCCATGATTTTTTGACAAGGTTTGCCATTAATTGGCATAATAATTTTTACTTTTTGTTTCGTTCATTTTTTGGAGTGGGTTATGGCGACAATGAATATTTCACTTCCTGATCCAATGCGAGATTGGGTAAAAGGTCAAATTGATACAGGGCTTTATGCTAACAGTAGCGATTATGTGCGTGATTTAATTCGCAAGGATCAGCTGCGGATGCAAAAAGTTAAAGCCTTACAACAGGCGATTAATGAAGGGCTTGAAAGTGGCGCTGCGCAACCTTTTGATTCGAACGCCTTCAAAGAAAGAATGGTGAACGAGTTTGATGAAAGGGTTGAGTGAACGTGCGTTATAAACTGACGCCCGCCGCCGAAAAAGACCTCGAAAAAATTTGGCGGTATAGTGCTGAAAACTGGGGTGTTCAACAGGCCCACCACTACCTGGATGAAATGCTGGTTATTTTTGATTTGATTGCAGAAAACCCAAAAATGGGCTGGCAATATCAAGAATTGACGCCTGCTGTTAGACTGCATATTTATAAAAGCCATTTAATTGTCTATTTGCCAACAGAAGACGGCATCGATATTGTGCGACTACTTCATCAAAGTATGGATATTGACAGTCAGCTGGAAAATAGTTGAATCTGGTTCTTCTCGAAATTCAAGGTTCGGGGGCTCTTTCGGTTTCGATTGTGAGCTGAGGATTGAAAATCACAAAAACAACAACCCGGCCTAGCAGCCTGCCGGACTTAAGCCAACCGGCTGCAAAAAAGCTGAATTTGGCCATTTTTGGCCCAATTTTTCGTTAAATAGCGGGCTATTCGCCTCAAAATTGAACAAAAACTGTCTCAAATCAGACTTTTTTTCGCTTCGATCGTTTAAGTCCGACAGGCTGCTAGTCGTTTTTGTTAAGTGGCCGAGACAGTGTTTCGTTCATTTGAGACGGCTTTTATTTCTTGAAATCGCGACTTGAAACCGTGAATCTTAAGCGTTTTATTTTAAAGAATAAGTGGTCTCGCCCTCTTTTTTGCGAGCGATGACGACAATGTCGTCCACTTCTTGGTAAGCGCTTTGAATCCCCTGTTCACTGGTAAAGGTTTCCGTTTTGTAGGCCACACGGTGCCGGACTTCTTGTACGATGTAGTCATCAAAATCAATATTCACAATGTGATTAACCGAAGGCAAAGCCAGCGCATTTCTAATTTTAATGGTTTTTAGAAGGTGCGGGGGTTCCTGGTTATCAAATGTTTGGATGGTGTAATGGATGGTCATTTGAGCCTACCTTGCTTTATCTCAAAGGATTCACTTTAAATGATAAGGGCAGTTTGGTGTCGAATTTTATAGCACTTTAATCAGCTAGGATTTAATTTTATTCCGACCCTAAATTATTCCATATATAAAAGTCACTTAATTGTTATTTACCCAGTAAGACAAATAATTAAGCTGAATTTAATTAAAGAGGGGGCGCTTTCTTCTTTTCTAAATAGGTATACTTTTTATTAATGATAATTATTATTGTTTTTATTTGCTTCGTGTGTTAGGTTATTTTAAAGTTAACTTTTCAACGTTGAACAGGGGCGTCAGCCATGAACGGTAGGATAGCAAAACCGATTTTTCTAGAGTATTTCGGAGCTGGGTAAGAATAAGTTTGCTTTTTTTAGCGGGGGGTTTTACGGCATATGCAGTTGAGTATAACTATCAAGCAATACAGGATTGGACTGGAGATGGGGTAATTAATACTTATGATAGATTATATTATAACGTAATTTTATTCAATCCTGCTGCTGGTTATGGGGAATGGCCCGCAACGCCTAACGGTGATTTTATTTACGATCCTCATGCCCCTGTTGTCATAACAAACAATGGCACGGGATATTGTGGAATTTGTCACTAACTATCTTAGGTGTGTATGAAATTTTTTCTTCTTGTAAGCATAATGGGTTTATGTGTTTATTTTGTTTTATTGCCTGATGTTGCGGATAACAAAACTGAAACTAATACAAAGAATGAAAAGCAGGATGAAATGCAAATAACGTTAACGCCCCATAATTTAGCCGAACAAAAAATAGTTCAACCAAGTCCGAGTCCTACGGTCGTCGATTCCACTTCCATTAATGCTGGTCCTTATATTGAAAGAGGCTTTCGAATCAATAACGAAACGTATTTCCCATCCGAGGACGATACGTTGATAACAAAGCAACTGATTGAGACGAGTAGATCAGAATACAATACATTTAGCGATGAAAAGTTAGCAATTCTTTCAGAGTCGGGAGATCTTTTGGCTAAAACGGCTTGGGCCGCTAGGTTGATAAGTGCTCAGCCTAAAAAGGCTTTTACTCTGAGTGTTGAAGCCGCCGCTTATGGCGATGCGCTGGCTGCCATTCTGGCGGTTGAGGTTTGCTTAAGTCAAAACCACCCTGGTATTGGTTACGCACTTTTATCTGATTTCAGCCGCCAATATGACTACGACCCTTTGGCAAAGGGTTACCTCGAAAAGCTTTATCTGCTCGCCGGACTGCAAAATGAAATGGAAATCATCGAAAAGGCAAAACGTTATCAAGATGTTTTAAGAAATCCAAAAAGGTTGCAACAAGCCAAAAAGTTGTTATTTCCAAATAATGCAGAGTAATAATGCCTCCTGATTGATTTTCACCAAAGTCAAACAAACGTAATGGCTAAAGTAAAATCGTCTAATGCTTATACGGCCATGATTTGTTCATTATTGGTTCCTAATGATCTCCACATGGGTGTCAATCTAGGCAACTTGTTTACTGAGCAAAATCCTCAGGGTCATACCCCAAATTCGGTGCCAGCCATTTTTCCGTTTCTTCGATGCTCCAGCCTTTGCGGTGGGCGTAGTCTTCCACTTGGTCGCGGCCGAGTGAGCCGACGCCGAAGTAACGGCTTTCCGGGTGCGCGAAGTAGGTGCCGGAAACAGCGGCCGTCGGCGTCATCGCAAAACTTTCGGTAATGTCCAGTCCGATGGTTTCGTCCGGTTTCAGCAGTTCCCAAAGGGTGCCTTTTTCTGTGTGGTCTGGGCAGGCCGGATAACCGGCGGCGGGGCGAATGCCTTGGTAACGCTCTTTAATGAGGTCTTCGTTGTCGAGGTTTTCGTCCGGCGCGTAGCCCCAATCGTCCTTACGCACGATTTCATGCAGGGTTTCGGCAAAGGCTTCGGCAAAGCGGTCGGCCAAGGCTTTGAGCATAATGGCGTGATAGTCGTCGTGGTCTTTTTCAAAGCGTTCCACGTGCTCGTCAATGCCGATGCCGGCGGTGACGGCGAAGAAACCGATGTAATCCGCCACGCCGCTTTCCTTGCTGGCGATGAAGTCCGACAGGCAGTTATTGGCGCCGCCGCGTTTTTTCTCGGCCTGCTGACGCAGGTGATGGAAGGTGTGCCGCACTTGGGTGCGGCTTTCGTCGGTATAGACTTCAATGTCGTCGCCGACGCGGTTGGCCGGGTAGAAGCCGTACACGGCTTTGGCGGTGAGCCATTTTTCGTCGATGATTTGCTTAAGCATGGTTTGGGCGTCAGCAAACACTTTGCGAGCTTCTTCGCCGACGACCTTGTCGTCGAGAATGCGCGGGTATTTTCCGTGTAACTCCCAGGCCTGGAAGAAAGGTGACCAGTCAAAGCGTTCCACCAGTTTTTCCAACGGGAAGTTGTCCAGCACTTTGCTGCCGAGGAATGTTGGTCTCACGGGGGTGAATTCCTGCCAGGCCTGGTCGGTTAAGGCGGGATTGGTGCGCGCTTGTTTGATTGGGATACGCTTGACCTGCTGGGCGCGGGCTTTGCGTTCTTCGCGAACCTGTTGGTATTCGGCGCGGATTTTGGCGGCGAAATCGACTTTCAGGTCGTTGGAAATGAGGCTTTGCGCCACGCCGACGGCGCGAGAGGCGTCTTTAACGTACACCACCGGGTGGTCGTATTGCGGTTCGATTTTCACGGCGGTGTGCGCTTTGGATGTGGTGGCGCCGCCGATGAGCAACGGCAAGTCCATGCCGCGTTCTTTCATCAGTTTGGCGACATTGACCATTTCTTCCAGCGAGGGCGTAATCAGGCCGGACAGGCCGATGACATTGGCGCCTTGTTCGACGGCGGTGTCGAGAATCTTTTCGGCGGGCACCATGACGCCCAAATCAATCACTTCGAAATTATTACACTGCAATACCACGCCGACGATGTTTTTGCCGATGTCGTGAACATCGCCTTTGACCGTGGCCATGACGATTTTACCGTTGGCCTGGCCTTCGGTTTTGGCGGCCAGCAGATAGGGGTCCAGATAGGCGACGGCGCGTTTCATGACGCGGGCGGATTTGACCACTTGCGGCAGGAACATTTTGCCGGAACCGAACAGGTCGCCGACCACGTTCATGCCGTCCATCAGCGGGCCTTCTATGACGTGCAGACCGGAGCCGAGTTTTTGGTAGGCTTCTTCGGTGTCTTCTTCAATGTAGTCGGTAATGCCTTTGACCAGCGCGTGTTCCAGGCGTTTTTCCACGCTTTGTTCACGCCAGGCGGTGTCGGCGACTTTGCTGGCGGCTTGGCCGTCGCCACGGAATTCTTCGGCCACTTCCAATAAGCGTTCGCCGGCTTCCGGGTCTTTATTGAGGATGACGTCTTCCACGGCTTGACGGAGTTTTTCCGGCAGGTCGTCGTAAATCGCCATTTGCCCGGCGTTGACGATGCCCATGTCCATGCCTTCTTGGATGGCGTAATAGAGGAACACGGAGTGGATGGCTTCGCGCACCGGGTTGTTGCCGCGGAAGGAGAAGGACACGTTGGAGACCCCGCCGGAAATTTTGGCGTGCGGCAGGTTGGCTTTAATCCAGGTGACGGCGTTGATGAAGTCGAGGCCGTAGTTGTTGTGTTCTTCGATGCCGGTGGCAACGGCGAAAATGTTCGGGTCGAAAATAATGTCTTGTGGCAAGAAGCCGACTTTATCCACAAGCACGCGATAAGAGCGTTCACAAATTTCGATTTTGCGTTCCAAAGTGTCGGCCTGGCCGTCTTCGTCAAAGGCCATCACAATCGCCGCCGCGCCGTACTGCTTGACCAGTTTGGCATGATGAATAAAGGCCTCTTCGCCTTCTTTCAAGGAAATGGAGTTGACCACGCCTTTGCCCTGGATGCATTTCAAACCGGCTTCGATGACCTCCCATTTGGAGGAGTCGATCATGATCGGTACGCGGGAGGCTTCCGGCTCGGAGGCCAGCAAATTGAGGAATTTGACCATGCAGGCTTTGGCGTCCAGCATGCCTTCGTCCATATTGACGTCGATAATCTGCGCGCCGTCTTCCACTTGTTTGACGGCGATGTCGATGGCTTCGCCGTAGTTTTCTTCGATAATCAGGCGTTTGAACTTGGCGGAACCGGTGACGTTGTTACGCTCGCCGACATTGACGAACAGGGAGCTTTCGTCGATGTTCAGCGGCTCCAAGCCGGACAAGCGGCAGGCCGGGGCGATTGCCGGCAGGGCGCGGGTGGGGTGTGCCAAAGCCGCTTTAGCCATGGCTTCCACATGATCCGGCGTGGTGCCGCAGCAGCCGCCGATGATGTTTATCCAACCGTGTTCCGCCCAGTGTGCGATTTCCGCCGCCATTTGTTCCGGGGTTTCGTCGTATTCGCCAAATTCGTTCGGCAGACCGGCGTTGGGGTGAACGGACACATAGGTTTCGCACACGCGGCTCATTTCTTGCACATAAGGGCGCAGTTCTTCCGGCCCTAGGGCACAGTTCAGGCCGACCGACAGCGGTTGCGCATGGACGACGGCGTTGTAAAACGCTTCGGTCGTCTGGCCGGAAAGGGTTCGACCGGAAGCATCGGTGATGGTGCCGGACAGCATAATCGGCACTTCGTAACCGATGGCGTTTTCCACTTCTTTCACCGCGAAAATCGCGGCCTTGGCGTTCAAGGTGTCGAAAATGGTTTCAATCAGAATAACGTCCGCTCCGCCTTCCAGCAGGCCGTGCGTGGCTTGCTTGTAAGTCTCAACCAATTCATCGAAGGAGGTGTTGCGATAACCCGGGTCGTTGACGTCCGGCGAAATGGAAGCGGTGCGGTTGGTTGGCCCTAAAACACCGGCGACGAAGCGCGGCTGGCCGTCGTTTTGTTCGGCCAAATCGCAGGCTTCGCGCGCCACTTGCGCGGCAGCGATGTTCAGCTCGGTGACGATGTCCTGCATGTCGTAATCGGCCTGCGCGATGGTGGTGGCGTTGAAAGAATTGGTTTCGACGATATCGACGCCGCGATTGAGGAACGACAAATGGATGTCTCGAATCAAATGCGGCTGAGTCATGGCCAGAATGTCGTTGTTGCCTTTGATGTCCATGTGGTAATCGGCAAAACGTTCGCCACGGAAGTCGTCTTCACTGAGCTGCAAGGACTGCACCATTGTCCCCATGGCACCGTCGAGGATGACAATGCGTTCCGCCAAAAGCGATTTGAGTTGTGAAATCCGAGTTGCGCGATCCGTCATAGATAAAACCATTCTGTCTGTCAAAAATATAAGAACCGTGTATTTTAACTCAATAAGCCGTTGACATCAGACGTAATTTTGGCGAGTGAGACCTTGAGTAAAAATGCCCAGGCCTGGTGGTTTTCGGGTTTTCGAAGGCGGGCATCACGCGGAAGGATAGAACATTCACTTGCCGGGAATCGTCGGTTAAGATAAGGGTATGAATATTGACCCAACTTCCACAACATCCAAATCGCCCTCGGCACCGCAAAACGCGCAAAAAGCACAAAAAGTGGTGGGGCGCTTTGCGCCGACGCCCAGCGGGCCGTTGCATTTCGGTTCTTTGATTGCAGCGACGGCGAGTTATTTGAATGCCAAATCGCAGGGCGGTGAATGGCGATTACGGATTGACGATATCGATGGGCCTCGTGTAGCGCCCGGCGCGTGTGAAAGCATTGTCAAAACCTTGGAAGCTTATGGTTTTGAATGGGACGGGCCGGAAGTCTATCAGTCCGAACGGGACGCGATTTACCAACAGGCTTTGGATGCGTTGAACGAATCGGGGCGGTTGTATGTCTGCGGTTGTAGCCGTAAACAATTGCAGCAACGGCAACCGGAAACACCGTGGTTGTACGATGCTTATTGTCGTCACGACGCCGTGAAACCGGATGTCGAAGCCATGCAGCCAGAAGCTGCCTGGCGGTTCCAACCGGACGGCGGGCGTTTGTGTTTTGACGATGTGGTACAAGGGCCGCAGTGTTTGGAAGTGGCCGCCGAGTTGGGCGATTTTGTGGTCAAACGGGCGGATGGCGTGATCGGTTACCATCTGGCCTGTGCGGTGGACGATATTGAAATGGGCATGACCGAAGTGGTGCGGGGGGCGGACTTGCTCACCAGCAGCTTTGCCCAACAATCCATTATGCTGGCGTTAGGACACGAACCGCCGCATTATGCGCATCACCCCTTGGTGACCAATCGTGAAGGCATTAAACTCAGCAAAAAAAGCCGCGCCCCGGCCATCCGAAAAGACGAGGCCGCCGAAACCCTGCGCGCCGCCTTGACGTTTTTGAACCATTCTCCACCTAAAGAACTCAACACCCTGATTCCGCTTTGGGATTGGGCGGTGGAGACTTGGCAGCTATCAAAGGTCAAGAAAGTTGTTTAGAGAGGTATGAAGGGTACCTTACCTAATAAACGCTGAAAAGCGTTTAGGTTTGACTGTATAAGAATCTGATTTATTTTGATGAGGTAAGAGGCCCTATTTAATTAAGGGCCTTTAAGAACAAATTTAGATAGCCTGTTGGCTCAAGCTATTGAAATCCACGAATTCTTGAACACTGTCTTTTGCTTCTTTATTGAAGTAGAACATTGTGTACTCCGTATCTTTTAGGAAGATACTGGCGTAATAAATTCGACCTTCATGCTCTAAAAGTTCGGGCCCAATGCTGGTCTCTTTATTGAATTCGCTTTGAGTTCTTAAAACTCTTTTACCGTTGATATTCAGAATTTCCCATGAGGCGGTGACGTCGTTTACCTCTAAACCTGTGACAATATCAATGACTGTAAAATCGCCTTGAGTTTGATTGGCTTCAAGTGGCTGCGACTGAAAGAGTAGTTTTAGCGATTTGTTATTGATTTTATCTTCTACATAAAATTCCCGGTTGGAATCTTGCTGATATTGAATCCATTCTTCAAGGGTTGAAAAAAGGGGACCAGCGAAACCTTCCCCTAAGGGGCTGTCCAGACCGCGTGCAATTACGGCATCTTGGGTGTGTTTGAATTTGAGCGTTATGGCTTTTGAACCGGGATTAAATGCTTGGTTTGCAAATAAGTCTCCTGTGACATCGCTAGTGAAAGAAAGTAAATAAGGATCTCTTCCTTCCGCTTGAAACTCCAGCAGAGTGTCTTGAATTTGTTTTCCGTCTAAGTCAATTTCTTCATGAAGGGATATTTGCATATTGGCCCATACAGGTTCTTTTAGTTCAAGTATTTCAGAAGGGTAAAACTCCGCTGTTTCATAACGAAAATGATTGCCTATGATGGATTGCCAACCTCCATGAGAAGATTTGTACACCAGTAGTTCGTCATCTGTTTGGTCGTTTCCATAAGTTGTTTGCCAATTATCGCCATAAAAAGTGCTGAAATAGTAAGACAGTGTATTTAATTTATTATCTTGGCTAACGAATGCTACGATTGTTAGGCTTCCAGACGGTTCGCCAGAGTCAGTGTCTATATAAGCATGAAAGTCCTGAAATTCATAAACGCCATTTTCGTAAAGGTCTTGCAGAGTTTTTACGTCTACAGAAATATTGCTTGTTTCTGGGTTGCTTGTATCTGTATTACTGCTACTGCTGGAACCGCCGCAGGCTGTTAAAAGGATAGACAGTGCAAAAGTTGTTATGAGTACAAAAAAATTCATTTTTGATTATATTTCCTTTAAATTTGAGAGCAATTAATAAGGTTAGATAAGTGCGCTTTATGCAAAGGAGTGATGTTAATAAAACTCGTCCTTTAAATATTAGAGTTTTATTATAAATAAAAATGGAAATTTTGTAAGTACTAGTTCGCATTAAAAGTCGACCGACAGTTTGTTTCGTCCGCTTTCCTTGGATTGGTAAAGGGCTTTATCGGCTTTGCTGATGGCGTCGTCTAGGGTCTCGCCGGAGTAGGTGACGCCTTGGCTGATGGTGAAGCGTACGCCGGTTTGGTTTTCGGATTCGGTTTCGATGGTTTGGCGCAGGGTTTCGCAGAGGGCTTCGATTTCGCTGGTGTCTTCAACCTGGCCCAGTACACAGAATTCTTCGCCGCCGAAACGGGCGACCAAGTAATCGGAGAAGGTGTCTTGGATGCAATTGGCGGTAAAGATAATCGCTTCGTCGCCTGTTTGGTGCCCGTAGGTGTCGTTGACGTTTTTGAAGTGGTCGATGTCACCCATTAGGGTGAAGAAATATTGGCCTTGGGCTTTGATGTCGGTGAACTGTTGGCCGCCCTTGTGGAAAAAGAAGCGGCGGTTATAGAGCCCGGTTAGGCCGTCGGTTTGGGAAATGTGTTCGATTTCTTTGAAGGTTTCGGCCTGTTCGATGTTCTGGTTGACGCGCACATAGAATTCTTCGGGGGTGAAGTTGGTGTTGAAGAAGTCGTTGACGCCGTATTTCATCAATTTGATGGCGGAAGAGATGTTTTCACTGGCTTCGCAGGAAATAATCGGCAACTGGCTTTGCGAATAACGGTTGCGGATGTTTTTGGTGAAATCGAAGGTGTTGTTGTTGATGACGTTTTGGGCGCTGTCCAGCAGAATCAGACTGGGTAAGGCTTCTTTCAGGTCGGCGTCCATCTCCGAGCAGCTTTCGTAAAGCCGCACTTGAAAGCGGTGGTTGCGAAGCATGCCAAGCAGTTTGGAGCTGTAACGCGATCCGCAGCTGAGCATCCATACCATGCGTTGGGCGTTTTTATACAGCCGGTCGGTAATTTGTACCGCATAGCGGATGGAGGACAAGCTGTCTTTGATGACGTAGTCCGCGACCTTGAGGCGGAACATTTCTTCGCGGGTTTCTTCTTTATACGAGGCGGTGAGCACTACGGTGGTGATGTGGTGGTGCTTTAAGTATTCGATGACTTCGCCATTGTAGGAGTCGGGCAATTGCAAATCGCTTAAACAGACAGCAACCTCGATTCCGCTTTCAATCAAGTTTTTGGCTTCCGCCAGTGAGTGGCAGGTGTGAATGGTGAGCGATGTCAGTTTTTGAAGTTCGGTTTTCAATAAACTGGCCATTGAGGGTTGGTCCTCAATAATCAGAAAGCATTCGTTTGTCATGTTTGTCATGGTGGTTGAGTGCAAAAGTTGTTTAATATCATTATTGTATTTGTGCGTACGAAACCTTACATGATTTTTTTGTGACGGAGTAAGTTTTTTTGAATAAATTCCCATTTTGAGTGTGACTATTTGATTAAGGCGTTGTTTCGAAGCCGCTTTTAGGGCGGATTGGTGATATACTTCGTTCAAAATTCAAAAAACCTGATAAAAATTGCACGATCACCTTCCGGCTCAAAGCAAGAGAGTCGTGCATTTCGATTTAAAACCCTGGATACCCCTGAATGCTCTGCGATGTTTTTCCCGACCGTTACCAAACGCAGCTGGACGAAAAAGTTAATCGTTTAACGGCGTTGTTACCGAAATCCGAACCGATGACGGTGTTTGCATCCCGCCCGGCTAATTACCGTGCCCGAGCGGAATTCCGCGTGTGGCATGAAGGTGACCGCACCGATTACATCATGTTCAATCCGGATACCAAGGAAAAGGTGGCGATTGAGTCCTGTCCGATGGCGTTGGAAAGCATCGCGAATTTAATGCCGCGTTTGATGGCGGAAATCATGCGCCAGCCTGCGTTGCGAACCAAGTTGTTTCAAGTCGATTTTCTGGCCACTTTGAGTGGCGAAATGCTGGTGACCTTGATTTACCGACGCCCGTTACAGCAAAAAAACGGTGATAAGACCGAAACCGACCAGGCCTGGCTGGAAGCGGCACAAACCCTGCGCAAAACCTTGCCGATTACCCACATCATTGGCCGAGCACGGAAACAAAAGGTGTGCTTGGATCAGGACTTCGTCATCGAACGTTTGCAGGTGGATGAACAGTCGTTTGTTTATCAGCAGGTGGAAAACAGTTTTACTCAGCCGAACGCCGAAATGGCGCAAAATATGTTGCATTGGGCGCGCAAAATGGCCGCGCTGGCCAACCCGGACCAATCCAAGGATTTGATCGAATTGTATTGCGGTAACGGGCATTTTTCGATTGCGCTGGCGTCGCATTTCAATCAAGTGTTGGCGACGGAGATTTCCAAAACTTCGGTGGCGTCGGCGGAATTCAATATTGACGCGAACCGCACGGACAATGTGCGGGTTGTGAAAATGGCGGCGGAAGAAATTTCCGCCGCACTGGAAGGCCAGCGGGCCTTTTTTCGTCTTAAGGATGTGGATTTGAAGTCGTATGACTTTAATACCATTTTCGTGGACCCGCCGCGATCGGGGCTGGACGATTTGACGCGCAAAATGGTGACGGAGTTTGAGCATATTCTGTATATCTCCTGTAACCCGGAAACCCTGGCGCGGGATTTGGCGGACATTGGCCGTACTCATGACGTGGTCGAAACCGCTCTGTTTGATCAATTCCCTTACACCCATCATATTGAAAGCGGTGTATATCTAAAAAGGAAAGCCAAATGATACTAGCTTGGATAGGTGCATTACTGATTGGTGTGAGTTTGGGGCTGCTCGGTTCGGGTGGTTCGATTTTGACCGTGCCGGTACTGATATATCTGGTGGGGCAGGACCCGAAGGTGGCCATTGCCGGTTCTTTGATGATTGTCGGGATTATCAGTGTCTTCTCTGTCTTACCTTATGCGCGCCAGGGTTTGGTGAAATGGCGAACCGTGGTGGTGTTTGGTTTGCCGGGGATGCTGGGGGCTTACCTGGGGGCCTATGGTGCACATTATGTTTCCGATGCGGTGCAGATGCTGATTTTCTCGGTCTTGCTGCTGACAGCGGCCTATTTGATGTTCCGTCCGGTCAAACTTGAAGACGACACCCCGACACAGGAACGCGCGGTGTATAAAATTGCGATTGACGGTTTGCTGGTCGGCGGGGTGACCGGTCTGGTCGGTGTCGGCGGCGGCTTTTTGATTATTCCGGCGTTGGTGCTGCTTGGTGGCTTGTCGATGCGTCTGGCGGTGGGCACCAGTTTGGTGATTATTGCCGCCAAGTCGTTTGTCGGTTTCTACGAATATCTGAATGTGCTAAGTGCGTTGCAGTTAAGCATTGATTGGCACGTCATTGGTTTATTCTCGCTCATCGGGATTGTCGGAGGCTGGCTGGGGCACAAGGTCAGCAGCCGAGTGGACCAGGGATTGCTGAAGCAAATTTTCTCGGTGTTCCTGGTGTTGATCGGGCTGTTTATTCTGTACAAAAATTTACCGAATTTGCTGTAAAGCCATTCCGGTATCGAGGGTGAAGGTCTTTCGGTACTGGAGTAATGGGTGTTACAATTTAGTAACATTTTTTTATTGGGAGACGCTTCTCTTGGCTAGGAAAGCTCGTCTGGATCATTCGGTATGTGTAGCAGAACGCTGTTTGAAGCGCTTGAAATTCCTTCTGTTCGGTTTTTCAATGTTGATGGCGGCTCTGCCGGTATTGGCTTCGGAGTTATCATTTCAAGCGGATAACGACATTGTCTATGGCACCGACCGGCAATATACCGGGGGCTTGAATGTCCGTTGGACCGATGAAAACGGCATTGGCCTGGTGAACTGGTTGATTGATCCGATTGAAAAAGCCGCTTTGCCCAAAAAGGATGAACGGCTCTTCCAGCAGACCGATCAACTGGAACTTTCCACTCAAATTTTTACGTTGGAAAAACGCACCGATTCGGGATTGGAAAGCGCGGGGAACACCGCTTGGACCCATTTCGATTGGCGGCGATTTTATCATTACGGCCGTCATCAATCTTTGTTGAGCTTCAGCGTAGGTTGGCTGGGCCCGGCCAGTGGCGGACGCGAGATTCAGGACGGCATTCACTCCGTTATCGGTAATTCCAATGCCTCCGGTTGGGACAATCAACTGCCCAATCAACCGACGTTGCAAATCGGTTTCGATAACCAGCATTTTTTGTTTGACCCTCAGCTTGAACCACATTTTCAGATGTACCGTTCCTTTTCCGCGATGGTCGGTTCACCGGAAACCAATTTGAATGCAGGGGTGGGCGTTTATTATGGCGATGGTGCGAGACCGGTGATGAGTTTTAACACCTTCAATCATGTGATGAATGTCGGAAAGGAGTTTGGCTGGTTCGTGTTTGTCGATATGTCGGTTCAATATCAAATCTACAATGTGTTTCGTGACGGTCGCTTGTTTACCGACGACGACACCGGTTTGAAACCGGCCAACTACTTGATTCCGTCCGGTCAATATGGTGGGGCGATTGCCTGGGATGGTTTTTATGTGCTGTTTGCCGGTTCGGTGTTTGGACAATTTTATCGTGACCAACCGGAGGAGGCGTTTCGTTTCGCTTCCTTGGTGGTTGGGTTCGAAATTTAAAGCTTTCGGTTTATTTCAGTGTTGATTCGTAGCGTTTTAAACTGCCGTTCAATAAACCGTCTTGCGCAATGAAAATCACCAGACCTGGTGATTTCGGTTGTTTCTGCACCACCAAGCCTTCCGGTTTGCCTTTTGGACTTTCCAGCGTTAGCCGTGGCGGCCATGCCGAAAACGGGGTTTGCCGTTCCAAACGTGCACCTGATAGCGGTTCGGCACTTCATTGACCGGACCGGACAGCAGATAAAGCTGGGTGTCGTCGGCCACCATGTCTCGAATCCCCAGACCGTTTAAATTCACCAACCGTAGTTTCGGATCGCTCAGTTCAAAGGTGTTTGCTTCCAAATCCAGTTTCAAGACGGCGGCGAGGTTGCCCCGAAATACCGGACCGCGAAAACCGACGTAGAGATGTTGCTTCGTGACGGCTAGGCCTTCAATGTCGATGCCGTTTTCTTTGCTCGGCAAAGCGCTGAAGGGGGCGAGCATTTTGTTATTTTGAATAAGGGGCATTAATGAGTGCTTTCGAACCGAGGTGGCTTGCAAGTCATCGTTCAGCCGAATTTGAAACAGGACGTTGCGTGACGGTTCGTCGTAAATGGGCGTGAGACGCTTCAGATTCTTTTTGTCCGAGGCACCGGGTTTGATTTTCTTGCGCTTTTTGGAATGGGAGCCGATGGCGTAAAGATAGGGTTTTCGCCAGGCCAGGCCTTCCAGATCCAGTTCATCCGACGATTTGGTGAGGGTGAGTTTACCGGGCGGTTCCGCCAGATAAACGCCGTTGCGTTTCGGTAGGATTTGCAGGGCAGTGCCTTCGTCGGTGGCCAGCGCCATGAAGCGGTCGGTGATGACCAGGCCGCTGATATTGTCCGGGTCAATGGACAGCTGACCTTGAATTTGAGGGGCTTCATCGGCCGCTGAAACCGTGAAGGTGGCAAGCATTAAAATGACCGTGTAGAAGGGGCGCATGGCGTCATCCTTTTGGGGAGGTGTGGTGTTTGGCGAGATAACGATGGGTATTCTGCACCGCGCGTTTTTCGTTGCGGTCGTTCCAGGCTTGGCCGATGGTTTTACGCATCAGGCCTTCGATGCTGCGGGTCCACAGTAAGTTTTTCAGCATAATCGCGAGGTTTTTCGGGCGGCGTGGAAAGGCGCGTAACGCCATGGAAAAACTGAGTTCTTCGTATTCAATGTAATGCCACCAGCCGGGCGGAATATACAGGATATCGCCGTGGTTCAATTCGGTTTCATAGCCTTGCAAGTATTGCAGCGCCGGGTATTTTTCGATGTCCGGTGTGCGGTAATCGACGTCGAACAGGCTGCTGAACGAAAAGGGTACCTTGTACATATAAGGCGTTTGGTCGGGCGGAAACAGCATGACTTTCTTTTTGCCGCCGAAGTGGCACAGGAAAATATCGGCCAAATCGATGTCGTAGTGCATTTGCACCTTGGCGCCGGTGCCACCCATAAACAGCACCGGCAGTTTGCGGAAAAACGGCAGGCCGATGTCCGGGTAGTCGAAATCCCGGGTCAGTTCCGGTACTTCTTGCAGAATGTTGTAAAAAAACAGGCGCAAATCGTTTTCGCCGGCTTGCAGCCTGTCCAGATAGTCGGCCAACGGCATCTGTGCGGCCGGTGCATGTTGGTGTTTACGGTTTTTGGAGGGTTGGCTGTCGTATAACGGCACGATTCGATCGCCAGCGACTTTTTTGAAATAGTCAATGGACCACTTCTTCCGAGCGGGCCAATCGTCAGAGAGGTGTTCGAACTTGACCGGAACTTCAGGGTGTTTGAAGTGGGTGAGGAAGTCGTTTTTCGACAGGGTATCAACGGTGGTAATCGAACGTAGGTTTTTCATGACGGATCGGATGTTGTTGTCAATGTAGACAGTATAGCGGAAACCGGCGAGGCGGCGTAATGGTGTCGGGTGGAAAAAAGATGTGGCGCAAAGACAAAAACGGCCAGGCCTGGCCGTTTTCGGTGTGGCTGCGGTTTATTCTTTGATGAAGCGCAGGTAGTTGTCCATGATGTGCAATTGCTGGCCGGCTTGGCCGGTAAAGCCCAGCATTTCCGCTTTGGATAGGATTTTTCCGAACAGGACTTCTTCTTCGTGTTGTTCGGCAATGAACCATTCGATGAAGTTGAAGGTGGTGTAGTCTTTGATATCAAAGGCCGCATTGGCAATGTCGTGGATCATGGCGGTGACTTTCAATTCATGCTGGTAAGCCGCATTGATGACTTCCATGAGGTTGTCGAAGCTGTTTGGCGGGGCCGGAATGGCTTCCAGGGTTACCGGTGCACTGCACTCGGCCATGTAATCAAAGATTTTATCCATGTGGGTGCGTTCTTCCAGGCTGTGGCCACGGAAAAACTTGGCGGCCCCTTCCAATCCATTGTCTTCACACCAAGCGCTCAATTGAAGGTAAATGTTGGATGCATAAAATTCGGCATTGACTTGCTTATTAAGCAGTTCGGCTATTTCAGGTTTTAACATGATGCTTTCTCCCGGTTTTTCCATATTCTTTGGATGTGTTTAAGTGTTTCATTCTAGATTAAGTGTACTTGTGAACGCAAATTGAAAAGTATTAACTTATTGATTTTTCAATAATTTAATCTTTTCAAGATTCGTTATCATTTTTTTTACTTTTCCCGTGCCCGCCTTCGTTGAGGTGGGTAACATCCGATAGGTCTTCGCCTTCCAACTTATACGCCTGAGCGAAACCGCGCACATACCCGGCTGAGAGCGGGGTCAATTCGAACAGGTGGAAATCTTCCAGCGGCTTGAGCATTTTGATAATCTCACCGAATTTCTCTTCCAGTTTATCCATAATGCTTTCCCATTCCGCTTCCGAGCGTTGAATGTGCTTGGCCGTAGCCTTCAGAGTGGCGCGCTTGCGGGCGAACAGGTGTTTGGCGTCGTTTTCGGGCTCGATGAACAGCAAACTGGCTTGTGGGTCTTCCATCAGATTAAAGGTGTGGTTCGACAGTTCCGAGATGTAAACGTAAAAATGACCATCGTGGCGCATCACTGGAGCATAGCTGGCTTCCGGCTCTGCGGCTTTGTTGATGGTGGCCATGACCACGCTTTGGTGGCTATCGATGAATCGGTTGAATTCATTGTAGATGCTGCTTAAAGGTTTCTTTGTTTCTGTACTCATCGTCTTCTCCGCATTGAATTTTGGTTGTCGCTAAGTGACGCGTCAGCCTTGCCTGATGGACATTGTGCAATCAGTCGCTCGAAAAATCACTCAAATTTTTTTATCAATTTCATCTTGACAGTTGGTTAATTATAAAGAGAATGAAAATAGTTATCAATAATGACTTGGATATTATTTAAGTTTAAATCTAAAGCAAGAAGTTTGAAATCCAATGATGAAATTCAATCAATGCACTCGTGCATTTTTCTATAAAGCCGCGATTCGAAATGGCGGTTTGCTGCTTCCCGCGATGTGTTTGTCTGCGTTTTCGCAGGTTGTTTGGGCGGAACCGGCGAAGCCATCCGGTGAAACCAGTCTGGAGACCGTTCAGGTGACAACCGCCACCAAAACCCCCAGACGTTTGGATGAGGTGCCGGTCCAAACCACGGTGGTGACGCGGGATGACATCGAGAAAACCCATGCTCAGAATTTGGCGGAAGCCTTGAAGTATGTGCCCGGCGTTCAACTCAAGCCGATTCATGGCAAGACCGGTAAAGGGGTTTGGATTCAAGGGTTCGATCCGGATCGGGTTTTGATTCTGGTGGACGGCAATCCGGTGTCACCCAGCACGGGCTCCACGGTGGATGTGACTCAGGTGGCGATTGGAGACGTGGAGCGCATTGAAATCATTAAAGGGGCGACCTCGGCTTTGTACGGCACTTCTGCGATGGGCGGGGTGGTCAATGTCATTACCCGAGAACCGACGGCGAATTTTCGCGTGAGTGCGGATGTGTCGGGCGGGAACTGGGGAGAGCAAAGCGAAAAGGATAATCCGCTTGCAAAAAAACACGGCAATTTTGAAGTGTCGACCAAACAAGACAAATGGTATGGCCAGGTCATTGCCGACTTGACCGAGTCGGACGGTTTTAAAGCGCCCGACACCGCAGGCGAGTCGACTCAAGGCTGGAATGGTCATAAAAATACGGTTTCCGGCAAGTTTCAATATGCGTTCGACAACGATTTAAAGGTCACTCTGATGCCGCGGTATTTCGATGAAGATGCGGCTACCTTAGTTAACGATTATGTTCCCGGTGTGGGGAATACGACGGATGAGTATCGTGATAAAACCCAAGTGACTAATATCGCTACAGTGGTCGAACAACGTCTGAAAAATGATTGGAACTGGAAGGTTCGCGCGATGTGGGAAGGCTTCGATAATGACTCTAATAAAGCCTCCCATCGTAAAACCTTTACCGACCACTCCGAGGCCGCGGCGCAATTGGATATGCCATTTGGCGATTCGCATTTGGTCACGGTAGGGGCCGAATTTCAATATGACTATATGGACGTCAAAAACCTTTCGACCGGTACTCAGGAAGTGGCGGATGAGACCAAAGAGTCAACGTCGGTTTTTGCTCAGGACAGTTGGTTTGTGACCCCGAACCTTGAAGTGCTGCCCGGTGCTCGTTTTCACAATGACTCCCGTGACGGTTCGCATCTCGCGCCGATGTTGAACGCCATGTACAGCCGCCAAGACTGGTTACCCGGCCGGGTCAATATTCGAGCCGGTGTCGGTAACGGTTACCGCACTCCGAATCTTAAAGAGCTTTATTACCTGTTTGATCATAGCCAGCTTGGTTATGTGGTACAGGGGAATAAGGATTTAAAACCTGAAAGTTCCATCAGTTATCAACTCGGGCTGGAATGGGTGTTTCCCGACGATGGCAGTTTGGGCGTCAGTCTATTTCACAATGACATCGATGATCTGATTGCCGAAGCGCTTAACCCGAATAAGGTCGGCCCGAATGGCGCGGCGGTTTATGAATATCAAAATATCGAAAAAGCCATGACGGAAGGCGTTGAAGTTGTGTTCAGAAAACCGTTGGGTTCCTATTTCCGTTTGGATGCCAGCTACAACTACCTCAATGCACGCGATGTCGATACGAAAAAAGTGTTGGTCGAGCGCCCTGAGCACGAAGCGAAGTTGGGGTTGGACACCTATTTATGGAAAGTGGTGACGGTAACCGTGAAGATGAATTATGAGTCAGACCAGTATCTGGATGAAGCTAATAACACGGTTTCACCTGGCTTCACCACCTGGGATGCCATTGTGAATTACGACATTAATCAAGATTGGCGGCTGTATGGCGGAATCGACAATTTAACCGACGTACAGCGCAAATTCGATGGAACCGACTTCCGACCGGAAGCCGGTCGCTATTTTTATTTAGGGGTTCGTTTTCAGTATGAAGACTGACCGTTCACGCAAGACAGTTAAATGAAAAAGGAGTTTTAAAGATGCAATACACGAAAACAGGTTTATCGATTCTCGCCTCCATGATGCTAACTTTGACGGGGTGCGGCGGCAGCTCGTCATCTGGATCTTCCGATGATGGGGGTTCTCCCGTTTCGGATACGGCGTCTTATGCTCCATTGGATGCGACCGATTCGGCTTCGGCAGCCTATTTGGATTTGGCTTCTGGTCATACTGTTTCCGAAGCGGATCCTTGGCAAATGGCTTATCAAAAATATGTTGGGTTTTCCATCAATAGTGATGACGGTATTGAAGCCTGTATCGCTAAACAATATGACGAGTTGTACGATGGAAACGGAGACGCGGTTAAAGATGAATTTATGGCGTTGAATAAAGATAACACAATTGCCGATTTCAATGCGGTGACTCGAACATCCTGTACCGATTTCAGTACGGATGGCGCCACGTCTCAGTTCAAAGATTGGTACACCTATGATTCCAGTACCCATGTGATAACGGTCAATACGGATGATTCTAACGGATGGATCGTACGTTCTTCAACAGATGACGGTAACGGAAACTATGCTTATACCCGTTTAAAGGCGACCGCTTATGATGCCAACGGTATCACTTTTGATAGTGAATTATGGGATAACAATACGCAAACTTTTCAAACGGCCGTTTCGACCGGTCCTTTAGATTCTTCTGGTGGCACCGTGTATTGGAATATGGAAACTAACACGAGTAGCACAACCGAAATGGATGGTTGGGACTTGAAGCTTGAGCGTGTGGGGTATTCGACCGAAATTTTTGTAAACGGTGGCGTTTCTGGGGATGGTGATGCCGGAGTCGGCAGTGCCCTGCAAGTGGCGAATGTAGATGCTGTGACGGATCCATCGGATACCAATCAAGTCTATAAATATTTTGGTGATTCTGCCTCTGGACCGATGACTAGCCCGGGAACTTACGGGGCTTTCGAATATGGAGTCGGTGGTGATAATCATGATATGTGGCCAACGTTTGCCGTTTATCTGTTTAAGGATGGCGATCGTTATTACAAAGCGCAAGTGGTCAGTAATTATGGTTCCGATGGTTCCCTCGCCAGCGGAAATCTATATATCCGTTATGAAGAGGTGCTTGAGTAATGTCGAATTTGGCGGAATTACAACGTAAAAAATCCGAGCTTCTGGCGGGCGATAAACCGCCAAGAGCGCGGGAAGCCGCCAAGCGGCTGGGCGTTAGTGAAGCGGAATATGTAGCGTTATCTTGTGGAGACACTTCGGTGATGTTGGATCGGGATGCGTTCGTCTCGATTCTGCAGGCATTGCATCGTGCCGGCCAAGTCATGGCGCTGACGCGTAATGATGCGGTGGTGCTGGAACATCACGGCGTTTATCGTAACCCAGTGGTTAAGCACAACCATGTGATTTTCACCGACCCGGAAATGGACTTGCGTTTGAAGGTCACGGCTTGGAAATACGGTTTTGCGGTGGATGAAAACGGGCGTCGGAGTTTGCAGTTTTTCGATGCTTACGGCCAGGCGGCCCACAAAATCTACATGACCGATGCGTCCGACCAAACCGTTTACGACGATTTGGTGGCGGAATATCGCACGGAGGACGGTTTTGAGCAGATGAGTGTTCGCACCAAACCATCTTCCGGACCGTCGGCCATGCCGAAGGTGGAAACCGAGGCGATTCAAAAAGATTGGCAAGCGTTGGAAAGCGCCCACCACGTCAATGCCTTGCTCAAAGCTTACGGTCTGACGCGCCCCCAGGCTTATCGTCATTTGGGTGACAATGCCATGGCCTTGCAAAAGGATGCCTTGAAATCCCTGCTTGAGCAAGCGGCCGAGGAAAGTTGGCCGTTATTGATGTTCGTGCCGAATGGCAGTGCCACGCAAATTCATAATGGTACGGTGCATAAATTGATGGAAATGGGGCCTTGGTTCAATGTGCTGGATCCCAAGTTCAATATGCACGCCAATTTAGAACTGGTGACCGAGGCCTGGTTGGTTTACAAGCAAACCGATGCCAAGCCGGTGGCCTCGATGGAGTTGTTCGACGCCGACGACAAAGCGGTGATGATGGTGTATTTGCACCCTGAAGCGCGTTCGTCTCAGATGACCGGGCGCTGGGAAAGCTTTTTGAAATCTTTGAAATTAGAAGAGGTGGCCGTATGAAACCACAAATGTTATCGCGTGTGACAATGGCGGAAAACCGCCAGGCCTGGCCGTTTTTGGTGTTGGGTGGCGTATTCACCGCTTATGCCATGTTGGCCTTGTTGTGGCTGATGACCGGCACAGCGCATGCCGCTGAAAAGCCGCGGGTGGTGGCGATTGACGGTTCCATTTCCGAAATCGTCTATGCGTTGGGAAAAGGGGATTTGATGGTTGGGCGTGACATCACCACCACTTACCCAGAAGAGGCGGCCAAGCTGCCAAGTGTCGGTTACATGCGCCAGTTATCGGCAGAAGGCATTTTGTCGTTGAAGCCGACGCTGGTGCTGGCGACAAAAGATGCCAAACCGCAAAATGTCCTGACCCGTTTGCAAGACGCCGGAGTGCATGTTGAAATCGTTGACAACGTCTATACGCCGGAAGGTGTAGAGGCTAAAATTAAGCAAATCGCCGAGGTGCTTGATGCTCAGACAGCCGGTGAGCAATTGGCGGCGAAAGTTCGAAAGTCGGTTGAGGATGCTAGGGTTTATGTCGAAAAAACGGTTAAACAACAAGGAAAACCGGCTAAGGCGCTTTTCGTGTTGAATATGCGCGGCGGTAATATGATGGTGGCCGGAAAGCACAGCCGAGCGGACAATATGATGCAATTGGCCGGTATTGTGAACCCGGCAGCCGAGCAGTTCAACGGTTATAAGCCACTGACGGCGGAAGCCGCCGTACAGTATAATCCGGATTATTTGTTAACGATGAAGCATGGCGTCAGTTCAGCAGGCGGCAAAGATGAGATGCTGAATGCGCCTGCGATTCAAATGACCGAAGCGGGTAAGCATAAGCGTCTTGTGGTGATGGACGATGGTTTTTTAACCTTTGGCCCTCGGCTCGGTGAAGCGATTGAATCTTTGGTGCAACAAGTTTATCCGACCGAATAATTTAATTATGTTAAAGATGTTAATGTGGTTGTCAGCAAGACTGAAATCGCAAATGAAGGTTTTTGTTATATAAAGAGGTTTTGCACAAATAAGGCGTGACAGGCCCCTTAAACTGGCTGGTTGGATTGTAAAAACGTAGTGAATCATAGTGGCTGACTGTATAACGGACACACGGTGGTTTTTATAGTTTGTTCGGTATCTCTGTTTTGTGCTTAGGTTCCTAGGATGCAAAGGTCTTTAAGACTTGTTTAGAAAAAGGAAAATTTGTGAGGTTGATGAACTCGCCAGTTTTGGCGCTTTTTATGTTGGCATTTCTGACATTGATTGTGAGTCTGTATTCGCTTACTGTAGGGGCCATTTCGGTCGACAGCCTACAGGTTATTTCTGCATTAGGCGGTTGGCAGGACGATTTTCAAACCGCTTTAGTGGTGAATGAAATCCGTTTGCCGCGTTTATTGCTTGGTTTATTGGTTGGCGCTGGGCTTGCCGTTGCCGGGGCAGCGATGCAGGGGCTTTTTCGCAATCCGCTGGCGGATCCAGGCTTGGTAGGTGTTTCCAGTGGCGCGGCTTTAGCGGCGGTGACGGTGATTGTCCTCGGCAGTTCCTTTCTGAGTCAGTGGGTGGTTTTTTGGGGCTTTTTTGCGTTGCCAATAGCGGCCTTTTTGGGTGGCCTTTTTGTGACTTGGCTGATTTACCGCGTGGCGACTAAAAACGGTCGTACCGATGTCGGTTTGATGCTGTTGACGGGGATTGCCATCAACGCCATCGCCGGTTCTACCACCGGTATTCTGACGTATTTCGCCACCGATGAGGAGTTGCGCACCCTGACGTTTTGGACTATGGGGTCTGTGGCCAGTGCTTCTTGGCAAGATCTGGCCATTGCGACGGTTCCTATTCTGGTCGCTGTGGTGATCTTGCCGTATTTCGCTCGTCCACTGAATGCCTTTTTGATGGGTGAGGCGGTGACCTCGCATATGGGGTTCAACGTCAAACAATTGAAGTGGGGGGTGATTGCACTCACCGCCTTATCGGTCGGCGCGGCGGTGTCGGTCAGCGGCGTGATCGGTTTCGTTGGCCTGGTGGCACCGCACATCGTGCGACTGATATTGGGGCCGGATCATCGTTGGGTCTTGCCGGGCAGTGCTTTGGTCGGGGCGATTCTGGTGGTGGCGTCGGATATGTTCGCGCGCACGGTCCTGTCGCCGGCGGAACTGCCGATTGGCATTGTCATGTCGGCCATTGGCGGGCCTTTCTTCCTGTGGCTGTTAATTCAACGTCGATCACGTGTTGGATTTTAAAGGACGATTATGCTGATTACCGAACATTTAAACATTACCTTGCAAGGGCAGTCGATTCTCAAGCACATCGATTTGATGATCGAGCCCGGTTCCATCGTGTCGATTCTCGGGCCGAACGGCGCTGGGAAATCCACCTTGATGAAAAGCCTGAGCGGCGACATTTCGGATGGTCTGAATCAGGTGATGCTGGAAGGGCGCAAACTGAAAGAATATTCGGTGCCGGAACTCGCCAATTATCGGGCGGTCATGCCGCAGTCGGTTCAGTTGGACTTTCCGTTTCTGGTGTCGGAAGTCATTGAAATGAGTTTGCTGACGGCGGTGTCGCATTACGAACGTGCCGCCTACGTCGAACGCGCCTTGGCGATGTTCGATGTGACCCATTTGAAAGACCGCAATTATCTGACGCTGTCCGGCGGCGAGCAGCAACGCGTGCAATTGTCACGGGTTATTGCCCAGATTACCCATAAAGCCGACGACCGCAATCGTTATCTGTTTCTGGACGAATGCACCTCCAGCTTGGATTTGGCGCATCAGCACCAGGTGTTTGAAGTCGTGACCGAGGTGGTGAAAACGCATCGCATCGCCGCGATTATGGTGTTGCACGATTTAAATTTGGCCTCACAGTATTCGGACCGTCTGGTGTTGATGAACCAAGGGGAAATCGTCAGTCAGGGAACGGTGGATGAGGTGTTGCAAGAAGAGCGCATCACGGATGTCTATGGGTATCCGGTGAAAGTCACGCCCCACCCCAAAGGCTGGCCGATGGTGATTCCGGCGTGATCGGCTCTCAGGATGATTTCGAATCGGATGGGTTTTGTCTTATCCGCAAGTGTTTCCCTGTTGAAAAAATTCTGGCTGTTCGTCGGGCATGGGACGAATTTCTGGCGGAATGGTCGCCTCGTGACTTTGTCGAATCCGGTGCAAGTCGTCAGGATTTTGTTGTGCTGGGTGAGTTGGATGCCTCTCGAACCCCGGGGGGTTCGTTAACACCTTCCGAGCAGGAGGAGCTGTTCATTCTAGGAGATTTGCATCGTTATTTTCCACGTGCTTTTGATGTGATTGGTTTGTCAGCTCTGCAGGCCTTGACCGCTAGTTTACTGGAATGTTCGGTAGGCGATCTGGTTTATGATTTTTCGAATTTAACGCGTAAAGCGCCGCGTATCGGGCCGAATATGAATTGGCATCGTGATATGGGTAATCGCTATATTTCGTCTCAGAACGGTGATGCTTTTTTGCGGGTTTTGATTCCGTTGGATGTTAGTCGAGAAGAAAACGGCACCTTAGGGGTTTTTCCAGGCAGTCACCGTCGCACCACTTCATTGCCGATTCGATCCGAGCTGGAGGCTCTCGGAGCACCGTTTTGGTTAGACATGGTGCCTGGAGATGCTGTTTGGATTCATCCGATGTTGTTGCATGGTGGCGGGCCGAACCGTTCGGAAAATGATCGAAACTTCCTCATTGTGCAGCTTAGTCGACGGGGTGTGGATAGCAACATTAATTGCGGGGACGCCACCAGCGGTCAATCCTTTTCGGACATTATTCATCGGGTTCTGACCAGGCCTAGTGCTTTTAAAAAAACTCTAGATTAACTTAAAGGCTCCCCTCCCTAACAGAGCTTCTCCAACCTCCGAGATTTTCTAACCCGGCAGGCCGTCGGCTCTGGGTTGGGTGAGCCAAGTGTGATAACGCCACCAATAGCCGATAAAGGCACCTGTCCAAAGTAATCCCGCCAGTACGTACAGCCCGTTTTGCATCTCAGGAAACGCCGGAATCAAGAGGCCGCGAATCAGCGTGGCGGCGGTAATCAGTACCACGCCCATTTTTAGCCAGCCGAGCCGGGTGAGCGGACGGCCAGTGTGAATGTGGCTGACAACCATTAAAACGATAAAGTAAGCCAGACCCAGTGCGCCCATAGTCAAAAAATGTCGGAAATGAGCGGATATTTGAACGTTTTCTTGCAACGCATCCCATCCCATAAGACCGTATCCGGCACCAAATAACGTCAATAGAATCATAATCGGCCAAACCGTCGGGAATTTGAGAATGAAGGTGTCGGTTCGGAAAAAATCATTCAAGGTGTTGAACAGAGCGGCCATGACCGCCAGATTCAACCAGGCCTGGGCGGAATTGCCGGGAAACAACAGTTCCGTTAAGGTCGCGACCGAAAGGCTGAATATGGCCAGATTATAAGCGGGCGGTCTGGCCAAGAAACGCTCGTCAATGTGTTCCTGTGCAAACCATTCATTAATGGATTGGGTGGCGATGCGACGCACGGCGACCAAAACCAAAATCATAAATGCACCGATGGAGGCTTGCAGGACGGCAAAACTCGACAGTGGAACCCATTCGGCTTCGGCGGCAAAAAACAGGGCCTGGCAGACAATGATTAGTCCGTAGGCGAGCGCAAGCCCCCATTGTCGTTTCAGCGGGTCTGTGAGGATCGGTTTCCCGACCAGCCAAAGCACATAAGGTAGAAAAGCCAGATGAATAATGGCGACGCCATAGACACCAATGACATCCATTCCCCAAAAGGCTAGGCGTCCGGCTAGCCAGAGTGCGACGAGTCCGAATAAGGTTCGTCCGTTCACGGGCGGTGTGCCGTCGAAAAATTCCGGTACAGCCGTCATAATGAAAGCGGCCATCATGCCGGAAGTGATGCCGAACAACAGTTCATAAATATGCCAATTCAGCGGCGAAGAGGGAAACGACACCGGCCACCAGCCGATCCAAAACGCTACCCACAAGAAGGCATTCAAGGTCAGCCCCCAAGGAACCAACCAGAAAAATGGCCGAAAACCGTAGGCGAAAATTGGTTTTGGATGGTTTGCCGGTCCGGTCAGGCTGGTGAGAAAGTCATTAAAACGGGAAGAGGAAAGCCAGTTCATGCAGTTTGTTTCCCTCGCTGGGTGATGTTGAGTTCAAAGGTGTCGATAATGCAGGGGTCACTCAGCAATTGACGCAGTCCCTTATGGATATCATCATCCGTGCGTGTGTTCAAGGATGTGGTCAGTTCGATTTGGCAGACGATGCGACCCGGTGAATGACCCAGCACCAGTATGCGATGGCTGAGTTTAATGGCTTCGGCTAAGTCGTGAGTGACGAACAGAACCGACAGGTTGTGTTGGGTAACTTGTTCAATCAAAATTGATTGCAGTTCTTGTTTCAAGCCAATGTCGAGC
This sequence comes from Hydrogenovibrio sp., assembly GCF_965140365.1. Lineage (NCBI taxonomy): Bacteria > Pseudomonadati > Pseudomonadota > Gammaproteobacteria > Thiotrichales > Piscirickettsiaceae > Hydrogenovibrio > Hydrogenovibrio sp. Next base: position 135,176 of record NZ_OZ223196.1, read on the forward strand.
GCGGAAAAGGGTTCGTCCAAAAACAGAATTTCCGGTTTCAGCACCAAGGCGCGGGCAAAAGAGACGCGTTGGCGCATGCCGCCGCTGAGGTCTTTCGGGAATTTGTCCAGGTCGCTGATTTTTAAACCGAACTCCAATGCGATGCGGCGGGCTTTTTTATACCGTTCCTGGCGCGAAAAACCGCGGGCTTTCAAGCCGAAAGCGATGTTATCCAAAGTGGTTTTCCAAGGCAGTAAACGGGCTTCCTGAAAGGCAAAAGCCTGGGAGGAAAATTCATTGTCAATATGTCCGTTTTCCACTTCCAATAAGCCGCTGCAAAGATGCAGTAGAGTGGTTTTACCACCGCCGCTTGGGCCGACAATCGAAACCACTTCGCCTTGCCGTAACGAGAAGTGGATGTCGGCCAGAATGTCGGTCGGGCCGAAGCGGTGACTGAGGTGGGATACGTTCAGTTGCGCCATTGTTCCACCTCTCGTTTAATCGGTTCCAGCAATAAATATTCGACGACCAGTAATACCAGCACCATCACGGTAATCAACGCCATGGCATCGGCAGAGTTGAAATGGCTGCGTGCCACCGCCAGGTCCGCACCGATGCCGTCCGGTGTGGTGAGTAGTTCGGCCATGACGACAATTTTCCAACTCATGCCCAAAGCCGAAATCCAAGCCGGAAATACATAGGAAAACAGGTGCGGAAATACCAGGTCGGTGAGTTTCATCCAAAACGGCGGTTGGAAGCTGTCGCTCATTTCCAATAAATCGCCTTCCAGTGTCCGTGTGCCTTGTAATGCGCCGATGAAGATAATCGGGAAGGCAGCAATGACGACGGTGAAAATCACACTTTCATCGGTCATACCGAACCAGAGCATCGCCAAGACAATCCATGCAATCGGCGGGACGCCCATGATAATGGTAATCAAAGGGCGGCTCATCATGGCGGCCGTTACAAAAGTGCCGGCAAGCATCCCGAGTGACGTGCCCAGCAATAAGGCGATGCCGAATCCCCAAAGGGCACGTTGAACGGTAATCCAGAGTGACTGCCAAAGTTCGGGCGACTGCACCATCTGCCACAGGGTAAGAAGCGTTTCTCTCGGGGAGGGCAGAATCAAGCTGCCGTTGAATTGATGACCGAGATCCCAAAGTGCCAGAAACAGAAAGATACTCGCCAGAGCGCCCCAGCCGCTCCAAAGGTAACGAGGAAATTCTTTTAAGATTTGTGCAAGTGCGTTCATGATGCGGTTTTCGTAACGGGAATGGCGAAAATATTAGCATAACTGTAAACATGATTGATGCCATTTAAAAACTAAATAGGTGGAGTTTAATAATCTTAATGATAATAATTATTGTTTATAATTATGTTCTATAATAGAATGCTGATATCGCTTTGGCGACCTATTTTAGGCGCTTTTCGACATTCAAAACGAATAAAACCCATTTCAGGCATCGTTCGCTAATTAAAAGGAATTGATGAGGTTGGTTGCCTGGTGAAAGTTAAATTAGGAACCAAAATGAAACTGAAAGAACAGACGATTTTACTTTCTTCAGCCATGTGGGCGGCGTATGCCGCCCCTGTATGGGCTGAAGAACGCTCAAAGGCCGAGACAAAGCTTGAAACTGTGGTTATTTCCGCGACAAAAACCGAGAAATCGATTGATAAGGTTACGGCGTCGGTGGACGTCGTTACCGAGGATGACATCGAGAAGATGGGGGCCATCACCTTAAAAGATGTGTTCCAAAATACACCAGGCCTGGTATTGCAATATGGCACTTTTCCATCCGGCAGTTCGGCTTCGAAAAGTTCGGTGAATATTCGCGGCCTAGGCACGACCGGTACCCTGTGGTTGCTGGATGGCCGTCGCTTGGCGGGTGAGGTGAACAATCCTTACGATATGGATCGTTTTCCGGCCGCCATGATTGAACGCATCGAAATCGTTAAAGGGCCTATGTCGGCACTTTACGGTGCGGATGCCGTCGGCGGCGTCATTAATATCATTACCAAGCAGCCGAAGGATACATTTGTGGCGGATGTGAGTGTGTCCGGCGGTGCCAATGGGGAAGGTGAGGGCTCCAATAAACAGGTCAATGCCAATGTGCGCGGCGGTGTGGGTGATTTTCGCGGTAAATTCTTTATGTCGGTCACCGATTCCGGCGCTTACTATGAGCAAGAACAGACGGATACCACCGTCACCGGAAACCAGGTCAAGCCGTCCACGCGCCCGGCACCGCTGAATAATATTCAGGACAGTTACGATGTCGATGTCAGTTATCGTGAGAACGCGACCGTTAAGACGGTGGGGGGGCGAGGCGAATATGATGTCTCCAACGATTTGACCGTGGGAGCGGAAGTGTACTGGATGGACGAAGAACGCTATGGTTCCTATCGCGGTACCTATCATCCTACGGGTTATAAAATGAAAGGTAATGCCATTCCGGCCTATGATGTGCCAGTGAACTCTAAAGATGAAAACGAACGTTATGATATGGCGGTGGATGCTCAGTATTTCGTCAACGATGATTTGGACATTGATTTCCGCGTTTATCGCTCTTATTACACTAAGCGTAATACCACGACGTTGCAGCACTATCAGGATTTTGGTTATGCGAGCAAATCGGCGTCGGCTTCCAACGGCATGAACGCCAATGTGGACGTCACTTCTTATGAATTGAGTTCGAATTGGGCACCGGTGGAAAACCATCTGTTGACCGGTGGCGTTGAATATCGCCAGGAAAAACGTGAAGCGACCGTCTTCAGCCAATCCAGCGACATGGACACGCGCCGAGTGTCGTCTCAGGCGATTTATTTGCAGGACGATTTTACTCTGAGCGATACCTGGTCTTTGACCGCCGGTGGACGCTATGATCAATATGATCAGGCCGCTTACACCGACCAAAATGGCCTGGATCATGACAGTTCAACCGATTCCGAAAGTACTTTCCGCCTTGGCGTTTTGAAAAATTTTCATCCGCTCTTGAATGCGCGTGTGAATGTGGCGCAAGGTTTCCGAGTACCGGATTTACGCGAATTGTATATTCAAAAACAAACGCCGGCGGGCCAGCTCTTAGGCGCACAAACAGTGGACACCAGCCAGGGCAAGGACGCTTATGACTTGAAGCCGGAAAAAACCTTAAGTTATGAGTTGGGTGTTAATGGTGCGACCAGTGATTTCTCATACAGTGTCACGGCCTTCCTGAACCAGATAAACGATAAAATCCAGCAGGTGAGCGTGGCCGGAAACAAGACGGATTATTATACTTTCCAGAATGTGAGCGATGCCGAAACCAAAGGGATGGAATTGAATCTCGGTTACCAGTTCTTGAACAATTTAAAAGGGCGGTTTTTCTGGACCGAGTTGCGTACCGAAAACAAAGATACCGGCAAACAATTGGAGTTTAACCCGGATCGTGTCGTTGAATTGAGCTTGGATTGGGATGTGACCAGTCGTTTCCGATTGGGTGCTTATGCTGTCTATACCGGCGAACAATATTACGTTGAAGACTCGCAAGGTCATTACACCGACCCTTATACCTTGACGAATTTGACCGGCGGATACCGCTTCGGTGAAAGCAAGCAAATCGATTTGTACGGGGGGATCAACAATGTGCTTGACCAAAAAGTCGATAAAGTCATCGGTTCCAATGTCGGTACCTATTATTTTGCTGGCGTGAGAGTCGGTTTTTAACCCCTACGTTGATGATAAATATGCCGGCGAAGTAGGTCGCCGGCTTACGGATAAGGAACAAATCATATGATGTTCAAAAGCTGGGTACGTTGGCCGCTCACTTTATTATTGGTGGCAGCTTCCATGATGACGATGGCCGCGGAAAAATTGCCGAAACTGGTGTTGTCCGGTCCCTTCGCCGGGGTGTCCAACCCTTTGATTCACATGGTGGAAACCGGTGCTTTAAAAGAGTTTGCCGAGGTAGTGGAATTTAAACCCTGGAACGGTGCGGATCAACTGAAGTTGATGGCGTTGGGTAAAGGGAGTTTTCAAGCCGATTTCATTGCCATGCCTTCCAATGTGGCCGCCAACCTGTACAACCGAGGGGTGGATTTGAAACTGATGAATATTTCGGTGTGGGGCATTTTGTGGATGGTGTCGCGTGACAATAATCTCAAGACCTTAGCCGATTTCAAAGGCAAGGAAATTGCCATGCCGTTCCGGGGGGATATGCCGGATATTCTGTTTGAGCAATTGGTGAAAGCGGAAGGCTTAGACCCTAAAAAAGATTTTAAACTGCGTTATACGCCGCACCCATTGGATGCGATGCAGTTGTTGATCATGCGTCGGGTGGATCATGCTCTCTTGCCGGAGCCGGCCATTTCCATGGCATTACGGAAAACGAAATCGTTTCCCATCAGTGTGATTGCGCCCGATCTGTATCGCAGTGTCGATTTGCAGGCGGAGTGGGGCCGGGTATTTAAGCGCAAAGCGCAGGTTCCCGAAGCCGGGATGACGGCAATGCCAAGTGTGCTTGAACAGCCGGCGTTGCTGAAACGGTTTAATGAAGCCTACGCCGAGTCCATGCAATGGTGTCTGGACAATCCGAAAGCGGCGGGAGTGATGGTGGCGAAACACATTGCGTTGCTGACGCCGGAAGCGGTGGCGGATTCCATCGAAATCACGAAGTTTGACGTGGTGCCGGCTTTACAGGCAAAAGCGGAGTTGGAGTTCTTTTACCGGCAGTTGATGCAAAATTTACCAGACCTGGTCGGGGGTAAGTTGCCGGATAACGGCTTCTACTACACGCCTTAACGCCAGTCTTCATTTCATATCATTTTTGCCATCCGAATCAGGATGGCGTCACTTCAATTTCGATGTGCGACAGCGTTTCCTGCAACACTTTGGGGGAGCTGTTTTCAACGGTTCTTAAAGGTTTATTGAACACGGTGCAACTGGAACGTGCGGCGTGGCAGAGTGCTTGATTCGGACAGTCGTCCGGGCAAAAGACTTCGTCGGCTTGTTGAATCGCTTCGCAGACGGCTTCAATTTGATCACTTTCGGGAGTGATGAGCTCGCCGTGGTAATGTTGCACAATGGCTTTGTAGGCTTTGATCAGTTCCGGAGATGCGCCGACATAGGCGATTTTTCGACCGTTCAGGTTCGGCGGTTGTTGGCTGTCCAGAACGTGTAGGTAATCTTCTTCCAAGGCTTGATACTGTGCCCTTAATTCCGCGATGGTTTGTTTCGCGGCCTGCAGTTCCTGTTTCAGTCGACGGTTTTCGTTCAACAGGTGTTTGGCTTGATTGGGATGTGTGGGAAAAACGTGAGCGTTTTTCATGGTGAATCACCTCGCTTTTTAATCGGTTATTTGGGCTGGAAATTACGGTTTCAGGCCCAGGTTAGGAATAGATGGATATAGTAGTAGAGCGCCACATAAAACAACATGAAGACTCCTTTAAACCATTGTGAAGGTTAAAAAATGAGTAGTGTGAGGAGCACTACTCTAAGCGGAGGAGCAAGAAAATTAAGCCGGCATCTTCGAGGAGAGAGATAGGTGAATGCCAGCTTAAACTGGTTCGGCAGAAGTCAGTTCACTTCAGCCATGTATTTTTTTAAACGCCCTTGGTTCATGGCGAACCCAGCTTTAATGGTGTCGGCCTGTTTCATAGCGTCGTCTTTATTGGTGGCGTTTCCAACTTGTATCACTCCATACATGGCCATGGACTTATGCGGTAAACAGTAATAAATATTGATGCCTTCCTGTTCGAATTTGACTTTGCCACCATCGAACCCGACTTCCCACTTTGATCCGTCTGGCGTGACTTCCGAAATGGCGTTGTGTCCAGCGTCCACGGCAATAAAATTAACGGTATCGCCCGGTGCTATTTTCAGGTAACCCGGTTCAAAGACCATGATGCCGTCCGCACCGGAGTTCAACATTTTTACTTCATGCTCGGCGGCATAAATGTTGGTGGAGGCAGACAAAAGTCCGGCGGTTAGGAGCAGGTTTAGAAAACTGCTGCGTTTCATAAGTGTTTTTCCTTATGTTTTTTAAATCCTTATGGTCTTGCCATAATGGGGTTGGTTGTTTCGTTTTATCGTAATCTTTAGAGAATGCTATCATTAATGATAATTGTTATCAATACTATTATTTAAAAAAATGTTAAAAATTTTTTTGGATTATTTGATTTAAAGGCTGAGGGCCGCGGGTGAAAAATAGGTGGAGGGCTTTATTTCGTGCTTTGACGCGTATAAGGGTCTTATTAAAATAAGGAATGAACCATGACAGAATTGATCGAAAAACGGATCCGTTTTTTTCGTTTAGCAACTTTAAACTTGGGAATGTCGTTTTACTGTGGGGGCTTTTAACGGTCTCGAGTATGTCTCTTGCCGGACTGTCAAACATACAAAAAGTGAAATATGCCACACCCATACCGAATTTAATGATGCTGTATTGGAGGGTGCAACGGATGCCGAGGTTGAGGGTTATAATCGCGAGGTTCTAAAGAAACGCGCGGATTTGATTGATCTGAAAGCCCGTTGTGTCAAACGTATGCGCCAAACCTTGGATGAGAAGTAGTGGAATCGGTTGGTGGCGTTATATCAAAAACGACGTCAAGCAATGATGGGAGCGTCGAAAAAAGTCAATGAAATGCAATCATTTCTTAGAGTATCGTCAATGCTTAAACTTATGGTAGTTGTGTTAATGCAAGGTGATAAATTGAACCTTTCGCCTGAGGAGGAGGTGGATGCCCGAGTAAAAATGGGAATAATTTAGAAAAAAAGAGCGCCGCATGAAAACGCCGCTCGAATCTAGGAGGAGCAAAATGAATCCGACCCAGCTCTTATGCTTAGGAGAGAAAAAGCAGAGATCGGCAAAACGCTCGCAAAAATAAGCGTCATTTCACTTAATTATAAATACTATACTAAATAATAATAATTATCAATATTATTTTGTAGTTTAACTTTTAATCCGGCTTGGCGGTTTTGATCATGTTCTGTTTGGCGTGGATAAGACCTTGTCTAGCGTAACCGGGGTTTTGGCGGGTTCGCCAATGAAATACCCTTGCGCGAAGTCGATGTCGAGGCGTTTCACGGCGTCGAGAATCTCGGCACTGCTGACGAATTCGGCAATGGTCTGGATGTCTTTTTTCTTGGCGAAGGAGACGATGGACTCGACGATGTCGTAGGCGTCCTGATTTTCCGCCAGTTGCTTGATCAGTGAGCCGTCGATTTTGATGAAGTCGGCGTGCAGTTTCAGCAGGTTCTCGAAATTGGCGTAGCCGGCACCAAAATCGTCGATGGCGATTTTACAGCCGAGCCCTCGCAGTTGGTCGATGAACTTTTCCACCTTGACGAAGTCGGTGATTTCTTCGGACTCGAGGATTTCCAGGGTAATGCGTTCCGGATGGCTGAATTGCTCAACGTGTTTGAGCAGGTAATCGACGTAATCCGGATTGGTCATGTCGGTGGCGGAAATATTGATGGAAAAAGCTTGCTCGGAACGCTTAAAGGCTTGGAAAGCCTTGGCGACGACCCGCTTCGAGAGTAGCGGGTATTTTTTGGTCTGCTGGGAGACTTCCAAAAAGAAAAACGGTGAAATCACCTTGTCGTCCGGTTCGAGCATGCGCACCAGGGCTTCGTGTTTCTCGATGCGGCCGCTACGTAAGTTCAGAATCGGCTGAAAGAAGGTGGTAATGCGGTCTTCCAGTAAGGCCTGGTTCAGTTTTTCCGACCACATGAGGTTGTCGGCACGCTGTTGATAGGTGTCGATAGCCGGCGAATACACCAACACGTCTTGGTGGGTGTTTTTGGCGTGACGCATCGCCACTTCCAGTGAGTTCAGCAGGTTTTCCTTCGGTTCGAAACTCAGGGCCAGGGTTTGGTTGATGTAGATATCTTGCGATTGCACGGTGATCTTATGGTTCGACAAGCGGTTTCGCAGCTGAATCATCTGTTGCTCGAATCGCTTCGCGTCCGGTTCGTCCGAGGTCAGCACCAATTGATCGGAACCAAGGTGGTATACGTGAGTGTCGAGCGGTTTATAAAGGAAAAGGTGCAGCAGGGTGCTGATGAGCATCTGGTCGCCGAACTGGTGGCCGAAATACTCGTTGACCTGCTTGAAATTGTCCAGATCGAACAACGCCAGTTGCGGGTGTTTGAGGGTGTCAATGGCTTCCAGCAAGGCCACTCGGTTCGGGATGTTCAGTAAACGCGAGGTTTTGACGGCGGTTTCCAAGTCCATCTGTTTGGTGATCAGCGCCGTGACTTCGTGGCGGATGGCGAGGTATTCGATGAACCGTCCCTGATCATCTACCAGCGGCACTAATGTCATTTCCACATAGTAGGGCTCGCCGTTTTTCTTGCGGTTTTTCAAAGTGCCTTTCCAGACCCGGTTGGATTGAATCGTTTGCCACATTTCCTTGAACACATTGGTCGGGGTATCCGGATGACGCAGGATGCTGTGGGGTTGGCCGATGAGCTCGTCACGGGTGTAGCCGGTGAGGTTCAGCAGATTGTTGTTAACGTAGGTGATGCTGCCGTATTGATCCGAGCGGGAAATGAGATTGCTCTGATCGAGAGCATTGTTCATCTGGTCGTTGATTTGTTGCGTCGCTTTCGCCTGGGCTTTATAGGCGAGGAAGTCGGTCAGGTCTTCGATGAAACCGTAGTATTCGATGACGTGGCCTTGGTCGTCGCGGATGATTCGGGTGTGATCTTTAATCCAAATCCAGCGGTCGTCTTGTGTTTTCAACCGATAAGGTACATGAATCAGGCTTTCCAGGCCTTCGTCCGCGGCCTGGCTCAGCTCGTCGATGACCTGTTGTCGATCTTCCGGGTGGACGATGTCGGCGTATTGAACCTTTCCAGTCGTCCAGTCCGAAACAGCATAGCCCAGCAGTCGTTCAGTGGCTTCCGAAGCATAGATAACCGGCCAGTTTTCGGTGTTCTGCCATCGAAAAAACGCATAGGGCGCTTGATTCAGATAGGCTTCGAAACTCAGTGGTGGCATGGAAAGTTCCAGTAATGACGACCTTGTCGTTAAAGCCGCGTTAAATTAGATGAATAATGCCATTTTATCCCATGCCACGGGTAGAGTAAAATAAGCCGCTTTAAATATAAGGGTTTAGCGATGTTTTACGAACCCGGTCGGTAACACCACGCTGGGTGGAATTTCCCTCAAGTTTGCCCACAGGGGAAAAGTGAGGGTGTAAAATAACCGACAGATTACATTTGCAGAACTTACAGACCGTTTTATCATGTCAGACACCGAAACATCGCCAACCGAATCCACCCCGAAAAAAGCCAAAAAGGATTGGATCAAACCGCCTAAATCCATTCTGAAATTGGTGGGGCGCGCCGTTGCACAATACCAGATGATCCGGGAAGGCGACCGCATTTTGCTCGGGTTGTCCGGCGGTAAGGATTCGCTGGCGTTATTGGTGATTCTCAAGCATTTGCAACGCCATTCGCCCATCAAATTCGAGTTGGCGGCCTGCACCATCGACCCGGAAATCCCAGGGTTCGATCCGTCGCCGTTGAAAGAGTGGGTCGCGTCGATGGAAATTCCTTATTTTTATGAATCCGAAGATCTGGTCGCCTTGGCGGATGCGCATATGAAAGGCAACTCCTTTTGCAGTTTCTGCGCGCGTCAGAAACGCGGCAAACTCTATACGGTTTGCCGACGTGAAGGTTATAACGTTTTGGCGTTGGCGCAGCACTTAGACGATTTGGCGGAAAGCCTGTTGATGTCGGCGTTCAATGCCGGGGAATTGCGGACCATGAAAGCGCATTACCTGAATAATGAAAAAGACATCCGCATTATCCGGCCGCTGGTGCGGGTGCGCGAAAACCAAACGCGGGATTTTTCCGAATCCGCCGGGTTGCCGATTATTCCCGACAACTGCCCGGCCTGTTACGCCAAACCACAGGAACGTCAGCGCATGAAAGAGTTGCTGCGGGAGCAGGAGCAACACAACAAACACCTTTACGCCAACCTTTGGCATGCCATGCAACCGCTGGTGGCGGACGACAATCATGCCGGCGCGGCGCAGTTAACGGATGAAGAAGAGGGCGGATGATGGCGGATGCTCCGAAACAGGATTGGCGCGGCCGATTGTTCATCGGACTGTTACGGTTTTTCGCCTGGTGGCCGTTGCGTGTTAATCATGCCATGGGTGCCGCCATCGGTTACCTGCTGTGGTGGGTGCCGAATTCGCCGAAACGCATCTCGTCCATTAATCTCAAAATCGCTTTTCCGGACGCGTCCGAAGTCGAGCACCGTGCGCTACTGAAGCAAAGCCTCATCGAGTTGGGCAAAACCACCACGGAGCTTGGCCCGCTTTGGTTGTGGCCGAACCAAAAGGTGCTGAATCTGATTCAGGAAGTGGACGGCGAAGAACTGGTACAGGCGGCCTTTGATAAAGGCAAGGGCGTCATCGTGCTGTCGCCGCACATTGGTGCCTGGGAAGCGATGGGCTTTTATTGGTCGAGTAAATACCCGATTACCAGCTTGTATCGTCCGCCGAACTTACCGTCGATTGAAACCTTTATGCGCGATGTGCGGGAAAGAGGCAGTGCCAAGCTGGTGCCGACCGATTTATCGGGCGTGAAAGCCTTACGCAAAGCCTTGAACCAGAATGAAATGGTCGGCATCCTGCCCGATCAGGACCCGGGCAAAAGCGGTGGTGTCTATGCACCGTTTTTCGGGCACCCGGCCCGGACAATGGTGTTGGTGTCGCGTTTGGCGGCCAAAGCGCAGTGTGATGTCTTGTTCACCTTTGCCGAGCGATTGCCGAAAGGGCGTGGTTATCGTCTGAACATTCTGCCGGCCGATACAGGCGTCGCCGATCGTGACGAACAAACCGCCGCCGAAGCCTTGAATCGAGGCGTAGAAGCCTGCGCCCGGCGCGTACCGACACAATATCAGTGGAACTACAAACGCTACAAGCATCCGCCGGAAGGCGTGGCTGATGTTTACAAACAATAGTCAAAAGTAGCCAGGCCTGGGCGTTTTGTTGAATGCGGGCGATAGCCAAGGGGAGGAATGAATGCGACTCTTTTTTGCGATTCCAGTCGATGCGGCCTGTACGGAACAACTCAAAATGCGGCTGGCGGCGTTCCAGGCCCGTCCGGAAATGGGCGCAATGAAATGGACGCCGCCGCCGAACTGGCATTTGACCTTGTCGTTTCTCGACGAGGTGTCGGACGCGGATTATCAAGCGATTCGGCAGTCAATGTCGGATTGGTTCGCGGAAGGCATGAGCTATTTTGACGCCGAACTGCTGACGCTGGGCGGCTTTCCCAATTCTAGAACCGGCCCTTTCTGGGTGGCGAAGTTGGATGCGACCTTGATGATGCAATCGTTGGTTCGGGAAATCGACGACCACTTGAGACCGTTGGGCTTCGCCAAGCGCAAGCATGCGTTTCGGCCACACATCACGCTGGGGAAATGGAAAGGTGCGTCCGATGACTTTCCAACAACCGACGAGCCATTGGAGCCGATTCAGCTGCGGGTGGATCGCTTGAATCTTTATCAGAGCGTTTTGGCGCAATCTTCGCCGCCGGAATATCGCCTTTTGAATAGCCTGCCCTTAGAGACTTATTGAAAAGACTTATTGAAACCTAATTGAACCTACTGACGTTTTGGTGTCCGTCAGGACGACGTTTTCTGCCCTTTATTGACCGTCAGCACCAGTACGCCAGCAATCACCAGCGAGATGCCGATGGCGTGATAAACGCTGAAGGGTTCACCCAGTAACCAAACCGCCAGGCCGATGGTGACGATGGGCCCCAAGGTCCCGATGATGCCGGTTTGTGCCGGTCCGATCCGCGCAATGGCTTCGGCAATCATAAAGCTGGGGATGACGGTGCTGAAAATCGCCAGCAGAATCAGCCACAACCAAGCCATGGGCGTGACATTCAAATGCTCGAAACCGATGAGCCCGGCAAAATACGCCAGCACGAAAAAGCTGGAAACACTCATCGCCAGGCTGGTAAACCAGAGACTACCGACTTGGTGAATGATCTTTTTACTGAACAGTACATAAAAGGAGAAGCTGAGCGCGGCCAAAAACACCAGCAAGGTGCCCAGCCAAGTATGGTCGCTGCCCAGTTTTTCAGCGATGGACTGTTCCTGGTTAAACACCAGCCAAAGACCGCCGTAGGTGATGAGCAGTGATAGGAAAATTTTGCGTGTGATGGGCGTTTTGAAGAACAAGGCACCGAGTAGCGCCACCAGAATCGGATAGGTAAACAGCGTTAAGCGCTCCAACTGCGCGGAAATCATTTCCAAGCCTTTCAAGTCAAGCCAGGAGGAGAGGAAATATCCGATAAAGCCGAGAAAGAAAATCCAGCCGAATTTTTCCCAACGGTTGTCCGGATGACGTCCAGGCGTTCGCGCCAGCCAGACCAGAATGGCTAAGTAAATCGGCAAAGCAATCGCCATGCGTAACATCAACACGCTGTCGGTGTTGAGGCCTTCGGCATAGGCCAGCTTGATGAGGATGGACTTCAGGGAAAACAAGGCGGTGCCGAAGATGGCAAGAAAAAAACCGATTCCGCTCGGCGATTGAGTGAAAGCTCGAATCATAATGCGGGTTTCGTGGCAATCATCCAGGCATAACGGTGGGATGCATTGCCGTCGGCCAGCCAGCCTTCGCCTTGAATGTCGACCTTGAAATTCGACCAGGCCTGGCCGTTTTCGGTCAGCTTGACCAGTTCGCCGGGGGTCAGGTAAAAATCCGGGTTTTGCGGGCCGTTGGGCTGCACCGGGCCCAAAAAGGTTTGCACAAACACTTTCCCACCCGGTTTCAGGGCCTGAGCGATTTGTGGCCAGAGCGAGCGGTTCAGATAGCGGCTGAGGGTGATGACGTCGTACTGTTGATACGGAAACAGCATCTGGTCAAAATCGCTGATGGTGCAGTGAATTGGCTGTCGGTGTACGGCAGCCCAGTTATTGAGGTGCGTCAAAGCCACATCGGAAATATCCCAGGCATCCACCGTTAAGCCGCATTGCGCCATCAGGCGGGCATTGCCTCCCAAACCACAGGCCAAATCCAGTGCCCGGCCTTTCAGGGGCAGTTTTTTAAGGTGTTGTTGCAGTACCCAAGCCGGGCGAACCGGCTGTTTCGGGTCGGACTCCGCATACTTGCGATCCCATTTTTTGGCGGTTTCCGACATTATTTTCTCCAGAAAGACGCCGTGAACAGCACCAGTAAGGTGAAGATTTCCAGACGGCCCAGCAGCATGGCAAAGGTCAGAATCCACTTGGCCGGATCGGACAGGCTTTGGTAGTTGGCCGAGGCTTGGCCGAGGGCGGGGCCGAGGTTGTTGATGGTCGCGGCGACGGTGGAGAAGGCGGTGATCTGGTCGAGCCCGAGTGCCATCAGCAGCAACATGATGAAAATGAACGATACCACGTACAGCGAAAAGAAGCCCCAAACCGCCGCAATGACGCGATCGGGAATCGCTTTGCCATGCAGTTTTACCGGCATCAAAGCGTTGGGGTGCAGTAACCGACGAATCTCACGACTGCCTTGTTTGGCGAGCAGAATGAAGCGGATGACTTTCATCCCCCCGGCCGTGGAGCCCGCCGAGCCGCCGATAAACGTCATCATGATCAGCATCACCGGCACAAAGGCGGGCCAAACGGTAAAGTCGGTATTGGCGAAACCGGTGGTGGTGGCGATGGAAACGGTTTGGAACGCGCCATAACGTAGAGCATCTTCCCACGATAAATAGACGTCATGAAAGAACAGGTAACTGCTGCTGACTAGGATGCCGACTAAAATCAGCAGTGCATAGATTTTGAATTCCGGGTCTCCGAAATACGGGCGGGCCGAGAGGTTTCGGAAAGCGGAAAAGTGCAGGGCGAAGTTGATGCCGGCCAGGAACATGAAGAACATGGCAATCAACTCGATTTCGACGTTGTCGAAATGGCCTATGCTGGCGTCATGCGTCGAAAAGCCGCCAATGGCAACGGTGGAAAAACTGTGCGCGAAGGCATCAAACCAGTCCATGCCCGCCAGCCAGTAGCCCAACGCGCAAGCCAATGTCAGCCCAAGGTAGATGTACCATAAGGCTTTGGCCGTTTCGGAAATACGCGGCGCCAGTTTGGTGTCTTTCATTGGGCCGGGCATTTCGGCACGATACAACTGCATGCCGCCGATGCCGAGCATTGGCAAAATGGCGACGGCGAGAACGATGATCCCCATGCCTCCCAGCCATTGCAGTTGCTGGCGATACCACAACATGGAATGCGGTAAGGCGTCGAGGCCATTAATGACGGTGGCCCCGGTGGTGGTCAAGCCGGAAAACGATTCGAAAATCGCGTCGGTCAAAGAGATATAGATATTGGACGCGAAATACATCGGAATCGCCCCGGCAAAGCCGAGCACGGTCCAGAACATGACGACAATCAAAAAGCCATCACGGATTTTCAGCTCGTGACGTTCTCGACGGTTGGGTAGCCAGAGCAATAAGCCAAGCGAAAAAAGGCCCAGGCCTGACAAAGCGAAATCGGAAGAACCGCCGTCGTGGTAAATCAATGAAATGATAAAGGGTGGAATCAGCGTTAAGCTGAAGACCATCAGTAGGATTCCCAGAACTTTTAGAATGATTTTTGTGTGCATAACCTATCCGGGTTTCACCTCTAGAACCAAGCTTTCTTTTCTTTCGGTGTGAAAAGTTCGGTGACTTCGGCGGCCTGAGTCGGATCGTTCAGGAATAGGATCACGTGGTCTTCCGCCTCGATGGTCAGGTCGCGGTGCGAAAAATGCACCGCATTTTCACGCACGACACAGCCGATGGTGATGCTGCTCGGCCATTGAATTTCGCCGATGGTTTTGCCGATCAGCTCTGACGAATTTTCACTGCCGTGAACGATGACTTCCATTGCTTCGGCGGCACCGCGGCGTAGGGTAAAGGCTTTCACCGTGTCGCCTTGGCGCATGTAGTGTAACAGGCGGCTGGTGGTGATTTGGTCGGCGGAGATGGCCACATCGATGCTGTTGAGTTGAATCAGGTCCACATAGGACTGGTTGTTGACCAGCGCAATAACCCGTCGTACGCCGAGTTTTTTGGCCAGCATGCCGGAAATGATATTGGCTTCGTCGGAGTTGGTCAGGGCGAGGAACAAGTCGATTTCGTCGATATTTTCTTCGATCAGCAACGATTTGTCGGCCACGTCGCCGCGAATGACGATGGCCTGTTTCAATTGTTCCGAAATTTGCCGGGCCTGGGTAATGTTGTGATCGATAATCTTGACCTGGTGTTGTTTTTCGAGCTCTTTGGCCAGGTTAAAACCGATGTTGCCCCCGCCGGCAATCATAATGTTGCGGGATGGCCGCAATTTGTGACGGCGGAGTTCCTGAACGATTTTTGGAATATTGAAAGGTTCGGCCAGGAAGAAAACTTCGTCGCCGACTTGAATGGTGACGTCGCCGGTGGGGATGACGATTTCGTCGCGTCGGTAGATCGCCACAATTCGGTGTTGCACGCCGTCCGGCATATATTGTTTGATTTCACGGATTTTTTTGCCAACGATCATGCCACCGGAATAAGCACGAATCGCCACTAAACGCACTTTTCCGTCGGCGAAATCGACGACCTGTAGGGAACCGGGGTATTCGATTAACTGCAGAATATAGTCTTTAACCAATGTTTCCGGGCTGATCAGGACATCGATGGGAATGGCGTTGGTGTTTTGATAACGGTCGAACAGCTCGGGGTGGTTCAGGTAGCTTGGGCTTCGAACTCGGGCAATTTTGGTCGGCGTCTTGTACATGATGTGCGCCAGTTGGCAGGCCACGATATTGGTGTCGTCCACTTGGGTGGCGGCAATCAGCATATCGGCCTCTTCCAGTCCGGCCTGAACCAACACGTCCGGGTTGGAAGCGTGGCCGTCGACGGTGCGGATGTCGAGACGATCCTGTAATCGCTGAAGGTGAGTTCGGTCAAGGTCCACGACCGTGACGTCGTTGTTTTCGGTGGCGAGTAGCTCGGCCAATGAGGTTCCAACTTGTCCCGCGCCAAGAATAATAATGTTCATATGACGTTATCTAAATTGTGCCCGTTGTGCCCGCGACCTTGTGGGCAGGGTTTGCAATTACACCGTAAACTTTTGGTTTTCGGTAGATTTATGGTTTGGTTGCTATTCTACGCTGGATTCGGACGGAAATTAACCTTTATTACGCTTTATTCTTGGCGTGCCCCTTGTTAACCGTGTTACTTCGGGTTTTTGGGGTCAATGTTCAACGCCTTGAGTTTGCGGTACAAGTTGGTTCTTTCCACGCCCGATAGACGGGCCGTTTCGGTCACATTTCCGCCGGTTTCGCGTAGGAGTTGGCTTAAATAAGCCGCTTCAAAACGCTCTTTGGCCTGCTTGAGGTTGATTGTGGTGTCGATGCCCGTCATGGAGGCGTCTTCACTGCGTTTGCTGCTTTCCAAAGTGCGCCGGATTTCGTCGTCGGTCACGTCGCCTTCGCCCAGAATCAGTAAGCGTTGAATCAGGTTTTGCAGTTCGCGGTAATTGCCGGGCCAGCTGTATTGGCGCAGCACATTGATGGCGCCCACATCGAAGCCTCGGTATTCCAAACCTTCGTGGGTGAGGAAATAATCCAGGAAATAGTCGATCAGTTCCGGGATATCTTCGGTGTGTTGTCGTAAAGACGGCACGTCGAGTGGCATGACATTGAGGCGTTGTAACAGGTCTTCACGAAACTGGTTGTTTTTGGCCATGTCTTCCAGACCGCCTTTGGTGATGGCGATGATCCGCATATCCACGGCGATTTTTTTATTCGACCCGGGGCGGATGAACGCGCCGTCGAACATCAGTTGGGCCAGGAAATTTTGGCCTTTGGTGCTCAATTGTTCCAGGTCGGAAATCATCAGGGTGCCGCCGGTAGCGTGAATCAGTTCGCCCGGCGAGGTGCCGGTTTCGGTCTCCTGACCGAGGATTAAGGTTTCCTGATCGTCGAAATCGGCGCCGTGAATTTGGAAGAAGGTGTTTTCTTTGCGATCACTGAGTTTATGGATGGCTTCGGCGACGCGGTGTTTGCCCGTGCCCGGTTCGCCTTTCACCAGAATGGGCATGGAGTATTTTGCTAGACGTTTGATGGAATCGCGCAGTTCTGCGATGAGTTTACTCTTGCCGACCGGCAGAATCTGATCGGGTAGTTTTTGTTTCAGGTGCCGGTTTTCATTGTGTAGCTGCAAGTGCTCCATGGCGCGCTCGGCGGTAATCAGTAGCTTGGCGAGCGACAAGGGCTTTTCCAGATAATCGTAAGCGCCCAGCTTGGTCGCTTCAATGGCGGTTTCGATGGTGCCGTGCCCGGACATCATAATGACGCAGCTGTGTTGTAAAACATTTTCCTCGATCATTTCTTTGAGTAAGGATATGCCGTCGATATCGGGCATCCAGATGTCGAGGAAAATCAGGTCGGGCGCCATGTCTCGCCAGATGGTTTGAGCTTGTTGGCCGTTGGCGGCCACGAGGACGTCATAACCTTCTTCGGAAAAAATTTCTTCCATCAGGTTACGAATGTCTTTTTCATCATCAACGATTAAGAGTTTACCGGGTTTCATAGGTGTGTTCGATTTAGGGTTTACTGCTCGTGTCTGTTAAAAGGGCCGAGGGTTTCGGTTCGCTCATGTTATGTTGCGGCAACTGTACCAAAAAGCAAGTACCTTGTTCAGTTTCTGATTCTACCTGAATTTTGCCTTGGTGTTCATCGACAATCTTTTTGACAATGGCTAAGCCCAATCCGGTGCCCTTGGGTTTGTCGGTGGAGTAGGGTTCGAAAATCCAGTTACGAGCCTTTTCCGGAATGCCCGGCCCATTGTCGCAAATCGCCAGTTCAACCTGCTGTTTTTGGTAACGGGTACTGACTTTAATTTGGGTGTCGGGCCGATCTTCACAGGCTTCGATGGCGTTTTTGATGAGATTATGCAATAGCTGCCGCAGTTTGGACGCATCGGCCGTGATGATCGGACAATCCGAGTCAATATCGTAACTGACTTTCCAGGTGACTTTTGGTGTCTGGTACATGCTGACGACGTCCTTGACCAGTGTGTTGAGGTTGACTTGGTGCAGTTCGATTTCCGGGGTGTCGGCGTATTCGGTAAAGGCCTGTACCAGGTTTTGCATGGTGGTCACCTGTTCGATAATGGTGTCGGTCATGCGATTTAACAGTTTTTGATCCGATGGATCGAGTTTGTTGGAGAGCTTGTAGTTTAAACGCTCGGCCGAGAGCTGGATCGGTGTCAGCGGGTTTTTGATTTCATGGGCCAAGCGTTGTGCGACATCGCTCCAGGCGGCATGCAGTTGCGCCTGAACCAGTTGGGTGATGTCTTCGATAACGATAACAAAGCCGCCGACCTTTTGATCCAAGCTGGGCAAGGTCGAACCGTGTACCAGTAAGATTTTTTGCCCTTCTTTGCAGTCGAAGGTAAATTGTTCGCTCCAGGGTTTGGATTCGCTTTTGAATAACGGAAAAATCGCGTCGAAAAACGGTTTGAGACGTTGGGTATCGGGCTGTTTAAGGACTTCATCCAACGGTTTGCCGAGCTGACGGAAAAGATCGGTGTTGAGAATGCTGTTGGTGGCGTCGTTAATGGTTTTCAGGCGCAGGTTCATGTCGAAAGTGATGACCCCGCTGTTGAGGTTTTTGATAATCGCTTGCAGGTAAAGTTTCTGCATTTCGGTTTGTTGATGCCCGAACTTGATGTCGTTACGCGCCTTGGCGATTTGTTGAATCATGTCGTTGAAAGACTGGATGAGTTGCCCCATTTCGTCGTCCTGAATGACCGGCATCGAAATGGCGTAATCCCCTTTGGCAACGGCTTTGGTGCCTTTTGCCAGCGTTCGAATCGGGCGGGTCATGTTCTGGATGGTTTGGATGGTGAACAGCACGGCGCTGATTAACGTCAGCAAGAGAACCATGCTCAAAATGACGGTGAAACTGGTTTTCAGAGGGCCTTTCAAATAGGACAGTTCCTGATACTGGCCGGCGGAAACGCGTACGGTATTGGCTAAAGCGGTGAGCTGTTCCGGGATTGGGAACACGGCTTGCAAGGCGTAGAGTTTGTTACTCTGAATGTCGGTGACCGGCAGCATGATGCGAATCACTTGGTAGGCACTGTTCAAACCGGCTTTGGTTTCCACTGCGGCGTAACTGATTTTTTTACGAATTTGTTGGAACAGACGTAACTCCGGCGATTTAGGCAGGATGTTAACGTTTTCCTGGCTGCTGTAGGCGATGAGTTGACCGTCGCTACGGTACAGTGACACTTCACGGGTGTTGAGTTGTTCACCGATTTGATTCAGTGTCAGCACTGGGGTAATAAACAAGGTGTCCTGATTCATGGCAAGCGCTTTCTGCGTGGCATTGAGGTTGCGGCGGGTTTGGTCGTCGAGCGTGATTTGCACCAGTTTGACCGCGTTTTCCAGCGCCGTTTCGGTTTTGACGTCGAACCATTGGTCGATGCCTTGATGCACAAAGCTCATTGAAAATAGAAAATGATGGCCAAGGGGATGCCAAGAATTAAGCTGAGTATTCCGGTCAGGCGCGCGGTGATTTTGGAGCCGGGCACGCGGTTGCGGTAATTCTGCCGTAATTTCATCAGGGTGCGTACCAGCATGGTCAGCAGCCAGATCATCCCCACAAACGAAACAAACAACAAGGTGGAATAGGTTTGCGCGAATTGCGCGGCATTTTGCAGGATTTGACTCATCACGATGAGCGCGATGAGTACCAAGCTGGAAAGCAGGATCAACCAACCGTATTGTTTGATGAATCTGGAGTGTTTCAGCGATAACATGCGCTCGGTTCCATCCTGTTTCCTATGTTGGTGACGTGTTTAAAGCCAGCTTTTTGGCGATTGAATTTCGATACTACGCCAGCCGCTGTCCAATTGCCAGTCCGACGACCATAAGGTATCAATAATTAACGGCGTGGGCAGTTGCCATTGATCCAAGGAAATTCGCATTTTAACCGCATAGAGCGTGTCCGGATGCAGGTCGGCCAAATCCGATATTCGGAAGTTGGACAAGGTGCCGAGGGTTTTCATTGCCTCTTTTAAGCTGTCGAAGCTCTGGACTTTCTGGTTTCGTTTATTGGCAATGACGTAAGTTCGGTTGTAGCCGACGTATTGCAACTCGGTTTTGTAGGTGATTAGCGTTCGGTTACGCGAAAAAGGGATGCCCAGCAGGGTGCGAATTTCATTTAACTCGATTTCGGTGGTGAAGGTCAACGGAATTTCATGATGGATGGCGTCAAGCACTTTGGGCGGGAAGTGAAATTTGGCACTGGCGTCCACCACCAATTGCTGATCCTCCTGGTAATCGTTGAGATAGAGGATTTGGATGCCCGGTGTGTCCGCTTTGACGGAAAAGCAGAGAAGAAAGTTCAGACTGACGAATCCGACAGTGGATAGTGCGCGTTGCCAAGTCGTCATATCGCTTTACTCCATCTCGGTATCTCTATCGGTATCTCTGTCAGTATCTCTATTAAAGTCATTCGGATGAGTTTTTTTCAAGCAAACAATAATAGAATCCGTCCATTCCGTCCAGGCCTGGCAGAATCTGGCGTCCAGGCGCGTCGTTGATTATCAGGCCCCAATCGGCATCGATGGCAATTTCCCGAGCGTCGTCGGTGGCTTGTAAAAATGCGCTCATCTGGTCGCGGTTTTCGGCGGGCAGCACCGAGCAGGTGGCGTACAGCAAGCGTCCGCCCGGTTTGAGTAACGGCCAAAGCGCTTTGAGAATCGCCGCTTGCGTGGTCACCAAGGCGTCGATGTCTTCCGGGGTGCGGTGCCATTTAATGTCCGGGTGGCGGCGGATAATGCCGGTGGCGGAACAGGGCGCGTCCAACAAAATTTTATCGAAGGCTTCGCCGTTCCACCAGTCGTCGGGTTGGGCGGCATCGCCGACATCCAGATCGGCGTGCAAATCGAGGCGGAACAGGTTTTCCGATAGGCGTTCCATCCGTTCCGGCTCTTTTTCCAGTGCGAATACTTGGGCTTGGTCGTCGCTCAGTTCCAACAAATGGGTGGTTTTGCCACCGGGGGCGGCGCAGGCGTCCAGGATATGTTCGCCAGCCTGAGGCGCCAGTAGGGTTCCGGCTTGTTGTGCGGCGGCGTCCTGCACGCTGAAACCGCCGTTGTCGTAGCTGGGCAGGCGGGTGACATCCTGACTTTGTGCCAGCACGACGCCAAACGGCGCTTTCGGGTGGGCGTCAGCCTCAATGTCGTTTTTGGCCAGGCCTGCCAGAAAGGCTTCTCGGGTCTGGATGCGTGGATTGACGCGTAAGGTCAGGGGGGCCGGTTCGTTATTGGCGGAAAGAATCTGTTCCCAGTGGTCCGGGTAGGCTTTGCGCATGGCTTTAGTAAACCATTGCGGGTGGGCGAAACGATAGGCCGGTTTTTTATCGACTTCTTCGCAGATGGCGTCTTTTTCACGCAAAAATGAGCGCAAAACCCCATTGACGAGACCTCGTGCCCAAGGTTTTTTCAGCGATTTGGTGAGATTGACGGTTTCCGATACCGCTGCGTGCTCGGGCGTGTCCATATACAGAATTTGATAGAGTCCGAGCAAAATCAACTGGTTGACGTCTTCGTCCTTGGCTTTGAGCGGTTTTTTGAGCAAATGGCTGCGAATCGCTTCCAGGCGTTCCTGCCAGCGCAGGGTGCCGAAGACCAGGTTTTGAGTGAAGGCGCGTTCGCGCCGGTCATCGAACTGGGCCAACCCTTCGGCCAGTGCTTGGCTTAAGGAGCGGCCTTGTTCGATGACGGTGAGGCAGATTTTCAAGGCGATGTAGCGACTGTTGACGGCCATGGCTTATTGCGCCTGTTCCGTGCCCAGCATCTGCCCGGTGAGTTGGCGTGCTTGGGCAAAATCATAGGCGGCCATGGCTTTTTTACCGGCCGGTTGCAATTGTTCCAGGATGAGCGACCCTTTCCCCGTGGCGACTTCAACGCCGTCTTTGGTGACGGAAATCACCAGGCCTGGTGGTTTTTCAACAATCGTTTTCTGACCCATTTTGGCATGCCAAAGCCGGAGCGGCTGGCCGTCGTATTGGGTAAAGGCCACCGGCCAGGGATTAAAAGCCTGAATCAGGCGTACCAAGGTGTCGGCGGGTTGTGACCAGTCGATTTCCGCTTCGGCTTTATTGAGTTTTTCGGCGTAAGTGGCCTCGGCCTCGTTTTGTTTGACGGGGTTCAAGCGTTCGGCTTGTAAGTCGTCCAGGGTCTGCATCAGGGCGTCGCAGCCGAGTTCACTGAGGCGGTCGTGCAGGCTTTGGGCGGTGTCGTCCGCGGTAATTGGGGTTTTCAAAATGGTGAGCATGTCGCCGGTGTCCAGGCCGACATCCATTTGCATGATGGTCACGCCGGTTTCGGCATCGCCCATCTGGATGGCGCGTTGAATCGGCGCGGCACCGCGCCAGCGCGGTAATAAGGAGGCGTGGATGTTGAAGCAACCGTAAGTCGGCATGTCCAGCACGGCTTTTGGCAGAATCAGGCCGTAGGCCACCACCACCATGACGTCGGCGTTCAGAGCCTTGAGTTCGGCTTGCGCGTCGGGGTCTTTGAGCGAGACCGGTTGATACACCGGCAGGTCGTGTTGTTGCGCCAGCTGTTTGACCGGGCTGGCCGTCAGTTTACGGCCGCGGCCCGCCGGGCGATCCGGCTGGGTGTAAACCGCTACCACCTCATGTGGGGAGTTCAGCAGACGTTGTAACGGCGGCACGGAAAAATCCGGCGTGCCGGCGAAAATGATACGAAGCGGTTGAGAGGGCGAAGAGAGCGTCATGCGTCGGCCTGTTGTTGCGCGAGTTCTTTTTTGTATTTTTGCAGGGCTCGGGTGCGTTTCAAACCGGATAGGTGGTCGATAAAGAGCTTGCCATTAAGATGGTCGATTTCGTGTTGAATGCACACCGCTAAAAGTTCGTCGGCTTCGAATTCAATCATTTTGCCGTCGCGATCCATGCCTCGCACCAGTATTTCGGACGGACGATTAACTTTGGCATAGATGCCCGGAATCGATAGGCAGCCTTCTTCCCAGGTAATGTGCCCGGCGCTTTTCACCACTTCCGGATTCAAAAGGGCGATGGGCTGATCCTTGGTTTCGGAAATGTCGACAACAATCAGGCGCTGCTGAACCGCTACCTGCGGCGCGGCCAAACCTATTCCGGGGGCGTCGTACATGGTGTAAAACATATCGTCGATGAGTTTGTCGAGTTCGTCGGTCATTTCCGGAATCGGTTGGCAGACGTCCCGAAGGCCTTCGTCCGGATAGAGAACAATATCGAGTTTATCCATAATACAAGGTATACTTTTTGAAATTTGAAACAATGACCTTAAATTATAGCGGATTGTTGTCTTTATGTCTGATTTAGACCGTTTAACATCTTGGCTGACTTTACATTTTGCGCGTATCAACGCGAAACAGTTGTCGGAAATTGACGCTTTTTTCGGCAGCTTGGAACAGGCGGTTTCCGCGCCGGAATCGGCTTGGCGTGGGGCCCAAGTGTTGAAAGAGAAACAATTGGACCGGTTGTTTGAGCCAGGCCTGGCCGAAAAGGTCACTCAGGCGTTGGAATGGGTCGAACAGCCGAATCAGCATATATTGACCCTGGCGAGTGATGATTACCCGCCGTTATTGAAGCAGATTCCCGATCCGCCGCCGGTATTGTATGTGCGTGGAAACCGAACGCTGTTGTCCGACCCGCAGTTGGCGATAGTGGGCAGCCGTAATGCGTCCAAGCAGGGGCGGTTGACGGCGGAAGACTTTGCTCAGTACTTGGCCAGCGTGGGGTTGACCATTACCAGCGGTTTGGCGTCCGGCATTGATAAAGCGGCGCATGAAGGTGCTTTGAAAGCGCAAACCAAAGTGAGCGGGCCGCAAGGCACGACCATCGCGGTGGTGGCGACCGGGTTGGATCGAGTGTATCCGGCCGTGAATCGCGAACTGGCGCATCGGGTGGCCGAAACCGGTGCCATAGTGTCGGAATACCCGCTGGGCACGCAGCCTTTGGCGCATTTTTTTCCGCAGCGTAACCGCATTATTTCCGGGTTGAGTTTGGGCACTTTGGTGGTGGAAGCGGCCTTGAAAAGCGGTTCCCTGATTACGGCGCGGACGGCGTTGGAACAAGGGCGGGAAGTTTTTGCCGTGCCCGGTTCCATTAATAACCCTCAAGTAAAGGGCTGCCATCAATTGATTCGTCAAGGTGCTAAGTTGGTGGAGTCGGGGCAGGATATTTTGGAAGAATTGTCTCCCATGTTACAGCCCGCATTGTTTCCCGAAGACGTGCTTGCGTCGGAAACGGAAGCGGTTTCATCTCAACAGGGGTTGCTGAAATACATTGAGTTCGATCCCATTGGTTTAGATGAATTGGCTGTGCTGAGTAAATTGCCGGTGTCGGACATTCAAAGCCAGTTGTTGATGCTGGAATTGAGTGGCGACATCGAAGCCTTGTCTGCCGGGCGCTGGCGGCGCCTTCGTTAAGCCGGGTGCTTGAGCTTTCGGGTCAGGCAGCGCACTTGGCGTCCGCCGTCGAGATAGGTGAGTTCGTCGAAACTCAGTTTGTTGGCCATCATAATACCGCGCCCGTGGTTGTCCATGGCACGTTCCAGTGAGAATTCCAGATACTCTTCAAAATCGAAACCTTTTCCCATGTCGGTAATGGTGACGGTCAAAGCGTCCTGATTGCGGCGTAAATCCACGGACACGAATTTGGTCGCATTTTCCGGTAAGGCCAAGCGACGTTTGATTTCGTCGGACAATTGGCATTCCCGAATCAACTCGGTTTTTTCATCGTATGTAATGCCGAGGTTGCCATGTTCAACGGCATTGACCATCAACTCCAGAAAGCCGATGCCGATGCTGTTCGGGTCATCGGTCAGTAAAGCGATGAAGCTGGAGAGGTGCTTAGCTTCGTCAATGGTGCGCACCTCGAAACGACCGTCGGTAATCAGCGGAAAGGCCTTGTGAATGCCTTTGAGGGTGGTCAGGATATCTTTATGATTTTGGAAGTCTTTTAGCGCCGCATTAACAACCGAAATCAAGGTTTCCTTGGTAATTGGTTTGATTAGGTAGTAGAATGCGCCAGCATTAATCCCGCGTTGAATTTCCGCTTCACTATTGGCGGTGGTTTGCAGGATAAAGGGAATTTTTTTGTACTCGGCGTGCTGTTTGAGCTCTTCGAGTAATTGGATGCCGTCTTTATTGGGCATCAGGTAGTCGGAAATGATGCAGTGGAAAAAATCGTGCGGTTTCCGACGGATGAGCTGTGAGGCTTCTTCGCCATCATTGGCCAGGAACAGGTTGACGTCCTCGGTTTTGAGGAAGCTTTGAAGCAGTTTTTGACTGACCAGGTCGTCTTCAACGATCAATAGGTTGGCTTTTTTCATGTGCTGGCCTTAATTGACTAATACCCTTCCGGTTGGTGAATTGTTGGCGGAATACCGAATTTTGGCTAGCTTAACACTTTTCGGGTGAAGGCGACCAGTGATAAATAGGTCGTATTTAGACGTAGTGATGAACATGCGTTTGAAAACATTCAAATAAAAGATTGCAATTATTAGGCTTTTTTTGCACTCTTAAAAAAATAACGTGACTGAAAACAGAGAAAAAATATGACGAATTTGGTGATAGTGGAGTCTCCCGCTAAAGCTAAGACAATTGAGAAATATCTGGGCAAAGGCTTTACCGTCCGTTCCAGCTATGGCCACATCCGCGATATTCAGAAAAAAGGGATGGGCATCGATATCGAGAACGGTTTTCTGCCGAATTATGAAATTTCGCCGGATAAGAAAAAAACCGTCACCGAGCTGCGCAAACTGACCAAAGATGCGGAAACTGTCTGGCTTGCAACGGATGAGGACCGCGAGGGAGAGGCGATTGCCTGGCACCTTGCGGAAGCCTTGAAACTGGATGTGAATACCACGAAACGCATCGTGTTCCATGAAATTACCAAGTCGGCGATTCAAAAAGCGATTGCCGAACCGCGTACGGTGGACATGGATTTGGTGGAAGCACAGCAGGCCCGGCGAATTCTGGACCGTATCGTGGGCTTTGAACTTTCTCCGATTTTGTGGAAAAAAATCCGCACCGGCTTGTCGGCCGGGCGCGTGCAATCGGTCGCGGTGCGTTTGATTGTCGAACGTGAGCGTGAAATCGATGCCTTTGAATCGGATTTCGTTTACCGCTTGGCGGGTGAATTGACGATTTTGGATGACAATCAACAGGCGGTTGGCACGGTTGAAGTCAAGCGCAGTGCGGCGTTCAAAACCGAAGACGAAGCGAAGGCTTACCTGGAACAGGTGAAACAGGCCGCTTTGTCGGTGGGGCAGCTGGAAGAGAAACCGGCCAAAAAATCCCCGAAGGCACCGTTTACGACTTCCACTTTGCAGCAGGAAGCCTCGTCGAAGCTCGGTTTTTCCGTTAAGCAGACCATGATGATTGCACAGCGCCTGTACGAGTCCGGGAAAATTACTTATATGCGTACCGACTCGGTGAATTTGTCGGAAGAAGCCATTGCCAAAGCGCAGCAGACCATTACCGGCGATTACGGTGCGGATTATTCGAACCCGCGCCGTTACAAAACCAAAAATGCCGATGCACAGGAAGCGCACGAGGCGATTCGTCCGACGGATTTTTCCGTTAAGGAAGTCACTGGCGAACGCAATGAACAGCGTTTGTATCAACTGATTTGGCGTCGCGCGATTGCTTCGCAAATGTCGGATGCGCAATTGAAGCGTACCAGCGTCGATATCCAAATTTCCAACTTGCCGGATGAAAAGTTAACGGCAAAGGGTGAAGTCATCACCTTTGACGGGTTTTTGAAAGTCTATAACCTGGACGATGAGGCCAAAGAGGGGCAGTTGCCGCCGTTGAGCATTGGCCAGGCATTGCGTCTGGGGCGTTTGTCGGTCCGTCAAAGCTTTTCCCGGCCACCGGCGCGCTATAACGAAGCCAGTTTGGTACGCACCTTGGAAGAAATGGGCATCGGGCGGCCTTCGACTTACGCACCCACCATCGACACGGTTCAGCAGCGTGGTTATGTGGTGAAGGAAGACCGCGAAGGCCGCCAACGCGATTACCGACAATTGACCTTGTCGGCGGATGGCATCGTGGCAGAAGACTTGACCGAGACCACCGGCACCGAGAAAAACAAACTCTTCCCGACTGACATTGCCGGTATCGTCACCGACTTTCTGGTGAAGCATTTCGGCGATGTGTTGGATTATCAATTCACCGCGTTGGTGGAGTCGGAATTTGACACCATTGCACAGGGGCAGGAATCCTGGCAGGAAATGTTGACTAAGTTCTACCAACAGTTCCACCCGCGTGTCGATGCGGCGGAAGACGTGTCGCGTGAAGAAGCCGGGCAATCCCGTGCCTTGGGAACCGACCCGAAAACCGGCAAACCGATGTTTGTCAAAATCGGGCGTTTCGGCCCTTATGTACAATTGGGCGATGGTGAAAACGACGAAAAGCCGACGTTTGCCAGCCTGATGCCAGGGCAGAAAATGGACACCTTGAAGCTGGAAGAGGCGTTGGAGCTGTTTAAGTTGCCACGTGAAGTCGGCGAAATGCCGGAATCTTTCTCGGCCAAAGCGGTGGACGGTACCGAATTTTTGGTGGAAAAGGGGCAAATTCTGATTGCCAAACAAGGACCTTTCGGGCCTTATTTGGAATACGGTCCGAAAAAATATGCCCCCATTAAAGGCTTCGATCCGTTGAGCATTACGCTGGAAGAGGCGGCCGCCTTGGTGGAAGCGAAAATTCAAGCCGAAGCGGATAAGATTATTAAGGTCTTTTCGGGCACGGATGTGAAAATTCTGAAAGGGCGTTGGGGGCCGTATATTACCGACGTGTCCACCAAGAAAAATGCCAAAATTCAAAAGGATGAAGATGCCTTGGCGTTGACGCTGGAAGAGTGCGAGAAGCGTTTGGACGAAGCACCGGAACCGAAAAAGCGGGGCCGTGGTGGCGCGAAAAAAGCGCCGGCGAAAAAGGCGCCCGCCAAGAAAAGTACTCAGACGAAGGCGAAAAAATAGCCGGTTTTTAACCGAGAATCTTGACGCCTAATTCAACCCAAAACCGACCAGGCCTGGTCGGTTTTGGTGTTTTTATGGCCGGGTTTTCGTTTGGTGATGAATTTTCCGATTGTCGTTTCGATTACAGTAAAATACCCCATAGAATTCAAGAATAACCCCCTACCGTAACTAAAGAGATGAAAAGAGCATGAAGCAGCAGGTTGCAGAAATTTTGTCGCAAGTGATTGAGCAGTTGAAACAAGACGGCGTACTGGAGGCGGATTTTCAACCCCGCCTAACGGTTGAAAACACCCGAGACAAATCACATGGCGATTTTGCGACCAATCTGGCGATGATGTTGACCAAAGTGGTTGGTCAGCCACCACGCGCGGTGGCGCAGATGATCATCGATCGCTTGCCGGCGTCCGACTTTGTCGAGAAGGTGGAAATCGCCGGGCCGGGTTTCATCAATTTCTTTGTGCAGGATGCCGCCAAGTTTGACGTGGTCGAAACCGTGTTGAAAAACGGCGAGGCTTACGGCCAATGCAACGTCGGCCAAGGCCGTTCCGTGTTGGTGGAATATGTGTCCGCCAATCCGACTGGACCCTTGCACGTCG
This sequence comes from Hydrogenovibrio sp., assembly GCF_965140365.1. NCBI lineage: Bacteria > Pseudomonadati > Pseudomonadota > Gammaproteobacteria > Thiotrichales > Piscirickettsiaceae > Hydrogenovibrio > Hydrogenovibrio sp. The sequence continues at coordinate 163,775 of NZ_OZ223196.1, forward strand.
GACACGGTCGCGGCGCGGCTTATGGCGCTTGTGTGGCGAATTTGCTGTCGGTCGCCGGGTTCAATGTCTCCAAAGAATATTACGTCAATGATGCTGGTCGTCAAATGGACATACTGGCGGCGTCCACCTGGTTGCGTTATTTGCAGGCCTGTGGCGAAGAGCTGACCTTTCCGAGCAACGGTTACCAAGGCGATTATATTAATGAAATCGCGCAGACATTGAAGGACGCTGAAGGGGGGCGCTATCAGCGTTCGGCGGAAGACGCCTTTGCGAATGTTCCGGCGGATGAAGGCGCGGCGGAAGACGGTGACAAAGAAAAACACATTGACGGTTTGATTGAAAATGCCAAAGCGTTGTTGGGGCCGGACGACTATCGCGCGGTCTTTGAAGTGGCACTGAACCGTATTCTGGGTGATATTCGTGACGATTTGTCGGGGTTTGGTGTCGAGTTCGACAATTGGTTTTCGGAGCGCTCTCTGATGGATTCCGGTGTCATTGACGCTGCGTTGGAAAAATTACAGCAAGCTGGCAAAATTTATGAACAAAACGGCGCCTTGTGGTTCCGCTCCACCGATTACGGTGATGAAAAAGATCGTGTGGTGGTGCGTGAAAACGGGCTGAAAACCTACTTTGCGTCCGACATCGCTTATCATTTTAATAAGCTAGAACGCGGTTTCGATGTGTTGATTGACATCTGGGGGGCGGACCACCACGGTTATGTGCCGCGAGTTAAAGCGGCGATGCAGGCGCTGGACACCAACCCGGACGCCTTGGAAGTTTTGTTGGTGCAATTTGCGATTTTATATCGTGGCGGCGAGAAGTTAGCGATGTCGACGCGTTCCGGTCAGTTCGTGACTTTGCGCGAACTGCGAGACGAGGTGGGGTCGGATGCGGCACGTTTCTTCTACGTACAGCGTAAATCGGAACAGCATATGGATTTCGATTTGGATTTGGCGAAGTCGCAATCCAATGAAAACCCGGTGTATTACATTCAGTACGCCCACGCGCGGATTTGTCAGGTCATGGCATCCTCCGAGGAACGTGGGTATGTTTATGACCAGGCATCAGGCCTGGCCAATTTAACGAAACTGGACTCGGAAGCGGAAGCCGATTTGGCAACGCAATTGGCGAAATATCCGGAAATCATCGGCCGGGCGGCTCAGGTTTATGAACCGCATCAAATCGCCTATTATTTGAAAGACTTAGCGCATGGGCTGCACTCCTATTACAACGCGACCCCGTTTATCGTGGAGGAGGCCGAGATGCGCAATGCGCGTTTGACCTTGATTTTGGCTGTGCGTCAGGTGTTGCGAAACGGGTTGGCGTTATTGGGCGTATCGGCACCGGAAAAAATGTGATCATGGACGTCACGTTCTTTGGTCAGAAGGTAGGATAAACGGTTATGAGGCAATATACTCGGGATTATCGTCATGGTCACAGCCAGACGCGTCAACCGTATCAGCGAAAATCCCAGATGGCCGAACCGGAAACGGAGGCGCCGCAGACCTCGTCAAAATGGGTGTGGGGGTTGGCTTTGTTGCTGTCCGTGGCCTTGTTTGGCGGTTTTTTCGTGGTGCAACACTTTGCACATCATGGGGTAAAATCCGAGTCGCCAGTCACGGAGGTTGTTGAAACGGTGACGGAATCGGTGTCGCCGGAACCGCCGGCTGAGGAATCCGGGGCACTCACTGAGAAGGTCGCAGACGAATCAACGGAAGTGCCTTTGGTCGTGGAAAGTTTGCCGATGGCCAAAGCGCAAGCTGAAGCGGAAACGCCGTTGCAATACACTTTTTACGATGGCCTGGCGAAGACTGAAGTGGTGGTGGATGTCGAACCGATTTCCGTAAAACTCAATGCCCCTTATTATATTCAGGCCGGCACCTTCGGGTCACGAGACATGGCACAAAAAGAACAAGCGCGTTTAAAAACGCACGGTCAGGATTTGACGATTTCGACGGTTACCTGGAAAGGACGGGTTTATTATCGTTTAAGAGTTGGGCCTTATGATGACCGCTTGGAAATGAACAAAAAACGTAATGAATTGCGTTCGCTTGGGGTGGATACTCTGCTGATTAAATCCCGCCCGAAAACCGATGCGGCCGGGTAATCCGGGTGGTTGTTCTCACGCGTATTGTATTGACGTTGTCGTCAGTCTTGCGCAGCGTTTTCCACGTCTTCCAAGTCCTGCTCGGTGACCACCCGATTACGTCCTTGGGTTTTGGCTTTGTAAAGGGCATCATCGGCCCGTTTAATCCAGTCTTCGATGGTTTCCTGATTTTCGCCACGATAAACCGCTACACCAAAGGACGCGGTGATTTGCCCTAAGTTTTTTTCGGAATCTTTGCGTTTCAATTTAGCGTTTTCAATGCCGTGCCGGATGTCTTCGGCACGTTGTGCGGCTTGTTCTATGTCGGAATGCGATAACAGCACGGCAAATTCTTCTCCGCCGTAACGGCACAGCGTTTCGGTATCGCCTTTGGTTTTTTTCATTAAATTGGCGTAATAGCGCAGTACACTGTCGCCGACCAAGTGACCAAAGGTGTCGTTAAAGCGCTTGAAGTGGTCGATATCGGTGAGAATCAAAGCCAGTTGTTCGGGTGAGTCTTGCGTTTCATCGACCAGGTCGCGAATCGCGTTATTGAAGGCTTTTCGGTTGCCGATTTCGGTCAGTTCGTCGGTGAGGGTTTCGGCTCGCGCTTCGATGAGTTCTTGGCGAAGACGCAGGATTTCATCGTTGCTGTCCATCATTTCACGATGGAATTCTTCGCTGGATTTTTTCATCGAAGAAGCGGTATTTAACACCGAATGGGTGAGTTCTTTCAGTGTTTCCGCATCCATGTCTTGTGTGGACAAGGTATTGGTGTAGCTGTCGAGCTCCTGCGTGTGCTGTTCGAGTTTGTCGCTCCAGGCGTTCATGCGCTTAACGACCAGATTGATCAGGCGTTTGAAGGCGCGGTCAAAGTCGTTGCCGCTTTCGTCGTCGGCAAAATACTCATCGTAAAGGCGACGCCCGAGTCGGTCGTTGTAGCCGAATGGGTCTTGTAAGGCATTGTCCATTTCCTGGCGGAATTTTGGGTGATTGCCTTTGTAGTACTGATACCAGATAAAGTAATTGAGCGGAGTTGGATTGATACCCTGTTCTTCGAAAATATCAATGAGCTGAACGAAAATACGTTGAGCCTTTTCGGGGGCGTCTTTAATGTCTAACAACATCCTGAAATTCCTACCAATCGACTTTGTGGTTTGAAAGCGTTTGTTTGTGTTTGAACTGCCATTTTACACCAGAATTCCGACCGCGTTCATAGAAAAAAAAGAGCGGATGGAGTATAGTAATTTTTACATATTTGCGGGCAAAATGCCGAGGAGACCCCATGATTAATCCGAAACACATTGAGTCGCTGGTGGAAAACATCAGCGATATTTTGCCGCCAGGCCTGGGCGAATTGCCGGAAAATGCCAAACAGAATTTGAAACAGACGCTGGCCAGTACCCTAGAAAAGATGGACTTGGTATCACGTCAGGAGTTTGATATTCAAGCGGGCGTGTTGGCCAAAACCCGTGCCAAATTAGAGGCGTTGGAAAAACAGGTGGCCGAATTGGAAGCTAAGCAGTCGGTGGATTCCTAAGCACATGACAGTGACGGGCCAATACGCAACGCTGTTATCTCGTGGTTTGTCCGGCGTACAAGCGCCGGAGGTGCAAATTGAAGTGCATGCCACTAACGGGTTGCCGAGCTTGTCGATTGTCGGATTGCCGGAAGCATCGGTTAAGGAAAGTAAAGACCGGGTACGCAGTGCGGTGATGGGGGCCGGGTTTCAATTGCCGCCGAAGCGGATGACCATTAACCTAGCACCAGCCGATATTCCTAAGCAGGGTGGGCGTTATGACTTGCCGATCGCCTTGGGTATTTTGGTGGCGACAGGTCAGCTTGCACCTGTCCGAGACTTATCAACACTGGAGTGGTTTGGCGAGCTGGGCTTAAACGGTGCTTTGCGCCCGGTTCCCGGTGTTTTACCGGCCGTGATGCAAGCGGCTCAGGCCGGGCGTACGGTCGTGGTGCCCATGGCGAATTTAGCCGAAGCGAGTCTGGTGGAAGGGGTGCGGGTATTGGGTGCGGAGAACCTATTGTCGGTGTGCCATTACCTGGCGGACAATCGTGCCGAATTACAGGCACCGGAAACCGTTGACTTTACTTCCGCTTCTTACCTGGAAGACATGGCCGATATTCGCGGACAACAGCAGGCCAAGCGTTTGTTGGAAATTTGTGCAAGCGGGGGACATTCTTTGTTAATGGTTGGGCCGCCGGGGTCGGGCAAAAGCATGCTGGCCTCGCGGTTGGTAACGCTGTTGCCGGATTTGCCTTTGGAACATGCGATCGAGGTGGCGTCCGTGCATTCGGTCGCCGGTAAAACGGTGGAAGTGGATCGTTTTCGGCAGCGGCAACTGGTTCAACCGCATCACACCGCGACGGCCGCCGCCATGGTAGGCGGTGGTTCGGGCTCCAACCCTAAGCCGGGTGCGGTGTCGTTGGCGCATCGTTCGATTTTGTTTTTGGATGAATTGCCGGAGTTTAATCGAGCCGTGCTGGAAGCTTTGCGGGAGCCGTTGGAAACCGGTCGCGTGGAAATTGCTCGCGTGAACCAACAAGTGACCTATCCGGCCAGAGTGCAACTGGTGTGCGCCATGAATCCAACGCCATCCGGATTTTTCCCAGACGATGCTTTGGGACGCTGTTGTTAACTACAAAATTATTTGATAATTACAAAATTAAATGAGAATCTACAAAATTAAATGATAATGAAGTTTCTTTCAAGGCAGTAAAAGTAACAAACTTCAAATATTCTCTTTTGATTCTTAACTGTATTTTTATGTATTAATGGATGTTATTAAACTTTTAGGTAAAGGACTGTCTATAAAGTTGTTTCAAAATAATCTCCTGCCATGAAATTTCTGAATACAAGCAGTTTACTTGTATTGAACGCAAGCAATTTACTTGTATTGGCGCAAGCGTTTTGCTTGCGAAACGCTTTTTGCCTGTTGATAAGGGTGTTTTAGGTAAAGGAGAAAGTTTGAGTGGCGGGGGCTTTTACTCTTAAAAATTTTGCAGAACAGTGTCAACCTGACAAGTTTTATCGGCTTGATATTATTAGGGGTGTTTCATTCGAAAAAGCTTACGACCCTACGATGCCCTTCCAGTCAGTCATTGTTAATTTCTCTTGTTATTCCAGTGAATATCAGTCGCTCGACAAAATAAGATCCATTCCAGCTAAAGACATTTTCAAGTCTTGCTACATCGACAAAACAGCCAACCTGGCCATTGATGTTGATGTAACTAATCTGATTTTTTTAAAACCTGGCACCGTCTGGAGAAATGGCGCCTCAATGTGGGAGTCGACTGAATTAACCAATGTCTGCATTAATCAATCTGAAGCAAGCATGGTTTCTTCTTATAGTGAAAGTAAACTTGGAACTAAAATGCCCTTCCTCTATGGTAGAAAAAATGTCCAGTTTCTGAAATTTCCCAATTCAAAAGTCAAGGACAAGACGATCACTGTTTTGATCCCTACAACTGAAATCATCCGTTATTATTTTTCGGGTTCAACCTATTTCACGAGAGAGTTGTTTAATGGTGCGCTGAAAAGCTTTAATAACTCTGGTGAAGCCACTAGACTTTTCTTTAAATATGAGTTCGATGAAGCTAACGAAAGCGTTTATATTTGGTTAAAAAGGAATTGTTTCGATTCGGATGCTTTCATGATTGCCCGCGGTCTGGCTGATGAAGTCGCAATGAATGCAATGAGCTATATCTACGCTTCTCTGGTACATGCAAAAACAAATTTTAAGACTAAGGATGGCGACATAATCCCAGAAGTCTGCCCAAGAACAAGTCTTCCATTCTCCGGAGCAACCAATCTTGAAGTTCTGGGGCAGTGGCTACCACGAAAAGATGGTGAAACGGAATTCACAGAATATATGGTCAGAACTATCGAGGATTGCGATCACCCACTACCCTTCAAGAAAATCAGAATTGAATCGGTTGATTCTTATCAATCCAGTGGAGAGGTTAATGAGGATGAAGATCCGAAGCCATCAAAACCAAGAAGAAAACGTGATGAAGATAGTGATCCTAGGCCACCAAACTATACCGAGGGCGAAAGGCCGACCGATGGTATTGCTCCTGAAGAGTTGAAGTTCATGATGCGGCGGTTCAGCCACCTAAAAGATGTTCAGGTTGAAAAGGTCGAAAAGGTATCTGAAAAGGAAAAGCAACGCTATTATCAGCAAGAAAAAGAATCCAATTCAGATGATGGAAGTACTTTGCCTGGCGACTACCGAAAAGATAACGATCTTCAGCCTTGGAATAATAGAGCGATAGATTCTGAACCGATCCCTATCTCCGAAAGGTTGGTCACGGTATCAAATGCAGTGGCAACTGTTCTTGAAAGGGAGAGTAGTTGGTTTGCTGAGGCGTTACCGGTCAATTGTGTCGATGATACCTTACCTTTTGGGCTTTACAGTTTTGAGCGGCCGGCAGGTAAAAATGCTCGATATGATTGGAATATGGTTGGAGAAAGAAGCCGGAGAGCCTTGTTTTTGGCTATCTCGAACCAAAGTGGCCAAACGGTTTACTTGTTGGAGATTGAAGGTAAAGGAGAGGTCAGCTTTTCGTTGTTTCTTTTTAGAGCAGATCAATATGAGGGTCTTGATTATTTCGGCGGTGCCAGGTCGTTGATGTTTGAAATAGCAGATTCTTCAGGTTCTAAGATTAAAGATGGGATCCTGGAGGACTTTGTTGTGACTAGTATGAAGCATACCGAAAGCGATAATGATAGCTTTGTGGATCGGTTGCATCGTGCTATTGATGGGGTGTTTAAAGACGATGAGGATGCTTAAAAATGATTAGAGGGTGGTTTGATGCCGGCTAAAGAGATTGCTATCGCAGCTTTGATTGCAACCAGTGGTGTTACGGATGCTGAGTCACCTAAAGAAAAAATCCTATTTGGCGGTGATATGGCTCTAGTCGCTACCGAGCGTTGTGTCGCGGACGGTCGGGATATTTATAAAGGGTTTACTCTTATCTCGGATTATCAGAATGGGTACTTTAAGGTTAATTGTCAGATATTGGAAACAACTACGGGTGATTACTATGCTTCCAAGGGAGTTTATTATGAGAATTCGGAAATGCTTGATCTTCTGATTGATTTATTTGATAGGCGTGTAGATTAATAATTCAAGCAAACGAAAAAGCACACATGTGGCACCCAATAAAGAGGGACATTCGCTAGTCTGGCTCGGAGAGGTTTTCTGCGCATTTTGATACCAAAAAGGAAGCGGAGTTTCATGCTAGAGAAAGCAGCCAAAATCAGGAAACCGAATTGCTGATTCATAACAGGCATGGGAAAAGTGTTGCCTTCAAACTTTAAAATATGGAATTTCTATTGTGTCGAAGTTCCATAGAAGTCATTGGTTGCTGGAAAGAAAGGAGTTGATATGTTTGGATTATTTAGGTATTTCTTTGCTTTGGTTGTTTTGAGCTTGGGAGTATTTGGTATATCTGTTGCCGATAATCGGAATTTCGGCGCTGTTGTTGTAGATGAGGTAACTAGCATTTATGACGGTGATACTTTTCGAGTCAATATCAATGATTGGCTGGCGATTATTGGGTAAAGGATTCCTATTCGGGTTAAAGGTATTGATACACCAGAACTTCGAGGTAAATGTTAGAAAGAAAAAGAGTTGGCAAGAAAAGCTAAACGGCACATTGCTCAGCTGATTCGGGGTGCCAAAATAATTCAATTACAAAATATTGACAGGGGAAAATATTTTCGCATCCTTATGGATGTATCGGTTTGATGGTTTGAGACTTGGGAGAAAGTCTTATTTTGAATGGTTTTGCTGTAAGGTAATGACGGTGGAGCTAAGGTTGATTGGTGCGAATTAGTAATAAATTAGGGTTGAGTATGCAAATAAATCACGCGATTGTTCATAAGTTACAAAAAGAGCTTCATCAAGAGTCAAATGTTCTTCCTCGCCAAACGCCGCTCGAGGTAAACGAAAACCTCGAGCAGTTAGTTGGCTACATTATCACTTTGTATAATGAAAAAACCGGGCGAGGTTATGGCAAGTTTTACAGTGATAATGTCAGCTATCCATTTAGCAAATTACTGTCAGATTTTCAGAGTGAGGAAGTTGACACTGATTTTATTGCGTTTACCTTCTCTGCTATGGATTTATTAAAGTCCAGAATTGATGGTGAGGGCCTAGCGACTGGTGGATATATCTTATTTATTGAATACGAACACCGCCAAAGCAAAATTGTTTTAGTTGTATCACTTAAAGACAAAGACGGGTTTATCTTTGATGATAATCTGGATTTGGATAATCAGCCGCATATTGATTTAGAACATTTGCATGAAATGGCTCGTATTGATACCACTAAGTGGCACTTAGGAAATGAAGGTCGTTATCTTTCATTTGCGAAAAAACGACAAAATGCAGACAGAAGCTTTAGTCGCTATTTTAGAGAGTTTATTGGGTGTGATGAATTCGAAGAGGAAAATCAACTCACTCAAGAAGTCGTGAGCGCATGTAAGGCTTATGCAAAGTTTGGTCCCCTAAGTGAAGAGCGCAAGCTTGAGATATTGGAAATTACGCATAACTATATGGAAGAAATTTATAAATCGAATGGCGTTTTTAAAGTCCATGACCTAGCAACTAGACTAGATCCGGAAACTCCTGATAGGTTTACCTCTTACATGTATGCTCAAGAAATTGAATTATCTGACGGCTTTAAACCTAACAAAAGTGCCTACAGAGGTTTGAAGAGACGTACCATAAGAGATGGAACAATTGCCTTGTCATTTAATGCAAGCGATTTAGGTAAGTCTGTAACTCATACTGAGGGCGAGGAATTTATTCGTGTTAAACTCTCCCCAGAAAAAATCAAAGAACTCACTGAAGCCAACTAAATAAATTATGTCTGAGTCAAGCATACAGGTAACTTGTAAAGATGAAATCAAGGCGATTCTTGATGTTATCGCTTGTATGCAAAACCCAGAATATGAAAACGATTATGTAGAAGGTGAGGTTTCAAATTCGCCCGAAAATGATAAGAAAATCCAGGCGCTCATTGCTATTAATTCGGATCGTTATTCATTTGGTTCACTAAGTCGTTGCCCAGAAATATCTATTCAACTGCCTAAAAGACAGGACTGCTTTTTTGCTCAAAATATTAATGATTTATTGGCTAAAGACTTTTCACAAGAAAAGCAGCCCAGTTGTTGGTATTTACAAGATAAAGGTTTGTTTTTTCCTGATGAAGTAGATCAATGTGGTGATCAACAAGTCAAAAATTATTTGGCGTTAATTGATTTAATTGATGTGCTTAAGAGTATTGCTGACCATACTAGCACTAACTCACTCATTTTTCTTCAGGGTGAAAAGTTAGAAATCACTATTGAATACGATGTTGAAGATTTAACAGAGCTAAGCGAGGTAGATGAATTTAAAAATCACCTTTCGGATAAATTGCATCTAGAGCAGAGAAAAGCAATTTTCAAAAAAGTGTTATTGGATCAATTATCACGAACGCAAAAGAAAGGCCGTTTTAAAAAACTTATAAACCAGTTTGATCAGATTTATGACCGCTATCTTGAAAATTATAAGGTTTATGTATCCGAGTTCTCTGTAGAAAGCGTCATGGATGAGTTGCATGAAAAAAAGATTGAATTCGTCAGTAAGTTTAGCGATACCTTATCAAATATACAAAATCAATTATTAACAATACCTGTTGCGGTAATTCTTATAGCGAGCCAACTTCAAAAAACAGGATTATCCCTTAAGAATGTTGCAGTATTAATTGCCGGACTGATATTTTTTGGCTTCATGCGGATGTTAGTTTCCAATCAACGCTCCATCCTTGAGTATTTGCATACCGAACTGCAACACACCAGAGAGCAGTTTAAAAAGAAGTATGATGATTCACTTTCGAATCAGCTTGATAAGGTTTTTAATGACCTTGAGTGTCGATATATCAAACAAAAAAAATTGCTTAAAATTGTAATGAAATCAATCTGGTTTATTCTTGTCACTGTAATTATTATGTTTACGATTCAGAGCCAAGATATAAGTTTGGATTCTTTCATAGTTTGGTTTACTAGGTTATTTGATCCTTGTGAATAATCCATAATAGATTATGGATTTGGATCGCAACATATTGGGCATACAGCTCTCACTCACTGCTCCTTTCGCAGTGATTTTGTTCGGAATAGATAAATTTGAAACTCTGGTGGGTGTTGAGTTTCAGGGTTTTCCGCAGCTTCTAAGTCTCTCAAGACATATCTTATTAAGGCACGCCGAGTTGTAATACGCCTCCCAACGGTGCCTTTGAACAACTCATCTCGAATCAGTTTTTCTTGTCCCTCGGTCAATGATGGATGTGGTCGAAACTCAAGTTGGACCTTTTCTTCCCATTCGACATCAGTAGGGGTGTCTACACCCTTAGAAGCTGACCCCGCATGCGATATTCGAGCAAGATTGAAATCGCGGTGCTGTTCGGTGAGTTCATCGAACCCCCTTACATGCCATCTTCTCCCAGCGAAGACAAAAGCCTTGGGATGGACGACGCGTTCAATGCCCTCTGGATTATTCATAGACCTGTAGAAAATTCTGGTAGCTGAACACTGATCCATAGCTGAATGAATTACTCGAAATAAGGCGGGATCAACGTTGGTAAAGTCTCTCTGGGTGTCCTCAACTTTGACATGAGTTACTTGGTCCTTCACCGACCGAAAATAGGCTTCGATAGTAAGATCGGCGATTTCAGGCTTGAATCGAGCCGTGGGAACATAGCGCCCACGGCCCTGCCCTTTTAGCGTTTTCGTATTGTACGGGAATGCATCCCGATAGGAAGCCAATACCCGTGAGGCCTGCACGCTGGTTACGCCAAACTTTTCTCTAAGGCGTTGATTAGTTATCTCGCCTTCGTATGCTAGTAACATCTCTATGAACTCAAACTGCAGTCGCGTTCGGTTGCCCAATGTCATAACTCTCTACTGGATTTCTATTAACATAAGTGTTAATTTAACATTAATGTTAACTAATAGTCTAGATGGATTAGGTGAACAATGCCTGAAGAACCGGACAACTTGTTTGATCGTTTACCGGAGCACATTTTCAGACCGCTTGGGGCTCATGAGCACGCGCGTCGCAATTGGTCGCTTCTAAATCACCTGTATAACGATTTTTTTGCCCCTGAGGCTGACCCACCGGAAGGTGAAGGCTGGTCACAAAAACGCGTGGTGGCTTCGATTGAGCGATTTTTAGTTCGATGGGATGATGAGCATGAAACTAATTTTGAGCAACGAGGGGCTCCTGTAAACGTACGCGCACATGATGCTCTTTCAAGCTTTCTGGATAGTGGTTGGCTTACCATTGATCGAGTTGGTTTTACACAATTTGTGATTATGCGCCCAACTGTCCAAAGCCTCTTTGAGTTGCTCAAAACATTTGCTGAGCAAGGACCCGAGTTTATTGGTGGGCGTGTGCAATCGGTCCGGAATAACTTGCTGCAGGTAAAGGCAGACCCTGAAAAGAACGCTGCTGTATTTCAAGTTGCTGCCAAAGAATGCTCTGCGCTTCTTCAAATGTTGAACACCACTCGCATGCGGGTTCGCGAGGCCAGCGAATATTTGCGTACCCAGGAATCAGCAAACCTATTCCTAGAGAAATTCTTTGGAGATTACATCTCTAGTCTCTATATCGGAGATTATTCAGACCTCTTTTCCCGTAATCATCCACTCGCATCACGCTGGGATATCGTTGATCTCGCTTCCCGAATTACCGAAGAACCAGAAAGTCGGGAGCAATTGCGTCGATGGTATCGCAAAAACCTACGTTGCCGCTCTAACGAGGAAGCGGATGCATGGATTGAAAGTGATACTTCTCGCGTATTGGCATTGCGCGAAGTCGACCGATTGCTCGCACGTCTGAAAGATGCAGTAACCCGCGCAAATGACCAAGCCCTTGGCTATCTCCAGTATAAAGTACGTTCTCAGGGTAATTTCGATATTAAGACCGATCAGGTCATAAAAGCAGTTGTGCGGGCTGCTGATTCTTGGCCTAACGACGAACCTTTATCTTTACCGATAGGCTGGTCGCAAGGAAGGCTCTTGAGTGAGGGAGCATTGAAGATGCCGACCAAGAAGCCGAAAAAACGCAAAGGAGCAGTCATCCAGAAACGTCAGTTATCACCAGAGGAAAGAGTTCGACGTTTGGTCCGCCAAATTATGAATGGCAACCGGGAAGTTTCCGAAACGCGGATTATTCAGTACATTGACCATCACGTAGACCCCGGAGGGGTTCTAGAAAGCAGTTCTATGGAAGTGGGTAGCATCAACGATCTATGCATCTTGGCAGCATTCACTCGACTGGGGTTGATAGCTGAACGAACGCAAAGGAATACACGCCAAGGTATTTTACGCCCGAAATTATTTGAGGAACTCAGCGAACATATTGAGATTGAGCTCACAGGTGAACGCTTTGAAAACGAATACTTAGAAGCGCCTGTAGTAAGGATACGCCGCCGGAAAAAAGGGAGTCCAAACAATGCCTATTAGTTGGAAACGTATTGCAGAACAAGACGAAGCTTACACTGTTCGGGATTTTCAAAAAGCGGCGCAACGCCTGATTGTTGACCAAGTATTGTACCAAGCAAACCCGAAGCAGAGAGCAGATTATGATTTGGTGGCGACACATGAAATTGTCTTTGCAGAAGCGCTGGATCTATTTGGCTGCATGCTTGATCTCAATGTTCAAGAGCGATACGCAGCTTGCGTTCCAACGGTCACCGAGGTGAGCAAGATTCCTCTGATGCACACTTTGTTAGCTTTAGTATTGCGAAAACTTTATGACCATCACATGAATAGTGGGTCACTTCACGCAGGCATTGCTGGAGTTAGCTTGCCTGAACTCGAAGCGGCATTCCAGGAATCAACAGGGCGAGAATTGCCAATGAAGCCCCAATCGGAGCTGCTAGGGATGATGGACGCGATGAAGAGGTGGGGGATAGCTCGCTTGGTCAGAACTGAGAACTTAGGAGAGGCAGCATGGTTTGCAGAGATTCTTCCTGGAATTCAGAGCCTGATCAACGAGAGAACTCTCGTCATGCTGAAATCACATGCCGAATTTCTGTATGAGCCTGATGGTTTGGATGATAAAGAACAACAAAAGGAGAGCTCTTTATGAAACAGCTCAAACGCATCTCATTGGTTCAATTCTATCTCCATGAAGCAGTTGATATCGAGGTAGAAGGAGCAACTGCCTTCTTGGGACCAAATGGCTCAGGTAAATCGTCGACACTTGATGCTATACAGATCGCTATGCTTGGAGGCAATCAGCAGTATATCCGGTTTAATACTCAGTCAGTATCAGCGAAGCAGCGGCGTAGCTTAGCTGGATACTGCCTTGGTATGCTTCGCAATCCAGAGAAAGATAGTGAAGTGATTGGACGGGCGCGTGACGAGGCTAGGACCTACATCGTTTTAGTCTTTGGCAACGATATGGAGACTGAATGGGTTTCTGCTGGAATCTGCATTGAAGCTGATTCAGAAACTGATGAGCATGAGGTTAAAGGCCTTTTTGTACTTCCGGGGATAGCTCTGAAGGCTGACGACTGTATTGTTTATGATGGTAGTGATCAGCGCCCTATTCCATTTGCAGACTTTCGAGAAAATGCACGCGAGCAAGCTCGGAAGAGCGGGCGAACTCCTATCTTTACGGATAAGTCGAGTGAATATGTCCAGGAGTTGCTATATTCGCTGAATGGCGAAAGAATGCCCAATTCCCGACAGTTTATGTCGTCTTTTGTGAAGTCGATGACTCTGAAGAATGTCGATTCGATTGATCAATTTGTCCGAGATTACGTCGTTGAATCTAATCCAGTTGATATTGCGACGTTTCGCAAGCAGGTCGAGCAATTTATCGCTTTACGTGATCTGATCATGAGAACAAAGGCAAGAATTTCACAGCTTGAAGGTATCATTACTGACTTTGATAGAGCACAGCAGGCAGAATGTCGAATCGCAACTCTTGAAGCCATAAAGGCGGTCTTCAATGTCGAATGGTTAGGAGAGAAGATTGACAATATTGAAACCCAGATTGATACACTCAAATTCCAGATAAAAACTGCAGAAGGCCTTGCAGCTTATGCGAAGGAACAGCGAGATCTCAAACAAGATGAAATTACCCAACTGAAGGTTCGCTTGGAGAGCGACCACAAAGAGCAACTTCGGCAACGTCTTGAAGATCAGATTAGCTCCCAGCGCGAACTAATCACTGCCTACCAACATCCGGAGATATCTCGGGCCAACCGCCTTATCAGTTCGTTAAGAGAATTGATCGACGAACCGAGTTTTTCTGCTATTCGCAGTCTTATGAGTACAGTGGTTGATGCGTTGGTAGAGGCTCGGGGAAGCGAAGACCCGGGAAGCGCGTTGAGCAAATCAATTTGGAAGCACGACGGAAACCTTTCACAAATTCGCATCTTTTCCCAGTCTAATCTGACTACGATCCAAAAAAAGCAAAATGAACTGACCGAGGAACGTGATGCAATTCGACGTCGGATTTCAGCGGCAGCTCAAACAGGACGCTTGTTGAATGATGGTGCAGCGCGGTTACTAGATATACTTAATCACGCCGGTATGGAGGCTAAGCCTCTGTCGGCGTTACTACGTATTTCGGATCCAAGCTGGGCTCCGGCATTGGAGGCTTATTTAGGTGGCGACCGTGATGCTCTGATTATCACGGAAGGAAATACCCGTGAGGCGGTCAAACTCTTACGCCAGGCGAGGCAGAGTGGCATTCAGGTAAGCGGTGCGGCAATCATCCAGCCATTTCATCTCCGCAATATTGACACTTCCGCTAAAGGTGAGGAATTCGCATTGGGTGTTTTTGAGACAGATGACGAAACGGCGCGCCGTTTCGTTTGGCAGAAGTTCGGAAGCATGCGTTTAGTCGATACGGAACTGGAGCTCGAAACTCATCCAAGAGCAATTACCCGTGACGGAATGCTGAGTCAGGGAGGTTTGACCAAATCCATCCGTATCGTACCTATTAGTGATCTTCGTATAGGTAAGGAAGTCCAGGACACATCTCTGTTAACGAGACATGCATCGGAGCTCCAGGGAGAGCTGGAACAGTTTGAAAAGCACAGGAAACGTGTGGAAGGGCTCGAACAAGCTCTTTTTACCAACGCCAACGATGACGGACAAGGTGTCACTGAGAAACTTGCTGAAGCTAATGAGGTGATTAACCTGGCAAACCAGAAACTCAAGAGTCTAGATGTTTCACACCTAGACGAGTTGAAGTCTCTTCTTAATACTGCTGTCTCGAAACATTCAGAGTATGACAAACAATATACGGAGCACGATCGACTTGCGGCAGGATTAAAAGAGCAAATAGGGCAATGTTGGGAACGGAAAAAGCAACAGGAACGACAGTTCCCAGCAATACGCCAAGCTGAACATGAAGCTGTAACCAACGCTTTGGTCAATAAAGAGTGGCTGGACAGTATGAAAGACGAGATTGAGCGCGCCGAAACCAGCTATGATTTGCGACTTAAAGAGGTGGATAGGAAACTTGACTATCACACTCCTCGCTTGAGGAATGCCGAGGAAAAAGCCTCTCTTGAGCTTGCCCGTTATGTTCAGGACGAGCGTCTAGATGTTCAAGTTGCAGATATGGAATGGCATGAACGTTACGACTGGGTTCTAGAGGAGAAAATGAAGCTTTTTGATACGGAATTGCATCGGTACGAAGAGGAAGCTGAGCTAGCCCGTCAGGCGTCTGAGGAAACGCTGCGCTCGGACATCGCCATGTCTCTCCATGATAGATTCAAAGAAATGGAGTTGGAGCGCCGGGAGAGAAACAAAATACTTGAGTCTTGTCCTTCATTCACTGGCGGAGAACGTTACAAGTTTACGGCTAAGGTTGTGCCACAATATGAAGCATTGGTGCGATATATCAACCAAATTGCTCAAGACGACAACAATTTTTCTTTGTTTGCAGAAAATCCCGATGAGATTAATGAAACACTTCGCGATCTCGTAGAAGCCGCGGCTGACTCAGGTAACGCAAGTGGGGTTCTAGATTATCGACAGTTTTATACTTTTGATTTAGACATCCTAGTCGATGGTAAAAGAGTCGATCGAATGAGTAACCGGCAAGGGGCGGGATCCAATGGTGAACATATAGCACCTATGTATGTTGCTGCGGGCGCAGCTCTTGCAAAGGCTTATCGGCTCCACAGTAACAAAGGGAAGCAACGCGGTATTGGACTTATTTGCCTTGATGAGGCTTTTCATGGCATGGACACAATCAACGCTATAGCTACAGCACGTTTCCTACAAAGCATTGGCTTGCAGCTCATTATGGCGGGGCCGGAGCTTGAACGCACTAAGCTGGCACCTGTAACTCAGACTATCTATGACCTGGATCGAGAAGGTTTGGATCTACAAATGGAACGGACCAAGTTCAAGGAGGCAGCCAACAAGCTGATGGTAAGTGATATGCCTGACGAGAACCCTGAAATTATGAAAGGTGCGTATCAGCAACTCGGACTTGAACAGCCAACAGAATATGCACTTTCCAATGATGGTGGACAATGATGTTGGGCTCAGGAGGGGATGCATGTGATAAGAGTATGCGTCGTCTTATCAAAAAGGCTGCGCGTGCTATTTTCGCAGATGGCGCACTGGAACCATCAGTGGAAAAGTTTTCGGTGAGTTTGCCAGCAACGAAATCGAGCTTGCAGGAGTACTATCGTCTTGAGCGCTTTGCAGATAGAGAGGAGTATCACGCGCGACTTCAGATCTACTCAAAGGTAAAAGCGATAGCGGTAGATTGGGACCTCGGTGCAGGAGATAGAGGCCAGCTTGCTAGAGTAACGCTACTCGACCCTAAAGCAGTAGTGAATATCCTTGGTGAAGAATTACCTTGGGAAGTCGCATCGCGGGCCATTGCAAAAATAGAATCTGTCGCTAGAGAAGGGCTTCCTAATGTTGACCGGATTGTTGATGACTGGCGTCGTGGGAAGGCCCCTGCCGGAGTGGCAGCCGAGCGTGCGAATCAACTGGTCGATAGCATGAATATCATTGATGCGGCGCAGAAACTTTCTGAAGGTGGACAAGATGTTTTGCTCCGGAAGCTGAGCGCCAGACTATTCCACGATAGTAAAAGGATAGAAGCGCTCTCTCGTCAGCTTGCTTTTCTTCTTGGAGAACCTACAGAAAGCGAACAAGAGGATGTTTTTGCAAGGTTGGGTTTGGTAAAACATCCTCAACCTATGCTTCTGAGTGGTCCAACGGGTTGCAAAATTCAAATTGATGGGGAGGCCATTCCACTGGCGTACCCTTATCTAGGCGTCAGGCCGGACAATATTAGAGGTCTGATTTGTTCAAGTGATCGTATTCGGCGTGTTCTTACCATTGAGAATCTTGCTAGCTTCAACGAAGCAGCTGACAGCTCAGAAAACGCGAAGGATTTGCTGATCGTTTATCTTGCTGGTAACCCTACACCATCTTTTCTTGCTGCATACAATCGAATACTTGGATCGTTAGAACCCACGAAAATACTGCACTGGGGCGACATTGACCTAGGAGGGTTTAGGATTGCGGCAAGGTTGGCCGATAGCGTCAAAACTATGGGCTACACTCTTGATCTTTGGCGAATGAATCCCTTAGAGGTAGTTACAGGCCAGCAAAAAACCGCTCCACAAAAGAAAATCGAAGAAGTATCAACAATATGTAAGAACTACGGATGGAGCAAGGAAGCCGAAGGACTGCAGAATTCCCCAGTTTTTCAGGAGCAAGAATTCATCGACTGGGTTTCTCCGAATGATTAAATGGGAGGGTGTGAAGATTCTGAGCACTCTCGATTGATCCCCTTTATATTGTTGTTTCATTCAAGATAGATTGAACAGTAAGAATGTTCAATCCTTCCCAAAAACCAGTTCGGCTGCTTCATGTTTAAACTTAATAGAAAATGTACGTCTTTGTCTTTTCGTGGAATACCTTATTGTTGGTTTCATCTAGATATTTTAATCAAGTGCCCGACTCCTCTCCTCAAAATAATAAGCCAAGTATCGCCGTACCTGCTCCGGCCTGATCTTTTTCTGCAATCGCTTATCGAAAAAATTAACAATATTCGATTTCTCTTTATCACAAGCAGAATATTTGTACTTTTGAATTCGAAAGAATAACGCATCCTCCACCCAATACGGAAACTCCAAATAAGGCGTTTTAATCATATAGCTAAACGTATTAGTGACTTGACAGGCCTTCACAAAGATTTCCGGCCAGCCCTGCAATAAATGATAAAGCATTGTGACCCTCCCTTAAAATAGGGGCATATTAAATTAGAGTTCTCCGGTTTATACTGAGCAAAACGGAGAGCATCATGAAAAAGTCACGTTATAGCGAAACACAGATCGTCAAGATTCTTAAAGAGGTCGAAGCCGGACGGCTGGTCAAAGAGGTTTGTCGGGATTATGGTATCTCGGACGCCACCTACTACAACTGGAAAGCGATTAACTCCAGGTAAAGTATTTTTGAAAAGGCTAAGGTCTTTTCTTCAAAACCAACAACATTCCTTTTTTATTGCTTCCGGAAGTGACGCCAGCATATTAAATCTGTTTAGTGAGTATCACGAACCTTTTTTTAAAGCGGCTATTCAGTTAAAGGTTGATGTTAATGAAGAGCTGAAGCATCTGAATTGCTACTAATTTAGTAAGTTCACTGGAGGAATTGCAAAAATACACCTCCGTTATGAAAATTTTTACTACTCAAAAAAAATGGCGACAATACTCTATTCGGTTATGTCAAAGTTTATTAAAAATTAATAGCTTTGGACATTAGAATTATGTACGAAATAACCTAGTAGAGCCCGGAGAAAAGAAATTAATGCTCCCAAATACTTTTATAATTAAATGGTGCGATTTGAAAAGTTTTGAAGATGAGTGATTTAAAGTCTGGTTTTTTAAAAGGCATATAAGGTTAATTTTATGAGAAGCATCGGAGCCGTAATATTTGATTTAGATGATACTTTAGTAGCTACTAGCACACTGGAGGACTATAGAGTAAAAGGCGATAGGCAGGGCTTAGATGCAAATATACATAAATCTGTATTATTTAAGCCAGTGAAAGGAATGCTTCAAGCAATAAAAGACCGTGGTTTACCTTTAGGACTGGTCACTAACTCTCCTAGATGGTATGCAGAAAAGTTATTAAGGTATCATGAGATTGATATTTTTGATGCAGTGGTTTGCTATGACGATGTTGGTCAGGTTGGCATGAAACCATCACCTAATGGAATTAAGTTAGCTTTAGAAAAATTAGGTTTTGAGCATGGAGATAGGGCTGTCTATATAGGAGACCACGATAATGACTTCGTGGCCGCTTACGAAGCTGGAATAAAACCCCTGGCCCCTTCATGGGCAAAAAGAAATCCAATTTCAAAAATACCGGCGGTGATTATTAGCTCTTCTACTCTCATTGATAATTTAAGCGATTATGAAGAATTAAAGCTGATTGCCGATAGAACAGCGAAGCACAAGGCGTTTGATTTCCCTAAGAAACAAATGAATTTCATGCCGTTAAATGAAGATGGTAATCTTGTGCCAATTGAAAAAAATAAAATCAAGCTTATTACCTTTGGAAGGTACTTCAGCCAAAAATCAGCCTTAACCGCAAAATTACATGAAAGTCATCAGTTATCAAAGGATATTGTTGCAAAGGAAGAAAGTGAGACATATGTTATTCCTCAATATTATGTGAATTTAATTGCAAGGGTGGTAGAGCAATTACCATTGTATTTGTTCAGGGGAACGGGAAAAGTTTTTGATATAGTTACAGTTGTACCAGCCAAAAAAGAAAAGAATCCTAGGCTTGAAAATATGCTCAAAAGGGTTGCTAAATTGAATAGCTCAGAATCGATTTTTATTGAGGATTTATTTGAGTTTTCGAAAGGTGCACCGAG
This sequence comes from Hydrogenovibrio sp., assembly GCF_965140365.1. Lineage (NCBI taxonomy): Bacteria > Pseudomonadati > Pseudomonadota > Gammaproteobacteria > Thiotrichales > Piscirickettsiaceae > Hydrogenovibrio > Hydrogenovibrio sp. The sequence continues at coordinate 183,806 of NZ_OZ223196.1, forward strand.
TTTAAAAACTTTGGGAGCAAAAGCAAATCGAGAAAGAGCACTTCACGAAACGCTAAGCATAAAACAAAAGCATATTGGTTTGGTGAATGGAAAATCTATTCTGATTATTGACGATGTTATTACAACTGGCGCTACATTTAGCCATATATTTTCTCTTCTTGAAGGGGCAGGGGTAAGTTTTACCTTCGGAGCATGTTTAGCAAAGACGGTTAGTACATATGAAGACGCTCCTATTTGTCCGAAGTGCGGCAGGCAGATGCGAGTTAGAAAGCGCAAAGATGGATCTGGTATTCATTTTTATGGTTGTACTGGCTATTTTGAAGCAGAAAATAAGTGTAGTCACACAGAGTCCATAAAGGTTAAAGATTGTCCCAGTTGTGGAAGGAAGATGGCCAAACAATATAACTCAAAAGAAAACAAGGTGTTTCTTGGGTGCGAGGGATTTAGGGACAAAACAAACCCGTGTTCATATGTTGAGAGTTATAGGTAAATATGGCTTCAAAAAATACGGAATCCCTCCTCGCATTGCGGTTTTTGAAGGGCGTTGGGAAAAAGTATCTAAATCAGATATCTTTATCGGCTGAGATAGCAGGCATTTCAGTAGAAAGCGCTTTTTTTTCCAGTAAATTGGGGCAAGGTAAATTTGATGCTACTGAAGTGCAAGAGGCTTATGAGAAAGCTAAAGAGCAGATACGTATAGCAGAGGAAATGGGGCACAACATTATATCTAAGCTTGATGATGTGTATCCAGATTCACTGAAAGAGTTGTCAGATGCTCCACCTGTATTATTTTGTGCAGGAAATTTATCTATCCTAAAAGAAAATATTGTCACTGTTATTGGAACGAGGTCTCCTACCGAACATGGGAAATATATTGCAAAAAAAGTGACTGATTGGTTTGTAGAAAATAACTGGGTAATTGCTAGTGGGCTTGCGAAAGGGATAGACACAATTGCGCATAAATCATGCTTAGAACGAGGCGGAAAGACAATTTCAGTGTTAGCTCATGGTTTGGAAAAAATATATCCAGCAGAAAACAGAGCGTTAGCTGAAGAAATTATTTCGTCAAATGGACTTTTAGTAACGGAATACGGGTATAACTCGTATGTTGGCAAATCCAATTTTGTTTGAGAGAGATCGTATCCAAGCTGCCCTAGCAAAAGCAGTTCTGCTTGTTCAGTCCGGTTTAAATGGTGGGAGTTTGCATGCCTCAAGATCGATAATTAATTATGGTAGATATTTAGTTGTAGTTGGGCAGTCAAAAACCGATGTTGCTAATCAAGAACCAAATATTATGGCTAATGAATTACTGATAAATGGGGAAAAAAGTCAAAGGTTAAAAGGCCTCTTTATGGTGAGTACGGCGTTGAGTCTCAATATTTGAATAAAGAGCTTTTTTAGGGAATAGAGTTTAGGTTGCGAGGAAGATATTTCAAAGTAAAAACTTATTATTTATTGTTTAAGTTATTGTTTCTTCTATCAAAGACCTGAAATCATGTAGGAGACTATTTTCAGGTGCTCCTCCATAAACAAGCCAACTGAAATGATCATCCAGTATTTCCAAAGCTTCATCTGATAGTTTGTATCCCGTAAATTCATACGACATTGAGTGAGCACCGATTGCTTGGGTGTGATCCAGTCTTAAAATCGATGATTCCCCATTTTTTATCGGAAGGTGATCCCACTGAAACTGTGGATATTCGCAATGCTTAACTCTTTCTACAAATGCTTCTGAATAGCCAGCCCTTGAGTCTTTTTTTGAGGCACCATAATACGGTGAAACTAAAACGGTTGGAGAGGTGGAATGGTTTGGCTTGCCTTGTGTTAGTTTTTTATCAATATCTACTGGATTGGCATTTCCTATAACCAAACAATACCTTCTTTTAGCTCTATATGCAGCCCAAATCTCTGAGTCAGGTTTTGTCATTGCAGCAACAGGTAAAGAGGAAGCTTTAAATTTTTGTCCTACAGATAAGGGCTTAATAACAATGTCAGCCCCACTGTGATCAGTAGCGTTTGTTCTTCCAATGGGTTCAAAGGAGTATGGTCTATGATCTACATGAGGGATGAAAGCCTTGATTAGTGCCCCCCTAACTAAATTTTTCTCTGGGTGATCAATCCACCAGTTGTTTGATAGATTTTGTATACAGTCATCAGGATAAGTCATTGCTTCCCTTTTCTCGTATCTGAACCCCAGACATCTGTAGAAAACTGAGCTTTTAGTCTGCCTGTAGGGAACTCTTCTCCAGCTAAAGTATCTAGCCAGTTTATTCCATCATTATAAATTTCATCATGCCTTGGTGTTGTGACCGGAATTAATTTTTTCTTGCCGAATGTTCTAGCTAACTTTAGTGCTTTTATTTTCTGACTAAAAGCTTTCTTTTTTTTATTTGAAATTTGTTCAAATCTTAGCATGACCTTTTCTATAGGAACCTTATCTTGGTCAGTGTAAATGGAAAAGTCGATATAGTCATTTGGAGCAGTGTTTAACATAGGTTCAGTTTGATAAACGAAACCAAGAAGCCCCTCAGTATCAGAAGAATATTTTCTAATATTGTTTTTTAATTTGATGGTAATTTCAGAAGGAACCTCTCTAGACATTCTTTTTAATAAGTCATCGTCGGATATCTCCCAACGGACTACGTCTTCATCTTTAAAGTGAGAATCAAATGAGTGTCTATTAGCTAGTATTGCTGAAGTCGCAGCATCTATTCTATTGTTTACTTGGAATGACCATGGCCCAAAGTGAAAGAATTGCCAATTAATTCCTGTAAATGAGGTTCCATTGTGTTTTTGGGCATAATAAAGGTCTGCAAGATATACATACTTAATTAAATGTATAGGTCCCAGTCTTCGAGAGAGATAATCATCACCCTGCCCAGCAGTTAATAAGGCATATTGGATTATTAAATCTATATTCTTTTCGTTATACGACAAAGTTTTTTAGACCTTTAAAATTAAAAATTTGAAGGATTTTACTTTAACAAAAAACGTACTGCAACTCACTATGTCTTTATCGACTAATTTTCTGTTTTTATTAAAAATTTAAATATTGTTTTGAGCATATTGCACAAATCTTATTGAGTTTTTTTAAATTAAATTTAGAGTTAATCCATAAAGGTAAAAATATCGTTAGGGATGTAAAGCTTTTGGCCTGCGATATGTAAATGTTGGGTCTGAAAAGTTTTTTTACTGCAAGTGATTATTGTGTAGTATGAGGTGTTAGAGAAAAAGGTATTTTCCCATTATGTCGGTTTCAGGATTATTGTTCTTCTTAAGAATTGTTCGGGGTGGAACTATTAAGGATTTATTTTTAGGGGAGGAGTTACGGGATTTTAAATGGAATTCATAAAATTACAAAATAAGTTAACTCCTTAACATAAAGGATGATTTGCATAGTGCTCGTTAAGTGTATCAACCATGCTGGTTAGCCTTTTGGATTTTGCATAATTTATAATTTGTGCACCATCTTTCCAGTCGATTTTGTATTTTTTTATTTTTTCTTGTCGAGTCTTTAAATATTCTTTAGCTTCTGAAGAGAAGGTTCCACTTGTCCAGTATTCAAAGATTATTGCCCTATGCTCAAAGAAAGGTTGTTCTTTTAAGCTTTTGTAAATGATGCCTATTTTTTTAAACCATGTTTGTATTTCGGCAATCTGAATTTCTCTGTTTGGCTGGTATCCTTTGCATTCATAAATAGCGACCTCGTGGTCACCTTTTATTCTTCGGACATCAATTTCAGCTTTTTGGTTATCTAAATTATGAACCTTCACTCCAATATCGATGGTATCTCCTTCCGCCTTTAGAACAATGTGCCCTACAAGTAGCTCAAATAAAGCTCCTCGAACATTTATGGCTGCCCCTTCAATTTTGCTTAAAGAGTTCAGTAATTTATACAATTGATCAGGGTTTGTAGCTGCTAATGCACTAGCGTTTTCAAGGGTGTTTGCCAAAGAATGCAAGCTTTTAGCAACCTCAGAACCGAACATGATTTCAGGTGTTGTAAATACAAGGCCTGAAGATTTGCCTAATATAAATGCTTCTTTAGTAAACCTCTCGGCCATTAAGATGCTTAAGAAAGGCCTGATTTGTTTTATAGATCGATTGGCTTCACACTTCTTAATAAAATACTTTGCAGCATTTTCATCTATGGCAGAGTATGTGGCATCAATTACTACAAATCCTGGAGTAAGCTTTCCTGAGTTGAAGTGTCTGAAGGGGTGTAAGTAGCATGGCGCTGTAATATCCCAACCAAATTGACCAAATTTAGGAATGTCATCAATAGTTCTCTTCTTGATTGCATTGTAACTGCCGAAGCCGGTTTTTTGGACCCAATCTGCTATTGCATCTACTAGTATGTCATCTAGGATTTTCTGATTTTTGTTGATGTCATTGTTGTATTCAAAGAAAAAGGGAGTTAATTTTAAGATTGAACCGTAGCTTGGATCTATTTCTTCCAGTAATATTTTTGATTTGATTAGTTGCTCCATAACTTTATCGCTTGATAAATGTTTTTTTAACCTTTCTGGAGCTCCGCTAATGATTTCAAAATGATTTTTAGGAATCCAGCCCCCCTTTGAAATCACAGAGCTAATGGCAAGGCCGTAAGCCGTGTTTGATTCTATGTGTGCCTTGTATAGGTTATTCCAAAACTCAGGGGTTCCAAATTGGTCTTCCAGATATAAAAATGATTCTCGTCTCGGTAATTGAATAGAGGTGAATTTGTTTATTTTTCCCATAGATGCTCTAGAAATTCTCTGTCTAGCTGATGCATCACTTACACCTGACTTTATTAAGTACGCCTTGATTTTTGAAGATGGTAATGGCCCATGTTTTTTTAGTAGGTATGGTATGGATAAAGTTGACATAAATTAGACCTCCAGATCCCTATTGTCACACTGCGCTATTTATAATATTACTATAATGTTGAGAGGATGTTTTTCATGTCTAAAATTAAGTTATTATAAATCAACGTGTTATATTGAATTAAACATGTTTTTTATAATATTGGTTGTCACAGTTTTTCTTTAGAGCTGGCGTTAAGAAAAGCTGTTTTAACTTTTGCGGATACCTCTAAAATAGTATTCTAAGTAACGTTGTATCTGTGTTGGCTTAATCTTTTTCTTTAACCGTCTCTTGAAAAAATTAACGATATTCGATTTTTCCTCGTCGCACGCGAAATATTTGTATTGCTTGATATGAAAAAACAGCGTATCAGTTACCCAAAACGGAAATTCTAAATAGGGAGTTTTAATCAAGTGAGTTGACGTATTAGTTGCTTTGCATGCTTTTATAAAGCCCTCTGGCCAGTCCTGTAATAAGCAATAAATCATGATTAATCCGGTGCGCCGTAAACTAATATTAAGCCTTTCTGGTTCAACATTGTGGCCAATCAATTCTCGATGGTATATTTGCTCCAAACCCAAGTTTTGACGCAAGTGCATAAACAGTTCTTCGCCCTTTGGGCTGCACACCAAAAACGACAACAAACGCCGGATGCCCTCAAAATACAGATTTGAATAGTTAAACTCCAGATCTCCGGCATGGCCATACCCGAGAGAGGACTGCAAAAAATTGATGCAATTGATTTCATATTCATCGCCAATGGTCGGAACAAATTCGGTCTCGCGCAAATCAAAACCACATTTTGAGCAGTGAACGATATCGAGCGGCTGGTAAAGAACTTCCTCTTCATGTTTTTGCAGTCGTTTCAGATCAATCGGGTTACGGCACTTAGGGCATCGATCATGTAACTGTACGGAATGGTATGGGCAGGCTGTCATAAACCCTAATCGCCAGTGCTTTCGAAAATAAGGCCTGTCACCGTCTTCTGCCAGACAGCAAGGGCAGTATTGCAAGCTAAATAACTTTTTCCCTGTCTGTCTTATGCCAAGGGGCATTACCCATTTGACCTGGTTTGTCTTCCCAGTCTGGTTGTAAAAATACTCGCAGGAGCCATAAAACGGTAAGCGCCGGATTTGTGTTTCATTCAGTCCTGTTCTTTCAAGAATGGACGACATTCTTTTCTCGTTTAAGAATACATCAAGATCACTTTTCCAAGACTCCACATCTTTGGTAATCAGGGTCGCTAATTGAGTTGGCTTCATTCCATACAACAAAGCATTTCGGGCAATCCAAGATGTCATCAGTTCATCTTTAAATGGTGGGTCAAGAATGTACCGTCTCATATCTAACGCATCCGTTTGAGCAAGTCCTTTCGTTTCGACGCCGGTACCAAGTTCAAGTCTCCGAAAACCGATTCATCAATGGAAGGCAAGTCATGACGAATTGCGTATACGGCCAAACGTTTGATGATTAAAATCAACTCGCCAATCAAGCCTTCACTTAAATAATGCAGCTGTTCAATAAATGGCTTTTTGTATAGAAAGGATGGTTCCGGCAGAGGAAGCCTTGTTTCAATGGTAGCAATTAATTGGGCGAAAGCCTTACGGTTTTCTTTGGAATCAAACGCCCATCGTTCCAGCACTTCTACCTGAAACCGGTTCGCCATTTGTGAGTCTACCTGTATTGCGTGAAAAGCATCCTCAATGCCGGCACCGACAATTGGAATTCTTAAAGCGTTACTCAAGTCCTTAATGCTATTGAGGAAGCCTTTTTGAGCATTGTAGGAGCCGGCGATGATGTGTTGGATTTCATCAATAATCAACATCCGGGTTTCCCGTGCGTTCATAGCTCGAATAATTTTCTGGCGCTTGACCTCCAGGCTGTCGTTCTTCGCGTAAGGCACAATCATTTCTTCTAACACCCGGATTAGAAAAGCGTTTTCATCCGGTTTGGCCGGAGCTGAGATAAAGACAACCGGCTGGCGATTTGTATAGTCTTCTTCATCCGTCGTCAAAGGGTAGCGGTTGGCAAAGCGCTTCAGAATTTGTGTCTTGCCATTATTGCTGTCACCGACAATTAATAGGTTCGGCATTCTTTCGACTTTTGGATAAGAGATGAAATCTTCTATCCGTTCAAGAATTTGTTGTGCTCTTGGGTACCCAATCCATTTGTCGAGATTGATGTATTCGATGCGTTCCTCTTTTGGCGCACCTAATAAATCAAAGGCCTTGTCTAACAAGTGATTGTATTGACTCATTGTTCAATGTCCTCAAATGGTTGGATGTCGTCAAAATCCTCATCGTCAATACTCTCAATTGAAGGAGTCAGTATTGAACCTATGCTGTAATCATCTCCAGCTTGGGTTGCTAGAGAAGGAATGGACTCTTTTTGTCGGATGGCTTCTTTTTGTTTGGCGCGCCGGACATGCTTGGTTTCTTTTTTGGCCTGCTCAGTCAGCCGTTTCAATCGGGCTCGGGCTTCGAATATAGCCTCTTCATCCGCTTTTTGTGAAGGATTAGCTTCTTTCGCACGGCGTTTCAGCTCTCTCAACTCCCAAAGTGAAATCGCCGGGTGACTGGTGTCACGGTACGGTACCACGACATAGGACTCCATATCTGGATCGTAAAAGAAAACCGAGCTCAAATCCCGCGGGTCATAGCGCACAATGAACTTTTGAACGTTCTTTCGCGTTTTGTCCGGTTGCTTAATCCATTTACGTAATACATCATGAAAGTAGTCAATGCCGAATAACTGGATGCCATATTTCTGGACACTTCTTTCTACGTAGGGCAGAAAATCAATCTTCAACTTAAGTGGATTGTCGACTTTTGGCGGGATGCCCCTTCCTAACTGTTTACCATCGCCGAGAATGCCTTGTTTATACTTTTGGAGAGGTGACATGCCGATTTCGGAATGCCTCTCGAGATGGTAATGATTCACTAAAAATTCGGTGAAGTATTGTTCAAATTCTGATAATGTAAAAATAGCATTTCCAGCAGAATCGTATTCCTTTTTGTCTTGAATGTTGGATTTAGTGGTGCCTGGTAACGTATGAAGCTCAGCATCATTAAATGTCTTGAATGATCGTTCAACATGAGGCCCATAACGGGGTGTTCTTGACGGCCTTTTGGTCATGCTGATCTGATAGGTATCACATGCTTTTTTTAGTGAATTACTGTGGAATTCTTTACCGTTATCGGTATGGATGACATCCATAATTCCGAAGGCTGGCCAATCTCCTTTAACGTCATGATCAAGTAGCCATTGCTTTTTATCGAGAATAGCATGAGCTAAGCAAAGTCCAGTCAGAAGGGTGTTTGGTTTTTCCAATGAAATATAGAAGCCTACGACCATTCGACTGTAAACATCGATTGCCAAGGTTATGATTGGGCGCCCTATATCAAGACGGTACTCGTCATCGACAATAGTTAAGTCCATAGGTGTGTGGTCAATTTGTACTACAGCAAGAGGCTTGTCTATTCTTGGAAACTTTCCGGTTATAGGCCTGAAGTTTTCACGACCTTTTCGGCCTTCTCTTTTGGTGGCGACTTCCGATGCACTAAGTTGTGAGATACGAACTCTAAGAGTGTTGATATGAGGTGTAGAAAGTAGTTCGAGACCAGGTAGTTTTCGTTCTTTGTTAATTTCAAAAATCTCTAATGCTAAGTCACGATAAATATTCGTCACTCTGGGTTGAATCGGGCTTAGATAAATTCCAATGTATTTCTGTATTAACTCTTCAACTTCGGGCTGCAAACGGCCATATTCTTTTCGTTTTTTTCTGAGTAGGGATAACGGATTTCCGTTTGATTTTTTGTATTTTTGTAACTGTTTGTAAGCCGTCGGTTCGGAGATGCCTAGTTTGCCGGCGACTTCTTGGAGTTTTGCCCGTCTTTCAACTTCATCGTTAACCTGCATGACTTGATTAAACAGCATGGCTTTATTGTTGGCCTTAATCCAATCTTCGTCCGGAATGGTTAACAGTTCTGTTGCGGGGATAACTTCAATAGGCTTTTCGGGGTCTGCCGGTTGAGATGATAATTCAGAAACATGTAACTTTTTAACGGTACCTGTAAACGAGCTGCGGACAGATACGTGTTCCAGGTCAAGCACTCCGATTACCCTGTAGCGTGAGTTACCATGAAATACTTCGGCGCCGATTTCAAAATGGGTTTCACTCATTGTTTTCATCCTTGGAATATTCAGGTTTTACCCAGATTAATTGATTCATGTTGAGCGGGGTTGATAAGTCGGTGGTGACTAGTTGGTTTGAGACGGCATACCAGAGTGTATTTAGGAACTCTGCTTGCTCCATTTCATCGGTTGAACAAAGAGCTAATAGTTCGTTAATTGGGGTTGGTTGACCTCTGGATAAAATCTTTTGAATGGTTGCAAGTTGGTATTTTTCGAATGGGCGGTTTTTGTAGGGGAGGAGAAAGGTGACGTTTTGTAAGAATGGGGAGAGAATCTCTTGTTCAGTCCATATCCTAAATCGTGTGTTGGGTTCTGATTTTAATTCCCGTATAGCAGCTTTAAACTTTGGTTTTAGTTTTTCCCAGTCTTTTTTGAGGTCGCTCCTGTATTTCACCTCGATATACAGCAATCTTCCATCTTTAAACTTAATCAAAATATCAGGCGTATAATGTCTTTTTTTACCATCATGAATGAATTCAAATCGCCTTGGCTGAGTTTTGAATTTTTCAATTTGGTCATCAAACTCACATAGCAGAAGTGCTTTGCGTTCAAGGCCAGATTCAAAGTGAGTATATTCATCACTTTTATTACTGTGTACATGGCCGGTAATGTTACGATAACTTAATGGAATTTTTCTGGCTGGCATGGCAAGCATTCTCATTTATTATTGTAGGATTTTTGGTTTCTGTACTATCTTTTAACTCAGATTATCAATTAATTTTGTAGAAAATGGCATTTTTACTCCCGATATTATCATTTAATTTTGTATTTGACAGCTGTTCCGACACTCCGGAGCAAATCAGTCGGTATCGGCAGAAAATTTCCGGGCCTTTGTTGGACCGCATTGATTGTCATTTGGAAGTGCCACCGGTGGACTTTGAGGCTTTGAGCGGCCAGCCGGAAGCGGGCGCTGAAACCAGCGCGCAAATTCGAGCGCGAGTGCAGCAATGCCAGGCTTTGCAGTATGAGCGTCAGGACTGTTTAAATACCGCTTTGACGTCGAAGCAGCTTGAAGGCTTGGTGGTGTTGGATTCGGCTTCTAAACAGCTTTTGGAACAAGCCATGAACCGTTTGGGCCTTTCGGCCCGAGGGTATCACCGAATTTTAAGAGTGGCCAGAACCCTGGCTGATATGAAAGGACAGACCGACGTCGAAGCGTCGCATCTGGCCGAAGCTATTTCCTACCGCAGTATGGACAAATCCTTGTAAATGACGAATCGATTTATTTAACGGCCTTGATTGTCGGTCTGCTGGGCGGTGTTCACTGCTTGGGGATGTGTGGCGGAGTGGTTGGTGCCTTGACCTTTAACTTGAGACCGGAAGTTCAGCTGAGCTGGTGGCGTATGTTGCCGTACCAGTTAAGCTATAATCTGGGACGCATCAGTAGCTATGTTCTGATTGGCGCGCTATTCGGGTTTTTAGGCAGTTCGTTGGTGTCTCTGGCGAGCTTTTTGCCATTGCAACAGTCCTTACAGGTGGTCGCCGGAGTTTTTATGGTGGTGCTTGGGTTGTATTTGGGCGGATGGTGGAATGGTTTGGTGGTCATTGAAAAAGGCGGCCAAGGCATTTGGAAGCGTTTAGCGCCTTTAACGCAAAAGATGATGCCCATTCGCACAATTGGCCAGGCCTGGCTGTATGGAATGGTTTGGGGTTGGTTACCTTGCGGTTTGGTGTACAGTATGTTGATTATGGCGTTGAGTGCTGGCGGGGCGTTGCAAGGGGGATTAGTCATGTTGGCGTTCGGCCTGGGAACTTTGCCAAATCTCTTGCTGATGGGGACGTTTGTATTTTTCTTCACGCGTTTGGCTCGAAATGACAAAGTGCGTAAAGTGGCCGGTGGGTTGGTTGTTTTGATGGGCTTGGGGCAGTTGTATTTGGCCTACAGTGTGCAAGTCGCCTAGGCGCTTTTGTGTGACAGGAAAAGTAAAAAGCCCCGAAAGGGGCTTTTTTTATTCTTCGGTATGTTTTTCTTCCGCTTCAATAAAGCTGTATTTGATTCCCAACTGATCGAGCAGATGTCCTGTTCCCGCCAGAATTCGGTATTTAGCGTTGAGTTGATCCGCTTCGTTGGTGATCAGCGTTCGCATCGCACTGATGTATTCGTTCTCGGTGTTGAGCAAATCCAGTAAGGAACGGCGCCCTAGGCTGAACTGCTTACGATAGCCAAGCAGGGTTTCATGCGTCAGCTTGATGTGCTGATTGACGTATTCCAATTGGTCGCCGATGTATTCGTTGGCGTTCCAAGCGTAACGTAAATTCTCGATTACCTGACGGCGTGTGTTATTGCGAATTTCCGTGGCTTGGTGATACTGACTGGACGTTTGTTTACGCGTGGCGGCATCTCGACCACCGTTATAGAGGTTGTAAGACATGACAACCATGGCTTGAAGGTTGTTGTTTTCCCCTTCAATGCCGTCGATGTTGTGATCGAGCCGTTGCCCCACTTCCAAGTCGATTTTCGGGTAATAATTTTTCCCGGACGCTTCATATTGCATGCGCGCTTCGCCAATATCGGCATTGGCCGATTTCAGCGTTGGATGATCCAGTAAGGCTGTATTCGTAGCTTCGTCGATGTTTTTCGGCATCTTGGCGTGGAATTGAGGTTTAATTAAGTCGTTATCCGGTTGGCGGCCTAAAATGCGTCGAAATTTAGCGCGTGCATCATAGTAATTATTTTCGGCGGCACCATAATTGGATTGTGCTAAGGCAAGACGGGCCTGTGCTTGGTCGACTTCAACCTGGTTGCCGATACCCGCTTCGGCGCGTTTTTTAATCTGGTCGAAAATTTTCAAATGGGTGTCCAGATTGCTCTGCGCCAACTGCAACAATTCCTGCTCTTTGAGCAGATTGACATAGGATTGCGCCATTTCCAAGGCGATGTCGTTGGCCTTGGCAATGGCCTTGTAGGCTTGTGCATCCAAGCGGTATTTCTGACGGGCCACCTCATCTTGCGTGCCAAAGCCTTCAAACAGGTTTTGTGTCAATAAAATCTGTGCCTCGCGACGCATGAGGCCGTCGCCTTGGTTGTTCAGGCCCGGTTTGTCGACTTCTTCATAGCCGTATCCCGCGTAAATATCAAGCTTTGGATAATACCCGCTTTGGGCTCCCCTGACTTCGGCTTCAATCGCTCGGTAGCCTTTGACTTCTTGGCGGAAGTCCGGGTTGTGAATGATGGCGTCTTCAATAGCCTCTTTGATGGTAATGGCCTGAATTTGTGGGGATAAGCTCATAAGTACCACACTGAGAGCGGATATCCGGATGGAGTGTTTGTATTTCTGAATCATAATTGTCATTTCTTTGTATTTTTAAAGTTTAAAGTGCATTTTTAATTGGGCCAATTTTGAATTTTAATCACTAAGTTTAAGCGATCTTTGGCCTCTAGTTTTTCAAGAATACTGTGCATATGCGCTTTGACCGTGCGTTCGCTGATATGCATGAGTTCGGCGATTTCCTGATTGGTTTTACCGAGTAAAACCGATTCCATGGTTTCGATTTCCCGTTCAGATAATAACGCTTTCCACGAGTTGTCGGGCGCATTTTTCTGGGTGGAAACGGCTTGAATCAAAGATTGCATCACGCCTTGTCCTAACCAGATGTTACCCGCTAAAACCGTATCGATAGCTTGGTTGATGCGTTCAGTCTGGGCAAAGGTGTTCAGGTAGCCTTTGATACCTTTTTGAAACCATTGAACCCCTTCTTTCGGTGACGGCATGTTGGAAAACAAGATGATTTGAAAGCCATGATTAAGCATGGTTTCAATCTTTTGTCGTTCTTCTTCCGACTCCGTAAGCTGGATCAGCAAAAGGTTTGAATTGGTTTCAAATTCCTCTTGGTTGATATCCAGTGTGTAAAGAATTTTTTTGGTCAGGTCTGTGGCCTGGGACCAATTCTTTAACGCATGTGGATCTTGTACATAGAGTAGCAACTGTTTCATGAGCGTGTCTCTGGCCTCATTCATTCTTATATTTATGTGTTGGCTTTTTTAAGATTCTCGTAACGCCAAGTCTTTTGCCTTGATAATCGGCTTCATCAGGTATTCCAAAATCGTATGTTTGCCCACCACAATATCCACGGTGGCCGTCATGCCCGGCAATAAAGACAAAGGGTCCTGTTCGGTGCCTAAGTAGTTTCTGTCGGTTTTGATCCGAGCGATGTAAAAACTGTTGCCTTCTTCATCCTGAATGGTGTCGGCGGAAATTTTTTCCACCACGCCTTCCAGCCCGCCATAAATGGCAAAGTCATAGGCGGTGAATTTCACTTTCGCTTTCAACCCAGGGTAGACGAAACCGATATCAGAAGGCAGAATTTTGGTTTCCAGAACCAGGGAGTCATCCAACGGTACGATTTTGACAATATCGCTTCCCGGTTGCACAACTTCGCCGATGGTGGTGACCAAAAGCTCGCTGATGGTTCCGTTGACCGGCGAGGTGATGTTGGTTCGGCGCACGCGGTCTTCCAAAGCGGCTTTCGAGTTATCGAGTTGCTCCAGTTTGGCCATGACGCTGTTCAGTTCTTTTTGTGCGTCGTTGCGGAACTTTTGTTCGGCTTCTTTTCGTTTGTTGATGGATTCTTCAATAATCGACTTGAGTCGCGGGATTGAATTTTCCGTGGTTTGGAGTTTCGAGTAAGCATCCGTCGCTTCACGTTGCGTTTTAAGCAAGTCCACTTCTGAGGCAATGCCATCTTTTACCAGCGGTTGCATGATTTCAATTTCTTTCTTCAGTAACTCGTAGGATTTGGAAAGTTGTGTAAACTGGTTGTAGGCTTCCTTCAAATCGGAACGATTTTGTTTAATTTTTTCGGCCAGGATATGCTTCGTGGTTTCCAGTTGTTTGAGCTGGTTTTCGTATAATTGTTGTTCACGCTTAAACATTCTCATGACATCCGGGTCATCCGATGGCGGGTTCAGTTTGAACTCTTTTCCGAATGCCTGCGCGGACAAACGAGCCGCTTGCGCTTGTAAATCGGATAATTGCGACTCCGTTTCACCGTAAGAACTGGCAAACTGGGTATTGTCGAGTTTGAGAAGGACTTGTCCTTTTTTAACCTTATCGCCGGAGTGTGCAAAAATCTTTTCGACGATGCCGCCTTCCAGGTTTTGTACGACCTGAATTTTGCTCGATGGCACCACCTTACCTTCGCCACGGACGATTTTGTCCAGTTCGGCGTAATTGGCCCAGATAATCAGCCAGATAATGACTAGGAACATGACCCAGACAATCAACTGCGACTTGATGGTCGGCTTTTCCAGGGCGGCCTGACTTAAGCTCGACATATAAGCCAAATCCGCATCGGATACCTGCGGTGGATGATTGTGTGAATGGTTACGTTGCTTTTCTGTCATGGGTTAACTTTGTTTGTTGATACGCCCGGTTTTGAGGGCTTCCAGTACGCTCGCCTTCGAACCGTCGGCGATGATTTTGCCATTATCCATTACGATCAAGCGATCCACCAGTTGCAATAGGCTCATTTTATGGGTCACAACGATACTGGTGTTTTTAATGGTGCCTTTTTTCAACCGGTCAATCATCGCTTGTTCCGTTTTGGCATCCATGGCGTTGGTCGGTTCGTCAAATAGGTAAATCGGGCTGTTCAGCAATAAAGCGCGAGCGACGCCGATGCTTTGGCGCTGACCGCCGGATAAGGAGCTGCCGCCTTCGTTGATTTTTAAACTGTAGCCGGAAGGGTGGGTTTTGATGAAATCATCGACGCCCGCCAGACGTGCCGCTTTCAGGATTTTGTCGTCTTCCACGTAAGGCGCACGGTAAGCAATGTTTTCACGGACATCCCCGCTGAACAATGTTACGTCCTGTGGCACATAGTTGATGTTGCGGCGCAATTCGGCCGGATCGAGTTGGGTGATGTCGATGCCGTCAATCAGTATGGAACCGGAATCCGGGTGGTAAAAACCTAAAATCAGTTTTTCAATGGTCGATTTACCGGAACCGATGCGACCGATGATGCCGACTTTTTCACCCGGTTCGATTTTAAACGAAACGTTGGTCAGCGCTTGTTTGCTTTCGCCGGGATAGGTAAAGGTGACATCGACGAATTCTATGCTGCCGTCAAACACAGGGTGCTGAATAAAACGTTTGTCTAATGGACGTTCGACTTCTTTTTTCATCAACTCATTGAGCGAATCCAACGCCGTTTTGGTTTGATGATAAGAGGACGTTAAATTGGCGAATTGTCCCATCGGGCCAATCGCGCGTTGGCTGAGCATGACCGCCGCAATCAACCCGCCCATGGTCATGTCGCCATCTTTGATGAGGTATACGCCGGCTAGAATCACCAGGACGGTACTCATTTGCTGCATGAACCCGGTCATGCGTCCGATGGAACTTTGCAACATCTTGGATTTCAGGCTAGCGCGAGCAATTTCCCCAACGGCTTGCTCCCATTTCCACTGGGAATGGGCTTCAACCCCTAAGGATTTAATGGTTTCGATGGCCGTCAGCGTTTCGATGAGGACAGCGTTTTTTTGAGCGGAGGCTTCATAAGTGGCTTCGACGCTTTTGCGAATCGGACCTTTCATTAACAGGCTGTAGAGCAGGATAAAGGCAATGATGATGATCGGGACCAGTACGATTGCGCCTGCGATGTAGAAAATCACCAGTAAGAAGATGATGACAAAAGGCAAATCTACCAGGGAGGCGATGGTGCCGGAGGTGAAAAAATTTCGAATGCTGTCGAATTCTTTCAGGTTGTTTGCGAAGGCACCGATCGAGCCTTGCCGGTTGGCCATGGTTAAGCCCAGCGTTTGTTCGAACAGCTTGGATGACATGATGACATCGCTTTTCTTGCCGGCCATTTCCAGAAAGTACGACCGTAGGAATTTCAGCAAAATATCGAACATATAGACGACGCTGATTCCGATGGCCAGCACCCATAGAGATTCCACGGCGTTATTGGGCACAATACGGTCGTATACGTTCATGACGAATAATGGATTGGCCAGCACGAACAGATTGATAATGACGGAGGCAATCAGGACGTCGCGATAGATGCCTTTGTTTTCCCAGAAGGTATGCCAGAACCAGTGGCCTTTGTTGGCATGAACCAAGTTTTCTTTTTTGGAGGCCTGCTGAAATTTTTCGGTGAAATAGACTGCGTAGCCCAAGTAATCTTCGTTAAGCTTGTCCATATCGACGTGCCGGCGACCGTCCGGAGATTCCGACAGAATAATGGTCGCCTGACCGGTTTCGTAGTCAATCTTTTCCAGCAGGCAGGCCTGGTCGTTTTTCAGTGTCAGAATACACGGAAGCACCAGGTTCGGAATATCCGCCAGCGCGCGCTGTTTGAAGCTGGCCACAATGTTCGCGCGTTCCGCAGCGCGGATAAATAGTTCCGGTGTCAGGCGTTCCTTGTCAGCAATCGGCAATCCGGATAGCAGGGCATCTTTGGAAAACGGTCGGCGGTTCAGCTTGGTGTAAAGCACCAAGCAGTCCAGCAACGGATCTTTAAAATCCGTACCGTTGGCCGTCTGCGATGTCTGGCGCTCTTCGGGTGCCAGACCTTCGTCATTTGCCGGTATGTCCGTTGTTGGTTGTGAGGTTTTTTCGACCACGTTATTTTCGAGTTCCTGTGCCTGGGTATCGTTCGGATTATAGATAACTTATTTTATTTGAATAGAGTATAGCTTTTTTACTTAATTTGCCATCAAAATCGTTGATTATAAAGGTTTTGGTGCGCCATAGTAGTAGCCTTGGAAATGTTGGATTCCCAATTCATGGAATGCGGCAATTTGGGCTTCGTTTTCCACCGACATGGCAATGATCTGGATATCCAGGCTGTGGCACATTTCATACAGACTGGACACATAGTTTCGGGTTTGTTCGTCCCGTTCGATGGCTTTCGTGAAAGCGGCATCCAGTTTGATGTAATTGGGTCTCAATTCCTGCAAATAATTCATGTTGGTGAAGTGGCTGCCGAAATGGTCGATCCCGAACGAGAAAGACAGCGCTTTCAGTTTCTCAATCAGAGGCCAGGTCTGGGCTTTATTGTGACTGATCATGTTTTCGGGCATCTCAAACGATAGGGTGTTCGGGCGCACGCCTTTCAAAACCGTTAAAAGCCATTGCTGGAAGTGATCGTTTTCGATCACCGACTCGGTTAAATTGATGGCCAAACAGTTTTGGGTGGCCTGAGTGCTTTTTTGTAAATGCTGCAGGGCCAATTCGATGACCAGGCGGTCAATGCTTTCCATGAGGTTTAATTCCGCGACAGCGGGCATAAAATAACCGGCTGAATGGATGTGGTCGTTGGTGTCTTTCAGACGAATCAGTAATTCCTGATCGTGCACTTGGCGGTTCACATCATAAGCCGATTGTTGGAAGAGCACGAAACGCTGTTCATCAATCGCTGACGTTAAAATTTCTTGCCAAGCCACATCGTGTTTGTGGGTGTTTTTATCGGTCTGGTCATGGAAGCAAACACCGGTTTCTTTGCCACAATGTTCCGCAATAACGAAATCCAAGGTGGACAGGAGTTGGCCGCGGCGGTCCCCCGGTTGATAATCCGTCAGTGCCGCCAGCAGTGTGACGGGTGCTTCGTCCGCTTTCAGCTCGGCCAAAATATTCGGCAAGCTGGCTTGCACCGCCTCCGCCGGGGCTTTGACGCTTTTACCGGATAACGAAGGTAGGACCGCAATCAATTCTGTACCGTTCAAACGGGCGTATAGAGCATCTTTGCTGTGCAGTTCCGAACGCATTTTATCGGCCAGCATTTTGACCAGTTTGTCGCCGATCATGTAGCCGAAGCGGTCATTCAGTTCTTTTAAGCCTTCAATGCGGATCAGGAAAATAGCGCCGGCTGTGGCTTCAGTTTGGTCGTCCAGTAACGCATCCACGTTCATTTCAAAGTGCAAGCGGTTACTCAGGCCGGTGACGCTATCCTGGTAGGCCATTTTTTGCAGTTTTTCTGCATTTTGGGCGTCACGTTCGAAGACGTCTTTCATCTTATGAACCATCGCGTTCATGGCGGATACGACCCGTTTGAATTCGATGGTGGACGGTAAGGTGTCCTGTAATAAATATTCTTTGCGGACAATGGCTTCGGCCTGTGTTTCCATTTTTTTCAGGGGTTTTAGCATGACTTTCAGGGCATAAATGGCCAGGCCGATGGCAATCAGCGCAGCCAGCGAAAACCAAATCAGCAGGTTGATGGCGGTTTTCCATAGCTCAATGTAAGCGTAACCTGGGTGGCTTTGTACCGTGAGTGTGCCCACCGGAATCCAGCCCGATTGAATCAGAGCGGTGGCATCGGGCGCTTTGATGGAAATTAACTGAATGAACCAGTTGGGAATGCCTTCAATTTTTTGTGGGTTAGCGCGTTCGTAAATGAGTTGGTCGTCAACATCAATTAGGGTGATGTGGGAGTAATACCCACGGTCAAACACGGCGTTGATCATGGTTTCCATGCTGGATGGGTCTTCGGGGTCGGCGACGGAGCTGAGGGATAAACCGAGTGACGTCGCGGTATCTTGTGCGTGCGATTGCAGCTGGGCTTCCAAAAAGGAACGGGTATTGTTCAAGTTGAGTAAAAAGGTGCCCAGCAAGACAATCACCAACATGGAGGCTATAAAAATAATCATCTGTTTACTTAAGCTCATGAGTCTTTCCTTTTTTGAAGGCCATTTGCATTCGATTCGTTTTTGTAAGATGGGAGTAATCGAGTCATCGCATCTTTTCCAATAGAGAATTCCAGTTTTTCAATTTGTCGGTTCCGCCATCCACGGCTTTCCCTTTACCACGCTGTTTTGATAACCAAAGGCCATCACCGTTGAAGCTGTAAATCGGAATCAAATCCCGACGTTGGCTGGCTTTCATGATGCGGTCATTGATGTTATCGAGCACTAAGGGTTCCGATTTCGGAGTTTTGAAATAAGTCAACACCATGTGAGCCTGCTTTAAGCGAATGGCTTTGACGTAAGTCAGGTAGAGCTTTTCTTCGGGAACGCCCATGGCTCGAAGGGTGAAATACTTGGCGATGACAAAATCTTCACAGTCACCGGCATCGGTTCCCAGAAACTCGGTGGGCGTGGCCCAGTAGTCGTCTTGTTTCCAATGTTTTTTATCGGTGGTGAAGGTGGCCCCGTTGAAAAAATCGTTTACACGTTGCAATTTGAGGCGTTCAGGCTTGTTGATGTTGTGTTCCACCAGTTTTTGCCAGGCCTCTAAGCGGCGTGCAGCCAAGAGTCCGTATTTTTCTTTGGCTTTTTCGATTTCCGCCGGGGTGATAACGGTTGGGGATGTGGAGGGCGCCGCCCAAGACAAGCTCATAATGCCAAATACAATGGGTATTATCAGCTTAAATCTGGGCAGCATTGCAATCCTATCGTCCGGAAAACGGAAGCTATTGTTGATAGCGGTTATAGTGCTTCATTTTTTCCGGAAGTTCAAGCTTGGCACCGCTTGGAATTAAGCGCTTATCCATAATCTTGAACTCGATGCGACGGTTTTTCTGACGACCGGCCGCGGTGGCATTGGAGGCCACAGGACTGGCCTCGCCTTGGCCGTCAATGAGAATCACATTTTCCGGGTAATTAAAGCTCTTCACCAAATAGTGTTTGGTCGAGTTGGCTCGGTTCCAGGATAATTTGATGTTGCTGGCCGCGCTGCCCTGGCTGTCGGTGTAACCGGTAATCAAAACGATTTCATTGCTGTCCAGCGCGCGCAAACGGCTGATGTCCTTGTCGAGAATCGGTTTCTGGTCGGCACGGATTTCATAAGAGCCGGTGTTGAACACGATGTTAGTGACTACCAGTGTTTCCGGTTTACAGCCGTATTTGTTGACGATGCCGCCGGGTGGTGAATTCGGGCACTGATCCTCCTGGTCAATGACGCCGTCACCGTCGGCATCGTTGTTCAGCTTGCAGCCGACCTTGTCAACTTTCGTGCCCAAAGGGGTTCCCGGGCATTGGTCTTGGCTGTCCAGCACTTTATCTTTATCGGCATCCCCCTCACAACCAAGGAAGTTGACCTTAACGCCTTTCGGTGTATTTGGACATTGGTCCGTGCGGTCATAAATGCCGTCACCGTCGGAATCGAGTTCGCATCCCAGTTCATTGACCTTATAACCGAATTCGGTATTCGGGCATTGGTCGAGTTGGTCCGGCACACCGTCTTGATCCAGGTCTTTGTAATAAGTTTTAACTTGTTTGGAAGCGTCTTCATCCTGTTGGATTGTGGTGATGGCATGTGGCGGTTCGTCGGATTGAGTTGTCTCTTTTGCATGAACATGAGAGGCCCAGAGTGTCGAGGTCAACGCTAGATAGAACGCGGTGGAAATGTGGAGTTTCATGGTGTTGTGCAACCTTTTAATAAATTTTTTATTTTTTCGTATTTTTCAGGATTCTATCTTAAAGCCTGCGTAAAAAAAAGGGTAAAAGAAATTCAAAAAAGCTTAGGTTGTTACAAGTCAATTTTGGGTTAAAGGGCGGCATTTAAGGCCGCATTTAGAGCGCTGTCCGATAACGTTAACGGGTTGCCCAGCATGCTGCCCGAACGGCAATTATCTAAAATAGGCCCAAGGTTGGCCGTGTTCAGGCCATAGTGGCTCAAGCCGTTTGGAATATAGGTGCCTGCCAGTTGTTGTAAGTGGTCGACTAAATCTTGTAATTGTTCGGCTTGATGGGGTGCTTTGGAGCCGAACAAGATAGCAATGTCGGCATATTTGGCCAGTGTTGGTTTGGCATGCGGTTCGTTTGATTGCTGCAAGGCATCGATATTGGCTCGGGTGATGGGGGCGAGTAACAGGGCGCAGACGGCGCCGTGCGGTGCTTCGAAGAAAGCGCCGGTCGGTCCGGCCAGGCCGTGCACGGCACCGAGTCCGGCATTTGCCAAGGTGAGGCCGGACAAGCTGGCGGCCAACATCAGGTTTCCGTAAGCAGTTTGGCGTTCGGCTTCGGAACCTTTTTCGAGGGCTTCGAAAGCACCTTTGAATAAGGTCATGCCCTGCCAGGCCAATGCATCGGTAATGGGATTGGCTTTCAGCGTGGTGTAGGATTCCAGTAGCTGCGTGAAAGCGTCCAGCCCGGTGGTGTAGAGGACGTTTTTTGGGCAGGTTTCCAAAAAGCTTGGATCCAGCCAAACGTCTTGGGCGAGTAGTTTTTCACTGCGAAAGGATTTTTTGAATTCGCCCAGTCGTGACAAAACCGCATTTTTGGTGGTTTCGCTGCCGGTGCCAGCGGTGGTAGGCATGGCGATGAACGGTAAGGTATCGCCTTCCAAAGCCAGGCCTTTACCCACGCCTTCCAGATAATCTATCACCGAAGTGCGGCTGGGAATGAGTCCAGCCACTGCCTTGGCGGCGTCGAGCACGCTGCCGCCGCCCACTCCCAATACCGCTTGCGCGTTGCTCGGGCAGGCCTGGACGATTTCGTCCACCAGCTCCGGAGAGGGTTCGCCGGAGACGGTGAAGGCCGATACGCGGATGTTTTCGGCCTGCAATTGTTGAATCAGGTCATCCGCATATTCGCCAGGCCTGGCCAAAAATCGCCCGGAGATCAACACCACTGATTGGAAGCCCTGTTCGGCGATGGCGGCGGCGAATTGGTCGCGCAGGCTCCAGCCAAAACGAATTTTCGGTAGGTTGGCGATTTGAAAGTCGGCGATCATGGTGTTGTCCTGTTTATCCGGGGTTTAGCATGGCTTTAAGGTTGTCCAAATGGGCGTTGCCGGTGATTTTCTGCTCTTCGGGCGATAATTCCACACCGGGCTTGCCTTCCCACTGTAACAGTTCCGGTGGTAGTTCTTCCAGAAAGCGGCTCGGTTCGCACTTGGTTTGTTCGCCGTATTTTTTGCGCTTCTTGGCGTAGGTCATGGTTAGGCTACGTTTCGCTCGGGTGATGCCGACGTAGGCCAGGCGACGTTCTTCTTCCAAACCGGGCGATTCCAGGTTCTGTTTGTGGGGCAGCAACTCTTCTTCCATGCCGATGAGAAAGACGTGTGGAAACTCCAGCCCCTTGGAAGCGTGCAGGGTCATTAAGGTGACCATATTGGGTTCGGTGTCTTCCTCGTTGCGCTCCATCATGTCCATCAAGGTCATGTGGGCGACGATTTTTTCCAGCTTGAGTTCGTCGCCGTCTTCTTCCAGCGCCTTGTCGATGATACGTTCAATCCACAGCAGCAGGTCGCGAACGTTTTCGATGCGCTTTTCGGCGGCGCGCGGCGTATTGCTGGTTTCGTGCAGCCAGTTGTCGTATTCCAGTTTTTCGATCAATTGGCGCACAAAAGAAGTCACTTCCTTGCCTTGCAACGAATCGGCTTCCTGCGCCCAAGACAATAGCAAATTGCCAAAATGTTGCACCCGTTGCAAAGCTTTGTCGCTCAAGACGGTGCTGAGCCCGAGTTCCTGAGTGGCGTCAAATAGGCTGACGTCGCGCTTGGTGGCGTAACCGGCGAGCTTTTCCAAGGTGGAAGCGCCGATTTCACGGCGTGGCGTATTGACGATGCGCAGGAAGGCGGCATCGTCATCCGGATTGACGATGAGTTTCAGGTAACTCATGACATCCTTGATTTCCGCCTTGTCGAAAAAGGATTGTCCGCCGGAGAGTTTATAGGGAATGTTCTGTTCCCGCAGGGCGCGTTCAAACAGGCGTGATTGGAAATTGCCGCGATAAAGGATGGCGTAATCCTTGAATTGGGTTTTGTGCTTGAATTTGTGCACGATGATTTCGGAAATAACCCTTTCCGCTTCATGGTTTTCATCGTTGCAGGCCAGCACGCGCAGCATGTCACCCATGCCCATTTCCGACCACAGCGATTTTTCGAACACGTGCGGGTTATTGGCAATCAAGGCGTTGGCGGCTTGCAGAATGCGGTTGCTGGAGCGGTAATTTTGTTCCAGTTTGATGACTTCCAGACTGGGAAAGTCTTCTTTCAATAACACCAGGTTTTCCGGCTGGGCGCCGCGCCAAGCGTAGATGGATTGGTCGTCGTCGCCCACCACCGTGAATTTGGCGCGCACGCCAACTAACTGTTTCACCAGTTCGTATTGCGCGGCGTTGGTGTCCTGATACTCGTCCACCAGCAAGTAACGTACGCGGTTTTGCCATTTGTCGAGAATGTGCGGGTTGTCATTGAACAACCGTACCGGCAGCCCGATCAAGTCATCGAAATCCACCGAGTTATAGGCATGCAATTGCTTTTGGTAATAGTCGTAGAGAATGGCGCGCGCTTGTTGCAGGTTGTCTTCCGCCAACTCCAGTGCCTGTTGCGGGTTGATGTGGGCGTTTTTCCAATTGGAAATGTCCCATTGCACGCCATCCAGTTCTTCCTCGGTGAGCTGTTGTTTTTTCATCAGCTCTTTGAGAATTTGCTTGGTGTCGGTGGCGTCCATGATCGAAAAATTCGATTTGTACCCCAGCGCTTTGTATTCCTGGCGAATGATGTTTAAGCCGAGGTTATGGAAGGTCGATACGTTCAAGCCTTTGCTCGGGTCGTTTTTCAACAGTTTGCTGACCCGCTCCTTCATCTCTTTGGCCGCCTTGTTGGTAAAGGTGAGCGCGTAGATGTGGTGTGGCTGAACATCGTGCTTGCGAATCAAGTGCGCGATTTTCTCGGTGATGACGCGTGTTTTGCCGGAACCGGCCCCAGCCAAAACCAACGCTGGAGTCTCCACGTGCATGACGCCTTTTAATTGTCTGTCGTTCAATCCAAACATCGGGGAAAATCGATTCTCGTGCCGTAAAAAAGATACAATATGATACCAGAATGCCGCCGCGTGCTCGGGTGAGAAATGCGCTCGGCGCGGATAATTTTATGCAAAGCGTTTCCGAAAGTCATCGCCGTGGCGAGCGCTGAAATCGGGACAAAGATGGATAACCGGAATGAGTAGCATCGAACAGCTCAAGCAAGACATTGTTTTTGAAACGGAATTGAAAGGCAAGCCCCTGACGTTTCACACCACTTGGGGCATTTTCAGCCCGCGGGAAATTGATGCCGGGACCTTGTTGCTTTTAAAGCACCTCGATTTGCAACCGCAGGAAACCGCGTTGGACATCGGTTGCGGTTACGGCCCGATTGGATTGGCCATTGCCGCTAATGCCAGCGGTGAGGTGCATATGGTGGACAAGGATTTTGTCGCCGTGGACTACGCGAATCAAAACGCGAAGCGTAATGGTTTAACGCACGCCAAGGCTTATTTGTCGAACGGCTTGAGCGCCGTGCCGAAGGACTTGCAGTTCACCACGGTGGTGTCGAATATTCCGGCTAAAGTCGGTAAGGAAATGCTCAGCATTCTGTTGCACGACGTGCATCGGCAACTGGCGCCGGGCGGCCAATTTGTGGTGGTGACCATCAACGGCTTGCGACAATACATGAAGCGCAATTTCATGGAGGTGTTCGGCAATTACGACAAGGTCAAGCAAGGTAAGGATTACACCATTTCGCGTTGCGTGAAATCGTCCTAATTCATTAATACCACCGGCGCTCTGCTAATATCCCTTGGTTTGATGGCTTTATTTTTAATGCATTACCGATACAATCAACAGCAGACTTAACGAAAATAGGTTTTACCATGAAAAAAATTACTCTTTGGTTGTCGATGATGACCTTTACCTTTTTTGCCACCATGCAGACCGCGGAAGCTAAGCGCTTCGGTGGTGGTAGCAGTTTTGGGTATTCCAAGAAAGTGGCGCCGAAGCAATACAATTCCACGTCCAAACCGGCGTCTAACCCCTCGGCGGCCAATACGACGACGGCTGCGGGGGCGAAAACGTCCGGCGCTTCGCGCTTTTTAGGGCCGTTGGCCGGCATTGCAGCGGGTGGCTTGTTAGCGGCCATGTTGTTCGGTGACGGCTTCGAGGGGATTCAGTTATTGGATATTTTGCTGATTGCGTTCCTGGCCTTTATTTTGTTTAGCCTGTTTCGCCGCCGTGCCGGCGCGCATCAAACCGCTTATTCCGGTCACCGCGGACAAGAACCGTCGTCTTATGACGCAACTTCGTCGCCCTACCAAACCCGTGAAGCCGCCACTATGGATTATTCGTCGCACACCCATCAAACCGGTGAAAGCATCATCGGTTCCGGGCTGTCGGATGATGCCGAGCCGGTGCAGGTGAAGCCGGACTGGTTCGACGAAGCGCGTTTTATCGAAGACGCCCGGTCGCATTTCGTTGCAGTGCAAAAGGCTTGGGATGCCTTGGACGCCAAAGAATTGCAGGATTACTGCACGCCGGAACTCTATAACGCCCTGAAGGTGGAAATGGCGCAGTTGCAAGTGGGCACAAACCATACCGAAGTGGATGAGTTGAATGCCGATATCGCCGATTTGGCGATTGATGGCGATTACTTCATCGTCAGCGTACGCTTCAGCGGCTTTATCAAAGAAGAGGCCGACGGCTTTGCCCATGCCTTCAATGAAATCTGGCACATTCGCCGTCTGGCGGAAGGGCGTGGGCCTTGGCAAATCGCTGGGATTCAACAGAACGATCTTTAAATGCCGTAGCGTAACCCCTTGAAAAATTAATGGGTTTGCCAAAAATGGCGCCATTGAGTATAGTGGCACGGAATCTTATTGAGGAGGAAAATAAGGTGTCGGGATGGAATCTTGTAAAACGCCCAGGCCTGGTGGTAATCGGGTTATTGGTGCTGCTATTGAGCGCTTGCTCCAAGCCGCCGGTGGAACTGACTTCGGTGAAGATCGTCGATAATCTGGATCGCGGTTCAGGCAACTTCGACCGCATGTTGCAGATTTGTTTTACCGAACCGTTACGCGCCGATTATTATCACCATGCGGTGCTGATTTCCAATCAGGGGTTCAAAATTGAGGGTGGCAGTATGTTGCGCCCTTTGGCGTCCGATCCGGATAATAAGTGCCAATTGCGCAACCTCTATAATTACGTCGGAAAGGATTCGCCGCCGGGCGTGCGTGAGATGATTAAAGAATTCATGGTGCCGGGCAATGTGAATCAGGTGTTAATCCAGATTTATGATGAAAAACCGACCGGTAACGAGTTGCCGATTGAAGAAAAATTATTCCGAAATATTTAATGGCCTCCCGTTTGGAAGCCTAGCTTGTAAAACCGCCAGGCCTGGCGGTTTTTTGTTTTTGAGAGAACCCAATGCCCAATTCAACTGACCCTGCCGAGTTTTACCCTTCCGACCTGTCTGCACTGGCTTATGCCTATGGCCAACCGGAGGCGACGGCTTTTTTGAAAGCCGACCCGGCCGATTTCGTGGTGGAAGAACAACTGGCTTATACTTTGAGTGGCGAAGGCGAGCATCTCTGGGTGTGGGTGGAAAAAACCGGTCAGAACACGGATTGGGTGGCGAAGCAGTTGGCGAAATGGGCCGGTATTGCGCCGAAAAACATCGGTGTGGCCGGGAAGAAAGACCGCCAAGCCGTGACCTATCAATGGATGAGTTTGCATCTGCCGGGGCAAGCCGACCCGGCGCTTGACGCCTTGTCGGTTCCCGGCGTGCGCATTTTGAAACAGCAGCGCCATCACCGTAAACTGCAAACCGGCGGCCTGTCGGGTAATCGTTTTACGCTGACACTGCGACAGGTGGCGGGCGATAAAGCGGCGTTGGAGGCACGTTTGCAACGCATTCGTGAGCAGGGCGTGCCGAATTATTTTGGTGAACAACGCTTTGGCAATGGGTTTCAGAACCTGCCAAAAGCGACGCAATTGTTTCAAGGGCAATTGAAAGCTCCGAAGCGTCATCAAAAAAGCCTTTACATCTCGGCGGCGCGCTCTTGGATCTTCAATGAAATTCTTAGCCAACGAATTGAGCAACAATCCTGGAATCAAGCCATGCCGGGCGACGTGTTTCAGTTACAAGGGTCGCAAAAATGGTTTGCCGATGATGGCGATCCGGCCTTGGCAGGGCGCGTTGAGCAGTTAGATTTGCACCCCACCGGGGCTTTGACCGGGCGAGGTGTTTTGCCGACGCAAAGTGAAGCCTTTCAGCTGGAACAAACGGTGATTTCGCAACATCCGATTTGGCAGGCCGGTTTGGAAAAACTGGGGTTGAAGCAAGAGCGCCGTGCTTTGCGGGTGTGGCCCAAAGAATTGACTTGGCAATGGCCGGAGGCGGAAACGCTGGCGGTGTCGTTCGATTTGCCGGCCGGCAGTTACGCCACCATAGTGGTTCGGGAACTGGTCCAGCTGGCAAAATCGTCGGAATAAAAGACTCATAAACGATTTCACCAGGCCTGGTGAAAATCACTGAATGGCGGCTGAATGAGTGCGGGCTTATTTTTTGTATAAGTCGTTTGGGTCGATGAGCGGATTGGTGAGTATTTCCGCTTTATCGTCGTGTACCTCGACGTAAAAACAGCTTTTGCGACCGGTGTGGCATGCCGGTCCGGTTTGATCGACCAACAGTAAAATGGCATCGCCGTCACAATCGAAACGCAGTTCTTTCAAGGTCTGAATCTGGCCGGACTCTTCGCCTTTGCGCCAGTAAGCCTGACGTGAACGCGACCAATAACAGACACGACCGGTTTTTAAGGTTTCCTGCAAGGACGCTTCGTTCATCCACGCCATCATCAACACGTCTTTGCTGTCGAACTGTTGGGCAATGGCCGGAATCAAGCCGTCTTCATTGTATTTGACTTGGTTTTTAACGGCCTCCCAGTCGAACGTATCGCCTTGGTGTGCGTTCTCTAATTGCTTAAAAGTGGGCGCATTACTGGGGGTTGTGTTCGGTGCTTTGGTGGAGTCCATGACGAGTCCTTATTAGCGCTTACGTTTCGCCGCGGCAAAGGCCTGGGCGAACGGGTTGTTGGAAATTTCTTCTTTGACCGGTTCCGGTTTTTTCACTTTTACTTGTGATTTACGACCCCGCAACAGCATGGCCTGGAAAAGTTCGGCGGTGGCTTGGGCGTCGGCCAAGGCATCGTGCGCGTCACCCGGAAAGGGTTTCCCCATGATTTTTTCATAAGCGTCGGTCAGTTTCGGGGTTTTGTAGAACCAGTACATTTTTTCCGACTGCCAACGCAGGGCGCCGACCAAATCTTTGGACAATTCCGCGACGTCCAGCCAATCGTTGTAGTCCAGCTCAAATGTCAGCATTTTCTTTTCCGCGCTTTTTTGCAGATACGCAAAGTCGGATTCGGTGCTGTAAGCCAGAACCGTGTCGGCTTCCGCCAGGGCGGTATGAATCTGTTCCCAGGCTTCGGTCAGATAAGGCGCGTCCTGAACCATTTCGGTACAGATGTTGTGCTTATCGTTTTCCGGAATGTCGTAACCCGGGTTAATCAGTTGGTTCATCACTTCGTTGCCGTCCAAATCACAGATGGACACCTGAATGATGTCGGCGTTGTCTTTGGTGCAAATGTCGGTGGCTTCGATGTCGATGCACACTACCTTGCGGCCTTTGATGGCTTGATCGTGTTCTTTTAGCTTGAACAAGGCATCGTTACGACGTTCTTGAATCAGGTTAATGACTTCGGAGCGGGTGAATTCATTAATGAGATCCGTCAATTTGGTGCGCAGTTTCTTGACCGATTTGCTCAACGCCTTGCGCACTTCTTCATCGTCGCTGGCTTTTTCAATCAGCTGTTTGACGGTGAAGGTCTCATTGCCCACCACCATTTGGTCAAGAATGACGTCGACGATTTTGGCGGTGTCGAATTGGTGATCTTCCAAAGGCGGAATGCGCAAAGTCGCGCTGATCAGGGCTTTTTCTCCTTTAGCAGGAGAGGCGATGACTTGAATGCCTTTGATGTCGAGTCCGTCGGAAGCCGCGACGGCGACAATGTATTCTTTAATCGGCTGATTGCGTTTATCGATGAAGATCAGTTGGGCGTTGCTCATAATGTGAAAGTAGGCGTTTTTTAAAAAATGACCGTCATTTTATCAGGTTGTGGCTCGGGGTGGATGAAAAGTGGTTGGCTTTACCGGATTTTGCTTGAAAACAAAGTGTGACGTAAATTCATGTTTTTTTGGTGCGATTTGAAACTTTTTGGTGATTTTGATGAAAGATGGCGGGCATTTAGCAAATGGGTTTGATTGGGATAAATGGAATTAATTACTTGAAAGTAAAATATTTATTGTATGTTGGTGTTGTTTTCTCTTAGGGTGTATCTATAGAGCCTCTTTTTAAAGGCGTTCTTTTTTGGGGCAAATGTTTGCAACCCAAAACATCCAAACAGGAGCGGTTATGACTCGTAGTTGGCAGGATATCCTGACAGGCACCATCGAAACGCGCCATTGGTTGCATCGCAACCCGGAGTTGACCTGGGAGGAAGAAAATACCGCTCGCTTCATTCGAGAACGTCTCTCGACCTTAAAGATTCCTTGGCGTGTTTGCGCCACCCACGGCACGGTCGCCACCTTGGCAAGTCAGGCGGATGGCCCGCACCGCGCTTTCCGTGCCGATATGGACGCTCTGCCCATTGAAGAGGCATCGGGCGTGGAATATGTTTCCTGTCAAACCGGCAAAATGCACGCCTGCGGCCACGACGGCCACACCGCGGCGCTCCTGGCGTGCGCGGAATGGTTCAAGCAACATGAAACGTCTTTGTCCGGCCCGATCTCGCTGGTGTTTCAACCGGCGGAAGAGGGCGGGCACGGCGCCAAAAAAATGATTGAAGACGGTGCCTTGGACGGGGTGGATGAAATTTTCGGCTGGCATAACTGGCCGGCCATCGAATTTGGCCAGGCCTGCTGTCCGGACGGCGCCGTGATGTCCGGTAACGGCACCTTTGAAATCCATTTGAAAGGCCGTGGCGGACACGCCTCGCAACCCGAAGCGGCACGAGACCCGGTACTCGCCGCCGCCGCCGTGACCTTGAATTTGCAACAAATTGTCAGCCGTCGCTTGCCGCCACAAGCCGATGCCGTGGTCAGCGTCACGTCCATTGACGCCATCAGTAACGTCACCGTGATTCCGGAAAAGGTCACTCTAGCGGGCAGTATCCGCTTGTCCAGCCCGCAATGGCGGCAACCGATTAATCAAGCGATTCGGGAAATCGCCGAGCAGACCGCCGCGAGCTACGGTGTTGTCGCCGACGTGACAACCCGACCACGCTATGAAGCCACCCTGAATCATACCGCGCAAGCCCGTGCGGTGCGTCAAGCGCTTGAAAGCGAATTGGGTACGGATTACCCAGCCCAAAACATACTGATGCCGCTCATGGCATCGGAAGACTTTAGCTATTACCTGAATGAAATTCCAGGGGCGTTTGCCTTGATTGGTATGGCCGAAGGGGCGGAAGACACGCGGCGTTTTAATCAGCCATGTCACAGCCCCAAATATGTGTTTAATGACCGTGTTTTGGAAACGGTCGTTAAAGTGTTCAGTCGTTTGGCGGGCGTTCCCGTCCCCGGTTAAGGCCGGAAGTGTTTTGAGGCCTTGTGCGGATCAGAAACATGGATTTGCGCAAAGACCTCTTGGTTATTGAAGGAGAGAAAGATGGATTGGTTTGAACGTTATGAATCGGATATTCGTGCCTATGCTCGCGCCTATCCCGCCGTGTTCGTCAAGGCGGAAAATGCTATCCAGACGGATGAAAACGGCAAGGGATACATTGATTTTTATGCCGGGGCGGGGGTACTGAATTTTGGACATAATCATCCGAAACTCAAAGCGGCCATTTTGAAGTACATCGAATCGGATGGCGTGTTGCACAGCTTGGACATGATGACCGCCGCCAAGCGGGAATTCATTCAAGGCTTTGTGGAAACCATTCTGCAACCGCGCGGTATGGATTACAAACTGCAGTTCATGGGGCCGACCGGCACCAATGCGGTGGAAGCAGCGCTCAAGCTGGCACGTAAAGTGACAGGGCGCAGCCAAGTGGTGGCTTTCACGCAGGGGTTCCACGGTATGACATTGGGCGCGCTGGCCTGCACGGCCAATGAAGTGTTCCGCAATGTCTCCGGCGTGTCTCTGGATAATGTGATGCACTGGCCGTTTGAAAACCATGAAGGGGGCGGGCTCGACAGTTTGGAAACGCTGGCCGCCATGTATCGCAATACTTCCAGCGGGTTGGATAAACCGGCGGCCTTTATCGTTGAACCGATTCAGGCGGAAGGCGGTGTCAATGTCGCCAGTGAAGAATGGCTGCAAGGCTTGCAGGCGCTGGCGAAAGAAACCGGCGCTTTATTGATCCTCGATGACATTCAAGCCGGCTGTGGCCGGACCGGGCAGTATTTCAGCTTCGAAGGCATGGGGTTGGAGCCGGACATTGTCACGCTTGCCAAGGGCATTGGCGGCTTGGGCACGCCGATGGCCATGAACCTGGTGAAGCCGGAGCATGATAAACACTGGAAGCCCGGTGAGCATACCGGCACCTTCCGTGGACAGAATTTGTCCTTTGTCGCCGGGCGTGAAGCCTTGCGCTTTTTTGAAGACGATGCGTTGATGTCGCAAACTCGGGAAAAGGGTGAGGTCATGCGTCGTGCGCTGGAATCGATTGCGGCGAAGTACACGCATTTCAGCGTGCGCGGCAAAGGTATGATGCAGGCGTTGGACGTTCAGAATGGGGCTTTGGCGAAAGCCATTGCGCAGGATTGTTTTGAGCACGGTATGTTATTCGGTCCCTGTGGTGTCGGGGGCCAGGTATTAAAAATGATTCCACCTTTGACCATTCCAACGGAGGAGCTGGACGCGGGACTGGACATCTTGACTCAGGCGGTTGACCGCCAAGTGGAGGCGATGCAATGAGAGAACGCGATGACATGACTTTTCCTTTTTCGGAGTACGAGCGCCGGATTCATGAATTGAGACAGCGGATGGAAAAACGCCTGCTGGATGCGGTGATTATTTCCGATCCTGAAAATCTGATGTATTTGACCGATTACCAAACCACCGGTTATTCCTTTTTCCAAGCGCTGGTGGTGCCGTTGGAATCGGAACCCTTTATGGTGACACGTAAATTGGAGGAATCCAACGTCATCGCACGGACTTGGGTGGAAATTACCCGACCCTATCCCGACACCGGCGATGCGATTCAGATGCTGATTTCGGCCTTGGTTGAATTCGGGTTGGCGGGCAAATCCATCGGTTACGAACGAAATTCCTATTTCTTCCCCGCCTATCATCAGGATACCTTTCACACCACCTTTACCAAAAGTCGCTTAATGGACTGTTTTGGTATTGTCGAGCAAGGACGGGTGTGCAAATCCAGTTATGAACTGGATGTGATGCGCAAAGCCGCCTTAGCCACTAAAGCCGGGATGCAAGCCGGAATTGAGGCCTGTGCGCCGGGTGTGACCGAAAACGAAATCGGCGCGGCCATCAGCCAAGGCATGTTTGCGGCGGGGGGGGAGATTCCGGCGGTCATGCCATACGTCACTTCCGGGCCGCGGACCATGATTGGTCATGC
Organism: Hydrogenovibrio sp.; assembly: GCF_965140365.1. Taxonomy (NCBI): domain Bacteria; kingdom Pseudomonadati; phylum Pseudomonadota; class Gammaproteobacteria; order Thiotrichales; family Piscirickettsiaceae; genus Hydrogenovibrio; species Hydrogenovibrio sp. The sequence continues at coordinate 216,125 of NZ_OZ223196.1, forward strand.
CTCCTGGGAAGGGCGCGAAGTTCAACCGGGCGAACACGTCTTTATGGAAGTGGCCGGTTCTTACCGACGCTATCACACGGCCATGATGCGCACCGTGATGTGCGGCGATTTGCCGGACAGCATGTATAAGGCGCAGGAAATTATGAAAACGGCCTTGTTGCACACCCGCAAAATGCTGCGGCCCGGTATGACGGTGTCGGATGTGGATAACATGATTCGAAATATTATTTCCGACAACGAGATCGGTGCCAAGTTGATTACCCGTTCCGGTTACTCCATCGGCATCGCTTTCCCGCCGAGTTGGGATGAAGGCTATATTCTCAGCCTGTTCCAGGGTGACAGTTCGGTGCTGGAGCCGGGCATGACGTTCCACGTCATTCCATGGATGTGGGGCATCGACGGCGATAAAACCTGCGGGATTTCCGATACCTTCTACATTACCGAAGACGGCTGCGGGTCTTTCTTTGACGACGTGCCGCAAGATTTCACCGTTAAACCGGACCAGGGCAAAGTGCAGGCCGCCAATGAAAAGATTCCGGCGCCGCCCGCACCCGTCGGCGGTAAGAAAGATAAAAAAGTCAAAAAACACAAAGCGTCCGGAGACAGCTAAGGAGAAGGATTATGTTTACTGCAACCAACCCGACGACGGGCGAAGTGATTCATCAATACCCAACACACACTTCGGAAGCGGTTTCGACGGCCATTGAAGATGCCCAAGCGGCTTTCCAGGCCTGGCGAAAAACCCCTTTTGCCGAACGCGCGGCCTTGCTGAATAAAGTGGCCGATTTAATGGCCGAAGACGAAGAACGCCTGGCGCGTTTGATGACCGTGGAAATGGGCAAGCCGATTCGCGAAGCCTACGGCGAAGTGCAAAAAGCCGCTTGGTGTGCGCGTCATTATGCCGAGCAGGCCGAAGGCTATCTCGCGCCTCAAGAGCTGGCGTCGGATGCCAGCTTGAGTTATGTGCAACACTTACCATTGGGGCCTTTGTTGGGGATTTTGCCGTGGAACGCGCCCTTTTGGTTGGCGTTTCGTTTTTGTGCTCCGGCCTTGATGGCGGGCAACACCTGTTTGATGAAACACGATTCGCATGTCCCGGCCTGCGCCGAGGCCATCGGCGAACTGTTCGTCAAGGCGGGCGCGCCGAAAGGGCTGATGCAAAACTTACGATTGCACAACGATCAGGTGGCGCAGGTGATTACCCATCCGGCGGTGCAGGCGGTGTCTTTGACCGGGTCCAGTTTTGCCGGCAGTCAGGTCGCGTCTTTGGCCGCCCAACACATCAAACCGGCGGTGCTGGAGCTGGGTGGTTCCGACCCGAGTCTGGTGCTGGCGGACGCCGATATTGAAAAAGCCGCGGAAGTGTTGGCGCTGTCACGCATTATCAATGCCGGACAATCCTGCATCGCCGCCAAACGAATCATCGTCGAAGCGCCGGTCTATGAAGCGTTTATCGACGCCTTTCATCAGCATCTCGCCAAATTGAAAATGGGCGACCCGGCCGACGAAAGCACGCAGGTGGGGCCGATTGCACGGGAAGATTTGCGAGAAGGCTTGCATCGTCAAGTCACCACCACCGTCGAACAGGGCGGGCGCTGTTTATTGGGCGGCGAAATGCCGGTAGGAAAGGGCTTTTTCTACCCGGTGACTTTATTGGTGGATGTGACGCCGGAAATGCAGGCGTCCTGTGAAGAAACCTTCGGACCGATTGCGGTGGTAATGAAAGCGGAATCGGAAGCCGACGCGATGCGGATCGCCAACGACACCCAATATGGCTTGGCGGCGTCGATTTGGACGGCGGATGCCGCGAAAGCGCAACGCATGGCCTCGGACATCGAGGCCGGGCAAGTGGCAATCAACGGCATTGTGAAAACCGATCCGCGTTTGCCGAGCGGCGGCATCAAGCGTTCCGGTTACGGGCGCGAGCTGGGGCCGCATGGCATTTTGGAATTCGTCAATGTGCAGCAGGTTTGGGTGGGGCCAGCCAAAACCTAAAAGGGGCGGATATATTGCGCCTTAAAGTTGATGTTTTTCAAACAGCTTTGGCGCTGTTCGATTCACTAAGGCGGCAAACCCTTGCATCAGACGACGTCGTTTGTTGGGAAGGTGTTCAACGTAAAAGGCGGTGTATTCGATGTGCGGCTGGCCACCGCGCATGCGTTTGAATTGCGCCGCGCCGGAACTGAGGTTCATCATTTTGCCACTTTCGTAGGTGTGTTTTAACAGCACCGCCATCAACAAACGATACAAGCCGAGCGACTTCGGTAAACGGGTGTCGTAGCCGAGAATCGGCGTGGTGATAATGTCGCGTTGCGTGAACAATCCGATGGCGGCCACCACTTTCCCGGTGGAATCGCGAAACGTGTGAAAATCCACCAGGCCTGACTTGTGCAGATGGTAAAGAAAGTCGGCACTGAACTGCGGGTTGTGCATCGAATGCTTGTCGATGAACAGTTGGGTGAAAATCCGTTCGACGTCAGCAAAATCCTCGTATTCCAGTTCGGAGGCCGGTGCGTATTGCAAGATGGTTTTGCGCAACAGGCGTTGGTCGTTTTTGCAATTGTTGCGCTTCCACCAGTCGGTGTTTTCGTTGTCGAACAGATACACCTGTCGAGCTGGAATCAATAACCAGCCTTGGGCTTGCAAACGAGCCATCATATCGCCGTCGGTGCGGGCGTTCAGCGAGCGCAGGCTTATGCTGTGGTCGGGGTAGCGTTGGGTCAGGTCGGCGACCAGCGTTTGCAAGGTGGCGGTCGACCAATCGGGCACCAGATTGGTGGACACCAGCCAGTTATTCAACGACACCGTTTGGTTGATTCTGGCCTGTTTCAGTGCCAGGCTGCCCAATCCGATGGCACCTTTCAGAACCGTTTCCAGAAACACATTATTCAGTAAACCCAGTTCATCCCGCGCATAGGAAATGTAAGCGGTGTAGGGCGAGCAGACGTAGCTGTTGTCGTATTCTGCTTGGTTGACGGTGACGGGCACCCAATCATCTTCAATCTGTTCCAGCATCAAGCGGGTGGTGACGTTGCGAATCGCTTGATGCACGCCTCCGGCGGCTTGTACCGCTTCGAGGTAACGATGCGCCGCCGATACGGGGTGGTTAAGGTGTCTGGAAGGGGTCTGTATTGGGTGACTTGATGGTTCGGTTGAGCGATCAGCCGCGTTTTGTCCGGTAATGAAATCTGTGGGGTATGTCAGGCGATAGGTCAAGGCATCCGTTCCTTATGGAGTCATTATTCGGCGTGGCGACTGTAAACATGCACCCCGCCGTAGATGGCGGAACGATCCTGGCGTGTCCAGTTTCGGTTGGCATCGTCGTCCGTCTGCCAAGTAGCCAAAACACTTTCCGGCAACTTATCTTCCAACGGAGAGGTTTCGCCAGCGGTGCGGAACACCACTTTGGCACCCGGCATGGCGGTGCGATTCACCTCATTCCAGAGTTCCGCCAGTTGGGTTTCGTTCATCCAATCCTGTGCATCCAGGAACAGGTAAGCGTTCAAACTGTTGGCGGGCATGGCTTTCAGGCGTTCGGTCATGGATTGGTGATGCACCTGAATGCGGTCGATGTTCTGCTTTAAGGCGTTGAAATAGGTTTGCTTAAGATAGCGTGGCACCGCCTGACGGTGTTTGATGTCGTATTCGCGATTGAAGGCCTGCCAGGCGAAATAGTTGTCTTCCAACGGGAAATCGCAAGCCAGTCGTCGGGCGCGTTCTTTCAGCAGGTCGTGCATGCCGTGCTGCGCCTGTTTGGATTCCTTGTCCATTTCGTCGAACTGCGCCGGGGGAATGCCCAAGCTGTACATGACCACGGCACGGTTGCAGAGAAATTTCATCAAACGGGTGTCGAACACCGGTGCGACGTGCTCGTCGAACAAGCGTTGCTGTTCCTCGGGCGTGCGGGCCAGCATGACCTGACGGATGTTGTAACCGAGACGTTTGCTGACCCAGTGAATCGACCCGATAAAGCGCCCCAGCAACCCGTGACGGTAAAAGCCGTCGGTGAAGTATTCAATGCGGCGCGGTCCCCAGAAAGTTTCGCGGCTTTCCCAGTAATCAATGGTTTTGTCGTCGAGATGCGGCTTGATGTGGATTTCATAGGCATCCAGGTTTTTAGTGCGGTCGGCGCGGCCGAAAAAATCGAAAAAGGATTCGTGGTCCGGCAGGTGTTTCAGGGCGGCTTTTTTCAGTTTGATGAGGGCGATGTGCGCTTCGTTCAAATCCACCACCGTAATGGCGTTGGGTTCCACCGTCAGGTAATTTAAGGCATTGCAACCACCGGACGAAATGGTGAATATGCGAGAATTTTGGTCCAGTTCCAGTGCGCGAATATCGACTTCCGGGTCTTCCCAGATTTGCGGATACACCAAGCGGTCGAACCATTTGGTGAACAGGCGGTCGAGAAAGCCTTTGCGGGTGAACAGGTGGGTGTTGTTGACGGCGGAGTTGAGTAAATCTTTGGTGGCCGGTTGAGTGGTCGCAGGTGTGGTCATGGTCTCGTGTGCTCATTTTTTGAATATTTCGGCTATGCTAGCCTGAAAAAATGACGCTTGAGTGACCGTAATGTAAAACTTATTTGATGAAAATATGACCGATTTTCAAATGGTTTTAATCCGTTGTCGGTGTTTTAAAAATGCCCAGGCCTGGCCGTTTTTCAAGGTTCTGGATGGTAAGGTAACTCCTATTTTATTGCATAGTGTGGCGGAACCGCTTTGTTAAAATTTCATTCAACGGAGCATTAGAATCCGCTTGAATAAAACGAACTTAAGGAGTCGTTGACATTTTATGAAACGCAAACCTTCCCTCTGGCTGACGGCCGCCTTGTCGATGGCCGCATCAACCGCTTTCGCGTCAGACGCGCAGGACGCATACAGCGCCAGTTTTGAAACCTACGCCAAAGAAGTGCAAGCCTTGCAAGGCGATCATTCGGCCGATAACGCCATTCAAGCTTACGCTCAAGAAGTGGCCAAAGTTGAAAAGCAGGCCGGTTACATCGGCGATGAATTGCCGATTCCCAAAGCCACCAAAGTCATGGACGGTGTCTACACGGTGGTGGGCAGCTTTATTTGGGGTACTCCGACCAATTTCGGATTGAACAATAACCTCAGCGCAATCATCTTCCCGGATGGTGTTTTTGTGTATAACGCCGGGCCGAACGAGGCTGTGGCTTACAGCTTTCATCAGCAAATTAAACGGCTGACCGATAAGCCGGTGAAATGGCTTGCGGTGGAAAATGACCAAGGTCATGCCTATTTGGGTGCCAGTTATTGGTGGGGTGTGGGCGTGAAAAACCTCTACTCGGAAAAAACCGCCAATGAACGGTGGCACGGTAAATTTTCTGGCAATAAAGAACGCTATGCCGCTGGGCGTGGGCGAGCCATTACCGAGCCGGCTTACGATGTCACCGAACATTTCACCACTTTTGAAGGCCAAAAAATCGTGGATGTCGGTGGCGGTGAAACCGTGGAATTGATTAATTTCGGTGGTGGTCATACGCCGAGCATGACGGGGATGTATGTGCCGTCGAAAAATCTGCTGTTTACGGGTGACCTCGGCTTCAACGAGCGCCTGCCGGGACTGCTGCACGACAGTCATTACAAAGACTGGATGGAATCGTTCGATAAGATGGTGTCGATGGTGCCGGACGATGTGGTGGTGGTGCCCGGTCACGGAACGCCGACTGACCTGGCGACGTTAAAACGCCAAACCTACGATTACTTTGCGTATCTGGAAGAACAGGTGCGTGCCATTGTCGACGCAGGCGGTTCTCTGGAAGAGGTGGATGCCATCGACCAATCGCAATATCAGGATCGCCCGGTCTTCGAACAGTTGGCCAAGCCCAATGCCCGTCATATGTATGAAGAGATGATATTGGAAAAATCGAAAAACTGAATCGGTTTTCCGGTTTAAAAAAAACACTCAAAACCGCCAGGCCTGGCGGTTTTTGCGTTTTCAGGGCGCAAAAATTGATGTCGGATAAGTTTTCCGCTTTCCGTGCTTTACCTATGGACGAAAATCCTTAGCATGACACCAAACCCCCTGAGGAGGCGAAGATGAAACCCGCGACACACGCTCATTTGAAGCCGTACGGCCTGAAACGTTATTGGTTACTTTTCTTCGCGTGCTTGCTGGTGGCTCGTCCGGCCATTGCCGCCGAAAGCGTGGGCGATTCCGTGGCGAATTACGCCCAGCCAAGCCAGCCCATCAGCCCCAATAAAATGGCGTAACGTACGCCTTTTCCCGTCACCACCAATACCGCAAACCAAACGAATTTAACCCGCATCACTCCGGCGACCAAGGTCAAGGCATCGCCAAAAATCGGCGCCCACGCCAGCAACAGTGACCAGGTGCCGTAGCGCTGAAACCAATGCTGGGTTTCGGCTAAGGCATCGGGTTTGACCGGAAACCAGCGGCGGTCTTGAAAATGCAATAAGTAGCGCCCTAAACCGTAATTCACCATAGAGCCCAAACTGTTACCGGCCGTGGCCCATAACCATAGGGTGAAAGGGTCTTTTCCGGCGGCGGCCAACCCGACCAGCAGCACTTCCGATCCGGCCGGAAATAAGGTCGCGGCCAGAAACGATAAGGCAAAGAGCGATAAATAAGCGTCCATAGAGAGCGGGCAAGCGGGCTCTATTCAAGCAAGGAATCGGAGCTGGAGGCCGGGCTGAGGCGGTAGATTTTGCCCGAATCCGTCGCCACGTACAGGTGGCCTTGGGGATCTTGTGCCAGGCTGCGGATGCGTTGGTTCAAGTCTTTCAATAAGCGGTGCTCCGCGATGGCTTTGCCTTGCGGGGACAGCACCACCTGGTTCAAATGTCGCAGCACCAACGAGCCGGCAAACAGGTTGCCGCGCCATTGCGGAAATGTCTCGCCATCGTACAGCAACAGGCTGCTCGGCGCGATGGACGGAATATAGACTTTCACCGGTTCAATCATCCCGGCTTGATGCGGCTTGCCGACCGGTTCGTCGCTGCCGTATTCTTTGCCGCGGGAGACAATCGGCCAGCCGTAATTTTCGCCTTTTTGGATGAGGTTAATTTCATCGCCGCCGCGCGGGCCGTGTTCGATTTCCCAAAGGCGCTGATGTCGGACGTCATAGGCCAAACCCTGCGGGTTGCGGTGGCCATAACTCCAGATTTCCGGCAAGGTGCCGGCTTGGCCGACAAACGGGTTGTCCTTCGGAATGCCGCCATCGAGTGTCAGGCGCAGAATGGAACCGGCGTGGTTGTCTTGTTGTTGTGCTTTATGACGACGCCCGCGGTCGCCGACGCTGAAGAATACGTGGCCGCGGTGGTCAAAAGCGATGCGGCTGCCGAAATGGATGTTGCGGTAAGATTCGGATTTGGTGACCAGCAAGTCTTCCCAGTCCACCAGTTCGTCACCTTGGATTTTGGCGCGCGCCAACGCCGTGATGGCGGTGGTCGGCCGGGGCTTGCTGTAAGTAAAATAAATCCAGCCGTTTTGCTTGAAATCGGGCGCGGGTTTGACGTCTAGCAAACCGCCTTGGCCAGTGTCGTACACAAATGGCACGCCCCTTAACCAGGTAATGTCCCCGGTGCGGACATCCAATAGGCCCGCCTTGCCGGCGCGTTGGGTGAAAATCAATCGGTTGTCGTCCAGAAACGCCATGCCCCACGGAATGCCCAAACCGCTGACCACTTCGGTGACGTTAAACTCCGTCGAATCGGCCTGCGCGGGCAAACTGTTCCACCCAAGGCAGAATACCAGTAACCCGTTCAGCCATAGTGTCCGTATTTTTCGTAACCTCATAAGCGGGTCTCCAACCGTTTTCGTCCGATCAGTTTAGAACCCTTGTCACGGCTTTGCAACGGTTCGAGCCCGTTTCAACATTTTTTGTGAAATCGGTTTGTAAGTGGTTTAAACCCAGCGCCGGACGCGTTGTTGGTAGCGCTGATAGCGTTGACCGAAGCGCTCCAGAAAACGTTTCTCCAGCGCTTGAAGGTGGCAACGATCCAGCCACAGCACAAAGGCGGCAACCAGTAACCAGGCGCTCCAGTGACTTCCGGTCAGCCAGGCTTCACCCACCAGAATCAATGTGCCGCCGAGATGAAACGGGTGGCGAACATGTTTGAATACGCCCAGTGTCACCAGTTCGCCGTCGTGTTGGTTGAACCAGGAACGACCGGTGCTTTGCTTGTAAAAACGGGCGCCGCAACTCACCAGTCCCAGGCCGATGACCAGCGGAATGAAACCGGCCCCGGCATAGGGAGACAAGGCTGGGGAGAAGTAAATATGCGACACGGCTATTAAACCGGCCACGGTCGTGAAAGCGGCTAACAGCGTGATGGGCATATCAGCTCCTTTGGTAATTTCGAATCGCAAACACGGGTTGGAAACCGAGTTGCCGGTATAGCGGTTCGCCCATCGACGAGGCTTGTAGCACCATATGTCGGTGGTTACGGTGATGGCGTTGGATTAAAAATTGCATCATTTGACGTGCCAAGCCGCGTCCGCGAAAGCAGGGCTGAACCCCCATTTGATGGACGCCGACGGTGGTGTCGGTGCTTAATGTCAAAGCGGAGGCTGCGGCGTGCCGACCTTGCCAGGCGAGCCAAAGTTCAATCCGGTGATTCGGCATTAAACGCTGGATGACCGAGTGGTCAATTTCGTATTGAAACGCGGTGGAGGCCACGGCCACCCAATGCTGCACATCCTGGTCGGAGGTGACTTGTCGGATGACGACCGTTTCGTCCAGAGTGACGTCGGGCGTTTGGGTTAAATCCAGGTTCATGGCGGTTTGCGGAAATTTCATTTCGAATCCATTCGCCATCAGCGCGCTTTCCAATGGGTGTGTGTCTTGATGAACGGCGTTCCAAATTGGCACGATAGCGGGCGTATTGAGCGCGGTCAGCGCTTCGGCCGTAGTGTCCGGCGAAATATCGTCCAGGGGCTGATTCGTCCAGGCCCGATAAGGCCATTGATCACAAACCTTAAAACCCGCCAGGCCTGGCCGTTTGTCGAGTTTGGCTCCCATGCACTGCCAAAGCTCGGTTAGGTTCTGTAAATTGATTTGCGAGGCGAACTTAATGTCGGACATGGTTTATTCCTTGTTGATGAGAATCACGCCAACCAATAAGGCGACGATGCCCAGCCACCGGCTCGGCGTTAACGGTTTTTGCGGCATATCAAACCAGCCGAAATGGCTGGCGATGACCGCCATGAGTAATTGGCCGCTCAAGGCGAAGGCCATCATCTGGCCGATGCCCATTTTCGGAATCAGAAAATAGAACATTGAGATGGCAAAGGCGCTCAGTACGCCACCGGAAAACCACAAATACCACGGTACGGCGCGGACGGCTTCCCAACTCGGATATTCCCGAGTGGTCAGCAGCACCGACAGGCCGATGACCATTAAACTGGCGGCGAACGCGACCACCGTGGCCAGAAACGGATTTTTCAGCCAAACACCGAGCTGGGCGTTCAAGCCCGCTTGAGCGGCAATGGCCGCGCCGGAAAAAAATGCGATGAGCGATAAACTGTTCATGAGCCAAGCATAAAGTACTTGGCCCTTCGATTTCATTTACATAGGTTGATGAAATCTGGATTTAAGACGAATTAATTCAGTTTTTTGCGGATGCGGCTCAATTGAGTGGGGGTGATGCCCAAATGGGAGGCAATGTGATATTGCGGGATGCGTTCGCTCATGTCGGCAAAATCGGCGAGGAAGCGTTGATAGCGTTGGGTGGCGTTTTCCTGGACGATTTCCACCTCGCGGGCGTCTTTGGCCAGCAACCAGTTTTTTTCCAGATAAGCGATTTGGAAAATCATCAAATCTTGGGATTGGAACAACAGTTTTCGATAGGCCGCAAAATCAATTAACAGCACGTCGGAAGCTTCCAGCGCTTCGAAGGCGAATTGAGACGGTGTATTGGTCAATAACGCGGCCATGGAACCGGGGAACATACCTTCGTCGAAAAAGTTTTTGTTGTATTCCCGGCCGTCGGCATCGAGTGCATAGACCCGAAATAGCCCTTTATAGACGAAAGCAAACGAGGTCGGATGTTCACCGGTGGCATAGAGGGTTTCGCCTTTGCCAAGCGTTCGTGTCGTGCAGAGCGCTCGCAACCGCTGCCAGGTCGCTTCTGAAATCGGCGCATAACTTTCCAGCCGGGCTTTTAAAGCCGCCAGTTTGGGTTCGATGTCATTGTGATGTGAGGTCACGATGCGTCCTTTTTTCGTTGTCGCCAAAAGCCAGTTGAATTTATTATACGAACCTCAAATGAAAAAAATGTTTTTTCATTCGTGCTAGAGTTTATTCTGTAAACGACTCTTTTGGGAGAGATGAATATGAACTATGTTGAATTTGATACGGCTTTGGGTCGAATGCGCTTGATCGGTGATGCGCAGGGCATACGAGCGTTGCATTTGAAAGCGGACGAAACGCCGTTTGTGCCGCCGCAAGATTGGCGTGAGAGCGATGAATGGCTGCTGGATGCGGTGCAGCAATTACAGGCTTATGCCGACGGAAAGCGGCAGCAATTTGATGTTCGGCTCAACCCAGAGGGGACCGATTTTCAGAAACGGGTTTGGCAGGCTCTGTCGGAGATTCCGTTCGGAGAAGTGCGCTCTTATAAAGACATCGCCATGGCCATCGGTAATCCGAAAGCGGTTCGAGCCGTCGGCGGTGCCAACGGCAAAAACCCGATTCCGGTGATTGTGCCGTGCCACCGCGTCATCGGCGCCGACGGTTCCCTGACCGGTTTCGGCTCGGGGTTACCGCTGAAAAAACGGTTGTTGGCACTGGAAGGCATTTAGCCGACGCGAATGGCTTTCAGCAGGCGTCTGAGTTCAGGTGCTTTTTAACCCTTCGCCAGATTTTTGGCCAGTTCAATCAAGTGGCCGTCCGGGTCTTGTAGAATGGCGACTTCGAAATTCCACGGTTTGACCTCCGGTTCGGCACAAATGGTGGCACCTGCGGCCACCGCCGCTTCGAAAGCGGGTTTGACCGAATCCGGTTCCAGAGTAATCTGACTGGCAATGGGCTGGTGCGGCTGGGCGTGCTGATAAGGTTGTCTGATAATTTGTTCGGCAAGTTCATGGGCGCAAAAAGCCAGTGTGGTATCTCCGGTTTCCATTTCGGCATAATCGCCGCCTTCGTGTAAAAAGCGCGGTTCAATGCCAAAAGCTTTTTGATAGAAATCCATCGAACGTTTGACGTCTTTGACGTACAAAATGCTATAGCTTAATTTCATGTGTCTCTCCTGTGTTGAGTTCAAATGGAGTGTACGTCATCCCGAAAAGAAAGAATTGTACGTTTGGGACATGTCATCATTTCACGTCTGGTTTAGGTCAGGTTTAGCCAATCTCTTGGTGTGAGTCCGGTCAGCTGCTTGACGTCTCGATTCATGTGAGCTTGGTCGTAATAACCGGCTTCCAGCGTTGCTTCAAGTAAGGCGTTGCCCTGTTGTAAACGTTCATTCAAACGGTTGAAACGTTGTACCTTGCCGTAAAAGCGTGGTGAGTAACCGAAAGCATGTGTGAACAGGCGGTGGAAGTGGCGTCTGGAAATGTGGAGATGGTCGGCGATCTGTTGAATATTACCTTCGGTGGCTTGCGCAAAATAGGTCAAACGGCGATGGTTGTCTGGGGTTAAACGAGAAACGTTGTTTAACAGCTCGATGGAAAGCCGCTCTGCAAAGGCGGGTAAGTCAAGTTCCGGAGCGGAAAACAGTGCTTTCAGAGAATGAGAGAACGGGAACAGGTCGTTTAAATCACAACGTTGGTTGGTGAGCGACTGCATGGGCATGGCCGTCAATAAACTCAAAGCACCGGGACGGAAGCGGACGCCGAAGAAGCTCTTGCTTCCTTGCACCTGAACACTTTGTGCCTCGGTCATGCTGCCGATCAGAAAGGCGTCGGTGGCGTGTTCTGTATGTTCAAAAACCCAGTCTTGGCAACCATCCGGCACAATCAACTGGGTTTGGGCGTGCATTTCCGCTTGCCAGAAGCAATCCACCACTTGAGATAAGGCGAGCGGTGGTGAGAGTTCTTGATACATGTTTGATGCCTTTGAATCAGCGGAAAATTAATCTTTCCATTTGATCGAACAGCCCATGCTGGGAATTTGTTCGGCGGGACCTTGTCCGGTTTCGGCGACTTGAATCATTGCGTCCAACAGGTCTCGTTTTACGTCTTCCGGCGCGGTTTCTTTGCGTGATGCATCCAGACGACCCCGATATTGCAGCCCTAAGTCGGCGTTGTAAACACTACACGGTAAACAGACAGGGTTATAGACAATGGTTGTGGGCATTGAATAATAAGGCTTTCCATGACTTTGATGAATGTCTATGCCTTTTTCCGTTTTTAGATTAATTACACCTGCAATTTTGTCTATACTTTTTTGGAAGTTATTCTTTCCATTTAATCGAACAGCCCATTGATGGAATTTGTTCAAGTGGACCTTTTCCTGTTTGAGCAACTTGCTTCATTGCCTCAAATAAATCTCGGCGCGTACCTTCTGGTGCCGTTTCTTTTCTTGATGCATCAAAACGTCCTCGGTATTGCAAGGTCATATCTTTTGAAAGCCCGAAAAAGTCAGGTGTGCAGACTGCCCCGTATGCTTTTGCAACAGCCTGTGATTCGTCAATTAGATAGGGAAACGAAAAGCTCATTTCCTCAGAAATGCGAATCATATTTTCAGTCGAATCTTCATCATACAAAGACTGATCGTTAGACATAATGGCTATGGTGTTGACGCCATATTTTTCTTTCAGTTTTGTAGTGTCTTCTACGAGCCTTGGAAGAATCGCTTTGATGTAGGGACAATGATTACAGATGAACATGACTAGCGTGCCATTCGCACCTTTTGCCTTTTCGAGAGTCCAATTTTCCCCGTAAACGTCTGGTAGTTCAAAATCGATTGCTGGCGTATCAAAGGCGCAGACTGGTGTTGTAAGGCTGACCATATTTATTCCTTCTTTTGTTCAAAAAGCAATTTGCCAATCAACCAAATTGATTGACCATAGTTTGAAATAAGTTGCTCTCCTTGACCTAGAAATGACTTGCTACTATCAATACCAGCAAGTTTTAAAGCATCTCCAATTCTAGAGCTTGTTGGGTGGGCATCTCCAAGCCTCATGTCATAAACACCAGCAATTATGCCAAAGACTTCACGAGCTTTTTCAGCTCCTATTTCATTGGCTAATATATCTTCAAGAAGTTTATTTGAACCCAGTTCTTTTTTCTTTTCATGAGTTGCTAGTTTACGTAGTTCAGTCTTATTTAAGCGGTCTGAAAACACGCGAACAAGTTCCTTAGCCAAGGAAAGTAAAGAAGGTTGATCTTTACTAACGAAGCGAGAAATTTTTTGAGTTATTTCCACTTCATTTGTCTTGTGTGAGAAAAGCTCAACCTTGAATCTTCTTTTGAAACCTTTTTCCAGCATTTTCATAACTTCGAGTAACAATACCTCAACAGCTTCAGTTGATGCAGGCTTGGCTTCAACTTGAGACGCTAATAGTTCTTTTGAAACTTTACCGTCGGGTACGAGGTTGTGGGCAGCCCAGATATGCTGCTCCCACGCATTAAGGCGGGTTATATCACAGGCATAAACGGTAATTAAATCTGAATCATTTAACCCAAAATGAATTTGATATCCCGATGTGGATTTAATGCTGCCTGTTTTAGATGTATACCACTCTAAGTAGAAGCCTCGATGGTTCAGCAATTCAGTTACTATGCTAGAGTTAAACCAAAGCCATCGCCCAACATCTTCATTATTTAAATTTGCAGAAGGTAATCGAGTCCCATCAGTTTCGACTATAAACTGAGGAAGGGTGTCATCGTTATCACGTCTAACACGAATGCTTTTTCCTTGATGGTTAATCCATTCGTCACGCCAAAACTCTCCTTCTATTCGAGTACCAGAGTAACCTTCATGATAGCCTGATGATTTTTCATAATCAGTATTAACGTCGTTTTCTACACCCATGACTGGAGCATCGTCTTCTTCATCAACGTCAGTACGCCAGATTCGCATGGCAGACCAGTTTCCACCGTAAATTTGTTCTAGGGTTCTAATCCGTAATTCAAATTGCCCATCATCTCGTTGTTCTTGAACTTCTTCTAAGCTCTCATAAGGGCTATCTTCAAGTGAATCGACATTCTCTACTCGTTGACGGTAATAAGAGAGTCGAAGAGAAAGGTTTCTTGCCGCTAAATAATCAATTAGAAATGAACGTTTAATTTCGATTAATTGATGATTTCCTTCGTCATCAATTATCTCACGGGCGACAACAGCAAAATCTTCTTCAGGTCTTACCCAGCCGGAACCTTCTTTGATTAGACCAAGGGCAACAATTAAATCTGGATTAAGAATCCATACTCTTTTGCCAACCACGGGTTGGTAGTGTTCAAAAACTAGATTGATACCTATAGGTTCTTTATCATTACGCTGATACTGTTCAATTGACGCATAATATCCATCTTCATAAGCGTATGGCTCCACATTGTGACCAATTCCAATATCTCCCCAGCTAAGGTTATTAGCAATTTCGTGTTGTTCTGGCGGAAATGCTACTGACCCACAGCCAAAAAATTCGCAGGTGTAACCTATGCTCTTAATATCACCATGTTCAGTATTTTGGGAGGCTCTTAAAGGTATCCAGGTCGAATTAGAAAATGTTCGACGTGTATCTTTGTTTTGGAGTATCCAGTCAGTTTTCATGATTATCACCTAATGTAATAGAACTGTGATACTGCAGATTGAGCCACCGTATCTGTGATTAGGACTCTGTTTTTAACGATCTCAATATTTTCGTTGAATGAAAGTTGTTTATCACATACCAGATTGGTTAATCCAGATAATCCATTAAATTCGATAGGATTTGAAGAGAGAAAACCTTTGGTTCTATACAAGCCAATTTTATCTAAGTAGATATCAGCTAATGATAAATAAAAATATTTGGAATAATTCAAACTATTTTTAAGGTTTAATTTTTGTCGAAGTACGTCTGCTTCAACTGGTTTTGTTGAACTAGTCACCAAATCCTTAATTTGAAGAAGTAAGTTATCAATATTAATGTTCTTAAACATCTTTTCTGGAGTTGAATATTGCATGTTTTCAACACGTATAACTTTCTTTTCATTCATTAATTCAAATAGATAGAAATTGGCATGTCTTAAGCTTTGACTTCGAATTTTTTGTGCGATTTCAGATTTTGATAGAGGACCAGGGGCTTGGTTAAGAAGGTTGATAATTAATTCTCGTTGTCCCCCAAGGCTAGCAGCTTGATTCAATGAGATACTATCTTGATTCGATTTACCTTGGAAAAATACTCCGTGCAACTCTCCATACTCTCTAAGAGAGTGCCTTAACTCAAAGTAGCCTAGATTGTTTTTCTTATGATAAATTTGAAAAAACTCATTTAAATGACAGGAATTGTTTGGAAGTTTTTCAAGAAAGTTTTTTGCATCTAAGATTACCTGGTCCAGATCGACATCGTTCAAGCCTGAGAAGATTAGGTGTTTATAAGTACCGCTACCTGACTGGTAAATGTTTTCTGATGTATTAAAAGCTCCATCTAACCTGTCTGTGTATACATTATTTCTAGAGTATCCTTTACTGTTTGTAAAAAGTGCAGCATCTTTCCAGGGAAGACCATTAGGGAAGTTTAAAAGAGAATGGGCTAAGGCTTCTTTTTTTCCTAACCTAGATGGTAAATATTTGCCTTCTAGGTTTTGGGTAAAAACACCTTCCTCGGTAAGAAAATCGAGAGTAATAGAAGCTTTGATAAAACTTATTCCTGTACTTGAAACCAACTCGTTGATTAGGTCGTCTTTTTCAAATGGTGATTTATTTTCAGTGAAGAACTCATCAAATAAGTTTAGGTTACTTAATGGCTTGAATTCACCTACATCGAATTCTGCACTGCTTTGTAGGAGCCGTGCAAAAAAAGCATAGAAACTTTGCTCCTTATCAAAAAGGGAGTACAAAGTCGGCATGGTAAGGAATTTATCCTCAGTTTTATAAAGAATTTGGTCTTTGATGAGTTTCAAAGGAATTGAAAACTTTTTAACGAATTGGTTAAAGACTATTTTGTCAATTTGTCTAATTCGTTCTCTTGTTACACCGTATTTCTGTCCAAGAGCTTCTAGGGTAAGTATTTGATGATTGAAGCCTAGTCTTGCAATGAATATATCACTTTCATTTTCAGGTAATTCAAGAGCAAAATCTTCAATGTCTTCAATAATTATCTCTTCCAAATCAACATCAGAATAAAAGCTACTTTGAATTGATGTAATTAAGTCGGATTGCCCATAATTAAAATTATTACCTAATTCTGTCACTCTCAATAGCTCATTAAAAAACTTCTCTTGTAACTCAGTAATGATTTGGATTTTATTTTTTCCATATCCTTTTTGTTGCTTCAATAAATCTATATCCAAATCAATGATGTCGATTAAATCTAAATTACCAATATCCTTGATTAGGTTTTTCAGGTATTTGTCTCCTTGCTGACTAAGTCCTTTATAACTCCATCTTAAATCTTCTATTAATTTTCTAGAAAAACAGATTTTTTCTGAGGCATCCATCACTTCAAGCGGGTCAAAATTTTTGTTAGAAAGTGTTTTTTGCATTTCATCAAGTAAAAAAGCATACCCTGAACCCACTCCTCTGATTTTTATTAAATCTATCGATTGGATTTCTAGCAATGCATCAATAGTCACTGTTTTGATGGGTAATATTCTTGAGTCAACTAAAGCAAAAATTTTTTTTGTGACTTTTTCGAAATTATGGTCAATGTTAACACCAAATTTTTTTACGAACTGGCAAAGCTCAATATAGTCTGAAAAGGATTTACTTTGCATTTGTGACCACACTTAAAAATAGAAGTTTTGATCTAAATAGACGTTTGATAATTTTCATGTCACTATCTGGTATATTTTTCAAATCTGCCATCTTTTCAAGATGTTTATATTTATCCAAAAGAGCAAGTTTTTCGATTTCATTTTCTTCTGGTTGATTCTCGTTTTTGATAGTTGTTTCATTAACACCATTTAGAGTTTTGACCTCTTTAGGCTCAATGATTTCCTTGGTATTCAGTTTTTCTTGTTTAGTTTTTTGTTTTAAGATGCTTTTTACTTCATTCTCAGTAAACAGTGGAAGGTGCTCAAAAATGGATTCTTGGCTAATAGCTTTATCACTTGGAGTAAATCCACTTTCTTCAAATTCTTTTAGGATTTTATGACATTTTTCCTGGATGAAGCTTAATTTTGAATCGAAAGTGCTCATGTCGAAAGCTATCATAAGAAATGATAAATAAGAGCCAAATAGAGTATTAATTTGATCTCGACTCAAGCCCTCAAGCTCATCATGTATTCGATAGAAATCTGGAAAACGACCTTCAACTTCATAGAATTGTCTACAGAGGTTTAAAGCTTCTGACCTGAAGTTTAATCTGTAATTAAGGTTTTTGATTAGTTCTAAGACATCAGCGGCTGCCTCATTGTAAGTAACCTCAATATAGTCATTGTGAACTACTGATTTTTTTTCTTTTTCTGCTTGCTTTTCAGCGTTAGTCCTTTCTTCATAATTATCCTTGTCTATAGGAGTGTTTCTAACGCTTTCAGCTAGTGCATGTACTTCGTTAAGCCTTTCCAATGAACCCACAAAATCTAAAACTACTACAAATTCTTTAGATTTGGTCTTCCTTAAACCTCGACCCAATTGTTGTAGCCAAACAGTTTTTGAACCAGTGTATCTAATGAAAACTAGTAGATTCGTTTCAGGGATGTCTACGCCCTCATTAAAGAGATCACAAACAAGTATGTAGCTGTGGTCACCTTCCCTAAATGAACGTATATTTTCTCGTCTTTGAGAATCTGGCATTTTAGAGTGAACAAGTGTTGCTGAACCTGGTTTGAAGAATTTAATCATGTACTGCATATGCTCAATGCTTTTACAGAAAACGATTCCTTTTGGTGTTTGAAGGTTTTGTTGAGAAACTTCTTTTTCGATTAACCGAACAATTTCTTCATCTTTTTTGTGCAAAAATAATGATTTATCTACATCTGATACGGACATCCCGTTTTTCAACATTTCAAGCTGTTCGTTACTTAGGTCATCAAGCATCACTTTGTATTTAGGGAACGCTAACTTGTTATGCTTTAGTGCCCAAGCTAAATCATATTTCCCGATATGTCCGTCATGACCTCCAAAAAACTGCGTAACACTTTTTAAGTCTTCTCTGAATGGAGTTGCTGTTAGGCCAATGAGCACCCGTGGATTTAAGAAATTAACAACTTGAGAATAAGTTCTTGCAGGTACATGGTGAGCTTCATCTACGATGACAAGGTCGAATTCATCCTTTTTAAGTTGGTAAATCTTGGAGTAGAAGGTATCAAAGGAACCAAATACGAAGTCAGTATTTTCTGGAGGAGCACCATTGAAGCAAGCTGAAAATGAATATGTACCGATTCCTAGGATATTTTTGAATGCCGTTACAGACTGAAGGAGTATTTCAACTTGGTGAGCTAAAAATAGTACTTTTTTTATCGAAGAATGTTCATCTTGTATCAATGTTTTTACTAAATTTGCAACGGTGTAAGTTTTTCCAAGACCTGTTGCCATTTCGATTAGAAGTTTTGTTTTGTTCTCTTTGATTTTTGCATATGCTTCATCATTGATCGTTTGTTGATACTGACGCATTTTGATGTTTCGACCAATTTCTGAGTGCTTTTCAAGCCACAAGTTTTGAAGTCCATCACGGTCGAATAATTCAACGCCTAACTTTAAGGCTCGTACTTTTACCTCTGAGGTGAAATAAGAATTTGTAACGAGAATCATGTTTTGGACGTTAGCTAATTTTGCACCAGTAACTAACTGATTTAAGGCTTTTGTATCAACAGTAGTACTTATATTCCTTTGCTTTACCTCGATTGCAAATTTTCTTCCGTTCTTGTAAGCAAAAATATCAACCCCACCGTCGCCATGTGAATATTCTTTGCCTACTTGAGTAATTACGGCATCATTCCATCCAGCATCTTCAAAAACCTCTTTTACGAAAATTTCAAAGTCGGAAGGGAGTAGTGAATCTATTTGTTTAAAGTCAGTAATCATTGGTTTTTCTATTTTCTATATGGAAATATATTTTTTATGTGCATTTTACGTATTTAGGCAACTATTTAATACTAGTCGGCTTGCTAATACCATTCTCGCAGTCACTTAATTGGTCTCTCAAGTCGTCAATGAGCTGGGCTTGCGCTTCGCAAATTGATGCCAGTTTATCGCGCTGCTTTTTGCAATCTGCAAGGCGTTCTTCAAGTGTTCGTTGTTTCCGCAGTTGCTTTTTCTTGTTGATGATGTCGCTATCAATTTCCTGTTGTTTTAAGTAATCTTGTATTTCTAGTACTAACAAGGGGAAGCGGTCTTTTTTAAGCGCTGTAGTGTGCTTTCCTGCTTCTTTAGCAACGTTATTTTGGCTAACCTTGGTTCCTTTTGGCAGATTGATAGGTGTGTTTGTTTTGAGGCGTTCAAAAGCTTCTCTGAATAGTGTTTCTGCTTTACTCATTTTGCACCGCCTTTTTTAGTTTTAATAAGCTCTAAAACTTTTTCATATCCTCGCACTTCGGCTTTCAATGCACCGTACCTTGGGGAGTCTTCTGGAACTTCATCCATTTGTTCTTCGTAGAATGCTTTATCGTCTTTAAACTCTTGCTCTCTTGAGCCGTCAATAATGAGGTCTGAGCACATATTTCCGCCAGTACCACCTGCACAATGAGTGATTGAATCAAAACCACCATACTCGCAAGCCTCTTGCTTCATACAGCCACCAAGCAGGTTTTTTCTGTAACCTACTGCACCGTTTTTCTGAGCCTTTAGCAGCTTTTTCATTTCGCCTTCTTCTACAAAGCAAACGACATCTTGTTTAACAGGTGATTGTTTGTGAGGAAGTACTGCATCACCATGCACTACCGACGCTATATTACGAGACATTTCAGCGTAATACTCATTTACGACTTCTTGTTCAGCTAAATGATTTAAACGCAACTTGCCTGCATTGTTTTGGTAGTGGAATTGCTGCTCACGAGTACCGTGCTTCATTTGCAGTTGAGTAGATGAAGGTGAGACTTTGTTGAGAGCAAAATGGACTGCAAGGGTTCGTCTGAATTGGTGGAAGCTAAATTGCCAAATATTGCCAACCTTGAACCAATTCTCTCGTGCTAGTGTGGGAGTTAAAGCAAGCGCTTCGTCATAGTCTTGTTGTGTGATAATAAATTGGTCTCTATTAAAAAATTTATAACCATGCTCTATCAGATAATCGCATCGATCAAAATCTCTGACTTTGTTTGAACGTACACCTTTTGTCCAGGCGTCCACTCGTTGAAATAAAAAAGGAGCTTGTTCAGGTGCTTCTATGTACCGTAGTTTCCAATCAATTAATGTTTTAGCAATATTTACAGCCCTTGCAACTCGATTATTTACAATCCATCTATCATCACTGTCGGTGTCAGTTTTGGTTGTTTCTCCAGTAATTAAATAAAACTCTCCAAGCCTTTCATCAACTTCTGTTTTGAGGCAATCGGTACGAAGCGACAACGCTTCTTTTTTGCGCATAAGTGAGTAAAAAAGCACAATTAAATAACAGCTAACCATGGTATTGTTGACAATGTAATTGAATTGGCTTGTTTCGTAACCAACAGTGCCTCCTCGACGACCAGCATACTTTTCAAAGAGTTCAAGTAACCCATTGTCATTTAAATAATTTTCAAATGTTCCTCCGTATTTTATTTTGTCTGCACAGCGGTTTTTATCGAAAGGGCTGGGGTGTTTTGCGCCATTTTTTTGGTTAGTAATGGTTGTTGAAACTAGATACTTATAAAGTGATTCTAGCTTGCTTTGATATATTTCAAAATCATCAAGAACAATATCTAGGTGTTTAATGAGCTTTGTCCATATTGATGAAGGAATGTAAGGAGTTTGACCTAGCTCATACTCTGGGTCATAAGTTTTGTATAAAGAAATACTTTTTTCATCAAGAATAGTAAAGCCGATTTCTTGATGATTCTTATAAAGCTGATCAAGATACCAAACACTATTTTTGAAAATAGATGGAGAATTAAAGGCAAATTGCTGTGCAATGCTTTCAACTATTTTGGGATATCTGCTCAACTCTTTTACCTGAATTTTTAGTTCCGTACATTTTCTAAAAATAGGTTGTAATACGTGATACCAGACTCTCAAACTGATGTACTTTGCTGGAAATAAATGACTATATATGACATAAAACATTACCTGTTTAAACTTTGCCTTATTTTCCTCGTCATAATCGTTGAATAGCATTGGGTTTGGATTGCCAAATGTTTCAAAATTCCAAACATCATCACCATATTGGGAAACAGTATTCCCTTTTTCGTCAATTGACATGACAAATTCATGTTTTGGAGGAAAATCTAAGGATTTGAAGCAAGGTGAACTCTTTGTTACAAAAGGTATGTCTGCTTTAAATTGGAGATTTTTTGCCAAATGCTGCACGGTTTATCCTTCGTATTTCTCTATTTTACGAGACCAGTTCGGGTGATAATCGCCTTCTTCAACTCTCATTTCAGACTCTTTAACCCATTCTTTATGTTGAGTGTTACCAGAGTTTTTAAACCAATTGATTTTTAGATTAACCCAGTCAATCGCAATATTTGAAGGTTTTAATTCTTTTGTTCGATGCGAACTTGATTCAATGGTTTTCAGATATTTAAAACTTAGCAAATTCCAAATGTAGTCCAATGAATTGTCATCTCTATAGTGTTTGCAGCCTATGCATCCTGTCGGACTTATGCAGTTAGGTTCGGGTAACTTATTGGTTGCGTCTTCTATTGGTTCTGGCATGCCATTACAAGGCGTATTAAATAAAGATACCTTTGGTCTGCCGTGAGTTAGTGGATCGTTCTTTTCCCAAAACCGAGTAACTTCAATGATGGCTCTTTGAAGGGATGGAAATTCATAGGATTGTCTAAATACGGTTACACCGTGATTAGCATATTCAGCAGAGCTTTCTTCGTCTGAACAAAGCCTCATTAAAATATTCAGCCCAATTTTTCTAAATTGCGTTGGTGCTGTCCAAGGAATGTCATTTGAAATGCAGATATTTTTAAATGATGCAAAATCAGCATCAGTTCTTTTTCTATATCCAATGTTTTTCTGTAAAAAAGGAAACAGCAAGGTTGAGTTTGGAGCATATTCGTCAATAAAACTTAGGTATGCATGAAAATATGGTTTGTATGGCTTAGGTATTTTGAACAGTACTTCACCACCTCGTCGATTTTTATACTCTCGAATTTCATATTGTTCACCAAGAGGTTTATAGTCAAATTTGGTACGAAGTAATTTTAATGTCGGAGCTATATTTTGAACAGTCATAGCTAGGAAAATCATTAACTCAGCGGAAACGCGATTATTGAATGCTTGAGCTGCGTGAGTGTTAATAAAATTTTCTTCAACAATCGTTGGCTGTTTTTTGCGAGGTGTTAAATTAATGCTTTTTTTTGTCAGTTCAGAGCTAATGTTAATTTTAATAGGAAGCTTTCCTGTCGTTAAGCTCGTTGGAAGAAAATTTTGTGTGATATCGAAACAAAACCTAGCTAATTTAGCCGCGTCGCTTAACATGGCTTTCTCTGCGGAACGGCTTATAGCTCTACGAGAAGTTCTTTCGTTTTTTAATCGAGTATGCTTAATATCAAAGTCAATCCCTTCTATTGCTCCTTTAAGAAAAACGGCTACTTGATTGACGTTATGGTATGCCGATGCAGGCTTTATTTTCTTTTGCAGGGTCCGTTCAAATTCATATTCTGCGTAACCATACAAAACGTGTCCGATTGCTTCAGGTGTGTCAAAGTCTTTACTGTTCTCATCAATATAGCGGATTAGATATTTTAGTTTGTAGATATAGTTTTTTAGGCTCGCTTGAGTTGTACCAAAGTCTAATAATCCAATTGCATATTCTTTGAGGGCAAAAAATATCTCAATTCGAGAGTTGATAATGGGTAATATCACTAGATCGTCTGTCCAGTTGGTCTTCTGGCGATTAACTTTTATTCCATTTTGGTAGATAAAAGGCATTAGATTCCAAGTCGG
Source organism: Hydrogenovibrio sp. (assembly GCF_965140365.1). Taxonomy (NCBI): domain Bacteria; kingdom Pseudomonadati; phylum Pseudomonadota; class Gammaproteobacteria; order Thiotrichales; family Piscirickettsiaceae; genus Hydrogenovibrio; species Hydrogenovibrio sp. Next base: position 239,220 of record NZ_OZ223196.1, read on the forward strand.
AGCTTTTTGATTTTCTATTCTATGATGCACGATAGTCAAATCAGGTAATTTATTCATTATCAAACATCTCCCCACTGGTTATATGTTCAATAATTTGATTGGTTTGATCTTTTGAACCTGTAAACATTGACCATAAAGTGTCGAGGAATTTTTCCTCAACAGGCTCTTTTTCAATGAATTTGATGTACTTCCAAGTGGTGCTTGGTTCTTTGTGAAGCATCGCTTCTTGAACAAATTCAATCGCATTCAGTGAAGACATTCCTTGGGTGTTTAAAAGTGCTCGCATCAACATTGTCCCGAATGTTGCTCTTAGCTGGTGGAATTTAAAACGACCAAACTCCGTATGTCCTCTTTCAATCAGCTCGCTTTTCAAACGGTGTAGTAGTGTGCCAAACGTCTGAGTGGTGTACCTGTTCCCCCTAGATGTTAAGAAGATATTTCTTTGTAGTGAGTGCGAGGCTTTGGAGCGTCTTAAAATAGCTTCTGCCGAATTGAAGTATTCGATTAATTCCGAAAGCAGTGCTTGAGGAACATAAATATCTCCAGATACATCAAACTTAGTTTCTACAGCTGTTCCAGGGCCAACTTTTACTCTCATGATGTTTGCCAGCATTTGATCAGGGTATGCGTTTTTAAGGGCATCAATATTAAGCGTTGTAACTGTTTCGTGGCGGCAACCTGTTTGAAGTGCGACCTTCGACATCAAGTAAAGTTCATAGTTACGATGTTCGGATAGGTAAGCCATAAGAGTTTTAGTGCTAGCTTGATTAATTGGCGTTAAACCATCTTCAAGGGTGGTTCCTGTTCTAGCTCGATTTGGAATAGAAAGTTCTGAGGATGTCACGTTCATGGTTCGGCTAAAACCAACTTTATCGAAAAAGGAGATGACTTTGGTTTGGTCATCAAAGAGCTTTGAGCGGTCTCCTGCATAGTCTGTTGCTGAAGCCCAGCGATAAAAGGCTATTAAGGATGTCATGGTTTGCGTTGCGGTAGATGGTGCAAGGTATCCCTTATCTCTTTGGTCTATCAGATACCCTCTAAATTTGAATAAGCAACGTTCACCTTTCTTCTTCGGGAAATGTAGCCAGTGTAAGCCTTCTTCTTCTAACCAGTCGGCATAACGTGCCAAGTGCGTCATTTCACGGCTAACGGTTTTTAAATCTTTTTGCAAATCATCATGGCGATAAAAAGCGTATCTATTGGCTTCGTACCAAGGTTCACCGTCTGAGAAGAAAATTTGAGGGAATGAATCGATGGACTTTCTGTTGGGATTGGAAATAAAACCGTGCTTTGAATTGATTGAAGATGGTTCAAGCATCATTGAATGATGGTTGATATTTTCAAGTACCGCCATAGCTCTAACCAAATAATTTAAGAATGGATACAGCTTAACAGGTGCTTAAAATTATGTCTATGGTTTAAAGTAAAGTAGTAAAGTGTATAGTTTAAATGTTTACCGTGCCGAAGAAGTCCGGTGTGCAGACCGCGCCATAGGCTTTGGCCACTTCCTGCGTTTCGTCCATGACATACGGGAACGGAAAATCGAACGTCTCGGCAATGCGTTTCATATTGTCGAAAGAGTCTTCGGCGTACTCGGTCGGGTCATTCGACATAATGGCAATGCTGTTGAGGCCATAATCATCGCGTAGAATACGGGTATCGTTGGCCAAGCGCGTCTGGATGGCTTTGACATAAGGGCAGTGGTTGCAGATGAACATCACCAACAGACCGTTCGGCCCTTTGGCCTTTTCCAGCGTCCAGTTCTGGCCGTCCACGCCGGGCAGGTTAAAATCAATGGCCGGTTGTCCGAAATCGCACACCGGTGTGGTTAAACTGACCATAATATTTCCTTATTTTGGATGAGGTGCGGGTTAAAATGAGCCTTGTGAATTATTATAGAGAATTAAACTAAAAAGAACATTGGGAGAAAACAATTGAAAAGTTTGATGGATTATATCGAAGCGGCCAAACAAGTGATTCAAGAAGTGTCTCAGGAAGACGGTCGTGCATTGGTTGAAAAAGGCGTGAAAGTACTGGACGTACGCGAACCGGGCGAGTTCCTGGCCGGCGCGATTGACGGCGCGATCAATGTTCCGAGAGGCGTTTTGGAGCCGGCGGTGGATATGGAATACGCTGGGGCCAATCCGGCACTGCGCGATCACCGTGATGACGCTTGGTTGGTGGTGTGTAAATCCGGCGGGCGCGCGGCGTTGGCCACTCAAACCTTATCCGAAATGGGCTTTAAGAACGTGACCAACTTGGTTGGTGGCATGGACGGCTGGCAAGCGGCCGGTTTCCCGATGGCGATTCCGTCGGACGAAAACATGACGGTGGTTTTGAAAGAGCCTTGTCGTATCGACTGATTAGCACTTTGATGCCGACAGTGAAAACCCACCAGGCCTGGTGGGTTTTTTGTATCTATGCCCCGGTTTTTTCCCGGTATGGAGCAGAATGATGTACCGGCGATAAGTGATTTGGGTAAACTAGGTCCGGTACGGAAATTGCTAATGATTTCTGCTTATAAAAAGTCGACTCAATAGAACATGTGATTCAGGAGGAATGCATTAGGATGTTCTTCAATAATAAATATAAAACGCTTTATCAAAAGCAAGAAGAGGAACTGAAGCGCTTAAAGAATGAAAATCTGGCGCTGACGGAACAATTGGAACAGTTGCACACATCATCGATTCAAGTCACCGACGCCCCCGCGTTTGATCACGAACAAGCCCGCCAGCTGGATTTATGCAATAAGGTCTTTTATTCGATGCGGTTTTTCGCCGATTCCCTGCAAGGGTTTCAGGGCGGTTTGCTTCAGCAGGGGCAAGTGTTGATGGATGGGCGTGACAGCATCAAAGAGTCCACGCAATTGTCGGCGACGACGCGTGACCGGGTGGATAACATCCACTCCAAGTCGACCAAACTGGCGGATTTGATGTCTCAAGCGGCCTCGGCGTCGGAAGAACTTGGTAATCGTGCGGTGGAGATTGACGGCATTATTTCGATGATTACCGAAATTTCCGAACAAACCAATTTGTTGGCCTTGAATGCGGCCATTGAAGCGGCACGCGCCGGGGAAGCCGGGCGCGGGTTTGCGGTGGTGGCGGACGAGGTGCGAAACCTGTCGCAAAAAACCGCGACCGCCACGCGGGATATTTCACGCTTGGTGACGCTGATCCAGAAAGAAATTGCACGTTCTCGTGAGCAAATGAACGATGCCCGAGAAGAAATGATTCAGTTGAATGCGTTCAGTGAGCAGTCCACTCAGGCGTTGTCCGAACTGATTGGTCGCAACGAAGACATGAGCGGAGTGATTGCGTCCAGTGCTTTGCGCAGCTTCACCAACAAGGTCAAGTTGGACCATTTGCTTTATAAAATGCGGGTTTATCAGTATTTGATGGGGTCGCTGCCGGCAGAATCGTTGCAATTGAACGAACACACGGAATGTGCTCTGGGGCAGTGGTACTATGAAGGTGAAGGGGTGCAATGTTATTCGCAACTGAATGGCTATGCCGATTTGGAAAAACCGCATCAAGAAGTGCACTTGCAAGCGCGTCGTGTCGTGGAAGCGTATCAAAATGACGATTTTGAATTAATGGAATCGGCCTTGCAAAAGATGGAAACCGCCAGTACGGCGGTGCAGGAATGTTTGGAACGCATGGTGACCGATGCCGAAAGCCGTCCGGATATTTTGTGTTTGCACTAACGGCGTGAAGCCATTTTCCAGACATTAAAAAACCCGCCGAAGCGGGTTTTTAGTGGAAACGTCACAGAGCAATCCATGACGAATAGGATATTTAGCCTTTTGCGGCTTCGTACAACTCGGAAACTTTATTCCAGTTAACCACGTCCCACCAGGCTTTCATGTAAGCCGGACGCAGGTTTTGGTAACGTAGGTAGTAAGCGTGTTCCCAAACGTCCAAGCCCAGGATTGGCGTGCCTTTCACTTCAGCGACGTCCATCAAAGGGTTGTCCTGGTTCGGTGTGGAAGAAATTTGCAGCTTACCGTCAGCGGCAACCGTTAGCCAAGCCCAACCGGAACCGAACTGAGTGGCACCAGCGGTGTTGAATTTTTCTTTCATGGCATCCAGGCCGCCGAAAGTGGCGTTGATGTCGTCCGCCAAAGCACCGCTTGGCGTGCCCATGCTGTCGCCGGTCATCACTTCCCAGAAGAAAGCGTGGTTCCAGTGCCCGCCACCGTTGTTACGCACCGCAGGTGAAATCGAACCGGCATTGGCAATCAACTCGTCCAATGACTTGTCTTCGTTTTCAGTGCCGGCAATGGCATTGTTCAGGTTGGTGATGTAAGTGTTATGGTGTTTGGTGTGGTGGATTTCCATGGTACGTGCGTCGATGGAAACTTCCAAAGCGTCGTAATCATAAGGTAAATCAGGAAGTGTGAAAGCCATAATTATGCATTCCTTTAAATTTGATTGAATCGGGTTGAAATTCGTATGTGTCGATTCATCCGAAAGACAAGGTGAATCGATATGTTGTCGTGTGGTCTATTTTAACGACAAAACCGGAATTATCAATACCCGACTGAAACAATCGGGTATTTAATGGAAGGGGTTGAGAGCGTCTGGGGGCGCTGAGTTCGTCTTTAAAAAATGTTATCGAGGTGTTCCGGTGGGGCTGGCATGTCCCCCATTTTTTCTATTTCGGAAGGGGGCATTTGCATAAAATACCCTTTGCTTTCCAGGGAGGTGCGAACTTCTTCGATATCGACACGCGCCATTTTACGGTCAGGCGTCAGTTCAAAATCGATTACATGGGCTGGCTCGCCAAACATCACCAGCAGTTCGTCGGGCAGTTTTTCCAGTCCGTCTTCTTGCGGGACGAACAGATACAGTTCTTCTTTTTTTGGGCTTTTAAAAGCGGATACGGTTAATGACATCGACATGTCCTTCATTGAAAACGGGTGGCTGTAAAATGGCGATATTTTAACAAAATCTTATTTTAAAGCGAGCCGGATTCCTAGGGTATCTCTGATTTAATCAAACAGAGATGCCTGAGTTAAATTCTTGACCTCTGAGGGGAATTTCTTTATTCTTACCGGCTGTTTTCACTTCCGATCAATTTAAAAATGGGAAAGGTTATGACGGGCAATAAAGTAGTTGTACTGGGCGGAACCGGTTTTGTCGGGCGCTCCGTTGTGAACGAATTATCAAAAAACGGCTATGAGGTTTCCGTCGTAGTGCGTCGTCCGGAACGTTTCCGTGAGTTTTTGCTTTTTCCAAACACCCGTTTGGTTCAACTGGACAGCCTGTTGCAAACCGAGGGCTTGAAAGCCGCTATGAAAGGGGTCGATGTCGTGGTGAATTTGACGGCGGATATGACGACTCAAACCGAAGCGGTGGCCGACAAGGAGTTGGTTCAGGTGAATCAGCAAATTAAAAAAGCGGTTGAGTCGGCCGGCGTGAAGCGCGTGCTGTCGCTTTCCCAAATTGGCGCGGATGCGAGCAATGCCCGTCATGACTGGTTGTATAAATTGGGTGAAGCCGATTCGATTATGCACACCATCGCATCGGCCAAGGTGACCATTTTACGTGCCGGTTTGTTGCTGGGGGACGGGGACGAAGTTTCCAGCCGTTTCAAAGCGCAATTGGAATGGCTGCCGGTATTGCCGGTGGCGAATGCCGGGCGAGCGGTACAGCCGTTGTCGGTTAAGGATTTTGCTAAAGCGCTGGTCATGAGCATTCATGATAAGACCGCGTTCGGCGCGAAAATCGAATTGGTTGGGGAAGAGCGTATGTCTCTGAAGGATTTGGCCGGTTTGGTGCGCGATATGATGATGAAGGACGACGCCATTGTCTTGCCGATGTGTTCGTTGAATGCCCGTTTTATGAGTACATTAGGGCCTTTGGCGCCGTTCCGTTCCGTGTCTAAGGTTCAGTTGAAATTGATGCAAGCCGATTTGGTATCCGATAACGATTTTGAAAGTCGTTTCGGCTTTATGCCGACCAGTGTCGAGCATACGTTGGCGCCTTATATCGCGCCGAGCAACTTGCGTGAACGCTATCATTTCTATCGTCAGGAAGCCGGTCGAGACGCCGACGAACTGGTATAGCACGCTCTTAACCCTTTCAAGAAAAGCCGTCATTTGACGGCTTTTTTGTTTTATGATGTGCGCATGAATGAAAGTTGTGAGAACGCTATGAAAACCTATCTTGTCGGCGGTGCGGTACGAGACGCTTTGCTCGGTATTCCGGTTTATGACCATGATTGGGTCGTGGTGGGTGCCACGCCTGCGGAAATGCTGGCACAAGGCTTCGATCAGGTCGGTAAGGATTTCCCTGTCTTTCTGCATCCCAAAACTAAAGAAGAATATGCTCTGGCGCGTATGGAACGCAAAGTCGGCCAAGGTTATCATGGCTTCGAAATGTCGTACGATCCGGCGGTGACTTTGGAAGAGGATTTAATTCGACGGGATTTAACCATTAATGCGATGGCTCAGGAGTCGGACGGTAGCATTATCGACCCTTATGGCGGGCGGAAAGATTTACAGAATAAGGTGTTGCGTCATGTATCGGATGCCTTTGAAGAAGACCCGCTACGCGTGTTGCGTGTGGCGCGTTTTGCCGCCAAATTGGCGCCTTTCGGTTTTAAGCTCGCGCCGGAAACGGCTGGGCTGATGCAGCGTATGACGGCGTCGGGGGAATTGTCGGCCTTGACGCCTGAACGGGTCTGGCAGGAAGTGGTCAAAGCCTTAAACACCGACACGCCGAGTGTGTTTTTCGAAACGTTGGACAGCGTTGAAGCCGCCGCGGTTTTGTTCCCGGAATTAAACGCCTTGCACGGCGTCACCCAGCCGGAGAAGTACCATCCGGAAGGCGATGTGTGGATTCATACCTTGATGGTATTGGATGCTTCGGCCCGGCTGTCGGACGATTTGTCAGTCCGTCTCGGGGCCTTACTACACGACTTGGGCAAAGGCGTGACGCCGCCGGCGCTTTGGCCGAAACACCACGGCCATGAACAAGCTGGCGTGCCGTTGGTGAAAGCTTTTTGTGAACGGTATCGTGTGCCGAAAAAGCAGCAGCAGTTCGCGGAAAAAGTGACCGAATTCCATGGTTTGATTCATAAAGGCCTGAACAGAGACGGTCACCCGGCCTTGAAACCAAAAACCTATTTGAAAGCCTTGACCGCTTGCGGAGCCTTGAAAGATTTGGTGACCTTTGAACAATTTTTGACGGCTTGCGAAGCCGATGCCAAAGGGCGTTTGGGGTTTGAGCAGCAGCCATACCCACAAAAAGCGTTTTGGTTGGCGTTGGCGCAAGCCGCTGGCCAAGTGGATAATCAAGCGATACTGGCGACCGGCGTGCAAGGCGCGGACATTGGCCGGGCGATTGAAGCGGAAAGACACCACTTAATTCAAGATTTTATTTCGGCACAAGATGCGGTAAGCTGAGTTCAACTTGAATTGATAATCATTTTAATTTTTGGGTAAAAACCACCAGGCCTGGTGGTTTTGTGGCATGAGGAAAGGTTTTGAGTGCGTTGAGACTCACACGTTATGCGACTTATGTGTCGGTATTTGTGGCGTTGGTATTGCTGATGACGAAAGCCTATGCCTGGTGGGAAACCGGTTCGGTCGGTGTGTTAGCGTCCATGCTGGATTCGGCCGTCGATGTAGTGGCTTCGGTGATGATTTTATTTGCCGTGCATGTGGCGCAAATGCCGGCCGACAATGAGCATCGCCTGGGCCACGGCAAGGCGGAACCTCTAGCATCTCTGGCGCAAAGTGTGTTTATTGCCGGGTCGGCCTTGTATCTGGTGTTACACGCCTTGGATCGGTTATTTTTTCCGGAAGCGGTGCGCGAGGCTGGCTTGGGGGTTTGGGTGATGGTGTTTTCCATGGCGTTGACCTTGGCTTTGGTGGTGTTTCAGCGTTATGTGATTCGTAAAACGCATTCTTCGGCTATAGAGTCGGATTCGTTGCATTATTTATCCGACCTGGGGGCGAACTTTGCGGTGATGGTCGGGTTGTTGTTGTCCGCTTGGTTTTGGGTGGATGCGACGCTGGGCTTGGTGATTGGGGCTTGGATTGGTTGGCAGGCGGTGAAGCTGGCGGTGGCCTCGGCCAACCAATTGTTGGATCGTGAGTTGCCGGATAGCATGCGTGACGAGATTCGGGAGATTGTTTTAAATCACCCTCAGGTACGCGGGTTTAATGATTTGCGGACCTTTCGTTCCGGGCCGACGGTGTTTATTCAATTGGATTTGGAGCTGGATGACCATCTTTCATTGTGGATGGGGCATCAAATCGCCGAAGAGGTGACGGAAAGTTTACTCCGTCGTTTCGAGAATGCCGATGTGATGATTCATCAGGAGCCGGTCAGTTTTCGAAACAAGCCGGGGCATCATCAATGGGAAGTGGAATCGAAATCGTAAGAGGGGCGGTTCGAAAGTGAAAACCGACCAGGCCTGGCCGGTTTTAGAGGTCGCTGTTACAGCGCTTTGGTGAAACTGAAGGCACCGCGAATCTGGCCTTTGGAATAGCCCACGGCCTGATCGTCAGGGTAGTATTCACTGATGGCTTTCTTGACCGCCGGTTGAACATCGGTTCCGTGGCAGTTCAAGCAGACCGCTGCTGTCGGGATAGCTTTCATGTAACGGTATTGTTTTTCACCGTTCATAATAATAACTTGGGAAACTTCCATGCCTTTGATTGGTTTTCCTTCGGCCAGTTGAGCGTCAAAGCGTTCCAGAACGGTTTTTTCCCAAGCGTCCGGTGTGGCGGTTGCACCGCGTGGCTTCAGGCTGACACGATTGATGTTCCAGCCGCTTTTTTCAGACAGTTCTTTGGCAATGGCCGGCGCTTTGGTGTGGCAAACTTCAATGGAATTGACCGGGCCACCTTGCTTCATACTTTTCATTAAAGCGGGCTTTAACTGGCTCATGTAGTCTTTGACCAAACTACGTGCTTCCGCTTCGGTCGGTTGATTGGCCTGAGCGGTCAAAGCCACCCCGGTTAGCAAGGCAATGCTGAGTACGGACTTTTTCATACCTATCTCTCTCCTATAAAAAATAAGGTTATTTATAATAATAATCTCTTGATAAATTCTATTTATATAAGTTATGGGTGCAAGTCTTTACGGCGCGTTTTTTTGAATGGCTTTGGATTAGTATTTTTTATGTGGTTGTGGGTGCATGGGTTACGTATTTTAAAATGGATACATTATAATCTGGACTCTTGTTTGCTTAAGAACCCGGGAATGCCCTGTGTGGTGGGTGTGATGACCCGAGGATGAAAGAGGAACCTATGGCGGTGTTACAAAAACTGAGAATAATGCGAAAAGGGGTGGTGCCGTTACTGATTGTGCTGGGGGCGGTGGCCCTGTTTGCGATTTTGAAAATGACCAAACCGGCCCAACCACCGGTTCAGGTTCAGGAAAAGGTGTGGCCGGTGACGGCCATGACGGCCCAGTCGGAAAGCTTGGCACCGGTGATTTCGCTATTCGGCACGGTCGAGTCCAATGCATTGGTCACGGCGGCGGCACCGGTGGCCGGCGTTGTCGCAAGCCTGCCGGTCAAAGAAGGCCAGTCTTTTCAGAAAGGCGATTCCCTGGTCGCGCTGGCGGAAGCGGACATCGAATTGCCGTATCAGATTGCTAAGGCGGATGTGGCCGATACCGAGGCCGAATTGCGTATCCAAGGCCTGTTGTATGAAGCGAATCGTAAGCGCCTGGATAAAGAAAAACGCGTTCTGAAAATTAAACAGAATGACGTGGAGCGTAACGTTGAATTGATTAAAAAGGACTTGGCCTCCAAATCGACGGTGGAGAAAACCAAAGAAGCTTTGGTGCGACAAGAATATACCGTGGTCGGTGCGCAACTGGCGGTTGAGGAAAATAAAGCCAAGGTCGCCCAATTGAAAGCGCGCTTGGAAAAGGCGCAGGCGAATTTGGCGCAAGCGGAAGTGAACCGTGAACGTGGGCGGCTGGTGGCACCCTATAACGGGCGGGTCGCTAAAGTCTCGGTCTCGGAAGGTGATCGTGTGGCCGCCAATTCACCGATGGTGTCGTTCTATGGATTGGATACGCTCGAACTGCGGGCCAAAATTCCCGGTTTTGAGTTGGACAAAGTTTACGACGCGCTTGAAGACGGCGTCACCCTGGAAGCTGAGTTAAAGCTGAACGGGCAGGTGTATAAATTGCCACTGAAACGTTTGGCCGGGGAAGCGACGCCGAGCGGTTTGGACGCTTTTTTTGCCGTGCCGACGACGGTTAAAACCGCCAGGCCTGGTGATTTGTGGCAGGTGAATCTTTATGGTCGGCCTGTGCCGAATGTGATGGCGGTGCCCTATTCAGCTGTGTATGGTGCGGACCGAATTTACACGATTGTTGATAATAAGCTGAAAAGTATGACGATTGAAAATCTCGGTGAAGTCATGGTGGATGGCCATGTTTGGGCGATGATTCGCGGGGATTTCCCTGATAACACTCAGGTGGCGATTACCCATTTGCCGAATGCCATCAACGGTTTGAAAGTGTTGGTGGTGGAATAGATGTCGCATATTACCCGTCCGGAAGAGCATCCAGAGGATTATTCGGGGTATCACCCGCATAAAAATCGCTTTAAGTCGCACGGCTTTATCGGGCTTTTTGCCCGCCATAAAGTGGCGCCCAACCTGATGATGATTGTCATGATTTTGCTGGGTTTGGTGGCGTTAATGAAACTGAATGTTCAGTTTTTCCCGAATTTTGAACTCGATTATGCGACCGTGAGAGTGGTGTGGCCGGGGGCGAATGCCGAGGATGTGGAGACGTCGATTACCGATCCGATTGAGCGGGTGATTCGCAATATTGATAACCTGGACGAAATGACCTCCACGTCCGCTTTGGGAATTTCGTCGATTACCCTGAAGTTCAAGGAAGGCACCAATATGATCGAAGCGGTCGATCAGGTGAAGCAGAAAGTGGATGAGTTGCGCAACTTGCCGCAGGACTCGGAAACCCCGATGATCAGCCGCGTAATCCGATATGAGATGGTGGCGCGTTTATTGTTGATCAGCGATAACGGTGACTTAAGAGAGTTGCGTCACCTGGCACGTCAATTTGAGCGTCAGTTGCTGGACCAAGGCATTGATAAGGTCGATTACGTTGGGATGCCGGAAGAGGAAATGGCGGTGGAAGTGCCGCAGCAAGCCTTGGAAAATTATGGCTTGACCATGCAAGACATTTCCAGCCAGTTAGCGGGCATGAGCCGAGATTTTCCGGCTGGCTCGGTGGGCGATGACGACAGTGTGCGCGATTTGCGGGCCATCAAACAAGGACGAAGTGAAGTGGACTTCGAACGCTTGCCGCTGGTGGTGTCCGATACCCAGAATGTTCTGTTGGGGGACATCGCCAATATCGAGCGTCGCCCGAAAAAGAATGCGCCCATCATTATGGTAGAAGGGCACCCTGCGATAGAAATGAAACTGCAACGCGCCGAGTCCGGTGATACGTTGAAGTCGTCAAAAATCATGCAAGACTGGCTGGCGAAAACCGAACCGACGTTGCCGAGCGGTATTCAGTTGAAAGTGTATGACGAAATATGGGCACTGGTGAACGAGCGGATCATGTTGTTGCTGAACAACGGCGTGGGTGGTTTGATTCTGGTGATTCTGATTCTGTATTTGTTTATGAACGGTCGGGTGGCCTTCTGGGTGGCGGTCGGGATTCCGATTTCGTTTATGGCGACGCTGATGATCATGTATCTGCTGGGCGGTAGCATCAATATGATCAGTTTGTTCGCTTTGATTATGGCCTTGGGGATTATCGTTGATGACGCCATCGTGGTCGGTGAGGACGCGCTGGCCCATTATGAAATGGGCGAACCGGCGCTGCAAGCCGCCGAAGGTGGCGCGCACCGGATGCTGGCGCCGGTCACGGCGTCGTCCATCACCACGGCGGCGGCATTTGTGCCTTTGATGTTGATTGGAGCCGAAATCGGGAACATTCTGTTTGCGATTCCGCTGGTCATTATTGCGGTGATTATGGCGTCGCTGTTGGAAAGTTTTGCGGTGCTGCCGGGGCATTTACGCCATGCCTTTAAAAAGATTCAACCGCCGAAAGAGGGTTCTTTCCGTTATCGGCTCGATAATGCGATTGACCATTTTCGTGAAGTGCAATTCCGGCGCTTAACGCGTTGGGTATTGTCGCATCGTGCCATTACCTTGGCTTCCACCTTAGCGTTGATGATTTTTGCCATTGGTTTGCTGGCCGGTGGGCGGATTGCGTTTGTGTTTTTTCCGTCGCCGGAATCGACGCGTTTGTTGGCGGATGTGCGTTTTGTGGCCGGAACGCCGCCAGAGGTGACAGCGCGCTATGTGGATAACCTCTATCAGGCGTTGCTGGAGACGGAGCAAGCTTTGGAACCGGGCATCGTTAAAACAGCAGTGGTGCATCATAACGAAACCAATAACGGGGAAACCGGGGCTAACTTCGGGGGCATTAATATCGAACTGGTGGAGTCGGATCAGCGTGAAACCCGTAACCCTGAGTTCATCAAGGTGTGGCAGGAGAAAGCCGGAAAAGTCCCAGGTCTGGACGTTTTGTCCATTGAAGCACCGCGTAACGGTCCGCCGGGAAGCGATATCGAAGTTCGCTTTTGGGGCGCGAATCCGAGCGTATTGAAACAAGCATCGCTGGATTTACAACAGGTGTTGTCGCAAATTCGCGGCGTGTCGGGGGTGAAAGACGATTTGCCGTACGGGCGAGAACAGTTGGTTTATGAATTGACGCCGCAAGGGCAGGCACTGGGCTTTACCTATGCCTCGCTTGGGCAGCAATTGTCGGATGCCTTTTCCGGACGGTTGGCGCAAATTTTTACCGATGGTGAGGACGAAGTAGAGGTTCGGGTGCAGTATCCGCGTGGCGAGCAGGCTAAGTTGGCGACGCTGGGGAGCATGCAGGTGATGACGCCGGACGGGCAAAGTGTGCCGTTGAGTTCGGTCGCGAAATGGAAAAACAAGCAAGGTTTTGATGCGGTGCGTCATGTGGATGGCCGGTTGACGATTACGGTTAAGGCGGAAGTGGATAAAAGTGTGAATAACGCCAATCGCATTTTGGCACAGCTAGAAGAAACCACGTTGAAAACATTGGTGGCGCAATACGGATTGAGTTATTCGATGGAAGGGCAGAGTGCCAATCAGGCCGAAACCATGGGCGATATGAAAATCGGGTTGCTGATCGGGTTGGCGACGATTTACATAGTGTTGGCTTGGGTATTCGCATCCTATGGCTGGCCACTGGTGGTGATGATGGCGATTCCGTTCGGTTTGATCGGTGCGATTATGGGGCACTGGGTGCTGGGCATCGATATGACGATTTTATCGTTGTTTGGTTTTTTCGGTTTGTCCGGCATTGTGGTTAACGATTCGATTATTTTGGTGAGTTTCTACAAGCGGCTTCGTGAAGAAGGCATGGCGATTAATCAGGCGTTGGAGGAAGCGGTGGTGCAGCGGGTTCGAGCGGTGTTTCTAACCTCGCTGACAACGATTGCCGGTTTGACCCCCTTGCTGTTTGAAACGTCCTTGCAAGCGCAGTTTTTAATTCCGATGGCGGCGTCCATTGCCTTTGGGTTGATGTTTTCGACCTTATTGATTTTGTTGGTGATTCCGGCGACCTTGTCGCTGTATGAAAATTTCCATGACGGGTGGCGGGCTCGAAAGCAGGCCGCCGTTGAGACGGCCTAGAAAGTCCTGTTTCAGCCAAATGTGGGTTATTCGCCTTGGAACCCCGGGTTCCAAGGGTGGTCGCAACGAATCAAGCCGTCTTCAATTGGGGGCGTTTCAATCGCCCCGTCAAAGGCTTTCCAGGCATTGAACCCCCCGGCCAGGTTGATTACATTGGTATAGCCCATCTGTTTCATGGTGTAAGCGGCCAGTGCGCCGCGCCCGCCGGCTTGGCAAAAAATAATCCAGGGCTGGTTCAGGTCCGACAACTCCGATTCATGTCCTTCAAAACACATATCGCACTTGGGTTCCAGAATACCTCTGGGAATATGCAGAGACATGGGGATGGTGCCGTCAAGGTATTCCGCGGCTTCGCGGACATCGAGGGTTTTGTAGCCTTGCGCCCGATAGTCTTCAACCTGGTCGCAAGTGATTTCATTAATATTGGCTTTGGCCGTTTTTACGAGGTCTTTCAGTCTGAGAGGCATAGCGAACTCCTTGTTTGAAAAGAGAAAACGTCAAGCCATTTTGATTCTAGCATAGATTTTAAGGGATTTATTTTGGGTTGGAGCGCCTTTCATAAAACTTTCAAACAGCCTGGTGCAAATCAAAAGCATCATATACTCCAAGCCGCCTATACGGTTGTTTTATTAGGTTTTGCGTGAAGAAATAGTGAAAAAAACCAATTTTTTTCAGTGCTTATTTCTCCGCTGAAAGATAAGAAAACTTGATGATTTTGTCATTTTGAGAGAAAATGTTCGTCCAATTTTGCACTTGTCACTTTCAAAAAGGGTCAAAAAGGCCAAAAATTTAAAGTGAATAAGGACACCGAATTTTTATAACTTGAGGGAAGTTGCCAATGTCAACTCGTAGAGAACTAGCCAATGCGATCCGTGTGTTGAGCATGGATGCCGTCCAAAAAGCCAAGTCTGGTCACCCAGGCGCGCCGATGGGGATGGCTGATATCGCCGAAGTCTTGTGGAATGACCACATGAAGTACAACCCGACCAATGCAAACTGGGCCGATCGCGATCGTTTCGTTTTGTCGAATGGTCACGGTTCCATGCTGATTTATTCATTGTTGCATTTGACTGGGTTTGACCTAGGAATGGAAGACATTAAGCAGTTCCGTCAATTGCATGCTAAAACAGCCGGGCACCCGGAATACGGTTATGCCGAGGGTATCGAAACCACGACCGGTCCTCTAGGACAAGGTTTGACAAACGCGGTGGGTATGGCGATTGCCGAACGCACTTTGGCGGCGCAATTCAATAAACAAAACCACGACATCGTGAACCACTATACCTATGTCTTCATGGGTGACGGTTGTTTGATGGAAGGTTTGTCTCATGAAGCGGCGGCCATGGCCGGTACTTTGGGTCTTGGTAAGCTGGTCGCTTTCTGGGATGATAACGATATTTCCATCGACGGTCACATTTCTGACTGGATGGAACGTGATGTCGCGGGCCGTTTTGAATCTTACGACTGGCACGTGATTCGTGACGTTGACGGCCACGATGCCGATGCGATCGATAAAGCCATCCGTGAAGCCAAGTCCATTAACGACAAACCAACGCTGATCTGTACCCGTACGACAATCGGTTTCGGTTCGCCAAACCTGTGTGGTACGCACGACTGTCACGGTGCCCCTTTGGGTGACGAAGAAATTAAGTTGACGCGTGAAAACCTAGGTTGGGAACACGAGCCGTTTGTGATCCCGGAAAACGTATATGAAGGCTGGGACCACAAAGCGCAGGGCGCGAAAGAGGAAGCGGAATGGAACGCTAAGTTTGAAGCGTATCGTGCTGAATTCCCAGAATTGGCGGCGGAATTTGAACGTCGCATGGCCGGTGAATTGCCAGCGAACTTTGAAATGGAAATGGATAAGTTTATCGCTAAAACGCAAGACGAGATGCCAAACATCGCTTCACGTAAAGCGTCTCAAAACGCGATCGAAGCGATGGGACCGATTTTGCCTGAAATGTTCGGCGGCTCCGCTGACTTGACCGGGTCTAACTTGACGAACTGGTCTGGCACCGTGAAAGTGAATCATGCGAATCCAAACGGTAACTACCTGTCTTGGGGGGTGCGTGAGTTTGGTATGGCGCACATGATGAACGGGATGGTTCTGCACGGTGGTTTCAAGGTTTACGGCGCTACTTTCTTCATGTTCATGGAGTTCATGCGTAATGCCTTGCGTATGTCGGCCTTGATGAAAATCGGTACGATTTATGTCTTCACACACGATTCCATCGGTTTGGGTGAAGATGGCCCAACACACCAACCGGTCGAACAAATGGCGACGATGCGTGTGATTCCAAACTTCCAAACATGGCGTGCGTGTGACGCGATTGAGTCGGCTGTGGCTTGGAAACTGGCGGTTATGCGTGGTGACGCACCGACTGCATTGGTTTTCTCTCGCCAAGGTTTGACGCCAATGGAGCGTACGGCTGAGCAAGTGAAAAACATCGAAAAAGGTGGTTACGTACTGAAAGATTGTGACGGTACACCAGACATCATCTTTATTGCGACCGGTTCTGAAGTTGGTTTGGCGGTTGAGTCTGCTGAAGCCATGGATGCAAACGTGCGTGTTGTTTCCATGCCGTCAACGGATGCGTTTGACGAGCAGGATCAAGCTTACCGTGATTCCGTGTTGATTCCAGGCGTTAAGCGTGTTGCGATCGAAGCCGGTGTGGCGGAGTCTTGGTACAAGTATGTTGGCCTGGACGGTGATTGCGTTTGCATGAAAACCTTCGGTGAATCTGCTCCAGCGGGTGAGCTGTTCAAAGAGTTCGGCTTCACTGTTGAGAAGGTGGTGGCCACCGCGAACAAGGTTCTTGGTAAATAACCCATTTCATTTTTTACCAGGCCTGGCTGGTTTGCCGGTCGGGTCTGGCGTATTTTAGGAGTAAATAAGAATGACTATTAAAGTTGGTATTAACGGTTTTGGCCGTATCGGTCGTATGGCTTTCCGCGCAGCAGCAAAAGATTTTGCAAATATTGAAGTTGTTGCAATTAACGATCTTTTAGATCCTGAATACCTAGCTTATATGCTGAAGTATGATTCTGTTCACGGTCGTTTTGACGGAACAGTTGAAGTGAAAGACGGTAACTTGGTTGTGAACGGTAAAACCATCCGCATCACCGCTGAGCGTAACCCAGCTGACCTAGCGTGGTCTGATGTAGGTGCTGACCTAGTCATCGAATGTACTGGTTTCTTCCTAACTGAAGAGTCCTGTCAGGCACATATCGACGCCGGTGCGAAAAAAGTGGTTCAATCCGCGCCTTCTAAAGACCACACGCCAATGTTCGTTTACGGTGTTAACCATGAAGAATATGCTGGTCAAGCAATCGTTTCTGCCGCTTCTTGTACAACTAATGGTTTGGCGCCAGTGGCGAAAGTCTTGAACGACAACTTCGGTATCAAGCGTGGTCTGATGACAACTGTTCATGCGGCAACCGCCACTCAGAAAACCGTTGACGGTCCTTCTATGAAAGACTGGCGTGGTGGTCGTGGTATTCTTGAGAATATCATCCCTTCTTCTACTGGTGCAGCGAAAGCGGTCGGTAAAGTATTGCCAGCGTTGAACGGTAAGTTGACGGGGATGGCTTTCCGTGTACCAACGTCTGATGTGTCAGTTGTTGATCTAACGGTTGAGCTTGAAAAAGACACTTCTTATGACGACATTTGTGCCGCGATGAAGAAAGCGTCTGAAGGCGAAATGGCGGGTGTACTTGGTTACACTGAAGAAGCCAATGTTTCAACTGACTTCCGTGGTGATTCTCACCCATCCATCTTTGACGCTAAAGCAGGTATCGCACTAGATCCTACTTTCGTTAAAGTCGTTGCATGGTATGACAACGAGTACGGTTATACCTGTAACATGATGCGCGTTGTTGAGCACGTAGGAACGCACTAAGCGTCATTCGTGACGGTAAAGGCCGGGTTCTCTGACCCGGTCTTTTATTCATTTTTCTTGTCGGCATTGATTCAGTGCGGAAAAGAAAAATGAATTTTTGACAATCGAATGCGCTTTTCCCGAGTGAAAAGTGTTTTTAAACTTTAAGAAAGAGGACTGAATATGTCTGTAATTAAAATGTCTGACTTGGACTTGGCTGGAAAGCGAGTATTGATTCGTGAAGATTTGAACGTTCCGGTTAAGGATGGAAAAGTGACTTCTGATGCGCGTATCCGTGCATCTTTGCCAACCATTAAAATGGCGGCGGAAGCCGGTGCAAAAGTCATGTTGATGTCTCACTTGGGGCGTCCGACGGAAGGTGAATATGCAGAAGAGTTCTCTTTGGCGCCGGTTGCAGCCGATTTGTCTGCAAAGCTAGGCAAAGAAGTGCGTTTGGTTAAAGACTACCTTGACGGCGGCGTTGATATCGCGGAAGGCGAAGTGGTTTTGTTGGAAAACGTTCGTTTTAACGTCGGCGAAAAGAAAAACGACGAAGCTTTGTCTCAAAAATACGCGGCTTTGTGTGACGTTTACGTCATGGATGCATTCGGTACGGCGCACCGTGCGCAGGCGTCTACACATGGTGCGGGCGCTTTCGCTGGCACGGCGTGTGCCGGTCCTTTGTTGGCGGCGGAATTGGACGCGTTGGGTAAGGCATTGAATAACCCAGCACGCCCAATGGTCGCGATTGTAGGTGGCTCCAAAGTTTCCACTAAGTTGACCGTGCTTGAGTCGCTGTCTGAAAAAGTGGATCAATTGGTTGTGGGTGGCGGTATCGCCAATACCTTCATCGAAGCGGCTGGTTATAATGTTGGTAAATCGTTGTCTGAAAGCGACTTGGTACCAACCTGTAAAAAGTTGAACGAAATCATGGAAGCTCGCGGCGCTGCGATTCCATTAGCGTCTGATGTTGTATGCGGTAAAGAATTCTCCGAATCGGCGGCGGCGGAAACGAAAGCCGTTGCGGATGTCGCGGATGACGACATGATTTTCGATATCGGCCCGGATTCGGCCGCTGAATTGGCGAACATCATTAAAAACGCTGGCACGGTTGTCTGGAACGGTCCTGTGGGCGTCTTCGAATTCGACCAGTTTGGTGGAGGTACCAAAGCGATTTCCATGGCGATTGCCGAGTCGTCCGCTTTCTCCATCGCGGGTGGTGGGGATACGCTGGCCGCGATTGATAAGTACGACATCGCCGATAAAGTTTCTTATATCTCAACCGGCGGCGGTGCTTTCCTAGAGTTCTTGGAAGGCAAAAAACTACCGGCTGTTGAAATGCTGGAAAAAGCGGCACAAAAATAAGCCGTAACTCTTTAGGCCAAGCAAAGTGGCTTGGCCTTTTATGTTTGATATTTTAATTTAACCATTCATTGACGCTTCGTAATTGAAAGGTGAGAGGATGCCTCGGTAAATGAATTTTGACCCGGTGATGGGTCCCCGATCAGGGAAGTTTATTTCGCGAGTCATCTTGCTTTCTGTCGAGACGCAATGAGACGTTTGAGGATGATAAAGTTTATGCCATCGAGTTTAAGAAGAACAAAAATTGTTGCGACCTTGGGGCCGGCAACGGATCGTGAAGGCGAATTGGAAAAAATGATCCAGTCCGGTGTGGACGTTGTGCGCATTAATATGTCGCACGGTAACGCCGAAGATCATATTATCAGAGCGAAAAAAGTACGCGAGTTATCCGCCAAAATGGACCGTGAAGTTGGTGTTTTGGTGGATTTGCAAGGGCCGAAGATTCGTATTGCGCGTTTCTCCGAAGGCAGCATTTATTTGGAACCGGGCGATAAGTTCGCACTGGATAACGATGTTGATCCGACGGCCGGTAATCAAAAAGAAGTCGGGTTAACCTATAAAAGCTTGCCTTACGACGTTAAATCCGGCGATCGTTTGTTGCTGGACGACGGACGAGTGGTGCTGGACGTCGAAAGTGTCGAGGGCGAGCGCGTTAACTGTATTGTTGTTGTGGGTGGTAAGCTGTCCAACAACAAAGGCATTAACCTGCTGGGCGGTGGGTTATCCGCATCCGCTTTGACCGAAAAAGACAAAGAAGACATTTTGACCGCGGCGGAAATTCAGTGTGACTATCTGGCCTTGTCTTTTCCGAGAAGCGCCGAAGACGTTGAGTTTTGTCGTTCGTTAGCTGAAAAAGCCGGGTTGGTGTGTAGCATCGTTTCCAAAATTGAGCGTGCCGAAGCGGTTAATGATGATTTTACCTTGGACAGCATTATTCTGGCGTCGGATGTCATCATGATTGCCCGTGGTGACTTGGGGGTCGAAGTTGGTGATGCTCAGTTGCCGGCCCTGCAAAAGAAAATGATTAAGCGCGCCCGTCAGTTGAACCGTATTACCATCACGGCGACTCAGATGATGGAAACTATGATTGAGAACGCGATTCCAACGCGTGCCGAAGTCTTTGACGTGGCGAATGCCGTTATGGACGGAAGTGATGCTGTCATGCTGTCCGGTGAAACCGCCACAGGCCATTCTCCGAGTTTGGTTATTAAGACCATGTCCGACATTGCGCATGAAGCTGAAAAATCACGTAGTACACGTGAATCGACTCACCGTATTGATGAATCCTTTACCGCAATTGACGAAACCATCGCGATGTCGGCCATGTATGCCGCCAATCACTTTGGTGTGAAATGCATTGCCGCCTTGACGGAATCGGGTAATACGCCATTATTGATGTCCCGTATCAGTTCGGGGATTCCGATCATTGCTTTGACGCCGCATTTGGAAACGCGTCGTAAAGTCACTTTGTATCGTGGGGTTTACCCAACCAGCGTTGATTACAGCGACTTGACGGATGATGAGGTGAAAAACGAAATTCTGGATGAGTTGAAACAGAAAGGTGTCGCTAAAACGGGCGATCTGATTATCGTGACGCGTGGTCAATCACGCGGTTTGATGGGCGGCACCAACCAAATGGAAATCGTTAAGATTCCATAAGATAAAGCGATAGAAAACCTTAAAAACCAAAACTTTATTAAGCTTTTTAATGAAAAGAAAGCTTGTTAGAATACAACGATTGATTTTTTAAACTAATAGAGGAGTCTCGCACATGGCGATGATTACACTTCGTGAACTAATGGACTACGCGGCAGAAAACAACTTCGGTATGCCGGCGTTTAACGTAAACAACATGGAACAAGTGCGTGCAATCATGCGTGCTGCGGACAAATGCAACTCGCCAGTTATCCTTCAAGGGTCGGCTGGTGCGCGTAAATATGCCGGCGAACCAATGCTGCGTCACCTGATTGAAGGTGCGGTTGAAATGTTCCCACACATTCCAGTTGTTATGCACCAGGACCACGGTTCGGATGAAGGTGTTTGTCTGCGCGCGATTCAGTCTGGTTTCACATCCGTTATGATGGACGGTTCTTTGATGTCTGACATGAAGACGCCAGCGTCTTACGAATACAACCGTGACATCACGGCCGCCGTGGTTAAAATGGCACACGCGGGTGGTGTAACGGTTGAAGGTGAGCTAGGGTGCCTAGGTTCTCTAGAAACCGGTATGATGGGTGAAGAAGATGGTCACGGCTCTGATGAGAAGCTTGACGCTGACGCGCTGCTAACGGATCCGGAAGAAGCGGCACAGTTTGTTAGAGAAACGAACGTTGACTGTCTAGCGGTTGCTGTGGGTACGTCTCACGGTGCTTACAAGTTCACGTCCAAGCCTTCTGATGATGTACTACGTATCGATCGTATCCGTGAAATCCACGAGCGTATTCCTGATACGCACATCGTAATGCACGGTTCTTCTTCTGTTCCAGAAGAATGGTTGGAAACCATCAACAACTTCGGTGGTGACATGGGCCAAACTTACGGTGTGCCTGTTGACGCCATCGTTGAAGGTATCAAATACGGTGTTCGTAAAGTAAACATCGATACCGACTTGCGTATGGCTTCTACCGGTGCGGTTCGTCAGCACTTGGAAGAAAACAAGTCTAACTTTGACCCACGTAAGTTCTTGAAAGCCGCAGAAGATGCCATGATGGGTATCTGTGAAGCGCGTTTCGAAGCGTTCGGTTGTGCCGGTCACGCCGATAAGATCAAGTCTCTTGGTCTGGAAGAAATGCAAGCTCGCTATGCAAACGGTTCTTTGGATCAGCGCGTTAAGTAAGTTAAACGCAAAGATTCAAACTCGAAAAGCCCGACTTTGATCGGGCTTTTTTTATGTCTGCCCAAAAGTGAAGGGAGAAATGCAATGTGTATTGGAATTGGGCTCGCCTTGGCGTTTTTGCTGTGGTTTTACAGTGATGCGATGTTATCGGAATACGGGTTAACCGAGCAGATAGGGACAACCAGTATTGTGGTCGCGAATGGTTGGGAAATCGTTTGGACGCTGTGGCCACTGGCGTTGCTGTTTATGGTGCTGGGTGGGGTCTTGGTGCTGCTGTTTTTGAAGGTTCGCGGAAGGCTGTCAGCAAAACGTTAAAGCTGGCCTTGGTAACCATGATAGGGCGTGTGGGCGCAGGGATAAGAGACCAGCGATTGCAGGTCGGTGAAATTTTCCGGGTCGGCGTTGTCGGACAGGTCGTTGAGCACGATTAAGGCAATCGTTTGATTCGCCGCTTCCAAGGCCCGGATCGTCAGTAAGGCATGATTCAGGCAGCCCAGTTTATTGCCGACGACGAGAACAACCGGCAGGCCTAAACGTTCAATTAAGTCCAGGTTATTCCCATCGGGCGTAAGCGGTGAATAAAGGCCTCCCGCGCCTTCCACCAACCGAAAGCGGCCTTTCGGTGCTTGGCAGGCCTCTTCCAATTCATTCAGTCCAATCGGTGAATCGGCTTGCGAAATGGCACGGGCCGGTGAGATCGGGGGTTCAAAGCGATAAGGGCATACGGTTTCCAAGTCGTCCGGTGTCTGACTGGCGCGGTGTACCGAGTCGGCGTCTTCTGATAGCAGGTGACCGTCCGGTTGCGGAAGACAACCGGAGGCAATTGGCTTTCTGGGCGAAATGAGCAGGCCTGGTCGTTTTTGCAATAGATATTCCGCGATGCGGCAGGTGATGTAAGACTTGCCGATTTCCGTGTCGGTGCCGGTAATGAAGAAACCGTCCGGCGCGGCCGGGTCGGTTGCAGTCAAAAAAGCGTCGGCATAAGGAAGCAGTGCGCGGAACATCAGTAATTTGCCATGATTTGGATTAAGAGTTTTCCATTAAGCGTGCCTGAGCTTCATGGTATTTTTCCAAGGTCATATCGACCACTTCTTGTGGGAGTTCCGGCCCGGGAGCGGTTTTGTTCCAGTCCAGCGATTCCAGGTAGTCGCGAATGTATTGCTTGTCGAAACTGTCCGGGTTTTTGCCGACTCGGTAAGTCTTCGCCGGCCAGAAGCGTGAACTGTCCGGGGTCAAGGCTTCATCGATCAAATGGATGACGCCGTTTTCGTCTTCGCCAAATTCGAATTTGGTGTCGGCAATGATAATGCCACGTTCTAGGGCGAACTCTGCGGCCATTTGGTATAGCGCCAGGCTGTATTGCTTGACTTGGCTGGCCTTATCCTCACCGATGAGTTTCACCACTTCATCATAAGAGATGTTTTCGTCGTGATCGCCGATTTCCGCTTTGGTGGACGGCGTGAACAACGGTTCCGGCAACTGTTCGGCTTTTTTCAAACCGGCGGGCAATTCGATGCCGCAGACGGTTTGAGTTTTCTTGTATTCTTTCCAACCGGACCCGACCAGATACCCGCGAACAATGGCCTCCACGGGCAAGGGTTTAAGCTTACGCACCACCATGCCGCGGCCATCCAATTGTTTCAGTTCTTCGGGCGTCAGGATGTCGGCCAATTGAACATCGTCGGCCATTTGGTTTGGCAGAATATGGGAGGCTTTATTCATCCAGAACTGAGCGGTTTCGGTCAGGATACGACCTTTCCCTGGAATCGGCGTTGGCAAGACCACGTCGAAAGCGGAAATGCGATCGGTGGTCACAATCAACAAGTGACGATCGTCCACATCATAAAGGTCGCGAACCTTCCCTTTGTTGATTAAGGGCAGGCTGGTCAGATTTGACTCGTAAAGTGGTTGCATAGCGTTCTTCCAGTTTATTTTTTCAAATTCTCTTCTAACTGCTTTCGATCACCATAGGGCAGTTTCAAGTGGCCGTAACGGATGATGATGACGGCCAAGGCAATCATGAGCATGGTGGCGGCCACCGCAATCATTTGCCATTCGTTGAGGTTTTTCATGTCCAGAATCAGATAACGCGCCAGGGCGATAATGGCAATGTACATGGGAAAACGAATCGGTAATTTACCGGAATCGAGATAAATGGCGACCATGGCCAGTACTTCCAGGTAAAGGAACAGTAGCAGCAGGTCGCCAAGGGTGACTTTCATATTTTGCACCATGACCATGACTTCTTGAATGCCGGCAATGATGGTCGCCAACGCAATGATAATCAGCCCGATGACTTCAGTGATTCGAATGCCGCGTTTTAGTGATTTTAAAGCCGGGAAGTGATCCATGACATCTCCTCGTGACGCATGTGGTTGTGTCGTGGTTATCCGCTAGGCGGTAACCGTTGTCTTTTGTGGGTGATTTTATCCCAAATCAACGGAATTATCAGAGAGTTTTGCGTTGCCGTATTTCAAACGGCACGTCGTTTGACATTTTGCCTAAAATCAAACAATTGGCTAGGCCTGGGTAAGATAATGTTTTCTTTTTTAAAATCGGCGAGTCTGGTAAAATGCCCGCAATTTCAATTTCATTCTCAAAAGGATTACGACATGGCTAAAAAAGAAAACTGGATTGCGCCATCGATTTTGTCGGCCGATTTCGCCAAACTTGGAACGGACGTCAAAGACGTTATTGCCTCCGGTGCGGATGTAGTACACTTCGACGTAATGGATAACCATTACGTGCCCAACCTGACCATCGGGCCGTTGGTGTGCGAGTCTTTGAAAAAATTCATGGATGCAGAAGGTGTGAAAGCTCCGATCGACGTGCATTTGATGGTGAAGCCAGTGGATCGCATTATTCCGGATTTCGCCAGCGCCGGTGCGGATTACATCACTTTTCACCCGGAAGCGTCCGAACACATTGACCGTTCCTTGCAGTTGATCAAGGGCGAAGGTTGTAAAGCCGGTCTGGTCTTTAACCCAGCCACGTCTTTGAGCTACTTGGAACACGTTATGGATAAAATCGATATGATTTTGATCATGTCCGTTAACCCTGGTTTCGGCGGGCAGGCGTTTATTCCGGAAGCGTTGGAAAAATTAAAAGCGGCGCGCAAACTGATCGACGAATCCGGGCGAGATATTCGCTTGGAAATCGACGGCGGTGTGAAAGTGGAAAACATCGCAGAAGTCGCGGCGGCCGGTTGTGATACGTTTGTGTCCGGTTCCGGTATTTTCGGCAAAGCCAACGCGGGCGATGCCAACCGTTACGACACGGTCATCCAACAAATGCGTGATGAATTGGCTAAAGCGTAATTCAGCCAGACATCACGGATAGCGCGGTACGGAACGCCAGCTCTGTCTGGCGTTTTGTCGTTTTAAACGGCTATTATTTTTCGGGATGCATGAAGTCGTGCTTTAGATTAACAGAGAGCTTTGCATGAGTGGGGCGCGATAGAAAAATGAGATAAAATTTTTCTGAATTAGGCGGAAAACGCAGCGAATAGCGAGCTATTTGCCAGTTTTTCAACGACATTCAGGGAAATTTTAGCCATTTTTATCCGTGCATCCATCTCGTGAAACGCTCTCTAACAATAATTCGAATTATTTGGAAACCTCAATGAGCCAACAGAAAATTAAACCGGGCTTCATCCTGATCGATTTGGATGGAACTTTGATTGACAGTGTGCCGGACTTGGCCTACTGCGTAGATGAAATGATGAAACAACTGGGCATGCCACTTCGCGGTGAAGAAGCGGTACGCAACTGGGTCGGAAATGGCGTACAGCGTTTGGTGGAGCGTGCTCTGATCAATGACCTGGACGGTATGCCGGAACCTGAACTGATGGATAAGGCCTATCCGTTGTATCTGTCACTGTATCAGGACAATACGTCCAAGCGCAGTTGTGTCTATGACGGAGTAGTGGATGGTCTTGAGTGGATGAAAGCGCAAGGTTACCGTGTGGCCTGTGTGACCAACAAAGCCGAAGCCTTTACGATTCCGTTGTTGAAAGACAAAGGACTTTACGATTATTTTGAAGTCGTGGTGTCGGGCGATACCTGTGAAGAGAAAAAACCGCATCCTATGCCGTTGCTGCACGCCGCGGAGCAATTGGGTGTAGCGCCGGAAAACGCCTTGATGATCGGTGATTCGAAATCCGACGTGAAAGCAGCGCGTGCGGCTGGTTTTCACATTTTCTGCATGACTTACGGTTATAATCATGGCGAAGATATTCGAAACTACGAACCGGATGCGGTGATGGATTCCTTTATGGAACTGCCGACCTATCTGGAAGCCAAATAATCCGAACCGACATGCGTTTGAAACGATGAAGCACCGACTGTTTGAACTGTATCGCTACCTGAAAGCCTTTTTTCTGGTGTTGACCAAGCCGTTCTGGTGCTCGTTTTCCGGATTGTATCGAACTTATTTATTTAAAAAGCTCGAAAGAGCCGAACGTTCAAATCAAAAAGAGTCAGCTATCAATGAGTGATGCCCACTTCCGCAACTTATCTCAGCAGGGCTATAAAACCGCCCCGGTGATGCGGACCATCTTATCCGATTACGACACGCCCTTGAGTGTCTATCATAAGGTGGCCGCCCAGCCCCAAACCTACCTTCTGGAATCGGTGCAGGGCGGAGATAAGTGGGGTCGCTACTCGATTATCGGCCTGCCATGTCGTAAGCGATTACAGGTTTGCGGGAACCAAATCACATTGTTGGATGGTGATGAAGCGGTTGAACAGCAGGTGTCCGATGATCCGCTGGCATGGATTGAAGCCTATCAAGCCCGTTATCAGGTGTTTCCGCAGGCGGGCTTACCGGCGTTTACCGGCGGATTGGTTGGCTATTTCGGTTACGATACCGTGCGTTACGTTGAAGAACGTTTGCGTGACACTGAACCGACGCAGGATGACATTCAGGCGCCGGATATTCAATTGTTGGTGTCTGAAGAAATCGTAGTGTTTGATAACCTAAGCGGTCAGGTGCACGTCATTGTGCATGCGGATTTGTCGCAGCAAAATGCCTATTCGCAAGCGGAAGCTCGCATCGAAGAAATCGTCGCCATGATCAATCAGCCGATGCCGGTGCCGAATGACGTGCCGCGTGATTTTATTCCGCAAGAAGCCGATTTTGAATCCAGCTTTGGCGAAGGCCCTTTCAAAGACGCCGTGGCGAAAATCAAGGAATACATTCTGTCCGGTGATGCCATGCAGATTGTTATTTCACAGCAAATGTCGATTGATTACGACGCCGCGCCGATTGATCTGTACCGTGCTTTGCGTTATTTGAATCCGTCGCCTTATATGTTTTTCTTGGATTTTGGAGATCTTCAGGTCGTCGGTTCCTCGCCGGAAATTTTGGTACGGCTGGAAGACAACACCGTCACGGTGCGGCCGATTGCCGGTACGCGCTGCCGTGGTGTGACGCCGGAAAAAGACAAGGCATTGGAAGTCGATTTGTTGTCCGATCCGAAAGAGGTGGCCGAACATTTGATGTTGATTGATTTAGGCCGTAACGATGTCGGGCGGATTTCCGATATCGGTTCGGTGGAGTTGACCGAAAAAATGGTGGTGGAACGTTATTCGCACGTGATGCACATCGTTTCCAACGTTAACGGTCGGGCCAAAGCGGGCATGACGCCCGTCGATGTTCTGCGCGCCACCTTCCCGGCCGGAACCGTGTCCGGGGCGCCGAAAATCCGCGCGATGGAAATCATCGATGAGCTGGAGCCGGTCAAGCGTGGCATTTACGCGGGTGCGGTTGGCTATCTCGGCTGGCACGGCAATATGGATACCGCCATTGCGATTCGCACGGCGGTGATTAAAGACCAGCGTCTGTTCGTCCAGGCCGGTGCCGGTATCGTGGCTGATTCGGTGCCGCAATCCGAATGGGACGAAACCATGAACAAAGGCCGGGCCATTTTCAAGGCGGTGGAATTCGTTTCCAAAGGCCTGAAAACCGATAATCCCGATGTCGGACATCGATAGTGTCGAAGGCAGAATAAATTATGTTGTTGATGATTGATAATTACGATTCGTTTACCTATAACCTGGTGCAATACTTCGGTGAACTCGGCCAGCATGTCGATGTGCACCGCAACGACCAGATCAGCTTGGAAACGATTGAAACACTGAACCCGGATTATCTGGTGATTTCCCCCGGTCCTTGTACGCCGAACGAAGCCGGTGTTTCGGTGGAAGCCATTAAACACTTCGCCGGTAAAGTGCCGATTTTAGGGGTTTGCCTCGGTCACCAGAGTATCGGTCAAGCCTTCGGTGGCCACATTGTTCGCGCCAAGGAAGTAATGCATGGCAAGACCTCGCTGGTGTATCATCACAATGTCGGGGTGTTCAATGGACTGCCGAATCCGGTGGAGACCACGCGTTATCACTCCTTGGTCATCGAGCAAGCCACTTTGCCGGACTGTCTGGAAATCACGGCCTGGACCCAGGACGAACAAGGCCAGATGGATGAAATCATGGGCGTGCGTCATAAAACGTTGCCGATTGAAGGGGTGCAGTTCCATCCGGAATCGATTTTGACGGAACAAGGGCACGCGATGTTGAAAAACTTTCTTGAACAAAAGGATCAGAAATCGGCCTGAAAATTTGGGCGATGAGGGGTGAGTTATGCAGTTAAAAGATGCGCTAGAACGGTTATTGGAACATCAGGACCTGTCTTCCGAGCAAATGGTTTCTGTGATGCGGCACATTATGTCCGGCGAAGCCAGCCCCGCCCAAATCGGTGCCTTTTTAATGGCCCTGAGAATGAAGGGCGAATCCATTGATGAAATCGCCGCCGCCGCACAAGTGATGCGCGAGCTGGCGACGCCGGTTCAGGTTCCGGACAAAAATCATCTTGTCGATACCTGCGGTACCGGCGGTGACGGCGCCAACACCTTTAATATCTCAACCGCTTCCGCTTTCGTGGTGGCCGCCGCCGGCGGTAAAGTCGCCAAGCACGGTAACCGTTCCATCTCCAGTAAATCGGGCAGTGCCGACGTGTTGGAAGCCGCCGAAGCCAATCTGAACCTGAATGCCGACCAAGTGGCCGAATGTGTCGAGTCTGTCGGCGTCGGCTTTATGTTCGCACCCTTGCACCACAGTGCCATGAAGCACATGGTTAATGTCCGTAAGGAAATTGGTGTGCGCACGGTGTTCAATCTGTTGGGACCGTTGACGAACCCCGCCGAAGCGCCTGCTCAGGTGTTGGGTGTGTACGATAAATCGTTATTGAGACCCTTTGCCGAAGTGTTGCAAAAACTGGGCGCACAGCACGTGATGGTGGTGCATGCCGACGACGGTTTGGACGAAATCAGTATCGCCAGTCTGACCCAGGTGGCCGAATTGAAAAACGGTGAAATCACCGAATGGACCATTGACCCTTATGACTTTGACATGGATCATCCGGATTTAGCCGATTTGGCCGTGGACTCCGCGCAAGACAGTTTGAACATCATTCATGCGGTGTTTGCCAACGATCACAGTGCGGCGGAAGACATCGTGTGCTTGAATGCCGGTGCGGCGATTTACGTGGCCGGTTTGGCGCCGTCTTATCAGGAAGGGGTTGAGCGCGCGAAACTGGTGATTGCCGAAGGCAAAGCCCGCCAGAAACTGAACGAATTCATTCAAAAGACCCAAAGCTTCTTATAAGGGCACTTAAACAAAAACGCCCAGGCCTGGCTGGTTTTACCATTATGATCTTGGCGGCGGCGTGGCTGGGAAGCGGCCGAACCTCAACACAAAACACCTAATAAAAGAAGACAGTAAGAATAACACTATGAGTCAGACACCGGACATCCTGAAAAAAATCATTTTACGTAAGCTTGAAGAAATCCAAGCCGGTTGCGAACGTATTCCGCTTCGGGAAATGAAACAAAAAGCCTTGATGATGACCACTTCACCGACACGAGGCTTTGCCGATGCGATGCAAGCCAAGTTGGACGTTGGTCAGTCGGCGGTGATTGCCGAAATCAAAAAAGCCTCGCCAAGCAAAGGCGTGTTGCGCGACCCATTCAATCCGGTGGAGATTGCCCAAAGTTATGCCGAACATGGTGCCGCTTGTTTATCGGTCTTGACCGACCAGGATTTTTTCCAAGGCTCGAATGCGTATTTGCAGCAGGTGCATGAAGCGGTGGACTTGCCGATTATCCGTAAAGATTTCATTGTGGATGATTATCAGGTGTACGAAGCGCGCGTCATTGGTGCTGATTGTATCTTGCTGATTGCCGCCGCCATCGGCGATGCCCAGATGTATGAATTGACCGAAACCGCCCTGCAGCTTGGGCTGGACGTGTTGGTGGAAGTGCATAACGAAGACGAAATGGAACGTGCTTTACGTTTGCCGTTGCCGATGATCGGCATCAATAATCGCGATCTGCACACCTTTGATGTGTCGCTGGACACCACCATCCGCATGTTGGAGATGATTCCGGATGATCGCATCGTGATTACCGAAAGCGGAATCTTGGGGCCGGACGATGTGCAAACTATGCGCGACCATCAGGTCAACAGTTTTCTGGTGGGCGAAGCCTTTATGCGCGCCGATAATCCGGGCGAAAAACTGGCGGAATTGTTCCGTTAAAGCCTCTCTTGGCGGCGCTGTCCGGTGCCGCCAAATACGTCATGAAAAATGCATTAAATTTTCAATAAAAAGCTTGCAACTTTTTGAAAAAGCGGAATAATACGCTCTTCCTTTTTCACACAGAAACCTTCAGTTCGCCTCGCGAATTTTTAGGCAACAGAAAGAAAAATGGTTATTGCCTCACGTGCGTGTTGCACGTGGCTGGGATTTACTGAACTCAGCCTTTGTTCAGTAAATTATATTTAATCATTCATCCGGGTCGCATACCTCCTTTTGGCCGGGTGTTTTATAAGGTACCCCTAACATGCCCTATTCTGAAAACGTATTGGTCACCAGTAACGACCATTTCGAAGTGATTGAAAAAACCGCTGTTGTCAACGACTGCTGGCCGGCTCACGACCAAGCCATTGAAGACCAAACGTTGGATCATTTTATTTGCCGGGACGGCAAAACCTTCGCCGGCACGCATCTGATTGCCGACTTCTGGGGCGCATCGCGTCTTGACGACTTGAAGTTGATGGAAAAAGCCCTGCGCGAGGGGGTTGAAAAAGCCAAAGCGACTTTGTTGCATATTCACCTGCATCACTTTACACCGAACGGCGGCATTTCCGGTGTGGCGGTGCTGGCCGAATCGCACATCAGTGTCCACAGCTGGCCGGAGCGTAACTATGCCGCTTTCGATGTCTTTATGTGCGGCGATTCGGAGCCGGAAAAAGCCATTGATGTCTTGAAAGCGGCCTTTACGCCGGAAAGAGTCGGCCTGGAAAATATTCTCAGAGGGGAAGTGACCGATGCCTAAAACCACTCAAACCTATTTGGAGACGCTTTATCCAAGCTGGGGACAGCAGTTCGTGATGGATGAAGTGTTATTTGAAGTCGATACCGGTCACCAGCATTTGGTGATTTTCAACAACGCGCAATGGGGCACCGTGATGGCGTTGGACGGCGTGATTCAAACCACCGAGAAGGATGAGTTTATTTACCATGAAATGATGACGCACGTGCCGATGTTGGCGCATGGGGACGCCAAAAAAGTGCTGATTATCGGCGGCGGCGACGGCGGTATTCTGCGCGAGGTGCTGAAGCACGACACAGTGGAATCGGTTACCCAAGTGGAAATCGACCAGCAGGTGATTGATATGTGTGTGCAATATTTGTCCAATCATTCCGACGGGGCCTTTTCGAACCCGAAAGCCAATATTGTGATTGCCGACGGGGTGGATTTCGTGACCGAGTGCAGCGAAAAATTCGATGTCATTATTTCCGATTCCACCGACCCGATTGGGCCGGGTGAAGTGTTGTTCACCTCGCGTTTTTACCAAGGCATTCAAAATTGCTTGAACGACGGTGGGGTGTTTGTGGCACAGAACGGGGTGAGCTTTATGCAAACCGATGAAGTGACCACCACTTACAAGCGCTTGTCGCCGTTGTTTGCCGAAGCGACGTTTTATTCGGCGGCGGTGCCGACCTATGTGGGCGGCATAATGACCTTCGCCTGGGCGACGGATCGTACCGATTTGAACACGCAAAGCGTGGCCGTTTTGCAACAGCGTTACGACGCCGCGAATTTGAATACCCGTTTTTACACACCGGCGTTACACGCCGGAGCTTTTGCCCTGCCGAAATACGTGCAGGACGCCATGGTTTAACGTTGGTTAAACCGATTTTATGACTCGGCCCGCGGGCCATTAGGAGATAAAACAGACCTTGAACACAGACGCACTTGTCCAATATTTTGCGGAACAAACGCACCCGGATGAACTCGAACAATTCGACCGCTCGACGCTGAGCCAGTTGTTGAAGGAGCATGAGACGCCGTTTTTGGTGCTGGACTTGCAGGAAATCGAATATCAGTATCACACTTTGCAAAACGCTTTGCCGGGTGTGTCGCTTTTTTACGCCATTAAATCCCTAGCACATCCGGCAGTGATTCGCCGTTTGAAAAAGCTCGGCGGCCAGTTTGACCTGGCGACCGCCGGCGAAGTGGATTTGGTAAAAGGTTTGGGCGTGGCCGGCGAACAGTGCATTCACACTCATCCGATTAAAAAGGATAAGGAAATTCGTCACGCGCTGGAATTCGGTTGCCGGCGGTTTGTGGTGGATAACCCGGCCGAGGTCATGAAGTTTGTGCCTTATAAGGACGACGTGGAATTGATGATTCGTGTCAGTTTCCGCAGTCAAGACGCTACGGTGGACTTGTCCCGTAAGTTCGGTTGTGCCCTGGAAGAACTGCCAGGCCTGGTCGATTTGGCTGTGAGCCACGGTCTGATCGTGTCCGGTTTGTCGTTCCATGTGGGCTCGCAATCCCTGTCACCGTTTGCCCAAGTGAATGCGATTCAGGCGTCGTTGGCGGCGATGCAAGAAATGACACATGTGCATTGGAAGTGGCTGGACATCGGAGGCAGTTTCCCGGTGTCTTATCAAGGGCCGGTGATGCCGATTGACGATTTCTGTGCGCCGATTCGTGACGCTTTGTTGGATGTGCCGGAGGGCATTGAAGTGTTTGCCGAGCCGGGGCGGTTTATTTCCGCGCCGTCAATGATTGAGGTCTTGCGGATTGTCGGTAAAGCCAAGCGCGGTGCGCGAACCTGGTATTATCTGGACGATGGCGTTTATGGAGCCTTGAGTGGTCAGATGTATGACCATGCGCAATATCCGATTACCCCGTTAAAACCGTTCGACCCGACCGGGGATTTTTTCCCGAGCGTGCTGGCGGGCCCGACGTGCGACAGTGTGGACGTCATCGACGAAGACATTGAATTGCCGGATTTAGCGGTGGGCGATGTGCTGGTGGCGAAACAAATGGGCGCTTACACCATTGCGTCCGCCTCGGAATTTAACTATTATCCTAAACCCAAAGTGGTGGTGGTCGAAGATTTGATTGAACACCCGGAAGACGAATCGTAAATATTTCAGGAGGATGTATGGCCACAGTAGTGAAATGGCAGGGCGGCATGGCCTTTGAAGGCACAACCGAAAGCGGACACGCTGTCTTGATGGATGCGGCGCCGGAAGTCGGTGGGGAAAACAAAGGTGCTCGTCCGATGGAGATGGTGCTGCTGGGGCTGGGCGGTTGTACCAGCATCGATGTGATGATGATGTTGCAGAAAAGCCAGCAGGACGTCACCGATTGCCAAGTGGAAATCGCCTCCGAACGTTCCGATTCCATTCCCAAAGTGTTCACCAAAATTCACGTGCATTTCAAAGTGAGCGGCCATGGCTTGAACCCGAAAAAGGTCGAACGGGCGGTGAAGCTGTCGGCGGAAAAATATTGCTCGGTGTCGAAAATGCTCGAGCATTCCGTTGAGATGAGTCACGACTTCGAGATCATTGAGGTCTAAGGTCGGGGATTGCGCGGCGGCCGCGCATTCGACATGAATAACCTTCTTTAAAAACGCCCAGGCCTGGGCGTTTTTTCGTTTCAGATGTCTGACAAAATCATTCCAATCCCGCGATCTTTTTCAGGACGGTCAAGAACGCTTGGCAGGCTTCGATGGAGGCGGTTTCGTCCATGGTGTGGTAACCGGTAGTGGGAATCTGTAAGGTGGTGCCGTGCACAAGGCCGTTGGCATTGGCGGTGATGCGGCCCAGCTCTGTGCGCCCGATGCTTTGTTTCGGTTGGCCGTTCAACTTGGCCTGTTGATTGAGTTGTTCGATGTATTCGTCCTTAAAGCTGTAAGGAATGTCCAATTCGTAACAGAGTTGCGCCAGTTGCCCGGTGGCTTGGGTATTGAACTCGGCGTTTTCATCGCGGTTCCTGAGCACCACCTGCTGTTTGTCGGCTTCGGTGCGGTTTTTGTAAGGGCTGGTGTCAAGCACATAGAGCTGGTTGGTGGGGCTTCCAAAGCGGCGGAACCATTCCAATAGATAACGCCAGCTGCCGCCGGACTCTTCTTCGGCGGTGAAAAACGCCGTGCCCTGATAGCCCAAGCTGAACAGGTGGACCAGCATGGCGGCGGTGAGTACGTTATCGAGTTGTCCGGATAAAAGCCCTTCATTGATTTTGAGTTTGTCCTGAAATCCCACCGGGGTACCGGCGACCAAGTGTTCCAGGCCCTTCACTTCAAAAATCAGGTTGTTGCGGAATTCGCAGATGTAGGCGTTATCGATGGTGCCGGAACCGCGGTAGGCGCCCGACCAGGGTTCATACGCCAGCACCGGCGTATTTTCGAAACGATTCATCAAGGTCATTTTCAGCTCGTCACTGACATCGTTGCCGTGCAAAGTGGTCATGCGTCCGGCGATAAAAGCGGCGAATTGGAATTCGTTGGGGCCGGTGCAAATCAACCCGTGGCGGTCGATGTGGCTGGATAAAAAGGTGCTGTCCGGCCGGTCGCCTTGCGCGACTAACAGGCCTTCATACCAAGTAACTTTTGCGCCGCGCTCTTCCAGCTCGCGTTGCAGAACGCGGAAAAAAGAATGTTCGGCGCCGACCACGCTGGGTTGGCGAATCAGGGATTTGAGTAGGTCAATAAACTCGTTGAAGTTGTCCATGGCTGGGGTCTCAAATGGAAATTCAGAGGTGTTTTCCAGCCATTTTAAGGGAAGTTTTATTCGCGCGTCATCGTTTTTGCGCGCTTTTTGGGTGTGTTTGTCGGCCGTTGAGTTTGAATCAGGGTTTAAGCGCTTTGGGTGGCGGATTGTACGGCGGTTTTGACCGCCTGAGTCAGTCCGTTGGTCAGTTGGTTCAGTTGTGCTTGCGGGATGTTATACGCTGGCATGGTGTAAATCAATTGGCCGAAAGGGCGGACCCAGATGCCGTTTTCGATGCCGGCGGCTTGAATTTGCGGGCCTAAGTCGCCACGTTCCAGCTCAATGACGCCGATGGCGCCAAGCACGCGGGTGTCGGCGATGCCATCTTGCGCTTTCAGCGGCAATAAGATGTCGTTAAAGTGGTCTTCAATGCGCTGGATATTGTCTTGCCAAGGGGAATCCAACAGAACGTCAATGTTGGCGATGGCGGCGCGGCAGGCCAGCGGGTTGCCCATAAAGGTGGGGCCGTGTGCAAGGATGCCCGGTTGGCCTTGACTGATGGTGTCGCTGATGTCCGTGGTGGCGAGTGTGGCGGCGAGCGTGATGTGGCCGCCGGTGAGGGTTTTGCCGAGCGCCATAATGTCCGGGCGAATGTCGGCCCATTCGCAGGCGAAAAGTTTGCCGGTGCGGCCGAAGCCGGTGGCGATTTCATCGGCAATGAGCAGGACACTGAATTCGTCGCACAAGCCGCGCAGTTGGCGCAGGAAGTCCGGACGATAAAAGCGCATGCCACCGGCACCTTGCACAATCGGTTCGATGGTGACGGCGGCGATGTCGTCATGGTGCCGTTCCAGAAGCTGGCGAACGGCGGCGATGTCGGTGTCGTCGGAACTTATGTCGAAGCCCATTTGTGGCGCGGGGGCGAAGAAATGTTGCGGTAACACTTGTGAAAACAAACTGTGCATGCCGTTGACCGGATCGCAGGTGGCCATGGTGGCGAAGGTATCGCCGTGGTAGCCGTGTTCGAAACTGAGCAGTTTGTTTTTATTGGGTTGCTCGCGGCTGATCCAATATTGCATGGCCATTTTGATGGCGACTTCCATCGCCACGGAACCGGAATCGACCAGAAAGACTTTTTCCAACCCGTCCGGGGTGAGTTTGACCAAACGTTTGGCCAGTTCAATCGCGGGTTCGTGGGTGAAGCCGCCGAACATAATGTGCGGCATGGTGTCGATTTGTTCGTGCATGGCCTGCTGGATTTTTGGGTGGTTGTAACCGTGCATGGCGGCCCACCAAGAGCTCATGCCGTCCACCAGTTCGGTGCCGTCCGCCAAGGTAATGATGGAGCCCTGGGTTTTGGCGACGCCGATGGCGGGAATGTCGGCGGGCATTTTGGCATAAGGGTGCCAGATATGGTTTTGGTCGAAATCCAGAAGTGTTGGCCAGTCCGTCATAAGTGCCCCGTTCGGTTGTGGGTGAAAATTGCCATCGGTTAGACGGGCATTATACAAATCCCACCGTTGGAAATCGAACTCTGCACGAATACCGAAATTGGCCAGGCCTGGCCGATTTCAGGAAAGGGTTCAAAATCCTCAGGCCTGGGCAAAAGGATTTAATCGTCCAGGCCTGGCGAGTTTTGCCAATTCAAAGCGTTGAACGCGGTTTGAAAGGCGGTTTCCGGTTCGGCTGTCAAGTGTAGGTGTTCGCCGGTGACCGGATGCGTGAAGATGAGATCCGTGGCGGCGAGATAAAGGCGGTGTTGCCCGAGCCAGTCGTGAAAGAAATGGTTGTGGTGTCGGTCGCCGTATTGCACGTCGCCTATGATTGGGTGATTGATATGGTTTAGATGACGGCGAAGTTGATGTTTGCGGCCGGTTTGCGGCATGAGTTTCAACAGTGAATAGCGTTGGTGGTCGTAACGGCCCATTTGATGTGCGATTTCCGCGGTGGCGAGGCGCTGAAACCGGGTGACGGCTTCTTGAGGTGGTTTGTCCTGACGAGCGTGTTTGTCGGCAATTTTGTCGAGTTTGTGTTTCAGCGCATGGTTGATTTCGCCGCTTTCGGGTGTCCAGCCTCGGCAAATGGCTTGGTAATGTTTTTCAACCTGATGAGCTTCGAATTGTTCGCCCATACGTTGGGCGGTGTCGCGATCCAGCGCGAACAGCAACAAGCCGGACGTGGCTTTGTCTAAACGGTGCAACGTGTGGACCGATTGGCCGATGGCGTCTCGCGTCATTTGCAGCGCGAAGCGGGTTTCGTGTTTGTCGATGGGGGAACGGTGCACTAATAACCCGGCCGGTTTGTGGATGGCGACCAGATGGTCGTCCTGATAGAGAATTTTGAATTGGTCGAGCTGACAGTCGGTATGCATAATAATCAGTGGCGGTGCCATCCGGTTTCGGTTTCACAGAGGTTGCATATTGTAAACAAAAGCTTGTGCTGAAATAAGAGGCGATGCATTGAATGAGCGATAAAGGAGCAAAAGATGAGGGTATTCAAACGACTGGGTGATTTAGGTGGCTGGATTGCGTTGGGATTCTGGGCCGGGATGGCGCCGGTTCAAGCGGCGGATGTGGTGACGACTAAAAATATTGGTTTGGAGCTGGCAAACGAAATTGCCATGGCCAGTGTGGTGGCCTGTCGAAAAGACGGATATCAAGTCAGTGCCGTGGTGGTGGATCGCAACGGCAATTTGCGTTCCGCCATGCGCGATGACCTGGCCGCCCGGTTTACATTGCAAATTGCTCAGGAAAAAGCGAATATGGTGGTGATGTCCGGGTTGAAATCCGGCGAATTTCGAAAACTGCGGGCGGATATTCGCCCGGAACTGAATCACATTGATGGTTTGATTGTCATGGAAGGCGGCGTGCCCATTACGGCAGCCGGTGCGCGAATCGGTGCGATTGGCGTCAGCGGCGCGCCCGGCGGAGACAAGGATGAGATCTGCGCCATGAAGGCCTTAGAGTCGGTTCAGGATCGGTTGGATTTTGCTGAGTAATTAAATTAGGAGTCTCTATGCGAAAGCTGGCTTATTTAATTGGAGGTTTGGTGATGGTGTTGTCCATGTCGGCGAAGGCCGAATTGATTGAGGTGCAGAGCGAAAATGACTTTCAGCAGACGGTGACGAAGTTGAAAAGCGCTATCGAGATGGAAGGGATGACGATTTTCGCCACCGTGGACCATGCGGCGGGCGCTCAGAAAGTGGATTTGTTTTTAGCGCCGAATACGATGGTGATGTTTGGTAACCCGAAAGTCGGTACGAAGCTGATGCAATGCGATTCGCAAGTCGGCATTGAGCTACCATTGAAAATGCTGATTACGCAAGATTTGGATGATAAGGTGTGGTTAAGCTATGAAAACCCGCAAGCCCTAGCGAAACGTTTTGACTTGTCGAAATGCAAGCCGACCTTAAATAAGGTGGCAGACGTGTTGCAATCTCTGGCATCCGTGGCGGGGAAAGCGGAATAAGTCTTTAGCGACAATGGCTTGAATGCGGGTGTGAATGGCTTTAAGTCGTCTATTCATTTTTAAGGTGTTTTTGAGGTGGGGAATCTCAGTTGAAATGTCTCTGTTTGCCGTTGAAAAATACCGGTGAAATCAGCTGAAAAGTCTCTTCCGGATAAAATTTAAAAATTCCGGTTTTTTTCTTGACACCCAGTATTTTTCCTTTAAAATACGCCCATCAATTTGATTGGGAGGGTTTCCCGAGCGGCCAAAGGGGGCAGACTGTAAATCTGCTGGCTATGCCTTCAGTAGTTCGAATCTACTACCCTCCACCATTTTCAATTGAGTTTTTACATTATGCGGGTATCGTATATCGGCTATTACCTCGGCCTTCCAAGCCGATGAGGGGGGTTCGATTCCCCCTACCCGCTCCAATTCAAGGCTCTCTTTGTTGGTCTGCACCAAGGTGGATTAATGGCGAGGGCCTTTTTAATATTTGCTCTCATAGCTCAGTAGGTAGAGCGCATCCATGGTAAGGATGAGGTCACCAGTTCGATCCTGGTTGAGAGCTCCATTTTTAATTTAATATAGGCGGGCGTGCCTTTTGAGGTTTGTCGCTGTTTTAACGGAGTTTGCATCATGGCAAAGGAAAAGTTTGAACGTAGTAAGCCGCACGTAAACGTTGGTACGATTGGTCACGTTGACCATGGTAAGACAACTCTTACGGCGGCGCTAACAATTGTACAAGGTAAGAAGTTCGGTGGCGAAGCGAAAGACTACGCTAACATCGACAACGCACCAGAAGAGCGTGAACGTGGTATCACCATCTCAACAGCACACGTTGAGTATGAATCAGAAACGCGTCACTACGCACACGTAGACTGCCCAGGTCACGCCGACTATGTTAAAAACATGATCACAGGTGCCGCTCAAATGGACGGCGCAATCCTAGTCTGTTCCGCAGCCGATGGCCCAATGCCGCAAACGCGTGAGCACATCCTGCTATCTCGTCAGGTAGGTGTACCATACATCGTTGTATACCTAAACAAAGCCGACATGGTTGATGATGAAGAATTGCTAGAATTGGTTGAAATGGAAGTTCGTGAGCTTCTAGATACCTACGATTTCCCAGGTGATGACACGCCAGTTATCATGGGGTCTGCACTTAAAGCCATCGAAGGCGACACTTCTGAAATCGGTGAACCATCGATCGGTCGTTTGGTTGATGCATTGGACGAATACATTCCGACACCAGAGCGTGAAACAGACAAGCCATTCTTGATGCCAGTAGAAGACATCTTCTCCATTCAAGGTCGTGGTACCGTTGCAACCGGTCGTGTTGAAACCGGTGTTGTAAAAGTTGGTGAAGAAATCGAAATCGTCGGTATCCGCCCAACGACAACGACAACCGTTACTGGTGTAGAAATGTTCCGTAAGCTTCTGGATCAAGGTGAAGCCGGTGACAACGTTGGTATCCTATTGCGTGGTACTAAGCGTGAAGACATCGAGCGTGGTCAAGTACTAGCACACAAAGGTACGGTTACACCACACACCAAGTTCGAAGCAGAAGTATACGTGTTGTCCAAAGATGAAGGTGGTCGTCACACACCATTCTTCCAAGGTTACCGTCCACAGTTCTACTTCCGTACAACGGACGTAACAGGTGCATGTGAATTGCCAGCCGGAACTGAAATGGTTATGCCTGGTGATAACGTACAAATGACTGTCGAGTTGATCAACCCGATCGCAATGAACGAAGGTCTACGTTTCGCGATTCGTGAAGGTGGACGTACAGTTGGTGCAGGTGTTGTAGCTAAAATTATTGAATAATAAATAGCGACTACTTGCTAAACAAAAAAAGGGGATGTATAATCCCCTTTTTTTTCGAAAGCCGAAATTAGTTTGTTTTCGGTTACAGGGGTATAGCTCCAATTGGTAGAGCACCGGATT
This sequence comes from Hydrogenovibrio sp., assembly GCF_965140365.1. Lineage (NCBI taxonomy): Bacteria > Pseudomonadati > Pseudomonadota > Gammaproteobacteria > Thiotrichales > Piscirickettsiaceae > Hydrogenovibrio > Hydrogenovibrio sp. The sequence continues at coordinate 279,433 of NZ_OZ223196.1, forward strand.
CCAAATCCGGGTGTTGGGGGTTCGAGTCCCTCTACCCCTGCCATATTTTATAACGGCTTGTCGGTTGGACAGGTCGTTTTTATTTCAGAATATAGTTAATTATATGAGTCAAAAAGCAGAAAATCACTCAAGTGCCAAAGCGATCGAAACGATGAAAGTGTTTGTTTCTCTTGCGTTGCTTTTGTTGAGTTTAGCCGGTTATTACATTTATTCGGATGTCCATGCTGTCGTAAGAGTGCTTGGGCTGATTGGCGGTCTTGTGGTAGCCGGTTTGGTTTTTTATCAGTCTGAGAAGGGCAAGGCGTGGTTTAGCTACCTTTCTCATGCGCAGAAGGAAGTGAAGCAAGTAATTTGGCCAACCCGCCAGGAAACGGTTCAGATGACATTGATCGTTTTTGTCGTGGTGATCGTGATGAGTATTTTCTTGTGGTTGGTGGATATGTTCTTTTTGTGGGCTGTTCAAATCTTAACAGGACAAGGTGGTTAGTATGGCTCAAAGATGGTATGTCGTTCATGCGTATTCCGGGTATGAAAATAAGGTCAAGAAAAGCTTGGCGGAATACGTGGAACGTGCTGGCTTAGAAGATAGCTTTGGGCAAATCTTGGTGCCTTCTGAAGAAGTCGTTGAAATCCGCGAAGGTAAAAAGCGTACGTCTGAGCGTAAGTTCTTCCCGGGTTATGTTTTGGTTCAGATGGAAATGAACGAAGAAACTTGGCATCTGGTTAAAAGTGTGCCTCAGGTGATGGGTTTTATTGGCGGGACTTCAGATCGCCCAGCGCCGATTACGCAAAAAGAAGTCGATCGAATTCTTCAAAAAGTTGAAGACGGTGTCGATAAGCCTAAGCCAAAAGTTATTTACGAACCGGGCGAAATGGTTCGTGTTATTGATGGCCCGTTCAATGACTTTGAAGCGGTTGTTGAGGAAGTGGATTACGATAAGAATAAGTTACAGGTCTCCGTGCTTATTTTTGGGCGTTCTACGCCGGTTGAGCTTGAGTTTACTCAGGTCGAAAAGAATTAATGTCCGGCGCTGCTAAGCGCTGGAGTTTTTAACCCTGGGAAGTCGAAAGACGTTATACCCACAAGGAGAAAGACATGGCTAAGAAGATTGAAGCCTATATCAAGTTGCAGGTTCCTGCGGGAAATGCAAACCCTAGTCCACCGGTTGGTCCTGCTTTGGGTCAGCACGGTGTGAACATCATGGAGTTCTGTAAAGCATTTAATGCACAGACTCAATCCCTTGAAAAGAACTTGCCTGTTCCGGTTGTTATTACGGTTTATAACGATCGTAGCTTTACGTTCATTACCAAAACACCACCAGCGTCTATCCTGCTGAAAAAAGCGGCCGGTATTGCTAAAGGGTCTGGTGTTCCAAATATGGATAAGGTTGGAACAGTAACGCGTGCGCAGTTGGAAGAAATTGCAAACGCCAAAATGGCCGATTTGAATGCAAACGATTTGGATGCCGCAGTGAAAATCATTGCTGGTTCCGCTCGTAGCATGGGCTTGAATGTAGAGGGGTAATCGAAGATGGCAAAGTTGACGAAAAAACAAAAGCTTTATGCTGAAAAACTTGATGCCCTGAAGGCTTATGATGCTTTAGAAGGTTTTTCATTGGTATCCGAGTTGGCAACAGCGAAATTTGTTGAATCAGTAGATGTTTCCATTAAATTGGGTATTGATCCTCGTAAATCCGATCAGGTTGTTCGTGGTGCGACGGTTATGCCGAATGGTACGGGTAAAGATGTGCGTGTTGCCGTCTTTACAGGCGAAGGGAATGCTGAAGCGGCGAAAGAAGCCGGTGCGGACTTCGTTGGTATGGATGAGTTGGCAGCTGAAATTAAAGGCGGCATGATGGATTTTGACGTGGTCATCGCGTCTCCGGATGCGATGCGTGTGGTTGGTATGCTTGGTCAGGTATTGGGGCCAAGAGGTTTGATGCCAAACCCAAAAACCGGAACGGTTACGCCGGACGTTGTCGGGGCAATCAAAAACGCTAAATCCGGTCAGGTTCGTTTCCGCGCTGATAAAGCCGGTATCGTTCATGCATCCATTGGTAAGGTGGATTTTGCACCGGAAAAACTGAAAGAAAATTTGAATGCGTTGATTGAAGATTTGAACAAAGCTAAGCCAGCTGCTGCGAAAGGGACTTACATGAAAAAAGTCAGTGTTTCCAGCACAATGGGGCCGGGTTTGTTGATTGATCAATCAACTTTGTAAGAATTTCTGCATTTTGCAGAAGTGCGAATTGGGGCTCCTTAAGTTAAGCGAGTGCCCATCGCAGACCGTAGGCGAATGTGAAGCACATTCTTAATAGATTTAAGCCTACGTAGATGGAGGAGTTTGGTTTCTGACCAAACTGTTTTGGAGGTTATATGGCACTCAAAATCGAAGATAAAAAAGCCGTTGTTGAAGAAGTTTCTGCGATTGCAGCGGAAGCGGGTTCATTGGTTGCGGCTGAATATCGCGGATTGACTGTTGAGCAATTAACCGAACTTCGTTCTAAAGCACGTGAAGCCAATGTATCAATTCGAGTTGTGAAAAATACATTGATTCGTCGTGCTGTGGCGGGAACAAAATTTGAAGACATGGCCGACACTTTTTCCGGTCCGTTGATCTTTGCTTTCTCTGGAGAAGAGTTAGGGAATGCAGCGCGTGTTTTCAAAGATTTCGCAAAAACGAATGAAGCTTTGGTTGTGAAGTCATTGTCCATTGGTGATGGCGTTCTAGATGCTGGTCAGTTGTCTGCTATTGCAGCACTACCGACTTACGACGAAGCCTTGAGCAAGTTGTTGTATGTCATGAAAGAGCCTGTGGCTAAATTGGCACGCGGTCTTGTTGCTGTTAAAGAGCAAAAAGAAGAAGCGGCCTAATCGCTTGATTCGAAATTATTAATTTAAGGAAATAAAAATGGCAATTACAAAAGAAGATATTTTAGAAGCTGTTGCTAACATGTCCGTAATGGAAGTTGTTGAACTTGTTGAAGCAATGGAAGAAAAATTTGGCGTATCTGCAGCGGCTGTTGCAGTAGCTGGTCCTGCTGGCGACGCTGGCGGTGCGGCAGAAGAGAAAACTGAGTTTGACGTTGTTCTTACTGGCGCTGGTGACAATAAAGTGGCTGCGATCAAAGCCGTTCGTGGTGCAACGGGTCTTGGGCTTAAAGAAGCTAAAGAAGCCGTTGAAAGCGCTCCGTTCACGCTTAAAGAAGGTGTTTCTAAAGAAGAAGCAGAAGCACTTGCTAACGATCTTAAAGAAGCTGGAATTGAAGTCGAAGTTAAGTAAGACTTTCAATTCCGCTCTTGTAGCATGAAAAATGGCTGGCGCTTTGCGTCGGCCTTTTGTTGTTTATGGTAGTGTGTAAAAGTGTAATCAATAGGAAGGCTGTTGCAAGCCGCTGTTATTACAGTTTTATGCATTTTTTGGGAAGACTTTTTCTTCCTTTAATTTAGTCGAATGTTGGGGTAATTGATGGCCTATTCTTTAACTGAAAAGAAACGTATTCGTAAAGATTTTGCGAGACGACCTTCTATTCTGGAAGTTCCATATCTTCTTTCTTTGCAGAAAGAGTCTTTTAAAGAGTTTTTGCAAGTTGATAAAAAGCCGCTGGAGCGTGATCCAGTCGGTTTGCATGCTGCTTTTTCTTCCGTTTTCCCGATTCATGGTGTAGCGGGTACAGCGGATTTAGAATATGTCAGTTATACGATGGGTCAACCTGAGTTTGACGTAAAAGAATGTAAGCAACGCGGTGTCACTTATTCTTCGCCATTGCGCGTTAAGATGCGTTTGGTGTTGTTTGATAAAGATGCACCAGCGGGTAAACGCCCTGTTAAGGATGTTAAAGAGCAGGAAGTGTATCTAGGCGATGTTCCGTTGATGACGGAAAACGGCACCTTTGTTATTAACGGTACTGAGCGAGTTATTGTGACTCAGTTGCACCGTTCTCCAGGGGTTATTTTTGACAGCGATCGCGGTAAGTCTCACTCTTCCGGTAAAGTGCTGTTTAACGCCCGTATTATTCCATACCGTGGTTCTTGGTTGGATTTTGAATTTGATCACAACGATTGTGTATTTGTTCGAATTGACCGTCGTCGTAAGCTACCGGTTTCCGTCATCTTCCGCGCCATGGGCTTCTCGACAGAAGAGGTTTTGGATACCTTCTTTGATCATTCAGAGATTAGCTACAAGTCTGGCAAGTTTGTCATGAAACTGGTACCGGAACAGCTAAAAGGTCAGTCTGCAGCGTTTGATATTACCGATGGTAAAGAAGTGTTCGTAAAAGCCGGGAAGAAAATTACGGCGCGCACTGTTAAGCAGTTACAAGAAGCGAAAATTAAATCGATTATCGTCCCGGATGAGTTTCTGGTCGGTAAGGTTCTGTCTTCCGGGATTATGAATGAAGAAACCGGTGAGTTGGTGGCTCGTGCGAATGAAGTCATGACGGCAGACCTGGTGGAAACCATCAAAGGCATCAAAGGGTTGTCCTTTAAAGTTCTGTTTATTGATGACTTGGAAAATGGTGCTTATATTTCCGATACGCTGAACCTGGACACCACCACTTCACAATTAGAAGCGCAAATTGAAATTTATCGTATGATGCGCCCAGGTGAGCCGCCGACGAAAGAGTCTTCTGAAGCGTTGTTTAACAGCTTATTCTTTGATGATTCGCGCTATGACTTGTCTTCTGTTGGTCGTATGAAATTAAACCGTCGTTTGGGTCGTAAAGACAATGATGGCAGTTTGGTTCTTGAAAACGAAGACATTGTTGATGTGGTTAAAGAGTTGTTGAATATCCGTAATGGCTTGAGCACTATTGATGATATTGATACGTTGGGTAATCGTCGTATTCGTGCCGTGGGTGAAATGGCTGAAAATGCTTTCCGTGTCGGTTTAGTACGTGTTGAACGTGCTGTAAAAGAGCGTTTGAACCAAGCGGAAACCGATGGGTTGTTACCGCAGGACTTGATTAACGCTAAGCCGGTTTCGGCTGCCATTAAAGAATTCTTTGGCTCCAGCCAACTTTCTCAGTTTATGGACCAGGTGAACCCGCTATCCGAGGTCACCCACAAACGTCGTGTTTCGGCCTTGGGGCCTGGCGGTCTAACGCGCGAGCGTGCTGGTTTTGAAGTGCGTGACGTTCACCCGACGCACTATGGACGTGTGTGCCCGATCGAAACGCCTGAAGGACCAAATATCGGTCTGATTAATACTTTGGCGATTTATGCAAAAACCAATAAGTATGGCTTTTTAGAAACACCTTACCGCAAGGTTGTGGACGGTAAAGTTACCGATGAAGTCGAATATGTTTCTGCGATTGATGAAGCGCAGTACGTCATCGCTCAGGCCAGTGCGGCAACAGATGAAAAGAACCATCTGACCGATGAGTTGGTGACGGCGAGACATAAAAATGAAACCATTTTAGCCTCGTCTAAAGACATCGATTATATGGATGTTTCGCCGAAGCAAATCGTTTCGGTGGCGGCGTCCTTGATTCCATTCCTGGAACACGATGATGCTAACCGTGCCTTGATGGGCTCTAACATGCAGCGTCAGGCCGTGCCAACATTGCGCGCCGATAAGCCTTTGGTTGGGACCGGGATTGAAAAAACCGTTGCCATTGACTCGGGTGTAACGGTGATTGCCAATCGTGGCGGTGAAGTCGTTTCCGCTGATGCCGCCCGTATTGTCGTGCGTGCGAATCAGGATGAAATCGCTGTCGGTGAGACCGGTGTGGATATTTATAACCTGATCAAATATCAGCGTTCGAACCAAAACACTTGTATCAACCAAAAGCCAATCGTGAAAGCCGGTGACGCCGTGTCTCGCGGTGATGTTTTGGCTGATGGGCCTTCTACCGATTTGGGTGAACTGGCCATTGGTCAAAATATGCGCATCGCGTTTATGCCTTGGAATGGTTACAACTTTGAGGATTCCATTTTGGTTTCCGAACGCGTGGTTCAAGAAGACCGTTATACGTCCATTCACATTGAAGAGTTGACGTGTTTGGCGCGTGATACCAAACTCGGGCCGGAAGAGGTTACATCCGATATTCCGAATGTCGGTGAAGCGGCGTTGTCTCGCTTGGACGAGTCTGGCATCGTGTATGTCGGCGCGGAAGTGAAGCAGGGCGATATTCTGGTTGGTAAGGTGACGCCAAAAGGTGAAACCCAGTTGACGCCGGAAGAAAAGCTTCTACGTGCGATTTTCGGTGAGAAAGCATCCGACGTTAAAGATACGTCTTTGCGTGTTGGTAAAGGCGTTGAAGGAACGGTTATTGATGTTCAGGTCTTCACCCGTGAAGGCGTTAAGAAAGATGCGCGAGCTATGGCGATTCAGGAAGATGAGTTGCAGCGTGTTCGTAAAGATATCGACGAGCAATATAAAATTTTGGAAGTCGATACCCTGAGACGAATTGAGCAGATGATAGTTGGCAAAAAGCTGGTTGATGGTAAAGCCGTCACAGCCGAAATGCTTGCAGATTTACCGACTGAAAAATGGTTCGGTCTGAACTTGAAAGACGAAGAATTGGTCAATCACTTAGAGGCGCTAGAAAAACAACTGGTGTTGAAGAAAGAAGAATTGAACAATGCGTTCGAAGAGAAGAAGAAAAAGCTAACACAAGGCGATGATTTGCAGCCGGGTGTTTCGAAGATGGTAAAAGTGTATGTGGCGGTCAAACGTCGCATTCAACCGGGTGATAAAATGGCCGGTCGTCACGGGAACAAGGGTGTTATCTCTCGAATCTGTCCTGTTGAAGACATGCCTTATGATGAAACCGGGCGTCCGGTCGATATCTGCTTGAACCCTCTGGGTGTTCCGTCTCGTATGAACGTCGGGCAAATCTTGGAAACTCACCTAGGCTTGGCCGCGGCAGGCCTGGGCGAAAAGATCAATGTCATGCTGGAACAGCAAGCTGACATTAAGGAGCTGAAAGGTTTCTTACATCAAATCTATAACGAAACACAGGGTCAAAGCGTTGACTTCGATAGCCTAAGTGATGCTGAAATTATTGAGCTGGCGGGTAACTTGCGTAAAGGTGTTCCAATGGCTTCCCCGGTATTTGACGGGGCTTCGGAAGGTCAAATTAAGTCGCTTCTACGTTTGGCTGATTTGCCTGAATCTGGACAAATGACACTGTTTGATGGTGTGACGGGTCAAGAATTTGATCGTCCGGTGACAGTTGGTTACATGTACTACTTGAAATTGAACCACTTGGTCGATGATAAAATGCACGCGCGTTCAACTGGACCTTACAGTCTGGTTACTCAGCAGCCATTGGGTGGTAAAGCCCAGTTTGGTGGTCAGCGTTTCGGTGAGATGGAGGTTTGGGCATTGGAAGCTTACGGTGCGGCCTTTACATTGCAAGAGATGTTGACGGTGAAGTCGGATGACTTAAACGGGCGTACTAAAATGTATAAAAACATTGTCGATGGTAACGAGTATATGGAACCTGGTATTCCAGAGTCGTTTAGCGTATTGCGCAAAGAAATTCGCGCTTTGGGTATTGATATTGAGTTGGAGCAAGAATAATGAAAGATTTGTTAGGATTCCTGAAAAAACAAAATGTATCGAATGAATTCGATACGATTAAAGTTACACTTGCTTCACCGGAAAAGATTCGTTCTTGGTCTTATGGCGAAGTCAAAAAACCGGAAACCATTAACTACCGTACGTTCAAGCCGGAAAGAGATGGGCTTTTCTGTGCCAAAATTTTCGGGCCAATTCGTGATTATGAGTGCTTGTGTGGTAAATATAAGCGCTTGAAGCATCGCGGCGTCATTTGTGAAAAATGTGGTGTTGAAGTCACGCAATCCAAGGTGCGTCGTGAGCGTATGGGGCATATTGACCTAGCCACTTCCGTTGCACATATTTGGTTCTTGAAGTCTTTGCCATCCCGTATCGGCTTGATGCTGGATATGACACTGAAAGAAATTGAGGCGGTTCTGTATTTCGAAGCCTTTATGGTTGTCGATCCTGGTTTGACGCCGTTGGAGCCGTGGCAGCTGTTGAGCGAAGAAGAATACTTGGATGCCATGGATGAGTATGGTGATGAGTTTGAAGCGCAAATGGGTGCGGAAGCCATTAAGAAAATGCTGCAATCCATCGATTTGGATGCGGAGGCGACTCGTCTGCGTGAAGAAATGGATGCCACCAGCTCTGAGACCAAGCAGAAAAAGATTTCAAAGCGTTTGAAGTTAATCGATTCTTTTATTCAATCGGGTAATAAGCCAGAGTGGATGATTTTGGACGTACTGCCAGTATTGCCACCCGAGTTGAGACCTTTGGTTCCTTTGGACGGTGGTCGTTTCGCGACTTCCGATTTGAATGATTTATATCGTCGTGTCATTAACCGTAACAACCGTTTGAAGCGCCTGTTGGATTTAATGGCGCCGGACATTATCGTTCGAAACGAAAAACGTATGCTTCAGGAGTCGGTTGACTCGATGTTGGATAACGGCCGTCGTGGTCGTGCCGTAACCGGTACGAATAAGCGCCAGTTGAAATCCTTGGCGGATATGATCAAAGGTAAACAAGGCCGTTTCCGTCAAAACTTGCTTGGTAAGCGTGTGGATTACTCGGGCCGTTCGGTTATCGTGGTCGGGCCGTCTTTACGCCTTCACCAGTGTGGTTTGCCGAAAAAAATGGCATTGGAACTGTTTAAGCCATTTATTTTCAGTAAATTGCAAAAACGTGGTCTGGCAACCACCATTAAAGCCGCCAAAAAAATGGTTGAGCAAGGCTTGCCGGAAGTATGGGATGTCTTGGATGAAGTGATTCGTGAACACCCGGTTCTTTTGAACCGTGCTCCGACATTGCACAGATTGGGTATTCAGGCGTTTGAGCCGGTCCTGATCGAAGGTAAAGCGATCAATTTGCACCCATTGGTGTGTTCGGCCTTTAACGCCGACTTCGATGGTGACCAAATGGCCGTACACGTTCCGTTGTCGTTGGAAGCGCAGTTGGAAGCGCGGACGTTAATGATGTCCACTAATAACCTCTTGTCACCTGCGAATGGTGATCCGATCATCGTGCCGTCTCAGGACGTTGTCTTGGGTCTTTATTACATTACGCGTGAACGTGTGAATGCGATTGGTGAAGGGAAAGCATTTTCAAATTGGATGGAGGTTCAGCGCGCCATGGAAGCGGGTGCTGTCCACGTTCATACCAAGATCAAACTGAAAATAGAAGAGACGGTCATTGACGATGTAGGTGTCGAGTCCGTTAAAAAAGGCTTGGTGGATACGACGGCTGGTCGAGCATTGTTGTTAAGCATTCTGCCGAAGGGCTTAAGTTTTGACTTGTTGAACTTGAACTTGACCAAAAAGAACATTTCTAAGGCATTGAATACTTGCTACCGTTTATTGGGGCCAAAAGAGACCGTTATTTTTGCGGATCAGCTCATGTATGCCGGCTTTAAATGGTCGACTTTGGCTGGTTTGTCTTTCTGTTCTGACGATATGTTGATTCCAGATGATAAAGCGCCGATTATTGAACGCGCTGATGATCAGGTTGCAGAGATTCAAAAGCAGTTTGCGCAAGGCCTGGTTACAGAAGGCGAGCGTTATAACAAGGTTGTGGATATTTGGTCGCATACCAATGAGTTGGTTACCAAGTCCATGATGGATGAGCTGCAGTTTGAAACAGTAACGGATTCGGAAGGTAAGGAAGTTCAGCAAACCTCCTTTAACTCGGTCTATATGATGGCCGATTCTGGGGCGCGTGGTTCCGTTGCGCAGATGCGTCAGCTTGGCGGTATGCGTGGTTTGATGGCGAAGCCGGATGGTTCCATCATCGAAACACCTATCACCGCTAACTTCCGTGAAGGCTTGAACGTCTTGCAGTACTTTATCTCGACGCACGGTGCACGTAAGGGTTTGGCGGATACAGCCTTGAAAACAGCCAACTCCGGTTATCTAACACGTCGTTTGGTGGATGTTGCGCAAGATGTTGTTGTGACAGAAGCAGACTGTGGTACGAATGCCGGCATCACTATGGCCCCTCATGTTGAAGGTGGTGAAGTTGTTGAAGAGTTGAAAGAACGTATTCTAGGGCGCGTGGTTGCTGAAGATGTACTTGCTTTGGATGGCGAAGTGATTGTGGCCAATGGAACGCTGTTGGATGAGCGCTTGGTTAAATTGATTGATGAATCCGGTGTGGATTCTGTCAAGGTGCGTTCGCCAATCACATGTGAAACCAAATTCGGTATCTGTCAAAAATGTTATGGACGCGATTTGGCTAGAGGTCACATGGTGAACTTGGGTGAAGCGGTCGGTGTTATGGCGGCACAGTCCATTGGTGAACCGGGTACTCAGCTGACCATGCGTACTTTCCACATCGGTGGTACGGCGTCCGCTTCAACGGCGCAAAGCCAGGTTGAAGTGAAGCACGAAGGTAAGGTCAAATTTGACAACCTTAAAACCATTCAAAACTCAGAAAACCAACTGGTTGTAACGTCACGTTCTGGTGAAATCTCCATTTTGGATTCGATGGGTCGTGAGAAAGAGCGGTACAAAATTCCTTACGGTTCTGTCTTGAATGTTGAGGATGGTACGGATGCAACTTCCGGTAAAGTATTGGCTACTTGGGATGCGCATACGCACCCAGTTATTACTGAAGCGGAAGGTGAAATTCAGTTCGGGAACTTTGAAGGCGCTGTTGAAGAACATACCGACGAATTGACTGGCTTAACGACGCATGTTGTTAAGAGTGCCAAAGAACGATCTTCTGCTACGAAGGAAGCCAGACCTTATATTCAGTTGGTGGATGAAACCGGTGAAGTGGTTCCGTTCCCGGGTACTCAAACGCCAGCGATTTATTATTTGCCAGAAAACTCAATCGTTGTGGTGAACCAAGCTGATAAAGTCGGTGGCGGTGATATCTTGGCGAGAATCCCTCAGGAATCTTCCAAAACAAAAGATATTACGGGTGGTCTACCTCGAGTGGCGGACTTGTTCGAAGCGCGTATTCCAAAAGAGCCTGCTATTATGGCGGAAGTTTCCGGTGTGGTCGGCTTTGGTAAAGAAACCAAAGGTAAACAGCGTCTGGTCATTACACAAGACAGTGGCGAGCAACATGAAACGTTGATTCCGAAATGGCGTAGTGTTGATGTGTTCGAAGGTGAGCGCGTTGAAAAAGGGGATGTTATTGTGGATGGTAATCCAAACCCACATGATATTCTTCGATTGCTGGGCGTTGAGGAGTTGACGAAATACATCGTTGATGAAGTACAAGATGTTTATCGCCTGCAAGGTGTTCGCATTAATGATAAGCACATTGAAACAGTGGTTCGCCAAATGCTGCGTAAGGTTGAAATTAAGGCCTCCGGTGATACGGGCTTGATTAAAGGCGAGCAAGCCGAGTTTGCAAGAGTGCTTGAGTTGAATGAGGGGGCTACGACAGAAGGTAATGTTGAAGCAAGCTTTCAGAGAGTGCTTTTGGGGATTACCAAAGCCTCTTTGGCAACGGAGTCCTTCATCTCGGCGGCTTCTTTCCAAGAGACTACCCGCGTTCTGACGGAAGCGGCTGTCAGCGGTAAAGAAGATAAGCTGGTCGGCTTGAAAGAGAATGTAATTGTGGGACGCCTGATTCCTGCCGGTACCGGTTTTGCATATCACCAAGCCAGAAAAGAGGCGAATGAAAAAACCCAGAGAGAGCTAACCGCTTTCATGGATGCACAGGATGATGAAACAGTTCAACCAGAGATGGTAGAAGAAGATTCGTCTGTAACCGAAGTGTCGGAATAAGTTTGAAATTCATTGAATAATTTCATTAACTTATACTTGACAATGTAACGTGGGATCTCTAAAATCCCACAACCTTATTCGTGGCGTTTTAGTGTCGCGATGATTTTTGATAATTTAAGATGTTTTGAAAGTCTTAATATGGAGTGAGAAGTAATGGCTACTATTAACCAGTTGGTGCGTAAGCCGCGTAAGGATAAACCGAAAAAATCAAACGTTCGTGCGTTAGAGGCATGTCCTCAGCGTCGTGGTGTTTGTACGCGTGTTTATACAACAACCCCTAAAAAGCCTAACTCTGCCCTACGTAAAGTTGCACGTGTGCGCTTGACTAACGGATATGAAGTTTCAAGTTATATCGGTGGTGAAGGTCACAATCTGCAAGAACACTCCGTGATCCTAATTCGCGGTGGTCGTGTAAAAGACTTACCTGGTGTGCGTTATCATACTGTTCGTGGTTCTTTGGACTGCGCAGGTGTTGATGGTCGTAAACAAGGTCGTTCTAAGTACGGTGCGAAGCGTCCTAAGGGTTAATCCTTAAACATACGTTTTGCAATTGTTTAGTGTAAATTTATACCGGAAGAGTAAGAATGGCAAGAAGAAGAGAAATACCTAAAAGACAAGTATTACCGGATCCTAAGTTCGGTGATACCACTTTAACCAAGTTTGTAAACATGATTATGGTCAGCGGAAAGAAAGCCGTTGCTGAAAAAATTGTTTATGACGCACTGGATATCGTGGTTGAAAGAAAAAAAGGCGGAGAGCATGCTGGGCTTTTGAGAGAAGCATTGGAAAATGTTGGACCAATGGTTGAAGTAAAGTCTCGCCGAGTAGGTGGTGCTACCTATCAGGTTCCTGTTGAAGTAAGACCGGAACGTAAAACAGCTTTGGCAATGAGATGGGTTGTTGAAGCGGCCAGAAAGCGCAGTGAGAAAGGCATGATGTTGCGCCTGGCAGGTGAGTTGTCTGACGCTTTGGAAAATCGCGGCTCCGCGATTAAGAAGAAAGAAGATACCCACCGAATGGCGGAAGCGAACAAAGCTTTCTCGCATTTCCGTTGGTAATCTAAATTGGGCCCGTAAGTGGGCCTTTATTATTTATATTCAAACAAAAGGTTTATTAAAGTGGCACGTAAAACCCCCTTAAACAGATATCGTAACATTGGTATCATGGCGCATATTGATGCTGGTAAAACAACAACGACAGAGCGTATTTTGTTTTACACAGGTGTTTCTCATAAGATTGGTGAAGTCCATGACGGTGGTGCAGCCATGGACTGGATGGAACAAGAGCAGGAAAGAGGGATTACAATCACTTCCGCTGCCACGACCACTTTCTGGAGTGGTATGGCTCAACAATACCCTGAACACCGCGTTAATATCATCGATACTCCGGGTCACGTTGACTTCACGATTGAAGTAGAGCGTTCCTTGCGAGTATTGGATGGCGCGGTCACGTGTTTCTGTTCAGTTGGCGGGGTTGAGCCTCAGTCTGAAACAGTTTGGCGTCAAGCGGATAAGTATGGCGTGCCACGCATGGGCTTTGTCAACAAGATGGACCGTTCTGGAGCGAACTTTTTTAATGTGGTTGAGCAGGTTAAGACGCGCTTAGGTGCGATGCCGGTTCCAATGCAGTTGCCAATTGGCGCTGAAGAAGAGTTCAAGGGTGTCATTGATCTTGTTAAGATGAAAGCGATTTACTGGAAAGAAGAAAACATGGGTATGGAATTTACCTATGAAGATATTCCAGCTGAATTGCAGGATCAAGCTGAAGAATATCGCGAAGCGATGATTGAAGCGGCGGCCGAATCGTCTGAAGAGTTGATGGATAAGTATTTGGAAGAAGGTGAGCTTTCCGAAGAGGAAATTAAAGCCGGTATTCGTCAGCGCTGTATTGATGTTGAGATCGTTCCAATGTTCTGCGGTACGGCTTTTAAAAACAAAGGTGTTCAAGCGCTTTTGGATGCCGTTATTGATTATATGCCGTCTCCAGTTGATGTACCTGCGATTGAAGGTGAATTGGAAAATGGTGAAAAGGCGACCCGTAAGTCATCTGATGATGAGCCGTTTGCCGCATTGGCCTTTAAGATTATGACGGACCCTTATGTCGGGACGTTGACATTCTTCCGTGTTTATTCAGGTGTTCTGGAAGCCGGTAGCCCTGTTTATAATACCGTGAAAGATAAGCGTGAGCGTGTTGGTCGTATCTTGCAGATGCATGCGAACTCGCGTGAAGAGATTAAGGAAGTTCGTGCTGGGGATATCGCTTGTGCGGTTGGTCTAAAAGATACAACCACTGGTGATACGCTGTGTGATGGAAGCGCGAAGATCATTCTAGAGCGTATGGAATTTCCTGAGCCGGTTATCTCAATCGCAGTTGAGCCGAAAACCAAAGCGGACCAAGAAAAAATGGGTATTGCCTTGCAGAAGCTTGCTGCAGAAGATCCTTCTTTCCGTGTTCACACGGACGAGGAAACTGGGCAGACAATTATGTCCGGTATGGGTGAGTTGCACCTAGATATTCTGGTTGATCGTATGAAGCGTGAATTTAATGTGGAAGCCAATATTGGTGCACCACAGGTTTCGTATCGTGAAACGATTAAAACAGCCGTTGAAGCCGAAGGTAAGTTTGTTCGTCAGTCCGGTGGTCGTGGTCAGTACGGTCATGTTGTCCTGAAGATTGAGCCGCAAGAAGAAGCGGGCGCTGGTTTTGAGTTTGTGAATGCAATTGTCGGTGGTGTGGTTCCAAGAGAATATATCCCTGCTGTCGAAAAAGGTTGTCAGGAACAACTTGAGAACGGTGTTATTGCCGGTTATCCGATGGTGGATGTGAAAGTGACTTTGTTTGACGGTTCTTATCACGATGTTGACTCGAATGAGACGGCATTCCGTGTGGCCGCCAGTATGGGTATTAAGAACGGTGTCGTGACGGCTAACCCTGTGATCCTTGAACCAATGATGGCGGTTGAAGTGACAACCCCTGAAGAGTATATGGGGGATGTAATGGGTGATTTGAATCGTCGTCGTGGTTTGGTTCAAAGCATGGAAGATATTCCGACCGGTAAGAAATTGAAAGCGGAAGTACCGTTGGCTGAGATGTTTGGTTATGCCACTCAGTTGCGCTCGTTGACTCAAGGTCGAGCTTCATACAGCATGGTGTTCGATAAATACTCGGACGCACCAGCCAATATTCAAGAAGAGATTATTGCTAAGGCCAAAAAAGGCGAATAATTTAACTTATTTAAAAAAATAGGACTTTAAAAATGGCAAAGGAAAAGTTTGAACGTAGTAAGCCGCACGTAAACGTTGGTACGATTGGTCACGTTGACCATGGTAAGACAACTCTTACGGCGGCGCTAACAATTGTACAAGGTAAGAAGTTCGGTGGCGAAGCGAAAGACTACGCTAACATCGACAACGCACCAGAAGAGCGTGAACGTGGTATCACCATCTCAACAGCACACGTTGAGTATGAATCAGAAA
The DNA here is from genome assembly GCF_965140365.1 of Hydrogenovibrio sp. Taxonomy (NCBI): domain Bacteria; kingdom Pseudomonadati; phylum Pseudomonadota; class Gammaproteobacteria; order Thiotrichales; family Piscirickettsiaceae; genus Hydrogenovibrio; species Hydrogenovibrio sp. Next base: position 294,651 of record NZ_OZ223196.1, read on the forward strand.
CGCGTCACTACGCACACGTAGACTGCCCAGGTCACGCCGACTATGTTAAAAACATGATCACAGGTGCCGCTCAAATGGACGGCGCAATCCTAGTCTGTTCCGCAGCCGATGGCCCAATGCCGCAAACGCGTGAGCACATCCTGCTATCTCGTCAGGTAGGTGTACCATACATCGTTGTATACCTAAACAAAGCCGACATGGTTGATGATGAAGAATTGCTAGAATTGGTTGAAATGGAAGTTCGTGAGCTTCTAGATACCTACGATTTCCCAGGTGATGACACGCCAGTTATCATGGGGTCTGCACTTAAAGCCATCGAAGGCGACACTTCTGAAATCGGTGAACCATCGATCGGTCGTTTGGTTGATGCATTGGACGAATACATTCCGACACCAGAGCGTGAAACAGACAAGCCATTCTTGATGCCAGTAGAAGACATCTTCTCCATTCAAGGTCGTGGTACCGTTGCAACCGGTCGTGTTGAAACCGGTGTTGTAAAAGTTGGTGAAGAAATCGAAATCGTCGGTATCCGCCCAACGACAACGACAACCGTTACTGGTGTAGAAATGTTCCGTAAGCTTCTGGATCAAGGTGAAGCCGGTGACAACGTTGGTATCCTATTGCGTGGTACTAAGCGTGAAGACATCGAGCGTGGTCAAGTACTAGCACACAAAGGTACGGTTACACCACACACCAAGTTCGAAGCAGAAGTATACGTGTTGTCCAAAGATGAAGGTGGTCGTCACACACCATTCTTCCAAGGTTACCGTCCACAGTTCTACTTCCGTACAACGGACGTAACAGGTGCATGTGAATTGCCAGCCGGAACTGAAATGGTTATGCCTGGTGATAACGTACAAATGACTGTCGAGTTGATCAACCCGATCGCAATGAACGAAGGTCTACGTTTCGCGATTCGTGAAGGTGGACGTACAGTTGGTGCAGGTGTTGTAGCTAAAATTATTGAATAATAAAATTTAACTCAAGCAGTTGAATAATTGCTTGATATTAAATTGGATTATTGTTACAATCCGCATCCTTAGTGAGCAGTGGTCTGTTAATCACACCACTGCTTTTCTTTTTTTGTAATATGAGAAAAAGATGTTATGGCGACTCAAAATATTCGAATTCGCTTGAAGGCATTTGATCATCGTTTGATTGATCAGTCTGCTCGTGAGATCACGGAGACTGCTAAAAGAACCGGTGCTCAAGTTAAGGGGCCTATCCCTATGCCTACTCGAAAAGAGCGTTTTACAGTACTGATTTCTCCGCATGTTAATAAAGATGCGAGAGATCAATATGAAATTCGTACGCACAAACGTTTGCTTGATATCGTTGACCCAACGGATAAAACCGTTGATGCGTTGATGAAGTTGGATCTGGCAGCTGGTGTGGACGTACAGCTGGAGCTGAGATAATAAAATTGTCTTGGTTGGCATTAACCATCAATCGTAATGGTTAGTGAGTAAATAATAATGAGGTAACGATATGGGTATTGGTGTTGTAGGTACCAAAATTGGTATGACTCGTATTTTTAACGAGGATGGTGTATCGACTCCAGTGACGGTTGTTGAGGTAACTCCAAACCGTGTTACACAGATTAAAAATGATTTGTCTGATGGTTATGATGCTGTTCAGGTAACGTTTGGCTCTAAACACGCTGGGCGTGTGACTAAGCCTGCGGCAGGGCATTTTGCTAAGGCCGGTGTTGAAGCCGGTGTGGGTCTGTGGGAGTTTAGATTGGAAGATGTTTCAGAGGTTGAAGGTTTAGAGCCTGGTTCTGAAATTACAGTAGAAAAGTTTTCAGAAGTCGCTTTGGTGGACGTTACCGGTACAACTAAAGGTAAAGGTTTCCAAGGTGGTGTGAAGCGTCATAATTTCAAAATGCAAGACGCAACTCACGGTAACTCTATTTCTCACCGTGCTCCTGGTTCGATCGGTCAAAACCAGACTCCTGGACGAGTCTTCAAAGGTAAGAAAATGGCTGGTCACATGGGTAACGTCAAGCAAACCACTCAAAATCTTGAATTGGTTAAAGTTGATGTTGAAAATTCATTGCTAATGATTAAAGGTGCTTTGCCTGGAGCGAAAGGTAGCACTGTGATTGTTCGCAAGGCAATTAAGTAAGGTGGGCACGATGGATTTGAAATTAATAGAGCTAGCCAGTGGAAAAGAAACAGGGGCGGTTAACGTTTCTGATGACGTTTTCGGTGTTGAATTTAATGAATCTCTTGTTCACCAGGTGGTTAATGCCTATATGGCAGGCGCACGTTCTGGTACGAAAGGCCAAAAGAATCGTTCCGCTGTAAGCGGTGGCGGTGCAAAGCCATGGGCTCAAAAAGGGTCCGGTCGCGCGCGTGCAGGTACGTCTCGTAGCCCAATTTGGGTTGGTGGTGGTCGTGCCTTTCCTGGGCATAATCGTGATTTTTCTCAGAAAGTGAATAAGAAGATGTATCGCGGTGCCATGAAATCAATTTTTTCTGAGTTGGTACGAACAGATCGATTGGTTGTTGTGGATGACTTTAAGGTTGAAGCGCCTAAGACAAAAGAATTTGTTGCTAAGTTAGCAACACTTGATTTGAAAGATGCCTTGGTGATTACAGAAGGTTTTGACGAATATCTATACCTTTCTGCGCGCAATTTATATCATGCGGATGTTTGTGATGTGGCTTCCATTGATCCGGTCAGCTTGGTTGGGTTTAAGTCGATTGTCGTAACGCAAGGTGCGGTTAAGCAGCTTGAGGAGAAGTTGGGATGAGTAAGGAACGTTTGCTAAAAGTGTTATTGGCTCCTCATGTTTCGGAAAAATCAGCTTTGATGGCGGATTCATCCGAGCAGTATGTGTTTAAAGTCATACCGGGTGCGACAAAGCCTGAAGTTAAGCAAGCCGTAGAAGAGTTGTTTGACGTAAAGGTTCAGTCGGTCAATATGATCAATATTAAGGGCAAAACAAAAGTCTTTAGAGGCCGGGTTGGAAAGCGTAATGGCGTGAGAAAAGCTATCGTTCGCTTAGTGCCGGGTCAAGAAATTGACTTTGTTGGCGCAGAATAAGAGAGGTTGTCATGGCAATTATTAAAAAATCAAAACCTACTTCGCCTGGCCGTCGTTTTGTTGTAAGTGTTGTTGAGCCGGATTTACATAAAGGTAAGCCGCATGCAGCCCTACTTGAAAAGAAATCGAAATCAGGTGGTAGAAACTCGAACGGACGCATTACTGTTAGACACCAAGGTGGAGGTCATAAGCAGCATTATCGTCAAGTAGACTTTAAGCGTAATAAAGACGGCGTAACCGCTGTTGTGGAGCGTTTGGAATATGATCCAAATCGCACAGCACACATCGCTCTGCTGAAATATTCAGACGGTGAAAGACGCTATATTCTAGCGCCTAGACATGTGAAGGCTGGTGATCCAATTGAATCAGGTGAACATGTTTCAATTAAAGCGGGTAATGCACTTCCGTTGCGCAATATTCCTGTTGGTACGATTGTGCACGCGCTTGAAATGAGACCTGGTAAAGGTGCTCAAATCGCGCGAAGTGCTGGGGCTTATGCTCAGATTGCTGGCCGCGATGGCGCTTACGTCTTGGTTAAGCTACGTTCCGGTGAAATGCGTAAAATTTTGGCCGACTGTCGCGCGACAATTGGTGAAGTTGGTAACCCGGAGCATTCATTGAGAAAGCTAGGTAAAGCCGGTGCTAAACGTTGGAAAGGTGTTAGACCGACGGTTCGTGGTGTGGCTATGAACCCTGTGGATCACCCTCACGGTGGTGGTGAAGGTCGTACTTCTGGTGGTCGTAACCCTGTTACGCCATGGGGTGTTCCGACGAAAGGTAAGAAAACTCGTAGTAATAAACGTACAGAAAAAATGATTGTACGTCGTAGAAACAAATAAGGAAGGACCCTATGCCACGTTCAGTTAAAAAAGGACCTTTTGTAGATCATCACTTGTTGAAAAAAGTGATGGAGGCACAAGAATCTGGTAATAAACGTCCCATAAAAACATGGTCAAGAAGATCAATGATTCTTCCTGATATGATTGGTTTGACGATTGCAGTACATAACGGTAAAGAGCATATCCCGGTCTATGTTTCAGAAAACATGGTTGGACATAAGCTTGGTGAATTTTCGATGACTCGTACTTATCGTGGTCATGCAGCAGACAAGAAGTCTAGATAAGGAGAAATATTATGCAAGTTAGTGCTACTCATAGATTTGCCCGCATTTCTCCTCAGAAAGCGCGTCTGGTTGCAGATCTGATTCGCGGTAAGGATGTGGAAACCGCTGTAAACATTTTGGCTTTCAGCGACAAAAAAGCTTCTCAATTGATTGGGAAGGTTTTGAACTCGGCGATTGCAAATGCTGAAAATAACGAAGGTGCGGATATTGATGAGCTAAAGGTAACGGCGGCTTATGTCAATGAAGGCCCGATTATGAAGCGTATGCGCGCGCGAGCGAAAGGTCGCGGAAATCGAATCTTAAAACGCATCAGTCATATTACTGTGACTGTTGGCGATAAGTAAGGAGAGTCAGAATGGGACAAAAAGTTCATCCGGTTGGAATCCGTTTAGGGATTACAAAAGATTGGAATGCACGCTGGTATGCAGATAGCAAAAACTACTCTGACTTCCTGATCAGTGATGTAGAAATTCGTAAAGAATTGCATGAGAAATTGAAGCATGCTTCCGTGAGTCAAATCAACATCGAGCGTGTTGCTAATGGTGTGCGTGTTACGGTACATACGGCCAGACCTGGTGTTGTTATTGGCAAGAAAGGGGAAGATATTGAAAAGTTGAAGCAGTCTTTGATTGCTAAAACAGGTCTTCCAGTTAATATCAACATCGAAGAGATTAAAAAACCTGAATTGGATGCCAAACTGGTAGCGGAAAATATTGCCCAGCAGTTGGAAAAGCGTATTCAGTTCAGACGTGCTATGAAGCGTGCGGTCAGTAATGCAATGCGTCTAGGTGCTGAAGGCATCAAAGTTCATGTTTCTGGACGTTTGAACGGTGCTGAGATTGCTCGCGCAGAATGGTATCGTGAAGGTCGTGTACCGTTGCATACATTGCGTGCGGATATCGACTATGCCACTTTCGAAGCTGACACCACTTACGGGAAAATTGGGGTTAAAGTTTGGATCTTTAAAGGTGAAAAACTGGAAAAAATCTCAATGGTAAATGATGATAAGAAGCAGTCGAAAGGCAAGAAAGGCCGTAAATAAGGGGAATAGTTGTTATGTTAATGCCAAAACGTACAAAATTCAGAAAAGTACATAAAGGACGTAACCGCGGTCTTGCAAATGTCGGTAACAAAATTAGCTTTGGTGAGTTCGGCTTGAAAGCGATGGAGCGTGGTCGTATGACGTCACGTCAGATCGAAGCCGCTCGTCGAGTGATGACGCGTAAAGTAAAACGTGGTGCGAAAATTTGGATTCGCGTTTTTCCTGATAAACCAATTACCAATAAGCCCCTAGAAGTGCGTATGGGTAAAGGTAAAGGGAGCGTCGAATACTGGGTTGCACAGGTGCAGCCAGGACGCGTACTTTATGAAATGCAAGGTGTGGATGAAGCTGTTGCACGCGAAGCCTTTGAATTGGCCGCCGCAAAGCTTCCGTTTAAAACACAATTTGTTACAAGAACGGTGATGTGATTATGACTGCAGAATTGAAAGAAAAATCTGTAGAAGATTTGAGAAAAGATTTGTTGGATCTTCTGCAAGAACAGTTTAACTTGAGAATGCAACATGCGACAGGCCAGCTGTCTAACACGGCTCAGCTACGTACTGTTCGTCGTTCCGTTGCTCGAGTTAAAACCATCATTCGTCAAAAAGTGAGTAAATAAGAATGGCTGGTATGGAAAAGAAAGCTCGTACAATGCAAGGTGTTGTTGTTAGCAACGGTATGGATAAGTCAATTGTTGTTATGACTAACCGTTATATCAAGCATCCTAAGTATAAAAAATTCGTGAGAAAATCCACAAAGGTTATGGCGCATGATGCGGATAATGCCTGTGGAGTTGGTGATAGAGTGACTATTTCAGAGTGTACGCCTATCTCCAAAAGAAAGTCTTGGTCTCTCGTGTCGGTTGACGAAAAAGCTGCACTATAATTTAGTGATAGACTTTTGAGTTTTATCTGATATAATTGCCCAAATTTTTTACCGTCTTAACAACCAAGCCTATTGAAGGAACTAGTTGTTTTGGCGGTTTTTGTGTTATTTAAATTTTATGGATGGAGTTCCATCATGATTCAAATGCAAACTGTGCTTGATGTTGCTGACAACAGTGGCGCGCGAAAAGTTCAATGTATCAAAGTGTTGGGCGGTTCTAAGCGTCGTTACGCAAGTGTTGGTGATGTTATTAAGGTAGCTGTTAAAGAAGCGGCTCCGCGCGGAAAGGTCAAGAAAGGTGACGTTTTTGATGCGGTTGTAGTGCGTACGGCGCAAGGTGTAAGACGTCCAGATGGTTCTAAGATCAAGTTTGACGGGAATGCGGCAGTAATCCTTAGCTCGAAGCTTGAACCGATTGGTACGCGTATTTTTGGCCCAGTAACACGTGAGCTTCGTAACGATAAGTTTATGAAAATCGTTTCGTTGGCTCCAGAAGTTTTATAAGGAACGGATAATGAATCGTCTAAAAAAAGGTGATGAGGTTATCGTTATTGCTGGAAAGGACAAGGGTAAACGAGGCTCTGTTTCCCTGGTTATGCAAAATGGTAAGCTAATAGTAGATGGGATTAATTTGGCTAAGAAACACGTAAAAGCGAACCCTATGACGGGTGAGCAAGGCGGTATTGTTTCAAAAGAAATGCCAATTGATGCTTCTAATGTTGCTTTATACAATCCTGAAACAAAGAAAGCTGACCGAGTTGGTGTTCGTGACGAAGATGGCGTTAAGAAACGTTTCTTTAAGTCTAACGGCAATTTGGTAGACGCTTAAGTAGGTTGAGATATGGCAAGATTACAAAAAATTTATAACGACCAAATCGTATCTTCATTGGTAGAAAAATTTGGTTATAAGTCTGTAATGCAGGCTCCTAAGTTGACAAAGATTACAGTCAATATGGGTGTTGGTGAAGCGATTGCTGATAAGAAGGTGTTGGATAATGCCGTATCAGACATGGAAGCCATTACTGGTCAAAAAGCTATTCGTACATTGGCAAGACGTTCTGTTGCAAGCTTTAAAGTGCGTGATGGTTATCCGCTGGGCTGTAAAGTGACTTTGCGCGGTGCCAGAATGTATGAGTTTTTGGATAGGCTGATTAATGTTGCTTTACCTCGAGTAAGAGACTTTCAAGGTGTTAAAGCAAATGCCTTTGACGGTCGTGGTAACTACAATCTAGGTATCAAAGAGCAAATCATTTTCCCAGAGATTGAGTTTGAGAAGGTTGATAAAATCCGCGGGATGGATATCAGCTTTGCGACGACTGCTTCGACAAATGATGAAGCAAAAGCTCTTTTAGAAGCCTTTAATTTCCCATTTAAGAAGTAAGGTAGAGGTTTCCCATGGCAAAGCAATCAATGATTGAAAGAGAAAAGAAAAGAGCAAAGACCGTTGCAAAATACGCAGCGAAAAGAGCTGAGCTGAAAAAAGCATCAGTGGATATGTCTTTGACCTTTGAAGAGCGTATGGATGCAATGGAAAAATTGGCGAAACTGCCACGTAATGCATCACCTGTAAGACAGCAGAATCGTTGTCGTTTGACAGGGCGCCCTCATGGTGTTTATAGAAAGTTTGGATTGTCACGTAACATGCTAAGAGAATTAGCAATGAAAGGTGATGTACCTGGTTTAAGAAAAGCAAGTTGGTAAGGATAAATATTTATGAGTATGTCTGATCCAATAGCTGATATGCTAACCCGTATTCGCAATGGCCAAATCGCTGGTCATGCAAATGTAGTTATGCCTTCTTCCAAAGTTAAGGTTGCTGTTGCAAAAGTTTTGGCTGGTGAAGGGTATGTTAGCGCATACAGCGTAAGTGATAAGAACGGTAAGTCAGAACTGTCGGTTGATTTGAAGTATTTCGAAGGAAAGCCGGTCATTGAAATGTTAAAACGTGTCAGCCGTCCAGGTTTGCGTGTTTATAAAAACAAAAATGAATTGCCGAAAGTAATTGGTGGTTTAGGGGTGGCCGTTGTGTCGACTTCTAAAGGAATTATGTCTGATCGTGATGCCCGCACTGCTGGCATCGGCGGTGAGATTATTTGTTACGTAGCATAAGGGGAGATCACAATGTCTAGAATTGCAAAGTCTCCTATCACTCTGCCATCTGGTGTTGAAGTGTCTGTAAAGGGGTCCGACGTGTCGGTCAAAGGTTCGAAGGGAGCGCTTTCGAACTCTTTTAACCCTGTTGTGACGATTTCATTGGAAGATGGTGTAGTGACCGTTGCTCCTAAGAGCAATAGTAAAAATGCATGGGCTCAAGCCGGAACGGTTAGATCCATTATCAACAATATGGTTGTTGGTGTCTCTGAAGGCTTTGAGAAAAAGCTTCAGTTAGTTGGTGTTGGTTACCGTGCACAAGCTCAAGGAAAGGTTTTAAACCTAACGCTTGGTTTTTCTCACCCGGTTAATCATGAGTTGCCAGAAGGTATTACTGTTGAGACACCAAGCCAAACTGAAATCGTAGTTAAAGGTGCAGATAAGCAAGTTGTAGGACAAGTTGCTGCCGAAATCCGCGGCTATCGCCCACCCGAGCCTTATAAAGGTAAAGGTGTTAAATATGCGGATGAATATATCTTGCGCAAAGAAGCTAAGAAGAAATAAAGGTTGGGATTATAAATGGATAAGAAAGCTACCCGACTTCGTAGAGCGAAAAAAACGCGAGCAAAATTGGCTTCACAGGATAGAGCACGCCTTTGTGTGCACAGAACTCCTAAGCATATTTATGCTCAGATCATTTCATCAGATGGTTCATCTGTTGTTGCGTCAAGCTCTACAGTCCAAGCAGAAATTAAAAAGCAAGTTGCCTTTGGTGGAAACAAAGATGCAGCGAAGCTTGTTGGTAAGTCAATAGCGGAAAAAGCTAAGGCTGCGGGCATTGAGTCTGTTGCATTTGACCGTTCTGGTTTTAAATATCATGGTCGTGTTCAAGTTCTAGCAGATTCTGCTCGAGAAAACGGTCTTCAGTTTTAAAAGAAGGGATAACAATGTCTTCAAAAGAATTACAAGAAGGTCAAGACGGACTTATTGAGAAACTGGTTTCAGTTCGCCGAGTTGCAAAAGTTGTAAAAGGTGGGCGTGTCTTCGGTTTTTCAGCACTAACGGTTGTTGGTGACGGTGAAGGTCGTGTTGGCTACGGAAGTGGTAAGGCAAACGAGGTTCCAGTTGCAATTAAGAAGGCAATGGAAAAAGCGCGCCGTAACATGAAAGATGTCCACCTGAATGGCGGTACATTGCAGTATCCGATCAACTTCAAGCAAGGTGCGGCCAATATCGTGTTATTGCCGGCATCTGACGGTACTGGGATTATCGCCGGTGGCGCAATGCGTGCTGTTTTAGAAGCGGCGGGAGTGAAAGACGTATTGGCAAAATGCGTTGGAACGACACGACCAGTTAACGTTGTACGTTCGACTGTTAATGCTTTGACTGGAATGAGTAGCCCGGAATCAATTGCGGCCAAGCGCGGTAAGTCCGTCGAAGAAATTTTAGGTGAATAAAATGTCAGATAAGAAATTAGTCAATGTTACTTTGGTTAAAAGCACAATCGGACGACTGCCTGCGCATAAAGCTTGTGTAGCAGGCCTAGGATTGCGAAAAATGCACCAAACTGTAGCGGTTGTTGATACCCCTGAAAACAGAGGGATGATCAATAAAGTTTCCTATTTGCTTAAAGTAGAGGAAGCATAATATGCATTTAAATACTTTAAAGCCAGCTGAAGGCGAAAAGAAACTTGCTAAGCGTAAAGGTCGTGGTCAAGGTTCCGGAAACGGGAAAATGGCTGGGCGCGGACATAAAGGTCAAAAATCACGCTCCGGTGGTATGCCGAAGATTGGTTTCGAAGGTGGTCAAATGCCTTTGCAGCGTCGCTTACCAAAAATCGGCTTTACCTCTAGACAAGCCGCTTTTACGGCTGAAATTCGTTTGGATACACTGTCTTCGGTGGATTCAGATGTGATCGATTTGCAAGCATTAAAAGCAGCCGATTTAGTTTCTGAAAAGATTAAGTCGGTAAAAGTGATTAATAGCGGTGAGTTGACTAAGGCTGTTAAACTTTCAGGTTTGAAAGTAACCGCTGGTGCAAAAGCCGCTATTGAAGCGGCTGGCGGATCAGTAGAAGCTTGATTATGAAAAGTCAGTCAATTGAAAATTCAGGTACAAGTGGTCTAAGTCAAAAAATCTTTTTTGTCTTGGGAGCCCTCATCGTTTATCGTTTGGGGACTCATATTCCGGTTCCTTTGATTGATCCAGTTGCGCTGGCTGCCATGTTTGAGCAGCAGAAGGGCACGATCCTAGACATGTTTAACATGTTCTCGGGTGGGGCTTTAGAGCGACTGTCCATTCTGGCTCTCGGAATCATGCCTTATATTTCCGCATCGATCATTATGCAACTGCTGACCGTTGTTTCTCCAACGTTGGAGCAGTTGAAAAAAGACGGTGAAGCAGGAAGACGAAAAATCACACAATACACTCGCTATGGAACCGTTGTGTTAGCAACTTTCCAAGCGTTGGGTGTTGCGATTGCCTTGGAATCCCAGAATATCAATGGGATGTCTGTCGTGGTTGATCCAGGCTTTTTGTTTAAAGTTATTGCGGTGGCGACCTTGGTCAGCGGTACCATCTTTTTGATGTGGCTGGGTGAGCAAATCACCGAGCGCGGCATAGGGAATGGTATTTCGTTGATTATCTTTGCCGGTATCGTTGCCGGATTACCTTCAGCCTTGGGTGGAACCTTTGAGCAGGTGAATACAGGCGCGATGCATGCCATTACTGCCTTTGTTCTGTTGGCACTGGTGTTCTTGGTGATTGCGTTTGTTGTATTCGTTGAAAGAGGGCAGAGACGTATCCCAATTCATTATGCTCAGCGAATGAGAGGCCGCAAAATGTATGGTGGGCAAGAAGGCCATTTGCCGTTGAAGCTAAACATGGCAGGTGTGATTCCGCCCATCTTTGCATCGAGTATTATTCTGTTTCCTGCAACGCTTGGTGGTTGGTTTGGAACAGCAGAGAACATGGGTTGGCTGAAAGACATCGCAACGACAATGTCTCCTGGCCAGCCTTTGTATATCCTGTTCTATGCAATGGCCATTATTTTCTTCTGCTTTTTCTATACGGCGATCGTTTTTAATCCGAACGAAACGGCTGACAACTTGAGAAAGTCAGGGGCTTATATCCCAGGAATCAGACCGGGTCAACAAACAGCTCGTCGTATTGATACGATCATGAGTCGACTGACACTAGCAGGTGCTATTTACATCACGCTGGTTTGTTTGTTGCCTGAATTTTTAATTTTGTATTGGAATGTTCCTTTTTATTTTGGTGGAACATCGTTGCTGATTATTGTAATTGTGGTTATGGATTTCATGACGAATATTCAAGCGCACATGCAATCAGGTCAATACGAAAGTATGATGAGAAAAGCTAACTTAAAAGGGCGGTAATTCTTAATTGGCTAAAAATTAAGATTACTACTAGTAATTAATCCTGGAAATGAGTATAATCGCTCGTTTTTCGGTAGATGGATAGTTAAGGAGCGCAAAATGGCTCGTATTGCCGGCGTAAACATTCCAGTTAACAAACATGTCGTTATTGGATTGAGATCGATCTACGGTGTTGGACAGACAACAGCGCAAACTATTTGTGCGAGCACGAAAATTGATCCAACAACGAAAGTTCGTGAACTAACTGAAGAACAGTTAGAAGCACTTCGTTCCGAAGTGACTAAGTACAAAATTGAAGGTGATCTTCGTCGTGATGTAACCATGAACATCAAACGTTTGATGGATATGGGTTGCTATAGAGGAATTCGTCACCGTAGAAGTCTTCCTTTGCGAGGACAACGTACCAAAAATAATGCTCGCACTCGTAAAGGCCCTAAAAAGCCTATTAAGCGTTAAGCATAAATTTAGAGATTAGATATGGCAAAAGCAAATTCACGTGTTAAGAAGAAAGCAAAACAAGTTGTAACGGACGCCGTTGCGCATGTTCACGCTACTTTTAATAACACCATCGTGACGATTACGGATCGCCAAGGTAATGCACTTTGCTGGGCAACTTCCGGTGGAAGTGGGTTCCGTGGTTCACGTAAAAGTACACCTTTTGCAGCTCAGGTAGCCGCAGAACGTGCTGGCCAAATGGCTACGGAATATGGTGTTAAAAATATGGATGTTATGGTTAAAGGTCCTGGACCCGGCCGTGATTCAGCTGTTAGAGGATTGAACAGTGTTGGTTTTAAAATTACATCGATTGCCGATGTGACACCAATCCCGCATAACGGTTGCCGTCCGCCTAAAAAACGTCGCGTTTAATATTCAGAGGTAGAAGATGGCTAGATATATTGGTCCAAAATGTAAACTATCACGTCGTGAAGGAACGGATCTATTTTTGAAAAGCGGTGTTCGTAGCATCGAATCAAAATGTAAAATCGATCAGTTGCCAGGTCAGCATGGTGCCGGCCGTAAGCGTGTGACGGAATATGGTTTACAGTTAAGAGAAAAACAAAAAGTTCGTCGTATTTACGGAGTTCTGGAAAAGAAGTTCCGTTTGTACTATAAAGAAGCCGACCGTCGTAAAGGGTCAACGGGTGTGAACCTTCTGCAATTGCTAGAGAGCAGATTGGACAACGTCGTTTACCGTATGGGGTTTGCTTCGACTCGTGCAGAAGCAAGACAGTTGGTTTCGCATAAAGCGATTCAAGTAAACGGGCAAGCGGTCAACATTCCTTCTTATGAAGTGTCTGCTGGTGACGTTGTTAGCATTAGAGAAAAGTCTCGCAACCAATCTCGTATTGCAACTGCACTTGAGTTGAGCAATCAAGCTGGCAATGTAAGTTGGGTAGAAGTTGATCCTTCCAAATTTGAAGGTGTATTCAAGTCTGTACCTGATCGTTCAGATTTATCTGCTGATATTTCAGAAAATCTAATTGTCGAGCTTTACTCTAAGTAACCCTTTGAAACGGAGATAACTTCTAATGCAAGAGATGTTAGAGCAGCTACTAACTCCACGTTTAGTAGATATTAAAACAGTGAGCGGTTTTAATAGCCGTGTAACTCTTGAGCCTCTAGAGCGTGGTTTTGGGCATACTCTAGGGAATGCTTTAAGAAGAATCTTATTATCTTCAATGCCGGGTGCGGCGATTGTTGAAGCTCAGATTGATGGTGTACTACACGAATATTCAGCTATCGAAGGTGTTCGCGAAGATGTTTTGGAAATCTTGCTGAACCTGAAAGAGGTTGCCATTAAATTAAATGAAACCTCTGAAGCCGAGTTGACCTTATCGAAAAAAGGTCCAGCCGTTGTAACGGCAGGTGATATTCAGCTGAATCACGATTCAGAAATCATGAACCCAGACTTGATCATTGCTCACTTGAGTGAAGGTGCGGAACTTTCAATGAAATTGAAAGTGGAAAAAGGAATTGGTTATCGTGCTTCAGTTCAAACTGACGATTCTGAATCGGCTAATATTGGTGTTTTGAAGCTGGACGCAAGTTTCAGCCCTGTCAAAACCGTTAGCTACGAAGTTCAGAATGCTCGTGTTGAACAGCGCACCGATTTGGATAAACTGATTTTGAATGTAGTGACTGATGGTACTTTAGATCCAGAAGACGCGATCAAACAAGCCGCCACTGTCTTGCATTATCAGTTGATTGCCTTTGTTGATTTGAAACACAAAGAGATTGTCGTACAGGAAGAAGAAGAAAATGAGTTTGATCCGATTTTCTTGCAACCTGTCGATGATTTGGAATTGACGGTCCGTTCTGCGAACTGTCTAAAAGCCGAGCAAATCTATTACATTGGTGATTTGGTTCAGCGTGCCGAATCCAGCTTGTTAAAAACACCAAACTTGGGTAAAAAATCGTTACAAGAAATCAAAGACGTGCTTGCACAAAGAGGTCTTGGTTTGGGTACAAAACTTGAAAACTGGCCGCCATCAAGCCTGGTGAGTAAAGAGTCAGCATAATTTTAAAGGAAAGCTACCATGCGTCATCGTAAAAGTGGTCGTAAATTAAATCGTAATAGCTCGCATCGTAAAGCGATGTTCAGAAACATGTCTGCGTCTTTGATCGAACATGAAGTGATCAAAACGACAGTGGCTAAAGCGAAAGAATTGCGTGGTGTTGCTGAGCCGTTAATCACATTGGCCAAGCAAGACAGCGTTCATAACCGTCGCGTTGCTTTTTCACGTTTGCGTGATAAAGCTGCCGTAGGTAAACTCTTTTCAGAATTGGGTCCTCGCTATGAGTCTCGTCCTGGTGGGTATATTCGCATTTTGAAATGCGGCTTCCGTCCAGGCGACAATGCGCCGATGGCCTATGTGGAATTGGTTGACCGCCCTGAAGGGGCCGAAGCCGACTCCTCTGAAGACTAAGTCGTAAGCCAGCGTAAGCTGGCTTTTTTATGTCCTGCTTTTTTGATACACACTGTCATCTGGCAGATGATTTTTTTTCAGATGACCTGCTCGCAACCAGCTTGCGGCCTAGTTCATTCGAAAACCCTACACACGCACACTATTTTCTCAGTGTCGCCACGTCTTCTTCTGATTTTCTCAAAACAGTCGAACTCAGCCTTAAACACCCTCAAATCTTTTCTGCTGTTGGTTTGCACCCATGGTTTATTACGCCGGATTACAAGCAACAATTGTTTGAGCTGGATGCGTTTTTAAAAACGCATCGTGGCCATTTGTCCGCGATCGGAGAGATTGGGCTTGATAAGGGAAAAGGGCGTGTGGAGATGGCTTGGCAAGAGGCGGTGTTTGAACATCAGCTGGGCCTAGCCGAAACCTTTCAATTGCCGGTTTCAATTCATTGTACGAAAGCCTTTAATTTAATGCTTCGTCACTTACGTTCATTAACGGTAGCTGGTGTTATGCATGGATTTTCCGGAGGGGCGAAGATGGCCGAACAGTTTGTCGAAGCTGGTCAGTTCATTGGGGTGAATTCTGTTTTGCTAAATGACAATGCGCGTCGATACCATGAAATGGTGCAGGCGGTTGGGCTAAAATCGTTGGTTTTAGAGTCTGATGCGCCTTTTGGCATGAATTTACCGCAGGGTAATCCTTTGTCTGGCCTTGATGCTCTATCGATTAAAATAGCAGAGTTATTACAGGTTTCACCGGAAGAGGTGATTACGGCAACCTGTGAAAATGCAAAACGATTATTTTTAAAGGATAAAAATGGAAGCCCTGTTTGAAAGAAGTCGGTTGGTTTTTGATGATGATGGCATTGAGCGCCTTCAACAAAGTCATGTCTTGGTGGCCGGAGTAGGCGGTGTCGGCGGCTTTGTCGTGGAAGCGCTGGCTCGGGCCGGAGTGGGGCGGCTCACCATTGTTGATCATGACCAGGTCTCGCCATCGAATTTGAATCGGCAAATTATTGCCTTGCGATCCACCCAAGGACAAAATAAGGCCATGGCAATGAAAGCCCGGATTCAAGACATTAATCCGAACTGCGAAGTGACGGTTATTGAGCAGTTTTTGAAACCCGAAGATATGGACTCTTTACTTGAAAATGACTTTGATTATGTCGTGGATGCGATTGACAGTTTGAATTGTAAGGTCGCTTTAGTCGCCACCGCCTTTCAAAAAGGGTTTAACGTGGTGTCGAGTATGGGGGCCGGACGGCGTATTGACCCGTCCAAAATCCAAATCACCGACTTGTCGAAAACCCATACCTGTGGCCTGGCGCGCAATATGCGTCAACGCCTAAAAAAACAAGGCATTCATAAAGGGGTTAGGGTGGTGTTTTCCACCGAGCTGCCGAAAGAGCCTGGCCCAATGGAAGAAATTGAGGGCGCGCGCGGTCGTGTTGTCAATGGAACGGCCAGTTACATGCCGGGCATCTTCGGTTTGATGTTGTCCGGTATCGTCATTCAGGATTTGGCGGTTTAGTTCAAAAGCGGGTACAAACCGGACTTGTTGACTAAGTGTCCCGCCCTGCGTATCAAGCCATTACGTTGATAAAATTGCAGCTCTCGATGAATAATGGGTTGAATGTCATTTTGATTCATTCCGGCTTTAATTTCAGGTGAGTACAGTAGCTTCAGTAGCATATAATCCAATCCGGTTAATAGGTCAATGCGGCTTTTGTCATTGGCAATGCTTGGGTTAACCCAATCGGAATCATTCGGAAGCCCCATCACCTGTGTGGCTTCTTCTACAATGCATGCAGGTAGTAAGCCGCGGCTCATAGCGTGGTCCACTGGAATGATAATGGCAGCATGCACAATTTCATGCTGTTTGTTTAAATGGTATGTTCCCATGCAATGGCTTTCTCGAGATAAGTTTTTCACATCCGAAGGGGCAAAGGTGTCGATGGCCATTTGATAGTAACGGTCTTTGGTGAAAATAATTTTGAAGTTGGCCGGGTGGGTAGGATCGCTGCTTTGGATTTTATGATTTGTGATTTCTTTCAGTTGGTCTAAGTGCGCATCGGTCATGCGTGTGACTAAGTCGTTTTTCGGAAGAAAATAATATTGGTATTCGAAATAAATGGGTTTCTGCCATTTGATGACTCGACCATCTGTTTTCCGGTATTCATTTTTCAAGGCAATCTCCGAAAACGCTTTTTGAATGTACGCTGGTGATTGCCAATCATTGGTTAGACTGCTTGCCGAAACCATTAGCGTTGTCGAGAAGAGCGCAAGCCCGATCCAGATGTTTCGTAGTGCTGTGTTAAGCATGGGTTTAGCCCTCTCAGGGGAAGCCGAAAACCACCAGGCCTGGTGGTTTATCCGTTTTTGCTTCGGCCGCTTTCCAATATTTTATTCAAGTAGTGGCCGGTGTATGACTGTTTGTTTTTCGCTACGTCTTCCGGTGTACCGATGGCGATGATTTCGCCGCCGCCGGAACCGCCTTCTGGGCCGAGGTCAACAATCCAGTCCGCTGTTTTAATTACGTCCAGGTTGTGCTCGATAATCACAATGGTATTGCCCTGGTCGCGTAAATTCTGAATGACTTTTAATAATAGCTCAATGTCGTGGAAATGCAAACCGGTTGTTGGCTCGTCCAAAATATAGAGTGTATTGCCGGTATCGCGTTTCGAGAGTTCTTTCGCCAGTTTCACCCGTTGTGCTTCGCCGCCGGAAAGCGTGGTGGCGCTTTGTCCTAGCTTGATGTAGCCGAGTCCGACTTCCATCAGCATTTGCAGTTTACGCGCAATGACGGGAATGGCGTCAAAAAAGGCGCGAGCATCTTCTACGGTCATTTCCAGAATCTCATGAATGTTTTTACCTTTGTATTCCACCTGCAGGGTTTCACGGTTATAACGCGCACCTTGGCAGACGTCGCAGGCCACATACACATCGGGTAAAAAATGCATTTCCACTTTTAAAACCCCATCGCCTTGGCAAGCTTCGCAGCGACCGCCTTTAACATTGAAGCTGAAACGTCCTGGGGTATAGCCGCGCGTTCGTGCTTCGGGTGTCGCCGCCAGCAGCTCGCGAATCGGGGTGAAAAGACCGGTGTAGGTGGCCGGATTGGAGCGTGGGGTGCGGCCGATTGGGCTTTGATCAATGTTAACGACCTTGTCAAAATGTTCCAGGCCCGAAACTTTTTCATAAGTGGCGGGTTCCAGCGAGGCTTTATTCAGTTGATTCGCGGTAATTTTGTATAGGGTTTCGTTGATTAAAGTCGATTTTCCGGAACCCGACACCCCTGTGATGCACGTTAATAAACCGGCTGGAATGTCCAAATCAACGTTTTTTAAATTGTTGCCGGATGCGCCCTGAATTTTCAGGGTTTTGCTTTTAGTGCGCGGCAGACGTTTTTCCGGAATGTGAATGGCGCGTTCACCGGTGAGATATTGTCCGGTCAGTGAGGCTTTGGTCGCCATGATATCGTCAGGCGTTCCTTGTGCCATGACTCGGCCGCCATGTACTCCGGCACCTGGACCGATGTCTAACACATAATCGGCGGCTCGGATGGCATCTTCATCATGTTCGACCACGATGACGGTGTTGCCCAGGTCGCGTAGATGGTTCAGGGTATTCAATAAGCGGTCGTTGTCGCGCTGGTGTAGCCCGATGGATGGCTCGTCCAGAACATACATGACGCCGACCAATCCGGCGCCAATCTGACTGGCGAGACGGATGCGCTGAGCTTCGCCACCGGATAAGGTGTCAGCACTTCGGTTCAATGTCAGGTAGTTGAGGCCGACATTGACCAAAAAAGATAATCGGTCATGGACTTCTTTAATGATTTTTTCGGCAATCTGACCTTTGGTGCCGTCCAGTTCTAGATCCGTGAAGAAAGTGTGCAGGTCGCCAATGGGTTGTTCAGTCAGTTCGGGTAACGTTTTTTCAGCGACGAATACATTTCGCGCTGCTTCGTTGAGACGGGTGCCGTGGCAGCTGCTGCATAAGTGCGATACGCGGAACCGCTCCAGTTCATCGCGCACGGCCTTGCTGTCGGTTTCGGCGTAACGGCGTTCCATGTTTGGTATCACGCCTTCAAAGCGGCGTGTGTCCGAATAACGGCCGTGAGGCAGTGGCAGTTTTTCTTTGCCGGAACCATAGAGGATGATGTCTTGATGTTTTTTATCCAGTTCGGTCCAAGGGGTTTCCACATCAAAGGCATAGTGGTCGGCGACGGCCTTGAGGATGTCGTAATAGTACTTGTGGCGGCGATCCCAGCCACGAATCGCGCCGCCGGCCAGGCTTAAATCCGGATGCATAATGACGCGAGCCGGGTCGAAGGTTTGTTTGACCCCTAGGCCGTCACAGGTCGGGCAGGCACCGTGCGGATTATTGAATGAAAAAATGCGCGGTTCCAGTTCCGGTACAGAATAGCCGCAGTGTGGGCAGGAAAACCGTTCCGAAAACAATAGCTGAAAATCGTCGCTTTCCTCCATGGGAAGTACTTGCGCAATGCCGTCGGCGAGGTGCAACGCGGTTTCAAAGGATTCCGCCAAGCGTTGTTTGATGTCCGGGCGGATTTTGAAGCGGTCGACCACCACTTCAATGTCGTGTTTGAATTTTTTATCCAGTTCGATGCCGCCGCCAAGCTCTAAGAGTTTGCCGTCGATACGGGCTCGAACATAGCCTTGCGCTTGCAGCTCGTCCAACAGGTTTTGGTGGGAGCCTTTTTTGCCGCGTACTACCGGAGCAACCAGCAAGCATTTACTGCCTTCGGGCAATTCCAGTGTGTGGTCAACCATTTGGCTGACCGTTTGCGCCACTAAGTCACAGTGGTGAGTGGGGCAACGCGGGGTGCCGGCACGGGCATAGAGCAAGCGCAGATAGTCATAAATTTCGGTGACGGTACCGACGGTGGAGCGCGGGTTATGCGACGTGGACTTTTGTTCGATGGAAATGGCAGGCGACAGGCCTTCGATATGGTCTATGTCCGGTTTTTCCATCACCGATAAAAATTGGCGGGCGTAAGCGGACAGGGATTCCACATAACGGCGCTGGCCTTCGGCGTAAATGGTGTCGAACGCCAGAGACGATTTCCCGGAGCCGGACAGGCCGGTGATGACAATCAGCTTGTCTCTGGGAAGCGCAATGTCGATGTTTTTTAAATTGTGCGTGCGTGCGCCACGAACGATAATCTCTTCTAGCATGTAAAACCCGCCTGCCGTTGAATCAAAGCAAAGGAAGCATTATAGCAAATTTCACATGCTGACACCCTTTTGTGAGGTTGGAAAAACCTCTTTAAAACGTGTCGTTACGGATTGTGACCACGCCGGAGATGGTGAGGCGGATGTCACTTTGGCCGGCTTCCATTACGGGTGCCGATTCGGCTTTCATGGCGGTCATCGCCAGGGCGCGTGGTTGGCGGTAAAGGACGGGCGGCATTGTATTTTCGATGTGAGTTTCGGTGATGTTGAAGGCCTCTTTTCCGAAGGCGCGGGCAATTTGTTTGGCCTTGTCGCGATAGGCCTGAATGCCGCGTTTAAGTAGCCGGCTCATAACGTGTTCTGTTTGTTGGCGAGACACCGAAAACTGCATGCCGTTGTAGTTCAATAGGGTTTGCAGATCCGCCAGAATTTCGGCCAGGCCTGGTGTGTTTTGGGTTTCGATGCTCAGGGATTGCTGACCTTGCCAGTCTTGAATTTTCCGGTTTTTGTCATAGACCGGGTGAATCCGGTAATTGCCGGTTTGGATTTGGAGGCCAGAGGTGCGGTCAAGTATCCGTTTGGCTTGTTCCATTTTCTGGTTAATTTCTCGGGCAACCGTGTCCGGGTCCTGGTTTTGTGCTCGGGCCAGAAAGTGGACGGTGACTTGGTCGTTGCTGACCGTTTCTGAAACGGTTTCGGCAAAGCTGATTCGGTTAAACCGGTTATTATCCTCATCCGCCCAGGCCTGGCTGGAAACGATAAGGGTGGCGACCAACAAAATCGAAAGTATTGAATTCATATTGAGGCTCCTTTTTCCGTTAAGTGGAACAGTGCTATAATGCGGGCAATTTTTTGAAATCCATGGAACGGTCGGGATGGCCGCACCGAAACAACAATGACAGGATACCATAAATGTCTGAAATGAGCCGTCGCATGGGCCCGACGGAAAGGCGTGCCGCTTTTTCCGTTGCGGGAATTTTCTCCACCCGGATGCTGGGTCTGTTTATGATTTTTCCGGTGTTTGCTTTATTTGCGCACGAGGAATTTGAAGGTGTGACCGCGACCCAAATCGGGATCGCGATGGGGATTTACGGCTTAACACAGGCGTTGTTGCAGATTCCATATGGCATGCTGTCGGACCGTTTCGGTCGTAAACCACTCATTATTCTCGGCATGTTGGTGTTTATGGTTGGGTCAATCGTGTGTGCTTTGGCCGATTCCATTGAAATGATGATTGTCGGGCGAGCGCTTCAGGGGATGGGTGCTGTGGCGGCGGTTCTGATGGCGACGGTGGCAGATTTAGTATCGGAGCAATTCCGGTTGCGCGCCATGTCGATTGTTGGCATAACCATTGGTTTGTCGTTTACGGTATCTCTGGTGGCCGGTCCAATGTTAGGCGAATTGTTTGGCGTGCGAGGCATTTTTTGGGTGATTGCAGGCCTGGCTATTTTGGGGGTTCTGTTGGTCATATTTATGGTGCCGAAAATTTCCAACCAAACCTTTCAGCGGGAAGCCGAGGCCGACCCGAGCCAATTTAAAGATGTGATCAAAAACCCGCAATTGCTGCGATTGGATATCGGGGTGTTTGTCCTGCATGCGATTTTGACGGCGATGTTTATTGCCGTGCCATTCTTGATTCGCGATACGGCCGGGTTGGACTCATTGCATCATTGGGAATTGTATTTGCCGGTGATGTTGCTGTCGTTCGCCTTTATGGTACCGTTTATCATTCAGGCGGAATCCAAAGGACGAATGAAACCGATTTTTGTCGGCGCGGTGCTGACGGTGAGTCTGATGCAGTTGGCATTGCTGTATGGCGCAGAAGGTTTTTGGTCGATGTTCGTGATTCTGCTGGTGTTCTTTACCGCGTTTAACTTATTGGAAGCCAGTTTGCCGTCTTTAGTGGTCAAGTTGTCGCCCGCGGATAAGAAAGGCACGGCCAGCGGTGTTTATTCCAGTAGTCAGTTTTTAGGCGCGGCCTGCGGCGGTGCTTTGGGTGGGTGGTTTTACCAAACCTATGGCGCCGATGGTTTGTTTCTGTTTACGGCCGGCATGGGATTGGTCTGGTTTACGGTGGCGGCCACGATGGTGAAGCCGTTGCCGCTGAGCATTGCATCGGTTCCGTTTGCCGGTGCGTTGAACGAGGCTGAGCGCGATGCTTATACGGCAAAACTATTGGCTTACGACGGTGTTCACGAAGTTGTGTTTTTGCCTGACGAGCAGCGAGTGTATTTTAAGGTCGATCGGACGAAAGTGGATGAGGCGGGCTTGATTGGCTATCTGGAAAAAGGCCTTGCGTAAGTTATATCTTTTTTACGTCAAACAGGGTATGATTTCCAGATTAAAGATGAAAGAATTTTTGGAGTATAGGTATGGCGCGTGGAGTAAATAAAGTCATTTTGGTTGGTACTTTGGGGCGTGATCCCGAGGTAAAGTATGCCGCAAACGGTAATGCGATTGCCAATCTGAATGTCGCTACTTCAGAACAATGGACAGATAAGGCGTCCGGACAAAAGCAGGAAAAAACCGAATGGCACCGTGTGGTGATTTTCGGTAAATTGGCGGAGATTGCCGGGCAGTATCTGACCAAGGGGTCACAAGTGTATTTGGAAGGAAAGTTGCAAACGCGCAAATGGCAAGACCAAAATACCGGCCAAGATCGCTACTCCACTGAAGTCGTGATTGACTTCAATGGTCAGATGCAAATGTTAGGTGGCGGAAACCGACAGTCGGACGCGCCTTACGATAACGGTTTTGGCGGCGGGCAAACCGCACCGCAAATGACCCAGCCAAATCCGATGGGTGGCAACCCAATGGGCGGCGCGCCGCAGCAACAAGCCGCACAGCCAAACTTTGGTCAACAAGCGCCGCAACAAGGCTTTGGTGGCGGTCAGCAACCGAATAAGCCGGCCCCGGCACAACAGGTTCCGGCTTACACGGCCAATGATTTTGACGATGACGATGTACCCTTCTAGGGGTTGCCGGGCGTTTAACCGCTTGTTATAAAAGGGCCTTTTTAGGCCCTTTTTTGTTTTTGGCTTTTAATGTGATTTTTTGTTTAATGGTTTGCTGGATTGGCCGATACCTACTATAGAGGTGTCTATGATGAATAAGATGGAAATTACCCCAGCCTTAAGGTATTTCTTTAAAAAGCTGGAACGCAAATCGGAAGAGTTACGTCAGGTTCAGGTGCTGGAAAAAGACCTGAAAAAAGTGGTTCCATTTGATGAAGTGGAGCGTTTTGCCCGCTCGATCATGACTCAAAACATTTTTATCTACACTGTTGGGGTGAATGGCAAGCGGGAATCCACTATCTTGACCAAAGCCATGTTCAGTATCAACAAGGTGGTACGGATTTATTACAGCACGAGTTTTGATGAAGCGTATCAAGGGTTCTTGAGACTTCGTCCGGATGTCGATCAGCAATTGATTCTGGTGGAGCGTTTACATGGCTTTCGACCCAAGCCTGAATTGTTGTACGCCAGTAAGGACGAATGTCATGTGATTCGTTTTTTCGTCAACTGGTTGATGCGTCGTATCGACTGGGATAAAACCAAGATTGATAATTTGGATTTATATAAACGGTTTGTGGACGTTGAGCGTAAAGAATTGGAAGAAGCCATTGCGGCTGAAGAGGCTGAGCGTGAACATCATGAGTTACAACGCACATTAGATAAGCACTTTGGCCAGCGCGAAAAAAGCAAAATGCCGTCGCGCCTACATCATTGATATCAATGGTTGCGCTGTACGGCGAGGTCGGCCAGTGAAAGCAGTGCGGTTTTCAGTGGCGACTCGGCCAAATCAGACAGAGCCGCTTTCGCTTTATCGGCTTCGGATTGAGCAACCTGTTGTGTGAAGGTCAGCGCGCCAGAGTTTTGAATGATGTCAGTGACTTCTTGCAATAACGCAATGCCGTCGGTTTCAATGGCTCGGCGCACCAAATCCTTTTCGGCTTCGGTACCGTTTTCCAGAATGTAAATTAACGGTAAAGTCGGTTTCCCTTCCGCCAGGTCATCCCCGAGATTTTTCCCTAATTCTTCCGCGTCGGCCATGTAATCCAGTGCGTCATCAATTAATTGGAAAGCCGCGCCCAGGTGACGGCCATAGGCGGTAAAGCCTGCTTCCAATTCCGGTTTGTTCGCTAAAACCGGGCCGAGTAGTGTCGCGGCTTCGAACAACTTGGCCGTTTTGCGATGGATGACTTCCATGTAGCGTTCGGTGGTGGTGTCGGCATCGTGGCAGTTTAACAGTTGCAACACCTCGCCTTCGGCGATGACGTTGGTGGTTTCCGACATGATTTCCATGACGCGCATCAAGCCAGGTTCTACCATCATTTCGAACGAACGCGAGTAAAGGAAGTCTCCGACGAGGACACTGGCGGCATTTCCCCAAACTTCGTTGGCGGTTTTGTTGCCACGCCGGGTTTCGGATTCATCCACCACGTCGTCGTGGAGTAGGGTGGATGTGTGGATGAACTCGATAACGGCAGCCAGGGTTAGGTGGTCTTTTCCGTCGTAATCACAGGCGCGAGCCGATAATAATACCAGTAGGGGTCTTAAACGCTTTCCGCCACTGTTAACAATGTAGTGGCCGATTTGGTTGATGAGCACGACATCCGATGCCAGTCGAGATAGGATTAGCTGGTCGGTGGCTTGGATGTCGTGCTGGATGAGTTGTCGGATTTCGGAAAGCGTCATGTATTTTATTGTAATGTGTTACTTGTTAGTCTCAGAGAGACAAAGTTTAGTATGAAACGCATGCGAAGCAAAGTCATAAATCGGTTTTTTCGGTAATCTGATACCAAGTCGGACTTTTAAAAAGTGTTTGAAATTATTTTATAAATTATTTCCGATATGGGGTTTGACCTGCAATATAAAAGGTTATATAATCCCGCCTTTGCCGTTGTTGACGGCGTGAAATAACAGAATAAATGAATATTTGAAACCGGGAGTTTCCAAGATGTATGCGGTAATTAAAACCGGTGGTAAGCAATATCGTGTTCGTGAAGGTCAAGTTCTGCGTGTTGAGTCCCTAAATGCAAACGAAGGGGATAAAGTAGAATTCGATCAGGTCATGATGGTTGGTGAAGGTGCAGACGTTAAAGTAGGTGCACCTCTTGTTGAAGGTGCCAAAGTTGCGGCAACCGTTACAGAAAACGGTCGTGGTAAAAAAGTGACAATCATCAAGTTCCGTCGTCGTAAGAACAGATCACGTTCTAAGCAAGGCCATCGTCAAAATTATACGGAAGTTGAAATCACAGGAATTTCAGCGTAATTTCGAACTGATTCAGTCAGTTTTGAATTGATTAATAGAATCTGAGTTGTTTCTGAGTAGGGAGCAGACAGGTTAACAGGAGATGTCACCATGGCTCATAAAAAGGCTGCAGGTAGTACTAAAAACGGTCGCGACTCTAATGCTCAGCGATTAGGCGTTAAGCGTTTTGGTGGTGAGCAAGTTCTAGCGGGAAGCATTATCGTTCGTCAACGTGGAACCAAATTCCACGCCGGTGATAATGTTGGTCGCGGTAAGGATGACACTTTGTTTGCAAAAGCGACTGGTGAAGTGGCTTTCGTTACCAAAGGTAAGCCTCAACGTACTTACGTAACAATTAAAGCCGACTGATTTCAGTCAGCCGTAATTGCTTACAGAAAGCCCCGCGAGTCGGGGCTTTTTTATTTCTAGGCGAAGGTGAAGCGCTGAGCTAAAATAATTGTTTTGAGAGCTTTGCACGAGTAGGATGCGAAGAAAAATGAGAGAAAATTTGGCTGATTGAGGCGGAAAACGCAGCTAATAGCGAGCTATTAGCCAGTTTTTCAACAAAAATCAGACGGATTTTCTCTCATTTTTACTCGTGTAACTATCTCGTGTTTATGCCCTTTGGGTGCAAAGCTCTCTTATTCGCTTAGTGATCATTAAGACACATTAGGATTTCCAATCATGCAATTTGTTGATGAAGCCAATATTCGAGTCGCGGCCGGTCGCGGAGGGAACGGGGTGGCCAGTTTTCGTCGCGAAAAATACATTCCGTTTGGAGGCCCGAACGGCGGTGACGGCGGGGATGGCGGCAGTGTCTATTTGATAGCCGACCGCAATATCAACACCTTGATTGATTTCCGTTATACCCGAGACTATAAAGCTCAAAATGGCCAGGCCGGAATGGGGCAGCAAAAAACCGGCCGCGCAGGGGAGGATTTGATTGTTCCCGTGCCGGTCGGTACCATTGTGCGAGACTTGGATACCCAGGAAGTGATTGGCGATCTGGTCGAACATGACCAGGTGTTGCTGGTCGCTAAGGGTGGCCGCCATGGGTTGGGAAATGTGCATTTCAAAAGCAGTACTAACCGTACGCCGCGTCAATGCACGCCGGGTGAACCGGGGGATGAGCGTAATCTCTCGTTGGAGCTGTCGGTTCTAGCCGATGTCGGGCTGTTGGGGATGCCGAATGCCGGTAAATCCAGTTTGATTACCGCTGTCTCCGCCGCGCGTCCAAAGGTAGCGAATTACCCGTTTACGACACTTTACCCAAACTTGGGGGTGGTGCGGGTGTCGCCGGAGTCGAGTTTTGTCATTGCGGACATTCCCGGTTTGATTGAAGGGGCCTCCGAAGGGGCCGGTTTGGGCGTACAGTTTTTGAAGCACTTATCTCGAACCGGCTTGTTGTTGCACGTGGTGGACATTGCGCCGATTGACGGTTCTGATCCCGTCGAATCGGTTCATGTGATTGAAAAAGAATTGGAAAAATACAGTGATGCTTTGGCCGGCAAAGAACGTTGGTTGGTTTTAAATAAAACCGACTTGCTACCGGAAGATGAAGCCAGTGAGTTGTGCAACGGTATTATCGAGCAGCTAGGCTGGCAGGGGCCGGTGTATTCGATATCCGCCGTGAATCGAACCGGCACCGAAGCGTTAATGAAAGAGATCGCTTACGGGCTGGAACAAAATCGTTTGAAAGCTCTGGAAGAAACAGACGAAGAGTCGTAACAGATGGTCACACGTTCAAACATACACGAAAAGTCCCGTCGCTGGGTGGTGAAAATCGGCAGTGCTTTATTGACGAATGACGGTAAAGGGCTGAATCGAACTGCGCTGGCAGACTGGGTTTCTCAGATGGTGCAGTTGAAACAACAAGGAATTGAGCTGGTGATTGTTTCATCTGGATCTGTCGCGGAAGGGATGCAGCGACTGGGTTGGGCGAAACGTCCGTCCGAAATTAATGAACTGCAAGCCGCCGCCGCGGTCGGCCAAATGGGGCTGGTGCAAGCTTATGAATCCGAGTTTGCGAAAAACGGTCTGCGTACCGCGCAAATTTTGATGACGCACGACGACCTGTCGAATCGCGCTCGCTATCTCAATGCGTCCAATACCATTCAAACCTTGTTAGAACATGATGTCGTGCCGATTATCAATGAAAACGATACTGTTGTGACCGATGAAATTCGTTTTGGCGATAACGATACCCTGGCGGCCTTGACCGCGAACCTGGTATCGGCGGATGTGTTGGTGATCTTGACCGACCAAAACGGCTTGTATAACGATAATCCCCGTACCAATCCGCAAGCCACGCTGATTTCGGAGGCCGAAGTCAGTCGTAAAGATATTGAAGCCATGGCCAGCCCGGAAGGGGGGAGTCTTGGTAAAGGTGGGATGTTCACCAAGGTGATGGCCGCAAAACGCGCGGCGCGTTCGGGGACCGCCACGTTTATCGCTTCCGGTCGGGAGGGAAATATCTTGCCACGTTTGCACGCCGGTGAAAACCTGGGGACGTTATTGATTCCCGATTTGGAGCCATTGACCGCGCGTAAGCGCTGGCTGGCCGGGCATCTTCAAGCGAAAGGGCAACTGGTGTTGGATGATGGCGCGGTAAAAGCGTTGCAATCTTCCGGCCGAAGCTTGTTGCCGATTGGTGTCAAAGCCATCGACGGCGAATTCCAGCGCGGCGAAATGGTGATTTGTGTTAATGAAAAGAACCAGGAAGTCGCGCGCGGCTTGGTCAACTACCCTTATTACGAAGCCGAAAAAATCATCGGTCATTCGTCATCGGATATTGCCGACTTGCTTGGCTATTCGGAAGGCGAGTTTTTGATTCATTGCGATAATCTGGTTCTGGTGGATTAAGATTGCATTTAAATTTGTTCGAAGTCTCTCATTTCATAAAACCCCCAGGCCTGGGCGTTTTTTATTAATAACCATTCTCATTGGTTGGCGTTATTTTTGCTTGTTGAAATTACGTATTCTAAGAACTGCCTTTGAGTGATGGCAGAAGCTTAAGAAGGTAATCGTTTTGTCGATATATTAGGTATGTGCGTGTAGAGACGTATACCTAGGTAATTATAGTACAAGGGGGGTAATATGACTATTTCAAATGTACCGGCTGGAATCGGTATTGCCAGTGCCGTTAATTTTAATGTTAAACCGGCAATAAGTGCCGGTTTGGAATCAAATGTTTCTGAAGGTGCCCAAAAGGGGAGTGATTCTGTAAGTATTTCGAAAGATGCAAAAGAAGCTTCTGTTCGAGATTCCATTGCTACCCAATCGGAAGATATTTATCAAAAAATTAAAAACTCGGATTTTATTTTGCTTCAGTCTGGTAAAAAACTTCTATCAGAAAATTTACCTGAAAATCAGCCTGTGGTTAATCAGTTAAAACAGCAAATGGAATCGGCAGTAACTAATGACAAAAAAGCTGAAATAGGCGGATTGCTGGGTATATTGCAACAATATGGATATGAAGAGTATTTCCCGGATGTTCAGTCGGTTATTGATAAACAAACCGCGCATTTTTTAGCAATGGATAGACGAATTGATGAAATTGCTAAGCAGCCGGAACAAGTGGAAAAAATGAAACAAAAATTTAATGAATTGGTTAATCGTTACGAGGGCAATGAAGAAGCGAAACTTGAAGCTCTTATGTTGAAAAATGATATATGGGATAGCTAGATTGCATCTAACAGGTCTAAATATATTGCTTAAACCTGCACATTTTATTTAATTAATTTAGTAATGGCTGGTATGGTATTTCCATCCTGTCCAAGTACGATTCCATTTGCTGAAATTTTGATATACCGAACCATAAACATCTTCGCCGATAGCGTAAGCAACGAGTGAGTGTTCCTCAATTGTTTCATAAGAACTTATCGGCGCATTTATACCGTCATAAGTTACTAAATAAGCTTCACCTATAAAAGCTGTTTCTGCACCAGAAGATGTCCTTTTTCCTCCAAACCATGTTCCACCCTCCAAAAAACAAGCGGAAAATTTTGGCGAAAAAAACACGGAGCCACCTTTGGATTTTTTGCGTGGTACAACTGTCTTACTTAAAAGTGGGCAAGGAGAGCTGGATTTTTCAATTCGCTACAATCGTCAGAGATATACCTATCAAGGGATGTTTAATTCAAAGGAAATTTTTAATACAACGGTGCGACGGTTGGAGTTGGCTTTAGGGTATCGTCATGGTTTTGCTAACCGACTGGAGACATGGTTTCGTGTGCCTTATGTTTATTCTCATGCGGAATATGTGTCAGGTAACGATTTTGTTAAAAACGAAGACAGAGCCAAAATGGGGGATGTTCAGTTTGGTTTTCAATATTTGGCATTGCCACAGCAAAGAGGATACCCAAGTATTACTTTGTCGTTACGGGCATCGGCCCCCACGGGCGAGCGAAGTTATTATGAACCGCCTGAGGACTGGTTTAATTTGTTGTCCAATGGTTCGGGGCATTGGATGGTGTCTCCAAGTCTCGATTTTACGAAAAATGTTGATCCAGTCATTTTGTTCGGTGGTGTGTCTTATGAATATACGTTTGCGAACCGAATTGATGGGCATGAATATGAACCGGGACAAGGAGTTGGGCTTTATTCCGGGTTTGGTTTTGCCGTTAATAGCCGTTTCTCATTAAGCTCCAGGTTGTACTGGAGTTACTACGATAATATGAAACTGGACGGTGTGAAAATGCAGGGCTCTTCTTCAGAACCGATTAATATTGGTTTTTCAGGTTCTTATCGCGTTTGGGATACCGTAGTTGCCACGCCAACCGTTCAATTTGGTCTGAACGATGATGCCGGTAGTGCCCCGACTTTGGCTTTAACGTTTTCGAAAAAATTATGAAGCAGATATCTTTATTTGTTCTTCTGAGTTTGAGTATTGTTGTTTTGCCGGCTTCTCTGGTGAAGGGGAGCGGTGATTTGCCGACATTGAAGACTTGGCAGGCGATGAAACGTGAGGGTGTTGTGGCCCAAGGGTTGGACTATTCCTGTGGTTCCGCTTCGATTGCGACGATTTTAAATTATTATTTTGGTGATAATTGGCGGGAAGGGGTCATTATCTACGATATGACGGCTCGTTTGACTGAGGATGAAACGAAAGATCGTATTAAGGAAGGGTTTTCCATGCTAGATATGAAAGAGACATTGATTCGACTTGGGTATCAAGCTATGGGGGTTAAATTGTCGCTGGAGCAAGCAAAGCGTTTATCGGGGCCGGTCGTGATTCTTTTGAGAAAGGACGGCATCAATCACTTTGTGGTATTGAGGGGAATTCGCTATGGTGAAGCTTACATTGCCGACCCGAGTATGGGTAAATATCGTTTGTTATTAGCTGATTTACAACGTTATTGGCAAGGCGAGGCTTTGGTTATTGGAAGGCCGGGAAGTGGTTTACCGAAACAAAGTGAATTGGCGATAAAAGACTATGAGCTTTATCATCCCGAAGCTGAAAGCATTAGGGTGTGGCGATATTATAAAAACTGAGGTTTTAACACTCATTGTCATCTCCTGAAGTGCCCAGGCCTGGGCGTTTTATGTTTTTCTGAAATTTTTCCATTTCATTCCTTGAAAAAAAAATAACTGACCCCATAAGGCTTGACAGTGACTAACCGATTTATAAAATAATTAGCACTCTCTGTGGTAGAGTGCTAATTGTTGAGTTTTTTAGTAATCTAATACCATGATTTATCAAATGTTTAGGAGAATCCTATGAAAATTAAACCGTTGCATGACCGTGTGGTCGTTCGTCAAGTGGAAGAACAGAAAGAAACCGCGGGTGGTATTTTACTGCCGGGTTCCGCCCAAGAAAAAGAAAACATGGGTGAAGTGGTTGCTGTTGGGCCAGGTAAAGCGGCCGATAATGGTTCCATTATCTCAATGACGGTCAAAGTCGGTGACAAAGTAATGTTCGGTCAATATTCCGGTCAGGAAGTCAAAGACGAAGACGGGCAAGCTTTGAAAGTAATGCGTGAAGACGACATTATTGCAATTGTCGAATAATCAACATTATTGAGAATTTTAAACATAAGGATTTGAAAAGATGGCAAAAGACGTAAGATTGGGCCTAGATGCCCGCGAAAAAATGGTTGAAGGGATTAATGTCCTAGCGGATGCGGTAAAAGTTACTTTGGGGCCTAAAGGCCGTAACGTGGTTCTTGAAAAATCATTCGGTGCGCCAACCGTGACTAAAGATGGTGTGTCCGTTGCCCGTGAAATCGAATTGGAAGACAAGTTCATGAATATGGGCGCGCAAATGGTGAAGGAAGTGTCT
The DNA here is from genome assembly GCF_965140365.1 of Hydrogenovibrio sp. NCBI lineage: Bacteria > Pseudomonadati > Pseudomonadota > Gammaproteobacteria > Thiotrichales > Piscirickettsiaceae > Hydrogenovibrio > Hydrogenovibrio sp. The sequence continues at coordinate 325,887 of NZ_OZ223196.1, forward strand.
TCCCAAACCAATGACGTGGCCGGTGACGGTACCACGACGGCGACCGTTTTGGCGCAATCCATCGTTCGCGAAGGGATGAAGTCGGTTGCCGCCGGTATGAACCCAATGGACTTGAACCGTGGTATTCACAAAGCGGTGGAAGCCGTTGTTGAAGAAATTCAAAAAATGTCTGTGCCATGTACTACGACTGACTCCATTGCTCAGGTTGGGACAATTTCCGCTAACTCGGATGTGTCGGTTGGTAAGATGATTGCTGATGCGATGGAAAAAGTGTCGACCGAAGGTGTCATCACCGTTGAAGAAGGGTCTTCTTTGCATGATGAGTTGGTCGTGGTTGAAGGGATGGAATTCGACCGTGGCTATCTATCGCCTTACTTTGTGACTAATCAGGAAAAAATGGTTGCGGAGCTGGAAAACCCATACATCCTGCTACACGACAAGAAAATCTCCAACATCCGTGATTTGTTGCCAACGTTGGAAGCGGTTTCCAAAGCCGGCCGTCCATTGTTGATCATTGCGGAAGACGTGGACGGTGAAGCCTTGGCAACACTGGTTATCAACAATATGCGCGGTATCGTCAAAGCCACGGCCATCAAAGCGCCAGGTTTCGGTGAACGTCGTAAAGCGATGCTTCAGGATATGGCGGTCTTGACCGGTGGTACGGTGATTTCTGAAGAAGTGGGTCTGACATTGGACAACGTCACGCTGGACATGTTGGGTGAAACCAAGTCTGCGGTTGTTGGTAAAGACAGCACGAAATTGATCGACGGTGCCGGTTCAAAAGAAGACATTGATGCACGTTGTGCCCAAATCCGCTCTCAAGTGGAAAACACCACATCGGATTACGATAAAGAAAAACTGCAAGAGCGTTTGGCCAAATTGTCCGGCGGTGTTGCGGTGATCAAGCTGGGTGCCGCGACTGAAGTCGAAATGAAAGAGAAGAAAGACCGTGTTGACGATGCGCTTCACGCCACTCGCGCGGCGGTTCAAGAGGGAATCGTTGCCGGTGGTGGTGTCGCCTTGGTTCGTGCGCGTTCTAAAGTAAAAGTGAAAGGCGATAACGACGAACAGCAAGTCGGTATCGAAATCGCTTTGCGCGCGATGGAAGAGCCAATGCGTCAGATCGCCGCTAACTGTGGTCTGGAAGGTTCCGTCATCGTCAATAAAGTGATGGAATCCAAAGATAACATGGGCTTCGATGCGGCTTCTGAAACCTATGTCGATATGCTGGAAGCCGGTATCATCGATCCGGCGAAAGTCACGCGTTCGGCCTTGCAAAACGCCGCTTCCGTCGCGGGTCTGGTCTTGACGACCGGCGCGGCAATTGCGGATCTTCCGGCGAAAGACGGTGGCGCTGCGGATGCAGCGGCGGCTGCAGCCGGTGGAATGGGAGGCATGGGCGGCATGATGTAATTTTTCGCCTAGGGCGTTCAAATTTCAGCGATAACCGCGTTGGGCTTGAACTTCCAGTGCTCATGGACTTAAATGTCCACTGCGCGCTGGTTTCAAATCCGCCTTGTTCTCATCTTAAATTTGTACCGTCTAGGCTGAAAAATCATTTCAGCTCATTTTCAAAGGCCAGCTTATGCTGGCCTTTTTTATTGGCGGTGAGTGCATATGCTCAAGTCTTTTATGTGCGTTTAATCTCCAATATTTCGTCAAAAGAATTTAAGTGCCCGCTTTGTGCGGGCTTTTTTGTGCTTGGCATTTGGTTTGGTTTTTTTAAAGAATTGGCCAGGCCTGGCAGTTTTGTTTGAAAGGGCGTTATGCTTTGAAAGCGAAAATGCTAAAATATTTGTCTTATAGTAACGAAATAAACCGGCGTCAGGGCCGAATGGTTGGAATATGGAAAACGCAACAGTCAAAATAGGAATCGTTGGAGGAACCGGTTATACGGGGGTGGAATTACTGCGCTTGCTGGCCAGTCACCCGAATGCGGAGGTCGTCGCCATCACTTCTCGAAGCGAAGCGGGGATGCCTGTAGCGGAGTTGTTCCCGAACCTGCGCGGTCATTATGACTTGGCGTTTTCCGAGCCTTCGCCAGCGGTTTTGAAGGGGTGCGATGTTGTTTTCTTTGCCACGCCGCACGGGGTGGCGATGAGCATGGCGAAAGAACTGATGGCGGCCGGTGTAAAAATCATCGACCTGGCGGCCGACTTTCGGATTGAAGATATGCAGGCCTGGTCAAAATGGTATGGCATGGAGCATGCCTGCCCGGATGTGATGTCGCAGGTGGCTTATGGGTTACCGGAATTATTTCGGAAAGAGATTCAGAAAGCGCAAGTGATTGCCAACCCAGGTTGTTACCCAACCAGTATTTTGCTGGGAGCCGTTCCCTTTTTAAAGGCCGGTCTGGTCAAAACCGATGGCATTATCGCCGACGGTAAATCCGGTGTCAGTGGCGCGGGTCGTGGCGCGAACGTTGCCATGTTGGGCGCGGAGATGAGTGAAAGCTTCAAGGCGTATGGCGCGGCGGGGCATCGTCATTTGCCGGAAATGTTGGAAAAATTACATCAGCAGGCGGGGGAACCGGTCGATTTGACGTTTGTGCCGCATTTGGTGCCGATGGTGCGGGGCATGGAATCCAGTATTTACATGACCTTGACCCAAGATGCTTCGCAAGCCGAGCTGCAATCGGTGCTGGAAACCGCCTATGCCGATGAACCGTTTGTGGATGTGATGCCGGCGGGCAGTTTGCCGGAAACCCGGATGGTGAAGGGCTCTAATATGTGTCGTTTGGCGGTATACCGTCCGGAAGGCGGTAATAAGGTGGTGGTGTCTTCCGTGATCGATAATTTGGTGAAAGGCGCGGCTGGGCAAGCGGTTCAGAATATGAATGTTTTGAGCGGATTGCCGGAAAGCGCCGGGTTGCAACAAGTTGCGTTGATGCCGTGATGCCATTTCGATACTTCAGTTATGAATTACTGACGCCGCCGCGGGCTTTTGTTACAATTAAACTTTGCGATAAAGTAGGAGGCGATCATGTCTGAAATGCCTACCCCGGTTAACTTCACCGAAGCCGCGGCTTCAAAAGTCAATGGTTTGATTGAGGATGAAGGTAACCCGAATTTGAAATTACGAGTTTACATCACCGGCGGCGGTTGCTCCGGTTTCCAATACGGTTTTACGTTTGACGAATCTCAAGCGGAAGACGACACGGTCGTTGAAAAAGAGGGCGTCAAGCTGATGATTGACCCGATGAGTTTTCAATACCTTGTCGGTGCAAAAATTGACTATCTTGAAGACCTGCAAGGCGCACGCTTTGTTATTGAGAACCCCAACGCGACAACCACCTGTGGTTGCGGTTCATCGTTCAGTGTTTAAAATTCGATAAACGCTTTATTTAACGGCACGGTCATCACCCGGTCAACCCGGTGTGTTGCTGTGTCCGAAATCATTTTCTAGGGTAAATTATGGAATACATTCCTGGTCTGGCGGGTGTGCCTGCAACAGAGTCTGAAATTTCTTATATCGATGGTCAAAAGGGTATTCTGACCTACCGTGGTTACAATATCATGGAGCTGGCTGAATATTCTTCTTTCGAGGAAACCACGCTTTTGTTGCTGTTTGGCAATTTGCCGACGGCCAGTGAATTGGCGGATTTTGAAAACCAGCTCCGCAATGCCCGTCGCGTTAAATACAATTTGCGTGAGATTATGAAAAACCTGCCGGCCACCACGCACCCAATGCATATGCTGCAAGTTGCGGTGGCCAGTTTGGCCAGCTTTTACCCCAGTACCGAATACATGAAAGGCGGTACCGAAAACCAAGCGTATATTAACGAAGTGACGGTGAACATTATTTCCCATATGGGCACCTTGGTAGCGATGTGGGAACACATGCGCAATGGTTACGATCCGATCGAGCCGCGTAAAGATTTGACCTATGCGGAAAACTTTTTGTATATGGTGACCGGTGAGGAGCCCGATAAGGACTGGGCGCGATTGTTGGATGCCTGCTTGATTCTACACGCCGAGCACACCATCAATGCGTCAACTTTTACCACCATGGTGACCGGATCGACGTTGGCGAACCCCTGTTCGGTCATTTCCTCGGCCATTGCGTCCTTGTCCGGCCCGTTACACGGTGGTGCCAACCAGAAAGTCATCGAAATGTTGGATGAAATTGGTTCGCCGGAAAATGCACGGCCTTACATTGAAAAACGTTTGGCGGAAAAGAAAGTGATTTGGGGGATGGGGCATCGTGAGTATAAAACCAAAGATCCGCGCGCCACGATTCTGCAAAAGCTGTCTTCCGAATTGTTGCAAAAGAAAAGTGATGCCGGTTCCTTGAGTCAGGCGTTTGCCACGGCCATGGAAGTGGAAAAAGTGTGTGAAGATTTATTGAGCCATAAAGGGGTTTACCCGAATGTCGATTTCTATTCCGGTATTTTGTACAAGGAAATGGGCTTTGACGCTGGCTTGTTCACGCCGATTTTTGCAGTGGCGCGCTCCGCCGGCTGGATGGCGCACTGGCGTGAGCAACTGCAAAATAATAAAATTTTCCGTCCGACGCAGATTTACACGGGTGCCGGCAATTCCTGTTATTTGCCGATGGAAAAACGCGGTGAGTCACATGCGCGGGAAGCCGCAGAGTGATTGGACGATTGTTTCCGACTGAAAAGCCGCCAATTGAGCGGCTTTTTTATTGTCCGAATATCACCAGGCCTGGTGATATTTAAAGGCATTCGCTCGTGTTAAGCGTGCCAGATGCCGCCTAGTATGGAGTCGTGTTTAGCGCCGGTAATGCTGGCCAGTGGAATGGCTTGATTCAATAGGCGCTGCTGAGCGAGCCAGGCGCACATCATCGCTTCCATGGCATGAGGGTGAACACCATAATCGGTGGTGGGCTTGATCGGGTAGTTCAGCTTGGCTTGCAATCGTTTTAAGAGTGTTTTATTTTCAGCGCCGCCGCCGCAAATCAATGCCTCGACGGGAGGCTCCGGTAAGGTTTGCAGTCCTTGAATCAGGGTGTCCACGGTGAGTTGGTTCAGTGTCGATAAAAGGACAGTCGGGTTCGGTTGTTCCGAACCCAATGAGGCCAGTTGCCGATCCAGCCAGGCCTGGTTGAAATAATCTTTTCCGGTGGCTTTGGGGGCGGGCTGGGTAAAGTAATCGTCCGCTAACAACTGTGCCAACAACGGGCTGTCTGGTTCGGTTTGGGCCGCCAATAGTCCATTGGCATCGTAGTCGCATCCAAAATGCTGGCGGCAGATGTCATCCATTAAGCCATTGCCTGGCCCGGTGTCAAAGCCAAGCGTGTCTGTTGGTGACAGGTAGCTGATGTTCGCGATGCCACCGATATTGATGACCGCCAGACGCTCGGCGTGTGAAAAAAGTGTGCGGTGGAACGCCGGAGCAAGCGGGGCGCCTTGTCCGCCGTTGGCGAGATCGTCGATGCGAAAGTCAGCCACGGTGGTTATGCCGGTGTGTTTGGCGATAAACGCTGGATGGCCGATTTGCAGGCTCATCGGAATGTCTGGCGCGTGGAATACCGTTTGACCGTGGCTACCGATGGCGGTCACCGTTTTCGATGGCGTACCGGTCTGTTCAAGCAGGGCTTGGGTCGCCTGAATGAACTGTATGGCGACGTCGTATTCCAATTGGCACAGGTTTTTTAAGCTGGCCTGCGGCTGTTCATTGAGTTGATTGAGTTTGCTCTGCAAGCGGCTTGGGTAAGGGTGGGTGAGAAAGCCTTTCAGAATAGGATGGGCTTGTGAAAAATCGACCAGAGCGGCATCAACGCCATCCAGGCTGGTGCCGGACATGAGTCCGATATAGAGATCTTTCCCTAGACCGTTTCCGGCTTTATTCAAAGTTGGACACCAATTGGGTGTGAGGGTTGAGGCGCTCCATTTGAGCTGTCATCAAGCCGGCGTATTGGTCAAATTGGGCGCGGTATTGTCTTGGAACCGGTCCAGCATCCGGGAATTTGACTTTCAATGGGTCGACATGGCGGCCGTTTTTGCGGAACTCGTAATGTAAGTGCGGTCCGGTGGCCAAGCCGGTTTGACCGATGTAGCCGATGGTATCGCCTTGTCTGACCCAGGCGCCTTTCTTGTATTTGCCGAATTTGGACATGTGAGCATAAACGGTGGTGTATTTGCCGGCATGTTTGACAAAAATTACGCGGCCATAACTGCGGCTCCAGGCGCGTTTGACGATTTGGCCGTCACCGGTAACGTGAATGGGGGTGCCGACGGGGCCGCCGTAGTCCACGCCGCGGTGAGCGCGCCATTTTTTCAAAACCGGATGGTAGCGTTTGGGTCTGTAACGGGACGTGATGCGAACATAGTCCACCGGATTACGTAAAAAAGCTTTGCGCAAGTTGCGGCGATTTTCATCGTAATAGCCCACGGTTTTGTCATTGGCATCCCGCAACAGGAAAGCAGTGTGACGTTCGTTGCCGGCAGTGACAACCTCCGCCGCAAGGATGTCGCCGTCACCGATGTACTTTCCGTTGATGAAATGTTTTTCGTAGATAACCTTGAATGGATCGCCCGGGCGCAGTTGACGAATAAAGTCGATTTCCCATGAAAAAATATCGGCCAAATTCATAATGGTTTTTGCGCTGAGACCGGCTTCGGTACCGCTCAGGTAAAACGAATGTTGAATGGTGCCGGCCGCGGTTTCCACTTTGGTTTCCACCGGATGTTCGATTTTTTGAATTAAAAAATCATCGTTATCCTGGCGGACTAGTTGATAATGGGTGGCATCGTGTTTTGGGTAGAGAATTTTTTGCAGTTGGTTGTTCTGGTCGGTCCAAATGTCTAAGGCGTCGCCCACTCGTAACTGGGTTAACCATTCGCCATGTTGGCTGGAAGCAATTTTAAATGTGGTGCCTGCGGGGATGCCAAGTGAATCCAGCGCTTGCGACAGACTGCCATTTTTTTGAATGGTGACGTGGTGTTTATGCCAGTTGTTTTCAGGCTGCTTGGTCATGAGGTTGGTGTCGCTCATGAGCGGTGGGAGAGGGAGTCGTTCCTTCTCCGCCGGCTGAGAGGCGGTGGCGAACTGAACGACAAACAGGAAAATCAGTGTCAGTAACAGTATAAAATGTAAGCTTGCTTTTAACTGGTTCACTAGTCTTATCTAAGTGTTTGTAAACCGGCGGAAGGCCGATTTAGTACCTGCTCTAAAATACGTTAAACTCGATTATACCTGAACAAAAACCGTAAATACTAGCCTTAATCATGAAGAAAACCTTCTCGTTCCGGTTTTTTGAAACCGTTTGAACTGAATTTAGCCGACTTCGAGCTCAATTTCGCAACCGTAATCCGTTGGGGTCGTGCCAATGAACGGGTGTTTGTTGACTTTGCACCAGCTGCGAATGTCCTTTTCAGCGCCTGGATCGGTGCATTCGATAATCAAGTGTTCGCCGGGTGTTGACTGGCGGACCCGCTGCTGCAATTTAATCACCGGCATTGGGCATTTCAGTCCTTTTGCGTCAATCCGCTGTGGTTCGTGCATTTTTTTATCCAATAAGTTGTTATAATTAGCGGTATTTTACGTCAGAAAGGCCGGGGTTTTGCGTAAATTGTGATGCGGTGGCTTGGAGCCTCCAAACGCAGCGTGTCCCCGGTGATTCAAACCCATTACAGTATCAAACAGACAGGGAAACACAGTGTCTAACAACGCGGCAACGGATATTTCAACTTTTCAAGGGTTGATTCAAACCCTACAAGCCTTCTGGGCGGAACAAGGTTGCGTCATTATGCAACCGTACGACAACGAAATGGGAGCGGGAACCTTCCATCCATCCACTTTTCTAAAAGCCGTCGGCCCTGAGCCGTGGCGTGCGGCGTATGTACAGCCATGTCGTCGTCCAACCGATGGTCGCTATGGTGAAAACCCCAATCGCCTGCAGCATTATTATCAGTTTCAGGTGATGCTGAAGCCGTCACCGGATAATATTCAGGAATTGTATTTGGAATCGTTGAAAACCCTCGGCATCGACCCGTTGGAACATGACATCCGTTTTGTGGAAGATAATTGGGAATCCCCGACACTGGGCGCCTGGGGCTTGGGCTGGGAAGTTTGGATGAACGGGATGGAAGTGACTCAGTTCACCTACTTTCAGCAAGTCGGCGGCTTGGAATGTCGTCCGGTGACCGGTGAAATCACTTACGGTCTGGAACGCATCGCCATGTATCTGCAAGGGGTCAACAGTGTGTATGACCTGACCTGGGTGAATGGGCCGGAAGGCAAAGTCACTTACGGGGATGTCTTTCATCAGAATGAAGTGGAGATGTCGACTTATAACTTCGAAAAGGCCGATACCGAGATTCTGTTCCGTACATTTGATGAGTGCGAAGCCGTCTTTGGAAAATTGGTGGCGGACAAATTACCGCTGCCGGCTTACGAACAGGTATTGAAAGCCTCGCACGCCTTTAACCTGTTGGATGCACGTCATGCCATCAGTGTGACGGAGCGCGCCCGCTTTATCGGGCGGGTGCGTAACATGGCGAAACAAATCGCCGAAGCCTATTATGAAGGACGAGAAGCGCTCGGCTTCCCTCTGGTCAAAGAGGGAGGGCAATAAGATGACCATGAATATGAATACAACAGATTTTTTAGTTGAAATTGGCACCGAAGAGCTGCCGCCGAAGGCCTTGAAAACCCTTTCCAAGGCGTTTGTGGAGGGTGTTAAAGCCGGCTTGGATGACGCCGAGCTGAACTATGACGCCGCGCAAGCCTATGCCTCGCCTCGTCGCTTGGCCGTGAGGGTGGAAGGTTTGCAAACCCGCCAAGAAGATAAAACGGTTGAGCGAAAAGGGCCGGCCAAAAAAGCCGCTTTTGATGCCGACGGCAATCCGACCAAAGCGTTGCAAGGCTTCGCGCGTGGCTGTGGTGCCGACGTCAGCGACCTGTCGGAATTGGAAACCGATAAAGGCATCTGGATGGTGTATTATCTGGAGCAAAAAGGTCAGGCGGCGGCCGATTTGTTGCCGGAGATTGTGAATCAAGCCTTGGCGAAATTGCCGATTCCAAAGCGTATGCGCTGGGGCAGTTCCGATGTGGAGTTTGTGCGTCCGGTGCATTGGGCGTTGATGTTGTTGGATGATCAGGTGGTGCCGGCCACGGTGCTGGGGCACGAAACCTCGAATGTAACACACGGCCATCGTTTCCACGCGCCACAAGCGATTGAAATCACCAGGCCTGGTGATTATTTGACCGTACTGCGGGAACAAGGCTATGTGGAAGCCGATTTCGATGCGCGTCAAGAGCGCATTCGTCAACAAGTCATCGCCGCGGCCGAGTCGGTCAAGGGCGTAGCAGAAATTGATGAAAGCCTGCTGGAAGAAGTGGCGGCCTTGAATGAATGGCCGACGGCGGTGGTGGGCGACTTTGACGAAAGTTTCCTGAATGTGCCTTCCGAAGCCTTGATTTCCGCCATGAAGGGCCATCAGAAATATTTCCATATTCTCGATGCGAACGGTCGATTGATGGCGAAATTCATCACCCTGTCCAATATCGAAAGCTCCAATCCAGAAGCGGTGAAAAAAGGCAACGAACGGGTGATTCGTCCGCGTTTGTCGGATGCCAAATTCTTTTGGGATCAGGATCGTAAACAACCGTTGGACGACTTTTTGCCGCGTTTGAAAACCGTGGTGTTCCAGCAAAAATTGGGTACCTTGTATGACAAGGTTGAGCGATTGGAAACCCTGGTGGTAAAAATCGGTAAGCCGCTGGGTGAAGAAGCACAGGTGCTGGAACGGGCCGCGCGTTTGTCGAAATGCGATTTGATGAGCGAAATGGTGGGCGAATTCCCCGATTTGCAAGGCGTGATGGGGCGTTATTATGCTCAAGCGCAAAACGAAAACGCTCAGGTGGCCGAAGCGATTGACGGCCAGTATCAGCCGCGCTTTGCCGGGGATGATTTGCCGGCATCGGCGGTATCGCAAGCTCTGGCGATTGCCGATAAGCTGGATACGATTACCGGTATTTACGGTATCGGTCAGGTGCCGACCGGGGATAAAGACCCGTTTGCCTTGCGTCGTTCCGCCTTGGGCTTGATGCGCATCATCATCGAAAAAGAGCTGGATTTGGATTTGCGTTTGTTGATTCAATTCAGCTTGGATTTGCATGCCGACATCCCGGTTTCCGAGACCTTGGTGGATGACATTTACGATTTCATCGTCAGCCGTCTGAAAGCCTACTACGCGGCGAAAGGCGTGTCCGCCGAACAATTTGAAGCGGTACGCGTTTGTGCGCCGGCCCATCCGTTGGATTTCGGCAAACGCATTGATGCGGTCTGCCAGTTCAGTGACATGGAAGGCGCTGACAGCTTGAGTGCGGCCAACAAACGTATCGCCAACATTCTGAAGAAATACGACGGCGATTTGCCGGAGGAAGTCGATACGACGCTGTTTGAAGAAACGGCCGAAAAGGATTTGTTTGAAGCCTTGGATGCCCTGCGTGAAACGGTCAGTAACCAAATTGCCGGGCGCGATTATGCGGCGGCCATGGCGTTGTTGGCCACTATTCGTCAGCCGGTGGACGCTTTCTTCGATCAGGTGATGGTCATGGCCGATTCGGAAGCCGTCAAACAAAATCGTTTGGCGCTGTTGAATCAAATTTATCAACTGTTCTTACAGGTGGCGGATATCTCGCGCCTGTAAGCCCTTGTAGGTATTGAAAACGGGCTCGCAGTCTCTGGCTGTCGGGTCCGTTTTTGTTCTATGTCTTTGAAACTGTAAAATAACCAGGCCTGGTTATTTTTACGATTGGGGGTTGTTAAGGAAATCGCATGAAATTGATTGTATTGGATCGTGATGGCGTGGTGAACGAAGATTCGGATGCTTATATCAAGCACCCAGATGAATGGCACCCGGTGCCGGGCAGTTTGGAAGCCATCGCAAAACTGAAACAAGCGGGCTGGACGGTGGCGGTGGCCACTAATCAGTCGGGGGTTCGGCGCGGTTATTATTCGCGCGAGACGCTGCACGCCATGCACATGAAATTTGTGGCGTTGCTGGCGGAGCAGGGCGCGCAAGTGGATTGGATCAGTTATTCGCCTTATGTGGCGGAAGATGACTCGCCGTGTCGTAAACCGGGAACGGGCATGCTTCAGGCCATTGAAAACCGTTTTGGCGTGTCCTTGGTGGGGAAACCGATGGTGGGTGATACCTTGGCAGATATTGCCGTGGCAAAGGCCAAGGGGATGATGCCCTATCTGGTGAAAACCGGAAAAGGTCCACGAACCTTGGCGACACAAGACCCGATGTTGTCGGGCGTGCCGGTTTTTGACAATTTATTGACGGTGGCGGAGGCGTTACGATGAGCGCATTGAAAAAAGGATTTTACGGTTTCCGTTCAATCTTGTTCGTGGTCGGGCAGTTGGTGTCGGTGATCCTGTTTTCGGTGGTGGGTCAACTGTTCCGGCCTTTCTCGAACCGCGCCCGTTACCAGTTTATCCACTATTGGGCTCGGTTTTGCATCTGGTGGCTGAAGATCACTTGTGGTGTCTCTTATCGGTTGCATGGCCAGGAGAATCTGGACTTCTCGAAAACTGGTTTGGTTCTTGCTAGACATGAATCGACATGGGAAACCTTGGCTTTCCAGGCAATTTTCCCACGGCAAACATTCGTATTGAAAAAAGAACTGTTGCGGATTCCGTTTTTCGGATGGGGACTGGCGTTGCTGGACCCGATTTCGATTGACAGGAATGCCGGAAGACAGGCGATTAAACAAGTGGTGAGCGAAGGTGTGGCGCGTCTCCATAAGGATGTTTGGGTGGTGATTTTTCCGGAAGGCACTCGTATGACGTCGGGTGAACCGGGCAAGATTAAGCCGGGTGGCGCCCTGCTGGCCCAAAAGGCCGATGTGCCAGTGTATTTGGTGGCGCATAATGCGGGGCGGTTCTGGCCCAAGAACAGCTTTATCAAATATCCCGGTATTGTGGATATTCATATTAGCCCGCCGTTGGAAACTGCAGATCTGACGGTGGCCGAAATCAACCAGAAAATAGAGGAATGGTTTTTAGCGCACTCTGACATCCAGCACGATAACTCAACCGATAAAAAGAGTGGGGTGCGCTGAAACGAAACGATAAATGAGTAAACTGGCAACCTTCATTGGCGTCTTTTTCGGAAGTTTGATTGTACTTCTGAGCATGGTCGATTTTGAAAAAGGCCAGTTGCTGTCTGCATTTTTCAATTTTCAAGGGTTACTGGTCGTCCTGGGCGGTACCTTCGCTGCCACGCTCATCAATTATCCGCTCTCTCAAATGGGCTGTTTTTTCCGCGGCATCGGAAAGGTGTTCGCATCCGAACCGGAATCGGAAAACGAAGCCATTGAACAAATCGTTTACCTCAGTCACATTGCGCAAAGTAAAGGGGTCTTAGCCCTGGAAAAAGAGATTGAATTGCTCTCGGATTCGTTTCTGCGTTTTGCGTTGTCGGAAATGATGGTCTATCGGGATAAGGACCACTTGGCCACCAGTTTGGAAAACCACTTGAATGCCATGCGGTTGCGACACCTCAACTGTCAGGACGTGTTCAATAACATGGCTTCCTACGCCCCGGCATTCGGTATGATGGGAACGGTGATGGGGTTGATTATGATGATGACCTCGCAAATGGGGGGGGATACCACCACCTATACGCCCGGGCAGTCCGATGATATGTTGAATAACCTACTGCAAGGGATGGGCTTGGCGCTGGTGACGACTTTCTATGGTGTCTTGTTTGCCAACCTTGTTTTTATTCCGATTGCCGGTAAGTTGAAAGTCTTGTCGGACGCCGAAGCGCTGAAAAACGAAATTTTGATGTATGGTGTGCTGGGGTTGAAAAACGAACAGCCGCCGTTGTTGTTGCGTGAAAGCCTGACCGCGTTCGTCAATGAAAAAAACAAAGAGCGGTTGGAGCTGACGCTCAGGTAACGGAGGCGCGTAATGAAATCGGAAGCCATCGTTCAAGCGGAAGAAGCCCGTGCCATTCAGCGCATGAAACGTAACCAGGCCTGGCAGATTGTCTTTATCGCCTTGTTTACTTCCTTGCTGGCCTTTTTTGTGTTGATTATTACCATGGTGGAGCTGGAGGGTTCCAAACCCAAGCGTGATTACCAGCGTTTGGTGAATAATCTCTACCAGGATTCCGTGCATTTAAAAAAACAACTGGGGCTTGAATGGCTGCACATTGAAAACACCTTGTCGAAAGGGGTTCGATTTACGTTGGATGAATCGGATTTGGCCAAACAAGACCTGTTTGCGCCTGCGCGGGCCAAAGTGAGTCCGCGTTACCTGCCTTACATTAACCGTTTTGTACAGCTGTTGAATGAATTGGATTTGCCGACCTATGGGCAGCGCCATCAAAAGTTAGTCAACAGCATTTTACGACCGGATGAAACCTTCCAAGTCACCATTCGGGTGGAAGGCCACACCGATGCCAGCCCTTTGGCGAAAACCGCTCTGTATCGCAGCAACTTTGAGTTGAGTACTTTCCGGGCCTACGCGATTATGAGTTTGCTGAAGTTGTACACCGGGTTGCCCAGTCATTTCTTTTCCATAGCCGGTTACGGAAGTTTTCGGCCGGTGACGAATAATCCGTTGGAACCGGAAAATCGCCGGGTGGAGATTTATTTGGTGCCCCAACTGGTGCCGGAGGGTGAAGAATGAGTGCGCAGGCGTTGAAAGCACGCAGTTCCTGGCTGTTTTCGTTTGGGGATGTGATCACGTTGCTGATTACGTTTTTCATTATGATGATCGTGTTGAACAAAGGTGAAATTACGCGCATTCAAAAGTGGACCGAGCAGCAGTTGGATTTGGCTTATGTTGACTTGAAAGAACAGATGGCTGGCGCACAAGCCATTACCTTGGCGCGTAAAACCAACGGAATCTTAATCAATATTGACCAGAACGGCGCTTATGTCAAAGGCGGTTTTGAACCGTCCGAATCGTTGAAAGATGAGCTGATACGTTTAGGGCAAGCCCTTGGCGGTTTGCAACTGTTTAAACTCAGTCTCGCGGATATGCCGGACAATGTGGTGGAATACGCTGAGGCGGACCACATGAAGTGGCGCGCGGAAATTTCGGTGGAAGGGCATTCCGATAACGACAAAATCGATCCGAATTCGGCTCTGCGAAATAACTGGTTTTTGAGCACCATGCGGGCGCAGAATGTGATGCGCTTGTTGTATGAGAACAGTGATTTATCACCGCGGTTGTTCGGTATTGCCGGTTATGGCGAGTTTCGCCCGATTGCATCGAATGACACGCCGGAAGGCAAGGCTTTGAACCGTCGAGTGCAGATTCTGGTAACCGCCAATTTTGAGAAGGATGATTGGTCGAGCGAATAAGTCGTTGGCAGGTATTTTGTCAGTTTACCGGCAGCTGCCAGTCAATGGGGGCTTGCTGATGTTGCGTTAAATATTGGTTGGCACGGGAAAAAGGCCGACTGCCGAAAAAACCGCGATAGGCGGAGAGCGGTGACGGGTGTGGGCTTTTTAAAATCAGATGTCGTTGCGGGTCGATGAAACGCCCTTTCTTTTGCGCGTAAGCGCCCCACAAAATAAACACCAAATGTTCGCGTTGCGTCGCCAGGGCATGAATGATGGCATCGGTAAACTGTTCCCAGCCTCGGTTCTGGTGGGCATTGGGTTGGCCCGCTTCGACGGTCAGAACGGCGTTGAGCAACAAGACCCCTTGGTCGGCCCAAGGCTGCAAATAACCGCAGTGCTGGTTGTTGACATTGAGGTCGTCTTGCAACTCCTTATTAATGTTCAGCAGCGACTTTGGCAAGGGCTTGACGTCCGGTAAGACCGAAAAGCTCAGGCCATGCGCATGGCCAATCGTCGGATAAGGGTCCTGGCCGAGAATCACCACTTTGACTTTATCGAAGGGGGTGCTGTTGAGTGCGTTGAACCACTGACGGCCTTTCGGAAGAATGCGTTTCCCCTGTGCTTTTTCGGCGGTCAGAAACGCCTTTAACTCTTGCATGTAAGGTTGGTCGAATTCCTGGCCGACCACGGCCAGCCAAGACGGGTCCAGTTGAATGTTCTGTTGCGGCATTAAGCTTCTCTGATTTGTAACGGGTTAAACATCATTTAATTCGGGTTGTTAGGGCGATAATCGGGCAATATGCCAGGCCTGGTCGTTTTCGTCGGAATGGGCGAAGCGGAAACGGTCGTGTAAGCGGTTGGGGCGGCCTTGCCAGAATTCGAAATAGGTTGGGGTCAAACGATAACCGCCCCAGTGTTCCGGGCAGGGAATCTCGCCCAAATGCTCTTCGGCAGCAATTTCCATATTCTGTTCCAGCGTTTTTCGGCCCGGGACTTCGGCGCTTTGCTGCGAAATCAGTGCGGCCAGTTGGCTGTCTCGCGGGCGGGATTTAAAGTAAGCTTCCGACTCGTCGCGGGATATTTTTTCCAAAGTGCCTTCAATGCGTACTTGACGGTCCAGCTCCGGCCAGAAAAACAGCAGGGCGCCTTTCGGGTTCGCGATGATTTGCTGGCCTTTATCGCTTTCGTAGTGGGTGTAAAAAACCAAGCCTTCACGGCCAAATGCTTTCAGCAGCACGATACGGCTATGCGGCTGACCGGTTTCATCCACTGTGGAAAGGCTCATCGCCGTCGGGTCTTGTGCCATTCGTTCGTAGGCGAAGTCCATCCATTCAGAAAACTGTTGAAAAGGGTCGAGATGCAAATCGGCATGATTGAGTGTGGCAAACTCATATTGACGGCGTTCGTCGTGATAGTCTCGATTAGGCATTGGTTCGCTTCCCGTTTGAATCCATAGAATATTAGGGTTAATATAACTCAACTGAAAAATACTTACCACATGACTTACCACTTAGGAGTTCCCTTACGTGAGCGAAAATTACAATGCGTCCGAAATCGAGGTTTTAACAGGGCTGGATCCGGTTCGAAAACGACCGGGGATGTATACCGATACCACGCGTCCCAATCACTTGGCGCAAGAGGTAATCGATAACAGTGTGGATGAAGCCATTGCCGGCCATGCTTCGGAAATCACGGTGACGCATTTCGCAGACGGCTCCATTATGGTGGAAGACAATGGACGAGGCATGCCGGTCGACATTCACCCGGAAGAAGGTGTGCCGGGGGTGGAAGTCATTTTGACCAAACTGCATGCCGGCGGGAAATTTTCCAGTAAAGCGTATCAATTCTCCGGCGGTTTGCATGGGGTGGGCGTGTCGGTGGTGAATGCCCTGTCGAAGCGGGTGGAAATTCAAATCAAACGGGGCGGGCAACAGCATCAGATCGCCTTTGAAAACGGTGAGTTGGTCGAGCCGCTGGAAGTGATCGGTAAGGTCGGTAAGAAGAATACCGGTACCGCTTTGCGCTTCTGGCCGGATGCCACGTTTTTTGACACACCCAAATATGCGTTGACCAAATTAAAACATTTATTGCGTGCCAAGGCCGTCCTCAGCCCAGGGCTGAAAGTCACGTTTGTTGACGAGCCGGGGCAGGAAAAAATCGAGTGGCAATACGACGATGGTTTGCGCGATTATTTGAATCAGGCGCTCGACGGCGTTGAACGCTCGCCGCTGGAAGGCTTTGTCGGCGAGTCGCATAATGAAAATGAAGGGGTTTCCTGGGCGATTACCTGGTTGGACGAACCGTCTGAAAACCTGCTGGAAAGTTACGTGAATCTGATTCCGACGCCGCAGGGGGGAACCCATGTGAACGGTTTGCGTGCGGGGGCGACGGATGCGATTCGGGAGTTTTGTGAATTCCGCAATTTGTTGCCGCGCGGGGTGAAGTTGACGCCGGAAGATGTTTGGCAAAATGTAGCCTTTGTGTTGTCGGCCAAGGTGCGTGAACCGCAATTTGCTGGCCAGACGAAAGAACGCTTGTCGTCGCGTGAATGTGTGCCGTTTATTTCCGGGGTGGTGAAAGACAGTTTGAGTTTGTGGCTGAACCAGCATACCGATGTGGCGGAAAAGATTGCCGAGATTGTTATCAATAACGCCAATAACCGTAATAAGAAAGCCAAGAAGATCACCCGTAAAAAAATCACTTCCGGCCCGGCGCTGCCGGGTAAATTGGCCGATTGTACCGAATCGGACTTGAACCGAACGGAATTGTTCCTGGTGGAAGGGGATTCCGCCGGCGGGTCGGCCAAGCAGGCGCGTGATAAAAACTTCCAGGCCATTATGCCGCTACGCGGCAAGATTCTGAATACTTGGGAAGTGGACCCGGGACAGGTGTTGGCCTCGGCGGAAATTCACGACATCAGTGTCGCCATCGGCGTGGATCCGGGCACGGAAGACTTAGCGAGTTTACGCTACGGTAAGATTTGTATCCTGGCGGATGCCGATTCGGACGGTGCGCACATTGCGACCCTGATTTGCGCACTGTTTGTGAAGCATTTCCCGAAGCTGGTGGAGAACGGTCATGTCTATGTAGCCATGCCGCCGCTGTATCGGGTGGATGTCGGTAAACAGGTGTTTTATGCGTTGGATGAAGCCGAAAAAACCGGCATTCTGGACCGTGTCGAATCGGAAAAAATGCCCGGTAAAGTACAAGTGACACGCTTTAAAGGCTTGGGTGAAATGAACCCGAAGCAGTTGCGAGAAACCACCATGATGCCGGAAACACGCCGCTTGATTCAGCTCAGTCTGGAAACGGAAACCACTGAAAGGGTCATGGATATGCTGTTGGCGAAAAAGCGCTCTTCGGATCGCAAAGTCTGGTTAGAAGAGAAAGGTGATTTGGCCGAAGTGGTGTAATTTCCACGCATTTAGGGGGAAATTATTTTTACATCCGAAACGCTTTTTAATATCATGGGGCTTACACAAAGAATAAGGTGGTAAGCATTCTGTGAAAACGCCGATTCAGTCATCTCTGGTACATCGCTTGTTCGCGGAGTTGGAAAAGCTCTTTTCATCGAACAGTATTATTCTGGTCTTGATGATCTTGCTGACCATTACCATGAATGTTGTCAGTTTTGTGAGCATTAAATGGTTGCAGGCTGAGTGGGCGAATGAGTACAGTTTGTATGAAACCAAAGACAAACTCTACTTCAACCTATATAAAGCGTCGGGCTACGGCGGTTTTATTCATCACTTCAAAAATGCGGTTCTTCGAAACGATTCCAATACGATCAAGCAGCTTTCCGATAATTATCAAGCCATTACCCAAAATTTGACCGCTCTCCAAAAGATGGCCACATCGCCTGAAGAAAAACGCTTGATTCGACAAATTGAAGACACGTTTCAGGAATATTGGAAGAAGATGCCCATCTTGAAACAGGCGATTCAAGAAGGGTGGTCGCCGCAACGAACCGACGGATTGGTTAAGGTGAATGACCGCGCCGCACTGGATGCTCTGGATGAGTTGGTGAGAGTGAATCAGCAGCTATTCAGTGAATCTTTCAGTAAGAATCAGAATTTAATTGATAACGTGCGCTTTTATCAGACACTGTCTTTGACGGTGTTGTTGCTGTTGAGTTTATTATTATTGCTGTTCCTGAGACGTAAGGCAGGCCTGGTCAAAAAAGTGCAATCCTTGCAAAAAGAAATTCTGTGCTATGAGAACCTTTACGAGGGGACCTTGGACAGTATGGTGGATGCTTGCATTATTACCGATGCCGAGGGCACCATTGAGAATTTCAATGAGATTACCTTGCAAACGTTTGGCTATACATCACAGGAGCTGATGGGGCAACGAATTGAAATCCTGATTCCGGAAGGGGAGCACAAGGAACACCATGCCGATTATATGAAATCGGCTTCGATGCGTAAAAAAGTGTTGTTCAAGGGGCGCGAGTTAAAGGCGCTTAAAAAAGATGGTTCGGAAATCTCGGTCGAAATTACGGTGACACCGCTCAGGGTGAGCGAGCAGTTGAAGTTTGTGGGCATTATTCATGATATCACCGATCGGATGAAACTGATGGAGCAGCTGGGGTCGGTTTTATTACAGCTGCGTAATGAAGCGACTAAGGATTATTTGACGGGGTTGATGAACCGTAAGGCGTTTTTTGAGCATGCCGACAAAGTTTGGAGTCTGGCCAAACGTAATCAACAGCCTTTGTGTTTGCTGATGTTGGATATAGACCTTTTTAAAGAAATTAACGATACCTATGGGCATAACTCCGGTGATCGGGTTTTAAGAGGTCTGGCTGAGCTGTTCGAGCATGAATGTCGCAAAGAAGACCTGATTTGCCGTTACGGGGGCGAAGAGTTTTTAATTTTGTTGGAAAGCCAGCCCTCTAAGGGGGCTATCGAGTTTGCACATCGGATTCGTCATGCGGTAGAAGAAGCCGAGATGGATGTCGGTGAAGGGTTAACCATCCAAGTGACCGTTAGTATCGGTTTGGTTGCGGTTGAGAGCCGCCATATCCCCTCTATGGAAGAGCTGATTTCTTTGGCCGATAAGGTGCTGTACCAAGCGAAAAAAGGTGGCCGAAATCAGGTGGCCGAAAATATTTTGAAGGACTGATTGTCTTTTTTCTGAAACGCCGTCACAATAAATACGTACTGTAATGGATTCGTTGTTATGGCTGATTTGCTGTCTTATTCCCCCATCTCGTTAATGCCGTTGATTTTGACGGCGCTGATTCTGTTGGGCTATTTTGTTCTAAACTGGTTTTTGAAGCGGATTATCACCTCCTTAGGGCACCTCAAAAATGTGCCGCCTGCCCGCCATGCGCAAGTGTATAAATATTTTCGGGTCGTGCTGATTATTCTGACGGCGGTGATGCTGTTACTGGCTTGGGGAATTGATTATCGGGGGTTGGTGGTGGTGGCTTCTTCGATTTTGGCCATGCTGGCGGTGGCGTTGGTCGCGCAGTGGTCGATTTTGAGTAATATCACGGCGGGTGTTTTAATCTTTTTTAGCTTCCCTGTGCGTATCGGCGATAAGATGGAGATCATTGATGGTGCTTCCAGTGTCACGGGTGAAATTGTGGAGATTAATTTGTTTCAGATTATTCTGCTCGACGATGATGGGAAAATGATTTCATACCCCAATAACCAGCTTTTACAGAAAGCGGTGCGTAAACTCGCCAAAAACGAACCGCCACCGGTGTTGAGCCCTGCGAAACGTACGCGAATGAAAGATCGCTTGAAGGCCGAGTAAGTTTTGCTTCTTTGGGGGTTAGGTGTTCGCTTTACGGTGCAGTTGCTTACCGAGTTCTTTAAGGCGTTCTTTGTATGCAAGAAAGTCTTCGATGATTTCGGCGTTTTTACGACTGAGATCTTCGAATTCAATGGATAGGAAATAACCGTTTGCGGTATTGTGACTGTTACGAACGTGTCCGAAAAGCGATATGTTATTGAACTCGCCCAGCGCCGGTAATTCAAAGTTGACCTCCAGGCGCGTGCCGATGGCCGCATTTTTAGGGGACTCTACGGCGACGCCTTTGATGGAAACTTCTTTTAAGCGCCCTTGTACCGTAACGGTATGCCCTTTGATGGTGGCATTGCGATCCGTTGAGGTGGACACCGAATTAAATAACATTTGGTTTGCGACTCCCTAATCCAAACGGTGGTGGTAATTGATGTACTCGGTAATCACCGATTGCATGTAATTGGAAATGCCGGTGAATTCAACACCGATTAAATATTGCTGACCACGAATGTGTGTGCTGTGAGCGGTGACGCCTTCCAGTTTGATTTCCGAACGACCAATGCTCGGCAGTTGAAACTGAACGGAAACCTTATCGCCTTCCTTCAATTGTTCGCCGGCTAGAATGCCAATGCCCAATATGGATAAATCCAACATTTTCGCATCGGTGGAACCGCTTTCGGTGGTCAGTTTTACCGGTCTTTCCGTTGAAATGCGTTCGGCTCTTCGTTGTTCAGCAGTATACAGCATAGTCTTCCATCTAGGTTCAGGGTTGGCTTTTAGTTTTATTCAGTATATTAACTATGATAAATTAACTTGTATTGAATGGAAAACCAAAATGTGGGACGAAGATGCTTTTTTCCGTAGAAGTCGAAAACATTAAATGCGGTGGCTGCGCCAATTCTATCGAATCGAAATTGGCGGCGTTGGATGGTATTTCCCAAGTGTCTGTGGAAATCGAGGCAGGCCTGGTTACTTTTGAGTCCGAGGACGACACGCCCGTCGAAATGGTTAAAACCAAACTCACGAGCATGGGATACCCAGAAAAGGGTTCCCTGGAAGGCATGGAAGCGGTTGGCGCGAAGGCCAAATCCTTTGTTTCCTGCGCCGTCGGCAAAATGACTCAAGATTGACCGATCATTTCTGATCGAGCGAGCGAACATTAGCCCGCAAACAACATAAACAAAACCAATAATAAGAGGCATGGATGAGCCAGCAGATGATTAACTATGAAGGCATCGAGCAACAGTCGGTTGCTCAATTTACGGAAAAAGCGTATCTGGATTACGCCATGTACGTCATTCTGGACAGAGCTTTACCGCACATTGGTGATGGTTTGAAACCCGTGCAAAGACGAATCATCTATGCCATGTCGGAGCTCGGCTTGAAAGCGTCTGCCAAATATAAGAAATCCGCCAGAACGGTCGGGGATGTGTTGGGTAAGTTCCACCCGCATGGGGATTCAGCCTGCTATGAAGCCATGGTGTTAATGGCGCAGGATTTTTCTTTCCGTTACCCATTAGTGGATGGGCAAGGAAACTGGGGCTCGGTGGATGACCCGAAATCCTTCGCTGCCATGCGTTATACCGAAGCCAAATTGTCGAAATTCAGTCAGCTCTTGTTGGAAGAAGCCGGGCAGGGCACCGTTGATTGGGTCCCTAATTTTGACGGCAGTCTGGATGAACCCAGCGTGTTGCCATCCCGTGTGCCGCATGTTCTGCTAAACGGCACTTCGGGGATTGCTGTGGGGATGGCAACTGATATTCCGCCACATAATTTGCGCGAAGTCGTGAATGCGTGTATTGCTTTACTGGACGATAAAAACATTTCTCACGAAGATTTGTGCGAGATTTTGCCGGGGCCGGATTACCCGAACCGGGCGTTGGTTATTACGCCAAAGGCCGAACGTCAGCGTTTGTATGAAACTGGCAGCGGTTCGATTCGCCAACGTGCGCATTATGAGGTTGAAGATGGCGTGAATGTAGTGGTCGATGCCTTGCCATTCCAAGTTTCCGGCGCCAAGGTGCTGGAGCAGATCGCTTCGCAGATGCGCGCTAAAAAACTGCCGATGGTCGTGGATTTACGAGATGAGTCGGATCACGAAAACCCGATTCGTTTGGTGATTGAATTGCGTTCCAAGCGCATTGATGTCGAAGCGGCCATGTTGCATTTGTTCGCAACCACCGATCTGGAAAGAAGTTATCGGGTGAACTTGAATGTCATCGGCTTAAATGGCCGTCCGCAAGTGAAAAGTTTGAAAGGAATTTTGTCGGAATGGTTGGTGTTCCGCACGGAAACGGTTCGTCGACGTTTGCAATACCGCTTGGATAAGGTGCTGGCTCGGTTACACATTCTGGATGGTTTGCTGGTTGCGTTTTTGAATATTGATGAAGTCATCGCCATTATTCGGGAAGAGGATAAGCCTAAACCCGTGTTAATGGAGCGGTTCGGTTTGACGGATATTCAAGCAGAAGCGGTGTTGGAGCTTAAATTACGTCACCTGGCTCGGTTGGAAGAAATGAAAATCCGAGGCGAACAGGAAGAACTGGAAGCCGAAAGACAAAAGATTGAAAAAATCCTCGGCAGCGCGGCGCGTATGAAAACCTTAGTGAAAAAAGAATTATTGGCCGATGCCGAAACCTATGGTGACGATCGCCGTTCACCGTTGAAAGAAGCGTCTCAGGCGCAGGCCATGAGCGAACAGGATTTGTTGCCGTCGGAAGCCATTACGGTGGTGTTGTCTGAAAACGGCTGGGTGCGTGCCGCGAAAGGGCATGACGTGGAAGGTGATTCGCTGGGGTATAAATCCGGAGATGCTTTTTGTGGTCAAGCCAGTGGCCAAAGCCGCCAAATGGCTGTCTTTATGGATAACACCGGTCGTTCTTACAGTCTGCCGGCCCACAGCTTGCCGTCGGCCAGAAGTCATGGTGAACCTTTGACTGGCCGTTTGAACCCTTCCGCCGGTGCCAGTTTCAAACAGGTATTGCTCGGTCAACCGAAGGAACAGTATATTTTGGCCAGTTCGTCCGGTTACGGTTTTATTACCGAGTTGGAAAACCTTTACTCGAAAAACAAAGCCGGTAAGGCGGCCATCAGTTTGCCGAAGGGCAGTCAGCTTTTGAAGCCGGCGAAAGTGTCGTCAGCCGATTGGGTGGTGGTTGTGACCGATGAACCGCGGATGCTGGTGTTTGAAATGTCTGAGCTGCCGGTGTTGGCAAAAGGAAAAGGCAATAAATTGATTCAGATGCCGAAAGAAACGTCGGTCCAGGCGGTTTTTGCCTTCCAGGCCGGGCAGAAAATTGAAATTGTTGCCGGTAAGTATGCGAAAGAGTTTGGGCCGACGGCCATTGAAGAGGCCTTTTCAAACCGGGCGAAACGCGGTGTGACGCTACCTCGAACCTTGAAAAAGGTAACGGATATTCGGTTGGCGGAATAGATTTGACAGTTTTTGGTATCCTTGTTGCTTAAACGAGATTAGGTAAATTTAAGACTGTCAAAAAAGTAGCCATTATGATTTCAAAACCTTTTTCAATACTTGTCGTCCTGGGGAGCATGATCGGGGGCTTCCTGATGGCGGGCGGCTCGCTTATTTCGTTGTGGCACCCTGCAGAATTGGTGATTATTCTCGGTTTGGGGCTGGGAGTCTTTTTGGGGTCGACGCCCGTGTACGTGTGGTTGAAGACCTTTACCTATATCGGTCGCTATTTTGCGGGCGGTCGCGTCAATAAAAAAATCTATATTGAGGTGCTCGGGTTGCTGGATGAGCTTTCGCGTTTGGCGCGGTCTCAGGGGCTGCTGGCCTTGGAAAACCATGTTGTGTCCCCGGAAAACAGCTCCATTTTCGCCAAATATCCGTTGGTGCTGAAGCACAAGGAACTGAAAAAATTTGTGGTCGATAACTTCAGCTATCTACTTCTGAACCCACCGCAATCTCTGAATTTTGAGAACTATCTGCACGACCAGATTGAAGACATTATGCAGTCGATGAATGAAGTGCCTAAGGCGACAGGTAAAATTGCTAATCTGATGCCTGGGTTTGGTATTATCGCCGCTGTTATGGGGGTGATTTTGACGATGAATTTGCTGGGCGGAGACATGGATGTGGCCGCTATCGGTAACTCCATTGGCGCGGCTTTAGTGGGTACTTTGACCGGTATTTTCGTGGCGTTCGCCGCCATTGCGCCATTTACGCATTCGGTTGAGGTCATGATTCGTCAGGATAAAGCCATTTTCATCGTTGTGGCGTCGTATTTGACGGCCTTTGCGCATGGTGTTTCACCGAGTATGGCAATGGAAATTGGTCGTCAGCGTGTTCCGCCGGAATTTGAAGTTCCGCGTGAAGGATAAACATTATGTCTAGACGCAAGCATCACGAAGAATGTTCCGAAGAGGGCGGGGCTTGGGAAATCGCCTTGGCCGATTTGATGACGACCTTGATGGTTTTCTTTTTGGTGATGTGGCTGACGTCGATTGTTGACCCGAGCAAACGGAAAGCATTTGTGGATGCATTGATTGGCGAAGGGGCCGGCGGGGAAAATATTTCCGCTGAAGAAACCAATTTACAAAGTGTGACGCCAATCGAAAGCTTGAAGCCGCCAATCACTACTCAGGAAGTCGAAGAGGCCATGTCTAAAGTGGACCCGAAAGACATTGATATTGAAGATACGCCGGAATACACCAAAATTACCCTGCGCTCGGACAGCTTCTTTGAGAGTGGGCGGGCCACCATTAACGATAAAACCCGTGAACAGTTGGAAAAGCTAGGCGAAACCTTGGCGGGGCGCGGCCAGAGACTCAGTATTACCGGTTACACCGACAGCATTCCCATTTCAAACCTGCAATTCCCGTCCAATTGGGAGCTTTCTGCCGCCCGTGCGGCGACGGTTGCCAGGACGTTTATTTATATGGGGGTGGATCCGTCGTTGATTACCATTGAAGGTAAGGCTGAAAACGAGCCGGTGGCACCGAATTCAACGCCTTATGGCCGTTCTTTGAATCGTCGCGTGATTATTCTGGTGGATAAAACGGCCGAGAAAAAGAAGACGTCGACCACCAATAAACCCGCATTCGATTTACAAAACCGTCCATAACTAAGCCATTAGTGGCGGCAGGTCTTGCAGTCCGGGTCTTTTGGTAAGTTGAGGGTTCGGAATTGCATGGTGTGCGCATCCATAATCATCAGCTTCCCCATCAGATTGGGTAAGTTCAGCAATACTTTAATGGCTTCAATCGCTTGCATGGAACCGACCATGCCTACCACCGGCGCTAAAACGCCGTTTTGACTACAGGTCAATTCTTGGCCCTGTTCTTCCTTATACAAGCACTGATAACAAGGCGTGTCCGACTGGCGGAAGTCGTAGGTGGTCAGCTGGCCTTCCCAGCGGATGGCCGCGCCGGAGACCAACGGAACGCCGTGGTTTCGGCATTGACGATTCAAAGCAAAACGGCTTTCAAAGTTGTCGGTGCAATCGAGCACGACGTCGGCGGTCGCCACTAAGTCCGCCAATTGGCTTTCTGTCAGCTTGGTCGCAACCGTTGAAATTTCAATGTGGCGATTTAACGCTTGTAGGTTGGCTTTGGCCGATGCCACTTTATCCTGGCCGATATTGGCTTCGCGATGAATTACCTGGCGTTGTAGGTTGGAATCGTCCACCTGATCGAAATCCACGAGTGTCAGTTTTCCAACACCGGCCGAAGCAAGGTAAAGCGCGGCCGGAGACCCTAATCCTCCGAGCCCGAAAATAACCGCATGCGATTGCGTCAAGGTGAGCTGGCCATCGTAATCGACGTCCGATAACAATATCTGGCGACTGTATCGAGACAATTCCGCATCATTGAGTTCGGTTTTATCAGAGGTCATAGGGGTTTCCTGTTTCGAATTTCGGTTATTTTACACCAGTTTCACTCGCGGCTGTTTTTGGCCACCGACCAATGGTAATGCGCGGTTGGTCGCCGTAATCGCGGCGGGTTTCGATGGACTCGAAGCCGTATTGATGAAATAAGGTCTGTACCGCCCCGGCCTGGTCGTAACCGTGTTCAAACATAAGCCACCCTCCCGGTACGAGGTGTTTATTCGCTTGTTGCAGAATCTGGGCGATGTCGTCTAGCCCCGTCTCGCCGGAGGTGAGTGCAGTCAAAGGTTCGAAACGGACATCGCCTTGGGTGAGGTGCGGGTCGTCCTCACAAACGTAGGGCGGGTTCGACACGATCAAGTCGAAGCGTTCCCCGGCCAGAGGCTCGAACCAATTGCCTGAGCAAAAACGAATGTCGAGGTCGAGACGTTGAGCATTTTCTTTGGCGACGGCCAACGCCTGAGAACTGAAATCAACGGCGGTGACGTGACAACTTGGGCAGCTGGAGGCCAGGGCGCAGGCAATGGCACCGGAACCGGTGCCCAAATCCAAAATCGACCAGGCCTGGTCGGTTTCAAGATTGGCTTCCGCTAATGTTTCCAAGGCGGTTTCGACCAATATTTCGGTGTCGGGACGGGGAATTAAGGTGGCTTCGGTGACTTTGAAGGATAACCCCCAGAATTCGCGGGTTTGCAAAATATGCGCCACTGGCGTGCCGGCCTGACGTTTGGTGATGTTTTCGAAAAATTGCTGGGTTTGCTCTTCGGTCAGAAGCGCTTCCGGCCAGGTGTAAAGGTAGGTTCGGTTGCGGTCGATGGCATGGGCCAGCAGCAGTTCCGCATCCAGGTCAATGGAATCGGAACCGCCGGTGCGGAGCATCTGTTTGGCGTTTGACAGGGCTTGCGCGATGGTCAGGGCCGTCATTCCGAGTCCTTTGCGCGTTAGGCGTCGTCGCTGAGCGCGGCCAGTTGTTCGGCCTGGTATTCATTAATGAGCGGGTCGATGACCTGTTCCAAACCACCTTGCATGACCTCGTCCAGTTTATACAGCGTGAGATTGACGCGGTGGTCGGTCACTCGGCCCTGTGGGTAGTTGTAGGTGCGAATACGCTCTGAGCGGTCACCGCTGCCGACCAGGCTTTTACGCTCTTGGGCAATTTCCTTATCGTGGGCGCGCTGGCGTTCGTCCATAATGCGCGCGGCCAGCAGTGACATGGCGCGGGCGCGGTTTTTGTGTTGTGAACGTTCGTCCTGACATTCCACAACTGTGCCCGTCGGTAAGTGGGTGATGCGGATGGCGGAGTCGGTTTTGTTGACGTGCTGACCACCGGCGCCGGAGGCGCGGAAGGTGTCCACTTTTAAATCGGCCGGGTTCAGGTCGATTTGTTCCACATCCGGCGCTTCGGCCATGATGACCACGGTGGCGGCGGAGGTGTGGACGCGGCCTTGTGTTTCAGTGGCAGGCACGCGTTGCACGCGGTGCGCACCGGATTCAAACTTCAGGCGTGAGTAGGCGCCGTCGCCGATGATGCGGGCGATGATTTCTTTATAGCCGCCATGTTCGCCTTCTTGAGCATTGATGATTTCCACCTGCCAGCGCATGGTTTCTGCATAACGGCTGTACATGCGAAAGAGGTCGCCGGCGAAAATCGCGGCTTCGTCGCCGCCAGTACCGGCACGGATTTCCAAAAAGATATTGGCGTCGTCGTTCGGGTCTTTTGGCAGTAGCATTTTTTGCAGATCGGCTTCTAACGTTTCCTGGGTTTTTTCCAGGCCTGGCAGTTCTTCCTGTCCCATTTCTTTCAGGTCAGGGTCGCCGGACTTGATCATGTCTTTGGCTTCCTGCAAGTCGGCGTCGTTTTCGATGAACTGGTTAAAGGCATCGACCACTGGCGTGAGTTGCGCATGCTCTTTGGTTAACTGGCGGAACTTGTCCTGGTTGCTAATGATTTCCGGGTCGGATAGCAAGTGGTTGACTTCGTCGAGGCGTTCTACCAGGTTTTCGAGTTTGCTGCGTATGGAGTCTTTCATGTGTTCGAGTGTCTCGTTTGAAATTTGGGATGATGGTCAAATGCGCGCGCGTGGCTAAGCGCGGGTGTCGGATTTGGCGTCGTCGGAATGTCCGGATAATAGAATCTGTGCGGCGGCGTCGACGACTTCTTTTTCGCCGCGGAGACCGGCCTGATGTAAGTTACTGGTCGGCGTATGCAGAATTTTGTTGGTCAACTGATTGGCGAGTTTGGTTATCAGTTCTTTCGGGTCGCCACCGTGTTCCAGGTGGTGTAAGGCTTCCGATAACGCTTGTTCTTTCAGGCTGTGGGCGTGATTACGGTAAGATTGAATAATCGGGCTGACCTGTTGGGTGGCCTGGTATTGCATCAGGAAGCTTTCGGCTTGCAGTTCGACGATTTCCTCGGCTTCCAGTGCGGCGTCTTTGCGAGAACGCTTATTCTCTTCAATAATTTCCTGCAAATCGTCGACGGTATATAAATAGGTATCGCTAAAGTCACCGATGGAGGGTTCGATGTCGCGCGGTACGGCAATGTCGACCATGAAAACCGGTTTGTTTCGACGTTGCTTAAGCGCGGCGCCAACCATGTCTTTTTTTAGAATCGGTTCCGGACTGGCGGTGGAGCTGATAATCATATCCGCTTCGTGCAAGTGGTCGGTGATTTCCGACAGGCTGATGGCGTAACCGCCCAAGCTTTCGGTCAATTGGTGCGCTTTACTCAGGGTGCGATTGGCGATAATCAGCTTGCCGATACGGCTTTCCTTAAGGTGGCGAGCGACCAGTTCGGTGGTTTCGCCGGCCCCGATTAATAACGCCGTTTGCTGTGACAAATCGCCGAAGAATTGTTTTGACAGCGCGACGGCGGAAAACGCGACCGATACCGGACTTGAGCCGATGGCCGTGTCGGTGCGCACTTGTTTGGCGGTTTTGAACACGTACTGGAAAAGGCTGTCGAGCGTTTGGTGTATGGTTTCGGATTTATGCGCCAGATTGTAGGCATCTTTGATTTGCCCGAGAATCTGCGGTTCTCCCAACACCAGTGAGTTGAGCCCGCTGGAAACCCGCATCATGTGTTTGATGGCGTCTAAGTCGGCGTATTCGTAAAGAAAGTCATCGATGCTTTGCGGGTCGAGCTGAAAGTAGGTATGCAACCAGTCGCGTAAGCACCGGGGGGAGTCCGCTTTTAACGTGGTGTAAATTTCGGTACGATTGCATGTCGAAAGAATCACACTTTCATTGGCAAGACCCTGGGCTCTCAACTCAGCCAGTGCGTCCTGCACTTCATCAGGTGAAAAAGAGACTTTTTCACGTATATCAACAGGCGCTGTTTCGTGGTTCACGCCTAAGACTAATAGTTTCATAGGGGGTCGATTTTGCCAACAGGGAAAATAATGCAATCAAAGAGGCGTAATTTTGCTAAATTATGGGTCTAATTGCAAGTTTTGAAAGTGTTTTCCGCGATTAAGCTGAAAAGCCTGGGGCGTTTCGTCGTTAAAATGACGAGATTGTGTTATAAATAGAGTCCTTAATGCGTTTAAACGCGGTTCAATATATTCTTTTTCAAACGGAGAACAGGTGCCAGGTTTGATTCATAAAACAATACGAAAAAGCTGGGTGTGGGGTGTGTGTTTGGCTGGCGTTTTCCAGTTGACGGCTTGCAGTCAGTTCCCGAAAGAAGAGGCGACGACGCCTGAGAGTACCTCGGTTGAACAACCGACGGAAGAAGGGGTTTATCAATCTGACGTTGAGACGGAAGCCGTACCGGCCGAAGTGCCGTCCGCCGAAATGGAACCGGACACCATGTATAAAATCATGGTGGGGGAAATGTTGGTTCAGAAAGGGCAACGAGCGAGTGCCTTTGGTGTCTTGTACCCGGTGGCGATGAAAACCCGCGACCCAGGCCTGGCGGAAAGAGTCTTTCAGTTGTCGATGGCGACTTATGATTTGAATGCCATTCAGGAGGCGGCTCAGCTCTGGCGGGATGTCTCGCCGGAAAAATCCATGGCCTGGAAGGCGTCTTATCTTATTTCGGTTCGGGAAGGCAAGGTCGGCGAGGCACTGGAATATTGGAAGCATTACCAGACCTTATCCGACGTGACACTGGAACAGGATTTGATTGCGACGTCCATTCGCGTCACGCAGGCGGCAAAGCCGGAATATGGCTTGGAATTTCTCACCGGTTTAAAAGATTTGTATCCAAATGAGGCCGCCGCTGTATTTGGCTTGGGAACCGCAGCGGAAGGGTATCAGCAGTATGAGGTGGCGATTCCCAATCTGGAAGAGGCCAGTAAGCGATACAAAAAGCGCTGGAAACAGAACGAAGACGACTTTACCGCGGAAAAGCTGTATCGCGAATCCAATCACCTGCTGGCGAATGCTTATTTGAAATCGAACCAGGCTTTGCTGGGATTGAAGCGTTTGTCTCCGTATATTGACGAAAACACCGATGATTGGCTGATGCAGGAACGTTTTGCACGTTTGGAGGTGAAGGCGGGGTATTTTGACGAAGCGGAAAAACGCTATTTGCGCATCGTTAAAAATGAGCCGAAAGCCTATACGTCGAAGTTATCGGCGGCGCTGTTGCGATTGGAAAGAAATGATTACGACGGGGCGGACAGTTTGCTGAAAGATTTGCAGAAGGTGCCGCAGTACCGTTCGACAGCCAATTATTACCTCGGGCTGTCGGCACAGGAGCAAGGTCACCTTGAAGACGCCATTTCTTATTATAAGCGTATCAATACCTCCGATTACCTGGTGGACGCTAAATTGCACATCGCGGAAATCGAGTTTTCCAAAATCGGTTTGGACCGTACCATTGAAAATTTGGAAGCGATTCAATCTGATCAGCCGGAAGAACAGGTGAAGATTCTGCGTGGTAAGGCGATCTTCTACAATATTGCGGGTGAAAAGCAAAAAGCGATTAATGAGTATCAGCAAGCGATTGATATTGACGACCAGAGAGCAGACCTTTATTTGATGCAGTCAATGCTGTATTACGACCTGAAACAGTTTGATGCTTATGAAGAGAATTTGGAAAAAGCTTTGGCCATCAATCCGAATGATGTCGATGCTCTGAACGCGTTGGGGTATTTTTATGTCGAGCAGGGCGGCGACCTGGACCGTGCTCAGAAGTTACTGGATAAAGCACTGGCGCTGGCCCCAAATCGTTTTTATGTGCTCGACAGCCGGGGTTGGCTAGCCTATCAGCAAGGAAACTATGAAGAAGCTGAGTCTTATTTAAAACAAGCTTTGGCCATTCAGATGGATGGCGAGGTGTTATTGCACCTGATTCAAACCGAATGGAAGCTTGGCAAAAAAGACGTGGCGGCCGAGCTTTGGAACGAGCACCATGAGAAATTTCCGGAGAATGAAGCGCTGCAACAGATTTTGCAGAAATTGTCCTCCGAGTAATGCGGCGTGAATCGCGCTTTGATTCGAAAAGAGGTTTTACTGTTTTGTGAAACTTTTTCTGAAAAAGAGCTTGATTTGCGGGAGGGAACATGGATAATACGCACCTGTCTTTTATGACAGCGATAAACAGTTGGGCTATCGCCAAGCGGTAAGGCAACGGGTTTTGATCCCGTCATGCGCAGGTTCGAATCCTGCTAGCCCAGCCATTATCCTATCCCGAATTCTTCAAATCATTTTTTTCCTGGCCTTTCGCCATAGGAGTTGCCTTTCAATGGCTTACAAAAATGTCCGATTATTTGCCGGAAACGCAAATGTTAGCCTGGCTGAGAATATCTCCTCCTCTATCGACATCCCCCTTGGAAAAGCAGACGTTGGCCGTTTCAGTGACGGTGAAATCATGGTTCAGATCAACGAATCCGTGCGTGGTAAAGACGTCTATGTCCTGCAACCCACTTGTACGCCGGAACCCGCCGTTAATTTGATGGAACTTCTGGTGATGATCGATGCCTTGAAGCGCGCTTCGGCGAAACGCATCACCGCCGTGGTACCGTATTATGGCTTTGCGCGCCAGGATCGCCGCCCGCATTCGGCTCGTGTGCCGATTACAGCGCGCTTGGCGGCGGACATGATTACCGTGGCCGGGGCCGACCGTTTGATTACGGTGGACTTGCATGCCGACCAAATTCAAGGCTTTTTCGATATTCCGGTGGATAACATTTACGGTTCACCGACACTGGTTGATGATATGCGTGCTTCCGGACACATTGCCGCCGATAAAATGATGGTGGTGTCTCCGGACATGGGCGGTGTGGTACGGGCTCGCGCCGTAGCGAAAGCGCTTGGCTGTGACATGGCGATTATCGACAAACGACGTCCGAAAGCCAATGTCGCACAAATCATGAACATCATCGGTGATGTCGAAGGGCGTGACTGTATTCTGGTGGACGACATGGTCGATACCGCTGGAACTTTGTGTAAAGCGGCTCAGGCTTTAAAAGAGCACGGTGCGAAGAGCGTGACCGCTTATGTGGTGCATGCCGTTTTATCGGGCCCGGCGGTCGAAAACATTAATAACTCTTGCCTGACCGAATTGGTGGTGACGGATACCATTCCGCTTTCCGCTGACGGCATGGCGTCTGAAAAAATCCGTCGTGTCAGTATTGCCCCGGTGCTGGGTGAGACCATTCGTCGCGTTCACCAAGAAGAATCGGTTTCCGAATTGATGCCGATTCGTTAAAACCACCAGGCCTGGTGGTTTTTCTATCTAATACTTTGTTTTTTCTGACTTTCCGCTTTAAGTTTCAACAAAATTCAGTATAATACCGCTCTTTGTTTCTGTGCTTGGTCGCGAGCATGGAGTGTTTGAGGATGTCATCCTCTTAATAACGGGTTTATTGCCCGGTTGAATGGAGTAATGAAAATGAGTCAAGTATGGACTGCAGAACTTCGTACTGAAGAAGGGAAAGGTGCGAGCCGCCGCCTTCGTCATGCGGGGAAAGTGCCTGCCATCATCTACGGTGGCGAGCAGGAAGCAAAATCAATCGCATTGGAAAGTCGCGTCATTGAACAGGCGTTGTCTGACGTTGATTTGTATAACACGGTTTTGACTATTGAAGGTGCCGGTGACGCTGAAACCTGCGTTATCAAAGATCTTCAGCGTCATCCAGCCACTGGGTTTGTCTCTCACATCGACTTCCAGCGCGCGTCGGATTCTTCACGTATCATTAAGCGTGTACCGCTGAATTTTGTCGGTCAAGCGTCTTCACCGGGTGTGAAAATGGGTGGTTTGATGTCATTCATGCAATCCAGCGTGGAAGTGTCTTGTTTGACTAAAAACCTTCCAACCGCAATTGAAGTTGACGTTTCCGGTTTGGAAGCCGGCACAAACCTACGTTTGTCTCAGCTATCCTTGCCTGAAGGCGTAGAATTGACTGCTTTGGCACACGGTAATACGGACTATGACCAAGCGGTTGTTGGTATCGGTAAAATCAAGCGTTAATTTTTAACGTTATTTGTTTGAAAGCCCGCATATGTCATCTGTAAAGCTCATTGTTGGTCTTGGTAATCCGGGGCAACAGTACGTACAGACTCGGCATAATGCGGGTTTTTGGTTTGTGGAGGACGTTGCCCGTCAATACGGTGTGCAATTTCGTCCAGAAACCAAATTTTTAGGCGAAGCGGCTCGTGTGCAGTCGTCCGGATTGGATGTCTGGTTATTGAAGCCGATGACTTTCATGAATCGCAGCGGCCAATCCATTCAGGCCATGGCCAAGTTTTATAAAATCGCCCCGGAAGAAATTCTGGTGGTACATGACGAGTTGGATTTGGAACCGGGCGTGGCGCGCTTGAAAAAAGGCGGCGGTCACGGCGGGCATAACGGCCTGCGCGATACCATTGCCGCGCTCGGTACAAAAGAGTTTCAACGTTTGCGGTTGGGAATCGGCCATCCCGGCAGCAGTAAACAGGTTGTCGATTATGTGCTCAAGGCACCGTCGAAAACCGAATTGGCCGCCATTGAAAACGCCGTGGATGAAGCCGGGCGGGTTTTGCCGGACATTCTGGACGGCAACATGGAAAAAGCCATGAATCGGTTGCACACGGCCACCTGATTCAGCGCGCAAAAACATTCAAATCATATTAATAAAGTTAACTTTGGGTTCAGGAGACAAACATGGGAATTAAGTGCGGAATTGTGGGGTTACCGAATGTCGGGAAATCAACCTTATTTAATGCGCTGACCAACGCCGGCATCGAATCGGCCAATTATCCGTTCTGTACGATTGAACCCAATGTCGGTGTGGTGCCGGTACCGGATGAGCGCGAACAGGCGTTGGCCGAAATCGTCAACCCGGAGCGCGTGTTGTCTGCCACGGTCGATTTTATGGACATCGCCGGTCTAGTGGAAGGGGCTTCCAAAGGGGAAGGCTTGGGGAACAAGTTCCTGGCCAATATCCGTGAAACCGATGCTATCGTTCAAGTGGTGCGTTGTTTTGAAAACGACGACATTGTGCATGTGGCCGGTAAGGTTAATCCATTGGCTGATATTGAAATTATCAATATGGAATTGACGTTGGCCGACATGGAGTCGTTGGAAAAAGCCGCCGAAAAACAGAAAAAACTGGGTAAAAGCGGTAATAAAGAAGCGCAAACCAAGCAAGCGCTCTTCGAACGCGTTTTGGCGGAAATTGAAGACGGTAAGTTAGTGCGTTTGGTGGATACAACCGATGACGAAAAAGCGATGTTGCGCGATTTGCATTTATTGACCATCAAGCCAATGATGTATATCGCCAACGTCAATGAAGACGGTTTTGAAAATAATACCATGTTGGACGAGGTGCGTGCTTTGGCCGCTGAGCAAGGTGCGATTGTCGTGCCGGTTTGTGCCGAAATCGAGGCCGAAATCGCTGAGTTGGATGACGATGAAAAAGCCGACTTCCTACAAGAAATGGGGTTGGAAGAACCGGGTTTGAACCGCGTGATTCGTGCCGCCTATGAACTGTTGGGCTTGCAAACCTATTTCACCGCCGGTGTGAAAGAAGTACGTGCCTGGACCGTGAAAAAAGGCGCGACCGCCCCGCAAGCCGCGGGCGTGATCCACACGGATTTTGAAAAAGGTTTCATTCGCGCCGAAGTCACCGCCTACACCGATTTTATCGAGCACAAAGGCGATTCCGGTGCCAAGGCGGCGGGCAAACAACGTCTTGAAGGCAAGGAATACATCGTCAAAGATGGCGATGTCATGCACTTCCGATTCAATGTCTAAAATCGCCAGGCCTGGCGATTTTGGCAAAAGCTTCATAAAAGTGTCAACAGGCAGTTGACATGGCGTCTAAAAATTCTATAATACGCCAATCTTTTTTGGCTACATAGCTCAGCTGGTTAGAGCACATCACTCATAATGATGGGGTCCCAGGTTCAAATCCCGGTGTAGCCACCACTTATTTCCAAAAGCCCGCTTTCTTGCGGGCTTTTTTATTTCTGCCCTATTTGAAATACTCTTACAAGTATTTATACTTAATCTACTTAATCCTTTATTGGAAGGCAGGGTCATGAAAACGTCATTTTGTTTTATGGATAAGTTGCTATAGTAGTTTGCTTTTGAAAGAAGGGCTTAAGTTCCTTTTGTTTGCGTTTTTAATAGAGTATAATTAATTTTTTATTAATGGTTATTATTCTCATTTGATGGAGTTGGACAATCGTATTGATACCTCGTTTTAACTCGGCGTTTTCCGTTCCAAAAATCCGTTCTGTGTTGCAGTGGTTTCTGTTTATTGTGCTGGCCTGGCTGTTAGGTGCATTGATCGCAAACCAGTTTAGCCGCGTAGAACCGCCATCATTGCCGTTGCTTAAAAACGGGGCTCAGGCCACTAAGGTGAACGGTCAACCGTCGTTTTTATTTGGTGATTTTAAAGCGGTCTTGGATCAAGAAGGCGAAGCGGCGGCGAATTTAGACGCGTTAAAGGAAACGAGGCTTAACCTCAAATTGGTAGGGGTGATCGATTATCCGAATCGTGGCTTGGCTTTGATTCAGCGAGGCGGCAAAAGTGAAGTTTATGGTGTGGGTGACGAGATTCAATCAGGAGTCACCTTATTAAATGTATTGGGTGATCAAGTCGTGATTTTAAATCGCGGCGCGCAAGAAAGGCTGGTTTTGGAGGGCTTGAATAACCAATTGCTTCAATCTTCAAACAAGCCCCAAACTCCTCATGACAACAGGGCCTCAACCCCAACGATGCGTTTGACCGAAATTGGCCGGCAACTCAAACGCTCACCCATGTCGATTTCCCAATATTTACGGTTTGAACCGATCAACCAGGGCGGCAAATGGGTGGCGGTTAAAATCTGGTCGAAATCGGATCAAGCCTTATTCCGTTCGCTTGGGTTTGAGGAGGGGGATCGGGTGACATTAATTAATGGTAAAACGATCAACGAAATGGCCAAAAATCCAGCCCTGTGGCGAGAATTTTTGAATGAAAGCAAAATGGATTTGACGGTTGAACGCAATGGTGTGCCGGAAACCGTGGCGGTTCAGTTCGGCAGTTAAGGTACAAATACGATTTATGAATGATACGAAACATACGCTGAAGTTCAGCACAGCCCTGATGGTCGCTTTGGCCTTAAACCTCCTTTGGATGCCAAAGTTGATGGCAGCAGACGAGACGCCGAACAAAGCCGCAACCTTAAAGCAAAACTTTCAAAACGTCGATATTAAAACGGTGATTGAAGCCGTTGCGAAATTGACCGGCAAAAATTTTATTATCGATCCGCGGGTCAAAGGCAAGGTGACACTGATTGCGCCGGAACCGATGCCGCCGGAAGCCCTCTACGAAACCCTGTTGTCGATTTTACGCGTGCACGATTATGTAGCGGTGCCGGGTGAAACCGCGATTCGGATTATTCCGGCCAATTTGGCGCGGGATCAGGTGCCTTATGAAAAACGTAAACAATTCGAGACCGATGACTGGGTAACGGAAGTTCTGAAAGTGAAGCATGTTTCGGCCACGAAGCTGGTGGCGGTGTTGCGCCCTTTAGTCGCGCGTGAAGGTCATTTGGTCGCGCTTCAAGACAGTAACCGTTTGATTGTGACTGACAGCCGTGCCAACCTGAAACGTATTAAAAGTATTTTAGCGCGTGTCGATGTCTCGCCAACGGCCAGTTATGAAGTGGTTTCCATCAAAAACGGGTCGGCGGAAGAGATGGTGCGTAGCTTGAAGAATTTATTGCCGGAAAGCGCTAATGGTCGAAATTTGAAAATGAATTTTGATGAGCGTTCCAATCGAATTATTCTGGCGGGTGATGCCGAGCAACGTTTAGCAATGCGAGCCTTGATTGCGGAATTGGATGTGCCGGTTGAATCGTCTGGGCGGGTTCAGGTGGTGTATTTGCGATATGCCAAAGCGGAAGATTTGGTACCGGTGTTAAAGAAGTTGGCAACCAATGAATCTTTGTTGAACAGCGTTGCCGGGCTGGAAGGTCAGCCAGCGGGCGGGGCGCAAAAAGCCACGCCGATGCAAGTCTCTAATTTGGACAAAAGCGCCTTGGAAGAGCGCATCAGTATTGAAGCCGATGAACGAACCAACTCCGTTATTATTAGTGCGCCACCACCGATTGTGACGGCCTTGAAAGGGGTGGTGAAAGAGCTGGATATTCGTCGTGCCCAGGTTTTAATCGAAGCGATCTTGGTAGAAGTAACGGAATCTAAGCAGGCCGAACTCGGAGTTGACTGGGTTGCGAATGGGCCAAACGGTGTCGGCTTAATTAACTTTTCCGGCACCATTCCAACTCTGGTAGCCAATGCGGGGAATCCGGCAGCGCAAGCCAGTGCCATTGGCATCGGGGCTACCGCAGCGATGGGGGAAATCAGCGCCAATAACCAGGGGTGGGGCGCGCTGATTCGAGCTTTAAACAGCGACAATCAGGCTAATGTCTTGGCGACACCGACTCTGTTGACTTTGGACAATGAAGAAGCTGAAATTATTGTCGGTAAGGAAGTGCCGTTTCAAACCGGTAGCTATACCACCAACAGCAGTGGTTCCAGCAACCCTTTTACCACGGTGGAGCGTCAGGAAGTTGGTTTGAAGCTGAAAATCAAACCGCAAATCAATGAAGGGGATGAAGTGTTCCTGGAAGTGGATCAGGAATTGTCCAGCGTCTTGCCGGCCGATGGGGCCGTGGATTTGCAGACATCCAAGCGCCAGATTAAAACCAATATTATTGTCGGTGACGGCAAGATGATTGTATTAGGAGGCTTGCTGGACGAACGTGAAACCGAAGTTACGTCAAAAATACCAGGCCTGGGCGATATTCCGCTTTTGGGTGGTCTGTTTCGTTCCAAGCAAAATAAGCGTGAAAAAGTGAACCTGATGATTTTCTTACGGACGGTTATCGTCAAAAATAACCGGATGGGCGACTATTACAGTAATAAAAAATACAATATCTTACGTGAGTCACAAAACCGTATTCTCGAAAAAGACTCGGAAATGCTGGAAGGCTTGAAGCCGCGCATGCCGACTCTGAAACAGTGGGAAAATATGGATCCGGCGACGCCTTATGGTCATGATGAACCGACGCCAAAAGCCTCTGGAAAACCAACTAAAAAGCCCCCCGCGGAATCGTCTGAAGCCTTCGAGTCCGAAGAAGCCTCAGAGATGATTGATACCGAGCCGTTCCATGACGAACTATTAGGATTCTAAGATGGAACTGCCGTTTGCCTTTGCCCGAAAAAATGGTTTGGTGTTGGTGCGTCAGCCGGATGAACAGTATGTGCTGTTTCATATAGACACAACGCCATTAGATGCCCTGCTGGAAGTCAAACGTCTGCTCGGAGCCGAGGGTTGCCGTCTAAAATCGGTTTCCGAAACCGAGTTGGAAAAAGAACTGCAACGGCGTTATACCGGTTCGGAAAGCACGTCAATCGATAATGTTGATGATTTTGAGCTAGACGATTTGGAACTGGTGGCGGCCCAAGCCAGCGAGGCCGAAGATTTATTGGACAGTTCCGACGATGCGCCGATTATCCGCTTGTTGAACGCCATTCTGGCCGAGGCGATTCGTTCCAACGCTTCCGATATCCACATTGAACCGTTTGAAAACCAACTTCGTATCCGCTTTCGCATCGACGGCCAGTTGAAAACCGTGCTGACCCCGAAAAAAGCCTTGTCGGAAATGTTGGCGTCGCGGATCAAGGTCATGGCGCGTTTGGATATCGCTGAAAAGCGCTTGCCGCAGGATGGGCGCATCGCCACGAAACTTGGTGGTCGCGCCGTGGATTTGCGGGTGTCGACCATCCCATCCAGTTTTGGTGAACGAGTGGTCATGCGTTTGTTGGACAAAAGTGCTGGGCGCCTTAATTTGGTGGATTTGGGCTTACCGGATACTCAGCTGCAAACACTCAAGCAGCTTTTAAATAAACCGCACGGTATTTTATTGGTAACCGGGCCGACGGGTTCAGGGAAAACCACCACGCTGTATGCCAGCCTGAGTCGCTTGAATGACAACCAACGGAACATCATGACGATTGAAGACCCGGTGGAATATAACATTGAAGGCATTAACCAAACGCAGGTGAATACAAAAGCCGATATGACCTTTGCAAAAGGTCTGCGCGCCATCCTGCGACAAGACCCGGATGTGGTGATGATTGGGGAAATCCGCGACATCGAAACCGCGCAGATTGCAGTGCAATCTTCTTTAACGGGGCACTTAGTGCTTTCCACCTTGCACACCAATACCGCCATCGGTGCGATTACCCGTTTACGCGATATGGGCGTCGAACCCTTTTTGCTGGCTTCCAGCCTGTTGGGCGTGATGGCGCAACGCCTGGTGCGCCGTTTGTGTCCGCATTGTAAAACCGAACATCCGGCGGACGAAGCCGAATGTGAGTTGCTTGGCGTTTCCGAGGCCACGTTGTTTCAGGCCGAAGGCTGTGAACACTGCCGACAAACCGGCTATCAAGGTCGTATCGGGATTTATGAGCTGATTGCGATTGACGACGCTTTGCGGCAAATGATTCACAGCGACGCGTCCGAGATTGAAATGGATCGCTATGCGCACCAAAAAATGCCGTCCATTCATCAAAGCGGCATTCAACTGGTGTTGAATGGCGAGACCAGTTTGGAAGAAGTGTTACGGGTTACGCAGCAATAATTTATGGCAACGTTTGAATATAAAGCGCTGACGGCAGACGGAAAAACGCGCAAAGGCAGTTTGGACGGCGATTCACCGCGTCATGTTCGGCAGTTGCTGCGTGATCAAAGTTTGACGCCGTTGGATGTGAAGTCCGTCGACCAAAAGCGGAAAACGACGGGCGGTGCCACATCAGGGCTGTTTACACCGGTGATTCGCACCGGCGATTTGGCGTTGCTGACCAGTCAGTTGCATACCTTATTGAAAGCCGGGATGCCGTTGGCACAAGCAATTAAAGCGGTATCCATGCAGGCAGAAACCCGAACGGTGCGCCGTTTTTTATCCGCCTTGCATGCCAAAGTTATTGAAGGGCATTCGTTTGCTCAAGCCCTGGCATTGAGCCATTACCGGGTGAATGAAGAGTACATTGCCACGGTGCGGGCCGGGGAAGAAAGCGGGCATTTGGAACAGGTGTTGGCTCGGTTGGCTGAATCGATTCGGCAGCAGGAAAAGATTCGCAAGAAAATCCAAACCGCGATGATTTATCCCGCCATTATGGTGGTGATGTCGGTGCTGATTGTGTTGTTCCTGATGATTTACGTGGTACCGAAAGTGGTGACGGTTTTTGACAATATGGAACAGGCTTTACCGCCCTTGACCCAAGGGATGCTGACGGTCAGCGAGTTTTTGCAATTGCATTGGCTGGCGTTGTTGTTTGCAGTGATTCTGCTGTTCGTGGGATATCGTTTTTTGATGAAACAGCTGACTTGGCGGCGGCGACGAGATCGGTTCTGGTTACGGTTGCCGATGCTGCGTAAGTTCTTGATTTACGCTTCCAGCGCACGTTGGGCGCGAACGCTTGGCGTATTGCTGGCCAGTGGTGTCACTGCGACGGATGCGTTGCGTATTTCGTCCGAGGTCATGACGTTGTTGCCGCTGAAAGAGAAGGTATTGAAGATGGTGGAGCAAGTCCGTGAAGGGAAAACCTTGCAGGATGCCATGACGGAAGCGGCTTTTTTCCCGCCCTTGTTGCTGAACCTGGTGCAGACGGGGGAAGGCAGTGGTCAGCTCGATACCATGCTGTTGGAAGGTGCCGACCATTATGAATCGGAAGTCGAAAACGCTGCCGCCACCTTGGTGAGTTTGGTTGAGCCTTTGATGATCTTGATTATGGGCGGCGTGGTGTTGACCATCGTATTGGCCATTATGTTACCGATTTTCGAAATGAACCAAATGGTGGGGTAAGTTTTAAACCTCACAAAATGTTAAATTGAATAGATGAAGAGGCTGAAATGAAAGCACAAAATATGACGATGAAACGCCGTAAACAACAAGGGTTTACCTTGATTGAATTGATGGTGGTCGTGGTGATTCTGGCGATTTTGGCGGCGATTGCCGTTCCGAAGCTGATGGATCGTCCTGATGAAGCGCGCCTGGTGAAAGCCAAGCAGGACATCGGGGCCATTTCGTCGGCGTTGCAGTTGTATAAGCTGGACAACTACCGGTACCCAAATACAGACCAGGGCATCGAAGCACTGGTGGTCAAGCCAACCAGCGATCCAGAGCCGAAAAACTGGAAACAATATCTTCAACAGGTGCCGAAAGATCCTTGGGGCAATGACTACATTTATCTGAGCCCGGGTGAACACGGTGATTTTGACCTTTACACCTTGGGTGCGGATGGCGAAGACGGCGGAGAAGGTATTGACGCCACGATTGGTAACTGGAATATTCAGTAAGCGTGTTGCGGTTTCGGCCTCACTCTTTCGTCGATAATGACCAGGCCTGGTGGTTTCTGCCAAAAGGCCTCTCTGAAGCTCGCCAGAAATACAGAAAGCGCCAACAGGGCTTTACCTTGATTGAATTGATGGTGGTGGTGGTCATTGTGGCCATTTTGTTGACGGCGGTGGTGATTTCCATCCAGCCGAGCGAGTCATCCAAAGTGCGGCAGCAAATCGGGGCCGTGAAAGGTTGGATGCAATCGGTATGTGACCGCGCCGCTTTCGATCAGCGCATTTATGTCATGATGCCGACGCAGACGGGCATGACGTTTGCCAGGCAAGTGAAACAGGAATGGTTAACACCACCCAAGGCGCGGGAGTTGACTTGGCTGGATGGTTTGACGGTGGATTGGCAGATTAATGAGACTTCGCCATTACAACAAAGTCTGCCTAAACCGGGCTGGTTGTGCTGGCCCAGTGGTGAAATGCTTGGCGGTGAATTGCAGTTTACACTGGGAAAGACCCAGCGGATACTGCGCTGGAACGCCATTGGACAGTTTGAGGAATCGGGCCGTCATGAGTGATAAAAACACCTCTTCAGTTCGCCGGGCAGAACGGGGTTTTACCTTGATTGAAGTCATGGTTGCGCTGGTGATTGCGGCCTTGGCCTTAACGGCTTTAACGCGCGGGTTGGGGCAGTATGTGTTTCAACAAGGCCAATTGCAGGAACGGGTAATTGCCACTTGGGTGGCGGAAAATCGTTTATTGGAATTGCAACGTTTGCCGGGTGCCCAAATGGAAACCCGGGCACAGGAAACGGCACTGAGCCAAGAATGGCAAACCGAGTTCACCACTTCCGATACTTTGATTGAAGGTATTCAAAAGGTGGAAGTGGCGGTGACCGCACCGGCCGAAAAGCAGCCGACGGTGAGGCTGTATTCGATTTTGGGAGGCGGTTAATTTGCCCTCGGTCGCCAATAAACAAGCCGGTTTTACGTTAATCGAACTGTTGATTGCGGTGGCCATTGCGTCGGTGATTGCCGTGTTATCCTATCAAGCCATCCACCAAGGCGTGCTGATTAAAGAAAATACCGATGAATCGGTCGAGCGTTTTGAAGCCGTACAAAGAACGCTTTGGTGGATGGAACAGGATTTCACTCAAATGGCACCGCGTACGGTTCAAGATGTATTAGGGTCGGCCTTACCGGCGTTTCAATTGAGTTATGATTACGGTGCGGAAATGACGCGTATTGCCGTTTATCCATCGCCTTACGGGGTGGCAGGCCTGGTTAGAATCGGTTATGTGCTGGAAGACGGGGTTTTATACCGTCAGGTCTGGCCGGTGATCGATCGGGCACCGGATTCGGAAGTGGAACGCTTGCCGGTGCTGTCGGATGTGGCTCGTTTTGACGTTCGCGCTTTGAATGCCGATAATCAGTGGCAGGAAATCTGGCCGGAAGCGGACCAGCCGTTGACCGATTTACCGAAATTGATCGAAGTGACGTTAACGTTGGAAGATATGGGGCAAATACGCCGTCTGTTTCCCGGTGTGGATGGCTTGCCAGGGGTTTCTGAGGGCGCTTCTGAATGACCCGTGGTATCGAACAGACAAGGCCGCAAAAAGGGTTTGCGCTGTTGACGGTGATGATTGTGGTAGCGTTGATTGCGATAGTCGCATCCGAGCTGATTTACCGGCAAGGGCTGGCAATTCAACGCAGTATGAATATGTTGCATCAAACCCAAGCCGCAGCGGTGACCTGGGGGTTGGAGTCTTGGATAAAAAAGGGCCTGTTGTTGGATGCGCGCGCGAATCAAACCGACCATCTTCAGGAAGAATGGGCGCAGCCGTTGATGCCGGTGCCTTTTGAGGGCGGTGACGTGTCCGGGCAATTATTCGATCAGCAAGGGTTGCTGAACTTGAATAATTTGCAGGAGACCGACGAAACATTGCGTAAGAAGTGGCAGGCCATTTTCGAACGCTACTTCCAGCTCAAAGAACTGGACCCGAGCTTGGCGGCGGTGATTATCGATTGGGTGGATGTGGATAATAACTTGACACAAAACGGGGCGGAGTCCGATTTTTATCTGTTGAAACAGCCGCCGTATCGAACCGCCAATCAAAAAATGGTGTTGGTGGAGGAGCTGGGTTTGTTAAAAGGTGTCACCGCAGAGGTGATCGAGCGGGTGAAACCGGAGTTGGCGGCTTTGCCGTCAGCAACGCCGATCAATATCAATACGGCACCGGCAACGGTTTTACGAGCATTGGCGGATTGGATGACGGCAGAAATGGCGACGGCTTGGAGCGAGCAACGAAAGACATTGCCAGCGGATGATACCGCGGTTTTTCGGGAATTTTGTGTGGCGCAGGGCGTTTCGCAAGAGCGGGTAAACGAAGATTTACCCGATGACTTGATTACCGTGCAAACGGATTATTTTTTACTGAAGGGTTTGGCCGATTACGGTGCTTCGCAATGGCATACGGCGGCCTTGTTTTATCGCAAAGGAACTTCGTACGT
This sequence comes from Hydrogenovibrio sp., assembly GCF_965140365.1. NCBI lineage: Bacteria > Pseudomonadati > Pseudomonadota > Gammaproteobacteria > Thiotrichales > Piscirickettsiaceae > Hydrogenovibrio > Hydrogenovibrio sp. Next base: position 370,052 of record NZ_OZ223196.1, read on the forward strand.
GAATTTAGTACAACGTTGGGTGGATGTCGCCGATGACTGACGCACGTCAAGCCACGATGAATCTGGATGGCCAGCTGGAAATGCCGCAAGAGGCGTCTTCGGTGCCATGGGTGTGGGTGCCGACCGAGCAGGTGCTTTTTCTGGATGCTTTCGTGCCTGGCAAACGAACGGCGGATTGGATGCAGGCGCTACCGTATGTGTTGGAAGAACGTTTGGCGCAATCGGTGGAAACCTTGCATTTTGCCGTTTTACACCGCGAAAATAGCGGCGAACGGGCCGGTTGGACGCAGGTGGCGGTGGTTGAAAAAGATCGTATGCGTCGCTGGCTGGATGAGCTGGAAGCTCAGGGCATCCCTAATGCGGAGTTGGTGCCGGATTGTTTTCGCTTGCCCATCCGTGGCGAAACGCTGGATTTAACCCAAAACAGCCAGGCCTGGTTGGTTTGGCAAGATGAAGACCAACAACGTCGTTTGATCCGAAACGGCGTTTCTTCAGGTCTGGCGGGCGATGCGGTCTGGTTGGAGCAAGTCTGGGAATTGGCCTGCGAGCAGCAACCCGGTTTGCAACAGGAGATTCTGCCAAGTCTTCCAGAATCGGATTGGACAAACCTTAAATCTTTTAACCTGCGTCAGGGCGAATTTCGCGCGGCGAGCGACAACGGGCGTGTCTGGCAAACCTGGAAATGGCCGATGATATTGCTGGTGGCGATTTTCGCCGTTTTGATGATCGACACTGTGCTGAAAACGCAGCGTTTGAATTCGCAAGCGACAGCCTATGAGCATCAAACGCTGGCGCTGTTCAAACAGCTTTTTCCCGATGTTAAGCGTGTGGTGAATATTCGGGCGCAAACCAAGGTGCGCTTGAATCGTGCGGCCGATGAAGCGGATACTTCGGACTTTACGGTGATGTTACGCACGGTCGAATCCAAGGTGAAACCGCTACTCGATAAACAAGCCATGCGTTTGCAAGAATTGCGCTGGCAAAATCGTCAATTGAGATTAACCGTGTCGGCCAAGCAATCGGGCACTTTGCAGCAATTAGCGGACGCTTTGAATCAACGCTTTGAGGCCGAGTTTAAACTGTCGCACGCCGCTCCGAATCAAACCGAAGGAGTCATTTATGTTCGCGCGCGTTAATCAGTGGTGGTTGGATCATCTACCCGCGGGTTGGTTGCAGGCCTGGCGAAATTTGTCGGAACGGGACCGAAAATCCATTCAATGGTTGGGCGTGGTTGTCGGTTTGGCTTTCATTTATTTTTTGGTTTGGTCGCCGGTATCGGGGGCATTGGACAAAGCGCAAAATCGTTTGGACCGTGCGCAATCGGAGTGGCAGTGGCTGAATGCCCAATTGCCGAAACTGGAAAATCAGCCGGCTTCTCCGGCGATGGTATTGCTGGATTCGCAGTCGCGTTTGACGGCTTATGTGCAACAGAAATTACGCGCCCATCAGATCTTTTCACAGCTATCGGAAATCGCGCCGGTCAATAAACGCAATCGCGCCGGTATCGAGGTGCGGTTCAATTCGGTCAAAGCGCCGCATTTTTTCACCTGGTTGTCGGAGATGGAACAAGAAGGCGTGTTGGTTAATACACTCGACGTGAAGCCTTTGAAACCGGGGTTGATTCAAGCCAAGGCCGGGTTTGAGGTGGGGCCGTGAAACGTATTTTGCCAATCAGCGTTTTTAGTGTGATATTGCTACTGTCTTTTTTCTGGCATTTGCCCGCCGGTTGGGTGTGGCAGCAAATTCACGCCTCACGGGTTTTGCCGCCAAATCTTAAGGTGACGGACCTGGACGGCGTTTGGTGGCAAGGCTCTGCGCGAGTGGGTTGGCGGCAGGGCAATGAGGCTTTGGCACTTGGAAACTGGCGGTGGGCCTGGCGACCGTCGGCTTTATTTTCCGGCCAGGTCGGTTTGGATGTGGTTTGGACACCGGTGAAACAGTCGGTTTCCGCCACGGTTTTTTGGGATGGTAAGCAATTGGCTTTGGAGGCTTTATCGGGCCGTCTAGGCGTTGCGGATTTTTCCGGCGTGGTACCGAAAGTGGGTCCGTTATTGATGGATGCCGGCGGTGAGATTGTTTTGAATAACGTGGCGGCGGAAATCACTCTAAACCGCCAGGCCTGGCCAAAAGCGATCAACGGGGATGTTGTCATCCGAAATTTGCAATTGTTGGGGGCCAAGGTGCCGTCATTAAAGGTTCATCCTTCCATGGCGCAAAAACAGCTACGCTTTGATTTAACAGGCGATGGTGATGGCTGGCAGCTTTCCGGGCAAACGGAAGTGAACCCGAACCACACCTATCGCTCGCAATTGAAAATAGAAGCGGAGTCGGCAGAGCGTATGCCGGATTGGGTGAGTATGGTGTTACCGGTGAAAAGTCCGGTACTGGCGGAGTCGGATCAAACGGGGCGTTGGTAATGAAGAATCGCGTAGGGTTTCGGTTAGTGGTCGTGGCAGGTCTGGTCGGATTTTTGACGGGCTGCGGGGGTGGCGGAGGGAGCGGCTCCAGCAGTGAGGTGGTTCAACCGGAAGACGCCGTCATTAACGATGCGTTCATCAATGAGCAATGGTATTTGAATAATGTCGGGCAATCCGCCTTGACCTCCACGGGGCTCGGCGGCGTAGCCGGTGAAGATATCCAAGCGTTTAGCAGCACCTTTTTGAGCCCTGAAAATTACGCCAAAGGTTACAAAGGAAATGGTGTTGAAATTGCGATTGTCGATACCGGCTTGGAAATCCGGCATGAAGATTTGGCTGCGAATGTGGTGGAGGATGGCTCTTATAATTTTTTAGATGGCACGAATGATCCAACGTCTACGGTGACGGATGGTGATCATGGTACCAGTGTGGCCGGTTTGGCGGCCGGACGCGGCGGTAATGCGATAGGGATATGGGGCGTAGCGCCACATGCTTCTCTGCGTGGGTTTAATTACTTGAAAAATCAAACACTTCAGAATCAGTTAGCGGCGTTAGGGTATCAACCGACGGTGGCGGGCATCAGTGGGTTGAATAATGAAACGGTCAGTATCTTTAATAAAAGTTACGGTTCCAACCCATATCTTATTTACGATTTGGATGTGCCTTCCGGAGCGGTGATTGCACAAGTCATGGACGTGATGCAATGGGGCGCGGAAAACCTACGCAATGGTAAAGGTGCTTTATATGTGAAAGCGGCTGGTAATGAATACGGTGGTGGGTCGGTGTTTACCAGTAGTTGGTGTAAACAGGCCATTGATCACGGCATTACCTGTTATAACCTAAATCAGGAAACCGAAAACAATTCGCCTTACCAAATTATGGTGGGGGCCTTTAATGCGGATGGAAAGCGATCGTCGTACAGTAATACCGGCTCATCTTTGTGGCTGGCGGCACCGGGGGGCGAGTATGGTGTAAATTCCCCTGGCCTGCTGACAGCGGATCAAAGCGGGTGTGATAAAGGGTATAGCCCGTTGAACGCCTTGGTTGGTTTTGACCGGGGGGATTCCGGGAGTGGTAATGAATCCTGCAGTTATTTTTCCCGTTTTAATGGCAGCTCATCGGCAACTCCAATCGTCAGTGGCGCCATCGCATTGTTGCTTGAAGCCAATCCGGATTTGACCTGGCGCGATGTGAAACATATTCTGGCGACCACGGCGCGTCAATTGGATACCGGTTTGGCCGCGAAAACGCTTTCGTTGAGTGGATCGAATATCACGATTCAACAGGGGTGGGTGGAAAATGCCGCCGGTTATCATTTTAGTAATGCCTATGGCTTTGGTGCGGTTCATGTTCAGAATGCGGTGCAAATGGCTTTGGACTGGAAGGCTTCCGGCACCCATTTACCGGATTTAGTTGTTGAAGGCAAGGACGTACTGCCGGAGCAAACCTTCAGCTCCGATAATGTCATTGCAAGTGGACGTGCTTCCGGGTTGACAAAGACGCAAACGGTTGCCTCGAGCCTGACTCTCGAAACCGTGATGGTGACATTGGATATCTCCGCAACCACCAGTACTGCAAATCCAAATATTGATCCGAGTGATTATCTAATCGAACTGATTTCGCCGGCTGGTACCCGCTCGATTTTGTTGACGCCGTTCAATGCGTATCAATCCGGTAATAATATGGTGGGACTGGTTTTGGCGACGCATGCATTTTATGGCGAAAGCGCAACAGGCACTTGGACATTGGAAATAACCGATGTGGATGATGGGGCGACGACGCGTATCAATAACGGCGGTATTGGACAGTTGGATGCTTTTCAGCTGACGTTTTACGGACATAACACTTAAATGAATCTAGAGGTCATTATGAAGAAAATCGGGTCCGGACTCCTTCTGTTGATGGTGAGTTTTTCGGCGCAAGCCTTTACAGAAGCGTGCCAGTTAGTGGCACAAATGGCGGGGCCGGATTATCAGGCCAAGCCGAAGCGTTTCGGTTCGCTGACGGCACCGGAGGATCTGCCGAAGTCGGTTGAGGCGTCTTTCATCGAGCGCAATGGCGGTTGGTTTATTTATCAAGCCTCAAAAGATTGGTTTGATGTTGACCATTGCGGGCCTAAAGCGCAAACGGAGGGCTCGACGACTTATGAGTTTGTGCCGGTGCTGTTGAATCGGCGCACTGGCTCGAATGCGGTGGTGAACGGTGTGTTTTTGATTAAAACCTACCGTGAAGAGCATATTGATCAAATCGCCGAACGTTACGGTTTTAAGATGGTTTCCTCTTTACCCAATCGTTTTACGGCGGTGTTTGATGTGAAACCGCAGGTGTCTTATGACAAATTGATTGAAACCCTAGACCGTGACCGGGATGTGGAATTTGCGGTACCGTTGTTGAGCGAGCCGCATTACCGACCGCGTTAAACGGACAATATCCAATCTGGCCAGGCCTGGGCGTTTTTACCGAAGTTGGATATCAAACAATTGTTTGCTGGTTTGGCCGACCAACTCTTCTGATAATTCTTGTTTCAGGGCATCCAGCGCTGCATGGACTTCCGACGCGGTTGTCTGTGAGGCTTCTTTCATCAATTCGAAAAAACGGTCGGGCAAGACCTTGTCCTTCAAATAAACTGCCGCCGTTTGGTCTTCCAGAGTAATGAAAAAACTGAACGACAGGTTGGCGTAAGGGTTCCAGCGCGCATCGGGAATTGTGCGGTCGACGAAGTAAGCGCTTTGTGTCGGGGCTCGGGTGAGAAATTCAATGGCGTCTTTGACGCCTGGACCGGGATGGCCGGTGAGGATGGAAAGCGGTTCTCTCGGTAGTGGCGCGTCAGGTGTGAGGACCGATGCGGCCGCTTGAATCGCCTTGAAACCGATGGCGGCGCCGGCGATATTGGCCAGTCCGTGGTATTTTCGAATGTCGTCAAAAGTGATGTGGAACACATCGTTTCGATCTTGAATTATGACCGTGTCTAACATAGTTGTCTCTCTTAAAGTGAAAAGTGCCGGATAACCGGCACTGAAAGGGGCTATTAGAATCCGATGGTCAAGCCGACCTTGAAGTTACGCCCCGGCTGAAGCAGTGGGTTGGTTTTGCTTTTCGGATAGTTGATGTTTTCCGGCACGGTTGGCATGGAATAGCTGACATCGAAGATGTTCTCGATGCCGAATCGCAAGTCCGTATCTTTGAAGTAACGTCCGAAGAAAATCCCCGGATTTACACCGGTGTAGAAGTTGAACACCATGTAACCGGCGCGTTCACGTTCGATGGATTTGTCGACCACGTCGTTGTCGGTCGCCCATTCGGTGGTGCCTTCAAAGTAGTATTGGTACTGGTTGGTCGCGTCGTAGCGTAAGCTGGCGAAACCGTTTAGCGGCATGATTTGCGGTAACGGTTCGTTACTGACGGTGTCTCGCCCTTCAATCCAGCTGATATTGGTCATGGCGGTGACTTCACGAGTCGGTTTCCAGGTGATGTCGAATTCCACCCCATTGATGGTGGCTTTGCCGACGTTCTGAATTTGCTTGGCCGGGTTACCGTTATAGGTGGTGTTGACCGTGGTAATCAGGTTGTCGAAGTCACTGCGGAACGCGGTCAGGTTGGCGCGGACGGTTCGGCTGTGGAAGCGAGTCCCGATTTCATAGGTGATGCCGGTTTCCGGTTTGATGTCCGGGTTTGGAATACGAAAATCGGAATACACGCCGGTGCCCACGGCGGACACCTCGGTCGTCGATGGGGCACGGAAAGAGGTATTGATGTTCCCGACCAGATCGAAGTTTGAATTCAGCATATAAATGGCACCGATGCCGCCGGTTGGCTGGCTATTCTCGGTATCACCGGCATCGTCGAACAAGGCTTTGGTTGTCGGGTCGGTGATGTAGTCGGTGTCCAAGCCGGTTTTCACATAGTCATAACGCAAACTGCCGGACAAGGTTAAACGGTCGGTGGTATCCCATTCCTGCAACATGAAAATCCCAACATTCTGCTGGTAGGATTTTGGACTGCTTTTTACTTTTGGACCGCCTTTGGTGCTTTTTTCGGAAGAATCACGGCGTTCATCGTACCAATCCAGACCGTAGGTGGAGACCACGGGAGCCGATGACCAGGGTGCGACAGCGATTAAACGCCCACCGTAGGTAACTGGCCCGTTAACGTAACTGTCCACATAAGTGGATGGGTTATTGGTATTGGGAACAACGTGTACGTGCGTATTCAGTTCACGGCGGTACAAGGAGGCTTCCACCGATTCCACCCAGGCGTTATCAAATTCGCCTTTATAGCCCAAAGAGACATATTCTTCGCGCATCGGGTCTTCGCGCATTTCACGTTGTAGTTGCCCAGGTTCATTGCCGGCACCCGGTGCGGCGAATTGTCCGCCGGCACGGCCACGGGTGACGTCCGCTGATTTGGCAATCACCTCGACACGTTGGCCTTTCTTGAAGGTGTAACCGATACGGGCATCGTAGTTTTGCACGTTGTAATCGGAATTCGGAATGGTGCCTTCCGGCGACTCGTAATCCTCGGCGTTACGCGCATTTAATCCCAGTAACACATCGAAACCATCGCCGGCCCCGGCCAGTTGCAAACGTCCGGCGTAACCGTTGTTGGCGCTTTGGTACTCCATGTCGACCAGGGAGTTGGTCAATTTAAATGGTGCCATTACATCGCCTTCCGCGCGTTTGGTGGTCACATTGATGACGCCGCCGAAGGAGTCGGTTCCGTAAAGGGAAGAGGCTGGGCCGCGGATGACTTCGACACGTTCAACCTGATTCGGGTCCAATAATAAATATTCTAAGGTGTTTCGGCCACGGAAACGGTCGCCGTTGATAAACAACGGCGCGCGGAAATTCTGGGTGCTGAAGCCGCGGATTACAATCTGGCCGGACAACATGCCGTCCGGTGCCATGGAAACGCCTGGCAACTCATTCATCAGGGTGGTCAGGTTGGTAGCCTGGCGTGTTTGGATGGCTTCATTATCGATCACCGAAACCGATTTCGTCACACTTTCCAGCGTTTGCTCGCTCCGGTTGGCGGAAACCTTGACGCTTGGAATCACGGTAGATGATTTTTCCGTTGTCTGTTTTGTGTCCTCAGCGGCCAGCAGGCCTGGTGAAAATAGGGCAGAAGTCGTCAAAATCGCACTGGCCGCTGTCCATTTTTGTTTTGCCATGATAGAAAAACCTTGTTATATTATCGAAAGAATTGATAATGGTATTGCAATTGATAACCAATATCAATTATATTTTTTGTAAGGAAATTAAGCATGGTTCATTTTTGGGCGCCAGTCACGTCTCGTGTTTGGCGAGCGATTTGGGGAGCTTGGTTGGGCATGTCGGTTTTGTCGGTACAGGCGGAACCGGTTGTGTTTACCGACCAGCAACAACGCAAAATTGCCTTGGATCACCCGGCGCAAAAAGTGGTGATGATTCCGATCCCCGGTGCGGGGATGGCGATTTCAGTTGACCGGAATGCACAGCGGTTGACCGCGATTCACCCGTCGGCCAAAGCGGCGATTGAAGAAAGCCTGATGGGGAAAATGTTCCCGAAGAGTTTAGCGCTTCCGACCGATGCGGTCGGGCAAGGCTTTATGCCAAATGTGGAAACGATTTTGCAGCAGCAGCCGGACCTGGTGTTTCAGTGGGGCACCATGGGTGAAGACGTGGTGGCACCGCTTGAAAATGCCGGTTTGAATGTGGCCCTGATGAATTACGGCAAAGAAGACGATGTCATTCGCTGGTTTGAGATGATGGGAGAGGCCTTCGGACAACAGGAGCGGGTGACGTCTTTATTGAAATGGCGGGAGGATGTGCGTCAGGATGTGGCGGCCAAAATGGCGTCCGTACCGTCGAAATCCAAACCGAGAACCTTGTACTTTTTGCGGTTCCAGTCGCAAAAGCGGGTGGCGGGTCCGGCCAGTTATAACGATTTTTCGATTGGCTTGGCCGGTGGGCAGAATGTCGTGACCGGCGGCAATTTCAAAGAAGTGAATGTCGAACAGGTTTTGGTTTGGAACCCGGAAGTGATTCTGCTCAACAATTTTGAAACCGATTTAACGCCACGGGATATTTACCAACACCCAATTTTATCGGCCACTTCGGCGGCCATTCATAAACGGGTATATAAAATGCCGATGGGCGGCGCACGCTGGGATCCACCGGGCCAGGAATCGCCCTTAATGTGGATGTGGTTGGCGAATATATTGCAGCCGGATCTGGCCCGTTATGACTTGAAAGCGGAAATGAAACAGGCCTATCGACGGTTGTACGGTTACGAATTGACGGATGCCGACATTGCCTACATCTTGCATGCCGACGCCAATGCGGGCAGTTTGGGATATGAAGGATCGGCACCATGAGTTGGGTGGAAAAACACCGTCGTCAAACCCTGCTGATGTGGCTGTTGTTGTTCGCCTGCCTCGTGTTGATGATGGTTTCCCTGGGCGTGGGACGGTTGTCGGTGCCATTTCATCAGATACCGGCGATTTTACTGGATAACCTTTGGCCGATGGACGGTTCCTGGAGCGCGGTTCAAGAGCGTGTCGTGGAGCTGGTACGCGGCCCGCGTATTTTGATGGCGGTGGTGGTCGGTGCTGGCCTGGCGGTGGCCGGGGCCAGTTTACAAGGCGTTTTCCGAAACCCGTTGGTTGGCCCGGACATCATCGGGGTATCTTCCGGGGCCGCGTTTGGAGGCGCTTTGGCGATTTGGCTGTTCGACAGCAGTGTGATGACGGTTTTGTTGGCTTTCGTGTTCGGTTTGGCGGCGATGATGATTGTGTCGTTCATCAGTCGGGTCGGCGGGCAAAGCCCGATGCTCTTGCTGGTGCTGTCCGGTGTGGTCACGGGCGCGTTTTTCAGCGCCTTAGTGTCGCTGATCACCTACCTGGCCGATCCAGAGGACCGATTGCCGGCCATCGTCTATTGGCTGTTGGGCAGTTTTGCTTCGGCCAACTATGACCGGGTGTGGATTGTATTGGTGCCGACCTTAATCGGTTCTCTGGTGATTTTCGGCATGCGCTATCGCATCAATATCCTGTCGCTCGGAAATGAAGAAGCGCAGGCGTTGGGCGTGAAAGTGGAAAAAGCCCGTTGGCTGATTTTGATTATGGTGGCCTTGATTGCCTCGGCGACGGTGGCGGTGGCGGGTGTCATCGGCTGGGTCGGGCTGGTGGTGCCGCATTTCGCTCGGATGCTGGTGGGGGCGGATCATCGTTTGTTGATTCCGGCATCCGCCATCATTGGTGCGGGCTATTTGGTGATTATCGATACCCTGGCGCGCAGTGCGACCACGTCCGAAATTCCGCTCGGCGTATTGACTGCGCTGGTGGGGGCGCCGCTCTTCGTTTGGCTGCTGCGAAAAACGCAGGCGGGAGGTTGGCGCAATGCTTAAGTTGGACAATGCCGGTTTTTACTACGGTCAGAAAAACTGGGTGTTCCGGCGCCACAGTTTCGAAATCGAATCGGGTGAGATCGTGGCGATTCTCGGGCCGAACGGGCGGGGAAAAACCAGTCTTCTGAAATCCATTATCGGTTTGCAGTCCTTGTCGGAAGGGCAGGTGGCTGTGTCCGGTGAAATTGGTTACGTGCCGCAAAGCACCGACATGATGTTTGAATACCGGGTCTTGGATGTGGTCGTAATGGGCCGGGCCCGTCATATCGGGTTTTTCGCCTCGCCCAACCGGGAAGATTACCAAATGGCGCATCAAGTGTTGCAGGAGCTGGAAATCGACGACTTCGCCGAGCGATCGTTCAGCCAATTATCGGGCGGTGAGCGTCAGTTGGTCTTGATTGCGCGAGCCATTGTCTCGGAATGCGACATCATTGCGTTGGATGAACCGGCTTCGGCCTTGGATTTTCACAATCAGGACAAGGTGTTGCAAACCTTGAAACGGATGGCCAAAGAGCGCCGTTTAACCATTTTATTCACGACCCATTATCCTCAGCATGCGTTGTATCTGGCGGATAAGGTGCTGTTGATGTTCGACACCGAAGCGTATCGCTTCGGTCCGGTCAGTGACTTGATGCAAGACCAAGTCTTGTCGGAACTGTATAACATGCCGATTCACCGTACCACGCTCGACTACGGAGAAGGCCGTGTCGAAACCGTGGTGCCAGTGTTCGGTGCGGAGAAACCTGCATGAAACCGATTTTATATGTCATGAGTTTGCCCAATCAGGGACAGGCATTTTGGGGTCAACCCGAATTCAAAGAACGCGTGGTAATGGTCGATCAGTATGGCTTGCCGGACATCGAGTGGCACAATTACAGTGGCATCATTGTTTCCATGCACAGCGACCAGCGCTGGTTGCAGACCTTGTCGAACCGCATCGCCGATTTTATGAATCAAGGCGGCTGCTTTGTGTTTCAAGGCCATATTGCCTATCCGTTTTTGCCCGAACTGCAACGCTTTACCCCGATGCCGTCTCCGACGCTGGCGGATTTTGCGGTACAACTGCGTGAACCCCATCCGGTGTTCGCCGGGTTTGATGTCAGCACGTTCAATTGCCGTAAAGGCGTCGCCGGTTTTTGGGGGCGGGGGGCCAATCCGGCCCCATCCGGCAGTCGAATCCTGAACACCATGGGGCAAGGCGCTTATCCGGTAGATTGGGAATGGTCTTACGGGGATGGAAAGCTCTTTATGCATGGCGGAAACGATTTGTGGACCAATCGTGAATCGATGGCGGAAAACACCCAATTGTTCCGTCAATTATTGGATTGGATTCAGGAGGTTGAACAATGAAAATCGGCGCGCTCGACGGCGGCACTTCATACCACTATGTGGCCTTGCACCAACCGCCGTTCAATCAATATATTGATCGAACCATATACCTACCCGAATTGGCCGAGACCGACCTGGACGATTTGGATGTGCTGATCGTGACCTGCCGCAGTCATCCGGAACAATTACGCCGCAATGCCGACAAACTACAAGTGTTCCTGGCACAAGGCAAGACCTTGATGATTATGGGTGAAACCGAACCGCAGACTTGGATGCCGGGCGTCGAGCAGGAACCCGTGCCGCTGAATTACTGGTGGTGGCTCGAGCCGGACGGCGAGTTCGATTTGGAAGTGGCAACCCCCGACCATTCGATTTGGCAATATTTGTCTTTGGCGGATATGACATGGCATTACCACGGCCTGTTGAACCCGCCGGAAACCGCCACGCCGTTGCTGGTGCATAAAGAGACCGGGCAAGCGGTGCTTTGGGTGGACGATCATTTTCAGGGCGGACGCGTGTTGGTGACCTCTCTGGACCCGTTCTTTCATCACGGCAGTCATTTCATGCCCGCCACCACGCGCTTTCTACACGGTTTTTTTCAGTGGCTCAAAGCTTGAGAAACGCCCAGGCCTGGGCGTTTTTGATGTAAGAGGTTTCGGTTACAGAACGAACGTCAAGCCGCTGATCAAGGCGATAATGAAAATGCCGAGATTCAAATCGGCGAACTCCCGTTTCACCAATTTCAGTGCCACATACACCAGAAAACCGGCGGCAATTCCGGTGGTGATGGAGTAGGTCAAGGGCATCAGCAGAACAATCAGAAAGATGGCGGCATTGGTCGCCAGATCCTGTTCCTGGAAGGCGACTTTGCGTAATTCGCCGAACATGAGAATCCCTACAATCACCAGAATCGGATAGATGGCGTTTTCCGGCAAGGCCTGAAACAACGGCAACATAAAGAGCGTCAAAATAAACAGTCCGGCGGTGACGACGGCGGTCAACCCGGTACGCCCGCCTTGTTCCACCCCGGCGGCGGATTCGATAAAAGCGGCAATCGGCGTGACGCCGAGCAAGCTGCTGCCTGCGGTGGCCATCGCATCGGTTTTCAAGGTTTTTTCCAATGAGGCGTCGTTTTTGGTTTGTTCCTGAAACAGGTGGGCGCGGGTGCCGATGCCGGTCAAGCTGCCAAGCGTGTCGAACATGGTGGTGATGAGAAAAATCAGTATCACCGGCAATAACGACAACGAAAACGCCGAAACGATGTCCAGCTCAAATGCAATGGGTTCAATCGACGTCGGCCAGCTGAATAAGGTTTTCGGCACTTCCGCCAAGCCGAAAGCCCAGCCGGTCAGCGAGGTGATGACAATGGAAAACACAAAAGCGCCGGTGACTTTATAGGCATACAGAGCCAAAGCCACGAAAAAACCGAAAATGCCCAGCAGCACCGTCGGGGAGGAAAAGTCGCCCAGTGTGACTAAGGTGGCGTCACTGTTGGCGATGACGCCCATTTGTTCCAAACCGATAAAGGCGATGAATCCACCGATGCCCGCGCTGATGGCGCGCCGCAAATCAATCGGAATCGAATACATGATCCAAGCGCGAAAGGGCGTGAATGACAGGATGATGAACAGAACACCGGACAAAAACACCACACCCAACGCGGTTTGCCAGGGAATTTGCATTCCCAGTACCAGGCCATAGGCGAAATAGGCATTCAGCCCCATGCCCACACTCATGGCAATTGGTGTGTTGGACCAAAGGCCGTTCATTAAGGTGGCGAGAATGGTGATGAGCGCGGTAGCGGTGATGACGGCTTCCATCGGCAAACCGGCGGCGCTGAGGATGTAACCATTCACCGGCACGATGTAAAGCATGGTCAGAAAGGTGGTGAGCCCGGCGATGAACTCGGTGCGGACAGTGGTGTTGTGCTGTTGCAGGTGAAACATCAAGTGTCCTCCATTAGAGAGTCATGCTGATGGCGCTGGCGTGTTTGTTTAGATCTTTTTCAAAATCAGATAGAGCCCTGTCAAACCGAATAAGGTTTGTAACCAGGGCAGCCAAGCCGCGTTCAACCATCCGAATTGCGCCAAGACGGCCGGGAAAACCGCAGGAATCAACAAGAGGGCGCCGATAAAGCGGTTGCGCTGTGCTTTGCTTTGTTTGGCCAGTTGCTGTTCCAGTTGTTCAATCTGTTTAGACGACTGGTTGAAATCGGCTTGCGACAGTTTTTGCAGGCCGTTATGCAGCAGGCCTGGCAAATGTGGGGCTTGCTCAATCCAGTAGGGCAGATTGGCTTTGGTGTTTTTGACCAGGCTTTTCAAGCCGACGCGTTCTTGCATCCAGTCTTCCAGAAACGGTTTGGCGGTGTCCCACAGGTCGAGTTCGTCGTCCAATTGACGCCCTAAGCCCTCAATGTTCAACAGGGTCTTCTGTAACAGCACCAATTGCGGCTGCACTTCCATGCCGAAACGGCGCGCGGTCTGGAACAGGCGCATCAGGAACAAACCGAAGGAAATCTCCTTCAAGGGGCGATCCCAAATCGGTTCGCAGACCGAACGAATCGCCGATTCCAGTTCGTTGACGCGGGTATCCGCCGGCACCCATTCCGATTCTATGTGCAACTCGGACACGCGCAGATAATCACGGTTGAAAAAGGCCAGGAAGTTTTCGGCTAGATAACGCTGGTCTTCCGGATTCAATGTGCCCATAATGCCGAAATCAATGGCGGCATACCGGCCGTCCGGCAAGACGAAAATATTGCCGGGGTGCATGTCGGCGTGGAAGAAGTTGTGCTTGAACACCTGGGTGAAAAAGATGGTGACGCCCTTGGCGGACAAGTCGGTCAGGTCGATTCCGGCTTCGATCAATTGGTCGACTTCGGAAATGCGGATGCCGCGGATGCGTTCCATGGTCATGACATTGTCGTTGGTGTGTGACCAGTAGATTTCCGGCACATAGAGGAGGTCGGAGTTTTCGAAGTTACGGCGCAGTTGCGAGGCATTGGAGGCTTCGCGCATCATGTCCAGTTCGTCGAGAATGGTTTTCTCGAATTCTTCGACCACTTCCACCGGGTGAAGGCGTTTGGTTTCCTTGACCGCCGCTTCCAGTAAACCGGCTAAGGATTTCATAATGGCCACATCCTGCTCAATCACCGGTTTAATGTCCGGACGCACCACTTTGACGACCACTTCGGTACCGTCGTATAGGCTGGCCGCATGCACCTGCGCGATGGAAGCCGAGGCCATCGGTTTGGGATCGAAACTGGCGTAAGCCTCTTCAATGGATCGTTTCAAGCCGCGTTCAATGATGGCAATGGAGTGCTGTTCGTCGAAAGGCGGGCAGTCGTCCTGTAATTTGCGCAGTTCGGCCCCGATGTCTTCCGGCAGCAAATCCTTGCGGGTGGAAAGCGCCTGGCCCAATTTGATGAAAATCGGGCCGAGTTCTTCTAGCGCCAAACGGATGCGTTCGCCGCGCGAGCCCTTCGAGGCAGGGCGCCAGTTCCACGGTAGCAGTTTGTTCAGCAGCAATAACCAGGCATATTTGCTGTGGCTGAGCACCATTTTGTCGATTTGGTAATGGGTCAGGACTCGGTTGATTTTAATAATGCGCGTCAATTGACGCCAAGGGCGTTGGATGAAATTCATGAAATGGCGTCACTTAAAGCTTGAAGTCGTTTTTCGAGGGCGTCAACAGCCTGGGTTGTTTGTTGTACATCGCGTTTGAAGCGTTGAACCTGTGGGCCTGTCGGTAGGAGTTCAAGTTCGAATTGCAGATATTCCCGCAGCGTATGGCCGGCTTTACGCTTGGCGCTTTCAACGGTTTTTCGGCCTTCTCGAACGGTGCTGCCGACTTTGAATGCCACCATGTCACCGGTGATTTTCGAAAGTTGTTCTTCCCAATCGATATTCAGGGTGTACACGCCTTGAATGAAGTCGGCGGCCAGGGTTTCGTCACCGCTTGCGTCGTAGTTCGGTTGGCGGGCAATCCAGTCGAGGACGGTGAGTTGAATGTGTGTGTCCGGCGCGCCCATCAGGTGGTTTTGTACCGAGAAGGCGCCTTTGTTATCGGCATCGATTTGGTAAATCAGGAAAAAGGTCTGGCCTAGGTCGGTGAAGGTGAGTTGAACGACCTTTTCGTCACACGGCGCAAGGGCTTGGCCTTGCATGTCATCAAGCTGAACCGCTTGATTCAACAATGTTTCAAACAGTTTGGAAAGCGCGGTTTTGACCAGGCCTGGTGATTTTTCAGTGAGTGATTCGTCGTGTCGGTTGTCCATTTCGATGCCTTTCTTTTTCGGGCGCGTTCAGTATTTCCAGCCGCGGTGCAGAGCGACAATGCCGTTCGACATATTGAGGTATTCCACCTTGTCGAATCCGGCGTCCAGCATCATTTGTTTGAGGGTTTCCTGATCCGGGTGCATGCGGATGGATTCGGCCAGATATTGATAACTGGCTTCGTCGTCGGCGATGAATTTGCCCATTTTCGGCAGGATGTTGAAGGAATAGAAATCATAGGCCTTCGCCAGCATCGGTTGGGTGACTTTGGAGAACTCCAACACCATTAACTGGCCGCCCGGTTTCAGCACGCGGCAGATTTCCGCCAGGGCTTTGTCTTTGTTGGTGACGTTGCGCAAGCCAAAAGAGATGGTGACCAAATCGAACGTATTGTCCGGGTAGGTCAAAGCCTCGGCGTTGGTGATGGTGTAATCGACATTGCCGATGATGCCGTCATTGGTCAGACGGTCGCGACCGACGCGCACCATGCTTTCGTTGATGTCCGCCAGTACCACACGGCCGGTTTTTCCGACGCGTTTGGCGAAGGCTTTGGTCAGGTCGCCGGTGCCGCCGGCCAAGTCCAAAACGGCTTGTCCCGGGCGAATGCCGCTGAGTTCGATGGTGTGGCGCTTCCACAGGCGGTGGATGCCGAGCGACATGACGTCGTTCATAATGTCATAATTACCGGCGACGGAGTCAAACACCCCTTTGACCTTTTTGACTTTCTCGTCCAATGGCACTTCGGTGAAGCCGAAATCGATGGTTTTTTTCTCGGTGTGTGCGCTCATCATCTTGTCCTAGTGCTGTTTAATCGGTTTACGTTGCGGCCGGGTTGTTGGGTTACAGCAGTTCGCTTAAATCGGTCGGCGGCCTATCCGGGTGTTTGTGGCCGGCTTTCTGCAAACGTTGCAGATAATCCTGCCAGTAGTCGTCGTAATGCTGGCCGAGTTCGTACAAGCGTTCCCAAGTATAAATACCGGTGTCGTGGCCGTCGTCGAAGTGCAGTTTAACACCATAATTCCCCACCGGGGTAATGCCTTCGATGTTGACGTTACGCTTGCCGACTTGCAAAACCTCTTGGCCCGGCGCGTGGCCGGTGACTTCGGCCGACTGCGAATACACCCGCAGGTATTCGCAGGGCAGTTCAAACACCTCGCCGGTGTCGAACGTCACCACCAGTTGCCGTGATTTCTGTTGCAGTTTAATGTCTGTTGGAGTTGCCATCGTCTGTTTCCCTGCCGGTCAATCGCGTTACAGAATGTATTGCGACAAGTCCTGGTCTTCTGACAGATCGCCAAGCCGTTCGTTGACGAACGCCTGGTCAATGACGATTTTTTGTCCGTCATTGTCCGGCGCGCTGAAAGAGACCTCTTCCAGCAGATGCTCCATAACGGTATGCAAACGGCGCGCGCCAATGTTTTCGGTGCTTTCGTTAACATGGTAAGCAATTTCCGCCAGGCGTTGAATGCCGTCGTCGGTGAACTCGATATTGACCCCTTCGGTTTGCAGCAGGGCGATGGCCTGCGTGGTCAGGGCGGCTTTCGGTTCGGTCAGAATGCGGATGAAATCTTCCACTTTGAGGGATTTCAGTTCCACACGAATCGGCAAGCGGCCTTGCAGTTCGGGAATCAAATCCGACGGTTTCGACAAGTGGAAGGCACCGGAAGCGATGAACAGAATGTGGTCGGTTTTAATCATGCCGTATTTGGTGGAAACGGTGGAGCCTTCAATCAACGGAAGCAGGTCGCGCTGAACGCCTTCACGAGACACGTCGCCGCCGGAAGCTTCCTGGCGTTTGGCGACCTTGTCGATTTCATCGATAAACACGATACCGTTTTGTTCGACGTTTTCGATGGCTTTGGCTTTCATATCTTCCTGGTCGATCAGGCGCTGGGCTTCTTCTTCGGTCAGATGTTTCATCGCCTGTTTGATCGGCAGTTTGCGTTTTTGTTTTTTGCCCTGGTTCAGCCCCTGGAACATTTCCTGGAGCTGATTGGTCATTTCTTCCATGCCGGGCGCGCCCATGATTTCCACATGCGCCGGGGCGGCGTTCAGGTCGATTTCAATTTCCTTGTCGTCCAAATCGCCTTCGCGCAGGCGTTTGCGGAACTTCTGGCGGGTCTCGGACATATTGTCGTAGCTTTCATCTTCATGGCCGCGCGCCGGTGGCAGCAAAATGTCGAGAATGCGTTCTTCGGCCAGGTCTTCGGCTTTGCGCTGCACGTCTTTCACGGCTTGTTCACGGTGCAGTTTGATGGCGTTTTCCGCCAGATCCTTGATGATGGAATCGACTTCGCGTCCTACGTAGCCGACTTCGGTGTACTTGGTGGCTTCGACTTTGATGAAGGGGGCGTTGGCGAGCTTGGCCAGACGGCGGGCGATTTCGGTTTTCCCTACCCCGGTCGGCCCGATCATTAAAATGTTTTTAGGTGTGACTTCCTGACGAAGTTCTTCCGGTAATTGCGCGCGGCGCCAGCGGTTTCGTAGGGCGATGGCCACCGATTTTTTGGCTTCGGACTGACCGACAATATGGTGATCGAGTGCGTGGACAATTTCCTTGGGTGTCATCATCTTAAGCGGGTTTCCTTCGGTTTGTTTGGCATTCGGAGGCGATTCCGAATTGCTGATGTTCATGGAATTCGTTTATTATAAAGGAATTGATGCCATGATTGATAAACGAATGAGGCTGGACACGACCAAATACCATGACTAATTCCTTACGATTCTCAAAAATGCACGGTTTGGGCAATGACTTTATGGTCATTGATGCAACGCGCGACACCATCGAACTGACAGCCGACGAAATTCGTTTTTGGGCCAATCGGCATTTCGGTGTGGGGTTTGACCAACTGTTGATGGTGGAACCGGCCAGCACGCCGGGCGTGGATTTCCGTTACCGCATTTTCAATGCCGACGGTTCGGAAGTACAACAGTGCGGTAATGGCGCGCGCTGCTTTGCGCGTTTTGTGTACGACAAAGGTTTGACGGACAAAACCGAAATTCAAGTGGAAACCGCGTCCGGTCTGATTGTGTTGTACATTACCGACGATGGCTGGGTGCGCGTTAATATGGGCGCGCCGAATTTTTTGCCGGAAACCTTGCCGTTCGATATTCCGGTGGAATCGGAACAGTATGAGTTGGAAGTGGATGGCGACCGCTTTGAAATCGGTGCGGTGTCGATGGGTAATCCGCATGCGGTGTTGCGTGTCACCGATGTGGTGTCCGCGCCGGTGGCGGTGTTGGGTGAGAAAATCGAATCGCACCCTTTGTTTCCGGAGCGAGTCAATGTCGGTTTTGCCGAGCGGGTGGACGATTCGCACATCAAACTGCGGGTATATGAACGCGGCGCGGCGGAAACGTTGGCTTGCGGAACCGGTGCCTGTGCGGCCATGGTGGTGTTGCGTCGCTTGGAAGAAGTCGGCGATGCGGTGACGATTTCATTGCCCGGCGGCGACTTGCTGGTGGAGTGGGATGGCAACCCGGAAAGCCCGGTGTGGATGACCGGCCCGGCGGTATTTGTGTTTGAAGGTGAAATTAAAAGAGGAGTGCCTGCTTAGTGTCCAGCCTGATCAATGATATTCATGCGGAAGATGTGGCGGAGTATCTCAATCAAAACCGTAGCTTCTTCCATGTTTTTCCTAATTTGTTGAGCGAGCTGAGCATTCCACATCCCAAGAGCGGACAGGAAGTGTCGCTGTTGGAACGGCAGGTGTTTCAATTACGCGAACAGCGTGATTCGTTGCAGGTGGAGGTGGATACCCTCAAAGACATCGCCGGTGAAAACGGTGTGTTGCTGCACAAGGTGTACGATTTTTCGTATGCCTTGATGGCCACGGAAACCGAACAGGCGGCGGTCGACGAAGTGTATCGCGTCATGCACGAATTGTTTGAGGTGGAAGAGGTGACGATGATTTCTTGGGATGTGCCGAAGCAAATCGTCAATGGCCTGCATCAACTCGGTTTCTCCCAGGCCTGGTCGAATTCCTTGAAAGAAACGTTACAGCCTAATAAGCCGGTGTGTGGTTTATTGGAGGATTCCTGGCAACGCGGTTTGTTTCATACCGACCAGCCAATGCAATCGGTGTGTGTGATTCCACTGGGGCAACATCGCGTTTGGGGCGCGCTGGCATTGGGCGCTACCACCGATCGTTTCAGCCCCGAATTAGGCACCTATTTTCTGAAAGTGATGGGGCAGATGGTGACGGCACGTTTGCAACGGTTATTTTGAATCCCATTGATAGGTCAAACTGGCGAAGTAAGAGCGTGCCAGAGCGTTGATACCGTTATAAGGCGGACGGTAGACATTATTGGTGATGTTGCGAATGCCGGCGTTCATCGTGAAGCCGTAAGCTTGGAATCCGGCCAATAAGTCGCCTGTAAAGTATGGAGTGAAGCCTCCTGTTTGTCGCACTTCCGGAAAATCGAATACATATTCGCCTTTGACTTTTACCCATGGGTTCCAAGGAACTTGAAAACGGTATTTGTAAGAGGCATCAATACGAATGGGTTGCGCATGAGCGTAAACGTAAATGTCTTCGGAGCGAATTTCATTGAACCCGACCCCCATGGTAGCGGTGTATTGATTTTTGTCATAACGGGCATTGAATTCAGCTCCCCAATTCGTGACGTGATCTGAATTATAATATTTTACGTATTGGCTAAAGAAATCATTTTCTCGGCCATTGTATTCACCGTTTTCCGGATCGCATTTCCCGATTTGAATGCATTCCTGTAGGCCTTGGTAATCCGTGATTTGTCGTATGGTTTTCGTATTGATGAAATTTTCGTATTCACTATAGAAAACCGCTAAGCTGCTGGATAAATGGTTGTCGAGGTATTTCCAGGCCAGTTCGGCATGTTGCCCGGATTCAGGTTTCATATCGAGGCCACCACCGATGAAGCCACTGCCGAAAGCGTAGCGTTCGTATAAGTCTGGGTTGCGATACGTCGTGTTAATATTCAAACTGACGTTTTGACTTGGCGTGAGCTGATAGAC
The DNA here is from genome assembly GCF_965140365.1 of Hydrogenovibrio sp. NCBI lineage: Bacteria > Pseudomonadati > Pseudomonadota > Gammaproteobacteria > Thiotrichales > Piscirickettsiaceae > Hydrogenovibrio > Hydrogenovibrio sp. The sequence continues at coordinate 390,451 of NZ_OZ223196.1, forward strand.
GGCCCCTAGAGCCCAGGTTGGATTGGAAACGGTTTTTTCGGGTGTGATGCCTGATATGCCCAATAACTGTTCTGCGACGGCTTTATTTGTACCGTTCAATAGCTTTTGTCGGGTTGTCCATTGATTAGCCCGAAGGCCGCCGCTAAAAATCCATTTAGAGAGGTTGTATTCAAAGCTGGCATAGGCGGCGTAGTAATCCTGTTCGGAGTACACCAGTGTTTCGGCTTCATCCAGAATGGCTTCGGCACCGAATGTTAAATCCAAGCGTTGTATCGGGATATTGAAGCTCCCGGTGAAACTGGTACTGTCAAGCTTGGTGGCGCTGGACCCGAGTTGATAGAGCGACTGTTTTGCAGCCTTGAATTCCAAATCTTCCAGAATCCCCAATTTTTCCTTGGTTAAACTGGCGGATGTTCGGTCGCGATCCATGCGTTTGTATTGGATAATACCTGCACTGCTATCGACGGTGTCGCCATGAATCATGGTCATGTTTTTTCCCATCCAGCGATCCCAGTCAATATCCAGTCGGCCATCGTCTCCCAGTAATGCACTGCCGCGTGCGGTAATGGCTTCGGAGTCGTATCCTAGGTTTTTGATGGTTTGCGGATTGGACTGAAATTGTTGTTCCAAATCGTATTTGTTTAGAATTAACTCAGTGTCTTCATCCTGCCCCCCGATTTTATAGTCTTTGGCATTATCGATGCTGTACATAAACAGCGCGCCAAAACGGCCGGTTCCGCCTTTTACCATGGTGGTGGATTGTTGTTGGTTGTAACCTTCGTCATACCCTAGCTTCTGTTTAAAGCCGATGCCTTTTTCGGTCGGTGCGCGAACAGTCTGTACTTCGACAATTCCGCCGGAGGCACCTGGGTCATACACAACGGAAGGGCTGCCTTTAATGACATCAATGGAGGTGACGGCGTCAAGGTCGGTCATATTGATTTCTCCGGCGCCACTGTGGCTCATGCCTTGGTTGCCAATTTTAATTCCGTCTACTCGAGTTGTGACTCTGGGGCCGTCTAGGCCACGAATGGTAATGGTTTTGTTAAAAGCCCCTTGGGAATTGATGGTGACACCAGGAATGTCCGAGATGGCATCGGTAATATCACTTGCGCCGTCTTGTTGTATTTTTTCCTCGCCAACGGTTTCACGGCTATAGGGTTTGTAAAACTGCTCTTCCCGAGTGGTTCGGTCTTGGTCAGTGGGTTCTTTGGGTACGGTTACCTGTACTGTTCCGAGACGTTCTGTTGGTTCGCCTTCATTGGTGGTTTCTGCAAAAACCGTATGAGATAAAATGCTAAAACCGATAAAGGTGATAGTGGTTGATAGTTGTAATTTCATATAAGCTGTGTGCTCTCTTTCTAAATATAAAAACAGCATTGCGCATAAGAGAGGGAAGATTGCCTATCTGCAATGATGTTTTAAAACCCACTCCGGGCTGGTGCCGGAGTGGTTGAATGCAGCGAGTGTTAGTCAATGATCCATTCACCATCGATTTGATTGACGGCTTTTAAAGAGTTGGTGTTTGATGATTCACCACTGGTTAGGTATGGCGTGCTACCATGACCGGTGGTCATGTGGAGACCAAACAGGCCACCGATGCCAGATAAAGTACCGTTGCCGGTACTGGAAGCGGTAACATTGGTAATGCCTTCATCAATGTCCGTAGCCACGCCCATAATGTTGCCTGTTGTGACATTGGTGATGGTGCCGTTATTGTTTTTATCCCAGAGCAGAACATTTCCTTCATAAACACCGGATAAGCGGTAAGCACTTCGTTCGAAATACATACGCCCGTAAACCTTTTCAATCGACGCATCGTCTTTTGAAAGGGCGGTGTTATCAATCGGCATTTTGTAAATGTTGTAAACACGCTCGCTACTGGCGACTGGGTTTGTTTCGTTCACGTAAATATAGTCACCAACGGCAACAGGCGGAACGCGAACCGAAGTGAAGTAAGGCAGGTCTTGATTCACAATGGCGTTATCCAGTTTGGTTTTATTGGTACCTGTATTAGTGTCAATCCAGCCTTCTCGATAGTTGAAGGTGGTTTCTTCTGGGCCGTTAAACTTAGCGGCTTCGACAAACAGGTTCCCGTCTTTTACGGCCGTAAGAGAAAGGTTGTAAGAGATTGCAACTTCATCGGAATCGTTCATTAAGTCGACACCGTTTCCGTTGTCATAGACTTTGGTTCCTGTTGTGCCTGTCAATTTTAAAATCATTGCATTTTTGGCAACATAAGGGTCCATTCCATAATTGCTGTAGGCTCCTGTTCCGATAGGGTCTTGAGTGTCTAGGTTGTAGTTGATTAGTAAATAGCTGGTATCGCCATCCGCTAGTTGGTTGACCACACCGCCCAAGTTATAGAAGTTAGAGAAGATACCGGAACCGCCATGACCGCCATTGAAAGCAATTTGGTGGTGTTCTGGGTCATAGTTGGCGGGGTAGGTGACACCGGAAACTTCAGCAACCGTCGACGTGCCTGGTGTATAAGCATAAATGGAATCGTCGCCCGCTTTCGCCATGTAGACGGTGCCGTCATTATGGGTTAGAAAATAATAAGAACCGTTGGTATTGGAGAGGTTATTACAGGAGGTCAGTGCCGCATCGCAGACTTTTAGGCTTTTTTCAACGGAATCAAACGTATCGCCAGTATAAGCGGCTGAATCACTGATGAGTACATTGGTGACACGCCCGTATTCATTGGTGATTGGTGAAATAATGCGCCCTGTCACGGCTGCGCTGTCGCCGATTCTGACGACCAGCGGGAGTTGTTTTTTATCGGATTCTGTTTCGCTTTTTAACGGATCAGGCAGATCATTGAAAGCTTTTAATTGAACGTAAGAGTTGTCAATATCCGTTTCGACTGTGTGCAACTGATAGTTCGAGCCAATGACGCTGACGCCTTGGTCTGTAAAGAAGGCTGGCATCATTGAGCTTTGATAAATCACGGATTCATTATTGGTGTTTCGGGCATCAAACCGCTTCAAAATGTTGTCGGTAAAAAAAGTGTATTCGGAAATGGAACCGGAACCATCATCATAGTTGCGGGTTTCACTGGATGCATTTGGATCCAAAAATACAGCAAATTCGCGGCGTTTGTATGTTATTTGAGTGTTTTCTTTGGTGCCACTCATAACAAAAACTTTGCTGTCCAGAATAACATTTTCTTTGATAACGTCCTGATTGCTCTCAGGGTTGTCGTTGTTTGGATCATAGCGGACGATTTGGTCGTTGGCCGTTTCAGGGTTGGTGACTTTGTAGAATTGATAATCGAAAACGGCATCGGTTTGCACGGTAATATCGACGGTTGCGGAAATGGAATCGGTTCCATTGCTAATATTAACCACCATGGAATCCGCTCCAATGTAATCTCCTGCGGTGTAGGTAATGGTGCCACTTCCGTCAATGGTGGCCGTTCCATGTTTTGGTGGGGTTGTGATTTTGTAAGTCAGCGCGGCATTGTCTGGATTTGAAACGTTTAGGCCATAAGTCGTTGATGTGTCGGATTGTATATAAAACTGGTTAGTTTCGGCTGTAATTGGTGATGGTGAGTCATCACTACTACTGCTGCTACCACCACAAGCCGTTAGTGTTAACGTGGCTGACAGGAACAGTGCGCTTTGCAATGCTTTTAACGGCATGGAGGCAGGGCCTGTTTGGGTGAGGTTAGATAATTTCATTTGTCGTGAACTCCTTTCTGTTTTTTTAAGGACTCATTAAACTGCTTAATTTTCCATTTATGTTTATAAATGATTTAAGTATTTATATTGCAAATGATAATTATTGTTGTTATGTATAGCGTTTGCAAGTGTTTTTGAAAAAAATACAGTTTTTATATTGAGAGCTTAGTATGCAAAGGTTTCAATGATGCGGTGGAAAGCGTACTTCGCAAGGTGTTTGTTGAAAAGACCTACAATTGCCCGAGTTCGGCCTTGAGATCGGATAGGGTGTTTTGTTCCATTTCGATGCTGGCTTCCCAAATGGCCGGGCTTTGGCTGTGGGAAGCGAGTTCTTGAATATTATTGAGGCGCTTTTCAGTGTTGGAAATGAGTTTGTTTAGGACAATACGTTCGATTTCGTGCAGCTGTAGGGAGGTTTTATAGCGCCCCTCCGGTTCAGCGACATTTGGCGGCGGGTATTTTTCGCCTTTGCCGGTGGCGAGCCATTCGACCGTTACGCCGGATTGATTGGCGATGGCAATCAATCGCTCTAGGTTCGGAGTGGATTCGCCATTGAGGTATTTTCGCAAGGCGGTTTCGGATAATTGGCAACTGCGCGCAAATGAACGCACACTTTGGAAGGCTATCAACTCTTTTAAACGCAAAGCAAAATCCTGAGCTATGTTTTTCAGGCCTGAATAATGGCCTTTGGTTTGCACGTGGCCATCCATTAGTCGCGTAACCTATCGAATCGAAAAGAGTTTTTCGGCGCCGCGTACAGTTTTAAAGAACAAATGCGTTTTTTTGAGTTGCATATCCGTTTTTTTACGCGTAATATACATTTTGGAATAAGAATAATTACGAACAAGGCTTTAAAATAACACAACACCGTATAGGAATTTTACCATGAAGCTTTAGTAAATAAAGCTTCTTAACCCTAATGAACGTAGGTTTTTGTTTTTGAACCAGTTTTCTGGAGGTGTGTGCGTGTCTCAAAAAAGGGCAAGCTATGATTCACCATATCAGCCGGTTGCACTACGATAACTTGGCCGGACAAGTGGAAGCAGCACGCCATATTGTGGCGTCGCATGTTAATTGGTTGGCGTCTCGCTCGGTGTGTTTGAATGTCGATGAACTACGAACCTATTCGACGCACGTGCCGTTTGACGAATGGTACGAATCGTTAGCCGAGCTGGGGTTGGCGGGAACGCAAGAGTATCGCAAACTGGGTGAATTGCGCCAACGTATGTTGCGGCAGCATGCCGAACTGGAAAGCACCACTCAGGACGGGCAGTGGCGCCAACGTTTCTTTTTGCTTCACCAGCATTTTTTCGAGCTGCTCACCGAATTTTGTCAGAATTTCCATATGGTATTCAATATGTACGACTATCTGACGCATTTGCCAAGCCGTAAGTTGTTCGACTTGATGGTGGAAAAAGAAAAGATGAAAGGTGCCCTGGTGATGGCGGATGTGGACCACTTCAAACGTGTCAACGACCAGCACGGCCATGACATGGGGGACCAGGTTCTGGGGCAGGTCAGTCGGTTTTTTCTGAATGAATTGAAGCCGGGTGAGGTCATTGCGCGTTATGGTGGCGAGGAGTTTATTTTTTATTTCCCGTCCATGGCGCCGGATTGCGCCCAAGATAAAATTGAGCGCATTCGGGAAGGGGTTCAAAGGTTGGATTTCGGGAATTGTCGCCAGACCTGCTCATTCGGCATCAGCCAAGTGGATGGCGAGTGTGTGCCCTATAAACAAGCTTTGTGTCGCGCCGACAAAGCTTTGTATCATGCCAAAAACACCGGGCGCAATCGCACAGTGGTGTATGAAGCTGAATGGGACAATCCCCCGATTTAAACGTCACTTTTTTATTTTATGCCAGGCCTGGCAGTAATTCCTTCAACCCATTCGCAAGCATTTGAAATGCAATCGCCGTTAACACCATCCCCATGATTTTGGACACGATGTTCATCCCCGTTACGCCTAACTTCCGGCTGATAGGGCCCGCAAAATAAAGCACTAGCCAGAACAGCAAGCCGATGCCCACGGCAACCAAGGAAATGATGAAGCGGTCTTCGAAGGACGGAAATTTTTGCGTCGCCAGAATCAGGGTGGTAATGGCCCCGGGGCCGGCGATAATGGGAATGGCCATTGGCACCACGGCAATGGAATCTTTTGTTTGCGCTTCTTCATGCTCTTCCGGCGAGTGGGTCATGGCGTCGGTTTTGCTGCGCAGCATCGACAACCCCAGCAGAGCGATAATAACACCACCCGCCACTTCCAGCCCCGGCGGAGTGACGCCGAAGGCCTTTAACAGCAAACTGCCGACCCAGGTGACAACCAGCATAATGACGGTGATGGCAATCGCGGTTTGCCGTGCTAAAGCTTGTTTTTCAGCTTCGGTGCGGTTGGCGGTCAGTCCGGCGAAAATGGCCAGGTTGCCGGCCGGGTTCGTCACGGTGAGCATGGTGATGGCAAAGGTGATTAAGTGTTCCATTAACGCCGTTCCTCAGGTGAATGCTTTTCTGTATTCTACTGAATTTTAGTCGTAGAATTGAGTAAAGTTTGCAACCGGTTCTCTTTCCGTTCGATACTGATTGACCGGGTGGTTCGTGTCTTCATAGCCGATGGCCATGCCGCCGATTAAAATTTTATCATCCGGCATATTGAGTGTTTGCCGAACAATGTCGGGATATTCGCCCAAGGCACCTTGCGGGCAGGTCGCTAAGCCTTGTTCTGTTGCCAGCAGCATAATGTTTTGTAAAAACATCCCGTAGTCCAGATAGGAACCGGTTTCCAGGACATCGTCCATCCAGAAAAAGAGTGCAACGGGCGCGTCAAAGGCACGATAATTGGCCGCCCACTGTTGGCGTTGTTTTTCCTTGTCTTCACGGGCAATGTTAAGGGCGCCGTAGAGCTGTTTTCCTGTCGCGACTCGGCGCTGCTTGTATGGAATTGTCCAGGTTTTTGGGTAATATTGGTATTGCATTTCACCGCGGATACCGGCTTCAAATTCTTTGAGCATGCGGCTTTCCAAGCGTTGTTTGGTTTCACCGGAAACGACTGAAACCTGCCAAGGCTGTGTGTTAACACCAGACGGTGCGTAACGCGCTAAGTCCAAAATTTGATAAATTTGCCCGTCATCAACGGGTTTGTCTAGAAAGGCACGGGCGGCATGCCGGGTTTTTATGGCGTTGGATACTGATGATGTCATTATTTTCTCGTATGATGGTGCTGAATTTTATTTAAAATTGAGCTTTAAGTTTGTTGAAGGGCATTATTTTGAGTGATTTCAGTCAGTTTATCAAGCAACTGCAGCGGTTGAATAAATCGGCTCATACCGTGAGCAATTATCAGCGCGACCTATTGGGGTTGCTGGTGTTTTATCGCGGCGATTTTTTGCAAGAACCGTTGGATGAACACACCTTCACAAATGGCCAGGCCTGGGCGTTTTTGGAAGCCTTTAACGATTGGCGCGATATTTCGACCGAAGCGATTCAGGCGTTTGTGGCGTTTCGCATGGAGCAAGGCATTGCCGCCCGAACGCTGGCGCGTCAGTTATCGGCGGTGCGTTCGTTTTACGATTTCTTGCTGGAAGAAGGGCGTGTCGGTCATAATCCGGCCAAGGGCGTCAAGGCGCCGAAACAACCCAAACCATTGCCGAAAAGCCTGGATGTAGACCTGACCCGCCAGTTATTGGAGCAGCCGCTGGAAACCTGGCAGGATGTGCGGGATCAAGCCATTTTTGAACTGTTGTATTCCGGCGGGTTACGGGTATCCGAACTGGTGGATATGAATTTGTCGCCAGGTCTAGACAATTTGCAGGATGGATGGGTGCGCGTGCTTGGCAAAGGCCAAAAAGAACGGGATGCCCCGGTGGGCGCGCAGGCTCAAAAAGCTATTCAACACTGGCTATCGATTCGCGCCGATTACGCCAAGCCCGACGAAAAAGCGGTTTTCGTGAACCGTTTCGGCAAACGGTTAGGGGTGCGTTCCATCCAAAAACAACTGGATGAACGCACCTTAAAAGCGGGCTTGCCGACCAAGATGTCGCCGCATAGATTGCGGCACGCCTGCGCAACGCATGTGTTAGAATCTAGCGGGGATTTACGGGCGGTGCAAGAAATGCTCGGTCACGCCAATTTATCCACCACGCAGATTTACACCAAACTGGATTTGCAGCATCTCGCCACGGTTTACGACCAAGCGCATCCGAGAGCGAAAAAGAAATCGTAAACGCACTTTGAATGCGGATAAAAGCCAATCCAGCCAAGCAAATGGAAAGAAGACGATGAGTGAACAGACTTTTCACGGAACCACGATTTTATGCGCCAAACGCGATGGTCAGATGGTCATCGGCGGCGACGGCCAAGTGACGTTGGGGCACGTTGTGATGAAGGGCAATGCCCGCAAGGTGCGCCGCCTGTACAATGGTAAAATCCTCTCCGGTTTTGCCGGTGCCACCGCCGATGCGTTCACCTTGTTCGAACGTTTTGAAGGCAAGTTGCAGACCCATAACGGGCAACTGATGCGCGCCGCAGTGGAAATGGCCAAAGACTGGCGCACCGACCGCGCCTTGCGCAAACTGGAAGCCATGATGCTGGTGGCAGATGCCGATAACATGCTGTTGATTTCCGGTACCGGCGACGTCATTGAACCGGCGCACGACTTCATCGCCATCGGCTCCGGCGGTAACTACGCGCATTCCGCCGCGCAGGCCTTGATGCAGAACACCGAATTGTCAGCGCGTGATGTGGTGGAAAAATCCCTCAATATCGCCGCCGATTTATGCATTTATACCAACCACAATCTCACGATTGAAACCTTGGAAAAAGAGGATTGAACCATGAGTGTTACGCCTGAAACATCGGAAAACGCCCAGGCCTGCCCGCCGGGGAAACAGGGGCAAGGCGAAAAATACTTTGAACGTTTTTTATGGAACAGCCGGTTTGTGGTGTTGTTTGCGGTCATTGCCAGTTTGTTGATGGCCTTTGGTATTTTTTACATGACCTCGATTGACGTCTATTACACCTTGGCGCATTTAACGCATTATCACGAATTGACCGATTTGGAACGTGCCGAGCTGAAATCACAAACCGTCGCCCATGTGGTCGGTTCGGTGGACGGCTTCTTGCTGGGAGCGATTATGCTGATTTTCTCATTGGGCTTGTATGAGTTGTTCATTTCCAAAATCGACGAAGCCGAGGGTGCAACAGGCTCCAGCAAAATATTGATGATTAAGTCACTGGACGACCTAAAAGACAAGTTGGCTAAAGTCATCTTGCTGATTCTGATTGTTATGTTCTTCGAACAAGCCCTGTTCCTAAAACCAACAGCCCCGTTGGAATTACTCTATTACTCGCTGGCCATTATGCTTGTCGCCCTAGCGCTGTATCTGTCACACAAAGCCTATGCGCATTAAATCACGATAGCATTGCCTTGATGGCATCATAATCAAAACATTCCAGAACATCCAAGACATAACCAAAAACCGCCAGGCCTGGCGGTTTTTTTGTATTCCGGTTTGGTGGAAAGCCGCATTATGATATAGTCGTGGGTAAAAATAAGTAATATTGATTACCTTGCCCTGAACGATGAATAAAGCTCTCCGTCAGCATCGGTTGCGAAAATGTCTGTCCGATGCACACTTTCCAGTGCTGCTTTCCACGCTTGCACAGCAATTTCAGGTGTCCGAAAAAACCATTCGACGCGACCTTGAAACCTTCGTCAATGACTACAATGCCCCTTGGTTTATTAGCGATAATAAAATCTATTTGGATAAAGCTCGTCAAGACTTGATTGAGTTACAAGATCACTGGTTCAGTCGCCAAGAAGTGGAATCACTCTTTGCGCTGAATCATATTATCGAACAACTCTCGCCGGGTGCGCTAAAAAGCCAATTGGAACCCTTTAAACAGCGCATTCAAGGGTTGCTTGTCAGCGAGGAAAGCGGCCAAAACTTAGGATCCAAAATTAAACTGCTGGAAATAGCCGACCGGCAGGTGGAACCAAACATTTTTCAAGGCGTGATCCAAGCCCTAGCTGAAAACAGACAAATGCAAATCGCCTTCTGGAACCGTTATAAAGACGAAACACTCCTTAGAACAATTTCACCCCAACGGCTTATTCGTTACAAAGACAACTGGATCATCGACGCCTACTGTCATCATCGGAAAGCGATACGCAGCTTTTCACTGGAAGCGATTGAAAGTTTGGAATTACTCAATCACGCCGCCAAAAATATTCCAGAAAACGATATGCAAGCTCACTTCCAAAGCAGTTACGGCATCTACGCCGGAAAAGCCAATCAACAAGCACTCATTAAATTTTCACCTTATATTTCCCGCTGGTTGCAATACGAAAACTGGCACCCGGAACAAATTGGCCACTGGAGCATCGACCAAAGTTACCAACTGCAAATTCCCTACAACAAAGACGAAGAACTCATACAAGACATTCTGAAATACGGCCAACACGCTGAGGTTTTGGAACCGCCGGAACTCAGAGACAAAATTCAGCAAACATTAAAAAAAGCGATGAAGGTTTACTCAGGGTCAGGTTTTGTCCCTGATGAGTGATACGCTTTTCAGTACAGAGGATATCTGGAGGGTATATGGAAGCGTTTTGGCCAGTTCTAAGTATTATCGGTGTTTATTTAGGCGTTGCTTGGTTTATTACGCAGTTTCCAGTGCTGACAGTCATCTTATTGTTATTGGGAATGGACTGCGGAGGGGATGAGTGATTTGTCATTGTTTTGGAGTGATTCCATGCCGGGTTGCCATTTTGGTCAGTGGTTTTATCCCAGGATTTATGTTGATCGAAGGCGTTTTGAAGGGCAGTATTTGGAATGGCTTTTTATTGAATGTCTCCATCATGGGAGCTATGTTTTTGGTTATTTTGTTCGTGCTTTGTTTGATTGACCCGATATTGGATTAAATCTTGATAAATTACCGGTACAAATGCGTCTTTAAAAGAGGTTATAAAAAATGAAAAGGCGGAATTTATTGAAGTCGTTGGTCGGGTTTGCATCGTTAGGTTTGGTGAGTAATCAAATTAAAGCCAATACTGTCAAAACACAAGAAATTACCAGGCCTGGTGGTTTTGTTGTGTTGCAAACCTCACCTGTTGCCGGTTTTCAATATTACGATGGCGATAAAGTTTGGTCACAATTACAACAAGATGCGGTCTTACAACTTAAAGCCGAACCGAGCAATAAATACGACAAAGACGCCGTTGAAATCTATTGGCAGGCAGGGGATGGACAAAACTACAAACTCGGCTATTTACCTCGCAAACAAAATTATGCAGTCAGCCAGATTTTGCAAACACAAAGGCCTTTACTGGCAGAAGTTTCACAACTTAATAATAGTGATGATTTTTGGAAGAGAATTGAAGTTGCCGTTTACTTACAAAGTTAAATATAGCAAAACAAGGTTTGAATAATGTTAAAAGAGATACCTAAGTTTATTGCACACCCATCGCAGAACGGCTCAGACCAGCTTCTAGATTGCCACACTTTTGAAGTCGCGGAGTTGACGGCATTTTTAGCTTCAAAGATAGGCCTAAAAAGATCAGGATTTATTATCGGTTTGCTTCATGATTTTGGTAAATACAGCCTGTCGTTTCAAAACTATTTATATTCCGCCGTTGGAAGAATAAATCCAGACTCAGAGGATTATATCGACCCTATTTCTCATAAAGGTCATATAGACCATTCAACAGCTGGAGCCCAACATATTTGGCAAGAACTCAGTAAGTTAGGAACAGAAGGACAAATTGTTGGGCAAGCCTTGTCTCTTTGTATTGCTTCGCATCACAGTGGCATGATTGATTGCTTTAAACCTGATGGTTCTTTTACTTTCTTAGAAAGAATGGAAAAAGAGGATGATAAAACGCATTTAAAAGAGTGCATTGTGAATGCTTCTGAAGCTTATAAGAAGAAACTTGAATTAAGCATTGATAGTTGCTTGATTGATGAGTTTTCAGCTAAGAAAAGTCATGTACAGAGCAATTCTGGTGTCAAAAGAATTCAAGCTTTTAATGCTGGTTTTTTAACTCGTATGCTTTTTAGTTGCCTAATCGATGCCGACAGAATCAACAGTGCAGATTTTGAAGTGCAAGAAAATCCAGAGCATCGTTTTAATAAAGCAGATTGGCAAACAGCGATTTCACGATTAGAGCAGAAGTTGGGTGAGTTTAAATCAAATAAGGATAAGCCTCCGATTTCAATAATTCGGGAACGTATATCCGATGATTGCTTAAATCGCGCAGAGGATGAACAGGGGCTTTATACACTTACAGTTCCAACCGGGGGAGGAAAAACTTATGCAAGCCTGCGTTATGCTTTGCATCATGCGAAAAAACATAACCTAGATAGAATTATTTACATTATTCCCTACACCTCAATTATTGAACAAAATGCTGATGCGATCAGAGAAGTATTGGAAGATGAAGTCGATCAGTTCTCTTGGGTATTGGAGCATCATTCAAATTTAGAACCCGACGAAGAGACTTGGCATAACAAGCTTGCAAGTGAGAATTGGGATGCGCCAATTGTGCTCACAACTATGGTTCAGTTTTTGGAGGTTTTATTTTCAGGCGGGACGAGTAAAGTTAGAAGGCTTCACCAGTTGGCAAACTCGGTTTTGATTTTTGATGAAATTCAAACTTTACCGGTCAAAACGACCCATTTATTTTGCAATGCACTGAATTTTTTAACCGATTATTGTAATACAACGGCTTTGCTTTGCACGGCGACTCAGCCCTTGCTTAACAAGCTAAAAAGTCCTGAAAAGGGGCAGTTGTATATTCCTCTTGAAAATGAATTGATTAGTGATGTCTCGCAATTATTCCAAGATTTAAAGCGCGTTGAGGTTAAAAATCTATGTAAGCCTATGGGGTGGTCAGAGCAAGAGATTAAGGATTTGGCTATCGAACAATTAACGGAAACCGGAAGTTGTTTGATTATTGTAAATACCAAAGATTGGGCACAGAAACTCTTTGAGGCAATACAAAATAAGGTTGATACAAAATCTATTTTTATGTTGAGTACTGATCTTTGCTCAGCGCATAGAAAAAAGATTTTTTCTGAAATGAAAATACGTCTGAACAAAGGGTTGCCTGTTATGTGCGTCAGCACACAGTTAATTGAGGCGGGAGTGGATGTTGATTTTGCCACTGTTATTCGTTTTTTAGCGGGGTTGGATTCTGTTGCACAAGCGGCAGGGCGTTGTAATCGCCACGGTAAGCGAGAAGTTTCGAATGTATATGTTGTTAATCCAAATGAAGAGAAAATAGATTTTTTGCATGATATTAAAGTGGGTCGTGATAAGGCACAGATGCTTTTAGATGAAGGTGTCGAAGAGCTGTTGTCACCGGAAGCGATATCTTTATATTTTCAGCATTATTTTTATCATCCTGAACGTGAAAAAGAGATGGTGTTTCCTCTAAAAGAAGATATCGAAGAGAACATTCTGAATCTGTTGAGTCATAACCCTAATAACATTCACCCATATTTACATAACCCCAATTTTAATCTATTAGGTCAATCATTTATGACGGCTGGAAAAGCATTTGAAGCGATTGATTCACCGACGAAGGCTGTCATTGTGCCCTATGGAAAAGGAGCCGAAATTATTGCTGAACTCTGTAGTATAGAAAAAGAATTCAATTTAAAGCAATACAAAAGACTGTTAAAACAGGCCCAGCAATTTAGCGTGAATGTTTTTCCAAACGTCTGGTCAAAATTAATGGGTGCGCAAGCGTTAATTGAAATTCAAGGTGAAGGCATCTTTTATTTAAAAGATGAGCACTATAGCCAAGAGTCTGGCTTATCGGTAGAGGTAGTTTCAGCCATGCCGTTTTACGGATGCGGATAGAGGAGGTTTTATGCATCAAACTCCAAAGAATACTGTGAGCTTTAAGGTTAGGGGGCGATATGCCTTATTCACCGATCCGGTTACTAAAATTGGTGGTGAAAAATGTACCTACCATTTGCCAACTTATGAAGCGATTAAGGGCATTTTAAAGTCGATTTATTGGAAACCGACTCTAATTTGGTATATCGATAAAGTAAGGGTCATAAAGCCTATGCGTACCCAAACCAAGGGTACAAAACCTTTAATTTGGGGAGGAGGAAATAGCTTAGCTATTTACACTTTTTTGCATGATGTAGAGTATCAGGTGCAGGCGCATTTTGAATGGAATGAACATCGCCCGGAACTCAAAAAAGACCGGGTTGATGGTAAGCATTTTGCAATGGCACATCGCTTTATTGATAAAGGAGGGCGCCAAGATATATTTCTAGGAACCCGAGATTGCCAAGGGTATGTCGAGTCATGTGAATTTGGTGAGGGTGAAGGAGCTTATGACGCAATTGGTGAATTGGGTTTTGGTTTAATGTTCCATAGCTTCGGTTATCCAGATGAAACGGGAAAAGAAGAGCTAACCGCACAATTTTGGAATGCCACTTTAAAAAATGGCATTTTGGAGTTTCCACGACCCGAAGAATGCGAGCACAGTCGCTTTATTCGGGCAATGAAAGCTAAGGAATTTGAATTGGACGAAAACCTAAATCCAGTGGAAAAAGAAAAGGAGGCACAATGAGTTGGCTACAAAAACTTTATGTCACCTATGAAAAGGCTCAAGCATTGGAAATTTCCGATGACTTAAAACCTTTACCGATTAGTCATACGATTCAAAATGCGCATATTAAAGTTACGATTGATTCGCAAGGGAACTTTAAACGGGCTGAGGTTTTAGAAAAAACACAAATTGTTTTGCCTGCGACAGAGCAGTCCGCAGGGCGGAGTAGTGGCGAAGCCCCCCATCCATTAGCGGATAAAATCCAATATGTTGCTGGAGATTATGCGAAATATGGAGGTCTAAAAAAGCCGTATTACCCCGGTTATTTAAAACAATTATCAGACTGGTGTAGCTCCGAGTATTCAACTGATCAAATTTGTGCAGTGAAAGCTTATGTTGAAAAAGGTACTTTGGTTCAGGATTTAATTAATCACAGTGTTTTATTTATTGACGAAGAGAATGTGCTTTTAACTGCTTGGCCGAAAGATTCAGAACAAGATGCCCCTAAAATTTTTAAAGTGCTTCCAAAAGAATCTGGTCGATTAGATCAAGGGAGTGCATTGATTTGTTGGAACGTTGAATCCCCTAAGTTTTTGATCAGTGAAACTTGGCTCAATCCTGATATTCAACAGGCTTGGATTCAATATGACAGTCAAAGTGCTGGGCAAAAAAGTCTCTGTTATGTCACAGGTCAAGAAAGGCCCTCTGCATCAAACCATCCTGCCAAGCTTCGTCATACAGGGGATAAGGCCAAACTCATTTCATCAAATGACCTTAATGGTTTTACGTTTAAAGGTCGCTTCACGGATAGCAAAAAATCCATTGAGTCTAATGGGTTGCAGGGCGCATCCATTTCCTTTGAAGTCACGCAGAAAGTGCACAATACATTGCGCTGGTTAATATCTCGTCAGGGATATAGAAATGGAGACCAGGTCATTGTTTCATGGGCGGTTTCTTGTAATGAAACACCTAATCCACTGGATATGACTTTTGATTTTCTGCAAATTGATACAGAACCAACAATTGATCATACTATTGATTTAGGAAAGCAATTCAGTAAGGCATTAAATAATTACATTCGAGGTTATAAGGCTAAATTAAACCATCACGATAATATCATTATTTTGGGATTAGATTCGGCAACGCCTGGGCGTATGGCAATTACTTTTTATCAAGAATTTATGCCGGATGAATATCTAGATAGAGTTGAAAAATGGCATAGAGATTTTGCTTGGTTTCAAAAAGTGAAGCAGGACGTCAATGGTAAACCTCAAACCACTTGGCCAATTAGTACACCCTCGCCTAAGTCTATCTATGAAGCGATTTTTGGTTCTACAGTTACTGATTCTTTAAAGAAAAATACTATTGAAAGAATTTTACCTTGCATTGTAGAAGCTACTTCTTTTCCGAGAGATTTAGTGCAGGGGGCTATAAGGCGAGCGGTTAATCGTCACAGTTATCAAAAAGATGAACAGTGGTTATGGGAAAAAAACTTGGGTATTGCCTGCTCTCTATTTAGAGGGTTTCAAAAAAGACATTCGCCGTCGAAGGAGTATGAAATGGGATTAGAGAAAGACAATAACAATCGCGACTATTTGTTTGGTCGATTATTAGCGATTGCAGAAAGGATAGAGGAGATTGCGCTTTATGTTGCAGGTGAAAATCGCAGTACGACCGCAGCAAGGTTAATGCAACGTTTTGCCGATAGGCCGACTTCTACTTGGCGCAATATTGAATTGTCTTTAAATCCATATATGCAGCGTTTAAAAGTGAACCGAGCTGGATTTTTAAACAATATTCAAAAAGAACTGGATGAGGTAATGGGTAAGTTTAAATCGGAAGATTTCAACTCCGATAAACCTTTGTCTGGAGAGTTTTTATTGGCTTTCCATGCACAACGGCTTGAATTTAAAAATCGTAAAGAAGAATCACCCGAACAAATTAATGATTAATTTTTGGAGAAACAAACTATGAGCTTACAAAACAAAATCGATTTTGCAGTGATTTTCAGTGTGAAAAATGCGAACCCTAATGGAGATCCTTTAAATGGCAATCGCCCAAGAACGGATTATGAAGGTTTTGGAGAAATTACTGATGTCTGTTTGAAACGTAAAATTCGTGATCGTTTACAGGATTCAGGGGAGGCTATTTTTGTTCAATCTGATGAAAAGAAAATAGATGGAATGCCAAGCTTAAAAGCGCGTGCTGAATCTGAAGAATTTGGGCTAGGAAAAGAAGCGTTAAATGCAAAAAAAACCAGTCCTGAAGAAGCGGCTAAACTAGCTAATCAGAAGTGGATGGATGTTAGAACTTTTGGTCAGTTATTTGCCTTTAAAAGCGATAGTAAGGATGGAGTATCTATTCCAATTCGTGGGCCAGTTTCAATCCAATCCGCATTCAGTAAAGAGCCTGTAAGCATTACCAGTACTCAAATCACTAAAAGTGTCAGTGGTGAAGGGGACGGAACGAAAAAAAGTTCGGACACAATGGGAATGAAACATCGTGTTGATAAAGCCGTTTATGTGACTTTTGGCGCCATGTCACCACAGTTGGCGGAAAAAACCGGCTTTAGTAATGGAGATGCAGAAAAACTTAAAGCTGTACTGCCGAAACTTTTTGAAGGGGATGCTTCTTCTGCTCGTCCAGAAGGTTCTATGGCGGTCGAGAAAGTCATTTGGTGGCAGCATAACTCAAAGTCTGGTCAGTATTCTTCAGCCAAAGTACATCGTTCTTTAGAGGTTAATGCAGATGGCAGTTACACCTTAAATAATTTGGATGGTTTGACACCTGAAGAGATTGACGGTTTCTAACCATGCAAAACACCCGCTTGATTCCTTTGTCGGCTTTGCAGCATTATGCGTTTTGTCCGCGCCAGTGTGCGCTCATTCATAATGAGCAGGCCTGGTCGGAAAATTGGCTCACGGCGCAAGGCCAGCAATTGCATCAGCGGGTGGATCACGGTTTACCTGAATCCCGAAAAGGAATTCGTTATGAAAGAGGTGTCGAAGTTTCGGCGCCTCAACTGGGTTTAATTGGTAAGCTGGATTTGCTGGAAATTGAAATTGCTAACGGAGCCTGTTTTCCTGTTGAGTACAAACGCGGTAAGCCCAAACAAGACCCTATTGACGAAATTCAACTTTGTGCCCAAGCCTTGTGTTTGGAAGAAATGCTTAATATTTCGGTGCCTTATGGTGCGCTTTGGTATTGGCAAACGCGTCATCGTCATCAAATTGAATTTAATGATGCATTGCGTCAACAAACCTTACAAATTATAGAAGCTACTCGTGACCTGCTTAATTCAGGTGTAACGCCGAAGGCGAAATATGAGAAAAAGTGCCAGGCCTGCTCCTTGTATGAGTTATGTAATCCAAAATTAACATTTCGAGATAAAAGTCGCGCTTATGTAAAAGCGATTTATCAGGAGAGTATTGTTGAAGAAACTCAAAAATAGTTTGTATATCACCCGGCAGGGCGCTTATTTACATAAAGAACGCGAAACGTTAGTCATAGATGTTGAGCAGGAAAAGGCCATGCAAGTGCCGATTCATGCAATACAAGCCATTTACTGTTTTGGTAATGTGATGGTCTCGCCTTTTTTAATCGGTTTTTGTGGTGAAAATGGCGTGCACTTAGCTTTTTTTACCGAATACGGTCGATTTCTTGGACGAATGCAGGGAAAGCAAACGGGTAATGTCTTGTTGCGTAAGTCTCAATATAAAGCAGCTGAGTCTTCTCCTGAAAAAATAGCCCAAAATATCATTGCTGCCAAAATCAGCAATTCGCGTTCAGTGCTATATCGGCATTTACGCAATCATGGTGAAAATGTTGTGGTGAAGCAGGCGATTACCCAGATTTCTTCCGCGTTGAATCGACTCAAATCGGCTGAAAGTTTAGATTCAATTCGAGGCATAGAAGGAGAAGTCGCCTCATTTTATTTTGGTGTGTTTAATGAACTGGTTCTGCCAAAAGTGGAAAAAGAGTTTACTTTTTCCAAACGCTCTCGCCGTCCGCCATTAGATAGAACGAATGCGCTTTTATCCTTTTTGTATAGCATTATCGGTAATGATATTTCCGCAGCCCTTCAAGGTGTTGGGCTAGACCCACAAGTCGGTTTTTTACATCAAGACAGACCTGGTCGAGACAGTTTGGCGCAAGATGTTTTAGAAGAATTTCGAGCTTGGTATGCTGATCGTCTCGTGCTAAGTTTGATTAATCGAAAGCAAATCAAAGCCAATGATTTTGTGGTTGAAGCCAGTGGTGCGGTTAAGTTGAAAGACGATGTTCGAAAAGAAGTGTTGGTTGCTTTGCAAAATAGAAAACAAGAAACCGTTAAACATCCATATTTAAATGAAGATGTTCCTATTGGTTTATTACCCCATGTGCAAGCGATGTTATTAGCTCGCCATTTACGGGGTGATTTAGCCGAATATCCACCGTTTGTTCCGCGTTAGGTGAAATTCTATGATGATATTGGTCACTTACGATGTTTCTTTTGATGACCCCGGTGGACAACGTCGGTTAAGGCACATTTCAAAAGCTTGTTTAGATCATGGTGTAAGAGTGCAATACTCGGTTTTTGAATGCGAACTAGAACCCGACCAGTGGGTCGGATTAAAAGCCAAATTGCTTGAAATTTATAATGAAGAAACAGATAGTTTGCGCTTCTATATGTTGGGCAAGCGATGGCGGGGCAAAGTTGAGCATTTTGGTGCGAAAAAATCATTGGATATTTTTAAAGACAGTCTAATAATTTAAATCCCTGAGATAGTTTTGCCATCAACGCTAACCTCTGGTGCTCTTTAAAAACTCGGAACCTTAGCGATAAGCTCTTAATGCTTATCTATTATGGCTTGATGTTATCTGAGAGACTTAAGTTTGTTAGAATGCAGTATCTTATTTTTTAGTTTAGCGAAATCCCTTCTAAAACCATTCGGTTTGTTAAGCTTAAAATATAAGCAGTCGCTCCCCACGCGGGAGCGTGGATTGAAACGTCATCTATTATGCCTATGTCTAATGACTCACCTGTAGTCGCTCCCCACGCGGGAGCGTGGATTGAAACTGATTCAGATGTGTTTATGCAGAACGAAATCAACGTCGCTCCCCACGCGGGAGCGTGGATTGAAACTTTATCGTACACAGTTGTATTGATTGAAAACAGTGTCGCTCCCCACGCGGGAGCGTGGATTGAAACAGTACGGAATGACGACAGAGAACGTGTTTGGTATGTCGCTCCCCACGCGGGAGCGTGGATTGAAACAACCAATGCTGGACATTTACAATAAGGTAACTGGGTCGCTCCCCACGCGGGAGCGTGGATTGAAACCGACTACCTCCGCAGACTCTTCAAGCGGCTTAAAGTCGCTCCCCACGCGGGAGCGTGGATTGAAACATATTCAGAGCGACTAGGTACACGAGCAAACCTTGTCGCTCCCCACGCGGGAGCGTGGATTGAAACAGATTCATAGCGGTAAAGATAACCTAGATATTAAGTCGCTCCCCACGCGGGAGCGTGGATTGAAACCCGTAATAAAGAAACAGTATTAGGCAAATCACCTGTCGCTCCCCACGCGGGAGCGTGGATTGAAACTGCTGTTTATTGGCATTTAGCGGCCCCTGTTTTGTCGCTCCCCACGCGGGAGCGTGGATTGAAACGCACCAGAGGACTTTGAGATTCTACGATGCGGTAGGTCGCTCCCCACGCGGGAGCGTGGATTGAAACTCTGCTATTGCCTTATAAGTTAGTAGCTTGACGTTGTCGCTCCCCACGCGGGAGCGTGGATTGAAACTTTGATACCATGCTAAACCCTGAACTAAAGACCGTCGCTCCCCACGCGGGAGCGTGGATTGAAACAGTCATTTTAATGTCCTCTATTAAAGGGGCTTACGGTCGCTCCCCACGCGGGAGCGTGGATTGAAACATGATTTGTTTAGTGTCTTTGCCGTCGAACTTGTGTCGCTCCCCACGCGGGAGCGTGGATTGAAACTGGAGCCTGTCTAGTTGCCTGATTCCAAAATCCAGGTCGCTCCCCACGCGGGAGCGTGGATTGAAACACGATGAACATGAGGATTTAATTAAATGAGTGGGTCGCTCCCCACGCGGGAGCGTGGATTGAAACTGAACAGCAGAAAGAAGCATATCGTAAAGCTTTAGTCGCTCCCCACGCGGGAGCGTGGATTGAAACAGAACAAGCGAGGCAATGTTATCAAGGTCAGATGTCGCTCCCCACGCGGGAGCGTGGATTGAAACGTACATTGACGAGCAAACAGACGCTAACCGCAAGTCGCTCCCCACGCGGGAGCGTGGATTGAAACATCATTACCACGAGTTGCTAAGAATCGCCCTACGGGTCGCTCCCCACGCGGGAGCGTGGATTGAAACTCCTTGAGCGTACCACTCACCAAATAAAGGCACAGTCGCTCCCCACGCGGGAGCGTGGATTGAAACTATTAGTTGCAATTAACATGAAACTTGGAACTACGTCGCTCCCCACGCGGGAGCGTGGATTGAAACACTTGGGCCATCGGTAATAAGCTTGAATATTACGTCGCTCCCCACGCGGGAGCGTGGATTGAAACAAATATGACTGGTATTTGGACATTAAAGCAGAGAGTCGCTCCCCACGCGGGAGCGTGGATTGAAACATCATGCGATGGTAAAACATTGCAGGTTGGAACCGGTCGCTCCCCACGCGGGAGCGTGGATTGAAACATGCCACCGGCATCTTTCGATGACGCCGCAATCAAGTCGCTCCCCACGCGGGAGCGTGGATTGAAACTTGACCATCTTGGCCAGTTCCGGTGCCATGTCTGGGTCGCTCCCCACGCGGGAGCGTGGATTGAAACATCCATTAATTATTTTTTCAATTATGAATCCAATGTCGCTCCCCACGCGGGAGCGTGGATTGAAACGAATTATGGCCGGATTAACGGTGACCGAAATCGCCGTCGCTCCCCACGCGGGAGCGTGGATTGAAACATTAAAAAACGCAGTGACAAAAAGAAGCCGTGAGTCGCTCCCCACGCGGGAGCGTGGATTGAAACAACAACAGATACATCAATAACTTCATCAATTAATGTCGCTCCCCACGCGGGAGCGTGGATTGAAACAATTGATTAAACTGAAAGTGAATTATTTGAAGGGGTCGCTCCCCACGCGGGAGCGTGGATTGAAACTAACTCATGACAATATTGTTCTAACTCCTTAATGTCGCTCCCCACGCGGGAGCGTGGATTGAAACAATTAAATTACTGTACTCGTCTATCTTTAGTTTAGTCGCTCCCCACGCGGGAGCGTGGATTGAAACTTCATAATCTCCAACCCTCCAAGCTTCTGAAAACTGTCGCTCCCCACGCGGGAGCGTGGATTGAAACTATGATAGAAGAAAGTTATTTGATGTGGTTTTGGGTCGCTCCCCACGCGGGAGCGTGGATTGAAACAAATATTCAACTAAGAAAAGAATATCTAAAGGAGGTCGCTCCCCACGCGGGAGCGTGGATTGAAACTTGCCACTCGCAATAAGCCATGTCGCAGTCCATCGTCGCTCCCCACGCGGGAGCGTGGATTGAAACATTGACAGCTTGCGATATGCAGTCGAGAGATTAAGTCGCTCCCCACGCGGGAGCGTGGATTGAAACTTGATAATGGAACTAGCATTATCGAAGTAATGACGTCGCTCCCCACGCGGGAGCGTGGATTGAAACCCATGAAGCAGTTAATCGCTAAAGAGGGAATGAAGTCGCTCCCCACGCGGGAGCGTGGATTGAAACTAAATTTTATTACATCGTAATCTTTACCAACCAGGTCGCTCCCCACGCGGGAGCGTGGATTGAAACCCTGCACCGCTTGCGAATCCACCGATTTCAGCAGGTCGCTCCCCACGCGGGAGCGTGGATTGAAACTTCTGTGTATTTCATCTTCCTACTCCATCCCGTGTCGCTCCCCACGCGGGAGCGTGGATTGAAACTTCAAGGAAGACCAAGGAGAGACACCAGAGAAGGTCGCTCCCCACGCGGGAGCGTGGATTGAAACTGATTCAAAAGAAGTATTTAAAAGATTCCCTGAGAGTCGCTCCCCACGCGGGAGCGTGGATTGAAACTGCATCAAAGCACACCTTGTCGCTGAATGATGTCGTCGCTCCCCACGCGGGAGCGTGGATTGAAACGCACCAGAGGACTTTGAGATTCTACGATGCGGTAGTCGCTCCCCACGCGGGAGCGTGGATTGAAACTCGATAGCTTCATAGAGAAAACGCAACCATTGTTGTCGCTCCCCACGCGGGAGCGTGGATTGAAACTTGATAATGGAACTAGCATTATCGAAGTAATGACCGTCGCTCCCCACGCGGGAGCGTGGATTGAAACACGACGAACATGAGGATTTAATTAGATGAGCGGAAGTCGCTCCCCACGCGGGAGCGTGGATTGAAACTTCTAGGTACGCGCTGTAATCTTCACCAAGTTGGTCGCTCCCCACGCGGGAGCGTGGATTGAAACTCAACCATGTGTGGGATTGAACGTTGCATGATGCGTCGCTCCCCACGCGGGAGCGTGGATTGAAACTCCATTACCATTTTATAATCGTCATCAATAAACGTCGCTCCCCACGCGGGAGCGTGGATTGAAACCATGTACTCCGCGGCCTCATGCGCCGCGACGGTGTGTCGCTCCCCACGCGGGAGCGTGGATTGAAACTTTTGCTATGGACTCAAACTTATCTACCAACTCAAGTCGCTCCCCACGCGGGAGCGTGGATTGAAACAGGCTTGTAGTTAAATTTAATGGAATTCAATATGTCGCTCCCCACGCGGGAGCGTGGATTGAAACATGGTTAAAATGGAACGTCTTCCGAATCAAAATTGTCGCTCCCCACGCGGGAGCGTGGATTGAAACTCCTTGAGCGTACCACTCACCAAATAAAGGCACGTCGCTCCCCACGCGGGAGCGTGGATTGAAACTCCTTGAGCGTACCACTCACCAAATAAAGGCACGTCGCTCCCCACGCGGGAGCGTGGATTGAAACAAGTTAAGTGGTACGCTTATAAACAAGCAGTCACGTCGCTCCCCACGCGGGAGCGTGGATTGAAACAATTGATTAAACTGAAAGTGAATTATTTGAAGGGGTCGCTCCCCACGCGGGAGCGTGGATTGAAACTATCATGTTATCCGAAAGGTTAATGCCGTTTCGAGTCGCTCCCCACGCGGGAGCGTGGATTGAAACAATTAAATTACTGTACTCGTCTATCTTTAGTTTAGTCGCTCCCCACGCGGGAGCGTGGATTGAAACTTCATAATCTCCAACCCTCCAAGCTTCTGAAAACTGTCGCTCCCCACGCGGGAGCGTGGATTGAAACTCAAGGAGTTACATCTAAAGAACTTCCTGAATTTCGTCGCTCCCCACGCGGGAGCGTGGATTGAAACACAGCGGCACGCATTTTATCGGCGCTGGTCGCATCGTCGCTCCCCACGCGGGAGCGTGGATTGAAACTGGTATTAAAACCAGGAATTGATCATGTTGGCTTGTCGCTCCCCACGCGGGAGCGTGGATTGAAACGACATATCGAAAGTGTCTTTTGTCTGAATCCGAGGTCGCTCCCCACGCGGGAGCGTGGATTGAAACGCCCGGTTAATAATGAATTTGAATACTATGAGGTGTCGCTCCCCACGCGGGAGCGTGGATTGAAACATTTTAAAAAATTTAATAAAACATCGCGCGTGAGAGTCGCTCCCCACGCGGGAGCGTGGATTGAAACTTGTATTTGATGGCGGAATCTGTAACGAGGTGGACGTCGCTCCCCACGCGGGAGCGTGGATTGAAACTTCGGTTCTACCGCCAAGTTGTCTCTGCTGTTCAGTCGCTCCCCACGCGGGAGCGTGGATTGAAACAAATTGGTGTAGTCAAAATCCACCAGCGTGCTAAGTCGCTCCCCACGCGGGAGCGTGGATTGAAACTATCAATCGCCCCTCAGCGCTTGATGGGTCTGGGTCGCTCCCCACGCGGGAGCGTGGATTGAAACAACCAAATGCGGACAAGCGCCCATTATGAACGCGGTCGCTCCCCACGCGGGAGCGTGGATTGAAACTCGCAACAGAGATACAACACGCCAATGGTTCGGACGTCGCTCCCCACGCGGGAGCGTGGATTGAAACTTGCTGCCCGATAACCGATTGTGTAGAGGCAAGCGTCGCTCCCCACGCGGGAGCGTGGATTGAAACTTACCAGTTATAAAATCTTCCCAATCAGACCAAGTCGCTCCCCACGCGGGAGCGTGGATTGAAACCCAATAATGAGTTTGTGCCTGCTTCAAACGAAGGTCGCTCCCCACGCGGGAGCGTGGATTGAAACATTTGAGTACCATAAGGCATAACCAGAGTTTCAGCGTCGCTCCCCACGCGGGAGCGTGGATTGAAACATCTTGATTCTCCTGTGCGGGAATTAACGTGGTTGTCGCTCCCCACGCGGGAGCGTGGATTGAAACTAAAGCACTGTCACCAGTGACGGGGGTTATATGAGTCGCTCCCCACGCGGGAGCGTGGATTGAAACTCTTCCAGTATATAAGAGCATCTGTCAGCATTGGTCGCTCCCCACGCGGGAGCGTGGATTGAAACATCTCATAATCGTAACGAAACAAGCGACTCAATGTCGCTCCCCACGCGGGAGCGTGGATTGAAACTCACCCGTAAACCAGTCGAAGCGTTCAGACATGCGTCGCTCCCCACGCGGGAGCGTGGATTGAAACAGACCAGAATCATGCCGTCGAGTGGGCTAAACAGGTCGCTCCCCACGCGGGAGCGTGGATTGAAACCAATCAAAGCCGATTTATCAAAACGAAACCGTCAGTCGCTCCCCACGCGGGAGCGTGGATTGAAACGGCAGATAAATTATTTATTCCCAGCCTCTTCTACGTCGCTCCCCACGCGGGAGCGTGGATTGAAACACTTCGCCAACGATGCCAGTTTTGACGATGAATACGTCGCTCCCCACGCGGGAGCGTGGATTGAAACTAAAACTGTTGCGGAGCGTATCGCTGACATCGTTAGTCGCTCCCCACGCGGGAGCGTGGATTGAAACGCTAAGAAAGCTTTGAACGTCGCAATGGATGCTGGTCGCTCCCCACGCGGGAGCGTGGATTGAAACGGTTGCCGGATAACGACCGACGTTAAAGGTTTTCGTCGCTCCCCACGCGGGAGCGTGGATTGAAACTCCTGAAACTTGCTCTATTGTTACAAAAAAAGAAGTCGCTCCCCACGCGGGAGCGTGGATTGAAACACAACTATCAAACGATCGTACTTTTCCAAAGTACGTCGCTCCCCACGCGGGAGCGTGGATTGAAACACTCTGGCGGCTTGCGTTTGGTGGGTGAGAATGGGTCGCTCCCCACGCGGGAGCGTGGATTGAAACTGCTTGGCTGGCGCAAAGAAGAAACCGGATACCGGTCGCTCCCCACGCGGGAGCGTGGATTGAAACGACTTACTGACACCCTTTAAGCGCACCTGCGCCCGTCGCTCCCCACGCGGGAGCGTGGATTGAAACTCAAATTGAAGCGTTTAAGCTCAATGAAATCGACCGTCGCTCCCCACGCGGGAGCGTGGATTGAAACAAGTGCGAAAAGGAATTCAATACGCGAAGAATACGTCGCTCCCCACGCGGGAGCGTGGATTGAAACTATTACAGCAAGGCCGTGATGCCGTCAGCCAATTGTCGCTCCCCACGGGGGAGCGTGGATTGAAACCTAAAGGACCGCCGCCACCAGCTTGGCCACCGTCGTCGCTCCCCACGCGGGAGCGTGGATTGAAACGACTGCGTGTGTTTTTTGCACATACCATGAATTCGTCGCTCCCCACGCGGGAGCGTGGATTGAAACTGACGCTCTGGCTTCGACTTGGCTGGCTTGGACTCGTCGCTCCCCACGCGGGAGCGTGGATTGAAACCAGTTAACCGTTATCCAGATAATTGCACTTGTGGTCGCTCCCCACGCGGGAGCGTGGATTGAAACGTCTGAATACCGGCATCAATACCCTTTGCAAGCTCGTCGCTCCCCACGCGGGAGCGTGGATTGAAACGACTGTAACGAAACCACCAGCGTATGGAAATTTGTCGCTCCCCACGCGGGAGCGTGGATTGAAACAGTGACACGATCATCATTAGTCAAAATCAAAACAGTCGCTCCCCACGCGGGAGCGTGGATTGAAACATATCAAACCTCCAATAATCATAGCCAGTGCCGTGTCGCTCCCCACGCGGGAGCGTGGATTGAAACAGCATCAGCCTTGCTGAATGTAACCGTGTGCCAGGTCGCTCCCCACGCGGGAGCGTGGATTGAAACGTCCGTCCGACCAAATCACCTGAAAAGTGGTTTAGGTCGCTCCCCACGCGGGAGCGTGGATTGAAACAGGTGTTGAGGGTCATATCTGCGCTGATTTGCAAGGTCGCTCCCCACGCGGGAGCGTGGATTGAAACTTATAAAGATTGGTTGAGTGATTTTAGAAAGATAAGTCGCTCCCCACGCGGGAGCGTGGATTGAAACCAAGCCGACTGAATGCAGAGGGCATACAATCGGCCGTCGCTCCCCACGCGGGAGCGTGGATTGAAACCTGTTTGTCTTGTCGTAAACGTAATACAAGACATGTCGCTCCCCACGCGGGAGCGTGGATTGAAACTTCAAAATGCCCTTTCGCATGCGAAAGTCTTGCTGTCGCTCCCCACGCGGGAGCGTGGATTGAAACAGGCGCCAGGAATTGAATGCCCGATTGATACGCGTCGCTCCCCACGCGGGAGCGTGGATTGAAACCGGTCAAAGTGTGACATTGGCTTCCGGTAGTCAGTCGCTCCCCACGCGGGAGCGTGGATTGAAACTTATTAACCATGTGGTCAGTATATAACCATTATTGTCGCTCCCCACGCGGGAGCGTGGATTGAAACCAAGAATTGCGCCGCAAGTCCTGTTGTCGTTAAAGTCGCTCCCCACGCGGGAGCGTGGATTGAAACATAGCCATTCCGACCGGACATGAATATGCCTCTGGGGCGGGTTTACATCGGTGCGTTTTAAAATACCTGAACAGGAAAATGCGTTAAATTTAATTTGATGAAGGTATACTGTTAATGGCATTGATTTTAAAGGAAAGTAATGATGTTTGACTGGATTTATGACATTCCATTTTTAGTCTGGCTGGGGGGTGTTTTTGCAATTATGTTTTTAGCTGGAAAAATTAAAGGCGAATACTAGAGTCTGATGTGCTGGCTGCAAAAGGAAAAGTCTTGAAATTCGGTAAGTCACCATAAGCTTATTACAAGACAGCTCTATTTCGTTTTTAAGCTAGACTGTTGAAGAGGTGGTAAATGGCGCCGGAATCGAACCGGATAAGAACTAATTTAGATTAGAACACGCTTATTGCGAACCACTCCACCATTTACCAAATACCATGATAAATTTTCATGGCATTCAATATCAAATTAAAGATCATTTTAATGCATGGAAAATGCCCAGGCCTGGGCGTATTCATATTGATGTTTGGATTGCTTAAATGGTTTCTTTAAGGGCGTTGAAGGGCAAACCGATCTCGTGTAGTGGAATAGAGGTCGCCGCCGAGTTTGCCGATGGCGTCGAGCTGGTCGGCTTGTATCATGCCGTCTTGAACAATGGCGTCGTCGATGAAAATGTTGACCACGTCGAGCAGAATCAGGGTGCCGCCGGTGGGTTTGTCGGAAATCGGCAGGAGTTCGCGCAGTTTGCATTCGTAGCGCACCGGTGCGGTGGCGACGCTTTTGGCACGGACGTTTTCGCTGTTGCAAGCGGGGATGTCGGCGGTGGTGAATTCGCTAACGTTGTTGGGTTGAACGGCGGCGGAGGCGTTCATTTTGTCGGCCATCTCGGCGCTGACGATATTGACCACGGCGTCACCGGTTTCTTTCAGGTTTCGTAAGGTGTCTTTTTCCTGTTGGGTTTGCGGCATCACGTGGGTAATGGTGAGCACCGGCGGGGTGACGCTGGCAACGCTGAAAAACGAATAGGGGGCGATGTTATTTGTGCCTTGTGCGCTGAGGGTGCTGACCCAAGCGATGGGGCGGGGAATGATGCCGCCGACCAGCATTTTATAGGTTTGCAGTGGTTCCAGTTGGGCGATGTCGTGGTGCATGTGTGTTCCTTATTCGGATGCGTTGGATTCGGGCGCTTTGGGTTTGGGGAACCAGTCCGAACTTTTCCCTGTCCAGTAGTAGGCCGTTAGGCCAATCCATTCTTTCCATGCGGGTTCCAATGCTTTTAAGTGGTCGAAAAAGTCTAAGTCGATTTTTCGGTATTCGTCGCTGTTGGAGCGGAAATCGACTGGATAAGCGATGACGTTGATGCCCTGTTTGTTGGCAATGCCGACGGCGCGAGGCATGTGAAATGCGGAGGTAATCAATAAGTAGTGTCCGTCCGGGTTGGGCAGTAAAGGGTGAACGTTTCGGAAGTTCTCATAGGTGTTGCGCGAGTCGGATTCGATAATAATGGGATTCGGTGCAATATCCAGCGCCGTGAGTAATTGTCGGGCCAGGCCGCTTTCTTTTTCGGATTGGTTTTGCAATTGGAGCGAGCCACTGCCGCCGGTGAAGATGACGGGAGCCTCCGGGTAACGGGTGGCCATCTGTTTGGCAGCGATGTAGCGGTCGCCGCCCAAACCGAGTTCCGGGGTTTGCCAGCTTAAGCTGCGTTTTAAGTCTTCGCCGCCGCCCAGGACCAGAATGCCGTCGATTTTGGCTGGCATGGGGTTGGGCGTGGCGAAGCGTTTTTCCAGTGGCTGGATTAAGAGGTCGCCGACTGGGAAGGCTAAAATAATCAACGCAATCAAGCCGGTGGGTAGCAAGATTTTTTTGGCGGTTCGGATTTGGTTGAACAGCAGGAAAAGGATTCCGATAATCATTAATATGATAATCAGGTTGCTTGGGCTAAGCAGCGCCCAGGCGACTTTTGAGAGAACGAAAAAAACGTGATCCATAGTTTAAGCTTGAGACAGTTCGTTGGCTAAAATGATTTGATTGCGCCCGTTTTCCTTGGCGGCATAAACCGCTTTGTCGGCTTGGGCGATGATGTCTTCGAAAGTGTCACCGTTGCCCGGATAACCGGCCAGGCCGATACTCAAGGTGAACGGTAGAATGCCGATGCTGGGCCAATCCGCGGTTTCAAATGCCTGGCGTAGTTTCTCGGCAATGACTTCGGTGTCTTCCAATTCGGTGTTGGGGAAGATAATGACGAATTCTTCTCCTCCCCAGCGATAAATATAATCGGAGCTGCGAATAGCTTGCTGAAGAAGCTGGCTTCCGAAGACAATGGCTTCGTCGCCCTTTTGGTGGCCGTGCATATCATTGATGTTTTTGAAGTCGTCGAAATCTACGACGGCGAGACTCAGCGGCATCTTATTGCGTTTGGCCAGAGCCAAGTGGCGCTGTGTCTGATTTTCGCCTTCCCGTCGGTTCGGCAACTGGGTGAGAAAGTCATTGGCCGCCAAGGCTTCCAGTTGGAATTGCAGTTGTTTGCGTTCGGTGATGTTCTGCACCATGCCCACCATGTGGAGCGGTTTGCCGTCATCACCGCGTTGGCAGACTTTGCCCCGGTCATGTACCCACAGATAATGGCCGTTTCGGTTGCGGAGGCGGTATTCCACTTCGTAGGCGCCGCGTAGGCCTTGGTGGTAATCTTGCATGACCTGCATGACCATTTGCAGGTCGTCCGGGTGGACATTGCGTGTCCAGGTTTCAATGACGGGCTCCATTTCGTTCGGGCCGTAACCGAGCATTTTTTTCAGCTGCGGACTGAAGAACACATAACCGGTGTCCACTTCCCACTCCCAAAGACCGTCCGAGGCTTCATTCAGAGCAAACCAGATACTGTTCTCTTTGGTTTGCAGGTCTTTTTCCAGCGCCAGGCGTTTGTTAACGTTGCGGGCGATGGATAGAAAATAGGTTTGGCCTTGGTGTTTAAAGTGAGTAGTGTTGATTTCAACCGCAATTTCGCCGCCGTTTTTATGGAGATGACGGCCAACGAAAGTATAGGTTTTGTGGGCTTGGATAACTTGGGCAATTTCATCCCATTGTGGCTGACCGACAACATCTTTTTGCAAGGAAAGTACGGAATGATTCAGGACTTCATGTTTTTCAAAGCCGAGGTCTTCATAAGCGGCGCGATTGCACCAGAGGATATTGGATGTTTTCGGTTCCAGCAGATAAACGCCGTCGGCCAAATTGTCGAAAAGCGTTTCAAAATCCGGGTATTCGGTCTTTTGGGTTGCCATTTATGGGGCCTTGTAAATCTCCACTCCTTTTGCGTTTGCATGCATCAGCAGGGGTAAACGCCAGAAGTGCCTTAGTGTCAGGGTTGCGTAATTTTATTTAGTATTATTTATTTTTTGATATATCAATATGATATACGATATGAACTCAACTTTAACCTTAATATTTCCCTTTTTCACTTGAAAATGTTTTTTTTGTCCATATCTTTATTTTAGATCAATAATCCTTGCAGGTTAACGGCTTAGACAAGGTTAGTTTAAGGAGAATCTTAAGAATGATGGATAAGTTTACATCTCAGTTTCAGTCCATTCTGGGGCAGGCGCAATCCATGGCGCTCGGTCTGGGGAATCAGTTTATTGAACCGCTACATATTCTATCGGCACTGCTGGCTGAGCAGACGTCTTTGTTGCAGCTGGCCGGTGTGGATGTGACGAAGCTTAAAACGTCCGTAGATGAAAAACTGCCAGGCCTGCCAAAAGTATCCGGGCATGGCGGGGATGTGCAATTGTCGCAAAACAGCGGGCGCGTACTGAATTTGATGGATCAGTTGGCGCAGAAACGTGGCGACGCTTACATTGCCAGTGAATTATTTTATTTAGCCGCTTTGCAGTCCAACGATTCGATCAAGGATTTGTTGAAGCAGGCCGGCGCGACGGAACAGAGTATCGAAGCGGCCATTGACCAGGTGAGAGGAGGCGAAACCGTGCAAGACCCAAATGCGGAAGAAAACAGACAGGCGTTGGATAAATACACGCTGGATTTAACCGAACGGGCGCGCAGCGGTAAGCTGGACCCGGTGATTGGGCGGGATGACGAGATTCGCCGTGCCGTTCAGGTGTTGCAGCGCCGTACAAAAAATAACCCGGTGCTGATCGGGGAGCCAGGTGTGGGTAAAACCGCGATTGTGGAAGGTTTGGCACAACGCATTGTGAATGGCGAAGTGCCGGAAGGCCTGAAAAACAAAAAGCTATTGTCGCTGGACCTGGCCGGGTTGCTGGCGGGCGCCAAATATCGCGGTGAATTCGAAGAGCGCTTAAAAGCGTTGTTGAAGGATTTGGAAAAACAG
This sequence comes from Hydrogenovibrio sp., assembly GCF_965140365.1. Taxonomy (NCBI): domain Bacteria; kingdom Pseudomonadati; phylum Pseudomonadota; class Gammaproteobacteria; order Thiotrichales; family Piscirickettsiaceae; genus Hydrogenovibrio; species Hydrogenovibrio sp. Next base: position 422,029 of record NZ_OZ223196.1, read on the forward strand.
GAAGGCTCGGTCATTCTGTTTATCGACGAAATCCATACCATGGTCGGCGCCGGTAAAACCGAAGGCTCTATGGACGCCGGAAACATGTTGAAACCGGCTTTGGCCCGTGGTGAATTACACTGTATCGGCGCCACCACCCTGGACGAATACCGTGAAAACATTGAAAAAGACGCCGCGCTGGAACGCCGTTTCCAGAAAGTGATTGTGGACGAACCGAGCGAAGAAGACACCATTGCTATTTTGCGCGGTTTGAAAGAGCGTTACGAAGTGCATCACGGTGTGGCGATTACCGACCCGGCGATTATTGCGGCGGCGCATCTGTCGCAGCGTTACATTGCCGATCGACAATTGCCGGATAAAGCCATCGACTTGATTGATGAAGCGGCCTCGCGTATCCGTATGGAAATTGACTCCAAACCGGAAGAGATGGATAAGCTCGACCGTCGTTTGATTCAATTGAAAATCGAACGGGAAGCCTTGAAAAAAGAAAAGGACGAAGCGTCTAAAAAACGCTTGAATGTCTTGCAGGAATCCATCGACGAGATGGAAAAAGAATACGCTGACCTGGAAGAAATTTGGAAAAAAGACAAGGCCGCACTGCAAGGTGCGAAACAGTATAAAGAAGAGCTCGATAAAGCGCGGATTGAAATGGACGCGGCGCACCGTGAAGGCAATTTGGGCAAAATGTCTGAACTGCAATACGGCGTGATTCCGGATTTGGAAGCCAAAATCAAAGCGGCGGAAGAAGCGGAAAATGAAGCCGAAGGCCAGGTGCATTTATTGCGCAATAAGGTCACGGAAGAGGAAATTGCCGAAGTGGTGGCGCGTTGGACCGGGATTCCGATTTCCAGAATGTTGGAAGGTGAGCGCGATAAATTGTTGCGCATGGAAGAAGCGTTGGGCGCGAAGGTCATTGGCCAGCAGGAAGCGGTGTCGGCGGTGTCGGATGCGATTCGCCGTTCCCGTGCCGGTTTGTCGGACCCGAACCGTCCGAACGGTTCTTTCCTGTTCCTGGGGCCGACCGGGGTCGGGAAAACCGAGTTGACCAAAGCCTTGGCCGATTTTCTGTTCGATACTCAGGATGCCATTGTGCGTTTGGATATGTCGGAGTTTATGGAAAAACATTCCGTGGCGCGTTTGATCGGTGCGCCTCCGGGCTATGTCGGTTATGAACAGGGCGGTTATTTAACGGAAGCGGTGCGCCGTAAACCCTATTCGGTGATTTTGCTGGATGAGGTGGAAAAAGCGCATCCGGATGTGTTCAACATCCTGTTGCAAGTGTTGGATGACGGCCGTTTGACCGATGGTCAAGGGCGCACGGTGGACTTTAAAAATACGGTGATAGTGATGACGTCCAACCTGGGGTCGCACATTATTCAGGAAAAAGCCGCTACTGCGACCTATGATGAAATGAAACAGGACGTCATGGAAGTGGTCGGTAGTCATTTCCGCCCGGAATTCATTAACCGGATTGATGACATCGTCGTGTTCCATCCATTGGACCAGGCGCAAATTCGTGCGATTGCCGATATTCAGTTGAACCAACTACGTGCGCGACTGGCGGACAACGATTTGCAATTGGAAATCGCTGAAAACGTTCTGGACAAAATCGGCGAAGCCGGCTTCGATCCGGTCTATGGCGCACGACCTTTGAAGCGTGCGGTGCAACAATTGGTGGAAAATCCGTTGGCGCAACGTTTGTTGAAAGGGGAGTTTGTTGCTGGTGATACGGTTCATGTCGGTTTGACGGACGGCGAAATCGATTTTCACTGAGGTGACTCAGGGAAAGTTTGTCCAATAAGTTTAACTTACTACTCAATCACTACAATCACCCGCTTAGGCTTTGCCGAGCGGGTTTTTTTATGTCTCAAAAACGTTATGACCACTCTCTAAAGGGTATGCCAGGTCTGGCCGAATAGCGGTTTAATCGGGATGGATGGATTCGATTGACTTTTAAGTTATGATAAGTAAAATGATAATTGTTATCATTAGTGTTCTTTGGGGGGCGAGTAATGAGTCGAGCGATGGAAAGCCAAGCGCGTGTCACGATTGATTTGGATTGGGATAAGTTATTGGAGTTAATGCAAAGTGGTGCCTTGTGTGGTGCGGACATTCATGTGTCCGACCCGGAGTCCAAGGCATTGATTCAGCAAGCTTGTTTGAAAAGTTGTGCGCAGAAAGTCTGTGCCGGGTGCGACATGAGTGACCTGTGTGGCGTGGGGGCCTGTCCTTCAGGTCATTCTGTTTCTGAACAGGTCGTGACCACGCACCCTTTTAATCTTTAAACAATCTCGGTTTAAGGTAAATGCCTGCGCTGTTGCCGGCCAACGCCGCCAGCGCCCAGAGCCAGCCGTGTAAACTGCCGGAGCCGATGCCGCTGAAAAAAGCACCGATATTGCAACCGAACGCGATAACGGACCCGTATCCCATAATAAAGCCGCCTAGAATCGCCATCAGGTGAGGTTTGAGCGTGAACTGCGTCGCTTCTTGGCGGGCCGAACGTGCCAGTAGTGTGACTAACAGTGCGCCGCTAATCAACCCCAGTGTCGTCAAGCTAACAGCGTTTTCCAGTAAAGGTGATTCTTGTCGGCTGAAATGGGTGATGCCATAGGGCCAAAACGACCAGTCCAGTGGCAGATGCAAGGCATCGCTGATTTTCAAACCCCAATAGGGAAAAACATTGGCAATTGACCAAGGTTGGCCGCTGAGCAACAACAGAAAGGCATTGAGCAGCGCCAGCACCAAACCGGCTTTCAACCAAGGGTGCCAGTCGGCGATTTTCCAAAAGGCCGAAGTGTTAAGGCGTGACAGTTCATCAAAATGATTCTTTTCCTTTAAGATGGCCAGCCAATACAGCACACCAATAAAGCCCAGTTGCAATACCAAGCCTTGTATTAAACCGAAGGACTGTAGCACCGAAACGGGTTGCAGTGCGGGTACCGCCCGCCAGAATTCATTATGGTAAGCGGCCAAGGTGCCGCCAACCAATAGAAAGAAAAAACTGGTTAAGGATAACGGCTGTAATTGGCCCATTTTATTGAAGGTGCCGGAGGTACAGCCGTTGGCCAGCTGCATCCCCACCCCGAACATAAATGCACCGGCGATGACGGATAGGCTTAATGGCTGTACGAACCCTTGTAACGCCAGCCCGTTGAATTCCCCCAAGCTCAAGAGCAAGAAAAATAGCACACTGGTGAACGCCAGCATCCATAACACAGCGCGCACGCCCAGTGTTCGCCCTTGTGTCAGCAGTTGGTGGGAGCAGGTACGGAAACCGAATTGAAAATAGTTCAGACTGGCACCCAACAGGGCGCCGACCAGGAATAAAGACAAGTGGTTTTCCGATAACCACAGGCTGACAGCCAGTAGCGGCAGTAACAGCCACCAAACGGCGGCTTTCGGTAATGGTGTTAGGGCAAGTGTGCGTAGCATGCGTTTGTCTTCTAAATCGTGATTTGAGAAGGCATTATAGAGGTGGGAGAGGTGGTAAAAAAATCATTCTTTTATATGTTGGCATTGCGTTTGGTTATGAAAAATATTGCTAATATGTTGATGTGCTAATATCCGATGGGGACTGGCCGCACAGTCCTTTGCGCGACTCGATCAAATAGCCCAAATTGCTTAAGCAACGTTCGGTACATTGATTGAATGGAGTTGAAACTGCTCAAGGGTTGATGCGGAGCTTCCTTGTCGGCAAAGAAGAGCTGGTGTTTAAGTTTTAACCGGCCGTTGCGCGGACAACGGCTTGCTCGGCTGCGTCCAGGTTGTCGACGCTGATGTCCAGGTTCTTCAGGCGCCCGTCTTTGATGTTGTAGATAAAACCGTGCACCGCGAGCGATTGGCCTTTTTTCCAGGCTTTCCGTACCGCCGGAACATGGCAGATATTACGCACCTGCTCCGCGACATTGATCTCACACAAACGATTGACGCGTTCTTCATAAGGCAATGCATCCAGCTCGGTTTGCTTGCGTTGGTAGTATTTTCGAATCGGACGTACCCAATGGTCAATCAAGCTGGGGTTGCCTTCTTCCATTGAGGCGATCACTCCGCCACAGCCGTAATGGCCATTGACGATAATGTGTTTGACCTTCAGGATTTCGACGGCGTATTGGATGACCGACAGCACATTCATGTCGCTGGAGTTCACCAGATTGGCGATGTTGCGGTGTACGAAAATCGTGCCTGGGTCCATTTTGACCAGTTGGTTGGCGGGCACGCGGCTATCGGAGCAGCCAATCCACAAATATTCGGGTTTTTGTTGGTGGGAGAGGGTTTCGAAGAAGTGGGGGCGCTCGGCATTCACTTCGTCCACCCATTCTACGTTGTTTTGTAACAGTTGTTCAATCGGGCTGTTACAGTCGCATTTGTCGCACATAATTATCCTTTTGGAGAAGTTTTGGTCGTGGTTAAGACAATACAAGCTTCTTCAAAAGATGGAATTATACCGATAATATCCAGTAACGGATAAAAACTGATCTGAATTTATCGCGGGAAAGTCAAAACCAAGGATGGTTACTTGGCGGGGTGGCTTTCGGTTGTTGTGATTTTCCTAATCGATAAGCGGCTTTCAATGCTTTAGCTGTTTTATCATTCCAGTTAAGCTGATGCTTTTGGGCGATGTCCTGTAAATACGCATCCGATCCAATTTGTTGATAGCGTTCAAGAAACGCTTCAACCGGCATGGGTAATACTACTTCAGAGGCATCAATAGGAGAGTCGAAATGAATAACTTCGATTTCACTCGATTCCAGCATCTCAAATTTATAAGAGATGACGTCCAGTTGATTCTGTTGGGCGATTCGACTGGGGAGCTGCTGTAAAAACAGGTCGATATCGTCAATATAAGGGGGTAAGTCGACACCTAGCTCATAGCAAAAGGTTTCGCCCCGAAAATCAAATGTCGAACGCACTCTCATGGTTGACTTCATAGAAATTTCCTAGAGCCTTTAGTTTGTCAGCTTCATAAAGACTTGCGGCAATTGCTCCGGCAATTTATCCACATGGTCTATCACCGTATATTGATTGCCGAAGATATCCGAGACATATTCATCTGCCTTAGGGTCAAGTGTGATGCAGTAGGAATAAATGCCTTGCCCCTGCAATTCTTCGACCGCCTTATGGGTGTCCTGAATCAATGTTTGTGGGTCTTTTGAATCAATGTCCGCCGGTTCGCCATCGGTTAACACCAGCATTAACTTTTTCTCAGCTTGCTGTGCTTCAAGATAATGTGCGGCATGACGCATGGCCGCGCCCATTCGGGTTGAAAAAGACGCCTCCAATCCGGCAATCCGTGCTTTCACGTCATCGTTATAACTTTCCGAATAGCCTTTAATATGCTGATAGCGCACTTCATGGCGTGTGTCGGAACAGAAACCGGCAATCGCAAATTTATCGCCTAACTGCTCGACGGTCCAGGCGGTAATCGCCAAAGCTTCCTCGGAAAGTTCCAACAACGTTTGACCCGTTTCCGGATTACGTTCATTCAACGATTGGGAGGTATCCACCAAAAGCATGACCGCAATGTTGCGACTGTCGGTGGTGTGACTGTAGTTGATGCGCGGATCGGGAGCGGAACCGCTTTTGAAATCGATGATTGAACGAATCGCCACGTCCAGATCCAACTCTTCGCCTTCTTCTTGGAAGCGAATACGCTTTTTGTTCTGCGGCTTAAGCATTTCAATCATTTTTTTCAGGCGATTGGCCAGGTCGCTGTGTTTGTCCATTAAGCGATCGATTTTACTGGCTTCTCCGGATGGGTGCAGACGCTCGTAAACGGTGGTCCAATCTGGCCGGTAGCCTTCAGAGATATAGTCCCATTCATCGTAATGACGTGGCGGCAACCCACCTTCATTGTCGATTTTCGGTTCTTCGTTCTCATACTCGTTCGGCATGATTTCGTCTGCTTCGTCATATTCTTCGTAATAGAACCAGATATAACGGTTGTCGTCACGGTAAGACACCTCGGTATCGTCAAAGAATACCGTTGGTTGGCTGTCTGAAGACTGCTTACGTGTCTTGACATAGAAATCAATACCCAAATCGGCCATATCCGCGGTGGTCGATTCTTCACCTTTCTCAGCCATGATTGTATGGAAACGCTCACGGAAGCTTTCCAGCAATTCATTCTGAGGGTCAAAGTTCTCGTCCAACAGGGCGCGAGACATACGCGTTGCACGATAGCGCAGACACGACATTTTCTGATCGTCACAGGCACCTTTTTCAGGGTAAGGGTGCAAGGATAAAAACAATTTTTTCAGACCTGGATAACGTTGAATCGCCAAATGTTCGACACGGCAGTCTTCAAACACCGAGATAAACAATTGCATATGGGGGGCATAGTTATCCGCCATCAGTTGTCCGGACCATTTTTTATGCGCCATCATGTGTGCCACTGTCGCACGATAGCGGTCGGTACCCGACACGCCATTTTCGGCGTCATAAACATCCGGTACCGCAATGATGTCATCATCCAGGTAAGGCACCGGCTTGCGCAACTGGTCAAAAGCCGTCGCAAAGGTTTGGAAAGGCAAATCGCAGTCCCACATGCATTCTTTCAACATGTCCATATGACGTTCAACGTCTTTGAAAGTGGTGCCTTTGCGCTCGCGGGTGATAATGCTTTTGGCGTCATGCGATTCCAGCTTAAAGTAGGCAATCTGTTCTTCCGGTGCATTCAGGTAGTTGCGCGCACCGTAATCGATAAAGTTACGGATACCGTTGAGGCAAAGTTTGGAAATCAGTTGTGGCATGGACTCTAAGAGCGGAACCATTCCGGGGCTTTCATAAAGCGAATGGTGCCCATGAATCACGGTCTGAGTTTTTTCGACATACTCGTCAATGATTTGTAGATACAGCTCTAAGTCTTCAATACGGTCGATGCGCCGGCAAACATGCCCAAGCGTTGATAAAAACGGAATCAAGGCTTTTTTATTGGGGCTTCGCGCCAGCAGGTAGCTGTAATCGGCCACCATTTTATTGGTGCCTTGACCAAAGTGGGAGGCGATGTCCGGCATTACTTCCATAAACACCAATACAGGTTCAACGCCTTGGCCGATTTTACAGAGGAAGTTCGCGCCTTCTAAATAGGACTCGACCCCTTGTGGCGATAATTTCGACACGGCATCATTTAGTAAATCGGGGAACAGCTCGACCGCTTTCGGAAATTTACAGGTAAATTTTTCCTGATATTCAGCAAATAATTCTTCATTCATACTTAAACATCTCGTTCAGTTGAAAGTATCTCTTCTAAAAAGAGACATCATAAGTTTGGTTCGCCGAATTTTCGCGCTGAGCAAGGCGAGAATAAGGGAGTGTATAAGTTATACACGACCGTTTCTAACGAAGCGCAGCGCGAAAAGTCGGATGAAACAATTTATGATTAGCCGAAAATCATTTCGATGGCGTTGTCTAATGTTTGGCGGATGTCTGCATCATCGGTAATCGGACGTACCAAAGCCATTTTACAAGCTTCGACAGGGGTAATGCCTTGGTTGATCAGGGTAGCGGCATAGACCATCAAACGGGTAGAAATCCCTTCGTCCAGACCATGACCTTTGAGGTTACGTGCCGTTTCGCCGATTTGAACTAGCTTCTTCGCGGTGGCCTCGTCAACGCCACCTTCCTTTTGCAGAATATGTGCTTCGACGTCTGGCGCAGCATAATCAAAGTCCATGGCACAGAAACGTTGTTTGGTGGATTGCTTCAGGTCTTTCATCAAGGATTGATAACCCGGATTGTAGGAAATGACCAATTGGAAATCCGGATGCGCTTTAATCAGCTCGCCTTTTTTATCCAAAGATAATTCACGACGGTGGTCGGTCAAGGCATGGATGACAACCATGGTATCTTGACGGGCTTCGACAATTTCATCCAGATAGCAGATGGCACCGTAGCGTGCGGCCATGGTGAGTGGGCCATCAACCCAGCGAGTGCCTTCTGCGTCTAATAGATAGCGCCCGACCAAGTCGGCTGCGGTAATGTCTTCGTTACAGGAAACGGTAATGATGGGTTTCCCCAGTTTCCAGGCCATGTGCTCGACAAAACGAGATTTACCGCAGCCTGTTGGGCCTTTGACCATGACTGGCAAGCGTGCGGCATAAGCGGCTTCGTAAAGTTCAATCTCATTCGATTGTGCATCGTAAAAAGGTTCATTGTCGATTTTGTACTGTGAAATATCCATCTGAGTTCCCCGAAACTTTGATTGATAATAAGAGAGCTTTGCACCCAAAGGGCATAAACACGAGATGGATACACGGCTAAAAATGGCTAAAATCTTCCTGAATGTCGTTGAAAAACTCGTTAATAGCCAGCTATTAACTTCGTTTTCCGCCTAATTCAGAAAAATTTTATCTCATTTTTTCCTCGCGCCCCACTCGTGCAAAACTCTCAATAAAAAAGAAGTTCTTTGAGCTTGATAAACCACCAGACCTGGTGGTTTTTAAGCGAATTTACATGTTGGTAAAATCATTTTCGTTTAATGTCTGTGAACGCAAAACGCTAAACGAAAAGGATTTGAATTTGAGCGGTAGGGTAAGAAAACCTCAGCATAACGCTGAGGTTTTAAGTATCCATTCAAATTGATGGGTAAAGTTGCTTGAAGCACACACAGTGCCTCAAGCGGCTTTAATATCAATTACTTGTGGACACCCAATTTTTCTCTCCAGCCTGGGAAGATTTTGTCTGCATCGCTTGGGAAAGATTCGAATGCACGAGCAAATTCTGGATGCTCTTTAGCGTATTCGATTGGGTCTGCACCCGTTTTCCAGCACTCGTAGGCTTGACCCAGAGACGTACCACCAGCAGCTGGGCTGTCGATGTGACCGAATGCACCACCACCACAAGTGTTGATGACGTTACCGTGCCCTAGGTTTTCGAAGAAACCAGGTAGACGTAGCGCGTTCATACCACCAGAGATGATTGGCGTAGTCGGCTTCATGCCGTACCACTTCTGATAGAAGTAGTGACCTTGACACTCGTCACGCTCAAGCATGTAAGCCAGTACGCGCTCATCACCGTGACCTTCCATTTTACCGTAACCCATCGTACCCGTGTGGATACCAGAAGCGCCCATTAGGCGAGCAAGCTTCATGTAGCACAGAGGGTCCATACCCATAGGTGACTTATAAGAAGTCAAGGCACCGTGACCTGCACGGTGGAAGTGTAGGTAAGTATCTGGGAAGTTACGACGTGCCGTGGTAACACCTGCTGGACCGGTTACGAAACCGTCAACCAAGAAAGCAACGTGTTTTTCGTTACCGTACTTAGCGAATTCACCTAGGATGTACTCACCACGTTTGATCATTTCTTCGTGGAAGTCAGCCGTTACGTTAGCAGAGAAAAGCTTCGCTTCACCTGTTTCTTGCTGTGCACGATCCATTGTTTCTGCAACCATCGGAATAACCGTTTCCATTGGGCAGAAAGGTTGGTTAGCTTGTGGCTCATCGTTTTTGATGAAGTCACCACCCAACCAGAAGTCATAACATGCTTTCGCGAATGGCTCTGGACGTAGGCCTAGTTTAGGCTTGATGATAGTACCTGCGATGTAACCACCGTCGACTTCTGGGCGACCGAGTACTTTCCATAGGTCGGAAATGTCAGTGGCTGGGCCGTCGAATTTCTTAACCATTTGCTCTGGCACCAAGAAGTCCAACATACGAAGACCTTCGTGGTCACCCATACCTTGGTTGTTCCCTAGGATCAAAGACCACATGTGAGATACGTTGTAGTGACCATCGATTAGGTTTGGATCGAATAGGTCGACTGGGTAAGCGATCTTCATCAGACCACCTTTGTCACCGAAGGCCGCTTCGTCAATTTCATATACTAAAGCATCCACACCACGCGTGAAGTCGTCAGTAGTTGATACTTCAACGTTCGTACCCGTTGAAGACTCAGCAGCAACGTGAGCAGCTACTTCTAGGAAACCGTAACCCGCAGCAGGTTTTAGACGGTAGGCAACAAGAAGGTGATTACCATCAGCAACCAATTTTTCTTCTGATAGAGTTAAGTCAGCGTAACGATTCGACTGATCCATTTTTCATACCTCTTTTTGGGGGTGAATTCCGGAGACGGCACACCCTTTATTTTTGTTGAATCATTTCGTTAAAAACGACTCAACCCCGAAACTTTGAATGGTTATTATAGGGAATGGTCGGATAACTTCAAATCAATAATTTTGATTAAAAGCATAGATAAAAGACTATACAAAATACTGTTTTACTAAGACGCTAAGCAATAGCTGGGCTGTTTAACGGGCTTATAATCAATGGGTTTGAGTCGAGCGGATGGTTAGCGAAATTTATTAAAGGCCAGTTCACTGAGTTTTTCGCCTTCTTTTTTCAGCAGTTCAATCAGCTTCTCGGCGGCAATGGACAGCACCTTGCCTTTTGGGTAAGCCAGGTACCAATGACGGTTAATGGGGAATCCTTTGACATTCAGAATGGCGATTTTACCTTGATTGATCTCTTCCATTAGGGTGGGAACGGAAGCCACCGTGATACCGAGATTCTGCAGTAACCCCAGGCGAATCGGTTCGATGCCACCCAGTACCATTTTGATATTCGGTCGAAATTCAAATTCTTCGAAGACTTTTTCAATCTGCGCCCGGATGCCGGAACCGGTCTCTCGCATCAGAAACGGTTCGTCCACCAAGTCTTCAATGGAAAGCTGTTTACCGACCAGTGGATGATGGCTGTTTGCGACGAAAGCCAAAGGGTTGACGGAAAGCTGTGAGGATTCCACATTGAGGTCTTCCGGCGGCTGGCCGAGTAGATAGAAATCATCCTTGTTTTGGTTAATGCGTTCCAGCAAACTCTCTTTGTTACCCACACGCATGATGACGGTGACGTCCGGATAAGCTTGGGTGAACTCGTGAATGACTTTCGGCACAAAATACTGGGCGGTGGAGATGACTGTCAGTTTAACGCTGCCGCCCGAAAAACCTTTGAGGTGGTTGATTTTCTGTTCGGCGATGGAAAGCTGCTGCAAAATATTATTGGCCGCTTCGTACAGCGCCTGGCCGGCTTCGGTTAGGTGAACCTTGCGCCCGATTTGTTCAAATAACGGGGCTTCCAAAATGTCAGTGAGTTTTTTGACCTGCATGGAAACCGTCGGCTGGGTTAAATGAAGCTCTTCCGCCGCTTTGGAAAAACTGTTGTGCCGGGCAATGCTTTCAAATACCTGCAATTGGCGGAGGGTGGCGTTACGAGCCAGCAGCGAAATTTTTTCAGGCATGACACTCCTTTTATGAGACCTTTAAGCGTGTTTCCATCTTGTGCAAAGGTCTCGTTATTTCCAATCGGAACCGTTATATACAATTCGTTATGATTTGCTTTAACGGGTGTCCGACATGACCAACAGTTTATTGATATCCACCGATTTCAAAAAGTCCAAAAACGCGACGGCAGGCGGCATCAGGACCTTGTCTTGCATTTTAGCAATGTACCAATCGCGGCTCAGCGGGAAGCCTTGCACGTCCAGAACGGTTAAATGGCCGTATTTGGCTTCAATACGAACCGCATGGCGGGGAATCACGGAAATGCCCAGGCCTGCCATCACTCCTTGCTTGATCGACTCGGTACTGCCCAGCTCCATATAAGGTTGGATCACATAGTTTTCCTGTGCCAAGCGTTCTTCCAGTGCAATACGAATGCCCGACCCGCTTTCGCGCATCAGAAACTTTTCGTTAACAATATCGCTTAATGGAATTTGTTTGTTTTTCGCCAATGGATGGTTGGGCGGCGCAATCATCACCAGTTCGTTTTTGAAGAACGGAAAGGCTTCCATTTTCAGTTCTGGCGGGACGCGTCCCATCACCGTCAAATGATATTGGTTGCGCTTCAGTTCGTCGAGAATCCGGCGTCGGTTGACCACGGTGATGGAGGGAATGACATCCGGGTATTTATTTAAGAAGGCTTTCAATACATACGGGATGAAATATTTGGCGGGGGTGACCACGGCCAGCTTCAGTTCACCTTCCACACTGTCTTGTTCGTTACGAATGTAGGCGGTGAGGTCTTTGAGCTCTTCCAGGATGTTGGTGCAGGTTTTGAACATGTGTTCACCGGCCGATGTCAGGTAAAGTTTTTTGCCGATGACTTCGATGAGCTTGACGTCGTTGTTTTCTTCCAAGCGTTTAACCTGTACCGAAACGGCCGGCTGTGACAGGTTCAATTCTTCAGCCGCTTTGGTATAGCTTAAATGCCGGGAAACCGCCTCGAAAATTCGAATTTGTTGAGCGGTGATATGGAGATTATGCATTTTATTTCTCGAATGGTGAAAAGTTAAGGTGTTGAAAATAAAAACAATTTTATTTGAACATAACCCTTTGTTTATGAATTGTATAACAAAGACTGAGCTTTAGGCCAGGGTAATTTGGCTAAGATACGAACCACTGGAAACGTAAGCGTCTAACCACGCAGCGAAAGAAACGTTTTTTCAGACTCTTTTCACAACTAACTTTTATAACAAAGAGGTAAAAGATGGCTAAGACTTATAACGCCGGTGTAAAAGAATACCGCGAAACGTATTGGATGCCTGATTATGAGCCGAAAGACTCAGATTTTCTAGCATGTTTTAAAGTAGTCCCACAAGATGGTGTACCACGTGAAGAAGTGGCCGCTGCGGTAGCTGCGGAATCTTCAACAGGGACTTGGACCACTGTATGGACTGACTTGTTGACCGATTTGGATCACTACAAAGGTCGTGCTTACAGAATCGAAGACGTTCCTGGTGATGATTCGGCTTTCTACGCGTTCATCGCTTACCCAATCGACTTGTTCGAAGAAGGGTCTGTTGTAAACGTATTCACATCTTTGGTTGGTAACGTATTCGGCTTTAAAGCACTGCGTGCTTTGCGCTTGGAAGACGTTCGTGTTCCGCTTGCATACGTCATGACGTGTGGTGGACCACCACACGGTATCCAAGTTGAGCGTGACAAAATGGATAAATATGGTCGTCCGATGTTGGGTTGTACCATCAAGCCTAAGCTTGGTTTGTCTGCGAAAAACTATGGCCGTGCCGTATATGAATGTTTGCGTGGTGGTCTTGACTTCACGAAAGATGACGAGAACATCAACTCTCAACCGTTCATGCGCTGGCGTGACCGTTTCTTGTTCTGTCAAGAAGCGATTGAAAAGTCAGAAGCGGAAACCGGTGAGCGTAAAGGTCACTACCTGAACGTTACCGCTCCAACACCTGAAGAAATGTACAAGCGTGCTGAATTCGCAAAAGAAATCGGTTCTCCGATCATCATGCACGATTACCTAACCGGTGGTTTCACAGCAAACACAGGTTTGGCGAACTGGTGTCGTGATAACGGCGTTCTGCTTCACATTCACCGCGCAATGCACGGTGTAATCGACCGTAACCCACACCACGGTATCCACTTCCGTGTCTTGGCGAAAGCACTTCGTCTATCCGGTGGTGACCACCTTCACTCCGGTACCGTTGTTGGTAAATTGGAAGGTGACCGTGAAGCGACACTTGGTTGGATCGATCTTATGCGTGACAGCTACATTGAAGAAGATCGCTCACGCGGCATCATGTTCGACCAGGACTTCGGTGCAATGCCTGGTGTGCTTCCGGTTGCTTCCGGTGGTATCCACGTATGGCACATGCCGGCCTTGGTTTCCATCTTCGGTGATGACTCCGTTCTTCAGTTCGGTGGTGGTACTTTGGGTCACCCATGGGGTAACGCAGCCGGTGCGGCCGCAAACCGTGTGGCTCTTGAAGCGTGTGTTCAAGCACGTAACGAAGGTAAGGAAGTCGAGAAAGTCGGTAAGGAAATCCTTACTGAAGCGGCTAAACACAGCCCAGAACTTAAAATCGCGATGGAAACATGGAAAGAAATTAAGTTCGAATTCGATACTGTTGACAAACTAGACGTTTCTCACAAGTAATCGATTGTTAAATTCAGGAGAAAAAACATGAGTACAGTACAAGATTATCCTTCACGTCTTTCTGATCCAGCATCGCGTAAGGCAGAAACTTTTTCATACCTGCCGAAGATGTCTGATGAGCAAATCAGAGCGCAAGTAGAGTACATCATCAGCAAGGGTTGGAACCCGGCTGTTGAGCACACTGAGCCAGAGAACGCTTTCTCTTACTTCTGGTATATGTGGAAGCTTCCAATGTTCGGTGAAACGTCTGCAGACGCCGTTCTGGATGAAGTTAACGCGTGCATCAAAGCCAACCCAAACAACCACGTTCGTTTGATTGGTTATGACAACTATGCGCAGTCTCAAGGTGCCAACATGCTAGTTAAGCGTGGTGACATGTAAAATGGTTTAAAACGCCCGCCAGCAACCCAAGTGCGTTGTTGGGCGCGGCTCGAAACGTAGAACTCGCCGCCCGAAGGGGTAAGGCGAGAAATCCTCATGTGCTCATGGCACACTCCGGTTTCTGCGCTGCGTCCGCCTAGCCCTTGAATCACTGGCGAACGTTTTAATTCCATTTGTTTGCTGGCTGTTCGTTTCAGTCAGCGGTAAATTTACTGCTATAAAATCGCGGTTTAGATGTTTGTTTGAATCGCGTCCGTTTCCCTTAGCCAAAAGCGACGGGAGGCGGCTATCGAATTCCGGTGGTTGCAAGCTTCGTTTTGCAGCCGCCAACCTTGTTTACCCGGGCAGTCTCATACCTCACTGTTCGGGTAACGGCCAGCTAGCCCCGAAACTAGCTGGTTTTCAATTTATTTAGTTGTGCTCATTTCAACAAGTGACCACACCTAAATATTTTGAACGTTTTGAATGATGACTTGCCAACGGAGAAATAACATGTCGGAAATTAATGCCTTAGATCCAAGCCAATACATGATTAAAGACGAACCGTTTTACCGTCCGGTATCGGATGAAATCGAATTGTTCGAGTCCGGATATGCTTCCCGAATGCCGATTATGTTGAAAGGCCCGACGGGGTGCGGTAAGTCGCGTTTTGTGGAATACATGGCGCACAAGCTCGGTAAGCCGTTGATCACGGTGGCGTGTAACGAAGATATGACCGCCTCCGATTTGGTCGGCCGTTACCTAATCGACATCAACGGTACCAAATGGCAGGACGGCCCTTTGACCGTCGCCGCGCGTATCGGCGCCATTTGTTATCTGGATGAGGTGGTTGAAGCCCGTCAGGACACCACGGTTGTGATTCACCCCTTGACGGATCACCGTCGTGTGTTGCCGCTGGATAAAAAAGGTGAACTGGTTGAAGCCCACCCGGATTTTCAATTGGTGATTTCCTATAACCCGGGTTATCAGTCCATGATGAAAGACTTGAAACAATCCACCAAACAGCGTTTCGGCGGCTTCAAGTTCGACTATCCGGAAGAGGCGGTGGAAGCCGATATCGTCGCCAAAGAAGCGGGCATCGATCAAGCCACGGCCGAGAAATTGGTTCAAATCGCGCAACGTTCCCGTAACCTGAAAGGGCACGGTCTGGACGAAGGGATTTCCACACGTCTATTGGTGTACGCGGCACAGTTGATCAACAAGGGTGTTGACCCGAAAAAAGCTTGTACGATGGCCTTGATTACGCCATTGACAGACGACGATGACATTTTGGATACCCTCTTGACCACGGTCGATACTTTCTTTGAATAAACCCTTTGAATAAACCAAAAGTGGCCAGGCCTGGGTGTTTTGACCAGGCCTGGGAGAAAGGTCTAAACGACGGAATAACAAGAGAGAATCGATATGAGTTTTGAACTGCAGGAAGTCAAGGAATCCTTGATTGAAAGCGTTCCTCAATTAGAGGAAATGCTGGATTCATTGATTCAAGA
The DNA here is from genome assembly GCF_965140365.1 of Hydrogenovibrio sp. Taxonomy (NCBI): domain Bacteria; kingdom Pseudomonadati; phylum Pseudomonadota; class Gammaproteobacteria; order Thiotrichales; family Piscirickettsiaceae; genus Hydrogenovibrio; species Hydrogenovibrio sp. The sequence goes on from NZ_OZ223196.1 coordinate 437,798, forward strand.
GGCTTCACACCACATGTCGGAGGCGTCGCGTCAGACCTGGTTGCAAAATGCCCAGGGGATAGCGTACCTCGGTAAGGGGCAACAGATTGTCATCAGTTATCTGGAAGCCGTGCCGCAAGTCGTGTCGCAAGTCGAAGACGAAATTTTGGATGACGTTCTGGAAACGGTGATGAAATTGTCGTCGGTCACCTCCGGTGAAGTGGTGGCTTTGACGTTGGATTCGTTGCCGTTGGTCGCGGAAAGAACCGGCGATATCGACCTGTTGAGACAATATCTGGCGCTGATTTATCAATTGGGCTCCAAAACCCCGCGTGGCCTGAGACCTATGCTGGGCATTATCGATGATTTGATGTCGAAGTTGACCGTGTCCGGCTTGCGCCGCTGGGCGCAATGGGGAGCGCAAGCACACGCCCGTAATTTCCAGGCGCAGATGGATTATTTCGGTTTGCAATCGGAAGATTCCAAGGCGGTGTTTCAGCAGCAGCGTAAAGGCTCGCTGTTCATCGATTTTCATCGCCCGATCAACTTCTATTTACGCGCTTTTTGGGCGCGCGATTTCTTCATTCGCCCGGCGGCGTCGGATTTCGATGACTTCAAACCCTTCTATGAAAACATGGCGATGCATTTGCCGGACGCTTTGAATGATTTGGGTGACATTAAAGGGGCGGAACTCTACCGTGCCATGGCGGCGCACATGGCTTCGCACTTGATGTATACGTCAGCCGCGATTTCGATGGAGCAGTTGAACCCGCAACAGATGTTCTTTATCGAGCTGATTGAGGACGCGCGCGTCGAATACAATGCCATCAAACAGTTCCCGGGCTTGAAAAAGCTGTGGATGAAAGTGGCCAAAGCCGGCATGGAAGCGTCGGAACTGCCGGAAAACACCACGGCGTATCGTCTGGAACAGTTGGCCTTGGCGTTGATGGATAAAGAATACCCATTTGACGATGAGCCTTTGACCCTAGTGGTGGATCAGTTCCACGATCAGGTCGAAGACAACTTGGAAAACGAAAAGTGGTCTTGGGATTTGGGGATGACTTTGTATAACGTCCTCAACCAATCCGTGAGCAAATGGGAGTCTTTGACCGACATCAGCCGGATGCGCTTCCCGTATCGTGATGACAATCGTTTGATCTGGGCATCCGAAGAATGGGACGAAATGGAAGGCACCGGTGCCGGGCACCAGGAGACCGTGCGCAAGCATGTGTCGGTTATGGAAATGGTCAATGAAATTGACTCCGAACTGGAAGACGTTGACCATGATGAAGTCTGGGTGCTGAATTCCGAATTTTTCCCGTATGAAGATAATGGTGTGTCCTACAATGAGATGGAAGGCGTTGAGCCGATTTCCGATCCGGTTCATTACCACGAATGGGATTATCGCGTTCAGCTGAACCGCCCGAATTGGGTGACGTTATACGAGCACCGTGCCAAGAAAGGCGATCCGGAATTGTACGACCGAATTCTGGAACAGAACAAAGGCATTGCGCACCGCATCAAGCAAATCGTCGATAAACTTCAGGCGGTGGGCTTGCAGCGTATCCGCCGTATCGAAGACGGGGATGAGCTCGATTTGAATGCCTGTGTGGAAGCCATTACCGCATTGCGTATGGGGCAGGAACCGGATCCGCGCATTACCATGAAAAACGTGGTTCGCAGCCGAGAGGTCTCGGTGGTGATTTTGCTGGACTTATCCGAATCTACGAATGAGTACGTCACTGGTGAAGACAAAACCGTGCTGGAAGTGACGCAGGAAGCGGCCATTTTGGTGTCTCACGCCATTAATGGTATTGGTGACCAGTTTGCGGTACACGGCTTCTCGTCGGATGGACGACACGATGTTCAGTACACGCGTTTTAAACAGTTCGAAGAACCGTTTGATGCGGATGTTCACGCCAAACTGGCCGGTATGCAAGGTGGCTTGTCCACGCGTATGGGGGCGGCGATGCGTCATGCCGGAGCTTATCTGGAAAGACAGTCCAGCAAACAAAAATTGTTGCTGGTGATTACCGATGGTGAACCGTCAGATATTGACGAAAAAGACAGTCAATATTTGAAGCAGGACGCGAAAAAAGCGGTGGAAGAACTGCAAACCAATGGCGTTTATTCGTACTGCCTGACGATTGACCAGTTTGCCGATAAGTATGTGCAGCAGATATTCGGCCAAAACCGCTATGCGATTGTCGATAACGTCTTGCGTTTGCCGGAAAAATTGCCGACACTGTTCGCCAACCTAACCACATAATAAAAGAAAAGGGGCTGTCATGGACGCTCAACAATTTTTAACCGCCGTGTCGGCATTGTCGGATGACGATTTTCAGAAAGTTCTTAATGGCTCGACTTTAGTCGTCGTTCAGGACCGGGAGTTGCGTCTTGGTAAAACCGACGATGCCTTCGTGATTTATGAATTGGGTGAAGATCCGTTCGATACGGTAGCGTCGCTGAAACAATACCTGACCGATAACGTCGAAGATTTGTTGCGGGATTATTATCAGTTCAACCCGATTAGCAAAGAGTTCTTTCAGGCACGCTTGCGCGAGTTGATGCTTGAGTATGGCGAAGCGGCATTCGCGGCACAGCCGAATAACTTGCCGGAAAAGGCCGTGTTTGTCGAACAGGGTGAGCTGGTGTGTGAAGGGCAGGAAAGTCCACGCTTCAAATACGGTTTGTATTTACGATTGGATGAAGCCATGCCGGCGATGGCCGTGAGCAACAAAGTTAAAAACTGGTTGCAATCCGGCTCCGCTTACGGCGACTACATCAGTGTCAATGTGTGTCGTTTCAGTGCCTTTTAAGTTTCGTTAATCCACATCCTGGTCGGCGTCATCTTCGATGCCGTCCAGCTTTCTGACCTTTTTAAAAGCTTTCTTGACCGCTTTTTCGATGCGGGCCTGGATCTCAAGATGCTCTTCGCCGGACATATAAAACGACATATCAATGTCATGACGAATGTAACGGGGAGCAATACGGTTTAACGCAATGCAGGCCATATCCGCAAGTTGATTATCCGTCAAACCGGAATCCAAATAGTTTTCGTGAATGTAGTTGAATACCGGTCTTTCGTAGTAGTTATGAACGGTTTCTAATGCAGACATCGTCACTCTCCTTGATGAGCGAATCTTAAAATAGCCGAATCGAGCTAGGCTTTAACGTTTTAACTATACCGAAATTTCAGGCATAAAAAAAGCACTCCTTGGAGTGCTTTTACACCGGCTTTGCGACCGACGCCTTTACGCGTTACCGGATGTATTATCCCCTGTCTTAGCTGATGGCTTCCCGTTTGATGGCACGGTGACCAATGTCGGTACGGTGAAACTCATCCTGCCATTGAATTTTCGCCACGGCTTCGTAGGCTTTTTTCTGAGCGTCGGTGACGTTTTCACCCAATGCGGTGACGCAAAGTACGCGGCCGCCAGAGGTGATCACTTCGCCTTGGTCGTTGGTGGCGGTGCCGGCATGGAAGACCTTGGTATCAACGCCGTTGGCCTCGTCGATGCCTTTGATGACGTCGCCTTTACGGTAGCTGTCCGGGTAACCGCCTGCGGCAAGTACCACGCCTAATGCTGCGCGTGAGTCCCATTTAGCGGAAATGCTATCGAGCTTTTTATCCAAGGCCGCCAGGCACAACTCTTCCAGGTTCGATTGCAAGCGCATCATGATCGGTTGCGTTTCCGGGTCACCAAAACGGCAGTTGAATTCCAGCACTTTTGGGGTGCCGTCGGCAGTGACCATCACACCGGCATACAGGAAGCCAGTGTAAGGCAAGCCGTCTTTCGCCATACCTTCGATGGTGGGGCGGATGACTTCGTCCATGATACGGTCATGGATTTTACGGGTTACGACCGGTGCTGGGGTATACGCGCCCATGCCGCCGGTGTTCGGACCTGTATCGCCATTGTCGCGCGCCTTATGGTCTTGAGAGGTCGCCATCGGCAGGATGTGTTCGCCGTCCGCCATAACGATGAAGCTGGCTTCTTCGCCTTCCAGGAATTCTTCGATGACCACGCGAGCTCCAGCATCGCCGAATTTGTTGCCCGCCAGCATGTCTTCCACGGCGGCAATCGCTTCGGCTTCGGTGTCGGCCAGAATCACGCCTTTACCAGCGGCCAAACCGTCGGCTTTCACCACAATCGGCGCGCCCATTTTTTCAATGTAGGCGACGGCGGGCGGAATTTCGGTAAAGACTTCATAAGCCGCGGTCGGAATTTGATGTTTGGCCAGAAAATCTTTGGAGAAGGCTTTGGAACCTTCTAGCTGTGCCGCGCCTTTGGATGGGCCGAAGCATTTTAATCCGGCGGATTCAAAGGCATCGACTACGCCAAGCACCAGCGGCACTTCCGGGCCGACGATGGTCAGTTCCACTTGGTTGTTTTGGGCAAAATCGACCAGGCCTGGCAAATCTTCCACGGCAATCGCCACGTTTTTCAGTTTCGGTTCCAAAGCGGTTCCGGCATTGCCCGGCGCGACGAAGACGGTCTCGACGTTTTCGGACTGCGCCGTTTTCCATGCCAAGGCATGTTCACGACCACCGCTTCCAATCACTAATACATTCATTTAAATTTTCTCTCGTTTATTCCAAATTCAAGAGGAAGGAGCGCTTTGGTTGGGGTCAAGGCGGGGGTGAAAGCCGGAGCGCAGCGTACAAAAAGTACGTGAGCACCGGAAGTTCAAGCCCAACGCAGAGACCAAGTAAATAAGCCCTTCCGAACAGGATTAATGTTTAAAGTGGCGCATACCGGTGAACACCATCGCAATACCATGTTCGTTGGCGGCGTCGATGACTTCCTGATCGCGCATGGAACCGCCCGGATGAATCACCGCGGTGATGCCCGCTTCGGCGGCGGCGTCGATGCCGTCGCGGAACGGGAAGAACGCATCGGAAGCCATGACGGAGCCCGGGACTTCCAGCCCTTCGTCGGCGGCTTTGATGCCGGCGATTTTAGCGGAGTAAACACGGCTCATTTGGCCCGCACCCACCCCAATGGTCATGCCGTCTTTGACATAGACAATGGCATTGGATTTAACGTATTTCGCGACTTTCCAGGCGAACTGCAAATCGGCCATTTCTTTTTCAGTCGGTGCGCGTTGGGTGACGACTTTCAAATCGCTTTCGGCGACCGTGCCCAAATCGCGGTCTTGTACCAGCAAGCCGCCGGTGACGCGTTTGTAGTCGTAGGCCGGTTGTTGTTCGCCCAATTCACCACACACCAGCAGGCGAACGTTTTGTTTGCTGGAAACTGCTTGCTTGGCGTCGTCGGACACGCTTGGCGCGATAATGACTTCCACGAATTGACGGTCGACAATTGCTTGAGCCGTCTCGGCGTCCAACTCGTGGTTAAAGGCAATGATGCCGCCGAAAGCGGACGTCGGGTCGGTTTTGTAAGCGCGGTCATAGGCTTCGAACACGCTGTTACCAATGGAAACGCCACATGGGTTGGCGTGTTTCACGATGACGCAAGCGATGTCGTCGAAGGTTTTGACCAATTCCAGTGCCGCGTCGGTATCGGCAATGTTATTGAAAGACAACGCCTTACCTTGCAGCTGTTCGGCGGTGGAAACCGATGCTTCGCTGGCGTTGCGCTCTGTGTAGAACGCCGCCGATTGGTGCGGATTTTCGCCGTAGCGCATGGATTGTTTTTTCACATACTGGGTGTTGTAAGTGCGAGGGAAGGTATCGGCTTCGTCTTCACTGAACAGCTTGCCGAAGTAATTTGAAATGGCGCCGTCGTAACGCGCGGTTTGTTCGAAGGTTTTGATGGCCAAATCGAAACGGGTGGCGTGCGCTAGCTGACCGTTGTTGGCTTGCATTTCCGACAAGATGCGGTCGTAGTCGGCCGGGTCGGTGACGACGGCGACGTCTTTATGGTTTTTCGCAGCAGAGCGCAACATGGTCGGGCCGCCGATGTCGATGTTTTCAATCGCGTCTTCCAGGCGGCAATCCGGCTTGGCCACGGTGGCTTCAAACGGATAGAGATTCACCACTACCATATCGATCGGGTCGATACCGTGTTCGGCCATGACCGCATCGTCGGTGCCGCGACGCCCCAGCAGGCCGCCGTGAATTTTCGGGTGCAGGGTTTTGACGCGGCCGTCCATCATCTCCGGGAAACCGGTGTATTCGGAGACTTCGGTGACCGGTAAACCGGCTTCGGACAGGACTTTATAGGTGCCACCGGTGGACAGAATGGCGACGTTCATGTCGCTGAGGGCTTTGGCAAACTCGAGGATGCCGTTCTTGTCGGAAACGCTAATCAGGGCGCGACGAACAGGTTTCATAAAATGGAAATCTCCAGAAAGTTAGTTTTGAATATCTTTATTTGTTAATGGCTGTTTTGACCAGGCCTGGTGGTTTTTACCTTAAGTCAGGCCTGGGTAATTTTGTACTGTTGTATCTTTTTTCTCAGGGTGTTTCGGTTGATGCCCAAAATTTCCGCCGAGCGGGTTTGGTTGAATTCGGTCTTACGTAAAACAAACTCAATCATCGGGCGCTCGACCTGGCTGATGACCATTTGGTAGACGTCACTGGGCACTTCCTCTTCTAGGGTGTCGAAATAGTGCGTCAACGTTTTGGTAACGTGGGTGCAAAGCGCGTGGTCCGTTGTATGTACTTTTTTTGATGTCATGTGCTTGTGTCAGCTTAGGTCATAGAGTATCAAAATAACGATTGATTAAGTCGAGTTGCGCTTGGGTGTTTTCAAGCCGGTTAAATTCTTTTCGCAGCTCGGTTCCCTTCGGTAGGGTCTGGCTGTACCAGCCCAAATGTTTGCGGGCAATCTTGTAACCCAGCGCGGTTCCGTACAAGGTTTCCAATTCGGAAATGTGTCGAGTCATCACCTCATGGTATTCGCTCATGGTGGGCGGTGCCAGCAAGGTACCGTGGGTGAGAAAATGACGTATCTCTCTGAAAATCCAAGGATAACCTTGCGCACCTCGGCCAACCATGAGGCCATTTGAGCCTGTGTATTTTAATACAAATTGCGCGTCTTTTGGGTGACAAATATCGCCGTTGGCAATCACGGGGATGGAGACGTGCTGTTTGACGGCTTTAATGGTGTCGTACTCCGCTTGACCTTGAAACTTGTCCGCCCGGGTCCGTCCATGGATGGTGACGGCTTTCAATCCGTAGTATTCGGCCATCTGTGCGATGTCGACCGCGTTGATGCTGTCGGCGTTGACGCCGGTTCGAATTTTGACCGTGACGGGAATGTCGAGTGCCGCTGTCATGGCTTGAAAAATGGTTTCAACCCGATCCGGTTGGCCGAGCAGGGCGGAACCGGCAGCCACATCGCAGACTTTTTTGGCTGGGCAGCCCATATTCAAATCGATGACATCGGCCCCCTGGGATTGCTGCCATAAGGCGGCTTCCACCAGTTCGTCCGGCTCGGTGCCGAGCAATTGCACGATGCGTGGCGTTTGTTCTGTTTGGTCGGCATGGCGAGTGGATGACTTGGCGGACTGCCACAGCTGTTTTTTGGAGGCGACCATTTCCGACACCGCGTAGTCGGCGTCGTTTTCACGGCAAATATCCCGAAATACCCGGTCGGTGACGCCCGCCATGGGCGCCAGAGCCAGGCTGGGAAGGGTTGGGTGGTCAAAGGGGAGCGTCATAGGCTAGTGTCATCGGGTCAGGCAGTTTGGGTTTAAGTGTTCTTTTGGAAACACAGCAGGGACCAGTCGTCCAGGTCTTGCTGTTCCAATAGTGCAAAACCTTGCTGGTGATAGAAGGAGATGAGTTCCGCCGCTTGATTGGTCAAAAGACCTGAAAGCACCAGAGTGCCGCCGGGTTTCAGTAAACGGATGAATTCGGGCGCCAGTTCTTTGAGTGGGCCGGCCAAGATATTGGCCACCAGTAAATCCGCCGGGTCGGCCTGGAAATTCTTGACTAGTTTGAAATCGATGTCGGCCTGGTTGCGTTCGGCATTCTGTTCGCTGGCCGTGATGGCCTGCGGGTCGATGTCGGTGCCGCGTACCTTGTTCGCGCCCAGTTTTTGTGCCGCCAAGGCCAGCACGCCGGAACCGCAACCGTAGTCGATGACGTTCAGACCGACCGGCGCGTGTTGGTCCAGCCATGTTAGGCATAGCGAAGTCGTCGGGTGTGTGCCGGTGCCGAAGGCCATGCCTGGATCCAGCATGAGGTTGACGGCATCCGCTTCGGGCGGAGTGTGCCAGCTGGGCACAATCCATAATCGCTGGCCGAAACGCATCGGTTCGAATTGGTCCATCCAGGCGCGTACCCAATCTTTGTCTTCTAAGGCTTCGACTTTGTATTGTGTGGCTGTGACGGCGGGTAGGAAGTTTTCCAAATTGGCGATCACGCTTTGAGTGTCGGTTTCTGCATCGAATAAGCCCACCACACGGGTGTGGTGCCAAATCGGCGTGGTGCCGAGTTCCGGTTCAAAAATGGGTTGGTCTTTGGCGTCTTCAAAGGTGACGGAACAGGCGCCGCTTTCCATAAAGGCATCGGAAAGCGGTTCCGCAAGGGCTTCTTCGACGGTGGCATTGATTTGAATCCAGGCCATGTTGGGTTTCCTCTTGGGCCGTATAAGCAACGGTTTTAAGTGAGCTATGAAACAAAAAACCACGAAAGCGGCACTTTCGTGGTTTGATCATTGACGAGTGAGTGTTGGAACCTTATTAAACCAAATGTTCCAAACGATGTTCCAAATAGTGGATGTTTTGCTCGCCTTCGCAGAAGCCCAGATCGTTCATGATCTCGCGTTGCATGCGAATGTTGGTATCGATGCCTTGAATGATCAATTCATCGAGCGCCGTATCCATGCGTGCAATGGCCGACTCACGATTCGGACCGTAGCAAATCAGTTTGCCGATCATGGAGTCGTAATGCGGCGGTACCGGGTAGCCGGTGTAAATGTGCGAGTCCCAACGAACGCCAATGCCGCCCGCCAAGTGTAAGCGATCGATTCGGCCGGGTGACGGAATGAAATTTTTCGATGGGTTTTCGGCATTGATACGACATTCAATGGCGTGACCGGTCAGTACCACGTCTTCCTGTTTGATGGTTAACGGAATTCCCATGGCGATTTCGATTTGCGCTTTCACCAAATCGATGCCGGTGACCTGTTCGGTGACCGGGTGTTCCACCTGCAGACGAGTATTCATTTCAATGAAATAGAATTCGCCTTTTTCATACAGGAATTCAAAGGTGCCGGCACCGCGATAGCCAATTTCGATACAGGCATTCACGCAGGCCTGGCCGATTCGGTTACGTTGCTCTTCAGTGATGCCGGGCGCGGGGGCTTCTTCGACCACTTTTTGGTGGCGGCGTTGCATGGAACAGTCACGTTCGCCCAGGTGAATGGCATTGCCTTGGCCGTCGGCTAATACCTGGATTTCGATATGGCGTGGCGTTTCCAAGAATTTTTCCATATAGACTTCCGGGTTACCAAAAAAGCTACCGGCTTCGGATTTGGTCAACTGAATGGATTTAGCCAGGTTGGATTCGGTGTGCACCACGCGCATCCCTCGTCCGCCGCCGCCGCCGGAGGCTTTGATGATAATCGGGTAGCCGATTTCCTTCGCGAGACGTCGATTTTCCTCATCATCATCGCCCAGGGGGCCGCCGGAGCCCGGAACCGTCGGAACACCGGCGGCTTTCATGGCTCGGATGGCAGAGACTTTATCGCCCATGATGCGAATGGTTTCCGCTTTTGGACCGATAAAAGCGAAACCGCTTTCTTCAACACGTTCGGCAAAGTCGGCGTTTTCGGATAAGAACCCGTAGCCTGGGTGGATGGCTTCGGCATCGGTAATTTCCGCTGCGGCGATAATGGCCGGAATGTTCAAGTAACTGTCGGAGGACGGAGCCGGGCCGATGCAAACGGACTCGTCGGCCAGCAAAACGTGCTTGAGATTGGCATCCGCAGAGGAATGAACCGCAACCGTTTTGATGCCCATTTCTTTACAGGCTCTCAGCACCCGTAGGGCAATTTCGCCTCGGTTGGCAATCAGGATTTTTTCAATCATGCAACTTCCCTATTATTCGATGATGAACAAAGATTGACCGAATTCAACCGGCTCGGCGTTTTGGACCAAAATCTTTTTCACGGTTCCGGAAACGTCGGCTTCAATCGGGTTCATGATTTTCATGGCTTCAATGATGCATAGGGTGTCGCCGGCCGAAACTTGATCGCCGACGCTGACAAAGGCATCGGCATCCGGGGATGGTGAAGAATAGAAAGTACCGACCATTGGCGAAGTGACATTGTGACCACTGACTTCTGGTGCCGCAGGCGCTTCTGCCGGTGCTTCTGAAGCCGCAGGTGCCGAGGCCATTGGCGCGGCTTGGTAGGTGGCGGTGGCCGGAGCCGACATCATGACCGGTTCTTTGCTACGGGTAATGCGGATGTTGTGCTCGCCTTCCTTAATTTCAATCTCAGCGACGTCAGATTGTTCAACAATTTCAATTAGTTTGCGAATTGAACGAATATCCATGTTCTTTATTCCTCTTAAAGATAGTCTTTGGTGTTTGGTTATTTCAAATTTTCAACCGCAGCGGCCAGGGCCAGCTGGTAGCCTATCGGACCCAGCCCGGCAATGACGCCTTCGGCGATGTCGGAAAAATATGAATGGGTTCGAAAAGCTTCACGCTTGTGGATATTGGATAAATGCACTTCGATGAACGGGATTTTAACCGTAGCGAGCGCATCCCGAATGGCTACGCTGGTATGCGTGAACGCGGCGGGGTTGATGATAATGAAGTCAATATCGTCTAAAGCGGTGTGAATGCGTTCCACAATTTCGTGTTCCGCATTACTTTGAAAGTTGTAAAGCCGAACTTCGTAGTCGTCCGCCAGGGTTTCGAGTTCTTCAATAATGCCCCCGAGTGTTTGGCGGCCATAATGCTCCGGTTCGCGTCTGCCAAGCATGTTGAGATTCGGACCGTTGATTACCAGTATGTTCGCCATAAGTCTTCCTAAAGCTGTTTGAGCCGTCTCAAAGGGGTTGAAGATTAAATTGTTGAAAATTATACCTGAAAGTTCGATTTTGCGATATACAAAAGCGCAAAAAAAGACGTGAAAGTTCGCGAAATGCTGTGAAATACAGGTGAAGTTTAAAAATGATAATGTTTTGTCACTTTTTGAGGGGACGGTGACGGTTTTTGTAGAGTATTACTGGATGGTACTTAGTGTTGAAACCGGCCAGGTCTTTATACCCTTTAGGGTGTGGCCGGTTTTGAGGGATGTGGTGTCGAAACCAGTACTCTTAGTCGCGTTATTGGAATGAATTGTGGATGTGTTGCATAAAGGCATCCGGCTTTTTAAAGCCAACAACACGTTGGGCTTTCTGCTCCTGGCCTTTGTCGAAGAACAGAATCGCCGGTGGGCCAATGATGCCGAACGCTTTCATCAGTTCTTTGTCATTGGCATTGTTGGCGGTGACGTCGGCTTTCAGCAAGGTTACGTTCGATAACGCTTTTTGAACGGCCGGGTCGGAAAAGGTGTAGGCCTCCATTTCTTTGCAGCTGACACACCAGTCGGCGTAAAAGTCGAGCATGATGGGCTGGCCTTTGGCAATTTCGGTATTCAATTCATCCAGCGTGCTGATTTTTTTGAAATTCAAATGTGCTTGGGTTTGAGATGCCGAACCACTCGCGCCTTGTAATCCTTTTAAGGGTTGAATGACGTTTTGGCTGCCGCTGGCCAGTCCTATCAGCATAATGACGCCATATACTAGGAAAATCACACCAATGGTTTTGGCCAGCTTATACCAGCCGGATTTGTCACCAATGGCTTCCAGGGCACCCAGGTAGATGCCGGAGCCAATCAGCAGTGCCGCCCAAGCGAACAGAATCATCCAGCCAGGGAGAATGCGTTCGGCCATCCAGATGGCGACCCCTAGCATCAGTACACCGAAGATGGCTTTAACATTATCCATCCAAGCGCCGGCTCTTGGTAGCAGCTTGCCGGCCGAGGTGCCCAGTAATAACAACGGAACGCCCATGCCGAGACTCATTGCAAAGAGTGCGGTACCGCCCAGTAACGCATCACCGGTTTGGCCGATGTAAATTAAGGCTCCGGCCAGCGGCGGGGCGACACAAGGCCCGACAATCAGCGCGGACAAGAAGCCCATGACGGCGACGCCCGTTAAGGTGCCGCCTTCCTGTTTGTTGGACAGGTTGGTGATTTTGGATTGCAACCCACTTGGCAATTGCAGCTCATAGAAGCCGAACATGGAGAAAGCCAGGGCGATGAATATTAGCGCAAAGGTTCCGATAATCCATGGGTTTTGGAACATGGCTTGCAAGTTTTCGCCAAACAAACCGGCCAAGACGCCGGCCAAGGTGTAGGTGATGGACATGGCTAGCACATACACCAGCGACATGGTGAAGGCTTTTCGAGTGGTCAGTTGATCGCCCTGGCCGACGATGATGCTCGACAGAATCGGAATCATCGGGAAAACGCATGGCGTCAGGGACAGCAATAAACCGAACAGGAAAAAGGTGCCAATGACGATCCAGACGGAGCTGTTTTGCAGTGTACTGGTGATTTGGTCGGTTTCCGATAGGGCTTCCTGACCGTTTGCCGAGGAGGTTGCATCTGACGTTGCAGGTGCCACCGTGAAATCCGCCGTTTTCAGGGTAGCGGTTTTATGAGCTGGTGGGTAACAAACGCCCGACTCGGCGGAGCAGCCTTGGTAAGAAATTTCCACTTCGGCGGTGTCGGTTAGATTGTTCACTGGCAGCAAGGCTTGGAAGTTGCCATGATAGACTTCCACATCCCCGAAGACCGGATCGTTGGCCGGTGTGGCTTGCGGTAATTGCAACGCACCTAAATCGGCTTGACCTTGCTTCAACTGGGTTTTGATTTTGTCTTTATAGAGGTGATAGCCTTTCGCGACTTTGAAGTCCAATACCAAGTGGCCTTTTCCATCCGGTTCGGCACTGAATTGGAAAGCTTCGTCTGCTGGCAGTAGTTCCACTTCAGCGCTGTCGACAATTAAATCGTTCAATGCGCTCAGGGCGTTTTCAGAGGTTTGTGTTTGCGCGGAGGGTAAATTGACCGTCACGGTTTTGCTTTGCGGTGGGTAGCATACGCCAATCTCTTCGGCGCAGCCTTGGTATTTGACGGTCAAGGTCGCTTGCTGTGCGGTGCCGGTATAGGGCTGAGAAACCGTTAAGTCATGCTTGAAGACTTGGGTTTTGCCGAAAAGTGGGTCGTCTTTGGTGATCGGTGTCGGGAAAACCAATGGGTCGAGTTGGATGTCTTTGGACGTGGCTTCAACCGCAATGCGCTTTTGGTACAGATAATAGCCGTCGGCGATTTTCCATTGGAGCAGGATGTCGCCGTTTTCCACTTTGGCTGGTTGCAGGGCAAAGGCTTGGTCGACGTCGAGTAGCTCGTCGGAGGCCAAGGTGTGTTGGGCCCAGAAAAAAAGGAATAGGGCCAGAAAATTTGTCAACAGCGCTGTTTTTTTCATTTTACGATCACCTTGAAAAAACGATTTAAAGACTTATGTATACTGTATACGTTAATAAGTGAGTTGTGATTTTAACGTAGAATCATCATTGTATGTTGTGCAAACTTTGTGTAAATAGGGGAAAACCCGAGTTTTATACAATCTGTTTTTAACCACGTCTAAAGAGACCCGTATGTTTAAAGTTTTCTTCCTGTTGTTTTTGTTAGTGCCCTTAATCGAGTTGTATGTATTGATTGAAGTGGGCAGTGAAATCGGCGCGCTGCCGACTATTTTGTTGACGATATTGACGGCAATCGTCGGTGCGGCTCTAATGCGCCACCAAGGCGTGGCGACCATGCAAAAGGCTCAGACCAGTCTGGCGCAGGGGCAGGTGCCAGCGACCGAGATGATGGAAGGCATGTTGATTTTCCTCGGTGGCCTGTTTTTGTTGATTCCCGGTTTGATTACCGATGCCCTAGGCTTTTTGCTGTTGATCCCGCCGATTCGTCATGCCTTGGCGAATAAAATTATCGCGCAACGCCAAGCAGAATACGCACGTTATAAAGGTCAGGTGTATGAAACGGAATGGACCGAGCAGACCGAAGACGGTATTCGTCATGTGCACGTGATTCAGTCCGGCTCGTCGAAAGCGGAGCCGGATGTGATTGAGGGCGAAGTGTTGGATGACGACTCAGGTTCGGATAAAAAACCGGGGTCAAAGCCATAACTCAGCGTTTGGTTGGCTGCCGTTTAGATAAAGAAAAACGCCCAGGCCTGGGCGTTTTTTGTATTTGAGGTATCCGGTTTAAAGCGATTCCAATAATTCAGAATAGCCTTCACGGTAGCTTGGGTATTTGAATTGATAGCCGGTAGCTTTGATTTTTGCATTGGAAAGGCGCTTGTTGCTTCGCATGGCGCGGCTGTTTTCGGTCGGTTCACGGTGTTCAATGTTTGAAACCGACAGTTGCTCTGCCAACCACTCATAGACTTCACAGGTTAACGTCGGTTCGTCGTCCACCCCGATGTATAAAGTGTCCAAGTCCGGCTGCTCCATCAAATGCTCCAGTAAACCGACACAGTCTTCCGAGTGGATGCGGTTGCTGTAAACGTCTTCCATGCAATGGGCTTTGCCTTGCAATACCATATCAATCAAATAAGTGCGCCCCGGGCCGTAAATGCCACCGAAGCGGATAACCGTACCGGGGAAGGGCGCATTTAACGCCAGCTCTTCACCTTCCAGTAAGCGACGGCTGGAAAAGTTTTTGCCTTCCGCCGCACTGTCTTCCGTGACTTTTTCCCCTTCTGACTGGGTAAAAACCGATGAGCTGGAAATAAAAAATAAGCGCTTGGGGGATTGGCCTTTTAAAGCATCGATTAAATGCTTTAAGCCCATGACATAGGCCTTGTAATAGGCCACATCGTTATAGCTGGGCGCCGAAACGATGTAAAAAATGTAGTCAAAGTTTTCAGGCAGGTCTGGCAACTGGCTGAATAGGTCGGCTTCAATTGGATGAATGGGCGGTGTAATCTGTGAGGCATCGCGTCGAATACCGAAGACTTCGTGACCTTTTTCCGACAGGCTGACACCTAGGCGACACCCTAGATCACCACATCCCGCAATAAGAACTCGCGCCATAGTTGTTACCTTTCCTTTCTGACCGCTTTTGGTCGCATGGTATCACAAAAAAGCGAAAAGGGAATATAACAAATCCATGACATCGAAAATTAAGTTTTCAGGCATAAAAAAAGCCGCTCAAGGAGCGGCTTTTAAGCGGCTTGTTTCGACGCAGAATTAGAAATTCATACGAAGAGACAAGGTGTAACCGATTTGGGAGTGTTTGACTTCGTGTTCGGTTCCAGCATCCGCTGTACTGGCAAAACTAGATCCCAGTGCAGAAGAGATAACGCCTGTTTTAACCGTCTTGGTAACCTGTGGTGCATACACAACTGCGCCATCCAGTGCTAGGTTTTTGGTTAACTGATAACCGCCACCGAATGTAAAGTGAGATTCAACGATTCCTGGGAAGAAGTGGTTGTTAAACAGATTAACAGCTTCGTTGGAGTATCCGGTTCCACCCGCAGGAAGTGTTGCGCCAGTGGAATCACCATCCAGCTTATCGATTGGGTCTTCGCCGTAGTTGTAGCCAATGCCTGCCCAGAAGCGGTTGCCAGAGTATTTAGCCCCAACACCGAAAACGTTTTGATCTTTCCAGTTGAAGTCCTTATAACCTTTGGCTTGGCCCCATTGGATTTGTTTGGCATCGGCTGTCAGCATAAAACTGCCCATCGTATAAGCAAGACCTACTTTGATTTCGGCAGGTTGCTCCAAGTGATCTGATGTGATGGTCTTCTGGCCGATAGGGCTGTTTGGCCCGATAGCAAAACCGTCTGCCGCAGTCGTGATTTGGTCTTTATATTTCATGTCAATAGCGGATTGATAAGTTAAACCAATAGTGAAGTCGGACGTGATGTCAAAATAGCCGCCTAAGTTATAACCATAGCCAATATCTGTTGACATACCGTTACCGACATTGTTGCCACTGGCATCTTGATAGTTGATGTCTAATGCTCCGTATTGGATGACTGGCGCCAGGCCAAAACCAAAGCGATTGGTGTTATAGGCAAGTGTTGGCGCAAACTTCATTAACTGTAGGTTACTGTAGCCTTTGAACAGACCGGCGGTATCTCGATAGTCGACACCCATGCCCGCGGAACCGAAAATCCCTAAACCGAATGTCCAATTGTTATTGATACGAGTCGATAGAGAAACCTCAGGAATGATGTTCGAGTCATTGTCACTGGTTTGTGATGCTTCAACGCCAGGGTTGGCAACGTTTGACGTTGCTTTAACGTCAGGCTTGAACAGAGTACCACCAATGGCAAATTCAGTCCCTTGAGACTTACCCAACAACGCTGGGTTGGTTAGAGCGTTTTCAGAACCGAAGAAAGCGGCGGTACCTGTGCCACCAAGTGCGCGAGATTGAGCACCTAGGCCGATTAGGTTGTCACCGTTGGTTGCAAGAACAGGAGTTGAAGCCATTGCGGTGGCTGCAATTGCTAAAGCGAGTCTTGTTTTTTTCATTGAGTTTCTCTCTTTTCGTTATCAATAAATTTGAGAGCGTGTCTTCCTGTTGTTTCGTTGCTTACCTATAAGGAGGAATGGCACGCTGTTTTTTGGTCAGAGACTAATATGCCGAAGAGAAAAGTCTTTTAATAATCAAAAAAACTTATCAGTGATTAGGTGGGATTAATTCGTATAGTTTGGTTTTGGTCTTTAGAGGCGTGATTCAGTTTTTTTTTAATCTAAGTTGTTGATATGAAAGAATAGAAGTATTTAATAATATAATTATTTTCTTATGTTTGTGCCTTAACGTATTGAAATGAAAATAATTTTATGAGAGAGCATGAATTTTTTATTATGACTTTCTAATATTATTAAAAAATGATTTTTAATGTTTTTGTTTCAGGCGGTTTAATGTCATTAGATGAGAGTCTGGAGCCGAGTGGGTATAACCGAGTGTCAAGTTAACGATGGCCGTTATTCGTTTTTATTTATCGTAAGCGGGTTTAGAGGTGTTTAAATAGTGAGTGCCTAAAAATCAGTGGTTGGGGAGGGGTGAAAATCAATTAGGCATAAAAAAACCCGCATGGAGCGGGTTTTTTGTTTCTAACGAACTAAGCGAAACGGCTTAGAAAGCGCCAGACTTACCTTTTTGCAACATTTCCCACATGGTGTCACGCACTTGCATGGTGGCTTCCTGTAGTTCCGGCGGCATTTTTTTACCCATTTTAATGGCCATGTCCATGTTCATGGTGTAGATATGCAAGCCATCGTCTTCTTCGATGATGTTCACACGGCATGGTAGGAAACCACCCATTGCTGGTGAGAAGTCAACCATTTTGCGAGCCGTTTCCGGGTTACAGAAAGACATAACATGAATGATTTTAGAGTCGATGCCGCGTGCTTTCAGCTCTTCGGACAGCGGTAATTCACCTACGTTTTTGATATTGCGGTTGATCCCGACGTTGTTGATGGCGTCGATGACGTCTTCCAATTCAACGCCGTCTTCCACCTTGACTTCCCACATGGTGGCATCGGCAATGTCACCATCGGCGGCAACCCATTTATCCCAGATTTGCATGAAAGTTTCGCCTGCACCATCGTTCAAGTTGTTGATGGCGTTGACTGTACCACAGCCACTTAGTGTTGCGATGGCACCTGCGATAAAGGCGGCTTTAAAAAAGTTTACTAATCTCATTGAGTCTTTCTCCGTTGCTTTGTAATCAAGGGGGTTGATTGTCGCCAAATGTGTAGTGGTCTTAAATTGGTTTAAGGCCGTTACATATTTGACGCATTTTTTATTTGCTTGATTTGAATCAATTTTCAGCAACCAAGGTTACTCTTGTTATTTTTAAAATAAAAATTAATTTTTTTGTGTAGAGATAATTTTCTTTTATGAAAATAACCAACTCCTAATATAATTTTTTTATTAAATGATGAAATACGTAAAAATCAGATAAGCTTAAACCCTAGAGAATACAGGCAGTTATCAAATATTTTATGCCCGGTTTTCTGCACGCGATGTTGGTGCCATTCACGATGGATAGGGTAATGTCGACGATAATATTCATATTTTTTATGGGTCTCTATCATATTATTTGTTCTAATGGCCAAATCGTCTTTTTCGGGCTGGTAACATTGCGCCAGTAAAGCTTTTAAGTCCGTTTCCAGTTTTCCTGTAAAGGATGGTTGAATGGGGTCGGGTGGCGTTGGCAAAATGCTTGGCCAATCGATAACCGGTTCAGTGTGCCAGTATTGGCACAGTGCGGAAAACACCATTTGGCTGCCGGCGATTTTGGCATCCAGCGCATGGCCTGCGATGTGCGGTGTGGCAATCAGCGCGGTTTGATAAAGCGTTTCGTCGATATTGGGCTCGTTTTCCCAGCAGTCGATGATATTGGCGGCGGTAGGCGTTTTTGACCAGGCCTGCTCGTCGATAATGCCGCCACGGGCCGCATTGATGATGATTTGGTGAGGTTGGATTCGGCGCAGTTTGTCCGCTGACAATAAATGATGGGTTGGGTGTGGCCCGTCATAATTCAGGGGGGTATGCACGGTAATGATGTCTGCTGACAGGGCCGTGTCCAAATCGGTAAAGCTGGTCAGGTTTTCTTGTTCCACCCGAGGCGGGTCATTTAATAGTAGCGTCATGCCTAAGGCCGCCGCTTTGTCGGCCACGCGTTTTCCAACATGGCCGACACCAATAATGGCGAGCCGGGTGTCGGCCAATTCGAAGCCCTTTGAAACGGCCAGGTTGACGATGTTGGTGATGACGTATTCGGCTACGGAGTTCGCATTACAGCCTTGGGCCGAGTAAAATTCAATACTTTGTTGTTGTAAGTAAACTTGATCGATATGATCCAAGCCGACAACGGTGCTGCCGACAAATTCGACCGGTGTGTTCTCCAGTAACGCTTGATTGACTTGCGTGCGCGAACGAACAATCAAGGCATCGGCCGTTTTTAAACTGTCGCGAGTAATCTCCTTGCCAGGTAAGGTGATGACGTGACCGAGGTGTGAAAATAGTTCGTGTGCATAGGGAACGGCGTCGTCGATGACAATGGTTTTGTTTGAGGTCATACGTATTTCCGTGGAAAATTCATAAGAATAATGTTGTGGCTTTAAGCTGATATTGTAGCAAGATACCGAGTGATGCGTCTGTTCAAGATTCTGGGGTCATAAGACCACAGAGAGTTGTTTTAAAATAATGATAGAAGGAAAAATATGCACTCAAAATCCTCTCGCCGGATTCCAGGAGCAGTGGGTGAACTTGAAGTCAGAATGACCAGGCCTGGTGATTCCTCATCTTTCAGCGACCAACCAAAACGTTGGGTGGTATTGAGCCATCCCCACCCACAGTTCGGTGGAACGATGAATAATAAAGTGGTGGCGACACTCGAGAAAGCGTTTCAGAGCCTGGAATATGGCACCTTGGCGTATAACTTTCGTGGCGTGGGTGGGTCTGAAGGCGAATACGATGGCGGAGAAGGTGAGCAAATGGACTTGGCGGCCGCCGTTCATTGGTTGCGTGAAACAACCGAGGTGGATGAATTGGTGTTGGCCGGTTTTTCCTTCGGCAGCTATGTGGTCTTGAAACAAGCGGAAGCGTTGAAGGCGGATGCTTTATGTACCGTGGCACCGCCGGTGTCTATGTACGACTTTACCGGTTTGTATCCGACGATGCCTTGGGTGCTGATTCAAGGCGGGCAGGATGAGGTCATTGACAGTGTAGAGGTTTTGCAGTGGGCGATTAAAGCCGACTCGGTTCCGGATATTTTTTGGCGGGCCCAGGCCAGTCATTTCTTTCACCGTCAGCTGGTTTGGTTGAAAAATATTGTCACAGCGGTTTATTGAAGCCTTGTGCAAATCGACTTACGTGATGTGCTAATAAATGTGGACGTTAGTGAGATTCTAAAGAATGGGTTGCACTCTTTTTGTCTCAAAACTGGAATATAAGAAAATTCTTATATATAATTCAAAAACTTTAATATAAGTAATTACTAATATTCTAATGCGTTTGAGTTCTAGCGTTGGGGGCGGTAATGTTGTTTTCAAAGATGAAAACGGCCTTCTGAAGGGATGAACGCTTGATTCTGATGTCTTAATCCTTAGAAATATTAGCGGTAATAAAGACCGAATTTTAAGCCCGAGTTTTAAGCCTGTTAGGAACTAATTTTATGAAGCCAAATGTATTAAGGGTCATCAAGCCCGTATCCATGCCTTTGATCGCCATTTTGATTTCAGGTCTGGCGACTTCCGCTCATGCCGCGCAACTGGATTTCAAAACGTGTGTGGAAACGGCGTTGGGTCAAAACCCGGAAATGGATGTCAGCCAGTATCGTCTTCAACAAGCCAAATACGCCTTGGCGGAAGCCGATGCCAATCGCATGCCGCAAATCACGGCTTCCATGACGGGCACCAACTCGAATAACGCCCTGAATGTGTTTGGTATGAAATTAAACCAGCGAGATGCGAGTTTCCGTGACTTTGGTTTTGCCGATATGAATAAAGGGGTAGATTATGTTCCTGGCGATTTGAATGAACCGGGGAGTTATACGGATTTCAATACCCGTCTGGAAGTGATGATTCCTGTTTGGAACGGCGGCCGGGTCTCGAGTTATCAAAACCAAGCTAAAGCAATGATTAAAGCGGCGCAGCACGGTGATAAGGCGGTGCAGCAGTACTTAACCTACAATGTCTATCAAGCCTATGAAGGGGTGCACACCGCGCGCGCTTTTGTTTCCGTGGCCGAACAGGCCGTTAAAGCGTCGGAATCCTATGTTCGAACCACGCAAAATATGGTGGACCAAGGTGTGGTCGTTCGTTCGGAGTTATTGAGTGCCAATGTGCATTTGTCAGATGCCAAAACCGCTTTGGAGCAAGCCAAAATGCAAGAGCAAATTGCACTGGATAATCTAAGAACCCTCATGGCTTTGGATCAAAACGCACCGTTGGATGTGGGGCCCCGTATCGACATTTCATTGCCGTCAAAATCCCTGCCGGAATTAACCAATATGGCGACCACCACCAATCCGAAACTGGAAGCTTCGCGTGAAGAGTCTTTGTCGAAGCGAGCGGCGATTGATGCCAGTAAAGCCGACCAGTATCCCAATTTCAATATCATGGTTCGCGGCGATACCAATGATGAAAATCTAGGGTTCGATAGCCAGTCTTATACGGTGGCGGGTGTGGTTTCCTGGAAAATCACCGACTTTGGGGTGACGGCGAACAAAGTGGATCGTGCGCGGGCGTTAGCCAGTGAAAAGCAAGCCGCGCTTCGTTCACAAGAAAACCAAACGCGCTTGGCCGTGTTGAAAGCCTGGCGTACTTTGCAGGTGGCGGAAAAACAGGTTAAGTCCAACCAGTTGGCGGTTAAACAGGCTGAAGAAGCGCAGCGCTTGGTGATGAAACGCTATAAAGGTGGTATTGCCACCATGACCGAAGTGTTGTCAAACCAGGCACAGTTGGATAAAGCGAGAGCCGACTTGGTCAATGCTGTTTTTGAGAAAAACATTCAAAAAGCGAAATTGCGTCTTGAAACCGGCACGATGAGTGTCGAACAGCTTTAATCCAAAGCCGAAAAAGCAGAATGAATCGAATTTCAAAATTTTAAAGTTTTTTAAAGGGTAAACGAATGAAAACCATTGCAAAACTGATACTGTCAAGCAGTCTGGTCGCCGTCATCGGGCTTTCCGGTTGCGGGAAAGAGTCGGATGACCTCAATACTACCGAAAAACCGGTTCAAACCATCCAAGCGCCGGTGGAAACCGTCAGCCTGGGCACCATTCCGTTAAAAGCCGTGGTGCCGGGAGCTGTGGTACCGGATCAGAAGGCGCAAATTGCGTCGCGCTTAATGGGGTACATTAAGAACCTCGACGTGAAAGTGGGCCAAGAGGTCAAAAAGGGCGAGTTATTATTTTCCATTGATTCCAGCGACGTGAACAGCCAGATCTTACAGGCGAAGTCGGCTTATCAACAAGCCAGTGCGGCTTTGAAAGATGCTAAGCTGGATTATGATCGTTTTTCCAAACTGTATAAGCAAGACTCGGTTTCCAAACAACAGTTTGACAAGATTAGCCTGCAATATAAAGTGGCTCAGGAAAATCTGGTTTCCGCTAAAACGGCTTTGAATCAAGCAAAATCTCAATTGAATTACGCCAATGTTAAAGCACCATTTGATGGCGTTGTGGTCGACAAGATGGCTGTGGCCGGCGACCTGGCGGCTCCGGGTAACCCGGTGCTGGTATTGGAGAACCTGACGTCTTTGAGTGTGAAGACACAGGTGGCCGAAGATTTGTTTGCTGTACTGCGTCCGGGAGATGAGGCGGAAGTGGTGATTGATGGTCACCCTAAAGCATTAACCGGCACCATTTATACATTGGTGAGCGCAGCGGATCCGAAAACCCGTACCCATACTGTTAAGTTGAGTTTACCTTCTTTGGTCAATGTGAACAGTGGGACCTTTGCTCGCGTTGGGTTTAAACGCGGTGAGCGTCAAACCATGATGGTTCCGAAATCCGCGGTATTAAATCGTTCCGGCGTCCAAGGGGTATTTGTTCTGGAAGACGGTAAGGCCAATTTTCATATGGTACGTTTAGGTGAAAAGATTGGCGACAAAGTCGAAATCAAGGCCGGTTTGAATCTGGGTGACACCATTGTCGTGGCCAATAATCAAAGTCTTTTGAATGGGGATAACATCGAGGTGGTCGATGTGGACACAGCGGTTGAACCAGCGGAAAAGAAAGGGGCTGAATAATGTCGACGGCCGAACAGAAATCATCCACGGATTCCTCAACGAATTTAAACATCGCGGGGAAACTCGCTAAAATTTTCATTCATTCCAAAATCACCATGATGATTATGGTTGCGGTGACTTTGGCAGGGGTTTTGGCTTATTTGGTGACCCCGCGTGAGTACAACCCGCAAATCGTTGTGCCGGCGGCGGATATTATCGTGCCGAAGGGCGGGGCGACGCCGAGCGAAGTGCAAAACATGGTGGTGAAGCCGCTGGAAACCATTATGGGCGCCTTGCCGGGCGTGAAACATACGTTTGGTTATGCCTCTAATGATTTCGGTATTGTGACGGTGCAGTTCGATGTGGGGGAAAACCAGGTTGACAGTCTGGTGAAGCTGTATAACCAGCTGATGCAAAATATGGACAAGATGCCGCCGGACACGCAGCAGCCGCTCATCAAGCCGATTAATGTGGATGATGTGCCGATTATGACCCTGGCGGTGACCTCGGACGAGTTGTCCGGTTACGATTTGCGTGACGTCTCCCTGAAGCTGGTGGAAAACTTGCGGAATATTCCCGGTGTTTCTTTTACGGACGTGGTGGGCGGAAAACGCCGGGCCGTTAATGTGTGGCTGGATGCGCAAAAAATCGCTTTGACCGGGATGTCGCTTGGGCAAATCAGTGACATGCTGAAAGGCAGTAACGTCTCTTTGCCGGTTGGTGCGTTGGTCAGCAACAATAAGCAAGAGCCTATTCGGGTAAACGGCTTTTTGGGCAATGCCGAAGAAGTGGGCGAAATCATTATCGGCACCGAAAACGGTCGTCCGATTTATCTGAAAGACATTGCGCGAATTGAAGATGGGCCAATGGAGACCGATACCGATACCCGAATCGGTTATGGTCCGTCCAGCACGAAAAGTTCTCGCAGTGAATTGCCCGCCGTTACCATTTCATTAGCCAAAAAACCGGGCACCAATGCCGTGACGGTGGCGGATGCCGTTTTGGAGAAGCTGGAGGAACTGAAACTGAGTGTTTTGCCTTCCAATGTGGACATTACCGTCACCCGTAACGACGGGGAAAAGGCCAATGCTGCAGTAAACTTGCTGATGGAGCATTTGGCGATTGCGGTGGCTTCCGTCATCGTGGTATTGATTCTGTTCCTAGGGTGGCGTGAAGCGGGTATCGTGACCTTGACGGTGCCGCTGATTTTGTTTGTGGTGTTGTTCGTGGGCTATATTTCCGGGCAAACCATTAATCGTATCACCTTGTTTGCGTTGATCTTGTCGTTGGGCTTGCTGGTGGATGCCGCCATCGTGGTCATCGAGAATATCCACCGACACATTCATGAAGGGTTCGATCCGGAAAAATTCGATGAGGTGTTGATCAAGGCGACCAATGAAATCGGTAATCCAACCAATGTCGCGACCTTTGCGGTTATTTTGGCGTTTATTCCGATGCTGTTTGTGACCGGAATGATGGGGCCGTTTATGGCACCCATTCCGTTTAATGTTCCGGTCGCGATGATTGCATCGTTGGTCATTGCGTATATTTTGGTGCCATACGCGTCTTATCGTTTCCTTGGCAAAAAGGCCATAAAGGAAATGCAAGCGCGTGACAGTCTGGAAACGCATCATGTCAATGAGCCGGACTGGATGCAGCGTCTGTATGAAAAGTCCATTGTGCCGTTATTGGAAAGTCGCACCAAGCGAAATGTGTTCTTGTTTGTGGTGTTGATTTCTTTGTTTGCGGCCATGACGCAGCCGGCGCTGCAATTTTTGCGTGGTGACGGCATGAATAATCCGTTGCATTCGGGGGGCGTGGAAGTGAAGATGTTGCCGTACGACAACACCAGCACCTTCCTGGTTCAAGTCGATATGCCGGAAGGCACCGCGTTGGAAGCCACGGATATTGTGGTGCGCCGTGTTAATGACATTATCGCCAATACGCCGTTTGTAACCGATTACAGCGTGTACTTGGGTGATCATGCACCGATTGATTTCGCGGCCTTGGTGCGCGGTGATTTGATTAAACAAGGCTCCAACTTCGCGCAAATTCGTGTCAACTTGGTGAACAAGCATGATCGGGATTTGTCATCGCATGAAATCGTACAAATGTTGAACGATAAACTGGTCTCGGTGCGTAAGGTGTTCCCGAACGCAAATATCAAACTGTATGAAACACCGCCGGGGCCTCCGGTGACGCTGCAAATTATGGCGGAACTCTATGG
Organism: Hydrogenovibrio sp.; assembly: GCF_965140365.1. NCBI lineage: Bacteria > Pseudomonadati > Pseudomonadota > Gammaproteobacteria > Thiotrichales > Piscirickettsiaceae > Hydrogenovibrio > Hydrogenovibrio sp. The sequence goes on from NZ_OZ223196.1 coordinate 462,740, forward strand.
CCCGGATTACGATAAGTTACGTGCAGCGGCGCGTGAAATTAATGCCAAAATGCATGATATTTATGGCTTGGTGAATATTGATGATACGGTGACGGCCAATACCGAAAGTTACCAAATCAATATCGACCGTACTCAAGCCAATCTGCTGGGCATTGTGCCGGCGGAAGTGGCGAAGATGTTGCGGGATTACATCAACGGCTATGAGTTGGGCTATATGCACTTGGATAACGTGCGTGAACCGGTCAACATCATTGTGCGCTTGCCGCGTTCGGAGCGAACCGTACCGGAGCAACTATTGTCGCTGAATGTACAATCCCGTTCCGGAGCCTCTGTGCCGATTTCGGCTTTTGCTTCCATTAAAGAAGTGGTTCAAGCCAAACCGATTATGGGGCGTGACCAGCATCAAATGGTGATGGTCGGCGGCGAGCTTTTGCGTTCCAGCCCCGTTTATGCGGTCTTGTCGATGGACAAGATGCTGGATGGTGTCAAGCTGCCGGAATCCGGTGTGACCTTCCATACCGCTAACCTCGGGTTTGTGGAAGCTCAGCCGGATGATATGATGGATTACTCGTTGTTGTGGGGCGGTGAAATGCGCCTGACGCTGGATGTGTTCCGTGATATGGGGAGTGCGTTTATTGTGGCGTTGGTCTTCATCTACCTGATTCTGGTCGGTTACTATCGTTCCTTTATGATGCCGCTGATTGTCATGGGGGCGATTCCATTGACCATGATTGGGGTTTTCCCCGGGCACTGGTTGACTGGGCAAGCCTTTACCGCCACCTCGATGATTGGGGTTATTGCTCTGGCCGGAATTGTGGTACGGAACTCCCTGTTGTTGATCGACTTTATCTTGGAATACCGTGCCGAAGGTAAAACATTGAAAGACTCGGTCATTGAAGCCGGTAAGGTGCGTTTCCGTCCGATTCTGTTGACGGCCTTGGCCATTATGTTCGGTTCGATGATTATGATTACCGATCCGGTGTTCGGTGGTCTGGCGGTTTCTTTGATTTTCGGAACCTTGTCGTCGACGGTCTTGACGCTGTTGGTGATTCCATTGTTGTACTTTATCTGGCAATGGCACTCAGGAGTGAAATACACCGAGGGTGGACAGACCAGACCTGCGTAAACGCAGGGAGGGTTCAATATAAAAAAACCGCCAGGCCTGGCGGTTTTTTTATATCTGTCGATAATCTAATCAAAATGACGGTGTTAGAAAGGCGTTTTAGGCGTCAGACGCTTTGATGCAGCCTTTCAACGCCTCTTCAAACGCCGGGAAGTCAAACGGCGCTGTGTCGAGCAGAAGTTCCAGGCGGCTGTCTTTACGATAGGCGATGAGTTCGCGGGTCGTTTGACCGTTGACCCATTGAAACAGCATTCTGGGTGTGGCACCAACGCGAAAAACGCCTTTGGCGCGTTTGACGGTTCCCGGTGCTTCTTGAAAGTGGTTTTGATTCAAGCTTTCCAACAATTGGAACAGCTTGGCCCAATCAAAAATGATGTTGTCGTCAAATATCCAGCCAATGGCTTGGGTGCCGAGTTGTGTTTGATAAACTCGTTTCAATAGGCTGGGGAGTTCAGTCGGTTTGTAAGGCAGCTCGTTCGAGTGGGAAACGCTGGCTCCACTGTGCGCCTTATGCAGGGATGCAAAAGGCGAGAAGGGGGTGGTGGTCGGCTGGTAAGTGTTGTGATGAAAGTGAGGATGACGAATTTCATCCAGTGGCACTTTCGCCTGTTGCGTCACGTAAATGGCTTGTTTCGGCGGGTAAAGCGCTTCGCAATAGGCCTGAATTTGGTTGAGTTTTTCATTCGACACCGTATCTTTTTTATTCAACAGAAGGACATCGGCCATATTGAGCAAATTTTGCATAATGGATAGCCGGTTGAATTCTACAAGGTCGGCTTGGTGCAAGTCGATAACGGAAAACAAGGTTTGTATGTCGAATCGTCCTGCCAGTTGACCGCTTGTGAATAGGTCCACGAGACTGTCCGGCTCACCCAATCCGGTGGGTTCGATGAGCAGGCGATCGGGTTGTTGCTCGTCCAATAATTTCAGGGCGGTGGTTTCGAGTTCCGATTTGGCGGTGCAGCAAATGCAACCGCCGGGAATTTGGGTGACACTGGTTTGTGAGGCGCTTTCGAGAACCGGGCCGTCAATACCGACGGCGCCAAATTCATTGACCAGCAAGGCCCAGTGTTCATCAGCGGGCTTTTGTTGCAATAAGTGCCTGAGAAGAGTGGTCTTACCGGCGCCGAGTTGGCCGGAAATAATGTTTAGCGCACAGCGTTGGCTCATAGTCGGTCGGGCTTATAGCTCAGCTTCGCCACACACTTTGTTGCGACCCGTCGACTTGGCCATGTAAAGGCTTTTATCCGCACGGTCAAAAAGCGATTCGATGGTTTCGTTCAGCTGGTACATGGCAACGCCGACGGAAAGGGTGAGGTTGATCGGTTTTTTGTCGCCTCGCACTTGTAAGGGTCTGGAAGCGATTTTTTGACGAATGGTATTGGCTACCTTTAGGGCGGAGTCGTAACCTGTGTATGGCAGAATGGCGACGAACTCTTCGCCGCCAATGCGGGCGATGAAATCTTTTCCTTTGGTTTCGTTGTGTAGGCTTTTTGCCAGATAGCGCAAAATACTGTCGCCGACTAGGTGACCATAATTATCATTAATCTTTTTGAAAAAATCGAGATCCAGTACCAGTAACGCAAAGCTGTTTTGGTTTTCATTGGCCTCCTGCATAACGCCTTCGATGATTTCGTTAAAGCCTCGACGGTTCGGGATGTTAGTTAAATCGTCGGTTTTGGCGATGGCCGTCGCTTTATCGAGCTCTTTTTTCAGTTGCTTGATTTCATCACTGGTTTCGGCGATTTGCGATTGCAGGGCATTGGTTTCGTTTTGGTAGTGTTTGATGGTGGGTAAAACCTGTGTTTTCAAACGGCTGACGATTTCATCTGGGTTCTTGAGCCCGTCAATGGTTTGCATTTGACTGTCCAGCTCTTCGTGTTTGTTTTTGGCTTCGTTGACCCAGTCTTCGATGTAGAGAATCAATTCGTTGATGATGTTCGAGAATTCTTCCGAGTGCATGCTGTGACTGACAACTTCTGACCAGAGGGTGTTGAAAATAACGCGTGCAGCGCCTTCGTCGTAAGCATTGAATTGCAAAGCGTGTTCGATTTGTTCGGCGATGTTCGGGTTGATTTTGGTCAGGAGTTCATAAAACAGCGTGAAATGAATTGGGTTGGCATTGATGTCCAATTCTTTCAGCTTGTCGAGGACCTGCAAAGACACTTCCTGAGCATCGGCATTCGGGAGGGTGTATCGGCAGTCATTTTGCAGTATCTTAGAGGTTTCCATGAAAAAAATGCATTTCGTTATTTTTCTAATATTATAAACCCTTTATAAGGTGTCTCCAATTTAAAGGCCGAGTTTTTTTAAGGAAAATAGATGGACAGTCGTGATTTTCAATGGATGCGGACGTTTCATTTAGTTGGCCTTGGATTGGGTTTCATTTTTTTGTCATCTTTCATTCACATGGCTGTTATGTAGCGCTTTTAGAATGAGCGGGTAATTTTTATAAACTTTAAGAGAGTTAAACCATGAAAAAACTATTGATCGCGATGATGGCGGCCGGTTTCCTATCGGCCTGTTCGACAGCCCCTGAGAAAAAAGCCGACACTAAAGCAGAAGCCACGCAAGCCGTAAACGATGATTTGTACATTGTCATGGATGAACGCATGAACGTTTTCTATGATGGCGACCTTTACAAAAAATATTTGGAACATGGTGAAACGCCTTATCGTCGTACTTTTATCGGTGCCGGGCCAAACGGTCAAACGGTTGTGTATGGCTTGACCAAAGCGGACAAAAAGAAATCCACGAATCCGGCGGAAGAAATGATGTCCGGTAAAATGGCGCCAGCAGATGACTTTTATGCGGAAGTGGTTGAGAAAGAACATAATCGTATTTATGTGTTCACGACTTGGGCGACGTTTGATGAGTTTGTGAAATTACACGTGGATAATTTCCGTTATTCCGATATCGGTGCCGGGCCAAACGGTGAGACAGTTGTGTATGTCTTGACTAAAAAAACCAGTAAGCAAAAGCCGGTTGAAGCCATGAAAAAATTCAATGCTTTCCACGGCATCCAAAAATAAATGATTTCCGGTTAATCGTTTAGAATTAAAAAGCCCGGCATGACCGGGCTTTTTTTATGTGTGTCAGACGATAGTTTCTTATCGTTTGACTGTTTCATGCAACGGACAAGTTTGAATGCCCAGCAGAGTGTAGAGCGGGCACCAGCGGATAATGCCAGTGGCCAGCGGGATAATCCCGATATAGGCCCACAGCCCCAAAACATCAGTGGCGGCCAAAAGAATCAGTATCGCACCGATAATGATCCGAAGCCATCTGTCCAATGTTCCAATGTTCATTTATCTTCTCCCTATAGTCAGTTTAAGCATGTAAAATGGTATGATATTTAGTTATACACATGGTTCATACATGCGGTGATTGATCGTTGTATTTAAAATCCATTTAAAATCCGATTACCCCTCTAATTGTTAACGCACTTTGGTTAAAAATCAATAGAACATTATGACGGAAGTAGTAAAAACAGCGAAAAGCAAGCTGAAAACTAAATTGCCCGGCGATGCCTATGCCGAAAACATCCGCGCCCGCTTTTGGTTGATGGGGCAGGGCGAAGCTTACGTCGGCATCGGGCGCATTACCTTGCTGGAAAAAATCGATCAGCTCGGTTCCATTAATCAGGCCGCTAAGGAAATGAGTATGTCCTATAAAAAAGCCTGGAAGTTGATTGATGAATTGAATCAAATGTTTGAGGAGCCGTTGGTGGTGAAAGAGCATGGCGGCAAGGCCGGCGGTGGCACCCAGTTAACCGATAAGGGGCATTTGGTGGTGAAAGAGTTTCGTCGTGTTGAGGAGAAACTGAAAGCGTTTTTGCAGGAAATGTCCGATAATTTGGGTTTTTAAGCGCTGTTTCCGGGCGTTTTTTTCCTCGAACCCTACGCCCGCCATTTTCACCAGGCCTGGTAAAAAATGAATATTGGATTTTATTCCGGTAAACGCTTGACTTTAGAGAGAAAGTCTCTAAAATCCCACTCTTTAATCCTTACCCCTTCTTATTGCCCGTTAAACAGTAAGTGATTATTCGGTTCGCCGGATAGTTGTAATGGATTAGCTATTTATTTTTAGGACAAAGTTATGAAAACATTTGTTGCAAAGCCAGCTGAAGTAAAACGTGACTGGTACATTGTGGACGCTGAAGGTAAAACTTTAGGTCGTATGGCCGCTGAAATCGCAGCGCGTTTGCGTGGCAAGCATAAGCCGGAATACACGCCGCACGTTGACTGTGGTGACTATATCGTGGTTATCAACGCGGAAAAAATCGCCGTGACCGGTAACAAGCGCAAAGATAAAATGTATCACCACGTGACAGGGTATGTTGGTAACTTGAAGTCAACAAACTTTGAAACCTTGGTTGGTAACAAGCCGACTCGTCCGGTTGAGTTTGCTATTAAAGGAATGTTGCCTCGTGGTCCTCTAGGCCGTGCAATGTTGAAAAAACTGAAAGTGTATGCCGGTGCCGAGCACCCACATACTGCACAACAACCTAAAGAACTAGACTTGTAAGAGGGAATTGAGAATGGCAACAGAACAATATTACGGAACAGGTCGTCGTAAAAACTCAGTGGCTCGCGTTTTCTTGAAAGCGGGAAGCGGCAAAATGACTGTCAACGGTCGTGACGTGAAAGAATATTTCGCGCGTGAAACCGATTTGATGGTGATTAACCAGCCATTGGAAGCGACTGAAAATGTTGAAAAGTTTGATGTCACTGTCACGGTAAAAGGTGGTGGAACAACCGGTCAAGCCGGTGCGGTTCGTCACGGTATCTCTCGTGCGCTATTGGCATTCAACGATGAAAACCGTTCTGCTTTACGTCAGCGTGGTCTATTGACTCGTGATGCGCGTCAGGTTGAGCGTAAAAAAGTGGGGCTTCGCAAAGCACGTCGTCGTCCACAGTTCTCGAAACGTTAATTCGATTACCGTTTTACGGAACACCAAAAACCGCCAGGCCTGGCGGTTTTTTTATGTCTGAGAGAAAGCTGTTGATCGTTTTCCTGTTTGTGTGCTTATAGGTTGTAGGATGCTTCAATGCTGTGGCGAGTTGTAAAGTCTTCTTCCTGAGAGTTGCACGGAAGAAACAACTTGAAGCAACTTATAGACAAATAAAAAAGGCGTTCCGAAGAACGCCTTTTTTATTGAGTTGTGTGTTTGTGCTTTGGCTTAAAGCTTACAGGCACCGCCGGCACAACCGTCATCATCATGAGAATCGTCGGCTCCGTCGCGGGTGTTGTGATAATAAAGCGTCTTTAAGCCCATTTTGTAGGCGTAGAGCAAGTCTTGCAAAATCAGTTTGATCGGAACGCGGCCTTCGTCGAAGGTGGCGGGATCGTAGTTGGTGTTGGCGGAAATGGCTTGGTCAACGAACTTCTGCATAATGCCCACCAGTTGCAAGTAACCCTTGTTGTTTGGAATTTGCCATAGCAGTTCATAATCGTCTTTGTGTTCTTTAAAGCCGGGTACAACTTGTTTCAAAATACCGTCTTTAGAGGCTTTTACCGAAACGTAACCGCGCGGCGGCTCGATTCCGTTGGTGGAGTTGGTGATTTGCGAGGAGGTTTCGCATGGCATGAGCGCTGTCATGGTGGAGTTGCGCAGGCCGTGTTTTTGAATGTCCTCGCGTAGTGTTTCCCAGTCCAGGTGCAGCGGTTCATCGCAGACTTCGTTTAAGTCGGCTTTATAGGTGTCAATCGGCAGGATGCCTTGCGCGTACTTGGTGTCTTCAAACCATTCGCATTTACCCATTTCCTTCGCCAGATTCAAAGAGGCGGATAGCAAATGATACTGAATGGCTTCGAAGGTGCGGTGAACCAGACCATTGCCGGAACCGTCGGAATATTTCGCATGGTTTTTGGCCAGATAATAAGCCAGGTTGGTGACGCCGATGCCTAGGGTACGGCGCCCCATGCTGGCACGTCGTGCGGCTTCAACCGGGTAGTCTTGATAATCCAGTAGGCTGTCCAGTGCACGGACGATCAGATCGGAAAGCTCGGCCAGTTCGTCCAGACTCTCCAACGCACCCAGGTTAAACGCGGAAAGGGTGCATAAAGCGATTTCACCGTTTGGATCTTCAACCGAATCCAGCGAGTGTGTGGGTAGCGTGATTTCCAAACACAGGTTGGATTGGTGAATCGGCGCTTTTTTCGGGTCGAATGAACTGTGAGTGTTGGAGTGGTCGACGTTTTGAATATAAATGCGACCGGTTTGAGCGCGTTCTTGCGCGACCTGAGTGAAAAGGTCCAGTGCCTTGACGGTTTTCTTGCGGATGCTGTCATCCGCTTCGTAAATGCTGTAAAGGCGTTCGAATTCGTCTTGATCTTCAAAGAAAGCGTCATAAAGCCCAGGAACGTCGGAAGGGCTGAATAGCGTGATGTTGCCGCCTTCAATCATGCGTTGATACATCAGCTTATTAACTTGTACGCCATAGTCTAAGTGGCGAGCGCGGTTTTCTTCCACACCACGGTTGTTTTTCAGAACGACGAGCGATTCCACTTCCAAATGCCAGATTGGGTAGAACAGTGTGGCGGCGCCACCGCGAACACCACCTTGCGAGCATGATTTGACAGCGGTTTGGAAGTGCTTGATAAAGGGAATCATCCCGGTGTGATAGGCTTCGCCGTGACGAATTTCACTGCCGAGAGCGCGGATGCGACCCACGTTGATGCCAATTCCGGCACGTTGTGAAACGTATTTCACAATGGAAGAAGATGTTGCGTTAATGGAGTCCAGCGAGTCACCGCATTCAATTAATACGCAAGAGCTGAATTGGCGTGTCGGGGTACGAACGCCGGACATAATTGGCGTTGGCAGTGACAGTTTAAAATTCGAGGCCGCATCGTAGAAGCGCTTAATGTAATCCAGACGGGTTTTGCCTTCTTCTGCTTCGTTCGGATAATGGGCGAACAAACTCATTGGAATGAGCATATAAATAAATTGCGGGCTTTCGTAAATTTTGCCGGTCACGCGGTTTTGAACCAGGTATTTGCCTTCCAACTGTTTCACGGCGGCGTAACTGAAGTTCATGTCGCGTTCGTGTTTGATGTAGTTGTCCAGTTCGTCGAATTCCGCTTTTGTATAGTCGTCCAATAGTTGAGTGTCATATAGGTGATTGCGGACCATTTTATTGACGTGTTCAAACAAAGTGGGTGGGGTAAAGCGGTCAAAGGCCTTCTTGCGAAGGTGGAAAATCGCCAGACGTGCCGCCAAGTGCTGGTAATCCGGCGCGGACTCTGAGATCAAATCGGCAGCGGATTTAATAATGGTCTCATGGATGTCGGCGGTTTTCATGCCGTCGTAAAATTGAATATGAGATCGAAGTTCGACTTCGGAGACGGAAACGTTTTCCAAGCCTTCCGACGCCCAAGTGATGACGCGGTGGATTTTTTCTAAATCAATCGGCTCGGTTTTACCGTTGCGTTTTGTGACGTTCATGGTTTCTTTAGACATAGTTCGCAATCTTTTTAATGTTTTCAGTTGGTTATATGAGTATCGTATAGTGGGACTTAAAAAGGGAAAAGTAACCTAGTGCTTATATTTTGAATTTTACACTATATATAGTTAGACAATCTAAATCCTTAACAAAATATAGTGCAAACCATGGTGTAAATCAAGCCTAAAAAATAACCAAAATTGATAAAAAATTTGCTAGAAGAGGATGACGCCCCCAATAAACATTTTGGGGTAAAAATTACGAATCGCGGCCGGCCGGGCTTTTCGAACGCTTAACCTTCTGACACACATGACAAGAAAGCGAATTTCGGTGGCGAAATTAAAAAAACGAATACATGAAAAAGAAAAATTTAATGGCAACTCTGTCGAGATGGTTTTTTATTTTGGAGGGGGGTAAACATTTAGACATACAGTTTATTGAAGTGAAGGCCGGCGCTTTTTAGAACGCGGGCTTCATGCGTTAAAGGGTAAGTAAACTCACGAATTGTGTTGTAAAAAAACAACACATGCAATTTTTGTTGTTTTTTTTTGAAAAAAGGTTGCGCAGCTCTCTGAAACTCAATATAGTTGCCAGCAAGTTCACATTGCGTGGGCAAATTTCAAAACTAACTACATATAGGAAACTATTCCATGAAAAAGAATATTGTTGCTCTAGCAGTTGCTTCTGCTATCGCCGCTCCTGTCGCTATGGCTGACGCTCCTACCGTTTACGGTAAAATCAATATGGCCGTTGAACAGTACGACGTTAAAGACGCTGCTGGTGATAAGGTTAAAACTGAATCTGGTACACAAATTAATTCTCGTGCATCGCGTATCGGTGTGAAGGGTTCTTCCGATTTGGGCAATGGCTTAAAAGCCGTTTATAAACTAGAGTTTCAAGTCAATATCGACGACGGTGAAGGCCTTAAGAGTCGTAACCAATATGTAGGTTTGGCTGGTGGTTTCGGTACAGTTTTGGCCGGTCGTCACGATACGCCTTTCAAAATGTCTCAACCAAAAGACTTGTTTAACGACTCTGGCTTGGCGGATCTTAAGCCAATGTCTGGTGGTCTGGGTGTAACTGGTAAAGGTGGTGAAGATCGTGTTTCAAACACTTTAGCCTATGTATCACCTTCTTTCGGCGGCGTTAAATTACTTGCGGCGTTTGTGCCTAAAGGTAAGTCTGTTCCAAACAATAATACGGATAAAGAAGCTAGTTTGTCTGATGTTATGTCATTCGCAGCTATGTACGGTTCTAAGAAGAAAGGTTTATTCTTGTCAGGTGCTTACAACATCTGGGCTAAAGACGCTATTGGTGAGTCAGCGAATGAACTTCGTTTGTCAGCTCAGTACACGATTGCAGGTTTAGTGGCTAACTTGATGTATCAAGATTTCTCTGGTAAAGCGCTTGATGATTCTGAGAAAAAAGGTACTAACATCCAAGCAAACGTTGGTTACAAAATCGGTAACTTCATGCCTAAAGTTAAGATCTCTCAAGTGGATCGTGATAAAGCGAACGGCGAGAAGTATGATGATTCTACCAACTATGCATTGGGTCTAGACTACTCTCTAGGCAAGAAAACAAAAGTGTATGCAGAATATGCTTACCTAGACAAAGTTGCAACAGCTGATGGTTCAGTAGTTGCTGGCGATAGCGATAAGTCTGAATCAAGTGCTTTCTCTATTGGTCTGGTTCACAAGTTCTAATTTAGTTGCTTGCACTAGCAAGTCGCTAAGTTAAAAACGGAAGCCCCGCTTATGCGGGGCTTTTTTGTTTTTGGCTAAAAATATGGGGTCTACACTGATTTGTTGCACAAACCATTTTCGCTAGGCCTGGCGGTGAGTGGTCTGGGCTTATGTTATGATATGTCACAATTGAATTACAAAATCATGACAATTAATGAATGGGGAATGTTATGCGTCAATGTCAGCCTTGCACGGCCTGTTGTGATGGTTGGGTACAGATAACGGTAAAAGGCTGTGAAGCCTATCCGGGGCATCCATGTCCGCACAGTACGGGGGAAGGGTGTGATGATTATGATAATCGTCCGGTGGATCCATGTCGAAAATTTGAATGTGCCTGGGTGAAGTCCGGAAGTTTTTTACCGGATGATTTTCGTCCTAACGAGTGCGGCGCTTTGGTTTTGGATTCAGTCCTGTCTTGGCAAGGCTTGGATGTCGACTTGGCTGTCCCGGTAGGGCGAGAGATTCCACCAAAAACCTTGCAATGGTTGATGCAACATGCTGAACAAAAAATGCGCCCTTTGATTTATCAGATGCAGGATCCGGAAGTGTCCGTTTTGGAAAAAAATCCATTGACCTTGGCTTATGGTCCGCCGGCCTTTCAGGAGTGGGTGTTAGAGCAAGAGCAGCAAGGCAATAAGTTGTGGTGATTTGGTGCAAAAAAAATATTATGGTGCAATATATTACAGAAATGCGTTATTTTTGTTAATTATTCCTCAATTATTTGCGCATTGTTTTATTAAGTTATTGTTACTTAAGTATTTTTAGTTTTTTGGTACGCTCCTTTCTATATAGTGGTTGATTTTTATTAAGTCATTATCTGTAAAACTTGGAGTATCAAAATGAAAAAAACCTTTTCTGTTAAGTCACTTTTAGTTTCCATGGCCATCGCTTCTTCTGCGGCGGTTTCTGTTGCACCGGCTACCACTCAAGCGGGCGTGACTGGAAATATGGGTGCGGTTTCAACGTATGTCTTCCGTGGTCTTAAACAAACAGGCGCAGCCGGTCAAGGCGGTATTGACTATGAATCTGATTCAGGTTTTTATCTTGGTACTTGGGCATCTAATGTTGATGAGGGTGACCAAGGTCAAAACGGTATGGAAATTGATGCTTATGGCGGTTGGGGCGGTAGCTTCGGCGGTGTTGATCTAGGTATCGGTTATATCGGTTATTTCTATACTAACGCCTTTGATGATATGTATAACGAATTGAACCTATCTGTTGGTTTCGGTGGTGTGACCTTAGCGTTTAACCCAGGTATTTATGATGCTGAAAACTCTGACGGTGATTCAACAACCAATTACTACAATGTAAATGTAAGTGGCGATATCGGGCCGATTTCGGCTGAACTTGGTTACGATGATTGGGACATGTCTACTGGTGAAACCAAAGACGGTGCGGTGAACACTTATTTGAACCTAACGTACTCTCGTGAACTGTTCAAAAGTGTAGATGGTTCCATTACTTATACGGGTAACTGGGAAGAAGATGCCGATGGCGACGGTTACCTGCAAAACTATTTGATTTTGGGTATCTCAACAACATTTGATATCAAATAAGCATTTATTCCTCCTTATAGTTAGTTTTAAGCGGGCCTTGGCCCGCTTTTTTTGTTTTTACGAACCTCAGTTATTGTTGAACACTCGCGCTGACGTAAAAATCTTTTACATTGCATGCGGCTGGACTTCTGTGTATTTTAGCTTTGAGATAGGGAGGGGCTAATTTGACGCGCAATCAATCCGGTTTTGTTTTTGGCGTGATCATCGTGATCATGGTGCTCGGTGCGACCGCTTTTTTCGGGCTGTATGCCAAAAATTGGTTGTTTCAAAATCAAGATCAAACGCGCCTGACAGCCTTGCATCAATTGAACGATGTTAAGCAGCAGTTGCTCAAGTATGCGCAATTTCAACCGGAACTTTATTTAAGTGACCTGCACTCCAATACCCGTACCTATAAAGAATCTGAAAAAATACCAGGCCTGGGATACTTTCCATGTCCGGACTTGGACGGCGACGGTTCGGTACTCGGTGCGGAAACGTCTTGCGGTAACCCGAGAAATAGTTCCGACGATACGACCGGTTTTGTGTATGGTTTTTTACCAATCGGTTTTACGACGCGTAATATTTTTTTCGGGGGTTTGCAGCCTAAGCAGTTTTATTATGTGGTCGATGAGCGTTTTGTGAACGGAAATAACGCTTACAATAATGGTTCAACGGGTCGTTATGCGCCGTTGAATCCTTCATTGAGTCCAGCGCAAGCGCCGGATTCGGGTTCGAGTGTACTTCCAGATGGTACGCCACCTTGGATTGACTTGAATGGCCGTGAAGGTTATGTGGCGTTGATTATTTTCCCGAATGCCGTGAAGGTGTTTCCGGATGGCTACGCGCAAGATCGAACGCAGGCCGGTAATGCTCAAGCTCGAATCGGAGATTATTTGGATCGACGCTATGATGAAAGCGGCGCTCGGGTAAATGGCAATGCGGATGGTGACCGTTTCTTTTTCAGTGAGTCGAATGCAAATATTGGCGTGAATGATTTGGTGGTCGGGATTACTTTGGATGAGTGGCGAGAGTCGATGCTGGGGCGCTTATGCTCCCAGCAGCAACGTTTGGCCGAAGTGCCGCTGGAATCCGCGTATTGGTTGAATGACTATGATGCTGAAGATAATCCATCCGGCAGCGGCTGGCGTGCTTGGCTGGGAGAGTGTTCATGATGATGTCATCGAAAAATCCGGCGGCCGGGTTTTCGTTGATAGAGCTGGTGCTCGCTTTGTTGCTGATCAGTTTGTTAGCGGGAAGTTATTTAAAGTTTACGGGTGTGACCACTTATACCGAAAAATCCAAGGAAACGCGCCTCCAAGTTCAAGAAATTCGAGACAGTTTGTTGACCTTTTTAAAAGTGAATCGGTATTTGCCTTGCCCGGATATCGACGGAGATGGGCATGAGGATCGCCGTTCTTCCAGTGATACCTGTAAAGAGCGATCCGGTTTTTTGCCGTCGGTTCAGCTGGGGGTGCCGACGAAGGATGCTTGGGGGAATCCATTTTATTATCGAGTGAACGCGCGGTCTGAAAATAAAGACGATATTAATGATGTATGTGAAACCGCCAGTGTGTTCGGGCAGCAAGGGCCGCGTTCGCGTCCGAGCGAGTCGGGCTTTTGTCCCGATACGAAGCTGTTCTATTGTGATTGCGGCGATGCCCGAGCCGATGGGGCTTGCCCGAGCGAATGTGATTTTGACCATGAGCCGAGAAGCGTGGATGCGCCGCCGTATTTTAGCCTGGACACGCCGCCGGTGGGAGTGGACAATGCCGACGGGCTAAAGAATATGGTGGTGTTGGATGCGCAGGGCGATGAACTCGATAACGGGATTGTCGCGATGGTGGTGTCGTTTGGGCGAAATGGCGAGCAGGCCTGGTTAAATTGCGATAATCAAACGATGACGAATGCCATGGAATTGGAAAATTGCGATGGCGATGCGGATTTCCGTTTGGACCGGGGCCGCCCGCAAGATGACTTTTTAAGTTGGCTGAATGTATTTGATGTCAAGCAAGCGATGGTTGAGGTGAATGGCTTTGAATCGCATTAAGACTAAACAGCAAGCGGGGTTTTCACTGGTCGAACTGGCGTTGGTGTTGATGATTGTTGGCTTGCTGGCCGCCGGTGCTTTGTCGGTGTTGAGTTCGCAGCGGGAGCAAGTGAAATACACTGAGAGCGAACAGGCGTTGGCACAAACCAAGCAAGCCTTGTTGTCGTTTTTGGTTGTGAATGGTTTTTTACCTTGCCCGGATACGACGGGGGATGGCTTGGAAAACAGAACCAATCAAGCCTGCGAAGCGGTTTCCGGCGACGTGCCTTATCGTGATATTGGTTTGCGATTGGCGGATGTCCGCGATGGGTTTGGCGTTGGATTGCATTATGTTGTCAATGCTGAAGCGACATCGTTGTCGGCGTTGCAGGATTCGACTCGTTCGGCCAGTTTTTTTTGCGGAATCAGTTGTGCCGGTGGAAATTTGCCGGTGTTCATACTGAATACGCCTCCGACGGCATCTGAAAGTGGGGTCGGGAATTACGATGTGTGTGCCAGCGGCGGGGCGTCATGCGATGGTTCTGCGCCAATGCAGTTGGAAGCGGTTCCACTTTTGTTGGTGGCGTTTAATCAGCGTGGTTTGCCGGCTTGCATGGACCGACCTGCCCAGGAGCAAGAAAATTGTGACGGGAATCGTTTTTTTTGGCAAGGTGGTTATGCGCCTTTGGCGGGGCAAGATGGTTTCTTTGATGATGAAATCGTTGGGGTGTCGGCCTATGAAATTAAATCGCATTATATGAAAAACCACCCTGGCGCTCTATAGCGCAGGAGTGGTGTTGTGAAACAAAGAGGTGAGCATGAAAAATGTTTTAGTAGTGGATGATGATTTAGCCTTGAGAGGTATGTTGGCCCTTTCCGTCAAGGGCTTTGGCTATGATGCCTATGAAGCGGCTTCCAGTAGCCAAGCCATTGATATCCTGGAAGCCGAAACGATTGATGTGGTGTTATTGGATATGGGGATGCCACCGAATGAACACTCAGCGGAAGAAGGGTTGAAGGTGCTGGATTGGGTGGCGGATTCGACTAAAAGCATTAAAGTGATTGTATTGACGGGGCAGGATGCGGATGCCACTTCCTACTTAGCGATTAAGCACGGCGCCTTTGATTTTTTGGCCAAGCCGGTGTCGAATGAGCAATTGGCGCAAGCCATCGAGCGTGCCATGCTCTTTTTGGCGCAAGCCCAAAAGCTAAAAGAGCAGGAAGGCGTTCAAAAAGTCGAGTTGGATTTGGAGATGGGCGTTGGGGTGAAATCAGCCCGCAACGCCGCCGAGTTGAAATTATTGCGACAGGTCTTGAGTGATACCAATTTTAATGTGCATGAAGTTGCACGGCGTTTGGGGTTGAAGCGCGAAAACGTCTATTACCTGATTAATAAATACGGGTTGGAGCGCGACTGATGCCCATTCAGCCTAGTATTGACTTGGCTTTGGGGTTGCTGCTGGTGGGCATCACTCTGTTTGCCGTGATCTTGTATTTGCGACTGCAAAGTAATCGTTTGCGAGACTATTTGTTAAGGCTTTATCTGATTAATCGTCAGGTCAATCAGGATGTTCTGGATTTTGTCGATCAGGCCTGGCCGATTTTGGAAGCCGCAGGATTTAAGAGTCTACAAGGCGAAATTCAATGGTTTGGTGAGCGGAAAGCCATTCAGCATGGTGAGTCCGGAACGGAATCTTACCCAATCAGTATTGCCGAGTGGGGAATCAGTATTCGCTTGAACCTGACATCAGGGCGTATTCGCGGGGAAAACCTGTTACTGGCGAACCTAGTGCTGCAAAACTTCAAGGTACTGTTGGAATTGGATGTGTCCGGCAAAACCTCGGAGTTTTTGTTGTCTCAGAAGCGTTTGGAAAAATATCAGCTGTTTGTGCAACATGATATTAAAAATATTGCTCAGTTTATTATGCTTTTGTCCGAGCAGGTCAAGGGGACGAAAACCGACGCACAGAAAATCACGCTGGTTGAACATTTGAAAACGATGATGCCGACGGTGACGGAACGGGCGGATAAAACCATTCAGCAGATGACTCAGCCAAACAAGCCTTTGCAGGATGTTGAACGTTTTTCATTGGCCAAAGAGGTGCATAAAGTTGCCAAAGGGCTGGAGTTGCATTATTGTTTGCAGGGCGATGCAGAGTGCGAGTTGTCCCGGACGCTTTTTGATCAGGTGGTTAAAAGCGTGCTGGAAAACTTTAAAGATCACGGCTGCTATGAAAAGCAAGTACATATTGAAATCAGCGAAGCCTGTGAAGTTCGCCTGTATATTTACGAAAAAAACTTTGAGTTAAATGTCCCGGTGGAGCGTCTGTTTGAGCCTTTTTGGTCGACCTCGGACAGTGGCATGGGGCTTGGGCTGTTTATTGCCCGTGAATTACTATCGACCATTGGTGGTTCGATTCAGTTGGAACACACCGAAGAGCGATTCGGGTTTATTGTGCAATTTTAAACGCGGTAACTCAGTGAAAAGATTAAATAACTTTTACTCTTTTGCTGATTGTTTTGGAGAATTAAACTAAAATTATGCGGTTTTTTATTTTTGATGTCTGGGGAAGAAGCATGGCGCAAACACATAACAATTCAAAACAACGTGGGTTTACGTTGGTTGAAATAGCCATTGTACTGGTGATTGTCGGCCTGGTCTTAGGGGGAGTCTTGAAAGGGCAGGAGATGATTCGGGGTGCCAAGGTGAAAAATGTGAATAACGATGCCCAGAACATAATTTCGGCTGTGTCGACGTATAAGGATCGTTACAATGTGATGCCGGGTGATGATAAAGATTCCTCCATTGCCACGGCTACTGAGGCGGGCGATGGTGATGGCCAGTTGGAAGATGGTGAGAATGGCGCTTTTTGGGCGCAATTAAGAGAAGCGGGCTTGATGAAAGGCTCGGGTAATTTGTCGCCGACGCATTCTTTTGGGGGCAGGGTTGAAGTGAAACAAAATCCTTATGATAATGCCCAGGGGAGTTTTGTTTGTTTTATGAATATGCCGGGGGATGTGGCCGATATTGTTGATCGTCAGTTTGACGATGGTGCGGCTAATCGGGGCGCGATACAGAGCAGCAATGATCAGGATTATGTGATTGATGGAACGGCCACTTACGACTTGTGTTATCGATTGTAATCGCTTTTGATATTCCGATATGAAAAACCCGTCTCTGACGGGTTTTTTGCTTTCTGACGTCCGTGTTGCGCGATGTCATGCAATAGTTCGATGTCGCGGTATTCGCTGTGGTAGAATACTTGCCCTAATTTTTGAATTTTATTATCTAGCCCGAAAGTTCATAAATTAAGCCCCATCTCGCTTGCTCCTTGATTCCACAAGAAATATTTTCTCAGTCGGTCGTAATCGTGGATACGACACTTCTTCGAAAATTTCCTTGTGAAAACAAGGTCCGGCGCGATCTTAGCGCAAATTTATGAAGTTTTCGGGCTTGAATCAACAAAATCGGCCTAAAAAAGGCGAAAGTTTTAAGGTTGTTGGTGGTTTAAGGTCACGTATATGTCAGTATCAAGTTCAGCATTACAAGCGCACGAGTCCCCGTTCACCGGAGGCGTATTCATAAAAACCTACGGGTGTCAGATGAATGAATACGATTCGGATCGCATGGCAAAACTTCTGGAAAAAACCTACGGCCTGGCGCTGGTGGAAACGCCGGAAGCCGCCGATATGCTGATTTTGAACACCTGTTCCGTGCGTGAAAAAGCTCAGGAAAAAGTGTTTGACGAACTGGGGCGCTGGAAAAAATGGAAAGCGGAAAAAGGCAATCGCATTATTGCCGTGGGCGGTTGTGTCGCCTCTCAGGAAGGGGATGTGATTCGTCAACGCGCACCTTTGGTGGACGTGATTTTTGGCCCGCAGACACTGCACCGTTTGCCGGCGATGATTGACGAAGCTTTGGCTTTGCGTGATGAAAGTGCTCAAAACCGTAAAGTTAAAAAACGTGCCGTGATTGATATTTCGTTTCCAGAAATCGAGAAGTTTGATAATTTGGCCGCTCCGGAATCGAATGGCGTGTCAGCGTTTGTTTCCGTCATGGAAGGTTGCTCCAAGTACTGTACTTTCTGCGTGGTGCCTTACACGCGCGGGGAGGAGTTCAGTCGGCCGTTCGCCGATGTGATGGCCGAAGTGGAAGCGCTGGCAGAACAAGGTGTGCGTGAGGTGAACCTGCTGGGGCAGAACGTAAACGCCTACCGCGGTGAGATGCCGGATGGCGATATGGCCGATTTGGCCGTTTTGATTCATGCCGTGCGCGAAGTGGAGGGGATTGACCGTATTCGTTACACCACCTCTCACCCGAATGAAATGACCCAAAGCCTGATCGACTGCTATGCGGAAGTGCCGGAATTGGTGTCGCATTTGCATTTGCCGATCCAATCCGGATCGGATCGTGTGTTGGCGATGATGAAACGCAATCACATGGCGTTGGAATATAAGGCGACCATCCGTAAAATTCGCCAAATTCGACCAGACCTGAGCTTGTCCGGTGATTTCATTGTCGGTTTCCCGGGTGAAACCTGTGATGATTTCAAAGAAACCTTGGCTTTGGTTCAAGATATGAACTACGACCGCTCTTTTAGTTTTATCTATAGTCCGCGCCCGGGAACGCCGGCCGCCAGTTTACCGGATGATGTTGATATGCACACTAAAAAGCGTCGCCTGCAGGCGCTGCAAACCCTATTGAATGAGCAAACGGCGGCCATTAGCGAGGCGATGGTTGGCACGACGCAGCGTGTTTTGGTCGAACGTTTGTCGCGAAACTCCGCCAGTGAGGTTTCCGGGCGAACGGAGAACAATCGAGTGGTGAATTTTGAAGGTGCTCCGGAACTGATCGGGCAGTTTGTCGATGTTTTCATTGAAGAAGCCTATACGAATTCTTTGAAGGGGAAATTGATTGCAACCCCCGAAGCCGACAAGTTTGAGCAGCGTCAATTTTATGCGTTGTAATCTACTATCATTTTCATTATGATGAATTTTTAACACTCGTTTTACTTGTGGTTACGCCCTTTGACGACGCTTCATACCGTACAATTTTATCTATCGCCTGAAAACAACGACGCTCTGGTCAACCTGTGTGGCTGGCAGAGTGAGCATTTGTCGCAGCTGGAGCTGCGTTTGGGGGTGGAAATCAACCACCTCGGGTTCCAGTTCAGTGTGACCGGTTTGAGTGATCGCCTTGTCAAGGCTGAACAGTTTTTGCGTGACTTGTATGATACGGCGCAAAAAGAAGTGTTGGACCCGCCAAGAATTCATTTGGCGCTTCAGTCGCTCGGATTTGAAGAAGCAAAAACCATGGATGACGAGCAGTTATTGATTAAAACCCGCAAGAAAGTCATTCGTACGCGTAATGCCAATCAAGCCAATTACATTCAATCGGTCAAGGATTACGACGTCAGTTTTGGTATTGGCCCCGCCGGTACCGGAAAAACCTATTTGGCGGTTGCCACGGCAGTGGAAGCGTTGGAAAACGAAGAAGTGCGCCGAATTATTTTGACGCGTCCAGCGGTGGAAGCCGGTGAGAAACTTGGGTTTTTGCCCGGAGACTTGAATCAAAAAGTGGATCCCTATTTGCGACCGCTATTTGATGCGCTTTTTGAAATGCTCGGTTTTGAAACGGTTGAGCGTTTGATGGAAAAGCATGTGATTGAAGTGGCCCCTTTGGCTTTTATGCGTGGCCGCACCTTAAACGAATCGTTCATTATTTTGGATGAAGCTCAGAACACCACCACCGAACAAATGAAAATGTTTTTGACCCGTATCGGGTTTGGTTCCAAGGCGGTGATTACGGGTGACATTACCCAGTGCGACTTACCGAAAAACCAAAAATCCGGTCTCAGACATGTGATTGAGGTATTGGAAGGGGTGCCGGGAATCGGTTTCACTTTCTACCAATCCAAGGATGTGGTTCGACACAATCTGGTTCAGAAAATTGTTCAAGCCTATGATCAATTCGACAGAAGGAGTGCGGCAAAATGATACATTTGGATTTTCAGGTGGCGACGAATGAAGTCGACGAAGCTGATTTACCAACGTTCGAGCAATGTCTTGAATGGGTGGACGCCGCGTTACTGGAAGATTGGGGAATGGGCGAAACCGAATTAACGATTCGTTTGGTGGATCGGGACGAGATTCAACAACTTAACCGTGATTATCGCGGTAAAGACAAGCCGACCAATGTGCTGTCTTTCCCGTTTGAAAATCCACCAGGCCTGCTGGATTTGGGCGAAGAACTGCCTTATTTGGGTGACTTAATCATCAGCGCCGCGGTGGTGAAAACGGAAGCCGCCGAACAAAGTAAAGCCATGACGGCCCATTGGGCGCATATGATTGTCCATGGTTGCCTACACCTTCAAGGCATGGATCATCTGGAAGACGATGAGGCTAATGAAATGGAAGCGCTGGAAACGGAAATTCTGAGAGGTCTCGGATTTGAAGGCCCTTATGAAAAAGATTAGGGTTAAACGCGAGGCCAATAACTTGGCTGAAAACCAATTGTGTAATGTAACGGGAGTGAGAAAAACCCATGAGTGACAGTAGTAGCGGCTCTTCGTGGTTTGAAAAGCTATCGAAGCTTTTTTCAGACGAGCCGGAGAGTCGGGAAGATTTGGATTCATTTTTGCAGGAAGCCCAAGCGCAAGACTTGATTGATAAAGATGCGCTTTTAATGATTCAAGGGGTTTTGAACGTTTCGGAAGCGCGTGTGCGCGATGTGATGATTCCGAAAGTACAAATGTCTTGTGTGGATGAAGCGGATGAATTGGATGTCATTCTGGAAAAAATGTTGGATGCCGCTCACTCGCGTTATCCGGTGATTTCCGCCGAAACCGACGAAGTCATCGGAATTCTGCTGGCCAAGGATGTGTTGCGTGCCGTGGTTAAGCATGAGTTGACCGATAAATCCCAGTTGGTCGAACTGTATCGTACCCCGGCCTTGGTGACCGAAAGCAAGCGTTTGAATGTGTTGTTGCGCGAATTCAAGAACAGTCGCAACCATATGGCTTTAGTGGTGGACGAATACGGTGAAGTGGCCGGTCTGGTGACCATTGAAGACGTTCTGGAGCAGATTGTTGGCGACATTGAAGACGAACACGACGAAGACGAAGATAATATTCAAAAGCATTTGTCCGGTGCCTATTCCGTCAAAGCCATCACCTCACTGGATGAATTCAATAAATTCTTCAATACCGTTTTTGAAGATGAACTGTTGGAAACCATCGGCGGTATGGTCTCCAAACGTCTTGGCAAAATTCCAGAAGAAGGTGAAGTGTTTGAGATTGAAGGGCTTCAGTTCACCGTCTTCAAGGCCGATGAGCGCCGCGTGGAAAGCTTTTTGGTTGAAGAACGCTCGGTGTTTGACGAGGTCGAGGAAGATGAAGCGTCAGCAGATGCGTCACTCGAACCCCCTGAAAGCGCCGAAACGCTGGAGAAGTCATAACGCTTTAGCTTCCCACCATGAAACGACTCTTTTCCTTTTTTAAACCTGATAAGCCGATGATGAGCGCCGTTTTACTAGGCGCGCTGATGGTGTTTGCGCATGCGCCCGTCGCCATTGCGCCGTTGGCCTTGATTTCACTCGGCGGCCTTTTCTGGCTGTGGCAAAAATCGGAAACCCCGTTTCAGTCAATGCAAATCGGTTTGGGGTTTGGTTTGGGGTATTTCGGAACCGGCGTCAGTTGGCTGATTTCCAGCATTTATCTGTTCGCGGAAATGAATTTGGTCCTGGCGGTCCTGGCGGTATTGTGTTTCATCTTGTTTTTGACTCTGTATTTTATTTTAGCCGGCTGGTTGGTGGCCCGCTTGAAAACCGCGCATCGTCGAGGTTTCAACTGGGTCGTGGTCATGCCGGCGGTTTGGGTGTTTGCGGAATGGGTTAGGGCAACCTTATTCGGCGGTTTTCCGTTTTTGATGACCGGCAATACCCATTTGATGACCTGGTTGGACGGTTATGCGCCGGTGTTTGGTGTGTTGGGCGTCAGTTGGGCGGTGGCGATTACGGCGGGTATTTTGCTCTGGTTGGTGCAATCTCGAGCCTGGGTGGGGGCGAGTTTGGTGTTGGCCGTGTTATGGTTGACCGGCGCCAGTTTAAAGAATGTTGAATGGGTTTCCCCCAAAGATAAACCGGTGGACGTGGCATTGTTGCAAGGGAATGTCTCGCAGGATGATAAATGGTTGTCAAAGGAATTCTTGCCCACGCTGAAGCGCTATGTCGGTTTGACGAAACAAAACCTGGATGCGGACATCGTTGTGTGGCCTGAAACGGCGGTGCCGGCGTATTACGATGTGGTGGCGCGCGGTGCTTTGCGGTCGTTTATTCGGGATGCAAAGTTGCTGGATACCGATATTTTGTTGGGCGTCATCACCCGTGATGAATCGCATCGTCATTATTACAACGCCATCGTGAACGCGCATAATCCCGAGCAGCAATATCAGAAAAAACATTTGGTGCCGTTCAGTGAGTTTTTTCCTTTCTCGAGTGTCTTGCAGCCTTTAAGCGAATTGTTTAATGTTCCGTTTTCCGAGTTCACGTCGGGATCGGATGACCAGGCACCAATGCGTTTAGGGGAATATTCGGTTGGCTTGTCGGTTTGTTATGAGATGGCGTTTGGGGAAGAGTTAATCGATTCTGCGCGCCAATCGGACTTCTTAATTACCGTCAGTAACGACGCCTGGTTTGCCCATACCTTAGAGCCGGCCCAACAAGTTCAGGACGTGCAAATGCGTGCTTTGGAATTGGGGCGCGAGATTGCTCGCAGTACCAATACCGGTTACACCATTATTGTTGGGACCAATGGACAGGTGAAAGCGGAAATCCCGCCGTATGAAGTCGGAGTGCTTCGTGGCGAAGTGCAACCTTATGAAGGCGAAACGCCGTTTGTGCAGTGGCGCCAATGGCCGATTCTTATTTTGATGTTCGGTGTGTTGGGGCTGTTGGTGTGGTTGAAGTTTCAAGCTGGCCGTTCTGAAAAAACTAAAGACACATGAACGTGGCGAATCAGGCCTGTTTTGGCCAGGCCTGGTGGTTTTAATGGTGAGCTTGAACCTCCTCAATCGGCATTCATAGCGGCATTCAAGCGCAAACGTAAAATCATCAGTTCCGTCGGATCGGCCAGGCTCAAGGCTTTTTCTTCCAGGTATTTTTCAATCACCGCTAAATCCATATCGACAAACTCTTCTACACCTTTATCAAAGTCGTTTAGATATTCGGCGATTTTATGAATGTCCGCTTTGACATCCTCCTGAACCTGTTCCAGTTGTTTGTCGGTTAGTTGCTCGAGAACACTTTCTTCCTGCTGGACTTTCTCAACGGCTTGACCGAGCAAATCCCAGCTTTTCATGTCGGCGCGAATCATGGATTCCTTGGCTTGTTCCAACAAGTGGCGGTAGGCGGCCAGCATTTTATTTTCGCTCATGTATCGGTCCTCTAATTTGTTATAATCATCCGCATTTCATTTATCTTTTAATCATACCAAAAAGAACGCGTGACATGACAACAGAATCCATGCCTGAACCGACAAACGATTACCAACCGCAAACACTTGAAACGGCCATCCAGAAGGTCTGGGAAGAGCAGGGTGTTTTCACCGCCACGGAAGACGACAGCCGTGAAAAATTCTACTGTCTTTCCATGTTCCCTTACCCGAGCGGTAAGCTGCACATGGGGCATGTCCGTAACTATACCATCGGTGATGTGGTGTCGCGCTTTCAGCGTATGCAGGGCAAAAATGTCTTGCAGCCAATGGGGTGGGATGCGTTCGGTTTGCCGGCGGAAAATGCCGCCATGGACCATAAGGTGGCGCCGGCAAAATGGACGTATCAGAACATTGACTACATGCGCAATCAGCTGAAATCGCTGGGGTTGGGCTATGACTGGGAGCGAGAAGTGGCCACCTGTCATCCGGAATATTACCGTTGGGAACAATGGTTGTTCACTCGCTTGATGTCGAAAGGACTGGTGTATCGCAAACTGTCGGTGGTGAATTGGGACCCGGTTGACCAAACTGTCCTGGCCAACGAACAGGTTATCGATGGTAAAGGCTGGCGTTCCGGTGCACCGGTGGAGCGTAAGGAAATTGCGCAATGGTTCCTGCGGATCACCGATTATGCCGAAGAATTGTTGCAGGATTTAGATCAGTTGGACGGTTGGCCGGAGCAGGTCAAAACCATGCAGAAGAATTGGATTGGTAAATCCACCGGGTTGGAAATCGAATTCCCGGTGGCGTCCGGTTTGGATGCGTCCAACGGTAACCTGAAAGTCTATACCACTCGTCCCGATACATTGATGGGGGTCACTTATGTGGCCGTCGCGGCCGACCATCCGTGGGCCCGTAAAGCTTCATTGAACAACGAACCGCTGGAACGGTTTATTGAAGAATGTTCTCACATTTCCACCGCCGAAGCGGACATGGAAACCATGGAGAAAAAAGGCGTCGATACCGGCATCCGTGTTAAGCACCCGATGACCGGCAAAGAACTGCCGGTTTGGGCGGCCAACTTTGTGCTAATGGGCTATGGAACCGGCGCGGTGATGTCGGTGCCGGCGCATGATCAGCGTGATTATGAATTTGCTAAAGCGTACGATTTGCCGATGAAAACCGTTATTGCACCGAAAGCGGACGAAGCCCCGGATGTATCCGAAGCCGCTTACACCGAGAAAGGTGTGTTGATTAACTCCGGTCAATTCGACGGTTTGAAATCGAAACAAGCCTTGCATGAAATGGCGAAAGCCTTGAGTGAACTTGGCTTGGGTGAAAAACAAACCAATTTCCGTTTGCGCGACTGGGGGATTTCCCGTCAGCGTTACTGGGGCTGTCCGATTCCGGTGATTTATTGCCCGGCCTGTGGCGCTTTGCCAGTGCCGGAAAAAGATTTACCGGTGCGTTTGCCGGAAGACATCGTGCCGGACGGCTCCGGTTCGCCATTGGCGAAACTCGACAGCTTTAAGCGCTGCGAGTGTCCGCAATGCGGTGGCCCGGCGAAGCGGGAAACCGATACCTTTGATACCTTCTTCGAATCGTCCTGGTATCACGCACGCTATACCTCGCGTGCCACCAGCGATGCGATGTTGGACAAACAAGCTGCCGACCATTGGTTGCCGGTGGACCAATACATCGGCGGTATTGAGCATGCGATTCTGCATCTGCTTTACGCACGCTTCTTCCATAAACTGATGCGTGACGAAGGACTGGTATCGTCCGACGAACCGTTTAAAAATCTGTTGACGCAAGGTATGGTGTTGGCGGAAAGCTGGTTTAGCCAAGACGAAAAAGGCAAACAAACCTGGTATTCACCGCTGGATGTCGAGCCGGTCAAGGACGATAAAGGCGCCGTCATTAAAGGGCGTTTGAAGAGTGACGGCACTGAAGTTCAGTACGGCGGTGTGATTAAGATGTCCAAGTCGAAAAACAACGGCATCGATCCGCAGGTGTTGATTGACCAATACGGGGCCGATACCTTGCGACTTTACATTATGTTTGCTTCGCCGCCGGAACAGACCTTGGAATGGTCGGATTCTGCCGTGGAAGGGGCGCATCGCTTTTTGAACCGCGTTTGGCGTTTGGTACAAGGCCATGTTGAACAAGGTGTTGTGGCCGCCAGTGCAGACAATGAGGGGTTGGATAAGGAACAAAAAGCCTTGCGCTTGAAGTTGCATGCCACGCTACAGAAAGTGTCTGACGACATGGGGCGTCGTATGCATTTCAATACCGCCATTGCCGCCATGATGGAGTTGGTGAATGATATTAGCCGTTTCAAGGGCGATTCCGACGCTGGACGTGTGGTGGTGCAGGAAGCGCTGGAAAGCCTGGTGTTGATGCTGTCGCCGATGACGCCGCATATTTCGCAAGCTCTGTGGGAAGCCCTGGGGCATGATGGTTTGGTCTTGAATGCGGCTTGGCCAAAAGTGGATGAAGCCGCGTTGGTGAAAGACGAAATTGAAATGATGATTCAGGTGAACGGTAAGTTGCGCGGTAAAGTGGAAGTGGCGGCCGACGCTGACAAAGATACGATTCTCGCCGCGGCCAAAGCCAACGAGCAGGCGCAAAAATTCATCGAAGGCAAAGAAATCGTTAAGGAAATCGTGGTGCCAGGTCGCTTGGTGAACTTGGTGGTGAAAGGCTGATGGCTGCGACTCGCGAGTTGTTTGGACGACTTTCCCAGGCCTGGATGTTTGGCGCCTGGCTGACCATGATCGCGCTGAGCATGAGTTTGAACGGCTGTGGTTTCCACTTAAAAGGCACCGGACCGAATGCGGTGGCGGGATTTAAGTCCATTAAGTTTGAAAGTACTGACGGCGTGCGTTCGGATATTTTACGAGCCTTGACTCAACAGTTGAGGTCAACGGACGTAAAAGTGGTTGATAATGTGGCGCAAGCCGAGGTGGTCTTGCGTTTTTCGCCGACCCAATACATCTCTTCTAATACCAGTATCAGTGGTCAAGGGGATGCTGCGTCACAGTTGATTAAAATGACGCAACCGATTCAAGTGCAGGAAGTGGCGACCGAAAAAGACATTCTCGACACGTCTGTTCAAACGTATCGTGATCGACGGATCGATAACGCCGCCGCTTTGGCTTCAAATCGCGAGTTGCGTTCGATTCAGCAGCAGATGGCGGCGGATATCGCCTCGCAAATTATTGATCGGATTAATCGCGCGCGGGCCGAGCCAGCGAAATGATTAACGCAGAGGGTGTCGATGTATGATTATGGCTCCGGCTTTTTTAAAGCAGCTGCAAAACCCGAACTTTGAGATCAAGCCGATTACGCTGCTCTATGGTGAGGAACCCTTGTATATTCGCCGCTCACTGGATGCGCTGCGTGAGCATTTGAAAGAGCAGGAATATTGGCAGCGCGACCGTTATGAGGTGGACGCCAATTTCAAATGGGCCGATTTGAAAATGGACACTCAAGCCGGCAGTCTGTTTGCCGAGCGCCGTATTATTGAGTTGGATATGCCGAAAGGTGCACCGGGCAAAGATGGCGGCGCGTTTATCCAGGAATGGGCCAACGCCATGCACGACGCGCCGCCGGAAATTTGTCTGGTGGTGTTGTGCGAAAAGCTCGACGGACGCCAGATGAAATCCAAATGGGTGCAAGCCATCGAGGCGCACGGTTGGGTGGTGCAATCTAAACCTATTGAAGGGCCTGGCCTGGTGAAATGGTGCCAACAACGTGCCCAGGAATCGGGCTTGGCTTTGGAGAACGAAGCGGCCGGTTTGCTGGCGGAACGGGTGGAAGGTAACCTGTTGGCAGCGGATCAGGAAATCGAAAAATTAGCGTTGTTTTTTCCGCCGAACACCGTCTTGACGCCACAGAACATTATTGATAATGTGGCGGATCAAGCGCATTATCAGCTGTTTGCTTTGAGTACGGCCATGTTGTTTGGGCGCACCCAGTATGCATTGCAAATTTTGCATCGTTTGCAACAGGAAGGCTTGGAAGCACCGGTGGTGTTGTGGTTGCTAGCGAAAGACTTACGCCAGTTAATCGATATTGCCCAAAAACAGCAAACCATGAATCTGGCGCAAGCGTTTAAGCAGCTGCGTATTTGGTCGTCCAAACAAGGTGAATTCAGTGCGGCGTTGCAACGGCACGATTTGCCCTATTGGCAAAACCTATTGAATGTCGCTTTGCAGGTCGATCTGACCATTAAAGGTGTGCGCAAAGGGGACGAATGGCTGGGTTTATCGGAGCTGGTGACTCAGGTTTCCAGATAAGCTGTTTTGCAATCAAAGCGCGAAGTTGGTGGAACACAAATGCCAAAAATGCACGAAATACATTGAATCAAGTTGGAACAGATTATGACGCAACAAATATCGGACATTAAACAATACATGCAACAACTTGGGCAGCAGGCCCGAGGCGCATCCCGCGTTTTGACCGTGACGCCGACCCAGCAAAAAAACGAGGCTTTGTTGAACATCGCCACGGCATTGGAAACCAACGCCGATACCTTGAAAGCGGAAAACGCCAAGGATTTGGAGCAAGGTAAAGCCAACGGCCTCGATTCCGCCATGTTGGACCGTTTAGCCCTGACCGATAAGGTCATTGCCGGCATGGCGGAAGGTCTGCGCCAAATTGCGGCTTTGAACGATCCCATCGGTGAGATTTCCGATATGAATTATCTGCCGTCCGGTATTCAGGTTGGCAAAATGCGCGTGCCGTTGGGGGTAGTGGGCATCATTTATGAATCCCGCCCAAACGTCACCATCGATGCCGCAGCCCTGTGCTTGAAGTCCGGTAATGCGGCCTTGCTGCGTGGCGGCTCCGAGGCGGCGCATTCCAATCGTGCCTTGGCCAAATGCATTCAAGGTGCCCTGCGTGAAGTCGGATTACCGGAAGCCGCGGTGCAAGTGGTGGAAACCACCGACCGTGCCGCCGTGGGCGAAATGATTGCCATGCCGGAGTTTGTTGACGTCATTATTCCGCGCGGCGGTAAAGGGCTGATCGAGCGCATTAGCCAAGGTGCCAAAGTGCCGGTCATCAAACATTTGGATGGCATCTGCCATGTGTACATTGATGCCGATGCCGATGCCGATAAAGCAGTGAAGGTGGCCTTTAATTCTAAAACGCATCGTTATGGCGTGTGTAACGCGATGGAAACCCTGTTGGTGGCCGAATCGCGTGCGGCGGAAATTCTGCCAGGCCTGGCGAAAATGTTTGTTGAGAAGGGGGTCGAATTGCGTGGTTGCGAAAAAACCCGTGGTTTTGTCGAAATGGCGCCGGCCACTGAATCGGATTGGGGGACGGAGTACTTGGACGCGATTTTGTCGATCCGTGTGGTTCAGGATGTGGAAGAGGCGATGGATCACATTGCCCAGTACAGCTCGGGGCATACCGAATCCATTATTACCGAAAACCTGACCACATCGCGCCGTTTCCTGGCGCAAGTGGATTCCAGTTCGGTGATGGTTAATGCGTCTACCCGTTTTGCGGATGGCTTTGAATATGGTTTGGGCGCGGAAATCGGCATCAGTACCGACAAGTTCCATGCCCGTGGCCCAGTTGGCTTGGAAGGTTTGACCTCGCAAAAATACATTGTCTTGGGTGATGGGTCGATTCGCGAATAATCCGAAAATTATTCGCAAATTATCCACCAAAGCTAGCTCGCCTTGTTGGGTTAGGGGTTATTCGAACGCCTAGCCAAATGGGCTAACAGGCATTCGCGCGCTTCGCTGATGGCGTGAAACTGTTGGGCGTCGCCGCCCTTATCCGGGTGGTGACGTTGCGACAGTTTGCGGTATTGGCGGTTCACTAAGGTCACCGTCAGCGATTCCGTGGTGTCGTGAATCTCCAGCTGTCGTTTGGCGGCGCTCAGCTCAGCTTGGCAGGCCGTCCGGCCGGTCGTTGCACCTTGCCCGAAGTCTCGCCAGAACCCGGCGATGAGTTCAATCACATCGCTTTCCTGTGTTTTCAAAAATTCGTTATAGTCCAGATAATAATCCCGCACCCCGTCTTCAATCGTTAACGCCTGTTGTGCATTTTGCCAGGCCTGGTCGGAAATGGCAGAGGGTGGCGTCAGTTCAATCGCCAGAGTGTGAATGCTGAGCCAGCCTTGGCCTTCGCGAAGCCATTTGGCTTGCAGACGATACAGCAGGTGAAACAATAGAAAGTGGGACTGGAACATCGCCAGTGGGTCGAGGTCGGGTGTAAATTCGGTGAAGCCGGCGTCGACCAAGGCTTTCATCAAATCGTATTCTTTGATGTGACCCCGTTCGAGAAGTAACTCATGTAAGGCGGCTTCCAAGTCTGTGGGGATTTCGGGAATTGTCACTTGGTTGTTTGACATAATTGCTATAATACCAAAAAATCATTAAGAGACACTTTTTTGCACACCCAACGACTCATCGGCATCAATGGCGGCACCTTTGACCCGATTCATTTCGGTCATCTGCGCCCGGCACTCGAAGTGCTTACCGCACTGAACTTGGATGAAATGCGGTTTATCCCTGTTTATCAGCCTGTCCATCGAAATTCGCCTTCCGCAAACGCTCAACAACGTTGCGATATGGTGCGCTTGGCGATTCAATCGCAACCCAAGTTTCAGCTCGATACCATCGAAATCGACCGAGGCGGCCCGTCTTATATGGTGGATACCCTGCGTGTCTTAAAACAGCAGATGCCGGATGCGACGCTGGTGTTGATGATGGGCACCGATGCGTTTGCCAAGTTTGACCGTTGGCATGATTGGCAAGGCATTTTGGCCTTGGCGAATGTTGTTGTGACGCATCGCCCGGGTGAACCCTTGCCGACGGATGGCGGGGTGGAAGATATTTTACAGAACCATTGGGTAGCCAGTCTGACCGAAGATCACGGACAAATCATTGACTTGCCCATCACGCAACTGGATTTGAGTGCCACCGCCTTGCGGGATTATTTGAAAAATGGGGAGCCGGTGGATTATCTGGTGCCGGAAGAAGTGGCCGACTACATTCGACAACATCAACTGTATCAATAAAACCCCAGCATTGACCATGTAACGGGTTTCAACTAAGAGGGCAACGTCTTTATGATGGATTTGCAAAAAATGGAAGATTTAATCGTCAGTACGCTGGAAGACAGTAAGGCGCGTGATATTCAAGTATTGGATGTGGCGGGGGTGTGTTCCTTTACAGACCTGATGGTCATTGCCACCGGGACATCGACAACACACGTGAAATCGACCGGTAACGCTTTAGCCCAGGCCTTTAAAGAGGCGGGTGAACCGCCAATGGGTGTTGAATCCGGCCCGGAACCCGACTGGGTTTTGGTCGATTTGAGTGGCGCAGTAGTGCATATTATGACCGAATCGGCCCGAGCGCATTATCAGTTGGAGAAACTGTGGAATATCAAGCCGGGTGAAACGTCGGAAAAAAGCTCCGCCAAGGCTTAAAGCAGGCGAGCAGGATTGAATTGGATTAAATTGAATCTATCGTGATTATTCATTTTATTGTCATCGGGCAGAAAATGCCGCGATGGGTGCAGGACGGTTATGCGGAATACGCCAAACGTTTGCCGAAAGCCTGTTCGTTGAAGTTGGTCGAATTGCCTATGGCGACGCGCGGCAAAAGTGGGTCGGTGGCACAATATAAAGCCGAAGAAGCCAAGCGGATTTTGGCGGCCTTGCCCAAAGGCTGTCAATTGGTGGTGTTGGACGAACACGGGCAGCAAACGACGACCGTGCAGTTTTCACAAAAACTGGACGATTGGCTGGCTTCCGGTCAGGATGTGGCGTTGGTCGTGGGTGGCCCCGATGGCTTGGCCGACGAATTGATACAGCAAGCCGAATGGAAGTGGGGCTTGTCAAAGTTGACCCTGCCACACCCGCTGGTGCGTGTGCTGGTGGCGGAACAAATTTATCGTGCCTGGTCGGTACTGCAAAACCATCCCTATCATCGAGAGTGAAACGTATCTTTACGTTTCGTCTTGCTGGTTCCAGATTCATTTCTCTTAATCGTGACCTCCCTCGCAGTCTAAAAACGAAAAACCGCTGGCCGGGGAAACCTGACCAGCGGTTTTCGTGTTTTTGAGTCGCAGCGGTTTTATTTGACCGGTACCGGTTTTGGAAATTTCCAAGAACCGTTCAGAATGGATTCGTGTGGCCGATAAAGCCGCACGATGAGGTTCCACCCTGGCATCGTCGGTAAACAATTGGTTTGATGTTGGTCGCACTGCCCGAACCAGACGGTGAAAGAACCGTCTTTATTCGGTGTGGCGGTAATGTTGTTCAGTGAGTAGGCGTTATATGGGTTCTTTTGATAATAGCCCGCTTTGTTGTAAAGGCTGATGGACCAGAAGCCGTCAACCGGGACGTCTTTGACATCCAATCGGTAAGGTGTTTTTCCGTCATTTTTCGCAGGTACAACGGTCAGGTAAATGGCATCTTTTCGTGGGTTTCCGGCCCAACCACCGGCGCTGCCCAATAGGTGCATCAACTCATCCACTTGCCCTCTCGGACCAAACATCTTCGCGGTATTCACGCCACCGTTGGCCAAAGAAAGATCGTTCAGCGCATCGGTCAGTCGTTTTTGAGAGGCCGTGTCCCAGTTCGGGATTTCAAAGGCGCCTTTGCTCGCTTGTTTTATTTGCAGCTTGTCTTGAAGCGCATGCACTTTTTTCAAGTCGGCTTGGCTGTTCGGGTTCATGAATGTACGAGCCATAAACAGCACATATCGTGTGCCAATGTCTTTACGGGTAAAGGTATAGGAACCGGGCTTGTAAATGACTTCGGGCGAATATTGCTCTTCGTCAATGACCTGTATTGACATGAAACGCCCGTCGGGATTCGGCATCACCACCGTGGCCGGACCGGCGTCGAGGTCGACAATGGCAAAGGAGTAGAGGGTGTCACGGTTCATGCGAATGACGTTCTGATGGTCGATGGGTGCGGGTTCACGATTGTGCACGAATTTTCCCAGTGCGCCTCGTTTGACGTATTTGGCAAAGTACAGATCGCTGGTGGCCAAATTGTAATTATCTAAGTGGACGGTTTTTGCCGGTTTGTCGGCGGCCGCTACCGGTAAATTGACGGCCATTACCCATAAGAGTCCCATACCGAACTTGGTGAATCGTTTGAAATTAAAAAGGTTTTTCATTCTTTGAATACTCCGTTTGTACTCTGTGGCATACGTCGCTGCGTTTTGACAGCGTGTGGTCACGGGGGGATGGGTATGAAACACCGCCGCTGGCGCGAAGAGGTGTTTCATTGAAATTGAATCGACAATCCTGCGATTTATTGGACCGGCTTGACGCCGGGCGGAGTCCAGCCGCCGTTTAACGCTTTGGCTTTTGGCCAATATAGGCGCATTCCTAGGCTGAAAGACCCTTTGGCTGGCGTCGGCAGCCAGTTGGACTCTTTGTCTTTGCCTGGCGAGGTACGCTGAATGTAGAGGTCGAGCGATCCGTCCGGATTGAATTTGAGTTTGTCCCGGTCGCCGATGGCATAGCGGTGGATTGGGTTGGCAGCGAACAGTTGGCGTTTGTTATACATGGTCAAAGACCAGAATGCATTGACCGGCGGGATGCTGTCTTTGTCGAAATGCAAGATGTAACGCTTGGCACTGTCCAGCGGCTTGCCGTCCTGATCGACGTAAGTGGTCGGGTAGATCGCATCCTGCGGAACGTTGGCGCCATAGCCACCATAGGCCACGCCCGCGCGGTGTAGGTAATCGGTGCCGTAGGTGCCGATGGCCGTCATATTGGTGCGCCAGCCGTTGGCGTATTCGCCGGCGCTTTTCCAGGCCGCTTTGATTTGCTTCAAAGCGGTTTTTGGCGCGGCGTTCAGCGCTTGTTGTACGATTTTCGGCGCTTGGTCGAATGCAAAGGATTCGCCCGGTACGATGCCGATCTGCTTCATGCGGTCAATCATCGGGTAGTCGTTGGCGTGAGGCGGGTTGGCTTTCATCATTTCCGCGAAGCGGGTGAAAAAAGTCTTGGCATTCATTTTATCCAGTTGGTCAGGCGGCGCACTCATATCCTGGTTCGGGTTGACGTGGCCTTTCGGTGGTGTATAAGGTTTGCCATAGGCGCTTAGTGGAACGGCTTTCATACCGTTTTGGAAGGCGCGTACGGCTTTGTAGTCGGCTTTACCATTTGTCTGTGTGCGTCCAATCAGCAACCCTCGGCCGGTTGGGCTGCGGTATTCATGCACACCCTTGGGAAGCTGCCCTTGCCAGTTTGGGCCGACGATGGCAAAGGTCAGAGCACCATCACCTGTCGTTCGGCTTCCCGGTACGGTAAAGACATCACTCCACATGTCCAGGAATTGCAATAAATAGTAACGGCCGTTGGAAGCCGGGATGCTGATGACAATCGGTTCTTTAGTGACATCGTATCCCATGGTGGTGTAGAGGGTGTCGGCGTTGGGACGAACCACGATGGTCCAGCTCGCATCCGGGAAGACATTCATATGGCCGAATTGGTTGATCGGTGCACTGGTCCCGGTCGGTTTGGTGACATTTTGACCGATGTCTTGGGTGATGCCGGATAAAACGAGCGGGTAACCGTAGATATAAGTTTCAATCGCGATGGCATTGGCTTCTTCAGCGGTCAGCTTTTGTGAAGCATAGGTGGCTGAAAACGAACTCAGTAGCAAGCTTACAAAAGCGACTTTCATTAATGTTTGTTTCATATGAGGTTCCTTTTGACAAGATGGGTACGAAAAGCGTGTTTCGGCCTCTTATTTAGAGTGGGGTTAAATAAGTATAAATGATAGTTGTTTGTAAGAAAGGGTAAAAATTATTTATAGGCGAACGTTTGACCGAAATAACAAAAGTACCCAGGCCTGACCGATGCAAGAAGTCTTGTCGTCACCTCGGGCTGAGAGAGCGTAAGAATGGGGTTTTAAAAGGGCATGAATGGCTTTTCAAAAAGAATGGAATCGGGTAGAGTTAAGCAAGTCGTTTCGCCGAGTTTTAATGAATTGGTGGTAGCGTCAATCCGAACAATTGCAATCGCTTAAGGAAAAACCTCCGATGCCGACCAAAGGAACGCTAAAAACAACGCAAGGAAAACGTATTTCGCTGGTACTGGGCAGTGGCGGCGCCAGGGGTTTGGCGCATATTGGCGTTATCCGTTGGTTGGAAGAGCAGGGGTATGACATTTGTTCGGTGTCCGGCTGTTCGATGGGCGCGTTGGTGGGCGGCGCTTATGCCGCCGGTAAGCTGGACGAAGTGGAAGCGTGGTTTTGTAATATCCGTAAGGTGGATATTGTCGGGCTGTTGGATATTTCCTGGCAAAAAAGCGGTTTGGTCAAAGGCGATAAAATCATGAACGCCTTGATTGAACTGGTGGGCGACCAGATGATTGAGGATTTGCCGATTGCCTATACCGCCGTGGCCACGGATATTGTTCGTCAAAAAGAGGTTTGGTTGCAATCCGGGCGTTTGTTCGATGCGATTCGGGCGTCCATTTCATTGCCGATGTTCTTTACGCCGTTTCGTTATAACGGTGTGGATTTGATTGACGGCGGTGTTTTGAATCCGGTGCCGATTGCCCCGGCGTTCAGTGACCATTCCGACCGAATCATTGCGGTCAGTTTGAGTGGCGAGCCGCAAGGGCACGATAAGGTGGAGACGCTGGACGAACTGCAGGCCGAAAAAATGGCTTCCGAGAAGGCGGAAGACGACGAAAGCATTTACGATAAGGTCGGCGAATGGTTGCAACCATTTTTGAATGGTGGCGCAGAAGACAATGCCTCGAACTTAACCGTGTATGAAGTGGCGGATTTGGCGTTTGATTCGATGCAAAACTCCATCGCCCGCCAAAAACTGGCCGCTTATCCGCCGGACCTGATTCTGGAAGTGGCCAGTGATGCTTGCGGTTCCATGGAGTTTGATCGGGCGCGGGAGATGATTGATTTGGGATATCGTCTCGCGTCGGAAAAAATGCCGGAGCACTTTAAATGACGTCACAGCCGAAGCGGTTTGCCCGTTGGCTCTTGGCTATCGCCGCTTTCGGTGTTTTTGGCCAGGCCTGGTCAAAATCCGAAGATGGTGAGTACGATGCCACCTGTATTCAAATCGCCATTGAGGAACAAGCCCCGGACACGACCATTGAAGATATTCGTAATCAGTGTCGTAAAAAATCGACTGAATCGATGAGCATCCTGAATCAACGAATGGAAGCGGAAAGGCGCAATAAATATAACCTGTTTACCTTACAGCCATATAAAGCGAATTATTTTTTATTCGCTTCCTATGATTTTGCAGATATCAATGAGAAACCGTTCCAAGAAGATAATTCGATGAATGGGGAGTCTTTTGAGCCCTATGAAGTAAAGTTTCAAATCAGTTTAAAAGTGCCGTTAACGGACGATTTACTTGGGCTGGGCGACCATTTGTTTGTGGGGTACACCAACCGTTCTTTTTGGCAGGCTTATACCAATGATATTTCGGCACCGTTTCGGGAAACCAATCATGAGCCGGAAGTCTGGATGAGTTTTGATATGGATTGGGATGTGTTCGGGGTGCGCAACCGGATGATTGATGTCGGTTTGTCGCATCAGTCGAACGGTCAGTCCGGCGAGTTATCCCGTTCTTGGAACCGGGCTTATCTGCGTTTTGTGTTTGAAACGGACAAGACCGCTTTTATCGTTAAACCTTGGGTGCGCCTGCCGGAAAACGGTGGTGTAGATGATAATTCTGATATTACCCATTATATGGGCAATGTGGAATTTATGGGCGTCACGCAATACGGGCAAAATCAATTCTCTGTCATGGTACGCGACAACTTTGATTTTCAGGACAATAAAGGTGCGCTGGAACTGGGGTACAGTTACCCGATTCATCGAAATCTCAATCTGTATGTGCAATGGTTTTACGGTTATGGTGAAAGCCTGATCGATTACAACTATCGGAATAATACACTGAGCATCGGGTTTCAATTGGGACGTTGGTTATAAAGCCTGTTTAGTCGTCGGTTGATAAAATCGGCTTGCGTTGGCATGTAAAACCGATTAAAACTATATGAAAAGAGCTTTTCAGGGGTAGGGCGTGGCCTATTGGTTTGAAAAAAATGATATGCGACGTTTTCGTCGTGTGGATGTTCCCGTGCGTTTATTGATTGTGCCCAGTCGGCCGATTCAAACGGGGGAAATCTTTACGTATGGCATCGATTATTTCCCGCCGTCGGTGCAAAAGCGGCTTCAGTTCGCCCAGAGCAAGATGCACTATTGGTTGAGCCATATTCAGGAGCAGCAGGATGTTTTGGCACCGGTGTTTGCCGAATTTGAGCGTTACAGTCGTTATTTTGGCGGTTGGGTTGAATCGGTTGCGCTTCAGGGGCGGAGTCCGCGTGCCGAGGTCGCAAGCTGGCTAGAGTTTCATGCGTATGGCAAAGGCGTTCAAGATTTGGATGACCTTAAAATTCATGCCCCGAAAACCTTTCAGTATTTCGATTTACTGAATCAAAAACTGCAAGCCTATTACCGCCATTTCAGCGCATGCCTGGAAAAATCCGACGCGAAGCAATTCTGCATTCCGGATCCCTTAGAGAATTATTTTGAAATTGACGGACTGGCTAAAAATTTTGCCGCTTCGGTCAATCATGATCAAAAAGTGCCACTGGTTCAGGCGTTGTATTATTTGTATTTGTTCACGTCCTATTATTTTCGAGCCTATGACGAAATGTTGAACGATTTATCGCCGATTTCCAGTCCGAAATCCTGGCGGAAAAAAGAGATCAACCTCAGTGCCGGTGGTTTGTCAGTGCTGTTGGATAAGCGTTATCCGGCCAATAGCCGGTGCGATATTCATTTGTTTTTTCCGGAAACCGAACAGCGATTGGATTTTGAAGCGTCCTTTATACGCAGCTTTACCGCGGCCCACACCCATAAAGAAACCAATGCGTTTAATTTTAATTTTCCAGATGGCCATAGCCAGAAGGTGGTGGTGTTTGAAATTGAACGCTACGAAATTCGCAGCAGCATGGAAGTGGCTGTTTTTTAAGTGAAGAGGTAAAAGAGTATGCCAGCTTTAGGCCACGAAGTGGAACCCTGTTATATGAATGCCTTACCATTTTCCTTACGGCCCGTTGCCATTGAACTCTATAACTACCATTTATTGCGAACGGTGATGGAGGTCAAACTCGGACGGATTCCGAATGGTTTATCGGAGCGGTTTGAGTTGAGTGAGTCTCAGTGGCGGGAGGTTTGCGATGCCGTGATTCTCACCAAGTTGACACAATTAAGGCTCTCTTCGCAATTGACGCCTAAGTGCGCTCTGTATTTACAAAAACTCTTGAAGCACACGCTGGGAATGCCGGAACGGAGTTTGGACGATGTGTATCTGGTTGTCCATGGTCAAGCGCCAGCCCTCGGGAAATGGATTCGACGTTTGCAGAAGCTTGCCAATCGTTCAGCCTAAAACCGCCAGGCCTGGCGGTTTTTCATTTCATAAAAATATTTTATATAAAACTTAAAGAAATAAATATTAGCAAATTCTTATTCTTGTGTTCTAATCAACGGGTGAATTGAGACGATTGTTAAAAGGAACTCCGTATGAAAAAGTTTGCTTTATCGATGCTGGCTTCGGCCGTGATGACGGCTTATGTATCAACGGCCATCGCTGCGCCGGAACCGAAAGACCCGAAACGCCACACGCCGCAAGGTTTGTATGTGGATGCGAAAGAAACTCAGGAAATGATGAAAAAAGATCCGAGTGTGATTTTGGTGGATGTGCGCACGCCGGAAGAGTGGCAGTTTGTCGGTTACACCAAAGCGGCGCAGATTATGTTGCCGGGGGTGATGTTTGATTATTCCAAAATGGATACCAAACAAAACAAACCACGCTATATGCCGGCTCCGAACCCAAAGTGGATTTCGCAGTTTGAAGAAAAAATCGCTGATCTGGGGGCCGACGAAGACAATACTTATGTCATTATGTGCCGTTCCGGTGCTACTCGTGCCGCGCCCATTGCGAGAATGATGGATCAATACGGTTATGAAAAGGTTTACATTATGACCGATGGCTTTGAGGGCGGTAAGCTAAAAGAAGGTGACAAAAAAGGCTTCCGTTTGAAAAACGGCTGGAAAAACTCCGGGGCCGAATGGACTTATAAAATCGACCCGGACAAGGTTTACTTTAAAACCTATGGTGTGAAGTATTAAGTTTCCACGAAATTAACCGAATTCGTATCTCGGTAAGATTAGCGGCTTTAGGCCGCTTTTTTTGTTTCCGGCATGAGTGGTTGTTTTAACCAAGCGACTAAATCCACCTGCCAAATTTGTTTGAACCCTTTGATGAGCAGATACATAAACAGGAGAGGCAGTAATAGGGTTTTCAGCAAATACAGCATCATCAGGTTAAGCAGGTTTTCCACCGAGGCTTCCAATTGTGCTTGAATCTTGAAAATATCCACATCGCTGATGGTGGTCGTGAAAGAGGTTAAGCCCTGGTTGATGGATTCCATCATCGAATCGGGTTGTCCGGCCAGTCGGCGTTCATAATGGGCGATGCGTTCGTCCATTGTTTCCAGATCATCCTGTAAGGTTTCGAGCACTTCCGCTGTTTGCGATAAACGGTTTTTTAGCCGCTGTAAACGGGCGTTTGCCTGATGCAAAGCGTTGTCCTGTTTAAAGAGGTTCAAGCGTTCCCAGAGAGGGAGGGCTTGTCGAAGCTGCTCAACCCGTTGGGCTTGTTCTTCAATGCGCGTCTGGCCTGACGCCACTTGTGTCTGGCGCGTTTGGATGCGCGCTACCAATGCGGGGCGTTGCTGCTGCAGCTGTGCCAAGTCTTGTTGCATGGCTTGCGGGGTCTGGGGTGTCTGATTGAGTTCGTCCAAGTTGCTGGCGAGGTGCTCGACTTTCTGTTGGTTAGACTGAATGCCCGGTTCGATAAAAGTATGGTCCACGGCCAGGTTTAATAGCAACATCAATGATAACGACAGTCGAAGAAAGATCGTCAATAGAAACAGTTTGCTCAAAACGCCCAGGCCAGGCTGGTTTGGGCGAAACAGGGCGACGATTAAACCCAATCCAAACACCGATAAAATGACATTAAACAGTTCTGAAGATACGATGGTCAAAAGTACTTTTTGAATGGCAATGGAACCGATGGCAAAGGTCAGCAGCTCCGAGAAGCGCTCGATTAAATCGTTCAAGGGATCAAGCAGTTCACCGACAGACAGGGAGGCGACCCCAATGCTGATGGTGGAGGTGGAAAACATTGAGATCACAGCGTTCAAAGAACGGCTCACGCCATAACTGGCCAAGGCGTTCAGCAGAGAGCCTTTCAGGTAATCGTAGGTGTAAGTATCCAAGGTGCCCAACCAGGCCAGCGCCAGCAAGGCCGTGATTAGAATTGCGCTGAAGACACGACGGTTAAGCGGATTAAATGATGGCGGCTGAGTCGTCATATGGCCTCTCAGGGAATGGATTTAAAAGTCATTAACAGCAGTATAGAGCTTCGGCCGTTTTTCTCAACCGGAATTGGTCTTGTTGCGAGGGGAAGAGGCGGGTCGAAATCCGGTGTTGTGGTCTTGGCTGAGGTGTAAAAAATAATGCGATAAGTATTTGACATCAATGGAAAGTTTATGGATAATTCCGCAATCCTTTCAAACATTTAGATGCTTAAACGAAAGATTTAGCCCTTTCTGAAAAGTGTCGATAGTCGATGCGTATCGATGTAAACGATTGAAAATACAAATTTTTTGGAGTAAAAAATGGCAAATTCAGCACAAGCAACTAAGCGCGCTCGCCAAGCCGAGAAGCATCGAATTCATAACGCGAGCATGCGTTCTGAAATGCGCACCAAGGTTAAAAAAGTTTTGACGGCAATTGAAGCCGGTGACAAAGAAGCAGCGACGGCGGCTTTCCGTGTAGCTCAGTCCAGCATGGACGGCATGGCGCGTAAAGGCATCATCGAAAAAAATAAAGCGGCGCGTAACAAAAGCCGTTTGAACGCTCGCATCAAAGCGATGGCGTAATAGCGATAGTAACTGAATCAAATCGATTCTGTTATGTTGAAAAACCGGGAGTTTCCCGGTTTTTTTATGTCTAAAATTTAACCGGATACCGAAAAAACCGCTTTTCCAGTAAAAAGTCTTCTGTGTGATGGTTAACCCCGTTACAATAAATTCCATTAATTCCTGATTCATTCAACTCATTTAAGTGATTAGGCTTTGCCTTGAAACGATTGATTAAAGCCACGGCCACAGTGGGTGGCATGACGATGATTTCCCGTGTACTCGGCTTTGTTCGAGACATGGTCATCGCACGCTATTTTGGCGCCTCTACGGGCGCGGATGCTTTTTTCGTCGCCTTTAAAATCCCTAATTTTTTTCGTCGCCTGTTTGCCGAAGGGGCTTTTTCACAGGCCTTTGTACCGGTGTTGGCCGGGGTCAAAGAGCGTGATGGCAAAGCGGCGGTTAAAGCGTTGGTGGATGCCATTTTGTTCCGGTTGGGCGGTATATTACTTCTGTTAACCGCTTTTGGCGTTTTTGGTTCCGGCTTATGGATGATGGTGTTTGCACCGGGGTTTATCGATGATCCGGCCAAATTCCAACTGGCCTCGGACATGCTCTCCATCACCTTCCCGTATCTGTTGCTGATTTCTCTGGTGGCGTTTTCATCCGCCATTATGAACACCTATAACCAGTTTGCGGTGCCGGCGTTTACACCGGTGTTTCTGAATTTGACGCTGATTTCGTTCGCCATTTGGGTGTCGCCAATGCTGGAAGTGCCGGTGATGGCGCTGGCTTGGGGGGTTCTGGCGGCCGGGGTGTTGCAATTGCTGTTTCATGTGCCTTTTTTGAAGCGCTTGGGCTTATTACCGGTTCCGTCGGCGCAGAAAAATAAAGGGGTTGGTGAGGTCAAGCGTTTGATGATTCCGGCGTTGTTCGGGGTGTCGGTGGCGCAAATTAACC
The DNA here is from genome assembly GCF_965140365.1 of Hydrogenovibrio sp. NCBI lineage: Bacteria > Pseudomonadati > Pseudomonadota > Gammaproteobacteria > Thiotrichales > Piscirickettsiaceae > Hydrogenovibrio > Hydrogenovibrio sp. The sequence goes on from NZ_OZ223196.1 coordinate 503,976, forward strand.
TGCTGGTGGATACGGTGTTGGCGTCGTTTCTGGTGACTGGGTCGGTGTCGTGGTTGTATTATTCGGATCGCTTGATGGAGTTTCCGCTGGGGGTGTTTGGTGTGGCGTTGGCCACGGTGGTATTGCCTGGCTTATCGAAAAAGGCCGCCAATGAAGACTGGAGCGGTTATCGTCAAGACATCGATACCGCGTTGCGTCTGGTTCTGGTCATCGGTTTGCCGGCGACATTGGGGCTATTGTTGTTGGCGCAACCGCTGATTATCAGTTTGTTCCATTACGGCGCCTTTAACGATGAAGATGTCACCATGTCCGGCTTAAGCCTGATGGCGTACTCGTTTGGTCTGCTTGGGTTTATTTTGGTGAAAATTCTGGCCCCGGCGTTTTATGCGCGTAAGGAAATGAAGACACCGGTTAAAATCGCGGTGGTGGCATTGGTGACGAATGTGATTTTGAATCTGGCCTTGATTGGGCCTTTTGCGCATGTTGGCTTAGCGGCGGCCACCAGTGTGTCGGCGTTTGTGAATGCCGGATTGCTGTATATCCTATTACGAAAGCAGGATAAGTTTGCGCCCTTAGCGGGGTGGGGAAAGCTTTGGGGGCAAGTCTTACTGGCCAATGTGGTATTAGTGGCATTTGTGGTTTACCTGTCGCCGGCCACGGCCGAGTGGTTGGCTTTTGATGCCTGGCATCGTTTGGCTTGGTTGAGCGGTTTGGTATTTGGAGCCATCGCTTTATATGGTACGGCGCTGTTGTTGTTCGGTGTCCGCCCGGCGGTCTGGCGGATGCCGAAAACCTGAAAATGTTCAGGCCTGGCCATTTCGAACAGGCGACTTTTGGCGAAGTTTTTTCCAAAGGATAAATGATTTTGCAGCGTTCCAAACGCCGGAATACGTTATAATCCATTGTTTATTTCAAGCAATAAAATCAAACAGATGCACTTGATACGGGGTTTACACAATTTGGGTTCAGTCCAGGGCGCCTTTAGTCGGGGCTGTGTGTTGACCATCGGTAATTTCGACGGCGTGCATCTCGGGCACCAAGCCATCTTGCAACAAGTGCGGGATTTGGCCGCTGCCAGCGGTTTGCCTTCGGTGGTGATGGTGTTTGAGCCACTGCCCATCGAATATTTTGCGCCGCAATCCGCGCCGGTGCGTTTGATGAATTTGCGCGAAAAACTGGCCGCCTTTCAGGATAGCGGTGTGGACCATGTATTGGTGTGTCGTTTTGATGCCTCCTTTGCGGCTTGGTCGGCCGACGACTTTGTTCAGAATTTGTTGAAAGACCGTTTAAATGTGCGTCATTTGGTGATCGGTGACGATTTCCGGTTCGGGCGGCAACGCCTTGGTAATTTCGATTTTCTTGTGGAGCAGGGCGAGAAACTCGGCTTTGATGTGACCGATGTGGCGACGTTTGAGGTTGACGGAGAGCGTGTCAGCAGTACGCGGGTTCGGCAAGCATTGGCCCAACATAACTTGTCGTTGGCCGGGCGTTTGTTAGGGGGCGATTTTCGTTTTCAGGGCCGAGTCATTCATGGCCAGAAACTGGGACGAAAAATCGGCTTCCGAACACTGAATTTGAACCCCAAACGAATTCAGATGCCGCTGGAAGGGGTTTATGCCGTCAAAGTGAGCGGGTTGGCGGACATGGACTGGCCCGGCGTTGCCAATATCGGCGTTCGCCCAACCGTTAACGGTACACGGCCATCCATTGAGGTGCATTTGTTCAATTGGCAGAAAGAGGTTTACGGCGCGCACATCGGCGTTAAAATAGAAGGCTTCATTCGTTCCGAAATGAAGTTCGATTCGCTTGACGCCTTGACCGTGCAAATTCAAAAAGATGCCCGAATGGCTCGTAAAATGCATGGCCTGGAAGACGATTAAGCGGTGCGAAACGCCGCTCAAACCGAATTTTTAAAAATCTAAACTGAAGTTATCGACATGACAAAAGATTACAAACCGACATTAAATTTACCCGAAACCGATTTTCCGATGCGCGGAAATTTACCGAATCGGGAACCGAAACAGGTTGAACGTTGGATGCAGGCCGACCTGTATCGCAAGGTGCGTGACACTATGGCGGGGCGTCCGAAGTTTATTTTGCATGACGGGCCTCCGTATGCCAACGGTAAAATTCATATCGGTCATGCGGTGAATAAAGTGCTGAAGGATATGATCGTCAAATCCAAAGGTTTGAGCGGGTTTGATGCGCCTTATGTGCCGGGCTGGGATTGCCATGGTTTGCCGATTGAGTTGAATGTCGAGAAGAAAAAAGGCAAAGTCGGCCAGAAAATCGATGCCACCGAATTCCGCCAGGCCTGCCGCGACTACGCCCAAAAGCAAGTGGATGCGCAAATGACGGATTTCAAACGTCTGGGGGTTGTGGCGGATTGGGATAAGCCTTATTTGACCAAAGATTACCAGTTTGAAGCCAATGAAATCCGTGCTTTGGCGAAAATCGTCGAAAACGGCCATTTGATGAAAGGCACCAAACCGGTTTACTGGAGTGTTGGCGGGCATTCCGCCTTGGCGGAAGCCGAGGTGGAGTATGAAGACAAACGTTCTCACGCCATCGATGTGCGCTTCAAAGTGCTGGATGAAACCGCGTTTTTCGAGCGTTGTCATCATGTGGAAGCGCAAGTGGGTGAAGGCCCATTATCGGTGGTGATTTGGACCACGACGCCTTGGACGCTGCCGGCCAACCAGGCGGTCTCGATCAACCCGGAATTGGAATACGCCGTGGTGCAGGTGGAAGGCGAAAACGGGCCGGAGCGTCTGTTCCTGGCCGAAGCGCTTTTAAAAGACAGTATGGACAAATGGGGCTTCGAACACTATCGCGTCATTGCTTATGGTCGTGGCGATCAGTTTGAGTTGATCCGTCTGCAACATCCGTTTTACGACCGCATTGTGCCGCTGATTCTGGGCGACCACGTCACCACTGATGCCGGAACCGGCTGTGTTCACACGGCTCCGGGGCACGGTCAGGAAGACTACGCGGTCGGTTTGAAATACGATTTGGAAGTGGACTGTCCGGTGGATGGCCGTGGCAATTATGTCGCGGGCACGCCGCTGTTCGAAGGCGAAAATGTCCTTAAGGCCGACGATCATGTGATTGAGGTGTTGCAGGAACATCAGGCCTTGGTACATCACGAAGCGATTGTGCACAGTTATCCGCACTGCTGGCGAACTAAAACCCCGTTGATTTTCCGTGCCACGCCGCAATGGTTCATCAGCATGACGGAAGGCCAGCTGCGCGAACAGGCCATGGATGCCATTCAAAAAGTGGAGTGGGTGCCGGATTGGGGGAAAGCCCGTATCGAAGGGATGGTGGACGGCCGTCCGGACTGGTGTATTTCCCGCCAGCGTTTCTGGGGTGTGCCAATCCCGATTTTTATCCATAAAGCCACGGGGACCATGCATCCGAATACCGTTGAAATGATGGAGAAAGTGGCGCAGATGGTGGAAGAAAAATCCATCGATGCCTGGTACGACCTGGAGCCGGAAGTCTTGTTGGGCGCGGAAGCGGACGACTATGAAAAGGTCACCGACATTCTGGACGTTTGGTTCGATTCGGGTATTTCACACTTCACCGTGCTGGACCAGCGTGATGAATTAACGACGCCAGCGGATTTGTATCTGGAAGGGTCCGACCAACACCGTGGCTGGTTCCAGTCGTCTTTGTTGACGTCCTTGGCGATTCGTGGCGAAGCGCCGTACAAGCAGGTGCTGACGCATGGCTTTACCGTCGATAAAGACGGCAAGAAGATGTCGAAGTCGAAAGGTAATGTGGTGGCTCCGCAAGACATTGCCAACAAATTCGGGGCGGATATTCTGCGTTTGTGGATTGCCGCGGCGGATTACCGTTATGAAATGACGGTGTCCGATGAAATCATCCAACGCACCGCGGACGCTTATCGTCGTATCCGTAATACCTCGCGCTTCCTGCTTGCAAACCTGAACGGTTTCGACCCGAAAACCGATGTCGTGCCGTATGACGAGATGTTGCCGTTGGATCAGTGGGCGGTTGGTCAAGCCGCGCAGATTCAACAGGAAGTGGAAGCGGCCTATGAGTCCTATCATTTCCATACGATTTATCAGGCCGTGACGCACTTCTGTTCCGTTGAACTGGGTGCGTTTTATCTGGATGTGATCAAGGACCGTCAGTACACCTGTAAGGCAGACAGTTTGCCACGTCGTTCCGCGCAAACCGCCTTGTATCATATCGTGGAAGCCTTGACGCGCTGGATTGCGCCGATTTTGAGCTTCACCGCCGAGGAAATTTGGCAGTCGTTGCCGGGCGAGCGTTCGGACACCATCTTTACCGAGCAGTGGTACGATGGCCTGACGGCATTGGACGAAACACAGTCAATGAATTCGGCTTACTGGGCGCGCATGATGGACGTGCGCTCGGCGGTGGCCAAACAGTTGGAACAGCTGCGAAATGACGGTGTGGTCAAAGGGTCTTTGACGGCCGAAGTGACGCTGTATGCGGATGGCGAACTGCTCGAGCAGATTCAGGCTTTGCAGGACGAATTGCGGTTTGTCCTGATTACCTCTTACGCCGCCGTGAAGCCGGTGTCGCAAAAAACCGACACGGCGGTCACCACCGATGTGGATGGGTTGTGGGTGGCTGCCGGAGCGGCGGATAAACCGAAGTGCGGTCGTTGCTGGCACCATCGCGAAGATGTGGGTTCTCACAGTGAAGATGAGGATTTGTGCCAACGTTGTATCGATAATGTTTATGGTGAAGGGGAGCAGCGTCAGTTTGCTTAAAACCGACCAGGCCTGGTCGGTTTAACCAATGACGTATCGTTTATGACGCATTCAACCTCTCTTTCCCAATCGGCGCTGAAAACGCTGTGGCTGGCCGTGGTGCTGTTGGTGTTGGATCAGTTGACTAAATACTGGGCCAATACCGGGTTGGCATTGGGTGAGCCGCTGGCGATTTTGCCGCATTTGAACTTCACGTTGGTCTATAACTACGGCGCGGCCTTCAGCTTTCTGGCCGATATGGGCGGCTGGCAGCGTTGGCTGTTCACCGGGTTGGCGCTGGGCGTGAGCGGTGCTTTGCTGTATTGGTTGTCGAAATTGCCGAAGACTTGGAGTGCGGAAACCGTCGGCATCAACCTGATTCTGAGCGGTGCCATCGGTAATGTCATTGATCGGATTCTGTTCGGTCGCGTGACCGACTTCGTCGATTTCTATATCGGTTCCTGGCATTACGCCACTTTCAATGTGGCGGATATGGCGATTAATATCGGGGCGGGGTTGTTGATTCTGTCCGAGTTCTGGTTAAAGCCAAGACGTGAAAAGCGTGCACGCGCTGTGAAAGGCGACGAATCCTAAGCCTTTGAGGCTTTTCTTTTTCCTACTTTCTTGGTTTATTTCAGCGTTTATTTCCGTCTGATGTCTGTGATGACGTTGGCTTGGTTTGTTGTGCCTGCTGTTTGGCTTTTTCGGACTTTTCCAGTTGATTGGCGAGTTTGGTCAGGCGGCTTTGTAGCTTCCAGAATAAGTAGGCCGGTTGTTCACACACATCGGGTTTGGGTGTTTTGAGCATGTCCGCTGACCTGTCTAACGTTTTGAAATGTCATTTAAAGACCATTATAGCCGATTGTGCTCGATTCGCCATCGAGCTAGCTTTAAGGGTGTTGATGACTGTATCGACTAGCGAACGGTTTTCTGTAAGATTTTCAGCATACGGTAAGATGGGTAACCATCGGCGGGTAAACCATTTTGCAGTTGGAAAGCGCGTAGCGCGCTGCGGGTTTTGCTGCCGGCAATCCCGTCGATTTTACCGATGTCTTCACCGGCCAGGGCCAAGCGTTCTTGCAATTCTTTGATTTGGTCGCGGGTGAGAGATTTGTCGTCTTTCGGGGCGGTTTTGCTCAGTGGCGGACGTCCGACAATGCGATCCGCCAGGTGGCCGACGGCGAGCGCATAGCTGTCGGAACGGTTCCAACGTTTGATCACGTCGAAGTTATCGAACACCAAAAACGCCGGTCCACGGTAGTCGTACGGCAAGAGTAAAGCGGCTTCCATGTCGGCTTCCGGTAACGGGCGTCCATCGGCCAGTTTTAAACCGAGTTGACGCCATTTATCCAATGGGCGTTTGGTACGCCCGTCGGCCAGGGCCAAATCAAAGTTTTCCGGTAAGGTGACTTCTCGTCCCCAGTTTTCTTCACGCTGCCAACCCAATTCGTTCAGGAAGTTTCCCATGGAAAAAAAGACGTCTGGCAGGCTGTTCCAAAGGTCGCGTTTGCCGGAGTTATCGGCATCCACGGCGTAGCGTAAATAATTGCTGGGCATGAATTGACACTGTCCCATGGCGCCGGCCCAAGAGCCTTTCATTTGGGCCGGATCGATATGGCCCTGGTCGATAATGCGCAAAGCCGCCATGAGCTCTTTCTGGAAAAACTCGGAGCGACGTTGGTCGTAAGATAAAGTGGCAAGCGACTCGATAATCGGGGTGTTGCCGGTGTAACCGCCGAAGTTGGTTTCCATGCCCCAAAAAGCAATTAAGAAACGCCCGGGAACGCCATATTCGCGCGTGACTTCTTGCAGTTGCGGTTTGTATTTTTCATACAGTTTTTGACCGGTTTCAATGCGCCAGTCGGTGACGGCGCGGTTGAAATATTGCCAAAAAGTGCGGGTGAACTCGGGTTGGCGACGATCCAACTCCAGCACGCGTTCATTCAAATGCACGTTTTTGAAGGCTTTATTCAAGGTTTGTTGGGAAATGCCATCCTGGTGGGCCTGTTTTTTAAAGTCTTTTAGCCAGGCCTGGAAATCGGCGTCGGATTGTGGTGGTGGCTCATAAGCCATGGCCGGCGAGAGCGTCAGCAGAAATGCTACGAAAATCGTGAAAAAGAGTTGTGTGATGCGTGTCATAAAAAAATCATAAGCCGATGTTCAAAAGTGCATTTTGTATAGTGTTATTTATATAAGTGCGTTCTAATAATGTCGCCATAGGAAGGCCATTTTACTAAAGTGGTTGGTCGTAATGCAGTAAAATAACGTTTTTGTCGATAGGTAATTTCAATGTGTCGTTTTTTTGCAACGTCTCCGCCGGGTTTGAACGAGCTGCTTCGTGAAGAGTTGACCCGTTTTGGCGCGGAAAACATCAAAGTTCAGCCAACAGGCGCGACCTTTGAAGGGCCTTTGGACGTGGGCTACCGGACTTGCCTTTGGTCGCGTCTGGCCAACCGGGTCTATTATGTGCTGCTGGAAACCGAGGTGCCGAATCAGGAAGCCTTGAGTGAGCAGGTGGCGAGCATTGACTGGGTTCAGCATCTCGCGCAAGACGGTACTTTTGCGGTGTCCTTCACCGGGAAAGGGCTGGGGATTGAACACAGCCATTACGGCGCTCTGAAAATCAAAGACGGCATTGTCGATTACTTTCGCGAACGTTACCAAACGCGTCCATCGGTGGATGCCACCACGCCGGACATTCGTGTGCACGGTCACGTCAATCGTAACCATTTGACGCTGAGTTTGGATTTGGCCGGTTACAGTTTGCACCAGCGTGGCTATCGCGAAGGCATGCAGGTCACAGCACCCCTGAAGGAGAATGTCGCGGCGGCGATTTTGATGCGGGCCAATTGGCCGGAAATCGCCCAACGCGGTGGTTCTTTGTACGACCCCATGTGCGGTTCCGGTACCTTTTTGGTCGAAGCGGCGATGATGGCGTCCGATGCGGCACCAGGCCTGGCCAAATCCGGTGAAATGCTGTTGAACTATTGGCGAGGGCACGACGAAGTCCTTTGGGAAAATCTGGTTGAAGAAGCCGAACAACGTGAAACCGAAGGTTTGCGCCATTTGCCGATGATTTACGGCTCGGACATTTCTCATAAATCGTTGGACATTGCCCGAGAAGCCATTCAAGCCGCTGGCTACGACGATGTGATTGAGATTAAACAAATGAGTGTTGAGCAGGGTCGCAAATGGGGCGATTGGCCAACCGGTCTGATTGTAACCAACCCGCCTTACGGCGAGCGCCTGAGCGATGAAGAGTCGGTTAAGCAAATTTACATGCAGCTGGGTGAATACCTGAAGTCGGAATTCAAAGACTGGAAAGCGGCGGTGTTGACGTGCAACACCGAACTGGGCATGTACTTGGGCATTAAGGCAAAACGGTCGCACGACTTTTATAACGGGGCCATGGAATGCCGCTTGTTCCGTTTTGATTTGGACGAAAGCCTCTTTCGCCAACCGGCCTTGCAGGTCAAGTCGGATTTGGTCTCTCAAGTTCGACGTTTGCAGCCTGAATTGGCCGAATCCGACAATGCTCGCATGGTCGCCAATCGTATTCGCAAGAACATGAAAGGGCTAAAGAGCTGGATTAAGCAGCAGGACATTCGCGCCTACCGCGTTTACGATGCCGACATCCCGGAATATGCCCTGGCGATTGATTTGTACGATACGCTGGAAAGTGGCTTGTGGGTGGTGGTGGCCGAATACGCGCCGCCGAAAACGGTGAACCCGACCAAGGCCAAACGCCGTTTGTATGAAGCTTTGTCCGTGCTGCCGGAGGTGTTTGACGTGGCGGCGGAACGCATTGTTTTCAAGGTGCGAAGCCAGCAAAAAGGCCAGGACCAATACGAGAAAATGGACGAGCAGAAAGCCTTTTTTACAGTGGTGGAAAACCAAACCAAAGTTCGCGTCAATTTTACCGATTATTTGGATACGGGCTTGTTTTTGGACCACCGAGACGTGCGCCGTGAAGTGGCCAAGCTGGCCAGCGGAAAACGTTTGTTGAACCTGTTCTGTTACACTGCCAGTGCCACGGCGGAAGCGGTCAAAGCCGGGTGCAAAAGCAGTTTGAGTCTGGATATGTCGAAAACGTATCTGTACTGGGCCAAGCATAATTTCATGTGTAATGACATTGATGAACGTCAGCACCGTTTGCAGCAGGAAAACGTCTTGGAGTGGTTGGATAAGGAAACCGATGGTTCGTCTAAAAGCCCGTCCGAGACCTTTGATGTGATTTTTCTCGATCCGCCGTCCTTTTCGACCTCCAAACGTATGGAAGGCACCTTGGATATTCAGCGTGATCATGTGGATTTAATCCGTAAAACCTTGAAACTGTTGGCGCCGGGCGGGCATTTGGTGTTCTCGAACAATTTGCGTAAGTTCAAGCTCGATCAAACGGCCTTTGCCGACGATTGGACCATTGAAAACATCACTCAACGTACCTTGCCGAAGGATTTTGCCCGTAACCCGAAAATCCACCAGGCCTGGGTGTTTTCGGCGAAATGACGTTTCTCTAAAGCCAAAAGCTTGATTTACATTAAGTCTGATAAGCGTCGTCGGGCGCGTGAAATTTTTTTTGTTAGAATGCCGCGATACGGTCTTTTAGGATGGCGGCCGCTCATAACGATAAAGCGATAGGAAACCCGTATGGAACAGAGTATTCGATTCGACGAAGATTTGATTAAACGCTATAACCAGTCCGGACCGAGATACACGTCGTATCCGACGGCGGTGCAGTTTGACGAATCCTTCGGCATTCCCGAATATCAGGCGGCGGCCGAGCGCAGTAATGCCTCGGACCGTAATCTGTCGTTGTATTTCCATATCCCGTTTTGCGATACGGTGTGTTTTTTCTGTGCCTGTAACAAGGTTTGGACGCGGGACCGCAGCAAAACCACGCCTTACCTGCAACGTTTGTATCGCGAAATCGAAATGCAATCCAAACTGTTCGACCCCAACCGTAAAGTGGATCAGTTGCATTGGGGTGGCGGCACACCGACCTTCATCAATATGGATGAAATGCGCGAATTGATGACGGTGACGCGCCAACACTTTAATCTCCACGACGATGATTCCGGCGAGTATTCGATTGAAATCGACCCACGCGAAGCGAATAAAGAATCCGTCAAATTGTTGCGCGACCTGGGCTTTAACCGTATGAGCCTTGGGGTGCAGGATTTTGACCCGAAAGTGCAGAAAGCGGTGAATCGCATTCAGACCGAAGCACAAACCTTTGACGTGTTGGAAGGCGCGCGAGAAGCCGGGTTTATGTCGGTGAACGTGGATTTGATTTATGGCTTGCCGCATCAGACCGAAGCCGGGTTTATGGCGACCTTGGATAAGGTGTTGGCGGTGGAACCGGACCGTTTTTCGGTATTCAACTACGCTCACATGCCGAGCATGTTCCCGACCCAAAAGAAAATGAACGAAGCCGATATGCCGTCGCCGGATGAAAAACTGGCGATTTTGCATGCCACCACCAACCGGTTGCTGGAGGCCGGCTATGTTTACATCGGGATGGACCATTTTGCCAAGCCGGACGATGAGTTGGCGGTGGCACAACGCAACGAAACCCTGTATCGCAATTTCCAAGGCTATTCCACCCACGCCGAATGTGATTTGATCGGGATGGGGGCGACCTCGATTTCGTTGATCAACAATACCTATGCGCAGAACTACAAGTCGTTAAACGACTATTATGCGGCGATTGATGCCGGGCATTTGGCGGTGTTTCGCGGCGTGGCTCTGACGGAAGACGACGAGTTGAGACGGGATGTGATTACCCGTTTGATCAGCCACTTCCATTTGAACTTTGCCAAAGTGGAACAGCAGTGGGGTATCGTGTTTAATGAGTATTTTGAGCAAGCCCTACCAAAGCTGGTGCCGATGGCGGAAGATGGCTTGATTGAGCTGACGGAAACGGATCTGTATGTCACGGCGGCCGGCCGCTTGTTGATCCGCAATATTTGCATGGTGTTCGATGCCTATTTAAAACCGGATGCACAAAACCGTTTTTCGAAAGTGATTTGAGATTTGATTTAGGCCGCTCTCGCTTCTGTGCGATTTTAAGGGTGTACCTGGCGACGAATCTGTTTAATGTCGTCTTCGGTCAACTCTAAGGCCTGAATGGTGTCTTCATACAGTACCGGTAATTCGGTTTCGAGAATGTCTTTCTTATTTTCCAATGCTAAGACGTGGGCCAATTCCAACATGGCTGTCAGCTGGCGGATGTGTGGGTCTTTGATGCGGTTCAAGTCGTTTTCATGGTGCAGCAAAATCGCTTTACAGACGTCGTCTTTCAATCCCCAATCTTTGGTCATGACATAACCCACCGCACTGTGTGTGGTGCCGAAACGGGCGTACTCGTCTTGGTGCACTTGGTAATGGTTTACCAGACTCGCCACAAAGGTTTCCGGGTGCAGTTTGTCGAGCTCGGCAAACAGAAAGGTGCCGATATCATGCACTAACCCGAACATATAGGCTTCGGCCGTATTGAGTAAATTCAGCTTTTTGGTTAGTTTTACCAGAATATCGGCAATGACGACGCTGTGATAAGACAAGCCTTGTACCGGGCCGGCATCGAGCATTTTTTGAAGTTGTACACAGAGAACATAGTGTTTGATGTTTTTCAGGCCGAGAAAATTGATGGCCGCGTCAATGGATTGAATGCTTTTCGGCTGTGGTTTCTGCTGACTCAACTTATTGGCCAACGCGACTAAATCACCTGCTAAGGCCGGGCTGGTGGCGACTTGCTCTTTGATTTTGGCTGGGTTTGGAAATTCATCTGAATCGAGCAGCTTGCGCAAGGCTATCACTTCTTGAGGGATGGTCACAACCGGGTAGTTAACAAGCAGTTGTCGAGCAACAGCGACTTGATTTTTTAATGACATAGTGCAATCTGGACCTGTAAGTATTTTTTATGTTATGGGTTATGGCGTCTGAATTTTTAGGGCGGTGGGGTTAACAAGGGTTTGATGGCGTCCATAAAGCGTGGTAGAGCGCCGGATTGTTTCTTAAAGCAATCGTGAGCTCGTTGCGCATATTGTTGACGTTGTTCCGGGTTTTGAGCAAATAAGACGAGTTGTTCACCCAGCTGGGCGTCGTCATCGGCGATCGAGATGGCGTTGTCGTCTTTGAAGGTGTCGTAAAGCGCCTGTAAGTTCATGTGGTATTGTCCAGACAGCACCGGTTTGGCCAGCGCGGCGGGCTCCAGAATGTTATGGCCGCCGAAGGGAACCAGGCTGCCGCCAATAAAGGCGGCGTCGCTGATTTGAAACCAAAGCATTAATTCCCCAATGGTATCGGCCAAGTAGACTTGGGTGTCGGAATTGATAAGGTCTCCGCGGGAACGCACGGCCGTGTTTAAACCGGATTGTTTGAGGTATTGGCCGACTTCGGCAAAACGGTCAGTGTGTCGCGGCACCAAAATCAATAACGCGTTCGGGGTGGATTTCAGTAAAGTCCGATGAGCCTTTAACATGAGTTCTTCTTCAGAAACCTGACCTTCTTTCACCGGGCCATGCGTGCTGGCGGCCACCCAGATAAAGCGCGTTTCGGAATGGGCGTTTTTTCGCCAGGCCTGGGCGTTTTCGGCTAAATCGGACGGGATATGAATATCGGACTTGAGGTTGCCGAGCTGCTGAATACGATTTTTGCTTGCCCCCAATGCAATCAAATGGTCTGTATCCGCTTTGAATTGACTGACAATCAGGTGGGTTTGATTCAGCGCATTGGCAATTAGGCGACCGCCCCATTTGCGGTAGGCCTGAAACGATTTTTCTTTAATGCGCGCATTGGCCAGCACCAATGGAATCTGGCGGTCATGGCAGGCCTGGTATAAATTCGGCCAGATTTCGGTTTCCACCATAATCACCAGTTTGGGAGCGATGTTGTCCAGAAAACGTTGTACCGCTCCGGGATAATCGTATGGAATCATTTGATGCTGAATCGGCACCGGTGCGAAGCGTAAGGCTTGCTGCGCCCCTTGCGTTGAACCGCTGGTCACAGTGATGGGCAGGTTTGGATATTGTGCTTTCAGTTCCGTCAGAAGGGGGAAGATTGAACGGGTTTCGCCGACGGAAACGGCGTGTATCCAAATGCCGCCTTTTTGAAATGATGGCGTGTTCCAGCCGAACCGGGCGCGAAAGCATTGCGGAATCGGCGCATAATCGCTTTCCTGACGAGCGAGTCTATCGGCTTTCCGGCAGCGCTTCCAGCCGGAATAGGCAATCAGTGGAAACGCCAAAAATAATAGAAGTCGGTAAAGCCAAAGTCCCATCGTCAGCCGTCGTTATCGGTTGAGGTCGTAAATTTGAATAACGCCGACAATGCGGTTCTGATCTGAGACTAGCAAGGAGGTGATTTTCTGTTGAGTCATCATTTCCTCGGCATCCGATAGGCGGGCATCGGCCTCAATGGTTTTCGGCTGGCGTTTCATGATTTCACCGGCGGTCTTTTGCAAGAAAGTGTCGGTGTTTTCTTCCATTTGGCGGCGTAAATCGCCATCGGTGATGATGCCTTCGCCGTCGTTGACAATGCACAATCCAAGCCGCCCGTCGGTCATGGCATGAATGATTTCTTTCATATTGGCCGTGGCGGGAATGAACGGTAGGTTTTCCGACTTCATTTCGTGTTTGACGCGGGTGAGCAGTTTGCGCCCGAGGCTGCCGCCGGGATGGAAGCGGGCAAAGTCCTGCGGTTGAAAGTTGCGCGCTTCCATCAGCGCCACGGCCAGAGCGTCGCCCATGACTAAGGTGGCGGTCGTGGAAGACGTTGGGGCCAGTTGGTGTGGGCAGGCTTCTTGCGGTACCGCAATGTTCAAATGGAATTCGGAATTTTTCGCTAAGGTCGATTCCGGTCGCCCGGTCATGGAGATGATGATGTTGCCGTTGTCTTTCAAAAACGGAATCAGTTTGATGACTTCTTCGGTTTCACCGGAATTGGAAATGGCCAGAAACACATCTTCAGGTGAGACCATGCCCAAATCGCCGTGAAAGGCTTCGCCCGGGTGCATGAAAAAACAGGGTGTGCCGGTGCTGGCGAGGGTGGCCATGATCTTTTTACCAATGAGTCCGGATTTTCCCATGCCGCAGATAACCAGTCGTCCTTGTGTCGCCAGAATGGCGTCGACACTTTGAGTGAAATGATCATCCAGTAGTTGTTTCAAGTGCGTGATGGCTTCGGCTTCAATGTCGAAAACCCGTTTTGCGATGTCGATAGCGCTCATGTTTTTCCTTTGCGGATGTGTTCGATTGGCTGATAATCGGTTCAGCCCTAATATTAAAGCAGATGCTTTGCCGTATTAAAACTTATAGGCAATGTGTAAATTGTGAAAATCCGTGCCAGGGTTCGGTGTTTCGATATTGGCGTTGGAAATATGCAAGTAGCGATAACCGATTTCGAACTGGTCACTTTGCACTCCCAGACCGAAAATACTGCCGAATTGAAACTGGGTGGATTTGAATTCATTTTCGATGGTGACGTCCGACAGGTATTGCGGGCCGCCGCCCAGTTCCAGGTAAGGTTTGACCTGGCCGGTTTTCCAAATGTAATGAAATACAGGGGTCAGGCCGACAATATAACCGCTTTTGTTTTCGGCATCTTTGTCGGTGGAGTACCAGTAATTGGCATTGACCTCCCAGCGTCCGCCAATCCGAAAATGTTGGTTGTCGAATAATGGTTTTTGCCAGTCGGCCCCGAAGGCGATACGGTTATTTTGGATGGTGTTGTCAGCACCAACGTCAACACTCAGTGATAGCTTGTCGGTGTTTAGGCTTGGATCGAATGAGCAAGGCGCTTGCCCTTCGTAGCAGGCATAACCGAAGGATCCGATCGCTCCGATGATGGTGAGGTTCATTAACAGACTGTTGGAGCTGTCGGCGTGTGCTTTTGGAGTGGTGATGGCGAACAGCAAGGCGAGAGCAATGAAAAGTGACCGTAAAGTCGGGTTAAAAACGAACATTAAAATAGAATCCTGTTAGACTTATGTCAGAGTTTTAAATCATAATAAAAGCTTTCGATATTTTAATCTAATCAATCCATGAAAATGCACGATTTTTCCAAAACCAAGATTTTAGTTGTCGGCGATGTCATGTTGGATCAGTATTGGTCCGGACGCGCTGGCCGTATTTCACCTGAAGCCCCGGTACCGGTGGTCAAAGTGGCCGACGAAGATGTCCGGGCCGGTGGCGCCGCAAATGTGGCGTTGAACATTGCTGACTTGGGGGCCCAAGTTCAGTTAATGGGCATTGTCGGACGAGACAGTTTCGGAGAGCAGTTGTCTCAGGTATTGCAAAAGGCCGACGTGGCCTCGGATTGGGTGTATTCCGAGGCGGGCACCATTTGTAAATTGCGCGTACTGAGCCATCACCAGCAATTAATTCGGATGGATTTTGAAAATTCCGTGCCGGAAAAAGATGCTCAGGCACTCGCCGATTTGGTCGCGTCTCAAGTCGCGCAGTTCGATGTGATGGTGATTTCGGATTACGCCAAAGGGGCTTTGCAGTACGTCGAAAAAATGATTGAGGTGGCCAATCAGCAAAATGTACCGGTCTTGATTGATCCGAAAGGCGATGATTTTACACGTTACAGTGGTGCGACCTTAGTGAAGCCCAATCAGGGTGAATTTGAATTGATTGTCGGCGCTTGTCCAACGGAACAGGATGTCGTGGAGCGTGGTGAAAAACTGATTCGTGACATCGATATTGAAGCTTTATTGGTGACGCGAAGCGAACATGGTATGGCGTTGGTGGAGCAAGGTGCGAAAACGACGTTGTTGAAATCACAGGCGCAGGAAGTGTTTGACGTCACCGGCGCAGGCGATACCGTGATTGCGACCTTGGCGACGGCTTTCGGCAGTGGTATGAGTTTGCCCGATTCGGTGCGCTTGGCGAATGAAGCGGCCAGTATTGTGGTGCGTAAAGTCGGCACCTCTACGGTCACGCGGGTGGAGCTGGAAGAGCAGGTGTATGCTTCTCAACGACATCAGGGCTATGTCTCCATGTCGGAAGATGAGGTGGCGGCACTGATTCGTATTGCTCAGGAAAAGGGTGAGAAGGTGGTCTTTACCAACGGGTGTTTTGATTTGCTACACAGCGGGCACGTACGTTATTTGAACGAAGCCGCGAAAACCGGCGATCGTTTGGTGGTGGCCGTGAATTCTGATGAATCGGTCAAACAATTGAAAGGTGACAGTCGGCCGATTGTGTCGTTGGAAGGCCGGATGGAATTGTTGTCGGCCTTGAGTTGCGTCGACTGGGTGGTGCCGTTTGGTGAGGAAACGCCGGAGCGCCTGATCTGTAAATTGAAACCGGATGTCTTGGTCAAAGGCGGAGATTACAAACCGGACGAAATCGCCGGTGCGCAGTGTGTGTGGGATAATGGCGGGGAAGTCGCTGTTTTGTCTTTTTGGGATGGGTATTCCACCACCAATATGGTGGACAAAATTCAAGCGCAAGAATGAAAAGTGGAAAAAACGTGTAATGAACTTAGAACATGCTTTGCAAGCGCATCAAAAAGCCATACAATCTGTAACTGAATCGTCACAAATACTTACAGAACTGGTTGATAGAATTGTTCAGTCCCTCAATGACGGTGGGAAAGTTTTGTGGATGGGGAATGGCGGCAGTGCGGCGGATGCTCAGCACATGGCCGCGGAGCTGATGGTGCGCTATGTGAAGAACCGCGCGCCCCTCGCATCGGTGGCTTTGACGACCGATAGCTCGATTTTAACCGCGCACACCAATGACTTTGAATTCGAAACCCTGTTCTCCCGTCAAATAGAAGGTTTGGCCAGGCCTGGGGATGTTGTGATTGGCTTGTCGACATCGGGTCGTAGCCCAAACGTCGTAAAAGGCATTGAAAAAGCCCGCGACCTTGGGTGTGTGACGGTGGCCATGACCGGCAATCAGCCGACCGTATTGACCGAGATTTCGGATTTCTGTTTTCAGGTGGATTCCAATGAAACTGCTCGAATACAGGAAGCACACAGCTTTATCAGTCATCTTCTTTGCGAAGGGCTGGATGAGGTATTTGGATAGGAGGTTCTAATTTTTACATCTTGGGCCTCCTGTATGTACGATTGTTTTGAGGGTGCTCAATGTCATATATTCTAGCGGCGGATGTCGGAGCGACGAAAGTGTTGTTGCGTGCATCGGATACGACCAAAAATCTTTCTTTGGCCGAAAAACGCTATCTCAGTGCGGATTTTTCTTCTCTAACGGCTTTAATTGAAGCCTTCCTGTCCGAATTCGACTTACCTGCCATTGACGCGGCTTGCTTAGGTTTGCCGGGCCCTGTTAAAGGTCGGCGCGTTGAACTAACCAATTTACCCTGGACCGTGGACGCGGATGCCTTGGAAACTTTGTGCGGCATTGACCGTGTGGAGATTATCAACGATTTTTATGCTGCGGCCTTGGGAATCGACGATTTGCAATCAGAAGACCTCGTGTGTTTGCAGGAGGGGCAGTATGATCCTTCCGGTAACCGCTTGGTGATTGGTGCCGGGTCAGGCTTAGGGGTTGCGCCAGTCAAAAACTGTAATGGTTATTTTATTCCGCAGCCGTCCGAAGGGGGGCATGCGGATTTTGCTCCGCTCAACAACGAACAAGACAAAATTCTCGCCTGGCTGCGTAAAAAATGGCCGCATGTTTCTTATGAACGTCTGCTGTCCGGCGAAGGCCTGGAAACCCTCTACTTCTTTTACAGTATTCAAGCGCATGGCCACGGTAAACGCGGCATTAATGCCGCTGATATTCATCAGGCGGCTTTGGAGGGCGAGCAGATTGCTGTGCAGACATTGGATACGTTTGTTGAAATTTATGGCGCTTACATTGGTAATGCGGCATTGATTTGGGAGTCTCAGGCGGGGATTTTTGTCGCCGGGGGAATTGCGCCGAAAATACAGGATTGGATGACGCAACCGCGGTTTATCCATGCTTTCTTAAATAAGGGGCGTATGAAAAAAATTGTCGAAACCTTTCCGGTTTATCTGGTGGTCAATGAATCGGTCGGTTTACTCGGTGCGGTCAAACAAGCACAAAGAATGATTGTCGAACACGCTGTATAACGGAGTGCCTAGATGGTTTGTCGAAACTATTTTCGGTTGCATGGATCGAGAGGAGATATGAAAGGATGAAGTATTACTGTGAAACAAAAACCGCAACGGATTTAACCCGTAAGACATTAGCTTTGGTGTTGGCCGGAGGAGAAGGAAGCCGTTTGAAGGATTTAACCAAATGGCGCGCGAAACCGGCGGTTCCATTCGGCGGTAAGTATCGTATCGTGGATTTTGTCTTATCCAATTGCGTGAATTCTGGGATTCGTAAAATTGGTGTATTGACCCAATATAAATCCCATTCCCTGATTCGACACATTCAGCGGGCCTGGTCGTTTATGCGATATGAAGTTGGTGAGTTCGTCGAGTTATTGCCGGCGCAACAGCGAGTGGATAAGGGCTGGTACAAAGGCACGGCGGACGCGCTCTATCAAAACTTGGATATCCTACGCCGCCATACGCCGGAATATGTGTTGGTGCTGGGGGGGGATCATATTTATTCGATGGATTACAGTAAAATGCTCTATGACCACGCTGAATCCGGTGCGGATGTGACGATCGGATGTATTGAGGTGCCAAGAATGGAAGCCACCGGTTTTGGTGTCATGTCGGTTAATGACAACCTGGAAATTACCAAGTTTACCGAAAAGCCAGCCGACCCGGAAGCCATACCGGGAAAACCCGATAAAGCACTGGCCTCGATGGGGATTTATGTGTTTTCCACCGAGTTCTTGTTTGAAAAACTGATTGAAGATGCCGATAACATGACCTCCTCACGGGATTTCGGTAAGGATATCATCCCATCGGTGATTGCCGATTGGCATGTGCGGGCGTTTCCGTTTCAGGATGATGATAATAAGCCGGTTTATTGGCGAGATGTGGGTACCATTGAATCTTACTGGAAAGCCAGTTTGGATTTATGTTCGGTCACACCGGAGTTGAATTTGTATGATGAAGATTGGCCGATGTGGACCTATCAAGCCCAAATGCCACCGGCTAAGTTTATTTTTGATGACGAAGGTCGGCGTGGTGAAGCGATTGACTCCATGATTGCGGGTGGCTGTATTATTTCCGGTGCGCGTATCAAGCGTTCGGTGATTTCCAGTGGTGGGCGCATTCACAGTTATACTCTCATCAAAGACTCGGTGTTGTTGCCAAGAGTGGAAGTGCAGCGAAACTGCCGTATCCAAAATGCCGTTATTGATAAAGGAAGTATTATTCCTGAAGGCACGATTATTGGTGAAAATTTGGAAGACGATAAAAGACGTTTTTATGTTGAGGAATCTTCTGGTATTGTGTTGGTAACGCCGGAAATGCTTGGACAAAAATTGCACGTTACTCGTTAAGAATGCTCAACTAGGTGATTAGATCCCTGTTATGGAACCGAAAAAAATTAAATTGGTGCTGTGTTGGCACATGCATCAACCGCATTATCGAGATGGACTGAATGGTGAATATCGTTTGCCGTGGGTGTATTTGCACGCGATCAAGGACTACACCGATATGGTGGCGCACCTGGAAAAGTTACCCGAAGCGAAAGTGGTGGTGAATTTTGCGCCGGTGTTACTTGAACAGTTGGGTGACTATGCCAAGCAAATGCGCAGTTGGCTACACTCCGGAACCCATATTCAGGACGCTTTGTTGAATTGGGTGTCGGGTGAAACTTCGGTGACCGATGATCTGGCTCAGCGACTCGAAATTGTTCAGGCCTGCCAGAAAGCGTATGCGCCAACCATGATCGATACGTTTCCGGCCTTTCGCCGGTTGTTGGATATGTCCAATTGTGATGAAGCCACTACGCTCGAAGAAGCCGCTTGTTTGTCGTATTTCAATGAACAATATTTTATTGATCTGCTGATGTGGTACCACTTAGCTTGGATGGGGCAAAGTCTGCGCCAGGATGACGAACGGGTTGAAGCCTTGATTGAAACCGGACAAAACGGTGTTCACTTTACAGCAAAAGACCAAAGAATGATGGTTGATGTTATGGCCGATGCGATTGAAGGTGTGATTCCGCGATATCGGCGACTGATGGAAACCGGTCAGATTGAGATTTCCATGACGCCTTATGGGCATCCGATCGTTCCGTTGTTGATTGATTTTGATAGCATGAAAGATGCTCAGCCGCATTCGCCAATGCCGGAGTCCGAATGTTATCCGGACGGCTATGAGCGCGCTAAATGGCATATGGAACATGGTTTTAAGGTGTTTGAAGAATATTTCGGCACCAAGCCAAAAGGGGTTTGGTTGTCGGAAGGCGCGGTCAGCGCTGCGGCCATCGGCTTGCTGGATCATTACGAAATTGACTGGACAGCCTCGGGCGAAGGGGTGTGGCGCCATTCATGTGAGGCGTCGCACCTGGATCATCATGATATCGCTTCTAAACGGGCTTTGTATCAGCCCCTGCAACATGCTACTCAGAATTGTGCGTTGTTTTTCCGTGACGATGGCTTATCGGATTTAATTGGTTTTCAGTACAAGGATTGGAGTCCTCAGGATGCCGCTAATAACTTTGCCCATAATCTGCACAACATCGCTGAAGCTTTGGGTGAAGACGTGGAAGATTATGTGGTGTCGGTCATCTTAGATGGTGAAAATGCTTGGGAATATTATCCCGACAATGCCTATCACTTTTTATCGGCCTTGTATCAAACCTTGGTCGATCACCCTCAGGTGGAAATGACGACGTTTTCCGATGCTCTGCAAAGCGGGGTTCGACCGCGGCATTTGCCGGTTTTGAAAGCCGGTAGTTGGGTGTATGGTTCTTTTTCTACCTGGATTGGGGAGCCAGACAAGAACGCTGGATGGGATTTGCTGGTGGATGCTAAGTTGACCTTTGACAAGGTGATGGCTTCCGGCAAACTGTCGGAAGAGGAGATTCGCCTGGCGACAGAACAGTTGGCGGTTTGTGAAGGCTCAGACTGGTTTTGGTGGTTCGGTGATTATAACCCGTCGGGGAGCGTGAAAGACTTTGATCAACTGTTCCGGCGTCACCTCGAAAAACTGTTTATTTTGCTGGGCGAAAAACCGCCTGAACAACTCTCCATTCCACTGTCTTATGGTGGCGGCGATATGGAAAATGCCGGCACCATGCGGCGAAATTAAACCCTTAGGGGTTTTATAAGAGGCACGGCCATATGAGACAACGACAAGCCGGCGTATTGCTGCATCCTACCTCCTTGCCGTCGGGCAAAATCGACGAGCAGGCCTGGCGGTTTTTGGAGTGGATGGAAGCGGCCAAGTTAACGGTTTGGCAGATGTTACCCTTGACCGAACCGGTGCAAGGTTTGTCGCCTTATCAAAGTGTGTCGGCTTTTGCGATGAATCCGGCGTTGTTGCCAGAGGACTGGCAGGACCAAATCAATGAAACCGACTATTTGGCTTTTTTAGCTGACGCCCCGCACTGGCTTGAAAATTATGCTTTATTCATGGCGTTACGGAATCATTTCAACCAGGCTTCTTGGGCCGACTGGCCCACTGCATACCGGAATCGCGGCAAACAAGCATTGATGGATTTTGCGTTGACGCATGCCGAGCAGATTGACTTTTTAAAACGACAACAATATGTGTTGCTGAAAAACTGGCTGGCTTTAAAGCAGTCTGCTAATGCGAAAGGCATTGAATTGTTTGGCGATATGCCGATTTTTGTGGCTTACGATAGCGCCGATGTATGGGCCAACCCGCACTTGTTTAAATTGGATGAAAACGGGCAGCCAACCGTGGTGACGGGGGTGCCGCCCGATTATTTTTCCGAGACAGGTCAACGCTGGGGGAACCCGCATTATGATTGGCAAGCGATGCAGGAAGACGGTTTTCAGTGGTGGTTGCAGCGGGTAGAAGGGGCGCTTGAGTTATTCGACTTGATTCGTATCGATCATTTTCGTGGTTTAGAAGCTTGCTGGGAAATTGATGCCAGTGAAGAAACCGCCATAAACGGCCATTGGGTCAAAGTACCCGGTGAGGCTTTCTTGAAGGCTTTGCAGGCTGAGTTCCCGCGGCTGCCTTTGGTGGCCGAAGACTTGGGAATCATTACGCCGGAAGTGGTGGCGCTGAAAGAAGCGTTCGACTTGCCGGGGATGTCGGTGTTGCAATTCGGCTTTAACGGCTTGCCGGATAACCCGCATGCCTTGTCGGAACAGGTGGAAAACTCCGTGGTGTATACCGGTACGCACGATAATGACACCACGCTGGGTTGGTGGGCCTCTTTAGAAGGTGAGGAGTATCGTCATTGGGTGTTGTCACAGTTGCCAAACTCACAAGAACCCATGCCTTGGCCGGTGGTTGAAGCGGCGTTGAGCTCCGTTGCGTATTTAGCCATGATTCCGATGCAAGATTTTTTAGAGCTGGGAAATGAAGACCGAATGAACACGCCCGGCACCGTGGATGGTAATTGGCTTTGGAAATTAAGCCCGGAACAATTGACCGAATCTTTGGCCAGTCGAATCGCTACGTTAGTGACGGCCAGTGAACGGAATGGAAAAATTCCGCTAATCTCAGACGAGAAAGAGTAATTATGACTCAAAAAACCGTATCACAAATGGATTTACAACGCTTGATGGATGGCACGCATCATGACCCTTTTCAGGTGTTGGGAGTGCATCAAACCGACCAGGCCTGGGAGATTCGCGAATGGTTGCCCACCGCGAAGTCGGCCGAGGTTGATGGCGATATTAAGCTGAGTCGCATTGAAGGCAGTGACTTGTTTGTGGGAACCTTGACCGCCACCCAAAAGAAAGCATTGCCGGCACACTATGAAGTGAGTTGGCGCGAAGCGGATGGGTTGAGTTATTCGGCGGTATCTCCGTACACGTTTTGGCCGCAGTTGGGAGAGTTGGATTTGCATCTGTATGCCGAAGGCCGACATTGGCAGTTGTATGACTTATTGGGCGCTCAGGTTAAAGAGATAGACGGTATTCACGGTGTTCAGTTTGCGGTTTGGGCACCCGCCGCCAATCGTGTGTCGGTAATTGGCGATTTTAACGGCTGGAATGGCCTACGCCATCCCATGCGCACCAATGGTACCTCCGGGGTCTGGGAGTTGTTTATTCCGGGTTTGCAAGCCGGCGATATTTATAAGTTTGAAATTCGCAACCAGCGCACGGGCCATTCATTGGTGAAGACTGACCCGTTTGCCAAACAAATGGAAGTGCGGCCTTTAACGGGATCCGTGGTCAGTGAGACCGCGTTTGAATGGCAGGACCAAGATTGGATGCTTCAACGGGAAAGTTTCGATTGGCAGCAGACCCCAATGAATATTTACGAAGTTCACTTGGGGTCCTGGCAACGCGATCACGACGGCCATTTTTTGAACTACCGGGAAGCCGCTCACCGTTTGGTGGAATACGTTAATTGGATGGGGTATACCCATATCGAGTTACTACCGATTTCCGAGCATCCTTTGGATGAATCTTGGGGGTACCAGACGTCCGGTTATTATGCGCCCACCAGTCGTTTCGGTTCGCCGGACGACTTCCGTTATTTTGTGGATCATTGCCATCAAAACGGCATCGGCGTGTTTCTGGATTGGGTGCCGGCGCACTTTCCAAAGGACGAATTTGCCCTAGCGCGCTTTGACGGTTCGGCACTGTACGAGCATGAAGACCCAAGAAAAGGTGAACACCGTGACTGGGGAACCTATATTTTCAACTTTGGTCGTAACGAAGTGCGCAACTTTCTGCTGGCCAATGCGCTCTATTGGTTAAAAGAATTCCATATTGACGGATTGCGAGTGGATGCGGTGGCGTCGATGCTGTACTTGGATTACTCGCGCGAGGCAGGAGATTGGGTGCCGAATGAATATGGCGGACGGGAAAACCTGGAAGCGATTGAGTTTTTAAAAACACTGAATGCCGAGGTGCATTCACAATGTCCAGGCACGGTCATGATGGCGGAAGAATCGACCTCCTGGCCAATGGTGTCGCGTCCCACCTGGATGGGCGGGTTAGGCTTTTCCATGAAATGGAATATGGGTTGGATGAATGATACGCTGGATTTTTTCGAAAAGGACCCTGTGTATCGGCCTTTCCATCATAATCAGTTAACGTTTAGCCAAATGTACGCCTATTCGGAAAACTTTATTTTGCCGTTGTCGCACGATGAAGTCGTGCACCTCAAACACGCGCTGGTCAGCAAAATGCCGGGGGATAATTGGCAAAAAATGGCTAATATGCGTCTGCTGATGGCGTACCAATCGTTGAATCCTGGCAAAAAGTTATTGTTTATGGGTTCGGAGTTCGCGCAATGGCAGGAGTGGAGTGAAAGCCGAGGGTTGGACTGGTATTTATGTGATCAGAGTGCGAACCGTGGTGTACAACTGCTGGTGCGGGACCTGAATCATCTTTACCGAGAGTCGTCGGCCTTGTATGCGCATGATTTTGACGCAGAAGGTTTTCAATGGATTGATTGTCATGATTATGAGCAGTCGGTGTTGAGTTTTATGCGGGTTTCCGATACGGAAAAATTGATTTGCGTGTTCAATTTCACGCCGGTGCCGAGGGATAATTATCGTATCGGTTTGCCGGAAGCCGGTGTATATGAAGAAATCGTTAATACCGATGCGGAAGTGTATGGCGGCAGCAATCTGGGTAATGGTGGACAGTTGCATAGTGATGACCAGGCCTGGATGAATTTACCTTATTCGACGTCTTTAATGTTACCGCCTTTGGGGGCGGTGGTGTTGAGACGACAACGCTAATGTTTGGAGAGAAATAACGTCCATGAAAATTCTGTTTGCGACTTCCGAAGCACATCCTCTGATTAAAACCGGCGGACTAGCCGATGTGTCCGGCAGTTTACCCGATGCTTACCGTCACCAGAAACAACAGGTACGTTTGATAATGCCGGCTTACGGGGATGTTTGGGAAAAGGTTTCCCACATCTCGCAAATTGCCGATTTCATGGTGCCGGCCTGCGGTCGCGATCTGCATGTTCGTATTTTGAAAGCCAAGGCGGACGGCATTGATGTGCCGATTTGGTTAGTGGATATCCCGGAGTTGTTTCACCGTCCTGGTAACCCTTATTTGGCGTTGGATGGTCGAGACTGGTGGGATAATGGCGAGCGTTTCGGCATTTTTTCCAAAGCCGTGGTGGAGGTCGCCATGAACCGGGTCGGACTGGGCTGGAAACCCGATCTGGTTCAATCCAATGACTGGCAAACGGGATTGGTGCCGGCTTTGCTGACGCGCGAAACCGAACGGCCAAAAACCCTGTTTACCATTCACAACATGGCGTATGCCGGATTGTTTCCAAAAAGCCTGTTTGAAGGGTTGGCTCTGCCATGGGAATGGTGGTCTGCCGACAGAGGGATTGAATTTTACGGCAATATGTCAATGTTGAAAGCCGGCATTCAAATGGCGGATTGGGTGACGACGGTCAGCCCGTCCTATGCCAAGGAAATTACCTATCCGGAGTACGCGTATGGCTTGGAAGGTGTCTTAATGCGCCGTGAAGAGGAAGGGCGTTTGGTCGGTATTTTGAATGGCATTGACGGTGATGTTTGGAATCCGCAGACGGACCCTTTTATCGCGAAACATTATTCGTCGGAAAAAGGCCGCGTGGCGGCGAAAAAACAGAACAAGCAATCCATGTTGGATTTTTGGGATATGCCGCAAGCTGTGCTGGAATCCGATGACCCGGTTATCGGTTTGGTGGGGCGGTTGGTGCCGCAAAAAGGCATTGATATTGTGTTGGAAATTCTGCCGGAGTTGATTGAGCAGACGTCGGCACGTTTTGTTTTGGTGGGGACCGGGGAGAGCCATTACGAATATTTGTTGAATGAGATGGCGCACCGTTATCCCGAACGGGTGCTCGTGTACATCGGGTATTCCGAATCTCTGGCACACAAAGTCGAAGCCGGAGCGGATCTGTTTTTAATGCCGTCTCGTTTTGAGCCGTGCGGATTGAACCAAATGTACAGTTTGATTTACGGTACGCCACCGATTGTGCATTCCACGGGTGGATTGGCCGATACGGTGGTGAATGCCACCAAAGAAAACCTTGCGGCGGGTACGGCGACCGGTTTCGTGTTTTATGACCCGAGTCGGCATGCGCTGAAATCGACCATTTTGCATGCTTTATATTTGTACGGTAAGAAGCGCACTTGGCAAAAATTACAGAAAACCGGCATGCGAAAAGACTTCAGTTGGGATCGCAGCGCAAAACAGTATTTAGCGCTGTTTAAATAACCGGAAATGCCTTTCGAACAGAGGTTCGGAAACGTAAATAGACAGAGTGGTGGGCAACGTTGCCTAATTAAAATTTTCAAATTTTGGAGTTGGTGGTTATGGCAAAGAAAAAACAGACGAAAGCGGAAATAGATCACGAAAAACACATTTTCGAGTTGCTCAAAAAAATGGGTATGTCGGAAAAGGATATTGAGGCCGACTTCGTCCACTATTTGTATAACATGTTGGGTCGGGACATTGAATCCGATGCCTATTATCAATTCAAGGCCATGTCTTATACGGTGCGCGACCGTTTGATGATGCATTGGAAGGATACCTGGAAAGCCTATAACGGTGGCAAAAATAAAAAAGCCTATTACCTGTCGATGGAATTTTTGATTGGGCGTTCCTTATCCAATAACCTGTTGAATTTGGGGATTGAAACCGAAGCCGAAAAAGCCATGTATCAACTGGGCGGCTCCTTGGAAATGATTGAAGAGGCCGAAAAAGACGCCGGCTTGGGCAATGGTGGCTTAGGGCGTTTAGCCGCTTGCTTTATGGATTCTTGCGCCACGCTGGGCTTGCCAGTGATGGGGTATGGTTTGCGGTATGAATACGGCATGTTCAAACAGCTGATTAAAAACGGCTATCAAGTGGAAGAACCGGATCACTGGCTTGGATTTGGTTATTATCCGTGGGAAATTCAACGTTCCGAATACACGCGTGTTATTAAATTTGGCGGTCACAGTCGGCAATTTACCGACCCGCATACTGGCGAACTTATTGTGCACTGGGAAGACGCTGAAGAAGTGTTTGCCGTACCGTTCGATGTGCCGATTCCCGGATACAAAAACGGTGTGGTCAACACCTTACGTCTATGGTCGGCCGAAGCGACAGAGGGCTTTAATCTATCTGAGTTCAACCAAGGATCGTATTTTGAAGCGGTGGCGGATAAAAGCGATGCCGAAAACATCACCATGGTACTTTATCCGAACGATAGCAGTGAAAACGGTAAAGAACTGCGTCTGCGTCAACAATACTTTTTGGTGTCCGCCTCGTTGCAAGATGTGGTGTGTCAGTGGGTGAATAAGTTTGGCGACGATTTTTCCGATTTTGCCGAGCATAATGTTTTCCAATTGAACGACACCCACCCGAGCCTGGCGGTGGCGGAATTGATGCGTATTTTGATTGATGATCGTAAATTGCATTGGGATGAAGCTTGGACGATCGTGTCAAACTCTATGGCTTATACCAACCACACTTTGTTGCCGGAAGCCCTGGAACGCTGGTCGGTGTCGTTGTTTGAAAAACTCTTACCGCGCGTGCTGGAAATTATTTACGAAATTAATGCGCGTTTTATGAAACAAGTAGCGATGAAGTGGCCGGGAGACGTCGCGCGTCAAAGACGTATGTCGATTATTGATGAGCATAATCACGTGTGCATGGCATATTTGGCGATTGTCGGCAGTTTTTCCATTAATGGGGTGGCGGCGTTGCATTCGCAATTGTTGAAAGAAGGCTTGTTCAATGATTTCTGCCAACTGTGGCCGGAACGTTTTAACAACAAAACCAACGGTGTGACGCAACGTCGTTGGATGGCCAGTTGTAACCCTGGATTAAAGGATTTGCTGGATGAAAAAATCGGTGAACAATGGGTGACGAACCTCGAGCAGTTAAGCAAAATTGAAGAAAGTGTCAATGACAAGGCTTTTCGCCAGACCTGGATGGCCATAAAACGTGAAAATAAACAGCGGTTAGCCGATTTGGTCGAAAAAGAAACTGGGGTGAAGTTTGATGTCACCGCGTTGTTTGATGTGCAGGTTAAGCGCATTCATGAATATAAGCGCCAGTTACTGAATATCCTGCACGTTATTCATCTTTACGCGCGCATCAAGCGAGGTGATACCGATAATTGGACGAACCGTTGTGTCATTATTGGCGGTAAAGCGGCACCTGGCTATGAAATGGCCAAAAAAATCATTAAGCTGGTCAACAGTGTCGCGGATATCGTCAACTCCGACCCGGATGTCGGTGATAAATTGAAAGTGGCGTTCATTCCGAATTATCGAGTTTCGGCGATGGAAGTCATCGCGCCAGGAGCGGATTTGTCCGAGCAAATTTCCACGGCGGGTAAAGAAGCGTCCGGTACCGGGAATATGAAATTCATGATGAACGGCGCGATCACCATCGGTACGCTGGATGGCGCCAATGTCGAAATTCTGGATGCCGTCGGCCAGGAAAATTTCTTTTTGTTTGGGTTGAAAACGCCCGAAGTGGCCGAGTTGCGGCAGCATTATTATCCGCAAGGCTATATCGATACCGACTCGGATTTGCAAGCCGTGTTCGGGTTGCTGGAAGCCGGGCACTTTAATCAGTTGGAGCCGGGCATTTTTGACGGCATTATCCAATCAATTAAAAGCCCGAATGATCCCTGGATGACGTTGGCGGATTTCCGCAGTTATGTCGAAGCGCAAGAGGAAGTCGCCTTGGCCTTCCAGAACCACAGTCGCTGGAACACCATGAGTATTATCAATTCAGCGCGCAGTGGCATCTTTTCGACCGACCGAACCATGCGTGAATATAATGATGACATCTGGAAGTTGAAACCGATTAAAATGTCCTGAACAGGCGGCTGAGTGTTATTGTAAATTTCACCAGGCCTGGTTACTTTTTATGGAGTGATTGGTTTTGATGTTTGAATGGGGGAGTTGAGGCTCCCAGTTCAGGCTGGCGTGATCGTTTTGTTGACGGAAAAAGCAATAATGAATTATGGATTGATGTATGGACTATATCATTGAGGCCGTATCGACGGTTTCCGGTTGGATGCGGCCTTATTTATTGGAAATCGGTCTGTCGATGGTGGCAACCTTACTGGTGATTTACGGCAACGATATTACCGACTTTATTCGCAAGCAGATCGGCAGTTTGAAGTTTATCTTGAAGCTAACGCTGTTTGTGTTGTTTTGTGCCTTTGGGTTTGCGTTTTTGACGTCTTTTGTTACGCCGTTACTGGTTGGGTTTCTGGCGAAAACGCCGGATGTGTGGTTAGCGCCATTGGTCATCGCTATCTTTTTCGGTATTGGATTACTGGCCCAGAAAAAACGCATGCTGTAGGTGGCATTGTTGAGTTTGAATTACATCACTCAAGAGGGCTTTTACCGTTTATCGGAAGAGTTGAGTTATCTCTGGAAAGTAAAACGCCCGGAAATTGTTCGGGCCATTAGTACCGCCGCTGCAGAAGGGGATCGCTCCGAAAACGCGGAATACATTTACCGTAAAAAAGAATTGCGGGAAACCGATCGTAAAATTCGCTATTTGGAGCGTCATCTGAAAGACATTCAAGTGGTGCGTGACAAGCCAAGACAGCGAGATAAAGTCTTTTTCGGGGCAAGCGTCCTGCTGGAAGATGAAGCCGGAGAGCGGGTTTGTTACCGCATTGTCGGTGGTTTGGAAGTGCGACTGGAAGAAAATGAGATTTCTGTAGCGTCCCCTGTTGCAAAAGCATTGCTTGGAAAACAACTCGGAGACGATGTTGTCGTGTTTTTGCCCGACAGTCGGAAAGTGGAGTATACATTGCTTGAAATCCAATATTGAGGTGTGCCGGGTTTCATTTTAAAATCGAATTTGTGTGGACAAACAGAAGGAAAAAACATGAAAAAAATGCTCTGTTTTGGCTTATTGGTTGCGGCCAGTACGATGTCAGCTTGCAGTACTCAGGAAACAAAAGACGAGACGGCGGAAAAACAAAACCCTCTCGCGGTAGCCGATTGCGTGTTTCCAAACACCAATGTGGCCGCGCCGGGTTGGATTTGTGATGAGCCGGTGGATAGTTTGGCCATTAGTGCGGTAGGGATTGCCGAGCCGTCCAAGGCAGGCATCAGTTTTATGAAAGATATGGCGGCTGCAGATGGTCGTGGTCGTCTGGCCGAGCAGATTAAAGTGCAAGTCCAAAAAATGGTGAAGCAGTATCTGGGCACCACGGGTGTCGGTGATACTGAAACCGTGGATGCCGCCGCCAGCTCCACATTAAAAACCATCACCAATCAAAGCCTGGTGGGGTCCAAGGTGTATAAGACTCGAACCGGTCCGAATGGTAAGCTGTATGCTTTGGTCGGAATGGATAAAGCGACTCAGGATAAAATCGTCGAAACCGCCGTGCGTACATCGATGAAAAATGACCAGGCCCTGTGGCAGCAATTTAAAGCCAAACAAAGTTTTGATGAAATGGCGCGAGACATTGCCAATCAACAGGTCCAGTAATGGCTTGATTATCTGACCAAACGATAAGTTTGGTCGGCTATTTGCTAGGAATTGAGCCATTTTAAAAACAAGAGGAAGTGACGATGGGATGGGTGATAAAAGATCATTACGAAGATGAGTACGATTTTGAAGTCGATCGAATGAATCTGGAAGCCTTGGACATCACGGCTTTTTCTTGCCCGAAACTGCGCATTATTGAAGTGCCGGTCGATGAAAGCGATTTGGAAAAAATTGAACAGGTTTATGAAATTCTGTTCCCCGGGTTGTTTGAAGACATGGCTGAGATGATGGACAGTGACGAGGCACGCGACCCTTATCGGGTCCGTTACTATTACAAGCGTCGTAAGTCCGATTCAGGGCAATTGTGAATGTTTGGTAAATAGTTCTTTAAAATCATATTGTTATGATCTCTATTTGGGGCTGGATTGGTGCAACAAGTTGCAGTTTGGTTTGAAACTTGTTACAATCTAGTCAATTTCATAACCCAAATAGGTTAAGTCATCTTTTTTTCAGCTGTATTTAATACACTGTCATTTGCGTTTAGGCGCCGTTCTTCTTTAGACCAACGTTGGTCGAGTCTAATCCAAAGGATCAGTCCTGAGGAGTCAACCGTAACCGTTTCCCCAATGCGAACTTTTACCCTAGGTGGTACAGGGGCCATGGATGAAACGAATGTTAGCACTGGAAGTTTCAGTGTCACGCCTGTCTTTTTGCGGTTGGTTGAACCATTAACCTTTCAAGTCTTAAAAAAATATCATGGATACTCAAAAATCTGAAGCGTCCGTTCAATTTAGAAAACCTAAATTGGAAGACGGACTGGCTATTTATCACTTAATCCAGGCCTCACCGCCGTTGGATGTGAATTCAAGCTATTTATATTTTCTGCAAGCGTCGCATTTTGCCGATACTTGTTCGGTGGCAGAAGTTGATGGTCAAATCGTCGGCTTTATTTCCGCCTATTATCGACCGGATCGGCCCGGCTCACTGTTTGTTTGGCAGGTGGCCATATCCGATACCATGCGAGGTCAAGGCATGGCCAAACGTTTGTTGGCGGCCTTGCTTAAGCAACAGCCGAAAGGCGGCGTGACGGAACTGTGTTGTACCATCAGTCCGTCCAATCAAGCGTCGCAAGGGTTGTTTAAATCATTTGCCAGACAACACGGACTGACGTTAAAGGTCGCTCCTTTCATCACTGAAGCGCATTTTGGCGATGAAGGGCACGAAGCGGAAGAGTTGTACTCCCTGACGTCGGAAACCGAATCAACGATTACACTTTAAAATTTTCAAAGGAACTCAAAACATGACATTAGAGACATTTAATAAATATGAATCGGAAGTGCGTGGTTATATTCGTTCGTTTCCGACCATTTTCGATAAATCCAAAATGGCTGAAATCTGGGACGTGGACGGCAAACGTTACATTGACTTCTTCGCCGGTGCCGGTGCCCTGAATTATGGTCACAATAACCCGGACATCAATGACGCTTTGATTGAATACTTGAAGCACGACGGTATCGGGCATGCATTGGACATGGGGACGGTCGCGAAAAAAGATTTCATCGAAAGCTTTGTGTACAACGTGCTGGAACCGCGCGATATGGAATACAAGCTGCAGTTTGTCGGCCCAACCGGGACCAACGCCATTGAAACCGCATTGAAGATTGCCCGTAAGGTCAAAGGCCGTAAGCAGGTCATGTCCTTCACTAACGGTTTCCACGGTATGTCGATGGGGTCCTTGAGTATTACCGGTAACAGTTATTACCACGACGAAAGTTACGGTGTGCCGGGTTATACCACTCAGGTGCCGTTTCATAAGTATCTGGGCGACAAGGTCGATACCATCGCTTACCTTCGTAAAATTCTAGAAGATGCGTCCAGTGGCACGGAATTGCCGGCGGCGATTGTATTGGAAACCATCCAGGCCGAAGGCGGGATCAACGTTTCCGGTGAACAGTGGTTGCGCGATTTACGTCAAATCTGTGACGATTTCGACATCTTGATGGTGGCGGATGAAATTCAGGTCGGTAATGGTCGTTCCGGAGACTTCTTCAGTTTCGAACGTGCAGGCATTAAGCCGGACATTATTACGTTGTCGAAATCGATTGGTGCCGGCCAGCCAATGGCATTGGTGCTGCTGAAGCCGGAGCTGGACCAATGGAGTCCGGGCGAACACTCGGGAACCTTCCGCGGGAATAACCTGGCATTTGTTTCTTCAAGCGTGGCCTTGAAAAAATATTGGTCCGACGACAGTTTCTCAAAAGAAGTGAAAGCGAAAGCCGCTTTGGTGCAAGCGCGTATGGAGAAATTGGCGCTGCGTTTTCCACAGTATGTGCGCGAAATTCGCGGGCATGGCATGATTTGGGGGGCGGAGTTTAAAGATCCGGACATGACGTCTAAAGTCTGTACACAAGCCTTTGAAGATGGCTTGGTCATTGAAACGGCGGGTGCCGGCGATGAAGTGATTAAGTTCTTGGGGCCATTGGTGATTACCGAAGACTTGATTAACGAAGGCTTTGATATTTTGGAAGGCGCGGTTGAGAAAGTCGGCAAGTAATTTTTGCCTGCAAACGACAACCCTTGCAACAAAAACGATTAGGAGAAAACATGATTGTTCGTAACTTATATGACGATATTATCGGAACCGATGCCGATGTAGATGATAAGCAGTGGACCAGCCGCCGCCTGTTATTGGCCAAAGACGGGATGGGCTTTTCGTTGCACGATACCTTGATCAAAGAAGGTGAAGAACTGCATCTGTGGTACAAGAACCACTTGGAAGCGGTGTATTGCATTGAAGGTGAAGGCGAAATTGAAGAGAAGAAAAACGGTAAAGTTCACGCTATCCGTGAAGGCACCGTTTATGCCTTGAATGAAAACGATCAGCATATTCTGAAAGCCAATAAAGGCAGCCAGATGCGCATGGTGTGTGTGTTCAATCCGCCGGTCACCGGGCGTGAAACACATGACGAAGACGGTTCTTACGTCTTAGTGGAAGAGGCTTAAACCTTATCGTCTTTTAGCATCGATTTGATCGAGCTTGAAAATGCCCAGGCCTGGGCATTTTTCCCTTTTAAATAACGGAGTGTTTTTTTTAAAAAATTACCATGTCAAACACACATAAAAATCAGTTGAGTGTCGAAAAAATCGGCGGCACGTCAATGAGTGATTACCCGGCGGTTCGAGACAATATCATTTTGTATCCGGATAGCCCTTACCGGCGTATTTTTGTGGTGTCGGCCTACGGCGGCATCACCAATGACTTGCTGGAACATAAAAAGACCGACCAACCCGGCGTTTATGGCTTGTTTGCCAATGATGACGTTGAGGATGATTGGCGCATTGCTTTGGACCAGTTGAGTCTGAAACTGAATAAAATTAATGCCGATTTGTTCGATGACGATGATGTGCGTGTCAAAGCCAATGCGTTTATCGATGAACGTTTTGCCGAAACCAAACAGTTGTTGAATCATCTGCAGGATTTGTGCCGACACGGCCACTTTTCGCTGGAAAGTCACCTATTGACGGTGCGCGAACTTCTGGCCAGTCTTGGGGAAGCCCACAGTGCCTGGAATCTAGCGCACTTATTGCAGCAAGAAGGCGTTAATGCACGGTTTGTTGATTTAACCGGCTGGCAGGCGGATAGGACACTGTCTTTGGACGAGATGATTAAGGTGCATTTAGGCGAAGTGGATTTTTCGCGTGAATTGCCGATTGTCACTGGCTATGCCCATTGTCAGGAAAACCTGATGCACACGTTTGATCGAGGGTACAGCGAAATGACGTTCAGTCGAATTGCGGTTCTGACTGAAGCGAGCGAAGCGGTGATACACAAAGAGTATCACCTTAGCAGTGCCGACCCCAAGCTGGTGGGCGAAGAGAATGTGGTGCCGATTGGTAAGACCAATTATGACATTGCCGACCAGCTCGCCAACTTAGGCATGGAAGCGGTGCACCCTAAGGCTGCGCAAGGCTTGCGTCAGGCTCAAATTCCACTGCGGATTAAAAACACCTTTGATCCGGGGCATCACGGTACCATCTTTACCGAAGATTACGTCAGCGAATTCCCGCAGGTGGAAATCATTGCCGGTATGCAGCACTTGATTGCACTGGAAGTGTTCGATCAGGAAATGATGGGGCAGCAGGGGCATTATGAAAAGGTTCTGATTGATACCAGTAACCGCCTCAAATGCCAGGTCATTACCAAGGATTTCAATGCCAATACCATTACTTTATATTTGAGTGCATCCTTGAAGAAAGTGAAGCGCCTTTCGGAACAGTTGCAACAGGCCTTGCCGACCGCGACCATCAATACCAGTAAAGTGGCCTTGGCGTCTGCGATGGGCAGTGATATGCGTATTAAAGGCCTGCTGGCCAAAGCGGTTCAGACGCTATTTGATCAAGGGATTAACGTTGAAGCGATTCATCAAAATACCCGTCAGGTCGAAATGCAGTTTTTTGTAAACGAAACGGATTTCGAAAAGGCGGTCAAAGCTTTGCACTCCAAATTGATTGAAGTCCATGATCACGGGAAGGCGATATGCGAACATTGATCTTATTGGGATTAGCACTGTTTTTAGCCTCGGTAACAGCTGGCGCGGCTGATCAACGGCACAGCAAAGAAACACAGGATGTGGAACAGCTCAAGGAACCGATGTACAACCCTTTTATTGAACGGTATGTCATGGATGAGTTGAAGCAGTTGCGGGTCGATATGAATAATTTGCGTGTTGAAATCACCAAAGAAGTGACTAATCGCGAACTGTCGGCCACTTCCCGTGCTGTTGGGTATGCGACCGATACGGTGACCTATTTCTTTTACCTGATTGCCGGTATTTCCTCCGTTCTCCTTTTGGTTGGGTGGAATTCCATGCGTGAAGTGAAAGAGAAGGTTCTCAGCCTCGCCGACAGCAAAGTCGATAAGGTTATTGAGGAATACGAAGCGCGTTTGGCGAAGTTGGAAGAAGAGCTTAACCGAAAATCACGCGGCATTACCAATGCTCAGAAACGATTGTCGCAACATCAGGACATTCATAGTCTGTGGTTGAAAGCGGGGCAAGAGCAAATTCTCAGTAACCGTATGGCGATTTACGACCAGATACTGGAGCTGGATCCTGGCAATACCGAAGCCATGACTTACAAGGCGGATGCAGCGCTTGAAATGGGTGAACCCCAGTGGGCGGTGAACCTGTGTAATCAGGCATTGCGTATCGATCCTGAGAACACGCATGCATTTTATCAGTTAGCCGGCGCTTATGCCTTGATGGATAAAGCGGCTGAGGCCATCGATTTTCTACAAACAGCCTTGCAGAATTCTGAGGGTTATAAAGAGCAGGTGCAAAACGATCCGGTCTTTAAGTCTTTGCAGGACAACCCCGATTTTCAAAAACTTCTGCAAGAAGACGAAGTCACCCCTCCTGCTTAATCAGAGTTTGTATGTCTTTACGACGAGGCTTTTCTAAGCCTCGTTCTTTTCAAGTTCCATTTTTTATCCACATTATTTGCCTGTATTTATGTATAAATACGGACTATTGGCGAAACGCCCTAGCACCATGCTATGATGCGTGCCAATAATGGCGTGCCATGCTCACAATCCGTGATGTGGTGAGCTGTAAATAACAAAAAAGGTGGGTAACTAGATGACTAAAATTTGGCAAGCCGTCGGCATTGTGTTTTTGACCGTTATGAGTTTCCAAGCGTCAGCCGCGGATTTTTTCGATGAAACGTTTGGCAACCTGCAAGAAGAGTTGGAAGTGGCCAAGGATGATGGCAAACAGGGTATTTTTATTTTCTTCCATATGGAAGAATGCCCATTTTGTGACCGGATGAAAAATACCATTCTGAATAAGCCCGATGTCATTAAATATTTCAAACAGCACTTTCTGACGTATCAAATGGATATCGAAGGTTCAAACGATATGGTGAATTTTGATGGTACAGAAGGGACCTCTCAATATTTATCTGAAAAAATATATCGTGTACGGGCGACGCCGGTGATGATTATTTTTGATTTGGAAGGAAAGCCGGTGGTTCGTTATACCGGGCCGACCCGGACCAAAGAAGAATTTATGCTGTTAGGCAAGTATGTTGTTGACGGCGCTTATAAAGATATGTCGTTTACGCGTTATAAAAGACAAAACCGATAGCGGGTGCACTGATGAAATTGAATCCGTTGCGTTTTACTATCCACAGTGTGCTTGTTTTGTCGACGTTGATGACCTCGTCCGCTATGGCGGCCGAAAAAGAGAGCGGTAATACACCACAGGTTACTGGACCGGTAGCCGAGCAGGCTGTTATGCCGGTACACCCTGCTCAGGGGTTGCCGGAGCCTTTAACGCTTGAAAGCGTTATGGCGCTCCCGGAAAGCATTAGCCCGCAAGTCATGCGCGCTAAAGCACGTTATGCCCGGGCCAAAGCACGTTATGATTTGCAAGAAACCGATGATAATTTTGAACTCGACCTGATTGGCCGTTTGGGTTGGCGTGAGTATGATTTTCAACCAGAAGATAACCACTTATTTGGCTTAGCGTTGGGGAAAGAGTTGTATGACTTCGGGCGAAATGACGCCGCTTTGGAAGCTGAAAAGCGTATGTCCGCGGCTCAGAACGAATTGTATGAAGATCAAAAGATCCAATTTCAAATTCGGTTGATGCAGGCGTATTTCAACATCATCCTCGCCGATTTTCAGTACCGAATTGAGAATGAATCCATGGCCGTCGCCTATATCGCCATGGACAAGGCCGAGGATCGTCATGAACTCAATCAATTATCGGACGTTGACTATCTGAAGCTTCAAGCGGATTATGAAAAACTGTTGGTGAAACGAACACGGGCATCGTATGAGCAGCGCCGTACCCGAACCAATCTGGCCAACTTGGTTGGTCGTCCTGACGCCTTGCCGGATAAACTGCGTTTTCCGTCACTGGAGTCGGTCACGAAACGGTCATTGGATGACTTGGGTGTGTATCAAAAACAGGCATTAGCCAGCAACTTGCACTTACACAGTTTGCAGTTAAAGCTCCAAGCCGCAGAATCGCGCTTAAACGGTGAATCGTTAGAAGATATGCCAACCTTCCGGGTGGATGCTTTAGGTGGCTATTCCTCAAACTATGCTTACGGTCGAGAAGGGCGCTGGCGCTTCGATTTGACGATGGATTATCCACTGTATGACGGTGGGGTTCGGTCCGCAAAAGTCAGTGAAGCGCGTGCCGAAGTACAGACGATTCAAGCAGAAATTCATGAATACGAGCAATCGTTGCGAGATCAGGTCGC
The DNA here is from genome assembly GCF_965140365.1 of Hydrogenovibrio sp. Classification (NCBI taxonomy): domain Bacteria; kingdom Pseudomonadati; phylum Pseudomonadota; class Gammaproteobacteria; order Thiotrichales; family Piscirickettsiaceae; genus Hydrogenovibrio; species Hydrogenovibrio sp. The sequence continues at coordinate 541,469 of NZ_OZ223196.1, forward strand.
CGATTTGTATTTTAAATTGCAAATGGCGGAAGCGGAAAAGAAACAAAATAAGGTGTTCGGTGAATATTCCGAGCTGTATCTGGACTACAGTCGTGCACTGTATGAAAACGAATCCACAACCGATTTAGGGGATTCGATGGTGCGTTTGTCGGAAGCGAATTATCAAGTTATTGCCCAGCAATTTCGTGAAACGTTGCATTGGGCACAGTTGGATTATTTGACCGGTAAGCCGGTAGAACTGGAGGCTTACCAATGAGTGAAAAGGAAAATACTATGAAACGATGCTTCATCGGGTGTCTGGTTACCGGAAGTCTTTTTCTGGGCGGAATGCAAGCCGCTTGGGCGGAAGTCGTTCAAATCGGTTCTTTGGTAACCGGCCAGGTTGAAAAGGTGGCCGTTAAAGAGGGGCAGAGTGTGACGGCCGGTCAGTTGTTGATGACCATTGACGATGATCGCTATCAGGCGAAATTAAAAAGGGCACGTGCAGAGGTTAAACTTTGGCAATTAAAATTGGCGGATGCGCAAATTGAGTTGGACCAGGCGTTGGATTTATATGATCGGACCGTAACGGCTAAGCGAGAATTGGATGCATCGCAGTTAGCCTATGATGTTGTGAAGCAGCAACTGGTGAAGGCGCAAGCGAATTTGGAATCTTACCAGGCCTGGTCAAAATACTTTGTGATTAAAGCGCCGGTGGCCGGAAAGGTGGTTAAAGTGAATGCGCCAAAAGGCACAACGGTGTACAAGGAAAATACCCCATTGATTCAGATTGAGCGTTGATTATGGAAGTGTAGGGCGCTCGGGAGAACGGAGTGCCCTTGAGGAAATTACAAGTCTTGGCCAAAGCCGAAAAAAGACCCTTCGATGGCGGTTTGTCGGTCCAAGGCGCTGAGACCTTTAACCGAACGGACAATCAACCAGATCATCCACCAAACAAGAATGATGGCACCGACAAAAACGGTGGCCAGTAGCAAGCCGGCTAATAGGTAAACCAATCCGTACCAGAAGGTTTGAATTTGAAAATCGAAATGGGTTTTTAACCACACCGGCATTTCCGGTTCGCTGCGTTTTACATAGGCCATGACCACACCGATAATCGCGGTCAGGCCAATGACCAATCCGACAAGATACAAGATGTAAATAATCTTGGCATACGTACTGTTGCTGCGCGTTGCCGATTCGATTGATGGTGCCGTTTCCGTAACGTGTTCGCTCATAAACAGGGTCCTCCTTCGTTATTGTTTTTCTGAGAATTTAGAGCTAAGCAAAAATCATTATTATCTATGGGTCTACCTTTCTCCAATTTAATTTTTTTGATTTAAGATCATAGAATTCTATGATGATACGGAAACACGGCTTGCAAAGATTGCCGACTTAAGGTGCCCTTAATAGAGCTTGAGTTTGGGCTTAACTCGACGTTCGATAAATGCATCGAGCAGAATCCAAAGCATTCGCCAGAAGCCATGCAGGGTCATTTGATGTTGGCGGTAAAGGCTGGCGTAAGCCCAGTGAGCTATTTTTCCTTCCAGCATCCAATTCTTTTTGAAAAGCTGGTCGAGCACACTGCCGAATGTCTGGAATCGGCTTAGGGAGAGTAGAGACCCATGATCGCGATAGGTAAACTCAACAAGGGGCTGGCCGTTTACCAAGGCTTGTAAATTGACGGCGCAAGTGGCCGCCATTTGGTGTGCAGCTTGGGCTAAGGGTGGAACCGCTCGGGCTTGGTCTCCCTCGCCTTGTAGTAAACTGGCACAATCACCAATGGCGAAGATATTCGGTTCGCCTGCGACTTGCAGGGTGGGGGTGATTTCAATTTGATGGATTCGATTAGTCGGCAACCCCAAATTTGAAAGGAATTTGGGGGCTTTGACTCCCGCGGCCCATACCAATAAATCGGCTGATAGCGTTTCGTTTTCGGTCACCAATTGCTGAGCCTGAACGTCTTTAATCATGGTCTGGGTTCGTATTTCAACACCGTGTTGTGTGAGCACTCGTTCGGCTTTGATGGCCAGTGCTTCCGGTAAGGCCGGTAAGATGCGGTCGGTGGCTTCGATGAGGGTGACTTGTATACTGGCGGGGTGAATGGCTCGGATACCGAATGTTTCCAGTCGTTCAACGGCGTTGCATAATTCGGCGGCTAATTCCACCCCTGTGGCTCCGGCGCCGACGATGGCCACACGAACCGGATTGGGCGGTGTTTCAGCGGTATGGTTTGACAGCGCCTGCTGGTTCGCGGCTTCTGAAAATTGCATGAAGCGGTTTAAAAATGTCAGATGAAAATCTTCTGCTTCCTGTGCCGAATCCAAGGTGTGGCAATGCTCTCGAACGCGGGTGAGCCCAAAATCGTTACCGCGAGCACCCACCGCCATAATAAGGTAGTCGTAATGAATGGTTCGCTCGCCAAGAATTTCTTTACCGTGGTGGTCGAGTAACGGCGCCAGCGTCAACGTTTGATTGTGTTTGTCCAAGCCAATCATGCGGCCCATGCGAAAATAATAATGGTGCTCGGAAGAATGGGCTCGGTAACTCAGGGCCTCATGTCCGGTATCCAAAGAGCCGGAAGCCACCTCGTGCAGTAGAGGTTTCCAAAGGTGGGTTCGATTGGCATCAATCAAAGTAATATCCGCCTGCCGCTTTTTGCCTAATGTGTTTCCCAGGCGAGTCGCCAACTCCAGTCCACCGGCTCCGCCACCGACAATCACGATTTGTTTCATGTTCTGTCCTTTATTGTTGCTGGTTTGCAAATCAACAGAGGTCGAACCACCATGGGCAACCTGAATTGAAGAAAGTTGATACCGCCATTTTACGTATTAAAAGGCGAGTTGAAAGGGGCTTTTTCAGACTTTGTCTAATTAGTCACAAAAATTTCAAAATAGGGCTTGTCAGAGACAAAATTATCTCTATAAAACACATCAATCAAACACAAGGTTTGAATCATTTTTCCTCTGTAATGACCCAGCCGATTTTACACACAATCAAGTCATTTTCTTGACGCTTCTCTCGCCTGCTCAATACCGTAGCAACACACGGTTTGCGTGTAACGTTTGGAACTGAATATCTGACGCAGCTTCAAAGACTTTTTAGCGGAACTAGGCATCTGAAGCGGCTAATTCATCCCTCTTCCAACGTGACTTCCGCTGCTTTGGAATTGCTTTGGCGGCTAAACCTCCAGCCCAGTAACTTCCGGGTATGGTAATCCATGACTAGCGTTAAACAAGCCCAGCGGCATCAGACTTGTGCCATGTCCGTCGCAGCGTTCATCCGGCCTGGTTGAGGCACTAGTCATGGCTTGCGCCCGAGGACACATGCCTGATTTATGTTTACGGACCTGTCAGCCCATGAGCTGGAATATTCGTTGTACCAGCACGTTGTTGGGCTTGGGTTGGTTTGTGGTAGTAATAGCTATGCCTTGCCATTCCTGGTCACTTGCAAGCCTGCACTACGGTAACCTTGTTGCCCTCCAACGTACTCGTTGAAGTTGTCTTATTCCGACTCTAAGAGTGCCTGTAAATTTTTTCGGAACTGGCTTCACCGTCGGCGGCGTGAAGTTCGTCAATCTTTTCTGATACTGTTGCTCGATGTCTTTTGGATTCGATTTTAGAGCATTTTCCATGCGGCTCATGGCCTTATCGATTCATTTTTCGACTCGGACGTCAGGCCATACTCAGGGGCGGCTAACGCCGCCGTGGTTTGACTTTTTATGATTTTTGAATGGAAGACAGTATCGAGTCATTGTAAGTTATAGCTTTCACTGCTTTGCTTAAAGAGGATCATTATTCGGAAGGCGAAAAGCAATGTTTGATGTACCACGCCTCTCAATAATTTCGACCTTATGCTGTTTGAGTGAGACACCGCCTTGCGTTGGCCAAGGAGTTGAACAAGTGAATTGTTTGTTGTTTGGGTGAGTCTGATGTCCGCAGCGTTTTACCATCAATTGCAACCACATTGCTCAGCGGTGCCGTCAGGATAACATTTTGCACCCAGAGGCTGAAAAAGCCGCGATACGACTTAGGGTCAAGCAATGTCAGGAGGTGGTTAAAGGTATCATGTTAGGGAACAGCGCCGGCAAGATGCAAGTAGTGTTTAAACTATTTTTTGCGGTTAATAGGGCTATGATATTGGTTTTTAAAAAACGAGTAGGGTCCGGCCAACCTGTGCCGCAATGCTGCTTAAAAATGTTCATGCGCTTGCTCTGTAGATTTGTTTCTGCGTTTTCTTGTTTGTTAATAAAACTTTAACAATTCTAAGTATAACAATCCTTATCCTTTTCTTATCAACTTCCCTTAGCGGCTATTTGTTTGGAATTCCTCGTTTTAAACAAGTGCAAGAGAAATGATGGGTTGTTATTCTCTGATCGAAACCATCTCTCAAACCGATGCGATTACGATTTATTGTTATAATTTTAGGAGTTAGTAATGAAATTTAATCTAAAACGTCTTTTTGCTGTTGCTGCCATGATCGGCGCAATGGCTTCTTCTGCCGTTCAAGCGGGCGACCTTAAACTAATTGGTTCTGGTGCAAGTTTCCCAGCACCGCTATACCAAAAGTGGTTTAAAGATTACAGCAAAGCAACTGATGGTGTTCGTGTTGACTACCAATCAAAAGGTTCTGGCGCTGGTATCCGTGATTTCATCAATGGTACTGTTGATTTCGCAGCAAGTGATGCGGCAATGAAAGACAGTGAAATCGCTAAAGTTGACCGTGGTGTTGTTCTAATTCCTATGACCGCAGGTGAAGTAGTTCTTTCTTACAACCTTCCAGGTGTTAAGTCTCTAAAACTTCCTCGTGATGTTTATCCTGAAATATTCACTGGTAAAGTTAAAAAGTGGAATGATCCTAAAATCGTAGCAGCTAATCCTGGTGTTAAACTGCCTAACAAAGATATTACTGTTGTTGTTCGTTCTGACTCAAGTGGTACTTCTTATGTATTTTCACAACACTTGTCAGCAATCAATGCAGATTTCAAAAAAATGGTTGGTACAGCTAAGTCTCCAAACTGGCCGACTAAAACAGCAAAAATCGTTAAAGCGCCTAAAAACGATGGTGTAACAGCGACGATCAAGCAAACTTCTGGTGCGATTGGTTATATCGAGTACGGTTTTGCTAAACTGACAAAGTCTCCTACTGCTGAGCTTGAAAATGCTGCGGGTAACTTCGTTGCTCCTGGTGATAAGTCTGGTGCGGCTGCTCTAGCTTCTACGCCTTTCCCAAAAGGGAATCTTCCTAACAGTGACGTTCCAGATCTACGTGGTTGGGCAACAGATCCTACAGGTGCAGATGCTTACCCAATCGCCTCTTTCACTTGGTTGCTTGTTTATAAAGAACAAGATGATGCTAAAGCGAAAGCTATTCGTGATCTTATCGAATACATGCTAACAACTGGTCAGAAGTCTTCTGATGCGATGGGTTATATCCCTCTACCTGAATCTGTTGTAGAAAAAGACCGTGCGGTGCTTAAGTTTGTAAACTGATGAAACGACGTTTCTTGGTTTAATTGTAAGAGTGCAGGTTTCTATTTTAGAAAGCCTGCACTTTTTATATTTACTATTTATAAATTTAATTTAATAGGTTTTTCTATGATTTTCGATCCTTTTAAGGCTGGTGCGAGTGATAAGACTCTCTCGGCACCACCTTCTCAAGCAGACTTTTTAAAGGACTCGGCGTTTAGGTTCCTGGCCTATTTTGCAGCCTTGTCTATTGTTCTATTGGTTGCTTATATTGTTATTGAGCTTGGTGCTCAAGCATTACCGGCCATTCAAACTCACGGTTTAGGTTTTATTACCGGCACAACTTGGAATGCAAGTGAAAAAGAATTTGGGGTATTACCAGAGATTTGGGGGACGCTTTATAGTTCTTTGATTGCACTAATTATTGGTGGTGCCTTTGGTATTGGTATCGCGATTTTCTTAACGCAAAGTTTTGTTAGCGCAAAACTGGAAGTTACTTTTAGAACCATTGTTGAATTGCTGGCGGCGATTCCTTCGGTTGTTTACGGTCTTTGGGGGATTTATGTTCTGATCCCTATGCTGGTTCCGGTTGCGCAATGGTTGCACGAAACGCTAGGTTGGTTCCCCTTGTTTAGCACAGAACTCGGTGGGCCAGGTTTAGCGCCGGCCGCTTTAGTCTTGGCGATTATGATTCTACCAACGGTTGCGGCAATTTCTACAGATGCCTTTCGTCGTATTCCTTACAAGGTAAAGGAAGCCGCTTATGGTATGGGGGCGACTAAGTGGGAAGTCATTCTAAAAGTGATGTTACCAACGGCCTCTTCTGGTATTCTCGCTGGCTTAGTACTTGGTTTTGGTCGCGCACTTGGTGAGACAATGGCGCTGGCGATGTTGATCGGTAACGTTAACAATATCAGTCTATCTCTGTTTGATCCTGCAAATACACTGGCGTCACTTCTGGCTTCTACGTTCCCTGAAGCAGGGACGATCGAGATCGAAGCCTTGATGTATGCAGCCATCGTTCTTTTAGCGATCACCTTAGTGGTTAACTTGCTTGGTCTTTGGGTTCAGCAAGCGACTATGCGTAAGTTTGAGGGTAAAAAATGAACGAAGTAAATGAACAAATGATGCCACCTAAGGTGGCTTTACCAAAGCTTGAAAAAAATCTTTATGAAGTTCGTGCTATTAAAAGTTTTTTATTAACAAGCTTGGTTTGGGCTCTTGTCATTCTTGCGAGTATTCCGCTTTTCTCAGTTATCTATATGTTAATTGTTGAAGGGGGGGCTCGTCTTGATTGGGAAGCTATTACGGCACTTCCTCCAGCTGGTTTTGAAACCGGTGGTGGTTTTGGTAATGCGATAGTTGGTACTCTTGTAATGGTAGGGATTGCTTCGGCTATCAGTATCCCTTTAGGGGTTCTGGCTGCAATCTATTTAGCGATTCTTGATCCACAAAGTAAGGTAGCGACGGCTTCGCGTTTCTTAGCGAAAGTCTTAACCGGTTTTCCATCGATTCTTGCTGGTGTTTTCGTTTACGCCGTCTTGGTTATCACTACCCAAACCTATTCGGCTTGGGCGGGTGGTGTGGCACTTGCCGTATTAATGTTGCCAACTGTGACACTTGCTGCTGAAGAGGCCATTCGACAGGTTCCGCAAAAGATGAAAGATGCGGCTTTCGGTATGGGATGTACTCGTACTCAGGTGATCTTCAAAGTAGTCCTACCAACCGGGATGTCGGGTATTTTGACAGGTGTTATCCTTGCAGTTGCCGGTGCAGCAGGCGAATCTGCGCCATTACTATTTACTGCTCTTTTCAGCAACTACTATATGGCCGAATTAGCTGAACCGACCGCGTCTCTATCTATCCTGATTTATAATTTTTCGGGTATGCCGTTCGAAAACCAAATCGAACTTGCATGGGCAGCTTCCTTAGCTCTGGTTTTGATGGTTCTTTTCTTTAATATTCTGGCGCGTATCGTCGGCAGATCGAAATTTTAAAAGTATTTGAGGTTTAAATAATGAGTTTGACAGATGATAAAGTTATGGGCACTCTGACCCATCAAGGTGATTTCATCGCCACGCCTTATGAACCAAAAGGGCCAGTTGTTTTGGATTGTGAGGTTAAGAATATCTATTATGGTGATTTTAGAGCGGTAAGAGACTCTAAAATTCCTATCGAGAAAAATAAAATTACTGGTTTTATTGGTCCGTCTGGTTGTGGTAAAAGTACAGTATTAAGAAGCATGAACCGCATGAACGACCTAGTTGAATCATTCCGTTTTGACGGCAAAGTGCAATATCATGATAATGATATTTATGATGCAAAAATTGATCCTGTTGTTGTGCGTCGCTATATCGGAATGGTTTTCCAGTTACCAAATCCTTTCTCAATGAGTATTTATGATAATGTTGCGTTTGGCCTACGTCTAAACCGATTTAAAGGTGATGAAGAAGAGATGGTGGTTAAAGCACTTAAACGCGCTGCTATTTGGAGTGACGTGAAAGATAAACTGAAAAACAGTGGTTTATCACTATCTGGTGGTCAGCAACAGCGCCTTTGTATTGCTCGTGCAATTGCAACGGAACCCGATGTTCTTCTGATGGATGAGCCTGCTTCTGCTCTTGACCCAATTGCAACGCGTCAAATTGAAGAATTGATGCTTGAACTTAAAGAAGATTATACGGTTGCGCTTGTAACACACAATATGCAGCAGGCAACTCGTGTTGCAGACGTTACGGCGTTTATGGGGGTAGACATTTCTAAAGGCGGTCGTACGGGTTATCTTGTTGAAATGAATGAAACTCAAAAAGTATTTGAAAATCCTGAGCAAGAGTTAACCAAAGAATACGTCCGAGGCGAATTCAGTTAATTTTCTGTAGATTTTCTTTACATTAGTCGCTAAATTCGGTTTGATAGCTAACGTATGAATTATCTTAATATTGACGCCATCAGATCGAGCTTAGTCGACGTTCAACGTAATTTTCAGCATATCAATTCACGGTTATCTGTACAAAGACCCCCTCTGTCCGACGAAGCCATCGAAAACTTTCTTGCCGGTTACGCAAAAATTGATGCCTATTTGGTTGACGATTTTAATCTGTTTGAGGTCGGTAATTCCCATGCCTTGTTAGAACTCGACAATATTGTGCTTTTTCATAGTGCGCAAACGAGCGCGAGCGAGCAAAATAATCAGTTCAAAGCGACTCAACAGCATTTCTATGAAGCAAAAGATGGCGGTATTGGCGGTTTAATGGAATGGCTGGAGTTAAATGATGATATAAGCGTATGGAAAAAAGCCGCAGGGGTTTTTTGTTATATGGTTGCTCAACCACAGCTTTTTTTAGAAGGGAATCACCGGGTTGCGACTCTGGTATCAAGCTACCTTCTTGTCAGAGACGGTTACGCTCCTCTGGTTGTGACGGTCGAGAACGCGAAAGAGTTTTTCGAAATTTCGGAACAGATAAAGCTGCGTAACAAAAATAGTTTTATAGATGAGTTTCTTTCTCTTCCTAAATTGACAAACAGCTTTGCACAAATGCTTGAAGCTGAACAATCCCATCATTTTTTAATAATGAAATACCGTAAATGAGCTCGATTGGCCTTTATAGTATTCCGCTTTGCTATTTTGTCTATTGAAGATGATCTGTTGTTTTATTTTTTAACTCCCCGCGATTTGACTCAATAATTTTCTGAAATTTTTCAGGTTCATATTTCAAAATATTGACGTATTCCATTATCAGTGGGTGGCTATGAGTGCCGCTATGAATGGATAGCTGTTGTAATGCTACAATAAGTAATTTAGCCGCAGCGCGAATTTCCTTGTCATCCGCTTCTCCATACCATTCGACTAATTCTTTATACAAGTTTTCGGCTTTTTCCAGTGGTGTGAACTCAGCAATATAATCTTTAGATTTATCATCAAACATTTTTTCTATTCCTTAAATTTTGTCGGTTTAATCTGTTTTTGGCTAAATACTTTTAACTTAACCCAAAATTGAGGTGCAAAGTTCATTGTATTTAACAGTTGGTTCAACCTAAGGTACTATGGAAAATTCTAATCTTTTTTGTAATCACCTCATTTTAACCACTGTTAAAAGTAGGGGATTAGGCCGCGTTCAGTAGATTCCTCGGCGGCACTTGACCAATGGTTGAGTTTGGCCGTTCGTTATTGTATGTCCAAAGCCATGTAGTTGCTAGGTATTGGGCTTGCTCAATGCTTTCAAACAGGTGCTGCGCAAGTCATTCATGGCGAACTGTTCGGTTAAATCGCTCAACATAAGCGTTTTGTGTCGGCTTACCAGGCTGGAATACATCAGTGTAATGTGGTTCTTATTCGCCTAATCAATCAGCATCTGCCTGATGTATTCAGGGCCGTTGCCACAACCAATGATTACGGGCTTACCCCGCCATTCAATCACTTGCACGATTGCGCGAGTTACTCGTTAGTTTGGCATTGAGAAGTCTACGTCAATACATAAACCTTCAGGTTATAATCATCAATCAGTTAAACGTATGCCATCTTGCAATGAGTCGGACATAAAATCCGTTGACCAGAATTTATTTGATAGAGAAAAGGTGATACGAATAGCGTTAAATGTAATTGAGCAATTGTGCCGATATTTTGATTGTGAAATCGGTTGGTTTTTCGAAATTGTTGATGAGTCTGAAGATTGCGCTTTTCGTTTAAAATCCGCTGATACAAAAATTTACCGTCACAGATTTGTCACAGAGAGTTTTTAAGTGGAATTTTTATGTAAGTCCTCTGTTCAGTTTTGACTTTAACATGAATGTTTACTATGGCTCAAAAATAAAGTCTTTTGAGACGAGAGGCTGGGCCAATATTTCTGTAAAAGCCCTGTTGTGACTGGATTGAAAAAAATTATGCTTTAGGGCTTGTCACAGACAAAATTATCTCTATAATACACATCCATCAAACGCAAGGTTTGAATGATTCTTCCCCAATAGTTCAGTTGGTAGAACACCGGACTGTTAATCCGTATGTCGCTGGTTCGAGTCCAGCTTGGGGAGCCAAATTCTTGGAAAAGCCGCTTTTATGCGGCTTTTTTTATTGTTTTTTGTTAGAATCGATACTTCACAATATGGTGACTCTGTTCGTCCCCTCGCGACGATAGGTTGGGAATCCCGCCAGGTCCGGAAGGAAGCAACGGTACCTTCTGATTCGTGCGCCGAGGTCAGGCGGGCAGGGTTGCCTCCATTTTTTCAATGACTTTCTTTTTCCTCAATTTAAACTCGCATTCCTGTTCTTAGACGTTAAAATAGTCTTACTTTAAATCATAAGAATCGAAGCCTGTGAGCGATACTGTTTTAGCCAGAAAATGGCGCCCGAAAAACTTCTCCGAACTCGTCGGTCAAGAGCATGTCATGCAAGCTTTGGCCAATGCCCTGGATCAGCAACGCCTGCATCATGCCTATTTGTTTACCGGCACACGAGGTGTCGGGAAGACAACCATTGCTCGCATCTTTTCCAAAGCGCTTAACTGCGAGCAAGGCATTGGTTCCAAACCTTGTGGTGTCTGTTCGACTTGCCGTTCAATTGACGAAGGGCGTTTTGTGGATTTGATTGAGGTGGATGCGGCTTCGAAAACCAAGGTGGAAGACACGCGTGAACTGTTGGAAAACGTTCAATATGCGCCGGTTCAAGGGCGTTACAAAGTTTACCTGATTGACGAAGTCCACATGCTGTCGAAAAGCAGTTTCAATGCGTTGTTGAAAACACTCGAAGAACCGCCGGAACATGTGAAGTTTTTGCTGGCGACGACCGATCCGCACAAACTGCCGATGACGGTCTTGTCGCGCTGTTTGCAGTTTAACTTGATGCGGCTGACACAAGCCCAGATTCAAACCCATTTAGGCTACATCCTTCAGCAGGAAGGTATTCCGTTTGAAGATGCCGCTTTGGCGATGATCGCCAAAAGTGCCGACGGTTCCGCGCGCGATTCCTTGAGTATTCTGGATCAAGCCATCGCTTATGGGGGCGGGAAAGTTCAATTGGCGGCGGTGCAAGCCATGCTTGGGTTGGTGGACCAACAGTTTACCCGACAAATTTTGGCGGCGTTGGCGGATGAATCCGCTGAGGAATTGAAAAACGTTATTCAACAACTGGCGGCGATGGGTGTGGATTATATGGCGCTCAACGCGCAGTTGATTGAGGTTCTGCACCAAATCAGCTTGTTGCAGGTGCTGAACACGCTGGATGATGCCTGTATTTTGGATGATGAAACCATGCGCCTGTTGGCCGAAGCCTTAGCGCCTGAACGAATTCAAGTACTGTATCAAATTGCCTTGCTGGCAAAACAAGATATGTCGATGGCCCCTGACATTCGCATCGGTTTTGAGATGGCGTTGTTGCGGATGCTGGCGTTTCAGCCGGTAACGCAAGGCCCCGACGAGGCTTTGGAAAGCGATGGCGTGGCGTCAGGCGGCACGGTCAGTGGCGGTTCAGTGATGGCTCAAATCACCCGGCCGGGTGATGTGTTAAAACAACAAGGCTTAACGGCTCCGACAGAAGCGGTAGAAACAGCTCAAACGGCTCAAATGGCTTCAGAGTCCTCGCCGTTTGAAAATTCACCAGCGGCACAAACCGCTGTTGCCTCGCCTGAGTCAGAAATGAATGCTCCGGGCGTTGATTTGGACCAACGTCCGGTATCGGGTGCCGAGCAAACAGCGGTTCAACAAGAAACGGCTCCGCAACCCTCGGAGCCTTCGCATGTTGCGGATACGGCCGCTGTCCAAGCGCCGGTGGATCATTTAGCTGACTTAAAGGCGAGGTTAGATTTAACCCTGGGAAAGCCTGAAGCTTCGTCGCAGCCATCGGCAGAGCCGGTGGTTCAGCCGGGTAATCCGTCGTCGGTGATGCCTGCTCAGGAAATTCCGGTTCAGAAGACGCCAAGTATGCCGTCTCCTGAGCCTGCGTTGGACGCTATGGCCGAGTTGCGACCAGAAGCCAATACAGTCAATACGCCCAGTGCGGAAGCGCCTTTGCCTTGGGAGGATGAGATTTCGCAGGCAATGCCTTTCTCTGAACCGTCTTCAGAAACGGTTTCGGCTGACCTGGCGGTTTCCGTTGCTCCGACTGGGCCATCATTTGACTCGGGGCATGATAAGTCCGATTCGGCTCCTGAAGAAAGCTTCGACGCCGAGGCCACGGAATCGAATACCGTCGATTCCCCAAGCATTCATGAGACCGAAAACGGGCCGGGTTTGTCTTCAGAAGCGGCGGGTATCCGCATCGCGGGAGAAGGTGATTGGGGTGAAGCGGAAAAATGGTTGCAGTTGATTGTCCAATTGCAATTGGATGGCATGGCGGCCGAATTGGCTCGACAATCAATTTTAGTGTCTCAGGATGCGCAAACCTTGACCTTGAGCGTGGACCCGCAGCAACGTCATGCTAAAACCGAGTTGGCATTGCAGCGCTTGGAAGAACAAATTAAAGCGCAGTTGGGCTGTCGTTTGGTGTTTGTGGAATCAACCCAAACGCATTTGACGCCAGCGCGTTATGAAACCGAAATGAAGGCACAACGGCAAGCCAATGCCGTTAACAGTATTCAGTCCGATCCTCAGGTTCAAAGCCTGATTCAGACATTAAATTTAAAGGTCATCGAATCGTCGATTCGGCCGGTCAAACAATAAAAAGGAGTAGCCATGTTTGGTGGAAAAGGTGGTTTGGGCAACTTGATGAAGCAAGCCCAGGAAATGCAAAAGAATATGCAAGCGGCACAAGACGAAATCGCGAAAATGGAGATTTCGGGTGAAGCCGGTGGTGGCATGGTCAAAGTGGTCATGACCGGTAAGCATGAGTTGGTCAAAGTCGATATTGATGACAGTTTGATGGACGACCGTGAGATGCTGGAAGACTTGTTTGCCGCCGCGGTTAACAGTGCCGCGCGCCGGGTTGAAGAAGAAACGCAAGAACGCATGTCTGGTTTGACCGGCGGTATGGATTTGCCGCCGGGCATGAAGATGCCGTTTTAACCAGGCCTGGCTGTTTTAACGTGATTGACCTAAATGGATAACGCCTGATGCAAAGTCCTTTGATTAATGAATTAATAGACGCTTTCAAGCTGTTACCGACCATTGGTCCTAAATCCGCACAGCGGATGGCGTATTATTTATTGCAGAACAACCCCAACGGCGGCAAACGCTTAGCGGAAGCGATCGTTGAAGCCATCGACAAGGTGGGGCATTGTCAGCAGTGCCGAAATTTTTCCGAAACCGATGTCTGTCGCATCTGTTCCTCGCCGACACGTAAGCGGGAGCAGCTCTGTATTGTGGAAACGCCGACCGATGTGGTGGCGATTGAGCAATCTGGGATTTATCAAGGGCTGTATTTTGTCCTGATGGGGCATTTGTCGCCGATTGATGGCGTGGGCCCGGAAGATTTAGGCTTGCCTTTATTGGAGGCGCGCTTGAAGGAAGGCGAGGTGTCGGAGTTGATTCTCGCGACGAACCCGACTGTGGAAGGCGAAGCCACCGCGCATTACATTCATCAGATGGCGACGGCCGCGCACGTGCCGGTCACGCGTTTGGCACAGGGCATTCCGTTGGGAGGAGAGCTGGAATACATTGATAGCGGCACCCTCAGTCAGGCGTTTGCCGGGCGTAAAGCGGTTTCGTGATGGATTAAACGATATTCGTATTTCAAAATGCATGAATGAAAAACGGCCTGCATGGACATTTCCTTGCAGGCCGTTTTTATTTTGGGCGATTGGTCAGGCGGTTTAAAGCTTATTTATGCCATTAAGAATTCCAGAAGCGCTTTTTGAGCGTGCAAGCGGTTTTCGGCTTCGTCCCAGACCACACTGTCTTTTGCATCCATAACCTCGGCGGAGACTTCTTCGCCACGGTGGGCTGGCAAACAATGCATAAATAAAGCGTCCGAATTGGCTTGTGCCATCAATTCGCTGTTGACCTGATAGTCTTTAAACGCGCGTTCGCGGTTTTTCTGTTCTTCTTCTTGGCCCATGCTGGCCCAGACATCGGTGACCACTAAATCCACATTTTCGGCGGCATCCATCGGGTTGCGAATCAGTTCCACTCGGTCTTGATTGGCCGCAACCAGTTCGGAGTTCGGTTCATAGTCGTCCGGTGTCGAAATGCGCAGATTAAAACCGTATTGTTTGGCGGCATTAATGTAAGAGTGACACATATTATTACCATCGCCCACCCACAATACTGTTTTACCGGCAATGTGGCCGCGGTGCTCGTAATAGGTCTGCATATCCGCGAGCAACTGACATGGGTGGAAGTCGTCGGTCAGCGCGTTGATGACCGGCGCTTGAGAGTGTTCAGCCATTTTTTCCACGACATCGTGTCCGAAGGTACGAATCATAATGCCATCCGCCATGCTGGAAATGACACGAGCACTGTCTTCAATCGGTTCGCCACGTCCCAGTTGCGTGTCTTTGGGGGATAGGAACAGCGCGTGACCGCCCAGTTGGCTCATACCGATTTCGAATGAGATACGGGTGCGGGTCGAGGATTTTTCGAAAATCATCGCCAGCGTTTTGTTTTTCAGCGGCTCGAAAACGTCGCCCGATTTTTGAATTTTCTTTAATTCAACGGCTCGCAACAGGAGTTGATTCAACTCCTCGCTGGAGAGGTCGTTTAAGGTTAAAAAATGTCTAATGCTCATAAGCTGTCTTCTTTCCGTTCTGGCAAGAACGTTAATCTTGCCGGGTGAATTGGTTGACGAGTTTGACGACGGTTTCAATCAGTTGATCGGTTTGGTCGTTGGACATGACAAAAGCCGGTAGCAAGCGAATGGTGTTGCCTTGTGTGACGTTGATCAGGACGTGCTGTTCCAGTGCCTGAGCCACCAGATCGCCGCATGGGCGGTCCAGTTCAATGCCGATCATGTAGCCAAGGCCACGAACGTCTTTGACCGATGGGTTGTCGCCCAGAGCCGATTGAAAGCGCGTTAAGATTTCGTGCCCTTTATTGGCGACATGCTCGATGAAGTTATGTGCTTTCATAACCTTTAAAACGGCCAGGCCTGCTGCGGAAGCCAGCGGGTTGCCGCCAAAGGTCGTGCCGTGGTTGCCGGGTTCTAAAATATCGGCCGCTTTTTGTCCGGCCAGGCAGGCCCCAATCGGTAAGCCATTGCCGAGGGCTTTCGCCAGCGACATGACATCCGGTTGAATGTTTTCGTGCTGATGGGCGAACCATTTACCGGTACGGCCGATGCCGGTTTGAATTTCATCCAGCATCATGAGCCAGTTGTTGCGGTCACAAATGTCCCGTATGGCTTTTAAATACCCTTTAGGTGGAATGTTGACGCCACCTTCACCCTGAATGGGTTCGACCAAAACGGCCACGATGTCGGCATCGTCGCTCATGGCGTCAATCGCCTCCGCGTCTCCGAATGGCACTCGTACGAACCCTTCCACTAAAGGTGCAAAACCCTCTTGCACTTTTTTATTGCCGGTTGCGGACAGCGTCGCCAGCGTTCGACCATGGAAGCTGTTCTCCATGACGATGATTTTCGGCGTGGTAATGTGTTGCTGATGGGCATATTTGCGCGCGATTTTAATGGCGGTTTCATTCGCTTCAGCACCGGAATTGCAGAAGAACACTTTTTCCATGCCGGAAATTTCAATCAAGTTTTCAGCCAGAGCGGCTTGTTTTTCAATGCAATACAAGTTGGAGGTGTGAATCAATTCACGGCTCTGGGCACAAATGGTTTCGGAAATTTCCGGGTGGGCGTGTCCCAAACTGCACACGGCAATGCCACTGATGGCGTCCAAATAGTTTTGGCCGTTTTCGTCATAAAGCCAAGCGCCTTTACCGGATTTAAAGCAAACCGGCAGTCTGGCGTAAGTGTTCATTAAATGCGGTGATGTTTTCATTGTCGTTATTATTCTTTTCCAGCGTTTTCAATAAAAGGGTCTTTGAAAACAAAAAAGCAATCGCAAGACGGGCTTGGGATTGCTTTTTTGAATCGAATCGGTTTTTTATTTTTAAATTCAAAAGAATGATTTTAATCATATGCTCCGTAATTTCAAGCAAAATTGTAGTGAAATTCCGGCGAAACCGGGGATCAAGTCTATGAAAGTCATATAAATCGTGATGATGAAAAATCCGATTTAGGATAAAATAACAAGAATTAGCCCCGAATAAAATCGATGTCAGAATCGATCTGGAAAACCCAATATAAAAAATTTAGATATAAGGAAATCGTGCAATGCAAACAATGAGTGATCGCGACGGCCTGATTTGGCTGGATGGTGAAATGGTGGATTGGCGGGAGGCAAAAACTCACGTTCTGACTCATACATTACATTATGGTATGGGGGTGTTTGAAGGGGTAAGAGCGTATGCCGCCGAACAAGGAACGGCTATTTTCCGCTTGGAAGCCCATACCGATCGCTTATTTAATTCCGCGAAAATCATGAATATGCCCATGCCGTTTTCCAAAGAAGAATTGAATGAAGCGCAACGCGCCGCGGTGCGCGAAAATGATTTGAAATCAGCTTATATTCGTCCGATGGTGTTTTACGGTTCAGAAGGCATGGGGTTGCGTGCCGATAACCTGAAAGCGCATGTGGTGGTCGCAGCTTGGGAGTGGGGCGCTTACATGGGTGAAGAAAACCTGACAAAAGGCATTAAGATTGCCACATCGTCTTTCACGCGCCATCATGTGAACGTCACCATGACCAAGGCCAAATCCAACGGTTCTTACATGAATTCCATGTTGGCGTTGCAAGAAGCGGTCAGCCACGGCTGTGATGAAGCGTTGTTATTGGATACGGAAGGCTATGTTTCCGAAGGGTCCGGCGAGAACTTCTTTATGGTGCGTGACGGGGTGATTTACACGCCGGAATTGACGGCCGCATTGGATGGCATCACGCGAAAAACCATTATGCAGTTGGCGAAAGACGCCGGGTATGAAGTGCGTGAAAAACGCATTACGCGTGATGAAGTCTACATTGCCGATGAGGCGTTCTTTACCGGCACCGCCGCCGAAGTGACGCCCATTCGTGAGTTGGATAATCGTGTGATTGGTCAAGGTTCGCGTGGGCCGGTGACGGAAATGCTGCAAACCAAATATTTTGATGTGGTTCACGGTCGTTCTGAAGCCCATTTGAATTGGCTGACACCGGTCGCCTGATAAACGAACTAAAACGTAAGAGAAGATTTATGAGTAAACAAACTGTTATTGAAGTCACTTATGATGATTTGCCATTGACCTGTCCGATGTCCGGGGAAGAGCAGTGGAACTCCCACCCAAAGGTTATGCTGCCGATTGAAGAGACGGGGAAGGCGAAATGTCCATATTGTGGGACGGAATATGTGCTGAAGGATTGGGATCCGAATCATAAAAGTCATTAATCGAGCGGTTTGTGACCTATTGAAAAAACGACCAGGCCTGGTCGTTTTTGTTTTGTTTTAAAGGTTGATTCACGCTTTAGGTGTGATGGAACTTTGCGCGACTTTTCAGTCTATTTTTTCTACAAATGTTTTATGAATTAAGTGTTTTTCAAACTCATGTAACCGTTTGATAACAGAAATGAATTTTGTGATGTCCGTCCAACGATCAATTAAGTAAGAAAAGCTGTCATTTACCTTTCCAAAAGCGTTCCCGGTTTGAGTAACAATACCGAGCGTGACGGCCCCCGTAAAAAGTGATGGTGCCATCAGTAAATAGGGCAGAATAATCATAACCTGCCCGTAAAGCGAGCTCCAGAGTGTGAAATAGGAATAGTGGTTGAACATTCTGAAATAGTTGATGCGTAACCCTGTAAACAATTCGGTGAGTGAAATCATGTTAGCGTAGGTCTTGTCATCTTCCGAGTAAACCAATTGTTTTCGATACGCGGCCTCAACTTTCTGGTTGTTGTATTCCAGGCCAGGTAATTTAATGCCTACCACATAAGAAATCAGAATGCCGCCGACAGAGGTGAGGAGTGCAATCCATACTAAGGAGCCGTCTATGCCGTTTAAAAAAGGCAGACTGACTTTATCGGATAAGCTCCAAAGAATTGGAATAAACGCGATCAGTGTTAAGATTGCTCGGAATAGCCCCAACCCCAAACTTTCCAAATGCTTGGCAAATTCGTAGGTGTCGTGCTGAATCCGTTGTGATGCCCCTTCTATAGAATGTGGGGTTGTTTCCCAGTGGGGTAGATAGTGATAGGTGATGGCTTGGCGCCAACGAAAAGAGTAGTGCTGGGCAAAATAAAAAGAAAACATGGCAATAAAAATGTAAGGAATGGCGATGTAGCAAAAATCAATCATGCTTTGCCAAAAGGCTTTAATATCATTGGCTTTTTGTAAAATATCGTAGAACTGCCCGTACCAGGTATTCAATAAGACGGTTAGATGGACTTGAAGCCAGGTAACGGCAATGAGTAAAAACAGGCCACCCCAAGCCCACAAAGCCCATTCTTTGTTCCAGAAGAAGCTTTTTAACATGATTTTCCTTGTGTTTTGATGCGTTCATGCCGCTTAGCGTAAAGAGAGCTTTGCACGAGATAGTTACACAAGTAAAAATGGCTAAGATCAGCCAAATTTTCTCTCATTTTTTTCTTCGCGTCCTACTCGTGAAAAGCTCTCGTAAAGTGTAATGTTTTTTGATTTTTTGAAAACAAAAAGTTGGAAGTATTCACGCTTTTTTGAAGCTTTTTTAAGACTTCCTTGATGAGTGCCTGTGACGTGGTTTCGTGGGGCACAAAAAAACCCGCGCTAGGCGGGTTTATGTGTGAACTCTTAATTATCTTCAGATTAACGAGAGTAGTACATGTCGAACTCGATTGGGTGAGTCGTCGCACGCATACGAGTGACTTCTTCCATTTTCAGCTCAATGTAAGAATCGATGGCTTCGTCGGAGAATACACCACCGGCTTTCAAGAACTCTCTGTCTTCGTCCAGAGCAGCCAAGGCTTCTTCTAGGGAAGCACAGACAGTGTTGTAGGTCGCTTCTTCTTCCGGTGGCAAATCATACAGGTCTTTCTCAGAAGGTTCGCCTGGATCGATTTGGTTGATGATACCGTCAAGGCCAGCCATTAAGGAAGCGGCGAACGCCAAATATGGGTTTGCAGTCGCATCTGGGAAACGCAACTCAACACGACGTGATTTTTCAGACGGCGCGTAAGGGATACGAATCGAAGCGGAACGGTTTGAACCGGAGTAAGCCAATAAGATTGGCGCTTCAAAACCTGGAACCAAACGCTTATAAGAGTTGGTGCCAGGGTTCGTGAAGGCGTTCAACGCACGTGCGTGCTTAATCAGACCACCGATATACCAAATGGCTTCTTGGGACAGACCAGAGTAAACATCACCGGCAAAAATGTTTTTGCCACCTTTCGACAAAGACATGTTGATGTGCATGCCGGAACCGTTGTCACCTACAATTGGCTTCGGCATGAAAGTCGCTGTTTTACCAAGCGCGTTACAGGTGTTGTGTACCGCGTATTTCAAAATTTGCACTTCGTCGGCTTTCGCTGTTAGGGTGTTACCGGCAACGGCCAATTCACATTGCCCGCCTGCGGCTACTTCGTGGTGGTGCGCTTCCAGTTTCAGACCCATGGCTTCAGCCATGGCACAGATGTCCGCACGGACTTCGTGTAATTGGTCAACCGGTGGTACTGGGAAGTAACCGCCTTTTACCTTAGGACGGTGACCGATGTTACCGTCTTCATACACTTTTTCAGAGTCCCAAGCGGATTCGCCGGAATGCATTTTAACGAATGAACCGGACATGTCTGCACCCCAGCGGACATCGTCAAAGATAAAGAATTCTGGCTCTGGACCGAAGAAAGCCGTATCGGCAACGCCGGTGGAAGCCAAATAGGCTTCGGCTTTTTTCGCGATGCCGCGAGGATCTTTTTCATAAGCTTCCATCGTGGAAGGTTCAACAATCATCATTCGAATGATTAACGTTGGATCATTGGTGAATGGGTCCATGTAGAAACCATCGGTTTGTGGCATCAAAATCATGTCGGAGTTGTTAATGCCTTTCCAGCCCTGAATGGATGAGCCGTCAAAAGTTTCACCGTCCGCAAAAAAGTCTTCATCCACGCTATCGGCCGGGATGGTGACATGTTGCTCTTTACCATGTGTGTCGGTAAAGCGAAGATCTACCCATTTAACGTCATTGTCTTTGATTAAATCAAAAATTTCTTGCGACATAAGTGTGTCCTTTTAGATTGTTGAAAAATGCGAAGTGGTTCTGAAAGCATCGCGCGATACGTCAGCTTGGCTGGATGGTGTCGGTTATGCTTCTGAAGGCGCTAAAATCGCACGTTGAATTTAAAAATTACGTTCGAATTATGTGTTTGGTGCAACCATCTAAAACCCGGAAAATTCCGCTGGGATTCGCCAAGTTTCGTGAAATTTTGTCCTGTTGATAATAGCTGGAACCATGCCAGAATGCCAATATTTTTTTAAAGATTTTTAAGTCCTTGATAGACAAGAAAAAATACTCTTATTAATTGTGTTGTTGTTGTTCAGAGACGCAAAATTTTTTATTTGTATTGGTGCAGTGTGAATTGTTTTGGTGCATTTTGGAATAAACCGTTTGAAATGAGAAGCGGTTTAATTGGGCAAATTATTTTGGAGTTTAACCTTTCTGTCATTTTAATCTTTTTGTCACATTGAAAAGCTATCATCTACCCATCTTAAATCACTCCCTAGGAATTTTGGATGGATCAGTCAGCGCAGAAAGCACTTGAACAGGCCTTGAAAGGGCCGAAGTTTGAAAAGCGTATCAAACGCCGAAACCTTGTCGATAAAGGGTGGGCTTCCAGTATTTCAATCGGTGGTGTCGGTGTTATTTTGTCGGTACTGCTGATTATGTTTTTCCTTGTTTACGTGGTGGCCCCTTTGTTTATGCCGGCCAGTGTCAAAGAACATTCAAGTTATGCGTTGCCGGGCGGAAATCAGGAAAAAACGCTTTTTTACGGAATGGATGAATATAAAGAAACCGCGATGCGCATTACCGAATCCGGTCAGTTAATCGGGTTCAATGCCGATAATGGACACATTTTGACGCAATCCAAATTGCCTCTGAATGGGGAAACCGTCACCAGTTTTACGCGCGTGAATGAGTCAGACAAGTTAATGGCGTTCGGCTTGTCCAATGGCGGGGTGCTGCTGGCGAAATACGGTTATAACGTGACCTACCCGAATAACGAGCGCAAGGTGACTCCCGCGTTGACTTTTCCATTTGGTCAGTCGCCGTTGATTTTGGGTGACCGCGCGATTACGAAAGTGGCGGCGCGGGTCAGTGACTCGCAATTGGTCGTGGCTTATCAGCAAGCGGGCGGGTCGCATGTTTTCGTGAAACAGTACGATAAGGTTGAATCCATGCTGTCGGACGATGTCGCTCTGGAAGAGTACGCCGAGGGCGAGGTGCCGAATAATATGACGGTGGACTGGCTGATGATGGGGGGCAATATGCGCAACCTGTACTTGGTCTCCAAAGACGGCGCGACACTTTATTATGATTTGTCGAACCTGAGCGAGCCGGTTTTGTTGCAGAAAGTCAACTTGGTGAATGGTGACGAGCAAATCGCTTCTTTGCGTTTTTTATTAGGTGAATATTCGTTAATGGTGGGGACCTCAAAAGGGCGTGTGTTGCAGTGGTTCCCGGTTCGGGACCATAACAACAACTTCCGTTTGGAATTTATTCGTGACTTTAACGTGGATAAAAAACCGGTCAATTTTATTGCCATTGAACATAGTCGTAAAGGGTTTGTAACACTGGACCGCTCCGGTGAGATTAATTTATACAACGCTACGGCGGAACGGCATCTGGCCTCGGTTAAAGTGAATACCGGGTTGAATTTCTTGCTCATGGCCCAGCGCGGTAATGGCGCTTTAGTGGAAACCGCCGACGGTCAGATTCTGAATTACGATATTAAAAACGAACATCCGGATGTGTCCTTCTCAAGTTTGTGGGGTAAAGTTTGGTACGAAGGTTATGAAGAGCCGAGTTATACCTGGCAGTCATCCTCCGCCAGTGCCGACTTTGAGCCAAAATTTTCCATGGTGCCATTGACCTTTGGCACCATTAAAGCGGCACTGTATTCCATGTTGTTTGCCGTACCGCTTGCCGTCCTGGCGGCGATTTATACCGCGTTTTTTATGGACAACAAAACTCGCCAATTCATCAAGCCGACCATCGAGTTGATCGAAGCCTTGCCGACGGTTATTCTCGGGTTCTTAGCCGGTTTGTGGCTGGCACCTTATATGGAATCGCATTTGGCCGGTTTTTTTGCCGTATTGCTGGTGGTGCCGATAGGGATACTTTTATTCGGTTTCGCCTGGTCTCGTCTGCCGGAACCTCTACGCTTGCTGGTTCCGACTGGGCGTCGCGCCGTGCTGATGTTGCCGGTGGTGCTCTTTTTGGGTTGGTTTGCGCTGTCATTGAGCTCACCGATCGAAAACCTATTCTTCCACGGTGATATGCGTCACTGGCTGACGTCCAGTGCAGGCATTGATTTCGATCAGCGTAATGCATTGGTCATCGGGTTTGCGATGGGCTTTGCTTTGATTCCGACCATCTTCTCGGTGGCGGAGGATGCCATCTATAACGTGCCAAGTTATTTAGTCAACGGGTCTTTGGCGCTGGGTGCCAGCGGCTGGCAAACCTTGGTTGGCGTTGTGTTGCCAACGGCCAGCCCGGGGATTTTTTCGGCCATTATGCTGGGCTTCGGACGCGGCATCGGGGAAACGATGATTGTATTGATGGCCTCCGGCAACACGCCGTTGATGGATGTGAATATTTTCCAAGGCATGCGGACGCTGTCAGCCAACCTGGCGGTGGAAATGCCGGAAGCGGAATTGTATAGCTCGCATTACCGCGTGCTGTTCCTGTCCGGTCTGATCTTGTTTATTTTCACGTTTGTTTTCAATACGCTCGCAGAAGTGGTGCGCGAACGCATGCGCCGTAAGTATGGCTCACTATAAAGGATATTGACATGAAAGAATGGTTCAAAAAAGGCGAACATTGGGTTTGGTTTAGTGCGTCGACTGTCAGTATCAGTGTGGTGTTGGTTGTCGGTTTGCTGTTGATGATTTCCTTCCGAGGGTTGGTGCATTTCTGGCCGCACCCAGTTTATGAATATGAAGTGAAAACTAATAACGGCCACATTGAACAAGTGGTCGGCGAATTGCATGAAGTCAAAAGCAAAGAGTTTAAAGACTCGGATGCCGAGGACGGCATCGTCCGAATCCCGCAATATCTGCTGAAAGTCGGAAACCGTGATGTGTACGGTATTGATTTCCGTTGGATTAACTCGGCCAATATCGTTGGGCGTCAAGACATTTTGGATGATGGCGTCACCGTGGTGGAACGCTATGAGTGGGGGAATGTCTACGGTCATTTGGAGCACATTAAGCAAGATGGCAAAATCATTGCCCGGGGCGACAATGTTTTACCGATGATGCAACAGTTGGTCGACAGTGGTTTGGATTTGCACGATCAGATTCGCTACATCGAAAAAGTTGTGATCGGTGGGATCAACTATCAGCTCGAACAATTACGCTTGGACCAGAAACGTCTGGAAGCGAGCGACGATTATACGGCGCAAAAGCAAGCGGAATTCGACGCTGAACGTACCAAGTTAAAGCAAGCTTTTAACGATCAGCAAGATACGTTGAAGGTGCTGTATCGCCAGTCCAATAATTTGGGTGAGGTCACGTTGCAGATTGCGGGTAATAAGTTTATCCACGTTCCGGTTAAATCGATTGTGCGTTTCTGGCAGCCGAACAATATGACGTTTGCCGAACAGGTTGGATTCTTCTTTACGTCCATCGGGCATTTCTTGATTGACGATCCGCGTGAAGCGAACACCGAAGGCGGCGTTTTCCCGGCGATTGTCGGGACGGTGACCATGGTTATTTTGATGGCCATTTTCGTGACCCCGATGGGCGTGATTGCCGCCGTTTATATGAGCGAATACGCCAAAGACGGCATTTTGCTGAGAACGGTGCGAATTTCCATTAATAACCTGGCGGGGGTGCCGTCTATCGTGTTCGGTATCTTTGGCCTCGGGTTCTTCGTTTACATTATCGGCGGCAGTATTGACGAACTTTTCTATAGTTATGCCTTGCCGAGTCCGACCTTCGGGACACCGGCGTTGCTGTGGGCGTCCTTGACCATGGCGCTGTTGACCCTGCCGGTGGTGATTGTTTCCACGCAGGAAGGCTTGTCCCGTATTCCACGTGCCTTGCGTGAGGGCGGCCTGGCGTTGGGCGCAACCAAGTCCGAAACCATTATGAAAATTGTCCTGCCGATGTCGATGCCGGCGATTATGACCGGTTTGATTCTGGCGGTGGCACGTGCCGCGGGCGAAGTGGCACCGCTGATGTTGGTGGGTGTAGTCAAATTGGCACCGGAACTGCCGATTGATTTGAACGCACCGTTTATTCACTTGGACCGTAAGTTCATGCACCTGGGTTTCCATATCTACGACGTCGGCTTCCAAAGCCCGAACGTTGAAGCGTCTCAGCCGCTGGTTTATGCCACGTCTTTATTGTTGGTGTTGATTATCGTCGGTTTGAACCTCGGAGCGATCACGATCCGTAATAAGCTGAGAGAGAAGTACAAAGCCCTGGATAACTAATGGCCTGATGGAAAATGGCCAGGCCTGGTGGATTATTGCAATAGAATTTTAGAATAGGAATGTTGTTATGACTGAACAGAATATGAATATTTCGATTGACCGTGATCATCGTGGTATGCACTTGGACAACGAAAAAATGGCGATTGAAGTGAAGGATTGGAATTTGTTTTACGGTTCCAAGCAAGCCCTGCAAAACATCAATATGAAACTGCCGCAAAACCGGGTAACAGCCTTTATCGGGCCGTCCGGTTGCGGGAAGTCCACTTTATTGCGCTGTTTTAATCGTATGAACGATTTGATCGACATTGTACGTGTGGAAGGCGATATGCTGCTGCACGGCGATGACATGTACAGCAAGCATATGGATGTGGCGGCATTGCGCCGTCGTGTGGGCATGGTGTTCCAAAAACCGAATCCTTTCCCAAAATCCATTTACGAGAACGTCTGTTACGGTTTGCGCTTGCAAGGCATTAGTGATAAGAATGTTTTGGATGAAACGGTGGAATGGGCTCTGAAAGGGGCGGGACTTTGGGAAGAAGTCAAAGACCGTTTGGAAGAGAATGCTTTGGGCATGTCCGGTGGTCAGCAGCAGCGTCTGTGTATTGCGCGTGCCATTGCCATCAAGCCGGAAGTTTTGTTGTTGGACGAGCCGACATCGGCTTTGGACCCGATTTCCACCTTGGCGATTGAAGAGTTGATTTTCGAGCTGAAAAAGGACTTCACCATTTTGATCGTCACGCACAACATGCAGCAGGCGGCACGTGTGTCGGACTATACCGCATTCATGTACATGGGAGATTTGATCGAATATACCGATACCGACTCTCTGTTCACGAATCCGCAAGTAAAACGCACCGAAGATTACATTTCCGGTCGTTATGGTTAAGTGAAATTGCATTAGGTTGAGTATCGTTATAAGAACAATCAGGAGAATCATCACATGGAAAAACAAGAATTCAGCTCACACATTTCGGAAATGCTGAACCGTAATCTGGAAGATTTGTTCAACCACATTCTGGAAATGGGAGGGATGGTTGAGCGTCAGTTCGAAACGGCGTTGGTCGCTTTAGGCAGCGGCGATACCGAAAAAGCGGTGGAAATCATCGCGTTTGACAAAGCGATTAACAAAGCGGAAATGGAAATCGACCGTTTGTGTGCGAAAGTATTGGCGCGCCAGCAACCGACGGCTTCCGATTTGCGTTTGATTATTGCCGCCATTCGCATCGCCATCGACCTGGAACGTATGGGCGACGAGATTGTTAAAATCGCGAAAATGGTCATCGTGTTCGGAAAAGAGCATGAAGTGAAGTGCGCCGAATTGCCGGGCTATGTTGAGTTGATGGATATTTCGACTCGCTCCAACGCCATGTTGAAAACCGCTTTGGATTCGTTTGCTCGTGTTTCCACTGAAGGGTCTGGTAAAATCATTCAGGAAGAAGAATTGATCGATGACATTTTTGCCAAAGCCATGGTGGATTTGAAAACCTCTCTGAAAGAAATGCCGGATCAAGTAGAATGTTTGATGGAAATGATCATTGCGTTGCGCGCATCCGAGCGTGTATCGGATCATGCCCGAAACATTGTGGAAAGTATCATCTACCTGGTTCAGGGGATGGATATGCGTAACCTAGACAGTGATCGTTTGGATGAATTTCTAAACACGCTGGAATCTTAGTGAGAAAGACTTATGACAGAGCAATGCATTTTAGTGGTTGAAGATGAAGCCGCGATTCGAGACATGTTGAATTTCACCTTAACAGCAGCGAATTACAAAGTCATCGAAGCCCCGAATGCAGAGCAAGGCTGGAAAATGTTGTTGGAGCACCAGCCGGATTGCGTATTGTTGGACTGGATGCTGCCGGGGGTTTCCGGTGTTTCGCTGGCTCAGCGTATCCGTCAAAACGACCAGATCGCCAGTACGCCCATTCTTATGCTGACGGCGCGTGGGGAAGAAAACGATCAGGTGCAAGGCTTTGAAGCCGGAGCCGACGATTACGTGGTCAAACCTTTTTCGCCGCGTGCGTTGGTGGCGCGCGTCAAAGCGCTTTTGCGCCGTCAATCGCCTGAAAAGAATGCCTTGGATGTGGTTCGAACCGGCGATTTGAAACTGGATTTGTCCAGTTACCGTTTTACAGTCAATGACCAAGAAGTTAAACTTGGGCCAACAGAGTTCAAGTTAATGCACTTTTTTATGACGCACTCCAACCGGGTTTATACACGGGTCCAACTATTGGATCAGGTCTGGGGGGAGAATGTTGTGGTCGAGGAAAGAACGGTCGATGTTCACATTCGACGTCTCAGAAAACTATTGGAGCCCGTCGGGGCCTCTGATACGATTCAAACCGTGAGAGGTGCTGGCTATCGTTTCTCTGTTGATTAAGAGGAAAACGATTCAGTGTCAAAAGGAATTACGCGGGAACTCACCTGGATCATCACCAGTGTTTGGTTGGCACTGTTCATCGCATGGGTGACCGATTGGTGGATGGCCACGTTTGTCGGTTATGTGCTGTTCTACATGGCTCGTCAGCTTTACAGTATCTATCGTTTCGAACTTTGGATGAAAGGCACGCCCAATGTGTCTTATCCGCCTGGCTCCGGATTATGGGGTGAACTGGGGTACCTAGTCTCACGTAAACAGCGCTCGCTGGAAAAACACGCCGACCTGCAATTTTATAAATCCGAACAATTTCTCGCCGCCTCCATGACGGTGCCGGACGCCATTATTTCGCTCAACGAAGCCAATCAAATTGAATGGTTCAATAATTCCGCCAAAAAACTGTTTAAGCTGAAACACAGCGATACGCACCGCAAAATCGAAAACCTATTACGGCACCCGGACTTCATTCGATACCTCAAAGCGGGTGTCTATGACAAATCGGTGATTTTGTCGTCGTTGAACGGCATTCAGCGGGTGTTCAGTTTAAAGTTGTTTCCGTATTTTCAGGCGCATAAGCTGCTGATTGTTAAAGACATTCACGAACTCTACAATTTGGCGCAAATTCGCCGTGATTTCATTGCCAATGCCTCGCACGAATTGCGCACGCCCTTAACCGTTTTAAACGGTTATATCGAAGTGATGATGGACGGTCAGGAGCCGGATTCGATTTGGGAAAAGCCGCTGGAACAGATGCATAATCAATCGGAGCGCATGCAGTCCATTATCAACGACCTTTTGACGTTATCGGCGATGGAATCGGAGACACTGGTGGATAAAGAGAAAACCGTCCCCATTGCACAAATTCTCAAAAAGATGGAGCAAGATGCCACCCAGATGAGTCAGGGGAAACACACCTTTACGTTCGAGTTGGACGAAAGCTTGGCCTTGAAAGGCTATGAGGAACCGTTGAAAAGTGTGTTGATGAATCTGATTTCCAATGCCATTCGTTATACGCCGGACGGAGGGGAAATCACCGTGCGCTGGTATGAAGATGAAAAAGGGCCGCATTTTCAGGTGGAAGATACCGGCATCGGAATTTCTCAGGAACACATCAGTCGTTTGACGGAGCGTTTTTACCGAGTGGATACGGCGCGTTCACGCGACACAGGTGGAACCGGTTTGGGGTTGGCTATTGTCAAACATATCTTGGAGCGCCATGAGGCCAAGCTGGTGATTAAAAGCCAATATGGCAAAGGCTCAACTTTCCGTTGTGATTTTCCGCGTAAGAAAGCGGTGCATTAACATAAGTAGCGGTGTTGGTTGGAAGGTTAATCAACAAAGAAAATGCCCAGGCCTGGCGGGAATGATGGAATCACCAGGCCTGGTTGAAATGAATGTTCAGTTGACGCTTCGAAAGGGGGATGGCTTACGGCAACATCATTTTAGGGTAACATCATCCCGCGGATGGTGAAGTAAATCATCGCGGCGAGAATGCCGGAAACCGGCACGGTAATCACCCAGGCGGCGACGATTTTCAAGAAAGCGGAGCGCTTGACCAATTCTTTTTGATACACCTTATTCAACGATTTACGTTCTTTTTTGGACAGCTCCACTTCGGCTTTATGTTGTTTGAGTTCCGCCAGCATGGTTTTCTTTTCTTGCAAGCTCGCGTTGCTGAAACGGTCGATGTATTGTTCGATTTCCGCTTGATTAACCCCCTCGTGGTGGTCACGAATCTGTTGCAGGGTCTTGGCGTAGTTACGTTTCAGGTATTCACGCAGGAAGCCGACACCAAAAATCCCGCCCACGGCAATGTGGGTGGAGCTGACCGGCAAGCCCAATTGCGAGGCAAGAATCACTGTGATGGCGGCCGCCATGGCAATCGAGAAGGCCCGCATTTGATCCAGTTCGGTGATTTCCGAACCGACGGTTTTAATCAGCTTCGGTCCGAACAATAGCAAGCCTAAACTGATACCGATGGCGCCGATCAGCATGACCCACAGCGGAATTTCCGCTTTGGTAGAGACTTCGTGGCTTTGTACGGCATCATTGATGGCCGCCAGCGGGCCGACGGCGTTGGCAACGTCATTGGCCCCGTGGGCGAAACTCAACAGAGCGGCGGCAAAGATTAATGGAATGGTAAACAGGGTGTTAACGCTGGCTTTACTGCTTTTTAGGCCAATGGCTTGACGGGCGATCATCGGACGGACGGCCAGGTAGATAACGAATGCAATCGCGACCCCAACCAGCGAGGCGGTTAAAAAGTCCGTGTGCCAAATCTTCTTCAGGCCTTTTAAAATTAAATAGGTGGAAAAGGCCCAAGCCATAACGGAAATGAGGATGGGGACCATCTTTTTGGCCGCGGTGAGCATATCGTCCTGATAGGTAATACTGCGTTTGATCCAGAGCAGGAACATGGCGGCGATCAGGCCGCCGATCACCGGCGAGATAATCCAGCTGGCGGCAATGGCTCCCATTTTATCCCAGTTGGCGATTTCCCAACCGGTGGCGGCAATACCGGCACCCAGTACGCCACCAACAATCGAGTGAGTCGTCGATACCGGCGCGCCCATGGCCGTGGCCAGGTTCAGCCAGATGGCACCGGATAAGAGTGCGGCAATCATCAGCCAGACAAAGGTGTCGCCGTTTTCAATCAGGTCGGGGTCGATAATGCCTTTTTTAATGGTGCTGATGACGTCGCCACCGGCAATCAAGGCGCCAGCGGATTCAAATATCGCTGCAATGATGATGGCACCGGTTAAGGTCAACGCTTTGGAGCCCACCGCCGGCCCGACGTTGTTGGCCACGTCATTGGCGCCGATATTCATGGCCATGTAGCCGCCGATCATAGCGGCAATCACCAATTCAACACTGACCGTTCCGGTTCCGAGTTGCAAATTGGCGGAGAAAAGCATGATGAGGATGATGAAGAGCAGGGCGGAGCCGAATCGAAACATCTCCTTTCGGCTTTTGCTGGTGGCGTCTTCTATGTCATTAATGTCCCGAAATTCCATTGAGTGTCTCTCTTTTCAATTTGAGCGATTCTGACAAGCAGGAATTGTATAAAAAATTACATGACGATTGGGATAATGTGACAAATATATTGCAATATATTTGATGTATGGTGAGTTTTCAGGCCTGTCGGGCGGGTTTGAAATGTGTCACATAACTGTCATTTTTGTTTCATTTGGATGTTACGCCAGCGCTTCATAATTCTTCCTGTCTATAAAGATAAATACTTTCTATTTTTTAGGAGAAGAAGTAATGAAACGCAATCTACTAATTGCAATGGGTCTTGCGACCGCCGTGATTTCTAACACTGTTTATGCTGCCGGTGTGGATTCTGCTATTCCAGAATACAAAAAAGTTTCCGGTGTTTCCGGTAACTTGTCTTCTGTTGGTTCCGATACCTTGGCGAACTTGATGACGCTTTGGGCTGAAGAGTTTAAACGTACTTATCCTAACGTCAATATTCAAATTCAAGCCGCTGGTTCTTCAACGGCTCCTCCGGCATTGACGGAATCCACTTCTAACATCGGTCCTATGAGCCGTAAAATGAAGTCTAAAGAAACGGCCATGTTCGAGAAAAAACACGGTTATAAGCCTACTGCAATCGGTGTTGCAATCGATGCGTTAGCGGTTTACGTCAACAAAGACAACCCAATCAAAGGCTTGGCGATTCCACAAGTGGATGCGATCTTCTCTTCAACGCGTAAGTGTGGTTCGAAAAACGATATCACAACTTGGGGTGGTGTTGGTCTGACAGGTGCGTGGAAAGATAAGTCTATCCAGCTTTACGGGCGTAACTCCGTTTCCGGTACTTACGGTTACTTCAAGAAGAAAGCGCTTTGTAAAGGTGACTACAAGTCTTCTGTAAACGAGCAACCAGGTTCGGCTTCCGTTGTTCAATCCGTTACATCTTCTTTGAACGGCATCGGTTATTCCGGTATCGGTTATAAAACAGCCGGTGTTAAAGCGGTTCCGCTTTCTAAGAAAGACGACGGTAAATTTGTAGCGGCCACGCCTGAGAACGCGTTGAACGGTACTTATCCTTTGGCGCGCGTGCTTTACGTTTACGTCAACAAAGCACCGAACAAGCCTCTTGAGCCAGTCGTGAAACAATTCTTGAACTTGGTTCTTTCTCAAAAAGGTCAACAAGATGTCGTGAAAGACGGTTACATTCCTCTACCAGCAAACATGGTTGAGAAATACCGCGCGATCATCAACAAGTAATTACTTGTTATCCTTGTCAAAAAGCCCTCTTCGGAGGGCTTTTTTCGTTTGAGATGAAAACCACCGGGGCCGGTGGTTTTTCAGTTTCTGCGAACCCATTAAACCAATTCGATTTCAATGTCCGATAAGGGAATCACGCTGCACGTCAAAATATAACCGTTATCGGTTTCATAGACCGGATCCTGAATTTCTTCTACATCACCGGAAACCAACCGTACTTCGCAGGCACCGCAATTGCCGCCGCGACAACTGTAGGGCATATCAAACCCGGCGTCGTCCAATGCGTCCAGTAATGAAAACTGGCCGTCAAATTCACATTCTCCTTGTCCTGATACTTTAATTTTAGGCATGGTTTTTGACCTTTGTTAAGCGTGTTAGAAGAGAGCCTTGCACGAGATGGATACACGGCTAAAAATGGCTAAAATTTTCCTGAATGTCGTTGAAAAACTCGTTAATAGCTCGCTATTAGCGTCGTTTTCCGCCTAATTCAGAAAAATTCTATCTCATTTTTTACTCGCGTCCCACCCGTACAAAGCTCTCTAAGAAGTTTTATTTTAACAATTCAAATCCCATTCTTTGCAGTAAAATAACGTCAATTTATAAACTTGGTTTATTTGGTTAATCATTTATTTTAATGGAAGGGTGATTATGACGTGGACAGCGTTTCAGTCTAAATTTCAACACATTCGCGACAACAAGGCGTTTGAGTTATTTGTTATTTCCGTGATTATCCTCTCGTCACTTCTGATCGGGGTGCGCACTTACAATCTACCGGAAACGGCGCTCACGTTCCTGTGGGTCATGGATTATGGCGTGACGGTGTTTTTTTTGATTGAAATCCTGATTCGAATGGCGGCGGAAGACCGGTTGAAAGACTTCTTTAAGAAAGGTTGGAATGTCTTTGACTTCACCATTGTGGTGGTGAGTTTGATTCCGTTGGACGATTCCGAGTATGCCTTGATTGCGCGGATGCTGCGTCTGTTCCGGGTCATGCGTTTGATTTCGTTTATTCCGGAACTGCGAGTGCTGGTTAGCGCTTTGATTACCGCCTTGCCGCGCATGGGGTATGTCGCACTGTTGATGTTCATTATCTTTTATCTGTACGCTGTCATCGGTAATTTGTTGTTTGCCGACATTAACCCGACACTGTGGGGCGATTTGGGCATTTCGCTGTTGACCCTATTCCGAGTCGCCACCTTTGAGGACTGGACGGATGTGATGTACGAAACCATGGCGGTGTACAGCTTAAGTTGGATTTATTATCTGACGTTCATCTTCTTCTCGGCATTCGTTTTCCTGAACATGATGATCGGGATAGTGGTGGAAGTGCTGGATGAAGAGCATAAAAAAATGCTGGCCGAGGAAGAAGAGGTTGTTCATCAGCAGGAACAAGCCTACCAGGACCGATTGGAGACTGAAATGGCCGCTTTACATGAAAAGTTGGATCGCTTACTGGCGGAACGCAGCGAAACTCGTCCTTAAGTCGGTCGACGGCCTGTTATAAAATAAATTTATATATAAATAAAGGTTGATATGGGGAAAGATTTTATATAAGCTATTTCTTATATATACATAAAAACGCTAACTAGAACTTATTATCGCTCAATCCGTGTGACGAGGAACACGGCACGGGCGCTTTCCGGCCGTTAACAATCATTGTCGTGAAGTTAAGTGTTGGAAAGTTATCTCAATAAGGAGTTAGTCATGAAACCATTTCAGTTCCAAATCTTACACATCCTCGCGCCGCTGGGTGCGGCCGGGATGACCGCCTCGTTCTTTTTTGTCGTTAACTATATGACTGCCCATCCGGGCAATGCGTTTATCGACTTCAATACCTTGCTCGCCAATCATTTCGGGAAAACCGATGCGTTGAATCTGTTGATTCAAACTTACATCGGCGGCATTATTTTGTCCGCTTCCTTGCATTTCTTTTTACTGTTCCGGTGGTTCAGGGGATTCAACCGTTTTCGACAGAGTGCCGAATACACCGCCCTAAAAGCGTCCAATAAGGAAGTTCAGTTAATGGCGATTCCCTTGACCCTTACCATGACCATGAATGTATTTTTTATTCTTGGCGCTTTGTTCATTCCGGGGCTGTTTGACCCAGTGACCTGGATGGGGATTCGGGCGCAATTAATCGACTTCTTGTTTGTCGGCGCCGGGGTGTATTTCATCGCCATGCTGGTCTTGGCGTTGAAAATCTTTTCGGTGTATTGGCTGCGCTTGGTGAATGGCAACC
Organism: Hydrogenovibrio sp.; assembly: GCF_965140365.1. Taxonomy (NCBI): domain Bacteria; kingdom Pseudomonadati; phylum Pseudomonadota; class Gammaproteobacteria; order Thiotrichales; family Piscirickettsiaceae; genus Hydrogenovibrio; species Hydrogenovibrio sp. The sequence continues at coordinate 575,351 of NZ_OZ223196.1, forward strand.
TGGATTTCAGTGAAAACGCCAACCTGTCGCAGTTGATTGCCATTTTCTCATTTGCGATGATTGCCGTGGGGTTGGGCGCCTTAGGGTTCTCCAAAGTGCCGTGGATTGCCTTGATTGGCATGAGTTTGTCCTACATCGTGATGGGAATGACGGCGATTTTGGCGGGCATCAAATTGATGCTGGGCTTTAAATCCATGTTCAAACAAGGCATTTCGGCATCTGCATCCGTGACATTGTTGTTGCCGGTGGTGATTATCGGTATGTTCGTGGTGGGGTTATATCGCGCGGATATTGCTAATATGCATGCCTTGCAGTTGGAGCGTAATGTCAATTATCACCTGCTGGTATTCACGGTTGGCGCGGGCATTTCGGTGTTGGTCGGTTTGTTTGGCTTGATGGTGATGAAACGCAGTGGCTTTTTCAAGCAGATGGCGGAAAATCGTTCGGATGCGTCGTCCTTTGCGATGGTGTGCCCGGGGTTTGCTTTTGAAGTGCAGCTGGTGCTGTGGCTGAATATCGGCTTGGTGTACTCAGGCCTGGTGGAATTCGGCAGTTCCGGTTATTTTGCGTTGTGGGTGCCGTTGATTATGGTGCAGTTAACCACCATCTATTTTCTATTGCGCTTGCTGCGGATGCATCGTTTTCTGAAGTTTGAGCGGGCAACGACCGACAAAGCTCCCGGTTTTATGGTGATGCCTGAGCCGCGATGAAACCATCGGTTAAAATCGGATAGAGTGAAAATGCAAAAAAAAAGCACCTGAAAAGGTGCTTTTTGCTATCGGCTTGGCTGTGCAGTAAAAATTTACCAGACCAACAGTTTATAGCCTTCTTCCTGCAGTTCCATTAAGGCCGCGGCCCCCACCTCGGAATATTCCGCAAATGGGCGCATGTCCTTGTCGGTCCAATGCAGGGTGTTCATGGTGTTACCGCAGGCAATCCAGCGCACATTGTAGTCTTTGGCGAAGCTGGCGACGCGTTCGTAGGTCAGGGGTTCCACTTCGCGTTGCGGCTTTTTGGCCAATACATGAATGCCTGGGCCGATGGCGACCACCGCGATATCGACATTATCACCGTAGCGTTTGATCATCGCTTGGATGGAATTCAAAATGCTGTGCTGGTAGGCCGGGTCGGCTTTGTTCCACATATAAACCGCATGGTGTTCGGCCGGGTCGCCCGGAAAACGGTCAGACGGTGGGTCTTGCAGTTCCGGAACCGGTTTCAGTTTGCCGTCGTTTCCGGCGGAACCGTCTGCGGAGGCTTGCGCGCCCAACGCCAAGCACATCAGCAAGGCAAAAGGGATGAGTCGGTTGAGTTGCGTGTTTAATCGCATAGTGATCTCCTGATTCAATTCGAAAACCATTATACTCTTCATGATTCGGACAATCTGAAAGAGATATTTTATAGAGGATTATAAGTTGAGCTTACAGACACAAATTGAAAACAAAGTGAAAGACGCATTTGATGTCACCTTTCTGCAACTGGAAAACGAAAGCCACATGCATTCCGGCCCGGCGGATGAATCACATTTCAAACTCACCTTGGTGGCGGCGGAGTTTGGCGGTGTGTCGAAAGTCAAACGCCATCAGGCGGTGTACAAAGCGCTGAGCGATGAAATGCCGCAATTTCATGCGCTGGCGTTGCATACGTTCAGCCTGGCGGAATGGGAAGCCCGCCCGGATGTCGCGGACTCGCCGCTTTGCAAAGGCGGCAGCAATGCGTAAAAATCGCAGGCCTGGCCGTTTTCAGGGTTACGCGGCCTTGGCCGGTTTTTGGGTAATGAGCTGTTCAATCAGCGGTTGCACGCGTTTGAGTATGGTCGGCTGGGCTTGAGCGTTGGGGTGTAAACCGTCATCTTGCGCCATATCCGGGTCCATCACCACCGTTTCCAGAAAAAACGGGTCAAAGAGCAGTTGGTTGCGTTCGGCGACTTGCTGAAAAGTCTTTTGCAGTAACGCATCGTAGGCCGGGCCGTAATTGGTGGGCAGACGAATGCCAAGCAGCAACACCTCGGCACCGGCTTGGCGGCTCATGTCCACCATCTGTTGCAGGTTGCGTTCGGTGGTTTGCAGCACCTGGCCGCGCAAGGCATCGTTGGCCCCCAGTTCCAGAATGACCCAATCCGGTTGATGTCGTTTCAGTAAGGCCGGTAAGCGGCTTTTGCCGCCGGAGGTGGTTTCGCCGCTGATGCTGGCGTTCACCACTTGAATATTCCGGTTTTTTAAATCCTGTGTCAGCAGCGCCACCCAACCTTTTTCCACCGGCATGCCGTAGGCGGCACTCAAACTGTCGCCCAAGACCAGAAGCGTCGGTTCGGTGGGGGCGGGTTTTGCTTTGGGTTTTTCCTTAGCTTGCGTTACACTTGAGTAACCAAACAGAACGGTCAGCGTCACCGTCAGAAACAAAAGAGAGCGAAGATGAAAGAAGAAGCCGTTTTGTGCTTGAAGGACGTGCATTACCATGTCTCGTCTGATGATGAAGAGTTATCTATCATAAAGGGCTGCGATTTGTCTGTCCAGCCGGGCGAAAAGCTGTCGATTGTCGGCCGCTCCGGTTCGGGAAAATCCACCTTGTTGTCGTTGATGGCCGGGCTGGAATTGCCGACCGATGGTGAAGTACGCTTGTTCGGTCAGGCCCTGAATCACCTCGACGAAGACCGTCGCGCGCAGTTACGGGCCTTGCAGGTAGGATTTGTTTTTCAGAATTTCCAGTTGATGCCGAGCATGACGGCGCTGGAAAATGTGCTGATGCCGCTGGAGTTGTTTCAAGTCAGTGATGCCGATGACAAAGCCTTACAAGCCTTGGATAAGGTCGGGCTGGGGCATCGTTTGTCGCATCGTCCGTCGGAACTCTCAGGCGGCGAGCAGCAGCGAGTGGCGCTGGCAAGAGCCTTTGTCACCGAACCGAAAATTCTGTTTGCCGACGAACCCACCGGTAACCTTGACGAAACCACCGCAGAACAGGTTCAGCACTTGCTGTTTCAACTGAATGACGAACTGCACACCACCCTCGTGCTGGTAACGCACGACTCCGATTTTGCCCGCCAGTGTGACCGGGCGCTGACCTTGCATAATGGGCGGTTACAAGCGGTATGAAAGGTTACTGGCAAGATGCTTGGACCGCTTCGCTGTGGTTCTGGCGTGGATTGAAACGCGGCGATTGGGTATGGTTGTTGTTGGCGGTGGTGATTGCCAGCGCCTCGGTGACGTTTGTGGAGCAGCTTGGTAAAACCGTGAAGGATTCCATGTTGCGCCAAGCCGCCAATGACTTGGGTGCGGATTATGTGTTGCGCAGTTCCCGGCCGATTGACGACAAGTGGACAACATTGGCCGATGAATTGGGTTTGCAAACCGCGCAAACCGAAACGCTGGTGACCATGGCCTTGAGTGGAGGACGTTTCCAGTTGGTGCGCCTCAAAGGGGTATCGTCAAATTATCCGTTACGCAATTATCAAAACCGTTTTCCGGCCGTAATGCCATCCGATAAAACCTCTGAACAGCGAAGTGTCTGGGTGGAATCGGCGTTGATTCCGTTAATGCAATTACAGGACGACAGCGTCATTACGCTGGGGAAAACCGAATTTTCCCTGGGCGGCACCTTCCAACCGTTGGGCGCGGCCGGCGGTATGGGCGCCTTTTCGCATCAAATGGTGATTCCGTTGGCCGACATGGCCGCTACGGAACTGAAAGGGCCGGGCAGTCGTGTGGAATACGAGTTGGCCTTGATCGGAACACCGAACGCCATTGAGCGTTTTGCCGAGGCCGTGGAAGCGGAACAGAATCCGCACCTTCAAAGTTTATCCGCGCAAGCGCCATCGCAGGATTTGGCGCAATCACTGGACACCGCGTGGTTGTTTTTGGAATTGTCGGCCTTATCCGCGGTGTTGGTGGCGGGCTTGTCGATTCTGATTGCCAGCCGTTTTTATTTGCAGCGTTGGCAGAATTCCATCGCCCTGATGCGAGCCTTCGGCGCGCAACGCGCTCAGATGACCCGTTTGTTTGCGTTTCAGCTGAGCTGGTTGGCGATCATCGCCAGTGGTGTCGGCGTGGCGCTGGGGGCCGGATTGTTTCAAGCCAGTTTACCGTTGCTACGGGATTACTTCGATCCGCTGGTGCCAGCTTATCAATCGTCTATTTATCTGCATGGCTTTTTGATGGGCTTTTTGGTGTTGTGGAGTTTTGCCTGGCAGGCCTATCGCCATGCGGTCAGCACCTCGCCGATGCAGTTGTTGAAGAATTTATCGCGTCAGCCGCAAATGCGCCAATGGCTGGTCAGCTTGGGGTTGGTTCTGCTGGTGGTGATGTTGATGACCGGCTATGTCTGGTGGGTGCTGGTCGGGCTGGTGGCGGCCGGTGTCGTATTGTATCTGGCCGCCTTGGGGTTGTTGCGCTTTGTCGGTTGGTTGCAGCATCGCAGCCGCGGCTGGCTTAAGTTGTCGCTGGCGGCTTTGTTGCGCGAGCCAGGCCTGGTGAAAATTCAGTTAATCTCAATGGGGCTGGTTTTGTTCGTATTGATGTTGATGACGTTTGTGCGCCATGATTTGATGGCCAATTGGCAAGCGTCTTTGCCGGTCAACACGCCGGATACCTTTATCGTCAACGTGCAACCGGATCAAAAAGACACCGTGCAAACCGTGTTGAAAGGGGATGGCATTGAAACCAACTTGGTGCCGATGGCCCGCGGGCGTTTGGTGGCGGTGAACGACGAACCGATTCGTGCGCAGGAACAGGAATCCAATCGGGCGAGACGCCTATTGGAACGGGAATCGAATATCGCCGTGTTGGAAACCCCACCGGCTTACAATGAAATGCTGGCGGAAAGCCAACCCAAGCACGGTTTGCCGCAGGTGTCGCTGGAAGAAGGCATGGCCGAATTGTTCGGGGTGCAGTTGAACGATGTGCTGACCTTCAGTTTCAGCGGGCAGGATTGGCGTTATGAAGTGACCTCGATTCGCAAGGTGCAGTGGCAGAGTTTCCGTTTGAATTTCTTTTTCATTGTGCAGCCGGCCGCCGACCGACTTCTGCCGATTTCCTATATCGGCAACTTTGCGCTGGCGGATCGTTCGGTGGACGTCAATGCGCTGACCCAGCAATTGGCACAACAAGCACCGGGCGTGTTGCTGATTGATGCACGGCGTATTCTGACTCAGGTGCAAACCATTATGTCGCAAGCCAGTTGGGCGGTGTCCGGCCTGTATGGCTTTACCTTGCTGGCGAGTTTGATTGTCTTGTTTACCGCCACCATGGCCAGTCAACAAACCCGTGTGCAAAGCTGGTTGCTGTTGCGCACCCTGGGTGCGACGCAACGCGACATCACCAAAATCGGTTTGATGGAGTTCATTCTGCTCGGCGCGTTAGCCGGATTTCTGGCGGCCACCTTTGCTCAACTCGCCGGTTTGGCAGTCAATCAATTTGTGCTTAAAGTCTCACCGGAATGGAATCCGGAATTGTGGGTGATCAGCGTGCTGAGCGGGGCGATGGTTTTGTGGTTAATTGGCTGGTTGACGCAAAAACGTTATTTGCGTTTATCGCCGCGTCGAATGGCGCAAAAGTGGTCGGATTGATTTCGGCGTAAGCCCTCGTCGAATGTCGACAGAAAGCGAGCATAAGGTGCTTGATTAAAATCCGAATCACTTTATAATGTGCGATTCAATGGTCTCGGGGCATGGCTCAGTCTGGTAGAGCACCGTCATGGGGTGGCGGGGGTCGCAGGTTCAAATCCTGCTGTCCCGACCAATTTAATTATGCAGCTTATCCCTCTCGTTTTCCTCTTCTTTTTTAGACGAACTAATTGTCTCTTTCCTCAGATTGACTAACTTTTCGGTTTCAAAAACGCTAAAACATATAAAAGAATAATGATTTTTAGCGCTTCATGCGGTAGTCTTTAGTATTATTCATTATGATTCCAGTTTTAAACCGATACAGAACGTTATGCAAAGTTACTCTATAAATGAAGCTCAATCACGTGAGCAAATTGATGAAAAACTTTCCCAGGCGGGCTGGCAGGTTCAAGATAAGAATCGAATGAATCTTTATGCAGGGTTAGGCGTGGCTGTCAGAGAAATGGACACCTCAACCGGCCCTGCGGATTACATGCTTTTCATAGATGGCAAAGCCTGCGGCATTATCGAAGCCAAACGAGAGGGCACTTCTCTCGGTGGTGTATCAGAGCAATCTGGGCGTTATGCCACATCTGATACTCAATATATTCAACGTTGGGAAGAAGAGGGTAAGCCGCTCCCCTTTTTATACGAAGCCACCAATATTGAGATTCGTTTCCGTGATGAGCGTGACCCTCATCCTCGTTCACGGGAAGTCTTTCATTTTCACCGTCCGGAAACATTGCACGAATGGTTGCAAGAAGAAAAGACTTTTCGTGCTAGATTACAAGAGTTACCAAGCCTTGATCCAACCGGCTTGCGAGACTGTCAGATAGATGCAATTACAGGTATTGAAAGCAGCTTAAAACAAGCCAAACCCCGCGCCTTGCTACAAATGGCTACCGGTGCCGGTAAAACCTTTACGGCGGTCACAGAAGTTTATCGTTTGGCTAAGTTTGCTAAAGCTAAAAGCATTTTATTTTTAGTGGATAGAGGAAACCTGGGTCGCCAAGCCAAAGCCGAATTTGAAAATTATACCGTACCGAATGACGGTCGAAAATTCACCAGTCTTTACAATGTTAAACAACTGGGCGTGGCCGGTGTTAGTGATGATATTAAGGTCACCATTTCCACCATCCAGCGTTTATACTCCCAGCTTTCCGGCAATGAATTGGATGATGAAACCGAAGAACACTCTGGTTATGAAATTGATGCCGTATCGAATCAAAAAGCTAAAGAGGTTCAATACAATCCGGCGATTCCCATTGAACAGTTTGATTTAATCATTATTGATGAATGTCATCGCTCCATTTACAACCTCTGGCGTCAAGTGCTCGATTATTTTGATGCCTTTCTCATTGGTCTGACTGCAACGCCCACCAAAAAAACTATAGGTTTCTTTGGACAAAACCTGGTGTCCGAATACACCCATGAAGACGCGATTGTGGACAAGGTCAATGTCGGTTATGACATCTACCGTATCAAAACCGAGCTTTCCGAAAAAGGTAACACAATTGAAGCGGGTACAACGGTTCAAGTGCGTGACAAACTCACCAAAGCCAAACGCCTAGAAAAGCTAGATGAAGATGAAATTTACCATCCAGTTCAAATTGATAGAAGTGTGATCGCTCCTAACCAAATCAGAACCATTATTCAAGGCTTTAAAGAGCGCTGTTTACCGGAATGTTTTCCGGAGAGACATTGGCAGGGTGACGATTTAGCCAAAGAAATGGAATGGGTGCCCAAAACCCTGATCTTTGCTAAAGACGATGACCATGCCGACCGCATTATGGATGCGGTGCGAGAAGTCTTTAACCAAGGTAACGATTTCTGTAAAAAGGTCACCTACAAGGTTGGCAAAAAAACCGCCGATGAAACCATTGGTGAATTTCGCACCAGCCCAATATTCCGTATCGCCATTACCGTCGATATGATTGCCACCGGCACCGACATCAAACCGCTGGAATGCGTCATCTTTATGCGCGATGTCAAAAGCCAAGCCTATTATGAACAAATGAAAGGCCGAGGCACACGAGTCATTGATGCTGATGCTTTGCAAAAAGTCACGCCGGATGCTGTGGCCAAAACCCGCTTTGTGTTGGTGGATGCCGTTGGCGTGACCGAAACTGATAAAACCGAATCCAAATCGTTAGAAAGCAAACCTTCTGTTTCCACCTTTAAACTGATGGAACAAGTCGCCCGTGGTGATCGTCATTCCGACACCTTGCGCAGTTTAGGGAATCGCCTAATGCGCTTAGATATTAAACTTTCCGATAAACAACGCCAAAGAGTCAGCCAAATGGCCGACAAACCGCTGGCACTCATCGCCGGTGAACTGATTCACGCCACCAATGAAGATGCCTTGGTACAAAACGCCATTATTGCAACAGGTAAAATTGAAGACGATCTCACCGAGCAAGACATTCAACAAACCTTTGAACCGAAAGCGAATGATCTGGTGAAACCCTTTCATAATCCCGATTTACGAGAGTTGTTGGAAGAGCTTAGAAAAGACACCGAGCAGATTATTGATGACAGCCCGGATGTTGTAATTGAAGGCACTGGCTACGATGCTGAAAAGGCCGAACAACTCATTCAAAACTGGCAACAGTTTATAAAAGACCATCAAAACGAACTCGATGCCATTACCCTTATTTACCAAAAGCCCTATCAACAACGTCATTTAAGTTATGAGCTTATTGAACAATTAGCTGACGAAATCAAACAACCACCGTATCATATCGCACCGCTGGAAGTATGGAAGGCTTACGAACAACTGGAAAAAGCCAAGGTCAAAGGCGTGCCTGGCAAAGAACTGCTTACCAATCTCGTTAGTCTTATTCGCTTTGCCACGCAAACCGTTAACGAGTTAGAACCCTTTGAAAACACCGTCAACAAAAACTACCAGGCCTGGTTAAAACAAATAGAACAAACCGGAACGGAATTTAATGACGAGCAACTCGACTGGCTCAATAAAATCAAAGAGCAAATAGCCAATAATGCCGAAATGACGCTAGAAGACTTTGAATACACGCCCTTTAATCAAGACGGTGGTTTAATCAAAGCCAGACAACTCTTTGGGCAAGATTTAAATAAAATTATTCAAGAACTCAATGGTTATTTAATTGCCTAGAGGTTTTTAAGTCCCTTGAAATTACCAAATATAGATAAGAAAGATATAAATGACTGAACAAAAAATGCAATTGCCAGAAGGGTGGTGCATCCAAACACTGCCTGAATTAATTTCAAAGGATGGGCTTTTTAAAGATGGCGATTGGGTAGAATCTAAAGACCAAGATCCTAATGGTAATGTTCGATTGATTCAGTTGGCAGATATAGGTGATGGTGTTTTTAAGAATAAATCGGCTCGTTTTTTAACTAAAAGTAAAGCTAATGAGCTTAAGTGTACTTTCCTAGAAAAAATGATGTTTTGGTTGCTCGGATGCCTGAGCCTTTAGGGCGGGCCACTCTTTTTCCTGGTGACAAAAAAGATTCTGTTACGGTGGTTGATGTATGTGTAATAAGACCAAAAAACGAGGACGTAGATGAAAAGTGGTTGATGTATTGGGTGAATACTCCCCAGCTTAGATTGGAAATCTTTAAGTTACAGAGTGGCACGACCAGAAAAAGAATTTCTAGAAAGAATTTATCAAAAATTCAGTTTCCTTTTCCTCAATTAAATCAGCAAAAACAAATCGTAGAAAAAATTGAAGAACTGTTTTCGCATATTGATGCGGGGATAGAAAGCTTAAAAATCGCCAAAGAAAAACTTAAACAATACCGCCAATCCGTTCTTAAAGCCGCCGTCACCGGCGAACTCACTAAAGACTGGCGTGAAGCCAACAAAGACAACATCGAACCCGCCAACCAACTCCTACAACGCATCCTAAAAGAACGCCGCCAACGCTGGGAACAACAAAAACTAGCCGAGTTCCAAGCCAAAGGCAAACCACCCAAAAACGACAAATGGAAAGAGAAATATAAAGAGCCCCAAGTGCCTGAATTTATTGGTGAAGAATTTTTTTTCCCTAATTCATGGTTGCAAACAGGTATTGAAAGCATTGCCATAGAAATTGTTGACTGCTTGCATAGTACTGCTAAGTTTATAGATGATGGGTTCTATTGTATTGATACGAATTCAATGAGTGACAGTGAAATACTATTTGATAAAGCGCGTTTTGTATCAGAGGAAACATTTAATGACAGAATTAGAAGGTTAAGACCTAAGCAAGGCGATATTTTATTTTCTCGTGAAGGAACTGTCGGAAAGGTTGCTGTTGTTCCTAAAAATGTGGAACTATGTTTAGGTCAAAGAATGATGATGTTCAGGTTTATTAAGGAGGTTAGCCCTGAATTTATTAAGTTGTTTTTATTGTCTCCAGTTTTTAAAAAACAATGGAAAGTGAAGGTTTCTGGAACGACCTCACCCCATGTAAATATTTCAGATATCAGAAAAATGTTTGTTTTGATTCCTGCATTAGGGGAACAAAAAGAAATCGTCCGAATAGTCGAAGAAAAACTCACCGCCGCTGACCGCCTAATGGCCGAACTCGACACCAAACTCACCCAAGCCCAACAACAAAAACAAACCATCCTCGCTTCTGCGTTTAAAGGAGTTTTAGTTTTATGATCTCAAATGACATTATTCAAAAATTTGAGCTTCACTATTTTTTAGACAAAGGTTCTCATTCTATTGATGCCATTGCAAGATTAGATGCTGAAACAGAGCTATTATCAATAATTAGTGAAATTTCAAGGCATTTTAATATTGATGTAATTGTAGAATCTGAAGCACTTTCAGAAGGTGGAGTTAGAAATCGTTGGACGTTTGTTAGTAAAGAAGATATTACGATTGTTTTAGCAGCTCTGTCTTTGATTTTACAGATATATGCAATTATTCCCTCAGAAAAAGAAGAACGATTAAAGGATCTCCAAATAGAAAATTTGGAATTGCAAAATAAAAAATTAGAAGCTGAGTTAGCTCAAATGGGAGTTGATGAAGATAGAGTTGAAGAGGTTGTTCAAAAGGTTACAGATTTAGAGCAAACTCCTAAAGTTAGAAAAAGGAAGTCGAATTTATATTCGACTGTTAATTCTGTTGAGAAAGTAACAGATCTTGGTTTCTCAATTCTTGATCAAGATAATGAACAAATATTTAGTGAAATAGTCATTCCTAAAAGTTTCTTTAAGAGATTTATCCTTCAGTCTAACTTACTTCCAGATGAAACTGATGAATCAGCTGTGATTGAAATTGTTTCTCCTGTTTTGAAAGAGGGAAAAGCTAAATGGCGCGGAATTTATAATGATGAGTCAATCTCTTTCAATATGAAAGATTCTGATTTTAAGAAAGATGTGATGATGGGTAAAGAAACTTTCCAGCATGGAACGCTTATTGAGGCTGTTTTAGTGATTGAAAAAGAGTTAGACCAGGTTGGTGAAGAAAAGATAACTAATCGCTCTGTTATAACTGTACTTAAGAAAATTGATGGCAATAAGAGTTTTGAAACATCACAAGGAAAAGCTTACAAACACAATAGAAAGATTAAGTCGTCACAGCAAGCACTAGTTTTTAATGATGAGTAAATATATGTCTGAAATTCCCGATTTTCAAAGTGTCATGCTTCCAGTAATGAACTGCTTAACCTCGGGTAAGGTGGTGAGCAAGGCGGAGGTGATTAATCAAATTAGCGATGAATTTGAACTTACCGCTGAGCAACGCGCAGAACTATTGCCATCTGGTAAGCAAACCTTTATTAAAAACCGAATTGGTTGGGCAATAACCTATCTTAAAAAGGCAGGCCTGGTTAAATCGCCTAAACGTGCACACATTCAAATCACAGAATTAGGCCAGTCTGTTTTGGCTGAAAACCCTGAAAAAATTAATGTTCGTTTTTTAAAGCAGTTTGAGAGTTTCCGCGAATTTCATTCTGTAAAACCGAAAGCGAATAATTCTGTTGAAGAAAGTAATCAGGAATTACCAGATACGCCCGATGAACAATTACAGCAGGCTTATCAATCTTTAAATCAAAGTCTCGCAGAAGAAGTATTGGAAAGTGTTAAACAGGTTTCCCCTCAAGCATTTGAGCAGTTGGTGGTCGATTTAATGATTGCGATGGGTTACGGCGGTGCGCGTAAAGAGGCCGGGCAGGCTACCAAGCTGACTGGTGATGGCGGGATAGATGGCATTATTAATGAAGATAAACTCGGTTTAGATTCTATTTACCTGCAAGCCAAGCGTTGGGAAAACACAGTGCACAAACCTGAAATAGACAAGTTTATTGGGGCCTTAACCATTAAGGGGGCAAGTAAAGGCGTATTTATTACCACTTCTTGTTTTTCTAAAGGCGCAATAGAAGCGGTTAATGGACTTAATATCTCTGTGGTTTTAGTAGATGGCAAAAAGCTCGCTGAACTAATGGTCGAACATAATCTCGGTGTCAGTATCAAAGAAACCTATCAGGTCAAAACACTTGATACTGATTATTTTGATGGATTTATGAGTTAAAGGTTTTAGATGATAGGTGAATTAGCCTCTGGCTTGAGTGTTATTGATTTTTTTGCCAAGTAGCTTAATAAGTTACCATTTCGAAAACATGAGCCGAAATAAACTATTGCAACAAGATTCTTTCAGCTTTTTGAAGCACATGGAGTGCATCCCAACCAAATTCCTACCTTAATAGGCCATGGTTTGAAAATTGCCGATGTTCAGTCTGAAGAGGCATTATTGTCTAAATTAGATGAAGATCTCTTAAATGATGTTTGTGAGTTATTTGCTGTTCGACGTGAATGGTTGGATGGCACTGATGAGCAAATATATCCTTTGTATGATTTTTATAAATGGCCGGAGTTATTTGGAGAGTTTTTAGATAAGTTATTGGTTAATAAGTCTGGTTATGAAGTGACTGGCGTGGTTTTGGCTGTCAAAGAGCCTAAGCGGCCAGATGGTGCCTTAATAATTATTGAAGAGCCTATTGGTCAGATAGGGAATAGACTTGTTTATCGTTATCACCTATGTAATAACTGGATGTTTGGTTATTGGAAAGCTAGAGCTTATCTAACTGGTTGTGTTGCATTAGCTTGGAAAAAGAATGTTTGTTTAATGGGGCGTTATGTTGAGCAAGCTGAGGTTGAAAAGTATCAGCAAGGTTTAAATTTCTTGGAATATGGAATCGATAGCGCATTGCCTTTAAAGGGAATACCTTGGCATCCTGAAGATATGGCAGTTAAACCAGAAGCATTCCTTGACGGTATTGATGAAGGTGATTTTGGAAAGATCCAAGGACTAAGTTTGTGGCTTGTTGAGTATGATAAAGGCCTCATGGAAACCGGTTTGGGGTATATCAATGTGCGTGAATCTTTTGAGAAGAAGCTTGAAGAAATTCAGAGTGTTCAAACATAAAATCCTACGACACTCTATTCATACCTTGTAGCGTATAAATTGACGTTTATACTTTTTAGCGTATAATATAGTTTCAATACGGGCTAGCGTATAAAGGTTTTGGCTATGAGAGTAAATTCAGCAAAAGAGTTATCGGTTTATCTTCAAGATAAACGCTTGTCGAATAACTTATCACAAACCACAGTTGCAGATTTGGCGAGTATGCGTCAAGCAACAGTGTCTGCATTTGAGTCTAAGCCAGACTCTGCAAAATTAGAAACGCTTTTTAAGTTGTTATCCGCCTTGGATTTAGAGTTGGAGGTTCGACCAAAAGGCAGTACTTCTGATCAAAATACGCCATCAAAACTTGAGTGGTAATGCAAATGGCAAAGCAGGCTTCTAATCACCTATTTATTTCCATGAATGGCTTGTTGGTGGGCGAGTTGTGGAAGTTGAAAAATGGAGCTTTGCAGTTTCGTTATGCGGATGAGTGGTTGGACTCACCCTATGCGCGTTTTTTGTCTTTTTCTTTGCCCTTGTCTAAAAAGGTCTATGAAGGTGATGTGATTTATAACTTTCTGGACAACTTGTTGCCGGATAATGATGCCATTCGTACAAAGATGCAAGCGCGCTTTCATACAACGACGACTCAGCCATTTGATTTGTTAGCCGCGGTGGGAAGTGACTGTGTGGGGGCGATACAACTTTCAAGCGAACGTTTGACAAATGATGAAAACCTTGATGCGAAGCCGCTTAGTGATGCTGAAATAGCGGAAATCCTTAAGGGGTATGCTTCTAATCCACTGGGTATGCAAGATGAGGATGAAGACTTTCGTATTTCCATTGCTGGTGCTCAGGAAAAAACGGCACTATTAAAAATGGAAGGCGAGTGGTTTTTACCTAAAGGCACCACACCCACAACGCATATTTTGAAGCTCCCGATAGGGAAGCTGGCTTATAACAACCTTGATTTGTCTCAAAGCTGTGAAAACGAGTGGTTATGTATGCAAATTGCCAAAGCATATGGTTTACCCGTCGCTGAGGTTGAAGTGGTGATGTTTGATGACCAAAAGGTGCTGGCGGTTGAGCGTTTTGATCGTAAGTGGGTAAATGCTTCTAAACTGGTGAGATTACCCCAGGAAGATATGTGTCAGGCCATGGGCGTTGCACCTGCGATTAAATACGAAGCTGAAGGTGGCCTGGGCATTAAAGACATGATGGATATGCTGAGAGGTTCACAAAATGCTCAGGCTGATAGAGAAGTTGTGTTTAAGTCTCAGGTTTTGTTTTGGATGCTGGCGGCGCCTGATGGACATGGTAAGAATTTTAGCTTGTTTATAGAGCAGAATAACGGTTTTCGTTTAACGCCTTTGTATGACATTTTGTCCGCTTATCCATTAATAGGTGGAACGGGGTTGCAAAAGCAGAAGATTAAAATGGCTATGGCAGTGCAAGGCAAAACGCGGCATTACAAATGGCATTCCATTTTGCCAAGGCATTTTTTAACCACCGCAAAAGCGGTTGGCTACTCTGAAAAACTGGCATTAGATCATTTGTATGAAATGTTTAGTAAAACAGAACAGGTCATTAAAGTTATTGTCGAAAAGTTGCCTAAAGATTTTCCTTCAGAAATAGCGGAACCAATTTTAGAAGGTCTTGCGAAAAAGGCCGAAACAGGGATGCGATATTTAGCATCATTAAAAGAAGAAAAAGGAAACTAAATGTCGGATCAAACGGCTTCTGCGATTGTAAACAAGGTCTGGAACTATGCTCATGTTTTACGGGATGACGGTGTGGGTTATGGCGATTATGTTGAGCAGATTACCTATTTAATCTTTTTGAAGATGGCCGCTGAGCGCGCGCAGGCGAATTTGGATGATACGGGCGTGCCTGCCGAATATGACTGGGCGCATTTGGTTAAGTTGGATGGGGATGATTTAGAAAATCAATATCGTCACACCTTGGAAGCCCTTGGTAAGAAGGGAGGCATGTTGGGAACCATTTTCCGTAAGGCGCAGAATAAAATTCAAGACCCCGCGAAATTAGAACGTTTGATAAAGATGATTGACAAAGAATCTTGGTCAACCTTACCTGCCGATGTGAAAGGTGAAATTTATGAGGGGCTGTTAGAGCGTAATGCGCAGGATGTGAAAGGTGGCGCGGGGCAATACTTTACGCCTCGTGCATTGATTCAGGCCATGGTGGAAGTGATGCAACCGAAACCAACAAATGTGGTGGCTGATCCGGCTTGTGGAACGGGCGGGTTTTTATTGGCGGCACATGATTATATGGCGCCTCTGGTTTCATCGAAAGCCGATGCAAAGTTCTTAAGAAATAAAGCTTTTAGAGGGAATGACATTGTGGATTCGGTGGTGCGTTTATGTGCCATGAATTTATATTTGCATGGCATTGGCGGGGTGGATTGTCCAATTGTGAACCAGGATGCTTTAGCGAAGTCGGTGGGCGAAGATAAGGTGGATATTGTTTTGGCGAATCCGCCATTTGGTAAAAAAAGTTCGATTACCGTTATCAGTGAAAAAACCGGTAAGGCAGAAGCCGAAAAGCTGACGTATGAGCGAGAAGATTTTTGGGCAACGACCTCGAATAAACAGCTGAATTTTGTTCAACACATTGCTAATATGTTGAAAGTGACGGGGAAGGCGGCCGTCGTTTTGCCGGATAATGTGTTGTTTGAAGGTGGTGCAGGCGAAACCATACGTAAAACTTTGTTGGAGCGCACCAATGTTCATACCTTATTGCGTTTACCCACTGGGATTTTTTATGCAAACGGTGTTAAGGCGAATGTACTCTTTTTTGATGCGAAACCGGCGAGTAAAACCGCTTGGACTAAAAAACTTTGGGTGTACGATTTTCGAACCAATGTCCATAAAACCTTAAAACAAAACCCGCTCAAGAAATCTGATTTTGATGAGTTTATTGAATTGTATAAGGCCGGAGATATTGATAACCGCCAAGCCACTTGGAGTGATGAGAACCCAGATGGGAGATGGCGCAGTTACGACTATGAAGCGCTTATCGCAAGGGATAAAACCAATTTGGATATTTTCTGGCTAAAAGATAAAACGTTGGAAGATTCTGAAAACCTACCAGCTCCTGAGGTGCTTGCGGCGGAAATTGTTGAGCAGTTAGAAGCGGCTTTAGGTGAGTTTAGAGAAGTGGAAATCATTTTAGACACAGAATAATACCTTAGAAGAATATGTAAATGACGCTGCGATTGCCTGTTCTTCTGCGTTGTTGTCACATTTTATTTAGATAAAGCGGCGGGCTTAGCCTGCTTTACAATTAATTCAATTCAGAATGTCTTCCCATTTATGCATGGCTTCCTGGCAGGCCGGGTCGGTGGCGACGCAGACTTTATTGCGCCCGGTTTGTTTGGCTTGGTAGAGCGCTACATCGGCTTGTTTTAATACCTTTTCAATATTATCGGCCGTTTCCGGCCAGTGGGCGACGCCCAGAGAAATGGTAACGGTGCCTACGGTTTTCAATGGCGCTTCCGACATGATTTTTCTTAGGCGTTCGGCGACTTTAATGGCTTGTTCTAATGGGGTGTAAGGCAACAACATCAAAAATTCTTCGCCGCCGGTGCGGCTTAATACATCCTGGCCGCGTGAGCATTCTCGCATTTTTTCGGTGACGGCCTGAATCACCTGGTCTCCGACGTCGTGTCCGTGCGTATCGTTAACGGTTTTGAAGAGATCGATGTCCAGGGAGATGGCCGAGAAAGGCGTGTTTTTAAGTTGCCACATTTGCAGTTGTTGGTGCAGGCCGCGTCGGTTCAGGATTTTGGTTAGCGGGTCGGTCAGAGACTCGGTTTTTAATTCATGAATGTGCTGGTTGATGGTGCCGAAGCCTTTGAGCAGGGCGGCTTTAATTTCATCGGCTTCGTAATACCAGGTTTTTATTTGATTGACCTTGGACTGGGTTTCCGGTGTTTCAGGGTGTTCGGCTTGTCGTGCCAGATGCCAGAGTGGTTTGGAAATGCGACCGGCAAACAGCCAAATAAAGAGGCCCGTTATGAGCAGTATTGGCAGGGAGTGCCAAAGTACACTCAGCATTTGGGTGTTCAGTGTGGCGAGCGTGGCTTGCAATGGACGTTGTGAGATAACACCCCAGCCGGATATGCTTACCGGAGAATAACCCGCCAGCATATCAATGCCTTGGCTGTTGGTGATTTTTTGGTGGCCTGTTTTGCCGTTGAGTACGTTTTCGATGGCGATATTACCCAGTACCTGATCGCCGATGCGTTCCTCATCTAGGTGGATGATGAGGCGGTGTTTAGAATCGACGACGTAGAGGTAGGTTTCATCCTGATAGCTTTGGTCGCTCAGCAGTCGGTGTAGAATGCTGTGGTTGTGTAAATTGATGAGCCCGGCGATAAAGCCGTCATACTGGCCGGTTTTATCGATAATCGGCTGTGAAACCAGGATGAAATATTCTTTTTGGTTCAGGCGAAAGGGCGAACTGATTTGCTGTTGGGTTAGGGCTTTCGGAATCGGCGCATCTTTCAATATGACATCCGCCTTGAATGATTCGGGGGCGGCTAAGGTTTGCAATTGGCCTTTTGTATTGACGCGCATCACGGCACTAAAACTGTCCGATTGATGCAGTAGGCGTTCGGTTTCCAATTGCGAAAGGGCGAGATTATGCGGTGCTTGAGCAATGGTTCGGCTACTCCACTTCAGCTCGCTCATTACCAGTTTGAGGTGCATAGCCGTGCTGCGCGCCAGTTTGGTGGCATAGGCTTCATTGGCGTGTAAGGTGCCGTCGATGAGAAGTTTTTTTTGCACCTTGTAAGTGGCGTAAAGCGCATTGACTAAGGTCAAAATGACGCTAACGGTGGCCAGAGACAGTATGAGTCGTCGTAAATCGATTCGGGTTAGATGGTGCATAACGGTTTTTAAGAATTATGTTGTTATTGTTTTTTGTTGCGGGCTTACGCCGCAAAATTTTTTTATAAGGTGTAATTATACTTGTTTATTATTATGGAGGGCGGTTTTGGCCTAATTTAACCTGATGAAAAGTAAGTAAAATGTTTGCTAAGAGGCGGTGCCGGGTGCGTTGTCCGCTGTCAAACAATCGAGCAAGCGCTGTACTTGACGTTTACAGCAACCGTTGCCATCGGTGGCGTAAGTTTGATTCCGCACCGCTTCGAGCGTGTCGGCACCGTTTTCAATGGCGTCGATGATATCCCGTTTGAGTATTTCATTGCAGACGCAGAGGTTTTCGTCCAGGTCCTTTTTTAAGATGTCTGGCAATTTGTCGATTGTGCTTTGTTTCATTCTTTTATTTTAATGCAAAGCGGCCAGGCCTGGTGGATTTTGCGCCGACTTCGGTTTATGCTGAATAAAACGTTTCGCCTTATGGTAAAAAAGGATTAGGAGAGAATTAGGAGCCGACATGAAGATTTTTTGCATCAGTGATACACACGGTTACCACCGACATATGCGGGAGATTCCGCAGGCGGATGTGGTGGTGCATGCGGGGGATATGTGCAATCTGGGCAGCGCCAAGCAAACCGAAGATTTTTTGGATTGGCTTCGCGCCTTACCGATGCCGCACAAGGTGTTGATTGCCGGTAATCATGATTTTTTGCTGGATGTGCAACGCCAGGCGAAACTCGGAAAACCGTCTCAATCGTTCGACTTTTCCGGCATTCATTACCTGATGGATGAAGCGGTTGAAATTGAAGGGATGACCTTTTACGGCTCGCCGTGGCAGCCGGAGTTTCAGGCGATGGCGTTTAATCTGCCGCGCGAAGGGGAAGGATTACGCCAGGCCTGGCAGAATATTCCGGAAGCGACGAATGTGCTGGTCACCCACACGCCGCCTTATGGCATTTTGGATCAAACCAACGGCGGGTTTGGTGTTGGCTGTGAGTTACTGACGCAACGCCTGAATGCGTTGCCGCAGCTGAAAGCCCATGTGTTCGGGCACGTGCATGAAGCGGCCGGTTATGAACAGCAGAATGGTTGTCAGTTCGTCAATGCGTTTGAACCGCGTGTGATTGAAATTTAAGAAGTTTTTCCCTTGTCTAAACCGTTACCATCATCTTTGCCATCGCGATTGCCGATTACGCCCATTTTGCCGGACATTCAAGCCGGGCTCGCCGCACACGACAATTTGGTGTTGCAGGCCGAACCGGGCGCGGGTAAATCGACCGCGGTGCCGTTGGAATTACTGAAGGCGTCTTGGCTGGCCGGGCGCAAGGTGCTTCTGTTGGAACCCCGTCGTTTGGCGGTAAAATCCATTGCCTATTATCTAGCGGAACAACTCGGTGAAACGGTCGGGCAGCGCATTGGTTATCAAATTCGTAATGAACGACGCGTGAGCCGGGAAACACAATTGGAGATAGTGACAGAAGGCATCTTGACGCGTCGTTTGCAGCAAGACCCGGAGCTATCGGATGTGGCGTTGGTGATTTTTGATGAATTTCATGAGCGTTCCTTACATGCTGATTTGGCCTTAAGCCTGTGTTTGGATGTGCAGGCCGCGTTACGGGACGACTTGAAACTATTAGTGATGTCCGCCACCATCGACATGGATGCGGTGCAACGTCTATTGGCCGCCAATGGCGCGTCGGTCACGCAGACACAAGCGCCGGGGCGCACTTATCCGGTATCGGAACATTATTTATCCAAGCCGCTGGCCTCCATGCACTTGCGTGACCTGCTTCCGGCACTGAATCAACAAATTCGCCAGGCCTGGCAGGAAACCGAAAAGGATATTCTGGTGTTTTTGGCCGGGCAGGGCGAGATTCGCCGTGTGCAGGAACGTTTGGAAGAAGCGCCTTTGACCAATACTGTGGTATGCCCGTTGTACGGGGCTTTGAAACCGGAAGAGCAAGAAAAGGCGCTGGTGCCGGACGCGCAAGGCCGGCGCAAAGTGGTGTTGGCTACGAATATTGCCGAAACCAGTTTGACGATTGACGGTATCGGCGCGGTGGTGGACAGCGGTTTGAGCCGAAAAGCTTTGTACGATGTGTCCAGCGGTATGACGGCCTTAACGACGCAACGCATTTCCAAAGCTTCGGCCGAGCAGCGTAAAGGCCGTGCCGGGCGATTGTCTGCCGGACGGGTTTACCGACTCTGGACCGAAAGCCAACAAGTGCAATTGGCGGACTTTGACCCGCCGGAAATTGAACAGGCGGATTTAAGCGCCTTATGTTTGGAGCTGGCCATTTGGGGGCTTCATACCCCGGCGGAATTAAACTGGATGACGCCGCCGCCCAAACCCCATTTCGATGCGGCGCAGGCGCTTTTGAATGCACTGAATTTATTGACCGACACCGGGCAGGTGACCGACTGGGGGCGTAAAGCGGCCGAATTTGGCTGGTCGCCTCGTTTGGCGGTGATGTGCTTGAGAGCCGAGTCAGTCTGCGATTTGTCACCACATCAAGCCAGGACTTTGGCGACCGATTTGGCGGTGGTTTTGTCAGAACGGGATGTGTTGCAAACGCGCGATAACGCCGATTTAATTCAACGGGTTCTGGCTCTGCAAGCCTATCGACAGGAGCGAGCGGCGGCAAAAAAAGCGTATCCGATTCAGGTTTCAGCGATGGAACAAGCCTTGAAAAACGCGCGTTCCGCGCTTAAAAAACTGGATGAAGCCTCGGCCTGCGAGCCGTTGACGCTGGCAGAATTGCAAGCCGAATGCGGCAAGTTGGTGGCGTTGGCTTATCCGGATCGAGTGGCAAAACGCCGAGGCACGCAAGGCGCACGTTTTCAGATGAGTAATGGTAAAGGTGCGGTGTTACCAGAGTTTGACCCGATGGCGCCTAGCGATTGGTTGGCGGTGGCGCAGTTAGATGGTCAACGCCAGGATGGGCGCATTTATCTGGCCGCGCCTTTGGCCCTGGACGATATAGAGGATGTGTTTGCCGAACAAATTGAAGACCGGCTTTATTTGGGGTTGAACAAAGCCAAGGGAGAGCTAAGCGCGGTGCAACAACGCTGGTTGCACAGGTTGCTACTGTCTGAAAAACCATTGAAAAACCCCGATCCGGATACCTTGCAGAAAGCGTTGTTGGCGCTGTTGGCGGAGGATTTATCTTATTTGCCGTGGCGCGAAAACACCCAGGCCTGGTTAAAACGGGTGAATTGGCTAGCCGGATTCGATTCGGACGGCGAAACGGCTTTTCCCAATTTCGACCAGGCCTGGTTAAAAGCTCATCTTGGCGATTGGTTAGCGCCTTATATGAATGGTGTTACAACAATCAAAGGGCTGCAGTCGTTGGATCTATTGATGCTGCTGCAGAGCCAATTGACCTATGACCAACAGCAGGCGTTAGCCCAGCAGGCACCGACACATTACACCACGCCTGCCGGGCATCGGGTGGCGATTGATTATGGCGGTGCCTCGCCGAAAGTGTCGGTGATTTTGCAGGAAATGTTCGGTGAATTGACCAGTCCGCGACTGGCATGGGGGCAGGTGCCTCTAACGTTTGAACTCTTGTCGCCGGCGCGACGGCCAATTCAAGTGACCAGTGATTTGGCAAATTTCTGGCGGACGTCCTATTTTGAGGTGGTGAAAGACATGAAAGGCCGTTACCCGAAACACCGTTGGCCAGACAAGCCCTTGGATGAAAAGCCGGGGCGTTCGGTGAAATCGAAACCCGCTAAATGACCGGTTTTCTCACCGGCGGCGGTTTTTTGAATTTTGTTACGAAAAAAAATATCCGATTTTTTTCAGTGTGAAATTTGCCAGGCCTGGCCAGAATCGTCGGTTGGCTTGACTGGGAAAAGTTGTTTAAAGGAAAACACTTGAATGAGAGTATTGCGAATGGCCAGGGTTATCGCGCTTGCATTGGTTTATATTTTGGTGATGACTGCTTGTGCAACGGTTGTCGATAAGCCGGCGTTGCAATCGGCGAAGACGTTTCCCGCCATCTCTCAGCTGACGTTTGATGATTACCGCTTACAGACCCGCCAATGGTTGACGGAGCATCGGTTGTTTTTGAGTGAAGACCCGGCGGTGGAGGTGGACGCCAACAGTCCGCAGGAATGGCGGCCGGCTTCGAAACCGAAAAAAGGCATTTTGCTGGTGCACGGCTTGGGGGATTCGCCGTATTCGTTTTCCGACATCGGCCCGGTATTGGCGCAAAACGGTTTTTTAGTGCGGACATTGTTATTGCCGGGGCATGGTACACGGCCGGGCGATATGTTGAATGTGCAGATTGATCAATGGCGCGCCTTGTTGAAAAAGCAAACCCACATCTTGGAAGGCGAGGTGGATCAGGTGTACTTGGGCGGTTTTTCCACGGGGGCGAACCTGGTGACCGAGTTGGCGTTGCAGGATGAGCACATTGCCGGATTGGTCTTGTTTTCTCCGGCATTTGAATCCAATGCGCCGATTGATTGGTTGGCGCCTTGGATTCAAGACATGGTGCCTTGGCTGCGAACCGACATGAAATACACCCACGATATTTATGTGCGTTATGGCAATATGCCCACCAACGGGTTTTCGCAATACTATTATTCCAGCGAATCGGTGCTCAAAGCCTTGTCGGAAAAATCCTTTGATAAGCCGACGTTGATGGTGGTCAGCGAAGCCGATTCGGTGGTGGATGTGCCGCAAGTTCTGGCGTTGTTTTCGACTCGCTTTACTCACCCGGACAGCCGGTTGATCTGGTATGGGGCACCTCCGGAAACTGATGATGCTCGCATTTTAGTGCGAACCGCTTATTTACCGGAGTGGCGTATCAGTAACTTCTCTCACATGGGCATGGTGTTTTCGCCCGATAACCCGCTTTACGGTATCAGCGGCCACTTTCGCATGTGTTGGAACGGTCAATCCGATGCGCATTATCAGCAGTGCGAGAAGGGGGAAGAGGTGTGGTATTCCGCCTGGGGCTATGAAACGGATGACAAAGCGCATGCGCGTTTGACATTTAATCCATATTTCGCTTGGCAGAACGATGTTATGTTGGGTGTCCTGAATACGGTTCAAACGAATTAATGCGTTGAATTTATTAACGATTCGGTATTGTTTTAGTTATTTTTGTATCAGTTTTGTATAAATATTGTATAGTTTTTGAAAAATGGTTATACTGAAACTGTGTCGAAAGTCCAAATTTCGTTCTTGTATGGAATTTAAAGCACTTAAAAACAACAATTAGGTCGGATATGTTTAATTCTCAGTTAAAGCAAGATTATGCTCGGTTGCAAGCTCAGTACAATTCAGCGAATAGTATCGTTGATGCAATGAATCGCTCCATGGCGGTGATTGAATTTGATCTCAAAGGTGAAATTCGCCACGCCAATGACAATTTTTTGAAAACCGTCGGTTACAGTTTGGATGAGGTGGTCGGGCACCATCATCGAATGTTTGTACCGGAAGCCATCTCAAACAGTGCCGATTATCGCCTTTTCTGGACGAAGCTAGCCCAAGGCGAGTTTGTGTCCGGCCGTTTTCAACGTGTGAATCGTCAGGGCGATACGATTTGGCTGGAGGCTAGCTATAACCCGGTTTTCAATGCGCAGGGTCAGGTGGATAAAGTGGTGAAGTTTGCTTCCGATATCACTCGGCAG
Organism: Hydrogenovibrio sp.; assembly: GCF_965140365.1. Taxonomy (NCBI): domain Bacteria; kingdom Pseudomonadati; phylum Pseudomonadota; class Gammaproteobacteria; order Thiotrichales; family Piscirickettsiaceae; genus Hydrogenovibrio; species Hydrogenovibrio sp. The sequence continues at coordinate 598,872 of NZ_OZ223196.1, forward strand.
GTTGAAAGCGAATTGGAGTTTAAGGCACAAATGGATGCTATTAACCGAGTCATGGCGGTGATTGAATTCGAGCTGGACGGTACGATTCGCACCGCAAATGATAATTTTTGCGCGACCATGGGGTATGACTTATCGGAGATTCAAGGTCAGAAACATGCGATCTTTGCGGAGCCGGGGTTTACGGAAACGGATGAATATCGAACTTTTTGGGCGGAATTGAACCAGGGTAAGTTCGTGTCCGGTACCTTTAAACGGATGAAGAAAAACGGCGAAGAGGTTTGGTTGGAAGCCAGCTATAACCCGATTTTGGATGCCGAAGGCCAGCCATACAAAGTTGTTAAATATGCTACCGATGTGGGTCAGAACGACAATATGAAATTGCTGCGCTGTGTGGTGGACGAAGCCACGCACGTGATGGAAGCGTTTGCTTCCGGCGATTTAACCCGTCGTATGTCGCCCGCTTTGCAGTCGGGACGAGGTTCTATGTTTTCGCCGGAAATCGAACGTATTAATGGTGGCATCGATTTGATGTCGGAACGTTTGACGGAAGTCATTTCACAAGCCACCGAAGCCACGCGAGTGGTGGCGTCGGCGTCTGACGAAGTGTCGCAAGGCGCGCACGATTTGAATGATCGGGTGCAGGAACAGGCGGCGGCGTTGGAAGAAACCGCACAGAATATGGAAAACATGACGCAGGTGGTAAAAAACAATGCTCAGCACTCGCAAAAGGCTTCGCAAGTGTCCACCGAAGTGCAGCGTAAAGCGTCGGATGGAATGCAGGTGATGGCGGCGACCATCGAGGCGATGGAAGCGATTCAGGAATCGAGTCATAAGATTGCCGATATTGTTTCTTTGATTGACAGCATTGCGTTTCAAACCAATTTGTTGGCTTTGAATGCGGCGGTGGAAGCGGCCAGAGCGGGTGATCATGGCCGTGGGTTTGCGGTGGTGGCCGGTGAAGTTCGCGCCTTGGCGCAAAAATCGGCCGAGGCCGCAAAAGAAATTCGCCAGCTGATTGAGGAAAGTGTGAACCGGGTGGAGCAGGGCAGCGAGCAGGCCGCCAAGTCGGGTGAAGTGTTGGAGCAGATTGCTCAGTCCATCGACAGTGTGACGGAGATGGTCAATCAGATCGCGTCGGCGACGACGGAGCAAATGACCGGCATTGACCAAGTGCATCAGACGGTGACTCAGTTGGATGATGTGACGCAGCAGAATGCGGCACTAGTGGAAGAAACCACCTCGGCGGCGGAAAGTTTACGCCATCAGGCGGATGTGTTGGCGAGAGATATGTCGTTTTTCACAACTGGTACAAAGAAGCACTTAGAGAAGGACTAACGGAAGAGTGGGTCTCTATCTGAAGTCGGTTAAGCTGTCCATGATCAAAACGGTCAAGCCTCAAAAACTATCAGGCCTGGCCGTTTGAGCGATTTCGATTCGGTTAGAAAGGTTTGCCTTCTTCGATGGGCAGTTCCGGAATCCGGGACCATTCATTCCAGGAACCGAAATACAGTTTGACGTTTTCAACCCCGGCTGCTTTCAGCGCGACGAGGGTGTTGGATGCGCGAGCGCCTTTAAAACAGTAAAGGTAAACCGTAGAGTCCTTGGTGATTCCGGCGGTTTTACATTCGGCTAGAATTTCATCCGGTGTTTTAAACAAGGGAACGGTGCCCGGTTTCATCATGCGGTACCATTCAATCCAAACCGCGCCCGGTAAGCGTCCTTTGCGCGGGCAAAATTCTTTGCCATAGGGGGAAGAACTGTCGGCAATCCATTCGTCCACATCGCGTACGTCGAGCATGACGGTGTCGGTGCCAAGCGCTTCGAGAACGTCTTCTTTGTTTATCATCAGGCGGTTGCCTGTTTCTTTGATTGGGAACGTTTTCGGGGTTGGGCTCGGGGTTTCCAGGCTGGTTGGGAATCCTTCCGCCAGCCAGGCTTGATAGCCGCCGTGCAGAATCGACACCGACTCGTATCCAAGGTAGGATAATAAAAAATAACCACGGCAAGACTGGCCAAAACCGGTGTCCATGGCGTCTTCATAAAACACAACGGTTTCGGCACCGGAAATGCCCGCATCACCGAACGCGGTCGCGAAGCTTTCTTTGAGTTCTTCCAGGCCTTCAGGTGTGGAGGTGGCCAGGAACGTAAAAATGCTGTGAATATTGACGGCACCGGGAATGTGGCCTTGTTCATAGGCTTCCGATGAACGAGTGTCGATGATAACCGTTGGACTGTCGCTTTCCAGAATGTCGTTGAGTTTGGCGGCGTTAATCAATAATGGGTGGGACATAGGATTCTCCTTGCGCTTTGATGGTAAGTGACATGGCTTGAATCCGACGGGCGGTGACGGATGGAATAGACCATGGTATCGGAGAAAACCATGCATAAAACAGGCCGGGAATGCTTACTGAATAAAATTCAATAACTTATTGAAAATGAATGAAAATAAAGGAAGTTTAATTGTTTTTATTTGTTTACAAAGAGTGTGAATTTACAACAAAGACAAACACACTTAGAGATTGGCGATGTCGTTGACCTTGTAACCGGTGGTGATGACCATGGTGTAAGCCGCTCGGACGTGTTCCTGACTGATGTCCAGGTGCTTGAGAGCGTAATCCCGCGATTGTTTGAGTTCGTCACTGACGTAATTTTGCCCCATGGCGGAGCAGGCGACGAAGTCACTGAGCATCATTAGCAGGGCCATGTCGCAGATTTTATTGTGCGTTTGGCGAATCTGCGGGGTAATGTGCCGTGAATGGTGCAGCAAGATGCCTTTGTATATTTCAGGGATAATGTCCCAATTTTTGGCAATGATGACGCCGGCTTCGCTGTGAGAGGTGTCGAACATATCCAGTTCTTGTTGACGTGCGGTATAAGGTTTTGACAGTGATTTCAGGAAGATCGGTTTATAGGCGATGGGATCGATTTTTGAAAGAAAAACCGCGCCGATGTTTTGTAAGAGTCCAGCCAGATAAGCTTCGGAACGGCTGATGCCGTTAATACTGTCTGAAAGTTCCGCGGCGGCCAAACCAGCGTTCATGCCATGTTTCATAATGGCATTTTCCAGTCGGCTGTTGTTGTGCTGGCGAACCAGTATGGCGGCCGAAAATAGCTCAAATACATTGTCCAGCCCGATGAGGTTGAGAATGGTGCGAACTTTCATCAATTGATCGATGGATTTTTTCGGGTAAGCCTCTTTGGCAATCTTAATGAATTCCGCTAAGGTTTCCGGGCTTTTTCTGATGTGGGACTCAATTTGTGACAGGTTTGGGTTGGGTTTGTAAAGTTCTTCTTTGACAGCTAGGAGTTCCGGCGGTAAGTGATAGACATAGACCCGTTTTAATAATTCCAAGGCTGTCAGTAAACGGTTTTCCAAGTGTGGTGAAATGCCCGATTTGTCGGCTCCGCAGGCTTCTTCCAGCAAGGCATTGAGGCCGGCCCCACCTTGAATCAGGGTGTCATGAAAAGCTTGTGCCTGTTCGGATAAATTGACGAGGCGGGCGCCGTAAAAATGGTGGTCCAGATGCGTTCGATAAGAGCTGATGACCATGGCTTCAATTTTATACGGTTCGGTTTTCAGCGAGGAGACCTGAGCATTGGAGAAGATGCGCCCAATCTGAAATTCCTTGATGCTTTCCGGGCTGACGAAGGATATGCCACCTTGTGAAATATCGTAACCGTCCAATTGGTGATTGTTGACGGTGACGGTGAAATCACGTTCGTATCGCGGATGTTTGCGTCTGTCCTCTTGGGTTTCAGGCGCTTCCGGTGTGGCAGGAACTGAGTCGAGAGCTTCCAAATTTGGGGAACCTAAGTTGGGTTTTAACAAGTTGATTTTCAGGTAGTTTTGAATACTTTAACAAAAAACTGACTCCCTAGGTTAGGGAAACTTTGTCTTCTCGGGGTGAAATTTTTAATTGGGGAATTGGAAGTTTTTATTTTGGCTGGGCGTTTTCAGTCAAAGCGCCCAGGCCTGGTGGTTTTTTATTCCGGTTTGTTCACGGGCTTATGGAAGAGGTTTTTCAGCAGTTTGATGCCGTGAAAATGGGCAATCAGTAAATAGAAAACCGTGCCAATAATGATGCCGAGTACCATGTTTCCGAGGAAAAACGGTTGCCAGATGTGGGGAAAAATCTCGCTAAACCATTGTTGTGAAGCGATTTCGATATTGGCGTCGATATTATGCAACGGTGGGGTGTTCAGTAGCCAGGTGCCAAAGCGATAACCACCATACCATATGAACCCCATTGTCAAAGGGTTGGTGATCCAGGCCAGTGCCGTCGCTAATGGGATGTTGGCGCGGGCGTAGTAAGCGAGAATCGAGCCCAGCAACATTTGAAACGGCACGGGCAGCATCATGCAGAAAGCACCGATAAAGCCGGCACGGGCAAAGGATAAGCGGTCACCGGCCCAATACACGCGATCGCGAAATTTTGGAAAATATTTATTCAGAAATGGCGAGGCTTTGGCCTTGCGGCCAATCTGGTGGACTTTTAGCCGAAGAAAACGAATCATAACTGTTATTTTAACAGTATGTTCAATTGGGACTGTGAAGAAATTTCAGCTTTTGCTTATAAAGCTTAAGGCCGTCTCAATAGTTGAACAGGATAAAAATAACCGTCAACGTTAATGCGAATAAAAAAGCTGACGGTTTACAAATGGTACTACTTGGTTTTTTACCGTCCTGGTGGTTCATATTATGATTAATCGCTTCCATGGACTAATACGCTCTTATGTTGCTGGAATAAAATCATAGCAACGCGATGTTGTTTTAGGAAATTAGAGGTTTTTATATCCGTATTTGATGGACTTTTGCAGCGGTTTACTATAGAGTTTGCGCCTGTAAGAGGGTTGGACAATCGCGAGGTTTTACTTCGAGGAAAGTCCGGGCACTGCAGAGCGGAATGCCAGCTAACGGCTGGGCGGTGAGAGCCGACGGAAAGTGCAGCAGAGAGTAGACCGCCAAGTTTCTTGGTAAGGGTGAAAGGGTGCGGTAAGAGCGCACCGCGCAACGGGTAACCGTTTGTGGCATGGTAAACCCCATTCAGTGCAAGACCAAATAGGAAAACACGCCCGGCTTTGCCTGGGCAAGGTGCGGCTCGTACCTGGTTTTCGGGTAGGTTGCTTGAGGGCCGTAGTGATGCGTCCCCTAGATGAATGATTGTCACCAGCAATGGTACAGAACCCGGCTTATAGACCCTCTTATATTTCCCCCTCATTTTTTCGATGTCATTGATTGTGATTCGGTCTTTGTTTTTTTCAATTTGAATTTTTTCCCACTTTTTTCCACCTTTGAGCGGTATTGTGTGTAAAAAACACCACTTTTCACCCCAGGGTGAATTTGTTCCTATATGTTGTGTTGGTTTCTTAGTTTTTGTCTATATATTGTGTTTATATTGGTAGTGGAACACAAGTCTTTCTTTGTTTTTAGTTTTCAAAACCTTAGTTTTTATACTTAATTTTAATTGTTTGATTGGTTGTTTAACCTATTGAAAAATAAAAGTAAAATTTTTTTAACGAACGGGTGCCGTCTTGTTTGCTAACGCCGCTAAGTTGTTGGTCTGTAAACAGAAATTCAAAAATCTTTGTTTGGGAGTGCTTGACAGTGGTTGGAAAGTCCAATATAGTGGCGACAAGTGGAAGAAAGTGGCGAAAAGTGGAAATAAATGTTGTTCTTTCGGGGTATCAATTCAATCAATGTCGATGCAAAGGGGCGCTTGGCTATTCCCAAGCGTTACCGTGAGTCGATTTCAGAGGCTAGTGAAAATCAGCTGGTCGCGACGATTGATTTGCATAGCCCTTGCCTGTTGATTTACACCATGGATGAATGGGAAGTGATTGAGCGCAAACTGATGTCGCTACCGAATATGGACCCGCAAGCACGCTTGGTGCAGCGTCTGTTATTGGGGCACGCCTCTGAAATGGAAATGGATGGACAGGGGCGCGTGCTGTTGCCGAGCCTATTGCGGGGACACGCTAAATTGGAAAAAGAAGCTATCTTGCTTGGCCAAGGCAATAAATTTGAGTTGTGGTCACAAAGTGCGTGGGATGAAAGCCGTCCGGAAATGTTGGATACGGCATCCGGCGTGGGCGATGTGTCCGAGTCGCTGGCCACGTTGAGTTTATAAGATGGGGACGCCGAAAGAAAACGCCAGCCACTTTTCGGTGATGCTGGCGGAGTCTGTGGAAGGACTGGCGATTCGACCGGATGGCATTTATATCGATTGTACTTTCGGGCGCGGAGGTCACAGTCGTGCCATTTTAGATAAATTGGGGCCGAACGGGTGCCTGATGGCCATTGATCAGGATCCAGAAGCCGTGCAGTATGCGCGACAGCACTTTGATGACGAGCGTTTTCAAATGCAATATGGCAGCTTTGAAGGATTGGTTCCGTATTGTGAACAACGCAACTGGCTGGGAAAGGTGGATGGCATCTTAATTGATTTGGGGGTGTCATCCCCACAACTGGATCAAGCTGAACGAGGGTTCAGTTTTATGCGTTCCGGGCCTTTGGATATGCGAATGAACCCTGAAACCGGCTTGAGTGCGAGAGATTGGCTTAAGCAGGTTGATGAAAAAACACTGGCACAAGTGTTACGGCAGTACGGGGAAGAAAAGTTTTCCGGGCGTATTGCCCGTCATATAAAAGAAGCGGTGGCGGCCGACGGCTTGCATACCACGACAGAACTGGCGGAACTGGTGTCGAAAGTGACGCCGAAAAAGGACAAGCACAAGCATCCGGCCACGCGGACCTTTCAGGCCATTCGTATTGCGGTGAACCGCGAGTTGGATGTTTTGAAAACGGTATTGGAAGCATCGGTTGAAGTGTTGGCACCACACGGGCGCTTGTCGGTGATTAGCTTTCACTCGTTGGAAGACCGTATCGTGAAACAGTTTATTCGGGATCAATCCCGTATCCGGGACCTGTTCCCGGATTCCCCGGTTCAGCTCGAAGTGGTTGAACCGGTGTTGAAAAAAGTCGGTAAACCGATTTTTCCAACAGAAGAAGAGTGCAAGGAAAATCCGCGATCGCGCAGTGCTGTTTTGCGGATTGCTGAACGAATTTAATGCGATGCCTGCATCGCGTAACCAAATTTATGGATTCGCTGACGTCGGTGGATCGATAAGTCATGGCAACATTGTGTTGATTAAGGGGAGTATCACATGAAGTTTAATTTACAAGAAACCATTTCCGCGGATGCGGGCATGCCTCAGATCAAGGTAGTTGGTCTCGGCGGTGGTGGCGGTAATGCCGTCGACTATATGGTGCGCTCGGAAGTCGAGGGTGTCGATTTTATCTGTGCCAATACCGATGTTCAGGCGCTGAAGAACGCCAATGTCGAAACCTGCATTCAATTGGGTGCGAATGGTTTGGGTGCTGGCGCCAACCCTGAAAAAGGGATGGAAGCCGCCAAAGAAAACATCGAACAGGTTAAAGAAGCGTTGAAAGGCGCGGATATGGTGTTCATCACCGCAGGTATGGGCGGTGGCACTGGAACCGGTTCGGCTCCGGTTGTCGCACAAGCGGCGCGTGAAATGGGTATCCTGACCGTTGGTGTCGTCAGCAAACCATTCAGCTTCGAACGTCGTGGAAAAGTCGCGGAAGCGGGTATTCAGCAGTTAGCGGAACACGTTGATTCCTTGATTACGGTTCCAAACGACAAATTGCTGAAAGTGCTTGGAAAAGATTTCGTGTTGGCGAAAGCGTTTGATTACGCCAACGAAGTATTGCACGGTGCTGTGCAAGGTATTTCGGAATTGGTCACTCGCCCGGGCATGATTAATGTCGACTTCGAGGATTTACGGACCGTGATGACGGAACGTGGCGTTGCTATGATGGGTGTCGGACATGCCACCGGTGAAGCGCGTGCGGTGAAGGCGGCGGAAAAAGCCATTGCCAACCCGTTGCTGGAAGACATTTCAGTGTCCGGTGCGCGTGGTCTGTTGGTAAACATCACGTCTGGTTTGGATTTTACCTTGGGTGAATTCAATGAAGTCGGTGATGTGATTGATCAGGTGGCATCTGAAGATGCCAAAGTCATTATCGGGACATCCATTGACGAAACGATGAACGACGAAATTCGCGTTACGGTTGTGGCGACGGGTTTGTCTGAAGTGGCGGATGCGAAACGTCCGGAAGTGGTGAAACCGAATCTGCAGGCGGTGGAAGCCAGTAAAGCGGACGAAAAGCAAGAAGTGGCACAGCGCAGCAGTGCCGCGCCAAAAGCCGAAGCGACGCCTGAAGCGGGCAAGTCTCCGGAAACGGTGCGTCCAAAAATGGTTGTGAACGGAGGTGTCACAGGCAGTGTTGACTCCAGTTCGAACTATTTGGATATTCCGGCGTTCTTGCGTCGTCAAGTTGATTAATTGTAATCAACGTCGCTAACAATCGCTTAGCGTTCACATAACTTGCAGATGGTGTCGCAAAAACTCCCCAGTCTGGGCCAGTTATCTTCTGTTAACTGGCGCGGGCTTCTTGCGCTCCTTTTGCTTGTCATTGTTTTAATTTCCCTCATTGCTATTATTCTGGTTCAACATCAAGTTCGTCATTTAGAAACGCAGTACGCGCGTGCCTTAAAGCAGGAAGTCGCTTTGCATGAAGAGCATGGCAAACTGATGCTCGAAAAACATCATCTTACGGCTTTGGCTCGTGTGGAGCATATCGCCCGCACCGAGTTGAAGATGACCTTGGATAAGACGCCGGAAAACCACAACGCCCAAACCATTATTTTGGAAAAGAAAGATGCACCTGCAGTCGAACGCTCGAATTAGACGGGACTGGATTATTTATGGCTTGATTGTCCTGTTGTTTTCGGCCATTTTCGCAAAAGCGTTCCATGTTCAGGTTCTAGAAGCCGATTTTTTGCAGTCGGAGGGCAATAAACGCCAGATTCGCAGCTTGGAAATTCCCGCACCCCGTGGTGAAATTTATGACCGAAACGGCAAGGTGTTGGCGTTGAGTACGCCCATTGATTCGATTTGGGTGGACCCGAAAATCTTGTCGTTTTACCTGGACCCGGCACAGCAGAAAGCGCAATTGCTTAAAGAAAACCTGACCACACGACAGGCCGAACAGCGCAATGCATTGATTGCCTCCAAGTATCAGGCCTATCGTGAGATGTTGAAGCTGCTGAATGTTTCTGAAGAGACTTTTACCCGGCAGGTGCTGGCAAAGAAAAGCCGACGTTTCATGTATGTGGAACGGGGTGTCTTGCCGGAGTTATCCGCCAAAATTGAAGATTTGGATGTCCCCGGGTTGTATGTTCAAAACCAATATAAACGCTATTACCCGGCGGGTGAAGTGGTCGGTCATTTGATCGGCTTTACCAATATCGATGATGCCGGCATTGCCGGGATTGAAAAAACCTATGATGATTGGCTGTCCGGCCATGCCGGTAAAAAACAAATTATTAAGGATCGCGCAGGGCGCGTCATCGAATTCGTAAAAGACATCGAGCCGGCCGAACCGGGTCAGCCGCTGGTGTTGAGCATCGATGAAGACCTGCAATTCTTTTTATACCATGCATTGAAAAAAGCTTATATTCGCCATCAGGCCGAATCCATTATGTCGGTCATCCTAGATGCTAAAACCGGTGAGGTCTTGGCGATGGTTTCTTTACCGGGCTTTAATCCGAATGATCGCAGTCAGTTGACCGGCAAACGTCTGCGTAATCGGGTGATTGCCGACCGTATTGAACCCGGTTCGACCGTTAAACCCTTTATCGTGGCTAAGGCCTTGGATTTGGGGGTCATTCAGTTGGACGATGAAATCGATACTCGTCCCGGTTCGCTGCGCATTCAGGGGCAACGTATTACCGATACCCGCAACCATGGCGTGATTACGCCGGGTGAGGTGATTAAATTATCCAGTAATGTCGGGGCCAGTAAAATCGCGTTTAAGATGACGCCGCAGCAAGAATGGCAAATGTACCATGATGTCGGGTTCGGCCAGGACTTGGGACTTTTTCTTCCGGGGGAAACCCTCGGATTTATTCGTCCGGCAACCGAATGGCAGCAAATTGACCAGGCCTCGGCTTCATTTGGTTACGGCTTTAACATCAATTTAATGCAATTGGCGCAGGCCTATTTGATTTTCGCCAATGACGGTAAGATCAAACCCGTCAGCTTGCTGAAATTAAATGACGTGCCGGAAGGCACACAAGTGGTGTCGAAAGAGTCGGCGCAAGCGGTGCTGGCAATGATGGAAAAAGTCGCGGCGCGAAAGGGCACGGCGCCGGAAGCGAATATCGAGGGCTACCGCGTGGCCGGTAAAACCGGCACAGTGCACCGCACCAAAATCGGCGGCTACGAACAGAATAAATACATTTCATTGTTTGCCGGCATTGTGCCGGTGTCGAATCCCAAATACATTATGGTCACGGCCATTAACGAACCCAGTCGTGGCATTTATTATGGGGGCAAGGTGGCGGCTCCGGTTTTTAAAGAGGTGATGCAAGAAGCATTGCGCTTGAATAATGTACCGCCTGATGAAGTGCTGGAGGATGAGTCGTGAAGGGCTTGAACGCACTGTTTACATTCCTCGGTTTGGACGTAACCGGCTTGGCGGATGTGCCGGTTTCGAAGTTAACGATCGATTCCCGGCAGGTCGAACCCGGTACGGTGTTTATTGCGTTGCCGGGCATTTCTTGTCACGGCATGGCGTTTGCCGGACAAGCCGAAAAAATGGGTGCCTGCGCCATCCTGACCGATGCGGCAGGCCTGGCGGATTTTGATGTTTCAGAACGGGAGTGCCCTGTGTACTCGGTTAAGGGCTTGAAAGGTCGTTTACCGGATTTGGCGAAATGGTTTTACGATGATCCGAGTCGTCGGGTGAAAATCATCGGCATTACCGGCACCAATGGTAAGACCTCCACCTCTCATTATGTGGGTCAACTATTACAGGCCGCCGGGCATAAAGTGGCTTTGATGGGCACTTTAGGTAATGGTGTGATCGGTGACTTACAGCCCAGCCAAAACACGACTCTGGAAGTGTTGGTGTTGAATGAGTGGCTGGCGCACTTTGCGCAGCAAGAAGTCGATTACGTGGTGATGGAAGTGTCTTCTCATGCCGTCAGCCTGAATCGTATTGCCGGTTTGCAATTTGATGTGGTGGCGCTGACCCAAGTGACACGAGATCATTTGGATTTTCACGGTTCCGAGGCTGAATACCGTGCGGCGAAAAAACAATTGTTCGAGCTGTATCCGAGCCGCTGTCAGGTATTGAACCTCGATGATGAAACCGGCGCGGTGCTGGCCGAGCAAACCCATCAAACAATTTTGACTTATTCTCAGGTGTCAACGGGGGCCGATGTCCGTTTACAATCGGTGTCGTTTCTACCGACAGGCCTGCGAGGCCGACTGCAATTACCGGCCGGAGAATGCCGTTTTGATTTGCCATTGATGGGCAGTTTCAACGTGGAAAATCTCTTGTGTGCCGTCAGTTGTGCCTGGTGCTGTGGTTTGGACTCGAGAGATATTCAAAAAGCCGTCACACATTTACGAGCTGTGCCGGGCAGAATGGAAGTGATGACCCATCCAAACCGACCAACGGTGGTGATTGATTACGCTCATACGCCGGATGCGCTGCAAGCGGTTTTGGCGGCGGTGGGGCAGCATTTACCGACCGGACAGGATGATTTGTGGGTCGTATTCGGTTGCGGAGGGGATCGAGATAAAGGCAAGCGGCCACTGATGGGGCAGGTGGCGGCACAATTGAGCGGCCATGTGATTTTGACCGATGATAACCCTCGGTCTGAATCGCCGCAGGCGATTGTGGCCGACATTCAAGCCGGCTTCGATACCCCCGCGGATGTGATTCATGACCGTGAACAAGCGATTTCAACGGCCATCCAACAGGCCGGTTCGCAAGCCGTGGTGGTTGTGGCAGGAAAAGGGCATGAAAACTATCAGGAAATTAACGGCCAGCGACGGTCGATGAGCGATCAGGGCGCTGTGGAAAGAGCGTTCCAGTCGTTATCAAGACAAGGAGAGGCATAAGCTATGGCCTGGACATTATCACAATTGGTGGAAGCGACAAACGGCGTTCTGACCGGAGAATTACTCGGCGAAGACCCGATTCGGTTTGATTCGGTCAGCACCGATACGCGTTCCTTGAAATCGGGTGCTTTGTATGTGGCGTTAAAAGGTGCTCATTTTGATGGTCACGCTTTTATTGCCGAAGCGGTCAAGCAAGGCGCGGTGGCGGTGTTGATTTCCGAACCGGTGGAAACCATTGTGCCGTCGGTGCTGGTCGAAGACACCCGCATTGCCCTGGGCGAATTCGCGGCTTGGCATCGGCAACAAATGCAATTGAAAGCCCTAATCGGCGTGACCGGTTCCAACGGCAAAACCACCACCAAAGCCTTGCTGGCAAATATTTTGGCCAAACAGGCGCAAGTGTTGGCGACCGCCGGGAATTTGAATAACGATTACGGTTTGCCGCGCACCCTGTTGGAATTGACGTCTTCTGACGAGTACGCCGTGATCGAGATGGGCGCGAATCACCATCGGGAAATTCATTATTTGACCAATATTGCTCGCCCTGACGTTGCGGTTATCACCTTGGCGGCGGGCGCGCATTTGGAAGGGTTTGGCTCGCTGGAAGGGGTGATTGAAACCAAAGGCGAAATCATGGACGGCCTGAAGCCGGGCGGGACGATTGTGCTGAATACCGACTCGCCGGGGTTTGAGGTTTGGTGTGCCAAGGCCAAACGTTTGGATTTGAATGTGCTCAGTTTCGGTGAAAGTGAACAGGCCAATGTCCGCTTGGCCGCATTTCAGCAAAATCATGATCGCATCCATTTTACGTTACGTTTGACCGGGCTCGATGGCTTGGGGTCGGAGCGTTCCGTTCAAGCCAGTATGCCGATGCTCGGTTTTCATAATGCCATGAATGCCGCCGCTGCGGTGGCCGCGTGTCTGGCCGCGGGGCTGACATGGGAGCAAATTCAGCCAGGCCTGGAAGATTTTGATGGTGTGGCCGGGCGTTTGCAAAAGTCAGTCTTACCGCAGGGTGTTTTAATTGACGATACCTATAATGCCAACCCGGCGTCGGTCAAGGCGGCGATTCGAACCTTAACCGGTTTGCCGGGGGATTCGGTGGCCTGTTTGGGCGCGATGGCGGAGCTGGGTGCCGAATCGCAGAGTCTGCATGAAGAGGTGGCGCGTTATGCCAAGGAAAAAGGCATGACGTCTTTATTGGTGTTCGGCGTGGCCGCGCAGTCCATGCCGGAAGCATTTGGCGAAGGCGGAGAATACTTCGAAACGCAGGAAGCCTTAATTGCCCGTGCGCTTGAATTAATCGAACAAAACCAGGTTCAGAATGTGCTGGTGAAAGGGTCGCGTTCAACACAAATGGAAAAGGTCAGCCAAGCCATCGTCGCGACGGTGGCGGACCGGAAGGGTAACGGGTGAAGGCCCTAGAATCTCTGATTCAGTCAGAGACTATTTAACAGATTTAAGGAAACCAACATGTTAATTTATTTGACGGATTACTTGGCACAATTCATTTCCGGGTTCGGGGTGTTTAATTACATTACCATGCGCACCATTATGAGTGTGCTGACTGCCTTGATCATTTCCTTCATCATTGGCCCTAGAGTCATCCGTTGGCTGATTCGCTTGAAGGTCGGACAAAGCGTTCGTTTGGATGGACCGGAAAGTCATTTGGTAAAAAGTGGTACCCCGACCATGGGTGGGGTGATGATTCTTTTTTCAGTGTCGATTGCCGTTTTACTGTGGGGCAATTTGACCAACCATTATTTGTTAATCGCCACTTTGACCATGCTGGGTTTCGGGATTATCGGCTTTATTGATGACTATCAAAAAGTGGTGTACAAAGACCCGAACGGGATGCGCTCGCGTACCAAGTTTTTCTGGCAATCGGTCATTGGCCTGGTGGCCGCTTACAGCCTATTCGCCCTGGCAAAAGTCCCGGCGGAAACCCAGTTGTTGATTCCGTATATGAAAGACACCTTTATTTATTTGGGTGCCTGGACCGTGGTGTTGGCGTATTTTGTCATTGTCGGTACGTCGAATGCGGTGAACCTGACAGATGGACTGGATGGCTTGGCCATTATGCCGACGGTGATGGTGTCGAGCGCGTTGGGGGTGTTCGCTTATATGTCGGGGCATTTGTATTTTTCCGATTATTTGCAGATTCCGTACATTCCGGGCGTCGGAGAATTGGCGATTTTCTGTGCGGCCTTGGCCGGGGCCGGTCTGGGCTTTTTGTGGTTTAATGCCCACCCGGCACAGGTGTTTATGGGGGACGTGGGTTCCTTGGCGATTGGGGCCGCTTTAGGTGTGGTGGCCGTGGCGGTGCGCCAGGAATTGGTGTTGTTTATTATGGGCGGTATTTTCGTGGCGGAAACGCTGTCGGTGATTTTGCAGGTCGGATCTTACCGTTTACGAAACGGCAAGCGTATTTTCCTGATGGCCCCGTTGCATCACCACTTTGAACAAAAGGGGTGGCACGAATCGCAGGTCATCGTGCGTTTTTGGATTATTACCATTATTCTGGTGCTGATCGGTCTGGCCAGTTTGAAAATTCGTTAGCGGAACGCATTCAAAAATCAAAGCGCGTTTTAACGTGCATAAGAAGTTAATTAAGAAATTAACCAGAAAGGGTTGCCATGTATCTTGTTGCAGGGTTGGGAGTTACCGGCCAAAGTGTACTGAAATATTTCACCAGTCAGGGCGAAGCCTGTTACGCTTTTGATACGCGTGAGCAGCTTGACACCCGCGATTTAGAAGCGCAATTTCCCGGGGTGCAGTTTAAGACGGGGAAAATCCCGGTGGCTTGGTGCGATAAGATCGATACCATCGTTTTGAGCCCGGGCATTGCCAAGTCCGAACCCTGGGTAAAGGCTTGCATCCAAGCCGGGAAGGAAGTCATCGGCGACATCGAGTTGTTTGCCCGTGCCGTCGGTCAGCCGATTGTAGCGATTACCGGCTCCAATGGTAAAAGTACGGTCACCACCTTGGTGGCGGAAGCGTTGAGCGAAGCCGGTTATCAAGTTGGAATCGGCGGTAATATCGGTTGCCCGGCCTTGGATTTGTTGACCGATGACACCGAGTTCGATGTTTATGTGTTGGAATTGTCGAGTTTCCAGCTGGAAACCACCTACTCGTTACGAACCATCTCTTCAACGGTTTTGAATATTTCCGAAGATCATATGGATCGTTACGTCGGACTGGAAGATTATATTCAAGCAAAAATGACGGTGTTGAACGATACCGAACTGGCCGTGTTGCCGCAGGAATTTGAAGTTTTACATATGGCTAAACCGGATGAAGAAGTACGTTTCGGTCTGATGGAAGCCGAGTGTTTGCCGGAAAAATGTTATGGCCTGATTACCCAAAACGGCCAGGCCTGGCTGGGATGGGAAAATCATCCGTCTGTGCCGGTGTCGGCCATGGCGCAACAGGGCATGCATCATCAATTGAACGCTTTGGCCATGATGGCGTTGTGCCGTCCGTTTCAGGTGTCGGATGCGGTGTTTGAAAAGGTTTTGAGCCGTTTTCAGGGGTTGCCGCATCGCACCCAGTTGGTGCTGGAAGTGGACGGGGTTCAGTGGATTAACGATTCCAAAGGCACCAATGTCGGTGCCGCCGTCACCGCAATTGAATCGGCCGCGGAAGCCTCAAAAGGACAAGTGATTTTGCTGGCCGGAGGGGTTGGTAAAGACGCTGATTTTTCCGAACTGGGCGAGGCGGTGGAACACTATTGTCGTCAAGCCATTCTGTTTGGACGAGATCGCCAATTGATTGCGCAAAACTTGCCGGCGGCTAAAACCGTTTTTGTGGAAACACTGGAAGAAGCCATTCAATTGGCCAAGCCGGTGGCTAAAGCCGGTGATATTGTATTGTTTTCGCCGGCTTGTGCCAGCTTCGACCAGTTTAAAAATTACGTTGAAAGAGGCTTGGCCTTTGAATATTGGGTGCATGAAACCGTGGGCGGATTGTCCAAGGTGGCGCAATGAGTGTTCGGGATTGGCGTGAACACAGTGCCGGTTGGCAGACCGATTATTGGTTGATTGGTGCGATAGCGGTGTTGATGACCCTCGGGCTGGCGATGGTGGCGTCGAGTTCGATTGCCATCAGTGAAAAACGTTTCGGGGACGATACCCATTATTTTTTACGGCAATTGTTTTCCATGGGGTTAGGGACTCTGGCCGCTTACATTGTTTTCCGAATCCCTTTGTCTTTTTGGCGAAAGCATCGTGGTCAACTGTTTATTTTGGGCTTGGTCTTGCTGGTGGCGGTGCTGATCTTCGGGCGGGAAATCAACGGCAGTAAACGTTGGTTGCCGCTGATCGTCATGAATTTCCAAGTGTCGGAGTTTATGAAAATCGCTGTGGTGGTGTTTATGGCTGGCTACCTGGATCGGCACGCCACCGCCGTGCGAGAAAGTTTCGAAGCCGTGATTCGTCTGGCGCTCCCCTTCGGGGTGATGGCGATTTTGCTACTGTTGGAACCGGATTTCGGCAGTACCTTCGTGATTGCGGTCATTATCACCGGGATGTTATTGATTGCCGGCGCCCCTTGGCGGTTCTTCGCCATGACCGTTTTGCCGATCGGTACCTTGCTGGTGATGATGGTCATTACTTCGCCCTATCGTATGGCGCGGGTGACGAATTTCCTCGATCCTTGGTCCGACCCGTTCGGTCACGGTTATCAGTTGACGCAGGCCTTAATTGCCTCCGGGCGGGGTGAATGGTTTGGCGTCGGTATCGGTGAGAGCGTACAAAAACTGTTATACCTGCCGGATGCACATACCGATTTTCTGTTCTCCATCTATGCCGAAGAATTTGGTTTGCTGGGTGTAACCTTTTTGATTCTATTGTATTTATTTATTCTGCACCGTTGTTTCCGCATCGGCGGCAAGGCGTTTGACAAACAGGAATATTTCGGCGGATTGATTGCCTATGGTGTGGGCATTTGGGTGGTGTTGCAGGCGATGATTAACATGGGCGTGAATCTTGGTCTTTTCCCAACCAAAGGGTTAACCTTGCCGCTGATGAGTTATGGCGGCTCCAGCGTACTGATTTTGATGGTGGCGCTTGGCTTGGTGCTGCGTGTGGACTATGAAACCAAGCAAAGGCCTTTGTCGGAACGGTCAGAGGAGCGCGATACTGAGCGGGAGGCGGCGATATGAAACGGGTGTTGATTATGGCTGGCGGAACCGGTGGACACGTGTTTCCGGGCATTGCTGTGGCGCAAGCATTGGCCAAGCAGGATGTGGAAACCGTTTGGCTAGGGACGGCTGGCGGAATGGAAAAAAATTGGGTGGAACAGGCGCAATTACCGTTTTATGCCATTTCCATTAAAGGGCTGCGCGGCAATGGTTTAGTGGGGTGGTTGAAAGCGCCGTTTAATATTGCACGTGCCTGGTGGCAGGCCAGAAAGATTATTTTGCAAACGCAGCCGGATTTGGTGCTGGGCATGGGGGGCTTTGTATGTGGCCCGGGCGGTTTGGCGGCTTTGACGTTAGGGAAAAAGCTGGTGCTTCATGAGCAGAATGCCATTCCCGGTTTAACCAATAAATTGTTGGCACCGTTTGCTAAACGGGTGATTTGCGCCTTCCCCCAGCAAAAAATTCGTGGGCGGCAGGTGGTGCAACTTGGTAATCCGGTTCGTGAAGGGTTGGAAGCTTTGCAGACGGTGATGCCGCATTCACCGCGCCAACTGTTAGTCGTGGGGGGGAGCCGTGGGGCTTTGGCGTTAAATGAAACGGTTCCGAAAGCGTTGGCGCTGTTGCCGCCGGCGGAACGCCCTTTGGTACGCCATCAAACCGGTGAAAAAACACTGACCGCGGCGCAGAAAGCCTATGCTGAAGCGGGGGTTGACGCTGAAGTCGTCCCCTTTATTGATGACATGGTTCAAGCGTATCGTGAAGCCGATTTGGTGATTTGCCGTTCCGGTGCTCTGACGGTCTCGGAACTGATGGCGGTGGCTCGTCCAGCGATTATGGTGCCTTATCCGCATGCGGTGGACGATCACCAGACCGCGAATGCTGAAGCACTGGTGGCATTGAAAGGCGGGGAAGTGATTCAGCAAACCGAATTGACGCCGGAGCGATTGATGGAAGGGTTGCATCACTGGTTGGATGCCACTGTTTGTCGTGATGCCTCCGAATCGATTCGAGCCGGTGCGCCGAAAGCGGCCACGGAGCATATTATTGCCGAATTGGAACAGGTAGTGAAAACGTCTTGAGACGTGGCTAAGATAAAAAAGGAACAAGCATGGCGAATAACGTGACATCGACACCGCAATTTCCGGATTTAAAGCGTAAACGTATTTTGATTACCGGTGCCTCGAGCGGTATCGGGGCTGGAATGGCCAAAGTATTGGCGCAAGCCGGGTGCCGGTTAGTGTTGCACTACAATCGTAACGAAACCGGTATCGAACAGACGCTCGAAGCCGTACAGGCGATGGATGCGGAAGCCGAAACCTTGCGTTGCGATTTTGCAGAGCTGTCATCGGTTCAGCCTTTTTTTGACCAGGCCTGGTCGGTTTTTGATGGTTTGGACGGCCTAGTCAATAATGCCGGTGTGGTGACCAAGTCCTTAAGTTTAAAAGACAAGAAGGGCGACCAATTTAACCGGACCCTAGCAGTGAATTTACAGGCGCCGTATTTATTGAGTACGGCTTTTGCCGATGCCTGCAAGCAAGCCGGGCATAAAGGGGTGATTGTCAATAACAGCAGTATTCATGGTCAGGCGACGTGTGAATGGTTTGCCGCTTATGCCGCTTCCAAAGCCGGGATGGATGCGATGACCAAGGTACAGGCTGTGGAATGGGGGCAATTTGGGGTAAGGGTCAACGGCTTGGCTCCTGGCGTCGTCCCTGTGGAACGGACGTTTGATGTGTTGTACCGTTCTGAAATAGAACGTAAATGGGTCGGCGCCATGCCCGCTGGGCGTTATGGCACGGTGGAAGATATGGGGATGGCCACCGCTTATTTATTGTCTGATGCCACCGAATGGATGACCGGGTCGGTTTTGACACTGGATGGCGGCTTGATTGCCCGAGGGCATTATCCGTATAGAGATTAGCCTCGAAACATAAGCGGTATTTTTTACCGGGTTCTATGGATGTGATGACAGTTTTTTGACGACAATACGAAAAAAACGGTATTTTTAACAAGCCACGAAAGTGGATTTTTTTGTTTTTAAAAGATTAAAAAGTGTTGTTTTTAAAGTGTTTTTGTATTTTAATGGCGAAAATTTATCAACATTGAAATATAAAATGGCATTGGCTTTGCTTGTTGCCACTATCGAATCAATGGTTTCAAAGTGGAATGGATATGGAAAAGTTCTTGCAAAAACTCACCATTAAACAAAAAATGCGGTTTGGTTTCGGAGTGATTTGGGCTGTACTGGCCATTATCACCATTCAAGCGGCCGTGAATTTGTTTATTGTGCGTCAGAACGTGGAAGAAGTGGTGGAAGTGCGTCAGCCGATTGCGCTGCAAGCCAATGCCATGACCAATGTGTTGGAAAAAAGCATGAATGCGTTGAGCATGTATATGCTGACGGGGGATTCGGAAAACCTTCAGTCTTATGCGCGTGGCATTGAATCTTCGGAAAAAATGTTGATTCAATTAACCGAAAAGATGAGTGGTGAGACCTCCGCGGAAGACATGGCGGTACTGAAACGTATTTCAACGGATTTAAAAAAGTTACCGGAATTTATTGAGCAAGTTCAGGTGCTTCAATCCGACCGCAGCCAAAAGTTCCCGGCGTTCGCCTTTGTGAACCGTGAAATGATGCCTTATGCGGTCACGATTCAGCAGCAAATCAATTTGATGTTAAATTCGGAGTTGTCGGATTTGTTCGCGGAGCGTCGACCTTTGCTGAAAGCGTTATTGGGGATGCAAAAAGATTGGTTGAATGTATTGAGCAGCCTACGCGGTTATGTGGCTTTCCGCAATGAAGGCATGGCCGCGGATACCGAAAATTATTTGAACTCGTTCGAACGTGCCTTGGAATTTATGGCGACGCAGCGAGATTATGAACTGACGCTTGAAGAAGAGGACGGGGTTGAAAAGGCAAAAGCGGCCTACGAAGCGTATCGTGAAAACTTCATGCGTTTGAAACAAATTCATCAGGGGCCGAAATGGCGTATGGATACTTGGGTGATGAAAAATCAGATCCAGCCGGTTTTCCTAGCCTTGGAGCATGATTTGGAAACCATTTCCACCAGTTCTGTCGGTCATATGCAGGAAACCAGCCAAGATGTATTGGACAGCACCCTGCGCAACCTTATCCTGTTGTTGAGTTTGTCGGTTATCGGTCAGTTGGTGGGGATGCTAATCTCACGTAAAGTCACCAATTCTGTGGTGCGCCCAGTGATTCGTTCCGCCAATGCGATGAAAGACATTGCCTACGGCGAAGGGGATTTGACACGGCGTCTGCATGTGGACGGTAAAGATGAGCTGGCGGACCTCGGCCGTCACTTTAATGAGTTTATCGGCCGAATTCAGGATACTTTGCGAGAGGTGACGGAAACGGTTCGAGAGTTGGAAATTTCGTCTCGTGGTTTACTGGAAGTATCGCATGAAGCCAAAGAAGGTGCAGAACAGCAGTTGGCGGCGTCACATCAATTAACGCATTCGATGGTGAGTATGTCTGAGAAAGCGAAAAGTGTGGAGGACCATTCTCATAATACGTCCCGTGCGACCGATCAGGCGGCGGCTCGAGTCAAAGAAGGCGGTGAAGTCGTTAAAGGGGCTGCGGAAGACATTCGCAATGTATCCGAAGGCATGGAAAAAATCACTCAGGCGGTCATGCAGTTGAGTGACGATAGCCAAACCATCAGTACGGTCATTAATGTGATTCGTGAAATTGCCGAACAGACTAATTTGTTGGCGTTGAACGCGGCTATTGAAGCCGCGCGTGCCGGTGAGCACGGTCGAGGCTTTGCCGTGGTGGCCGACGAAGTCCGTGGTCTGGCGCAGCGCACCCAGGAATCCACGGTTCAGATTGAACGTGTGATTGAAAAAATTCGTAAGGCCACGCATGAGACGGTGAAAGTGGTTGAACTGGGGCGTGACACCACTCATTCGGGGTATGAATCCGTAATGAAGGTGGAGCGTGTCTTGAGTCCAGTGGTGATCTTGATGGACGACATCAATAAGATGAGTTCGGAAATGTTGACCTCGGCGCAATCTCAGACTGGGTTGGCCAAAGAAGTCAATGAGCACATCAACCAGATTCACAGCGTGACCGAACGGACGGTGGAAGGCACCGTCAATACCGAGTCGTCCAGTAACCGTCTGCAACAATTGGCGGATAAATTGGACCAATTGGTACACCAGTTTAAGATTTAATATCTTTGGATGGAACCTTAAAAAGCGGCTCTGAGCCGCTTTTTTTATGGGTGTTTGTGATGAAGAATGGCCAGGCCTGGTGGGTTTTGTGGGTTCAATATTCCCGCGGGGAAAACCTAGTTTTTTTGGCTGGATAACGGTATGATTGAGTCCGTTTTTAACTCCCTTTTAAATTCCCATTCCTAAGAGGCTCCAAAAGAACCTATGTGGACTTATCCTGAAATTGATCCCGTTGCCCTAAGTCTAGGGCCTTTGCACATTCATTGGTACGGGCTGATGTATCTGTTCGGCTTTGCCTTTTTCTGGATTTACGGTTCCATTCAAGCGCGAACCTCGCCGAACTGGAACAAGGATCTGGTGAGTGATTTCCTGTTTTACGGTGCCTTGGGCGTGATTCTGGGTGGACGTCTCGGTTATATTCTGTTTTATGATCTGGCGCATTATCTGCAAGCTCCCTTAGACATTTTTCAGGTCTGGAAAGGTGGGATGTCGTTTCACGGCGGTATGCTGGGAGTGATTCTCGCTTCCTGGATATTTGCACGCTATAAAATGAAAGTATCGATCTTTGTGGTATCCGATTTTGTGGTGCCGATGGTTCCGGTCGGTTTGTTTTTCGGACGTATCGGTAATTTCATCAACGGCGAACTCTGGGGCCGAACCACCGATTCCAGCTTGGGGATGAAAGTCTACGATCCGGCCGTACAGCAAATGGTCACCAAATACCCGACGCAATTACTGGAAGCTTTTTTAGAAGGGCTGGTATTGTTTGTTATTTTATGGGCTTACACGCGTAAACCGCGCCCCTTGGGTGCGGTGTCCGGTTTGTTTGTCGGTTTCTACGGGCTTTTCCGTTTTTATGTTGAGTTTTTCAGAATGCCGGACCCGCAACTCGGATACCTGTTGTGGGGTTGGGTGACGATGGGACAGATTTTATCGTTGCCAATGATTCTATTCGGATTTGGCTTGGCCTTTTGGGCTTATCGTCATGGTACCGTGGCAAAACCGTAATTCCCGCGTGAAAATCAATTAAGTAAATGAGGTAAGCATGAAACAGTATCTGGAATTGTTGAAACACATCACCGAAAACGGTGTGCAAAAAGGCGATCGGACCGGCACCGGAACGCGCTCTGTGTTCGGCTATCAGATGCGATTTAATTTGCAGGATGGTTTTCCGATGGTGACGACCAAAAAACTGCACTTGAAGTCCATTATTTATGAATTGTTGTGGTTTCTGAAAGGCGACACCAATAATACTTACCTGAAAGAACATGGTGTGCGTATTTGGGATGAGTGGGCCACCGAAAACGGCGATTTAGGCCCGATTTACGGCAAGCAATGGGTGGCTTGGGAGAAGCCGAACGGCGAGACCATTAACCAGATTGCAGAGGTTGTCGAGACGTTGAAAAATAATCCGAACAGCCGCCGCATGTTGGTATCGGCTTGGAATCCGGCGGATTTACCGGATGAATCCATGAGTCCGCAGGAAAATGTCCAGCAAGGGCGAATGGCCTTGGCCACCTGTCATGCGTTTTTCCAGTTTTACGTCGCGGATGGCAAGTTGTCGTGCCAGTTATATCAGCGCAGTGCGGATACCTTTTTGGGCGTGCCGTTCAATATTGCCAGTTACGCTTTGTTGACGCATATGATCGCGCAGCAGACCGACTTGGAGGTGGGTGACTTTGTTTGGACTGGCGGGGATGTGCATTTGTATAACAACACTTTGGAACAGGCGGCCTTGCAAATGTCACGCACGCCTTACGCTTTGCCGAAGCTGGTCATTAAGCGCCGCCCCGAATCGATTTTCGATTATGAATTCGATGATTTTGAAGTCGTAGGGTACGAATCGCATCCGCACATCAAGGCCGAGGTGTCGGTATGATGTTTGCTGATGACTTAAAAGGATTGAATATTTCCTTGATTGCCGCGATGGACCGGAATCTGGTCATCGGGGCCGACAATGAAATGCCGTGGCACTTGCCGGACGATTTGAAGTTTTTCAAGGCCAATACGCTGAATAAACCGGTGATTATGGGGCGGAAGACCTTTGAATCCATTGGTTCCAAAGCTTTGCCAAAGCGACGCAATCTGGTAATTTCCCGTCGCGAGAATTATGTGGCGCCGGGTGCTGAGGTCTTCGGCTCCTTAGAGGCCGCAGTAAAGAGTTGCTCAGATGCAGATGAAGTCATCATTATGGGGGGCGGGGAGTTATATCGGCAAATGTTGCCTTATGCCAATAAGCTTTATGTCACCCTCGTGGATGCGGATGTGGCCGGTGATACCCATTTTCCGAAGTGGTCGGAGTCAGAATGGCAAGTGGTTAGCCGGGAAAAGCACCCTCAAGATGACCGTCATGCCTTTGCATTTGAATTTGTGATTTTGGAGCGGATGACATAGCGCGAAATAAGCGGATGGTTCTATAAATGGTTCCTCTGTTGCCTATAAGGAAAATCAATCCTGTAAACGGTTATTTTCTATAGAATGACCCATTAAAAAAAGAAACTTTACTTTCCTGTAACAGTTGCGCTGGCAGGGAAAATACTCAGAGTGGATCGAATAAGAAATGGGAATAAAAACTAGAATGTTCATTGGCATCTTCGGTGCCGTTCTTTTCCTGCTGGCCTCAAATCTAGTGGCGCAGTATGTCTTTGGTCAAACCTCTAAAACCATCAATGAAATTGTTAATGTCAATGAAGTGAAGGTAGCATTGTTGAATCGCCTGAAGAATCTGGCAGATGAACGGGCGATTTTATCACGTGATTTGGTGGTGTCGGAAAACGAAGAATTGATTACAACCTCGCGTGCTCGTTTAACGGAAACCGCCAATGAAATCGCTGAGGTGTTCGATGCCCTGGAAAAAGCCAACCTCGATCCGAAAGAACAAGCCTATTTTGATGCGATTCGTCAAAACGTCGTATCCGCTAATACAGCGTTTGGCAGTTTTATGGTAATGGTGGACGAAGGCTTTATTGAAGATGCGGTGGAAATTCTGGTCGGCGAGTTCGGCTCTAAGTATCAAGCTTTTTCCGATATCGTTTCCGAGTTCAAAATTTATGAAGAGAATAAAAATAAGGCTTCCGTCAAGGGTTTGGCCGAGCAGGAGTCCTTCGGAACCACGTTGCTTTGGTCGGTGTTGATTGCCAGTGTGGTGATTTTCTCGATTGCCGGCACCCTTGTTGCCCGCAGTTTTATGAATCCAATCAACGCCATGCGTGAAACCATGGCGAAAATCATCGAAACCGGCGAACTGAATCACCGTGTCGAAGTTTATTCAAAAGACGAGCTTGGGGAAACGGCCCACTCGATTAACGATCTGCTGGAAACCATTCACGATGCGATTAATGATGTGAATAGTGTGATGCATGAAGTTTCCAACGGTTCTTTCCATCGTAAGATTGAGCATCAATATCAAGGTGATTTTATGACCCTGAAGCAGGGGGTCAACGAATCGGTGGTGCAGATTCATAATATGGTTCAAATGCTACGGGACACGGCTACCAATTTACGAAACGGCGTTTTAAAGCCGGTCAGATCAAGCGATGTTGAACTGAGTGGCGATTACGCTAGCGTCATGGGAGATTTGGAGATTTCCATGAATCAAATGGCGGAGACGGTGAACGATATTTCCGTGACTCTGGGCGCTTTGTCACATGGTGATTTCTCAAAACGGGTTGAAACCGATGCGCGCGGTGAATTTATCGTCCTGAAAGATGCGATTAACACTACCGTGGAAGGGCTGGAAGCCTTTGTGGAAGAAGTGGCCGTGGTTCAGACGCGAATCAGTGAAGGCGATTTGACGAACCTGGTGTCCGGTCATTACCAAGGAAAAATGGCGATTCTGAAAGACAGTTTGAACAGCTCAACGCGGAATATGTCTGAAATGATTGGTAAGGTTGGTGAAGTGACGCGCTTGGTCGCGGACGAATCACGCAGTATCGCGGACGGCAGTGAGTCCATTTCCACACGCATTCAGCAGCAGACCGTTTCTCTGGAGCGCACCTCGACGCAAATGATGCAAATGACCAATACGGTTCGCAACAATGCCGACAGTGCTAATAATGCCAATCAGATGACGCAAGAAGCTCAGCAAAAGCTGGAAGACGGTGTGGGCATTATGCAAAAAGCATTGCAGTCAATGGATGAGATGAGTGAGGCCAGTCAGAAAATCAATGACATCATCACCTTAATTGACGGTATAGCATTCCAGACGAATCTGTTGGCGCTGAACGCAGCCGTGGAAGCCGCCAGAGCCGGTGAGCATGGACGTGGTTTTGCGGTGGTGGCCGGAGAGGTGCGTAATCTGGCCGGTAAGTCGGCTGATGCCGCTTCGGAAATTAAAAAGCTGATTGAAAATTCGGTTAATATCAGTGAGCAAAGCGGCGATTATGTCCGTCAAACCAGTGAGGCTTTGACACAGATTAATTCGTCGATGGGTGATATTTCCGCCATGATTTCGGCCATTGCCAAAGCGAGTAATGAACAAGCGGAGGGCATTGATAACGTTAGCCAGGCGATCAGCGAAATGGATACCACCACTCAGCAAAACGCAGGGTTGGTTGAAGAAGCCGCAGCAGGCAGTCAGGATTTGTTGCAGCAATCGTCCGATTTGCTTGGGCTGGTCAGCGAATTCAAAGTGGATAATACGGTATTGGAACGCGTGCACAGGCTGCAACAATCGGCCACGGCACAAGAGTTTGACAAGATGGTTCAGGCCCATTTGGCCTGGAAGTCCAAAATTCGTGGGTTTGTCGATGGTATGGATATCGGCGTCACTTATGAGACGGCGACCGACCATACGGCTTGTGTTCTGGGGAAATGGTATTACGGCGAAGGCCAGGCTTATGCTGAACTGCCGTTGATGCAAGAACTTGGCAAAGAGCACGAAGAGATGCATCAAGGCATTAAAAAGGTCATGGATGCCAAGGAAATCGGCGATACCGAAATGGTCGAAGCGGGCTTGGCTCAAGTGGATGAGAAATCCGAAAAAGTGGTGGCTATCTTACATCAGTTAATGGACGAGGTCGCTTGATCCCGTCGGTTTAAGCCGCTTCTTTACGCAATAAGCTGATTAGAAAAATGACCGTCGCCACCGCGACAATGCTGGGGCCTGTGGGTAAGTCGATGAGCAGAGACGCCAGTAGTCCCAGCAAAACCGACAGAAAGCCGATTAAAATGCTGATGCCAAGCATTTGTTCGGGGGATTGCGCGAACTTTCTGGCCGCTGCCGCCGGCACAATCAGCAAAGATGTAATCAATAGCACGCCGACAATCTTCATGGCGACGGCAATGATCAATGCCAACAATAATACATAATACAGTTGTACCTTCCGGGTGGGAACGCCTTCGATTTGGGCCAGCTCTGGATTCAAGGTGACGTTTAATAGGTCTTGCCAATGACGTTTGAAAAACAAAGCCACCAACCCGCCTAACAGGACGATGAATATGACATCCAGTCGTTCGATACTCAAAATATCTCCAAACAAATAAGTCAGAATATCGATTTGGATATCGGTCTGAAAGCTTAATAATATTAAGCCAATGGCTAATGAGCTGTGGGCCAGAATGCCCAATAAGGTATCAGAGGATAAAGTGGTTTTCTCTTTGATGACCTGTATGCTGATGGCCACGAGCAAGGAAATGAGAATGACGGCAAAGGTCAGGTTTATTTCCAGTAATAATCCGAAACTGACGCCGAGTAAAGCCGAGTGCGCCAGAGCGGCACCGAAATAAGATTGCTTTTGCCAAACCATGAACACGCCGAGGGGTGCCGCGATTAAGGCAATCAGCAAGCCACCTGCTAAGGCGAGAACAAGGAACAGTGGCGGGTTGAGAAGCAAGTCAATCATGGTTTGCGTCTCTGTTGTCGGATGTAGGGGTATGGCCGTGTGTATGTTGACATTGGCTTGGGTCGTGGTGATGTTCGTACACGGCCACCTCTTCAAACCCTTCGCCAAACAATGCCTGGAAAGCCGGGTTTTCTGAAACGGTTTGTGGGTGCCCTGAGCAACAAACGTGTTGATTGAGACAGATCACACGGTTGGTGT
This sequence comes from Hydrogenovibrio sp., assembly GCF_965140365.1. Classification (NCBI taxonomy): domain Bacteria; kingdom Pseudomonadati; phylum Pseudomonadota; class Gammaproteobacteria; order Thiotrichales; family Piscirickettsiaceae; genus Hydrogenovibrio; species Hydrogenovibrio sp. The sequence goes on from NZ_OZ223196.1 coordinate 626,247, forward strand.
TGCGCATCACGATATGCAAATCGTGGCTGACCATCAGGATGCCGCAGCCGTACTTTTGTCGGATGTCTTCAATGTATTGGTACAGCTCAGTTTGTCCTTGTAGATCGACGCCTTGTACCGGTTCGTCCAATACCAGCAGTTCCGGTGACCGTAACAGCGAACGCGCTAACAAAATGCGTTGCATTTCCCCGCCAGAGACCTGTTGAATCGGTTGGGACAGTAAGCGCTCCAGCTTTAAGTCGTTGATGATTTCGTGAAGCTCTGTGGTATCATTCGTTTTTTTGGGCCGTCCCAGTTGCAAAAAACGCAAAACCGTCAAAGGCAGGGAAGCATCCACTTGAATTTTTTGCGGCATGAAGCCGACACGTAATCCCGGTTTGCGTTCAACGTGCCCGGAAGTCGGTTGAATAAGGTTCAATAGAATTTTGAGCAAAGTCGACTTTCCCGCGCCGTTTGGGCCTATCAACGTGATGATTTCGTTGGCGTGCAGCTCCAAAGAAATATCGTTCAGGACGTTTTTGGTGCCGTAGGCATGACAAATATGCCGAGCGGTAATCAGTGGTTCGTTATTCATGGTGCTTTATTCTAATTCATGAACAGAAAAATAGGGCGGACTTTTTGAAACGATTCGGCAAGGTCGCCGAGTGTTATCGGTAAGAGAATTATAAGGAGTTTCAGTGAAAACACTGATGTTTATTTTGACCGGATTGGTGAGCTGGCAGGCTCACGCACTGCAGGTAACGGTGACCATTCCGCCTTTGGCGGCGATGGTGAAACCCTATTTAACGGAAGAAGATACCCTGACTGTTTTATTGTCCCCCGGGGCGTCACCGCATGGTTTTCAATTTCGGCCGTCGCATTTAACCGCTTTGAATGAAGCGGATTTGATTTTAACGGTGGGTTCCGGGGTGGACCGCTGGGCCGAAAAACCGATTCGACAAATACTGTCTGACAAAAAATCCGAAAAAAATCCAAAAGGACCGTTATTAGTGGTGATGCAAAAACAACCAGGCCTGGTGGTTTTGCGCAAACGGACGATGACGGGAGAGCCTCACTCTGCATCCCACTCACATGATCACGAACATCACCAAGGTGAAGGCGATGCCAATGAAGATGCGATGGCAACGCTTAAAATGGACGGTCACACCTGGTTGTCGGTGCATAATGCCGGTTTAATGATTGAAGCCATCGGTGACGCCATTGCCACGTTGAAACCACAAAATGTTGAACAGGTGCGCGCCCAACAGCAAGCGAATCTGATGGCTTTGGAAGAGGCAAACCAAGCCATTGAGGCACAGTTGGAACCATTGGAGAAGGTACCTTATCTGGTGTTGCATGATGCGTTTCAATATTTTGAAAAACGGTATCACTTGAATAATCAAGGTGCCATCCAAGTGTCGGCGGAAGTGAAGCCGAGCGTGAAACGCGTGTTGATGTTGCGGCAACGCATTCAACAGGACGGCATTCGCTGTGTGTTTAAAGAACCGCAGTTTTCCGATAAACAATTGCGTTACATTACGCGTGGTCTGGATGTCAAAATCGGCGAGCTGGACCCGTTGGGACGTAATGAATCCCATCAATCCTATCCGGAATTTATTCAAGGTTTGGCGAATCAGTATCGGGCTTGCTTGGAGTGATTTTGGATGAGCGATACCATTCGTTTGATTGGGTTGCCGGGGAGTGGCAAAACCCGTTTTAAAAACGCATTTCAATCGGCTTTTCCGGAAGCCTCAATCAAAGAGGTGCCAGCGGAACATGCGCTGGAGTCTGCCTCATCGTTACAGCGAACCTGGTGTTTAATCGATGCTCGCCATCTGGTCAGCGATGATGAGGCGCAGGCCTGGTTAAAAGCGATGTTGCAGAGCGCCACCGGCGTGGTGTTCAGTTTTATGGAAGCCGCCGATATGACGGTGCAGTACCAGTGGCAGGCCTGGTTAAAATCGGCCGTTCCATCCTCCTTACCGCGCTATCGCTGGTTCAGTCACACGGAATTGAACGACTGGGATTGGCGTGGCTTCGATACGCCTGCCATCGTTCCGCCAGTGGCCTACTCTGCCCCGTCTCTGGAAAGCTTTTGTTTTGAATTTGATGCAGAGGCCGATGTTTTAAATCTTGAACACCTCTTGTTCGGGCTGGATGCGATTAAACAGAACCTGGGCGCACGGCTTTGGCGGGTGCACGGGGTGGTTATGACATCGGAGTACCAAAATCCGGTTGCCCTCGAGGGTCAAATCGACCGGTGGGATACCTACGCCGGTAAATTGAATGGCCCGGGCTATGTCTGTATAAAAGGTCAAGCCTTACAGGGTGATTTACTGCAAGAAATTATCGACGCCAGCCGGTTGTTATAAACCGATAAATGGGTCGAGTTTCATTAAGGAAAAAATCGTATAAATGCTTTATAATCCGCGCTTTTCAACGATTTTAGAACGAAACAATCACTGGACAAAAAGCTAATTTCCGACTAGAATAGTCAGAAATTAATCGATTCAGTTGGAAAACGAATAATAAACCATGTCAGAAGCGACTCAATACCAAGAAATCAACGATTTGTTGAGCAAAAATCAAGGCTACAAGGAAGGCTTTTTTACGCAGACAACCGTTGAAACCTTTGAAAAGGGCTTGAACGAAGCCGTCATTCGGGCGATCTCGGCGAAAAAAAACGAGCCGGATTGGATGTTGGACTTTCGTTTAAAGGCGTTTGCGCATTGGCAGACTCTGAAAGAGCCGCACTGGGCCAAGGCGGAATACGAACCGCTGGATTATCAGGATTACAGCTATTATTCCGCGCCGGAGTGTTCCGCCTGCGGTGACCAGTGTATGACGGACGAACCGGCCGAGCCGGAAATGGATCCGGAAGTGGCGAAGGCGTTTGCGGCATTGGGCGTCCCGGTGTTCGGTGACGCAACCGCCGATAAAACCGACATCGCGGTGGACGCGATTTTTGATTCGGTGTCGGTCTCGACCACCAAACGTGAAGAGCTGTCCAAGCTGGGCATCATCTTTTGTTCTTTCTCGGAAGCGGTTCAGGATTATCCTGAGCTGGTGCAACAATATTTGGGGTCGGTGGTGCCGTATCACGATAACTATTTCGCCGCCTTGAACTCGGCGGTGGCGTCCGACGGTACCTTTGTCTATATTCCCGAAGGCGTTCGTGCGCCCATGGAGTTGTCGACGTATTTCCGTATTAACGAAGCGAAAACCGGCCAGTTTGAACGAACGATTCTGATTGCGGATAAGAACAGTTATGTCAGTTATCTGGAAGGCTGTTCCGCGCCGGTGCGCGATTCGTACCAGTTGCATGCGGCGGTGGTGGAAGTCATCGTGCATGAAAACGCGGAAGTTAAATATTCCACGGTTCAAAACTGGTACCCGGGCGATGAAGATTGCGAGGGCGGGATTTTGAATTTTGTGACCAAGCGCGGCGTCTGCGAAGGCCGGAATTCCAAATTGTCCTGGACGCAAGCGGAAACCGGGTCGGCGATCACCTGGAAATACCCGAGTTGTGTTCTGAAAGGGGATAATTCCATCGGCGAATTCTATTCGGTGGCGTTGACCAATCGTCGTCAACAGGCCGATACCGGTACCAAGATGATTCACATCGGCAAAAATACGCGTAGCACCATTATTTCTAAAGGGTTGTCGGCCGGAAAGTCTGATAACACTTATCGTGGGTTGGTGAAGATTCTACCCACCGCAGAGAACGCACGGAACTTCACCCAGTGTGATTCCATGTTGATTGGGGATAAGTGTGGCGCGCACACCTTTCCGTATATCGAAGTGGAGAACCCGACGGCGAAAATGGAACACGAAGCCACCACATCTCGAATTGGCGAAGATCAGCTGTTTTATTGTCAGCAACGCGGAATTAGTGAGCAAGATGCGATTTCCATGATAGTGAATGGTTACTGTAAAGAAGTGTTTAACGAATTGCCGCTGGAGTTCGCGCAGGAAGCGGAAGAACTCCTGGCCATTAGCCTGGAAGGCTCGGTCGGATAAAATAAATAATAAATGTTTTAGACTGCAGTGAATTGAATTGGATCGTTTGAAAGGTGAACTTTCATCGAGTGAGAGAGATTAGATGTTATTAAAAGTTGAAAACCTACATGCGGAAGTCGCTGATGACAGCGGCAAGCAAATCCTGAAGGGACTGAATCTGGACGTCAAACCAGGTGAAGTGCATGCCATTATGGGGCCGAACGGCGCTGGTAAAAGTACCTTGTCCAGTGTGTTGGCCGGGCGAGAAGATTATGAGGTCACGGACGGACAAGCGGTATTTGACGGTGAAGACCTATTGGATATGGATCCGGAAGAACGTGCGCGTAAAGGCTTGTTCCTCGCTTTTCAATATCCGGTGGAAATTCCCGGTGTCAGTAACAAGCTCTTTATGCAAACGGCCGTGAACGCCATTCGTGAAGAAAAAGGCTTGCCGCCATTGGATATGTTTGATTTCGACGAATACGCCCAAGCGAAAATCGACTTGTTGAATATGCGTAAAGATTTGTTGGATCGTTCAGTGAACGTCGGCTTTTCCGGTGGCGAAAAGAAACGTAATGATATTTTTCAAATGGCGCTGTTGGAACCGAAGTTGTGCATCTTGGACGAAACCGATTCCGGCCTGGATATCGATGCCATGAAAGTGGTGGCAAACGGCGTCAATTCCCTGCGAGATGGTGAACGTAGCTTTATCGTGGTGACGCACTATCAGCGTTTGCTGGATTACATCAAGCCGGACCATGTCCATGTGCTCTATGACGGTAAAATCGTTAAGTCCGGTGGCTTCGAGTTGGTACATGAACTTGAAGAAAAAGGCTACGATGACATTATTCAAACCCATGACGCTTCCGGTTCGGAGTAAGGTGTCTCATGACAGTAGCGGTTACCCCTAAAATGAGTCCTGCGGCGCGCCAAATGCTTGAGCATTTGATTGCCGAATCCCATAAACTGAACGAAAACACCCAAGCGGAAGCGCTTGTTCAAAAGCGTCAGGCCGCTGAAAAGCGTTTGTTGGCCAAAGGCTTCCCGACTCGAAAAGATGAGGATTGGCAATATACCTCGTTGTTGCCTTGGATGCAGCATGCCTTTGAAATCAAAGCGCAGAATGCCGAGCTCAGCTTAGAAACCTTGCAACCGAATTTGTTGCCGGATACCGCGATTCGTCTGGTGTTTGTGGACGGTGCTTTTTCGGAAGCGCTGTCGGCCGGGTTCGACTTGATTCCCGAATCGCTATCGATTGAAATGGCGGATGCCGATGCGATTCAAACCATTGCGCCCGATGCGGGCGCCGACGCCTTTGAATTGATAAATGAGCTGGTCTTAGATCAAGGGCTGACATTACGCCTGGAAGATCAGGCGGCATTGGACGTACCCGTTTACGTGGTTCAGGTTCAGACTCAGTCTGGACAGTTGACCAATCTGCGTATGCAGGTGGATGTGGGTGAAAATGCTGAAATGACCTTGATTCAGCAATACCTTTGCCTGGATGGCGTTGAATCGGTTTTCGTGAATGACTTAGCGCATTTACACTTGGCCAAACAGGCTCGTTTAAAACAGATGGTATTGCAGGACCTGAGCTTGAACAGCTATTATTTCAGCCATCAATATTTCCAGCAATCGGAGGCCTCCGATTTATCGACGATTTATCTAGGGTTGGGGGCGGAGATTTCCCGACATCAGAATCAGGTCGCCTTAACCGGGCCTTATGCCGAGTCTGAACAAAACTCAATTGGTTTTGGTGCCGGTAAACAGGTTGTGGATTCCCGTACCGAAACCCTTCACCAAGTGGCGCATTGCAACAGCCGACAGTTACACAAATTTGTTCTGGACGGTCAAGCGCGTGGCGTTTTCAATGGCATGATCCATGTGGCGCAAGATGCTCAAAAAACCGACGGCCAAATGGATAATAAAAACCTGTTGTTGTCTAATGACGCCAAAATGGACACCAAACCTCAGTTGGAAATTTATGCCGATGATGTGAAATGCTCCCATGGGTGTGCCTCGGGTCAAATGGATGAAAACCAGTTGTTTTATGCTCAAGCGCGTGGCATTCGTAAGGATCATGCCAAACGGTTGATTACCCAGGCGTTCTTGTTGGAGCCGTTGGAGGCGGTTACCAATCTGAAATGGCACCAGTGGCTCGCGGCGCAGGTGATGCACAAGTTAGATCAAGCCATGAAGTGATTTTGAGCCGGTATCGACACATGATCCCTTTTGTAACCCTTGGAGAGCTTTTCCTCGCGCCCCACTCGTGCAAAGCTCTCCCTTGATAATAAGAACAGAATATGAACTTTTCGGACGTTAAAGACGCCTTTCCCATCCTGAAACAACTTGAAAACGGGCAGCCACTGGTCTATCTGGACAGTGGTGCCACCTCGCAAACGCCGGTGTCGGTCATTGATACGATCACGCGTTATTACCGTGAAGAAAACGCCAATGTGCATCGTGGTGTTTATGGCTTAAGTGAGCGTGCGACGGAAGCCTACGAGGGCGCTCGCGGCAAAGTGAGACATTTTTTGAATGCCGCGTCGGATAAGGAAATTATTTTTGTGCGCGGCACCACCGAAGCGATTAACCTGGTCGCTCAAACTTGGGGGCGCCGTCACCTGAAAGCCGGAGATGAAGTGGTGATTACCGAAATGGAGCACCACTCGAATATCGTGCCTTGGCAATTGTTACGAAATGAAATCGGGATTAAGCTGGTGGTGGTGCCGATGACGGACGAGGGCGAAATTCGGCTGTCCGATTTCGAAGCCTGTCTGACGCCGAAAACCCAATTCGTATCGGTGGTGCATATGTCGAATGCGCTGGGGACGATTAATCCAGTGGCGGAGATGGTTCAGGCCGCTAAAAAAGTCGGCGCCAAAGTCTTATTGGACGGAGCTCAGGCGGTACCACACATGAGCGTCGATGTTCGAGCTCTGGATTGCGATTTTTATGCGTTTTCCGGCCATAAGCTGTATGGGCCAACCGGTATCGGTGTGTTGTATGGCAAAGAAGCGCTTCTGGAGGCTATGCCGCCGTATCAAGCCGGTGGCGACATGATTTACTCGGTGACCTTTGATAAGACGGAATACAATGTGTTGCCGTATAAGTTTGAAGCCGGCACCCCGAATATTTCCGGAGCCATCGGCTTAGGTGCCGCCATTGATTTTGTTGAGTCCATTGGGTTGGGTGCCATCGCGGATTACGAACACGAATTGCTGATGTATGCAACACAGCAGCTGCAAACCGTTGAAGGGTTGCGAATCATTGGCACGGCACCGAATAAAGGCGGGGTGATTTCGTTTATTGTGGCCGGAACACACCCGCACGATATGGCGACCCTCATGGATCAGGATGGCATTGCGGTTCGAGCCAGCCACCATTGCGCCATGCCGGTGATGCAACACTTTGATGTGCCCGCCACGCTTCGGGCCTCTTTTGGTGTTTACAATACGCATGAAGATATTGACCGTCTGGTCTCGGCTGTTGAAGAAGCTCGAACTATGCTAGTATAGGTTTCAACCTTTCAATTTTGAAAAGCCGTTCAGTGCCTTTGCGGTTTGAGTGAGACGTTTTATGACCCCGTCAGACGAGTTGAATACAGCTTCGGAGCCACTTCATTGGATTCGCTTGGAGTTGGTACCATTGCCTGATTCCAATCATCGTGAAAAGACACTGTTTTGGAATCCGGGCACCGAAACCCTATTGGGCGATGGGGCCGATGAAGTTCTGTCCTTGGTGGCGGAGGCGAGTCAAGCCGGTCATTTGAACAGTGCCACTTTATCTCACTTCGAAATCACCCAACCCTTAAGCAAACCTTCCGAATTGGCGGCGATTTTAACTCAGCATTACTGGGTGGTGCCGGAACCTGTAAAAGAACCAGGCCTGGCGAATGTTGAAACGGAATCGCTGCATTGACAACGGCCCGAACAAGGCGGTTGATTCCGACGGACTTTTTACCGAATTTCGTGAAAAAATGCCCTGGAAGGCGGTATGATATGCCAGATTCAGAAGGGTTGTTTTTTTAATGAAAGATCAAGTTAAACAAATTCATTTTGTCGGTATCGGCGGTGTTGGTATGGCCGGTATTGCAGAAGTCTGTCTGAACCTGGGGTTCACCGTTTCCGGTTCGGATTTGAAAGAAAATCCGACGGTTATCCGCCTTAAATCCCTCGGTGCTTTAGTGCAAATCGGCCATGCGGCCGAACACGTTCAAAACAGCGATGTGGTGGTCGTCTCCACAGCCATTGCTCAAGATAATCCGGAAGTCAGTTTTGCCAAAGAAACCCGGATTCCTGTCATTCCACGAGCCGCCATGTTGGCGGAACTGATGCGTATGCGTTTTGGGATTGCCATTGCCGGTACGCACGGTAAAACCACGACCACGTCTCTCGCCGCGGCCATTTTGACTCAGGGCGGCTTGGATCCGACTTTTGTGATCGGTGGAAAGCTGAATCAGGTGGATTCCAATGCCCGTTTGGGGAGCAGCCAATACCTGGTGGCCGAAGCGGACGAATCCGATGCGTCTTTTCTGCATTTGTCACCGATGATGTCGGTGGTCACCAATATCGACGAAGACCACATGGACACGTATCAGGGCGATTATCAAAACCTGGAAAACACCTTTGTTGAATTCATCCATCGTTTGCCGTTCTACGGTTTGGCGATTTTGTGCTATGAGGATTCGAACATTCGGGATATGTTGCCCAAGCTGTCGCGGAAAACCCGCACCTATGGTTTTTCGGAACAGGCGGATGTCTATGCTTCCAATGTTCGGCACGACGGATTGGCGATGTTGTTTGATGTGCATGCCGAAAATAAACCTGTGTTTGAAGTGCGGTTGAACCAGCCGGGGCGTCATAATGTATTGAATGCACTCGCGGCCATCACGATTGGCCTGGAGTTGGACGTTTCAGTGGACGCAATTCAGCAGGCACTGGTCGAGTTCGGCGGGGTCGGGCGACGATTTGAAGTCTATCCGAATCGCTTGATTGGTGGTAAAAACGTTACCTTGGTTGATGATTACGGGCATCATCCAACCGAATTAACCGCTACGATTTCGACCGCACGCCAAGCTTTTCCGGACCGTCGTTTGGTGCTGGTGTTCCAACCGCATCGTTACAGCCGTACACGCGATTTGTTTGATGATTTTGTGCAAGCCTTGGTGGACGCCGATTTGGTGGTGTTGACGGATGTCTATGCCGCCGGCGAAGCGCCTTTAGCTGCGTTCGATTCCAAGGCTTTGTTGCAGGCGATGCGCCTGCGCGGTCATAAAGATAATCTGCACGTCGAATCGACGGAAGAACTGAATGAATTGATGACACCTGTTCTGCTGGATAACGATGTGGTATTGGTAATGGGCGCCGGGGATATCGGACAAGTGGCGCGTCAATGGAAAGAGCTGTCCGCGTAGTCGGCGAGTGAAGAGAAGAAATCATGCAAGAACCTTGGAATAGAACGGATTTAAATAGTGCGCTGGGCCGAGTCGCTGTCTTGATGGGCGGAACCGCCGCCGAACGTGACATTTCGTTGAAAAGCGGGACCGAAGTGACTCAAGCGCTTCTGCAGGCTGGCGTGGATGCCACCGCCTGTGACGTGAAAAGTGTTGAAGATGTACTGGCCGTTACAAGTCAATATGACCGGGCGTTCATTGCCCTGCATGGTCGCTGGGGCGAAGACGGCGGCGTTCAAGCTTTGCTGGATGCGTTGGAGTTTCCGTATACCGGCAGTCAGATGACGGCATCCGCTTTGGCGATGGATAAGCTTCGCACCAAGTGGTTATGGCAAGGTGTTGGCTTGCCGACCCCGGGTTTTCAAGTGGTGTCGCCGTCTCAACCCTTTGATAAAAACGCTTTCAAATTAGGTTTCCCGGTTATTGTAAAGCCGAGCCATGAAGGCTCCAGTATTGGTATGCGGAAAGTCGACGATTTGGATTCGTTGGAAGAGGCCATTGCGTTCGCGCAGGATTACGATACGGAAATTTTAATTGAACAATGGGTGACCGGGCGAGAATACACTTGTGGCGTGTTGGGCGATTCGGCCTTGCCGATGATTCATTTAAAAACCGATCACGATTTTTACGATTTTGATGCCAAATACCAATCCTCGAGCACGCAATATATTTGCCCTTGCGGTTTGCCAGCGGAGCAGGAAACGCGAATCCAGGCCTTGGTGATGGAGGCGTTTCATGCCCTTGGCGCACGGCACTGGGGACGAGTCGACTTGATGTTGGACGAAAACGACCAGGCCTGGCTGATTGAGCTGAACAGTGTGCCGGGGATGACTGATCACAGTTTGGTTCCGATGGCAGCTAAAGCCGCGGGGATTGACTTTCCGGAATTAGTACGTCGGATTCTGTCCATGACCCTGGCGTAAATTAAGGAATAGAGGCTAAGGCGTCACGTGAAAAAAAAATTATCGTTAGCGCTGGGATTGGTTTTATTGGCTTTAATCGCCGCATGGGTCGCGTTTTCACCTGCGCGAGTGATTACGGAGGTCCAGCTCAACGGCGATTTGGAACGTTTGAAACCCGCGGAGGTTGAAGCGCTGGTGGCGCCATATGTCGGGCAATCGTTTTGGCGTATTGATCTGGAACGTTTGCATGCGGATATCCTGCATTTGGATTGGGTCTATAAGGTTAAGGTCAAACGTCGCTGGCCGAATAAGCTGATTTTGGAAATCACCGAACAAAAGCCCGTAGCGCGCTGGAGTGAGGACGGGTTATTGAATCAGGAAGGGGATATTTTTTATCCTTATGATATTGGCTCGTTTCAACGCATGGTGGTGTTGGACGGCTCAGCGATTCAATCGCGCGCTTTGTTGCAAAAGTTACAGGTGTTTCAAGACGCTTTTTCAACGTTGAATTGGACGATTGATTCGATGACGGCACAAGCCGACGGCGTTTGGCGAATTCACTTTCTTTCCGGCGTCACTTTGCTTCTGGATGACCATGATTGGCAGGGCAAATTGGATCGTTTTATTCGGGCTTATCCAAAGACCCATCAGGACTTAAGAAAATTCGCACACGTATTCGATTTACGCTATAGTAATGGCTTTGTAATAAAGCAAAAAACGCCGCAAAGTCGTCCGGCCTCTGAGTAACGAAAAATTCGCAAAAATGCGGTCTCGGCATTATCCATAGAAAGGTGAAAAAAACGAATGGCAAGAAAGCAGCAGACTCCTCATTCCAATATTGTGATCGGGCTCGATATCGGGACGTCGAAAATCGCCGCGATTATCGGTAAAGTGAAACCGGACGGCGGGATCGAAGTCGTCGGAATGGGAACTCATCCCTCAAAAGGTTTGAAAAAAGGGGTGGTTGTGAACATTGATTCGACGGTGGAGTCGATTCAGCGTGCCATCGACGAAGCCGAAAGAATGTCCGGCATTAAAGCGGAATCCGTTTCGGTGGGCATTGCCGGCAGTCATATCGGCAGTTTCAACTCCAACGGTATGGTGGCGATCAGTAACCAGGAAGTGCAGGAAGAAGATGTGCAGCGCGTGATTGACGCCGCGCAAACCATTGCCATTCCCGGCGACCAGGAAGTGCTGCACATTCTGCCGCAGGAATTTATGATCGATAATCAAGGCGGCATCCGTGAACCGATTGGGATGTCCGGCGTACGTTTGGAAGCCAAGGTGCATATGGTGACCGGCTCGGTCAGTGCGGCGCAAAACATCACCAAGTGTGTTGAACGCTGTTCTTTGAAAGTGGATAACCTGATTCTGGAACAACTGGCGTCTTCGGAAGCCGTTTTGTCGGAAGATGAAAAAGAATTGGGCGTGTGTCTGGTCGATATCGGCGGCGGCACCACCGATATCGCGATTTTCCAAAATGGCGCTATCCGTCATTCGGCCGTGATTCCGGTGGCCGGCGATCAAGTCACCAATGATATTGCCATGGCGTTGCGCACACCGAAACAAGCGGCCGAAGACATCAAGAAAAAATACGCTTGTGCGTTGCCGCAATTGATTTCACAAGATGAAGAAATCGAAGTGCCGAGCGTGGGGGATCGTCCCGCACGCTGTTTGTCGCGCCATACGCTGGTTGAAGTCATTGAGCCACGTTACGAAGAATTATTTCAGTTGATTCAAGCGGAATTACGCCGCACTGATTTTGAAAATAAAATTGCGGCGGGTATTGTCTTGACCGGCGGAAGTTCGCTGGTTGAAGGGGCGGTTGAATTGGCGGAAGAAGTATTCCACATGCCGGTTCGCCTTGGTATGCCGCTGGAAGTGTCCGGTTTGAAAGAAGAAGTGCGCAGTCCGTCTTTTGCCACAACTGTGGGGTTGTTGATGTACGCCAAAGAGCATCAGCCGTCACCGGTGGTTTCCGATAAACCGCAAAAAACCACCCTCGACAGAGAGTCGGTTCTGAACCGCATGAAAAACTGGTTTAGCAATAATTTTTAGAATGGGTCATGTGACAATTGTGTTAAAATTTCACGCTTGTCGTTTGTTTAAGCAAAGTTGAAGATAGTCACGTGAAACAAAGAACGCTTGCCAATTCCATTAAAGCCAAAGGTGTTGGGCTGCATACCGGCCATAAATCGGTCATGACGCTACGCCCGGCTCCTGTCAATACCGGAATCGTTTTCCGTCGGGTCGATTTGGACCCAGTGGTTGAATTTTTGGTGTCTCCGGATTTGGTTAAAGAAACCACTTTGTGTACGACCATCGTTCAAGAGCAGCAAGACAAACCGATCAAAATCGCGACCATCGAACATTTAATGTCTGCTTTGGCTGGTGTTGGTATTGATAATCTGTACATCGATATCACCGCCGATGAAGTGCCGATTATGGATGGCAGCGCCTCGCATTTCATTTTTCTGTTGCAGTCGGCCGGTGTTGAGCTACAGGACGCCCCGAAAAAATTCATTCGTATTAAAAAGCCGATTAAGGTGTCGAATGATAAGGGTGGCATCGCCCAGTTTGATCCGTATGACGGTTATCGCTTGAACTTTTCAATTGAATTCGATCACCCTGCGTTTGACCAGACGGCGGAAAAAATGACCTTGAGCTTTTCGTCCACCGCTTATTTCAAAGAAGTCAGCCGCGCTCGTACGTTCGGTTTTATGAAAGACATGGAAAAATTACGAGCTCAAAACTTAGGGCTGGGTGCCGGTTTGCATAATGCCATCGGTCTGGATGAAAACGGCGTCGTCAATCAAGAGGGGCTGCGTGACAAGGATGAGTTCGTCCGCCATAAAATATTGGATGCGGTCGGTGACTTGTTTATGGCCGGTCATGCGATTATCGGCGAATTCACTGCGCATAAATCGGGCCATGCGTTGAACAACCAGTTGCTACGCGCCTTGATTGCCGATCCGGAGGCTTACGAAGTCGTGACCTTCGAAAACGAAGAGCCGCCGGTTCAGTACGGCAGCAGCAAAATTCTGTTGTAATTTTCCATACCGATGGCGCATTTCCGTTCTCTGAAATGCGTCGAGCACTCTTAAAAGTTCCCTTCATTTTTCCGCCCTTGAATTGTGGTAGAATTGTCCCCATTTAGAAGTGGGTTGTCAGGCTTTACAAGTCCGCCTTAACGCGTAAAATGTGACAACACTGTAATCGTTAGACATCACTCCGGTGAGGCGTGCCGAACGACGCCGATCTGGTTTTTAAACTCTTTACTGGATTCAAGCGCTAATGGCTCTTAACATTTTCAAAAAACTTTTCGGCAGTCGTAACGAACGCCTGCTTAAGCAATACCGCAAAAAAGTACAGCAAATCAACGCACTCGAAGATTCTTTCTCTCAACTCAGCGACGAAGACCTGAAAGCGAAAACCGATGCGTTCAAACAACAAATTGCCGACGGTGTGTCGTTGGATCAATTGTTGCCGGAAGCGTTTGCCGTGGTGCGTGAAGCCGGAAAGCGGGTGATGGGGATGCGTCATTACGATGTCCAGCTGATTGGTGGGATGGCTTTGCATGACGGCAAAATTTCTGAAATGCGTACCGGGGAAGGGAAAACCCTGGTGGCGACGTTACCGGCCTATCTTAATGCTTTGGCCGGGAAAGGGGTGCATGTCATTACCGTCAACGACTACCTTGCCTCGCGTGATGCGGAATGGATGGGGCAGTTGTATGGCTTTTTAGGATTGACCACCGGTGTCATTTTGTCTGGACAGCCAGCCAATGAAAAACAAGCGGCTTACAATGCCGACATCACTTACGGCACCAATAATGAATTCGGCTTCGATTACTTGCGCGACAACATGGCCATCTTCGTTGAAGAGCGGGTGATGCGTGGTCAACCATTCGCGATTGTGGATGAGGTGGACTCCATCTTGATCGATGAAGCACGGACACCGTTGATTATTTCCGGCCCGGCCGAAGATAAATCCGAGTTGTATCAGAAAATGAATCCGCTGGTACAAGGCCTAGAGCGTGGCGAAGAGGACTTGGAAGCCAAAACCACAACCGGTGACTACACCATTGACGAAAAAACCAAACAAATCCATTTGACTGACGAAGGTCACTCGAAGGTTGAAGCCATGCTGGTGGAAATCGGCCTGCTGAACGAAGGCGATTCGCTTTACGACGCCGAACACATCAGTTTGATGAAATACGTTAATGCTTCGTTGCGCGCGCACTTGTTGTTTGAAAAAAATACCGACTACATTGTTCAAGACAACGAAGTGGTCATTATCGACGAATTCACCGGCCGGAAAATGGCCGGACGTCGTTGGGGCGATGGCTTGCACCAAGCGGTGGAAGCCAAAGAAGGCGTTGCGATTCAAGCAGAAAGCCAAACCTACGCGTCCATCACTTTCCAGAATTATTTCCGTCAATACGACAAACTGTCGGGCATGACCGGGACCGCGGATACCGAAGCGGGTGAGTTCCTGTCTACTTATCAGTTGGAAGTCGTGGTGATTCCACCGAATAAAGTGCCATCACGTCAAGATTTACCAGACCTGGTGTTTTTGGATATTGAAGGCAAATTGAATGCAATTGTACGCGACATTAAGGCGATGAAAGAAACCGGCCAACCGATTTTGGTGGGCACGGCTTCGATTGAAATGTCCGAAGTTCTGTCTTCGCTGTTTGACAAAGAAGGCATCAAACATAGCGTATTGAACGCCAAACAGCATGAACGCGAAGCCAATATCATTGCCGATGCCGGACGCCCGGGATCCATCACGATTGCCACCAATATGGCCGGGCGCGGAACGGATATTGTCTTGGGGGGGAACTTGGAGTCCGAATTGGAAGCTTTGGACAACCCAACGGACGAACAAATTGCCGAAGTCAAAGCCGCTTGGCAGAAACGTCATGATGAAGTCTTGGAAAAAGGCGGTTTGATGGTACTCGGTTCCGAGCGACATGAATCGCGCCGTATCGATAACCAGCTTCGCGGGCGATCCGGGCGTCAAGGCGATCCGGGTGTGACGCGTTTCTACTTGTCGTTGGACGACGACCTGATGCGCCGTTTCGCGTCGGAAAAAGTCAAAAACATGATGCGCCGTCTGGGCATGAAATCGGACGAAGCCATCGAGCACAACATGGTCAGCAAATCCATCGAACGGGCTCAAAAGCAGGTCGAGCGTATGCATCAGGATGAACGTGCCAATCTGTTGAAATTTGACAATATTGCCAACGAGCAACGTAAGGTGGTGTACTCGCAACGTAATGAATTGATGGAAGAAGAGGATGTTTCCGAAATCGTCGATTCCTTGCGTGTTAATGTGATCGAATCGATTATGGCCAACTATATTCCACCGGGCAGCATTGAAGAGCAATGGGATGTGGCTGGATTGGAGAAACAGTTGCAGGACGATTTGGGCCATAGCTTGCCAATTCAGCAATGGTTGGATGAAGACAAAAGCCTGTTCGAAGAGAAACTGCGTGATCGTTTGGTGGAAGAAGTGAAAGCGCTTTACCAGACTAAAATGGCGGTGGTGGACGAAAAAACACGCCATCATTTCGAAAAAGAAGTGTTGCTGCGTACCATTGATAAACAGTGGCGCGAGCATTTGAACGAAATGGATTATCTGCGTCGTTGGATTCATCTAAAAGGCTTTGCGCAGAAAGATCCGTTCCAGGAGTATCGCAGCTCCGCGGCCGAAATGTTTGAAGCCTTCCTCGATGAAGTCATGTTTGAAACGGTTCAAACCCTGTCGATGGTTCAGATCCAAGGTACGGACGATGTGGATGCCTACGAGCAGCAGCAAATTGACGAACGTCCTCAGGCGCTGGAAACGTCACATCCGGCGGCGCAGGGCATTGCGGATGCCATGGGCATGCCATCCGGCGACGCCGATGACGAACCACCGGAAAAAGAAGGCACTTATCGACGTGAGGCTCCAAAAGTGGGGCGCAACGATCCGTGTCCGTGTGGGTCCGGTAAGAAATATAAACAATGTTGCGGTAAATTGAGTTAATATTTACCGAAGGAACCTCAAATCGATTCAATCAGAGGTTCCCTAACGAAGATTGAAAAAAATCCACGCTGAACGGAGTGCCGAAGAGCTATCGGGCATTTCCATTCAACGTGGATTTTTTGTTTGGAGAAAAACACATGTCGCAAGAAAGCTTAATTCATCCTGTCGCCGGCGTTTATTTGGGCACGACTCAAGCCAAAATTAAAAAAGCCGATAAAACCGATTTTGTCGTGGTGTCCTTTGTGGAAGGCAGTCGCACAGCCGCGACCTTCACGCAAAATGCGTTCTGTGCCGCGCCTGTCACCGTTGCCAAAGCACATTTGCAAGCGATGGCGTGTCAGGCCCTGGTGATTAACAGTGGCAATGCGAATGCCGGAACCGGCCAGCAAGGTCTGAAGGACGCCACGCAAACCTGTGAATGGGTGGCCAGCGAATTAGGTTTGCCAGCGGAAGCGGTGCTGCCGTTTTCCACCGGTGTCATCGGGCAGAATTTGCCGATGGATAAAATTGAAACCGCCGTTCCGGATGCCATTGCCAATCAGGCAATTGATGGTTGGAAAGCAGCCGCGCAAGGCATTATGACGACCGATACCTGTGAAAAAATCGTCAGTCGTCAAATCGATATCGACGGGGCTTTGGTGACGGTGACGGGCATTTCCAAAGGTTCCGGCATGATTCACCCCAACATGGCGACCATGCTCGGTTTTGCAGCGACGGATGCCAAAATTTCCCAGGCCTGCTTGCAGCAAGCGCTCAGTGATGCCGTGAATGTGTCCTTTAACCGTATCACGGTGGATGGCGATACATCGACTAACGATGCCTGTACCTTGACCGCCACTCAGCAAGCGGCGATGCCGGAAATCACCGATACACACTCAAACGCTTATCAAGTGTTTGCAGGCCTGGTGAAAGAGGTGATGACCGAGTTGGCGCAAATGATTATCCGCGACGGCGAAGGCGCGACCAAGTTTGTTACGGTGCAAGTGGAAGGCGGCCAAAACTCGGACGAGTGCTTAAAAGTGGCGCATGCGGTGGCCTTGTCGCCGTTGGTGAAAACCGCTTTGTTTGCTTCCGATCCTAACTGGGGACGGATTCTCGCCGCCGTCGGCCGGGCAGGCCTGGTCGATTTGGATATCGAGGCTTTACAGATTTACTTGGGCGAGGTTTTGTTGGTGGAAAACGGCGGGCGCGCCGATTCTTATACCGAAGAAGCCGGTCAGGCGGTGATGGATGAAACCGATATCTTGATTCGCATAGTGTTGAATCGGGGCGAGGCGTCTGAAATCGTCTGGACCACCGATTTTTCATATGACTATGTGAAAATCAATGCCGAATACCGAACGTAATCAGGTCGGTTATTCACGCCAATGAGTCCATAAAAAAACGCCGATCAAGGCGTTTTTTGGTTTTTGGATTAAGCCAAAATTTCGGTTAAGGCCTGACAGAGGGCATCGGTTTCGGCATCGGTACCGATAGTGATGCGAAGGTATTCGTCAATACGCGGTTTATTGAAGTAACGGACGATAATGGCCCGTTCGCGTAAGGCTTGGGCAATGTCGGCGGCCGCTTTGCTTGGATGGGCAGCAAAAACAAAGTTGGCGGTCGAAGGCACGACATGAAAGCCGTGTTGTTGCAAAAACTCGGTCAGGCGAGTTCGGGTGGCGATGATTTTATCGCAACTGGCCTCGAAGTAGCTTTCATCTTCCATCGCCGCGACGGCACCGGCCACCGCCAACCGATCCAACGGGTAGGAATTAAAACTGTTTTTGACGCGCTCCAAGGCCTCAATTAAATCCGGATGCCCCAAAGCGAAGCCCACTCGTAACCCCGCCAAAGCACGGGATTTCGAGAAGGTCTGTACCACCAAAAGATTCGGATAACGGTGAATCAATTGCGCGGCGGATTCGCCGCCGAAATCGATATAGGCCTCATCCACGACGACGACCGAATTCGGGCTGCCCTGCAGGATTTGTTCAATGGCCTGCAATGGCAACAGTCGGCCGGTGGGGGCATTTGGGTTCGGGAAAATAATGCCGCCGTTATCGGTTTGATAGTCGGCCGGTTGAATGGCAAATTCCTCTGTGAGCGGCACGGTTTGGTAATCCACTTCATACAGTCCGCAATAAACCGGGTAAAAGCTGTAGGTGATGTCCGGAAACAGAATCGGCTTGTCCTGCTTCAGGAGCCCCATGAAAATATGGGCCAGTACTTCGTCCGAACCATTGCCGACAAATACCTGATTGGTTTCGATCTGATAGTAATGCGCCAGTGATTGTTTCAGAGCATCCGAATTCGGGTCTGGGTACAGGCGTAGCTTGTCGTTGACCTCAGCCGAAACCGCTTCCAATACTTTCGGTGAGGGTGGATAAGGGCTCTCATTGGTATTGAGCTTGATGAGGTTATCCACTTTCGGTTGCTCACCGGGAACATAAGGGGTCAGTTGATGAACGCGTTGGCTCCAGAATCGACTCATGGCGTGTTGTTTCCGTTTACATTATTCAGGTATTTTAATGCACTATTCTAACGTTAATCGATGATGGCTTCACGAAAAATGAGCGCTTTCAGACCTGGCGATTTTTTGCCAAAATAGAAGGCATTTGAACATAAAGGAAAATAAGCGAATGAATGAACGAATTCAAGTGGCCGTCGGTGTTTTACGCAAAGAGAAACAGGTGCTGTTGGCGCGCCGCCAAGCTCATCAGGACTTAGCCGGTTTTTGGGAGTTTCCGGGCGGAAAGATTGAAGCGGGCGAAACGCCCGAAGAGGCTTTGATACGCGAATTTGAAGAAGAGGTGGGGGTTGCGACGAGGAACTGGCAACCGCTGATTCAAATTCCATGGGATTATGAAAAAGTCTCGGTATTGTTGAATGTCTATGAAACCGAGTACTTTGACGGTGAGCCACATGGTGCCGAAGGGCAAACGGTGCAATGGACACCGATGTCCGAGTTGGAGGCGCAGGCATTTCCGGAGGCGAATCGAGGCTTGGTGAAGGCCTTGCAATTGCCCGGACACTATATGATTTCCGGCGGTTTTCACGATACCGAAGATGCACTCGGTCGATTAGAAGCGGCGTTAGAAGAGGGTATCCGCTTGGTGCAGTTGCGAGCCAAAACCTTGGATGAAACCGCGTTTCAAGCCCTAGCAAAACAGGCGGTGGCGTTAACCCATCGTTATGAAGGGGCGCGGATTTTGTTGAACGGCAAGCCGGAGGATTTGCGGGCGGTGCCGGAAGCAGACGGCTTGCAATTGGCCTCTACGGCGATTATGGGGTTGACGGAGCGCCCCATTCCCGACGACAAGTTACTGGGCGTGTCCACTCATAACGATGTGGAAATGGCGAAAGCGCTGGAGTTAGGAGCGGATTTTATGCTGTTGTCGCCGGTGAAAAAAACCCAATCCCATCCGGAACTGGACGGTTTGGGCTGGCCGACGTTTGCTGAGCGTGTTGCGAATGTGCCGGTACCGGTCTTTGCGTTGGGTGGGATGAAACCGGAGGATGTTGAGGAAGCGCGTCAGTATGGCGGGCAGGGGGTTGCTGCAATTTCCGGTTTGTGGCCGGAACCGATTTAGTTATCTAATTCAGCTTTCTAATTAATTGGCCAGTTGCGCCCGTTCGTCATCGGAAAGAGGGGTTTTGGTTTTGAGGCTATGGGTGATGTCTCGGCTTTTAATAGTGGTCACTTCAACCCTATAAGAGGCCAGCGCTTCGGTCATTTTTTGCCAGTTCAAGCTCGACACGGTCCAGTTGGTATGAAAGTACATGCGTTCGTTGTTTTTCAAACAGAGGCTTTCGTAAATCAAATCCATTTCCGGGTGAATTTCCACCAGCGCCAAATAGGTGGTTTCATCCAAAATATGGGCCGGACTCAGTTCGCTGTTGTGCACGACTTGCTTGAAGTCTTTGAGGGTGAGTCCCAGCTCGGCTAGAAATTTGATGATGGTATAGGCCAGTTCCCGTCTGGGGACGATGGCGGTGTAACGGTAGTTATCTCGAATGGATGTGACTTGATAAGGCATAAAAGGCCTCGTTTAAACCCGCGTTAAGAGGATTGGATAGCTCGGTAAAAGCTCGATAATGTGTTTCGAATCGACTCTGTTTTGGTTTGCATTACTTCTAGAGAGCTTTGCATGAGAGGGGCGATAGAAAAATGAGATAAAATTTTTCTGAATTAGGCGGAAAACGCAGCGAATAGCAAGCTATTCGCCAGTTTTTCAACGACATTCAGGGAAATTTTAGCCATTTTTATCCGTGTATCCATCTCGTGCAAAGCTCTCTTCAATAGCTTAACTCGAAAACCAGCTTAACAGATTTGAAATACTCTGAATAGAGTAAGTTTAATTGGGTTGTTCGAGTAGGGTTTGCAAGGCTTGTTTGATGTGTTCAAGCGGTTGGTCGGTCTGGATAATATGGTCGGCCATGGCCAAACGAGTCTTGCGTGAGGCTTGTTGTTGCATCAGGTTTCGAATGTCCGCTTCCGGCAAGGTACCGCGATCTAAAGCACGTTGTAATTGTGTGGCTTCCGGTAAATCCAGCACGATGGTTTCATCGATGTAATCCGGTTTGCCGGTTTCGGCCAGTAGCGGAATTTCCACTACGATGGCCGGTGGGTTTTGCCGGCGCAGTTGCTCGATGGCGGCTTGCGTGCGCTCGCGAATCATCGGGTGCAGGATGGCTTCCAACCGGCGTTTTGCGTCCGGATCTTTGAGTATGCGCTGCCGTAACTCGGCACGGTCAAGTTCACCCTGGCTTGTCAAAATATCGGAACCGAAGGTTTGGATGATTTTGACCAGGCCTGGTTGGTTTGGTTTGACCAATTCTCGGCCAATGGCGTCGGCATCCAGGGTGGGAATGCCAAGCGATTCAAACAGTTGGCGCACGGTGGTTTTACCACTGCCGATACCGCCGGTGAGTCCATATACTTTCATAATTGACCGATGTGGGTTGGAATGAAGCGCAAAATCATAATGAAATCGCTTTTGGCGACTTTAAATTGTCCGGTGGAAAGAGTCAATAATTTACAATGGGATTCGTTAAAATAAAGCCTCTTTGACCCGATTCGCCTTCTCAAAAAATCAAACGAGAACGGAAAACGCGGGCAAAGGTAACACAGGTAAGGTAGCAGGTAAAAAAACTCTATGTGCGGAATTTGCGGTGAAATCTATTGGGATGGCCAGCTTTCAAGTGAAGCGGGGTTGCGCCCGATGTTGTGCGAAATGGAACAGCGTGGCCCCGATGACGGCGGCACTTGGGTGCAAAACCATGTCGGACTCGGGCATCGTCGGTTATCGATCATCGATTTATCCGACGCCGGGCATCAGCCGATGGTGGATGACGAGTTAACGTTGGTCTTCAATGGCTGCATTTACAATTACGAAGCGCTGCGTCATGAATTGATGGAATTGGGCCATGATTTCCGTTCGCATTCCGACACCGAAGTGATTTTGAAAGCTTACCGCCAATGGGGCATGGATTGCGTTACCCGGTTTGAAGGGATGTTTGCGTTCGCGATTTGGGACGACCATCAACACCAGTTGTTGCTGGCACGTGATCGTTTCGGTATTAAACCCTTGTATTATGCGCCGGTTAAAGGCGGCGTGAAATTCGCGTCCAATACGCAGGCGCTACTGGCGTCGGGTGGCATCGATACTGAAATAGACCCGGTCGGGTTGCACCACCAGTTTACCTTGCATGCCGTGATTCCGGCACCGCACACCATTTTGAAAGGCATTCGTAAATTGGAACCGGGACACTGGATGATTGTGAACCCGGACGGCCAAATATTTAAAAAGGCCTACTGGCATTTGACGGCACAGCGGCCGCACACGCCAGAGGCCCCGCAAACCGAGCAGGAATGGGTGGATGCGGTGCATGAATCGTTGAAGCAAGCCGTTCATAAGCGCTTGACGGCGGCGGATGTGCCAGTGGGTGTACTGCTGTCCGGTGGGTTGGATTCCAGCTTGATTGTGGCTTTGTTGGCCGAAGCGGGTGTGGAAAATATCCGTACCTTCTCCATTGGGTTTGAAGACGTGCCGGAAGAAAAAGGCAGTGAGTTTGAATATTCCGATCAGGTGGTGGAACGCTACCAGACTCAGCATCAAAAATACTTGATTCCGAACGAGACGGTCCTGCCGAGATTGACCGAAGCGGTCGATGCCATGGCGGAGCCGATGTTCGGCCAGGATGCGGTGGCGTTTTATCTGCTGTCGGAGCAGGTTTCGCAGGATGTGAAGGTGGTGATGTCCGGGCAGGGTGCGGACGAAGTCTTCGGCGGGTATTTTTGGTATCCGTTGATGGCACAAGCCGCGGCGGAACTGCCGGAAGGGGCCGACCCGGTTGAGGCGTTTGCGCCCTTCTATTTCGATCGCAGCCATGCTGAGTGGTTGGAAATGATTGAAGAAGACTACCATGTAACGGATGTGACACGTGCTTTGATTAACGACCGCCTATCCGAAGAAGGCGCGGAGACGTATTTGGATCAGGTTTTGCGTTTGGATGCCACCACATTGATTGTCGATGATCCGGTCAAACGCGTGGATAACATGACCATGGCATGGGGGCTGGAAGCCCGCGTCCCCTTTTTGGACCATAAACTGGTTGAATTGGCAATGTCGGCACCGCCAGAGTTGAAGCTTAAAGACTTCAAGCATCTGCTGAAAAAGGTGGCGCGTGGTTTGGTCCCGGACTCGGTGATTGACCGGCCAAAAGGCTATTTTCCCATGCCGGCGTTAAAGTATGTTCGCGGTCCGTTTTACGACATGATGAAGCGCATTCTGACCAGTCCAGAGGCTCAGGCGCGGGGCCTCTTTAAACCGGATTACATTCAACGGTTGCTGGACGCGCCGGAAGCGGAAGAAAACTTCACCGCCATTAAAGGCAGTAAGCTGTGGCATGCGGCGTTATTGGAACTGTGGTTGCAGCGACACGTTGATCCGTATCGCGATATTAATGGTTGATGGATTGACGATTGCCCGAGTCGGAATTGAAACGGCCGTCTTATCCAATGGACGAGGGAAAATCCGGTCTCGATTTTTGAGCGGACTTTGTTATAATAACCAAGCAAATAACTCAGGTATTGGTTGAAAACGGCCAGGCCTGACTTTAGGAGAAAAGAATGGAAAACCAAGAAACCGAAACCCTTGCTAGAATTCACGAACAAGTCAGTCAGAACCCGGTGGTCCTTTATATGAAAGGCACGCCGCAAATGCCATCTTGTGGCTTTTCAAGCCGGACGGCGGAAGCACTGGTACAAACCGGCGAAAAGTTTGCGTTTGTGAACGTATTAGCGGATCCGATGATTTTTGAATTTTTGCCAAAATACCAGGATTGGCCGACGTTTCCGCAATTGTACATCGGTGGCGAATTGCAAGGTGGTTGTGACATCACTTTGGAATTGGCTGAGTCCGGTGAACTGAAAAAAATGATGGCTGACGCTAACGCGCAAGCATCGCAAGAAGCTTAAGTGCGTTGAGCCGCCAGTTCGGGGTGCTGAACTAAAAAACCGCCAGGCCTGGCGGTTTTTTTATCGATGGCATTTGAACCCGTTAAACGGTTGGTGGCAGGTTAAGCGGCCATTGATTGACGATTTTGCAAAACAAGTCGGCGGTCTTGATGGTGTCATACTCGGCCGAATGTGCTTTGCTATTGTCCCAGTCGATTTCGGCCATTTTCACGGCTTTGGCCAGAACGGTCTGTCCATAAGCCAAGCCGGCCAGCGAAACGGTATCGAAGGTGCTGAACTCGTGAAACGGCGATTTGACTTTGCAGCGTTCGGCCGCCGCTTTCACAAAACTTAAATCAAAAAAGGCATTATGACCCACTAAAATAGCACGGCTGCAAGCGGTTTCCTTTAAGCGTTGGCGAATTGGCTGGAAGCATTTTTCCAGGGCGTCCTTTTCGGAAACCGCCATGCGAAACGGGTGGGTCGGGTCTTCGACGCCGATGAATTTTAAGGCGCTGGGGTCGAGTTTGGCGCCTTTAAAGGGCAGGACATTGGCCTGCACGGTTTGGTCGCGTTCCAGTTGGCCGTCGGCATTCATTTTTAAGGTGACGATGGCGATTTCAATGAGGGCATTTTCCTGTGGGTCGAACCCGGCGGTTTCGACGTCGACGACGACCGGTAAGAAGCCGCGGAAACGGTCTTTAATGTGTATGACGTTATTCATGTAGCGTTTTTTGTAAGACCTTTGACTGTCTTTGAAGGTTGTAAAAAGATTTTCGGTTGACCGGTAAATTGTCCGGAGACGTTTCGCTAAACCCATGGCCGATAAACCAGTGATGGGTGTGCGTGGTCAGCAAAAAGAGTGTATCGATCCCGGATTGAAGGGCTTTCGCTTGTATGGCTTGCAATAGTTCTTGGCCGAGTCGCATCTTTTGATAGGCGGCGTCGACAGCGAGGCAAGCCAGTTCGCCACTGCGTTCATCAATCGGGTAAAGGGCGGCGCAACCGATAATCTGTTGGTCGATTTCGATGACGAAAAAGTTGTTGATTTCCAGTTCGAGATTCTCGCGCGACCGTTTGGTGAGAATGCCTTGTTCTTCCAGCGGTGCGATCAGCGTAAGGATGCCGGCCACGTCTTCGATTTGCGCCGGGCGTAACTGATGGTAACGGTCGGTGTAAATTAGGGTGCCGGAGCCGTCGCGGCTGAATAATTCGAGTAAAAGCGCATTCGGGTTGCTTTCCGCCATTAAATGAATGCGTTTGATGTGTTGGCCTTGAGTGTGTGCCAAGCTGAGAATACGCTGTGATTCGCTGGCTTGATTAGCGCCGAGATGGTCCGGAATGTCTTTGAGTGACATGGCTTGCGGTAAAGCGTTCAGGGTTTCATCGGCTGAGAACAGCATCAGTTTGTCGGCTTTTAAGGCTGAGGCGATGGCAAACGCCTGCTCCAGGGTATTCAGGTTGAATACCTCGCCAGTCAGGGAATACGCCAAAGGGGTTAACAAGGGAATTTGCCCGACGTTTAAGAGGCTTTCCACCGCAGCGTTGTTGATTTTACGCAGGATGCCGGTGTGTTGGAAGTCAACCCCCTGAATCACCCCTTTGGGCTGAGCGATGACCCAGTTACCGGACACAATCGGTAAATGCAGGTGGTGTTCCGCGCAGGCCTGGCTAAAAGCCGCTTCGAGCTGGGAGCGTACGTAACCGATGGTTTCCTGGAAGGTTTGAAGGTGTTCCCGTGCGGTGATGCGTACGTTTTGGTGGCTTTGCCACTGAAGCCCTTTGGCTTCGAAAGCTTGGTCGATTTGGTGGGTGGCGCCCAGCGTCAAGACCACTTTCAAGCCGAGGTTATTGAGTAGAACACAGTCTTTGGCCAATTGCAGCAAGGCGGCCGAATGCGAAATGAGTTCACCGGGCAGGTAGATGACGATGGTTTTATTGCGGTGCTTGGCAATATAAGGCGAAGCTTGCCGCAAGTTATTCGTAAAATCTAATTCAGATTGCTGCATAGATATGAGAAAATGTTAAAAATTATAATTACATAAGTATAACAGGCCCGCGCGAAAAACGACACAGTCAGCGAGCCTGTGGGAGTAAGGAGAAAATAATGCCGGATTATCGCTCAAAAACGAGTACCCATGGACGAAATATGGCCGGTGCGCGCGCCTTGTGGCGCGCGACCGGAATGACAACCGAAGATTTTGGAAAACCGATTATCGCGGTGGCGAACTCGTTCACCCAGTTTGTACCGGGGCACGTTCACCTGAAAGATATGGGGCAGTTGGTGGCTGGTGTGATCGAAAAGTCCGGCGGGATTGCGAAAGAATTCAATACCATTGCGGTCGATGACGGCATTGCAATGGGGCACGACGGCATGTTGTATTCCTTGCCGTCCCGCGATCTGATTGCCGATTCGGTTGAGTATATGTGCAACGCGCACTGTGCCGATGCGCTGGTCTGTATTTCCAATTGCGACAAAATCACCCCGGGCATGATGATGGCGGCGATGCGCCTGAATATTCCGACTATTTTCGTGACGGGCGGGCCAATGGAGTCCGGAAAAACCGTTTTAGGCGGTACAGAAATCAAGCTGGACTTGGTCGACGCTATGGTGATGGCGGCGGATGAGCATTGTTCCGACTCGGATGTGGACGATGTGGAAATCTCCGCTTGTCCAACCTGTGGTTCCTGTTCCGGAATGTTTACTGCCAACTCCATGAACTGTTTGGCGGAGGCGTTGGGGATTGCGCTACCGGGGAACGGTACAACTCTGGCAACGCACGCAGATCGTAAGCATTTGTTTGAAGAAGCCGGGCGACGCATTGTTGAGCTGGCCAAGCAGTATTACGAAAAAGACGATGCGTCGGTGTTGCCACGTTCGATTGCGACCATGGAAGCGTTTGAAAACGCCATGGCGTTGGATGTGGCCATGGGCGGTTCGACCAATACGGTTTTACACTTATTGGCCATAGCGCGTGAAGCGAATGTGAAGTTCACCATGGCTGATATTGACCGAATTTCTCGTAATGTTCCGTGCTTGTCGAAAGTGGCACCGAATTCGAAAGTTTTCCATATGGAAGACGTTCATCGCGCCGGTGGTATCATGCGTATTTTGGGTGAGTTGGATCGCGGCGGGTTGATTAACCGTGATGTGTCCACGGTGCATGCTTCATCTATGGGGGCCGCCTTGGAATTGTGGGATATTACCCGTACCGACGACGAAGCCGTGCAAACATTCTTCAGAGCCGCGCCGGGGAATGTTCGCACAACGGAAGCTTTCAGTCAGAACAAGCGCTGGAAAGAGCTGGATGACGATGACGAGAACGGGTGTATCCGCAGTGTTGAACATGCTTACACGAAAGAAGGCGGTCTGGCCGTGCTTTACGGTAACATTGCGCTGGATGGCTGTATCGTTAAAACCGCTGGCGTGGATGAAGAAATTTTTAAATTTTCAGGGCCGGCTCGTATTTATGAAAGTCAGGATGCCGCGGTCAGCGGTATTTTAGACGGTGAAGTGAAATCGGGCGAAGTGGTCTTGATTCGCTATGAAGGGCCGAAAGGCGGTCCAGGCATGCAGGAAATGCTCTATCCGACCAGTTATCTAAAATCGAAAGGTCTGGGTAAAGAATGTGCGTTGCTAACCGATGGCCGTTTTTCCGGTGGGACATCCGGCTTGTCGATCGGGCACTGTTCGCCGGAGGCGGCAGAAGGTGGCAACATCGGTCTGGTTGAAGCTGGTGATATCATCGAAATCGATATTCCAAACCGTACGATTAACGTCAATTTAACCGATGAAGCGTTGGCTGAGAGACGTCAAGCCATGGTGGCGAAGGGCAAGGCCGCCTGGAAGCCTGTTCAACCAAGAGAGCGCAAAGTCAGTGCGGCTTTAAAAGCTTATGCGGCCATGACGACCAGTGCGGCGTTTGGCGCTGTACGTGATGTTGAGCAGATTGAGCATTGAGTGTTTAGAGAGTTAATTAATTACATTGATTTAAAGGATTAAGACCATGTTTGCAGATCGATTGACATCAGAGCAGCGTCAAGCTGTTTTTGATTTGGCCGTGTTGCTCGCCCATGCCGACCATGATGTGTCGGAAGAGGAGCAGCAATATTTGAAGAACTTCAGTGATGCCTTCGGTATCGAATATGATCTGGATAAGTCATCGTTGAATATTGACGATACTTTGACCGCCTTTCATGATAAGCAATCCAAAATCATTCTGTTGCAAGAGCTGGTGAAGCTATCTTATAAAGATGGCCACTTTGGTGAAGAAGAGCAGGAAAATGTGTTTATGATTGCACAGAAAGTCGGTCTAAACGATCCTGAGCTGATTATTCGCATTGAACGATGGGTTCGACAGGGCTTCGATTGGGTCTATGAAGGCGAGCAGATGCTGGAATTTTAAATAGCGATAAAAGAGATTTCTCAGGAATGATTTAAAACGTCCAGGCCTGGGCGTTTTTTATGTTCAGGAGAGTGTTTAAATAAAAGCCGCGTAATGCGGCTTTTTTATATGCCTGTTCAATCCAATCTTTGGAGGGGTGATATCCAAACAGTACTTGCTTGGATAAATTTCAGGCAATAAAAAACCCGCCGTAGCGGGTTTTTGTTTAAGCGATTAAACTTATTCGCGATAACCAGGTCCGTCGATTTCCAGGCCATTTGACATATAGGCTTGGAAGAACTCTAGGTTACGATAAGTTTCACTTTGTGCTTTCGCTGGCTTGGCACGCATGTTTTTGTTACAACCACCGTAACGGCGGTGTAGCGTACCCAATTCTTGCCATTTTGCACGGAAAACCGGGAAGTGAGTCGTGTGACCCAGCGCTGGCGAAAGGATGTTCGCACGGGCTTTACGACCGGCATTGTATACGTGACATTTGGCGCAAGACAAGTTTAGCTGACCACGTGGCTTGATGAAAAACTCTTGACCGGCTTCAAAGGCTTTACGTGCGCCTTCGGAATTGATTTTAACATCAATTTTTTGGCCGCGAGCATTGTAAGCATAGTAAGCGGATAGTTTGGCGATATCACCTTTTTTCCACTTGAATGCTTTCAAACCAGCGTCGGTACGACATTTGTTGATCTGCTGTTCCAGTGTTTCAACTTGTTGCGTCTTTTCGTTGAAAAGAGGGTATTTTACACGCACTTTAGAAACGTCTGAACCAAAGCATTTGTCGTAAACCGCTTTGTCTTTATTGTAAAGGGCTTCGCCCGCATCAACGGCATCCAGATACGGGGGGAATTCTTCAACCGATTCCCATTGCGCCATTTTGTCTTCAGAGTAATTATAGGCACCGAGTCTATAATCTTCGAATTTGATATTTGGATTCTTCGCTTTGAAATAGTCAACGAATTGTTTGTGACTTTGCTCAGGATCCACGTTACCTGCGACAGCTAGGTTAGCTGTTGCTGTTGCACCTAATGTTAAGGCGACTAGCAATGTTTTCTTCATCCCATTCCTCCGTCCGAGAACTCTTTATTTATAAAGTATTATTATATGTAATATTTGTTTTAAACGACCCTTCCCTTTGGAAAGGGCCGTGGGACAATCAGTTGCTTATCTTAGCTTGATTGTTTCAGTGCCTTTAGCACCGGTGTTGTCAGCAATGTTTAGAGTGACTTCGTCACCTTTGTTTGCTTTAACCATAACACCCATGTAAGGGTTAGCGGAAACCGCACCAGACCATTGTGAATCGATGGCTTTAGTTCCGTTTACCAAAACTTCAACAGAGTTGATGAACTCAGCTGGATATGGTTTACCAGTTTTTTTGTTCATACGAGCACCAGATTCCATTTTGTGCTTGATTAGTGCTTTAACTTCAGCAACGCCGCCTTTTGATTTTCCACGCATTCTGATTTTAATTGACATGTTATTTCCTTTAAATTTTGTTTGCAGTATTCAAATTTTAAGTAACTGGTTATAGGGATGGATTAACCACCACAACCGCCGATTGTTACTTTAACTTCTTGTTCTGCTTTGTATAGTTTTCCGCCTGCTTTTACGACAGCGATAACGTTCTGAGTTTCACCCATTTTGATACGAGTGGAAACATAACCCATAGCAGGACCGGAGAAGCTGTATTCACAAACCAAAGGCATTGGGTTTTTAGCGGCCAAGATGGAGATGGATTCAACACCAGACATTTTAGTTGCGTCAACTTTGATTGGTGTAACCGCACCGTTTTCCGCGATGGCTGGAGCACCTAGATCGATGTCGCCAGACTTAGCTGCAGATGCACTTCCATATACTGCATTTAGAGCGTCATCAGCTGATTTTGCTTCGAAAGCTTTTTTATTCCATGCTGCCAAAACAGTTGAAGGTGTTAGAAGACCAGCGTTCACTGCAACAGCAGCTGCACCAGTTGCAAGGGTACCTTTAAGGAAAGATCTACGTTTCATAAGGTTTAAAACTCCCGGTTAAGGTTTAAAATAAAAGATTATAGTGTGTACATGAAATCAACAATTTTTGCGATTTCATCATCCGACAAGATTCCGTTTTGTCCGAACGGAGGCATCATGCTGTCTGGAATCTGAGTTTCAGGTTTACCCCAAATTTTGTCGTATAGCTTTTGTTTATCAGGGTAGCGTAATTTCATAGCAATTAACGCCGGACCGATATTACCTGGCAGATTCCCTCCTGGAACCATGTGGCAAGCTAAGCAGTTTCCTTTCGAGCGACTAAAAGCCAATTCTTTACCTGCTTCAACGTTGCTCGCACCTTTATCGGCGGCTTGAGTCGCTAGAGGTGCTGAGACCATTGCTGTCGAGATAGTCAAAGCAGTTAACAATTGCTTCATTTTCGTTTTCAACATTCTTATCCTCCTAAAAAAAGCTTGCGCTTTTCTAATATATTCTTCCCTATTATGGGTAGTTATTTTTGAGCAGTTATCGCTCTTAGAAGCATAGGTTACTCATATAAACGAGTTTCGCAAGTTTTTTGTGGTCTATCGTCTATAGCAATATTTAATGCTGATTAAATTATTATTTATGACACCTTAAGAGGGCGGTTGTTTTTTATCCAGCGGTTCTAGCTCGTTTGTTAGACGTTTGATCTTCTCTTTGAGTTTTGTGTCCTTGGCTGAAAGGTTTTGTTTGGCCTGTTTGAGCAGGTAAATGGTTTTGCCTGTGTTGCCGATGTTGTAACTGGCCAGAGCATCGTAATAATAGGTTCTTCCATGGTCTTTCTTGTCAGCATACAGCTTAGCCAGTTCCGAATACAATAAGTACTGGTAATGAAAGTTGGGGGTCCGTGTTTCAAGCAGCTTGATGGCTTTGGCGGTGTCGCCTAACGATGAAAGGGCTTTGGCGTGCAAATACACGATGCTGAAGTCGGACGGGTAGATGGCTTCCAGATAGTCGTAGTCTTTTAGTGCCGATTTGTCATGCTGAGCGACTTTAATTTGTGCTTTCAGTAGTTTATATAGGCGTTCGTGTGGATGGGCTTGAATGGCGGTGTCTAAGCATTTTTGATCAAATGACACTTTTTGGTTTCGGTAGGCGTACAAGGCTTTTAGGTTGTGTAAATAGCAGGCCTGGTCATTTGTCAGGTTTTTAATTTTGAAGTGATCCAGTGTGGTACGCGTGGTGAAATTCAAGCGCAATTGAATCAGCGTTAAGGTTTCATTTTTTTCTTTTCGTGTGGCTTCGTGAAATTGTCTGGCTCGGTCGTCGGCCTTTGCCAGCCGGTTGGCAGTGACCGGGTGGGTGGACAAAATCTCCGGCATGGTGCCTTCATAGATTTGGGCTTCTTTAGAGAGGCGTGCAAAAAAATCGCCCATGGCGTAAGGGTTGTACCCCGCGTTGTTGAGGTATTCGATGCCGAAATAATCCGCTTCGTTTTCGTGGATGCGGGAATTTTTAAGTTGTTGCTGAATGCTTAACCCCATGCCGCCCATATAGGTCGCAATACCAGCACTGGGGTCTTGGGTGCCAATTAAAACGGCGGCAATCAGTGAGGCGATGCTGGTCATGTTGATTTCGCTTTGGTATTCATAGGTTCGCGACAAATGACGCTGAGTGACGTGAGCGACCTCGTGGGCGATGACGGAAGCCAGCTCGTCCTCGGAGCGGGCGTTGGCGATCAAGCCGGTGTGTATGCCGATAATGCCGTTGGGTCCGGCGAAGGCATTGATCTGCGAATTATCAATGACGAAGAAATTAAAATAACGATTTTTGCCTGTGTGGCTGGTGATGTTTTCCCCGATGCGACGAATGTAACTCAGGGTTTCCGGGTCGTAATCCAGGTCGTAATAGGTGTGTAAGGCCGTTGAAAAGGCTTGTCCAAGCTGGGTTTCCGTCTGTGCATCGTAATCTTTAAGGTCAGGGGCGCCCAGGTCGGGTAAGTTATTGGCGGCCCAACTGGTGGATGCGGTGAATAGCAGAAAAACAACGGCCCTGAAAAGCTTGGTCATAGTGGATTTTGAATATATTTATTACGTCATGCTATTGTAAGATAAGTCCATTAGGATTGCATTGAAAGGAGTGTGAATGAAATCTGACCCTGATGTCTTGGACGTTTCCGGCCTGCCTTGCCCGATGCCGTTGGTGAAGCTGAAGAAATACTTGTCGCAAAATCCTGAAGCGAGTGCAGTGACGTTGATTGCAACCGATAAAGGGGCTTTGAAGGATATCCCAGCGTTTTGTCAGGTTTACGGGTTGCCGTGCGAGCTTGTTTCCCAGGAGGAAAAAATTACCTTTTTGATTGGTTCGAAAAACTAATTCCCACTTTCATTTTAGGTATTGCGTATTTTCGATTAGAATGTCAAAGAGAGATTTAGAAAATAAAAGAGTTGAAGAATTTATATGGCCTATAAAAAACTGACCAAAGCTGTCATCCCTGTTGCCGGTCTCGGCACCCGCTTTCTGCCCGCTACCAAAGCCATTCCAAAGGAAATGTTGACCGTTGTCGATAAGCCTTTAATCCAGTACATCATCCATGAAGCCGCGGAAGCCGGAATCACCGATATTATTTTGGTGACCCATTCCAGCAAGGGGGCTATCGAAAACCATTTTGACAAACATTACGAGTTGGAAAACGAGTTGGCCGTACGAGGCAAAGAAGATCGTATGATTCCTCTCAAGGAAATTACACCGAAAGGTGTGCGTATCGTGAGTGTGCGTCAGCCGGAAGCCTTGGGGCTTGGGCATGCCATCTTATGTGCGTCGCCGATCATTGCCGATAACGAGCCGTTTGCGGTTTTGTTGCCGGACGTTTTGATGTACCACCCGAAAAAAGGGTGCTTGGCTCAGATGGCGGAGCAGTATCGAAAAATGCACACCAGTGTCGTTGCATTGGAAGCGGTTCCGGAAGATCAGGTGGAGAAGTATGGTATTGCCTCGGTTAAAGGCCCGGATTTGCGAATTGTCGAGCTGGTAGAAAAGCCGAAGCCGTCCGAGGCACCGTCCAATTTGTCGGTGGTCGGGCGTTACATTTTTACCCCTAGAGTCATGGAAATCCTGAAAACGACCAAGCCTGGTGCTGGCGGTGAAATTCAGTTGACCGATGCCATGGATGAGTTGCTGGGCGAAGAAGTCATGTTCGGGTTCGAATTCAAAAACGGCAAGACTTATGACTGTGGCGATAAACTCGGTTATCTGCAAGCCAATGTTGAATATGCCTTAAGAGACAAAAAATTGGGCGGTGACTTTAAAAAATACCTGAAAACACTCGAATTGAAATAAGCACCAAAAATGGCCAAAAAGGCTGACTGAATGAAAAAACAATAACAATTGAGAGGATTGGATGGGCGTTGAAACATCATCAGCATGGCAGGCTTTACAGTTGCATTGTGATTCCGGTATGGGATCGATGCACTTGTCTAGCTTGTTTGACGAAACCGATCGGGTCGAACGATTTTCGCTGGAACTCGATGAACTCTATATCGATTTTTCTAAAAACCGCATCACTGAAGAAACGCTGACGCTCTTGCAAGCCTTGGCTGAGCAACAAGGGTTGAAAAATGAAATTCAACGTTTGTTGGTGGGGGAAGAGGTCAACGATACCGAAAAGCGTCCGGCGCTTCATTCCGCGCTTCGCGCGCAGGGCAAAGATGTTTCCGGTGTGGCGGAGCAGGTGCAAGGGGATGTTGAGACCGTTTTGCAAAAAATGACGCAAATGGTCGATAAAATTCGCGCGGGCCATTGGCGCGGTTACAGTGGTAAGCCGATTACGGATGTCGTCAATATTGGTGTGGGGGGGTCCGACTTGGGACCGTTGATGATTACGCACAGTTTGCAGACAGTGCATTCACCCGTCAATTTACATTTCATCTCCTCGATAGACGGCACTCAAACCTCTAATTTATTGCGCAGTTTGAATCAGGAAACCACGCTGTTTATTCTGGCTTCTAAATCGTTTACCACGATTGATACCTTATCAAATGCCGAAACGGCTAAAGACTGGCTGAGAGAATGCATTAAAAGCGACGATGTGATTCATTCTCAGCATTTTATCGGGGTGTCGACCAAGCCCGATAAAATGACGGAATGGGGCATTCCGCCTGAAAACCAGTTGTTGTTTTGGGATTGGGTTGGTGGCCGTTATTCGCTTTGGTCATCCATCGGTTTTCCAATTGCCTTGCAAATTGGTATGGACGGATTCCGGGAGTTACTGCAAGGGGCGCACTTGATGGATAACCATTTTGCTACGGCGCCGTTGGAGCAAAACATTCCGGTTGTTTTGGGATTGATTGATGTTTGGAATATCAATTTTTTAAATATTCACGACAAAGCGATTTTGCCGTATGACGCGCGCTTGAAGTATCTGCCGTCTTATTTAGAGCAGTTGGTGATGGAGAGCAACGGTAAGTCGGTGGCGAAAAGCGGAGAAAGCGTCGCCTACAAAACCTGCCCTGTTTTGTGGGGTGAGGTTGGCCCGAATGCACAACATGCTTTTTATCAGCTGTTACACCAAGGTACTCAAGCGGTGATGTGTGATTTTATTGCGCCGGTGGAACGGGATGACTTTGATGCGACGTCCCACGCGGAAAAAGACGAAAGTTTACGCCACCAGCATGAATTGGCCTTAGCCAACTGCTTCGCTCAATCTCGGGTGTTGATGTTGGGAGACGGTGCCATTCCCGATAGCCTGAAAGCCAGTTTTGATTCGCCATTTAAACATTATCCCGGGAATCAGCCTTCGAATACCATTTTGATGAAAACCATTTCCCCTAAAACGCTGGGGATGCTGGTCGCGATGTACGAACATAAAACCTATGTGGAAGGTGTGATGTGGGGCATTAATTCATTTGATCAATGGGGGGTCGAACTCGGAAAGTTGATTGCCAAGGAAACCTACAGTGCGATTAAAGAAAAAACACTGGCCGAGCGTTTTGACAGCTCGACGAAAGCATTAATTGATAGGGTGGCAAAATGAGAGTAACCGTTTTTGGGTGTGAGTTAAGTGGTTTGGTTACGGCCGGGTCGCTAGCGCATACCGGTAATGAAGTGTTGGCGCTGCCAATTGGTAATTTGAAAGTGGCGGATTTGCGGCAAGGTATTTTACCGCGCGATGAGCCGGGTCTGGACCAACTGATTTTAAGTCAGTTAAAAGAAGGGCGTTTGGCATTTTCGGATGATTGGAAAGCCGGTATTGAGCATGGCGAAGTTTACATGTTGAGCATGCCGTCCTGGCGAGCCGATCGAGCCGAGTTAGTGATCGATGAAATTGGCAAGCAGGCGCAAGGCGACGTACTGGTGGTCAATCAAAGTTCCTTTCCGATTGGGACGGCAGATCGATTTGAAGCGGCGCTTAAGTTAGCGTTTGCTGAACGCGGATTGGTTGCGAAGGTGTCCGTGGTCTCGATGCCGGAGTTTATCAGTGAAGGGTCGGCGATTAATGATTTTTCCAAGCCGTCGCGGGTCGTTTTAGGCAGTCATGACGAGGATGCGATTGCCATTATGCGTGATTTGATGCGGCCATTTAATTATGTCACGGACCAAGTTAAGGTGATGTCGACGCGGGCCGCTGAATATACCAAATACGCTGTCAATGCGTTGTTGGCCACCCGCATTAGTTTGGTGAATGAATTGGCGAATAACGCTGAGCACTTTAATATTGATATGGAGGAAGTTCGCCAGGGCTTAGGGTCCGATTCGCGTATCGGGTTCAGTTATTTGTTCCCGGGGTGTGGTTTCGGGGGGCCGAACTTCGCGGCGGATGTGCAGGCCTTGGTTGGGACCTTGCAATCAAAAGGCTATGACGCCGATTTATTGAAAGCGGTGCTTCAGAATAATGAAGTCCAAAAAGAAGTGCTGTTCCGCAAAGCTTGGCGCTATTTTAAAAACGACTTGAGAGGTCTGAAAATTGGGGTTTGGGGTTTGTCTTTTAAACCCAATACCGCTACGGTTGATAATGCGCCGAGCGTCAAAACCATCGAAGCGTTGGTGGCTCAAGGAGCGGAAGTTGTGGCCTATGACCCGAAAGCAAACCCATCTTTCAAAGAATACTGGGGCGATCGCAATAGTGTCACCTTGGTGGATGATATGTATGACGCTTTGGATCAGGTGGATGCGTTGATGATTCTGACCGAATGGCGCCGTTTCTGGAGCCCGGACTATCAAAGAATGTTTGATCTGATGAAGCGGCCGGTTATTTTTGATGGTCGAAACATATATGAACACGATGTCATGGTGCAACATGGCTTTCGACATTTCGGTGTCGGTCGTGGTGAAGTTATTTAATAAAAAACAGCCAGAAGAAGCCCCGAAAGGGGCTTTTCTGTTTTTGAAAGACGTTTAGCGGTTGTTTGGGTGAAGGATTGTTTATAAAATGGTTCTTTACCTTCTCTAAATTAATGAGTACACAGGATTTTATGAAACCTTTTGAGAAAGGCATTTATTTATTGCCGAACCTAATGACTACTCTGGCTCTGTTTGCCGGCTTCTATGCGGTGATTGCCGGTATGAACGGGCAGTTCGAGTTGGGCGCCATCGCGATCTTTGTCGCCATGATTTTTGATGGGCTGGACGGTCGTGTGGCGAGAATGACGAATTCCTGCAGTGCTTTTGGTGCGGAATATGACAGTTTGGCGGATATGGTGTCGTTTGGTCTGGCGCCAGCCTTGCTCGTATATCAGTGGGCATTACAGGATTTTGGCAAGCTGGGATGGCTGGTTGCTTTCATTTTCACGGTGGGGGCCGCGCTGCGCTTGGCGCGCTTCAACACCCAGGTTGGGATTGCGGATAAACGGTATTTTCAAGGTCTACCAAGTCCGGCTGCCGCGGCTTTGTTAGCCGGTTTTGTGTGGATGATTGAAACCAATCACATTGAAACCAACCTTGCTCCTCTGGTTGTGTTGTTCCTGACATTGGCCGCGGGCCTGATGATGGTGAGTAATATTCGATTCAGTTCCTTTAAAGAGTTGAATCTGAAAGATAAAGTGCCTTTTGTCACGCTGTTGGTGGTGGTTCTGGTCTTTGTGGTGATCACCTTGAAGCCGGCCATGATTTTATTCATCCTGTTTTTTGGTTATACCCTATCCGGCCCGGTTATGACGTTAAAACTGTTGCAGGAAAAACGGGCTCTTCGGCGGCAGGGCAAGAAAACGCAGGCCAAACAGAATAGCACGGCGGAAGCCACACAAGATAAGACATTAAACGAAGAATCTTCAAAAGAGTAAATAATTGATGAAAGAAGAATTGGTCATTTTCGATACCACTTTGCGCGACGGCGAACAAAGTCCAGGCGCGTCCATGACAAAAGAAGAAAAAATCCGTATTGCCAAGCAATTGGAGAAATTGCGGGTCAATGTCATTGAAGCCGGTTTTCCTGCGGCCAGTATCGGTGACTTTGAGTCGGTTAAAGCGGTTGCTTCCACGGTTAAAGATTCCACCGTTTGCGGTTTGGCGCGTGCGGTTGAAAATGACATTGTGCGTGCCGGTGAGGCGATTCAACCGGCCAATTCCGGACGCATTCATACGTTTATTGCGACCTCGCCGATTCACATGGAAAAGAAGCTGAAAATGTCCCCGGATGAAGTGGTTGAGCGAGCGGTTTGGGCCGTGAAGCGAGCACGGGACTTTACGGATAATGTTGAGTTTTCACCGGAAGATGCCGGACGTTCCGACGTCGATTTCCTGTGCCGGGTCATTGAAGCGGTGATCGATGCCGGTGCGACAACCATTAATATTCCGGACACGGTTGGTTATAACATTCCCGAGCAGTTCGGAGATTTGTTTCATCAGTTGCTGACGCGTATTCCGAACTCTGATAAAGCCGTTTTCTCTGCGCATTGCCATAATGATTTAGGGTTGGCCGTTGCGAACTCCCTGGCGGCTGTCAAAGCTGGGGCACGGCAAGTGGAGTGCACGATTAACGGCCTGGGTGAGCGGGCCGGCAACACGGCACTGGAAGAAGTGGTGATGGCCGTACGGACGCGTCAGGATATGTTTAATGTCGACACTCGTATCGAGACAACGGAAATTTTGGCCGCGTCTCGTTTGGTGGCCGGGATTACCGGTTTTGCCGTACAACCTAACAAAGCGATCGTTGGGACCAATGCTTTCTCGCATGAATCGGGTATTCACCAGGATGGTGTGTTGAAGCATCGTGAAACCTATGAAATTATGCGGGCGGAAGATGTGGGCTGGACCACCAACAAAATGGTGTTGGGCAAACACTCCGGTCGCAGTGCTTTCCGTTCTCGTTTAAAAGAGCTGGGCATTGAGTTTGAGACCGAACAGGAATTAAGCGATGCCTTTGTCAGCTTTAAAGAGCTGGCCGATCGAAAACATGAAATTTACGACGAAGATTTGCAGGCTTTGGTCACCGATAATAATACCCGTCGTGTTGAAAACGAGACCTTCCGCCTGGTCGCTCTGAAAGTGGGAACTCAGACCGGGGATTCGCCAACGGCGGAAGTTACCTTGTGGGTGGACGGTGAAGAGCAGACCGCTTTTTCGGAAGGCGGCGGGGTGGTGGATGCCACCTTTAAAGCGATTGAAAAGTTGGTTAACTCCGGTGCCAGTCTGGAATTGTATTCAGTGAGTAACGTCACCAATGGGACCGATTCGCTTGGCGAAACCACGGTAAGAATGGAAAAGGCGGGCCGAATTGTGAATGGGCAGGGGGCGGATACCGACATTGTGACGGCCTCTGCCAAAGCCTACATTAATGCGCTGAATAAGCTGCAGGATGTGGCCAGCAAAGCCCACCCTCAAGCCGCCGTATAGTTTGGGGAATTCAGTGCGCTCGAATATGATGAACACACTTGGGTTGACGGCTTGGCAGGCCAGGCCTGGTTATTTTGCCAAGTCCGCACCTGCAGCGGAGCCAAGCACGCCACCGCAATCGAGCGGCCCTGGTTTCGAAGCGACTGCCGTTGATGCTCCCGAGAACCCGGATGTTGGCATGGGCGCCACCTCGGATTTGGTCCAGAACGAAGCGCCACTTTCTGTGACGAAAGTGGCCTTTGTTCTGGTCGGCGCCGGGTTGGACGATGTCTGGCAAAATGAAGCGTCCGTGCAATGGGCTTTGATGTTGAATATTTTGAAAGCCTTTCAACTCTCCGAAGAACAGTTACGCTTTTTTGATACCGCGCATGCCGTAACCGATGAAGCGGTGTTTGCTTCCATTGAAGAAGTGATTGACTTGGGGGTTGAAACGGTCTTTGCATTTGAGGAAAACTCGCCATTGATTGAGCAGTTGGAAGAAGGTTTGCAAGTGGTGTTTTTACCGTCGCTGGATGAAATGTTGCAACGCCCTCAAGCGAAACGTGAAACGTTTGAAATCCTGTCTCATGTAATGTCGGCTTAACGGAATTTCCCGTGTCTTCCCTTTACCGTTATTTCCGACCGATGGATGAATCCGATCTGGATTGGGTGATTCGGGTCGAAACGTCCGCTTACGGCTTTCCTTGGTCTCGTCAAGGGTTTGAAAAAGCTTTGGATGATGGATTGAGCTACGTTTTTTGCGATGCGAACCAGCAACCTCTGGGGTACGCGTGTTTTTTGTCGGTGCTGGATGAGGTGCATTTGTTGAATGTGTGCGTTGACCCTAAGTTTCATCGTAAAGGCGTCGGGTTGGATGCTTTAAAAGCGTTGTTGTCACATTTTAAATCGGCTGATTTTGCGGTGATGCTTTTGGAGGTCAGGCAATCCAATCCGGCCGTGCAGTTGTATAAGAAGCTGGGGTTTGTCGAAGACGGTGTGCGCCCGAATTATTATCCAATGACGGCTTCAGAAACGGCTTCGAGAAACGGAAAGAAGGTATCGGAACGAGAAGATGCGATTTTAATGTCGTGTCGCTTGCACTGATTCAGGGGTGGTGTCGAATTGATAAAACGGCCAGGCCTGGCCGTTTTTGGGGGGCGACTGCGTTTTGGTCGCCGTTTAGTTTCGGAATTCTTCCGGAATGGTCTTGCCGATGATTTTTGCCATTTCTTTTAGCATTTTGCCATTGGCGGCAATCAGGTTACCCGATTCCAGATATTTATCGCCGCCTTTGAAGTCGGAGACCATGCCGCCCGCTTCGGCCACAATCAAGGCGCCGGCGGCAATGTCCCAAGGCTTTAAACGCATTTCCCAATAACCATCCACGCGACCACAAGCGACATAGGCTAGGTCCAGTGCCGCAGAACCTGCACGGCGGATGCCGGCGGTGGTCAGCATGAATTGCTTTAGGCTTTCGAGGTAAGCATCCACGTATTCAAAATCGTAGAAGGGAATGCCGGTGGCCATCAGTGCATTCTGCAGGGTTTTCTGTTCGCTGACCCGGATGCGGTAATTGTTGAGTCTAGCGCCTGCGCCGCGACTGGCGGAGAAGAGTTCGTCCCGTAACGGATCGTAAACCACGCCGTGCATCAGACGGCCTTTTTCGGTCACGGCGATGGACACCGCAAATTGCGGGAATTGGTGTAGAAAGTTGGTGGTGCCGTCCAGCGGATCGATAATCCATTCAAAGTCGGAATCGGTCTGATGGTGTCCGCTTTCTTCGGCTTTGATGCTGTGGTCCGGGTGGTATTTTCGAATGGTGTCGATAATGATGCGCTCAGCGTGTTTGTCCACTTCGCTGACATAATCGTTGCGCCCTTTTTCTTCAATATCGAGCCGATCAATGTGTTCCAGCTGGTTGGCGATGAATTCACCGGCTTCTTTCGCCGCAATGGTGGCAATATTTAAAATAGGATGCATAAGTTCAGTTCCAGTTGTTAGAATAATCGGTTATTCGAATATAGGCGCATTATAGCGGAAAAAGCATGGTAGAAGATTACAGAACGCACCCGAATTTAGCAAAGATTAAAATTGTTTTGGTGGCGACCTCGCACCCAGGCAATATCGGGGCGGTTGCGCGTGCCATGAAGAACATGGGGTTGAGTCAGCTGGTGTTGGTGAACCCCAAAGAGTTTCCGAGCCAGGTCGCTTCTGTGCGGGCCTCGGGGGCCGCGGATGTATTGAATGATGCGCAGGTGGTGTCGAACTTGGACGACGCGATTGCCGACTGTCAGGTCGTGGTGGGTGCCAGTGCGCGAATGCGAAAAGTTTCCTGGCCGCAGCTGGATGTGCGTCAGACGGCGCAACTGGCGATGGAGACGGCTGCCGCAGACGATCAAGCTCAGGTGGCCATTCTATTTGGACGAGAGGACTCGGGGTTGAGTAATGCGGAAATGGATAAGTGTCATTACCTGGCACACATCCCCACCAACCCGACTTACAGCTCATTGAATATTGCGGCGGCGGTGCAGGTGTTCGTGTATGAGCTGTTGATGGCGACGGACATTCAAAGTGTCCATCAGGCAGAAGGCTATCGACACCAGTTAGCCAGCGCGGAGCAGTTGGAGGGCTTTTATGACCATTTGTATCAGGCGTTGCAGGATATCGCGTTTTTGGATCCATCTAAAAATGCCCGCTTTATGCGTCGTATGCGGCGGTTGTTCAATCGCAGTCAGTTGGATGTCAAAGAAATCGATATTCTGCGGGGCATCT
This sequence comes from Hydrogenovibrio sp., assembly GCF_965140365.1. Taxonomy (NCBI): domain Bacteria; kingdom Pseudomonadati; phylum Pseudomonadota; class Gammaproteobacteria; order Thiotrichales; family Piscirickettsiaceae; genus Hydrogenovibrio; species Hydrogenovibrio sp. The sequence continues at coordinate 667,982 of NZ_OZ223196.1, forward strand.
TGACCGCAGCGCAACGCCAATCGCAGCAGCTGGAAAACTTGGCGCGTGACGCCGATTAACGAGTCACACGATTTTACATTCATTTCGCTGTGAGCTTGGTTCAGCTCGCAGATACTTGAGGAAAAAGCATGTTCAAAAGAATCAAAGAAGACATTCAATCCGTATTCGACCGCGATCCAGCGGCTCGAAACAGTTTTGAAGTTCTGACGACCTATCCAGGGTTGCATGCGGTTTTGTGGTATCGTCTGTCGCACTGGCTTTGGGGCTTGGGTTTAAAATGGCTGGCGCGTTTTATTTCCGGTTTGGCGCGCTGGTTTACCGGCATTGAAATCCATCCGGCGGCGAAAATCGGCCACCGTTTTTTTATTGACCATGGCATGGGTGTGGTCATCGGCGAAACGGCTGAAATTGGTGATGACTGTACCCTGTATCATGGTGTAACGTTGGGCGGGACCAGTTGGAATGAAGGCAAACGCCATCCAACACTGGGTGATCGTGTGGTGGTGGGCGCCGGCGCCAAGGTGTTAGGGCCGATTGAAATCGGCGATGATGCTCGCATCGGTTCCAATGCGGTGGTGATTAAATCGGTTCCAAGCAACCGTACGGTGGTCGGAATTCCAGGCCGGGTAGTGGAAACCAATTTAAGTGCCAAAGAAAAACGCCGTCAGAAAATGGCTCAGAAAATCGGCTTTGATGCCTATGGGGTGGGGCAGGATGTTGAAGATCCGGTGGAAAAGGCGATTTACAGTTTGCTCGATCATGTGCAGAGCCAGGATGAGCAATTGGAACGATTAAACGAACAAGTTCAGAAATTGGGTGGTGCGGATACGCATGTTGAGCTGCCGAGTTTGGACGATGCGGTTTTGGAACCGGATGATCCAGAGCAGCGTGCGCATGTAAAGCCGCATGAGGCGGAGGATGCCCCCAAATAGAACCCTGGATAAATGCTTGAAATCAGTCTAATTCTTGAGTTACTTGCTAGGTTATTGTAGAATGTTACAATTGATTAACAATTGAGTGGCGGGTTCATTCTCATTTAGCCGAGGGGCGCCGTCACCGAGCATTTGCAAAAGGGTTGATAGTTATGAAGCTCACGTCAAAAGGACGGTATGCGGTAACAGCGATGCTGGATATCGCCTTGAATCAGTCCAAAGGTCCGATTACTTTGGCGATGATTTCGGAACGACAGGATATTTCACTGTCCTATCTGGAGCAGATTTTCGCTAAATTGAAAAAAGCGGATTTGGTCTTGAGTGCCAGAGGGCCGGGCGGAGGTTATCGCCTCAGTCGTGATGCGGGTGAAATTACCGTCAGTCAAGTGATTTCCGCGGTGAACGAGGATCTGGAACCAAGACGTTGTCGTGGACAGTCTAATTGTCAAAACGGTATGCAATGTTTGTCGCATGAGCTTTGGGCGGATTTAAGTGAAATGATTCAAGGCTTTCTCAGTGGCGTGACGTTGCAGCAAATTATTGATGGACGTTCTGTTGCCAAGGAAATTCAGTTGGCCTAAAACGGAAATGGAGTAAGTATGGCAGTAACATTGACAGAAGCAGCCGCACAACGAGTTAAAACCATGTTGGACAAACGCGGGCACGGTATCGGCTTAAAGGTTTCGACCAAGGTTAGTGGGTGTACCGGGTTTGCTTATGTGGTGGATTATGCGGACGAAATTACCGATGACGACGATGTTTATGAAAGCTTTGGTGTCCAGGTGGTGGTGCCGAAAAAAAGTTTGGAACAAATTGACGGAATGGAATTGGATTACGTCAAAGAAAGCCTGTTGAATGAGGGTTTTGAATTTAATAACCCGAATGTTAAAGACTCTTGTGGGTGTGGCGAGTCGTTCAGCGTATAAACGGCGTTGTGTTGTCACGCTTAAAAAGGCCTCGGAACTCCCGAGGCTTTTTTTTTCTAAAGAGCGCTTTTGGGCGGATTTAAAAACCTTTTTTCTGCAATGTTTTTATGAGATTGTTAAAATAAGCTAATTCTAAAATATTGGGTAGTGACTATCATGCTGGAAAGGACGTTTTCGATTATTAAACCGGATGCGGTTAAGCGTAATCTGATTGGTGAGATTTTGGCTCGTTTGGAGCAAAATGGTTTAAAAGTCGTGGCGTCGAAAATGGTGTTTTTGACACGTGATGAAGCCGAAGGATTCTATGCCGAACACAAAGGTAAGCCGTTTTACGAAACCTTGGTCAATAACATGACCGCCGGGCCGATTGTCGTTCAAGTACTGGAAGGTGAAGACGCGATTGCAAAAAACCGCCAGGTGATGGGCACGACGGACCCGGAAAAGGCGGATGCCGGCACGATTCGTAAAGATTTCGCTGTGTCCATGCAGCAAAACTCGGTTCACGGTTCCGATTCACCGCAAAGTGCGGCGCGCGAAATCGGCTACTTTTTCAGCGAAATCGAAATTTTTCCAAGCAGTTAACACAGGCTGAATATGACTCAAACGGATTTGCAAGCAACGGAACGAAGAGACGAAAGAGTCGATTTGCTGGGTATGGATATGTCAGGCCTGGCGGAATTCTTCACTCAAATTGGGGAGAAACCGTTTCGTGCCGCACAGGTGATGAAGTGGATTCATCAGTTTGGTGTCAGTGACTTTGATGAGATGACGAATCTCAGTAAAGCACTGCGCGAAAAATTGAAGCAAAAAGCGCTGATCCGTACCCCGAAAATCGTTTCCGAGCAACGCTCGGAAGATGGCACCATTAAGTGGTTGTTGGAAGTGGATAACCACAACAGTGTGGAAACCGTTTTCATTCCGGAAAAAACGCGTGGTACCTTGTGTATTTCCTCCCAGGTAGGGTGCGCATTGGAGTGCAGTTTCTGCTCCACCGGCCAGCAAGGCTTTAACCGCAACCTGGAAAACTGGGAAATCATCGCGCAGATGTGGGTCGCGAATAAGGCGCTGGGCTGTAAGCCGAAAGAAGAACGCGTCATTTCCAATGTGGTGTTTATGGGAATGGGAGAACCGTTGTTAAATGTCACGCACACCTTCCCGGCCGCACGTATCTTGATGGACGACAACGCGTATGGTTTGTCGAAGCGTCGAGTGACCATCAGTACCGCTGGGGTGGTGCCAGCCATCGATAAGATTAAATCCTCGGTGGATGTCAGCCTGGCCATTTCGTTGCATGCGCCGAATAATGCATTGCGGGATGAACTGGTACCCATTAACCAGAAATACCCGCTGGAAGTGTTGATGCCCGCTTTGCACCGTTTCGTGGAAGGCGGCCACAGTAAAAAGCACGTGACGGTTGAATATGTCATGCTGGATCAAGTCAATGACCGCCCGGAACATGCGCACCAGTTAATTGAACTCTTGGGGGATCTACCCTGTAAAGTGAATTTAATTCCGTTTAACCCTTTCCCGAATGCGCCTTATAAGCGCTCCTCCAATAATGCGGTGCATCGTTTTCAAGACGCCTTGATGAAAGCGGGCGTGAACTGTACGGTAAGACGTACCCGCGGGGATGACATTGATGCCGCCTGCGGTCAGCTGGCTGGGAAAGTGAAGGATCGTACCAAACGTACTTTGCAAACCGTTAACCTGGATAGATTACATGGCTAGTTCGGAAATGGAAGAAGAAAACATCGCGCACGACGGATTGTTATCCCGTGAACTCGGGCAAAAACTTCTGGCGGCGCGTGAGCAAAAAGCCCTGTCGATTAGCGATGTGGCGGATCAGTTGAAAATCGCCCAACAGCACATTGAGCACTTCGAAAGCGAAGGGTTTGATTTGCAGTCGCTGGATCCTTTTCAGCGCGGCTATATTCGCAATTATGCTGAGCTGATGAATGTCGATCTGGCCGACTACGAACATTTGTTTCCGGAAGCCATTCAAATTGGTTCCAGCCTGCAATCGGTTGACTTGGAAGAGCAAACAGGTAAACCGTTGCTGTCCATTGCGGGGATGCGCATCATAACCGTGTTGTTAATTATTGCCGTTGTGGCCGTACTCGTCACCATCAATGTTTAACGTTTCGATCACCTAATAAATAAGAGAAAAAATTCAGCTATGTCAAAACAAATTACGGCTATTCGCGGCATGAACGATTTATACGGCGAACAGGCGGAAGCGTTTGATTATCTGGTCAATACCGCGCAATCGGTTCTGAATCAATATGGCTTTTCATCCATTCGACTGCCTTTGGTGGAAAAAACCGAGCTGTTCGCGCGCTCCATCGGGGAAGTCACCGATATCGTCGAAAAAGAAATGTACACTTTCGATGATCGCAATGGCGATAGCTTGACCTTGCGTCCGGAAGGGACCGCCGGTTGCGTCCGCGCCGTGATTCAAAACGGCTTGGCCCACAATCAAATTCAAAAACTGTATTACACCGGCCCGATGTTCCGTTACGAACGCCCGCAAAAAGGCCGTTACCGCCAATTTCACCAATTTGGTGTGGAAGTCTTTGGCTTGGATTCGGTGGATATTGACGCCGAGTTAATCGTGTTGTCGGCTCGTCTTTGGGAACGTTTGGGGCTGGAAAACCTGGAGCTGCAAATCAACTCCCTGGGCAGTCAGGAAGCGCGTCAGGCCTACCGCGATTTGCTGGTCGAGTATCTGCAAGCACACCAGTCGGAACTGGATGAAGACAGTTTACGTCGCCTGGAAACCAACCCTCTGCGAATTTTGGATACCAAAAACCCCGATATGAAAGCCGTGGTCGATGGCGCACCGAAATTGATCGATCACCTCGATGCCGAATCGAAACAACATTACGATGAGTTGAAAGTCTACCTGGACGATGTGGGGATTCCGTATACGGAAAATCCGAACTTGGTGCGTGGTTTGGATTACTATAATCGCACGGTATTTGAGTGGGTGACCACGGAATTGGGCGCTCAAGGAACCGTTTGCGCCGGTGGCCGTTACGATGGCTTGGTGGAACAAATCGGTGGTAAGCCGACACCGGCAGTTGGCTTCGCGATGGGCATTGAGCGCCTGATGGCATTGCTGATGGATAAGGCCTTGGTTGAACACTCTGCCGCACCGGATGTGTACTTAGTGCTGGCCGGTGAAGCGGCCAAACGACCAGGTCTGGTGATTTCCGAACAAATTCGTGATTATCTGCCTGAATTGACGGTGCAGATGAATTGCGGGGGCGGCAGCTTTAAGAGCCAATTTAAGAAAGCCGATAAATCCGGTGCCCGTATTGCACTGGTGTTGGGAGAGGATGAAGTTCAGCAACAGAAAATCGCGGTGAAATACCTGCGTGAAGATCGCGAGCAAGCCTTGATGGACTGGTCAGACTTACTGGCCCATTTGTCCGAAGTCTTTCAATAAACTGAATTGAAAAATTGATTACAATTAACACCGTTTAGCCTCAATTAGGATGAAATTATGAGTCGTTACGAAACAGATGAAGAACAAGTTGCCGCACTGAAAAGCTGGTGGAAACAGAATGGCACTCAGTTGTTGTCCGGTATTTTGGTCATTGTATTAGCCTGGACGGGTTGGACCTATTGGAGCAATGCCAAGTTAACCGAAGCGATGAATGCCTCGGCTGTTTTTGAAGTGATGCAATCCAAGCAACAGCAAGGTGCCTTGGGCGATGTATTGCGTGATGGATTGAAGCTGATGGAAGAGCAGCCGAGCAGCCCTTATTCTTCGGGTGTGGCTTTGATGATTGCCAAGCATTATTTTGAAGAAGGCAATATGGACAAAGCGGTTGAAAACTACAATTGGGTGGTGGAGCATGCTCCGGGACAAGCGATTCAATTTATCGCACAGCTACGTTTGGTGGAACTGTATATTCAGAAAAAAGAATTCGAGGCCGCGCAAACGACTTTGAAAACGGTTGCGACCGATTCATTAAGTCCGGTTGAGAAAGGAAACTACGATTTTCAGGCGGCTGAACTGGCATTGGCGGAAGGCGAGATTGACCAGGCCAAAGCCGCTTTTCAGAAAGTATTGGACAATAATGACGCGCCGCAAGGGCTGCATAACCTGGCCAAGCTGAAGCTGGACGATTTGGCCGGTTAAACGAGAGGTTAGAGACGTTACGTGAGAATGGATTGGTTAAAGCTGGGAGTGGCCGCCGTGCTAGCGGCCCAATTGGTGGCATGTTCTTCGCCGAAGGTGGTTCGGGTTCCGGCCCCGCTGATTGAAATGTCATCGCCTTATCAAGCGCATAAGGATTGGCAGCTTCAGGTGGATGGATTTAAATATTCCGACAGTGAGGGGTTGTACTTCGCTGATGACGGTGATGTGATTTATTTTGGTGTCCCGTCCGGAAACATCACCAAAGCTTTAACAAAGCCGCAAGGGCGTTGGACCGATCAAGTGGTTTGGCAGAAAAAACTCAATGAACCGGTGGTATCCGGGCCAACGCTTTATGAAGATGTCTTGATTGTCGGTACTTCTAAGGCGCATCTTATGGCCTTGTCGCAAGAGGACGGGCATATTGTCTGGCAGACGCCGGTTTCCAGTGAGGTATTGAGTCGTGCGGTTGTGAAAAACGGTCAGGCTTATGTCCGCACGGTGGATGGCAAACTCTATTCCGTTAATGCGGATTCCGGCAAAATCAATTGGGTGGTGGAACACCAGTTGCCCAATTTGTCGTTGAGAGGCTTGGCACCGGTTACCTATGATGACGGCACTTTGTATGTCGGCTGGGAAAGCGGTAAAGTTGAAGCTTTGGATGCCGCCACAGGTGAACGTCGTTGGCAGGTGCAAGTGGTGATCCCGAAAGGGCGAACCGACTTGGAACGTATGGTCGACATTCAAGCGGCCTTGATTATGAAAGGCGGCCGCCTGTTTGTTCTGGGGTATCAGGGAAAATTGGTGGCATTGAACCCGGAAAACGGCAATTTGTATTGGGCTAAAGATATTTCCGGCTTCCGTGATTTTTTAATTGACCAGCAGGCGCTTTACATCGTGGATGAAGACGATATTGTTTACGCCATCGATTATGTGAACGGCACGCAACTTTGGAAGCAGGACCGCTTTAAATACCGTCAGTTAGCGGATCCGATTTTCTATGGTCCGAATCAAATTCTTTTGGCGGACGATTTGGGTTACATTCATTGGATTGATAAGGTCGACGGAACCGCCGTTGCACGCGTCGAAGTGGGCAGCGAGTACGGGACCAGCGACCGCATTGTCCGAGTGAATGTCTCCGGAAAACGGATTTACGTTCAGGATAACGACGGTTTCAATACCGCTTATACCATTCAACCTTCCGACTGGTATGAGTTCAACCATCCGGAAGACCCATTGGGCATTATCGAACAAAAGGAAACACCGTGAGTAAAACGGTCATTGCGCTGGTTGGGCGCCCGAATGTCGGAAAATCCACCTTATTCAATCGTTTAACGCGTTCACGCGATGCGATTGTCGCCGACTATCCTGGCCTGACCCGTGATCGACAGTACGGCACGGGGCGTGTCGGTTCTAAGCCGTATATCGTGGTTGATACCGGTGGTTTGAGCGGTGAACAAGAAGGTGTCGATCCCTTGATGGCCGGGCAGGTTCAAGCGGCCATTTCCGAAGCCGACGCGGTATTGTTTTTGGTGGATGGTCGTTCCGGCTTAATTCCAGCCGATGAAACCATTGCCGGTTACATCCGTCACTTCGATAAACCGGTTTATTTACTGGTGAATAAAGCCGAAGGTCATGACAAAATGATGATGGCCAGCGACTTTTACCAGATGGGGTTGGGCGATCCGTATGTGATTTCGTCGGCTCATGGCGATAATGTCAACGAAGTCATGGAAACCATTCTGGCTGAAGTGGGCCGTGAGGAAGAAGACGAAGATGAACTGGATTTAGATAAGCATCCGGGGATTCGCGCCGCGGTCATTGGACGCCCGAATGTGGGCAAGTCCACCCTGATCAACCGCATGATCGGCGAAGAGCGCGTGGTGGCATTCGATATGCCGGGCACCACGCGTGACAGTATTTATGTCCCGTTTGAGCGGGCCGGACAGTTATACACCTTGATTGATACCGCCGGGGTACGTCGCCGCAAGAACATTAAAGAAAAAATTGAAAAATTCAGTATCGTCAAAGCCATTGAAGCTATGGAGTCCTCCAATGTGGTGGTCTTGGTGATTGACGGCTCCGAAGGCATTACCGATCAGGATTTGACCTTGTTGGGGTTGGCGTTGGAGTCTGGCCGTGGTTTGATTTTGGCGATTAATAAATGGGATAACCTATCGCAAGACCAGCGCGATAAGATTAAGCATGAGCTGGAATACAAACTGCATTTTGTCGATTACGCCAAAAAGCATTTGATTTCCGCTTTGCACGGCACGGGCGTGGGCGATTTGTTCAAGACCATTGGTGCGGTTTACAGTGCGGCCATGAAGCAGGTATCGACGTCGGACTTGAACCGCGTGCTGACGCAGGCGGTCTTGGACCATCAGCCGCCACTGATTGGCGGACGTCGTGTGAAGTTACGTTACGCCCATTTGGGTGGTTTGAATCCGCCACGTGTCATTATCCACGGTACCCAAGTCGATAAATTGCCGCAAGCCTATACCAAGTATTTAATGAATGTGTTCCGAAAAGCGTTCAAATGGGTAGGCACGCCGGTGATGATTGAGTATAAGGTGACGGCCAATCCTTATGAAAAACGTAAGTCCAATTTCACCTTCCGCCGTGGAAAATCCGAATCTCAGGCGGAGAATGCCTATCTGAAGCGTAAAAAGAAGAAAAAACCACAGCAGAAACGGCGTACCAATTGATCATAAATGTATGAAGGCTCGAAACAGAAAACCCGCTTGAAGCGGGTTTTTGCGTTTAGGATCGGTTGCAAACCGCTTGGTGAAAAATCTCCGCCGGATGCAACGCGTGCTTGTCGGCGAAGTCTTCCAACTGGTGCCGGCAACTGGTGCCGGTGGCAATCACCAAGTCGTCGTCCTGGGATTTTTCCAAGGTCGGTAATAGGGTTTGGTTGGCGATTTTCAGGGAGACGTCGTAGTTTTTATAACCGAATTCGCCCGACATGCCGCAACAACCGGAATTGATGTATTGAATCTGCAGCTCTGGAATTAAATTCAGCGCTTTCACCGCTTCCTGCGCTTGCGCCAGGGATTTTTGGTGGCAGTGAACGTGCAACCAGGCGGTGCGAGGCACCGGCCCGAGATTCAGGTCCATTTGTGCATGGAGTTTCAACATCAGTTCTTCAAACAACAAAACCGACGAAAACGCCCAGGCCTGGCCGTTTTGAGTAATTAAATCTTTGGCCTCATCACGCCAGACCAGCGTATCCGACGGTTCGATGCCGACGATGTAGTCCGTTTCGGCGACGTCTTTGAGTTGCTGTTGAATCTCGCTCAGGGCTTGTTTGGCTTCTTTCAGCAACCCTTGGCTGAGCAGCGCGCGCGGCGACGATTTTAAAAACACCGGCTTGACATCGAAGCCCAGCATTTCAAGCGTTTGAATGGCCGCCTGACCGATTTTCGGTTCCTGGTACTGGATGTATAGGTCTGCCAATATCCAAATAGTATGATGGGTGTTTTTCGGTGTTTCAGAGGCGGTTTTTGAGTGCTGTTTCCACCAAGCGCTCAGTGACTGCTTCTCCAGTTTGGGTAAGGTGCGACGAATATCCACGCCCATCACTTTTTTCACCAGAGACCGATTTTGTGTCCAATTATAAATGGCCGGAAAAATCGCACCCAAACGCATGAGTTGACCGTAGAACTTAATGGAGAGTTTGCTCAGTGAAAAACGGTTGATTTGATACAGCACTTCCGATTTCAAACGGGCCATGTCCACACTGGCCGGGCATTCGGTTTTACAGGCTTTACATCCCAAGCATAAGGAGAGGGCATCCTGCAGCTCCTCTTGGTTCAAAGCTTTAATCGGGTTCGGTTCGGTCAAGGCATGGCGTAATAAGTTGCTACGGCCGCGTGTGGAATAATTTTCTTCACGGGTCGCCTGGTAAGACGGGCACATGGTGCCGTTGCCAGGGGATTTACGACAGGCGCCGGCCCCGTTGCATTTTTCCACGGCATCCATCAAAGACAGATCTTTCGACCAATCGTAGCCGGGGCTGAGTAATTGTTTGGGTTGGCGATCGGCGCGCAAATTGGCGGTAATCGGCGCATCGCCGATAATCACGCCTGGATTGAACAGGTTTTCCGGGTCAAACGCACGCTTAAGTTGCACCAGATAACTGTACACGGCCTCGCCGACCTGTTCTTTGATGAAGGGCGCGCGAATACGGCCGTCGCCGTGTTCACCGGAAATGGCGCCGCGGTATTTTTTAACCAGTTGTGAACTGCGCTCCGCAACCGTCTGGAAGGTACGGCGACCATCCTCGGTGGCCAGATCCATTTCCGGTCGGACGTGAATCAATCCGACTGAAGCGTGTCCGTAATAGACACAGCCAATGCCCAGTTCGCCCATTAACTGTTGGGTGTCTTGATAAAAATCCGGTAAGGCTTTGACGGGAATGGCCGCATCTTCAATCACCGCGACGGCTTTCTGGCGCGTCGGTTTTCCCATCAAAAGGCCCAATCCGGCTTTGCGCAGGTTCCAGACTTTGCCACTGTCTTGCGGTTCGATAATCGGGCAGGCATAAGCACCTTGCGCTAACATCCAGGCCTGGCCACTTTTTAGGCGTTCCTGCAAGTGGTCGGCGTCTTCATCAAACAACTCCACCACCAGAACCGCTTCTGGGTCTTCTTTCACCCAGAAGCGGTTTTGCGTTTGTTCGGCGTTGTTTTTGGTGCCGTCCAGAGTGGCTTTGTCGATGATTTCAATCGCGGCCGGGTCGTATTGCAGGTATTCCGGCACGGCTTTCATGGCGGTGGCCACTGAATTGAAATGGGCGCAGAACAACTGGCGGTGCGTCGGCAAATCCACGAGGTTTAAGGTGGCTTGCGTAATCACGCCCAAGGTGCCTTCGCTGCCGCAAATTAATGGGGTTAAATTGAACGGTTTTCCATCCGGGTTAAACGGCTGATAATCGGTGTAAAGTACATCCAATGCATAACCGGTGGTGCGGCGTACAATCGACGGGTCGGGAAAGTGTTCAACGATTTCCGGACCGTGCTTTTCCAGTAGATCAATGACGGTACGGTAAATCTCACCTTCCAAGGTTTGTAAATTCAATTTATCGTGTAGCTGTTCCGCACTCAAGTCGTCAAAACGAACCTGAGAGCCATCCGCCAATATCATTTCCACGGCTTTGACGTGGTCACGGGTCGTGCCGTAATAGACCGAATAGGAACCGCAGGAATTGTTGCCGATCATGCCGCCAATCATAGCGCGATTCGAGGTTGAGGTGTCCGGTGCAAAGCGCAGGTTGTCCTGTTTTACGAAGGCGTTGAGGTCATCTTGAATGACACCGGGTTCGACATCGACTTCTTTTTGTTCCGGGCGATAGTCCAAAATGCGAGTCAAGTGTTTGGAGATATCGACCAACAGGCCCGAACCGATGGCTTGCCCCCCCAGTGAGGTTCCCCCGGCGCGCATGGTAATGGGTTGTTTTTTCTGCAAGGCTGCTTGAATGCGTTGACGAAGGGCATCGGTATCCGTTGGATAGACGAACTCTTCGGGAAAAATCTCAAAAACGGAAGCATCAGTCGAAATCATGAAATAACCTTGGAAAGAAACGGGAAAACAAACGTTAGAAGGCGCTTATTTTAATGGATTCCGTTTGATATTGCAGGATTTTTAGCGGTCGCGGGGAAACCGGCAGGTCGGGAAAGGAAAGCTTTCCGGCTTTTGGAAAGCCGGAAAGATGGACCGTTAACCGTGAATGGCTCGAATACGAATGGTGCCGTCAATGGCTTTTAATTCTTTCATTCCAGTTTCGCGGTCTTTTGAATCCAGATCGATGACCACATAACCGATTTCGGAATTGGTTTGCAGGTACTGTGCGGCAATGTTGATTTCATGCTGACCGAAGGATTCGTTGATTTGCGTCATGATGCCCGGTTGATTTCGGTGAATGTGCAATAGACGACTGCGGTTTTTGTGTTCCGGCAGGGAAACTTCCGGGAAGTTTTTGGCCGATAGGGTCGTGCCGGTGTCGGAATAGCGAACCAGTTTGGTGGCCACTTCCTGCCCGATGTTTTCCTGAGCCTCTTCGGTGCTGCCACCGATGTGTGGTGTCAGGATGACATTATCGAGTCCGCGCAATGGGGAGACAAACTCTTCTTTGTTGGACTTCGGTTCCTGTGGGAAAACGTCGATGGCGGCTCCGGCCAGATGGCCGGATTGAATGGCTTTGGCCAAGGCGTCAATGTCGACGACGGTGCCGCGTGCCGCGTTAATGAAAATAGCACCTTTTTTCATTTTGGCAAATTCGGCTTCGCCCATCATGTTCTTGGTCTCGTCGGTTTCCGGAACGTGCAGGGTAACGACATCCGACATCTGTAACAGGTCGTCCAGTGATTTTACTTGTCGAGCGTTGCTGAGTGGCAGTTTGGTTTCGATGTCGTAGAAGTTGACGCGCATACCGATGCTTTCCGCCATGATGCTCAATTGCGTACCGATATGACCGTATCCGATGATGCCGAGCGTTTTGCCACGAACTTCTACGGAGCCGGTGGCCGATTTATCCCATTCGCCACGATGGACCTTGGCGTTTTTGGCCGGAATGTCACGTGACAACAGAAGCAGCTCGCCCAAAACCAGTTCGGCCACGGAGCGGGTATTGGAGAAAGGGGCGTTGAAGACCGGAATGCCCTTTATCATGGCCGCGTGTAGATCCACTTGGTTGGTGCCAATGCAGAAACAGCCGATGCCAACCAGTTTTTTGGCGGCGTCTAGGACGTCGGCCGTTAAATTGGTGCGTGAACGGATGCCAATGAAGTGTACGTCGGCGATTTTAGCTTTCAATTCGTCGCCGGATAGCGAACCTTTATGGTATTCGATGTTGTAGTAGCCGTTTTCATTGAATACGTCAGTGGCGGTTTGGTGTGGGCCTTCCAGTAGAAGGATTTTGATTTTATCTTTGGCAAGAGATTTGGATTTGTCGCTCATCGGGTTTTCATCGCCTTACATTCAAAAGAGAAATTATAAAAGATTTGTTTTGAATTGTTGAGAGAACTCAAACAATTTCAGGGTGTTATGTTTTCCGGCCGCTTTTTGCAAGTTGCGGGTGCTGGGTTGGCTTTCGTCCGAGTTTATAAGGAGAGATGAACGGGAGGCGAAAGCCGTATTGTTGTTTTGGGTTTACTTGGCTTTTTGAGACGCGTAGTAGTTAGCCAATTCCTTGATTTCTTTGTCACTTAGGTTTTTCGCGAAGGCTTGCATCGTCGCGTCTTTGCGAAAACCATCTCTAAAGTCCTTAAGTGCTTTTTCAAGGTACTGAGCGTGTTGTCCGGCCAATTTCGGAAAATTAGGAACAACGCTGTTTCCATCCACGCCGTGACAGCCTACACAAGTCTTGGCTTTGGCTGGCATGTCAGCTGAAAAAGCTGCCTGGCTGAACAATAAGCCGGAGGAGAAGGCGATTAAAAATAGTTTTTTCATGGCTTTAACTCGCTTTGATTGTTTTTGGATGCGCTTATTAAAAACGATTCCGGCGGTCAGGTCAAGAAAGACGGGACGGGGTGGGAATCGCTGGCGCAGACTACGCAAACAAAAAAAGCCGCATAAGAGCGGCTTTTTTGACTTTAAGTAGCGAGGGCTAATTAAAGCGTTTGGACGTAAGCCGCGATGTTTTCAATGTCAGCGTCAGAAAGACCTGCGGCCATTGGCGCCATCATGGAAGTCATTGGACCCACTTGTTCGCCAGACTTATACTTATGTAGTTTAGCAACGATGTCAGCGGCGGATTGACCAGCTAGTTTTGGTCCAACACCACCTTCACCAGCTGCACCGTGACAACCTACACAAGTAGAGTAAGCGGCTTGACCAGCTGTAGCGTCACCTGCTGCATTGGCAGCAGAACCGAAAGCAATCAAAGAAGTTGCAGATAATGCAAGTAGTAATTTTTTCATTTTTGTACTCTCCTAAGCACGATAAAAAAAGTCGGGTTTAACCCTGGATGCAATTACAAACGAATTCATAACATTAGTCAAGCCTAAAACCTTAAGGAAGCTTGAACGGGGGCCAATATATGGAGCATTGCTGCTGTTTTTTCGTTAAGTGTTGAGAAAGTATGGATGAAGGTTTGCTTAAGCTTATATGAAAGAGAAATTGGGGGGCGGAAAACGCCCTTTGAAAATGGGAAATAGGCGTTTATTTAATCGGATATGGTATAACGTTATCGATTTACAGGAAAGTGGAGCTTACCGAGATGATTATAAAAGTTTGGTTGTTTATCATTCTGTTAACGATTGCCAGTTGGTATGTACTGAAGCTGACTGGAAAGCCTTATCACATCGGTTGGGTGTTTCTATTTTGGGTGGTCGCGATTTTGGGCGGCACGGCTTTCTTTTATATGGTTTCCGTTTGGTTCGTTTCAAACCAGTGACAGTGACATTTGAGCGTACCGCTTTACGGGAGCTATCGTTTTTCGGTACGCGCCCGTAATATTTCAATAATGACCAGGCCTGCCAGGCCAATTCCCATTAAAACCAGTGCCGGTAATGCGGCCGCCTCGTACAAGCCTTCCGTGCTGAGTTCAAATGTGCGCACGGCTAAGGTATCCCAGCCAAATGGGCGTAATAAATAGGTCGCCGGCAATTCTTTCAAGATGTCTAAAGTCACTAGAAATAAAGCCGTCAAAAGGCCCGGCGTCAGTAGCGGCCAATAGATGCGCTTGACCAGTTCAAAAGGGGTGGCACCGAGGTTTCTGGCCGCTTCGCTGATGGATGGCTTGATGGTTTTAAAGCTACTTTCCACCGGCCCGAAGGCCACGGCCATAAAGCGCACCATGTAAGCAATGATGAGTGCAAAGAGCCCGCCGCTAAACCATAAAGCACCCTTAAACCATCCGTCCAGTTCAAACAAAAACAGCATGACGCCCACCGCCAATACCGAGCCGGGCAGAGCGTACCCTAAGGTGGTGAAGCGGATCCCAAACCGTTGCAGTCGGTTAAGGGGTTGGTTGTGGATGATTGCATTGAGTATGAGTGCAATGAATACAGTCAGGAGCGCTGAAAACACAGCCAGAAGCAAGCTGTTCCCGATCCATTCAGTGAGACGGGGGTCCCAGGCGGTGAAGGATTCCAAGCTCCAAAGTGACAGTTGCACCAGCGGCAGGCCGAAAGCCAATGCCAGTACGCTGGTCAGGTATATCCAGGTGGCCGCTGCTTTAAAGCCGGTTAGGTGATAGCGAGCTTGCTGCCTGGGTAGGCCGCTGTGAAAGGCCCGTTTGCCACGTTGGTAATGTTCCAGCGCAATCAGTGTGGCTGCAATGATGAGTAGCAAGGTGGAGAGTTGGGCTGCGGTTTCCAGCGAGCGATAATCGACCCAGCTGGAATAGATGGCGGTGGTGAAAGTGTCGTAGTTGAAAATGGCGACGGTGCCAAAGTCGGCCAGTACTTCCATTAGCGCGAGAGATAGTCCCGCGATGATGGCAGGGCGTGCCAGTGGTAGGGAGACTCTCAAAAAGGCGCGAAAAGGTGAATTGCCGAGGTTTCGGGCGGCTTCGGTATAGCTTGGCGGCTGGGCTAAAAACGCGCTGCGTGCCAGAAGGTATACGTAGGGGTAAAACACCAAACTCATAATGATGGCGACACCCCAGACGCCTTCTCGGATATCGATGCCTCCTTGCCACTGAAAGGTTTCTCGCAACAAAGACTGTACCGGCCCGGCATAATCGAACAGGCCTAAAAAGACAAATGCCAACACGTAGGCCGGCACGGCAAAGGGTAAAAATAGCAACCATTCGAACCAGCGCCTTCCCGGGAATTCACATCGTGTGACCAGCCAGGCCAGGCTGATGCCGAGCAGGCCGGTACCGATGGCGACGCCCAATAACAGTTGGAAGGTGTTTCCGAGTAATTCGAACAACAGATTGTCTGAAAGGTGCTGCCAAAGCTCCCCGTCTATGCTGTGCCAGGAAAAGCCGAGACTCAGAATGGGAAGAGAGATGAGCAGTATCAATGCCCAGAGCGCCAGTTTGGAAAACAGGGTGAAGGGTTTCAAAGTCGACCTTTTGATGTTTGTCTGGTGTTCGTTATGGTATGTGATGATGTCATCCGGTTACCGGCACCCGTGCCGAAAATGGTTATTTTAATCGGTTACGGTTTGGAATCCTATGCTTTTCCATCTGGCTTTTTCATCTGGTTTGGCAGGCGCTTGATTGTTGTTGTCATGGTCTTTTTTAAAAGCAGACCTAAAAACAAGACCTAAAAACGCAGCTAAAAGCAACCCTAGGCGTTTTGCAAAAAAAAGCCCTCTCAAAAAAGGGCTCAATGTCTTAGGAGAGGGTGTCGTTGTTTACTTGTAGTGGGCCTTCTGCATTAGTTTGACCGCTTCGGCCTGACGTTTTCCGACGATGGCCAGGTTCAGGTCGTCGGCTTTAAAGTGGCCCCAGCTGGCGACTTGCGGGTCCAATGGGACAGACGGGTTGGCCGGGTATTCTTTATTGGCGCCACCGAATTGTTTTTGCGCTTTGTTCGACGCCAGCCAGTTCAAGAGTTTTTGTGCGGCTTTTGGGTGTTTGGCGTGTTTGAGAATGCCTGCCCCCGACACATTAATGTGCGTACCGTAACTTTTTTGGTTGGCCCAAAAGAGTTTAACCTGGGTTTGCGGATTCTTATCTTGCATACGACCGTAATAGTAGGTGTTGACGATGCCGACATCGCATTGACCGGCTTCAATTGCCTTGAGCACTTGAGAGTCTTTGGCTTGTGGCTTGGCCGCCAAGTTGTTTACCCAGCCTGTGAGCACCTGCTCGGTTTTGGCCGCGCCGTCGTGGTCGATCATCGCTGCTACTAACGATTTGTTGTATACCTTTTTTGAGGTGCGTAGGCACAGCTTTCCGTGCCAGGCGTTGTCTGCCAAAGCTTCGTAACTCGACAATTCGGAGGGTTGAACGCGCTCGGAGTGATACACGATGGTTCTGGCGCGCACCGATAGCCCGGTCCAAAGATTGTTCGGGTCTCTCAGGTGAGCTGGGATGCGCGATTGAATTTGGTCCATGTTCATGGGTTGGAATAAGCCTTGTTGTGCGGCATACCAAAGGTTACCGGCATCAACGGTCATGAAAATGTCGGCGGGCGTTCGGCTACCTTCTGCTTTCAGGCGTTCAATTAAAGCGTTGGCCTTGCCGGTCTGTAGCGTGACCGGGATGCCGGTCTCCTTGGTGAATTGGTCGAACAGTGGTTTGATTAAGTGTTCTTTTCGAGAAGAGTAAACCACTAAGTCATCATCGGCGTAGGCCAGGTTTGATGTACTGAACATGGCTAGGCTGCTGATGGAAAGTAGGGTAGTGATGAAAGCGTTTTTCAGTCCAAGTCGTTTCACAAAGGTCTCCTGAGGTGTTGTGTGCTTTAAGCGCCTTGCCCTAGTTGGCCTAGGCTGCCGTCGGCTTGGTGAATTGAATTTTTGATTCGGTGAGCGTGCCGTAATGGTCGCACAGCGTTTGGGCATCGGTTTCGTCGTGCGTGACCAGTAAAGCCGGTGTGTTTTCTTGCTTTAACCATTGGCGGGTTTCTTCTGCCAGTCGATGACGTAAAGCCGGATCCAAATTTGAAAAAGGTTCATCCAGTAATACCAATGCTGGTTTTGGAGCTAAGGCACGTGCCAGGGCGACGCGTTGTTGTTGCCCGCCGGAAATTTCGTGCGGGTAACGGTTCGCCAAGTCGTTCAAATGAATCATGGTCAACAGTTCTTCGACACGATGGCGTTGTTCGGTTTTGGCTTGGCCGCGCAGACCAAAGGCAATGTTTTCTGCAACCGTTAAGTGTGGAAAAAGGGCGTGGTCTTGAAACACCATGCTGATGTTACGTTTTTCCGGGGGCAGGGATCGGCCGTCACAGGCCAGGCATCGGTCGTCTATCGTGATAACGCCGGATTGAATGGTTGTGAAACCGGCAATGGAACGCAATAGGGTGGTTTTGCCACAGCCGCTTGGGCCCAGCAGCCCAATGATTTCACCGCTCGCAAACGAAAGAGTGAACTCCTTGAATAAGGATTGCTTACCTAAGTTGATGCAGACGTTATTCAGTTCGACCATATGCGATCCCATTCCTAATAAAAAATCACGAAAGTTGGTAACAATATTAAAGAAAATGAGAGTAATTTTCAATATCAAAAAGAATAAAAGTTTTTAAAGGTGGATAAGTGAATCTTAGGAGGTTTTCAAACAATCGGGTTGAGGAGTTAATGAGATTCGTTGGCGAACTCTTCGCGTAATCGTTGGAAGCTTTGGTAGCGGGAATAGTGAATGTCGCCGTTTTCGACGGCGTTACGAATGGCGCAGTCGGGTTCGGTGGTGTGGGTGCAGTTGCTGAATTTGCATTGCCCTAGAAAGGGGTCAAAATCAGGGTAGGCGGCTTCCAGTTCGTGTAATTCGCAAGGCGTCGGGCTGAATTGACGAACACCGGGCGAGTCGATGATGTTTCCGGCGTGACCTGGGTTGACGTCGGTTTCCTCCGGCAGGTGGTACAAAATACTGTTGGTGGTGGTGTGTTTGCCCAATCCGGTCGATTCGGATAATTCGCTGGTTTTGATGTCGATATCGGGAATCAGGGCTTTAATTAGGGAGGATTTTCCGGCGCCCGACGGGCCGACAAAAACACTATTTTTGCCGGTTAAAAGTGCTCTTAATTCTTCAATGCCATCACCGTTTTCGGCGGAAACCGGCAGAATGTCGAGTCCCAGCTCATCGTAAGGAATTAATAATTCGGCAATGGCTTCCCAATGTTCTTCGGAGGCCATCAAATCAATTTTATTGATTAAAATCAGCACCGGCAATTGCATTTGATGCGCGGTGACCAGGTAACGGTCGATCATGTCGGGATGGACGCCGGGTTCGATGGGGGTGACGATCCCTAAAAGGTCGATGTTTGCCGCCACCATGCGTTTTTGGCCACGGAAGCCGGGGCGACTCAGTTCTTGGTGGCGTGAATCGGCCGACACCACGACGCCGGTATTGGGTTCAATGTCGGTTTGCCAGATAACGGTGTCGCCGGCGACCAGTTTGCCCAGGTGCTGACGTACGGCGCAATTATAGAGTTGCCCGTCTTCGGACTCCACTAATAGCCGTTTTCCAAAGTTGGTAATGACCAGGCCTGGTTGTTGTTCGCCCAATTGTGAATCGCCGGCGGTTTCCGTGGCGGTGCGGGCGTGATGCTGCTTTTGCTTGACCCGTCGTTGCTGTTGTTGGTTGAGTTTGCGTTTCGCCACGAAAGTTTCTTTGGTTAAGGGTGGGTTAATCCAGCAAGGCGTCGATTTTGGCCGCCAGAATGAAGTCGTTTTGGCTTAACCCTTTGATGTTGTGCGTCGTCAGGGTGATTTTGCATTGATTATACCCAAAGCAAATCTCGGGGTGATGATCTTCTTTGTGTGCCACCCAGGTGATGGCGTTCACGAACGACACGGTTTGGTGGTAGTTTTTGAAGGAAAAGGTCTTAGTCAGGGTTTGGTAGTCCAGTGGTACATCCCAGCCTGGCATTTGCGAAAGGTAACTCTCGATGGTGGGGATGATGAGTGGCTTGCTGCCTTTTTCAATCTCTGTGCAGGATTGGTCTTTCAGTGGCAATTCGTGTGACATAAATTACGGTTCCTGTGTTTGATTTCGTTAATAACGTTGCGCTTGAGCGCTTTCAATAGGGGTTTGGACTTTACTTTTCAAGCGATTTTAAATGGTCAATGCGAATTTTTGCCGGCGGATGACTGTCGTGATACGCCGAATAGGTGGGGTCCGGCGTCAGGCTGCTGGCATTGTCGCGATACATTTTCAGCAGCGCGGAAATCAATGGTGCCGAGCCGGTGGTTTGTGATGCGAAGGCATCGGCTTCGAATTCATGCTTGCGGCTTTTGAAGGCCGCAACCGGTCCGAAGAAAAAGAACATTACCGGAATGGCGGTCATAAACAGCAACAACGCGGCAGCCGGAGTTTGAGATGTCATGCCCAAGCCTTGATAAAAAGCGGGTAATTGGGTTAACCAGCCCAGAGCAAACAAGCCGGCAAAGCTTAAGGCGAAGGATTCGATCATGCGCTTTTTAATGTGGCCATGTTTGAAGTGCCCCAATTCATGCGCCAAGACTGCTTCGACTTCTTCCGGCGTCAAGGATTCCAGCAGCGTGTCGAAAAACACAATACGTTTGTTCTTGCCAAAGCCGGTGAAGTAAGCGTTGCCGTGACCGGAGCGCGAGGAGCCGTCCATCACAAAAATGCCGTTGGACTCGAACCCGGTGCGCTCCAGCAGGGCTTCGATACGTTGTTTCATTTCGCCGTCTTCCAGTGGGGTGAACTTGTTGAAAATCGGCGCAATCCACTTTGGGTAAGCCCAAAGCAAAACAAGGTTGAACGCCACCCAAAGCACCCAAGTGTAAAACCACCAGGCCTGGTCGAAATAGGCATTCATAATGGATAAAACCGCCCAAGCCAGCGGTAGGCCGATGATGAGCCCGAGTAACCATTGTTTGATGAGGTCGGATATGAATTTACCAACGGTCATTTTATTAAACCCGAAAGCCTCTTCGATTTTAAAGGTGGAGATGATGGCGAACGGAATGTGCAGTAACGACAAAAACCAGAAGGTTGATAGCAGGAAACCGACATCGCGCCAGATGGGCGATAAATCCGTGGCCAGCCAGTAGTTATAAATTTCCTGAAATCCGCCGCCGAGTGTCATGAACAGTAACACGGCGGCGTCGAAAAACAGTACAAATCGAGAGAGTTGTAACTTGGTACGACTGTAGTCGGCGGCTTTGTGGTGAGCTTCTTCGGTGATTACGGATTGAAAATCGGGTGGAACCTTATCGCGGTGTAAGCCAATGTGAAACTGGTTTTTGATATTGAGCCACAGCTCGATGACCAGATTGAGAATCAGGGTGGTTACAAATAATACGGTAATCCAATTCATGGGGCGCTGCCTTATTTGGTCTTTCTTATTGGGTTGTCTGTTCAGCCGTGCCGTTCTGTTTGGCCGCCGGAGAGGTGTTGAATTCCGTATTTCCGGCATCGTGCGCGTTGAGGCTGGCTCGAATAAAGTTTAAACTAGCGCCTATTCTAGTTTAAAAGGTTCAATGAGTGTAGTGATGAAGTCTGAAAATAATTTGATTTGGATTGATCTGGAGATGACCGGTTTAGACCATAAAACCGATCAGATTATCGAAATCGCCACGGTGGTAACGGATGCCGAATTGAATGTGCTGGGCGAAGGACCGGTGATTGCGATTCAGACGGAACAGCATTACCTGGACGGAATGGATGAATGGTGTACCACGCATCACGGCAACTCCGGTTTGACCAAGCGGGTGCAGGAAAGCGATATTTCGATGCGTGAATCGGAATTGCAGACACTGGAGTTTTTGAAAGATTTTGTACCGAAAGGCAAATCGCCGATGTGCGGCAATACCATTTGTCAGGATCGCCGTTTTCTGATTGAACAAATGCCGGAGTTGGAAGCGTTTTTCCATTATCGCAACTTGGACGTGTCCAGCCTAAAAGAACTGGCCCGGCGCTGGGCGCCGAGCGTGTATGCCTCCCATAAGAAAAAAGGCGCGCATCTGGCGCTGGACGACATCTATGAGTCGATTGAAGAATTGAAGCATTATCGTCAAAACATGTTTTTACCGGAGTTTCGTTAAGCGCCGTTCGGCGCTTCTCATTCCGGTGATTCTCAAGCCGATTAATTTCAACTTATGGGTTTATAAAAGCCCCTAAGTTCGTTATAATCGCTTGCTTACCCTGCGAAACGGCAGGGCTTTGTTTTTAAAGTTATTTTTAAACGTCGAAAAGCTGTCGAACCGGTAAAACGATTCGTGTTTGATGGCTTTACGACCAAAACGGAGGACCGTTGTTGTGGAATTAACTGGTGCCCAGATTCTTGTTCATTATTTGGAAGATGAGGGCGTAGAGCATATTTGGGGGTATCCTGGAGGGGCGGCGTTGCCTATCTATGATGCCCTGGATACGGATGCACGTAAAATCAAACACGTGTTGGTCCGTCATGAACAGGCTGCGGTTCATGCAGCAGACGGGTTCGCGCGCTCTACAGGTTTACCAGGGGTCGCTCTTGTAACATCCGGGCCGGGTGCCACCAATACCGTCACAGGTATTGCGACAGCTTATATGGATTCAATTCCAATGGTTGTCATTACCGGCCAGGTGGCCACCAATATGATTGGCCTGGATGCGTTCCAGGAAATCGATACGGTAGGCATTACAAGACCGATCGTCAAACACAACTTCTTGGTCAAGGATGTCAATGACCTCGCGATGACGCTCAAAAAAGCCTTTTATATCGCAACGACCGGTAGACCCGGTCCGGTCGTGGTCGACATCCCGAAAGATGTCCAAAATGCCAAAAGCTCTTATGAATATCCACAAGAAGTCAGTTTGCGCTCCTATGTACCTGTAACGAAAGGCCATAGCGGACAAATTAAAAAAGCCATCGACATGATGCTGAAAGCGAAAAAACCGATCATTTACACCGGTGGTGGTGTGGTGCTTGGCGGCGCGTCGGAAGCTTTGACGGAATTGGCGCGTGCCTTGGGCTTTCCGGTAACCAACACCTTGATGGGGTTGGGCGCTTATCCGGCGGAAGATAAGCAGTTTGTCGGAATGCTGGGGATGCATGGCACCTATGAAGCCAATTTGACGATGCATAACTCCGATGTGATTATTGCCATCGGCTCGCGTTTCGACGACCGGGTCACTGGGAACTTGGAAAAGTTCTGCCCGGATGCTCGCGTCATTCATGTCGATATCGATCCAGCGTCCATTTCCAAAAACGTGGCCGTTGATGTCCCGATCGTCGGGCCGGTCAAGCAGGTGTTGTTGGAAATGCTGTCTTTGCTGAATAAAAGCAAAAAAAGCGTGGATAAAGAAGCCCTGGCAAGCTGGTGGGAACAAATTGAGGCCTGGCGTGCTACCAACTGTTTGCGTTATGACCAAGTGGGTCACAAAATCAAGCCTCAAGCGGCAATGGAAACCATTTGGGAAATCACCAAAGGTGATGCCTATGTGACGTCTGATGTGGGGCAACATCAAATGTTTGCCGCGCAATACTATAAGTTCAATAAGCCGCGTCGTTGGATTAATTCCGGCGGCCTGGGGACGATGGGCTTTGGTTTGCCGGCGGCCATGGGTGTTCAAGCCGCTTTCCCGGATTCGACCGTTATTTGTGTTACCGGCGAAGGGTCGATTCAGATGAATATCCAGGAAATGTCGACCTGCTTGCAGTATGGTTTGCCGATTAAGGTGGTTTGTTTAAATAACGGCTTCCTGGGGATGGTGCGTCAATGGCAGGAATTCTTCTATGATCGTCGCTATTCGATGTCGTACATGGATTCCCTTCCGGACTTTGTGAAACTGGCCGAAGCCTATGGGCATGTCGGTGTTCGCATCGACAACCCGAAAACGATGAAGCAAGAGTTGGAAGAAGTCTTTTCCGAACAATACAAAGATCGTTTCGTCTTTATTGACATCGTGACCGATCAGCAGGAGAACGTCTATCCGATGATTCCTGCCGGTGCCGGTCTGGACGAGATGATTTTGGTGTAAAGGGGAGAGACGAATGAAACATATTATTTCAATGTTGATTGAAAATGAGTCCGGTGCGCTGTCTCGTGTGGCCGGTTTGTTTTCCGCTCGTGGCTACAATATTCACGCTTTGACGGTGGCGCCGACCGATGATGAGACCATGTCTCGTTTGACGTTGGTCACCAGTGGAGATGAGCAACAGGTTGAGCAAATCGTTAAACACCTGAATCGTTTGATTGATGTGATCAAGGTGGTGGATATTACCGAAGGTCAGCACATCGAGCGGGAATTGATGCTGTTGAAGTTGAAAGCCGTCGGTGGCATGCGTGAAGAAATCAAACGATTGTGCGATATTTTCCGCGGAACCATTGTTGATGTCACCACCAATATTTACACCATTCAGTTGGTGGGCGAAACTCAGAAGCTTGATGCTTTTATCGATGCCATTGACGAAGGCCTGATTGTGGAAGTTGTTCGCTCCGGTGCCGTTGGTTTGATGCGCGGTGAAAAGTCACTTCACCTGTAATGCAATCCGAATTAGACAATAAGATTTATTGAGACCTTTGCATGAGTTAGGGGGTGAGGTAAAAAAGAGGAAAAATAGGCGGATTCAAGGCGAAAAACGCGGGTAATAGAATCAGCTATTGCCGAGTTTTTTAACGCTGAAGCCGTGTATTTTAACCTTTTTTAGCCGTGTCATTGACTCATGCGAAGGTCTCTTAATTACGATTAACTTACTTTTAAGGAAAAACAATGCAAGTTTATTACGATAAAGATTGTGACCTTTCAATTATTAAAGGCATGAAAGTTGCGATTATCGGTTTTGGTTCTCAGGGGCACGCGCATGCGGCTAACCTGCAGGATTCCGGTGTGGACGTTACCGTTGGTTTGCGTGCCGGGTCTTCTTCCATCAAGAAGGCCGAAGGGTATGGCTTGAAAACGGCCGACGTTGCAACGGCTGTCGCGAATGCTGACATGATCATGATTTTGACGCCGGATGAGTTCCAATCGGTGTTGTATAAAGAAGAAATCGAACCGAATATCAAGCAAGGTGCGGTTTTGGCCTTTGCGCACGGTTTTGCCATCATTTATAACCAAATCGAACCTCGTAAAGACTTGGACGTTGTGATGATTGCGCCGAAAGCGCCGGGCCACACTGTTCGCTCTGAATTTGTTCGTGGCGGCGGGATTCCGGATTTGATCGCGGTTGAACAAGATGCGTCCGGTAAAGCAAAAGACATCGCTTTGTCCTATGCGTCTGCCATCGGTGGCGGTCGTACCGGTATTATCGAAACCACCTTTCGTGACGAGTGCGAAACCGATTTGTTCGGTGAGCAAGCCGTATTATGCGGTGGTGCGGTTGAGTTGGTTAAAGCCGGTTTCGATACGTTGGTTGAAGCGGGTTATGAGCCGGAAATGGCGTACTTTGAATGTCTGCACGAGTTGAAGCTGATTGTTGACTTGATGTTCGAAGGCGGGATTGCCAACATGAACTACTCGATTTCCAACAATGCTGAGTACGGCGAGTATGTTACGGGACCACAAGTGATTAACGATGAGTCGCGTGAAGCCATGCGTCAAGCATTGAAAAACATCCAAACCGGTGAATACGCGAAGAAATTCATCTTGGAAGGTCAGTCGAACTATCCGTCTATGACGGCTCAGCGTCGCTTGAACGAAGAACATGGTATCGAAGTGGTCGGACGCAAGTTGCGTGCGATGATGCCTTGGATCTCCGCCAACAAAATCGTTGACCAAGAAAAGAACTAAGTTGGCTGTGTAAAGCGCCTGAAAAAGCGTTTTTCCAACCGATTATTGAAAGACCTGCCTCGTGCAGGTTTTTTTGTGCCGGATTGTCAGGAACCACCAGGCCTGGTCAAAATTGGATTAACCATTTGAGCATCGTATTTTTACGGATTAAAATAGTGCTGTTGTTGGCGTTAAACAAAGCGGGTGGGTGCCTGGCCGTTTTCGCGGTTTCGAGCGTGTAAAACACTCACGGGGTGGCGCTTAAGTTGTTATCATATATACAAACTTTAAACTTCGGTTCCTTATTTAAAAGAATGCCTGAAGGTGTCGTTAAAGCAAGCGAAATAAGTGAGCCGATCAGTGTGGTTGTCAAAAATTTATGTATTGTTCCTTCTTTGGTCTTAAGAAACTCCCTTTTAAAATTTCACCGGACCTGACTTTCTTTTACAAACAAGCGGCGCGTGAAGAAATTACGCAGGCTTTATTGTTTTCCATTGAACGGGGCGATGGCATTATTACCGTAACCGGTGAAGTGGGCGTGGGCAAAACCACTTTGTTACGGCTGTTGTCGGACATGTTGCCGGATAACTATATTCAGGTCTATATTTCCTCACCGAATCTGTCGGCGGAAGCGTTATTGAAATTTATTTGTTCCGAATTGGCGATATCGGTCAATCCTGAGGATGGCAAAGCGGATTTGATGAATCGCTTGAATCGCTTTTTGATTGACGAATATCGTCAGAATCGGCGCGTGGTGATGTTGGTGGATGAGGCTCAGGCGATGATGCTGGATACGCTTGAAGAAATACGTTTGCTGGGCAATCTGGAAACCGCGGATGACAAGCTGTTGCAAATGGTGTTGTTCGGTCAGCCGGAACTGGACGTGACTTTACAGGACCCGCGTGTTCGCCCGTTTAAGGACCGCATTGCCAATCACTTTACGATTCAACCGTTAAACGATGATGAAGTGATGCATTATTTAAATTATCGAATGCGGGTAGCCGGTTACATGCAGGCTGATCTGTTCACGATGAAAATGGCTAAACGCATTCGGGGCGCTACCGGTGGCTTGCCTCGTTCCATTAATCTGCTGGCCGACAAATTATTGATGGTGGCGTTTTCAAAGGGCGACACGCAATTAAAAACGTCTCATCTTAACGGGCTGTTTTCCAGTCCCTCTTCTGGAAATTATCGTCTGCCATTCGGAATAGCCGCTTCTTTGGGCGGAGTGGCCGTGATTCTGGCTTTGTGGTGGGGTAATGCGGCGCACGATTCAAGCTCGGTGTCGCAAACGCCTGAAAAAGCGCTTGCTTGGCAGCAGGCCTCGCAGCAGTTGTTGGATGCCGCCGAGCGTTTAGGGGTCAGCGGCGAACGTTTAGTTCAGCTAACGGATATGGATCGCCAGGCCCGGCATTTTTTGAAGTCTCAGGCGCCCGCCAAACCATTAATTTTAATCAATGCGATGCCGTTACAGGACTTTGACGATGTATATTCCAAGGTTTTGAATGGACTGGAGTTGGCCAACCGAGCCCATTTATTTGCACTGATTGACACACAAGACAAATCATCGACGATCCAGTTTCGTTTGCTTTACGATCCACGGGCCAAAGATGGCGCATCTTTGCAAACTAAACAAACCGATCTGAAAACCTTGTCGGGCGGAACCCCACGTATTGTATCCGTGTCTAATGTGGAAGAGATGATCGCGCAACCGCTAAGCCCCAAGTCTTTTCAGCTGGGGCTTAGGCAGGAATGAAAAGGAATGAACAGATAATCATGAAAAAAATAGCGTTAATTCTCCCAGGCCTGCTTTGGATTTTGACAGGGTGCAGTACATCGGATGATGTGAAACGAGAGCCGTTGGCACCGCCGGTTTCGGATAAGTTTAATCTGGAAGGTCACTTGAAGCCCGAAGAGGGCCTAAATAAGGCGGTAGCCAAGCCGGCCGCGATTCCTGATCTGGTGACCGACGACCCCATTAACTTGGACCCAAGCCAGCAAAAAGCGATTAAGCGTTACAGTGTGTCGGCCATTGATGTCCCGGTATCGGACTTGTTATTTAACTTGGCGAAAAATGCCGGGAAACAGTTGGATTTATCGTCATCGGTGCAGGGCCGGGTAACCATTAATGCCATCAACCAGCCGCTGGATCGGATTCTTCTTCGGGTGACGACGCAAATCGGAGCGCTTTATGAAGTGCAAGGCAATACCATTGTCATCTCGCCCGATAAGCCTTTTTGGAAGACTTATGAAGTTGATTATGTCAACGTCACCAAGAACATTAATGATTCCACCGTTATGAAAATGTCGGTGGGTAATGTGGCACAAGGCGTGAACCTGAATAACGGTAACCAAAACAGCCAGTTCACTCTGGACACCAAGGCCGTGAACGATTTTTGGAAAACGCTGGAAGAAAATGTTTCGGCCATGGCGATGCTGGAGGTGAAGCCAGTGAAAACCGTGTCCCATAAACGCACCTATGATGGGGATCGCCAATCGAACCGACAGGATATAGGAGAAGATGACTGGGAAGGGTCTTATTTACAGGACAGCCGGCGTCAGGCGATGGAGACGGTGACATCAACCACCTCGGAAAAAGTGCAAAATGTGGTGGTCAATAAGGAAGCCGGCCTGTTAACCGTGTTTACATCCGGACGTCAGCATAAAGAAATTGCCGCCTATTTAGAAAATACACTGCACCGCACCAATAAACAGGTGCTGATTGAGGCGACGGTGGTGGAAGTCGAGTTAAATGACCAATACCAGGCCGGGGTGGATTGGAGTGCGGTGACGTCGAATTCGTCCGGTTCCAGTGCCATTACGCAGAGTCTGTTGGGCAGTAACTTGTCCAGCAATCCGAACTTTTCGATTAATTTGACCTCTTTGGGCACCTGGGATTTCTCGCTGGGCATTAAGTTGCTGCAAAAATTTGGTGACACCAAGGTCTTGTCCAGCCCGAAAATCATGGCGATGAATAACCAAGCCGCTTTATTGAAGGTCGTGAAAAACGAAGTTTATTTCACCGTTGATGTGAACCGAGAGTCCGCCACTTCGGTGAGTGCGGGCTTTACGACGTATGAAACCATGGTCCATTCAGTGCCAGTCGGCTTCATGATGCATGTGACCCCTTTTATTACCGACGGCGGCGAAGTATCGTTGAATATTCGCCCGACGTTATCGCGCATCGTCAGCTATGTGGACGACCCTAATCCCGAGCTGGCGAAAGAAAATATTGTCAGCAAAATACCGGTGATTCAAGAGCGGGAAATGGACTCGGTGTTGCGGTTACGTGATAAGCAAACGGCGATTATCGGCGGGTTGATTCAAGATACTCACAGCAACCAGCGCGAAGGCGTCCCCGGCCTGGCGGATATTCCTTGGGTCGGTGATTTATTCTCTTATCGTGATGACACTGTGCAAAAGTCGGAACTGATTATTTTCATTCGCCCGATTATTATCAATAACCCGGATATTGAGCACGGTGATTTGAAAGCCATGAAACCATTATTACAAACGAAGAGCAATTAAATGAGTGTGTTGCTCGATGCCTTGCGAAAAGCCGCAGCGGAAAAACAGGTGGCGGGAAGTGATTTACCAAAAGCGCCCAGGCCTGGCCAAAACCAGGAAACGATAGCCGGTCATCGTTTCGATACCACCAAGGCTCCGTTGGAATCGCCTGCTGGGATAGCTTCTTCCGAAAAAGATGGCTCGGTGGCTGTATCGAGAGACAAGCACTCTTTGGCTGTCGAGCCTGCGTTATCGACGGTTGGTGATGCAGACTGGAGCCTGTCACAAATACCCGGCTACCAAACTGAAAGCCTGCAAGAGGAAGTAAGGCGCAATCAAGCGCATGGGGTCTTGCAAGCCATGCGATCGACTCAAAAACATGCTTCACACCCGGTGCGTTGGCTCGGTGGTAGCGCTTTGGCCGTTTTTATTTTCGCTGGGTTAGGGTATTACGGCTGGGCCTATTTTCAGATGCAAACTCAGGCGATGAATCGTGATTTGGCAGGCTATCAAACCGCGACGCCGGTGATGTCGGCATCCTCTAAGAATAAAGCGTTGCCTTCCAGTCACACTGTCGCCGCGGTCGAGGCACGTCCCGCTCCCGATATGGCTGTGGCGAGTGATGAAGCCGGTGCAGACATGCCGGCTAAAACCGCTTTAAACCCGGAAACGAAACAACGATTGCAGAAGCCTTCAAAAGAACTTGAGTCGCCGCCTCCGGTAACGCCGGAAAGGCATTTGAAAATTGTAGCGGTGACTGAACCAACGGAGGCTGAAAAAGGCTATCAAGCCTATCAAGCGGGGCAGTTGAAACAAGCACGACATTTTTATACGTTAGCTTACCAGCAGGATGCCGAGAACATCGCCGCTTTATTTGGTCTCGCGGCGGTGGCCGTTAAACAGGGTCAAAAATCGAATGCTCTACGCTATTACCAGCGTATTGTCGAGTTGGACCCACAAAACCAAGCCGCACAAGATGCCGTACTGATGTTGAATAGCCAGATGCAGGGAGACACTAAAACAATCGGTTCTCTGGCAGAACGGGCACGGCGTTTTCCGAACAATGCCGCACTTCAAGCCGCTAGGGGGCATCAGCTTGCCCAGAAAAACGATTGGGTTGCGGCTCAAAAACAGTATTTTAAGGCCTACCAACTGGCGCCGGATCGTGGGGATTACGCTTTAAACTTAGCCGTGAGCCTTGATAAGCTGGGCGAATATGCCCTAGCCAAACAATATTATGAAGTCGTCTTGCAAGCCTCAAACAACCCTTTATCGGCAAAACGAAAAGAGCAAGTGCGTCAGCGGGTAACGGCTTTGCAAGCGTTTTTAAAACAGGAAGCAAACGCCTCATGAGAGGGTTGTATGGATAAAGGACGCCTTGGCGATCGCTTGGTCGAAGCCGGTTTTATTACTCCGGATCAGTTGCGTATCGCATTAACGGAGCAAAGCGTTACCGGAAAAAAACTCGGTAAAGTGCTCATTACGCTTGGTTTTTTGTCGGAACATGATGCACGTCAGATACTCGGGGATGTCGTTGGGTATTCTTCGATGTCTTTGCAGGACGTGGTGCCAGACTCCAAAGCGTTGGAGTTGGTGTCGGAGGATTTTGCCCGTGCCAATCTGGTGATGCCGATCAGCCTGGACGATGATCGCATAAAAATCGCCATGGCCAGCCCAGACGACATTTTACTGATGGACCATCTTAAGCGGCATATTCAGGGCGATATCCGTATTGACCCGGTCTTGGTGGTCGAAAATGAGATTCAAAATGCCATTGACCATTTTTATGGCTATGAGCTGTCCATCGACGGTATTTTAAAGGAATTGGAAACCGGGTCGCCGGAAGCGTATAACCGCTCGACTCAGGATGAGTATTCCCAACCGATGGTGCGTTTGGTGGATAACATTTTGACCGACGCCGTCAAAAAAGGTGCTTCGGACATTCACTTTGAGCCCGAAGAATATTACATTCGTATTCGATATCGTATCGACGGTGTTTTGCAGGAAATCCGGTTGTTACATAAATCTTTTTGGTCCGGCTTGGTGGTGCGTTTGAAAGTGATGGCCAACTTGGATTTGACCGACCAACGGATGCCGCAAGACGGACGGATGGAACTGGTGGTGCATGGGCGGCAGATTGATTTCCGGGTGTCGTCTCTACCGGGGCGTCAGGGTGAAAATTTTGTGTTGCGTATTTTGGATCGTGAAAAAGGCATCGTGCCGTTGAAAGACTTGGGACTCGATTCGGAGAGCTATCATGAGCTGAAACTGATGATGTCGCGACCGAACGGGATAGTGTTGGTGACCGGGCCAACCGGTTCCGGTAAAACCACCACCCTGTATTCCATGTTGAATGAAATGAACCGGGAAGGTGTGAATATCATGACCTTGGAAGACCCGGTGGAGTATCCGATGGGAATGGTCCGGCAAACGTCGATTAACGAAGACATCGGTATGACGTTCGCTACGGGTATTCGTTCTATTTTACGACAAGACCCGGATATCATTTTGGTGGGGGAGGTGCGTGACAGCGAGACGGCGGAAATGGCTTTTCGGGCGGCGATGACCGGGCATCAGGTATTGACGACTTTACACACAAACTCTGCCATTGGCGCGATTCCGCGTCTATTGGATATCGGCATTTCACGCGCCATCCTGTCGGGGAATATTACCGGGATTTTGGCGCAGCGTTTGGCAAGACGTCTCTGTGAGCATTGTAAGGAGGCTTATCAGCCGGATGGGTTTGAACGACGTTTGCTTGGCTTGAACGATTCATCGGAATCGGTCTTATATCGCGCTTGTGGTTGTGCAGGCTGTAACGGTATCGGTTACAAAGGGCGTTTGGCTATTTTGGAAACGTTGCGTGTGACCGATGAAATGGACGACATGATTATGGCCGGGCAATCACAGCATACGATTTTGGAAAAAGCGCTGGAAAACGGTTTTTCGCCGTTACTGCAAAATGCTTTGAAGCGCGTTCGAGCCGGTGAGACCTCTCTGGATGAAATCAGTCGAATTGTGGATTTGACGGAATTGGTATCGTGAGAGGGCGGTAATGGAAATCTATCGTTATACTGGCGTTAACCGATTTGGTAAGCGAGTGCGCGGAGAGGTTCAAGCGTCGAATGAACGAGACCTGGAGCAACGTTTGCGCTCGGCGCAAATCGATTTACTGTCGTTTAAAGTTAAATCGCCGGGTTTGTTTGGCGGTTTTGGACATCATAAAATTTCCCGGCGGCAAATCATCACCTTAACGACACAGTTCAAACAGTTGATGAAAGCGGGCGTCCCGTTGATGGAAATTATTGATGATTTACGCAAGTTCGATGATAGCGATGCGATTCGGGAAATGCTTTCGGCCGTATATGAGTCGATGGAGGGCGGACAAAGTTTTTCGCAAGCCCTGAAACCTTATGAAAACCGTCTGGGAAAAGTGTACATCGCCTTGGTGGCCGTCGGTGAAAAAACCGGTCAAATGACAGCGGTCTTGAGCCGTTTAGAGGCCATGTTGAAGTGGGAAGAAAATCTGGCCGTGAAAACGAAAAAGGTGATGGTGTACCCGTCGATTGTGGGCCTGGTCGTTTTAGCTGTGATTTTAATGATGATGCTGTTCGTGGTGCCGGAGCTGGTGACCTTTATTCGAGAAATGGGGGGCGAATTAAGTTTTGCGACCGAATCGTTGATTGCGGTATCCGGGTTTATGCAACATTATTTGTTGGAGTTGGTGTTGCTGCCATTTGGCATCTGGCTGGGATTAAGGTGGTGGAAGGCTCGCTCGCTTGATTTTCGCGTGCAGTTGGATCGGTTGCTTTTTAAGGTTCCGGTGATCGGTTCCGTTGTCTATAAATTGAAAATCGCCCGTTTTGCCAGTACTTTGGCGGTGATGCACAGTGCCGGTATTAATTTTGGGGAATCTTTGGCGCTATCCGCGTCGGTCGTCGATAACGCTTATTTGGAGCGGAATATTCAACACGCTATGGCGCTGATTGAAGAGGGGGAGACGATACACCAGGCCTTTTCATTAGCGGAAGTCTTTCCGCCGATGGCGATCCGGATGGTTAAAGTCGGCGAGCAAAGCAGTAATATGGACGAGGCGCTTCGTTATGTCAGCGATTATTACGATGCAGAAGCGAAAGACAGTATTGAGCGGGTGGAACCGGCGATAGAACCTTTCTTGACTGTGGTGATGGCTTTGGTCGTCGGCTGGGTCATGTTGGCCGTTCTCGGGCCTGTATATGAAACCATTTCAAAGGTGCAGTGATGCGTTATTGCTTGTTTTTACAAGATTCGGGGATTGAAATTGTCGATATGCAGGCGACGAGCCGTCAGCATTTGGCATCGGCGTCGTTGTCTTGGGAGCCGCAGGCTATTCGGGATTTGTTACAAGTTTTAAAGCCCTCGGCCACCTTATCGTTGGTGCTCGATTTTTCCGATGAGTCATTGCATTATGAATGGGTTCCGAAATTGTTTCCCTGGGAGCGCCCGGCACTGGAAAAACGCTTGAAAAGCCGGTTTGAGAAAAATGCGTTTGTACACGCACACTGGTTAAAGGTTTATCAAAAAAATGCCGAGGGGCGTGAAGAACAGTTAATTCTGTTAGCGAGTGCCCCCCATTCCAGCAAACTTGATATGCTATTGGGTTTGATTGAAGAATACCGGTTGGGGTTACGGGAGGTTTATTCGTATGCGTTTTTGGTGGAAACCTGGTTTTTAAAACAGGTTTCACGGCGTTTAAGCTTGAAAGGTAAAGCGCTTAAACGACCGTTTATTCTGACACTGCAGGAAACCGAACAGCGTTTTCGGCAGTTTGTGTTCATTCAAGCACGTTTGCGTATGAGCCGGAACATTGAGTTGGATACGGAGTCTCAAACGGAAGCGGTTTCACGCACTTTGGTCGATGAAAATCGTGCCACATTACGTTACCTTTATAATCAAAAAATGGTGCCTTTTGAGGCCGAAGTCGGACAAGTGTACCTAGGTTGTGATGCCGACAAGTTATCATCGGTGATGGGCGCATTCCAAGCCGGCTTGGTGTCTTCTGGGTGGGATAGATCAAAATTGGTGATGAAAGGGGAGTCATTATCGAACCTTTCCAGCGATGTGTCGGTAGCAGATGAAAAAAGGGTGCAGATGGCATTGGCACAATTTTTAAAGTTTTCGCCGCCCGTAACATTTTATCAAAACGCCTATACTCATCGCATCGGCCGATTGTGGCAATGGAACCGGTTGCTATGGCTGAGTTGGGTCGTGATTGCTTTACTGGGCGCTTATGCCTTATTACAAGCGGCCATTGATAATTATGTGTTAATCGAAAAAGAGCAGCGCCTTGTCGTCAAAAAGCAACAATTTACGCAAGATAGGCAGCGTTTGCAGTCTGTTATTAATCTGCAGTATGACGCGGAAGATATGAAGGCGACAGTCGAATTTTTTGACCGCCTAAAACGCGTCAAGCAGCATGGTTCCGTTGGGCGGGAACTCGCTTTGTTGAGCCAGGTATTGAGTCGACATCCGGCGATTGAGCTGACCCAGATTAGCTGGAAGCGCCGCCCCACCTTGGATAGTGAACGGGTTTTGGTGACCTTGTCCGGCTATGTGAAAGGTGGGCAGCGTTATGAAACGCTGTTAAAAAAAGCGGATGCTTTTAAACGAGGGATGCAAAAGGACGAGCGCATTGATGAATTGAAGTATATCAATGAACCTTTGAATCGTAATGCGGCACAGGCCTTGTCTGTGGAAGGACGTTTGGAGCAAAAGCCACAAAGGTTGCCATTCAGCTTGACGTATCGTTTGAAAGTTTTTGAACCATTGGTTTCGGTCAACCCGGAGAAGGCGTCATGACGTGGCTCGATTCGGTTTGGTTGCGGCGTTATTTGGCCTGGCCTCTTGGCATATTGCTGTTCACAATCGTGTTGATGCTGTTGGCCGGTTGGTTTTTAACACAACAGAAGGCCGGCATACAAAGTGGTCTTCAGCAAAATATGGCGCAGTTGGATCGGTTAGTACGACAGGTTGAGTTTCTTAAGAAACAAGAGCAGTTATTTTATGAATATGGGGCGTCTTATTCTCAGATTAATCCGGAAGATTTAGTTGCTCAGCAAGGCCGAGTTGCTTGGACGGACGCGTTGCTGAATATTCAAAAATCGTTGGCATTGAAGCCTTTTAAAATTCAATTTGAACCGGAAAAAGCGCTGCGTCAAAGTGATTTGAAATACATTCCTTTGGAAAAGCCGATTTTCTTTTTTACTCGGTTGAACCTGTCGGCCGGATTGCAGTCGGATCGGGATATCGTAACGTTATTTCAGCGCATTTCAGCCGACATTACCCCGTTTTTTTTGATTGAAGATTGTGATCTCAATAAAGAAACCAACAGGTCGTCGCCAAGCTTTAATCTGAGCAAAGGCGGCATCAGTATGCAGTGTTCCGTGATTTTTTTCGAAGCCAAACCACGAGAGTTCAAAGGACAAAGCTTATGAAGTTTAAAACCCTGTTATGGACCTTGTTGTTGACGGCTACAGGCGGCGTTCAGGCAAAAG
The DNA here is from genome assembly GCF_965140365.1 of Hydrogenovibrio sp. Classification (NCBI taxonomy): domain Bacteria; kingdom Pseudomonadati; phylum Pseudomonadota; class Gammaproteobacteria; order Thiotrichales; family Piscirickettsiaceae; genus Hydrogenovibrio; species Hydrogenovibrio sp. Next base: position 703,306 of record NZ_OZ223196.1, read on the forward strand.
AACTGGAATTAAAGAGGTTGTTTTATACGCCGGAGCAGCGGGTTCAAATCGAACAGGGGCGTCAGGCTTATTTGAACCCATCGGCCACCCCTCGACATTCAAGGCCGAAACAAGACCAGACGCGTACCAACGACAAGCCAAGAGTATCCGCCATTATTGTGATGCCAGATGGCCAACGGCAGGCGCGAGTGGGCGGGCAGTACAAATCCATGTCGGATAATAACGTACAATTAAACGCGCAAGGAAGGGTGACGAAATCAAATGATGTGGAGTAATTTTGTGGATGTTTTTCTGATTAACCCATGGGTTTGGGGGTTGTTGGTGTTTTCGGTTGGGGGTGTCGTCGTTGCGGCCCGTTTCAAACATCAGCGCGATGCCGCTCAGGAAAAACTGCCAGGCCTGGCCAAATTAGAGGAAGAAGTGGACGGGCTGCAGGCTCAAAATGAACGGCTGCAGTCTGAAATGGTTGAGTTGCAGGTCATGAAAGGTGAGGCGAATCAGCAGCGTGAACAGGTGGCTCAACTGCGCCAAGACCTGGCGGCACAGCAGGCTCAGTACGAGCAACTGCAACAACGTTATGCGCAAGCGCAATCCGACTTGTCTGGGATGCAAAATCGATTGGAGGCCGAACGGGAAAGTCACGCGGAAAAGCTGGCGCTGCTTGAAAATGCCAAACAAACCTTGATGCAGGAATTTAAAGTACTGTCGAATGAAATTCTTGATCAAAAGCAGCAGCAAATGCGTCAGCAAAGCAAAGAGACCATCGGCGGCTTGATTCAACCGGTACACACGGCGCTGAACGAGTTTAAACAGCGAATCGAGGCGGTGCATAAAGAGGACCTCGAAGGGCGGGCTTCCTTAACCGAGCAGTTGCGGCACCTATCGGAATTGAATCAGTCGATGACTCAGGAAGCGCAAAACCTCACCAAGGCCCTGAAAGGGGACCAGAAAATGCAGGGCAATTGGGGGGAGTTCATCTTAAAAAAACTGTTGGAATCCAGTGGCCTGAGAGAGGGCATTGAATTTGAAACCGAGAAAAGCTTTACCGAAGAAAACGGTCAACGGTTACGCCCCGATGTGGTGATTAACCTACCGGACAATAAGCATGTCATCATCGATTCCAAAGTGTCGCTGTTGAGTTACGAAGAAGCGCTGAATGCAGAGGATGAAGCCGAAAAACAAAAGCATTTCAAAGCCCATTCCGCGAGTTTAACCAAACACATTCAAGCGTTGTCGGAAAAACGTTACGATCACCTTTCGCTTTTGAACGCGCCGGATTTTGTGTTGATGTTCATTCCGATTGAAGGGGCTTATATGATGGCCATTGAGCAAAATCCGACCATCTTTGAAAATGCCTTTGATAAACGGGTTGCCGTGGTGACGCCGACCACGTTGTTTACGACGTTAAAAACCATTGAACAGCTTTGGCGCTATGAACGTCAGTCCGAGCATACGGTGAAACTGATTCGGCGTGCGGCGGATGTACACGATAAGTTTGCGGGTTTTGTTGAGACGTTTGAAAAAATTGGTAAGCAGTTGACGACCGTGCAAGGTTCCTATGATCAAGCCAGAAAGCAAATGATGAGTGGCAGCGGTAATTTGGTTCGTCAGGCTGAAATGTTGAAAGAGTTGGCCGGAAAAACCAAAAAAGAAATTCCGCAACATCTTTTGGATGAAGCTGAGGGCGCCCCTCTGTTGTCGGAAGAAGCCAAAGAGTCTTAAAAAGCTTTAGTGGGCGTTGAGCGATTTAGCAAGCAGTTGTTTGACCGCTTCAATCATAGTCAACGGTTGGAAGGGTTTGACCACCCAAGCCGAAACGTGCATTGATTTGGCTTGCTGTTTGATGGTGGGGTCGGTTTCCGCCGTCAACATCAATATTGGCGTCTCATGGTACTCCGGTTGTTCCCGCAACCATTCGACCAGTTCCAACCCCGTCTTGTCCGGCATTAAATAATCGATAATGAACAGGTCATAATGGGTTTGTTGAGCATATTCCAGTGCCTCTGTTGCCGAGGCGGCCAAGTCCAGATGCCAGTCTGACTGGGTTTTGAAGGTGAATTTGAGCATGTTTCGGATGACGTCAGCATCATCGACGGCCAGTAAGTGTGCCATAGATTCCCTTCTCCCAATTCATATTAACGCCATTCTAGCAAACCCATTGAAATTCCAAGGAAATAATTTTGGGTGACGAAGGCAATAAATGCCTGAAAAAATTGAAAACTTTTTAGTTTTTGGTATATAATCCCGCTTTTCCAGTTTTCAGCTGGTGAATGGACGTAAAAAAACAAAGCGAGTCATCGTTTTAGTAGAAGAATTTGTTAGCAGGGTTTCCTGTTATCGCCGATCAAGATAGGAGTAGTCAAATGGTCGTAATTCGTTTAGCCCGTGGTGGCGCCAAAAAGAACCCTTATTACCGTGTAATGGTATCCGATCAACGTAAGTCCACGACTGGGCGTTTTATTGAACAAGTTGGTTTTTATAACCCAACGGCACGTGGGCAGGAAGAAAAGCTTCGTCTTGATTCGGCGCGTATCGAGCACTGGGTGGGCCAAGGCGCTCAAATGAGCCCTCGCGTTAAGAGCCTGGTTGAAAACGCCGCTAAGTAATCGTTACGGATACAGTTAGGTGTCAAATGTCTTCTTCGCAAGACGAACATATCATTCTCGGCCAGATTAATGGCATTTACGGTGTTCAGGGGTGGGTGAAAGTTTTTTCACACACCGAGCCGCGAGATAATATTTTGAATTATTCCCCTTGGCGCCTGCGTGTTAAAGGGGAGTGGCGAACGGTATCGTTGCAGGACGGGCGTTCTCAATCCGGTGGCAAATCCATTATCGCGAAACTCGACGGCATCGATGATCGTGATGTCGCCCGTGAGTTTATGGGATGTGATATTGCGATTATGCCGGACCAATTGCCGGATACCGATGATGGCTATTATTGGCGCCATTTAATCGGTTGTGAGGTAATTAACCAGCAGGGCGACGTGCTGGGGCAGGTTTCGGAAATTGTTGAAACCGGCGCCCATGACGTTCTGAGGGTGACGCAATTCTCGCCGTCCGGTGAAACGCTGTCCACGTTGATTCCATTTGTGATGGACACCTTTATTTTGGCCGTCGATGTCGAGGCTAAGCAAATTCAGGTGAACTGGCAACGGGATGACGAAGATTCCGAAGGGTGATGATGCGATTCGACGTTATCACCCTGTTTCCTGAAATGTTTTCAGCGTTACTGGAATCGGGGGTTTCTCGGCGAGCTTATCAGGATGGTTTGTATGGGTTTCAAACCTGGAACCCACGAACTTACACGCTGGATAAGCACAAAACCGTTGATGACCGGCCTTATGGGGGCGGACCGGGTATGGTAATGATGTATCCGCCATTGAAAAAAACTGTGGAGGCTATTGCCGAAGCGAGTCACGGTAACCCGCATGTGGTTTATCTGTCTCCGCAAGGAGCGCCTTTAACGCAGCAAAAGTTGACGGAATTAAGTCGGCACCCCGAGTTAACCTTGGTGTGCGGGCGTTATGAAGGCATTGACGAGCGGTTCATCGAATCCTGCGTTGATGAAGAGATTTCGGTCGGTGATTTCGTCGTCAGTGGCGGCGAACTGCCGGCCATGATGTTGATGGATGGCTTGATTCGCTTGATACCGGGCGCATTGGGGCATGAGCAATCCGCTGAGCAGGATTCGTTTTCGGACGGTTTGCTGGATTGCCCGCACTATACCCGCCCGGTTGAAGTGGATGGCTTGGCGGTACCGGATGTTCTGCAAGAAGGGCATCATGCGAAGATCGACGCTTGGCGTCACGAACAAAAGCTTGCCAGGACCAAGCAAAAACGTCCTGACTTATACACGGCCTACTTGGCTCGGCAATCGCAAGAAGCTGAATCGTAGCCGTGTTTGACAATTCGGATTCAACCTCTGGCAGCCTGTCTGTGAATGTTGGATAAAACTCATTTCAGTTCGATAGGAGCTGAGTTAATTTGGAGTGCTTAACGATGAGCGATATCATCAAGCGTATTGAAGCGGAGCAAATGACGAAGGAATTACCTGAGTTTGGTCCGGGGGACACAGTGGTTGTCCAAGTAAAAGTTAAAGAAGGCGATAACGAGCGTCTGCAGGCGTATGAAGGGGTTGTCATTTCCAAACGCAACCGTGGTTTGAACTCTTCTTTCATTGTCCGTAAGATTTCTCACGGTGTGGGTGTTGAGCGTACATTCCAAACCTACAGCCCGTTGGTTGATTCCATTGAAGTCAAGCGTCGTGGTGACGTAAGACGTGCGAAATTGTACTATCTTCGTGATCGTTCCGGTAAATCGGCACGTATCAAAGAGAAGGTTAAGTAATTTCCCGATCGAAAGCCCTCCCAGTGAGGGCTTTTTTGTTTTTGCTCCAGTATTTTTTCACATTTCCGTCGGTATGACTGTGCTATCGTTATTCCATGTCACCGAACCTGCCAAATGATATTTCCGATTTTATTCAGTTTCTACGTTTAAACGAAGGTTTGAGCGATAATACGTTGCAAGCGTATCAACGTGACCTAAAAAAGTTTTGGACCTTTATTGAACCGATTCGATTGACTCAGGTCGAGCGGGATCAAGTAGAAGAGTTTTTGTTTCAATGGCATGAAAAACAAGGCAGTGCGCGGAGCATTGCACGTTGCTTGTCAACGTTGAAACGGTTTTATCAGTTTATGGTGTCCAATAAACGTATGGATCAGGATCCCGCCGGGGCGGTCAAAGCCCCGAAACTGATTAAAAAGATTCCAAGAGTCCTATCGGAGCAGCAGGTCGAAGCCTTGCTGAATGCACCGGATGAAACCACGCCGTTAGGCTTGCGTGATAAAGCCATTTTAGAATTGATGTATGCTTCAGGGTTGCGTGTTTCCGAATTGGTTAATTTACCCTACGAACAGATTAATTTATCGGCCGGCCTGGTTCAGGTGACCGGGAAAGGTAAGAAAGAGCGCATTGTGCCGATTGGCCAGTTAGCGATTGAAGCGGTATCAGATTATTTAAAATCCGCCAGGCCTGCCTTGTTAAAGGAAAATAAATGGGTGCCGACCTTGTTTGTGTCACGTCTGGGGCGCACCATGACGCGGCAGACGTTATGGCATCGTATTAAAAACCTGGCGTTTGATGCCGGTATTCAGGGGGACTTGTCGCCTCATGGGTTGCGACACGCTTTTGCAACCCATCTGATTAATCACGGCGCGGATTTACGGACGGTGCAATTGCTGTTGGGCCATTCCGATTTGTCGACCACACAAATTTATACGCATGTCGCCAAAGCGCGTATGCAAAAAATTCACCAAACGCACCACCCGAGAGGTTGATTGACGGTGGCTTCGTTTTGGTTTGAAAGAGATAAACAGTATTGGAAATGAAACAGTAGGATAAAAAATGAAAATGGGATTATCTAAATTGAAACCCTTATCAATCGGTATGACGTTGCTGGCCTTCTCTGGTTGGGTACAGGCGGACGAAGCGGTTATTCAAAAGAAATTGCAGCAACTGATTCCCGGAGCGCCTCCGGCAGACATCCAGAAAAGTCAGATTCCGGGTTTATATCAAGTGTCCATTGGCCCGAAAATCGTTTATATGAGTGCGGATGGTCAATACTTGGTATCCGGCCATATTGTCGATTTGAATACCCGTGAAAACCTCACCAAAACTGCTCAGAATAAAGCACGCAAAACGGAATTGGATAAATTGTCTGCCGACAGTATGATTGTCTACCCCGCCAAAGGCGAAGCCAAGCGCACGATTACCGTGTTTACCGATATTGACTGTCCTTACTGTCGAAAGCTGCACAAAGAGGTTCCGGCCTTGAACGAGGCGGGGATTGAGGTTCGCTACATGGCGTATCCTCGTGCCGGAGTCGGTTCTCCAGCTTATCAGAAAGCGGTGTCGGTGTGGTGTAGCGATGACAGCCGTCAAGCCATGAATCAGGTAATGGAAAGCGGTCAAGTGGCGGCGAAAACCTGTCCGAACCCGGTGCAAAAAAATATGAAAGAGGCCGAGGCGTTCGGTGTCAGTGGCACACCGAACATTGTCTTTGATTCAGGTGAAATGATTCCCGGTTATGCACCTGCCGGCGACTTGATCAAAATGCTTATTAAAGGCTGAGACGATAGGCCGAAAGGGATATAAAAAAGGGGCGGTTCGCCCCTTTTTCTATTCTTTGATATTCAGTTCCGGCGCGTGATAACTGTATGGGTTAGGGCGAGAAGCTAATTCTTGAGTGACGGTTTCCAAATCCTGTACTTTCTTTTGAATATGGTCCTGTTGGGATTTCAGTTCGGTCACTTGTTTACTCAGTTGCTTCAAGCTACTGTCGATGTTTTTCAAAGCGCCGGTATTATTGGAAAGATTACTCTTTGACTTTGACGAGTTGGCTTTCATTTGTGATTCCAGCGTCGCTTGGATTTTTTTCAACAACTTGCGCTGTTCACTGACCGACCAGGAAATACCGTTCAACTTTTTCACTTGCGATTCGGTTAAGCCCATAGCGGTAACCTTTACCGGTGCCACGGTTGATGGGCTGGTTTTATGCAGTGTCGAGGCCTGTATTTTGGCTTGAACGTCCTGAATTTTTTGCAACAAGGTTTGAATGCTGGCATATTGCTCAGCGCGTTCACTCGCGTATTGTTTCAGGTCTTTTTGGACGTCTTTTACCATGTCACCGGAAATTGCCGGTGCCATGGCGGTTGGGTCGGCCTTGGGCTCTGAAACGGCGAGTTCTGCTTCCGGTTTAGCGGAAGACGCTTCCGGCGATTCGGCTGGTGCGGCCTCTTTTTTTGCGTCAACGGATGTCTCCGTCTGTTTCGGAAGGTCGGCGCTGGTGCCTTCGCTTCTTGGAATGTTCAAACGTTGAATATCGGCTGCTAAAGCTTCAATCAGCGACGACAGCTGATCCACTTTGAGGTTCAGGTTTTTATTGAAGAGCGTATTTTCTGTGGTGATGATGTCAAGGACATCGTTTTTCAGGTTTTCGTGCTTTTTATTCAGGCTGTAATAAAGCCAACCCATGACCCCAACAGAAATAACGCTGACGGTAACGGATACCGACATCATAATGGTAATGGCGTTTTTGGCCGTTTTTAAGTCATTCGACGCTGCACGAAGCGACTGACGCCAGGCGACGTTCGAATCCGACAATTCAATGACTTGCGCTTTTTGTTCGTGGGAGATTTTAATCGCGGCTTCGGCGGCCGACTGGCTCTGCTCCGCGGCTAATTGCGCGGTGCGGGCGGCTTCCAGTGACAGGGCCGCCGCATCCAAATGGTCAGCATTCCCCGAAGCTTCCAAGGCTTTGTTTTTTTCGGAGGCTTTTTCCACTTCTTCCTGCATATCGGCCGAAGCGTTTTCCAGTTGCTCCAATTCGTCTAGTAAATCGTCCGCTGTATCACTCATAGTGGATTGCCTTTATTTTTTACCCAGCGCGTTGATGCGGCTTTTCAGGGATTCATTTGTTTCTTTTAGCTCGATGTTTTTACTGCGAATTTCCGACAGTTTTGCCAGCAATTCCTCGTTTGAAACAGCCGCATTTAATTCGGATAATTCAATTTCATAGCCCGCATTCTTGGCGGCTTCAAATGCTCGTTCCGTCGCTTGGAAGGTGGCTTCAATCGCTTTTTGTGTTTTATCGGCCGATGCCTGGGCTTTTTTAGAGACTTCCAGTGCAAGCCGTGTTGCCTCATGAGCGGTTTCGGCGACTTCTGAGCCGATTTGTTTCACTTCCTGGTCAATCGCAATGGCTTCTTCCATGCTTTCGATGCTGTCCGACGCCTGTTCAATCAAGTCGGAGGTCTCACCCTTTTCCGAAGGTGGGGAGGGCGGTGTTTCGTTTTGGGCCTCTTCCACGATGTCTTCGGTCATGGCTTCCGGCTCGGGCTCAGGCGAGTTGGTTTGTGTGGTCTCCATGCCTTCGGCAGTCGATTCAGCCTCAATGTCCGGTAGGGCTTCATCCGTTGTCATTGCATCGTCTGGCAAAGCGCCATCCTCCGCCGACGGAGCGGTGTCTTCTTCGGCATCCGTAGACTTTTCATCGCCGAGTGACTCGATTTCTGACTCGGCCGCACTTTCTATGGCGTCGCTCTCTTCCGGCAACTCTAAAGACTCAATGGCTTCGTCTTGAAAATCGTTTTCCAACTCGGCCATTTCATTTGCCATGGCGGCAACGTCATCGGCATTCTCTTCTGCTGGCGTTTCATCCGTTTCAGCGACCGGTTCGTCCATTGATGGCTCGGGCGTTGATTCTGGTTCCTCTTCGAGCGGGGTTTCCAGTGCGTCGGACACGTCGTCTTCTAGCGTCTCGGAAGTGTTTTCAACTTCGGCGAGCAGTTCGTCAACGGTATTGGCTTCCTCTTCGGTGAACGGTAATTCGCTGTCGGCATTCGGTTCAGCCGTTTCTTCGGCCTCTGGGGGAAGTTCGGATTCGGTGGATGCTTCGGGTTCCGGAGCCTCCTCGGACAGTTCCTGTTCGACATCGGTTTCCGCCAACTGGTCGAGCGCGTCTAATAATTCATCGGCATTCGACTCGGAGGCCGGTGTTTCGTTGGATTCGGTCATGGATTCCTCCCCCATCATTTTCAGCATTTCCTGAGTCGCTAAATCGTCTTTTTCCATATCCGCGGTCATGATTGAATACCTTTTAAATACGTTCCGCTATCTTAGCGCAATAAGGTCGGTTTGTGATACCGGACGCTTATTGCGGATATTATTGCGAAACTAAAAGCATTTTATGTGCCAGTTAGGTAGTTATTTAGGTTTTCGTTGTGTTCGAAACTCAGCTTTTGACCATGGGTCGGGTGGCTGAATGAAAGGGCACAAGCATGCAGTAACAGCCGTTCGGCCATTTCAAAGCTACGGGAGTCGGCATAGAGATTGTCGCCCAAAATAGGGTGGCCGAGAATTTTCATGTGTAGCCGAAGCTGATGAGAGCGGCCGGTAATCGGCGTGAGTGACAGAAGCGATAGGCCATTGCCAAGGTCTTTGGCTTGCCATTGGGTTGTCGCCGCTTTTCCTTGCCGGAAGTCGATCATCTGCAAAGGCCGTTTTTCCCAGTCGCATCGCATTGGAAGCTGAACCTGTCCTTCGGGCTGGCTGAGACGTCCATAGCAAATGGCTTGGTAGCGCTTGTCCGTGAGCCGGTCTTGGAATTGGATGCTGAGGTGGCGATGTGCCGCTTTGTTTTTGGCCAGCACCATCAGGCCGGAGGTGTCCATGTCCAGCCGATGAACTATTAGAGCTTCCGAACAGTGGGTTTGCACCTGCGCCAGCAGATTGCTTTCGGGATGTACATTGCGTCCTGGTACCGATAGTAAACCGGATGGCTTATTAATAACCAGCAGGGCTTCGTCCTCATAAATAAGCCAGGCCGGGTCAAAGGGAATGTGAGGAATGTCGGTTCGATAGGCGGCGGTCATGGCGTTGTGAGTCTGGTAGCGAATGGAGTCGGAAACCGTAAAACGGATGCGTTAAAATAATGGCCTTTATTGTAAAAGAGAAAAGGTTCGATGAGTCATAAAGTTTCAGTGATTTTTGTTTGTTTAGGCAATATGCAAAACTTATTAATAACCAATTGAAATTAAAAGGTTTTCTTTTTGGTGTGTGCCTTTTTTGTGGTGCATTCGGCGGTGTGGTGCAATGGGGCAACTTTTGCCGTATGGCTATGACTTAACCAGACTGGTGGTGTATTTCGTTATCAACAATCAGACTTGAACGCGCCGGGATGGTTTCTGTTATAAGGTCGTCGATTTGATAACCTTTCTGGCGTGCGAGTTTTTGAAGTTTGGCAATAGCGCGCAACTCTATGAGTCGAACCGCGCCGGTTGTTATACCTAGCTGGCGGGCAACCTCTTCACGTGTTAGCGCGTCCTGCATCGTCACATCCCGTTAAGCTCTGCCACCGTTACCTTGGCCTGCATACGCCCTCGAAAGTCGTCGTCGGCTTCATTAAGGCCGCGTTCATGGAATCGTGTTCCAATCCAGCAACCTATTAGCAAGTCATTAGAGTAGCAATATCTGAATTTCATAAGATAACCTTGTTTGAATTAGAGGGCTTCATTCTGGTAGTACGGGGAAGCCGGGAAAACCGCGTAGTTTTTATTCTTGAAGTGCGGGAAAAACCAAAAACCGCATTTGGACGGAGACCCCCAAACCTTTAAGCCGCTGGAAGCATCACCTTATGATCGGTGGCGACAATATCCAGCTTGCCTTTTAAATCTGTCAGTTCTTCATTTAGCTTTGCATATTCACTTAACTGCGCTTGTGTCTGCTCTGGCATTAACACATCAAGAAAAAACTGAAAGCCGTGTTGGTAAGCGTGCTGCTGGTGAAGCGTATCAGGTTCAAACACAAATAAACCGCTGCTAATTTTTCCGATTAACGCACAAGCAATGGCGTTGGCAATTTCATGACGCTGGCCTTTTAGGTAGTTATCACGGCATTTAGAGGTAAACCAGCTAAATAGAAAATTGGGATTAGCGCCGTAATTTGTCAGGGCGGTGGGGTCAATCATATTTGTAACCTGTCCGAAAACTTGACTGGCTTGTGCTAAATCTGAATCGCTTGGCTTATAGGTCAAAAGCAAATCATTCCATTTTTTGCGCTGTGTCGGCGGTTGTAGTTCGGTTTCGAGTTCTGAAATTCGCGTTTGCAGTTCAGTCACGGCTTCGGTTTGAACCTTGTCAATTTCGGCATTGAATTTCTCAAGTAATTGAAAATATTTCTGTGTGTTTTTCATGGGGTAAATCTCCTTAAAGTATTTTTGAATAATCGTAAATCATGGGCTTTTCTAATAAGGCAATCACGCCCGCCACCGCATTGGCAAGGTCATCATGTGCGCCCGGTGCATGGTCGATAGAATCACGACCGCCACGGCTTGTTCTTCGCTCCAATGAGCAAATCTGTGTTGTTAGCCGTTCGTTGTCGAGTAGTTCAATTAACCCGCTGTTCATCTTCGGCAATAAGTCGCGGTATAAATCACTTCTTGGCTTTGGTGCAATCTCATAGTTAATGCCATGCTCTCTAAATCGTTCTCTTGGCCACTCTCCAGCGTATCGGTCGCCATAGACTTCACTAATGCGATATGTTTTTAAGAGCGCTGAGAAGTCACTCACGACGCTTTCTGGGCTAAACGGTGGTTTTACTTCTCTGGTGGCATCTAGCACCATCATGCCGTTTTCTTCGGCGTGTCCTATTGCCAAAGTCATGGCATCGGATGAACCACCGGAGGGGTCAACAAAACCAAAGTATTTATATTCGGATAATGGCGGCAATTCATAACGGCCTGTGACTACTAAATTTTCCACTGCTTCACGGCTCACATAGGCTTCAAGGTCGCTTCGGAACTGTGCGCCATACTCTGCCTTTGCGCTCTCTGGGTCGCGTTGATATGCTTTGCGAATAAAACCAAGGTCTAGGCTTGGGTTCATGGTCGCGGCGCTTGCTTGTGCGACTAAGATTTCTTTATCGTCTTTACCAAAGTAGCGTTTATAAGCGTCATAAAGAGCGCCACGTTTTGCGTAAGGTGAGGAAAGAGCGATCAATTTACCGTTAAGGCTAGCCATTGCTGGGCGTAATGCATTGATGATTTCAAAGTCGGGGTTTGCGCTATCTTCCGAACGCCAAAAGGCTATTTCATCAGCGATAACGCAAGGGATAGAGTAACCTCGAACCGCCCTGAATGATGCTGTACCCACTTCAATAGCGGCTCTGTTGTTTAGTTCTATGCTCTCTTTATCTTCTCTAACAATCATCTGCTCAAACATGGGGTTTGAATGCAGTAAGCCGCTGATATATCGGAATGCTGAACGCGCCTGTTTGCGGTCTGCGGCCAGTACCATGACGGTGGCAACTTCACCCGGTGCCAGCTTGTCGGCATGGTCATTAAACACGGCTTCATATATCGCTAGTAGCGCGCTTATATTTGACTTACCGCCACGTCTGCCCACGGCCAACCATAATTCATCATGTGGGGTATCTGGTAACGCCTGACGGCCTGTTAAACGCTTGAACGCGTCCGTTTCTTGTTCATCTAGTTCTAAACTGTAAAAACCCGCAAGCAATGCACGCCACGCCTGCCAACTATTGCCGGAAAACTGTTCTCCGAATAAGTCCGGGTCTGTCATCAAGTCGCGGATGGTTATCATTTAACGGTTTCCTTTTTTGCCGCCATGAATTGACTGATTGAAAGGGGTTCTTTAGCCACTCGGTTTAGGCCTAATTTGCTGTAAATGCCTTGCAAGCTGTTCACGGCCTGCACCCACTTCCCGGAATCGAATTCACCATCTGAAATAAGCTGTTGCTCTTGCTGTTCAAGATGAAACTCAAGGAATAGCGCCCGATCTATCAGGCTCTTTTGTTGGTAACTCAAACCAGAAAGGCCGCCTAGGTCATTGCATAGCTGAACGTGTCGATTTCTAAGCTCCACACTAATGGCGGTTCGCTTGTCTAGCTTGGAAAGCCAATTGGGTGAATAGTCCTGTTGCGGTTCTATCGTTTTCATTTTGTAACTGGTGCCTAAATGGTTTGTTTCTGCCCTCTATTTTACTGATATTTTGGCTTGTGTACATTAAAAAATGACACACAATAGATTATAAGTAATTGAAATATAACAAAATACATTATGTTATTATAACAAACAAATATTATTTTTTAGTTTTCGTTGCTTGGTGGTGCGGTTCTTTGGTCTTTCTTCTGAAATAGAATGGCGGGAGGGGTAGGGGTCTAAAAATAACCAGAATTTAAGCAAGTGAATATTTAGCCGTTCGGGGGTGTGTTGTTTCTCTCTATACCCACCCTATTGAAAAACTGAATACTAATAAAACTAAACAAACTAAGCAAACTAAGCAAACTGTGCAAACTCACTGTTTATAGGGGTTTCAAGTCTTCACTCTTCTGGTGATTGCTAAAATCGGCATTTTAGTTTTCCAGTTTTCCAGGTGTGTGGGTCAGACATAAAAAAACCGCCATTACAGCGGTTCAAGTTAATAACTTTAAGGGTTGATTAAGTGGCTTTTCTGTTCTGGTCAATTGATACCCACCAATTGAGTTCATAGGTCTGGGCATTCTTTTCTCCCCTCTGGGATTGCCATTTGTGTTCCTTGTTCTGGTCGTCGCCGTCATACCGGTTCAGGATTTTTCTAACCCGGTCTTTAGTTGTGCCTATGTCTTCATGCACTAGCCTTACCAAATCCGTTTTTAGAATGTTCGGCTGTTGGTGGATAATCTGAATGATTGATTCCACAATCTCGGAATCTTTTTCCAGTTGTTCGTTAATCTTTCTAACCTCTCGGGCGCGTTTAATTTCTTCATCTTCCAGCGCTCTGACACTGTCCAGCTTGTCGGTGTACTTCACGTCCGGGCCAGACTTATATTCATAGCTGATTCGTTCCACAACATCGCCACGGTTTTTAATATTTGCAAACTCCACCACCTTAACCCCGCCGCTATTACTGATTTCATCAATCACATAAGCGCAATCCATATCATCAATAATATCACTCGTTCCTGCTGGAATGAGATTGTTCTCCATGTCCCGGTGCTTGTTCGTGTGTGCCAGCATAATGACCGAACCGCCATGACTGATAAACTGCCTTACAATTTCAGCAAACTGGCTTGATTTGTCCTTTTTCATCAAGTCAGTAAACTTTTTAAGCGTGTCCAAGATGATGATTTTACCGCTTGCCTGTTGTGTGGAAATTAACTCGTTCAATATGCCGGTAAAATGTTTCGCTTCAAATCCATTATGACCGGGTGCAAGCATATTAAACCCATAACGTTCGGCCAGTTCCAGTTTGAAAACAAGGCCTTTATAGGTGTCATCAGCATTCACATAAAAAACATCACGCCCATTTAGTTCACCTTTTTTTATTGCTTCTGTGATTAGCCAAATAGTTAAAAGCGTTTTCCCGCTGTTGGGTTTTGCATAAAAAACGGTTCCTTGACCTAATAGCGCAAGTTGTCCCAAGATATATTTATCATCAAGCATTTTCTGTTTCATTACGTTAGCACTTCCATTTAAAACAAACTGTTCAAGTGAGTATTTAGGCTGGTTTTCCAAATTGTCGGGCAAATGGTGCGGCACTGGCTTAGACATTTGCGGCTTGGTTTCAACATCAGGCATGACAACCTCCTTGCACGGCTTCGGGGTGCTTCTCGATCGCATAGCCTAAATCCAGAATTGCTCGGTCGTTGAAGTCGTTGCCGTCTTCCCATTCTTGAAAGTCTGGCTTGATGATTTCAGCGTTTGCAGATATAGCCGCCTTTTCAGCCGCTTTAATGCCTTGCGGGTCGCTGTCCGTGCCAATAATGATTTGAGTGTTTGGGTAACTATCTCGAAAGGCACAAGCTACCGCTCTCAGGTTTCCAGAATCAAAGGCCACGATTACCGACCATTCTGGCGTGTAGTGTTCGGAAAGGCTGGCACCTGTGGCAAATCCTTCACAAATTACAATCGGGGCATTTTCAACCCATTGAATCGGATAATAGCCACCGGATTTTTTACCGCCTTTTAGGAAGCGTTTGTCACCATCTGGGGATATAGCTTGAACGTTCATAAGTTGCCCAATAAAAGGCGCATAACTTCCGTAAATAGGAATGATTAGCCAGCCTTTAAAATATCCGTCATTGCTGATCAGTGCACCATGAGTTTTAATACGTTTGCGAACTAAATAGGGATGTTCTTTTGGTGCAGGTTGGCAATGTTCGATAAGCTTATACGCTTTTTCTGAAACCCTTAAATGTTCATTAAGCTGTTTTTTCTGTTCAAGCTCTCTTTGTTTAGCTTGCTCACGGCGCCGCTGTCGTGCTTCTTTTTCACGCTTGGCAAACTCTTCTCGGCTTAACTGATCTTGTTCAGGTTGCCAGCCGTTGGCCTTGGCTTGGTGTATGAGTGTTGCAATAGTAATGCCGCCAGTAGTCGAAATGCTTTTCCATGTGCTTTCAAAGTCTGCATTGTTAAAGTTATCAGCGTTTGCACTCCATTCTTTTGCAATATCTTTTCCAGCATCGCCAAACTCAGACTTAATCGCCATTAAGGTTTTAACCCAATCTTCTCTTGGGCATTGCGGTTCTATGAAATTCAATAGGTCAAGTAGGCTTTTAAGGTTGAGCGCCATTACTAAATTTTTGTTATAATTATCATGAGCATTATTGTTTAGGCGGCTGTTCTCTGCGGTCGCTTCTTTCATTTCAAACGCCCTCCGATTCTCTCTGCTGTAATTCGCTGATATAACGCTGTAATTCCTCTCGACTAATCAAACGACGACGGCCGATTTTGAACGTTTTTAGTTCGCCGCTGTTGATGATGTCATAGAAAAGGGTTTGAGAGAGTCCGCCCAGTGCTTCGCGGGCTTGTTTTACGGTAAGTGCTAATGATTGGTTTGTGTTGGTCATGATTGGTTACCCCTTGAAATTAGTAGTTGTTTGTTAACGTTTCAGAGGGATTGTCCTAGATGTGAAAGGGTGGTTCATTTAGAGCATTGACGTGGGGGCAATACTCTATTTGGTGCGTTGTTTAATAAACTTGCTTACTGTGTCCGCTCCTTTTGATATGCCTCCGGCTCTGGTGTCGTATTGAAAAAAATCATCAAAGCCGGGCACTTCTAATTCTTCAGCGATAAACTGATAAATGTCAGGGTTTGTAAACCCGCATCTTTTAAGGTCGTGGTAAATTCCGACTATATCGCAATATTTTGACCATTCAGAACCGTTTTTCCCGCCCTTTAGCTTGATGTCGCCTTGAAGGTATAGTCTGATAAAATGCTCTAACCAGTCGGGCATGTCGCCAGTATAGGCTCTCATAGCAAGCGCTATGCGTTCCTTTGTGTTTAATAGGTTTCTTATGGTCTCTTCGTGTTTGTAATAGTCAATTCGGCCATGTTCTTCCAGTGCCTTAACATCCTCTCTAAGCTTCTTAGATTCGATTCTGTCGGTATAGGGTAATGCAAAATCTGAACGCTGAAATATGCTCCTTAGTATGTATATTCTTTTATTTTTGCAGTGGCCTTCTTCCGTCTTTTTGTCTTGAAGTTCCTGTTCTTCATCAATGTA
The DNA here is from genome assembly GCF_965140365.1 of Hydrogenovibrio sp. Lineage (NCBI taxonomy): Bacteria > Pseudomonadati > Pseudomonadota > Gammaproteobacteria > Thiotrichales > Piscirickettsiaceae > Hydrogenovibrio > Hydrogenovibrio sp. The sequence goes on from NZ_OZ223196.1 coordinate 719,370, forward strand.
AATGCTGTAAAGTCTGGTAAATTCTATTTGTTGCTCCTTGGTGGCATTAGCGACAAAATTTAACAATTCCTGTATTTTATACTGTGCTTCTGAACGCTCCTTTTCGCTCATTCCTTTGAACGCTTTGGCACCCCAAACCATAGTTTGGCAATATAGCTTTATGGTTTCTTTATCCATTATTCGCCCTCCAAAATTTCATTAACAATCTGTTCCATTAGCTTGGCGGCTTCAATGCGTTGCGCTTTGTACTCAGCACGGTTATAAACCGCCATAACGCCGCTTAATTTATGGTTAAGGCATTTCTCGACAATGTAGGGCGGTATGTCGCCTATGGTGTCGGCTTGGTCTGTATCGCGGTTATGGTCATGCAGTCGAGTTGAAAAAGTACGGCGTAAATCATGCGGGGTGAAGCGGGATTGTTGAGAGTATCCTTTGCTTTCAAGCCATCGGCGCAACCATGCCTGCAAATTGGTGTCGGTCATCCGGGGGAGTGGTAGTTGCGCTTTTGCCAGCGGCGGCAAATAACTCCAATGCTCAATTTCGTTTTTAGAGAATTCTTTCGGCAATCGCCAGTAATCGCCATCCAAATAGCCATGCCGTGTTTCTGAAATTCTAAGCCCGGTTAAGAGAATGAATCTAAGTGTTCTAGCGTTGGGATGTTCGCTCTCGAAGATCATGCGGATTTCGTCATCAGTCAGAACACGGTCGCGCCCGTTGTCGTATGAATAGACTGCAATGTTTGGATTGACCAAATCAATTGGATTGGTTCCAGAAAACAGGCGGGCAACTGAAACGGTTTTCATAAATGTTTTGAGCGTGATAAAACACTGATTTGCGGCACGCGCTCCATCACCACGACCGTTTTTAGCGATAGAGTTTTTATAGTTCATTATTAGCCGCTCGATCTGGTCGGGTGTGATTGAATCAATATTCAGGTGGCCGTATTCATCAACCAATATTTGAAGATAACGCCACGTCATGTGCGGGCGTTTATGTGGTTTTCCTTTTTTGTTTACGGTGCCAATGATTGACGTTTCGTAATATCGCTCTGCAACCTCTTTTATTTTTGTGCTTGAGATAGCACTGGATAACTCGTTTTTAAGCTGCAATGCCTTTCTTTTGGCTTCGTTGATTTTAATGTCTGGAAACTGCCCGATTGTTTTAACCTTGCGTTTGCCGTTTATCTTGCGCTTAAATAGCCATGTTTTGGAAGATGGGCGGACGCGAATATATAAACCGTCACCGATACCATAATCTTTGGCCTTGCCATCAAAGGTAAGTTTGCTTACTTTGGTATCGCTTGTTATTTTAACAGTTGTCATTTTGTGTGTACCTTTGTGTGTACTATATCCATGAATTACATGATACAACAAAAAACAGCAACATACAATAAATACAGGAATTACAGATAGTTATGGACAATAAAAAACCAGTAAAAGTACTCTTTGTTTGTTTAGGCAATATTTGCCGCTCGCCGACAGCGCATGCGGTTTTTCGGAATTTGGTTACAGCGGAAAATTTGCAGGATCAAATTTTAATTGACTCCGCAGGAACGGCGTCCTGGCATAAAGGCAAACCGGCCGATAGTCGATCCATTCAAGTCGCTCACGGACGCGGCATACCCATGGATGATTTACGGTCTCGCCCGGTGGATATTGGGGATCTGATGGAATTCGATTATGTTCTGGCGATGGATGATATGAATTATGCCGATTTAATGGATATGGCCTTGCCGGAGCATCAAACAAAAATCCGGTTGTTTTTGGAGTTTGCACCAGAATTTGAAGAGCGCGAGGTGCCGGATCCGTATCATGGTGGCCCGCAGGGCTTTGATCATGTGTTTGATTTGGTGACAGCGGCCTCCAAAGGCTTGCTGGACGAGATTAAGCAAAAGCATTTGTAAAAACCGTGTGACGGGATTGTCTAGACGTTCTTTGTTCTTTGGGGGCTTAAAACGCAAAAACGACCAGGCCTGGTCGTTTTTGCAGCTTAAGAATAGCGGTGTTTCCACCGGCTAGGATTAAGACTTCGTGCTTTCCAAAGCATCCTCTTTGGCCGGATTGGCTGACGTGTCCGCTTTGTCCGCTTGGCTTTCGTTTGACTTGGAAGCGGCTTCTTTCTCGGGTTTCTTAGCCGATTTGGCTGTGTCTGCCTGAGATTGAGATTCCGACTTCGATGTCTTCTGTGGCTTGGTTTGAGCTTGTTCCGCCTTTTTTTCAGCCGCAACGTTGTCCGTTTTCACATTGTCGTTGGAAGGTTTGGGCGCTTCCTGTGATGGCTTCGCATCGGTGTCCGGTGCCGGCAGATTGTGAATCGACATGGTTTCAGCACCTTCCGGTTTGCGACGGCGACCGTTGTAGCTACGCGTGTTGTAGCGGCTTCGGCGTCTTGGGCGTTCGGAAGCCGTGTCTTTATTTCCATCTTTATTGGATGGCGTGGCATCGGTTTCAGTGTTCTTCACCGTTTTGCCGACGGCTTTGCTTTCTTTAGACTCTTTGGCTTTGTTTGGCTTGTTATTCGCCTGTTTAGCATTGTTGTCGGTGACCGTTTCGTTTTTGTCGGTATTGTTAGTGCGTGAACGAGGGCGACGACGTCTGTTGTCTTTCCCTTCGGTTTTTCGTTCGCCGGATTTGGCATCGGTACGGTCGTTGCGTTTGTTGTCGCGGCGGCCGTCATTCTTTTCGGAACTGTCTTTCTCGGATGAGCGACGTCGGTTATTGTTGCGCGAACGGTTATTTCGGTTGCCGTTACGTCCGTTATTCCGGGAGCGATTTTCTTTTTTGGGTTCTTCTTCCGCTTGTTCCTGTTCGAATAAGGCTTTCCATAAACGTTTGAATAAACCGGGTTTAACTTCCTCTTTTGGCGCCGTCGGTGCCGGTGGCGGGGAGCTAGGCTGCATATTTTTGATGGCCGGTTCTTCTTTGGCTAGGTTCGGTTTGGCTTGCTGTTGTGCTTCTTCTTTCTCGATGACTTCTTTGATTTTATAACTGGAGTCAATCGCCATTTCATCGCCGATACGGGTTCTTTCCATTCGGTAATCCGGCGTATCCAAGTGTTCGTTTGGAATCACGAGGATATGCAGATTGTGGCGATCTTCAATACCGGTAATCTGGTGGCGTTTTTCATTCAATAAGAAAGTAGCGACTTCCACCGGAAGTTGCACGGTGACGCGACGGGTGTTTTCTTTCATGGCTTCTTCTTCGAGAAGGCGAAGCACGGATAGGGCGAGTGATTGTACGCCGCGAATGACTCCGGTCCCTTTACAACGAGGGCAAACCATTTGGGTGGATTCTTCGATGGAAGGGCGCAGACGCTGACGTGACATTTCCAACAGGCCGAAGCGTGAAATCTTGCCGATTTGCACGCGGGCACGGTCGGATTTCACCGCGTCACGCATTTTGTTTTCCACGTCACGTTGGTGACGGTTCGAGTGCATGTCGATGAAGTCAATCACCACCAGACCGCCGATGTCTCGCAAGCGAAGTTGGCGTGCGATTTCGCAGGCGGCTTCCAGGTTCGTGTGGTAAGCGGTTTCTTCGATGTCACCCCCTTTGGTGGAGCGACTGGAGTTGATGTCGATGGACGTCAAGGCTTCGGTGATATCGATGACGATGGCGCCGCCGGACGGCAAAGTCACTTCACGGGTATAGGCGGTTTCGATCTGCGATTCAACTTGGAAGCGCGTGAACAGTGGAATGGTATCCTGGTAAGGTTTGACTTTATAAACCTGATGCGGCATGACATGTTGCACAAAGTCACGTGCTTTGTGGAAGGTTTCCATGTCGTCGATGATGATTTCGCCGATGTCCTGGCGCAGATAATCACGAATGGCGAGGATGACAATGTCGGATTCCTGATGAATCAGGAAAGGGGCGCTTTTTTCTGCGGAGGCTTTTTGAATGGCTTCCCACAGTTGCACCAGATAGTTTACACCCCATTGCAGTTCTTCGGTGGATTTGCCGACACCGGCGGTGCGGATAATCAACCCCATGCCTTCCGGCATATCCAAATCTTTCAGGGCATCACGGGTTTCGGAGCGATCGTCGCCTTCGATGCGGCGTGAGATGCCACCGGCTTTCGGGTTGTTCGGCATCATCACGACATACGGGCCTGCCAAAGTGATTTGCGTGGTCAGTGCCGCGCCTTTATTGCCCCGTTCTTCTTTTTGAACCTGAACGATGAGTTCCTGACCTTCGGATAGGATGTCCTTGATCGACAGGCGTTCGCCTTTGGCGTTTTCAGGGTAATATTCTTCGGCGACTTCCTTGAAAGGCAGGAAGCCGTGGCGCTCGGCACCGTAGTCTACAAAAGCCGCTTCCAGACTCGGTTCAATTCGAGTGACAGTGCCTTTGTAAATATTGGCTTTTTTCTTTTGGTGGTGTGGGGTTTCGACATCTAGATCATATAGTTTTTGACCATCGACTAAGGCAATACGCACCTCTTCGGATTGCGTAGCGTTAATCAGCATTCTTTTCATGCGATTCTCTTTTATTTATTGTGAAGGAAGCTCGCATGTCGAAGCAGGGGGAAGGGGATAATACGAGAAAGGTCGCTGAGCGATTAGGCGTCTTGAATCAACCGTTTATTCTTGTTTGCAATGACCGGACTGTGGTTTGAATGGCCGGAAGTCGATTGCTTTTTTTGAGGTTGTCGTTTTTTTCGAGCGGTTTATCGGTTGTGAATAAAATGGTAAACGCTCTTAGCCAATCAGAAGGGCAGGTTGCTGCGGTTCTAATTAATTTTGTTATTCGCTCAGTTCTTAATGCTTTTGCTCTCGTGTGGTTAGACCGTCGTCTTATGAACGTCGCGTTTGCTTGCGGGTGCGACGACTAACTTTTTATTCGCTTCTTAGCCTGCTGACAAGGTCACTTCAGGTTAAAAAATTCTTTAAGCGCTGTTTTTGGAAGCCGCAATAGCTTATTGATTTAAATGAAAAACAGCTACTTTTATGTTCTTTTATTGCGCTTTAAATATAACATTCCTTGGCGCGCCATGCAATTTAAATATTTTCAGGCGTTGGTGAGGCCGTAGTGCAAGGGCATCCAGGAATGTCGACAAAGCCTGATTTAGGTATCGGGATAAGGTAAAATAGACGGTTTTTGGGCTAAATGGCCGTTTCACCCCGTTGGATAAAGGTGGGTAAGTGGGCTAGGTTTAATTTTGGGAAGGCTTAAAAATTTATGGGTGTGAAGTTTCTTGAGGTGACATCGGAGGATGAAGGGCAGCGCCTGGATAATTTTTTGATGCGCCATTACCGTAATGTGCCTAAAACCTTGATTTATCGGATTATTCGTAAGGGTGAGGTGCGAGTCAATAAAGGGCGGGTGAAGCAGAATACACGCTTGGTTGACGGCGATGTGGTGCGAGTGCCGCCGATTAAAGTGCCGGAAAAGCATGAATCCACGGTGCCGACCGGTCAGTTGCAGCGCATTGAAGACAGTATTTTGTATGAAGATAAAGACCTGATGGTGATTAATAAGCCGTCTGGTGTAGCGGTGCATGGCGGCAGTGGCATTCAATGGGGGTTGATTGAAGTGGTGCGCGCACTGCGCCCTCTGGCAAAGCGTTTGGAGTTGGTGCATCGTTTGGATCGGGAGACGTCGGGGTGTATTTTGTTGGCGAAAAAAGCTTCGGTGTTAAAAGCGCTGCATGAGCAGATTCGTGAAAATAAAATGAGCAAAGAATATCTGGCGCTGTTGACCCATCATTGGCCTAAAGGATTGGAAAAAATTGATTTACCGTTGTTAAAAAACACCTTGAAATCCGGTGAGCGGGTCGTGAAAGTGTCGAAAGAAGGCAAACCGTCGGTGAGCTATTTTCGGGTGTTGGAGCGTTTTGACGATTGTGAATTGGCGGCGGTGCGCCTTAAGACCGGGCGAACCCATCAAATTCGGGTGCACGCTTTGTCGCAAGGTTGTCCGTTGGTGGGCGATGATAAGTATGGCGATAAAACCTTGAATAAAGCGTATAAAAAGCTGGGTATGAAACGTTTGGCCCTGCATGCGCAATATCTGGGGTTTGAGCACCCGGTCACCCAGGCCTGGTTAAAAGTGGAAGCGCCATTACACGACGATTTTGAATTAACCTTGACGAATTTGCGGGGAGGAAAAGCATGACAAGGCAATACCAGTGTGTGATTTTTGACTGGGATGGAACGCTGATGAATTCGGAAGCACGCATTGTGTCGTCGATTCAGACAGCGGCCGAACGGGCCGGTTTTCCGGTATTGCCGTACGATGTTTCCAAGCAAATCATCGGCTTGAGTTTGGAGAAAGCAATTCTAACGCTGTATCCCGATGTGGATGCATCGGGCATTGAGGCGATGGCCAAGGGCTATACGGATTGTTTTTTGGATGAATCCTGTGTGCCGATGTTGCCGTTCGAGGGCGCGGAAGCCTTGTTGCAGTTCCTGCAAGGTGAGGGCGTGAAAGTCGCGATTGCCACCGGCAAGAGCCGAAAAGGTTTGGATCAGGTGTTGGATGAGGTCGGATTTGAACCCTATTTCCACTTTACTCGTACCCCGGTGGAGTCGGAATCCAAGCCGAGTCCGTTGATGTTGCAACAAATTTTGGATGAGTTCGATCTGGTGCCGGAGCAGGCGGTGATGGTGGGGGATACCGAATTTGACATGCAGATGGCGCAAACCATTGATATGGATCGGATTGCACTCAGTCATGGCGTGCATGAGTTGGAGCGCCTGCAAGGGTTTGACCCGGTGGCCAGTTTCGACGATTTAATGTCGATGCAGGCCTGGTTAAAAGACCGATTGTTGCCGCACGGTTAAATGGCCAAGTGGCGAATGGTCGCCGGGTGCGTTAATCCGGCAGGTAAGGCAGTTGCAGGCCGCATTGTCTTAAGAAATGCGTCAAGTCAATCAGCGGCAAGCCGATTAAGGCGTTCGGATCTTTGCCTTCTATCGATTCAAATAGCGTGATGCCCAAACCTTCGGATTTGAAGCTTCCAGCGCACTGGTAAGGTTCTTCGAGTACCAGGTAGTTGTGAATGTCGGTTTCTGTCAGGGTGCGGAAAGTGACGCGTGTTTCATCCAATGTTTGTTGGGAGGTGTTATGGCGAGTGTCCAAAACCACCAGGCCTGTCCAAAAGGTAATGGTTTGCCCGCTGAATTGCCGAAGCTGCTTAACGGCGTTTTCGTAATGGTGTGGTTTGCCGATGGGGCGGTCCTGGAAACTGGCGCTTTGGTCGGAGGCAATGATCAGTGCGTTCGGGTAGCTCGGGGCGATGGCTTTGGCTTTTGCCAGTGACAGACGGCTGACCATTTCGGCAACCGTTTCGTTGGTTTGTGGGGTTTCATCGACCTCGGGTTTGGCTGTTTCAAACGGTACGCCGAGTTTTTCCAATAACATTTTGCGGAAGGGGGAGGTCGATGCCAGAACGATTTGTGGGTGAGATGACGTCGAAGTCATGCTAGGCCTTTGTTTTTTTTAAATTTTGCGAAAATGGTGTGACGGATATTATCGTCATTTATTTTTGACTTTGGGATGTAATGGGGGTATTATGCGCGCCATGTTTGACAAGCTTCCGGATTTGATTGACCCTGTTTACTCTTCGCAACATGATAAACGATTTGTTGCGCGAGTCAATCAGGCGCGTTTTCCACGCTTGAAGCAGCTGCTTGTTTCGACAGAACATGATGTGGAGGTGGACGTGCACTTTTATTATCATCCGCAATACAAAATGCATGCGTTTGATATGCAATTGGACACGATTTTCACGTTGGAATGTCAACGCTCGTTAAAAAGTTTTGATTATCCTTCTTCATCATCGGTTACCGGTGTGTTCGTTGAGTCAATGGCTCTGGCCGAAGAGTTGCCTTCCGACGTGGAAGTGTATGAAATGTCGGAAGAGAAAATCTCATTGATGGATTTGGTTGAAGACGAACTGATGTTGTCAGTGCCTTTGTCTGCAATTGATAACGCCAGTGAGATGGAATACCAGAATCCGCCTGAGGAAAACACTCTGCCGGAAGATAAAGAATTAGAAAAAAAGGAAAATCCTTTCGCCGCTTTGAAAGGATTGAAAGACAACCCGAATTAATATTCAGGAGAATTTAAGATGGCTGTACAAAAAAGTCGTAAAACCCCTTCAAGACGTGGTATGCGTCGTTCGCACGATGCGTTGACCACTGCGCCGATCACCGTTGATGAAACCACTGGTGAAGTTCATCGTCGTCATCATGTAACGGCTGATGGTTACTATAAAGGCAAAAAAGTCATTCAAGACAAATAATCTTTTTAGGGAACCCCGGTCGCTCGATCGGGGTTTCTCATTTCTTTTGCATTCCCCATTCTATTTTTTTGGATTACTATTTTTAGGATCTGACCTTGAGTATTAAAATTGCTATCGATGCGATGGGCGGTGACCACGGTATTAAGGTAACTGTTCCAGCTTCCTTGGAAGCTTTGTCAAAATTTCCGGATCTTTCGATTGTGTTAGTGGGTAATCAACCCCTGATTGAAAAGGCACTGGCGTCACATCAGTATGATGAGTCACGGTTGTCGGTCGAACATGCGGAACAAATTGTTGAGATGGATGATTTGCCTTCCAAGGCCTTGCGAAATAAACGTAAATCGTCCATGCGTATTGCGTTGAATCTGGTGAAAGAAGACGTTGCTCAGGCAGCGGTCAGTGCCGGTAATACCGGGGCCCTGATGGCGGTTTCCAAGTTTGTGCTGAAAACCCTGCCGGGGATTGATCGTCCGGCCATTTGTACTCAAATGCCGACGATGAAAGGTCATGTGCATGTATTGGATTTGGGTGCGAACGTCGGCGCCGACGGCCAGAGTTTGGCGCAATTTGGCGTGATGGGATCGGTCTTGGCGAACGCGGTTGATAATAACGCCAAGCCTCGCGTGGCGTTATTGAATATCGGCGAAGAAGAGATTAAAGGGCATCAGCGTATTAAGGATGCCAATGAATTATTGAAAAACAGTTCCATTAATTACGTTGGTTATGTGGAAGGCGATGAAATCTATCAAGGTGATGTTGATGTGGTTTCCTGTGACGGGTTTGACGGCAATGTGGCATTGAAGTCCAGTGAAGGGGTTGCCAAAATGATCGCCTTCTATTTGAAAGACGCCTTTAATAAAAATCTACTGACCAAATTGGCCGGTTTGGTGGCTTACCCTGTCTTGAAAGCTTTTAAAGAAAAAGTCGACCCTAGACGTTATAATGGGGCCTCATTGTTGGGGTTACGTAAAATTGTCATTAAAAGTCATGGCGGTGCCGATGCCTTTTCGTTTTATCACGCCATTGCCGAAGCGCGCTTGGAAGTGATCAAAAACGTTCCGGAGTTGATTGCATCGGAAGTGAAAACGATTCTGGATAGCCATACCGACGACACTCCTTTGGAAAAACAAGAATAACAGGCGACAGCTAAAGCAGGTCTTATGAGTCAAAAAATCTACAGTCGAATTATTGGAACGGGAGGTTACCTCCCTGAAAAGGTGATGACCAACGCCGATTTGGAAAAAATGGTGGACACCAGCGACGAGTGGATTCGAGAAAGGACCGGGATTGAAGAAAGACGCATTGCGGCCGAAGGTCAAACTACCTGTGATTTGGCCGAGCAAGCTTCGCTACAAGCATTGGAAATGGCTGGCGTGACACCTCAAGAACTCGATATGATTCTGGTGGCCACCACGACACCTGATAAAATTTTTCCAAGTACCGCAACTCTGTTGCAAGCCCGTTTGGGCAACCACGGTGCGCCAGCTTTCGATTTACAAGCTGTTTGCACCGGTTTTGTGTACGCTTTGAGTGTTGCAGACCAATACATTAAAACCGGCATGGCTCAACGTGTTTTGGTGGTAGGGGCGGAAACCTTGTCTCGTATCACCAACTGGGAAGACCGTAATACCTGCGTGTTGTTTGGCGATGGTGCCGGTGCGGTGGTGCTCGAAGCCTCGGAAGAAACCGGTGTTTTATCTACGCACCTGCATGCCGACGGTCAGTATGAAGAGTTGTTGCATGTCCCGTCCGGCCCGTCCAAGGTACCACAAACCGATGAGGTGGCAGAAAGAACCATGTCAATGAAAGGCAATGAAGTGTTTAAGATTGCCGTGAACACGCTTAGCCAAATTGCCGCGGAAACACTGGCCGCCAACCAAATGCAGAAAGAAGACTTGGATTGGTTGGTGCCGCATCAAGCCAATTCCCGCATTATTAAAGCCACGGCGCGCAAATTGAAATTGGGCGACGATCAAACCGTGATGACGGTCAGAAAACACGCCAATACCTCCAGCGCGTCGATTCCGTTGGCATTGAATGAAGCGGTCCGCGACGGTCGCATTCAGAAGAACCAGGTGGTGCTGTTGGAAGCTTTTGGTGGCGGCTTTACGTGGGGCTCCGCTCTGCTTCGGTTCTGAAGCAGGCCTGGTCAGAATTCAGATTAATCAGATTTAAGGAACGTTTATTATGTCATACGCGTTTGTTTTTCCCGGCCAAGGATCGCAATCCGTCGGAATGCTGGCCGATATGGCCGATAGCCATCCTGTTGTAAAATCCACCTTTGACGAAGCCTCCGAGGCGTTAGGCTACGACCTTTGGAGTCTGGTACAAAACGGTCCGGATGAAAAATTGAACCAAACCGATGTGACGCAACCGGCCATGTTGACGTCGGGTATCGCCATTTGGCATGCCATGGCGGAACAGAAAACCTTGGCACCGGCCTATCTGGCCGGGCACTCCCTGGGCGAGTACACGGCTTTGGTTGCCGCGGGTGTGATGAGCCTGGCGCAAGGCGTGGAACTGGTGGCTGAACGCGGGCGCTTGATGCAATCCGCCGTACCGGCCGGTGAAGGCGCCATGGCCGCTGTCCTGGGGTTGGAAGATCAACAGATTGTTGACATTTGTGCCGCTGCAGACGGTGTGGTGGAGGCGGTGAATTTCAATTCTCCGGGCCAAGTGGTGATTGCCGGCGCGAAAACCGCGGTGGATGCTATTTTGCCGGTGTTTGAAGAGGCGGGTGCGAAACGCGTCGTACCGTTGGCGGTCAGTGTGCCGTCTCATTGCTCCTTGATGAAGCCGGCCGCGGAGGCTTTAGCGGATAAGTTGGCCGGCATGACATTGAACATTCCGGCGATTCCGGTACTGCATAACGTCAATGTCGAAACTTCCACTTCGGAAGCGGAAATCAAACAGGCATTAGTGGAACAATTGTACCGTCCGGTGCAATGGGTGAAGACGGTTGAAAAAATGAAAGCCCTGGGGGTCGAGCGTTTATACGAGCTGGGTCCGGGCAAGGTGTTGATGGGGTTGAACCGTCGCATTGATCGTAAAATGGGGATGCAAGCCGTTTACGATTCGGCTACACTTACGGCATCGTTGGAAACTCTCTAAGGAAGACCTATGTTATCTGGAAAAATAGCTTTTGTAACAGGGGCGAGCCGAGGCATCGGAAAGGCGATCGCTTTGGATTTGGCGGCAAATGGCGCAACGGTCATTGGAACGGCTACATCCGAAAACGGTGCGCAAGCCATTACCGACTATTTAAAGGAAGCAGGCGCGCAAGGTGTGGGCAAGTGCTTGAATGTGACGGATGCCGAGATGATTGCTACGGTGTTGGGCGAGGTGGCCAAAGAATTCGGCACACCGACGGTTCTGGTCAACAATGCCGGGATTACGCGTGACAATTTGTTGATGCGTATGAAAGACGATGAGTGGGACGACATCATCGATACCAATTTAAGTTCGGTTTACCGCATGTCCAAAGCGTGTTTGAGAGGCATGATGAAAGCCAAGCAAGGTGCCATTATCAACATTGCCTCCGTTGTGGGCGTGATGGGGAATGCAGGGCAAACCAATTATGCTGCAGCCAAGGCCGGGATTATGGGCTTTACCAAGTCGCTGGCGCGTGAAATCGGTGCCAAGAACGTAACGGTGAATACCGTCGCGCCTGGATTTATCGATACCGATATGACGCGTGCCTTGCCGGAAGAGCAGCGCGATGCCCTGACACAGCAGATTCCATTGAAGCGTTTGGGCGAGCCGGAAGACATTGCCAAGACCGTGACCTTTTTGGCGTCGGAAGGCGGCAGTTATATTACCGGCCAAACCATTAATGTAAATGGTGGTATGTACATGATTTAAAAGCCGATTCAGGCTTTTTTAACCCTAGGGTATCGGATTTGGCTTATAATGCGTCTGGATGTTTTTTCAAAATAGCTTGAAAAAAAACAAAGATAAGGCGAAAATGAGCGGAATTTTTTAAAGAAGAATTTTAATTTAACTAGTAAACCGGAGAATATTCCATGAGCAGTATTGAAGAACGCGTCAAAAAAATTGTTGTAGAACAATTGGGTGTTGAAGAAGATCAGGTTACCGCTGATGCTTCTTTCATCGATGATTTAGGTGCGGATTCATTGGACACAGTTGAGTTGGTTATGGCATTGGAAGAAGAGTTTGACTGCGAAATTCCTGACGAAGAAGCAGAAAAAATCTCTACTTTAGCGCAAGCAACTGCTTATGTAGAAGCGAACCTAGACTGATCTAAGCTAAAAGTTTTCAGAAAAGCCGTTTTTACGGCTTTTTTTGTTTCTGGCCACTGAAAAATGGCGAAGCCTCTAATATGTTGGGCTTGGCATAAGGCGCATGGGACAAAGGAATAAAACACTGGCGGGCAAACGTCGGTGGCGTGTGAATGTAAAGGAATGAAAGATGAAAATGCGTCGTGTTGTGGTAACGGGTATCGGTTGTGTTACACCGGTCGGGAATACGGTTGAAACCACTTGGTCGGCTTTGCTGAAAGGGCAAAGCGGTATTGAAACCATTAAAGGCTTTGACACGGATGGTTTTGCCGTGACATTTGGTGGTGAAATCAAAGATTTTGATATTACCGAATACATTACGCCCAAAGAAGCGAAGAAAATGGATCCGTTCATCCATTATGGTTTGGCCGCGGGTACGCAAGCTTTGAAAGACTCCGGTTTGGAAGTGACCGAAGATAATGCCGAGCGTATTGGTGTGTCCATCGGTTCCGGCATCGGCGGTATCGGTTCCATCGAGAAACAACATGCCACCTTGCAGAAATCCGGCCCGCGTCGGGTTTCGCCTTTTTTTGTGCCGAGTTCCATCATTAATATGGTGTCCGGTAATCTGTCGATTATGCACGGTTTGAAGGGCCCGAATATGGCGATTGGCACCGCCTGTGCGACCGGCACGCACAGTATTGGCGATGCCTATCGTATGATCCAGTTTGGCGATGCCGATGTCATGGTGGCCGGCGGGGCGGAGCAAGCGACTACGCCGTTGGGCTTGGCCGGGTTTGCGGCAGCAAAAGCCTTGTCGACTCGCAATGATGATCCGCAAACCGCCAGCCGTCCTTGGGATAAAGGACGCGATGGTTTTGTCTTGAGTGATGGTGCCGGGGCCGTGGTGCTGGAGGATTATGAACACGCCAAAGCACGCGGCGCGCATATTTATTGTGAAATCGTCGGTTTCGGTATGAGCGGTGATGCGTATCATATGACCAAACCGGCGGAAGGCGGCGAAGGCGGTGCGCGTTGTATCCAGAACGCCCTGCGTAATGCCGAGCTAAACCCGGAACAAATCGATTACATCAATGCCCACGGTACTTCGACCCCGGCCGGAGATGTGTGTGAAGCCAGTGCGATTAAATCCGTCTTTGGTGACCACGCGCACAAATTGGCGGTGAGTTCCACCAAATCCATGACCGGACATGCTTTGGGCGCGGCCGGGGCGATGGAAGCCGTATTCACCGCCTTGATGATTCAAGAGCAGGTGTTGGCTCCGACCATTAATTTGGAAGACCCGGCGGACGGATGTGATTTGGACTTTGTGTCCGACGGAGCCCGTCAGGCGAAAATTGAGTATGCCGTGTCCAACTCGCTTGGGTTTGGTGGCACGAATGCGTCTCTGGTGTTTGCCAAAGTTTAATAAATTCCTGATTACGACCGACATCAACAAGGGTTCGACCAACTATGGCCGCCACGTCTTCGCAGGGGATGGAAATTGTTTCCATTGACTGCCCACAAGTTGATCTTTTAAAGTTGCATCAGTTGAATGCGGCACGCTATCCGTTTTTACTGGAGAGCGTGGCGCACGGCCAACTGGGTCGTTACGATATTTTGTTTGCCTTTCCGCAGGAATCCTTAGCGTTGTCGGACCTGGCCAACGCCGAATCATTTCAACACGCCTTTCATGAGACTTATCAGGCGCTTCAATTACCGCAAATCACTTCTGATTTACCGTTTACCGGCGGGTGGTTCGGTTACTTCAGCTATGACTATGCTCAGGTGGTTGAGCCGACACTGGAACTGCCGTTCTCGGATTTGCCTCTTGCGGTGTTGGTTCGAGTGCCGGCGGCGGTGATTGTCGACCATCAAACCGGCCAAGTGCACTTTATGGCCGAAGCCGGTTTTGAAGCGTGTCTCGACACCATGCGTCAGGATTTTGAGACGGCACAAGCCTTGGCGGAAAAATCGGCCGATATTCACGTCATTGATCGTTGGGAAGAACCGGAAGCCAAGTATCTGAACGGCATCGAAACCATTAAAGATTACATTCTGGCTGGAGATATCTTTCAAGTCAACCTGTCACGTGAGTGGCGTTTTGAATTGAATGAGGCCGATTATGCCGCTTTGTACGCGTCGTTGCGGCGCAACAACCCGGCACCGTTTGCGGCTTGTGCACAGTTTGGCGATTGGCAAGTGCTCAGTTCTTCTCCGGAACGTCTGGTGCAGTATCGCGCACCTTGGGTGGAAACACGTCCGATTGCCGGCACACGCAAACGCAGTGCCGATTCAGCCGCCGACCGTGCTTTAATCGAAGAATTGATTTCCCACCCAAAAGAACGCGCCGAACACATTATGTTGATTGACCTGGAGCGTAACGACCTCGGCCGAATCTGTCTGCCCGGTTCAGTGGAAGTCAATGAACTGATGGTGGTGGAAACCTACGAACATGTTCATCACATCGTATCGAATGTACGCGGCCATCTTCAGCCGGGCATGACACCGTTAGAAATCATTCATGCCACCTTTCCGGGCGGCACCATCACCGGCTGTCCCAAAGTGCGCTGTATGGAAATCATTGCCGAATTGGAACAAATGCCTCGACAAGCCTATACCGGTTCTTTAGGCTATATCAATCGGGACGGTTCGTTGGATTTCAATATTCTGATTCGGACGATTTTGCAACGCGAAAGCCAAGTATCGTTTCGGACCGGTGCAGGGATTGTCGCCGATTCTATTCCAGAACGGGAGTTAAAGGAATCGCGTCATAAGGCCAAAGGGCTTTTGAATGCTTTATTGGGTGACGTTTAAAGAGTCGTAGAAAAGAGGAGTGGTTATGAAGTTCAATGCACAAATCTGGCTGAATGGGGAACCGATTTCACAGTCCGGCTTTGACCGGGGTTTGTTGTATGGCGATGGCTTCTTTACCACGATATTACTGGTCGATGGCCAATTGGCGAACTGGGAAGCCCACTGGGCGCGCTTGAATGAAAGCCAGGAACGTTTGGGTTTTCCGGCGTTGAATCCGGTCAATATGATTAACGACTTGATTGCCTTTATCAAATCGCGTCCGGCACAACCGCTGGAGGTCATTAAGATTTTGATTACCCGCGGCGAAGGCGGCAAGGGCTATCAGCCGTTGGCCAAACCGCAACCGTCGGTCTTTATTCAGCGGTTGCCGTTTCCCGAAGACGGCGCGACAGAGAGCCTTACATTGAAAAACGACCACACCCGAGAGGGTATAAAGGCCTGGCCGTTTTTTCGATTGAAGATGACGGTGTCAAACATTGAGGCTTCCCGCCAAACCCAATTGGCCGGTTTAAAGCACTTGAATCGTTTGGAAAACGTCTTGGCGCGTCAGGCATTATTGGAGACCGAGTTTGACGAAGCGGTGATGCTGGATGGTGACGGACGGGTCATTAGCGCCACTCAGGCCAATCTGGTATTACTCAAAGACGGGCGGCTGTTGACTTCGAAGCTGACGCACAGCGGCGTCTTTGGAACCTGTTTGCGTTCGCTCAATCAAGCCTTGCAGGCAAGCGGGTTTGAACAGACAGTGGAATGGAGCGAGATAAACCGTGAGGATGTATTGGCCGCTGACGAGCTGTTTTGTTGTAATGCCTTGCGCGGTGTGATGCCGGTGAGCCATTTTCAGGAGCGGGCGTACGCCATGCATCAAAGTGATAAAATTGCCCAGGCCTGGCTGAACTGGCAACAAATGAATTTAACCAATATCCGAGGGTTACGGGTTTAATGCAAAAAATCAAACTGTTTTTTATGACGATGGCCGCCTGTGTGCTGGTCACCTGGTTATCGGTGGAAGGCTGGGCCTTCAAGCAGTTTTTGACTCAACCGATTTCCTCGCAAACCAATGCGCAGGTGGTGTCAATTCCGAAAGGCGCTACGTCTCGTAAAGTCGCGCATTTGCTGTATGACGCTAAAATGGTGCATCATCCGGAATGGCTGGTCTGGGTGTTAAAATGGCGTGGTCAGGCAGAACAGGTGAAGGCCGGCGAAATTGAAATTCACCCGAATTGGACGTTAGACGAATTAATTGATGCCTTGATTCAAGGCAAAACAGTGACGTATCCGGTGACGTTCATTGCCGGAGAAACGGTGCAACAAGGCTTGGAAACCCTGCGAAATTCGCCCAAGCTGGAAAAGGTGCTCGACTATCATGACACCGCCGCCATTCAAGCGCAGCTGGGGTTGAAACAACCTTTGGAAGGTCAGTTTCTGCCGGAAACTTATTTCTATTCCGCCGACGAAACGGACCTGTCGATTTTGCAACGTTCCCATGCCTCGTTACAGAAAGCCTTACAGCAGGCCTGGCAAAATCGTGCAGCTAATTTGCCGATTAAAACGCCTTACGAGGCACTGATTTTGGCATCGATTGTCGAAAAAGAAACCGGCTATGCCCCCGAGCGGCCGATGATTGCCGGCGTATTCGTCAATCGCTTGCGTAAAGGCATGCGGTTGCAGTCCGACCCGACGGTGATTTACGGTATCGGTGACAAATACGACGGCAATATCCGCAAGAAAGATTTGCAGACCAAAACCGCTTACAACACCTATCGCATCAATGGTTTGCCGCCGACACCGATTGCTCTGGCGAGTGCGGATGCGATCCGTGCGGTGCTGAACCCGGCGACCACCAAAGCGTTATATTTTGTTTCCAAAGGCAATGGTCAGCACGTGTTTTCCAACACGCTGAAAGAGCATAATCGTGCGGTGCGAAAATACATTTTGTCGCGTCAGTAACTCAAGCAGCCAATAGGATTTATTCATGTCTCAAGTCACTCAGCCCGGTCAATTCATTACACTCGAAGGAACCGAAGGTGCCGGAAAGTCCACCAATTTGATGTTTATCGAGCAATGGTTGCGGGACCGAGGCATCGACGTAGTGGTGACGCGAGAGCCGGGTGGTACCGCCATTGGTGAAGCGGTCAGACACATTTTGCTCGATAAGCAATACGGCGAGATGACGCCGGATACGGAATTGTTATTGATGTTCGCGGCGCGCAACCAGCACCTGCAGGAAAAAATTTTACCGGCGTTGGCGGCTGGAAAATGGGTGATTTCCGATCGTTTTACCGATGCGACCTATGCTTATCAAGGCGGCGCACGAGGTTTGCCGTTCGAGCGCATTGCCGAAATCGAGCAATGGGTGCAGAAAGGGCGTTTTCCAGATCGAACGTTTGTGTTCGATTTACCCATTGAAGAAGGCATGAAACGGGTGGCGGCGCGGGCCGAGCTGTCAGGGCAGCACATTGACCGTTTCGAGCAGGAAAAAATCGATTTCTTTGAAAAAGTCCGCGCGACTTATTTGATGCGGGCCGAACAGGCGCCGGAGCGCTATACCGTCTTGGACGCGCAGCAGCCGTTGGAAGCGGTTCAAGCGCAATTGCAAGCCGCTTTGATGAGCATGCTAAGCTAAGTCTTTTCAAAATGCATTTCACCAAATGCTTTAGGGTGTTAGAATGCAACTTTTCCATAAACGAAATGAGAATCAATCTACCTTACAAGGTAATTGATGACAGAAGGGTGACGCGATGATTTTTCCTTGGCAGGAAACCGCTTGGCAGCAGTGGCAGCAGCAAGCCGCCCACTTGGGGCAGGCGTATCTGTTGTCGGGTGGCGCGGGCATTGGCATCGATGCCTTTGCGCGAGAAATGGCGCAAGGCTTATTGTGTCAGACCCCGGGTGTCACCGCTTGCGGGCAGTGCGCACAGTGTCACCAGTTCCAGCAGGCGACCCACCCCGATTTTTTCGTGTTGCAACGGCTGGACGATAAAAAAGAAATCACCATTGATCAGGTGCGTGAGTTGACCGATAAGGTGAGCCGCACGGCGCATCAAGGCGGTTTCAAGGTGGTGTTGGTGCTGGAGACCGAAACCTTGAATGTATCGGCTTTCAACGCTTTGCTGAAAACGCTGGAAGAACCGCCGGAACGCACGGTGTTGATTTTGACCACGCATCGTTTGAGCGCTCTGCCGGCAACGATTATCAGCCGGTGTCGTCAGGTGGCATTTGCGCCGCCGTCGCGTGATGAAGCGCTGGCCTGGCTGCAACAATCGTTGCCGCAAGCGGACTTACCCTTGTTGAAAAAAGCCTTGACGTTGAACTGGGGCGGCCCAGTGGCCGCGAAAACCTGGATTGACGAAAAATCTTTTGAGTGGGAATCGGCCTGGCAGGACGACATCAAAGGCCTGCAACAGGGACGGTTAAGCGTGTCGCAAGCCGTTGAAAAGTGGAAAAAATGGCCCCAACCGGAAGTGGCGTTGGATTATTTTTACGCCTGGTCGGTGAATGTGGTGCGTTCCGCTTTGTATGGCCAGAAGCGGCCTTATAGCCCCAATTGCTTGGCTTTTCAAAAAGCGGTGTTGCAGGCGCGTCAGTACTGGCACCAGAACGTCAATAAAGATTTGTTGCTGGAAGGTATTTGTCTGGAATGGCTACAACAGCATCAACCGGATTATCAGCCAGGCCTGGCGTTTTCCGGCACCTTGATTCGCGGTCGCGATTTGTAATGGAATGACGGGTGTGTTCGCGACTGGATGAGCATCACACCCCAAATAAACGAGTTTTACGATGATTATTGATTCACATTGTCACCTGAATATTTTACCCGACGACATTGGAGACACCGAAGCGGTTTTGAATAAAGCGCATGAATTGGGTGTCGATAAAATGATGTGCATCGCCATTGGCCCGGCCGCTTGGCATGAGGTGTTAGCACTGGCCGATGCGCATGAAGAAGTGTATGCCGCTATTGGTATCCATCCGTGTGAGCCGAAAGATGTGGTCACCACCGATGAAGCCTTGTTAAACGCGGCGTCGCATCCAAAAGTGCTGGCGGTGGGGGAAGTCGGGCTGGATTATTATCATTTTAATGCGGATGAAGAGGACATGACCTGGCAGGCCGACCGTTTTCGGCAAATGATTCGGTTGGCCAAACAATTGGATAAACCCTTGGTGATTCACACTCGAAACTCCACACCGGACTGTTTGCAGATTCTGAAAGAGGAAGGGGCCGACCAGGTCGGTGGCATTATGCATTGTTTTGTCGAAGATTTGGCGACGGCCCAGGCGGCGATGGCGTTGGGCTTCTACATTTCCTTTTCCGGCATCGTGACATTCAAAAACGCCAAAGAGTTGAAAGAAGTCGCCAAAGCCATTCCACTGGATCATATTTTGGTGGAAACCGATTCGCCTTATCTGGCACCGGTGCCGTATCGCGGTAAAACGAATCAGCCGGGTTATACCCGTTACGTGGCGGAAGAAATCGCGCGCCTGAAAGACTTGCCGTTAGAAACGGTGGCCGACGCCACGACCGCCAATTTCAAACGTTTATTTAAGTTATGAACCGGTTTCAAGCATGAGTCAGTCTGGAGTAGAGAAAGCGGACGACAGCTTAGTGAGTGTGTCGGCGGATCAGTTGGGGCAATCGGGGCAATCGGAATCCGCGATGACGCCCACACGCCCTGCGTATAGTTGGCAACGTATTTTTGATCTGGTGCTGCGTCATAAATCCCGCTTGATTAAAGCGCATATCATTGCCTTGTTTGCCATGCTGGCCACGGTGCCTCTGCCATTATTGCTGCCGTTGCTGGTGGACGAAGTGCTGTTGGATAAACCCGGTTGGATTGTGCATTCACTCAATGATGTGATTCCGTTGGCCTGGCAAACCGCTCTGGGTTATATTCTGATTGTGACCTTAATCACGATTCTGCTACGCGTGTTCGGAGTGGTGTTCGGGGTGTGGCAGGTGCAACAATTTACTGTGATTTCCAAAGACGTGACCTTTGGGATTCGTAAGGACTTATTGGCGCGGATCCAAGGCGTCGCCATGAGTCAGTACGAAACCATGGGCAGTGGCAGTGTCACCGCCACCATGGTGAATGACGTCAATACCCTCGATACGTTTTTGGGCACGACCGTCGGCAAGGTGATTTTGGCGATTTTCTCATTGGTGGGTGTCACGGCGGTGCTGCTGTGGTTGCACTGGGAATTGGCCTTGTTCATTCTGCTGATGAACCCGATTGTGGTGTATTTCACCATGCGCATGGGGCGCGCGGTCAAAACCCTGAAAAAAGATGAAAACACCGCGATTGATGCGTTTCAGCAGGCCTTATCGGAAACGTTGGATGCCTTGCAACAGGTGCGCGCCGCCAATCAGGATACGCCGTTTTTCCAACGGATTCTCGGCAGTGCGCAAGACATTAAGCGCCATTCCGAAGCCTTTACCTGGAAATCGGAAGCCGCCAGCCGTATTTCGTTTTTGATTTTTCTGGTCGGGTTCGACATTTTCCGTGGCGTCAGTTTTTTGATGGTGGTGTTTTCCAACCTGTCCATCGGTGAAATGATGGCGGTGTTCGGGTATCTTTGGTTTATGATGGGGCCGGTGCAGGAAATTCTGGCCATTCAGTATTCGTACAGTGCCGGCAGCGGCGCTTTGCAGCGCATTAACAGTGTTTTGGATTTGCAGCAGGAACCGCAGTACCCGCAAAAGCAAAATCCATTTGAGGCCGACACCGTTTCGGTGGCGGTGAAAAACCTGTTTTTCCATTATCCCGGTAAGGACGAAGCCGTTTTACACGATTTGAGTTTTACCATTCAGCCGGGTGAAAAACTGGCCTTTGTCGGCGCCAGTGGCGGCGGCAAAACCACCTTGGTGCAATTGCTGCTCGGTTTTTATCAGCAGGACGCCGGGCAAGTGTTGTACAACGGTGTGCCGATTGAAGACATTGGCCAGGCCTGCGTGCGGGAAAATGTGGCGACCGTTTTGCAGCAACCGGTCTTGTTTCAGCAAAGCATCCGTTTCAATTTGACGCTGGGGCAGGATCTCAGCGATGAAAAACTGTGGCAAGCCTTGGAAACCGCGCAACTCAAAGACGTGGTGGAAAAGTTGGAACAGCGTTTGGATACCATGGTGGGGCGCAATGGCATTAAATTGTCCGGCGGACAGCGGCAACGTCTGGCCATCGCGCGTATGATTCTGCAAGACCCGAAAGTGGTGATTATGGACGAGGCGACCTCGGCACTGGATATGGAAACCGAACGTCAGTTATACGTCGATCTCGCGCCTTTCCTGAAAGGGCGCACTACCTTGATCGTCGCCCACCGTTTGAGCTCCATCAAGCAGGCCGATCGTATTCTGGTGTTTGAAGACGGGCACATTATCGAATCCGGCAGCCACGAAGATCTGGTGGTCTCCGGCGGCACTTACCAACGGCTTTACCGATAATCACCCGGCCTGGTGACATTAGCCAGGCCTGGTTGTTTTAAAGATTTGAGTTAGAACTCACCCCATTCATCCGAATCGTTTTCGGAAGGCTTGTCCTGTGTGGTTTTCGATTTGCTGGTTTGGCTGGATTCCTTCGCTGGCGGCAGACTGGCCGGCTTGTCGTTTGATTGGGCTTGAGCGCGTTTTTCCGGTTCGGCTTTCTTCACCGGTTGCAGCGTAATCGTTTGGCCGGTTTTGAAAAACGCCATGTTTCGATCCATGCTTTCGGCTTGTTCGTTCATGCTGTCGGCCGCCGCCGCGGTTTCTTCTACGAGTGCCGCGTTTTGCTGGGTCACTTCGTCGATTTGGCTGATGGCTTTATGTACCTGATTAATCCCTTCCATTTGCTGGTTTGAGGCTTGGGCAATTTGCTCAATCATCTGGGCCACTTCATCAATGGATTGATTAATGCCCGACAGCACTTCGCCGGATTCCGAAGCCAGTTGTGTGCCTTGGTCAATGCGAGTCACACTTTCGGTAATTAAGCTGGTAATTTCTTTGGCGGCATCGGCGGATTTTTGCGCCAGTGAGCGCACTTCGCCGGCGACGACAGCAAACCCACGACCATGTTCACCGGCGCGAGCGGCTTCTACGGCGGCGTTAAGTGCCAGCAAATTGGTTTGGAAGGCGATGCCGTCAATTAACGTGACGATGTCGGAAATTTTGTGGCTGGATTCCTGAATGGCATTCATGGCTTCGATGGTTTGTTTCATCACCGTGGAGCCGGTGTCGGATTGCCCTTGTACTGTATGGGCGACACTGGACGCTTCTTTGGCATGTTCAGCATTATTTCTGACGCTGGATGTCATTTCTTCCATGGTCGATGAGGTTTCTTCAATGGCGGCGGCCTGCTCCTGAACCCGCTGGCTTAAATCCATCGCGCCTTGCGCCACTTCCTGAGAGGCTTGCGAAACCACTTGGGAGGCTTGAGCCGTTTGATTGATGACATCAGATAGCTTGTTGACCGTATTGTTGACCGTTTGTTTGAAGTCATCCAGGTGGCCTCGGTAGTCGCCGGTGACCGTTTTGGTCAGATTGCCTTGCTCGATTTCTTTCAGAACGCTAATGGCTTCATTGACCGGTTGCACAATGCCATCCAGTATCTGGTTGATGCCTTGAATCATTTGTTTCCAGTCCCCTTGGAGCTGGTCGGCATTGGCACGTTTATCCAAGTCACCCTCGGCGACGGCCTGAATTAACATATGGGTATCGTCGCTAATGGTTTTAAGGTTGTGGCGAACCGCTTCAATGGTTTCGTTAATAAAGGCTTTTTTACCGGGTAGTTTTTCAATATTAGCCTTAAAATCCCCTTTACCAAAGGATTCAAAAACCGCCATGGCTTTCTTTTTCACACTAATATGCTCGCCAACCATGCTATTGACGCCGTTGGCCATTTTGCGGAAATCGCCTTGGAATTTGGCTTCATCGACTTTGACATCAATGTCTCCGGCATCGTGTTGTCGAGACATATGATTCATTTCTTCTAATAATGATTGCAGGATACCCTGAACGTGTTTCATGGCCTTGAGCATTTGGCCGCTTTCATCTTCGGTTTTAATGTCGATGTTGGTGGATAAATTGCCCGCAGCAATGGCATTGGCGGTATCGATCGACTGGTGCAGTTGTCGGGCAAGGTTTCTGGGAATGGTATACCCCAGCCATAAAGCGCCAATCAGGATCAAGCCCAATATCACCATGGCGATGTTTTGGAAGTGTTCAAGCTGTTGTGCCAGTTGTTCTCGTATTTCGGCGGACTTGGACAAGGCCGCTTCGCCCGCCTCATCCAGGTTGTCGCGTAATGCGGAGAACTTTTGCTCATCTTCCTGGCGCATGGCTTGGATTTCGTTTGGAGTGGCTTGACCGATGGCTGCGATTAACTTATCCGACTGCTGTTTCCATGCATTGAAGTTAGATTGGAAGTCGGCGGATTTCGCCAATACATCTTGGTAATCTTGCATGAGGGTTTGATATTGTTTATAACGATCAGCAACTTGCTGCGCATTTTCCAGGCGGGAGGCATTTTC
This sequence comes from Hydrogenovibrio sp., assembly GCF_965140365.1. Taxonomy (NCBI): domain Bacteria; kingdom Pseudomonadati; phylum Pseudomonadota; class Gammaproteobacteria; order Thiotrichales; family Piscirickettsiaceae; genus Hydrogenovibrio; species Hydrogenovibrio sp. The sequence goes on from NZ_OZ223196.1 coordinate 743,171, forward strand.
GGCATCGGCATCGCCATAGCCGGACAACAAGTTCAACTCGGCTTCCCTTGATTGATATAAATCCCGATCGGCATTGAGCGTTAAAGAGATAGCGTTAATAAATTTATCCGCTTGCAGTTGAATCGAACGTTCCTGCATAGCGAGCATCCAGGATGATGCGGCAAGCAAAAGGATGATCGAGATCGTCAGCGTGACGATGGGAATGGAGCTTTTGAATCGAATACTGTTGAAGGTTTTGTTTTTGGACATCTCGAAATACCACTCTTTTTTTATGAATAACGTCTAAAGTACACTCTCATCATATAATTAATGTGGTTTTTTTTGGATTGTTTTTTAAGCAAAACTTTTTTTACAACGATTGAACACTTTTATTTCAGCATTTGATGTTATGTGTTCAACGTGTTCTGGCAGGGAAAGCAATGAAAAAGGGGGCTTAATTATACGAATCGGTTACAGCGGTGAAAGAAGACTGAGCGTACAGAGTTATTTGAATGGGGAAATGGGGCGATTGACGGGGATCGAACCCGCGACAACAGGAATCACAATCCTGGGCTCTACCAACTGAGCTACAACCGCCATAATGGTGTGAAAGACATACCAGTAAGTGGCACGCCCATCAGGATTCGAACCTGAAACCCTCGCCTTAGAAGGGCGATGCACTATCCAGTTGTGCTATGGGCGCTTATCGAACCTCTTAGATATCGTGCTGAAGAGCGAGCATCAACAAGATAAAAATTGGTCGGAGTAGAGGGATTTGAACCCCCGACCACCTGTACCCAAAACAGGTGCGCTACCAGACTGCGCTATACTCCGAAAAGATGCGGCGTATTTTATAGACAGGATGGGAAGCTGTCAATCATTAAAATCAGGAAATATGAAAAAAATTTTACATGCGGTTTTGACGACGAGCCCCATAAAATCAGTTATTATATCCTGCTGTTTTCGTATTAATTTGTTTTAAATAGGATTTTTCACATGACGGCAAAAATTTTGGATGGAAAGGCCATTGCTCTGGAGTTAAGAGAAAGTATTCGTGCGGAAGTGGATGCACAGGTTGCGAAAGGGCAAAACCCACCAGGCCTGGCCGTTATTCTGGTAGGCGAAGACCCGGCTTCCCAGGTGTATGTGAGAAACAAAAAGATTGCGTGCGAGAAAGCCGGCTTTAATGACGTGTCGATGGTGTTACCGGCCGACACGACCGAAGAACAGTTGTTGGCGGAAATTGATGCGCTGAATGCCCGTGACGATGTGCATGGCATTATTGTGCAACTGCCGGTGCCGGATCACATCGACCCGGAAAAAATCATTGAACGCATCGACCCGAAAAAAGATGTGGATGGGTTTCACGCTTACAACATGGGGCGTTTGGCCACGCGTATGCCGACATTGGCCCCTTGTACGCCGCACGGCGTGATGACCATGCTGGAAAAAACCGGCATTCCGTTGCGCGGGTTGGATGCCGTTGTGGTGGGCGCGTCCAATATCGTGGGGGTGCCGATGGTATTGGAACTGTTGAATGCCCGTGCCACGGTGACGGTTTGCCACAGTGCCACCAAGGATTTGGCGCAGAAAGTGTCCGAAGCCGATTTGGTGGTCGTTGGCGTTGGGATTCCGAACATGGTGAAAGGCGAGTGGATTAAAGACGGTGCCATCGTGGTGGATGTGGGCATCAATCGTTTGGACGACGGCACTTTATGCGGTGATGTGGAATACGATGTCGCCAAGGAAAAAGCCAGTTGGATTACGCCGGTGCCGGGCGGGGTCGGACCGATGACGATTGCCACCTTGATGCAGAACACTTTGCAGGCGGCTTACGGCCAGTCATAACCGAATTGTCCAAAACCGCCAGGCCTGGCGGTTATCTTAATGTTCAGCCGTTCGGCTGAACATTCATTCTCTTTTTAAGGCTTCAATATCACGTCTCGGTGGCGCGCCGAACAGGCGACTGTATTCCCGGCTGAATTGTGACGGACTTTCGTAACCAACCTGAAAGGCGGCGCGTGCCGCTTCCATGCCTTCATTGAGCATTAAACGTCGGGCTTCGTTTAAACGTAACCATTTTTGATATTGCAACGGACTCTTGGCTGTGAGTTGGCGGAAGTAGTGGTGCAGGCTGGAACTGCTCATTTGCACATGGTGCGCCAGTTCATCAATCCGAAGCGGTTGGGCGTAATTCAGTTTTAGCCAATCGATGGCGCTGGCAATCCGCTGGCTTTGACTGCCGACCGAAACAATTCGCCACAGCAGCGGCGCCAAATCTGTTTGCAGTAAGCGGTAATGAATTTCCCGTTCAATCAACGGCGCTAATACGGCCATGTCGTCGGTGTGGTCCAGCAAGGCCAGCAACCGCGTAAAGGGTTCCAATAATTCCGGGGTGACGGTTCCCAGAACCGCGCTGCTTTCCGCCGCATCGCCGCGTGGAATCGGCCGTTTGGTTTGTGAAATCAATTCCGCAATGATGCGCATATCAAGTTTTAAGACCAAGCCCAAAGAGGGGGTTTCGGGGCTGGCTTCCAGCACTTGCGAACTGGCCGGCAAATCCAGTGAGGTTACCAGAAAGCGTTCGGTATTGTATTCATGTACATCGTCACCAATCAGCATTTGTTTGGCGCCTTGCACCACGAGCACAATGCTCGGTTCGATCAAACACACACACGGATCCGAGGGCGCTTCCCGTCGAAAAAGCGATAGATTGGGAATCGCCGTCGGACAGTCTTCCTGACCCAGGGTCAAACGGTTAATCACCGCGGCCAGTTCATCATGCAATGCTTGAATGGCAGATGTGTTTGGTGTTTTGTTATGTCCGGTCGTCATGGCATTTCTCCCATTTATTTCACTTTATACGATACCGTTTCCTATAGTGCGCTGTCGAATGCCAATTTAATTTTCTGGTGGATTAGGCAAGAAATTTACCCAATTAATATACCTTTTAGGGTCGGTTTCGATGCAATATGGTATTCGACGCTCGAGTCGGTTTCGACGATGGAGCGCTGAGTGTTGTTATTTGTCAGGTGAGAATTGAGATGACAGGGTTGCTGAAAAAAGGCTTTTGGAGCCTGTTGGCGTTGGTGGCTCATGCTGCTTTTGCACAAAACGAGGCCACATCCATGGAAAGAGAGTCGTTTATGAAAATACGCCTGGTGATGGAAAATGCCGTGGTGGAAGCCACCTTGGATGATAACGCGACCAGTCGGGATTTTGCGGCGATGTTGCCATTGGATGTGACCTTGTCCGATTACCATCAAACCGAAAAAATCGCCGATTTGCCGTCGACCTTGTCGACGGACGGCGCGCCGGACGGTATCGACCCAGCCATTGGTGACATCACTTATTACGCGCCCTGGGGCAATTTAGCGATTTTTTATCGGGATTTTGGTTATGCGCGAGGCCTGGTTCGCCTTGGGCGCATCGACTCCGGCATTGAAACGCTTATTCAACAAGGTGAGTTGCGCGTGCGAATTGAACGTGTTCAAGACGGTCCGGACTGATTAAAGTCAGTCCGGACAGAACGTAATAAGTTTCAACTAGGAAGGAGAGAAGGATATGCAGACTCGACCATTTTTCAGAGCGTTTTTGATTGCGCTTAAGAGCAGTTTCGCCACACTCGGTTTTGCGCAAAGCGATCTCCCGAAAACCCAAACGCAGACCCAAACGCAGACCTTATATCCGCTTGATACACAAGAAACCTTTAAGGGCCCGGACGCTTTCTTTACCGGTGATGTGTCGGTGAAAATGTTGTTTCCCGATAACGAAACGGCACATTACTCCGGTGCTTATGTCACCTTTCAACCCGGTGCGCGAACCGCGTGGCACCAGCATCCCGCCGGGCAGCATATGGTGGTGACGTCGGGCACGGCTTTGACCGGCACCCGAGACGGACAGGTGATAGCGTTTGAGAAAGGCGAAACCGTCTGGTGTCCGAAAGACATTGACCATTGGCACGGTGCTACGCCGGACGCAGCCATGACCCATTTGGTGGTGACCGGCCGTTTGGACGGTGAAAATGTGGTGTGGAAAGAAAAAGTCTCCGATGCCGACTATCAGTTGGCGGTGGCTGCCAATGTCCCCAAAAAACTGGATATCCAGTCTTTGACCTTAGAACAGCAAGCCTTGGTGCCGATTTCGGCTTTTACGGCCAGTGGGGATTTGACGGCCTTGGAAGTCGCGATGCAAGCTGGCTTGGACGCTGGGTTGACGGTGAATGAAATCAAAGAAATTCAGGTGCATCTCTATGCTTATGTTGGTTTTCCACGCGCGCTGAATGGTATGGGGACTTTGATGAAAGTCGTCGAAGCCAGACGCGCCCAAGGCATTAAAGATCCGGTGGGCGACGCGCCCGGATCGATTCCAAAAGGGCTGACCAGCCGCGAGTTCGGTGAAAAAGTACAGACCGAATTGGTGGGGCACCCGGTGAGTGGTCCTTTGTTCGACTTCTCGCCGGCGATGAATGAGTTTTTACAGGCGCATTTATTTGGAGACCTGTTCGCACGCGGGATTTTGGATCACCAGGCCCGAGAACTGGTCACGGTGGCTGCTTTGGCTAATATGGACGGCGTGGAACCGCAGCTGAATGCGCATATCGGTATGGCGTCCAATGTGGGGTTAAGTCGACAGCAATTGCAGGATGTGGCCAGGGTGCTGAGTGCCCGTGTCAGCCGGGAGGCCGGGTTAAGCGTTGAAAATGCCTTAAAAGAGGTGCCTGCGAAAAACTAGCAGGGTCCGCATGGAATTCAAAATCGGATAACAGGAGTCATTGAAATGGATAAAAAGAAAGGTCTGACCAGACGAGAATTTATTGAAACATCAACCATTGCAGGAGCCAGTCTTATGTTAGGAAATACACCAAATGCATCGGCCGCCGAAACACCGGCCAACCAAAACATTCCATCCAGAGGTTATGCCGCCACGGATGAGTCGGGCATTTTAACGCCTTGGGAGTTTGAACGTCGCCCGGTCGGTGACAATGACGTGCTGATTGATATCAAGTTCGCCAGTATTTGCCATTCCGACATTCACCAAATGAAAGGGCACTGGGGGCCGCAACAGTATCCGCAGGTGCCGGGCCATGAAATCGTCGGAGTGGTGGCCGCCGTCGGTAAAAACGTCATCAAATTTAAGGTCGGTGACCGTGCAGGGGTCGGTTGTATGGTCGATACCTGCCTGGAATGTGAAGATTGTAAGGGGCAGGGCGAGCAGTATTGTCCTGAAACCACCTTCACGTACGGTTATCCGGAAGAAAGTTCTCCGACGGGTATTTCCCAAGGAGGCTACTCCAATAATATCGTGGTACGCGATTATTTTGCGGTGCACATTCCGGAAAGCATTTCCTTTCAGGAAGCGGCACCGTTGTTGTGTGCCGGCGTCACCACTTATTCTCCGATCATGAAAGCCGAGTTTAAGAAAGGCGATAAGGTTGGGGTGGCCGGTATCGGTGGTTTGGGGCATATGGCGGTCAAGCTGGCGGTGTCGAAGGGCGCGGAAGTTTATGCGTTTACCACCACGCCGGACAAAGCCAAAGATATTTTGGCGTTCGGTGCTAAAGAAGCCATTGTCGTGGATGATTTGCAGAAACTGGCCCCTTACAAAGGGATGTTGGATTACATGATCACCACCATTCCGGTGCAGTATGATGTGGCGGCCTACGCTTCGGTGGTGAAGCCGAACGGTTTCTATACCCAGGTGGGGATGCCGGAAGGGTTTGCGTTGACGTTAAGCGCGATTGGCATGTCGATCAACCGGGTGAATTTTAATGCTTCCTTAATTGGGGATATGAAAGAAACGCAGGATGTGGTCAACTATTGTGCAGACCACAAAATTTACCCTCAGATTGAAGTCATCAATGCCGAACAGGTGAATGAGGCCTGGAAAAATGTCGTGGATAAAAAAGCGCGTTATCGTTATGTCATCGATGCCGCGACGATTTAATTCCGTGCTTGCAAACGGGTGATGGTATGTTAGCCAACACGCGTGAATAAAAAAGCCCCGCTATGCGGGGCTTTTTCGTTGGTCATACGTGGAAAGCGGAAGTTTTAAACCGTTTCGGTATCGGTTGTCTCTGTATTGGCGCTGGTGTCAGTGCCTGTATCATCACTGTCCGGTGTGGCTTCCACCTCTTCTAAAGGCGGTAAGCCCAAATAGTCGCGCCGGAAACTTTCCATGCCCTTATTAACCAAGTCGGTTGTGGCCATGAAGTTATCTTTGATGTCGCCGTCAAACACTTTCAGTTCTTCCAGAATCGTTTGGGCTTCGTCAAACCCCTTCTGTAATCCGCCACCAACGACGTCCATGAATTTGTTCATAAGGGCTTCGCCTTCCAAATCCGGGTGGACTTTTTTGAAGCCCTCCAAGAAGCCGGTCGCACCGCTGAGGATTCGGTCGGCGGTGTTTTCCGGTGACCAATATTCCATGCCGCCCTGTTTTTCCAGGTTTTCCAAGCTAATGGCGTTTTCGCCCAGGTCTGGTGCCAGGATTTCATTCAGGTTGGTAATGGCCGATTGATAGGTCATTTTTAACGAATTTTCAATCGCCTGATCCCCGTTGCCGAACAGGTGCGCCACTAAGCTGGATTGTTTTTCTGTGCGGATGGCCACAGCGTCGAATTTCATCTCTGGCCCTTTTTGGGCTTTTTCCGACGCCTGGGCTTCGTTTTGAGTGCCCGCCTGTTTTTGATAAGCCTGTAATCCGGGTGGAATCTGTGAAATAGACATAGCGCTTTCCTTTTCTGGTATTGAGTCGGCGGAGAGAATATTATTGTTTTTTAAGCACTTTCTCGATTATTATCTTAACGAATTTCGATCGTTTGAGAAAGTCTTTTCTCCAAAAGCGTTATCGGCGGATGGTTTGAAAACTTTAGTGTTTCTTTTAAATTGAAACTCGGTGTAAATGGGTTTGACGGAAGCCGGTAAAGGTTCGTAGAAAAGTGGTGTGGCTGGCTGATAATAAAGGCAAAAAGTGGTATCATTCCGCTTTTACACAAAAAGCACATTTTAACGGATATGGAACTCAACCCAATTTACACCAAGATCAAAGATTTTACCGAGCGCACAGATGTGCTTAGGGGGTATCTTTGACTATGAGACCAAGCAAGAACGTTTAGTCGAAGTCGAGCGCGAACTGGAAGACCCGACGGTTTGGAATGAACCGGAACGCGCCCAAAATCTGGGCAAAGAAAAAGCCCATCTGGATAAGGTGGTTAAAACCATCCAGGATTTGGACGGCAGTCTGGAATCGGCCCAGGAAATTCTGGAAATGGCCGAAATGGACGCCGACCAGGAAATGGTTGACGAAGTGGTCAGCGAACTGGAACGACTGGAGCAGGAACTGGATCAGTTGGAATTCCAGCGCATGTTCTCCGGCGAATTGGACTCGAATAACTGTTATTTGGAAATTCAATCCGGCTCCGGCGGTACCGAAGCGCAAGATTGGGCCAATATCCTGTTGCGCATGTATTTGCGTTGGGCGGAAAGTCACGGTTTCAAAGCCGAGTTGATGGAAGTCTCCGCTGGGGAAGTGGCCGGCATCAAAAGTGCCACCGTGCATGTGCAGGGCGATTATGCGTTTGGCTGGTTGCGCACCGAAACCGGTGTGCACCGTTTGGTACGCAAGTCACCGTTCGATTCCGGTAACCGTCGCCATACCTCGTTTGCCTCCGTCTTTATCTCGCCGGAAATTGACGACAGTTTTGAGATTGAAATCAACCCAGCCGATTTACGCATTGACGTTTACCGCGCCAGTGGGGCCGGTGGTCAGCACGTTAACCGAACGGAATCGGCGGTGCGGATTACCCACTTGCCGACCAATACGGTGACACAATGTCAGAACGGGCGCTCTCAGCACCAGAACAAGGCCGAAGCGATGAAGCAGTTGCGTGCCAAACTCTATGAGCTGGAAATGCTGAGCCGTAACGCCGAGAAGCAGGAAATGGAAGACAGTAAATCCGACATCGGTTGGGGCAGTCAGATTCGTTCTTACGTTCTGGACTCTGGCCGCATCAAGGATTTACGCACCAATGTCGAAACCGGTAATACCACGGCGGTGTTGGACGGTGACCTGGATCAGTTCATCATTCCAAACCTCAAAGCCGGTGTTTGATGACATCGTAAGTGTGCGACGAATACTTTGACAAAATCGACCAGGCCTGGCAAAAACCACCATTAGCCTGGCCAATAATGAATTGAAACCATCTTTAGTGATTTGAATAGGAAACATCATGGCAAACCCTGAAACACCAGCAGTGGATGAAAACAAAATCATTGCGGAAAGACGCGCCAAGCTCGCCGCTTTAAGAGAGGAAGGGCATTCCTACCCGAACACCTTCCGTCGTAACGACGTCTCCAGTGACTTGCACGAGCAATACGATGCCTTAAGCAAGGAAGAATTGGCGGAAATGCCGAAGGTTAAGGTTAAGGTCGCCGGCCGTATGTTGCTGCGTCGCATTATGGGGAAAGCCAGTTTTGCCACCTTGCAGGACACGCATGGCCGAATTCAGATTTACGTGACGCGCGATGAGCTGCCGGAAGGGTTTTACAACACTCAGTTCAAAAAGTGGGATCTGGGTGATATCGTTGGTGCGGAAGGCTATTTGTTCAAAACCAATACCGGTGAATTGTCGGTACACGTTGAGCATATTGAGCTGATTACCAAGTCACTGCGCCCGTTGCCGGATAAATTCCACGGGTTGCAGGACCAGGAAATCAAATATCGTCAACGTTATGTGGATTTGATCGTCAACGAAGAAAGCCGCGAGACGTTTCAATTGCGTTCCAAAATCGTTCAGCATGTGCGTCAATTCTTGATTGAAAAAGGCTTTATGGAAGTGGAAACCCCGATGATGCATGTGATTCCGGGTGGCGCCACGGCCAAGCCGTTCAATACCCATCACAATGCGCTGGATATGCCATTGTATCTGCGGATTGCGCCGGAGTTGTATTTGAAGCGGCTGGTGGTCGGCGGTTTCGAGAAGGTATTTGAAATCAACCGCAGTTTCCGTAACGAAGGCTTATCGACTCGGCATAACCCGGAATTCACCATGGTGGAATTCTATGCCGCTTACACCGATTACCATCAGTTGATGGATTACACCGAAGCGTTGCTGAAAGAGTTGGCGGAAATGACCGTCGGCTCCACTCAGGTGCCGTATCAAGGGCAAACCTTCGACTTCGGCAAGCCGTTTGCGCGCCTGACGATGAAAGACGCCATTTTGCAATACAATCCGAGCATTACCGCCGAACAATTGGATGATTTGGACGCGGCACGCGCCATCGCTAAGTCGTTGCACTTGGATTTGGACGAGAGTTGCGGTTTGGGCAAAGTGATGACCGAAATCTTTGAAGAAACGGTCGAAGAAAAGTTGATGGACCCAACATTCATTACCGAATACCCGGCGGAAGTGTCGCCTTTGGCGCGCCGCAATGATGACAATCCGTTTATCACCGATCGTTTCGAGCTGTTCATCGGTGGCCGAGAATTGGCGAATGGTTTCAACGAGCTAAACGATGCCGAAGATCAGGCCGAGCGCTTTAAAGCACAGGCGGAAGCGAAAGAGGCCGGTGACGATGAAGCCATGCATTACGATGAAGATTACATCACCGCTCTGGAGCATGGTATGCCACCGACGGCGGGTGAAGGGATCGGTATTGACCGTTTGGTGATGCTGTTTACCGATAAACCGTCGATTCGGGATGTGTTGTTGTTCCCGCATATGCGTCCGGCAGATTAATTCGTTCGGTCGACTCACGATGCCAATAAAAAAGCCGCTTGAAACAGCGGCTTTTTTGTTTTTTGAGAGCTTTCTTGAAAACCACCAGGCCTGGTGGTTTTGGCAAATGACGGTTTATTCTTCCGTCAGATCGTAAGGCAGTGGTTCCACATTGGCGGGGGCACCGCTTTCGCTTTTTAAGTGACCGTTCACGGCTTCCAATGGTTTTAGGGTGGTGACGGCCAGACAAACGGAACCTTCAAATACATCCGGTGCGGACAGGATGCAGGTGAATTTGTATTTTTTATCCGCGTCATCGGTCAGTACAAATTCAGTGCCGGGTGCCGGCGCGTCGGCGTCACCTAAGTGTAATCGGAGCATACGTTTGGTGGCTTTGCCACGATAGTGCATGCGGGCAATGACTTCCTGGCCGGGGAAACAGCCTTTTTTGAAATTAATGGCGTCGAGCTTGTCCAAATTCAAAAACTGCGCAATGAATTCGTTGCTGGTGTCGGCGTCCACACTGGGTTGCCCGCTGACAATTTGCAATAATTTCCAGTCAATATTATTGGTGGCTTCGCCGTTGTTTTTCAGTTTGTCCCAGACGGTTTTCATGGACTCCAGCGGGCCGAAAAAGCTGTAACAGTGGTAAGGTCCAGGGCGTTTTACGGCGATGACGTCGTTCAGCCCCTCCATGTCGAGTGTTTTGACTTCGTAAAGGTCTTTAATTTTGGTGGTCAGTAGTCGCTGAACGTCCAAGTCGCCGAAGTCGCCGCCGTAGCCGATGTGGATCAGGCTGTCGGAGACATCTTCCAGTTCGACTTTTGAGCGTAATTTGAACATGGTCAGGCGCTTCAGGATGCTGTCTTTCACAGAGCCGTCAAAGTTTAGGTAGAACGCATCCTGGTGTTTGAAAATGGTCATGACCGCGAGCACTTTTCCTTGCGGGTCGCAGTAGGCGGTTAATTGGGCTCGCTCATCGGTGACGTCTTTCAGGTCGTTGGTGAATTGCCCTTGTAAAAAGTCGAAGGCGTATTCGCCGGATACTTTGACTACTGCCTGATGCGCCAGGCTGGCGAAGACCGGACCGTTTTTAACCATGTAACGTTCGATCTCCGGGAGTCCGAAGGTGGTTACTTCGCCGGCGTCGTTCCACTGGGCGCCCTTTGAGGATAAATAGTCTTTCCAGTCAGCGTTCATCATTGTTCCTTTGAAAAAATTGCGGGCAATCATTATACCTTGAAGTGATGGCTTTTTTGAATGCGAACCCTTTCGATGTCCTGAAAACAGAAACGATTTAGAGATTGATAAACCCATTCGGAGTGGGTAATATCACACTATACAATAATTGGATTGGAGGTTACGTTTGTGGCTGAAGCTTTTAATGAGTTTTTAACGTTTAAATTGGGCAAAGAAGAATTTGCCATCGCAATTGATCGTGTTCAAGAAATTCGCGGTTGGCAGGAGCCGAGTCCGTTGCCGAATGTGCCGGCGTTTGTGAAAGGGGTGATCGACATTCGCGGTACCATTGTTCCGATTTTGGATTTGCGTGAGCGTTTTCATTTGACCGCCGAATTTAAAGCAACGACGGTGGTGATTGTGGTGAGTTTGGCTACCAGTCAAGGTGAGCGGATTGTCGGGCTGGTGGTGGATGCGGTGTCCGATGTGCATCAGTTTGATATGAATGCGTTGCAGGATCCGCCGGATATTTCCAACTCCATTGATGCTCAATATATGCAGGGCTTGACCACCATTTACGACCAAGGGGCGGAAGCCGCAGCGGAAGCTCAAAACGAGAGTCGTATTGCGTCGGAAAAAGTGTCGAAAGGGCGCATGGTGATTGTCATCGATATTGATAAGCTGGCATCGGAAGGCTTGATTGAGCAGGTGGCCAATTCGGATGAAGCCGTTCCTCTGCGTAATGGTTAACCGTTAAGACTTAAGATTTCTTTTTGTTTTTGTGATGTGGCTTGGGTTTTAACGTGGTGGGTTTACTGCGTTTTTTCATAAACGGATAATCCAAGTTGTAATTCAGGCCACGACTTTCCTTGCGCTTTAAGGCGCTTTTAATCATCAGTTCCGCCACTTGAGCCAAGTTCCGAAGCTCGAGCAGATCGGCGTTCAGCTTGTGGTCGTAATAATACTCGTAAATTTCCTGTTTCAGGATTTTGATGCGCTTTAAAGCACGTTTTAAGCGCCTGTCGGTTCGGACGATACCGACGTAATCCCACATCAAACGACGAACCTCATCCCAGTCGTGGCTGACCAGTACTTTTTCCTTGGCCGGGGTCACCCGGGTATCATCCCAGTCCTTGACATTACGATCCGGGTCAAAGGTCGGTTTGATGTTTTCTTTAATATCTTGATAGGTTTTTTCGGCAAATACTAACCCTTCCACCAATGAATTACTGGCCAAGCGGTTGGCACCGTGCAGGCCGGTATAGGCGGTTTCCCCAATGGCATAAAGGTTGTTAAGGTCGGTTCGCCCGTTGCGGTCGGTGGTGATGCCGCCACAGGTGTAATGAGCCGCGGGAACCACTGGGATTGGTTGTTGAGTGATGTCGATTCCGACGTTCAGACAGCGTTTTTGGATGGTGGGGAAGTGGTGGCGAATAAACGTTTCCGATTGATGGGAAATGTCCAGGTAGACGCAATCAATACCGTGTTTTTTCATTTCCTGGTCAATGGCGCGGGCGACGATGTCGCGCGGTGCCAGGTCTTTGCGCTTATCGTAATGTTGCATAAAGGCTTCGCCATTCGGCAGTTTTAAAATGCCGCCTTCTCCGCGAACCGCCTCGGAAATCAAGAACGAACGATCCTGTGGGTGGTATAAGCAGGTCGGATGGAATTGGTTAAACTCCATATTCGTCACCGAGCAGCCTGCCCGCCAGGCCATGGCGATGCCGTCACCGGTGGAGGTGTCCGGGTTGCTGGTGTATAAATAGGTTTTGCTGGCTCCGCCGGTGGCAAGCACCGTGAATTGCGCCAAGTGGGTTTTTACGTTCCCGCTGGCCTGTTCCAGAATGTAAGCGCCGATACAGCGTTGTCGATCTCGGTTGAGAATGAGGTCGACAGTCATGTGGTCCGGCAGCACGGTGATGTTCGGTGTGTTTTTGACGACTTCCAGCAGAGTTTCGGTCACGGTTTTGCCGGTGTGGTCGGCGGCATGAATGACGCGGCGGTGACTGTGACCGCCTTCCTGGGTAAGATGATAGGCGTCGGAAGTTTCTTGTTTGCTGAAGGGAACGCCCATTTCAATCAGTTCATAGATCGCTGCGGCACCGTTTTCCGCCACCATTTTGACGGTTTTGGGGTCGCACAAGCCGGCACCGGCATTCATGGTGTCTTCAATGTGGGACTCGACCGAATCAAACGGGTCCAATACGGCCGCAATGCCACCCTGCGCGTAGGCTGAGCTCCCTTCGTTCATGGAGGATTTGGCCACCAAGGTGACGGAGTAGTTTTTGGCCAGTTTCAGGGCAACCGACAGGCCGGCAATGCCGCTGCCAATGACGAGAACGTCGGTATGAGTATGTTGGGAAACATCGGAGTTCATGCGGTGTCTTGCGTCTCTTGAAAATCCAATAAATGGTACCATATCTGTCATATTGGTATGGAATAGAAATAATGGTTAACCCAAAAGAGTTAAAACCTGTGCTGGACTCCAGCCGTGAAGCGGGACACCTAATCGCAAGAGGTTGGGTGGAGTCGGTTTCGGAGAATCTGGCTTATGTGTCGACGGAACGACAAACCGGGTGTGCCGGTTGCACTTCCCAAGAAGGTTGCGGTACGGCTTCTCTGGCGAAGCTGTTCGCCCCGCGAAGCCGTTCGCCAATTGCGGTTGTTAATGCGTTGGAAGCGAAGCCGGGAGACGAGGTATTGCTCTCAATGGAGGAGTCACATTTGATCAAACATTCCTTCATGGCTTATGGGGTACCATTATTAGGACTGTTTATTGGAGCAGGCTTGCTACAATTTATCACCCAACTGTTAGCCATGGAAGAAGCGAAAGAGTCCTTGACGATGGTGGGTGGTCTTTTCGGAGTTGTCATCGGCTGGTGGGCCACAAAAACATATTACCGCCCGAAACCACCGGTGATGGAAAAAATTTTGCAGGTCTCTTAAAGGAGCTAAGATGAAGATAATGGTTAAATCACTCTATTCTTATGGTTTGGTCACTTTGTTGTTGGCCTTGAGTCTAACAACGGCACGGGCCGCCACCGTCACTCTGCCGGATTTTTCCGAGCTGGCGGCCCAAAACAGCCCGATGGTGGTGAACATCAGTACGACACGTAAAGTCGAACGGGCGGCGTACCCTCAATTTCGTGGGATGCCGGATGAGATGTTACGTTACTTTTTTGGCATTCCCGGGCAGCAAGGACCGCGTGGTCAACAGCCGATGCCCGAAGAGCAGGTGAATTCACTGGGCTCTGGTTTTATTATTTCTGAAGATGGATACATCATTACCAATAATCATGTGGTGGCGGATGCGGATGACATCGTCGTGAAGTTGAGCAATCGTCAGGAAATGAAAGCCAAGGTGATTGGTACGGATGAGCGTTCTGACATTGCCTTGATTAAAATTGAAGGCGATGACTTGCCGGTTGCCAAAATCGGTACCTCGAAAGACTTGAAGGTCGGCCAGTGGGTTATGGCCATCGGTGAACCGTTTGGGCTGGATTATACCGTGACACACGGGATTGTCAGTGCTTTAGGGCGGTCGCTTCCGGACGATACTTATGTGCCGTTTATTCAAACGGATGTACCGATTAACCCGGGGAATTCCGGTGGGCCTTTATTGAACATGAAAGGCGAAGTCGTGGGCGTTAATGCACAAATTTTCAGTAAAAGCGGCGGTTCCATGGGGTTGTCCTTCTCGATTCCAATCGACATTGCGATGGACGTGGCGCAACAGCTTAAGAAAAAAGGGCATGTTGAACGTGGTTTCTTAGGGGTTGGCGTGCAAGAAGTGTCCGGCGATTTGGCGCGCTCTTTCGATATGGAAAGACCGACAGGTGCCTTGGTAACCTCTACGGCGAAAGATTCGGCGGCCAGTGAAGCCGGCATTGAACCGGGGGATATTATTGTGGAATTTGCCGGTAAAACGATTCATAAGTCGGCCGATTTGCCGCCGGTGGTGGGTAACTCGCCTGTCGGTAAGCCTGTTAAGGTTAAAATCCTGCGAAATGGTGATTACAAAACCATGACCGTGCGTTTGAAGGCACTGGATGGCACCAAGGTCGCTTCGGCAGGTGGCGCTAATTCGTCAGGGTTGAAAAACACGGCCCTGGGGGTGAAGTTGGAAGCCATTGACCAGGAGACGTTGGATAAATTAAACATTCCGTTCGGTGTCGGTGTCAGTCAGGTTCAGAATGGCAGTGCGGCGCAAAAAGCGGGTATTATGCCGGGTGATATTCTGGTGACGGTGAATTTCAAACCCATCAAATCGGCCGAGGATTTGAATAAAATCATCGGCGCGGCGCCGAAAGGACGCTCGATTCCGGTTCGGATTATTCGAGGAGATCGTTCGATTTTCCTACCGTTGATGTTGTCTTGAATCACACAAAGGTAACTAAATCGGATAAACGAGTGAGATTTGAGACAAATTAGCGTAAAATACGCGAAATATTTGTTATCAAACGATTTAATGCCTTGATATCGAAAAGGGTGGCTAGCGTTCTGCAACTAGACACCCTTTTTTATTATGTTGGACGGATTTTGAAATCGTTTGGTTGGATTTCGTTTTATATCGTTTTATTTGAGGCGTAGATGTCAAACCAGCTTGATCATATTCGTAACTTTTCCATTATCGCTCACATCGACCACGGAAAATCGACCATTGCCGACCGCTTTATTCAGCTTTGCGGCGGCCTTACAGAGCGGGAAATGGACGCTCAGGTGTTGGATTCCATGGATTTGGAACGGGAAAGAGGCATTACGATCAAGGCACAAAGTGTGACGCTGCACTATCAAGCCGATGATGGCCAAACTTACCAATTGAATTTTATCGACACGCCCGGGCACGTGGATTTTTCTTACGAAGTTTCACGTTCCTTGGCCGCTTGCGAAGGCGCGTTACTGGTTGTGGACGCGTCTCAAGGGGTGGAAGCTCAGACGGTGGCCAACTGTTACACCGCCATTGAGCAAGGGCTGGAAGTGTTGCCGGTGTTGAATAAAATCGATTTGCCGGCGGCCGAGCCGGAACGCGTTGTGGATGAGATTGAAGAAATCATCGGTATCGAAGCGCATGAAGCCGTTCAAGCCAGTGCGAAATCAGGTATTGGCGTCAAAGAGACGCTGGAAGAAATCGTGCATAAAATCCCGGCGCCGGAGGGGAATCCAGATGGGCCTTTGAAAGCGCTGATTATCGACTCCTGGTTCGATAATTACTTAGGGGTTGTCTCTTTAGTGCGGGTGATTGACGGTAAGATTGGTAAAAAGACCAAAATGAAAATTGTCTCCACGAAAGAAGAGTATCAAGTGGATGAGGTCGGGATTTTTACGCCGAAACGTGCGCCACGTGATACTTTGTCCGCGGGTGAGGTTGGGTATGTTATTTCCGGTATTAAAGACATCGACGGGGCTCCCGTCGGGGATACCATTACCACGGCCGATGCCGATATTGCGCCTTTACCCGGTTTTAAACCGGTTCAACCCCGTGTTTTTGCCGGGCTTTTCCCGATCAGTTCTGAAGATTTTGAAGATTTGCGTGAGGCGTTGCGTAAGTTGCGTTTGAACGATTCGGCCTTGCACTTTGAACCGGAAAGTTCCGATGCGCTTGGGTTTGGTTTCCGTTGCGGTTTTCTTGGAATGCTGCACATGGAAATTATCCAAGAGCGTCTGGAGCGTGAATACAACTTGGATTTAATCACCACGGCTCCGACGGTGGTGTATGAGGTTTTGACCAAGAACGGCGAGTTGTCGAGTATCGATAATCCATCGAGTCTGCCGGATCAGAGTTTGATTGAAGAGGTTCGCGAGCCGATTATTCAAGCGAATATTCTGGTGCCGGATGAGTTTGTCGGCGCAGTCATGAAGCTTTGCGTGGAGAAGCGCGGCGTGCAGAAAGACATGCAATATGTCGGAAATCAAGTCTCCATTACTTATGATTTGCCATTGAATGAAGTGGTACTGGATTTCTTTGATCGCTTGAAGTCCACCAGCCGTGGTTATGCCTCTATGGACTATGAGTTCCGTCGCTTCCAAGCGGATGATCTGGTGAAGTTGGAATTCCTGGTCAATGGTGAAAAAGTAGACGCTTTGGCGTTGATTGTACACCGCTCTACGGCGGTTCAGCGCGGTAAAGTGTTGATTGAGAAGTTGCGAAAAATCATCCCTCGTCAAATGTTTGATGTCGCCATCCAGGCCGCAATTGGTGCTAAAATCATCGGTCGAACCAATGTGAAGGCACTTCGTAAGAACGTAACCGCAAAATGTTACGGTGGGGATGTGTCCCGTAAGAAAAAATTACTTCAAAAACAAAAAGAAGGGAAAAAGCGCATGAAGTCCATCGGCAGTGTTGAGTTGCCGCAGGAAGCGTTTTTAGCCGTTTTGAATACATCCGAAGAAAACTGAGAGAACTGAGAACATGAGCTTTGAATTAATTTTGGTGATTATCACCGCCATCACCGGGGTAATCGTTTATGTGGATCGAGTGGTTTGGAAGCCGAAACGCGACCGTTCCGTGACCACAGAGAAAGAACCGGTGCTGGTCGAGTATTCACGTTCGCTGTTCCCCGTTTTCTTGATTGTGTTGGTGTTACGTTCTTTTGTGGTGGAACCGTTTCGTATTCCGTCCGGTTCCATGTATCCGACATTGGAAATCGGTGATTTCATTGTGGTGAATAAATTTGCTTACGGTGTGAAACTGCCGGTCACGCAAACCAAGGTTTTACCGATTGGCGAGCCCGAAAGAGGGGATGTCGTGGTTTTTAAATATCCGAAAGACCCGGATGTTGATTACATCAAGCGAGTGATTGGTTTGCCGGGCGATGAAATTGCGTATTACGGTAAAACGCTGTACATCAATGGCAACCCGGTTAAGCAGAAGCTATTGGGTGAGTACGAAGGGACGGCCTCCGGTAAAGTCATGGATGGCGCGTCTCTGTTGGAAGAGTTCTTAGAAGAACATTCGCATGACATACTGTTGGATCCGGAAAAAAGCAGTCAGGATATGAATACGGTCGTGGTGCCGGAAGGGCATTATTTCATGATGGGCGATAACCGTGACCACAGTAATGACAGTCGCTTCTGGGGCTTTGTGCCGGAGAAGAACTTAAAAGGCAAGGCGTTCGCGATTTGGATGAACTGGGATGACGGTGTTCATTTCGATCGCATTGGTAAGGGAATCGAGTAAGATGTCAGAAGTTGAAAAGCGTGTTAAGTTAGAGCGACTTTCAAAACGGCTGGGTTACCGATATCAAAACCTTGACTTTCTACAGCGCGCACTAACGCATCGCAGTGTGGGAGCCCAAAACAACGAACGTTTGGAGTTTTTGGGCGACAGCTTGGTTAACTTTATTATTGCCGATGCGTTGTTTCACCAGTTTCATAAAATTTCTGAAGGTGACTTAAGTCGTATTCGAGCGTTTTTGGTCAAAGGCGAAACCTTGGCAAAAATCGGCAAGGAATACCAGTTATCGGAGTATCTGATGTTGGGACCGGGTGAACTGAAGAGCGGTGGATATCGACGAGAGTCGATTATTGCCGACTCCGTGGAAGCGATTATTGCCTCGGTTTATGAAGACGGTGGCCTGGAGGCATGCCGTGACTTTGTTATGCGCTTATACCATAACCGCTTGAAAGAGCTGGACCCTTCCAAGGTCGGAAAAGATCCGAAAACCCGCTTGCAGGAGTTTTTACAATCCAATCATGAGCAGTTGCCGGAATATAGCGTGATTACCGTTAATGGTCCAGCGCATGCTCAGGAATTCACGGTTTCCTGTTATGTCGCCAAACTGAATCGTAAATTTGAAGCCACCGCAACTAATCGCCGTAAAGCCGAGCAAATTGCTGCGGAAGAGGCGCTGGACATTCTGGAGAATGCCAATGACTGAACAGCCGACTGACGTGAACGCCGCGACCGATTATCAGGCCGGTTTTGTAGCGGTGATTGGGCGCCCGAATGTCGGGAAGTCCACGATTATGAATGGCCTAATTGGGCAAAAACTCAGTATCACTTCCCCGAAACCTCAAACCACCCGACACCGTATTCACGGCATTTTGACAAATGAACGGTTTCAATTGGTGTTTGTCGACACGCCGGGTATGCATTTGGGAGGACAAAAATCGATTAACCGCTATATGAATCGCGCGGCCAACAGTGCGTTTTCCGATGTGGATTTGGTGTTGTTTGTGGTGGAAGCCGGGCGTTGGACGAAAGAAGACCAGGCCGTGGCCGATAAATGCCAGAACTTGGATGTGCCGGTGGTGGTTCTGGTGAATAAGGTGGATAAATTTAAAGACAAAACGGAGTTGTTCCCCTTCTTGCAAAAGGTGGGAAACCAAGTGAACTTTGAAGCACTGATTCCGGTCTCTGCCTATACCAAATCCGGTTTTGAGCAAGTGCAGACCGAGATTTTGAAACACATGCCGCAGCAAGAAGCGATTTTTCCGGAAGACTACATTACCGACCGATCCACACGTTTTCTGGCGGCCGAAATCGTTCGGGAAAAACTGATGCGAGCGCTGGGGGACGAAGTCCCTTACGGTGCGACAGTCGAGATTGAGCAGTTTGCCTTTAATGAAGAAGAAGGGCGTTGGCATATCAATGCGTTGATATTGGTGGAGCGTCCGGGGCAAAAACAGATTGTCATCGGCAAAAAGGGCGAACAGATCAAGCAGATGGGTATCCAAGCGCGCAAAGATTTGATGCATTTATTGGACAGCCGCGTGCACTTGGAGTTATGGGTTAAGGTGAAAGAAAACTGGTCGGATGACGATCGCGCCTTGGCCAGCTTGGGCTATACCGAAAACCATTAATCGTTTTCGTCTAGCCACCGATGCGCGGCTTTTAATGAGGCGCAAGCGTTGTGGAGGCGCGTTTGGCAAAAGACATCGAGCAACTGGCGTTTGTATTGCATCGTCGGCCTTACCGTGAAACCAGCTTAATGGTGACTTTCTTTACGCCGGATTACGGCAAACAAAATGCTGTCATCAAAGGCGTGCGCAGCGGCAGTAAAACCGCTCAGGCCAAACAAGCCTGGTTGCAGCCGTTTCAAGGCGTGATCATTGGCTGGCGTGAACGTGCGCACCGAACTTCCGATTTGGTGTCTCTGCGACAGTTGGAGGCCAGTTCCGTCCGTTTTCCCTTAATGGGTGAAAGCAATCTTTGTGGCTTGTATGTGAACGAATTATTGTATCGCTTGCTTTATCCCGGGTTGGAATCTGAACAGTTGTTTCAGGCTTACCAACAGACACTGTATGACTTGGCGAGTACCCATGAACGTTTTCGCCAGGCCTGGGTATTACGGCAGTTCGAGTTCGAGTTATTGTCTGAACTTGGCGTTGCCTTTCAAACCGAAACGGACCACTTTCACCGCCCGGTTCAAGGAAACGAAACCTATCTTTTTCACTTGGAACAAGGCTTGTTCCCACGCGGCGATTTAAACGAACAGTCGTCTTTGCAAGGGGTGTGGGTGTCGGGTGAGTGTCTGCTGAAGTTTGCGGAACGAACCTATTGCGAAAACTGCTTGAAGGATTGGAAGCGCCTGTTCCGATATGTATTGTCGGCCCATTTGGGTGATAAACCGATCCAAACCCGTGCTTTGTTTCAAGATTGACCCGGCCTGCCGAAAGGGGTTCGACAGGCGAATTTTTTATGATGATTGAAGGAACCGCTATGAATCCGATATACCTGGGATTGAATATTGACCATGTTGCCACCATTCGCCAAGCGCGAGGCACGCGCTATCCGGACCCGGTGAAAGCGGCGTTGGATGCTGAAATGGCCGGTGCGGACAGTATTACGCTGCATTTGCGCGAAGACCGACGTCATATTCAGGATGCCGATGTTTATCGCTTGTCCGAGCTGCGTCAAACCAAAGTGAATTTGGAAATGGCGGCCACCCAGGAAATGTTGGAAATTGCTTTGAAATGTTGTCCGGAAGACGTGTGTCTGGTGCCGGAAAAACGTGAGGAGCTGACCACGGAAGGTGGTTTGGATGTGGCGTCGCAAAAGCCTTGGTTGACGGATTATTGTGCGCAGTTGGCAGAGAATAAAACGCGTGTGTCTTTGTTTATCGATGCCGACGAGACTCAGATTCGAGCCGCCAAGGAAGTGGGCGCGCCGGTCATTGAATTGCATACCGGTACCTATGCTGAGTTGACGGACCCGTCGGAGGTGAACGCGGAATTGCAACGTATTCGCGAAGCCACGGAGTTGGCGGTTTCGCTGGGGCTGACGGTCAATGCCGGTCACGGGTTGCATTATCATAATGTGCAGGCCATTGCCGGTATTAAAATGATTGAAGAGTTGAATATTGGCCATGCCATTATCGCGCAAGCCATTTATTCCGGTTTGCCAGCGGCCGTTTCCGATATGAAGCGTCTGATGGTGGAAGCGCGACAGCAAGCGTATATGGCGTGAGGCCGAGACGAACATGATTGTTGGTATTGGAACCGATATCGTCGAGATTCAACGTATTGCACGTCTCTGGCAAAAGCGCGGTGAGCGTTTTGCCTCGCGCGTGCTTTCCGAAACGGAAATGTCAGAGCTTCAAAGGCATGCGCATCCGGAAAGGCTTCTGGCGAAACGCTGGGCGGCCAAAGAAGCGATTGCCAAGGCTTTGGGTACCGGTTTTACACAAGGCGTCTCGTTTAACGATATGACCATCGGTCATACCGATTCCGGGCAGCCGGAAGTGCTGTTAAAAGGGGCGGCTAACAAGGTCGCAGCGGATCTTGGTATCGCTGGTTGGTCCATCAGCTTAAGTGACGAAAATCATTATGCCGTCGCTTTTGTGGTGGCGGAAAAAGCGCTTTGATTCCATTCGAAAAATTCCTTAGTTGCCTCAGCTGACCGTCTGTCGGTAGAAAGTGTGAATTCTGATCGATAAGTGCTTACACTTTAACGGGTTATCCATTACAATTAACTTCCATGAAGCCACTATCTTTTCAAGCGCTTAAGCCACGTCTTAGGCCAATTCACCAGGCCTGGTCATTTTTGACCTTGGCACTTTTCCAATGGCCGGCGCTTGCCGAGACGGCGGCATCCCCGTCTTTGACCACCTCGCTGGAACCCAGTAATTATATCGGCCAAATTCTCATGTCATTGTTTTTCATCCTGTTGATTATTTTTGCCGCTGCTTGGATGTTGAAGCGGTTCGGTAAGATCAATGGTGTGGCCGGCAATCAAATGAAAGTGTTGGGGGTCATGAGCTTGGGGCAGCGGGAGCGTGCCGTGTTGTTGGAAGTGGGTAAAGAACAGTTGTTGATTGGGGTAACGTCCAGTCGAGTGTCCTTGCTGCATAAATTGGAGGAGCCGATTGAGGTGGTTACGGATAAGCCGGTTAACAGTGCGTTTGCCAAGCGCTTGCAAGAGGCGATACAACAGAGAACGGTGTCACCGTCCTCACCCGCAAAAGGGAAGGCCGATGATTAAGCGTTATGGTCCTTATTTAAAATGGTTGCTGGGCAGTGCCTTGATGTTATTGCCGTTGGTGGGTTGGACCGAACCCGGTATTCCGGCGTTTACCGTGGAAACCGATGCGCAGGGCAACCAGGATTACACCCTGACCATGCAGATTTTGCTGTTGATGACCGGCTTGACGCTGTTGCCGGCCGCCTTGATTGCCATGACCTCTTTTTTGCGGATTGTTGTGGTATTGGCGTTGTTGCGGCAGGCTTTGGGGACGCAAAGTACCCCGTCCAATCAAGTGTTGATTGGTTTGGCGCTGTTTTTAACCTTATTCATTATGTCGCCGGTGCTGGATAAAATGTACGATACGGCCGTCAGTCCGTATCTGGAAGAGCAAATTAAATTCAAGGAAGCGGTCGAAATTGGTGCGAAACCGTTGCATCAGTTTATGATTCAGCAAACGCGTGCTGACGATTTGGGCATGTTTGCGGAAATGGCCGATGTGCAATTGACCGACCCGGAAAGCGTGCCCTTTAAAATTCTGATTCCGGCCTATATGACCAGTGAATTGAAAACCGCGTTTCAAATCGGTTTCATGATTTTCATTCCGTTTTTGATTATCGATTTGGTGGTGGCCACCCTATTGATGTCGATGGGGATGATGATGTTGTCGCCGATGATTATTTCTTTGCCGTTTAAAATCATGTTGTTTGTGTTGATTGATGGTTGGGCGTTGATTATGGGCACCTTGGCGAACAGTTTTGTCGTAGCAGGAGGAAGTATCTGATGACACCGGAATTCGTTTTGACCATCGGGCAAAAAATGCTTGAGGTGGTGACCATGTTGGCGGCCCCTTTGTTATTGCCTGCGCTGGCGGTCGGTTTGTTAGTGGGGATGTTTCAGGCGGCCACGCAAATCAATGAAATGACCTTGAGTTTCATTCCGAAAGTCGCCATTGTCGGCGTGGTGTTGGTCGTGGCGGGGCCCTGGA
The DNA here is from genome assembly GCF_965140365.1 of Hydrogenovibrio sp. Classification (NCBI taxonomy): domain Bacteria; kingdom Pseudomonadati; phylum Pseudomonadota; class Gammaproteobacteria; order Thiotrichales; family Piscirickettsiaceae; genus Hydrogenovibrio; species Hydrogenovibrio sp. Next base: position 766,436 of record NZ_OZ223196.1, read on the forward strand.
TGTTGACGACGTTGATTTCCTTTTCACGCGAGTTGTTTGAAAATATTCCGGCCTTTATCGGTTAAAGCCATCGGCCCGGTGAGGCCGTTGACTCCAAATGGAAGGCGCTGATGAGTTTTAGTTATACTGAATTCTTGCAATTGATGGGGCTGTATTTTTGGCCATTCGTGCGCATTTCAGGCATGTTGTTGATGGTGCCGCTTCTGTCGGCCTCGTATGTACCGGTTCGGGTACGTTTGATTCTGGCCGTGTTTATTACCTTGGCCGTCGCGCCCTCTCTGGAGTTGCCGCCACCGATTGACCCCTTTACCTGGCATGGTGTGTTGTTAATTGTGCAGCAATTGGGCATTGGGGTGGCCATTGGATTGATTTTCCTCGTCATTTTTCAAGCCTTTGTTGTCGCCGGTCATTTGGCATCCATGGCGATGGGGCTAGCGATGGCGACGATGGTTGACCCGGCGACCGGGGTGAATACTCCGATTATCGGGCGTTATTTCACGATTGTGGCGACGTTGATCTTTTTGTTGATGAATGGCCATGTTCTGGTCTTTAAGGCCGTGCTAAATAGCTTTGAAATGTTACCGATTGGGTTGCATTTCTTTACGCAAGACAGTTTGAAGTTGATTTATACCTTTGGCGGCCAAATGTTTGAATACGGGGTGGCCATTGCGTTACCGTTGGTGACGGCTCTGTTGTTAGTGAATATTTCATTTGGGGTGGTCTCCCGGGCCGCTCCCGCGCTGAATATCTTTGCTGTTGGCTTTCCTGTTACACTGATGGCCGGCCTGATTATGTTGATCTTTACGACGCCTCTATTGTTACCCAACATACAAATATTGATGAATAATGCGATTGAAACCCTCTCAAAATTGACTTTGAATCAGTAAAAAATTTACTGGAAAGCTGAAACGGAATTATGGCTGAGAACGAAGACGGTACCGAAAAAACGGAAGAACCCTCGGAGAAAAAGCTCCGGGAAGCTCGGGAAAAAGGGCAGGTTGCGCGATCACGTGAGCTGGCGACTTTGATGATGACGCTCGGAGCCGCATTGTTTCTGTATTTTTTCGGTGCCGGTATGGCGGAAGACATCCAGACCATTTTTATCGAAGGTTTGAGTTTTGACCGTTCTCATGCTTATGACATTCATATGTTGAACAACCGTATTTTTGCTTTGGTGGAACTGGCCATCTATATGGTTTTGCCTTTCCTCATGTTGATGGTCTTGATTGCGCTGGTTTCCAATACGATGCTTGGAGGCTGGAATTTCAGTCTGCAAGCCATGTCTCCTAAAATCAGTAAGATGAACCCTTTGTCCGGCATTAAACGGATGTTTTCCATGACCGCTTTGATGGAACTGTTGAAGGCGTTTGGTAAGTTTGTGCTGGTGTCGGTGGTGGCGACGTATTTTCTGTGGTACTCCTATGAAGAAATCCTCAGTATTGGGGTTGAACCGACCAAAATTGCGTTGGCGCACTCGGCCAAACTGATTTTGGAAGCCTTTATTTTCGTCAGTTTGTCGTTGATTGTGATTGCGGCTATTGATGTACCGTTCCAGGTGCATCAGCACATTTCACAGTTGAAAATGACCAAACAGGAAGTGAAAGAAGAGTACAAACAGCAAGAGGGGAGCCCTGAGGTCAAAGCCCGTATCCGTCAGTTGCAACGTGAAATGTCACAAAAACGGATGATGCAAAAAGTGCCGGAGGCGGATGTGGTGATCACCAACCCGACACATTTTGCCGTGGCGCTGCAATATGACCCGGACAGTATGGGCGAACCGATGGTACTGGCAATGGGCAGCGATTTCATGGCGGCGCAGATTCGAACCCTGGCGAAAGAACACGATATTCCGTTAATAGAAGCCCCACCTTTAGCCCGTGCTTTATACTATAATGCGGAGGTTGATCGACCAATTCCGTTGCAGCTCTTTAGAGCCGTTGCGACGATTCTGGCGTATGTATACCAATTGCGAGATGGCAAAAAAGCCAACCAGGTCGATTTTGAAAACTTACCGATACCGGAAGAAATGCAAACGGACAGCCCGAACGAGTAAACTGAGACGGAATGGACTTTAATCAAATTCTCAATAAAATCAAAGAAGCCTTTAAAAACGGCTTAGGGATTCCGATTGCGGTTCTGGCCTTATTGGCCATGGTGGTGGTGCCTTTGCCACCGTTTTTACTGGATGTGTTTTTCACCTTCAACATTGCCTTGTCGCTCGTGGTGTTGATGGTGACGCTTTACGCCAAACGACCGCTCGACTTCGCCGTTTTCCCAACCATTATTCTTTTAGCGACATTATTCCGCCTTTCTTTGAACATCGCGTCCACCCGTGTCATCTTGTTGGAAGGTCATAATGGGGCCAGTGCCGCCGGTCACGTTATCGAAGCCTTTGGTGAGTTTGTTATTGGCGGTAACTTTGCTGTTGGTTTGGTGGTGTTCGCGATTTTGGTGGTGATTAACTTCGTGGTGATCACCAAAGGTGCGGGACGCGTGGCGGAGGTCAGTGCCCGTTTCACCTTGGACTCGATGCCCGGTAAGCAAATGGCGATCGATGCCGATCTCAATGCCGGTTTGATTACGCAGGAAGAAGCTCAGGCTCGGCGGATAGAAATTACCACGGAGGCTGATTTCTACGGCTCGATGGATGGGGCCAGCAAGTTTGTCCGAGGGGATGCCATTGCCGGCATTGTCATACTGTTTATTAACTTGATCGGTGGGTTTGCGATTGGGATGGGGCAGCACGACATGACCTTCGGAGACGCCATTCAGGTCTATACCATTCTGACGCTTGGGGATGGGTTGGTGGCCCAGATTCCGTCGTTGTTGTTATCCACCGCGACGGCGATTATCGTGACCCGCGTGTCGGGTGATAAAGACGATATGAGCCAACAGGTGCAGGCGCAGATGTTCGCCAATCCGAAGGCGTTGGGGATGACCGCGGGGATTGTGGGCGTGTTTGGTGTGATTCCGGGTATGCCGAATTTGGCTTTCTTGTCGTTTGCCGCCATTGCCGGAGCCGGTGCCTACTTTATCCATAAAAAACAGCAAGAGAAACCCGCACCGGAAACCTTGTTGAACGAAGAAGAGAGCTCACCTGAGAATGCTGCGCCGGAGTTGAGTTGGGATGACGTTCAGACCGTGGACGTACTCGGGTTGGAAGTTGGTTATCGTTTGATTCCGATGGTGGATCAAACCCAGAATGGCCAGTTGCTGGAGCGTGTTAAAGGGGTGAGGCGTAAGGTATCCCAGGAGCTTGGGTTTTTGGTGCCGCCGGTACACATTCGCGATAATTTGGATTTAAAACCGAACCAATATAGAATTATGTTGATGGGGGTGTCGTCGGGTGAAGGAGAGGTTTACCCGGATAAGGAGCTGGCGATTAACCCCGGACAAGTGTTTGGCGAAGTGCGCGGCACTCCGACTAAGGATCCGACTTTTGGTTTGGATGCGGTATGGATTGCGGCGTCTGACCGTGAGCAGGCGCAAGCCTTGGGGTATACAGTGGTTGATGCCAGTACGGTTGTGGCGACGCACATCAGTCAGGTGATTCAGGATTACGCATCGGAATTGCTGGGCCATGATGAAGCTCAAAAACTGTTGGATAAACTGAAAGAAACGGCGCCTAAGCTGGTGGACGAACTGGTACCGGAAAGAATGTCGCTGGCCATCGTCGTCAAGGTGTTGCAAAACCTGCTGACGGAAAAAGTATCCATTCGGGATTTACGAACCATTTTGGAAGCCTTGACGGAAAGGGCCTCTCAAACGCAAGACCCGGCACAGCTGACGCAGCAGGTTCGAGCGGCGTTGGGCCGTTCGATTGTTCAGTCCATCGCCGGTACGGATGAAGAGTTAAAAGTGATAACATTGGAACCAGGGTTGGAACAGTTGTTGCTTCAAGCATCGCAGGGAGCGCCTGAAGGACAATTGGCGATTGAACCAGGCCTGGCGGAAAGGCTGCATACGACATTGAAGGAAGAAGCTCAAAAGGTTGAAATGAACGGCCAGTCGGCGGTTCTGCTGGTGGCACCACAGATTCGTGCCCAATTGGCAAAACTGTTCCGCTTCAGCCTGTCAAATTTACATGTATTGGCTTATTCCGAGGTGCCAGAAAATCGACGTATCAGTGTCGTGGCGAGCGTCGGGCAAGGAAACTAAATGAAGTTAAAACGTTACTTAGCCCCCAATATGCGGCGAGCAATGCTTCTGGTTCGGGATGAGCTGGGAGACGATGCCGTTATTATGTCGACCCGCCAAACGGATGAGGGGGTTGAGGTTGTGGCGGCCATTGACCCCGAAGCTAAGCAGTATCAGCAGGCTTCGGCCTCTGGTGAAGCCAGAAGCAGTTATCAGTCGCCTGAGACCGCGATTCCGTCAAAGGTCGCGGAAGCGTCAATGCCAAGCCCTGAAATAGCGAAAATGGCGGACGAATTAAAAGCGGTTAAGCAGATGCTGGAAAATCAGTTATCTGGCTTGGCTTGGCATCAAAGTGAAACACAGGACCCAAATAAAGTTGGGTTGATTAAACGTTTGGTGCAATTAGGCATCGGTTGGGACTTGGCGCAAAAACTGGTGATGGAGGTGAATGCCCATCATGACCAGGCCTGGTCGGAAATATTGGGTACGGTGGAATCGATGATTCCAGTGGATGATAAAGATATTCTCGAGTCCGGTGGGATTGTCGCGTTGGTGGGGCCCACCGGGGTCGGTAAGACCACAACCATTGCCAAGATGGCGAGTCGATTTGTGATGCGGAACAGCGCGAACCAGATCGCTCTGGTGACAACGGATTGCTACAAGATTGGCGCTCAGGCCCAGCTGAAAACGTTTGCTGACTTAATGGGCGTACCCGTCCATGTAGTGAGTTCGGAAGGCGAAATGTACAGCTTACTGGGGTCTTTAGCCTCGAAAAAATTGATTTTGATTGATACGGCCGGTATCAGCCAAAAAGATATTATGTTGACGCAACAGTTGACCAAAGCACAGCCGGGTGTGAACCATATCCGCAATTACTTGGTCATGTCAGCGGCGACGCAATTAAGCGTGATGAAAGATATTGTTCGTTCCTTTAGTCAGGTGGGTTTAAAAGGCTGTATTCTGACCAAAGTGGATGAAGCCTTGCAGTTAGGGAATATTATTACGGTGTTGATTGAACACCAGTTGTCGTTGTCGTATTTATCCAATGGTCAGCGAGTGCCGGAGGATTTGGAGCCGATTAAGGTTAGGGATTTAATGGATAAAGCAATTGTGCTGGGGCAACAACACCAGCATTCGAATCAAGAAGAGGCCTTCCGTATGGGAATGGGAAAGGAGATTTCCGATGCTCAATGATCAGGCGGCTGGGCTAAGAGCGATGCAAACGAGCAATAACGGTGAGCGTAAAGTGAGTTCTGAAAAGAAAAGTAAACCGGTTAGAGTGATTGCCGTCGCCAGTGGTAAAGGTGGCGTTGGTAAGACAAATGTGTCTGTCAATTTAGGCATCAGCCTCAGTAAGATGGGGCACCGGGTGTTGTTGATGGATGCCGATATGGGGCTTGCGAATGTCGATATTATGCTCGGCTTGCAGACTCAGTACAATTTGTCTCATGTGCTGGATGGTGAAAAAACATTACGAGAGGTCATGGTGGATGCGCCGGGCGGTTTGAAAGTGATTCCGGCCGCTTCGGGCGTGAAGCGCATGGCTCAATTGACCCCGATGGAAAATGCTGGAATAATTAATGCCTTTTCCGAGCTTGATGGCATTTTGGATGTGTTGATTATCGATACCGCCGCCGGGATTGCCGACAGTGTCGTCAGCTTTTGTCGCGCCTCCCAGGAAGTGGTGGTGGTGGTTAACGACGAACCCGCTTCGATGACGGATGCGTATGCTTTGATTAAAGTATTAAGTCGGGATTACAAATTGACGCGTTTCCAGTTGTTGGCAAACATGGTGCGTTCGGAAAAACATGGCCGAATTTTGTATGACAAATTCGCGCAAGTGTGTGAACAGTTTCTGGAGGTTTCGATTGATTACCTTGGCACCGTGCCGTTTGATCATGATTTGAGAGAGGCGATTCAGAAACAAAGTCCGGTGACCATTGCGAAACCAATGAGTGAGTCGGCTCAGGCTTTTCGGAACATTGCGCAGCGAATCGACAGTTGGCCGATTCCAACGGGTGTGACGGGGTATTTACAGTTTTTTGTTGAGAGTTTATTTCAGGCTCCGTCTGAATAGATGAGGAATCGATTTCATGACTGGTACACAGGCCTACGCGAACATTCATAAACAGACGTCAAACGGGATGATGGATATCGAGGCGTTTTTGCCCTTGGTGAAACGAATCGCCTATCATTTGAAAGGGCGGTTGCCGGACAGTGTCATGGTGGATGATTTAATTCAATCCGGCATTATCGGTTTGATTGAAGCTTCTCAAAAGTTCGATGCCGGGCAAGGCGCCAGTTTCGAAACCTATGCCGGCATTCGTATTCGTGGCGCTATGTTGGATGAAATTCGAAAAGGGGATTGGACGCCACGTTCGGTTTATCGTAAGTCGCGTGAAGTGTCGGATGCCATTAATTCCGTGGAGTCGAGAAAGGGCCGTGAGTCGCGAGACGAAGAAGTGGCTGAAGAAATGGGGATTACGCTGGATGAGTATTACCACATTCTTCAGGACACCAATTCCGCGCAATTGCTGTCAATTGACGAGCCGGACCATGATGAACTGTCGGAAGATCGTATGGTCAGTGGTGTAAAAACGCCGATCTCGGAGTTGGCCGAGTCAGGGTTTCAATCGGCATTGGCGGAACAGATCAGCGAGCTACCGGAAAAAGAAAAGCTTGTGATGGCATTGTATTACGATGAGGAACTGAACCTTAAAGAAATTGGTGAAGTGCTGGAAGTTAGTGAATCGCGGGTCAGTCAGATTCACAGCCAAGCGATTAAACGCTTGAAATCAAGACTAAAAGATTGGATTTAATAAAGGTTTGAGGGAACATAATGCAAATCGATAGAGATATGAATATATTGGTAGTGGATGATTTTTCTACCATGAGACGCATCGTTAAGAACCTGTTGAAGGAGCTAGGGTTCAGTCGTTTCGATGAGGCCGATGACGGGGCAACCGCTTGGCCGATGATTCAGGGTGGTAAATACGATTTTATCGTCAGCGACTGGAACATGCCGGAAATGACGGGAATTGATTTGTTAAGACATGTCCGAGCAGATGCAAAACTGAAAGACACGCCTTTCTTGTTGATTACAGCCGAAGCGAAACGAAGCCAGATTTTAGAAGCGGCCGAAGCCGGGGTGGATGGGTATATTGTTAAGCCATTTACCGCCGCGACCTTGAACGGTAAAATTCAAAAAATCTTCGAACGAGTCGAAGAGCGCAAAAAGGCCGCAGGCGGCTAGGAGCGTACAAAACAATAAGAAATGATTAAAAGCCTTGTTCATCTGTCCGTGAATGAGGCTTTTTTTTTATAAAAAGGAGGAACGATGAAGAATATCAATGTTGAGCAGGCCAGAGAGCTGCTTCAGGCTTTAGAGAGTGGCCAATATGACCAGGCCTCGAAAACGTTGGATGGTATTTTGGCGGCTCGTGATGAGAGCTTGCTGGAGCAAGTGGAAGAAATCGCACAAAATTTGCATGATACTTTAGAGTCTTTCGGGACGGACGCCAGAATTCTACAACATACCAAACATGGTTTGCCGGATGCGACGGAGCGATTGGAGTATGTTATTCAAACCACGGAAGATGCGAGTAATAAAACGCTGTCCGCTGCCGAAAATACCATCGCTTTGTTGGAAACAATGGAGTCAAAAGCGGTTGATAATGAAATGAAGGAATGGATTGTGCAAGCGCAAGCGCAGGTCACAGAGATTATGATGGCCCAATCGTTCCAGGACTTGACTGGGCAAGTCCTAAATCGGGTGATTATGTTGGTCACCAGTCTCGAACAAAGTTTGGTCGAGCTGATTGAAAAGTCCGGTATTGAGTTCGACAGTATTCCTGAAATGATGACCGAGGAACAACGTAAAGCGGAAGAAATGAAAGGTGTGGGGCCGAATGTCACTAAAAGCAGTCAGCAAAATATTGCGCAATCGCAAGACGAAGTGGATGATCTGTTAGGCGACTTGGGGATTTAGCTTATTTGAGAGGTTGTTAACACTTGATGGCATAGTGATTGCTTTAGTTTTTTCATTGAAAAACGAGAAGGATGAAGTGGCAAAATTTTGGCATTTCATCGTGTTCACACAGGCTCAAAGAGGAATACATCGTGGATGAAGATATTTTACAGGACTTTTTAGTTGAGGCATCTGAACTGGTCGAACAGTTGGATGAGCAGCTGGTTGAGCTTGAAAACTCGCCATCTGATGCCGACCTGTTGAATGCAATTTTTCGTGGCTTTCACACCATTAAAGGTGGTGCCGGTTTTCTAGGGGTAACACCTTTGATCGAGGTGTGCCACCGTGCGGAAAATGTCTTCGATAAAATTCGTAATGGTAACGTCGCTTATGATGCAAGCGCGGCGGACATTATTATGCGAGCGTTTGATGTTATCAGTGACTATATTCAGCAGTTGAATGATGGTGCCCGTGAGTTGGAAGATGCCGATGGTGGGCTGTTGGCGGAATTGGACGCTCTGTGGAAAGGAGAGGCGGTCGCTGAACCGACGCCGGATGACGCCGGCAATGCTTCAGAAGACGCCGCAGGTGTGAAACTGGAATTGCCGGAAGGGGTGGATCCGGATGGTGAAATCTCCGATGATGAATTCGAGGCGTTGTTGAACCAACGCGACGCATTGGTCGGGGGGACCGAGGCCGAAGGCGATCATGAACCGAAATTGGAATTGCCGGAAGGTGTTGATCCAGACGGTGACATTACGGATGATGAATTCGAAGCCCTATTGAATCAACGTGATTTGATCGAAAATTTGCATGAGGCGGAAGGAACCGTTGCGGAAGCGAAACCGGAACCCAAGCCCGAACCCGTAGCAGCAGCGCCAAAACCGCAACCAAAACCTGCGGCAGCATCCGGTGGAGATAAAGGCCAGGCGAAGGCGGCGGCTAATACCGAATCCACTGTGCGTGTCGATACACGTCGTTTGGATGAAATTATGAACTTGGTCGGAGAGTTGGTGTTGGTTCGGAATCGCCTGTTAACGCTTCGTTCCAGTCAAGATTCTGAAGAAGAACTGTCCAATGCCGTCGGCAATCTGGATCATGTGACGACCGACTTACAAGCGTCGGTGATGAAAACCCGTATGCAGCCGGTTAAAAAGGTCTTTGGCCGATTCCCTCGCGTGGTACGCGATTTGGCGAGAAAACTTGGCAAGGAAATCGAGTTGGAGCTGAAAGGGGAAGAGACCGATTTGGATAAAAACCTGGTCGAGGCGTTGGCGGACCCTTTGGTGCATTTGGTTCGTAACTCCGTTGACCACGGGATTGAAATGCCCGATGTGCGAGAACAAGCGAGCAAACCACGTAAAGGAACGGTGATTCTTGCCGCCGAACAAGAAGGGGATCATATTCTACTGTCGATCACCGATGACGGCAAAGGAATGGATCCAGACATTCTGCGCCGTAAAGCGGTGGAGAAAGGCATGATGGATGAAGTGACGGCCAATCAGTTGGATGATAAGGCTGCGTTTGAATTGATTCTGTCGGCCGGTTTCTCGACAGCCGACCAGATCAGTGATATTTCGGGTCGCGGTGTCGGGATGGATGTGGTGAAAAACATGATCACCAAGCTAAACGGCAGTATCGACATTCATTCGGTGTTGGGTGAAGGAACGCAAATCAGCATTCGGGTTCCCTTGACGCTGGCGATTCTGCCAACCTTAATGGTCGCGTTTGAAGAAGACAGCTACGCGATTCCGTTGACCAGTGTTCAGGAAATTTTCGATTACGATGCCTCTCAGGTCAATCGCATTGACGGACAGGTCATGGTGCGGTTGCGCGATAAGAGTGTGCCGCTGATGTTCCTGTCGGAATGGTTGACACCTGAAAGCATTAAAGAAGATTATGAAGGCGATAAGGTTATCATTGTCTCCATTGGCAATCAGCGCGCCGGTTTGGTCGTTGATCAAGTGAATGGTCAAGAAGAAGTGGTCATTAAACCTTTAGGTGTGATGATGAAACACCTTGAAGGGTATGCCGGCGCTACCATTACCGGTAACGGCAATATCGCGCTTATTTTAGATTTACCGGGCGTGATTCAGCGCTTTCAATATTAAATAACGGAGACGTGTCATGATGGAACAAGATATGACATCGACAAACCAATTGCTGGACGGCGTCATTGGAGACGAAGAAGAAGAGCAATATTCCGGTCCGAGTATCCGCTGTGTTATGTTTAACCTGGATTCGGAAGTCTATGGCATTAACGTCAAAAAAGTGCGTGAAGTTTTACGTGTCGGCTCCATTCGTAAGGTCGAAGGAGCGGCGCACAATGTTCTGGGCATCATCAATGTGCGCGGGTTGATTGTGACGGTTGTCGATACGCGGGCAACTTATGGTTTGATGAGTAAACCGGTGGATGAGTTGTCCCGTATCATTATCGTCGAACTCGACACGGATAATATTGTTGGTATGCTGGTGGATTGTGTGATGGAAGTGAAAGATATTCCTGAGAAGAAGTTTGAGCCGATGTCGGCTACCAAAGAAGGCGCTTCGCGTTATTTGCAAGGCATTGCCCATTACAATGGTGATGTGGTCATCTTGATTGATGTAGACAGTATGTTTTCTGGTCAGGCTTAATTTCTTCAGCCTTGATTTCTTTGTCTTAAACGCCCAGGCCTGGGCGTTTTGCTTATTCGTTTGCAAAATTATGTTGTTTCGGAAGAGTCAGTTTTGACCTGACCGGGAATGGTTTTGTCGGATAGCTGATAAGCAAAAATTAACACTTGAACCACCGCTTCGTATAATAACTCCGGTATTTCTTGATCCAATTCGACTTGAGATAACAGCGAGACCAGTTGGTGGTCTTCCTTGATGGGGATATTATGTTCTTTGGCCAGTTCAATGATTTGTTCCGCCAAGTGCCCCGTGCCTTTGGCCGATACTCGTGGTGCGGTTTCACCGTCATACTCTAATGAGATGGCAACTTTCTGGTCCAGGGTGGTCGGCGTGTTTTTATCGTCCGTGTCCATAGGGTTGTCCGAAGGTGGCTTAAATGAAAAAGTCGCAATTCTTGCGGCTTTTTGAAGGTTAAGCGAGGCGGAGCTTTTCCGTCAACCCCAGTTTGGACGCACCAGAGGTCAAAGCCTCGCTGGGCGAATCCCAGAGAATTTGTTTTTGGTTTTGAATGGCGTTTTTTACCAGGGCCAGAAGGGCTTGGAGGCCCGACGTGTCAATCGATTCGACACCTGCGGCTGAGATGGTATAGGTTTCCGCATCGGATTGAAAGGCGATCTTAAGGTTGCCGTACAGTTCTTCAATGTGATGAATTGTTAAGCTGTCTGCTAGTTCGATTTGATAGTCGCTCATCAGATGACCTCCGGCTTAAGCCGTTATTTAAAGCACTCGGTTGATAACGGAAAGCAGTTTTTCAGGGCTGAAAGGCTTGACGATCCAACCGGTGGCGCCAGCTTCTTTCCCTTTCGTTTTCATGTCGCCGGACGACTCGGTCGTCAAACATAAAATGGGGGTGAATTTGTAGTTAGGAAGTGTGCCGCGAACCGCTTGAATCAGTTCAATGCCATTCATGTTTGGCATGTTGATGTCGGTTACGATTAAGTCGTATTGTTCTTTTTTGGCCATGTCGAGCGCGATTAAACCATCTTCGGCTTCGGCGACATCGTGACCTGCTGATTTCAACGACATGCTGACCATTTGACGCATGGATTTTGAATCATCAACCGCAAGGATTTTGGACATTGTTACTTCTCACTTTCTTAATACTTAAACCTGAATGTAATTATACATTATTCGTCAATATGAAGGCTCTTTTTGATCTCCGACAAGATGCCGGTTGAGACCAGTTCATCGACATGTAAAACGATGACCATCTTTTCGCCAACGGTGGCGAGTCCTCTAACGTATTCGGTATGGATTGTGCCGTTAATTTCGGGTGCGCCTTGCAAGTTGTGCAGGTCAATTCCGTGTACATCGGATACACCGTCAACCACAATGCCAATGATTTTTTGGGTGGCGCTTTGCTCGTCGGTGGCCCGTAAAATAATCACAACGGTGCTTTCATCGTAAGTGATTTCGGAAAGCCCGAAACGCACTCGTAAGTCCACCACCGGTACTACGGCACCTCGCAGGTTGATAACGCCCATGACATAATCGGGCGCATTTGGAATGCTGGTGGTTCTTTCCCAGCCTTTGATTTCCTGAACGCGCAGAATATCAACACCGTACTCTTCTCCTCCGAGAATAAAGCTGAGGATTTGATCGTCGGTTCCGTCGTTTTCTTCGATTTGATCTTGAATGGCTTCTACGTCAGCACTCATTTGATTCTAGCCTCGTATCCTCGAATAATCTGTATATTTTTTTATGGTAACTTACCTTATTTGTCTGGAAAGGTCTAGTTTTAAAAAGGGTTTTCATTGAAAAAACACACTGGAATAATAAAAAATTTACTCTCCAGCGTGAAACTTTCTCCAAGCAATTAACTCGCCAGTTTTTGAAGTGTTAAACATGAAGGTCGATTAAAGCGACTTTTTGAGCCAGCGGGTGGCTCTCTGGCTTTTGTTGAGTGATGAAGACTTGCTTGAGGGGGATGGCCGCTTGTTGAAAGCCGGCCTGTAATTGTGGAATGGCCTCACGAATCTCGTGTTCCAGTTGCACATTGTCTGCCCAAAGGCTGAGTGACACTTCATCGTTCATGAGCATCAATTTGCTTGACAGTTCTCCCGATGATAAGGTCAAGTTAACGATGACTTCCCAGAAGTCCGGGATTTCTTTTGCCTGGCGACGAATGTCGATTTCCATTTCTTCAATGTAGGGATTCGGCTGTAATGGGAGTTGGATATTGAGCCGGTTTGGGTTTTCAATCGCTTGAATCTGCTGCAAAGTGATTCGACTCAGGGTTTGGGATAACAGTTTTGCCAGCTTAGGTAGCTCAGGAGACTCTGTGGGTTTGGCTTGTTGTGTCATCTGCAATAATTGCAGAAGTCGACTTTTGAGATCACCGGTTTGGGGCTTGTTGCCTTTGGCCAGTTGGTTTTCCAAAAACAAGCCGCTCGACAAGAGCTGCGTTTTCAATTCTTTTGCACTGGTTTGGTTCGATGGTTTGAATAATTGTTCCAATAAGGACGTTAGGTGAGATTGGATATTCGCCGGCAACAAGCCCGTTTGACTCAGTTGGACCAGCTGTTGTAACCCCTGGCTGATCGGGATTTGGTTTGGAAGAAGTTGACGATAGGCGGTTTGTAGCGTTTGTTGCGCGGTGGCTTGTGCCGTGTTTGAAGGGCCGCGTCCTTGTATTTGCAGGACAACGTTTGGTTTGGTTTGAGTGACTTTGACGTCGAGCTGTTGGCCGGCTTGCAGTGATTGTTGGCTGGTGGCTGTGAGGCTGCGACCGGCTAGGTTGAATGTGACTTGGTTCCCTTCGGTTTTGGTGACCGTCACGGAGAGCAACTGCCCCACGGCCAGCTTCAGCGCTTGAGGGGTGGTCTGTCCCAGGTTGAGGTTGCCGCCAATGGATGTGGATGTCGGGCCGATCGCCATAGGGTTCCTGAGGCACTAAGCCATTCGGTGTAAGAAAATTGCCGATTAGACGAAATAATAAACTGCATTCCTTGAATCAAGCAACTATAATTGTATTTCATAATAAGACCATTTTAATAATAAGGGCAAAAGACGTGAGTGAAAGGGAATTTGACTTTACCGAGAAAGACTTTTTAAGAGTCAAAACGGTTGTTTATAATTTTGCCGGAATCGATTTGAATGATTCCAAGAAAAACCTTGTTTACAACCGTCTGGCAAAGCGTATTCGCTTTTTGGATATGAACTCCTTCTCATCTTATTTGGACTATGTCGAAGAGCAGGGAGAAGCGGAATTTGTTCATCTGATTAATGCCATCACCACCAACCTGACGTTTTTCTTTCGCGAAAATCACCATTTTGAATATCTGGCCAATCAAGTCATTCCGATGTTGTTGGAAAAAAACAAAGCCTCGAAAAAAATTCGTATCTGGTCGGCGGGCTGCTCCACCGGTGAAGAGCCCTATTCGTTAGCCATTGTATTGAAAGAGGCGGTCCCTTCCGGGTGGGATGCGCGTGTACTTGCCACTGATTTGGACACCAATGTGGTCCAGACCGGGCAAACCGGTGTCTACAAAATCGACCGATTGAAAGGCGTATCAGACGAACGTAAAAAGCGTTGGTTTTTAAAAGGATCGGGCGCGCGTGAAGGCTATGTTCGAGTCAAACCGGAATTGCAACAAGTTATTGATTTCGGCCAAATTAATTTAATGAACGAATGGCCAATCCGAGACGCGATTGACGTGATTTTTTGTCGTAATGTGGTTATTTATTTCGATAAAGAGACGCAAGCCCGTTTGTTTGATCGTTACGCTAACTTGTTGCCGGACAACGGCCACCTGTTCATCGGGCATTCCGAATCCTTATATAAGGTGTGTGACCGTTTTGAATTGCTCGGTCAGACCATTTACCGGAAAATTCGTTAAGCGGATTGCGGTATAATCACGATTAAGAACTCATGAAACCCCTAAAGCCCATCAGGTAATCTATATGTCAAAGGTAAAAGCACTCGTCGTAGATGATTCAGCATTGGTTCGATCCATGTTGCAGGAAATGTTGGGAGCTGATCCGGATATTGAGGTGGTCGGTACGGCTTCCGACCCATATGATGCTCGCCAGAAAGTGAAAGAGCTGCACCCGGATGTGCTGACGCTGGATGTCGAAATGCCGAAAATGGATGGCGTGACGTTTTTGAAAAACCTGATGCGTTTGCATCCCTTGCCTGTGGTGATGGTGTCGACCCTGACCGAAAAAGGCGCGGACATTACGTTTGAAGCCTTGGATTTGGGTGCCGTGGATTTCGTGACCAAACCGAAGATCGATTTGGAACATACCTTTGAAGACTACGCTCAGGAAATCCGCACCAAGGTGAAAACGGCGGCAAAGGTGTCGAGATGGCAGCTTGAACGTCACTATGCGCGTTATGCCTCCAACCTGAAAGAAAAACCGATTGTGTTACCGAGTGTACGTCCTGCCCCGTCGAAAACGGTGGCTGAAAAATATTCTGCGGATGTCATTGTTCAGAAAAAAAGTCCATCGGCCACTTCGCGTATTTCCGATAAAATCATTGCTCTGGGTGCCTCTACAGGCGGGACGGAAGCCATCAAAGAAGTGTTGATGCGCTTGCCGGCGAATACGCCGGGGATTGTTATTACCCAACATATTCCCGCCACATTCAGTTTGCCGTTTGCACAACGGATGGACAGTGTATCGGAAATGACGGTGGTGCAAGCCGAAGATCGGCAACCAATCTTGCCGGGGCATGTCTACATTGCCCCGGGCGACAAACATTTGCTGGTGGAAAAAGCCGGAGGCGGTTATATTTGCCGCTTGAATGATGGGCCGCCGGTCAATCGTCATAAGCCGTCGGTGGATGTGATGTTCCGAACCGTGGTGCAGAACGTCGGCAAAAATGCCGTTGGGGTGCTCTTAACCGGTATGGGCGCGGACGGCGCGAAAGGTATGAAAGAGCTACAGGAAATCGGTGTTCCAACGGTTGCGCAGGATGAAAAAACCAGTGTTGTTTGGGGAATGCCGGGAGAAGCCGTCAAACTGGGGGCGGCAGATCATGTGCTTCCTTTGGGGCGTATTCCTGAAAAAATTCTGGAGCTGGTCAAAAAATAAATTTTTGACCCGGCCTGGTCTTTCTTGTTGTTTTTGCAATTAAAACTCGTCAGAAACGAAATTCATTGTTTCCGTATAAACAAAAATTATCCATTAAGAATTTATCATTCCCGCCGAGAAATGACTTGATGCTGGCATATTAACTGCTTTGCATGAGTTAACGTTACGGGTTTATTTAAGGAAAAACGCATGTTGCATACTTTTAAGCAATACTGGCCAGCTTGGCTCTTAACTCTGTTAGGGGTGGTATTGACCTTCATAGACATTCCATTTATCGGTGCCATTGCACTTGTTTTGGTTTCCTTGATCTGGACATTATCCGTGGCAAAAGTTGCCAGGGAGGGCGGTGCTGTCACGGTCCCTGTCAAAGCGGAACCCGGTTCAGCCGCTGCGTTAGCCAGTGTGAGTCAATCAACGAATTTTGATGCCACTGTGATTGATGATTCTTTACAAGTCATTATGAATGACATTGATGCCGTGGTGGACCAAGAAGTTGAAGTGGTTCGTGGAGAGTTGCTGCAGGTTAAAGAGTTGGTGGCTGAAGCCATTGAAACCCTGAACACCAGCTTTATGGGCTTGCACGGTCAGACCCAGGAAGAGTACAAAATGGTGGTTTCGCTTTTGGATAACCTGGGCGGCACCGGCGAAGGCATGAGTATTCAAAAGTTCTCTTCCGAAATCAAAGGGGTGTTGGAGTTTTTGATTACGCTGTTACGTAACTCCAGTCAGCGCAGTAACGAGACGGTCGATAAAATTGATGACATGGTCAGTCAGATCGAATCCATCTTTGTCCTTTTGGAAGATGTTAAAGGGATAGCCGATCAAACCAACCTTTTGGCTCTGAATGCGGCGATTGAGGCGGCTAGAGCCGGTGAAGCCGGTCGTGGGTTCGCGGTGGTGGCCGATGAAGTCCGTAAGCTGTCTCTGAACTCGAATCAGTTGAACGAACAGATTCGTAAACAAGCGGAAAAAGCCAAACAAACCGTCGATCAAGTGCGTCGTCGAGTGATGGATACGGCGGAAAAAGATATGGAAGAAGCCAATTCGTCACAGGATCAGGTAACGGTTCTGGTAACCGATCTGGAAGCGATGAACAGTGGTATTTCCGATAAGCTGGGCGATGTGTCAGGCATTATTTCCGAAATCGAGGTCAGCGTTTCCAATGCCATGCGTTCCTTGCAGTTTGAAGATATTGTACGCCAGCTAGTAGAGCAGGTGCTGAACCATTTGGAAAACCTGACCGGCTTTTCACACAAAATCAGTCACTTTATTGAAGAAAGTAAAAATGACCCGGTGAAATCGGTTGCCGAGCATAAGCAACGTTTGGAAGCTTTTCGAAATACCATTCACCAAGAGCGTGAAGAAATTGAAGCTAAGCGGATGCGCCGGGTTTCGTCGGAATCCATGGAAGAGGGTGAAATAGATCTTTTCTAAAAAGGGCTTCTATAAACGAAAAAAGCACCGAAAGGTGCTTTTTTTATGGGAGTAAGAGCCTTTTTTAAGGTTCCATATTCCCCATTTCACTGTTCCAGAAACTGCCAAAAATCAAGCTGAATACCAAGCCGGTGGCGAAAACAATATACCAGTAGGTGCGCATTTGAGCCGCACGTTTAATTTCCGCTTCGCTTAATTCGCTTTCGTTCGGGCGGTCTTTAAAAAAGACGACCATGAAGCCCACGGCGGAAATGAAACCGGCAATGTTGGCCAGATAGTGGTTATGCGTTAACATCGACGCGAATCCCAATGACAGTATTATAAAATACGTAATCAATATGTTTTTCATCTTGCTCTACCTTGAGTTGGGTGATTTCGAACCCCAATTATTCTAGTCGGTTTAAGGAGAAATATGTATAAAATGTGTTTTTTTGTCCCGGAAACGCACCTGGAAGCCGTTAAATCGGCGGTGTTTGCAGCCGGAGCCGGTCGGATTGGTGATTATGATCAATGTTGTTGGCAAGTAAAAGGAGAGGGGCAGTTTCGTCCACTGGCTGGGAGTCAGCCTTTTTTGGGCAAGCAGGATGCGTTAGAGAAGGTGGTTGAATTTCGCGTAGAGTTGGTGGTGGAAAAAAGCTGTGCCAGAGCGGTGATTCAGGCGTTGAAACAGGCGCATCCATATGAGGAGCCCGCCTATGATGTAATGGCGTTGGTTGAGTTGGAATAAGCGTAAGATAAAATTTATCTATCACTATAGACAAACTTTATATTAGAAAAAAATAATGTAGCTGGTAAACTTAGCTGAGTTGAAACTTCAACTAATCCTCCCTTTGTATTACATAACCGATAATACAGCCCGAACACAGGGATCGTGTTCGGGCTTTTTTCGTTTTAAGAGGCCGGTTTTTCGGCTTTAATCAGCTCGATGGTGAAAATCAGCGTCTCATTCGGCCCGATGATGTCTCCCGCGCCTTTGGAGCCGTAACCCAGTGATGGTGGAACGAAAATTTCCCACTTCGCACCCGGTTTCATCATTTTCAAAGCTTCGCCCCAGCCTGGAATGACATCCCCCATTTGGAATTCAATCGGCGTGCCGCGACTATAAGAACTGTCGAACTCGGTGCCGTCAATCAAAGTGCCTTTGTAGTTGGCGGTCAAGACATCGCCTTTTTTTGGCGTGGCACCTTTGCCCGGTTGGATGATGCGATATTGCAGGCCGCTTTGGGTGACTTTGACGTCATCCCGTTTTTTGTTTTTTGCCAGAAAGGCTTCACCTTTTTGAGCATTTTCTTCGGCCAGTTTTTTACGGGCTTCGGCTTGCTTTTGCATGACTTGTTTTTTGACTTCGTTGACGGCTTGTTGCATCTCTTTATCCGTCAAGCGCAGTGACTTGTTTTTCATGACGTCTTGCATGCCCAGAACCAGAGCCGGAATGTCGATTTCAACGCCTTGTTGTTGGAAGTTTTTGGCCAGATCAGAGCCCAGCGCGTAGCTGGCTTTTTTTTCAACGGAATCCAGTTGAGTGTCGGCTGATAAAGCAGACAAACTGGTGCCGGACAGGATGGCGACTAGACCGGTGGTGAGTAGTTTTCTTTTCATAAACGTCTCGAATTGTGGAATCGTAATTGAGCAATCCCTTTATCGAAAACGGCCAGGCCTGGCCGTTTTGCATAAAGGGGCTAGGGGGATTTGAAATCGAATTCAGGTCTTAGCTTTGCGATTCCAAATGATCCAGGAATTTTTCCGCATCCAGGGCGGCCATGCAGCCCGCGCCAGCGGAAGTGATGGCTTGTTTATAGACCTGGTCCATCACGTCGCCAGCGGCGAAAATACCCGGGATGGAGGTTTGGGTGGCGTTGCCTTGTAAGCCGCTTTGGACTTTCAGGTAGCCATGATCCATGTCCAGTTGTCCGTCAAAGATACCGGTGTTCGGTGTGTGACCGATGGCGATGAAGACGCCGGCCACATCAATTTCTTTGGTGTCACCGCTTTGCGTGTTTTTCAAGCGCAAACCCGTCACGCCCATATTGTCGCCCAGAACCTCTTCCAGGGTGCTGTTGTATTCAATCTTGATGTTACCGTTTTCAGCTTTTTCTTTCAGTTGATCGGCCAGAATTTTTTCCGAACTGAAGCTGTCGCGACGATGCACAATGGTGACTTCCGCCGCGATATTGGATAAGTAAAGGGCTTCTTCGACAGCGGTGTTGCCGCCACCGATGACCGCGACTTTCTGGTTGCGGTAAAAGAAACCGTCACAGGTGGCGCAAGCGGAAACGCCTTTGCCTTTAAAGGCTTCTTCGGATTCCAGCCCCAAATATTTGGCGGAAGCACCGGTGGCGATAATCAAGGCGTCGCAGGTGTATTCACCGCTGTCGCCAATCAGTTTGAATGGGCGTTGCTGTAATTCAGCCGTGTGGATGTGGTCGAACAAAATTTCGGTTCCGAAACGCTCGGCATGTTTTTGCATGCGTACCATCAAGTCCGGGCCGGTCAATCCTTCCACGTCGCCCGGCCAATTATCCACTTCGGTGGTGGTGGTCAGCTGTCCGCCTTGTTGCATTCCTGTAATCATGACAGGTTCCAAATTTGCGCGGGCCGCATAGACAGCGGCGGTGTAGCCGGCTGGGCCGGAGCCGAGAATCAACAGTTTGCAATGCTTTGACATAACATCCTTTCCTTTATTTTGTCTCTGTCCGCGACGAGTCACCTCGGCGGACGTGTGATCTTGAGTCAGGCAGAAAACGCCGGTTGCCGTTTATGACAAATGCCAAATCCGCCAGGCCTGACGAGGCCGTGTCGGAGGGCGGAATAGAATTAACGACGGCTTCTGAAATATGCTAGAATTCTAGCAGCTTTTTAACTGGCTTTGCATAATTATATTTGCGGAGAAATCGGCAGCATTGAGTGAGTATGACTGTGTTTCCGGCGAATTGTATTTTGATAGAAATTTCTTTAAATTCGATAAAAGAATCCGATAACCCTTGAACAGGATAAAACAGTAATCGTATGGGATTTAAGCAACCGAAACCGGCAGATGTTACGGACGAGGCTCAAGACTTAGAGGCTTCCGGTCGCCGTGTGCACTGGGTGGTCAAAGACGCCATTCTCTTGGCCTGCATCGGTTTGGCGTTTTTTCTGTTTATCGTTTTGTTCAGTTATCATCCGGGCGATCCGGGGTTCGACACCGTTAATGAAGGCCAAATGGCTGAAAATTATGGTGGACGGACCGGTGCTTGGATTTCCTCCCTGATTTTGTATTTGTTTGGCATTTTCGGTTTTTTGATTCCATTCGGACTGTTGTTTGCGGGCATGGTGACCTTGAAAATCCGGGCCGGGTCGGAAATGGATTACGTGCATTTCGCTTTGAGCATGCTGGGGCTGGCATTATTGATTGTGTCCGGCGCAGGCCTGGCCGCTTTGTATCTTGAACCGCATAATGATTTGATTCAATTGCCTTATTCGGGCGGTGGGGTTCTGGGCTATGAGTTCAGTGCCTTTTTAGTGGATGGCATTGATTTGCTCGGCGCCACTTTGGTGTTACTGGTGATGTTCGCCATTGCGTTCAGTCTGCTGACCAGTTTTTCCTGGATTACCATTATCGATTACACCGGTGTGATGGTGTGGAAGCTGTTGGATCAATTAAAACAGCAACTCGACGCTCTGCGCTCGGACTACGAAGATAAGCGTCAGTCTAAGCAAGAAGCCGCCAGAGAAATGGATTCCGCCGCTAAATCGCCGGCTATCTTAACGCCGCCTTCGTCAGCTAAGCAAGCCGAAAAAGCCGCTTTGGAGCCGGTGAAGAAAAAGCCGAAAGTCGTGGAAGCGTTGGCGGAAAAGGTTAAGTCGAAAAGCAAGCAGATGCTGGAAAGCAAAACGGCGGAACCGGAAGCGCCACGGGTTGAGCCGTCCATTGATATGGACAAGCTGGATGACGAGGTTGCCGAAGCCGAAGGCGCGTCGGTTAAGGTGGGCAAAAAAGCCATTTCCAACAGTACCGTGCCGGCGGTACGCTCCGGTGAATTGCCGAGCGTGGAATTATTGGACCCGGTGCCGGAATACGATGACGGTTTTTCCGAAGACGAGCTGACAACGTTATCATTGCTGTTGGAAAAGCGTCTGGAAGAATTCGGTGTCAAGGTGAAAGTGGAAGCCGTGCAACCCGGGCCGGTGGTCACGCGCTTTGAGGTTTTACCGGCCGCGGGTGTGAAGGTCAGCCAAATTAACAATCTGGCCAAGGACTTGGCCCGCGTCTTGTCGGTCAAATCGGTGCGAGTCGTGGACATTATTCCGGGCAAATCCGTGGTGGGCATCGAAATTCCAAACGATGAACGTGAAGTGGTGAGCTTCCGTGAAGTGATTTCGTCCGACGAATTTCAACACGCCAAGTCGCCATTGACGGTGGCGCTGGGGAAAGACATCGCCGGTAAGGCCGTGGTCGCCGATATTGCCAAAATGCCACATTTGTTGGTGGCCGGGACCACCGGCTCCGGTAAGTCGGTGGGTGTAAACAGCATGATTTTAAGCATGTTGTATAAAAGCACACCGGAAGAAGTCCGTTTGATTATGGTCGATCCGAAAATGCTGGAATTATCGGTGTACGAAGACATTCCGCATTTGCTGACGCCGGTGGTTACCGATATGTCCGAAGCCGCTAACGCACTGCGTTGGAGCGTTTATGAAATGGACCGTCGTTATCAGTTGATGGCCAAGCTTGGGGTGCGCAACATCGCCGGTTACAATGCCAAAGTCAAAGGGGCCATTGAAAGGGGTGAACCGATTATTGACCCTTTGTACCAACAACCGGCCAATTTCGGGCACGAAATGAGCGAGCCGCCGCCAACCCTGGAGCCGTTACCGTACATTGTCGTGGTGGTGGACGAGTTCGCCGATATGATTATGGTGGTCGGCAAGGAAGTCGAACAGTTGATTGCCCGTATCGCGCAGAAAGCGCGTGCCGCAGGGATTCATTTGATTTTAGCGACTCAGCGGCCGTCGGTGAACGTGATTACCGGTTTGATCAAAGCGAATATTCCGACGCGAATTTCCTTTATGGTCAACACCAAAATCGACTCGCGAACCATTCTGGACCAAGGCGGCGCCGAGCAGTTGCTGGGCATGGGGGATATGCTGTTTATGCCGCCGGGTACCGGCAGTCCGAAACGGGTTCACGGCGCGTTTATGACCGATGAAGAAGTGCATAAAGTGGCCGAATTTGTGAAGTCGCAAGGTGAACCCCAATATCTGGAAAGCGTGACGCAAGGTGGCACATCCGAGAAAAGCGATAGCCTAGCCGAGGATGCCGAACAAGACTTGCTTTACGATCAAGTGGTGGCCTTTGTGTTGGAGAATCAGCGGGTGTCGGTGTCGTTGGTGCAGCGTCAGTTTAAAATCGGTTACAACCGAGCGGCGCGGATTGTCGAGGCGATGGAATCCGCCGGTGTGGTCTCGCCGATGAAAGCCAACGGTAACCGTGATGTGCTGGCGCCGAAGCCGCAGGATTAATTTTAACGAATCGTAACTTTCTTGAAAACCGCCAGGCCTTTATGCCCTTTAGGGTGTGGTGATTTCCGCTGGTGGTATTTAAGAACTTTTTAGGAATGTTGAATCGCTTATGCAATTGAATATGCAGTGGAATGTATTGAATCGCCGGTCAGTTATGGCGCCGTTTTTCATCGGAATCCTATTGGCGCTGCCGATGCAGATGGCATGGGCCGCCAAGGCGCAGCTGGCAGACTTGAACCGTTTCGTGACGAATCTGGAAACCTTCAGTGCCAGCTTCGAACAAACTCAGCCGGAAGAAAACCTGTTTGAAATGAACCGTTCCAAAGGCTATTTCGTCATGCAGCGCCCTGGGCAGCTACTGTGGGTGTATGAAAAACCCGAGCCGCAAAAAATCATTTCCGACGGCCGCAATGTCTGGGTGTACGACGTTGAGCTGGATCAAGCCACCGTGCGCCCGCTCAGCTCGGTGGAAGCGGATTTTCCATTGAGCTGGCTGTTGTATAAAGAGCCGTTGTCGGAACGTTTCAACATCATTCCCGGAGACGTGCGCAATGGGGAAAGCTGGTTCAATCTGACACCGAAAGATGGCACCTTTTTCCAAAGCCTGGACGTGGCGATTGCCGATGGCCGAATGACGCAGATTTGGATGTATCAATCCGTGGATAACGTCACCAAAGTGAAGTTCAACAACATCCACCAAAATCAGTCGGTTAATGCGGCGGACTTCCAGTTCACGCCGCCGAAAGGTGTGGATGTCATCGGGCAACCGGTGCCGTAAAGGTTGAACTAAACACGATGGAAACTCACGTTTATCAACCGCTTTCCGACCGCCTGCGGCCGCAGGCACTGGACGAGTTTGTCGGGCAAACCCATTTGCTCGGGCCGGGACGCGCTTTGTCGAAAATGTTTGAATCCGGACGCATGCACTCGATGATTTTCTGGGGGCCGCCGGGCACCGGAAAAACCACCTTGGCGCGATTGATTGCCAAACAGTCCGGTTTGCAGTTTTTAAGCCTGTCCGCGGTGTTGGATGGAGTTAAGGAAGTGCGTGCCGCCGTCGAGCAGGCCAAACTGCATCGTTCCCAATTTCAGGAAGGTTCATTGCTGTTCGTAGATGAGGTGCATCGTTTCAACAAGGCTCAGCAAGATGCCTTTTTGCCGTTTGTGGAAGACGGTACTTTCGTGTTTATCGGTGCCACCACCGAGAACCCGTCGTTTGAATTGAATAACGCCCTGTTGTCGCGGGCACGAGTGTATGTATTGCGCTCGTTGGACGACGAAGATTTGGCGGAAGTATTGGACCGGGCCATCCGTTTGTTGAGCGATGAAATGGACCAGCAACTGGTGCTGGAAGAAGACGCCAAGCAATCGCTGATTCAGTTTTCCGACGGCGACGCGCGTCGCTTGCTGAACCTGTTGGAGCAGGCCGTGGATTTTGCCGAATTTCGTGAAGAAGAGAATTCACCACACCCTGAAGGGTATAAAGGCCTGGTGGTTTTAACCGAAGCCAATTGCCGTGAGGTGGTGTTGGGCGGCGTTCGGCGCTTCGATAAAGGCGGCGAAGCTTTCTACGATCAGATTTCTGCCCTGCATAAATCTGTGCGCGGTTCCGACCCGAATGCCGCCTTGTATTGGCTGACGCGTATGTTGGACGGCGGCGTGGATGCACGTTATTTGTCGCGTCGTTTGATTCGCATGGCCAGTGAAGATATCGGCAATGCCGATGTGCGTGCGTTGGAAGTTACGGTGAATGCCGCGGAAGCCTATGAACGCCTTGGCTCGCCGGAAGGGGATTTGTCACTGGCGCAGGCGGCGGTTTATCTGGCCGTGGCGCCGAAATCCAATGCGGTGTACATGGGGTATAAAGCGGCCTTGAAAGACATTAAAGAACACGGTTCCTACGATGTGCCGTTGCATTTGCGTAATGCACCGACCAAGCTGATGCAGAATATGGGCTACGGCGAAGGCTATCGTTACGCCCATGACGAACCCGACGCTTACGCCGCCGGCGAACGTTATTTCCCGGAAGAAATGCTGGAGCGCGATTATTATCAACCGGTTAATCGTGGTCTGGAAATCAAAATCGCCGATAAGATGCAGCGCCTCAGACAAATGGATGCGCAATCCCCAATCAAAAGGAGAGGGTCTTGATTCACTCGTTTCATATCTGGCAGTTGGTCGCCGTCGGTCTGGGCGGTTCTTTGGGCGCCATGGCGCGGTTTGTGGTGTCCAACCAGATGTATACCTGGTTGGGGCGGGATTTCGCCTGGGGCACCTTGACGGTCAATGTGTTGGGGTCGTTTATTATCGGGCTGTTAACGATTCTGATGATCGACAAGGTGCAGTTGTCGGTGGAAATGCGCTCCTTTTTGATTGTCGGATTCCTCGGAGCCTTCACCACCTTTTCGACGTTTTCGTTTGAAACCTACTCGTTTTTGCAAACCGGCGACGTGACCAAAGCCATGCTGAATATTGGGGTGAGCGTTTTGTCCGGTTTGGTGGCCGTGTGGCTCGGGATTTTAGCTGGCAAACATTTTTTCAGTCCGTAAAATAGTCATCTAATTTAAGGCACAACCCCTATTCACTTTTAATTAATTTGTTAGAGATTTTTTCATGTTAGATTCAAAATTGCTGAGAACCGATTTGCAAGCGGTCGCCGAAAAATTGAAAACGCGCGGCTTCGACGTCGATGTGGCGCGCATCGAGGCGCTGGAAGCGCAGCGTAAAGAACTGCAGGTGAAAACCCAGGACTTGCAGGCCGAGCGTAATAGTCGATCGAAAGGCATCGGTAAAGCCAAAGCGGCCGGAGAAGACATTCAGCCGTTATTGGATGAAGTGGCGAATCTCGGCGAGCAGTTGGAAGAAGCGAAAACCGCATCCGACGCCATTCAAGCCGAACTGGAAAATATCTACGCCGGTATTCCGAATCTACCACATGATTCCACGCCGGTGGGTGCGTCCGAAGACGAAAATGTGGAACTGCGTCGTTGGGGGCAGCCACGCGAATTCGCATTCGAGATCAAAGATCACGTCGATTTGGCCGAAGCGCGCGGCTGGTACGATAATGACGCGGCGGTGAAAATCACCTCATCACGTTTCTCGGTGTTGAAAGGGCCGATGGCGAAACTGCAACGCGCTTTGACACAATTTATGCTCGACACTCATGCCGAAGCCGGTTATGAAGAGGTTTATGTGCCGTTTCTGGTGAATCAGGACAGTTTGTACGGCACTGGCCAATTGCCGAAGTTCGAAGCCGATTCCTATAAAATCGACAAACACGAGGAACACGACACTTCGGATCGCGATTTGTATTTGATTCCGACCGCCGAAGTGCCGGTGACCAACTTATTCCGTGACGAAATCATTGACGAAGCACAATTGCCGTTGAAGATGACGGCGCATACACCGTGTTTCCGCTCCGAAGCCGGTTCTTACGGGCGCGATACCAAAGGCTTGATTCGTCAGCACCAGTTCGAAAAAGTGGAAATGGTGCAAATCGTCCATCCGGAGCAATCTTACGACGCACTGGAAGGTCTGACACAGCAAGCGGAATCGATTCTGCAAAAACTGGAACTGCCGTATCGAGTCATGGCATTGTGCACCGGCGATATCGGTTTTTCATCTGCCAAAACCTACGACTTGGAAGTGTGGTTGCCGGGGCAGCAGGCGTATCGTGAAATTTCTTCCTGTTCCAACTTTGAGGATTTTCAGGCGCGTCGCTTGAAAGCGCGTTTCCGTACCGGCCAAGACAAGCCGCAATTGGTGCATACGTTGAACGGCTCCGGTTTGGCGGTGGGGCGTACGTTGGTCGCCGTATTGGAAAACTATCAGAATGAAGACGGTTCCATCACTGTGCCGGAAGCCTTGCGTCCGTATTTGGGTGGCGCAGAGCGTTTATAAGCGCACATCGGCGCTTTCATCGTTTCTATCGAAAACCACCAGGCCTGGTGGTTTTTTATATGAGCTGGAAGACGGTTTTCTGGGCTTTGAAACGCTTTCGCTGTATTCGCTTTGCGTTTGGCGACAGCAAGAAAGGGGCGATGCCTTGGCCGCCGAAAAAGTTTTGTAAAAAAAGGGTAAAAAACGCCGGAAACGCTTGCAATTATCCGGCATCCCTCTATAATACGCACCTGATTTGGTGGACTGGCTGAGTGGTTGAAGGCGGCGGTCTTGAAAACCGTTGTAGGTTAGTAGCCTACCTGGGGTTCGAATCCCTAGTCCACCGCCATTTAATTTCAAAAGTTGTGTTGTTTGACAGCTTTTAAAATTGCGATGGGAAAAGGCATTAAAAGCACTGAAAATGGCTTGACAAGATGTTCTTAACTCCCTAGAATACGCACTTCATTTCGATATGCGCCCGTAGCTCAACTGGATAGAGTACTCGGCTACGAACCGAGCGGTTAGGGGTTCGACTCCCTTCGGGCGCGCCATTATTCATAAGGCTTGTCATTTTATGACAGGCCTTTTTTGTTTTCTGCTTCCCGAAAAAGGGATGTCTGTTTTGATTCAATCATTTTTGTTTTCAGTAAGCTTGGGTGCTTTGTTGTTTAGGCCTTGCTGTCGGTCGTCTAATTGGTTGTATTTCCGAATAATTTGTTATCCCGCTAAATTCTTGAGGAAGTCTTGACGCTCAGGTAGGAGGTTGTTAGTCTTTTAACCCTGTATATAAAAAATCCTTGTTAAAGGTTCACTATGTTGCGCTTCTCTAAGATTCTATTTCCGTTTATTGCTGTTGTGCTTGCCGCCTGTAACCCGCCGTCTTCGACCAAACCGTCTGAAACTACCGCTCAAAGTACCAAGTCTCAAGCCTATTCCGATCCGTTTTATGCCCCTCTGAATGGCGTGTCGTTGAGTCAATATGACAAGGAAGGTGACGGCTTGTTGAGAGTGGCAGAAAAAAAGGACTTTGACTTGTTGTTGACGCTTCCGGGGCAGACGGCGGTCGTCGATACGCGGGGAATCGCTTCCCTGGGCTTGGAAAAAAAGACGTTGTATAAGCAACGTTTTGAAGGATATTTGCGGCGTTGGGATAAACGCAGTGATCCTATGCCTTATCTTGGACGGCTGAC
This sequence comes from Hydrogenovibrio sp., assembly GCF_965140365.1. NCBI lineage: Bacteria > Pseudomonadati > Pseudomonadota > Gammaproteobacteria > Thiotrichales > Piscirickettsiaceae > Hydrogenovibrio > Hydrogenovibrio sp. Next base: position 794,255 of record NZ_OZ223196.1, read on the forward strand.
CATTCAGCAAAACAGTGGTCGTAAAACAGTGGTCACGGGATCTTTCTGGTCCCGCATCTATGAAGGGAAGGTGTTTGGAGCGAGTCATCCGAACTTGGGCGCGTTGCGGGAAGGGTTTATTGAGCAGTATGACCGGCAGGGGCACTTGGTCAGCCGACAATATCACATTAATCGTTTCTATTGGACTTATTTGTCCTTATCGAAGGAAAGTTACGCTTCGAGTTTTAACTATTACACTCAAAGAAGACTGCCCTTTATCGAAAAGGAAACCGGCCGAGAGCCTTATTACGGCACTTCGTTGCCGCAGTACGAGTTTGTTTTGCCAAAACCCGCCGCGCTTGTGAAGGTTTTTCCTGATAGCCCTGAGCGTTCGGCTTTTATTCATGAGTATTCTTTGGCCAAGGCGCTCAAAGGAAAGCAGATTTATACCAAGCATTTGTTGATTCAACCACCCGTGCCGGCTTATTTAGGGAGGGGAAGAGGTTTTGGGAGCAGCTTCACCAAACGGGATCCAAATCGAAAGTACCATTCTCAGGAGTCGCCGTTTGTGCGTGACTTAATCACCGAGACGACTTATTTACAATCCTACAATCGGAGTACACCGGTGCTGACTCTGCCGTCTTATCAAAAAATGATTGCGACGATTAACCAACCGGAAAATGCGACCTGTATGGGGAAAACCAAAGGCGTGGCGGTGTTGACGGGGCGTTGCGATGCGAAAGCTCCGGTGTTTCCGTTAACGGTTTTGACGCAAATGCCTAATGATCAATTTTTGATTAATGTCTGGACGGATGCGAATAAGCGCTCCACCTATTTGCTGAGCGGGACGCGGGATTTGAAGAAAAACTACTATAAGTGGTCCGTGGATGCTTTTATGATTGAGAAGCCTTTTTCAACTGAGGAGACGTTACAGGCGTTATCGACCGGTCAGGATTCGACGTCCGTTCAGTTGGCCGGGTTCGCGGAAACGAAACAAGACCAGTTGGCTTGTCGTAAGATGGCTCGGGCTGTGCAAAGTGCTGAAAGTGCTTTGAAGGGCTCGATGAAGCTGGAAGAAAAGCTGGACAGCTACGAAAGAAATGTGGATATTTGGGATGATACGGGCTGGGCGGTCGATAATATTAAGAGTAATTATTCGCCAACCGCTTTATTTAAAAGTACTGTCTGGGATGATAGCGTCCAATTCGAAAAGGATTTCAAACAGACCGCTCAGCGTTTCGCGCAAAACAAAAATGTTAATAACAGTGTGTGTCAGGCGGACACCGCGCGAATGGCGGAACTGACCGCGGCGCTTAACGCGCGTTCCAAGCAGATATCCGATACATTGGATCGGCTGAATGACACTTATTATGCTCAGGCGCGCCAAAGAACCAGTGATATTTATGCCTTGCGAGGGCGGCTTAAAGAAGCCAAACAACAAATGGCCATGAATCAATTCATCACTAAGATGAACCAATCCTTTGCAAGGGATGAGGCTTATCGTCGAAAAGAACGGGCGGAAATGGACCGGGCTGTACAGCGGTCAAAAGATTCGGTCAAAGCACAAATTGCCGACGTGCAAGCTCGCAATAAAGCCTATTTTTCCAATCAAAAACCGGCTTACACGCAATCCACTCCGATGGTGGTGCCGGTGAAACTCCCAAATCGCAGTTTGGACACCACGACGGTTGCCAAAGCGCCACAGCCAAAATCAAGCGCGCGTTTGTCGACGAAAGACGCGATTGAGCAGGCAAAGGCTAAAACGGAAAGTCTTAATCAGCCGGTTGATGTGGCTCAAGTCGGTACGAGTGGGTCGGGAGCGGATAAGGCTTCCGAGGCACAGGGTGGCGCGTCAGGCTCTTCCGTGCGTCGCGGTGACGGGGGCGCGGCGATGTGCGCCGTGAGTAGCCGTAATGACTCTGATACCGTCACAGATAAAGCTTACTATTATCACTATGGCCGAACGATTTCACCGCTTCAAGCGGAGAAGGCGGTTCGGAAAAAGCTTCCGGACCAGTATTCGGAAGTACCGTCTTGCTGGCGGAATAAAGAAGGGCAAGTGGGCGCGATGGTGGTGATTGTCTACGGCGGAAAAGATTCTAAGGGAACTCTGTATCAGCGCTATGGAATGGGGTTTGGCCAGTCAGTGGATGCGGCCGAAGTCGATGCCGTCAAAAACTTGAAGATGCGCGACTGGAACTGGACAACCGCCAAAGGTTATAAAGTGGTTTTTTCGAAACAGTATTAATTCCGGTCAAATGATGGCGTCGTTTTCTGATGGCGCTTTTTCTGAAAAGAAAAGCCGATAACGTTGTTGCCGTTACGTTTAAGTTGTTTGATAACTAATGAAGCGTTTTTTGCACCAAGTCGGTTCGTATTGTTAGTTTATTTACCTTTCAGTCAATAATCATTTCTATAAGATCATGATTTAATAAAACTAATTTTTTTTGGTATGGCATATGTTTTACCAGTTTGAATTGGGTTTGATTATAGGAGGGGCGATTTTGGCAGAGCTTAAAGTGTTATTGGTCAGTGACGACGTTGACAATGCCGGAACATTGAAATCAGGCTTGAGTCAATCCGGGGCGAATTATGTAGAGATCATGTCGGTTTCGGAGGACCTGTTGTCCAGACTGTCGTCAAACGATTATGGTTTATTGGTGTTGGAGTGTAAATTTCCAACAGAGCGTTTTTTCGAAGCATTTGCGGACATTTGCGGTTCCATCGAAATTCCAATCATTTGTTTCAGTAATGAGCGCGATTCGCGTGTCATCGCCAAATCGGTGGAAGCCGGTGTGGTATCTTACATTGTGGACGATAAGAGTGTCAGCCGCATTCAGCCGATTGTGGATGTGGCCTTGGCGCGCTTCAATGAACGTAAATCCTTGAAGAAAGAGTTGGCGCAATTGAAAGACAAGCTGGCAAAACGGGCTTTGATTGAGAAAGCCAAAGGCTTGCTGATTCAGGCGAAAAAAATGACCGAAGATGATGCGTATCACTATATGCGTAAAAAAGCGATGAACCAAGGGCGTCGTTTGACCGACGTGGCACAGGAAGTGTGTGATGGGTTTTCATCGCCAGCGACGACTTCGGGCTATGCGGCAAGCGGCCATTTTCTGCCTTCCGGGGAGGATGTCATGCGTCCTGTTGTGGTAAGCCAAGATTAACCAGGCCTGGTTAAATTTCGAATTAATTGAATGACAATGAACAGTCGTAACTATCCTATGCAGAGCCGAGAACCCGTGGCCGGAAGTAAGACATTGAAGCTGGAGGATAAAAAACTGTTTTCGGTTTTTCAGCCGATTTACAGTTTTTCCAATCAAGCGTGCATTGGCGTAGAAGCCTTAGTGCGTGGTCGCTCTTTGGTGACCGGTTTCCAGATTCCGGTATCGAAGTGTTTGGCGGTGCCGGAAGGAATGGCGCAAGCCAAGTTCAGTCATGCTTTGAATCGTTTGCATGTTGATAACTGGCAGCAGTCGAGATTGCCGGATAGTTGGTTGTTTTTGAATCTCGATTTTGAAGGGGTAAACGATTTAAGTGAAATCTGCATTGAGCAGGTTTTGAAAGATTTGCGTGTCAAAGGGCATGAGATTGTCATCGAGGTGGTGGAAAGTGAAATCACCGACGAAAAACTGTTTGAAGAAATTATCGAAACGCTGCGCCGTTTGGGGTGTTTGATCGCACTTGACGACTTCGGGGCGGGGCATTCCAATGTGGACCGTATTTGGAAGGCTCAGCCGGATATTGTAAAGCTGGATCGCGGTGTGCTGTTGGAGGCCTCGAAAAGTCTGCGCAGTCAAAGTATTTTGAAAAACCTGACGCGCTTGATCAAAGAGGCCGGCAGTGTGTGCTTGTTGGAAGGTATTGAAACCAAAGAACAAGCTCTGTTGGCAATGGATGTGGGTGTGGATTTGGTGCAAGGCTTTTATTTCGCCCGCCCAAGACAGTTGTTGGATCAGGTGAAAAAAGGCCAAGCCTGTATTAAGGAAGTGGTTGACGAATACCCGCTTTATATCCAGGAACAGCAATTTATCAAGAACATTCAGCGTCGCGGTTATGAAACCTTGTTCGAAGCCGTGGAGGCCATTAAAGGGTTTCGGTCGCTGGAAAACGAAATGGTGAATAAGGTCATGGATTTGTCGTTTGTGAAGCGCTATTTCATTCTTGATCAGGAAGGGTTTCAGGTGAGCGACGAGTGTAATTCGCCCGATGTCACGGACCGCGTCGAAGTTTTGAAGAAGGGCAAAGGTTTGTGCTGGAAGAATCGTCGTTATTTTGTAAAAGCCTGTCAGAACCCGGGGCATGTGTATGTGTCTCAGCCGTATCGTTCGTTAATTGATATGCAGTTGTGTTTTACCATTTCAAAACAGATTACATTGGATGAAGGTGAGTTCGTCGCCTGTTTCGATGTGGTCTATCATGATAAGTCGATGGAATCGGTTCAGATTTCCGTGTAACCACCGTTTCTCGGTGTTTTTATCGTTCTCTTTCCCTTTTAGTAATTTTTTGTCTCAACTTGGTGCATTTTTTTGATTGATGTGCTTTTTTAAAAATTAAGTTATTGATAAAGAATAGAAATTATATTTTGGCTTGTATGTCGCTAATTATCTATATAAGTAAGAGGTGATTTAATGCAAGAGTTTATTAGCTTATACAATGAGCATAAGCCGGAAATTGAAAAGTTTCTGGTGGAGACCATCTGTAACAATGCGCAGTTAATGAGCTTGGAAACACAGGCCGCGCAGCAGTTTTACACGATTTTTTCGTGTCTAGAACTGATTTACATTGCCGATTCCGAATACATTCAAACCTCACCGAATATCTATAAAAACAAACAAACCGAGACCGCCATCGGTAAAAACCGTTCTTATCTGGTGTCACACGTTGACCATGAAGAGCAAGGTGTATCGGTGACGTCGCCTTATATCAGTTCCGCCACGGGTGAATCCTGTGTCACGGTCATTGTCAGCGCCAATGGCAAATATTTCTTTTTCGATTTTAATGTCGTGTCCTTATTGATGCGTTTGGGGTTGCTGGAGCTGCACCCAACCTTCAATAAAATCACCAAAGGTTTTTATCTCGCCATTGGTTTGTCATTAATGTTTTTTTCAATCATGTCAATCGGTTATGCTTTCTATGACTATTTTATGCAATGGCGTCATCCCGATACCTATACACTGGAAAGCGTGTTTAAACCGATTGTGGCTTTAACGATGGGGCTGGCGATTTTCGACTTAGCCAAGACCTTGTTGGAACGGGAAGTGTTTTTCAAAGCCTATTCGGACAAGAAGGACGAATCCCGGTTGTTATCGAAGTTTCTGATCGCAATTATCATTGCACTGTCCATCGAAGCCTTGATGGTGGTGTTTAAAATCGCTCTGAACGATCCGACATTGATGCTGCACGCGCTGTATCTCATTATCGGTATCGCATTGATTATTCTGTCACTGGCCTTTTACTCACACTGGGTGAGAAAAGTGCCGGGACAACAACGTTAATTTAAGGGGAAAGGTGTGTCAAAGCTGATCATCTTTACGGATTTGGACGGTACCTTGCTCAATCATAATACCTATGATTATGAGTCGGTCTTGCCGATGTTCGAACGTTTGAAAAAACTGGGAATACCGGTGGTGTTGAATTCCAGTAAAACCTTGTCCGAATTGGAAGAGTGGAAGTCCAAACTGAAACTGGACACCCCGGTGATTGCCGAAAACGGTGGTGTGATGACGCTTCCGGATGCTTTTTCGAAGTCCGAAGAAAAAGTGCTGATCGGGCATCCTTATCAGGACATTCGTTCGTATATCGAGCATTTGCGCGAGGTTCACGGGTGGCAGTTTGAAGGGTTTGGTGATTGGACGCTTTCGGAAGTGATGAACCGTACCGGCTTGCACCACAAAGAAGCTCTGCTGGCCACGGAACGCGAAGTCACCGAACCGATTCTCTGGCAGGATTCGGACGAGAACCTGCAACGCTTTAGAGAGGCGCTCACCGAAGAACATTTAACGTTGAAAAAAGGGGGGCGTTTTTATCATGTGATGGGCAAACATGATAAGGCGGATGCCATGCATTTTTTAGTCAACAAAGAATATTTTTCCTGCGGGCGGGATTGTGTGGTGATGGCGTTGGGTGATAGTGATAACGACATTGCCATGCTGAATTACGCCGACATTCCGATTGTGATTTCCAACCCGGCGGGGAAAGGCATTGAGATACCGAATGCCGTCTATACCGATTCTGAAGCACCCGATGGTTGGATTGAGGCGGTGGAAACCGTTTTGGCCAAGCCCGAAACCGAATTAACCAAAAGCTCAAGGGGGAGCGTATGAGTGATTTTTTTCAAAATGGAACTGTAACCACATTCCACAACATTACCGATCGTCCGGTTGATGACCTGGAAGCGGAGTTGTGTCGCCACGGAAACAAGAAACCGCTCGGGCTGATTCTGCCGTCTTTGTTCAGTGAGCTGGAAGGTCCAGCCTTGGGCAATATTGTCGAAGAGCTGAAAAAAGTGCCTTACCTGAATCAAATTGTCATTGGTTTGGATCGGGCGGATGAAAAGCAGTTTGAATTCGCCAAGGAATATTTTTCCGGCCTGCCGCAGGATGCCAAAATTATCTGGAACGACGGCCCGCGAATGCAGGCCATTACCCAAAAGCTGAAAGAAAAAGAGCTGGCCCCTCGTGAGCGCGGCAAAGGCAGTAATGTCTGGAACTGTTTCGGGTATATTCTCGCTTCCGGCAAGGCCGAAGCGGTGGCGTTGCACGATTGTGATGTCGTCACTTACGACCGCAGTCTGCTGGCACGCTTGATTTACCCGGTGGCACACCCGACGTTTAACTTCGTGTTCTCCAAAGGTTATTACCCGCGTTATTCGGAAGGCAAGTTGAATGGCCGCGCGTCTCGTCTGTTGGTCACACCGCTGTTGCGTGCCTTGAAAGGGGTGTTGGGGAACGACGATTTGCTGACGTACTTGGACAGTTTCCGTTATCCGTTGGCGGGAGAGTTCGCGATGGACGTACAGTGTCTGAAAGAAATCCGTATTCCTTCCGACTGGGGACTGGAAATCGGAGTGATGTCCGAAGTCTTGAAAAATTACTCCAACCGCCGTGTCTGTCAGGTCGATATCGCCGATGTCTATGATCATAAGCACCAGGAAGTCTCGTTTGAAGACAAGCAAAAAGGCTTGTCGCGCATGAGTCAGGACATCGCCAAGTCGTTGTTCCGAAAACTGGCGGTACGTGGACACCAATTCTCGCAAAGTACCTTGCGCACCATCCGCGCCAAGTATTACCGAACGGCGTTGGATCAGCTTGAGTCCTACGCATTTGACGCCGAAATGAACGGTTTGAAAATCGATTTGCACAGTGAAGAGCAGGTCATCGAACTTTTCGCACAGAACATTCTCGATGCCGGTAAAGCTTTTATCGAATCTCCGAGCGAAATTCCGTTCATGCCGAATTGGAACCGGGTGATGAGCGCCTGCCCGGATATTTTGGAAGACATTTATGAAGCCGTTGAAGAGGACAATAAATAAGTCCAGCACAGGAAAACAAAAGGCAAAACGATGAAACAAGCGATTCTGAATCAGATAAAAGACCGATTGGTATTCTGTTACGGCGATAGCGTCGGGCAAGAAACGTTCGAGCGTGTCAGCGAATTGTTGGCGGATTCGGCCGACGGCGACTTCCACGACTCGCGCTGGTCGCAGGAAGATGTGCTGCTCATCACTTATGGCGATACCTTCCTGCGTGACGGCGAAAAACCGCTGGAAACCCTGCATGATTTTCTGAAAACTCATGTCAAGAAAGCCATCAATAACGTGCATATTCTGCCGTTTTTCCCATACAGTTCCGACGACGGTTTTTCGGTCATTGATTATCAACAGGTCAATCCCGATTTAGGGGATTGGCCGGATGTTGAAAAAATCGGTGAAGATTATCATCTGATGTTCGATTTTGTCGTCAATCATATTTCGCGTGAAAGCCTTTGGTTCACCCATTACAAAGCGGATAACCCGCCGTACAACAAATTCTTCATTGAAATGAAAGGTGACGAGGACGTTTCTCAGGTCACGCGCCCGAGAAACACGCCTTTGTTGGTGCCGGCTTATACCCACCACGGACGAACCTTGGTGTGGGCGACCTTCAGCGCCGATCAAATTGATTTGAATTTTGAAAACCCCGATGTCTTGATTAAGATGCTGGAAGTGCTGTTGCTGTATTTACAGAAAGGCGCTCGTATTATTCGACTCGACGCCATCGCCTTTTTGTGGAAGGAACTGGGTACCAAGTGTATTCACTTGCCACAAACCCATGAAATGGTGAAGTTGTTCCGGGATGTGATGAGTTTCGTCAAACCGGAAAGCATTTTGTTGACCGAAACCAATGTGCCGCATGCCGAGAACCTGTCGTATTTCGGCCATCAGGACGAGGCGCACATGGTGTATCAGTTTGCGTTGGCACCGTTGGTGTTACACGCCTTACACCGTGGAGAAGGGCATTATCTGACCGATTGGGCCATGTCGTTGGAACCGCCACCGGAAGGCTGTACTTTCCTGAATTTCACCGCTTCGCACGACGGCATTGGGGTGCGTCCGGTGGAAGGCATTCTGCCCGAGCGAGAAGTGGAAGATTTAATCACCAGTATGCACCGTTTGGGCGGTTTCGTCACCACCAAGTCCAACCCGGATGGTTCGGAAAGCCCTTATGAAATCAATATCGCCTTGTTCAGCGCCTGCCGGGAAACGTACCACTCCAACGGCCCGGATCAATGGCAGGTGGACCGCTTCATCTGTTCCCAGAACATTATGATGACCTTGCAGGGGATTCCGGCCTTTTACATTCACAGTCTGGTGGCGACGCCGAACGATTTAAAGGGCGTGGAACAAACCGGGCGAACGCGCTCCATCAACCGCCGCCGCTGGGATTACGAATATCTGCTGGCGCTGGTGGACAGCGGACGCACCTCGAATGCCGAAGTCTTGAAGCGAATCACCAATATTTTGCAACGCCGTAAAAAGCACAAGGCCTTCCATCCGGACACCCCGCAGAAAGTCTTGAATTTGGGTAGCGACTTTTTCGCGCTGTGGCGGGATGCCGAGGATTTGCGCTTCCCGTTGTTGGCGATTCACAACCTCACTAACGACATTAAATTGATTAATCTCAGCGAAATCGAGGGGATGGATCGTTTCTCCTACTGGGTGAACCTTCTCGATAACGGTGGGGTGTCTCACGCCGAAACCAAATATGTTTTACAGCCGTATCAATCGGTGTGGTTGATGCCGGAAACGGTGGATGATGTTTCAGCCCTTTGGGCGCCTTATACCGACTAGGCGGATAAAAGAAACTCGCCAGGCCTGGCCGAAATGTGGTTTTTGACCAGGCCTGGACGTTTTTATTGTTTGACGGTGTCAAACGCAGTTGCACTTAAACGACTCGCACTTAAATGCAGAAGGTGGACATAACAGATGAATAAACCGCTTTTGAATTACCCGATCAACAACTTTTACGATGAAACCATGGAAGCGCCGGATACCCCGCGTGCTTGTGCCCGACAATTCATCGACCAGTTGCAGGATTACAGCATCAAGGATTTTGTGGAGTTGCAGAGCAACGCCAACACCACCATCGCGGAAATGGGCATTTCTTTCACCGTGTACAGCGACAAGGGCAATATCGACCGTCTTTGGCCGTTTGACGTCTTCCCGCGCATCATCGATGCCGATGAATGGGAAACGGTGTCCAAGGGGCTGAAGCAACGCTTGACCGCCTTGAATATGTTCATCGAAGACCTGTATAACGACCAACGCATCATCAAAGCGGGCATCGTGCCGGAAGAAGTGGTGTTGTCCTCCAAGGATTACCGTCCGGAATGCAAGGGCATGAAGCTCAAGCATGGCGCCTGGGCGAGCATTTGCGGCTCCGATCTGGTGCGCGGTGGCGACGGCACCATTTACGTGTTGGAAGATAATTTACGGGTGCCGTCCGGCGTGTCTTATATGCTGGAAAACCGCGCGGTGATGAAGCAGGTGATGCCGGAAGTCTTTCATGACATCAACATCATGCCGATTGACCATTATCCGACGAATCTGTTGTCGATGTTGAGTTCGTTGTCGCCGAACGAGTCGCCGATTCCGGAAGTGGTGGTGCTGACGCCGGGCATTTTCAATTCCGCTTATTACGAACACGCGTATCTGGCTCACGAAATGGGCGCGGAGCTGGTGGAAGGCAGCGATTTGGTGGTGTTGGAAGACGACTGTGTTTACATGAAAAACATCGACGGCTTGAAGAAAGTCGATGTGATTTATCGCCGCATCGACGACGCCTTCCTGGATCCGGAAGTGTTCCGTGAAGATTCCGCCCTGGGCGTGCGCGGTTTGATGCGCGCTTGGAGAGCCGGAAACGTTGCCATCGCCAATGCACCAGGCTGCGGCGTGGCGGACGACAAGGTGGTGTATTCCTACGTGCCGGACATTATTCGCTTCTATTTGGACGAGGAGCCGCTGGTTCAGAACGTCCCCAGCTATCTGTGCAGTGTGGAAAAAGACAAACAATATGTGCTGGAGCACTTGAATGAATTGGTGGTCAAACCGGCCAACGAATCCGGCGGTTACGGGTTGTTGATTGGGCCGAAAGCGTCGGAAGACGAAATCGAACAATTCCGTCAACTGATTCAGGAAAACCCGCGCAATTACATTGCCCAGCCGACCTTGAGTCTGTCGACGGTGCCGACCTTGTGCGACGATGCGGTGGAACCGCGTCATGTCGATTTACGACCGTTCATTTTGCAAGGACAGAAAAGTTATGTGACAGCCGGCGGTTTGACGCGTGTGGCGTTGACCAAAGGGTCGTTGGTGGTGAATTCTTCCCAAGGTGGCGGCAGTAAGGACACCTGGATTGTCAAATCGGAGGATGGCTAAATGTTGTCGAGAGTAGCGGAAAGAGTTTATTGGTCGGCGCGTTACATTGAGCGTGTCGAAAACACCGCGCGCTTGGCGCGAGTCCATTCCCAATTAATGTTCGACTTGCCCAAAGCGGTGAAGTTGAACTGGTACACGCTGGTGCAGATCACCAGCAACGAAGCCTATTTTGAAGAAAATTACGACGGGCGTAACGAAAAAAATTGCATGACCATGCTGCTCAGCGACCGGAATAATCCGACCTCGTTGATTTCATCGCTCTGGTGGGCGCGGGAGAATATGCGCACCACCCGTGACATCCTGCCGCGTGAAGCCTGGATTCACATCAATGAACTGTACTTGATGGTGAAGGAAAACCAGGAAGATTTTCAGTCCCGCAGCAAGCGTAATCAACTGTTGGCGAAAATCATCAAAGCCTGCCAGGCCTGGTCTGGCATGATGTCCAGCACCATGAGCCAGAACACCACCTACCGATTCCTGAAACTGGGTATGGGCATTGAACGGGCGGACATGACCACGCGGATGCTGGATGTCGGCGGCTTTTTCGTGGCGCAGGCCAGTGATGAGACCGAAGAACAACCCTATGACAGCATTTTGTGGGTGAACCTATTGAAATCGGTCAGTGCCTATTTCATGTACCGTCAAAAAGTGCAGGTGGACATTCAGGGCCAGCAGGTGGTGGACTTTTTGATTCACGACCCGGAGTTCGCCCGTTCGGTGAATTATTGCATTGACATGGTCAAAGGCCTTGTCAATAAGCTGCCGAATACCGACGGCTTGATTGCGGATTTGGAAGCGCTGGAAGCTTTTACCCGTGAAAACGAGTCCTTTGAAGTCGGTTCGATGGCCTTACACGATTATCTGGATGCAGTACAATTAAAGCTTTCGTCCATTCACACGAAATTCTATGAAATTTGGTTCAACCCCAAAGAAGTCGCTTAGAATCGTGCGTATCGATAACGATTTGGAAGCAATTTAATGAAACGCATGTTTTGCAAATGCGGGCAGGAGATATTCTTCGATAATCTCTACTGCGCCGCTTGCGGTCGCGATTTGGCCTATGACCCGAGCATCGGCACCATGTGGAGTGGCGAGGTACGGAGTGATTCGCGCTTTTACCCGCACACCAGCGATGGCACCAAACTGCCGAGCTTTAAGATTTGTAATAATCGCTATTCGGTGGTGAATTGCAACTGGCTTATCAGCCCCGAAGACGAGGGCAGTTGTCAGTGTGTGTCCTGTCGCACCACACGGACGATTCCGGATTTGAACTTGCCGAAAAACCCCAAGCGCTGGCGGATTCTGGAAAGAGCCAAACGGCAATTGATGTACACCTTGTTGGATTTGAAGTTGATGGACCCGCAAGGCGCGCCGGGGCATAACGTCCTGCGTTTCGACTTTCTGGAAGACCAACGCAGTAACCCGAATGTCGCGTTGGAACATGTGTTGACCGGCCACAGCAATGGTTTGATTACCTTGAATGTCGCGGAAGCCGATGAAGGCTTTTTGCATGTGATGAAAGAACAGATGGGCGAACGCTATCGCACTTTGCTGGGGCATTTTCGTCATGAAGTCGGCCATTATTTCTGGCATGAAATCATCGAACAGGAAGGGCTGTTGGAGGCCTTTCGTGAGGTGTTCGGCGATGAACGCGCCGATTACGACGAATCCCTCAAAGCCTATTATGAAAAAGGGTCGACATCGCACTGGAAAAGCCAGTATATCACCCCTTATGCCAGCAGCCATCCGCATGAAGATTGGGCGGAAACCTGGGCGCATTACCTGCACATGGTGGATACGCTGGAGACCGCCGTCAGTTATAGTTTGAGCGTGTACGAACCGCGCCGCAATGATTTCGATGACTGGTTCAGCGAATGGAAACGGGTATCGCAAGTGATGAACGCCCTGAACCGCAGCATGGGGTTGGCTGACCCGTATCCGTTTATTTTATCGCCGGTCGTACAAGGCAAACTCCGTTTCATCGATGAAGTGGTGGACGCCCATTTTTACAGACAATCGTTAGAGGAGAATGCTCGTGCAAACCAAATCAGTCGACAACATTCGCTGGACGGGATTTAAACTGTGAAAACCGTTCTCGTCGCCCCCGATTCGTTTAAAGGGTCTTTATCCGCAGTGGACTTTTGTCGCATCGTCGAACGCGCCGGTCAGGGTGTGGCCGATGGCCTGAACTTCATTTCCCGCCCCATGTCCGACGGTGGGGAAGGGTTTGTCGAATCCATCACCTATGCCGGGCTGGCTGAATCGCATGAAGTGATTGTACAAGACCCGTTGGGACGCCCGGTGGCCGCCAAATTCGGCTGGCAGCCAGAGTCTCGAACCGCCATTGTCGAGATGGCGCAGGCATCCGGGCTGCCGAGATTAGCGAAGCATGAGTTGAACCCGATGGCGGCGTCCACTTACGGCACCGGTCAAGTTTTGGCCGCGGCGATTCGTCTGGGCGCGGAAAAAATTATTCTCGGGTTGGGCGGCAGCGCCACCAATGACGGCGGAGCCGGTGCCTTGCAGGCGTTAGGGTTCGATTTTCGAAATGCACAAGGCGACTCGCTGGCGTTCGGTGGTGGGGCCTTGGTGGAGCTGGATCACATTGCACGAAATGCGCCAGGCCTGGTGAAAAGTGACTTAAACCAGATTGAATGGGTGATTGCCTGCGACGTGTCCAACCCGCTGTTGGGCGAGCAGGGGGCGACAGCGGTGTTTGGGCCGCAAAAAGGCGTGGATGAAACCAGCGCACCGATTCTGGAAGCCGGTTTGAAACAGCTAGCCAAGGTGATTGAAGCCGACTGGGGCAAACGCATCGAGCATTTGCCGGGTGCCGGTGCGGCGGGCGGAATGGCCGGTACCTTTGTCGGTTTGCTGGATGCCCGTTTGACGTCCGGTTTCGATTTGCTGGCAGAACTGTTGTCTTTGAATGAAGTGCTTCGGGACGGCGATGTGCATTTGGTGATTACCGGCGAAGGCAAAATGGACGAGCAAACCCGCTTCGGAAAATTGCCGAACCGCATCGCCGAATTGGCCGGGGATTATGATATTCCAACGGTGGGCCTCTGCGGCAAGTTGGAAGCCACGACACAAGACTTACCGGCGTTTTTCGAACTGCGCTCCATTCACGAACAGGTTCCGGAAGATGCGGGTTTAGCGAGTTTGTTGCAACAGTCTGAGCAGAATCTTGAAAAGACCATTCAAAGCCATTTGAAGAATTGGTTGTAATGGATGAGAGTTTGGAAAAGAAAAAGCCCGCGCCAGACAGAAACGACGCGGGAAACAACGGTATCTTGAACCCATCATGGAAGCCATCGTTGAAAATGGCGACGGGGGATTTAAATCAGTTTGCCGGCATAATCTTCGATGCCCGGGTTATTGGCAATGCCTTTCAGTGTCGGGTGATTCACTTTCTTAAGCTTCATGTCCGAGCGCTTGCCGCGTAAGTGGTCGGCGACCACATCCCAAATCAAACGACCGTCACCGACTTCCTCCACTTGTCCCCAGCCGGCGACAGTGTAGGTTTTGTTCGGTTCAATCGGGGTGCCGTCGTCCAGTTGCATATGAGTAATACGCTGGCCGAGCGACGCTTTCGGTTCACAGGTGTAATCCATGCCGCCGAGTCGGACCATATCGCCGCCGGATTGCAAGTACGGGTCTTTCTGGAAAATGTTTTCACACACGCCTTCCAAAGTGTCCTTGATTTGTGCGCCGGTCAATTCGGATTTATAGGTTTCACCATAGGTCATGGAGGTTTCGTCCATCACGCGTTCCATGGTGATGGTTTCGCCCGCCAGCACCGAGGTGCCCCAACGCACACCCGCCGACATGGCGATTTGGGTGTCGTGTTCTTCGCGCAGCGCGTTGACGATGATTTGGTCCCAGGTACCCATAAAGTTACCGCGACGGTACAAGGTGTCTTCGGCCACGGCCAATTCTTCGCTGAGAATCTGCTCGTAGGTTTTGCCCAGACGTTCCGGGTTATAAGCGTATTTCGGATTGCGCGATTCGACAATCGATTTGGTGTATTGCGTTTGACGCAGGTTGGTGATGAACTGATCTACACCGGCGTCGGCGGCCAATTCATTCGAGAAGACCGGTAGCAGGCGATAATGCATACCGCGCAATTTGCCGTTTTGGATGTCCATATCCATACAGCCGACAAACTTGCCGTTGGAACCGGCGTTGGTGACTTGGCAGACATGGCCGTCCGGAGCTTTTACCGGAATGGCTTTGGGGATGCCGTCGTGGGTATGGCCGCCGAAAATGGCGTCGATGCCGCTGACACGTGAAGCCATTTTGATGTCCACATCCATGCCGTTATGGGAAATCATAATAACCGCCGCGACTTTTTCGTTTTCACGGATGTGGTTGACGGTTTCGCGCATGGAGTCTTCCCGTAAGCCGAAGGACCAATCCGGGAAGTTGGCGCGAGGGTTGGCGTTGGCGGTTCTTGGGAAAGCCTGGCCGATGACGGCGATACGCTCGCCGTTCACCACCTTGATGGTGTAAGGCTTGAACGGCAAACTGTTGTCTTCGTTGTATAAACCGATGCCACCGTGTTTTTCGGTCATCTCGCGGTAGGCATCGCCAAACAGCGAGTCTTCTTTGATGCGCATGTTCTGGGCCAGAAATTCACCTTTGAATTTCTGAATATTGGTCAACACCTCGTCTTCATGGTAGGTGAATTCCCAGTGCCCGGTCATGATGTCCACTCCCAGTAGGTTGGATGCTTCCACCATGTCTTGGCCGCGTGTCCAGAGCGCTGTGCCTGAACCGTGCCATAAATCTCCTCCATCCATTGTCAGGGTATTTTGCTGGCCACCCGCTTGCTCTCTCAGTTTGTCAAGTAGGGTTTTGATGTGGGCAAATCCGCCCACCTTGCCGTATTGTTCAGCCGCGTCTTGAAAGTTCAGGAACGAAAACGCATGCGCCAAGGGCGTGTTGTCGGCAATGTTCAGTTCTTTCAGGAGCTTGTGGCCGACTACGTGCGGTAGTTGGCCGTAAGCGGGGCCCACGCCGAGGTTGACGTTGGGTTCGCGGAAATAAATCGGTTTCAATTGCGCATGGGAGTCGGTGATGTGCAGAATGCGAGCCGTGCCTTGCATGGGAACTTGGTAGATGTCTTTCGAAATCGCCTTTCCTGTGGGTTGAGAAGACATCGCTAGGCCGGTGCCGGGTAATAGTCCTGCGGCGGCAGCCATGGACATAACATGTAAAAACTCGCGTCGATTCAGAGACATGGATTGACTCTCCTTTGTTGAGGGCAATTCGGTTAACCTTTAGTGGATTCTGGCAACGCCAAATTCGTCAGATCAAGGCGTGAAGTTGCAGGAATGTCTAGACCTTGCAAAGCTTCACAACGTGGAGCTGACTGAATTTGGCTAAGCCCCTTCGGGCGGAACTAGAAGACTACATCTTCGTTGTTGTGACTCTTGGCCTTAGGGTAACTAAGGTCGGCGAGCCACGCCTAGAGTATGCAGTCTTTTAGTTCCGCAGAATTTCACTAAAGATTAATCGAGTTGCCCTTTAATATTTACTTATGGGTTTGAAACTCAAAACCAGTTTACGAATTTTTCATCAAAACAATATTGGGAGGGCTCCTAAATCGATTAGGGTTTTCCCTAATTCGGAAAGAAACTCTTTGAACCGAAAAATTAGCTTTCGGGTGGTGAGGCGGGATGGTCTTTTCCGGCTTCGATGGCGAGGCGAACCAGTTCGGTCACGGTTTTGACACCGAGTTTGGACATCAGGTTAGCACGATGCACTTCGATGGTTTTGATGCTCAGACAAAGTTGGTCGGCAATGACTTTGTTGGGGTGGCCTTGTAGGACGCCGGACAGTACTTGCGATTCGCGCTTGGAAAGTCGTTCGAATCGGTTTTGCAAGGCATCGGTTTTTTCCTGATGTTTCTGCAAATCGTCGTAATGGTGAATCGCTAACTGGATACGTTCCAGCATATGTTGGTCGTTATAGGGTTTTTCGATGAAGTCGAAGGCACCTTCTTTCATGGCGCGAATCGCCATGGGTACGTCGGCGTGACCAGTGACGATGATGACCGGAAAGTCCGGGTCGATGTGCTTGATGGACTGATGCAGTTCCATGCCGTTCAGCCCGGGCATCCGTACGTCGAGTACTACGCAACCGGGCAGGCCTGGTGAAAATGCGTCCAAAAAGGCCTGACCGTTTTCATACAGACGGGTTTGCAAGTTGACCGATTCCAGCAACCATTCCAACGACTCCCGTACCAGGCGGTCATCGTCCACAACATACACGCAAGGTTCCATCAGGCGTTTTCCTCCGAAGTGTTTTCGCGAGCCGTCCCGGCTTCGCACAAGGGTAATTCAAACATAAATTGCGCGCCTTCGTGGGTATTGCAGACGTGCAGTTGGCCGTGATGCGCCTCGACAATGCTGCGGCAAATCGCCAGCCCCAGACCCATGCCGTCGGATTTCGAGGAATGGAAGGCATCGAAAACATGGGGCAAATCTTTTTCCGGAATACCGGGGCCGGTGTCGGATACCAGAATGCGCGCGGCATCGGTTTGCGGGTGAATATCGACCGATACGCAGCCGTTTTCGTCGCATGCATCAATGGCGTTGCGAATTAAATTCAGCAAGACCTGTTCGATTTGAACCGGGTCACCGACGACACAGACATCGCCTTTTAAGGATGGCGGAATCAAGGTGACGGCGTGTTGCTTGGCTTCCGAGTCCAACAGCGACAGCACGCGTTTCAAGGTGGCGTTGAGTTGAAAGGCTTCCTGACGTCGGGCACCGGTTTGCACGAATTCACGCAGGCGACGAATGATGTTGGTGGCGCGGTCGAGACTTTCCAGAGACCGTGTCAGGCCGGTTTTGAGGTGGGACGGTTGGCTGTCTTCCAGGCGTCTCAGGCTACCGCTGATGTAGTTGGTGGCGGCTGTGAGAGGTTGATTGATTTCATGCGCTAGGCCGGAGGCCATTTCACCCACGGTAAACAGGCGGGTGACCTTGCCCAGCTGGGTGCGGTATTTGTCGTGCTCGGTTTCAATGTCCTGACGTTCAATGCTGGAGCCGATCCATTGGGTGATGAGGCGCAACAGTTCTTCGTCCACTTCGGCCAGTTGCCATTGCGAAATGTCCTGGCCGACGAAGACCAGTACACAGTGTGGCTGGCCGTTGACCTGTACGGTGAAGGTGACGACTTGGCCCGCACAGGGCGTGTCGGAAAACTGCAGAATAGCCCGGCTTTTGAACTCCGGCAGATGGCTTTCCAAACACTGTTTCAGTTTGGGTTCCTCCGGAATGTCACCGTCGGAAACGCACAGCGATAAGCCGGGGTTCGGTCCGTCGGGCAGTTTGTACAAAAACGCGGCATCCATGCGGAAATGACGGCGCGCCAATTGAATCAAACGTAGCAATTTTTCCGATTGCGTGAGGCGGGTGTCGACGGAAATTTCGTAAACCCCCTGCAGGGCCGCCCGGCTGCGACGTAACGTGGTTTCGGCTTTTTCTCGGGCTGTGATGTCTTGTTCCAATGCCTGGTTGACTTGCGAGAGTTCCACGGTGCGCTCGGCGACTTCCTTTTCCAGGTTGTCGCGGTGTTTGGCCAGTTCGGCTTGGGAAACCGCCAGTTTACGGTTGATGCGGCTCATACGTGCGGAAAAGGCCGCCAGCATCAGAATCAATATCATGACCAGTCCGACGGCCAGACCGTGTTCTTTCAGAATGGCTTTGAGGCTGATTTGTTTGCTGGGCTCGTACGGCGGCAATTTTAGGGCGCGAAGCAGGCCATGCACGGTGGTGAAATCTTCGGCGCGGGTCCAGCCGTAATGCGGATTATAGGTGCCGGGTACGGTGCTTTTCGGCATGGATTGCAGAGCGCGGGAGACCTGGCGCGCCAGGGCAATGTCCGTGTCTTCCAATCGAATCATCGACCATTCCGGGTAAAGGATGCTGCTGTGCAACAACGGATAAGGCCCGGTGTGCTGCGGGTGGATGACTTTGATTTGATTCGCGGGCAGTTTATTTTGGTCCAACAGCGATTCGATCAAACCGGAGCGGATAATACCGATGTCGGCCTCCTCGTTGATGATGGCGCGAATAATCGCTTCTTGAGATCCATTGGTGAACAACAGGTTGAAAAAATCCTTTTTCGGTGCGATGCCGGCCAGTTGCAGTTCTCGCCAGATCATCTGGTAGCCGCCGAATTCGGATGGCGATACGGCCATGACGCTTTGGCCTTTCAGGTCAGAGAGGCGTTTCAGGTCGCCGCGATCGGCACGGGTGATGAGTGCCGCACCGAAGTGACTGTAAGGCCGGGTTTCATAACGGGTTTGCAAGGTGGCGATGGGGTGGACATCATCGGTTTTTTCCAACGCGACGATTTGCGACGGATTGGTGATGGCGAAATCGAGTTGCTGCTTGTTGATGGCGTGGTTCAAGCACTCCGGCCCCATGGGTTTGATGACAAACTGGTGGTTGGGAATCTCTTTGGACAGCCATTGTGCGGTCTTCGCCCAAAAAGCTTTGTCGGCTTCGGTATTGCGCAGGTTCAACACGCCGATGTCGACGATGTCGGCCCGCACGGCGGACAAGGGCATCATCAAGGTGATGAGTAATAATCCGAGTGCAATGCGTAATGTGGGGCAGGAGTGGTTCAAAAGAGAGTGGCCTTTTTAAAATCGTTCAGTGTCGTCGTGTTTGTTTTTTAGCATAGCGATTTTTTTCAGGACGGCAAGGTCGTTTTTGGCCAGGCCTGGTGAAAGTGATGATTGAGGAGGCGTCAACGTCAAGGATAGAAACGGTTTATGATCCTCTTAAAAATAATTGATTTAGCTTAAGTTTCATTTGATAACTTGCGGGCTTATATTGCGTTATACTCGTTGCAAAATATACTACATTTTTACAAAAAGAGAGATTTGCACGAGATGGGTTCACGGATAAAAATGGCTAAAATCTCCCTGAATGTCGTTGAAAAACTGGCTAATAGCTAGCTATTAGCTGCGTTTTCCGCCTAATTCAGAAAAATTTTATCTCATTTTTCTATCACGCCCCACTCATGCAAAGCTCTCAAAAAATTATCGAAACAGGCCCGATGTGAACGCACAGTCTTCAAACAAAATAAAACATAAAAAAAACCTGAAACAGACCATGTTGGCGGGGGCACTGATTACCGCGCTGGCGGTTTTTATCATCACCTTGTTCGCGGCGTCACAGATTTTTACCCAACGGTTTGGCGAACAAAGTGTGAAAAATGCCGAGACCCTGAGCCAGTTGTCGTTTGACAATATGTATCAGTTGATGAGTAAAGGCTGGAACCGTCAACAGCTCCTTCAATTTCGCGAAAACCTGAAAGAAACCTATCAAGAGCACGGGCTGAGTTTTTCTATTTATCGTTCAGAGATCGTTAATCATCAATTTGGTTTTTTGGCCTCGGATGTATCGGACAGCATGCAACCGTTTTTCCAGGAAGTGTTGAAATCCAAAAAACCGATGGAGATTAAACAGGATGAATGGGTGCGCAGTTTTCGGCCTTTGGTGGCTCAGGAAGCCTGTTTGAAATGCCATACTCAAGCAAAGGTTGGCGATGTTTTGGGCGTTATGGGCATTGAGCAAAATATAGGACAGGTATTGAAACCGGCCCATAATGAGTTTCTGGTGTGGATGCTATTGTTGATGCCGGTTCCGGTGCTGCTGGCTTTATGGGTCGGGCGGCGTTTTTCCAAAAGCCTGTTGAGCAGTGTGCATGACTTGAATCAACAAGTGGTGTCCATCAATCAGATTGACGATTTGAAAAACCTGGCGCACGGTAAGTCTGTGTTCGATTACACCGAGTTCGATCAGTTGAATGACAGTCTGAACCAATTGGGCGACAAGATTAAAAATATCGCCATTGACCGCGACATTCTCGATTTTGAAATCCAGTTGCTCGACAAACTGGTGTTGTCATCGGAAATCGTCAAAGACTGGAAGCAACACATCTGTCTGTTGATGGAAGAAATCAATCAAATTTTGCCGTTATACACCTTGTTCGTGGTGTTTCGTACCGATGATGTCGAGCAATATGTCATTGAAGTTTTTTGGCTGGGCAAGCCGGAGAAGGCCACTGAAAAAGAGCTCGAAGTGCACGCTAAGGAAATTCTCAGCGAAGTGTCGATTTTTGATAAAGGGTCGGTGTTTAAGGTGAACCACTCTTACGCTACCCAAGAATCCTTGACCATTGAAAACCGGATTCAGACGCAAAGCAAGAGTTTGATTCTGGACACACCGAAAATTGGTGGGGTGGTTGGTTTAGGGGTTGAAACCTTCCCGCCGAAAGATTCTTCCCGTTCCGTGGTGGTGGAAAGTATTTTAACCACTTTAGTCAATGTCATCGGCTCCATCAAGGCCATTAACAAGTTCACCAAGGAATTGGAATATTACGCCACGCGCGACCCTCTGACCCACCTGTTCAACCAGCGGGTGTTTCATGAGTTGCTGGCCTATGAAGTCGGGCGGGCACACCGTCATCATTACGATTTCGGTTTGATGGTGCTGGATTTCGATAATTTCAAACTGATTAACGATCAGTACGGCCATGCGTTTGGGGATGAAGTGTTGCAGCAATTTGCTTTGGCGACGAAACAAGCCTTACGGGAAGGGGATATTTTTGCGCGTTACGGTGGGGATGAATTCTGTGTGATTTTCCCGGAAACCGGTTTTACGGAAGTGCACGAGTTGGCGCATAAGGTGTTGGAAGCCACGCATGGCATTGAGTTGGTGGCCCCGAATGGCCAGCCGGTACACATTACCTGTTCCATTGGCATCAGCCTATATCCGGATCATGCGCATGACAAGGAAGACTTGTTCATGGTGGCGGATAATATGTTGTACCGCGCTAAAGGCAGTGGTAAGAATGCGATTTCGTATCCGCAGGAAGCCGATTTGGTGGAAGTGTACAAAGAGTCTAACGACCAGAGCCTGTTCATTATGAAAGCGTTGGAGACGGGCGACCCGATTGAACCGAATTACCAACCGATTGTTAATATGGAAACAGGGGAAATCGAAGTACACGAACTCTTGATGCGCTTGCGTCAGGACGACGAATTGATCAGCGCCGGACGCTTTATCGAAACCGCCGAGCATATGGGGTTGGTGAACCAGATGGATATGATTCTGATTGATAAGGCGTTGGCGGATGCCAATCGCTCCGGCTATGAAGGCGTGCTGTTCATCAACCTGTCGCCGAAAGCGATTGTCGCCAGTGAGTTCATTCAACGGATTCAGGATTTGACGGAAACCTACCAGATTGATCACGAACGCATCGTGTTTGAAATTACCGAACGCGAGACGGTACACAATGTGGCTTTGTTGGAGAAGTTTGTACGTGAATTGCGCTCGGAAGGTTTCCGCTTCGCTATCGACGATTTTGGTTCCGGCTTTTCGTCTTTCCAATATTTGAAACGCTTCCCGGTGAATTTCATTAAGATTGAAGGTGAGTTCATCAATAATATGTCCAAGAATGAAATTGACCTGGCATTTGTGGAAAGTGCGGTATCCATGGCAAAGTCGCTTGGCATTGAAACCATTGCGGAGTTCATCGAAAACGAGGAAACCCTGGATTTGGTCAAGAGCTTGGGCATTGATTATGCGCAGGGTTATTTACTGGCCACGCCACAATCGGATTTCTCCAAGCAACTGGATGCGAACATCAAAACACGGATTCAAACCCTTTAAAACAACAGGAGAGGTGTGATGGAGTTGGCGACGATACAAGCGTTTTTAGGTTGGAGTGTGCTGTTGAATTGGGCGGTGTTGATTGTATGGGGCACGATGTTTATGGGTGCCCATGATGCGATTTACCGTTTGCATACCCGGTGGTTTGAGTTGGATCGATTGGCGTTTGACCGTATTCACTATGTCGGGATGGCGATTTATAAACTGGCGATTATTTTGTTTTGCCTTGTACCGTATTTATCGTTGCTGATTCTGCAAAGTCGTTAATCTGACGTTTAACTATTAAAACCGCCAGGCCTGGCGGTTTTGTTTATGGTGGCTTGGAGGAACTTAAGCGGTTTTTTCATTACTATCCGAACCGCTTTTTAAGCGAGGCGTTGCGTTTTCGCTGACTTTAAAGAAATCCACCTGGCGATTCATTTGATGGGCCGCTTCTTTCATTTGCTGTGCGTTCTGTGCGGTTTGTTCCACAATCAAGGCATTTTGTTGAGTATCTTTATCCAAGCTAACGATGGCCTGGTTGATGTGTTCCACCGCTTTGGCCTGTTCTTCGGACGAGGTGGTGATTTCCGAAATGATGCTGGTCACTTTGGTGATGACTTCGTTGATCTCACTCAAAGACTCTTTGGATTGATTAACGTAACCTGCTCCTTCGTGGATTTTATGCACACTGTCTTCAATCAACGTTTTGATTTGGCGTGCCGCATCGGCTGATTTTTGCGCCAGGTTACGTACCTCACCGGCCACCACCGCGAAGCCTCGACCGTGCTCACCGGCGCGCGCGGCTTCCACAGCGGCGTTTAAAGCCAGGAGGTTGGTTTGGAAGGCGATGCTGTCAATCAGGGTGATGATGTCGGCAATCTGGTGACTGGATTTGGTGATTTGGTCCATGGATTGAACCGCAATTTCGTTAATCTCGGCCCCTTTCTGAGCTTTTTGCTGGGCCTGTCTTGCCAAGGTATTGGCATTGCGTGCCGAATCTGTGTTTTGGCGGACGGTGGCGGTAATTTCTTCTGTTGAAGCGGAGGTTTCTTCCAACGTGGCGGCTTGGCTTTGTGTTTTTTCTGAGAAAGCCAAGGCGCTTTGTGCCAGCTCTTCCGACATCTGGGCAACGCTTTCGGCGCTTTGGTTGATTTGCAAAATCGTGGTGCCGACCTTATCACAGGTGGTATGGAGCGCTGAGTCCAGGCGTTTGAGGTCTCCGGTTAATTGAATGTCGTTTTTCGGGTCGTAGTTCCCGGAAGCTTGGCGGCTCAAAGCTTCTGAAATATGGGTGATGGCTTCTTCGACCGAATCCAACGACTGGTTGATATTATGTTTCAGTTTTTCGAATTCACCTTTGACGTCGATACTGATGCGGCGGTCGAATTTTCCGGTACTCATTTCCGACATCACTAAATTGATTTCTTCGAAAGACAGCTTCAATGAGTTGACCACCGATTCGGTATTTTCCAGAATGTGTTTGAAGCGGCCTTCCAGCCCTTGGATGGACTGGACGTCAAATTCGCCGTTTGACAGAGACGAGAGGGTGGTGTCCAGAAAGACAATGGTTTGGTTGATGTTCCGAACCGATTGATTGACGTCCTGTTTCAACTCGTCGAACACCCCTTTCATTTCGGAACGAATGGAGACATCGGTTTTTCCTCGCGCAACGTTGGCCATGACCGTCTGAATTTCTTCAATGGTGTTGGCGAGAAATTGAATGTGATTGTTGAAGTCGGCGGAAATGCGACCGATTTCGTCGTTCCCTCGTAAGGTGATTGTCTGCGATAAATCACCGTCGTTACTGACCCGTTGCATAATTGAAGACATTTCTTTCAACGGACGATTAATGGCGTTGAAAACCCAGTAAGCGACGCCGATACTGACGGCGATTAAAAGCCCCAGAATGATGAAGTGGCTGATGAGTGTGGCGTAAAAAGCGTCGTTCACATCGTCAATGTAAATCCCGGTACCCAGCACCCAATTCCAGCCGGGGATTTCTTTTACGAATGACATTTTCGGCACCGGCACGGTTTGGTTGGGCTTGGTCCAAAAGTATTCCACATAACCCTGGCCGGATTTTTTGGCGGTTTTTGCCATGTTCACAAACAGCAGGTTGCCTTTCTTGTCTTTGTATTCACTCAGGTCCGATCCGTCCAGACTGGGTTTCAACGGATGCATGATCATTGTGGGGTGAAAGTCGTTAATCCAAACGTAGTTATTGCCGTCGTAACGAAACGAACTGACGATACGTTTGGCTTCATTTTGGGCGGCTTCCGTGGTGAGCTTACCTTCTTTGACTTGGTTCTGTAAGGCGTGGATTTGTGATGAAATTCCAGTGATGATGGTTTCCACACGTTCCTTTTTGGCATCCATCATGATTTGTTTTTCGGTGATGCTGTCGTAAATGGTGATAAATGACATTCCGACAAGTGTCACCAAAATCAGCAAAATCAATTTCGCTTTGATTGTTATATTCATTAAACCGTTCATTTTCCTGCCTCTGTCGCTCTGTCTAGGGAATGCGTACTTTTTAGTATTTTGTTTTTATTAAGTTTTTTTAGTTGTTAAAGGTTTTATTTATGAAAATAAATAAGCCATGCCGTCACTTTCTTTATAGCGCATTTATTTTTCGAAAACAAAGCCTTTCATCAGCTTTTTAAAGAAAAAAGTCTTTTTAAGTCAAAATGTTACAGAGACGTCATCTTTTTTTTCGAGTTTGGAGATGACGGTAAAAATGAAAGAGGGAACGGTTTTTATTCAGAAAGGAGAAAAACGCCCAGGCCTGGGCGTTTTTGGGTTAATGGTTGCTGGGTTTTGGCGCTCGATTCGGACGTCTTTTGGATTTGTTTCTGGACGGACGATTCTTGGGGGCCGAGTCGGAATGATTTGAACGAGGGGTACGACTCGGTGTCGAACCATCCGTTCCGTCGCCTTGGGGCGAGCGCGTACCGTTTGAGCGTTTAGGCTTTTTCGGTTTCTTGGGCTTTTTCGGATGATGGTTCAATCGGGTTTCCGGCAAGTCTTTTTCCGGTTCAAAACCGTCTTCAATGTGACGTGGAATCTGTTTTTGAATCAGGTTTTCGATGTCGGAGAGTTGTTTGATTTCGTCGGCGCTGACCAGTGAAATGGCTTGCCCGGTCGCGCCGGCGCGTCCGGTACGCCCAATGCGGTGAACGTAGTCTTCGGCCACATTGGGCAGGTCGAAATTGATCACTTGCGGCAATTGATCGATGTCCAGCCCGCGTGCGGCGATGTCGGTGGCGACCAGTACCTGAATCTTGCCGTCTTTGAACTCGCTCAAGGCGCGTGTTCGGGCGGCCTGGCTTTTGTTGCCGTGAATGGCAGCGGCGCGGATGCCTTTGGTTTCCAGCTGACGAGTTAAGCGGTTCGCCCCGTGTTTGGTGCGCGAGAACACCAATACTTGAAACCAGTTATGTTCTTGAATTAAATGAACCAGCAGAGCGGATTTACGGTTTTTATCGACTGGGTAAACTTGTTGGGTGACGGTTTCGGCGGTGGAGTTGCGCTGTGCGACGGAAATTTCCACCGGGTCGGTCACGAAGCTTTGCGCCAATTTTCGAATGTCGTTGGAAAAGGTGGCCGAAAACAGCAGGTTTTGGCGGTTTTTCGGTAACAAACGGGCAATGCGTTTCAAATCATGAATGAAGCCCATGTCGAGCATCCGATCGGCTTCGTCCAGTACCAAAATTTCCAACTGATCAAACTTGACAGCGTTTTGACTGTATAAATCGAGTAAACGGCCGGGCGTGGCAATCAAAATATCGACACCACCGCGTAAACGCATCATCTGCGGGTTGATTTTGACACCACCGAATACCACGGTCGATTTTAACGGTAAATGCTGGCCGTAAGTGGCGACGCTGTCGGCCACTTGCGCTGCCAGCTCGCGTGTCGGGGTTAGAATTAAAGCACGCGCTTGGTTGGGTTTGGGCTTGTCGCCTTTGGATAAGCGTTCCAGGATTGGCAGGGTAAAGCCGGCGGTTTTGCCGGTGCCGGTTTGGGCGGCGGCCATGACGTCGCGGCCCTCCAGTACGACAGGGATGGCTTGCTGCTGAATCGGGGAGGGCGTTTCATAGCCTTGCTGTTGGATGGCGTCAAGAATAGGGGTGGATAAACCAAGGGCGTTAAAGCTCATAAAAGATGGATCTCATAAAGGGTTGCGTAAGGCGTTGTTTCGGTTAAACAGAGTCAAACAGAAATGAATCGAGGCATATACTTCGAAAAGGGAGCTTAGCTTACCTTAATTTGAATGATAAAGCGATGTTTAGTTCAACAGCGATTGGATTTAGGTGTGATTAAGTCTTTGATCGGCCAGGAAATCCGATATTGACCAGGCCTGGTAAAAAGCATAAAAAAACCGCTGCCTCGGGGAAAGCAGCGGTAACGTCTTAGGAGACTTTTTATCGGTGTTTTGGGTTAAAGCCGTGTCAAGACGTTCTAAAAAAGCCCTTATTGGCGAACGCCTTCCAGGTTGAGCTGGAAATACACTTCGGTGGACGCTGGCCCAAGGTTATAGGTGATGCCGTAATCCGCCAGTTTGATTCGAGTGGTTCCGGTAAACCCGGCACGATAGCCGCCCCAAGGGTCTTTACCTTCGCCGACTTTACTGGCTTGAATTTCAATCGGTTTGGTGACGCCGTGTAACGTCAAATCACCTTTGACGGTCAGGGTTTTGTCAGCGTTTTCAGTAATCGAGGTGCTGACGAATTGCGCTTTCGGGAATTTTTTGACATTCAGGAAGTCGTCGCTTCGCAGGTGTTTGTCACGTTCTGCGTGGTTGGTGTTGACACTGTCGGTATCAATGGTGACATCCACTTTGCTGTTGGATGGCTTTTCAGCATCGTACACAAACGTACCGCCAAATTGGTCGAAACGACCGGTCAGCCAGCTGTAACCCAGGTGCTGAATTTTAAAGTTCACCGAGGCGTGCATGCCTTTGGTATCGATTTGGTAATTGGCCGGTGCGGCAAAAGCCGTTGAGGATACGGCGATAGAGGCGATGGACAGGCCGGTCGCCAAAAAGGTGCGTTTAAGCCAGGTTAAGGTGTTCATAAGGATTCTCCTTTTCTTCAGTTTATGCGTAAATGCTGCGTTTGATGATTTAAAAATCGTTATTCGCGGGTGGCGGTTAGCATGCGTTTCAAGGTGACGTCTTTGTCAATGAAATGGTGCTTCAGCGCCGCCAGCATGTGTATGCTTACCAGTGCAATCAAGGAAACGGCAATCCAGTAATGAAATTCACCGGCAATATCGGCCTGGTTTTCAATGCCCAACGGATAGGCCGGCACCGTAAACCAGTTGAATACGTCGATGCCATGGCCTTCCGCGGTGGAAATGAAATACCCGCTCACCCCCAAGGCAAACACCAGCAAGTACAACAATGCATGCGCACTGTGGGCGGCGAAGGTGACGAACCGGGAATGGTTGGCGGGTGGTTGTGGGGTTGGGTTGATCCAACGCCACACCAGACGCAACGCCATCAAGCCGACCAACAATACCCCAAGGCTTTTATGAATCGCCGGGGCGTCGTGGTACCAGGGGCTGTAAAAACTCAGGTCCACCATCCACAGACCCAGTGCAAACAAGCCGATGACCCCCACGGCGATGAACCAGTGCAGTGCGATGCTGATCCAGCCATAGCCGGAAAAACTGTTGGTTAATTTCATGTGCCTGCCTTTGTGTTCGGTTCGAGTTTGTATTGCGTTTCAGCGTTATGAATAGCGTACATTGTTGTTGTATGGTTTAGAATGGTTAAATAATAAAAAGACTTTTTCCAAATAAAGAACAATCGAGCAGGCTTATGAAAAACCGTCACGACAGTCTGGAAGGCATCAGTACCTTTGTGCAGGTGGTGGAATCCGGCAGTTTTACCGAAGCGGCGTCGGTGTTGGGGCATTCGGTGTCGTATATCAGTAAGGAAGTCACCCGTTTGGAAGAGCGGCTGGGCGCACGCTTGTTGAATCGCACCACCCGCAGTTTGAGTTTGACCGACATCGGACGGGTCTATTTCGAAAAAACACGCGGCCTCTTGATGGAAGCGCGTGAAGCCGAAATGAGCATCGACACCTTGCAGCAAAAGCCGGTGGGACGTTTGAAAGTGAGTTTGCCGGCCAGTTTCGGCCAATCGCACCTATTGCCGGTGGTGGCGACGTATATGCAGCGTTATCCGGACATCAAACTCAATGTGGATTTCAGCAGTCGTCTGGTGGATTTGGCTGGCGAAGGTTTTGACCTGGCGGTGCGGATGGGGGAGTCGAAGGATTCCAATTTGATTAGCCGCAAAATACTCTCGTTTCGAATGATTACGGTGGCCACGCAAGCGTATCTCGACGAACACGGTACACCGCAGCACCCGAACGACCTACGCACGCATCAGGCGGTGAAGTATTTGTATAACCAGGTGCCGATTACCTGGGAATATGTGAATGAAAAAGGCGAGGTCATCAATGTCGATATCGGGCATATTGCCGAAACCAATAACCTGCAGATGCAGCAGACGTTGGTCAGTGCCGGTGTCGGCATCGGGCGTTTGCCGGAATTTCTGTGTCAGCCCTTGATCGAGCAGGGCGAGCTGGTTGAGGTGTTGACCGAGTATGAGCTGCCGCCGCACGGGGTGTATGCGGTGTTTCCGCATCGTCATTACTTGTCGGCCAAGGTACGCGCTTTTGTGGATTTATTGACCGAACATTTCAGCCCGAAAGGTAAAAAGGCGGCTATAAAATCGTCGTCATCCATTCACGAGTAAAACACGCCTTATGACCAGGCCTGGCGGTTTTTCAGAAAAGGTTTTCGAGTGCTTTATCGAGCGTTGGGTATTGGAAGCGGAACCCGGCTTTGGTCAATTGAGTGGGCACCACGGCTTGGCTGACGGTGAGTACCTGCGCGCCGTCGCCGAGCAGTAATCGCAGTTGCCAGCGGAAAACCGGCAACCAGAAAGGGCGGTGTAGCTGGCGGGCCAGTTGACGACCGAATTCCGCCTGCGAGACCGGTTGTGGGCTGGTGAGGTTGAAGGTGCCGTGCATCTCCGGATGGTCGAGCGCAAATAAAAAACCTTCTGCCAAGTCATCGATGTGGACCCAGGAAAAACATTGCTGGCCACCGGCAATGGGGCCGCCCAGCCCCAGTTTAAACGCGGGCAACATCTTCTTCAAAGCGCCGCCATGCGCGGCCAGGACCACTCCGAATCGAAAGGTGACCAGCCGTTCCGGCGCAGCGAGTTGTTGTGTGGCTTTTTCCCAGGCCTGGACCAAATCGCCGAAAACGTTCTGTCCGGCGTCGGTGTGGGATTCGTCCATGGGATGGTCGCAATCGGATTCCGGATAAAAGCCGATGGCGGAGGCGGCGATGACGCGCTTCGGTGGCTCATCCAGCGATTGCAGCACGTCGGTCAGGCGTTGGTTTAAATCCACGCGACTGGACCAGATGCGTTTTTGGTGTGTGGCGGTCCAACGCTGGCCGATATTCGCGCCGCTCAATTGAATCAGACAATCGAGGCCATTGAGTTCGGAAGCCAGGTCAAATTCCGGATCGAACGCCTCATGGCCATAAGCCTTGACGGCATGCCCGAATTGTTCGAGTCGCGGTTTTAAATAGGAACCAACTAGGCCGGTGCCGCCCAAAATCACGATGCGCATGCGGATTACTCCGTGTTGTTTGCGTTGCTTTCCGGAGGGTCCGGTACGAATTTCAGCACATTGCCGTTGATGCAGTAGCGCTTGTGGCTCGGCGGCGGGCCGTCATTGAACACGTGGCCTAAGTGGATGCCAGAACTGGCACTGCGGACTTCAATGCGGTGCATGCCGTGGCTGAAGTCTTCATGTTCGGTGATGGCGCCTTCCACCGGGTTGAAAAAGCTTGGCCAGCCGGAGCCGCTCTCGAATTTGGTATCGCTGCGGAACAGCGCCGCACCGGTGATGGGGTCCACAAAGGTGCCGGGGCGTTTTTCATCGAGATGCGATCCGGTAAAGGCCTGTTCGGTGCCTTGCTCAAAGGCGATGCGTCGTTGTTCCGGTGTCAGCAAACGGAAGCCGATCCATTTCCAGAAACGGGCTTTGTCGCCGTTGTAGCCGGTGAAACGTGAGACTTCTTTGCCATCTTCAAACAACACGATGGTCGGTGTCGCAAACAGGCTTTTCTCCAGTGTCCAACCTTCCGGTGGGTTTGGATTTAACGTGGTGGTCACGTCAACATCGGTTTGCCAGTCGTCGAGGATTTCCGCTTTGAATTGCTTACAGAAAGCACAGTCTTCAGCCTCGAACACCACCAGCTGACGCGTTTGGTTGAGATCGCTGCCTTGCAAACGCGGTGCGGACGGTTCGCTTTTCGGCATCGGCGACTTACCGTCGCCGGGGTATTTCACCCCGGTTCCGCCCAGGCCGCAATAGCCATTGGGGTTTTTCTGCAAATAGTTCTGGTGGTATTCCTCGGCGGTGATGTAGTTATGAAGTGGCGCGATTTCAGTGGTGATTTTCGAGTAACCGGCTTGAGTCAGAGCGGTTTGATAAGCCGCTTCGGTTTGTTTGGCGATGGCGGTTTGGGCGTCGTTATGGGTGTAGATGGCACTGCGGTAATTGGTGCCGACATCGTTGCCCTGGCGGTCGCCTTGAGTTGGATCATGATTTTCCCAAAAATGAATCAGAATGGTTTCCAGGTCGACTGTTTGAGGGTCGAAGGTCACCTTGACGACTTCCGCATGATTGCGTTGGTCGGTTTTACCGTAACGGATTTCTTTTTCCAGGCCGAGTACGTCGTAATAACCGGCGTTTTCGGCATCGCCGCCGGCGTAGCCGCTTTCGACGTCAATCACGCCGGAAATTTCGCTCATGCGTTTTTCGGCACCCCAGAAACAGCCCATTCCCAGAACGATGTAATCCGTGTTTTCGGCGGTTGGTGTGTTCATTTCCGGCTCCTTAGCGCAGGCGCTCACCGACAAGGTGGCGGCGAGCGCCAGTAGGGTTAACAATTTGTATAACATGGCGGTTCCTTTTTGATATCCGTTTACTCATTAGACCGTGGGTTGTGCGAAATCTTTCCACGGATTGCTTGAGGAACCCTGACTGTGTTGTGCGGATTTAAGACGCATCATCCTGTAGCGTCGTTAAATCCTTTAATACGATGGCGACATGATCTTCGGGATCGACATCTCGATAAATTTTAGCGATTTTTCCATCGGGGGAGATGATAAAACTGTGACGTTTCGCTAGCTTGAATAAAAAATAATCGCCCAGCGAGCCGTATTGTTCGGCCACTTTTCCGTCAGGATCGGAAAGCAAATTAAACGGGAGTTGATGCTTTTCGGCAAAGGCTTTATGGCTGGCGGAGTCGTCCAGACTGACGCCGATCAGTACCGCTTGTCGCTGAATGAGGCGATTGATATTGTCGCGAAAGCTACAGGCTTCGGTGGTGCAGCCGGGGGTGTCGTCCTTCGGGTAAAAGTAGAGTACAACCCACTGACCACGATAGTCGGATAAACGAACAACCTTCCCGTGTTGATTGGTTAACGCGAAAGCCGGCGCTTCTTCGCCAACGGCCAGTTGGGCTGCCCAGCCAGAGGGGCTGAAACAAAGCACCAGGCACATAACGGACCAGTAAATGGCTAAACGAGGTTTCATCTTAGCCCTCCGTATTGGGTGATGAGAGAAGCTTCCATCTTACAGTTTCGGTGGCGGCTGTAAAGAGCTGAAAGGAGAGATTTCGTTTTTATCGGTTCGCGCGGGTTTTTTTTCGTGAATAAATAAAAATTGTTATACTTAAAATCATGAATGGCTCTAGGGCGGGTGAGCCGTTTTTTAATTTTAAATCAAAGGGTTTGGTGATGATCAAAGCAAGGGTGAACCCCAATTCTTCATGGCACTGGGCCTACTATTGGGCCATTGCCATGATCGGTGCGGGGGCTTTGTGTTTTCAATTGTATGTCGGTGTTGAACAAACCGAGAAACGTTTTGATCAAAAAATTCAAACCTTGTCGGAAGGCGTGCGCGGTTCTTTTTACGATATGGAACGCCATCTTAAGGAAAGCTACAATTTTTTATTGCTGCATTATGGTCAAAACCCGCAGTTGACGGAGTTGGTAAACGCGGAAAATCGGCAGGCATTATACGACTTCCTGAGACCGGAATATGAAGCCATGCGCCGTTTGCAGCCGAACTTATTCGTGATGCATTTCATCGACCCGAATAATGTGACTATTTTACGGATGCACCGCCCTGATTTTGCGGGGGATGATTTGACAACGGTCAGACCGATTGTGGCCTCGGTGAATAGCCATCGTCGGCAAGCGAGTGGTTTTGAAACCGGTCGCAGCGGCTTTGCATATCGTATCACCAGCCCTTTGTTCGATGCCGATAAGCATTATTTGGGCGTATTGGAATTTGGCGTGCGTCCGGAATATTTCATCCAACGATTGAACCATCAATTCGCCATCAAGTCTCAGGTGTTGGTGAAATCCGACCAGTTGCAGGCTATGCAACACAAAACCCCCTATCCGGTCGTCGGGGACTTTTCGGTGGTGTATTCCGATCCAATCTTTAATCATTTGTCGATGGACGAACGTAAGGTATCCCAGTTGGTGCATCAAAATGGCCGAACGTATTTGGTGGTAACGGGCGTGCATCTTGGTTCGTTTGACGGTGAGCCGGTGGCAAAATTTCAGATGCTGGAAGACATCACCGACTTCTATCAAACGCATTTACGAAACCTCTGGGGGCAAATCATTTTAGGCGGTTCGGCCTTGTTGGTATTTCTGGTCTTGCTGTATTTGATTTTGCGCAGTTACAGCCGTCGCTTGGTGGCGACATTGAATGAAATTGATGTACTGCAGCATAAAAATAAAGTCATCAGGCACGCCAGTGAAGTGGATGAACTGACCAAGGCCTATAACCGCCGTTATTTCAATAAGCAGTTGTATTGGTTGATTCAACAGCTTGACCGTCGCGAACCGGTGTCGATTTTGTTTTACGACATTGACCATTTCAAGAAAATCAACGACACCCACGGCCATTTGGTGGGGGATGAGATTCTCAAAGGGTTGACGCGATTTGTACGCAACCACATTCGTTCCGATGATGATTTGGTTCGCTGGGGCGGTGAAGAGTTCGCGGTGATTTTGCGTAAAGTGGGGTTGCGTGAAGCGGTTGAAAAGGCAGAAGCCTTACGCCTTGGCGTCGAACAGATTACCTGGCCGCATGACATCAAGTTCACCATCAGTATCAGTGTGGTTCAACTGCACGCTCAGGACACGCCTAAAGACGTGCAGGGGCGGCTGGACAAGTTGCTGTATCAAGCCAAACAATCCGGGCGTAATCGCGTCGAACACTAAACGTGAAGTTATAGGTGCTTTCCGCAATGGGAGCGTTTTTCAGTGAATGGTCAGCTTTAACCACTCCCGTGGCGGCATATGGTAATGTTTTTTGAAATATTTACTGAAGTGGCTCGGGTTGGCGTAGCCGGTGGCCAGTGCCGTTTCGGTGATGTTCTTACCGGCTTTGAGCATTTCGGTCGCGACGGTTAAGCGGGTGCGCTCCAAATAGCCGTGCACCGTGGAACGCATTAAGGATTTAAACCCGGTTTTCAATTTCTTTTCATTGAGTCCCACCGTTTTGGCTAAGGACGAAATCGTCCAGGCCTGGTCATATTGTTCATTAATCAACTCAACCGCTTGATAAATGCGTTGCCGTTCGAAAAGGGTTAGCGCTACAGCCGCCTGATCCTGTTCTAGAAAATGCACCAGATAGGCCAATGATTCCAATGCTTTGGCCTGTAAATAAAGTTGGCGGGCGAAGCCGGCCGGCAGCTTACATTCGAAGATGTCCTGCGCAATGCCTTTTAACAAGGCATTCATCGGAACGGAGGCCAATAAGGAGTCCTGTGTGCTGGCATTGGCTTTGAAGGCGGGAACGAAATAGGTCAGCATTTTTTCGAAATCCGCCGCCAGTTTGACGGGGAAGCGCAGGTGCAAACATTTGAGTTGTGTGTCTTTCGTCAGGCGGTCGGTGCCACAGGTTTCGCCAGGTGAATAAAACAGCAAAACCGTATTGGATTCAATCGGGATGGCTTGTCCATTATCCAGCGAAAAACAACCGTTTCCTTCAAAAAAGAAAGTCAGGCAAAAGGTCGCCGGGCCGGACACTCGGCTGATAATGTCTCGATTCAGGCGATGATCGATTTTGCCCACCCATATGTTTTCGGCGGCTTCTTCATAATTCACAAGGTGCATAAGATCGTTTTCGGTCGAGTCATGCGTGACGATGCATTCAAAAGGTGAGTTGGGCGCAGTCATAAAGGGTGAATCCAAATATTTAGAGCAATATGCATTTTAAAATAATTGTAGTAAAAATGATAACTATTTTCAATAAAGTACGGATATGAACGATTTTGACCCAATTGTGTTAGCGCATTATGCGGTTTGTTCTTAGGATTCCCGTTAATGGAATTGACTCGACCTGTTTTAAGGATAAAAAATATGCAAACACAATTGTTAACGTCAAAATCGTTTCCGCTTGGAACGCTTTTCGCAACCGCTTTGCTGGCGGCCATGCCAGCACTGGCAGAGAGCGAGGTGACCCGTCTGGATTCAATCATGGTCAGTGCCAACAAGCAGGCACAGCCGCTGGACAGCGTGAACGGTACGGTGCAGGTTAAAACCGGCGAGGAACTTGAAGAAGCCGGTGTGGAAACCGTTCAGGACTTGGAAAAAGTATTTTCAGGGTTGCTGATTCGTACCCGGGGGAACCGTGCCTATGCGGGCACCACAATTCGCGGTATTTCGTCCCCCGATTACTATAACCCGTCCATTCAGCTTTATGTGGATGGGGTGCCGCAGGACTCGGCGTTTTTTACCCAGCCTTTGGTGAATGTTGAGCGAGTGGAACTTTTGAAAGGTCCGCAAGGTACGTTATATGGCCGTAATGCACATGGTGGTGTGATCAATATCATTACCAAAGAACCGGGGAATGGATTTGACGCCAAAGTGGAAGGAACCTATGCCAGCCTGACACGAGAAGCGGCATTGACCATGGCCGGCCCATTGGTGGAAGACTGGTTGTATGGGGATGTTTCCCTAAAACGATTTGATGATGTGGGCCAGATTACCGATGTGGCCACCGGCGATAAACATGCCGATAACGCGACTGACTTCATTGGTTCCGGCCGGTTGCATTTTCGCCCAAAAGACAGTGATTTCCGAGCCAGTTTAAGTTTTTCGCATGAGGACTTGGATTCGCATGAAGAGTTGTATCTGCGCGAAGATAATCTGAAAGATTTGGAATATAACAGCGCGACCGACGGTGAGTACCATTTGAAGCGTAAGGTGAATACCTATGCATTGAATATGGATTACGATATGGAGCGATCGGTTTTGTCGAGTATCACGTCCTATCAAGACCGGCAGATGGATCGTATTATGCAAGGGTTGAATTACGCCGAAGATCAAACGCAATTTTCGCAGGAACTTCGTTTAGTGACCGATTATACCGACGACCTCAACAGTGTCGTGGGGGCTTATTTCCAGTCCATTGATTTTGTCCGTCGTCAACCGGGTTACCCTGGGTATTACGGTGATTCCAAAAATAAAGTGCAGAACCGAAGTTATGCATTGTTTGGGGAAGCGAATTATGCTTTTGCACCCAAATGGGATCTGACGGCCGGGGTACGTTGGTCGCAAGAAGACGCCAAAATTGATTTCAATCAGCAGGCGCCGAGCGCTTATGGTTTCGATAACGATAAAACCTTTACCGATGTCTCGCCGAAACTGAGCATTGGTTGGGAACCACGTCGAAATGACAGACTCTATGCCGTGGTTTCGAAAGGGTTTAAGCCTGGTGGGTTCAATCATGCCGTGACCAATGCTGATGACCGCAAGCCTTACGATTCGGAAACCTCCGTTAACACCGAACTGGGTTGGCGTAGCCAAATGCTGGGAAACCGTTTGGCGCTGAACGCTTCGGTTTATTATATTTCGGTATCGGACACCCAGATCTATGTTGGCCCGGTTGGGTATCAAGTTATTCGTAATGCAGGGGATGCACGCAGTTATGGACTGGATTTGGACATCAACTGGCAAATGACCGATGCCTTCACCCTGACGGCCGGGTTGAATCAAGGAAAATCGGAATTCGTGAATGCCCAAGACCCGATGACCAATGAAGATTACGATGGTAATAACCTGCCTTATGCACCGGAAACATCGGCGCTATTGCAAGGCCGTTATCAATTCGACCAGGCCTGGGTGCCGGCGAAGCTGGCGCTGACGGCAGGCGTCCATTATTACTCGGATATTTATTTCAATGAATCCAATACCCTAAAACAACCGGGGTACCAGACGTGGGATGTTTCTTTC
This sequence comes from Hydrogenovibrio sp., assembly GCF_965140365.1. Taxonomy (NCBI): domain Bacteria; kingdom Pseudomonadati; phylum Pseudomonadota; class Gammaproteobacteria; order Thiotrichales; family Piscirickettsiaceae; genus Hydrogenovibrio; species Hydrogenovibrio sp. Next base: position 831,192 of record NZ_OZ223196.1, read on the forward strand.
GAAATGGCATTTCATAATGGTCTGGCGTTACGTGCTTTCGTGGATAACCTGACCGATGAAATTTATCGTACTTCCAGCTTCCAGTTCGGTGTCAACGATGTTCGCAGCACCGTTGGTTTGGGGCGTAATGTCGGCTTGACGGCCAGCATGGAATTCTAAACCGGGAGGGGTGATGAAAACGAGTTTTTGGAAAGTTGTTTTTTGGCAGAAGTTGCATCGCTGGCTGGCCTACGGTTTGGGTGCCATTTTTATTGTGCAGGGGATTTCCGGTAGCTTAATGGTATTGGGCGGCCCCTTGGATGCTTGGTTGAATCCTGACATGGTCTCTGAAGCACCGAAAAAGCCACTGGTTGAAATGGCCAATGACCTGGAGCGAATGCACCCCGGTGCGGTCGGAGTGGGCGTTAAGCAACAAGACGAAGCCGGTCAGCTGATTTTGGGTTTTTGGCCTGAACCGGATCCTTTGGTTCCGGAATCGCGTAATTATCGTTTGGCTAGAATCAGTGCCACCAGCGGCGAAATTGTTTCGATCAATACCTTCGGTCAACCGCCACAATCCAACTACGATATATTGGCTTATTTATATGCCATTCACTCCAATCTTACTCTGGGAGCGGTGGGACGTTTTTTGTTGATTTTTTCCACTCTCGGGCTGTTGCTGCTCATCGTAGCGGGAACCATGAATTTCGTAAACCGGCGTCGGGCGATTCAACATAAACCGGTTGAACAGATTGTGGACAGTGCGGCGGGCAAATGGCATCGTCGGACGGGGATGCTCAGCGGTTGGGTATTGGCCATTTTATTGGCCAGCGGATTGGCGTTACAGTATGAGACCCTGTTGGATCCGTCGTTTAGTTATGTGTCCGAAGACCGTCAAGGCGACGAGACGCGTTTACCCTTAGAGGCCGCTTGGCAAGCAGCGGAAGCGAAGTACCCCGGAGCCGAAGCACGATTGATTATGGCACCTTTCTGGCCGGGAGGCACCTTTCGAGTCGATTTGATTCCCGCCAAAGGTCCTTTGGCGGGCGAAACGGTCGAACTCTTTTTGGATGCCTATTCCGCACGGGTATTGGATGTTCGTACCGATGATAATCGCAGTGGCATCGCTTATTTTGTGGCCTTGTTGGAGCCTTTGCACGGTGGAACCATTTTAGGCAAACCCGGAGAGGCGATGGCCTTTATCGCCGGGTTATTACCGTTGGTGATGTTGCCTTTGGGTGTGGTCGCCGTGCGTCGCCGACGCTTGGCGCGAATGGAAGCCGCTTCGAACAAAGTGTGATTAATTCGCGTGTTGAGCGTTTAATTGTCGGCCGTCGCGGGCATTCAATGTCATTAGGTAAAAATTGACCAGGCCTGCGGTCAATTCCAGCATTTGAATGCCGTAAAACAGTTTGTCGAATTCGTTGGCATTCGCCTTGTGGGCCAAAAACACCGCCGACGGCAACAGAACCAGCAGACCGTTCAAGGCAATGATGGGCATACGTTTCAATTTGCGCTCAATCAGACGATTTTGGCGGCCGCAACTCAGACGAAATCCACTGATGCCGGCGGTGATGATCGACGGAATCAAAATCGTCATGCCATAGAGAATATATGTTTTGACGAATTGAATGTCATCTGGACCGCCAAGGGTTTCCGACAGTAGGGTGCTGGTCCAAAAAATCAAAATCAAGCACCAGGCGAGACTGGCACTGGTAATGTGTATCCATCGTGTCATGGTATGTTCCTTTTCGTGTTGATGTGGTGTTTACCGGTTTTTTTAGCGCAATTAGGCCGGTGGTGTTTCGTGTAAGTCTTTCAGTTTTTCCAACACCCTTAGTGTTGTTTGTAAATCGGTCGAGGAAAAAGCTTGTTCAATGTTTTCCAAGTGGTGATGCCAACCGTTCTGTATCTGCTGATAGCGGGCTTTTCCTTCGTCGGTGAGCTGGTAAAGCGGTGAACGCTTGTTCATCGGGTTGGGGTGTTTTGCCACGAGAGATTCCGCTTCCAGCAGGTTCAATTGCTTCAGCGCGCCTTGACGGGTGACGCCCATGCTGTTCGCCATTTGCGGGGCGGTCATCGGGTGATCCGAAAACACCAAAGCCCCCAGCATTTGCCACCGCGCACTGGTCAGGCCGAATTGTCCGGTCAATCCGTCTCCCCAGTGAAGCAGTTGCCCGTTGGTGCGAAAAATTTGGATAACGGTATCGGTAATAAGTGTTTGTTTGTTTGGCATGGGGCCTCCTAAAATGTATTGACAACTAGTTTACGTAATGAAAACCAGTTGTCAATATAAAGGCGTTTTGGATTCTAGGTGTTAATAATCATGGTAAAGAGAGGGGGATTAGCCTTAATCTGGAAAGACTGTTGTGCCGAATAGCCACTTTATCCCGGTCTTATTTTTTGGCGTAATAGGCTTAAGTCAGCATAATCCATAGCCCAGCAGATATTTCGAGTAAGCCCATGAGCCACTATTCCTTGCAAACCCTGATGAACCATTTAAGTCGGTTCGAAAAAACGCCACAGACCATGCCGGTTTTGTTTGTTGGGCACGGTAACCCGATGAATGCGGTTACGGAAAACGATGTCACCCGAAATTGGCAAGCCATTGGGCAGGCGTTGCCGAAACCGAAAGCGATTTTATCGATTTCAGCGCATTGGATTACGCCGGGCAAAACTCAGGTGTTGACGGTGCCCAAACCGGAAACCATTCATGACTTTTATGGTTTTCCACCCGTCTTGTTCGAGCAGCAATACCCAAGCGACGGCGCGCCGGCTTTGGCTGAACGGACCCAGCAACTGGCACCCGACACAGTGACCCTGACCGACGAGTGGGGCTTGGATCACGGGACCTGGTCGGTGTTGTTGTCGATGTTTCCGAAGGCGGAGGTGCCGGTGTATCAACTCAGTATCGATTATCGAAAACCACCGGCGTTTCATTATGAATTGGCGGCGCGTTTGAAGGATCTGCGCGAGCGGGGCGTTCTGGTGATGGCCAGCGGTAATCTGGTGCATAATCTGTCGCAGGTCCAATGGCAGGAGAAGCCCGCCTTTGACTGGGCGTTGGAATTCAATGAGCGGGTCAAAATGGCGGTGTCGGAGCGGGACGATGCGACTTTGATTGATTTCAAAGGCTTTGGCGCTTTAGGAAAACAGGCGCACCCGACCTATGATCACTATTTACCGCTTTTATACAGCTTGGGACTTCGCGATGTGCGCGATGAGGTGTATTTCTTCAATGATGTTATCGACATGAGCTCGGTGTCGATGTTGTCGTTCGTGTATCTGCCGAGTTAATCAGAAACCACCAGGCCTGGTGGTTTTGGTGAATTTGGTGGATTTGATTTGATTTGGTTTGGGTTTTAACTTGTTTGGCTCTTTTAGTTGTCGCTTGAGTATTTAAGAAAATATAATGCTCTGAACCCGCCGTGATGCTCGGATTGAGCGCGGGTGCGAATCCTAAAAAGAGCGAAAACGAAATATGCCAAAAGCGAATGAATTGAAAAAAGGCATGGTGGTTGAGATCAACGACCAGCCGTATGTGGTGAAAACCGTTGATTGCAAAAGCCCGTCGTCACGTGGCGCGGCGACTCTGTATAAAGTGCGTTTCAATAACGTCAAAACCGGCCAGAAGTTGGATGAGTCCTTCAAGGGAGACGACTTTTTGAAGGAGCTCGACTGCCAGCGGGTGCCGGTGCAGTTCAGCTACATGGACGGTGAACATTATGTGTTTATGAATCGGCAGGACTTTTCGCAATACACGCTGTCGCCGGAAGATTTGGAAGGGCAAACCGGGTATTTGTATGAAGCGCTGGAGGGGATTGACGCTTTGGTGCTGGACGAGCAGGTGATTGCGATTGAATTGCCGATTGCCGTGGCTTTAGAAATTGTTGAGACCGCGCCGGGCATGAAAAGCGCCTCCGCCACCAGCCGAACCAAACCGGCGACTTTGAGCACGGGCCTGGAAATCCAAATTCCGGAATACATTGAACTGGGTGAGACCGTGAAGGTGAATTCCGAAACCGGCAAATACATGAGTCGTGCATAAACCGCCAGGCCTGGCGGTTTTGGGAAAGAGTGGTCAGAAAAGGTAATTAGTTGGCGGTCGGGCGCGTTATTCGTGGGTGATTTTCACCGATTGATAGAGTTGCGGGTCTTGCGCTTTCTTTTTCAGCCAGTTATTGGCGGCACTTTGCACCGAGCGTTCGATGGCGGCGCGTTTACCGGTGCCGGGTTGCCCGGGCTGGTTTTGAATTTTGTCCCGGGTGTTACTGACCCAAAAGCGCCAATAAGCCACTAGGTCACTGTTCCAGAAACGGTCGGGATTGGCGGCCACATAATGCAGGAACTTATCGAAGCTGGCGCTGACGGCTTCCGCCGATAGACCTTCCTCTTCACCGTATTGCAACATGGCTTGGCTGTTTTCGCGAATCAATTGGCTGAGTTTTTTGTTCAGGATCGAGTCGGTGCTTTGGAAGCGCTTGAGGTGTTTTTTGAGGTTGTCGTCCATCAAGGCTTCACTGGCAGGGAGTTGTGCGTCGGCCGGTAACGTTAAGCCGGTTTGTTCTTGGTAGGCTTTCGGGTTGATTTGGAAGATGCAGTAGTCGTCCACATTGCGTTTCACCTGGATGATTTGACGCTCTTCCAGTTTCAGTAACACTTTATAAAGTACTTCGTCGCGCCAGAAAGCGAACAGGTTTTCCAGTTCGTCGGTTTTAATCGGCGACTGGGTGTAGTTGTACTGTAGCCAGCCGAGAAAAATGGCCTCATGCATGGAAAGCTTTTCCGCCACTTCGGTTTCGAAACGAATATTCATGCGTGATCCTATTGGTTATCCGGTTATTATTTGGTGTAACGTTTATTTTGTTAACGTCTAAGGGGTTTGGGTGTTTTTGCTTGCGCCGGCTGATTGTTCGGTCAACTGGCGGGCCAACTTCTGTGAAGTACGGCTGATGGTAATCAGCTTGTCGGGGCTGGTGAGGTTTTTCATGACCTCGCGCGCCTTTTTCGGGTCGCCGATTAAAACCGGCGGCGCTTTTTTAGCCCCTTCGATTTTTGAGTTCTGGGCATTGATGATGCCGGTCAACTCCACCGGAGGTTGATTTTGTGCCGGGGTGCCGTACATGGCTCGATAGGTGTTTTTGAATTCGTTCGCCTTAAAGACCAGCGACTTTTCATCCGGAATGTCGCAAATGGCCATCCAGCCGCCCATTTTGTGGATGATGTGATGAATCAGCGGGTCGTGAAACACGACATCCTGATAAGCCCCTACCTTACGAATCGCCGTTTCCACTTCGCTCCAAGCGCGCAGGGCATTGTCTTGGGTGCCGCCTTTGCAGTGTTTGATAATGTCAGACACTTTGGGCCACCATTTGCCATCTTCCGGATGCTGCATATGGGCATTGAACGCTTCTTGCACCTGTTCGATGGAATAATCTTTCAGTCCATTCCAGTACATTTCAAACGTGAGATCGGTTAAGTCCTTTTCGTAATAAGCGAAAACCCAGCTGAGGATTTTCGAGAACTTTTCCATGTCTTGTACTTGCATAGGCGTTCCTGAGCGAATTCCGGTTTTAATATCGGCTTTGGTTGTGTGGATATTGTGTCATTGAATGTCGAATTATCTTATCATTTTTCGTCCGCTGCTGTGGTTTCAATTCACATTCCAATTTCGCCAGGCCTGGCCGAAAAAGGGGCGGAATTTTCGCGTCGGTTTTGCTGTTTACACCGGGCAAAAGGGAGTAGAATTGAGGTTTAAATTTCAATCAAGCAGGGAAGTCGGTGAGTAAAATAGTTGTGCTAATTCGTTCAAAAGGCGGCCGATGGCGTCATCGAACGTTAATGAGCCTGGTTTTGTTCTGGCTGGCTTCGTTTGGCGTGTCGGCGGCCGATTTGGAAACGGAAATGGCGAAAAAGCCGGCGTCCGGGCTATTGATGTTGAATGCGGCCGAACAGCCGTTGGTATCGAGTCAAGCCGAGCGATTGTTGATTCCCGCGTCCACCACCAAATTGGTCACGGGGTATCTGGCGTTGGATCACTGGGGCCGCGATTACCGCTTTAAAACCGATTTTCGAGTGGTGAGACGGGTGTCGGACGGCGCATTGATTTTATGGGTGAAAGGCTATGGCGACCCGTTTTTGGTGTCGGAAGAATTGCAGAAGATCGCGGCGCGTCTCGCATCCGGTTTGGGCGATAAAGGCGTGTCACACCTGGATGCGATTTATCTGGATGTCGGTTATTTTCAACCGGGTTTGGTGTTGCCCGGCACCACCGATACCTTGAATCCTTACGATGCCCACCCGAGTGCCTTGGCCGCGAATTTCAATACCCTGTTTTTGACATCGGATGAGGGTGAGATTGTTTCGGCGGAATCGCAAACCCCTTTGACGCGTTTGGCGGTTAAGATCGGTCATGAAACCGATCTCAGTGACGGACGCTTTAACCTGGGGCCGGATATCCGCTTGGGACAACGTTATTTTGCCGAATTGCTCAGCGCTTTTTTGAGACGGCAAGGCGTGACGATGGCCGACGACATTCAATGGCACCCGATGACTGAAGCCAAAGGACAAGGGCTGAAGGAATTATTGAGTTACCGACATTTGAATTCGTTGACGTTGGCGCAAATGGTGGCACCGATGATGCGCTATTCCACCAACTTTATCGCCAACCAGCTGGCTCTGAAACTGGCGGCGGAAGCCTATGGCGCGCCAGCGACGGCAGATAAGGTGCAACGGTTGTTGAACAGTCGCTTGAAGCGTCGATTCGGGTGGCGAGAGTTTTATCTGGAAGATGGGGCTGGTCTGTCACGGGAAAATCGTTTGAGTGCGCGGCAGTTGGTGGATGTGTTGGAGCGTTTCCGGCCATGGAAGGATCTTTTGCCTGAAGTGGAGCCAGATATCTATGCCAAGACCGGCACCTTAATTGGGGTGAGCGCTTTGGCGGGTTACATCGAAAACGACCAGGTCTGGTCTCCGTTTGCGTTATTGGTCAATCAGAAGGTGCCGTTCCATTACCGCAATCAAGTGGCCTTACAGTTAAAACAACGTTTGGTGGATGAGTCGATGGCTCCCCGGTTCAGTCAACGCCCAGAATCTTATGGGTCTGCAAACTGAGTTTCCATTGCGGGTGCGTCAGGCAGTAGTCTAAAGTCGCTTTCAGGTTGCGGGCCTGAATTTCGGGGTCGGCATCGTCCATGGCTTGCAGATAAAAATGGTCGAATGCCAATCCGGCGACTTTTTCCGGCGGGCAGTCGGCCTGCGGGTACACCAGTTTCAATTCATCCCCTGCATCCAAAATCAATGGGGCCTTGGCTTTCGGGCTGACGCAAACCCAGTCAATGCCTTGCGGTGCTTTTTGGGTGCCGTTGGTTTCAATCGCAATTTCAAAGCCGTGTTCATGAAAGGTATCTACCAACGCTTGGTCCACCTGCAACAGAGGTTCGCCGCCGGTTAAGACCACGAATGGATTTGGCCAGGCCTGGTTGTTTTTACTTGGATGGGTTTTCGGCCAGAGGGCCAACAGGTGTTCAGCCAAGTCGTCAGCGGTTTTAAATTGTCCGCCGTTTTGGCCGTCGGTGCCGAGGAAGTCGGTGTCGCAGAACTGGCAAATGGCTTGTGCCCGATCCGCTTCGCGCCCGGTCCATAGATTGCAGTTGCTGAAACGGCAGAAAATCGCCGGGCGGCCGGAATGAAATCCTTCTCCTTGCAGTGAATAAAATGCTTCTTTAATTCGGTAGCCCATGGCGCTTTTCCCGGTTATTTCTCGTTGCGGTTTGATGCTAATTTTTACAATGAAAGGGTTTGAAAATGCTATAATGATTAGCTATTTTTTAGACCTTAACTGTTGACCTTGATTTGTATCAATTACGTTGAATTAAAACAGAATAGGGTTTATGCGTCGGTTGAAATGACTTTTCAGAGCGTTTAAACGCCGATTTTACAAAGTGTTTCACGCCACATGTTTTTTAGGAGAGAGATTATACCAATGTCTGCCAAGACCTTATACGATAAATTGTGGGACAGCCACGTCGTCCGTCAGGAAGAAGACGGGACGGCGTTGATTTACATCGATCGTCAATTGTTGCACGAGGTAACGTCGCCTCAGGCGTTCGAAGGGCTGCGCCTCGCCAATCGTAAACCTTGGCGCATTAACGCCAATTTGGCGACGCCGGATCATAACGTGCCGACCACACCGTATAAAACGGTGGATGACATTGTCGATCCGATTTCGCGGATTCAGGTGCAGACATTGGATGCCAATACCAAACATTTCGGGATTACCGAATTCGGTATCGGCGACATTCGTCAGGGCATCGTGCATGTGGTCGGGCCGGAAGAGGGGATGACCTTGCCGGGGATTACGCTGGTGTGTGGTGACTCTCATACGGCGACGCACGGCGCTTTGGGGGCGTTGGCGCACGGCGTGGGGACGTCGGAAGTGGAACATGTGCTGGCCACGCAATGCTTGATTCAAAAGAAAATGAAAAACATGCTGATCAAGGTGGACGGCCAACTGCAGCCGGGCGTGACGCCGAAAGACGTGGTGTTGGCGATTATCGGCAAAATCGGCACCGCCGGTGGGAACGGGCATGCCATTGAATTCGGCGGTCAGGTGTTCCGTGATATGTCGATTGAGGGGCGCATGACGGTGTGCAATATGGCGATTGAAGCCGGTGCGCGCGTTGGCTTGGTGGCTGTGGATGACAAAACCATTGAGTATGTGAAAGGTCGTCCAATGGCGCCGAAAGGCGACCAGTGGGAAATGGCCGTCCAGGCCTGGCAAGATTTGAAATCCGACGACGATGCGGTGTTCGATAAGGTAGTGGAAATCGACGGTGCCAGTATTGAACCGCAAGTGTCTTGGGGCACCTCGCCGGAAATGGTGCTGGACGTCAACGGCAAAGTGCCGAACCCGGCGAATGAATCCGACGAAGTGAAAGCCAGCGGCATTCGTCGCGCTTTGGAATACATGGGGTTGGAAGCCGATATGGCGATTACCGATATTCCGGTGGATTATGTCTTTATCGGCTCCTGTACCAACTCGCGCATTGAGGATTTTCGTGAAGCGGCGGCGGTGTTGAAAGGCCGTAAAGTGGCGGCTTCCGTTGAACAAGCGATTGTCGTGCCGGGGTCAGGCCTGGTGAAAAAACAGGCGGAAGAAGAAGGGTTGGATAAAATTTTCATTGAAGCCGGTTTCGAGTGGCGTAATCCGGGTTGTTCGATGTGTTTGGCGATGAATGCCGATAAGCTGCCGAGCGGTAAGCACTGTGCTTCCACGTCAAACCGTAACTTCGAAGGGCGTCAGGGCGCGGGTGGACGGACGCACTTGGTCAGCCCACAAATGGCGGCGGCCGCTGCGGTGGCGGGCCATTTTGTGGATGTGCGTGACATGATGAAAGAAGCGGTATAAGGAGTCAAAATGGAAAAGTTTACGAAATTTACCGCCATCGTGGCACCGATGGATCGCGCGAATGTGGATACCGACGCGATTATCCCTAAACAGTTTTTGAAATCCATCAAGCGCACCGGCTTCGGACCGAACCTGTTTGATGAGTGGCGTTACGAAGACGTCGGTGAGCCGGGAATGGATAATGCCAAGCGCCCGTTGCGCAAAGACTTTGTGTTGAACCAGCCGCGTTATCAAGGTGCGCAGATTTTGATTGCGCGCGAAAATTTCGGTTGTGGTTCCAGTCGTGAGCATGCCCCCTGGGCGTTGAAAGACTACGGTTTTGACGTCATTATTGCGCCGAGCTTTGCCGATATTTTCTTCAATAATAGCTTCAAAAACGGTATCTTGCCGATTGTGCTGGACGAGCAGACGGTGGATGCTTTGTTTAAAGCGGTTTTCGCGCAAGAAGGGTATGCGTTGACCATCGATTTGGAAAACCAGCAAATCATTCAGCCGAATGGCGAGGCGATCGGGTTTGACGTGGATGCCTTCCGTAAACATTGTTTGCTGAACGGGTTGGACGATATCGGTTTAACCTTACAGCATGAAGATGAAATCAAAACCTTTGAGGCCAAGCATAAAGCGGCCTCGCCTTGGTTATTTTGATTGACGGCCATCCATGCGTTTCATTGAATAAGTAATTTAAGTAAAGACACTGTAGAGACACTGTAAATGACAAAAGAAGTACTGATTTTACCTGGGGACGGCATTGGGCCGGAAATTACCGCTGAAGCCGTCAAGGTGCTGGAAGCTTTGCAAAAAAGCGATGGTCTGGACATTCATATGACACACGACCTAGTCGGTGGGGCGGCTTACGATGTACACGGTGTCCCTTTGGCGGACGAGACCCTGGAAAAAGCCAAACAGTCTGACGCGATTTTGCTGGGCGCGGTGGGCGGTTATCAGTGGGAGTCGTTGGATATCTCGGTTCGTCCGGAAAAAGGACTCTTGTCTCTACGCTCCAATTTGGAGTTGTTCGCTAACCTGAGACCGGCGTATTTGTTCCCGCAATTGGCGGAAGCGTCCACGCTGAAGCCGGAGGTTGTGGCCGGTCTGGATATTTTGATTGTGCGTGAATTGACCGGTGGGATTTACTTCGGTCAGCCACGCGGTATTCGTACTCTGGAAAACGGTGAACGCCAAGGTTACAACACCTATGTGTATTCTGAGTCCGAAATCAAGCGCATTGCGCGAGTGGCCTTCGATGCGGCCATGAAACGTAACAAGAAGTTGTGTTCAGTCGATAAGGCGAATGTGTTGGAAGTGACGGAAATGTGGCGTGAAATCATCGATGAAGTCGCCAAGGATTATCCGGAGGTGTCTGTTCAACATATGTATGTGGATAATGCGGCCATGCAGCTGGTATTGAACCCGAAACAGTTTGACGTTATGGTGACGGGGAATATGTTTGGTGATATTTTGTCCGACGAAGCTTCTATGCTGACCGGGTCCATTGGCATGTTGGCGTCGGCGTCATTGGATGCCAATAATAAAGGCATGTACGAACCGAGTCATGGCTCGGCACCGGATATTGCCGGGCAGAATCTGGCCAATCCGTTGGCGACCATCCTATCGGCGGCGATGATGCTGCGTTACAGCTTAGGGCATGAAGACTTGGCTGTGAAAATCGAGAATGCCGTGAGTAAGGTGCTGGATCAAGGGTTGAGAACCGGCGATATTTGGTCGGAAGGCTTAACCAAAGTCTCCACCTCGGAAATGGGGAATGCGGTCGTCGCAGCACTGTAAATGCGATGAACCAGTCGTGCATTTTTCGTGTAAACGTGTAAACTGCACAAAGCGCCTTTTGAGATGAACAGGAAGCCTTCTTTTTAAAATGAAGAATCATTTCACAATAACGATTAGCGATGTACACGGTTCCCGTCATTTTTCGTTTAAGCAATTTATGCGAAAAATCGCTTTATTCGTGGTGTTGTTCATCTTTTTATTGTTGGCCGGGTCGGCGACGGTTATCTGGTGGTTGAATCAGGAAATCGTCGATATAGAGGATAAGCGTCATGCGGCCGAGCAGGAATATCGTTCCGTGCTGGAAAAGAGTAAGAGTGCTTACCTGTCCCTGGAAACCGAAAAGAAAAAGTTGCAAACGCAACTGGACAACCGATCCAAACAAATACAGTTTCTGGACCAGACATTGAAAGGCCTGGAAGACCTGATTGGTGTTAAGCCGGATGAAGATGCGTTGGTAACGGACCGGGTTAAGATTGTTCAGCTTACCACCCTTGAAAAACAGGTGATGCTGGAAGACATTCCGAATGGTCGTCCGGTGAAAAAATACCAAGGTGTCAGCAGCAGTTACGGCTGGCGAACCCATCCGGTTAAAGGGACACGTGAATTTCACCGTGGCATTGATTATCGTGGCAAAGTTGGCGACGGCATCATTGCGACAGCAAATGGCGTGGTCGAATATGCCGGTTACCACAAAACAAGTGGTTACGGTCGTTTGGTCATTATTTCACATGATTATGGGTTTAAAACATTTTATGGTCATATGAGTAAACTGCTGGTGAAAACCGGGCAGGTGGTGAAAAAGGGTGAGTTGATTGGTGAAATCGGGTCGTCCGGTTTGTCTTCAGGGCCACATTTGCATTATGAGGTCAACTTTGTTCAGCGCAAACTGAACCCTGTTCCGTTTATCAATTGGGGTTTGAAAGATTACGATGAAATATTTAAAAAGGTAAAAGGTGTACCATGGGGATCTTTAAGTCAAATGGTTCAGGGGCGCGTCCAGCAGGTGGAAAAACAATTGTTGCTGCGGGATGTAAAATAAGCGGTGAGATTAAAGACCTCGGTGGAGCCCTGCACATAGACGGGCATATCGATGGCATTATCGAAACCGATTACGACGTCTCCATCGGGGACAAAGGCATTGTCACCGGTTTGGTCAAGGCAAAAACCATTGTCGTGAGTGGCACCTTGGAAGGAAAGGTAGCGTGCGAAAGCATTGATATCCTTTCCACCGGTAAATTGCTCGGTGAAGTGATTTGCGGTGAAATGATGATTGAATCCGGCGGTAAATTCATTGGTGAAAGTCGCGAATTAACCGAAGGGGGGTTAATCGTTAGCTTCCCGGATGACGAAAAAAGCAAATTGGAAAATCAAGCGAAATCCGTGGTGGAAATGATTAAAAGTAAAAATGCCATTACGGATGATCTTAAAGCAGCGGATGTTGAGACCGCTGCAACAAAATAAACAATAAAGAAGGGAGAAGTATGTCAAAGCAGTATGATGTTGCGGTCGTAGGCGCCACCGGAGCGGTTGGCGAAACTATTTTGAAAGTGTTGGAAGAACGCAACTTCCCTGTTCGTAACCTGTACCCGTTGGCGAGCAGTCGTTCGGCGGGTAAAAAACTGGAGTTCAATGGCGGCTGGGTCGAAATTCAGGATTTGGCGACGTTTGACTTTTCTCAGGTTCAAATCGGTTTATTCTCACCGGGTGCAAGCGTGTCGCGGGAATATGCCCCAAAGGCGGCCGCAGCCGGTTGTGTCGTCGTGGATAACACGTCTGAATTCCGTTATGACGACGATATCCCATTGGTGGTTCCGGAAGTGAATCCTGATGCCGTGGCGGGTTATAAAACGCGCGGTATTATTGCCAATCCGAATTGTTCCACCATCCAGATGTTGGTGGCATTGAAGCCGATTCAGGATGCGGTGGGCATTACTCGCATCAACGTGGCCACTTATCAAGCGGTTTCCGGTTCTGGGAAAGAGGCGATTGACGAGTTGGCGACGCAAACGGCCAATTTGTTGAACATGAAGCCGGTAGAAGCCAATGTCTATCCGAAGCAAATTGCCTTTAACTGTATTCCGCAAATTGATGTTTTCCAAGAAAATGGTTACACCAAAGAAGAGATGAAGATGGTGTGGGAAACTCAGAAAATCATGGGTGACGACAGCATTTTGGTGAACCCGACAGCGGTACGTGTACCGGTCTTTTTCGGTCACAGTGAAGCGGTTCATATTGAAACCAAGGAAAAAATCACGGCGGAAAAAGCCAAGGAATTGTTCAAAGCGGCCGACGGCATTGTTTTGATCGATGAGCATCAGGATGGCGGTTACCCGACAGCCGTGACCGATGCCGCGGATACTAACCCGGTTTACGTCGGGCGCGTGCGTGAAGACATTTCATGCGAAAAAGGCTTGGATTTATGGGTTGTGGCCGACAACGTTCGTAAAGGCGCGGCCACCAACACGGTGCAAATTGCCGAACTGCTGATTAAGGGTCATATTTAATCTGTAATGGCGTTATTGGCAATTGGTATTGAATATCAAGGTTCGGCCTATTGTGGCTGGCAGCGACAACGTCATTGTGAGTCGGTGCAGCAGTATTTGGAAGGGGCCTTGTCGGAGATTGCCAACGAACCCATCGAGTTGAATTGCGCTGGCCGAACCGACACAGGTGTGCATGCCATTGGGCAAGTCGCGCATTTTGTGACCACGGCGGAGCGTCCCGATAAAGCCTGGGTGCAAGGGGCGAATACCAAGCTCCCACGTGATATCCGAGTCATATGGGCAAAGCCCATGCCGGATGACTTTCATGCCCGCTTCTCGGCGGTAGCGCGTCAATATCGTTATGTGATTTTCAATCGTTCCGTGCATTCGGCCATTTTGGCGCATCGTGTGGCCTGGGAAAGCTGGCCGCTGGATGAAAAGAAAATGCATCAGGCGGCGCAAACGCTCATCGGCGAACAGGATTTTTCTTCTTTCCGAGCGGCGGGTTGCCAAGCAGCGCACGCACGCCGAGAAGTGCAGTGGATAGCGGTGTCGCGGCGCGGCGATTTTGTGTTTGTCGATATTCGAGCCAATGCGTTTTTACACCACATGGTGCGCAATATCGTCGGCACCTTGTTGGAAGTTGGCCGCGGGGAAAAACCGGTGACCTGGGTAATGGATTTGCTAGCGAAACAGGACCGTACTCAGGCGGGGATGACTGCGCCAGCCGATGGCCTGTATTTTGTGAATGCCTTTTACCCGGAAGAGGTGGCGCTTCCGCAGGTCGAATTGAATGAATTGTTATGGCAAGGGTGATGTAATGCGAACGCGCATTAAAATTTGTGGGATTACGCGTCCAGCCGATGCGTTGGCGGCATCAGAAGCCGGGGCGGACGCGCTGGGGTTTGTATTCTACCCGTCCAGCCCGCGTCATGTTGAAATTGACCAGGCCTGGTCAATTGTTAAAACCCTTCCGGCCTTTGTGACCACGACGGCCTTGTTCGTCAACCCCGAGCCAGACCTGGTGAAAAGCGTGGTTCAGCGTTTGAAAATTGATTTACTGCAGTTTCACGGGGATGAAACGGCCGCGTTTTGCGAGCAGTTTGAACGGCCGTACATCAAAGCGGTGCGCATGCAACAGGATACCGACTTGGCCATGTTATCTCAGCGTTATGCGTCGGCTCAGGCCTTGTTGCTCGACACTTATGTAAAAGGTGTGCCAGGAGGAACCGGCGAAGCCTTTAACTGGGATTGGGTGGCGCCCTCGAAACGAGATGAAACCTGTTTGCCGGTTATTCTAGCCGGCGGGCTGACAGCGCAGAACGTCAGGCAGGCGGTTCAAACCGTTCAGCCTTGGGCGGTGGATGTCAGCGGCGGAGTGGAAGCCAGTCCGGGGAAAAAGTCGAAGGCACAGATTCAAGCATTTGTGGATGCGGTGAATGCATCCGAACCAAAGTGAAAATGAGACTGTTGGGTACCAAGGTCTCAAACGTAAGTATTTATATGAAAAGTGAGTTCAAGCATGAGTATTGATTATTCGCAATATCCTGATTCAAAAGGACATTTCGGTATCTATGGTGGCATCTTTGCGCCGGAAACCTTAATGGCGGCGTTAGAGGATTTGAATAAACAGTATGAAAGTCTGAAAATGACTCGGCATTTTTGGCCGAGTTGAGCAAAGACTTTCAGGATTATGTCGGGCGTCCAAGCCCGCTTTATTATGCTGAACGATGGTCCGAATCATTGGGCGGGGCGAAAATTTATCTCAAGCGCGAAGACTTAAATCACACCGGTGCGCATAAAATTAACAACACCATTGGTCAGGCCTTGTTGGCGAAACGCCTTGGCAAAACCCGTATCATCGCCGAAACCGGTGCCGGGCAGCATGGTGTGGCCAGTGCCACTGTAGCAGCACGGCTCGGTCTGGAATGTGTAGTGTATATGGGCGCGGATGATGTGGTGCGTCAGGCACCGAATGTGGCGCGCATGAAAATGCTGGGTGCGGAAGTGGTATCGGTGGAGTCCGGCACGCGCACCTTGAAAGATGCTTTGAACGAGGCCATGCGTGACTGGGTCACGAATGTGGACGATACCTTTTACATTATCGGTACTGTGGCCGGGCCGCACCCGTATCCGGCGATGGTACGCGATTTTCAGGCGATCATCGGGCGTGAAGCCAAACAGCAACATTTAGAAAAAGAAGGTCGCTTACCGGACGCGCTCATCGCTTGTGTGGGCGGTGGCTCCAATGCGATCGGTTTGTTCTATGATTTTCTGCCGGATGAGTCGGTTAAAATTTATGGTGTTGAAGCCGGTGGGCACGGTTTGGAGTCTAATGAACACGCTGCGCCTTTGTGTAAAGGCAAACCGGGCGTATTACACGGCAATCGCACTTATTTGATGGAAGATGAAAACGGCCAAATTATGGGGACCCATTCCATTTCCGCCGGTTTGGATTATCCCGGCGTTGGGCCGGAACATTCCTGGTTGAAAGATATTGGGCGTGTTGATTACGTGGCGATTAACGATGACGAAGCCTTACAAGGTTTCCGTGATTTGACGCGCTATGAGGGCATTATCCCGGCGTTGGAATCCAGCCATGCACTGGCGTATGCCACCAAATTGGCACCGACCATGCGCCCGGATCAGACCATTGTTGTGAATTTGTCCGGCCGTGGCGATAAAGATATGAACACCATCGCGAAGATAGAGGGGTTTGAGTTTTAAAATGAATCGAATTGATACAACATTGGCGGCCTTGAAAGAACAAGGCAAGACCGCTTTAATCCCTTATATCACCGCTGGTGATCCGCATCCGGACATGACCGTAGCCTTAATGCATTCGCTGGTCGAGCAGGGCGCCGATATGTTGGAATTGGGCGTGCCGTTTTCCGATCCCATGGCGGATGGTCCGGTCATTCAAAAAGCGGTGGAACGCGCGCTGGCGTATCAGGTCAGTATAAAAGATGTTTTTCGTTATGTAGCAGAGTTTCGTAAAACCGATACCCAAACGCCGATTATTTTGATGGGCTATTTGAATCCAATCGAAGCCATGGGTGTGGAAACGTTTGCCAAGCATGCAAAAGAGGCCGGTGTGGACGGTGTCTTGACGGTGGATATGCCGCCGGAAGAAACCAATGGCTACTTAAGCGCTTTGCAGGATGAAACCCTAAACCGAATCTTCCTAGTATCGCCAACCACGCCGGATGGCCGCCTGAATGCGGTGAACGAAATGGGCAGCGGTTTTGTTTATTATGTTTCTCTGAAAGGTGTGACCGGTTCAAAAGCCTTGGATGCATCCGATGTGGCGCAGCATGTCGGGCACCTTCGTCAAAAAACGGCGATGCCGGTGGCGATCGGCTTTGGGATTCGTGACGGTGAAACCGCTTATCAAATGGCAAAGCTGGGTGATGCCATTATTGTCGGTTCGGCTTTGGTGAGTTTGGTTGAGCAAAATGCCGGTCAACAATTATCTGTGATTGAACAGGTATTGAGTGATAAAATGCGCGAATTCAAACAGGCGATTGCGCGAGCAGACAGCGAATAACTGCCTGAAATAAACAGACAAAATATGTAACAGGCCATTGAGAAAATAAAGGTCGTTTGGAGAACATCATGAGTTGGTTTGAAAAGATTTTACCGAGTATCAAGCAAGTGACGGAACGTAAGAAAAACGTTCCGGAAGGGCTATGGACCAAGTGCCCGAAATGCGAAAGCACCTTGTATCGTTCTGAAGTCAAACGCAATCAGGAAGTGTGCCCGAAGTGTGATCACCATATGCGTTTGGGTGGGCGTCAGCGTTTGGAATCCTTTTTGGATGATGGAACGGCGGTTGAAATCTCGGCGAATATTTCGCCGGTCGATGCGTTGAAATTCAAGGACTTGAAGCCGTATAAATCTCGTATTGCGCAAGCGCAAAAAGCTACCGGAGAAAAAGATTCATTCGTGACCATGGTGGGTGAAATTCAGGGCTTGGAAGTGGTGGCTGGTGCTTTTGAATTTAAATTCATGGGCGGGTCCATGGGCTCTGTGATGGGTGAAAAATTCGTACGAGCGGTGAATGAAGCCATTGAACGGCGCTGCCCGTTGATTGTGTTCTCAGCCAGTGGTGGTGCCCGCATGCAGGAGGCCTTGTTCTCTTTGATGCAAATGGCCAAGACCAGTGCGGCGTTAGGAAAATTGCGTGAGCAGAATTTACCGTTTATTTCCGTCTTGACAGACCCGACCATGGGAGGGGTTTCGGCCAGTTTTGCGATGTTGGGCGATTTGAATGTGGCCGAACCCAAAGCCTTGATCGGGTTTGCCGGGCCGCGAGTCATCGAGCAAACGGTGCGAGAAAAGCTACCGGAAGGTTTCCAGCGCAGTGAATTTTTATTGGAACACGGTGCCATCGATATGATTATTCATCGACATCAATTGAGCGCCGAACTGGCCTCAGTGTGTCGTATGCTTTTGAAAAAGCCGGCGTAATGCCACGGTTGTTTTGTGGCATGATGACTGTTTAAGTTGTGAAACCGACCTCACACTCCAGCCTTCAAACATGGATCGATTGGCTGGTGTCTCTTCATGCCGAGGAAATTGACCTCGGTATCGAGCGCGTGAAATCCGTTGCTGAAATCATGGGGTTGATCCCTATGGCCTCCACGGTCATTTCTGTAGCAGGGACCAATGGTAAAGGTTCCAGTGTGGCGATGTTGAACGCCATCTACCAAGCCGCCGGGCTTCGAACCGGTGTGTTTACCTCTCCGCATCTACTGCGATTTAACGAGCGCATTCTTTTGGATGGTCGCGAAGCGACCGATACACAAATTGTAAATGCTTTTAATGCGATTGAAACCGCCCGTGGGCAAATCAAACTGACGTATTTTGAGTTTTCAACTTTGGCGGCCTTATGGCTATTTTCAAAGCAGACATTGGATGTGGTGATATTGGAAGTCGGTCTGGGAGGCCGTTTGGATGCGGTCAATCTAGTGGATGCTGACGCCAGCTTGATTACGGCCATTGATGTCGATCATCAGGATTGGTTAGGGTCGGATCGCGATCAGATAGCGGTGGAAAAAGCCGGTATCATGCGTTCCGGGCGCCCCAGTGTCTGTTCCGATGCCGATGTGCCGGCAACGCTATTGGATTATGCCCAACAACATCAGGTGCCGTTGCAATTGTTGGGGCGGGATTTCGGTTACATTGAAAATGACCAGGCCTGGTCGTTTAGCTTGCAGGGCACTGTGCAGTGCGCTTTGCCGTTGCCTGCGTTGAAGGGCCGTTTTCAGTTACAAAATGCGTCCGGGGTACTGGCATTGATTGAACAATTGCAAACCCGTTTGCCTGTGCCGGAAGCGGCCATTCATCAAGGGTTGAAAGCCGTCACGCATGCTGGACGCTTGCAGTCCATTCAGGAAGGGGGGCTGCATTGGTTGGTGGATGTGGCGCACAATCCCCAGGCCGCGATGGAATTGGCGCGCTTTCTGGACACGCAACCGATGATGGATATGGCGATTTTCTCGGTATTGGCCGATAAAGACGCTTTGCCGATGGCTCAAGCCGTGGCGCCTTTTGTGAAAAAATGGGCCGTTGCGGACTTGGCGGTTCCGCGTGCGATGTCGCTGGAAAACCTCAAAGCGCTTTTGCTTCGTGCGGGCGTTTCGGCCAATAATATAGTAGAATACTCGGATATTTCGGAAGCGGTTGCCGCTCATCGTAACGGCCCCTTAGCACGCATATTGGTTTGGGGGTCTTTTTTCACCGTTTCACAAGCGTTGGCCTGTTTGAACCATGACTGATCCAATCGACAATCAGGAACTTTCCGATTTTCAGGTATCTAAATATCGTTTGACGGGTGCCTTTGTGTGGCTGGGCTTGCTGGTCATTATTGTGCCGATTTGGTATAGCAATCCGGTGAATTTTGATCCGGCCGCGCAAAACGAAACGAGCGCGTCTGAGCCGAAAACCCTTTTGATTGAAAAACCGTTTTTATTGCCGGGAAACAATGATGAGACGTCTCGGGTCGAGGTGAATGCGCCAGCGGCAAGCCAGAAGGTGGCCGATTCGGCTGAAAGTGAAGAGAAATCCCAGACAGCTCCTCCGCAAAGCGCTTCGGAGGCAACACAGGGGGAAGCGCCGGCGACTCAGGCTGAACAGAAAGCCAGTGAGGCGGACGGAGGTAAGTCGGAATGGATTATTCGCCTGGTCGCATACCGAAAAAAAGAGATGGCGGAAGTGCTTCAAGAACGATTGAAATATGATTATGAAGCCTTTATAAAGTATTTCCCAAAAAGTAATTATTATTCTGTCAGAGTGGGGCCTTATACCTCGAAAAAGCTGGCGGAAAAAGATCAAAAACGTTTGGACAGACTGTTAAGAATACAGTCGCAACTGGTTAAATTTAAACGGACGCCCTAGCCGTTTAAGCGTGTCGAATTGGGCTATATAATCGGAGAAAACTCACCATGTGCGGGATCGTCGGAATCGTATCAAACACTCCTGTTAATCAAGAAATCTATGATGCCTTGACGGTATTGCAGCATCGCGGACAAGACGCGGCCGGTATTGTTACCTGCCAAGAAGGCCGGTTGTATCAGCGTAAAGATAACGGGATGGTGAAAGATGTTTTTCGAACGCGGCATATGCGCGACCTAAACGGCAATATGGGGATTGGACACGTACGTTACCCAACGGCTGGGAGTTCGTCTGGTGCTGAAGCTCAACCTTTTTATGTCAACTCGCCCTACGGGATTGCCATGGGGCACAACGGCAATTTAACCAATGCCGAACAGCTCGGCAAGGAACTGTATGAGCAGGACTTGCGTCACTTAAACACGAACTCCGATTCCGAAGTATTGCTGAATGTGTTTGCCCATGAATTGATGCAGCAGAAAAAGTTATTTGTGGATGCGGAAGATATTTTCAGTGCTATTTCCCGAGTGCATAAGCGCGCCCGTGGCGGGTATGCGGCTGTGGGGGTGATTCCGAGTGTGGGGTTGTTTGGTTTTCGGGACCCGTTTGCATTGCGCCCGATTGTGGTTGGGCAGCGTAAAATGTCTGCGGGTACGGATTACATGGTGGCTTCGGAAAGTGTGGCGCTGGATGCCGCCGGCTTTGAGTTGTTGAAAGACTTGGAGCCGGGTGAAGCTGTTGTGGTGAGTGAGGCGGGGAGTATTCAGTTTAAGCAGTGTGCTGACAACCCGCAATACAGTCCGTGTATTTTCGAGTTTGTCTATTTTGCGCGTCCCGATTCGATGATCGATGATATTTCGGTGTATAAATCGCGCTTGCGAATGGGGGAAAAATTGGCCGAACAGATTTTGCGTGATTGGCCAGAAAATGACATCGATGTGGTGATGCCGATTCCAGACACCAGCCGGACCTCGGCCTTGCAGTTGGCGGATATGCTCGGTAAGCCTTATCGAGAAGGGTTTATTAAGAATCGTTATATCGGGCGAACTTTTATCATGCCGGGGCAGACCTTGCGTAAAAAATCCGTGCGCCAAAAATTAAATGCCGTCCCTTTGGAGTTTGAAGGGAAAAATATTCTATTGGTTGACGACTCTATTGTTCGTGGCACGACGTCGGGCGAAATCGTGCAAATGGCCCGCGAAGCGGGCGCTAAAAAGGTTTATTTCGCGTCTGCGGCACCGGCTGTACGTTATCCGTATGTATACGGTATCGATATGCCAAGTGCGTCCGAATTGGTGGCGAATGGGCGAGATATTAAAGAAATCGCCGATTACATTGGGGCGGATCGTTTGTTCTACCAAGATCTGGACGATTTGATCGAAGCCGTCTGGCAGGGGAATAAATCGATTAAAGAGTTTGACACTTCCTGTTTCAGTGGCTGCTATGTCACCGGGGATATCACGCCGGAGTATCTTGAATCACTGGACCAAAACCGAAACGATTCGGCGCAAACCTCTCAGAAACGTGTCGGTCAGGAGCCGGTCGGCATTTATAATGGTGATGCTTCTGATGACTGATGATTATGATTTGGAAACGCTGGCCATCCGTTATGGGTATGATCAGACACAGGAACAAGAAAACTCCGAAGCGATTTTTCCGACCTCCAGTTTTCGTTATCACTCCGCTCAGCAGGCCGCTGACCGCTTTGCCGGAAATGAAGCGGGGAATGTGTATTCCCGCTTCACCAACCCTACGGTGCGCGCTTTTGAAAAGCGCTTAGCCGCGTTGGAGCAGGGTGAAAGCTGTGTGGGCACCGCTTCTGGTATGGCCGCTATTTTATCGACGTTTTTAGGATTACTGGAATCCGGCGATCACATCGTTTCATCGAGAAGCGTATTCGGTACGACCAAAGCGCTGTTCGATCGTTACCTGAAAAAGTTCGGTATTGACATTACTTATGTGCCTTTGACGGAGTTGGACGCATGGCAAAAGGCCATTACGCCAAAGACCAAAGCGTTATTCTTAGAAACCCCTTCCAATCCTTTGACCGAAGTGGCCGATTTGACGGCCCTGGCGGACTTGGCGCATGGGAATGAAGCGCTTTTAATTGTCGATAACTGTTTTTGCACGCCGGCGCTGCAAACGCCTTTGACGTTGGGGGCCGATTTAGTGGTGCATTCCGCGACAAAGTTCTTGGATGGACAAGGTCGTATGATCGGTGGCGCGGTTGTGGGGTCTGAAGCCTTGATTGAAGAACATATTCGAGGCGTGATTCGCACGGCAGGGCCGTCGATGAGTCCGTTCAATGCCTGGGTCTTTCTCAAAGGCCTGGAAACCTTGAAGCTACGCATGGATGCACATTGCGAGCGCGCATTGCGCTTGGCGGAATGGTTACAGTCCCATCCAGCGGTGGAATCGGTGTTTTATCCAGGCCTGGCGTCACACCCTCAGCATGATTTGGTGGCGAAACAGCAAAAAGGACCGGGCGGATTATTGTCTTTTCGGGTTGTGGGCGGACGAGAGGAAGCCTGGCGGGTGGTGGATGCCACACAAATGATATCGATTACCGCTAATCTGGGCGATGTCAAAACCAGTATTACTCATCCTGCCACCACCACGCATTGTCGTGTGGAGTCGGAAGAGCGTTTGGCCTGTGGGATCAGTGAAAATTTATTGCGGGTGTCGGTTGGTTTAGAAAGTTTTGAGGATATTCGAGCGGATTTGAATCGAGGCTTGGAGGCGTTGCTTTAACGGAGACCGTTAAAGCAAGCTGAAGAAAGATTATTTCGGTAGTTGAAGTTCCGATTCTTCATTTTGGCGGAAAATCACAACGGTTTTACCGATGGATTGAACTAGTTCGGCACCGGTTTGTTGCACGATGTAATCGATGATGTCTTTCCGATCGGCTCTTTCCGCCGACGCCATTTTGATTTTTAACAACTCGTGATGCGATAGGGCGTTTTCCAGTTCTTGCATCAGGTTGTCTGTTAAGCCGTTGGCTCCGATCATAATGATCGGGTTCAAGCCGTGCGCAATCCCTTTAAGAAATCGTTTTTGGTTATTTGAAAGTTTTTTGGTCTGTGACATTGAATTTCCAAAACATATTATTATGAAGTATCAAATCGACATGGATAACTTATGTCGGTTTGACGATAACAGCAACGAAGTTGTGTTTTGCCGAAAGCCCTTTAACGTAACGGTTGGTTTCGGTGAAGTGATATTCTAGCGGAAAAAGTAGTAAAACACGATGGCAAGAAGTAAATCCAGCGCTGGCTGGCTGAAAGAACATTTTGACGATTACTATGTAAACAAAGCCAAGCAGGAAGGTTGGCGTTCCCGAGCAATTTATAAATTGCAGGAAATCGATGAAAAAGATCGGCTGTTTCAAAAAGGAATGACCGTCATCGACTTAGGCGCGGCACCGGGCGGTTGGTCGCAATGGACGACCCATAAAGTCGGAGATCAGGGACGGGTGTTTGCTCTAGATATTCTACCGGTGGAACCCTTTGCCGGCGTGACGTTTATTCAGGGTGATTTTCAAGAAGATGATGTTTATCAAGCCTTGTTAGATGCGCTGGATGGCCGGGAAGTCGATTTGGTCATGTCGGATATGGCTCCGAATATGACCGGCAATAAAGGTGTCGATATCCCGCGTGCGATGTATCTGGTGGAGTTGTGTGTGGATTTGGCTGAACAGGTTTTGAAGCCTAACGGCGATTTGCTGATGAAGGTCTTTCAGGGTGAAGGGTATGACCAGCTTTTAAACAACCTGAGGCAGCAATATCAGAAAGTCTTAACGCGTAAGCCGAAGGCGTCTAGACCACGAAGTAAAGAGATTTACGTACTGGCGAAAGGCAAGAAGTCTTAAGTCGACAATTATGATGGTTAAAAACAATTATCATGATGTAAAAAAACAATGGGGTGCTTAAGCATCTATAAAGAATATTTATGGTGTTTTGTGGTAAAGTGACGCCTATATAACAGTCAAAAAATAGCGAAAGCGAGTGATTCCGAAGGTGGATTATGAAAAATGATATGTTGAAAAATATTTTGATTTGGACAGTGGTGGCCACGGTGATGCTGTCCATTTTTAACCATTTCAGCGGTCAAAAATTGATGGGTAGCAGCTCTCAGTTAGCGTATTCGGATTTTATCGATCAGGTACGTGGTGGTTCGGTCAGCCAAGTTTCGATTGAAGGCGGAACGATTCATGGTGTCTTCACCGACGGAAAGGCTTTTACTACCTATAACCCAGGCGATGCCGGTTTGATGGGCGATTTGTTGAACAATAATGTCAAAGTGACCGCACGTCCACCAGAAAAACAAAGTTTGTTGATGCAGATTTTTATTTCCTGGTTCCCGATGTTGTTGTTGATTGCCATCTGGATTTTCTTTATGCGTTCCATGAGTGGTGGAATGGGTGGAAAGGGCGGCCCAATGTCATTTGGTAAAAGTAAGGCGCGTATGCTGACAGACGACCAGGTTAAAGTGACTTTGGAAGATGTGGCCGGTGCCGATGAAGCCAAAGAAGAAGTTGGGGAAATCGTCGACTTTTTGCGCGATCCGGAAAAATATCAAAATTTAGGCGGTAATATTCCGCGAGGCGTTTTAATGGTAGGGCCGCCGGGGACAGGTAAAACCTTGTTGGCGAAAGCCATTGCTGGTGAAGCGAAAGTACCATTCTTCAGTATCTCCGGTTCGGACTTTGTGGAAATGTTCGTCGGGGTGGGCGCGTCTCGTGTGCGTGATATGTTCGAACAAGCCAAAGCGCATTCCCCGTGCATTATTTTTATTGATGAAATCGATGCGGTGGGGCGTAGTCGTGGGGCCGGCATGGGCGGTGGAAACGATGAGCGCGAGCAAACCTTGAACCAGATGTTGGTGGAAATGGACGGTTTTGAGGGCAATGAAGGGGTGATTGTAATCGCCGCCACTAACCGTGCCGATGTATTAGATCCCGCGTTGTTGCGTCCGGGGCGTTTTGACCGTCAGGTGACGGTTGGATTGCCGGATGTGCGAGGACGAGAGCAGATTTTGAAAGTGCATATGCGCAAGGTACCTTTGTCGGATGATGTGAAGCCAGCCTTGATTGCACGTGGAACCCCTGGTTTTTCGGGAGCGGATTTAGCGAACCTGGTGAATGAGGCCGCTCTGTTTGCAGCTCGTAACAATGATCGCCTGGTGACCCAAGGGCATTTCGAAAAAGCCAAAGACAAAATCCTGATGGGGGTTGAGCGTAAGAGCATGGTGATGAGTGAGGAAGAGAAAAAACTCACGGCTTACCATGAAGCCGGGCACGCCATTGTCGGGTATTTGGTGCCAGAACATGATCCGGTTTATAAAGTCAGTATTATGCCCCGTGGACGAGCACTGGGTGTGACCATGTATTTGCCGGAAGAAGATTCTTACAGTTACAGCAAACGTAAGCTGGAAAGTCAGTTGTCGAGCTTGTACGGTGGACGCATTGCCGAAGAAATGATTTTTGGAGCGGATGCGGTCACGACCGGTGCCAGTAATGACATTATGCGTGCCACTCAGATTGCTCGAAATATGGTGACCAAATGGGGGCTATCCGACAAGCTGGGGCCTTTGATGTACGAAGAAGAGGATAACGGTTCTTTAATGGGGTCGTCGCGTAACGCGAATGTATCCGGCGAAATCTCTAAAGAGATTGATATCGAGATTCGTAACCTGATTGACCGAAACTATCAGCGTGCTGAGCAGATTTTGACGGATAAAAACGATGTGCTGCATGCCATGGCGGATGCCTTGATGCAATATGAAACCATTGATTCGGATCAGATCAAAAATCTGATGGAAGGCAAGGAACCGGGTGAACCGAAAGATTGGCAGCAAGGTTCCTCCGGTGGCGATGATTCGTCTTCGACACCGGTGTTAAGTGATGAGGCTGAAGCGCCGGAAAATAATGCTAAAACCGATTTATCCTCGGATGATTCGGTTGAAGGCGGCGAGCCAAAATTACATTGATTCCATCTGGAATGTTTAGAAAAACCCCTTTATGGGGTTTTTTTTATGGAGATAAAGCACGTGACGCTGATTGAAAAAATGCATGATCCCGGTTTGGAAATGCCGTTGGTGATGGGTATTTTAAATGTGACCCCGGATTCGTTCTCTGATGGCGGTCAATTCGTGTCGAAAGAGGCCATTTTGCGCCAGGTCGACTCCATGGTTGCGGCTGGAGTGGATATCATTGATATTGGCGGAGAATCGACCAGGCCTGGTGCGCCGGAAGTGTCGCAACAGGAAGAGTTGGATCGGGTGTTACCGGCCATCGAATTGGTCAAGAGTCACTGCGAGGCGTATGTCTCAGTTGACACCTATAAGCCGCAGGTTATGAAAGAATCTCTGTCTTTGAAGGTAGATATGATTAATGATATCAATGCTTTGGAGTCGGATGGTGCGCTGGATTTGGTCGCCGACTCAGGGGTGGCGGTGTGCCTGATGCATAAGAAGGGAACGCCCAAAAATATGCAGGCGAATCCGGTATATGAGAATGGCGTGTTCAATGAAGTGTTTAAGTATTTGGCCGCCAAGGCCGATGAGGCTGTCCAGCATGGCGTGAAGCGTGAAGCGATTGTATTGGACCCAGGGTTCGGTTTTGGCAAGACCTTGACGCATAATGTTGAGTTGTTTGAGCGACTTGAGATGTTTTCTGAATTACAATACCCAGTCTTGGTCGGCGTATCGCGTAAGCGAATGATTGGTGAATTGCTTGGCGATGTACCGGTTGGTGAGCGCATGATTGGCAGTGTCGCGGCGGCGTCATTGGCCGCGCTGAAAGGGGCTAAGATTGTCCGGGTGCATGATGTGACCGAAACGGTACAAGCTCTGAAAGTGACCATGGCGTTGTTGTAAAAATAAGAGATGTTGGGTTTTAAATAGATGGCAAGAGAAAAGAAATATTTCGGTACGGACGGGATTCGTAATCAAGTCGGAAAAGGGTTGATTCGTCCCGATCAGATTCTGAAGCTTGGCTGGGCAACGGGGAAGGTGCTTAAAGAGCAGGGTGGGACCAAGGTTATGATTGGTAAGGACACTCGTATCTCAGGCTA
The DNA here is from genome assembly GCF_965140365.1 of Hydrogenovibrio sp. Lineage (NCBI taxonomy): Bacteria > Pseudomonadati > Pseudomonadota > Gammaproteobacteria > Thiotrichales > Piscirickettsiaceae > Hydrogenovibrio > Hydrogenovibrio sp. The sequence goes on from NZ_OZ223196.1 coordinate 858,314, forward strand.
TATGTTTGAATCCGCATTAGAAGCCGGCTTTATTTCTGCGGGAATAGATGTGTTGTTGCTGGGACCAATGCCGACGCCGGCGATTGCTTACTTGACACAAACGTTTCATGCGGATGCGGGGATTGTGATCAGTGCGTCGCATAATCCGCATTATGATAACGGCATTAAGTTTTTTTCCGGAAAGGGCAAGAAAATTTCCGATGAGATGGAATGCAATGTTGAAGCGGCTTTTGAAGAAGAATTGTCCATTTGTTCATCATCCAAATTGGGGCGTGCTAAACGGGTTGATGACGCGGCAGGTCGTTATATCGAATTTTGTAAAAGCACCTACGACAGTTTTCAGAAACTTGACGGTTATAAGGTTGTGCTGGATTGCGCCAACGGAGCGACCTATCACATAGCGCCATCCGTATTTCGGGAGTTAGGAGCGGAAGTGATTACCATCGGGGCCGAGCCGGATGGTATCAACATCAATGAGAATTGCGGTGCGACCGACTTAGAGCAGCTTCAAGCGCGAGTGCTTTTGGAGAAAGCCGATTTCGGCATTGCGTTTGACGGCGACGGCGACCGCGTCATGATGGTGGATGGAGAAGGCGAGGTTGTCGATGGTGATGAAATTCTCTATATTCTCGCCGCTGGATCCAAGTTTCCGGTCGAAGGGGTGGTTGGCACCTTAATGACCAACCTAGGGCTGGAAAATGCTTTAAAAGAAAAAGGGATCGAGTTGCTCAGAACTGCTGTTGGGGATCGTTATGTCATGTCAGCCTTAGTGGAAAACGGGTGGTCTTTAGGTGCGGAACCATCCGGCCATGTTTTGTGTCTGAATAAAGCATCGACGGGAGACGGTATTGTAGCGGCTCTGCAAGTGGTTGCGATTTTGGTTGAGTCTGGCCAAAAATTGCAGGATTTGAAGCGAGGTATGAAAAAATATCCGCAAATTCTCAAGAATGTTCGTATAGATGGCGTCGCAAACCTAGAGGGGAATGAGGCGTTGAATGCCGCTGTTGAGGCATCGGAAAAAAGAATGGCCGGAAAGGGGCGTGTTTTGATTCGCGCATCTGGAACGGAACCCTTGATCCGGGTAATGGTAGAAGGGGAAGATTTGACCTTAGTGGAAAGCGAAGTTTCAAGCCTTGTACAGGCCGTTGAAACAGAATTTTGTTAAGATTGTCAAGATTGTTTTTTGAAAAAGAAACCGCTAATATAGGCGGAATTTTGTGTCGGAGACTAAACGGGATGAGACAGTTATTCGTTGCTGGGAATTGGAAAATGCACGGGGATAAGGCCTCAATCAAAACACTTGTGACCGGTTTGAATGCTCAGGCAGAATCAGTCGGGAATGTATCGGTTGCCGTTTGTCCACCTGCGGTGTATTTAGACTATACAAAAAATTGCTTAGTGGCAAGTAATATTGCCATGGGCGGGCAGAATATCGCGGTGGAACCCGTTAGCGGCGCTTATACAGGGGAAACGTCCGCTGCGATGTTGAAAGACCTAGGGTGTGATTATGTGATTTTGGGGCATTCGGAGCGCCGAGCCATTTATGGTGAAACCGATGCGGAGATTGCCGATAAGGTTAAAACGGCTTTGGACATGAATTTGACCCCCATTTTGTGTGTGGGTGAAACCCTTGAAGAGCGCGAGTCCGGTCAATTGGAAAGTGTTATTTCAACTCAGTTGAATGCCGTTATTGATATGGTCGGCATCGCCGCCTTTGATAAAGTTGTGATTGCGTATGAACCGGTTTGGGCGATTGGAACCGGAAAAACCGCCTCCGCCGCTCAGGCGCAAGAAGTGCATGCCTTTATTCGTGGGCTATTGGCATCCAAAGATTCGACGGTTGCGGAGAAAGTTATTATTCAATACGGTGGCAGTGTCAAACCTGACAATGCGGCCGAGTTATTTAGTCAGCCGGATATTGATGGCGGTTTGATTGGCGGTGCTTCTTTGAACGCCGACGATTTTATCGCCATTTGTCGTGCGGCAGGAGAACAGTAATATGTTTCAAATTATTTTGGCAGTCCATTTGGTGATTGCATTTGTTTTGATTGTGCTGGTGTTGCTACAGCAGGGGAAAGGAGCCGATGCCGGTGCCAACTTTGGTGGCGGATCTTCTCAGTCCGTGTTTGGCAGCAGTGGCTCCAATAGTTTTATGCTCAAAGTGACGTCCGTTGTTGCGGTGGTGTTTTTTATCACCAGTTTAACTCTGGCGTACTTGGGCGCTCAGCAAGCTAAGGGCTATCAAAGTGTTGTGCAAAAGCCTGTTGTTGAAGAAAAAGCGGATACGTCGCCGGAAGAACCGGTCGTACCGAACTGATAAAAGAATTTGCCGATGTGGTGGAATTGGTAGACACGCTATCTTGAGGGGGTAGTGGCGTAAGCCGTGCCGGTTCAAGTCCGGCCATCGGCACCATGATTAACGAGCGCAGGATGCGCTAATAACGATACAAGCTGAATTCATCAGCGGAAATCAAAATGTAGCGGTGCATTTTGAACTAGAGGGGCTTAAAACCTATGCTAGAAAATTATTTACCCATTCTCGTTTTTGTCGTATTGGGCATTCTGTTTGGTGTCGGGCCTATTGTAATGGGCTATATTTTGGGCCCTAGAAAGCCCGATCCAGAAAAACTGTCGCCTTATGAGTGTGGCTTCGAAGCCTTTGAAGACTCTCGGATGAAATTCGATGTCCGCTTTTATCTGGTCGCGATTCTGTTCATTATTTTTGACTTGGAAATTGCTTTCCTGTTTCCGTGGGCGATCGCGCTGGAAGAGGTGGGGACCTTTGGCTTAATGGCCATGGCCGCTTTCCTGTCGTTGCTGGTCGTTGGCTTTATCTATGAATGGAAAAAAGGAGCGCTGGAATGGGAATAGAAGGCGTTTTAAAGGAAGGGGTAGTCACCACTTCTGCAGATAAGCTCATTAACTGGGCCCGTACGGGGTCTTTATGGCCGATGACGTTTGGCTTGGCTTGCTGTGCCGTGGAGATGATGCATGCCGGTGCGGCACGTTACGACTTGGACCGTTTTGGCATTATTTTTCGCCCAAGCCCTCGCCAATCGGACGTGATGATCGTTGCGGGAACCTTGGTCAATAAAATGGCGCCAGCTTTGCGTAAAGTCTATGACCAAATGGCCGAGCCGCGTTGGGTGATTTCGATGGGATCCTGTGCTAACGGCGGAGGGTACTATCATTATTCCTATTCCGTTGTGCGTGGTTGTGACCGTATTGTTCCGGTAGATATTTATGTGCCGGGCTGCCCTCCAACGGCTGAAGCTTTGTTATACGGCATTATTCAGCTGCAAAATAAAATTAAACGCACGAACACGATTGCGCGCTAGTCTGAAACAGAACGGGAAAGTTTTATGAAACAATCGGTATTGGATTTACAAACAAACGTTCAAACGGCCTTGGCGGATGCCGTGGTCGCTTCAGAAATCGCCTTGGATGAATTGACGGTTGAACTGGCCCCTTCTCAGGCGCTCAAAGCATTTGAAAAGCTGAAAACGGATTTGGGTTTTGAGTTATTGATCGACATTTGCGGTGTGGATTACTTGGCATATGGTGATGTAACTTGGGAAACCCGCAAAGCGACGAAAGCCGGCTTTAGTCGTGGTGTTTTTGATTTTGCAGAAGATGAGTCCGATGACAATGTTGATTTGCCAAGACGGTTTGCCGTCGTCTATCACTTATTGTCTGTCGAGCATAACCTTCGCTTAAGAGTGAAAGTGTTTCCGGAAGATTCGAAGATGCCGGTCGTGGATTCAGTGGTTTCGATCTGGAATTGTGCCGATTGGTATGAACGTGAAGCGTTTGATTTGTTCGGGATTTTGTTTAGCGGTCACCCGGACTTGAGACGTATTTTGACCGATTACGGTTTCGTGGGGCATCCGTTGCGTAAAGATTTCCCGTTGACGGGGCATGTTGAAATGCGCTACGACGCTGAGAAAGCACGAGTTGTTTATGAGCCTGTTACGATTGAGAACCGCGTGAATGTACCGCGCGTGATTCGTAATGATGCCGAACCTAATGGATAAGTAGAGCTAATTATGTCTGAAATTCGTAACTATACCCTTAACTTCGGTCCTCAGCATCCATCTGCACACGGCGTGTTGCGTTTGGTTTTGGAGTTGGACGGCGAAACGATTGTCCGCTCTGATCCGCATATTGGGCTGTTGCATCGTGGAACGGAAAAATTGGCGGAGTATAAACCTTATAACCACTCCATCGGTTATATGGATCGTCTGGATTATGTTTCCATGATGTCGAACGAGCACGCCTATGTCATGGCGATTGAAAAAATGCTCGACTTGGACGTGCCGGAACGCGCGCAGTACATTCGCGTGATGTTCGATGAAATTACCCGTATTTTGAATCACTTGATGTGGCTGGGAGCGCATGCTCTGGATATCGGCGCCATGACGGTCTTTTTGTACGCTTTCCGTGAACGCGAAGACTTAATGGATTGTTATGAAGCCGTTTCCGGTGCGCGGATGCACGCCACTTATTATCGTCCAGGTGGCGTCTATCGTGATTTGCCGGATACCATGGCGAAATACGAGGAATCCGAATGGCATTCCGGTAAAAAATTAGATCAGCTGAACGAAACACGCGAAGGTTCGTTGCTGGACTTTATTGAAGCTTTTACAGAGCGCTTTCCAGGGTATGTTGACGAATATGAAACCCTGTTGACCGATAACCGAATCTGGAAGCAAAGAACGGTGGATATCGGTATTGTATCGCCAGAGCGCGCGATGCAGTTGGGCTTTACTGGCCCGATGTTGAGAGGCTCGGGCATTGCATGGGATTTGCGTAAGAAACAACCGTATGAAGTCTACGATAAGTTGGATTTCGATATCCCTGTCGGACAAACCGGTGATTGTTATGACCGCTACTTGGTACGTGTCGCGGAGATGCGTGAATCCAATAAAATTATCAAACAATGTGTGAAATGGCTGAAAGAAAACCCAGGCCCGGTCATTTCTGAGGATCATAAAGTGACGCCGCCTTCTCGTGAAGACGCCAAGTCAAGCATGGAGGCGCTTATCCATCACTTTAAACTCTTTACGGAAGGGTATTCTGTTCCGGAAGGAGAGGCCTATGCCGCGGTTGAACACCCAAAAGGTGAATTTGGTATTTACATGGTTTCGGATGGCGCCAACAAGCCTTACCGCTTGAAAGTCAGAGCGCCTGGCTTCCCGCATCTGGCCGCTCTGGATGAAATGGCAAAAGGGCATATGATTGCGGATGTCGTAGCCATTATAGGGACACAAGATATCGTATTTGGGGAGATTGACCGATGAGTTCAGTGAATGAAAACATCATTCAAGGCGACGTGAAAGCGCGCATCGACCGTTGGGTGTCACATTATCCGGCTGATCAGAAGCAATCGGCGGTCATGCCGGCTTTGCGTATCGTCCAAGAGGTGAACGGTGGTCATTTGACAACCGAACTGATGGATCAGGTGGCGGATTATTTGGATATGACACCGATCGCGGTCTATGAGGTGGCCACCTTCTATTCCATGTATGAACATGAACCGGTCGGCAAGCATAAGATTTGTTTGTGTACCAATATTTCCTGTATGCTGCGCGGCAGCGATGAAATTCTAGAACATTTGGAAAACAAACTTGGCGTGGGTGTCGGTGAAGTAACGGACGACGGCAAGTTTACCATCAAAAAAGTGGAGTGCCTGGGCGCATGTGGCGGGGCTCCAATGATGATGATCGGTAAGGAATATTATGAAAACCTGACCGAAGCATCCGTTGATGAAATTTTAGATGGCTTGGAGTAGTGAAAATGATTCCGTTAAATGAATGTTGCTACCGCTTGAATCATCTAGACACGCCTTGGGATATTGAAACCTATATTGCCAACGGCGGTTATGAAATCTGGAAAAAAGTGCTGGCAGGCGAAATTTCGCCGCAAGAGATTATCGATGAGGTGAAAACCTCCAATATCCGTGGGCGCGGTGGGGCCGGTTTCCCAACCGGTTTAAAGTGGAGCTTTATGAATCGTGCGGCGCCCGGACCGAAATACATTTTGTGTAATTCGGATGAAGGGGAGCCAGGCACATTTAAAGACCGCGACATTTTGCGTTATAACCCCCACCAATTAGTGGAAGGGATGATGATCGCCGGTTACGTGATTGGTGCCTGTGCTGGTTACAATTACATTCGCGGTGAGTTTTGGGAACCGTACAAACGGTTCGATAACGCCATCAATCAAGCGCGTGAAGCCGGTTTGTTAGGTAAAAATATTTTGGGGTCCGGTTTTGATTTTGACCTCTATACCCATTTGGGTGCCGGGGCCTATATCTGTGGTGAAGAAACGGCCTTGGTCGAGTCCATCGAAGGTAAGAAAGGGCAACCACGTTTCAAACCGCCGTTCCCAGCCAGTTACGGGCTTTATGGCAAGCCAACCACCATCAATAACACGGAAACCTTGGCTTCGATTCCTATGATTCTAGCGAAAGGCGGTGAGTGGTTCTCTGACTTGGGTGTGCAAAACGCTGGCGGTACCAAATGTTTCGCGGTATCCGGTCATGTCGAAAAACCGGGTAACTTTGAAATTCGCATGGGCACACCGTTTAAAGATTTGTTGGACGCCGCTGGCGGTATTTGGAAAGGGCGTCAGTTTAAAGCCTTGATTCCGGGCGGTTCTTCAACGGCCGTTCTGCCTGCCGAAAAAGCGTTGGAAATGAATATGGATTACGATTCCATTGCCAAAGCCGGGTCTTTTTTAGGGGCCGGTTCTGTGGTGGTAATGGACGATCATACCGATATGGTCAAAGCGTTGGAGCGCTTGACTTGGTTCTATTACGAAGAGTCTTGCGGCCAATGTACGCCGTGTCGTGAAGGAACGGGCTGGATGTATCGTGTGGTACACCGCATCCGTCAAGGAAAAGGCCGTCCGGAAGACTTGGAATTGCTCAAAGACGTTTCGGGCAAAATTATGGGGCGTGTGATTTGTGGTTTGGGGGATGCTGCGACGATTCCGGTTACCAGCTTCCTGCAGCACTTTGAACATGAATTCCGTCATTACATTGAGCACGGTTGCAGTATTTTCGACAGACAATAATGAATTACTGTCGACGCATACCCCAATAAATTTAGGTTTGAAATTATGGTAAAGATTGAGATTAACGGACAAGTGGTTGAAGCTCATGAAGGCGACATGCTGATTGATGTCGCGGATGACGCTCAAATTTCGATTCCGCGTTTTTGTTATCACAAAAAACTATCAATCGCGGCAAACTGCCGGATGTGTTTGGTTGACGTAGAAGGTGCGCCCAAAGCGTTACCGGCTTGTGCGACTCCGGTCACCGACGGGATGAAAGTACAAACGAAATCGGCCAAAGCGTTGACGGCACAAAAATCCGTTATGGAATTTCTGTTGATCAACCACCCATTGGACTGCCCGATTTGTGACCAAGGTGGCGAATGTGAGTTGCAAGACGTCGCGATGGAGTATGGCGATGACGTGTCCAAATACACAGAAGCCAAGCGTATTTTGGGTGACAAGAACATCGGCTCTTTGATTCATACGGATATGACGCGCTGCATTCACTGTACCCGCTGTGTCCGTTTCGGTCAGGAAGTGGCTGGGATGATGGAACTGGGGGCCACCGGTCGAAGCGAATGGATGGAAATTGGGACTTATATTGAGCGTTCCGTTACTTCCGAAATGTCCGGAAATATGATTGATTTGTGTCCGGTCGGTGCCTTGACGTCGAAACCTTTCCGTTATTCCGCTCGTCCGTGGGAATTGAAATCCCATAAAGGGATTGCGCCGCATGACAGCATCGGTTCTAACATTATCCTGCACTCTAAAAATGATGAAGTGAAGCGTGTGGTACCGGACGAAAATGAAAGCATCAATGAGGTGTGGCTTTCGGATCGAGACCGTTTCTCTTATGAAGCCTTGAATGCCGATGACCGCCTAAAATCGCCAATGATCAAAGAAAAAGGTCAGTGGAAAGTCGTTGACTGGGAAACCGCTTTGGCGTTCGTGGCGGACAAACTGAAACATTACGCCCAGACAGATGCTTCGAAAATGGCCATGTTTGCTTCTCCGAATGCGACTTTGGAAGAATTGCACATTGCACAAAAATTGTTCCGTGGTTTGGGGGTTGAAAACTTGGAGCATCGTTTGCGTCAAGTCGACTTCGAGATGGATTCTTTTGGCGGAATTGCCGCTCCGAAATTAAACCACGATTTCGAAGCTGTCGAAGGCTTGGATTCGGTGTTGTTGATCGGCACGTATTTGCGTAAAGAATTACCGATGCTGAATCACCGTGTTCGCAAAGCGGCTTTGAATGGCGCGCAAGTGGTTTCGGTCAACCCAGTGAAATTTGATTTCAACTACGATCTTTCGGATGAGTTCGCGGCCGAAAACCTGGTTAATGAACTGGCCGCTTTAGCAAAAGCCGTATTGGAACTGAATGGTGAAAAGGACCAGGCCTGGTCAAAAACCATTGAAGTGAGCGATGCGCATCGTCAAGCGGCTCAACGCCTGAAAGACGGTCGCAAAACGGCCATTATGGTCGGGCAAATCGCCCAGATGGATACGCATTACGCCAAGCTAGTTAAATTGGCCAGCTTAATTGCAGATGCAACTGGCGCAACTTTAAATGTATTGCCGATGTCTGCCAATGAAGTGGGCGCACACATGGCCGGTTTTGTGCCGAAATCCGGTTTGAATACCAATGATATTCTGTCTGAAAACATGAATTGTTTCATTAATTAAACGTTGAACCTGAAAAAGATATTCAAGACGGTGCTCGTGCATTGAAAGCAATGCAGCAAGCGGAATGTGTGATTAATTTAACCCTATTCGACAGCGACGTTCAGCGTGAATATGCGGACGTTATGTTGCCAATCGCTTCTTTTGCGGAAACCGCCGGCACCTTTGTCAATGCCTGTGGGTTGAAGCAATCTTTCAAAATGGCGGTAGAGCCGGCAGGAGATGCGAAAGCGGCTTGGAAAATCATCCGAGTACTGGGCAACCTGTTAGACTTGGACGGTTTTGAATACACCCACAGCAATCAACTGTTTGCAGAGGTTTCCGACGAACTGCGTTCGTTCGACTTGTCCGGTATGACGTTTGAAATGCCGGAAAGCATGGATTTGATCGGCACACAATGGCTTTCAATGTATCAAGTGGATTCGCTGGTGAGACGTTCGCCGTCCTTGCAAGCGACACCGGATGCGCAGGCTGTGGCAAATTAAAGGTAGAGGGTATAAATAATATGTTTGATGCGTTACAAGCTTGGCTTTCTTCCTTTTTATTTGACTGGTTGGCCATTTTAATTACCTTATTGCTGCAAGCCGTGGCGGTGATCTTGCCGGTGATGCTGGCGGTGGCCTGGTTGACGTTTGCGGAACGTAAAGTCATCGGTTACATGCAGGTGCGTATGGGGCCGAACCGTGTTGGACCAAAAGGCTGGTTGCAGCCGATTGCCGATGCCTTGAAGTTGATGTTCAAAGAAATCGTGATGCCGTCCCAGTCGAACTTGTATTTGTTCGTGGTGGCGCCGATCTTGACCATTGCGCCAGCTGTGGCGGCCTGGGCGGTGATTCCGTTTGATGACAATGGTGTCGTTGTCTCCGATATCAATGCCGGTGTGTTGTATGTCTTGGCCGTAGCCTCGATTGGCGTGTATGGGGTAATCATTTCCGGCTGGGCCTCTAACTCAAAGTATGCGTTCCTAGGTGCGATGCGTGCCTCGGCACAAAAAATCTCTTATGAAATTGCGATGGGCTTCGCGTTGGTGACGGTTTTGATGGTCGCTGACAGCATGAACTTGACCGCGATCGTGAATGGTCAGCAAGGTGGCTTCTGGCACTGGTACTGGATTCCATTGCTACCGATGTTCTTTGTTTATTTTATTTCCGGTGTGGCGGAGACCAACCGTGCCCCATTCGATGTGGCGGAAGGGGAGTCTGAAATCGTTGCCGGTTTCCACGTTGAATATTCCGGTATGGCCTTTGCCGTTTTCTTCCTGGCTGAGTATGCCATGATGATTTTGATTTCGTTCATGACCGCCATCATGTTTATGGGTGGCTGGTTGTCACCGTTTGAAGGCATTCCTGGTTTGGAAGCGGCCTTTGCATGGGTACCAGGCTTTATCTGGCTGTTTGCAAAAGTGGCTTTCCTATTGTTCTTATTCCTCTGGTTCCGTGCGACTTTCCCGCGTTACCGTTATGACCAAATCATGCGTTTGGGCTGGAAGGTGTTGATTCCGGTCACCATCGTCTGGGTCTTTGTGGTCGGCGTGATGGAATATTTTAAATTTGGCCCGTGGTTCAATTAAAGAGGTTCGTTATGATTGCATTTATCAAACATCAAGTAAAAACCTTTGGATTGACCGAATTGTTCAAAGGGTTGGCGGTCACCGGTAAATATCTGTTCAAAAAGAAAATTACCGTCCGTTATCCGGAAGAGAAAACACCTCTGTCACCGCGTTTCCGCGGCCATCATGCTTTGCGCCGCTATGAGAATGGTGAAGAGCGTTGCATTGCCTGTAAATTGTGTGAGGCGGTTTGCCCGGCCAACGCCATCACCATCGAATCGGAAGAGCGTGACGACGGGAGTCGTCGTACCACTCAGTACGATATCGACATGTTCAAATGCATCTACTGCGGCTTCTGTGAAGAAGCCTGTCCGGTGGATGCAATTGTGGAAACGCGTGTTTTTGAATATGAGTTCCACGAGAGAGGACCGCACATCATGACCAAGGAAAAACTCTTGGCCTTTGGTGATAAACATGAGAAGCAAATTGCTGCCGATCGAGCAGCGGATGCGAAGTACCGTTAATAAAGAGACTGTATTCAATGACTTTTGAGCAATTTATTTTTTATCTGTTAGCGGCGATTTCTGTTTTTTCCGGTCTGATGGTGATCAGTGTTAAAAACCCGGTTAAGGCCGCGCTTTGGTTGGTATTGGCGTTTATTGCAACCGCCGGTGTCTGGTTAACGGCTCAAGCTGAATTCTTAGGGCTGGTGTTGATTCTGGTTTACGTTGGGGCGGTGATGGTGCTGTTCCTCTTTGTGGTAATGATGTTGGACATCAATATTGCACGTTTGAAAGAAGGGTTTACCCGTTATTTACCTTTGGGTGTTTTGGCAGGCCTGGCGATTTTTGCCTTAATGTACTTGGTGTTGGGGCCGGAACGTTTTGGTTTGGAACAGTATGCCGCACCCGCGCAAGTCGGCGCGGAAGACAGCAATACCTTGTCGATTGCGGTGCCGTTGTATACCGAACACGCTTATGCCTTTATTTTGGCAGCGGTGTTGTTGTTGGTCGGTATTGTGGCGGCCATTACGTTGACATTGCGTCGCCGGGCGCCGAAAGAGGTGTTGTATCAAGACATCGATAAACAGGTTAAGGTTCAGGCTTCTGAGCGATTCAAAATGGTCAAAATGGACGCAGTGGTCGAGAAAGACATCCCTGTGAAGGAGGAAGACTGATGATAGCGTTATCGGATTACTTAATTTTCGGTGCGATTCTTTTCATGATCAGCATGGCAGGGATTTTCCTGAACCGTAAAAACGTCATCGTATTATTGATGTCGATTGAATTATTGTTGCTTGCCGTCAATACCAATTTGGTGGCGTTCTCGCACTTCTTGAATGATGTTACCGGACAAATTTTTGTCTTTTTCATCCTAACGGTTGCGGCCGCTGAAGCGGCGATTGGTTTGGCCATCATCGTATTGGTCTTCCGTAATCGAAAAAGTATCAATGTTGATGATTTAGGTTCAATGAAAGGGTAATAACAACAATGCTATTAAAATTTCTATTAACGATTATCCTTTTGTCGCCATTGTTTGGTGCTGTGGCGGCCGGTTTGTTCGGGCGCCGAATCGGGCGTCGTGGTGCTCACACGGTGACGATCTTCGGTGTGGCGGTATCCACTGTCTTGTCGGCTTACGTCTTCTGGCTGTTCATCTTTGAAGGCCATGCGACGTACAATGCATCGCTTTACACTTGGCTGGTGTCGGACGGCATTAAATTTGAAATCGGTTACATGATCGACCGTTTGTCTGCCACGATGATGTTGGTGGTGACGTTCGTTTCCTTGATGGTTCACATCTATACCATCGGTTATATGGATCATGACGAAGATTACGATCATAGCAACCCGTATTATCAGCGTTTCTTCAGCTATATTTCTTTGTTCACCTTCTCGATGTTGTCGTTGGTGATGGCGAACAACTTCCTGCAGTTGTTCTTCGGTTGGGAAGCCGTGGGCTTGGTCTCTTACCTGTTGATCGGTTTCTACATGAAGCGTGAATCGGCGATTCAGGCAAATTTGAAGGCCTTCCTAGTGAACCGTGTCGGTGACTTCGGCTTCATTCTGGGGATTGCCGTTGTGGTCATGTATTTCAATACCTTGGACTACGAAGAGTTCTTTGCTGGGCTGGAAGCAAATCAACATATTCAAATGAGCTTTTTCCCTGGCGTGGAATGGTCGATGATTACCGTTCTGTGTTTGTTGTTGTTTATCGGTGCCATGGGTAAATCGGCTCAGATGCCGTTGCACGTTTGGCTGCCGGAATCGATGGAAGGCCCGACGCCGATTTCCGCTTTGATCCACGCCGCCACCATGGTAACGGCGGGTATCTTCATGGTAGCCCGTTTGTCGCCGGCCTATGAATTGTCCGAAGTGGCTTTGAGCGTGATTTTGATTATCGGTGCGACCACCGCCTTTATGATGGGGGTTCTGGGGATTGTTCAGAACGACATTAAACGCGTGGTGGCGTATTCGACCTTGTCCCAATTGGGTTACATGGTTGCCGCACTGGGTGCGTCCGCTTACGCGGCGGGCATGTTCCATGTTTTGACGCACGCTTTCTTTAAAGCCTTGTTGTTCTTGGCGGCCGGTTCGGTCATCATCGCCATGCACCATATTCAGGATATTCGTCAAATGGGCGGTTTGCGTAAGCACATGCCGATCACTTATTGGGCGTTGTTGATCGGTTCCTTGGCTTTGATTGGTTTCCCAGGCTTCTCCGGGTTCTTCTCGAAAGACAGTATCTTGATGGCAACCGACCAGACCGATATCTTCGGTGCGGGCTATGCCCAGGTCTTGTTGTTGATCAGTGTCTTTGTCACGGCCTTCTACAGCTTCCGTATGTTCTTTGTCGTGTTCCATGGCGAAGAGTCGGATTACGTGAAGAGCCACAAAATCACCGAATCGCCTAAGGTGGTAACGATTCCGTTGATTATGTTGGCGATTCCGGCCGCCATAATGGGCATTCCAATGGTCGGAGGTATTTTCTCCGGTGCTTACTTCGGTGATTCTATTACCGTTTTGCCGCAACATGACGTTCTCGGCAAAATTTATGCAGAGCAATATCACGGCGTGATTGATATGATTCTGCACTCCCTGACGACGGCCCCGGTTATTTTGGCTCTGTCCGGTGTGTTCCTGGCCTGGTTGTTTTATCTGAAGAAGCCGGAGTGGCCAGCTAAAATTCGCCAGGCCTGCCCGCGCGGTGCCTATGTGTTGGATAATGCCTATGGCTTCGACCGTTTCAATGACATTGTGTTTGTGAACGGTGCGCGCAAGCTGGGTGACTTCTTCTGGAAGGGCATCGACGTCAAGATGATCGATACCGGCATTGTGACCAATACCTTCACGTCCATCGCGAATGCGGCGGGAGCGTTGAGATTGAGCCAAACCGGTTATCTATACCATTATGCGTTCGTGATGATTTTCGGCCTGCTGGCGATGCTGGTTTGGGTACTTTGGTAATGATGATAAGAAATAAAAGAGAAGGGAATTACATAACATGATTTTCGATTTGCCTATTTTAAGTACCCTGATTTGGTTACCCATTCTGGGCGGTTTACTGATTTTATTCGTGGGATCGAATCGAGATGCGTTTGCGAAATGGTTTGCGCTTTTTATTTCCGTCGTTACCTTTTTGTGCTCGATTCCGCTGTGGACGAATTTTGATACCACTACCTCGGCGATGCAGTTCGTCGAGCGAGTCGAGTGGATTCCGCAATTCAATATTTATTACAGCCTGGGTGTGGACGGCTTGTCCATGCCATTGGTCTTGTTGACGACCTTTACCCAGATTCTGGTCATTGCATCGGCTTGGGACGTGATTAAAGAACGCGTCGAACAATACATGGGCGCCTTCATGATTATGCAAGGCCTGATGATTGGGGTCTTTGTTGCTTTAGACGGGATTCTGTTCTATGTGTTCTGGGAAGCGCTGTTGATTCCGATGTTCATTGTCATCGGTAAGTGGGGTGGCCCGGACCGTGTCTACGCGACCATCAAGTTCTTCCTGTATACCTTCTTCGGGTCGGTCTTCATGCTGGTAGCGTTCCTGTATATGTACTTCCAGTCCGGCAGCTTCTCGATTTTGGATTTCCATAGCATGTCCTTGTCGTACATGGCGCAGATTCTGATTTTCCTGGCGTTCTTGATTGCCTTCGCGGTCAAGGTGCCGATGTTCCCGGTGCATACTTGGTTGCCGGATGCGCACGTTCAGGCACCAACGGCCGGTTCCGTTGTGCTGGCGGCCATCATGCTGAAAATGGGGGGCTACGGCTTCGTACGTTTCAGTTTGCCGATTACGCCGGACGCGGCGATGGAATTGGATTGGTTGGTCATCGTTTTGTCCTTGATTGCGATTTTCTACATCGGTCTGGTGGCCATGGTGCAGTCAGACATGAAAAAACTGGTGGCCTATTCCTCGATTTCCCACATGGGCTTCGTGACCATCGGTATGTTCCTAGTGTATGACATTGTTCAAAACACCGGTTCCATCCAAGGTTCGATGATCGGGATGGAAGGGGCCATGATTCAAATGATTTCCCACGGGTTCATTTCCGGCGCGATGTTCTTGATGATCGGTGTCTTGTATGACCGTATGCATACCCGTGAAATTTCCGCTTACGGCGGGGTGGTGAACACCATGCCGTGGTTCGGCTTCTTTGCCGTGTTGTTTGCGATGGCGAATGCCGGTTTGCCGGGCACGTCCGGGTTCGTGGGTGAATTCATGGTTATCCTAGCCTCATTCAAAGCGAATGTCTGGTACGGTGTGATTGCGGCTTCCACCTTGATTATCGGCGCGGCTTATACCCTGTGGATGGTAAAACGTGTCTTCTTCGGTGCGGTGGCGAATGACAACGTCGGAACCTTGCAAGATTTGAATAAACGCGAATTCGCAATTATGGCGACACTTGCCGTGGCGGTTGTGCTGTTGGGTGTCTACCCGGCTCCATTGATTGATGTGATGCATTCTTCGGTGGCCAATCTGCTGATTCAAGCGACCACGTCAAAACTATAAGAAACAATAGGTGAGTTAATCGTATGAACTTTGTTATTCCCAGTTTTACCCCTGCAATTCCAGAGATTGTCTTATTGACCCTGACATCTTTGTTGTTGGTTGCAGACACTATCTGGTCTAAGCGTAGCGAATTCGCAACCTATTATGCCACTCAGTTGATTTTGTTGGTCGTTGGTTATTTGGTTTTGACCAGCTTCTCCGTTGAGCAAGTCCTGACGTTCGACGGGAGTTTTGTGCGTGACGCTTTCGGCGATGTGCTGAAGCTCTTTATCGTCATTATTTCGATGGGGATCTTCTTGTTCTCGAAAGAGTATCTTCTGCAGCAGAAATTCTATCGGGGTGAATATTTCACCTTAGGATTGTTCGGTGTGCTGGGCATGTTTGTCATGGTGTCCGCTTATAACCTGATTACCTTGTACCTGGGGCTGGAAATCATGTCCTTGGCGATCTATGCCATGGTGGCCATGCGTAAGGACAACCAATTTGCCTTGGAATCCGCCATGAAATACTTTGTGTTGGGCGCATTGGCCACCGGTATGTTGTTGTATGGCTTCTCGATGCTTTACGGTGCGACCGGCACCATTCAGTTCAATGAAATGGCCGATGTGATTGCTTCCGGCAATGTGGATCACGTGGTTCTGTCATTCGGCGTGGTTTTTGTGGTCATCGGCTTGGCGTTTAAACTGGGTGCGGTTCCGTTCCATATGTGGGTGCCGGACGTTTATCACGGTGCGCCAACGGCGGTGACGCTGTACATTGGTACCGCACCAAAGCTTGCGGCCTTTGCCATTATGTACCGTTTGTTGGTGGAAGGTCTGCCAGGCCTGGTGGAAGATTGGCAATCGTTGATTATCATGATTTCGATCTTGTCGTTGATTGTCGGTGCCGTTATCACCTTAGTGCAGGATAACCTGAAACGTCTGTTGGCGTATTCCGGTATCGGGCACGTCGGTTTCCTATTGTTGGGCATTATCGCCGCCAATCCGGACGGCTATTCCGCCGCGATGTTCTATGTCATTGTCTACGCCATTACGACCGTGGCCGGGTTCGGCATGATTACGGCCTTGGCGAGAACCGGCAATGAATTTGATTTGATTGCCGACTTCAAAGGCATGAACAAGCGCAATCCTTGGTTAGCCTTAATGATGTTGTTTGTCATGTTCTCTATGGCTGGGATTCCGCCGTTCGTCGGCTTCTATGCGAAAGTGGTTGTGATTGAAGAAGTGGTGGCGGCTGGCTTCACTTGGTTGGCGATTCTAGCCGTGGTGACGGCGGTTATCAGTGCTTTCTACTATTTGAAAGTGGTCAAGGTCATGTACTTTGATGAACCGGACGATAACACGAAAATCGAGCCGATCAGTAATCAGCTGAACTGGGCTGTGAGCTTTGTTTCCATCGCCTTGTTGCTGCTTGGGTTGATGCCGTCGCCATTGATTACGCTGTGCTACAATAGTTTGTAATATTAATTCGAAGCCCGTTCCAAACGGGCTTTTTTGCTTGAAGGAGTGTTGTTATGACAGTCGACACCGCTGTTTGGGTTTTACTGGTCACGGCCATCGTTTTGGCGAATATTCCTTGGATTCTGTCCAATCGAGTGTTTGTTTTTATCCCTGTTCAAAAAGCCAAATCCATTTGGTTTAACTTTGCCGAATGGTTTTTGTATTTCCTGGTGACCGGCATCTTTGCTTACTTGTTAGAAAACAAAGCGATGGGGCATGTCAAACCACAAGAATGGGAGTTTTATGTGGTGACGTTCTTTATGTTTGCCATCTTCTCCTTCCCAGGATTTATCTATCGTTATAACCTGAAAATGTTTTTGGATAAGGCTCGCGGTAAGAAACAAGCGGCCTAATCGTCCTTTACATCAGCACCTGTTTTATTGATTCTTGAATCAGGCCTTTCTGGCCTGATTACTATCTTCCTTGCTTTTACCGTCTAATCGCTTAATATTGAACCTCATTGATTTAGATTTTGAGTGCATTATGAAACCATCCATTCCGATTGAAACCGCTGGCAAAGGCTGTTCACAATGCCATAAAGATTTAGATTTCGAGTTTTCGTTTGCTTTTCAACCCATTGTGAATGTACGTGAAGCCACGATTTTTGGTTATGAGGCTTTGGTGCGTGGCACAGAAGGGCAAGGGGCTTTTTTTATCTTGAATCAGGTGGGGGCCGATAACCGTTACGCTTTTGACCAGGCCTGCCGCGTAAAGGCCATTGGCTTGGCAGCCAAATTGAACCTTCAGCAAGTGATCAGTATTAATTTCCTGCCTAATGCCGTTTATGAACCGGAACACTGTATTCAAAGCACTCTGAAAGCCGCAAAAGCTAATGATTTCCCGATTGAACGGATCATGTTTGAAATCACCGAATCCGAACAGGTGTATGACTTGGACCACATGACCAATATTTTTGATTACTATCAAAGAAGCGGGTTTATCACGGCTCTTGATGATTTCGGCGCCGGGCACGCAGGCCTAAATACCTTGTCGCGGTTCGTTCCCAATATCCTGAAAATTGATATCAATCTCGTCTCTAATATCCATCGTGATGTCGTCAAACAATCCATCTTTAAAGGACTGGCTTCGATTGCAACCGATTTGAATTTTATGTTATTGGCCGAGGGAATCGAGCAGGAAGAAGAGGCTCTGTATTTCAAGGAAGCGGGCGTCGAGTTAATGCAAGGCTATTATTTTGCCAAGCCCGGCTTTGAAACCCTGCCGACAGTCGATTTTGCCGGCAAGGTGTTTGGTTAATTTGTAATAGCTTATGTCTCTAAAGACAAATTTTGGGCAATAAAAAAGCCAGACTTCACAACTTTTGTTAAAGTAATGAACATCTGGCTTCCAGAAATTTGGTAGCGGGGGCTCGATTCAAGCATTTCTTGACGATAGAAGTGTAAATGGTTTTTTATATGTTTTTCAAAAAGTTGGAATGTACCTATGATTACATTTAGAGAAAAGCGAATGGAGACAACAGTAAAACAGAAAATCGAATTTTGCATCGCAAATGCTCGCCTTTCTGGACGAACGCTATCCTGCGTAGAAATAAAAAACTGTTTCAAAATACTACACGGCAGAGTGACTGCAGATGAAATCATAGCTGAAGTCATTTCTAGAAAAGGTTACCGTGGGGATTAAGATTAAGCGACAATAATTATAATGTTGTGTTTAACGCTCCTTTTTATTCATAGTGTGTTCATCCGCTTTATCGGTACGCATAAACAATATGATTCAGATGGCAATCATGTGGAGTTAGCAACGTAAGCTTGAAAAAGGGTGTTAATAAATTAGTGATTTAGAATAGTATAAACGCAGTTATTATATTTTTCGCAATAACTGCTGATGTTTAATAAGGCTGGAGTAGAGAATGAAAAAGGGTTTAACAGATAACCCCGCCGTAAATAATATTATCGAAAAGTTGAACCAAGGAAATATACGTGAAGGGAAGCCTTTGATTACAAAAGAAACCCTTGATGCCTGTTTTGACAATTACGACCCTTCGGAGATTGAACGGGCTTATTTAAAGCAAAAACCTTCATTTTTGAAACTCATTTCAATCAGGTTTAGGTATTACCTTATGAAATTAAAACGTTAACCTTAATCACTTTAACTGAATTGCTACTAAAGCTTTAGAGTTTATTGAATTCAACCTTTTGATTTATCCTCATAATTCTCAATGAATCGTTACTAATTTACTAGACTGTTCATAACCATCTTATCATGGTCAAAAACGAGGCGTTAAATGGGAAAGTTTCGTTATACAGAAGAACGAATTCAAAAACTGATTTCTGAAAACAATTTACCCATTGAAATTAAGTCAACTCCACATTTCTATAAAGAGGGTATCGGGTATTTCATAGGAAACAAAGAAATACTCATGAACTGCTATGTTCATGGTGAAATACCTTCTATCACTCCTTTTAATTTGCAAAAACAGGCAATATATAAATATAAAAACCGGGTCTGTCCAAGATGCAACGAAGAGTTGGAAACACTCGGAAATGAGGTTACATACAATATTGTCAAAAGCGTTATAGAAGACCTTCCAAATAGATTTATACACAAATTCAGCAATATTGTAAGCGTTGAACTACTTACTTCGGAGTCTGAGTTTAACCAGCAAAAGAAAGCTTCTTCCTCACTCTGGAATAATCTGACCTTGAAACTTAAAGTTAAACAGCAACTTGATGATAAAAAATATCGGGAAAAGAATATAACGAGAAAATGGAAAGAAATAAAAAAAGATAAAAAGCTAATGCCTCTACGCCAAAAAGATACACGAATGTCTTTGATGGCTTATATATTCGAGTGGGTGTTAACTGAACTGAAAGTTAACCATCAACTTGAATATTCAATAACTAACCTCATCCGAAACAATTTTGATATTAAAAACAAGCTCGTAAGCTCTGGATTTCATTACCCTACCATGGCTTACGATTTTTATTTAGATGACTATGATTTATTAATAGAAATTGACGGCTCACAACACTATGAAACGGATGGTCGAATGATTCGTACCAATGCCGAGTTAATCAACTTGCAACAAAGAGACAACTTAAAAGCTGAAGTTGCCAAAATGGCCACGGAGAAAGAACTTATTCGTCTTCAAAATTTTTTTTTGGCTAAAAGTGGGAGGTTAAAGGGGTTAAAGCACTTAGTAAATTTCAAATCAAAACGAAGCGACTCCGTCTTCTATCAAACATTTTTAAACATAAATAAAGTTCTAAACAAAATTGGAATGGTGAATATTTCTTTCAACAGATATATCGAAATAATCACAACCTATAATATCGGTTCTATACTGGAAGCTAAATCCAAAAGCATTATCAACAATAGAAATTCAGTATTGGAGAATACTCGTTCGACTCTTAGAGTAATAAAACCAGCTCATAACATAAACAAAACAGAATCCTATGTAGCCCAATGCCAATCAGAAGGATGCAAATCCTTCCAAATTATTAGTACAGCTGGTATTTATTCTGAGCCGCCAGTTAGATGTTACGCATGTAGTGATATAGCGATTATTAAACAAGCCATTCAAACTGTAGAAAATGCTACATGCTTCTCAAACACTAATGACATAATTTCTGGTTTTGAGGTTTTCAATAAGAAAAAAATATTGAGCCCTAACAAAGGTTTTTTTAATCATGGGCTAACAGAGGACACAGCTATAAAGCTTTCTAAATCAAATGTCCTCAAACAAACTCTTATTATCATCCATCCGTCTTTTCCGAAGGTCTTTATTGAAAAGACCATCAATAGCGTTAAAAGAGATATAGACTATCACCTGGTTTATAAGCGTCTGCACAAGGTTAACGAAACTCTAGAAAAACTAACTGATGAATCTCAAAAAAAATTATTCGATTCACAGTTTGAAATTTTCAATGTTGATAATGAGTTTAAAGCCAAGCAAATTATTACTAAAGAGCGTCTTAGAAAAGCTGAAGAAAGAAAAAAAGTATCCCAAAATTTAAGACAGCGAGGAGAATCCACAATCCAGACTAAAACGGAAGAGAGGAAAAGACTAGAGTTTCAAGCTAGCGTGTATTCACTAGCAAAATCAGACGCCAACTTTAGAGTAAAAACTACTGAAACTGATGTCATGGCAAATCTTTACTTAACAGAAATTGAATACACTTGTATTTATTGCGGAACTACATACATTGAAATTGGACACTATTGCTACCACTCGTAAATATGTATGCAAATGTAATAATAAAGAATGTATGACCATGATTAATCGGTCTCGTGGAATGAATAAGCACCTTCAAGGTAATAAGCAAGGGTTTGACGAGGCAGCATTACACATAAATGAACAGAGTAATGGAATCTTTGAGTTAGTAGAATTTGCTGGAGACCGCCGTATAGGAGGTTTTATTATTAAAATAAATTGCCCTAGTTCAAAATTGCACCAACATTACATTCTAAGCAGTGGCATTTCTAACTGGGATAAGCGCGCTAACTTTAAAAAATACGCATACAAAATAAAATCAGGAGAAAAATTAGATTCTCGAATAACAGTCATAGCCAACTTCAAAAAAACGATACATGCTGATGGTTAGTTAGGCAGTTAAGTATTCTTAAGTAGCTTTCCTGACCCTTGTTAAGGCCTAAGAACACTAGACTCTTTTTAAAGTGAAAAATGTTTAGTAAATTGAGTGGCAATTCAGATAAAACGACCTACTCTAACTTCTGCAAACCAGGAACTTATATGAAGTTTTCAAAAACTACTACTAAAAGTAAAAACAAGTTACTCGGATTTTCACTTATTATTTGGGGGGAGTTTTTATTTGAACCTGATATTTCTGGCTTATCGTCAAGTATCAACTTAGATATCCAAACACATCAAGACTTAGTTCCATATGTCTTGTTCGTTGTTTTAGCTTGGCTCTTAGCTTCTTTTTATTCAAACTTTTTTTATGAATACGGCTATCCTTTTGAAAATCAGAACACCAGGATAGGAAGGTTAAAAGACTACCTTTCGACACTAAAACCTAATTTTAGTTCGAAGTTGATGAGGCATATTCAGGCAAACTCATCTGCACATGGTATGTCAGAAATACCGGAGCACCTACCATCGAAAAATATAAAGAATAAAGCTTCTCAGAAAATTATTTTCAACAACTTATTCCAACTAAACTATTTGTTTCCTAGTTACATTGGCCTCTCAACAATATTTGTCCCAGCTATATACGCAGCTAAGCCATTTATTCACTAAATAAGGCTAGCTCATCGTGCGTAAACTTTAGAGCATCCCTTCAGAGTAATGAATATTGAAGGTATTGAAAGTGGCTAAGAAGTGTCTAGTAAATTAGTGGCGATTCAATATGCTTTTATATAACTTTAATTTCGACATGAATTAACTTCCAATAGTAATAAGTAAAGTTTTTATTTTACTAGAAGAGTAATGACAATCGTAGTTAAGTTATTGAAATAAAAGCTTTTACTGTCTGAGAATATGTTTCTCAGCAAGTTATTAAATTTAAACTCAAAAACTCAGCATTTGAAAAAGTTAGTTTTGAGAATCAGTATTCTCGTAATTAATACTAAACTTTTCATCCCTAATCCATCGTAACTAAACCCGTGAGAATAAAAGCATGCCCTGTTAGGTCAGTATTCTTATGTTTGACCTCTATGCATTTGACTTTCCAGTAATATCTTATTAGCGACGATTATTTATGAATTGAACAAAGTTTAAGGAGATGTCGTTTTCTACATAAACTTAGATTCGATTTGAACCCAGCGTTATAACAATACTTTCTATTTTATTGAAAATCTTAAAACTTTCCTTGAAAACACTACATTTTGTGTTATAACTTTAAAAAAGGACTATATATGTGGTGAGCAAAAGTGTACAAAGTCGAAAGGTTGTTAGAAGAAGCACTAGAAGATATTGATATTCCAGATTCAATGAAGGAGAGGGCGTTTGCTCGTTATAAATCTGTTGGAGAGTGGCTATGTCGACCTGATTCAACGCTAAAAGACTATTCACCAAATGTTTATCCTCAAGGTTCTTTTAATCTTGGAACTGCTGTAAAGCCTATATCTGATGAAGATGATTATGATGTTGATTCTGTTTGTGAGGTTTCTCACCTCAGAAGTGCTTGGACACAAGAACAATTAAAAGACAAGTTGGGAGTTGAGTTAGATTTATATACTAAGTCAAATGGCATGAACAATCTTCCAGAAGAAGGAAAAAGATGCTGGACTCTTGTTTATGCTGATTCTGGTCATGGTTTTCACTTTGACGTTCTGCCTTGTCTACCTAAAGACTATGGTTTTTCCACAAATATTTCCATCACAGATAAAAATCACCCGAGTTATGAATACATTTGTGATGACTGGGAAGAAAGTAACCCGAAGGGGTACTTAGAGTGGTTTCGTTCTAGAATGGAGATTAGATTTGGAGTAGAGCGCTTAAAGCTTGCTGAAAGCATGCAAATGCATGTGGATGAAATTCCCAAATATAAAGTCAAAACGCCGCTTCAAAAAGTTGTCCAATTACTTAAACGCCATAGAGATATTTACTTTGTAAATAAGGACCATAAACCTATATCGATTATTATTACCACCCTTGCAGGACATGCCTATGGTAACCAGGAAGAGTCTCTCATTGCTTCTTTACAAACCATTGCAAGCTCCATGGACCATTTCATTAGAAAAATATCTATTAATCATTATGAAATTTCAAACCCTTCAAATCCTAAAGAAAATTTTGCTGAAAAATGGAAGCATAACCCAAAATTGGCTGAAGCCTTTTTTGACTGGATTGGAGCATTAAAAGAAGATGTGAATAATCTTTTTCAAGCAAAAACTGACACTCAGCTCACTTTAGCTCTTCTGCCTTTTGTAGGAACTAAAACGGTAAACAACTCTGTTATTGCTTCAGAAGTTATTAAATCGGGATTATTTAACCAAGCCTGGCGGCAAGTAAGGCATGAACCTATATCTCCAAAAATAAAAAGAATCACCATAACGGCCAAGTGTAAAAAAGATGGCTTTAGGGAATCTCTTTTCTATTCTGGTCAGTCAATTGAAAAAGGTTTAAGTTTATCTTTTACAGCTAATGAAAAATTTAGAGGTGGGAAATACCACTGGCAGATAATGAATACCGGTGCTGAAGCCATTAGAAATGGTCAAACTCGCGGGGCCTTTTACGACGGACAAAAAAAATCTGGTCGAGTTAGGGAAGAGCAAACAAGTTATAGAGGAAATCATATGGTTCAGTGCTATGTAATTAAAGATGGAATCATTATTGCCCAGTCTAACGAATTCGTGGTGAACATCTCATGATAAATAAAATTTTTGACTTCGCTAAGTCCGTTCTATACTGGCTTATCTCATTTTCTGTAAAGAAGATTGGATACGCCTTGATGACTGTCGGGTTATTAGCGGGTGGAACTTATAGCTTTTTATACAAACCGCTTGATGGCGGTTCTGGAGAACTATCTTTTACTGTTAGTAATACAGTGAATGACTGGCTTTCAGCAATATTGGTTGTCATTGGTGCCCTTATTTTGGTTTCTGAGGTTATTAAAGACTTAAAAAAGAGAGCTATCATATTCCAACACTTAGGTATTGATGAAATTAAGACATTCGACATTGCAACAGCTAGGCCTGTTTGGGACCGGTTGTTTAGGCCTGAGGTTCATAATATTGACTGTTATAGGTATTATCGAAATGGCATTGTAGTTAATCCAGATGAAGCGTTGAGACGTACATTATCAATTGGAACAACCCTAGAAAATTTGTCTCAAGTCGAACCTGCTAATCTGAAGTTTTACTATGGAGGAATGATTCAGGTTCCTTTTGCTTTCGTTGCAGGGACTCTTCTAAGCAACACTATGAGTGTCGAAGTCTATGATTGGAACAGAAACAAGCAAAAAGCTTATCCAACATCCGAGCAATCAATCGACAAACCCCTGGAAATAGAAGCTTCAGAAACTGATATTTCTTCGTCCAATGAAGTAGCTATTGAGCTAGAAATTTCATATCCAGTTGATAGAGCGAACACAATTCAAGCAGCCGGAAAGATTCCTGTCATCAAAATTTCAGCGAATCCTATGGGAATAGACAACGCATCATCATTAGAGCAACAAGTGATTATTTGTGAGGTTTTTCATAGACTGTTGGATAAATACCAAGGGTTAGAACGAATCCATATATTTATAGCAGCTCAAAACTCCTTAGTTTTTCAGTTAGGCCGACAAATTAGTAAAAGAGTTCATCCCGAAATTGTAGTTTGGCAATATGAAAGACAGAATGAAAGGAAAAATCCATGGGGAATAAAGATAAACAACAATAATTATAATGTTGTGTTCAACGCTCCTTTTTACTCATAGTGTGTTCAGTTGAGTAGCTATGCCGTTTATAAATAATGGCTAAGAAATGTCTAGTAAATTAGTAGCGATTCAAAACATATTTAGCCCTTTAGAAATTAAAGAGTAATTCTTTTGGGTTATATCTTGAAAGGCTTGTCAATTCTAGTAAAAGTATGATTTTTAAAAAGCATAAACAATAAAGAGAATTTTATGGATTTTATGACTAGTGCAATGCTATCCGGTATCGTTTATGACATGGTAAAACGGGGGGTTGGAATGTCCATGGACTCTTTAAAATCTCGTTTAAATTATTGGCTTGTTGATGATAACGTGATAAAAGAAATGTCTACACGATTAAATGAGTTAAATATTAATGAGAGCATGAGTGAGCGTGCTATTCAAGAACACATTGAAAGAAATGAATCTCTGATGAAACTTATGCAGAACATTAAGCCAAATCAAAGTATTCTAGTGCATCATGGTTCAGGTGATAACGTTGCGGGTGATAAAATTATTAATAATTGAGATTAATTATGAACTCTTTTACGCATACTGGTTCTGGAGATAACGTTGCTGGTTCTAAATATGTCAGCATTATTAGTACCACTCCAGAAAATTTTCATTCGCTTGTTTTTGAAGTAAAACAACAGGTCTTAGAAAGAAGGTTTGACCAGGCTAGAGTTACTATTCAAACGCTTAAGAAAATTCATAATTTAAATGCAGAAGCAGAGAGGTTAGTCGAGTCTTTAGACTTATACTTAAATATTCGAGAACACAAAACTTTAGACGACAGAAGAAAACTTGCTCGGTTATTAAAAACTTCAGATGACAATCTTACTAAAGATATTCTTAACTCTACACGGGTTTATCTTAGTGTTGAAACCCATGGAGAAGAGCCTGCTGAGACCTTTTTCCCACGTAATAAAAATCTAGGTCCTTTCTCTCAAGAACTATTCTTGGAGCTATTTGCAAATGAAAAGCAATTAAGAGCTTTTTTTTCCGAAAGTGTGTGCCTTGATATTTCTGAGTATATTTCATTGATGAGAGGAGCAGAGAGATTAAATGCGACATCATTAATGCATGAAATAGCCGGAAAATTAGATGATGATTATCGAGGAGACTTTTTAAGTCAGAAGTATTTATTGATAGCGAAAATTGCCTCCGTTAATGAAAAAATTCCCGTAGAAGGGCATTATTGGCTTGCCTCTGCGGAAATAAAGACAGAAATTTCAAATATTGCGTTAGAGTTATCCACGCTTATTGATTTGTCAGAGGGGCAATATGGAGAGTTGTTTGAAATTGCTGACTCCATTCTTAGGTATTGTCTTGGCTATTTACCAGAGTTATTTGATACATTATGGAAGCACATTAAAGAGTTTGAAAAGGTTTCTCCTCAAAGTGCTTCTCGGATTAGAGCCGAAAAAGAAAGACATTACAGCGGAACATTGAATAATGATGTAGATATTGAAAAGCTTGAACAGTTTCGTCGTGATAATCACTATAAAGAACAATTTTTAAGCAAGCTAGCGAGCTCTTCAGAGATAACTGAAAATGACTTTTTCATTGCGTTGCAATCTCTTGATACCCTGGATTATTTAAATAAATGGGTTGAAAAGGGGGGGCTTTTAAAAACTGAAGAACAATTTGTTAATGATTTTTTACAATTAGAGCGTCAGGTTGCATCAGTTGAGAAACTGGATACAAAAAAACTTGATTTGGAGAGTCTTCTTGATGCTTTCCTAAAGTTGCATTTTGCAGATGTCAAACGAATCAATATAGTTCGTTTAAATGATTTATGTGAAAGATTAAACTATTTAGAGTTCCCAAATTATACAGTTCGATTTTTAGAAGTATTCATCTCAAATAAGCGTTCACTGTGGCCATCCCCTGTTGTAAAAACATATCTTATAGGCTTATTAAATAGCAGTAAGTTAAAGACCCTTAGAGAAACACTGACGAGTATTCCAAGAGCTCTTTATGATGCTGATAGCTTTAGATTAGAATCTTTTCTTGAGTATTTATCAGGCAATTCAAAAAAAGCTTTTCAAGCAATAACTCAATCACTAACAATATTTCCCGATGATATCGTGTCTTGGGCACATATGTTTGTTATTGCAGATAACTCTAAAGCAACATTTAAATTAAATGGGTGGTTAGAAAAAATACCTGAACATTTTTTTAAAGAGTATTCTGAGACGGGCTTAAAAGTATTGATTGGAATTGCCAAGCATTCGAGTTTTAAAAAGGTTGAAAGCACCTTACTCAATTGGTTTATAGCTTCGCCAAACGAGCTGGCAATACCCATTACCCAAATATTTTTAGGGGATTTGGAGCCAGAAACAGAAATAGTGAATTTATCTGATGAGGTTAATGGCACTATTGGTGTTAGTTATTTTAATGGGAAAGACCTGGTTACTAAGTTACTAGTAGGAGATAATTTTTCAATAAAAAATGATTATTGTATCAAGCGTTCCTCCCTGTTAGGTAAAGTTCTGTTAAACCTTGAACCAGGGGATACAACAACATTCAATCTAAAAGAAATTACTTTAAAAAGCTTTGACCCACCTCTTTTATCCGCTAACCATATTTCACTTCGCCTTAGAGATATTAACAATGATGGTAGTGATTGTTTCTATTCTTTTCAGCTTCCTGACGACCCTCATGAAATGAAGAAAAAATTTGCCAAAGTATTAGAGCAACTCCAAAGCCCTAAAAAACATTACGATTCAATTCCTAGTTTCATCATTAGAGGCAAAATAAGTCAACGAGAAGACCCGGTAAAAGGAGCGCTTGAACAGCTTGTCGATGATGCTGAAAAGATTTCTCCATTCAGCGCAATAGGCGAAGTTTCCCCTAAAAATGTTCTGCTAGACATTTATGCTATATGCTACTTATCCATAACAGGGCTTTGGAAAGGTCTAGATAAAATAAAAACTGATTTTTGTATTACTGAACCAACGAAGGAAATCATGACAGCTTTTATCAGAAAGAAAGCTGCAATGCAGGCTTCAGCTATTGATGGAGAGCTATTCGTTCAATCTGAAGAAGAGGTTCAGCATAGGTTGTCGGTATTAAAAGAAGCATTTCAAACAATTATAAATTCTTCGTCAATGATTGAGTTAAAGGAGTTTGATGTCCCCGATAAATTGTTTAAAATAAAAGAGTTAATTGATTCATCTGTTTTTTCGACCATATGTGTTTCCTCCGAAAAAAACATACCATGGTTATGTATCGATAGTGAGTTTTCACTCATGGCTGGAGAGTTTGACTGTCAAATAGTGAATACTTTTGAATTGTTTTATCGAATTGGTCAACAGCTAAAAGTTGAAGTGAAAATACCTGGGTTGCTATTGAATGCCCAAAAATCTTTGCCATATGTTTTGACCCCCAAAGAAATTATTGATTTAGCGAGCTCCAAAAATTATGACGAACTACACGTTTTGTCATTGTTGCTAGTTAAGCATACGAATCCCTTTAAAGATTTTGGTGAAGCATTAAATTTTTTTACATATATAGTAGGAAAATTTCTTTTTGACGGAGAAGAAATCTCTCATAATCATCCTCTTATATTTGATGACTTTGAGCGCTCTTTTAACGGTTGTTGCAGGTCAATTTTAAGTTCATCGCCAGAAATAAAAGCTGAAGAAAAGTTGGCAGGTTTTGTCTGGGAATTACTTATTCTCATTAAGGGGTTCCCAGAATATAGACAAGTTATTTTTACTTTTGCCACTAACTTTGCTGAAGGGCACTTTTTAGATATAGAGAGTATAAATACTTTTTTGAAGAATAAAACTAAATGATACGCTTGCTTTCGGCTATTCTGAAAGTGTATGGAAAGATTGTAGGTTATAGTCAAAATTTGTGTTAAAGCTTAAGCTGATAGGTGAATCCGACCTAGGTCAAATGAAGAATCGTCATATTTTAAGTATGAATGTCCACAAGCTATTTCTTGTCACACAAGGCTTCAAATACGAACAAAAAAAATTAGCAAGATAATCGGTCCTATTAAATTTTCTCTCATCGTCCATTTTATAGGCTTAGCTTCAGAACGCTGGTCATTTTGAGTAGTTCTGTAGCTTAAGCCTAACCTTGTTTATCTTTTAATATAAAGTCTTATGTCTTTGTTTATTACGTACATTTGATTTTAAATTCGTTTGGAAGAAATTCTGTTGAACAAATCACTTTTTCTATTACTGGGCTAGTGACTTCTAATATTAAGCAACCATTTTCAAGCAAGTATCCTGTTTGGGTAATTGGCAAGTCAGTTTTGTGTTCTTCTATGAAGAATCCAGCAATAA
Organism: Hydrogenovibrio sp.; assembly: GCF_965140365.1. Taxonomy (NCBI): domain Bacteria; kingdom Pseudomonadati; phylum Pseudomonadota; class Gammaproteobacteria; order Thiotrichales; family Piscirickettsiaceae; genus Hydrogenovibrio; species Hydrogenovibrio sp. The sequence continues at coordinate 887,745 of NZ_OZ223196.1, forward strand.
GAGCTGATTTCATTATGTGCCACCATGCACGCTGGGCACATAAATCTAATTGTGATGATGGGATAGTTCCGACAATATTTGCCATGAGTTTTCTCCTGATAACTGTTAATAGAAATGGTTGAAGACTTTAATCAATGCAATGTCTTCTTAACAGTTAACGGGAAAAATCGGTTCTGAAGTTTGACGTTATTGATTTTTTTAAAATGACTCACTTTTTTGACGGTCGGTTTCACCTCCCTTTTAGAGGGGCGCCGACTCCGTCGGCTAAGCCAGAAGAAAGGTGACCAAAGTGGTCACCTTAAGAGCGAGATTTCTTAAAGAGTGCAACATCTTTAAGCTTGCAGCGCACATGTGAAATTTCACTCCAAAAATGGAGTGAAATTGAGAGTAAAAATCGGAGTAGAGACTTCCGGTTTTGTACGGTTGTGAAAAGCGCGACTGTTCGTTCAGAACACAAAGCGATTTGAGAGCAAAAATTTATTCCGTTCAGGACTAAATTTGCAGCGGGCTTTTGTGAGAGATGAATTGCTCCCAAGCAATTCAAATCATTTAATTCGCCCACGAATTTAATGATGGTCTCGAGAGGCAAATGAAATGTTCCCAAGAACATTTCAAGCAGGCATTTCTGCCAACAGAAATGCTGCGATTTGGCGGAGAGCCGCTCGTGCGCAAGCCGAGTCCCGGGGTTCTCAATGACCGACTTAGTACACCAAAGCGCAAGCTTTGGAGTGCTTAAGAGGTAAAACACTGGTTTAGCTCGTGTCGGGCTTGAAAGAAGCCAGGGACTCGGGTTGCAAAACCCGAGCGGCTCGGCAAGCCGCACCCCGTTCAGAGGGTGCGAGCGCGCAGGACTCGTATCGTCCAGAGAAGAGGCCGGAGATAAGGGTGTTTTTGTTCAAAAAACGTCCGCGTAGGCTGTTTTTTTGTTCGCACCCAACGTGTGAACGAAAAATAGCCGAAAGTCAGGCCTTTTTAATTTTCTTCAAAAATTGAAAGGCCCCTCCGCTAAAGGCCTTTTGAGCGCATTAGGGTGAGAACACTTTCACCCTCTTTGGGCGATAAAGTCGTCTTTAGCGATGGCTGAATAGCCTGCTTTTCTGTTTTCGCGTCTCTGCGAAAGAAAACAGCCGTTAAGTGAACCTTCATGTAAGGTTCTCTTGCCGAAATTCATCCTGATTCGTCAAATTTCCGAAAAGAACGTACTCGTTAATTCGATGCGAAAGTCATTCGCAGCGTATTTTTAACGAAGAAATCGTATTTAGAAGGAGATGACATTTCATGTCAGATGAATTGTACTTTAGATACGGCATACCTCGATATGCTGAATTTTTAACACTTAAAAACAAACCAAATCGCTCATTTGAAGATAATCAAGAACTGGGAGAGCTGACGATAGAGGTCGCGCTTCGAGCGCTGTTTCGTTTTCAGTTTTTAGACAAAAATACATTGATGTTTTTTCTGCAACAGTCAGATAAAAACCAGGGCTCTTTCTATCGACTGATGAAGACACTAATCGATAGAAAATGGGTTCGAAAAGTCGATGCACCTTATCTACAGTCGAAGCATGTTTATATGCTCAGACGTAAAGCATTTGAATATTATTTGCCCGCAAATTATGCAGACGATTATGTGTTCAATAAAAGCAAAATCGGACTCGGTGTAAGCTCGTCTCATAAACTATTTATTGCTCGGATGATTATCAGTTTGTTGATAAAAGAACCGGAATCAAAGTTCCAAACGGAGCGGGAAATTCGTTATGAAATTAAGCTTGGCCGTTTAAAGCTCTATAGAGTGCCAGATGCTATTTTTTGGGGCTACGAAAACATTACATTACTTGAATTTGAGTTCTCGGAAAAGAATCGATTAGACAGATTAGAAGCGTTAGTCAAAGCAGAGTTTAACGTTTGCCAGTTCTCAGAAAAATATGAAGATTTGCCTACTTTGATTGTATGGGGATTTGTAAATAAAACACTAAAGAAACGCTATGAAAATGAAGTCGAAAAGTATTCTGAAGAGTCTTTAAGTGTGGATGGGTATGGGAATCTGAGCGAAAGAAGAATGCCCGAAAATCATTTCGATTTCACGCTTGATAGCGATAACCATGAGTTTATTTTATTAAGTCGTTAGCGCTTGAGGAAACTTGAGGAAATGGTTCTTTTTTTACTGTTCGGAAAAATGACAACTAGGTCTTTCTGTTTTATGTGAACTAACTGAAAAGTGAGAATCACATGAATCAAAAAAGTGCTCAAAACAGTAATTTGGATAGTGATACAGTGAAGGAACTGATTAAACTTCTTGCGACGATTGCCGCTGAAAATATCAAATCTTAAAACTATCATTCGAAGAATTCCTCTTCTTGTCGTAAGAAGGGGAACCCTCTCTATGTAAACATTATTTCCTTTTACATTGCTGCTTAAATTCCCGTTAACGTTATTAGGGTAGTCTAACTAAAAATTACGGAGACTTAGGAAAAAATGAACTCTAAAGACGTGACAGCAGTCTATGCTCGATATAGCTCTGATTTACAGAGCAATCACTCAATTGATGACCAAATTTCAAATTGCAAACGGTTTGCTGGCAGGAAAGGTCTCAAAATAACGCGCACTTACAAAGATGAAGCTTTGAGCGGTACTTCAACGAATCGTCCGGGGTATCAGCAGATGCTAAAGGATGCTCAAAATGGTCTTTTTTCGGTGCTGTTAATTGATGACTTGTCTAGATTTGGCCGGGATGTATATAACAATATGGGAGCCATAAAGCAGCTTCAGTATATTGGTGTTAGGATTTTTGCTGTCAGTGAAAGTTATGACTCTCATGACAGCAGTACGATGTCTGACTTCACTCCGATTTTCAAAGGAATGGTAGATGAAATGTACATTAAAGAACTCGCTCAAAAAACAAAGCGAGGATTAAATGGTCAATTTAATCGGGGGTTCTCAACAGGCGGGGCAGTGTATGGTTACAAGACGGTGCCCGTTTATGACGAAATGCATGTTAACAAAAAAGCTCCTATTGGGTTCAAGTATGAAATTATTGAAGAAGAAGCAAAGGTTATTCGGCAAATTTTTCAATTCTATGTTGACGGCCACACACCCAGAAGTATTGCTCAAAAGCTTAACAACTTGAATATAACAAGCCCCGGTGGCAAAGCGTGGGCCGGTTCCACGATACAGCCCCACCTGAAGAGAGGAACTGGCTTGCTACTTCAACCGATGTATAACGGTCAAAGAGTTTGGAATAAAACTCATAGCAAGCGCAATCATATTACCGGTAAAAGAAAACAAATCCAAAACCCTATGGATATCTGGGAGTTCCAGAACGATGAATCGTTAAGAATTGTTCCAGTCGAACTCTGGCAAAAAGCTCAAAATAGAATTCGTTCAGTTAATGAACAAACTGAAAAGCAGAGAGATGGAATCAAAAAATCTGGTGGCCGTCGCCCAGGGGGAACCTTGCTGAGTGGTTTACTAAAGTGTTCTGATTGTGGTGGCAACTTGATTGTCGCGGGTAGGAATCACTATGCGTGTTCAGCGGCAATCAATAAAGGTACCTGTGGCAATAAAACATACATAAAGAAAACAGAGGTTGAGCAACAAATTCTTGGGTGGTTGTCAGAGTTATTGAATACGGAAGAAAATATTGATTTGTTCGTCAAAGAAGTCACTAAAGCTCTGAAAGCAGACGGTAGTGATGATAAACGGCAGCAGCTCAAACAAAGTCAAAAAGAAGTGTCTTCAAAAATCGATAATCTTATTGAAGCGGTTAAGGCTGGTATGAAGTATGAATTAATCAAAACAGATTTAGAGGAACTAGAGAGGAGGAGAGAGGACATTGCGATAGAGCTTGAATCTAAAGCAACAAATAGTAGAGGACATGGGTTTTCTGTCGAAGAATATAAGTCTATATTGCTTGAGACGGTGATGACATTAACTCAATATACAGACTACATGCCCAAATCTAGAGAACTACTTAGTAAACTAATTAATGGGGAGATAATTCTGAGGGAAAAAGAAAAGGCCTCAGAATATGAGGCTTCTCTTGAGTTTGACCCGTGTTCATTAATGCCTAATGAACCGAGTCAAGAAATAATGGTAGCGGGGGCTGGATTTGAACCAACGACCTTCGGGTTATGAGTCAAAAAAATTAATAATATCAATAACTTGTAAACACTCTTCTTATCTTTTCTACAAATCTAATCTACTCTATACGGATTAAATAAATTGAACCTTAGTTTAAAAGTATATACAATAGAGTATATATTTAATTAAGAAAGGGGGGTATTATGGAAGCTAGAATTTTCCAATCCGGAAACAGTCAAGCCGTTAGAATTCCGAAAGAATTTCGTTTTGATGTTACGGAAGTTGAAATCTTTAAGCGTGGCGATGAAATCGTTTTAAAGCCGAAACCCAAAAATTTAGGAGCCGCTTTTAAATTGCTTGGTGAGATGCCAGACGATTTTATGGTTGATGGGCGTGAAGACACTTTACCTCAAGAAAGAGAGTCTTTTTAATTATGTATGTCCTTGATACCAATATCTGTATTTACATTATTAAAAAACAGCCGCCTAGCGTTTTTGAAAGATTTGAGAGCTTACCTTTAGGTTCGCTTTCCATGTCATTAGTGACGTTTGGAGAATTGGAATATGGTGCTATGAGAAGTAACAACTCAGAAAAAGCACTGAATATTCTGGATGAATTGATTAACTATATTCCCGTTTTACCAATGGGAACCGATGTGGCCAAACACTATGCCGATATACGAGCAGATTTAGCAAAAAAAGGAACGCCTATTGGCAATAATGATCTTTGGATAGCCGCGCATACAAGGTCGCTGGGCCATACTTTAGTGAGCAATAATATTAAAGAGTTTGAAAGGGTTGAGAATCTTAAACTCGAAAACTGGGTTTAACCTAAATCAAAGATTCAATTAAGGCTACTCGAATAATGGTATTTTAGCTATGAACAGTAATTTTCATTGGCAATATTATATTGTACTTGAACAAGACGTAGAGGCCCTCGCTCGTTATATAGAGTTCACCCCTGATAACTTTAAGACCTACTCTTTAGAGTTAACGAAGTTGTTGTTATCGATTTGTTCGGAAGTCGATGTCACAATGAAACTTCTTAGTAAGATGCTTTTGCCAAATAAAAAAACTAGGAACATCAATGATTACAAAGAAATTATTACTGCTGAATGCTCTGGTATTATTCAGGAACCAGCTACAACTAGGAGCCACAATTTAGAGTTTTATCCTTGGGTAAGTTGGGCTGAAGGCGACAACCCTAGTTGGTGGAAGGGTCATACTGATGTGAAACATAAAAGACACCAATTTTATGCTAAAGCAAATTTAGAGAATGTGTTAGAAGCACTATCTGCTTTATTTATCGTTAACCAATTTTTAGCGTTGATAGAGTACAAAAAAAGTGATCAATATGAGGTTTGGCCGCTTAAATCGTTAATGGATATCCAAAAAGAACTTTCACCTCGTTCAAGTTTTTTCAAGCACTATCACATATTACCTGGCCAAGAATAACTGCTAGACTGTTTTGTAAAAATATAAATTTTACTAGCCCCATCTGAAAAGTTTTATCTGTAAAGCCATTTAACGATGCAAAGCTTCTACTTTGCATAAACGATTAGATTTATAAAAAAATAATATGTTTAAACACAAAAAAGCTTTACAAGTGCTCCCTTTTATATTTAGTATAAAAACGTAACTTATAAATCATTTCTAAATAAAATCAATAATATATACAAAATGCCTAAAACCCAATTTGAAAAACAAGACGGAACAGGTGCAAACCTAGGATTTGACTTTCAATTTTTAGTTTTTGTTTGGAAGCTTCTTGATTTAAATGAAAATGAAAGTATTAGCTATGAAAATAAAGATGATGTCCACATTGAATTATCAAATGGTGAATTGATTTTATTCCAAATAAAACATTCGATACAAAAGACAGCTAAGAGTGAAAATACCAGCCTTACAGATTCAGATACTGATCTATGGAAAACCTTATCTAACTGGTCAAAAATAATTAGTGATGACAATGATGGAAGAGCTAATTTTGTTGACCAAAAAGATTTTATCAAAAATACAAAATTTATCTTGCTTACTAACAAAAAAACACCAGGAAAAAGTATTTTTATTGAATCTTTATCCAAGCTTCAAAGTGGTACGATAAATTTTTCTTCTTTTATAAGCCTGTTAGATAAAATAACAACAGAAAGGGCTAAAGAGGCTATTAAACAAATACTTACACTATTAGGGGACTCGAACGCTGAGCTATTCTTTACAAGAATAGTACTTGATCTTTCAATAGATGGTATTGAAAAAAAGATTAAATCTTGTTTAAACAAGATGATGATTGATGAAAAACGTATCGATTCGTTATATTCTGAGTTCTTAGGAACGTTATTTTCTCAAAAATTTGAAACGATGAAACAGGGAGAAAAGCTCACCTTAAGTTTTGAAAGTTATAGAAAACACTATCGACGAATATTTGATATTCATAGAAACTCAAATCTTCAGTTTAAAAAGTTCACTCCTGAAATCTCCGGCAATATTTTTTCGCAAACGTTCTTAAAGCAGTTAATTGATATTAATGATATTGATGTAGATTCAGATAAAGATTTGGCAATAAAGTATACAACTGAAAAATTGTCTATATTTAATAACCTTAAAGAAATGAAAATAAATGGTGATTTAACTGAAAAGGAAGTAGACGAGTTTTATGAAGAGGTTGTTTCAATATGGCTAAATAGCCATAGAAAATCTCACCGTCATAAGCCTTATGATTCAGATAAAGAGCATAATATTGCTGCCGTTAACCATATAGATCATTTAAGAGAATCTCAGCTTAGAATTGCAGGGACAGATATTCCAATCCATCTCAGTAACGGGGTATTTTATCATTTATCAGGTGTTCCTATGATAGGTTGGCGAACTGACTGGGAAAAAAAATATCTTCAATCGGGTAAAAGGGATTGTGATAATTGATTATGCGCAGTGATTTTTATGACAACATCGGCATATCAGCATTAGCAATTAACTTTGTTTTACGTCATCAACCAAATATAGATATTGCAAAAGTCTACCTAATTCTCCCTTTTCTATTGCATAAGTCATCAATAACACTTATTTCAAAAATTAAAACAGAAAAATCGATTGACGAGTTTGTAGCTACATATCCTGCTATAGCTGCAAACTTCCATTCTCACTTTACTTCTTATCTAGCTTTAACAACAAATACTCTTCTATTTCTACATGATATTGGCTTAATAAAAATAAATGGTCGAAAAATTAATCAATTGAAAACTATTGATTATGAAAAAAAAATGGGAAAACGAGCCAATGAAATTTTCAAAGTTTCATATCAGCTTTCCAAGATTTTAGATTCAAGTTCTGATGATTTATACACGCACTTGAGGATTTGGTTATGAACTTTGCACTCTTAAAAATAATTTTATGGTTTAAAAACGGGAATGTCAGAGAGTTAACTTTTGAAAAAAACAAAATAAATATCATTAGGGGTGGGTCTCATACTGGTAAAACAGAAATACTCAATATTTTTGACTATTGTTTGTTCGCAAGCTCATCAAAAATTTCTGAAAGTATCGTGAACGAAAATGTGTATGCCTATGGAATTCAATTTGAGATAAACGAAAATACTTTTACCCTTGCAAGAGGGGCGTTAAGTGAAGGGAAGCTAAGTGGCTCTTACTTTTTTTCATCAAACGGCCAAATACCTAGACGAGTAAACCTTTCTTGGAAAGAAAAATCAATCAAGTCAATTTTAGAAAAAGAGTTTTCAATAAATAGAGATGTAAAAATGCCATTTGGAGGCTCTTTTTTGAAAGCTGGCTCCAAGATATCTCTCAGGTATTTTTTACTTTTTAATACTATTTCAGGAAGTCTAATCCAAAATGAAAATGGCGTGTTTTTTGATAAGCAACATACGGGAAGGTACAGAGATGCTCTACCAAGAATTTTCAACATTGCTATGGGAATTGAAACCATAGAGAATATGTTAAAAAAAGAACAATTACAAAGCTGGAGATTAAAAGAAAAAGAAATTTCCGATAAAATTGAAAGCATTGATAATAAATATGATGAATTTAATCAAGAAAAACGGGAGATTATCAAAAAAGCTAAACAGTACGCCATTATTCCACAAGAGCTTTCTTTTAAGGATGCATTAACAGAGTTAGAAGAAATACTTGAAAGCTTTGACTCATACACAATTGAACAAAAAAATGGGGTCGAAGATATTGAAAAAAATATTCTACAATTAGAACAAAAAAAAGCTAATTTAAACCGTTTTCATAAAGAGTATAAAAAGTACAAAGAACATTTGAAAAAATCCTCTGATAGCTTGAAGCCAATTGAAATACTAAAAAATCAAAATGATTCCATTATAAAAACTTCTATTTTTGAGGAATTGCTTAACAGTTTTGAAGAGAGTTTAAAGGAGATTAAAGAAGCTTCAAAAAATAAAACGCCAATTGATCGGGATGTAGATGTTGAACTTAATCAAATCAATGCGGAATTAGAGAGCTTAAAGGCCATTTATGCACCGCAAATTATAAAAGCGGAACACCCGAAAGAAATTTACCTTTTTTTAGGAGAGTTTAAAGCAAAGTCAGAAATTTTTTCTGTCAATGTCGATTCCCCACGCGCTATTCTCCAAGATCAGAAACAAGAAATAGAAATCAAATTGAAAAATGTTGATATAGAAGATACAGAACAAATAAAAATAAACATAATAAGGGCGATAGAAGTAACGGCTAATCAATTAATGGAATACCTAAATGATGCTCTTGGCAATTACAAAGACTATAAAGCCGTTTTTAATTATTCCAAGAAATCCTTGACTCTTAAAAAAGACGTCTTTAGCTTTGATGAAAATGTTGGGAGTAGCTCAAATCACATGTTTCTACACCTCCTATTTTCATTATCCTTACATAGAGTCGCCCAAGAATTAAATTCCAAGTTTATTCCTTCTTTTCTTATTATTGACCAACCAAGTAGACCTTACTGGGGGGATAGTAAAAAAAGGAAAAAAACTAATATTTCTGACACAGATACGTATAAACTACGAAAAGCATTTGAATTATTAAATCATTTTATGGATGACCGGATAAAAAATGAAAAGCCTTTCCAAATGATTGTTTTTGAGCATGCCGATACTGATGTGTTTGGCAGTTTAGAGCATATATATTTGCCCGAAGAATTTATTGATGGGAATGCCCTCGTACGAAAACAAGATATAAGCCAATAATATAATATCTTGATGAGACATAAAGACCGAATTTATGCATACATATAGGGACCTTAAGTTAGAAGTTTTTAAAAAATCATCTTCACTTCTGTTGAAATTATTTAGAAACTTAGAGAATTACCGAGCCTTAACAGAGAAAAATAAAACTGAATTTGACCTTTACTTCATGTCTTCTGAGCTTGTGCAGCTTAAATGGAGTAAGCATTACTTAACAAATCGCCATTATCGTTTATTTAAATTACTTCACTTTTTTCCAAAAACACATTTCCCTGATAAACACATTCCTGACAGAATATATAAGTTTGCTATTAATTTGATGGATAAACAGGTACTCAAAATTACTTTAAATACCGATGATAAGAAAATTGAATCGATTTCGATTTTTGAGAAATTTATTCTGTCAAGAGGTCTTGCGTTCTATTTTGATGCTCTAAGCACTATCCAGAATGGAAGGATCATCGGTGATTTACTAAATGATTTTCTTAAAACATCAAATATAAAAAGTTTAACCGATGCCATGAAGGTTGATCCAAGCGTTGAGCATATTCCTAAAATAAACAAACACATCAATTCGCTTTCCATATCAAATCATATAGATTTTCGGACAAAAAGTGCTAATGCAATTAAAGTGCCGATATTAACACCTCATAAAAACAGAGTTCATATAGAAGTCCCTATGTTTTTTCACTATGCTGCTATTTCCGGCTTATTGAAAGGGCCGTATCGTTTGGAAGTCGAAGAGCTTTTTAATATTGCTAAAGAGCTGAACGTTATACCGCTGAAATCAGACATTAGTAAAGACTTCTTTAGAAAGCAGCTTAAGTACTACAGAACGCTGTAAAAAGTATAGGGAATAATTTTCAAAAAAAATATTCCCTTCTTTTGTTCAGCTCGTTTCTTCAAACTCCAAGTCAACGTTCGCGACGTTAGTTCAATCAAACACTAATCGATTAGAACAACTTTTATTTGGAGTTTAACTATGAATATTTCTAAAGAAGAAAATAAGCAATCTGAAAATCAAACCACCCCGCACGAAGAGATTTTATCTCCCGCGCCATGCGAGGGAGATAAAACTCTGAGAGCGGCGGTTGGCACTTCAGCGGGTGCCTCACCTTGTAACACAGCACCCTGCAAATACACGCAGGAACAAAGCAGGCACATTTGTCCATTACGCTGTGCATTGGACAGCCTTTATTTATCCTTCCACGGAACGACTTTCGAAAAAGTTGAAGATCGTTTATTTGATTTAAAAAACATAGCTCAGGGCAACTCATCCATTCGAACGTCTCAGGCTTTTTATCAAATCTTAGATCATCAGTTTGAGGTTAAAGCGAAAGGGGCTGGGAAGTTTGCCTACGTGTTGGAAGATAACTGGTTTCGTATTGAGGTCTCGTCGGCTAAATCGAAAAAACTGCCTTTGGCTTATGTGCAGATCAGAAGCGAGTTATTAACCTTTCAACCCCTGAAGGTGATCATTAAGAAGCTTAAAAAAATTATCCATTTAATCGGTGACTATAAAGATGAACCCCGAATCAGCCGCTTGGATATGTGTTTGGATTTATTTACAACCGATCACTTTAGTTTTGAGCGGATTAATGAAGAACAATGGAAAACCAAAGCAATGCAAATCAGCGCCTTCTATACCAATAAAAAATGTTCCGGTTATTCGATTGGCAAAGGCGATATTGTAGGACGAATTTACAACAAGCTTTTGGAAATCAAGCTTTCCGGAAAAGAGTACTTGTTCCCGCTTTGGAAAGACGAGGGGTGGAACGGTGAACAGGACGTTTGGCGCGTGGAGTTTCAATTTAGACGCGCTTTTCTGCAAGAAGCCAATATTTTGTTCTTGAGTGACTATTTACTGAATCGTCAGAATCTGTGGCACTATGCTTCTCAGAACTGGCTACAGCTTGTGCAACCGAACGATCAAGATTCGAACCCATCACGCTGGCCGGTTCATCCCGCTTGGCAAGAAATTGCCCGTGCTTGTTCCTGTACCGAACCCAAGCGCCTAAAACGGGTCACGAAAGAGCGTATCCCGTCGAATCACTATTTGTTTGTGGCTGGGTTTGGCGCGATTACGTCATTCATGGCCCGAGAAGGCATCTCCGATATTGGTGAAGCCTTTGGCGAATATTGGCAACAGGCCGAAGAGTTCCACAAGCAACACAAAGGCTTTGATCTTAACCAATACTTACAATCCAAGGTTGAAGAAAAAGCCAAACGGTTTAACAAGATTCAGGAGAAATAATCCATGAGTGAGCAAAAAACGCTCACTCTCCAACAAGCGGCGGCATTTTTGCAATGCAATCCTGAGACGGTCAGACGGCTGGCTCAGGCGAAAAAAATTCCGTCCGCTAAGCTTGGACGCAAGTGGGTATTTATTGAACAAGACCTTGCACAATTTATCCGAAATCAATATTCTATTGGCGAGAGTGTTGTGCAAGTTGTTGACAACAATGAGGAATCTTCATTATGTCAATATACAAACGAAACGCTATCTGGTGGACTGAATTCATTGCACCAGACGGAAGAAGAATACGACGCTCTACTGGGACTGAAGACAGACGCTCGGCAGAAGAATACGAAGTAAAGCTGAAACATGACCTTTGGCGCATTCATCACCTAGGTGAAAAGCCCAGAATGTTATGGAAAGAAGCGGTCGTTCGTTTCATGCGTGAGAAACAGAACAAAGATCAAACCAATGAAGTGAGTCTCTTCAAATACCTTGATCCTTTTCTGGGTCACATGTATGTCGATGAAATTCGCCGTATGCATGTGGACGAAATCATTCAACAGCGGTTGAAAGAGGGCGTCACCAATACGACGATTAATCGTTTGCTTCAGAAACTGAGAGCCGTACTCAACAAAGCACACAAAGAATGGGAGGTGAAATGCGATCCTCCTTACATCAAACTCTTGAAGGAACCCAAAAGACGTGTTCGCTGGATTACGGAAAGCGAAGCGCAGAAGCTGATCATGGCATTACAGCCACACACAGCGGATATGGTGATCTTTTCTCTGGAAACTGGGCTGAGGGAGTCCAATGTAACCTTGCTCCGGTGGGAGCAAGTGGACCTTTCCCAACGCATTGTTTACATAGAAGGGGACGATATTTTGAAAAGTGATCAAGCTTTTGTGGTGCCGCTTTCCGATGTCGCGGTCGAAGTAATCAAGAAGCAGGTCGGTAAACACTCAGAACGCGTGTTTACGTTCAGAGGGAATCCGGTTCGACGCGCTAATACCAAGTCTTTTAAAGAGACTTGCAAAGCGGTTGGATTAACGGATTTTCGCTGGCATGATTTGCGCCATACTTGGGCCACATGGCATATTCAGAGAGGAACGCCTTTGGAAGTGCTTCAAGAACTTGGGGGCTGGTCGGACTATAAAATGGTTAAGCGTTACGCGCATTTTAACCACCAGCATTTACAGAAATTCGTCAATCGCGGAACCCCGACAGACGTACCCACAATTTTCCCCACAAAGGTGAATTTTGGGTAATAAAAAAGCCCTGACTCACTTCGCTATAAAGCTAATGAAATCAAGGCTTTGGATTTGGTAGCGGGGGCTGGATTTGAACCAACGACCTTCGGGTTATGAGCCCGACGAGCTACCAAGCTGCTCCACCCCGCATCAATGTGATGTGGCGTATTATAGAGTGTTACGAGAATATTTCAAGGACTTTCCCGGATTAATTTCGTAATCCCTTCAAAAACGGCCAGGCCTGGCCGTTTTTTATTGTTATTCGTCTTTAAAGCGGTGGTTGATATCGAGGAAGTCGTCGAAGTTTTGCAGGAAAAGCTCGGCTAAGTCAGGGTCGAAGGCTTTACCTTTCTGTTCGCGAAAATAGTCGCGCACTTGCTCGGGTTCCCAGGCGGGTTTGTATACGCGTTCGTGGCTGAGGGCATCGAATACGTCCGCTAGGGCACATACACGGCCGGCGATGTGAATGTCTTTGCCTTTGAGTCCGTTAGGGTAGCCGAAGCCGTCAAAACGTTCGTGATGTTGCTGCGCAATGATGGCGGCCATTTGCAGGACGGAGCGTTTGGAGTATTTGAGAATATCGTAGCCGATTTGGCTGTGGGTTTTGATGATTTCCATTTCGTCGTCGGTTAATTTCCCCGGTTTGTTTAGAATAGCGTCCGGAATGGCGACTTTGCCAATGTCGTGCATCGGCGCGGCGCGGTAGATTAAATCGACCGTATCGGCGTCGACGCCGTGCAGTGTGGCAAGCCGTTTGGCATTCTCAGCCACTCGCACCACGTGTAAGCCGGTTTCATGTGAGCGTTCGTCGATGGCAGCGCCCATCATATAGATGACTTCTTTTTGAGTGGCTTCGAGTTCTTCGTTTAGGTTTTGAATTTCGCAAATGGCTTGGCTGACTTTTTCTTCGAGGTGGTTTTTGTAATCATTCAGTTCTAAATGCGTATGAACGCGGGCGAGCACTTCTTCGTTGGCGAAGGGCTTGGTGATGTAGTCGACGCCGCCGGCGAGAAAGGCATCGACTTTGCCTTCCGTCTCATTGAGCGCGCTGATGAATATAATGGGGATGCTGGCGGTTTCTGGAGCGGCTTTAAGGCGTTTACAGACTTCAAAACCGTCCATGTCGGGCATTTTGATGTCCAGCAAGACCAAGTCCGGTTTTTGGGCATGAATTGAGGCGAGCGCCATTTCACCATTGATGGCGACACGAACGTTATAGTGTTCGTCGGATAGAATGTTGCTCAATAACTTGAGGTTGGCGGCGATGTCGTCAACGACGAGAATTTCATGTTGCCTGGGTGATGTGTGACTCACAAGCACTCCTTCCGGTAATGGCGCGATGCAATCGGCGTTAAAATTCGCGGATTGTCAGATGGCGTGTTTTCATTGTAATTTCTATTCATGAAAATTTGAATCGTTAAATTATGGATCCGCTTTTGTATCGGTTTTTGTTAATTCCATAATCAAGTCAAAGCGATAAGCATCAACCAGTTTTCGTAAGGCATTGGCAATGTGTGTATCCGGGAGCGCTTGGATGGTATCGGTGATGCTTTGAGCATCGCCAATCATCGCGGCACTGTGAATTTGATTTCGTAATGAACCGGATAGTTGGGCGATGTCTTCCTGAGTGAGGCTCAATTGAGTGGAGTCATCGCTGCCCAAAGTTTCGTCGCTATCGTCAGCATAACGGTAATGCAGTTTGAGGTGTTTGGCCATGCAGTCGTACAGTTCTTCGGGGCGGTAAGGTTTTCGCACAAAGTCGTCAGAACCGGCGGCCATCACTTCTTCGCGCTGGTCCTTGAAAACCGACGCGGTCAAGGCAACGATCTTGACTTGATCTCCGCCGGGCAGTTGGCGGATTTTACGAGTAGCGGTCAACCCATCCATCACTGGCATGCGCCGGTCCATCCAGATAAAGTGCGGTTGCCAGGTTTGGAAAAGTTCAATGCCTCTGGCACCGTTTTCAGCAATTTTGACCTGGAAGCCGATTTGTTTGAGAATTTTTTGAATCAGCAATTGGTTTTCCAGTTGGTCTTCCACCACCAGAATACGCCACTCGGGTTCACCATCGGCCAGGCTGATAACGGTCTTACCGCCTTGGCCTTGATGGTTAACGAGGTCTATGTCGGTGGTGGCGTGTTTGACTTGGATGCTGAACGAGAAGATGGAACCCATATTGGGTTTGGATTGTACGTGGATTTCGCCGCCCATCATATTGACGAATTGGCGGGTGATGGCCAAACCAAGCCCGGTGCCTTTTTGTGAGGTGGCGTTGGCGAGTTGTTCAAACGGCATGAAGATGCGTTCGATGTCTTTTTGTTCGATGCCGGTACCACTGTCTTCGACTTCAAATTTAAGCACGAGGTTGCAATCGTCGTTTTCGAGCGTATCAAGTCGGAGGGTGATGCCGCCCCGGTTGGTGAATTTGATGGCGTTGCTTAGCAGGTTGATGAGGATTTGGCGCAGTTTGGGTGCGTCGCCGTGAATGATGCGGGGGAATTTCGACGTTTGATCCACCAGCAGTTGCAATCCTTTTTCGGACGCGCGAATCTGCATCATATCGGCAATGTTTCGAATGAGTTCCCCCAAATCAAAATCTTCGGGAGTGAGTTTTACGTGGCCAGCTTCGATTTTGGACATGTCCAAAACGTCATTGACCAGTTGCAACAAATGCTCGCCGGAATGGTTGATGATTTTAAGGTTATCTTTTTCGATTTCTGGAATGTCGGAACTTTGTGTCATTAAGGTTGAAAAACCGAGTATGGCGTTCAGTGGTGTACGTAATTCATGGCTCATATTGGCAAGGAAAGCGCTTTTTGCGCGGTTGGAGGCCTCGGCTTTTTCTTTTTCTTCTTCCAGTGCTTTGGTGCGGTCTTGGACGATGCTTTCCAGGTTTTCATTGAGGTTTCGGATTTCTTTTTCGACCTTGACGCGTTGCTGTATGTCCTGGCGTAAACTTTTCTGGGTGCGTTTCAGTTCGGCTTCGTTTTGTTTCAAAGTGTCCAGCATCAGGTTGAATTCGTGCGACAGTTGCCCGACTTCTGCGATGCCGTTTTCGTCGGCAACGGCGTTTTTATCGCCTTTTCGAATCCGTTTCATGGTGTCGATCAGACGGTAAAGCGGGTCGGTCAGACTTTTGGCGGTCAGGAAGGAGACCAATAGCCCAATCAGTAGCGCGCCAAAGGTGAAGAGCAAGCTGTTACGAATGGTGGCTGAAATACTTTCCTGGCGCTGGGTTTGGTCGGTGCGCAGTTCCACCCAGCCGATGTAGTGGTTGTTGTGACGAATCGGGCGAGCCAGGTCGATATGGTGTTCGTTCTGGCTGATGACGGTGGCGCGGTTCGATAGTTGATGTTTTTGGGCCAGTAGGTGTTTTAGGTAGTTGACACGGGCTTCGTCGGAGACGTATTGCCCGATGCGTTCTTTATCGGTGTGGGCAATGACTTTTCCGTCCATATTGATGACGGCGGCGTAGATCAGGTCTTTGTAAATTTCGAAGTTGGAAATGACTTCTTCCAGACCAACGTAGTCGTTGGCCATGACCCAGACCTGGCTATTAACCGCGAGCATCAGACTGCGATCTTGCGTTTCGTCCATGGCTTCTTTATGCAAAAAATCGCTGTGGTTATGAATGGTAAAGTACGAAAAGACGCTGATCAGCAAGGTGAGAATGCCGGCGGTGCCTAAGATTAATTGGTTACGGATGCTTTGATTCCAAAGTCTTTGGATAAGGGTATTCATGGCTGTAACCTGATTGGGCGGACGTTTTTTTCAAATTGGGTCAAAAAGGTTTCGACCGGTTGATAAGTCGCATTGGTGGCCGGTTCGTAATGACTCAGTTCCATAGACGACAGGATGGTTTGGCCTTCCGGCGTATCTTGCAGCTGAAAGATAATATCGCCGACCTGCTGGAGGGTGTTCTCTGGGACGCTTTCTTTCACGACCAAGCCATTGTTGACCAAGTGCGGCGTTTCCCACTTGATCATGACTTTATCGGCGATTTCCGGCCGCTCTTTGATAAAGGCTTGCCAAGGCGGTGGCCAGGTGGCGGCGGCGTCGGTTTTTCCCAGGTAAACGTTCATAATGGATGATTCTTGTGAGCCAACGTAATGATTGGTAATGTCCTGGTTAATGTTCAGGCCGTGCTCATATAAATACCATTGGGGCATGATGGTGGCGGCCAACGCAGTCGGTGCGGGGTAACTCACGGACTTGCCTTTCAGGTCGCTCACCTTTCGAATAGAGCTGTCTTTACGAACTAAGATAATGCCTCGAAAATTTTCATCGTCCGCCATTTTACCGAATACCGTATAGCCATGCTTCAAAGAGACGACGGTTTGATAAGGGTTGGGCAGGGCGAAATCGAAATGGCCGTTAAAGAGTTTTTCGTTATAGGCGCGGTAATTACGAGAAGCTTCCAAACGCAGTTTGCCACCTTTTAACCGTGCATTGATGTAATCGACCATCGGTTGGTAGATTTCAAATAGGCGTTTGGGGTTATGGAGCGGGTGGACGCCGAAAATATAAATTTTTTCCAGAATAAGGGGCGTATCGGCATATTGCAGCTTTGGCGTTGCGCTCGATTGATCGCTGCATCCGTTTAAAGAGATTAATAAAAAGGGCAATAGAGCTAAAAAAAACTTTTTACAGTGGCGCATAGCAACTCAATAATCCCTCAATATTTATATTGATGTTATGCAATATAGCATTGAGTGGAGAGGGACTCAAGCGAATGCGTGCGATAGATGTCATAAAAATGACCAGGCCTGGCCATTTCGGGGGGGGGGGTTAGAATTGTTTGATGGTGGCGGTGACGATGCCCCAGATGAAAATATCGGACTCTTCACGGACCGGAATCGGTGGGAAATGGTCGTTTTCCGGAACCAACCAAGTGCCGGTGGATTTGATGGAAAGCCGTTTGACGGTCAGTTCTCCGTCCAAGGCCGCAATGACGATTTTGCCGTCTTTCGGTTCCAGGCTGCGGTCCACCACTAAAATGTCGCCGTCCTGTATGCCGATTTTTTTCATTGAATCACCTTGGACGGTGAGCAGAAAGGTACTGCTTTTGTTTTGAATCAGCTTGCTGTTAAGATCGAGCCGTGTTTCGACATAATCATCGGCCGGACTGGGAAACCCCGCCACGACTTTGTGGCTGTGCAGGGGCAGTGGCATTTTTTCGCCGATTTCCGGTATTTGTATTTTCAGTTTGTCGCCGGCCATTTTTTGCGCAACGTCCAGTTGGCGCTGTTCCAATTCGTGTTCAACTTGGTTGGACAGCCAGTCTTTGACTTGTGCGACTTTCGATTCCGGTACTCGAATCACTTTGGTGTTTTCGCCGAACTTGCCAGACCCTTTCTTGCGGCCAGCCCCTTTGCGGGCGCCGCCAGTTTGTTTTTTCGACTCAGAGTGTTTCATTGTTTTTATCATCTTATTGTTTTGATTTTTGTTACAGAAATTATAAGATAGAAAAAGGGTTTGGAAAAGTTATTTTTTCAACATTTGATGATTTCAGGAGAAAACAGGGGATGGCGGTATTTGCATTGGTGGATGGCAACAGTTTTTATGCGTCTTGCCAGATCGCGTTCGAGCCAGCTTTACGGCATCGCCCGGTGGTGGTGTTATCGAACAACGATGGTTGTGTTGTGGCGGCGAATGATCGGGCCAAGGCCGTTGATGCGTTATTGAAACGAGAGCAAAAAACATTCGGTCAGGGCGGGTATCGGGCGGCAAGGCCAAACAGTTTGATGTACCAGCCGTATTTTAAGGTCAAGCCGTACTTGGATCGGATTCAAGCGGCGGTGTTTAGCTCGAACTATGAACTGTACGCGGATATGAGCAGCCGCATGCACGCACTTCTCGGTGAGTTTTCCGGCCATCAAGAAATTTATTCCATTGATGAAAGTTTTTTGGAGCTTTCGGATGTGGCACAGTGGAATCTGACCGATTATGGACAGGAGGTCAAACGAAAAGTGATGCAATGCCTTGGCTTGCCGGTGGCGGTGGGCATTGGCCATTCCCGAACCCAAGCAAAATTGGCCAATCATCTCGCGAAAAAGCATTCCGCTTATCAAGGCGTTTTGGACTTAACCGTTTTAACCCCATTGAGTTTGGACTTACTCTTCAAGCAGGTTGAGGTCGGTAAGGTTTGGGGCGTGGGGAAACGTTTGTCGGCCAAGCTGGTGGATCAAGGCATTTTGACGGCGTATGATTTGAAAAGCTGTGATTTGAAATGGATTCGGCGTTGTTATTCGGTGACCGTGGAACGTATTGTGCGTGAGTTGAGAGGGGAGTCTTGTCTGGGGCTGAATTCGCATGACGTTTCGGAGCGGCAAATCATTTCATCCCGTTCTTTTGGGCGCCCGGTAATGGATTGGGACCAAATGGCACAGGCGGTTTCAGCTTATGTATCCAGAGCGAGTGAAAAATTACGCCAACAGCACAAGGTGTGTCAATTTGTGACCGTCAGTATCCGTTCCAGCCCTTATGCCGTGGAAGGAGAGCTTTATCAAGCCTCGCAAACGGTACCATTGATTTACCCCTCCGATAATACGGTGTTGTTGGTGAAACAGGCTAAACGGGCCTTGAAAAGTATTTGGCGTGAGCAGGTAGCGTATCAAAAAGCGAGTGTGGTGCTGTCGGGGGTGACGGAAAAAGGGGCGGTACAAATGGATTGCTTTGCACCGGATCCAAAGTATTCCGCGAATGAACAGTCGGACCGGTTAATGTCTGTAGTGGATGGTTTGAATAAGACGATGGGAAAAGGCACGATTCAACTGGCGTCCGAGGGCATGAAAAACCGCCAGGCCTGGCGAATGCGCCGTAATTTGATGTCAGGGCGTTATACAACGCGATGGAATGAGTTACAGGTGGTTTCTTAAGGGGCTTGAATCGAGGCGGTTGTAAGATTAGTAAATGTCATCATGAGGTTAAAAAAATTAATGATGTTTTGTTCAACAGACTAGGCAAAGACTTTAAATTTTCATTATGATAGTCCAATAAGTAATTGATATTCTGTTGGGGTCGCCACAGAGATTAGAAGAATGCGGCTAAGTTGGACAAGTAAATGGAAGAACTTTTTATTGGCCGGCAACCAATTTTTGATCGGCGTAAGCAAATATACGGGTATGAGCTGTTGTTTAGAGACGGTTATCACCCGAATGAAGCACACTTTGAATCCGATGATGATGCGACGGCGACAGTGATTCATAATTCGATGATGGGCTTTACCCTGGATGAGCTGGTGGGAGAGGCCAAGGCATTCATCAACTTTCCCGAAGCCTTTTTCGACCCTAAAATTGATCCGTGTTTTTCATCACACAAAATAGTCTGTGAAGTGCTGGAGACGGTTCCCGTCAATGAAACGACCCTGGCGGGCATCAAAAAATTACGGCAAAAAGGGTTTGCCATCGCTTTGGACGACTTTGTCTTTAAGAAGGAGTTCATTCCATTCATCCGTTTAGCGGACATCATTAAACTTGACATCGAAGGCGTCAACCCAGAAAAAATCCCTTTGCTGGTCGAACGTATTCGAAAGGTCGCTAATACCAAGATTTTGGCCGAGCGCGTCGAAACCCAGGCGATTTACGAGGTGTGCCGTGATGCGGGTTGCGACTATTTTCAAGGCTACTATTTTGCCAAACCGGAAATTGTGACCGGCGCGAAATTGTCGGTTTCCAAGCTGCATCTATTGATGTTGCTACGCAAATTGGCACAGGAAAACATTAGCCTGGAAGCACTGGAAGAGGTGGTGTCTCAGGATGTTGGGTTGATGCACAAATTGATCAAGCTGGCGGCGCAAAACCGTACGGTGGGTATGCCGGAATTTGAAACGCTCAAGCAAGTCATGATGCTTTTCGGCTTGCGGCGGGTTCAGTCCTGGGCAAGTATGATTTCGATGAACCTATTGGATGATGTGGTGCCGGAAGTGTTCAATATTGTTCGTACCCGAGCGATTTTTATGCGGTTATGTGCCGAGCATAAAAAGTTGGAAAATCCGGATTCTTATTATCTGGCGGGGATGTTCTCACTGCTGGATGTGATTTTGAAAAAGCCGTTGGCGGAATTGCTGGAGTCCTTGTCCTTGAACCGGAAAATCATAAACGGCATTCTCCACGAAAAGGGTGAGCATGGACGTATGCTGAAAATGGTTAAATCGTTTGAGCAATCGCGTTCCGAATCCTTGGATCAGGTGTATCGTCACCTCTATGTTCGCGCTCTAAAAGAAAGCCATAACGCCGAAGAGGTTCTATGAAAACACGCTTGAAGGATTTATGGCAAAACGCAGACTCTCGAGTCACTTTCCTTATTCCAACGTATTTTATCTTGGTGGTGGTTTTTGCCGTGATAGCGCTTATCAAGGATGAGTGGGTGTTGTCCTTGTGGTTATCGTCTTTTGCGGCCATGATTTTATTGTTCGGTTTCCATATCTTTCAAAACGGACTAACCTGGATTGGCAAGGGGATGATGCTGGTCACCAATGCCTTGTTTATTGGGTTTCTCGTGGTAAATGGCGGGCACGCGCATTCGGGTTATTTCTGGGTTTTTCCATTGTTGGTGGCGACCATTCAAGTGTTGGGTGCCGTCTCGGGTGTGTTTTTCGCCGTCCTTCTTCTTTTAATGGTTTGGCAGTTGGAGGCATTTGGTTGGACGGATATCGTCTTGTCAAGTCGTTTCTATTTTGCTGCTTTAGGGTTGATTTTGATTACCGGAGCGCACGAGTTGACGTTGGAGCGCCACCGGAAAGAATTGTCCCGTCAAGTGAGAGATAAACAACGTGAAAGCTGCTTAGACCCACTAACTCGCGTGGGTAACCGACGCTTGATTGATGAAGAGCTCGCGATGGTGTATACCCATGAAACCTCAGGAAGTTCCGTTGGTGTCTTGATGGTGGACTTGGACAACTTCAAACAGGTCAATGATGCTTTGGGACATCATGCCGGGGATGAAGTTTTGAAAACGGTGGCCAGTCATTTATCCGAAAGTATCCGGCCGTCGGATGCCGTTGCCCGTTGGGGCGGGGATGAGTTTGTGATTCTGTTACACCATGTCCGTTTGGATGAGTTGGAAATGATTGCACAGCGTATTCAAAACTCAATTACTCAAGATGAACGTCTGGCCAGTTTTAATTTAAGTGTTAGCTTAGGCGGCGCTTTAACCTCTTCTGACTACCGCTCTTTGTTGAAGGTAGCCGATGAGAACTTGATCGAAATGAAAAACCACACCAAAAACGATTACAAAATCACTCATATTTAAGTATCTAGTATTTTTTATAAGGGTATTTGTAATATTTATTTCTGAAATTTGTCATCTTGTAGAAATGGCCTAGTCATATTTGCTCTCTAAAATTTGAGCCACCGACTTGGTGGTTCAATAACAATTTATGCTTAGGAGCAATGCAACATGAAATTTAATACTTTGACTATGGCGATTGCAACGGTAATCGCTTCTTCAGCTGTTCTGACTGGGTGCGGCGGGGATGGTTCGGATGGTTCCGACGGAACCGCCGGTAAGGACGCTAATGCTTCCACCGTAAAGTTTGCTTCCATCGCCCCTGCGGTGACCGAAGCAGAGCAAAACTCAATCCGTGCGACCGGCAGCGTTAAAGTGGCTGGTAAAGATCAAGCCATCAACTACCACACACTTATCAAAACCGGCGATGTCAACAACGGTGAAACCTATGGGGTGGTGAAAGATTACCAGGATAACGTGATCCAGGAATTGGATGGTTCCGCTTATTTATGTAACGGTACGGATACCGGTAAAGGTTCCGGGTTGGATCATTTTTCATTCTTGCAGAAAAACGGTAAGGTTTACATGGTTTCTCAATTTGAGTGCGGGCCAGGGGCCATGTACATGAATGAATTAGAGCAATCTGCAGATGGTCAAATGACGGTTAAGCCGAACAGCTTGCAATTTATCAGCCAGAAGGATGAATTTGGTGGTTGGGTGCATTGTGCAGGCATGACCACGCCGTGGAATTCGCACTTGGGCTCGGAAGAGTATCCGGCGGATGCCAACCCTTCCGCCAGTTATGCTTATACCGCGAACGGCTACTATTCTGAAGTGACGGATAAATACTGGGGCGGGAACGCCGCGATGAATAACCCTTATTATTATGGCTGGACGCCGGAAGTAACGATTGGTGCCGATGGAACGCCTAATTACACCAAACATTACAGCATGGGACGTTTTGCGCATGAGTTGGCTTATGTAATGCCGGATAAAAAAACCGTTTATTTGTCGGATGACGGCACTAACGTTGGACTGTTCATGTTTGTGGCTGATACGGCGGAAGATTTGAGTGCCGGTACTTTGTATGCCGCTAAATGGGTACAAACCTCAGAAGATAATTCAAGCATGGGACAGGCTGTTATCAAGTGGATTAACCTAGGTCATGCAACGGACGCTGCAATTAAAACGATTGTCGCGACAAAACCGGCTTTTTCCAGCATCTTTGCAACGGAAGCGCCACAGGGTGATGGTTCTTGTGCGACATCTGGGTTTGTCAACGTCAATACTGAAGCTGGAAACGAGTGTTTGAAACTGCAGGACGTTAATGGCGATACGAATGTAGATGCCGCGGATGAAGCGATTGCTGCACGTTTGGAAACACGTCGTATGGCGGCATATAAAGGCGCGACGACCGAGTTCCGTAAAGAGGAAGGGATTACCTTCAATCAGCGTGACAATAAGTTGTATATCGCCATGTCTGAAGTGGCTTATGGTATGGAAAACAACCAGAAAAAAGGTGCGGCTAATACCAAATATGATTTGGGTGGAAGCAATGACATTCGTGTTGAATATAACCCTTGCGGTGCGGTTTATGCTCTGGATGTGGCTACCAACTCGACCATCGGCTCTGATTACGTCGCTTACAGCATGAAAGGATTGGTTGCCGGTTCGACTGTGGATTATTCCGGAACGTCTTTGGAAGGTAATACCTGTGATGTGGATGGCATTGCCAGCCCGGATAACCTTACCTTTTTGCAAGGCTCTGATATTTTGGTCATTGGTGAAGATACCAGCAAACACCCAAATGACATGGTCTGGGCGTATAACATCAAAGATGGTTCCATGGAGCGTATTTTCACTGGGCCTTACGGTTCTGAAACGACATCGCCTTTCTGGCATAAAGACATCAACGGTTTCGGTTACCTGACCGTGACGACTCAGCATCCATTCGGTGAAGTCAGTGGCGGTTACACTCGTCCAGCCGGTGTTGAAACCAAGTCGGAAGCCGGTTACATCGGGCCGTTCGATTTCTCGGACGTGAAATAATCGGATCATCTCTCTTGGCCGGTTCTCGGCCAATGTCAATGAGCCTCGCCTTATGGCGGGGCTTTTGTATTTCAGTGTAAAGAGATCAATGTTATGACTGTTTCTTATTTTTTTAAGGCGGCCCTTTGGGCGTCTATTGTTGGGCTATCGGCCTGTTCGAATGCAACCGAATCGAACAAGGTGCAAAACGTTGAAATTATCACCCAGGATGGCCCTCAGACGGTTCAGCAGGTGACGGCCATGTTTGACGACGACTGGTTACTGAACACTAAGGTACACCACCGAGCCAGTAGCTATATCCCTTCTCAATGTTACACGCGTACGGAAGGGCAAAACGGCCAGGTGCACAACCCGTGCTTTACATGCCATTCCACGCCTAAAGCTCCCACCTATATTGACGACACCAGCTTTCAGGTCGCCTATGAATTTCGTGATACGTCTCGAAAAAATCCTTGGATTAACTTGTTCAAGGACCGAACCGAAGCGGTGGCGAAAATTTCGGATGAAACCATTATGGAATACGTTCGTCAATCGAATTATTTCGATAAAGACGGCCGAATCATTTTGGCGGAAACCCTGAAAGACGTTCCCAAAAATTGGGATTTTAACGGTGACGGTGAATGGAACGGTTATCGTCCGGACTGTTATTTTAACTTCGATTCCGAAGGCTTTGATCAAATGCCGAACGGAAAGGATTCCGGCTGGCGTTCGTTTGGTTATACGCCGTTTTTGGGAACTTTTTGGCCTACCAACGGCAGTACCGATGACGTGATTATCCGTTTAGCTCCGGCTTTCCGTAAGGATGAAAACGGCGCCTGGAACCGAGATGTATATCGTTTGAATCTGGCGATTGTCGAAGCCTTGATCAAGCGTCGTAATGTTTCGATACCTCCAACCGACGAAACCTTATATCAAGTGGATTTGAATAAGGATGGCCAACTCGGGCAAGCGACTGAAGTGGTTTATGATTGGGCCCCATTGGAAGGGCGTTACATGTCTTATGTCGGTCAGGCCAAACAACAATTGGCGCAGAAAAAAGTGCACTTGGCCGGTGGTTTGTATCCCGAAGGCACCGAGTTCATTCACAGTGTGCGTTACATCGACTTTGATGAAAACGGTGAAATTCGGATGTCGCCACGTTTCAAAGAACTGCGTTACGGCATCAAAACCAATTGGAACACTTACACTCAGTTGCGTAACGTTGCGATGGAAGAGGTGAAAGAAGCGCATGATTTTCCGGATCGATTACGATACGTGCAAGGTTCGCCGGAAGGCGGCATGCTCAGCGGTGTTGGCTGGACATACCAAGGGTTTATCGAGGATCAGAACGGCGATTTGCGACCACAGAGCTATGAAGAATCGTTGAACTGCATCGGTTGTCATGCCGGGATTAGCCAAACAACCGATGCCAGTTTTGCGTTTCCGCGTAAATTGGACGCCGATGCCTTTCAAGGCGGTTGGTACCATTGGACGCAAAAAGGCTTGTCGGGCATTCCAGAACCGAAATGGTCGGACGGTACCTATGAATATACCCAGTATTTGACGGAAAACGGTTCTGGAAACGAGTTCCGTAACAATTCAGAAGTCATCGCCAAATTCTTCGATGAAAAGGGCGAGGTGAAGCCCGAGGCGTTGGAGCGACTGCATGGTGACATCGGTTATTTGTTGTTGCCGTCGCCGGAACGGGCGAAGGCCTTGAATAAGGCCTATAAGGTGATTGTGGACGAGCAAAGCTATATTTATGGGCGCGCTCCGCACATTAAATCCTTGAAGGACACCGTCTGGTTGGAGCCTCCAGTGGACGAACCGACCGGGGTGAAAACACCGGTATTGATTCCGTAAAATCAAGCGATTCAAACCACGCTATAAAAGACCGGGCCATGCCCGGTTTTTTTATGGAAAGTGGATTGTTCAGGCGCGGGTTTGCTGTGCGGTTTGTTGAGCTAAACCGAGCATTTCTTCCGCATGTTTGAGTGTCTGTTCGGTAATTTTCATGCCGCCGAGCATCCGGGCCAGCTCTTCAATGCGCGCGTCGTCATCCAACTTGGTGACTTGGGTTTTCGTTTGGTCGTTTTCGGTGTGTTTGCGAATATTGAGTTGCTGGTTGCCGTATGCGGCCACCTGCGCCAAGTGAGTGATGGAGAAAACCTGGCGATGGCGTCCCAGTTGCTGCATTTTCTGGCCGACCACTTCGGCGATGCCGCCACCGATGCCAACATCCACTTCGTCGAAAATCATCGACGGCAAGCTGGCCACTTCGGCGCTGGCGACCTGAATGGCGAGGCTGATGCGGGAAAGTTCCCCGCCGGAAGCGACTTTGGCCAAGGGCTGTAACGGCTGACCTTTGTTGGCGGTGACTTGGAAGTGCACCTGATCCAACCCGAGTTTGCTGGCTTTGTCGGTGGTGTCGACATCGATTTGGAACAGGCCGTTTTCCATGCCCAGAGTGTGCATGGAGGCGGTGACGTTTTCGCTCAAGCGCTTGGCGGCTTGGGTTCGGGACTTGTGTAACTGCGCCGCTTGTTGGGTGAATTTTGACCAGGCCTGGTCGATTTCCTGTTTTAAAGAGTCCAGCGACGCGCCGGAGTCGGTCAGTTCGGTCAGTGCATCACGAATTTCCTGATGTTTGTTGACCAGCTGGTCCGGGTCGAGTTGGTATTTTTTGGCCAGCCCGAACAACTCGGATAGACGTTCGTCGACCATTTGCAATCGTTCCGGGTCGAGTTCAACATGGTGGCTTTGCGCTTGAATGTCATCCGCCACCGCCTGACAATCAATTTGAATGGAGTTGAGTTGCGTCAGGGCTTCGGCCAGTTGCGGCGAAAACTCGCTGACGTTTTCCAATTCGGAAATCGCCTGACTAAGTTTATGAGTCAGGCCGTCGTCGCCCTCAATCGCTTCATAGGCGTTGTACACCGATTGTTTGATTTCGCTGGCATGCGACAAGGTGTTTTGTTCATCCGATAAGGTTTCGAATTCATCGGCTTGCGGCTGCACCTTATCGAATTCCGACAATTGAAATTCCAATAATTCCAGTTTGCTCTGGCGGTCCGCTTGCGAGGCGTGCAGTTCTTCGTAGCGTCGGTTCAATATTTGCCAGGCCTGGTAGGATTCGGCCGTTTCCGCCAGCTGGTCGTCGTGTTTGGCGTAAGCGTCCAGAAGCGCCAGTTGCTTGCTGGTGTGCATCAGGGTCTGGTGTTCGTGTTGACCGTGAATGTCAATCAGCAGGGCACTCAGGCTTTTCAGTTGGCTAACGGAAGCGGGCAGTCCGTTGATGTAGGCTTTGGAGCGGCCTTCGGATGAGAGCGTACGGCGTAGCAGACAGCTGTTGTCTTCATCCAGTTCGTTTTCGGTTAACCAGTTTTGGACGTCCGGTAAATGGGTAATGTCAAAATCGGCGGTGATGTCCGCTTTGGGTGTGCCATGGCGCACCAAGGCGCTGTCGGCGCGTTCGCCCAACGCCAGCCCGAGGGCATCCAGCAAAATCGATTTACCGGCGCCGGTTTCACCTGTCAAGGTGGTGAAGCCCGACTCGAAATTCAGGTGCAGTTTTTCAATCAAGGCCAGGTTTTGAATGGTCAGTTCTTGTAGCATGTCGCTCCTAAGTTGCTCGGTGCCTGTGACGGCGCGTTTACAGTTTTTGTCCCCAGTTGAGTTTGGCTCTTAGCAGTTCGTAATGGTCATGGTTTTTCGGGTGGACCATTTTAATGAAATTGGGGTGACGCGTCACGATGGTTTCGTAGTGTGCCATAAATTGAAAGGAACGCTGGCCGTCGCAAATGATGGACGCCACGCCGCAACAGTTGGCGTGCGGTCGAATCAGAACTTCGCTGTCGCCGGACACCACCACCGGGCGGTTACTCATGGTGTGCGGGTTGATGGAGACCAGTGAAATCACATTCAAGCCGGCATCGACGATCGGGCCGCCGGCCGATAAAGAATAGGCGGTGGAGCCGGTCGGCGTGGAGACGATCAGGCCGTCGGAGCGTTGGCTGTTCAGGAAACGGTTGTCGACGAAGGTTTCGAATTCGATCATGCGCGGCGAATCGTTTTTGTGCAGCACCACATCGTTAAAGGCCACTTCTTCAAACAGGGTTTCGCCGTCTTTTTTGATGACAACTTTTAACAGTGTGCGTTCTTCGCATTGGTAATCATCGGCCAGCACTTCGTCTAGGGTGTCAAGCATGGTATCGGGTGACACGTCGGTTAAAAAGCCCAAACGCCCGAGGTTGATGCCGAGAATCGGAATGTTGTAATTGACGATGGAACGCGCTACGTCCAGAAAGGTGCCGTCGCCGCCGACGACAATTGCGAAATCGATGGTTTCCAACAGCTCGGAACGTTCCAGGCGTTCAATGCCGTAACGGTCGATGGGAAAATCCGAGCAAGAGCGCTGATCCAGCAGGACGCGCTTGTCCTTTTCCTGAAAGTACAGAATCAGTTTATCAATCACTTCCCAGGATTGAATGCCATTGTATTTGGCAAAAATTCCGATTTTACTGAACATGCGTCATTCCTTGTTCATGCAGGTTGAAAGGGCTTGGCCGTCTTTCCCCACTTGAAAATTTCCGTTTTATACCCATAATGCTTTTGAGTTCAATTTTATGGACTAGAATATTAAGCATCATTTTACGTTAAGCAAGCACTATTTTCTGCCTGACGTTTTTTAAAAGAATTACGAGTGTCGCTGCGCTGTATGAACTTGAATGAACGATCACAACTGCTTTTCAAACACTTAATGGCATTATACCTAAATGAGGGGCGGCCTGTCGGGTCATCCGTGCTGGCGAAAATGCCGGACGTTTCGGTCAGTTCCGCCACCATTCGTAATGTGATGGCAGACCTTGAAAAAATGGGGTTGATCCACGCGCCGCATACGTCGGCCGGACGTGTGCCGACCGAACACGGTTTTCGGGTGTTTGTGGATTCGATTCTGACGGTACAGCCTCTCAATGCCACGTCCATGAAGCAAATCGAACAGGGCTTTAATCAAGCCCAGACCCAGGAAGAGTTGCTGGGGTCGGCCTCGCAAATTTTATCCGGTTTAACCGGTATGGCGAGTTTGGTGATGTTGCCCAATCAGGAGCAGGAAGTCTTGCGCCACATCGATTTTGTGCGTTTGAACGACAAACGGGCTTTGGTGGTGTTGGTGCTGAACGATTTGGATGTTCAAAACCGTGTGATTGAATTTGACGAGCCGGTATCCGCTTCGCATCTGGAGCAGGCCAGCAATTATCTTAACGAGCATTTTGCAGGCCGCCATTTGTATGAAGTGAAGCAGTTGCTGGTGGAACGCATGGATGAATTGCGCAAAACCATGGATCAGCTCATGGTGTCGATTGTCGAGGCGACGGATGAAGCCATTGGCAGTAAAATGCAGCAGGGGATGCCGTATTTTATTTCCGGCAAAACCAATCTGCTGAATTACGACGAATTGGCGGATGCGGAAAAGTTACGCGCCTTGTTTCAATCGTTTGAAGAACACTCCGATATGTTGAATCTGTTCAATAAAAGCCTGCAAGCGAAAGGCGTGCAGGTCTTTATCGGGCAGGAGTGCGGTAATGAAAGTTATCAGAACTGCAGTGTCATTACCACGCCTTACGAGCGCGACGGCGAAGTGATGGGCGTGCTTGGGGTGGTTGGCCCCAGCCGAATGCCGTACGATAAAATCGTGCCGCGGGTCGATATGACCGCACGGATTCTCAGCTCCCTGCTCAATAAATAACCAACCAAACTATCCCAAAAACGACCAGGCCTGGTCATTTCAATCATTTGGCTTCGGTTCGAAAAATTAATGCAAAAAATTTTGTTTCCCGCGCTTGAAACCTTGAAAAGCGCCCTTATAAACCCCGTGATTTTACAGTTATCAACTTCTGGAGATTTTTATGTCTGACAATAAGGCAGAACTGAACGAAGAACACATTCCAACGGCGGAAGACGGTGTTTCCGAAGAAACCCATCAAGCCGAAGACGCGGTTGAGCATGACCTTGAAGCTATGCTGGATGAAGCGAAAAAGGAAGCCGATGCGCAAAAAGAATTGGCCCTCCGCACCTTGGCCGATATGGAAAACTTGAAGCGTCGTACCCGTTTGGACGTGGAAAACGCCCATAAGTTCGCGTTGGAAAAATTCGTTGGTGATTTATTGCCAGTGCTGGATTCTATGGAAATGGGCTTGGATGCGGCGTCAAAAGACGATGCGTCGGCGGACAGCATTCGGGAAGGCCTGGATATGACCTTCAAACAGTTCCTGGATGTGATGCAAAAGTTCAATGTGGAACGTGTCGATCCGGCGGGTGAAAAATTCGACCCGCAATTACACGAAGCCATGACGATGGTGCCGTCGCCGGACCATGAATCACAATCGGTGATTGAAGTCTTCCAAAAAGGCTATATTTTGAACGAGCGCCTGGTGCGCCCGGCCCGTGTGGTGGTGGCGGAGTAAGAACCTAATTAAATCAGGGGCGAAAAAATACCAAAAACTTTTGATGCCGCCCTTGAATAATTTTAGCCGCACCCTATATAGAAGCTAACATAGATAGAAGCTAACACAGAAAACTTTACGTATTAATTTGAAAGGCTTTGTCTCGCAAGGCCATGAAATTTGGAGAAAAACGAATGGGAAAAATTATCGGGATTGACCTCGGGACCACGAACTCTTGTGTCGCGGTAATGGAAGGCAAAGAAACCAAAGTTATTCCGAACGCGGAAGGCGCTCGTACCACACCGTCTATCGTAGCCTACGCTAACGATGGTGAAGTCTTGGTTGGGGATTCCGCCAAACGTCAAGCGGTGACGAACCCTGAAAACACCTTGTTCGCCATCAAGCGTTTGATTGGCCGTCGTGCCGACGATGCCGTGGTGCAAAAAGACAAGGATATGGTGCCTTATAAAATCATTCCTGCCGACAATGGCGATGCATGGGTGGAAGTGGGTGACAAGAAATTGTCTCCGCAAGAAGTCTCTGCGCGTACCTTGATGAAAATGAAGAAAACGGCTGAAGATTATCTGGGCCATGAAGTGACCGAAGCGGTTATTACGGTACCGGCTTATTTCAACGACTCTCAGCGTCAAGCGACCAAAGATGCCGGTAAAATCGCTGGTCTGGAAGTAAAGCGTATCATCAACGAACCGACGGCCGCGGCTTTGGCTTATGGTATGGACAAAGTCAAAGCGGACAGCAAAATCGCAGTTTACGACTTGGGTGGTGGGACCTTCGATATCTCCATCATTGAAGTGGCCGATCTGGACGGTGAAAAGCAAGTTGAAGTGCTTTCAACTAATGGTGACACTTTCTTGGGTGGTGAGGACTTCGATAACGTCATCGTGGATTACATCGCCGAAGAGTTCAAGAAAGACCAAAACGTGGACTTGAAGCTGGATAAATTGGCGCTGCAACGTGTGCGTGAAGCCGCGGAAAAAGCCAAAATCGAGCTGTCTTCCCGTGAACAGACTGACATCAACTTGCCGTATGTAACGGCGGATGCCACCGGTCCGAAACACTTGAACATGAAAATCACCCGTGCCAAGTTCGAATCCTTGATCGAAGGTTTGGTTCAACGTTCAATCGATCCGTGTAAGACAGCGCTTAAAGATGCCGGTTTATCCGCTTCTGAAATTGATGATGTCATTTTGGTGGGTGGTTCTACACGTGTTCCAATGGTTCAGGCGGCTGTTAAGGAGTTCTTTGGAAAAGA
Source organism: Hydrogenovibrio sp. (assembly GCF_965140365.1). Taxonomy (NCBI): domain Bacteria; kingdom Pseudomonadati; phylum Pseudomonadota; class Gammaproteobacteria; order Thiotrichales; family Piscirickettsiaceae; genus Hydrogenovibrio; species Hydrogenovibrio sp. Next base: position 919,478 of record NZ_OZ223196.1, read on the forward strand.
GCCTCGTAAAGACGTGAACCCGGATGAAGCCGTGGCCATGGGGGCCGCCATTCAAGGTGGTGTGCTTTCCGGTGACGTAAACGACGTACTGTTGCTTGACGTAACACCGCTTTCCTTGGGGATTGAAACCATGGGCGGCGTGATGACCAAGTTGATCGAGAAAAATACGACGATTCCGACACGTAAGTCGCAAACCTTCTCGACGGCAGAAGACAATCAGTCAGCGGTTACCATCCATGTATTGCAAGGTGAGCGCGAAATGTCCTCCGGTAACAAATCGTTGGGTCAGTTCAACTTGGACGAAATCCCACCGGCACCGCGCGGTACGCCTCAAATCGAAGTGACGTTCGACATCGATGCCAATGGTATCCTGAACGTATCGGCGAAAGATAAGGCCACCAACAAAGAGCAACACATCACGATTCAAGCGTCTTCCGGTTTGTCTGAAGACGAAATCGAAGCGATGGTGAAAGATGCCGAAGCGCATGCGGCGGAAGATGCCAAGCTGAAAGAATTGGTGGAAGCGCGTAACCAGGCCGATGCCATGATCCACGGTACGAAAAAACTGTTGGAAGAACAAGGCGAAGGCGTGGACGCGGCTGAGAAGGAAGCGATTGAAAAAGCGATTGCCGATTTGGAAGAAGCCATTAAAGGTGACGACAAAGACGCGATTGACGAGAAGTCACAAGCTTTGGCGGCCGCCAGCCAGAAACTGGCTGAGAAAGCTTATGCTCAGCAACCTGGCGGTGACGCCGGTGCGCAGGAGCAAGGCTCGGCCAATAACGCGGATGACGACATCGTCGATGCCGAGTTTGAAGAAGTCAACGACGACAAAAAATAATTCGGTTAGGTTCAATAACGGGGCCTAATTGAATACCAAAGTCGGTATAATGCGGGCCATTTTTGGGAACCTCTAATCAAATCCGTTTGGATTCTGGCAACGCCAATTTTTCGTCTTCAAGGCATCCTTTTGCAGTGCTATCCAGATAACACAAAGAAGGATGCCTTGAAGTCGGGAAATTGGCTAAGCCCCTTTGGGCGGGACTTAAAGCCCTCTTCTTCGTTGTTGTGACTCTTGACCTTAAAATGATTAAGGTCGGCGCGTCACGCCTAGAATAAGTGAGCTTTAAGTCCCGCAGAATTTTAAACGGATTTGATTAGAGGTTCCCTAGGGAATGGCCCGTTTTTTTATGCCTTGTTCCACAGATTAATTCCACGGTTCAATTACCATTCAAAAAGATAGGGTAAAGGGTTGAAACCCATAACTGACCAGGCCTGGTGACTTTCGACGTTATCGTATGGTTTTGAATATTAATTGACCGATTAAAAAAGATACCTGAATCATTATGAGCAAAAGAGATTATTACGAAATTCTGGAAGTGTCGGCCACGGCGTCGGACGGTGAAATTAAAAAAGCTTACCGTAAACTTGCCATGCGCTATCACCCGGACCGTAACCCGGACAACAAAGACGCCGAAGACAAGTTTAAGGAAGCGTCCGAAGCCTATGAAATCTTATCCGACCCGCAAAAACGTCAGGCGTATGATCAGTTCGGTCACGCGGGCGTAGATGGCAGTGCGGGTCAAGGCGGATTCGGAGGCGGCGGCTTTGCGGACTTCGGCGATATCTTTGGTGATATTTTTGGTGGCGGCTTCGGCGGTCATCGAGGGCCGCAACCCGGGCATGATTTGCAGTATGAACTGGAAATCTCCCTGGAAGATGCCGTGGCCGGTACCACGGTGGATATTCGTATTCCCACAAAAGAAATTTGTGAAGCCTGTGACGGTTCCGGTGCCGAACCCGGTTCGGACGTACAAACTTGTCCAACGTGTCAGGGTGCGGGGCAAGTGCGTGTTCAGCAAGGCTTTTTTGCCGTGTCGCGCACTTGTCCGAACTGTCACGGTACCGGTAAAATTGTTAAAACGCCGTGTAAGGTCTGTCGTGGTGAAGGCTATAAACACAGTCATAAAACCTTATCGGTCAAAATACCCGCCGGAGTGGATAATGGGGATCGCATTCGTTTGCAAGGCGAAGGTGAAGCCGGTGAGCCAGGCGCGCCGCACGGTGATTTGTATGTGCGTATTCGCGTTAAAGAACACAAAATTTTCCAGCGTGACGGCAACACTTTATATTGTGATATGCCGTTGTCGTTTGCCACCGCCGCTTTGGGCGGCAACATGGATGTACCGACATTGAGCGGTAAAGCCAATTTGAAGATTCCGGCCGGCACGCAATCCGGTCAGCGTTTCAAACTGTCGGGTAAAGGTGTGAAATCGGTGCGTTCGCATCATGTCGGCGACATGGTGGTTCAAGTGCATATTGAAACGCCGGTGAAGTTGACCGAGGAACAGAAAGAATTGCTGCGTACGTTTGACGAAAGCTTGCAAGGTAAGCATCATAAACAGCACAGTCCGAAAACTCATAGCTTCTTCGATTCGGTCAAAGCGTTTTTTACCGGTGACGATGAACAAGAGAAGAAAGGCAAAGACGGACCTTGGAATTAAAAAAGGAATAGCACAATGAGAGTTGCGGTAATCGGCGCTTCCGGGCGTATGGGAAAAAACTTGATCGATGCAGTCACTCAGGCCGAAGGCTTGACTTTGTCGGCGGCCATCGAACGTCCGGGCTCTTCTCTGGTGGGGGCCGATGCTGGTGAGCTGGCCGGCGTGGGAACCTTGGATGTCAAGATTGTTGACCAAATCGAATTGGTCGTGGACGACTTCGATGTGCTGATTGATTTCACCACACCGGATACGACCTTGCACAATATTAAAGTCTGCTTGGCGCATGACAAAAAAATGGTCATCGGCACCACCGGGTTTGATGAAGCCAGTTTGAAAACGCTGCGGGAAGCCGCTGAACGCATTGCCATCGTCTTTGCCGCCAACTTCAGTGTGGGGGTGAACCTGGCGCTGAAGCTGCTTAAGCAAGCGGCAGAAGTGTTGAACGACGGTTATGATATTGAAGTGATTGAAGGTCATCATCGCCATAAAGTGGATGCGCCTTCCGGTACCGCCTTGCGTATGGGTGAGGTCGTGGCCGATACCTTGGGGCGGAATTTGAAAGAATGTGCGGTTTATGGACGTGAAGGCATTACCGGCGCACGTGATCCGAACACCATTGGTTTTGCCACCGTCCGGGCGGGGGATATTGTGGGGGATCATACGGTGTTGTTTGCAACGGAAGGTGAGCGAGTGGAAATTACCCATAAAGCTTCCAGTCGTATGACGTTTGCAAAAGGCGCGGCGCGTTCGTGCCTATGGTTGCAAAATAAAGAAAAGGGCTTGTTTGACATGCAGGATGTTCTTAACTTGCGTTAATCTGGTGGTTCGACGGTTTGAAAACGCCCGTTTTACGGGCGTTTTGCGTTTTTAAGTACCTATAAAACGCTTTGAAATCAAGGCGTTTTGTTAAACGTAAGACTTGTTCACTTTTTTGTTTCTGGGCTTAGCGTTATACTTGATGCCAAGGGCGTTGTTTGGAGCTGCCCGCTTAACAAGGACGCTTAACAAGGACGCTTAACAAGGAGGTGTCTCATGTTGATTTCTCTTCACCCTCGGCCGTTTTTAGCGGTTCGATATTTCTTGTTCTTCCTGTCTTTTTTCTTCGTGTTCGGATTGTTTTCCCCTTTCTCGCTGGCCGCGTCATCCGCTGAGTCGTCGAACATTATTACCGTTCAGCATACGAAAGACATCAAGGTCGTGTACGACATTAACCAGGATCAACAGCAGGCCGGAATCGGAAAAGGCCTGTATTATGTCCGAGGCTTGTTGGAAGCTTATGAAAAGCAAGGCATTCCGGACAGTCAGTTACACATCAGTGTGGTGGTGCATGGGGCGGCCGGCTACTGGTTATTAAAAAACGAACCCTATCAAATGTTCACCAACGACCCCTTTAGCGTTAACACCAATGCGAAGGTGGTGCAGGAACTGATTGATCATGGTGTGAGTGTGGAACTATGTCATGTGACCATGAAAGGGCATGGCTGGACGGCCGAGGATGTTTTGCCTGGTGTGAAAATTGTCTTCGATGCCTACACGCGCATGATTGATTTACAACAGTCGGGTTATGCCTACATCAAATTCACGTAATCAAACATCAGGTTTCATTATCCAAAACGACCAGGCCTGGTCGTTTTTTATGCCAATCTGTCCGTTAAGAGCTTTGTAGAGCGGTTGGAAAAGGGTAGAATCTTTGGCTGTTGCCAAAAAAGTGCGGAATCATTTTTGTTGCACTTTTCGTTCTTGTCCGGTTGTTAGAATGGCGAGGACTCTGAATAAACCATACAAAAAAAGAAACAATTATGAAAGGGAATCTCCCCGTTACTCAAGAAGAATATCCCATCCCGAAAGGACTGACCCTCGTTTCTCGTACGGACCTGAATGGCACGATTGTGGAATGCAATGACAGTTTTGAAATCATCAGTGGTTTCAAGCGCTCGGAATTGATTGGACAACCCCATAATCTGGTCCGCCACCCGGATGTCCCGCCCGTTGTTTTTAAAGACATGTGGCAAACCTTGAAATCGGGTATGCCATGGACGCAAATCGTTAAGAATCGCCGTAAGGACGGCAGCCATTATTGGGTGCGTGCGAATGTAACGCCGGTATATGATATGGAAGGGAAAAACACCGGCTACCTATCCGTTCGTGAGGCCATTTCCGATGCTGAAAAACAAGCCGCCGAAAAAGCGTATCAATCGCTTGGCAAAGGTCAGGCACGGATTGAACAGGGCGACATCCATACAGGAATCAACTGGCAAAAATGGAACCTTTGGACCAAGCTTGGTCCGCGTAGCGAAATGGTGGTATTGGCGCTTTTATTAGGCGTGTTGCCGCTCATTTTGACGCATACGTATTTGGACGTCACACCGACGGTCATCGGAGTGGTTTCGGTGTTGATGTTGGCCGTGGCTTGGCTGATGGGGTCTTATTTGCAGACCAGTATTCAACAGGCTGTGTCGCTGTTACGCAAAGTGGCCGGCGGTGAGCAAGTGCTTGATGTCAAAGTGAAACCGAATTACACCGGTAAATTGTACGGTGCCATTCAATCCAGTGCCCTGGCGATGGGGGCTTACCGTTCAAACCTGGAAACCGAAAGCGACCGTTCACGTCGTCTTCAAATGGCCGTGGATCAGGCCTGGGTAAATATGATGATGTTGGATGCCGATGGTAAAATCGTTTACCTTAATCAGCAGCTAAAGGCGTTTTTTGCCAGCCGAGAAGAAAAGTTGGTGAACGTCATCAAAGGGTTTCGTGCCGCTGAGCTGATGGAACAACCGATGGACCTGTTTAATGTGGATGGCAAAGGCTTTGTTTTGAATCAGGCGGAAACCCAGTATCGAGAAATTGAAATGGCCGACATGCTGTTTTGTTTGAAACTGGTGTCCGTCCACAACCGGGCCGGTGTTCACGTCGGAACCGTGGTGGAATGGGAAGACAAAACGCTCACCGCGCAATTGCTGCAAGAGGTCAAAAAGATTCACGACGGCATTCTGGTTGGCGATTTGGGGTATCGTGTTGATCTGGAGAAAGCCGATAAGGAGTTACGCCCGGTGGCGGAAGCCTTGAACATGACGCTGGACTCCATTGTTCGTTCCATCGATATGTCGACGGAAGTCGCGATAGCGATGTCGGTGGGTGACTTTCAACAGTCCATTGAACAGCCATGTCCCGGCTACTTCGGTGTGGTGAAAGAAGCTCTGACGGTGAGCATGGAGAATATTTCCGACATTCTGTCCGGGGTTCAGGAAGTGTCGGGCCTGATTGATACCGACAGTCAGGAGGTACGTCGCGCCAGTACGGAGCTGAGTTCCAGTTCACAAAGCCAGGCGGCGTCAATTGAAGAAACCTCGGCATCGATGGAAGAAATGACCAGTGCGGTACAAAGCAGTTCCGATAATGCTCAGGATGCTGCGTCTCAAACACATGATGCCGCGGCCAAAGCGGCGCAAGGTGTCAAAGTCATGCAAGATGCGATTCAATCGATGGAAGCGATTAGCCATGCCAGTCAGCGCATCGGCGACATCATTACCTTGATAGACTCCATCGCTTTCCAAACCAACTTGTTGGCGTTGAACGCGGCGGTAGAAGCGGCGCGTGCCGGTGAACATGGTCGTGGTTTTGCGGTGGTGGCAGGCGAAGTCCGTAATTTGGCCGGTAAGTCATCGGACGCGGCCAAAGAAATTCGTGGGTTGATTGAAGATACTTTGGAAAAAGTCGAACAAGGGTCCTCGTATGTGAATAACTCCGGTGAGTCTTTGAATGAAATTCACCAATCCATTCAAAAAGTACAATCGATTATTGACGATATTTCCAAATCGAGCCGAGAACAAACGCAGGGGATTTCGCAGGTCAATATTGCCATCAGCGACATCGATTCTCAGGTTCAGAAAAATGCGATCATGGCGGAAAGCACCAGTCAGACCGCCAAGCAACTGGAAAGCCTGACTCATGCGATGACCCAAAATGCCCAGACATTCAAAATCCAACCGAAATCGCATAAGACAGCCTTGGATGCAGATGCCAACTTTGTGCGCATTCGTATGGCACATCGTCAATGGCGGGCCAAGGCACGGGCTTACATTCACGGTTTTGATGTGGGGGTGGAACCGCAAAAAGCCGTGGACCCGAAAGCCTGTGAGTTGGGAGAATGGATTTACGGTGCGGGGCAGCAATATGCTTCTTTTCCAAGCTTTCAACAGTTAGAGCAATCACACCAGGCCATGCATGCCCATATCGGCAAAATCATTCAATTGAAGGAAATCGGCGACAACGTCAGTGCCGAAATGAGCCTGGATGAATTGGAACGACTGAGTCGTGAAGTGGTGAATGCCATTAATGACATGGAAGCCTACTTGGCCGAGACGAGCGGTTCTCGAAGTACTCAAACGGAAGTGTTATTGGGCTCCGGTTCGTGATGCAAACGGTTTGACTCTGTTTTCGAAATATTACAAAATCCGCCAGGCCTGGCGGATTTTTTGTATGGGCGAATCGAAACAAAAGGAGAGAGGCGTGATCACGCTGTCAAGTGGGTGGAAGCTGAAAGAGTCGGAATTGGCGTGGCAAGCGGTGCGCTCACAAGGTGCTGGCGGCCAGAATGTGAACAAAGTGGCCACGGCCGTGCATTTGCGGTTTGATATTTTCGCTTCTTCCTTGCCGGAATCGATCAAGCTGCGTTTGATGAGTTTGCCGGATAATCGTATTACCAAAGACGGCCAAATTGTCATTAAGGCCCAGTCGCAACGTACTCAGGATGCGAACCGACGCGACGCTTTGCAACGGTTGCAACAACTGTTGGAAGCCGCTTGGGTTCGACCGAAAAAACGGCTGGCCACTCGCCCGACCAAAAGTGCCCGCCGGAAGCGCATGGATAAAAAACGTCAAAGAGGCGAAACCAAAGCCCTTCGAAAACCGGTTAAGTTGGACGATTGATGCTGCGGATACAAGATTATCAACCGGAAGATGCCGGGGCCATCGCCGATTTATACCATGCGGCGGTGCATGCCATTGACCCGGCCGTGTACTCCAGAGAACAGCAGGAAGCCTGGGCGCCCACACCGCCGGATAAGGTGTTTTGGGCAAAACGTCTGGCTCAAAAACTCCCTTTTGTGGCATGGCAAGACAACCGAATTGTCGGTTTTATGGAATTGGAAGCCGACGGGCATATCGATTGTGCTTATACGCATCCGGGTTTTCAGGGGAGAGGTGTTGCGACAGCTCTGTATGCGCATTTGGAGGCAAAAGCCCGCCAAGGGGGAATGGCGGGTTTATATGTGGAAGCCTCGCATCTGATTCGCCCGTTTTTCGAGCGTCGCGGATTTCACTGTGTGCAGACCAATCAAGTGCGCCGCGGCACGGTTTCACTGACGAATTTCACGTTGGAAAAGACCCTGTCAGAGCCATCCCGCTAGTGCATCCATTTCATCCAATCATCTACCATCTAGTCTCATTTGGACAAAATCCGCCAGGCCTGGGCGTTTTTGAGTCATCGCCTTTTTAATCCGACTGCATCGGGAGCGGGATCGCCGATGCTTGGGTTTCCTGGTGTAGCTTTTCGGTTTCATGCAATATTTTCAAAACGGCCAGTTCGGTTTCGCGGTTCCATTCCAAAGCGCAGGACAATCGGAAAAAATGATTGTATTTGTCCGTGGTGGAAAAAATTTGCCCCGGCGCAATGCTGATGCCATGTGGAATCAGGCGGTTCGCCAATTCAAAGGTGTCGATTAAATAGGGCAGTTCCACCCAGATAACAAAGCCGCCTTCCGGGCGGGTGACTTTGGTGCCGGGCGGAAACAGTCGAACGATGGCACTGGTGAGCTTATCCACCGCGTAAGCGTATTGTTGCCCGGCGCGACGTAGGTACAGGTCGTAACGGCCGGATTGTAAAATGTCCAAGGTGGCCAATTGTGCAGCGGAAGACGTCGACAAATTGGAAACGTATTTCAGGTATTCCAGTTGTTTGTAATAGCGCTTCGAACTCACCCAGCCGACTCGCAAGCCCGGCGACAGGGTTTTGGAAAAGGACGAACAGTAGATGACATTATCGTAAGGGTCGAACGCCTTAAGTGGTTTGGGGCGACTGTTACGGTGCGACAGCTCGCCGTAAACGTCGTCTTCAATCAATGGAATGCCGCGTTCGGCTAATAAGGTGTTCAAGCGGCGTTTATGGTCGTCTGGCATGCTGAAGCCCAGCGGGTTGCTGAAAGTAGGGACTGTTACGCAGGCTTTGATCGGCCATTGGTCGATGGCCATTTCCAAGGCGCTGATCGACATGCCGGTATTCGGGTCGGTAGGAATTTCAATGGCTTTCATGCGTAACGAATTGATGACTTGCAGTAATCCATAGAAAGTGGGGGATTCGATGGCGATGATGTCACCCGGTTCTGCGCAGGCGCGCAACGCCAAGCGCAAGGATTCCTGACAGCCGTTGGTGATGACGATGTCGTCTGCGGACACCTCACAACCGATGCCGGACATGCGCCGTGCGATTTGTCGCCGTAATTCCGGATTGCCCGGCGGAAATTCATAGCGGCTGATGAGCTCGGCTTGATGCTGGCAAGCTCGTTTTATGGCTTGTGATACCAGCTTGATGGGCAGAAAACTGTTGTCCGGCACGGCGGCGCCGAATTGCAGGATATTCGGATCATTGGCCGCTTTGACCAGATTCAGAACCATTTCTTGACCGGTAACGGCGGAGGGTTTGGCTTCCGGTTGACTGCGGGTCGGGGTTTCAAACGACAAGCTGCTGGCATTGCGTACATAAAACCCAGATTTGGGGCGAGATTCAATATACCCCATGCTTTCCAGTTTGTAATAAGCTGACACCACCGTTGAGACGCTGACGTGGAAATTTTTGGCGCTTTGTCGCACCGACGGCAGCTTTTCACCGGGGGCATAAGTGCCTTGGCGAATGCTGTCCGTCAAAGATTGCGCAAGGTCCTGGTATAAAAACTCGCTTTTTTCAGAGTGTGGTTGGGTCGATTTATCCATCTGATTGACTCATTTCGTGATCCGTTATCCGCTTCGTTTCAAACCCGGTTTTTCCTTTTATTCATCACTTCAATACAGTTGCTGTATTTTAAACCGGTACAGATGATTTTAACGTTAATCTGTACTGGTTAATTTGATTTTTTTTGAATCTGTATATTTTTTGAGGAAGTCTTAGACTGATTATTTGGTGGTGATGAAGCAGAAATGGAGGTTTCAGGCAATGAAGCGTGAAGGATTCATAAAGTTATTGTGGGTGATTTTGCTGTTTTTGTTGGCGCTGGGGTGGGGTTGGATGAAGCAAACAATCTCTCAACCGGTCGGGCAAACGGCAGAGGTGACTCATGTTGAGGCAGAACGACCTTGGTGGTGGCGAATTAAGTAGTCGAATGAAATAAAGTATAACGGATGTTAAGGAGCGAAAATGGAACGGCAGTGTTGGATTAATCAGGCAATTAAACCGGTGTCGCAAGCGGGGGTGGCGTTAACCGACCACGGCCTTTTATACGGTGATGGCGTCTTCGAAGGGATTCGATTTTATCGTCGGGCACCGTTTTTATTGACCGAGCATCTGGAACGACTGTTTCAATCCGCCAAGGCGATTTGTCTGGAACTGCCGTATTCAATGGCGGATTTACACCAGGCCTGCCGTGATGTCATTGCACAAAACGATTTAACGGATGGGTATTTGCGTTTGGTGGTCACGCGCGGCTCGGGGCCTTTAGGGTTGGACCCGAAGCGTTGTGAAACGCCGACGGTTTTTATTTTGTGCGACGAGTTGAAGATGATGAGTGATTCGGCGCTGTCCGGTTTGAAATTGATTGTCGCCGCCACGCGACGCATGCCGTTGGATGTGTTTGACAGTCAGATTAAAACCTTGAATTATATGAACAATATTCTGGCGAAAATCGAAGCCAATCAGGCGGGTGCCGATGATGCGCTTTTGCTGAACACGCAAGGGCGTGTTGCCGAAGCCAGTGCGGCCAATGTGTTTGTGGTCAAGAATGGAACGTTGATCTCACCTCCGAGTTCGGAGTGTGCCTTGAACGGCATTACACGACGCTTTATTTTCGAACTTGCCGAATCGTTAGGGATAGAAGGTGCTGAAAGGCCGTTATCTTTATACGATGTTTACAATGCCGATGAAGTGTTTCTCAGTGGTTCCGGTGCCGAAATGCTGCCGGTGGCCGACATTGGCGGGCGGAGGGTGACAGCCTGCCCGGGGCCGGTGTTCAAACGCTTGAAACACGCTTTTGATGAACGGGTTCAAGCTTTGTCTGAATTCTAAACTTGAAACAGGAGAATGGAAATGTTGGCGTTATTCCAGTGGTAGGCCGAATATAACTGGTAAATGAATGAACGATTTTACCAGGCCTGGGGGTTTCTGAGATTGCCCGGTTCATTGAGTATGGCTGTGGTATGATATATATGTTTACAAGTGTGTAACATTTTGTCTGGGCGTTAACGTCGTTTTTAACCCCTCAAATCGTTTTTCGGAACACCTTTTCATTGGAAGATTCGTTATTATGAACGCTTTGTCTGCTCGACAACTCGCTCCAAGGCTGGGCGCTTTGGTGGCCTTGACGCCCTTTGCGGTCGATACCTATTTACCGGCCATTCCGGAGATGGCCGCTTTTTTGGGGACGACGGTTAATCAAGTCAGTTTGACGGTACCTTTGTTTCTCATCAGTTTTGCGCTGGGCCAACTGATCGGCGGGCCTTTGTCGGATCGTTTCGGTCGGAAGCCGATTGCCTTTATCGGTTTGTTGGTGTTTGCGGTATCGTCATTGTTAATCATGTTTTCGGTACAAATCGAGCAATTATATGCCATGCGTGTTTTACAGGCCGTGGGCGGCGGTTTTGCGACAGTGGTGTCGGCCGCGATGGTGCGAGATTTATATTCCGGACGAGAAAGCGCCAAAGTGTTTTCGATGATTGCAATGGTGATGTTGATTGCGCCTATGGCGGCTCCGGGGGTGGGCGCCCTGATTGTGAACATGGGTGATTGGCATAAGGTGTTTTTGTTTCTGGCCGTTTATGCGGTTTTTCTGTTTGCTGTCGTAAAATGGACTTTGCCGGAAACCGTGGGGCTGGGGAGGCGGCGCCAAGCTCGAAGCGAGCCTGTCAGCCAGTTGTTGATGAATTACAAACAAGTGTTGTCGAATACCAAGGCGCTCGGGTTTTTGTTGGCACAGGGCTTTGCCAGCAGTATTTTGTTTGTGTACATCACCGAAGCGCCGTTTATTTATATGGACTTCTTTGGGGTCAGTTCGGCTTCGTTTCCATTTTATTTTGGGCTGGTGGTGTTGGGCGTGATGTTTTTTAATCGGGTCAATATCGGATTGTTGAAGCATTACGAACCCCAGCAAATTGTACTGGGAGCCTTAATCGGACAAATGATGATGACGTTATTGTTTGTCACTTATGTGGAACTGTTTGAACCGAATGTCTATGTGGTGCTGTTGATTCAATTTTTTGTTTTGGGATTATTGGGTATGATCACGCCGAATGTACAAGCCCGTTATATGGACTTTTTCCCCCATGTTTCCGGTACGGCCAATGCGCTGGTCGGAACCAGTATCTTTGCTTTTGGCGGCGTGATGGGCTTGGTGATGGGCGCACTGCATGACGGCAGTTTGAGCCGGGTGGTGCTGTTTATTTTTGCGATGTCGACAATCAGTTTGCTGAGTTTGCTCTGGATTGCGAAAGTTCGGTTTTCGAACCCGACAACACCGACCGAGGCCGGTGTCTAGACCGGTTTGTTATTTGGAACAGACTTTGGTCGTGAACTGTTGAACCGGTTTGCCGATGATCAGAATGGCGACAAAGGCGATGGGCCAAGCCACGAGCATGGCTTCCCACCAGCGTTGAATGAAGTTGCCGCTGATGCCGGTATTGACGGCGGTGATGACGGCGGTCATCACAAAGACCATAATCACGGACATGGTGAAAGCGGCGACGAAACGATGATAGTGTTTTGGAAACATAATGATAGAGGTCCTGATAACGTTGAATGAACGATAAACCAAGGTAAATGTTCATGCGATGCTTAAGCGGAAAGCCATTGTAAAAGATTCCGTTTCTTTTTGGCTAGGCTTTTCATGTTCAGCGCTTTGGTGACGGGCGGAAAAACTTATTGAAAAACGTCGTTTTACTGCGGTTTAAATATAGACAGAACAGGCCGAATCAAGTACAATCCGCGTAATCTTATTTTAATGGCTTTGACTATTTGGGGTCGGTACGAGAAATGACGGTGAAACCCACTGATTTCTAAGAAAAAACGGAGTGAGTTCCTTCTGGGAATTGGCTCCGTTTTTTTATATGGCCAACCCAAAAGTTTTTGAATTTCTGTTGGGCGGAACACATCAATGACACAAACAGCTTTATTGGCTTTGGAAGACGGCACCCTGTTTTGGGGAACGTCTCTTGGTATCGAAGGGGAAACAATCGGTGAAGTGGTATTCAATACCTCGTTAACCGGTTATCAGGAAATTCTGACAGACCCGTCGTATTACAAACAAATTGTGACCCTAACGTATCCACACATCGGCAATGTGGGGGTGAATGAAGAAGACGAAGAGTCGCCTGCAATTATGGCTCAAGGGTTGATTGTTCGTGACTGTCCGCCGTTGATGAGCAACTTTCGTGCGCAAAAAACGCTCCCGGACTACCTGAAAGAACAAAAGGTGGTGGCGATTGCCGATATCGACACCCGTAAACTGACGCGTATCTTGCGTGATAAAGGCGCTCAATCCGGCATTATTGTGGCCGGTGATGAAATCGATGCCGAGGCGGCTGTGGCGAAGGCGAAAGCGTTTGCCGGGTTGAAAGGCATGGATTTGGCCAAAGAAGTCACCACGGCGGAAACCTATGTCTGGACCGAGGGTACTTGGGTGTTAGGAGAAGGGCATAAAGATTGTTCCGAAAATACGCCGTATCATGTGGTGGCGTTCGATTACGGCATCAAGCGCAATATTCTGCGGATGCTGGCGGACCGCGGCTGTAAGCTGACAGTCGTTCCGGCGAAAACGCCGGCAAAGGACGTGCTGGCGATGAATCCAGACGGAATCTTCTTGTCGAATGGCCCGGGCGATCCGGAACCCTGCGATTATGCCATCGAAGCGATTCAAGACGTTTTGAAAACCGATATTCCGGTTTTCGGTATCTGCTTGGGGCATCAGTTGTTGGCACTGGCTTCCGGCGCCAAAACCGTGAAGATGAAATTCGGTCACCACGGCGGGAACCACCCGGTGCAGGATTTGAAAACCAAAAAAGTGATGATTACCGCACAGAATCACGGGTTCGCCGTGGATGCGGAGTCCTTGCCGGATTGCCTGGAAGCCACGCACAGTTCGCTTTTCGACGGTTCCTCTCAAGGGATTCAACGCAAAGATAAAGCGGCGTTCAGCTTCCAGGGTCACCCGGAAGCCAGTCCGGGGCCGCACGATGTCGCGCCTTTGTTCGACCAGTTCATCGACAACATTAAAAAATACAAACAAGCATAAGTGATAGGAAGTTAAAGAGATGCCAAAAAGAAGTGATTTAGAAAGTATTCTGATTATTGGTGCGGGTCCTATCATTATCGGCCAGGCCTGCGAGTTCGATTACTCCGGTGTACAAGCCTGTAAGGCACTGAAAGAAGAAGGTTACCGCGTCATTCTGGTTAACTCCAACCCGGCGACCATTATGACCGATCCGGAAATGGCCGATGCGACCTATATCGAACCGATTGAGTGGAAAACGGTTCGCAACATCATCGCGCAGGAACGTCCGGATGCGATCTTGCCGACCATGGGCGGACAAACCGCTTTGAACTGTGCGCTGGACTTGGACAAGCACGGCGTGTTGGAAGAATTCAATGTCGAGCTGATCGGTGCGAATGCCGATGCCATCGATAAAGCGGAAAACCGTGACCGCTTCCGTCAGGCGATGACGAAAATCGGTTTGGACATGCCGGTGTCGGATGTGGCGCACAACATGGAAGAAGCCTGGGCGATTCAAGAAAAGGTCGGTTTCCCGACCATCATTCGTCCTTCGTTTACCTTAGGTGGTTCCGGCGGTGGTATCGCTTACAACAAAGCGGAATTCGAGCAGATCTGTAAGTTCGGTCTGGACTTGTCGCCGACCAAAGAGTTGTTGATTGAAGAGTCGATTCTGGGCTGGAAAGAATACGAGATGGAAGTGGTGCGCGACAAAAACGACAATGCCATCATTATCTGTTCCATTGAAAACCTGGATCCGATGGGGGTGCATACCGGGGATTCCATTACGGTGGCACCGGCGCAAACCTTGACCGATAAAGAATATCAAATCATGCGGAACGCCTCTTTGGCGGTCTTGCGTGAAATCGGCGTCGAAACCGGTGGTTCCAACGTTCAGTTCTCGATTAATCCGGAAACCGGACGCATGATTATCATCGAAATGAACCCGCGTGTGTCGCGTTCTTCGGCGTTGGCCTCGAAGGCGACCGGGTTCCCGATTGCAAAAGTCGCGGCCAAATTGGCCGTGGGCTACACTTTGGATGAACTCAGTAATGACATCACGGATGGGGCCACGCCGGCTTCGTTTGAGCCATCCATCGACTATGTCGTCACTAAGATTCCTCGCTTTACGTTTGAAAAATTCCCGCAAGCCGATGCGCGTTTGTCGACTCAAATGAAGTCGGTCGGTGAGGTCATGGCGATGGGACGTAATTTCCAGGAGTCGTTACAGAAGGCCTTGCGTGGCTTGGAAACCGGCAAAGACGGTTTGGATGAAATCATGCCGCTGGCCACCATGGACGAAAAAGAAGTCAAAGACGTGCTGCGCCAAGAGCTGCGTGCACCAGGTCCGGAACGTTTGTGGTACGTTGCGGATGCTTTCCGTGCCGGTTGGTCAATGGAAACGGTTTATGAAATTTCGCGCATTGATCCGTGGTTCCTGTCTCAGATCAAGCAGCTGATTGATATGGAAGACGACATTAAACAACGCGGCTTGGATGCGCTGGATGAAAACCTGTTGCGTCAGTTGAAACGTAAAGGCTTCTCGGATAACCGTTTGGCTAAGTTGTTGGATACGGATGCCGCCTTTATCCGTAAGTTCCGTCATACGTTAAATATCCGTCCGGTTTATAAACGTGTCGATACGTGTGCGGCCGAATTCGAAACCTCGACGGCCTACATGTATTCCACTTATGAAGAAGAGTGTGAAGCGGCACCGAGCGAACGCGAAAAAATCATGGTGTTGGGCGGTGGGCCGAACCGTATCGGGCAAGGGATTGAGTTCGATTACTGCTGTGTACACGCCGCCATGGCGATGCGTGAAGACGGCTATGAAACCATTATGGTGAACTGTAACCCGGAAACCGTTTCCACGGATTACGACACCTCAGATCGTTTGTATTTCGAGCCGCTAACCCTGGAAGACGTTTTGGAAATCGTTGAGGTTGAAAACCCGAAAGGGGTCATTGTTCAGTATGGTGGTCAAACGCCGTTGAAGCTGGCGGAAGACTTGGAAGCCGCAGGCGTGCCCATTATTGGTACCTCGCCGGAATCCATCGACTTGGCGGAAGATCGCGAGCGTTTTCAGCAGATGCTGCAGGGCTTGGATTTGCAACAGCCGCCGAACCGTACCGCGCGCAGTGAAGAGCAAGCCATCGCCTTAGCAAACGAAATCGGTTATCCGTTAGTGGTGCGCCCGTCTTATGTTTTGGGGGGGCGAGCCATGGAAATTGTCTATAACGATTCCGACTTGTCGCGTTATATGACCGAAGCGGTCAAAGTGTCAAACGACTCCCCGGTTTTATTGGATCGTTTCTTGGACGATGCGGTTGAGTTGGATGTCGATGCGGTAAGCGACGGTGAACAGGTCGTCATCGGCGGCGTGATGGAACATATTGAACAAGCGGGGATTCACTCGGGTGACTCGGCCTGTTCCTTGCCGCCGTACAGTATCCCGATGCATATTCAGGATGAGATTCGTAGCCAGGTCGAGAAAATGGCCAAGGCCTTGAGTGTCGTGGGCTTGATGAATACCCAGTTTGCCGTTAAGGGCGAAGAGATTTACGTCCTGGAAGTTAACCCGCGAGCTTCGAGAACGGTGCCGTTTGTATCCAAGGCCATCGGTCATCCGTTGGCGAAAATTGCGGCACGTTGCATGGTTGGTCAAAAGTTGGCGGATCAGAATTTCTTGAAAGAGATTCGTCCGACGCATTTCTCGGTGAAAGAAGCGGTCTTCCCGTTCATTAAGTTCCTGGGTGTGGACCCGATTCTGGGACCGGAAATGAAATCGACCGGTGAAGTCATGGGCGTGGGCGATACGTTTGCCGAAGCCTATCAAAAAGCGCAACTGGCCGGTGGTACTATTTTACCCACGTCCGGTAAGGCTTTCTTGAGTGTGCGTCAGGCCGATCGCGTCAAGGTCATTGGCTTGGCGAATAAGCTTGTTGCGAAAGGGTTCACCATTTTGGCAACGCGTGGTACGGCTAAGTCCTTGAAAGAAGCCGGTATCGAGTGCGAAATCGTCAATAAGGTAACGGAAGGACGTCCGAATATTGTGGACTCCATCGTCAACGAAGAAGTCGATTTGATTGTGAATACCTCGGATGGTTCTGTTAGTATTAAAGATTCATCGAGTATTCGCCGCGAAGCGTTGATGCATAAAACCTGTTATACAACGACGATGGCAGGTGCTTTGGCTATGGTGGCCTCTATGGATTACTTGGACAACCAAAAAGTGACTAAACTGCAAGCGGTTTAATCCGTAGCGTCCGTCATCTGAAATAACGCCGAGCAGGGGCTCGGCGTTTTTTGTTTTAGGAAGAGTGTGAGGAAAAGAGAATGCAAAGACATCCGATGACAAAAGAAGGGGCTGATGCCCTACAAGCCGAATTACAGAAATTAAAAAAAGAAGATCGTCCGGCCATTTCCAATGAAATCGCTGAAGCCAGAGAGCATGGCGATTTAAAAGAAAATGCCGAATATCATGCCGCCCGTGAACAACAGGGCTTGATTGAAGCGCGAATCAAGCAAATTGAAAATATGTTAGGTCGTGTTCAAATTATTGATGTTACTAAGTTGAACCCAAATGGCAAAGTCGTATTCGGTGCGACGGTGACGGTTTTGAATGTAGAAACCGATGAAGAAGTCACTTATCAGATCGTCGGTGAAGAAGAAGCGGACTTGACGCATAATAAAATTTCAGTGAACTCTCCGATTGCGCGGGCGTTGATTGCGAAAGAAGAAGGGGATGAGATCGTGGTGAAGGCTCCGAGCGGTAACATTGATTACGAAATCGTCGAAATTCAGTATATTTAATGTTATTTAACGGTTGTTAAGCGATGTACATGGCTTTGTTGATGGTTTTGTTGACCGCCAATGTCACGATTGGTTATGTGGTGGCGCCGGTTTTGTTTGGTCGTTTGAGTAGCGAGCAGGCCGGAGAGTTAATGGGCGTTTTTCTGACCGGGCTCTACGGGGTTGATTTGATATTGATGTCCGCACTCTTGCTGTTGTTAGTTTTGCAGAAGCGTTTTCGAGCCAGGCGAGATGTTCTATTAATTGTGGCCGTTTTTTTGGTGGCGGCTAATTTGTGGGGAATCTCTCCGCTAATGATGACGTTGAAATCCATGGATCTTGCGACGTCGCCGGAATTGTTTGGGATGACGTTTGCCCAGTGGCATGGCATTTCTCAAGTTCTGTTTATGTTGACGCTAGGCTTGCTCGTGGTCTGGGGGATCGGTTTACGGAAAGGTCAAACGGTTAAGCCAGCCTGAAATACGCGTTTAGACCATAAAAAAAGCTTATAAGCATTTAATTATTTTATAGCTGAAAGTCAGGGTTTTCGGTTGCAATTTGCACGAAAAAGGCTGAAAATACTCCCCGTAAATGATTAAATCCTAATATAAATACAACGGTAAGATAACGGAGTGGTTTGAATGAAATTAACATTACAGGCGCTATTTGTTGCAGCAGTTGCCGCGTTTACCTTAAACGTGCAGGCTGCAGAGTCAAAATATGATCAATGTGTTGCAGACGGTGATACGATCGTTAAGTTGGCAAGAGAAAAAGGGGCCACTGCGGCACGTGCTTACGAGCAGAAAACAACTGTTGGTGAGTGTTTTGCTGAGCTGAGCAAAATTGAAGCGACTTACGGTGAGAAGACTTTGGGTCTAAACCCATCTTATGTAATGACTCCGGAAGATCGTGCCAGATGGGCGAAATTGTTCGATTCCATCGATGCAAAACAGTATCGTGGCACACCTTACCTTCAAGCGGCTTACTACTTCAGTAAGTAAGCGCCAATAGGTTAGGAAGAGAAAGCCGGCTTTATGTCGGCTTTTTTGTTTCTGAACGTTTTTTTATTCGTTGTTAGGGATGGTGCGTGAAACACAATTTATTTGAACAGGCTTACCGTTGTTTGGTGGAATCCGATCTGGATGCAAAAGTGACGCAGTTGGCGTTATTGCAACAGTGGTGGACGGAAGGTGCCTTTAATTTTGAACCCACTTCGGAAATTCATAAAGTGCCGGATGCCGGTCGTCCCGAAAAACCTGAATTGGTGCCGCCGAAAGATTTGCCCAAGCGCCGCCTGGGCTCCAAAGAAGGCCATGCCGCCTTAATGCACTCTATCCTACACATCGAGTTCAATGCTGTGAACTTGGCGCTGGATGCCATTTACCGTTTTCAGGAGATGCCCCGAGACTACTATCGCGACTGGCTAGGCGTGGCCGGCGAAGAGTCCTATCATTTTCAGATGGTACGAGAGCATTTGTATCATTTGGGGTATGAATATGGCGACTTTAAGGCCCATAACGGGCTTTGGGTAACCACTTATGAAACCGATCATGACCCTTTGGTCCGTATGGCGTTGGTGCCGAGAACACTGGAAGCTCGCGGCCTGGATGTGACGCCACCGATGATTCAAAAACTGCGTGCCGTGGGTGATAAACGCGGTGTGGAAATCTTAAAAATATTGCTGCGAGATGAAATTGGCCATGTGGAAGTGGGCTCCCGCTGGTTTCGGTACTTATGTGAGCAGCGCAATCTGAACCCGTTTGATACTTTTACGCAAATCATCGACGATTATTTTCATGGCGATTTACGTGGGCCATTTAATTTTGACGCCCGTCAAGCCGCCGGTTTCAGTGACGAAGAAATTGCCTGGTTGAAAACCTTGGAGTCGGCTTAATAGATGAAACTCAGCGACATGCACCGGCAACGCATCATTCTCAGGCACCGGCGTTCCATTCAAGAGCGCGGTTACGGCGCGACGGCACTTTATTGGAATAATACCGAGGCTCAGCAGGTCAGGTTTCAGGTGTTGTCGGATTTGCTGTTACGTTATGGTTTGAAAAATGACCAGGCCTGGCCGTTTCATTTGTTGGACGTGGGCGCGGGATTCGGGGATTTTCACCCATACCTGACGGAGCGTGGGTTTGATTTTCGTTATACCGGTATCGACGTATCGCCGGATATGGTCACGGCCGCCGGGTTTAAGCATCCGGACGTGACGTTGCGCCAGGGCGAGTTGTTTGATTTTGACTGGCCGGAGAACGCATTTGATTTTGTCGTTTGTTCCGGTGCGATGAATGAGGTGGTGGATGCGCCCAATTGTGAAGGCGATTATGCAAGAGCGATGATTCGTCGAATGTACGCCTTGGCCAAAACCGGCGTGGCGTTTAACTTGTTGAATGCCCGACACGATTGGACGGCTAATCGGGGGCTATTGCAGAGTTTTGAACCACAAGAAATGGCCGAGTATTGTTCCGAATTTGCACCGCAAGTAATTTTGGAAGAGGGTTATCTTTCCAATGATTTCAGTGTGTATTTAGGAAAATAAATGACGATGAAGGTGGGGATTGACCTAGGCGGTACTAAAATCGAAACCATCGTGTTGGGCGAGGACAATGATATCTTGTTGCGTGAGCGGATACCTACGCCACAAGGTGATTATGCGGCGACTTTAGAAGCCATTGTGTCATTGGTTAGGCGGGTGGAAACTTCGGTCGGGGATTTTTCGCGCCTGGGAATTGGTATTCCGGGCGCCGTCTCCAAGCAAACCGGTTGCATTAAAAATGCCAATTCAACTTGTTTGATCGGGCGCGATTTGGCCGAGGATTTGTCGGAACCCTTGTCGCAGAAGGTGGTGTTGGCTAATGATGCAAACTGTTTGGCGTTGTCGGAAGCCTCCGACGGTGCCGGGGCGGGCGAAGACGTGGTCTTTGCCGTGATTTTAGGTACCGGATGCGGCGGCGGCTTGGTGGTGAAGGGGCAGGTGCTGAACGGCGTGAATGCCATTGCCGGAGAGTGGGGGCACAACCCTTTGCCTTGGCACTCGGAAAGCGATGTGATGATGCCTTGCTATTGCGGCCAATCCGGGTGTCTGGAGACATTTTTGTCCGGACCGGGCATGGCCGCGCATTTTAACAGAATAGATGGGCGAACCATGACCGCGCAGGCAATTTTTGAAGCGGGCGAAGCCGGAGATAAGGCCTGCCGGGAGCATATGGAGTCTTATGCCTATTGGTTGGCGAAAGGGTTGGCCAGTGTGATGAATGTGGTTGATCCGGATGTCATCGTGCTGGGGGGTGGTTTGTCTAATGCTGAATTTTTGTATCGCCGTGTTCCGGAGCTTTGGGCGCAATGGGTGTTCAGTGATCGGGTGGATACTCGGTTGGTGCCGGCGAAATGGGGCGATTCCAGTGGCGTGCGCGGTGCGGCCTGGTTGTGATGTGTTTTAAAAATGGCCAGGCCTGGCTGAAAAGGTGATATCACGTTTATAAGTGGGTCATAAAGAGTGGAGAAAGGGAAGATGGAAACGATTACATCGTTGGAACGATTGGATGAGTTGAAGCAAGCTGAAGAAGCCTTGTTGGTGCTATTCGGTGGGCGAGATTGTAACGTCTGTCATTCCATTAAACCAAAGCTGATTGAGTGGGTCGAGTCGTCTTACCCAAATATTAAAATGGTGTATGTGGATTGTCACGAGGTGACGGATATTTGTGCACAGAACGGCGTGTTTACCTTGCCGACCTTGCAGGTGTTTTTCACCGGACAGCGATTTATCGAAGAGGTGCGCAGTTTCAGTTTGCAAAAGGTCATGCAGG
The DNA here is from genome assembly GCF_965140365.1 of Hydrogenovibrio sp. NCBI lineage: Bacteria > Pseudomonadati > Pseudomonadota > Gammaproteobacteria > Thiotrichales > Piscirickettsiaceae > Hydrogenovibrio > Hydrogenovibrio sp. The sequence goes on from NZ_OZ223196.1 coordinate 941,051, forward strand.
AAATCGAGCGCCCCTACCGGATGTTGTTTTCAGATTAACCGGCTTTTAATTGAAGGCATGCCCAAAGTAGAAGTAAAGTGACTGATGTTCTTCGTCGTGATAGCCGTAAGCAAAATAGATGGGGCCGACAAAGCTGTTCATGCCGATGAAAATGCTTCCGGCTTGTTTGGTGTTGGCCCAAGATACATCGGATGAGTTGACGCCGGTAATGTTTTCTTGATTGTAAATATTGCCGGCTTCCAGTGTTGCGCCGAGGTAATATGGAAAGTTCAGCGGGTTGCTGCTGGACGACATTCGGTATAAGTATTTCAGGCGGGCGAAGAGGATTTGATTGCCGATTAAGTCGTCTTCAGCATAGCCGGATAGTCGCTGGAAACCGCCTAAAGTGTAAAAACTGTGTATGTCTTCACCTTGGTCGGCTTCCTGGTTGGCCGCTTCGAAGTGGAGGTTAACCGTGTGGCGGCCATGGGAAAAGTAGCTCGACAAGAAAGATTTGAACTCTTGTACTTTGCCAGCCTTATCGATGTTGTAGAGGGTGTTTCGGTAAGACAGATCCAGTAAGTTACCTTTGCGTGGAAAAGCGACTTGATCCAAGCTGTCGTACCTTAATCCGGTATAAAGAATATTGTCATCGTAGGTTTCTTTTTGTTGCGAATCGGCATTCTTGCCCAGTCGTAGTTCGCCAATCTCCCAGTCGTATCCGACATAAGCTCTGAAGTTTAAATTGAAGTTATAGCCAAGTTCCAGGTTGGGGGTGAAGGTCTGTTGTTCAAGCTGCACCGAAGCGATGCTGCTTTGGTCATTGAGGTCGTAGGTTCGGCTCTTGGCTTCAAAAGAAGGTTCAATGTAAAGCTTTTGACGGGTGTCGAGCGGCTGGTAGAAAGCCGTCTTAAGTTGTTGTGTTTGGCCTATGTTGATTTCGTTTCGCCATTCGCCACCCAATCCGTTGACCGGTAAATAGGTGTGGCGTAACCCGATGTTGAACACATTGCTGTCGTTGAGGTTGGAAGCCAAGTTTAGTTTGAGCTTAAAGAAATTCGGCCCCCAGGAGGGTGGCGTGGCTTTGATGGTGAGGGTGTTCTGGCCATCGTTTTCAACAATTTCATAGGTGATGAGTTCGAAAAAACCTAAACCGTAAAGTGTCGTGATGTCGGTTTCCAATTGAATCCGGTCAATCGGTTGGCCGGTTTTCTGGTGAATGTATTGTTCGATGACGTCGTTGGATAGATTTGTGGTATTGATAATTTTGATTTCATCAATTGTTCCCCAGGTGCGCTGACTGGACGGCGTATGATAATTTGGATCGCTGAGGGTTTCCAATTGAGCGGTTTTTGCTAAAGCCGCTTCTGAACCGATTTGAATGATTTCTTTGGGGTGCTCAAAGTCGGTCGGGCTGATTGTTTCGGGGATGATTGGACGAATCAAAACGTCACTGGGTTTGAGTGTTTTTAATTGGCGTAAACTGTTCGCGGTTACCACGCCGGAGATGATTTGGCTGGTGATACCAAAATAGGAGTCCATGTCTGCGGTTTTCGGCGTTTGAGTGTGGGTGTCGGAGACAATGACGATATCGGCTCCCATTTGCCGAGCAACATCGATCGGTGTGTTATTGGTGACGCCGCCGTCTACCAGGTAATGGTCGTCGATTTTGACGGGCGCAAAGATGCCGGGTACTGACATGCTGGCCCGTAATGCCTGTGCCAAATCTCCGGATTTCAGCACGACTTCTTCGCCTGTTCGGGCGTCGGTGGCAACGGCTCGGAATGGAATGGGCAATTTGTCGAAGTCTTGAACGTGGCTGACCGGTAAGGTCATGCCTTTGAGAAGGGTCGCTTGTTGCTGCCCTAATAATAGCCCGCTGGGCAATTTGAAGTAACCGTTTCGTAAACCGAATTCCCCTTTGACGAAGTAGTGAAACTGGTCTTGTTTTCGGCGAAACGATAGGAAGTGGCGGGAGCTTTCGTCCACGAAAGTTTGGTCCCAGTTGACGTGGGTGACGAAGTTTTCAATTTCGCGGGTGCTTAAACCGGAGGCGTAAAGCCCGCCGACCAAGGCGCCCATACTGGTGCCGGAAATGTAATCGATGGGGACATTTAAACGTTCTAATTGTTTGATAACACCAATATGCGCCAAACCGTGCGACCCTCCGCCAGGCAGTACCAATCCTATTTTCGGGCGTTTTGAATCGTCTTTGGCCGCCAATGCGTTGGCGGTTGGTAACAGAAGTAACCAGCAAAAAGCCAGTGGCAGCAGGCGTTTAACGTTTTCCATCGCCGCCCGCCTTAATTAACAGAGCATCCAGCCATCGCCCCGGCAGTAAGCGCTTAAGGTAAGCAAATAAGACGGTCGGGAAAGTGATTCGGTAGCGCAGAGCAGGCCTGGTGGATTTCAAGACTTTTTCCATCGCCTCGGTGACGGCTTCCGGCCCGAGCGTGAAAGGCGCGGTTGGCCCTTCGGTTTCCAAGCGGTCGATCATGGCGTTGTAGTTATCACGATGTGCACTTTGGTCTTTGGCAATCCAGTGTTTGAATTGTGCATAGGCATTGGCGCGAAAGTTGGAAGTAATCGGTCCGGGCTCGATAAGCACGACCTGAATGCCGGTTTCTTTGAGTTCCAGGCGAAGCGTGTCCGCCAAGCCTTCAATCGCAAATTTACTGGCGTTGTAAGCGCCTCGGTAGGGCATGGCGGCAAAGCCTAGGATGGAACTGTTATAGACGATTTTACCGAATCCTTGCGCGCGAAAGGTGGGCAGTAAACGATTGGTGAGTTCCTGGGTGCCGAAGACATTGGTTTCGAACTGGTGGCGCAGGGCATCGCGGCTTAAGTCTTCCACCGCTCCGGGTAATCCAAAAGCGGCATTGTTGAATAGTAAGTCAATCCGTTGTGTCATGGATAGAAGGGTGTCCACCGCCTGACGAATGGATTTCGTATCGGCCAGATCCATTTGTATGCATTCGATTCCTTGGCCGTTAAGGCGTTCCACATCCCTGGGGTTGCGGCAGGTGGCAATGACGCGATGACCTTGTTGGTGAAAGTGGTGTACGGCATGATGTCCAATACCGGTAGAAGCGCCTGTAATCAGCAGAGTGTGTGTTGTGTGCACGGTGGTTCCCATGGTTTTTCAGGGTTGTTCGTCGTTGATTTTCTAATCTTAGGGCAACTTCGGTAAAGTGCAAGTGTTTCTCTGGATTTTTTGTTGTTCGAACGATGTTTTTCAAATCTCAGGAGATTCGTATGAATCCTGCCAAAAGGCTTCAAATTCTTATATAATAAAGGGCTTGATTTAACGATTCGCGAAGCGGGACAGATGTCATTTATCAAACGTTATTTAATTGCTGGTTTGTTGGTATGGTTACCTCTAGGGGTGACCATCGCGGCTTTGATCTTTCTGGTTAACCTGTTTGACCAGAGCCTGCTACTGTTGCCCGAGCATTTACGGCCGGATGAGTTGTTAGGGCGACATATTCCCGGGTTCGGCATTATCCTGTCGTTTGTATTGATTTTTGTCACCGGGATGTTGGTGGCGAACTTTTTTGGTCGATACCTTTATGGAATGTGGGAAAAGCTTTTGTCTCGCATTCCGTTGGTCCGTTCGATTTATACGGCGGTCAAACAGATTGCCGAGGCTTTGTTTGGCTCGGGCTCTCAAACCTTTCAGAAAGTCTATTTGCTGCAATACCCGCGTGCGGGCTTGTGGACGTTAGCCTTTCAGACCAGCAAAACCCAGGGCGAAGCGCAGATGAAGACCAATATGCAGGAGGTGGTGAATCTGTTTGTGCCGACCACGCCGAACCCGACCTCCGGTTTTTTTATTATGGCCTCGAACAACGAAATCATCGAATTGGACATGAGTGTCGACGATGCCTTGAAAATGGTCATTTCCGGGGGGGTGGTTGTGCCGCCCTGGCAAAAAGTCGATAATGCCGGCACCGTCATTGAGGTGATTGAGCCAATCGAACTTGACAAAACATCGAACGACTTGCCATCGAACGAAAAACAGAATTGAATTGAAATTTTTAACCATTGGAAAATAGAATGCGCCATTTACGGGGCGTTTTAGCAAGATAAGGTAATAAACGATATGATGCGTACACACTATTGTGGACAAGTAACTGAAACTTTGGAAGGCCAGCACGTCACTGTGTCCGGCTGGGTACATCGCCGCCGCGACCACGGTGGGGTCATTTTCATTGATTTGCGTGATCGTGAAGGGCTTGTTCAGGTAGTGGTGAATCCGGGAAATGACGCCATGTTCAATATCGCGGAACGTGTCCGTTCCGAGTATGTGTTGAAGGTGCAAGGCAAAGTGTGCGCTCGAACGCCGGAAACCATCAATCCGAAAATGACCACCGGGAAAATCGAAATCGTTGCCGATGATTTGGAAGTGTTGAGTGCGGCCGAACCGATTCCGTTCCAGCTGGATGACAAACATATTTCCGAAGAAGTGCGCCTGACGTATCGTTATCTGGATTTGCGTCGTGATGAAATGCAAGAAGCCTTGCGTACCCGTTACCGAGTGACGCGTTCCACGCGTCGTTATCTGGATGACAATGGCTTTATGGACATGGAAACGCCGATTCTCACCAAGTCCACACCGGAAGGCGCGCGCGATTATCTGGTGCCGAGCCGAACGCATCCGAATAAATTCTTTGCCTTGCCGCAGTCTCCTCAGTTGTTTAAGCAATTGTTGATGATGTCCGGTTTTGACCGTTATTACCAGATTACCCGTTGTTTCCGAGACGAAGATTTGCGTGCCGATCGCCAGCCGGAATTTACCCAGCTGGATATCGAAACCTCGTTTATGACTGAAGAAGAAGTCATGGATATGATGGAAGGCTTGACCAAAACCATTTTCCGTGACGGGGTGGAGGTCAATTTTGACTATGACTTCCCGCGAATGACCTATGCCGAAGCCATCGAAAAATACGGCATTGACCGCCCGGACTTGCGTATTCCATTGCAGTTGGTGGACGTGGCTGATTTATTACAGGACATTGAATTCAAAGTCTTTGCGGGGCCGGCAAAAGATCCGATGGGACGTGTGGCGGCGCTTCGCGTACCGCAAGGCGGGCAGTTGTCGCGTAAGGAAATCGACGATTACACCAAATTTGTGGGTATTTACGGTGCGAAAGGGTTGGCCTACATTAAAGTCAATGATTTGTCGGCGGGCTTAGACGGATTGCAATCACCCATTGTGAAATTCTTCCCGGATCAGGCGATGGAAATTATGGCGCGTGTCGGGGCTGAAGACGGCGATATCGTTTTCTTCGGCGCGGATAAAGCCAAGATCGTCAACGAAGCCTTGGGGGCTTTGCGTTGCAAGATCGGCGAAGACCTGGATATGATCGAGCGGGAATGGGCGCCGGTTTGGGTAGTGGATTTTCCGATGTTTGAAATGGATGAGAAAACCGCCAAAATGACGGCCATTCACCACCCGTTTACGCAGCCGAAAGCGACCACGGAAGAAATCTTAAACCACGACGAACCGCATCAAATGTTGTCTCGTGCCTACGACTTGGTGATTAACGGTATTGAAGTCGGTGGCGGGTCGGTGCGTATCCATGACACGCATATGCAAGCGGCCGTATTGAAAATGTTGGGTATTTCCGATGAAGAAGCGGATGAGAAGTTTGGTTTCTTGTTGAATGCTCTGAAGTACGGTTGTCCGCCGCATGCCGGTATGGCCTTCGGTCTGGATCGTCTGGTGATGTTGATGGCGAAACGCGACTCGATTCGCGACGTTATTGCTTTCCCGAAAACTCAGTCCGCCGCGTGTATGCTGACGGATGCGCCGGGTGCCGTTGATAATGCTCAAATGGCCGATTTGGAATTGCGTTTCCGCAAATCTCTGACGGAAAAACAGGCCGACTGATTCGATTCGGTCAGGAGAAACTATGTCTTCACTCGCCACCAGTGTCCCGGTTGAGTTGCTCAGCCGCATTGATTTATTGGCCCAGTCGGCGCCCATTCCGCCGGTAATGGATGCGGCTGAGAAGCAAGCATTGAAAGACAAGATCAAACGCCTGCTCAGGGAAAAGAACGCCCAGCTGGTTGCGCACTATTATGTGGATGACGACCTGCAGGCGTTGGCCGAAGAAACCGGCGGCAAGGTCGCGGATTCGTTGGAAATGGCCAATTTCGGCGCGCAATCCGAAGCGGATATGTTGGTGGTGTGCGGTGTGCGCTTTATGGGTGAAACCGCGAAAATGCTGAGCCCGGAAAAAACCATTCTGATGCCGGACTTGAACGCCACCTGCTCTTTGGACGAAAGCTGTCCTCCGAAAGAGTTTGCCGCGTTTTGTGCGCAGTACCCGGATCACAAGGTCGTGGTGTATGCCAATACCAGTGTTGAGGTTAAGGCCTTGGCGGACTGGGTGGTGACGTCGGGCAATGCCTTGGAAATCGTCACTCATCTGAAAGAGCAAGGCGAGAAAATCATTTGGGCACCGGATCGTCATTTAGGGCATTGGATTGAAAAAGAAACCGGTGTGGAGATGATTCGCTGGCAAGGGCATTGCATTGTGCATGACGAATTCCAGATGTATGAATTGCAGTCTCTGAAGGAGAAACACCCGGACGCGAAAGTCATTGTGCACCCGGAGTCGCCGGCGGAAGTGGTTGATTTGGCCGACGTGGTGGGGTCCACCCGGGTGATGATTGAAGCGGTACAAACCTTGCCGGATCAGAAATTCATCGTGGCGACCGATTACGGTATCTTTTATAAAATGCAGCAGTTGGCGCCGGAAAAGGAATTGATCGTTGCGCCGACCGGCGGTAAAAGTGGGCATTGTATTAGTTGTGCGCACTGTCCTTGGATGGCGATGAACGGCTTGCATAACCTGGCCGCCTGTTTGGAAAACGAAACCGGTGAGATTCTGATCGAAGAGTCCATTCGCCAAAAAGCCTTGCAGTCGGTGAACCGGATGTTGGAATTTTCGCGTGCCAAAGGACTGGTGAAAACAAAATCAACCACCGACTGATGGCACAAACCTTTATTCTTTAGCTGCTTTGATGCCGTCGGCAACGGTTTTCAAAAAGCCACATCAAACACATTTCAGTAATCACGGGGGAGACAATGGCTGGTCACAGTAAGTGGGCAAATATTAAACACCGTAAAGCCGCTCAAGATGCCAAGCGTGGCAAGATTTTTACCAAATTGATTAAGGAGTTGGTCGTCGCCGCGAAACAGGGCGGTCCCAACCCTGACGACAACCCAACCTTGCGGGCCTGCATCGATAAGGCGCTACGCGCCAATATGAAAAAAGACACCGTCGATAAGGCCATTGCTCGCGGTGCGGGCGGCGGTGAAGGCGACGATTACGAAGAAATTCGTTATGAAGGTTATGGACCAAACGGTGTGGCTTTGATTGTGGACTGCCTGACCGACAATAAAAACCGTTCGGTCATGGAAGTGCGCAACGCCTTCAATAAGCGCGGTGGCAATATGGGGACCTCTGGCTCCGTGGCCTATATGTTCAAAAAACAAGGCACGTTGAGTTTCCCGTCCACCGTGGACGAGGACGCGCTAATGGAAGTGGCTTTAGAAGCCGGTGCGGAAGATATTGTGACCGAAGATCATGGTGTAGATGTCATTACCGCGCCGGAAGATTATATGGATGTTAAAACGGCTTTGGTGGACGCCGGGTTTGAACCGGAATCCGCTGAAGTATCGATGGAAGCGGAGGTCAAAGTGCCGTTGGAATTAGACGATGCGCAAAAAGCCTTGGGGTTGATCGACGCTCTGGAAGATTTGGACGATGTCCAATACGTTTATTCCAATATCGATGTGTCTGATGAAGTGATGGCGCAGTTGATGGACGCAAGTTAGGCCAATATGTAAAAATCGCCAGGCCTGGTGGTTTTAATTGAATTTTCAGGACGTTATGTGGCAGAGTTACAACGCATTTTAGGCATTGACCCCGGGTCTCGCAAAGCCGGTTTTGGTTTGATTGAGTCGGGACGCTATCATCCGAGTTATTTATTGAGCGGGGTGATTCGCGTTGAAAAGCTGTCCGGAGCCGAACGTTTGAAAACCATTTTCGAATCGGTTTGTCAGATCATTGATCAATATCAACCGCAAGTGATGGCGATTGAGAAGGTGTTTGTTTACAAAAACCCGAATTCGGCGATTAAGCTCGGCCAGGCGCGAGGTGTTATTTTGTGTGCGGCGGCTTTGAAAGACGTGCCGATTATGGAATACACGCCCACTCAAATCAAAAGCACGATTGTCGGGCAAGGCCATGCCTCCAAAGATCAGGTGCAGTTTATGGTGCAAAACCTTTTGAAGCTGACCGAAAGCCCTCAGGAGGATGCCGCCGATGCGCTGGCGGCCGCCTTGTGCCATGATCGTTATTTAACCCTGGGCATCGACCCGGAAAAAATTTCCAAAGGTTCCAAGTTTTAAGGATTGTTATGATTGGTTTTTTATCGGGAAAATTACACGCCAAGCGTCCTCCGCTGATTTTAATTGATGTGAATGGTGTGGGGTATGAGGTTGAAGCGCCGATGTCCACCTTTTACGCCATCGGTGACGCCGGAGAAGAGGTGACGTTGCTGACGCATATGCATGTGCGTGAAGATGCCATGCTGTTGTTCGGGTTTGCCACCGAGCAGGAACGCAGTTTGTTTAAAGAGTTAATTAAGGTTAACGGTATTGGCGCGAAAATGGCCATCGGTATATTATCCGCCATGTCGGTCAATGATTTTGTCGGGCTGGTGGATGTGGGTGATGCCCCTGCGCTGACCAAAATTCCGGGCGTGGGTAAGAAAACTGCCGAGCGTCTTGTGATTGAAATGCGCGATCGTTTGAAAGGCTGGGGCGCCGTGGACGGGGTAGCGCCTGTTGCCGGCACCGCAAGCCCGAAACTCGAAACGGTTGGAAACATGGCGCCAGCCATTGAAGCGCTGGTGTCGTTAGGGTATAAACCGGCGCAGGCTGAAAAAATGGTTAACTCGGTGGAGAAGGGTTTGAGTTTGGAAGAAACCATCAAACAGGCCTTGATGACCATTAAGTTGTGAAAATTGGAAGCTGACATTCTTCGGCTTCAAACTTTTTCAATGGTGTCTGATGAGGGTGCCATTAGAATATCGATAACCATTCAAATAATCATCCGGCATGTATCGGATGAAGTGACACCCTGAAGCACTTGACCGGTGGAGGCAATAACGAAATTCAACTCAAAAAAGATAAGAGAAAGATTATAATGAGTTGCGTTATTCGACTAAGTAATGGCACTGAGCTAAGGTGACGGGTTTAAGATGATTGAAACGGATCGTATTGTCGGTGGACAGGCGTTAGAAGAAGACATGTATGTTCAGCCATCTGTTCGCCCACAGATGATTACGGACTACATTGGACAACAGGCGGTTCGTGAGCAGCTTCAATTGTCGATTCACGCGGCAAAAATGCGCAATGAGCATTTGGATCATGTGTTGCTCTATGGACCGCCAGGCCTGGGTAAAACCACACTTTCCAATATCATTGCCCAGGAAATGGGGGTTACCCTGCGCCAGACATCCGGCCCTGTCATCGAAAAACCAGGTGATTTAGCCGCCATTCTCACCCGTTTGGAACCCAACGACGTTCTGTTTGTTGACGAAATTCACCGTCTGAGCCCAATCGTAGAAGAAATTTTGTATCCCGCGATGGAAGATTTCCAAATCGATATTATTATCGGCGAAGGGCCGGCGGCTCAAACGGTAAAAATTGATATCCCGCCATTTACATTGGTCGGCGCGACGACACGAGCCGGTTTGCTGACATCGCCGTTGCGGGACCGGTTTGGCATTGTGCAGCGTTTGGAGTTTTACTCGGTAGACGAGTTGGGGCAAATTGTCAGTCGTTCCGCCAATATTCTTGGTATGGAAACGCAACCGGACGGCGCGATTGAAATTGCCCGCCGCTCACGCGGCACGCCGCGTATTGCCAACCGTTTATTGCGACGGGTACGCGATTACGCCCAGGTGAAAGGAAATGGCATTATTACCGCCGAGATTGCCGATGCTGCGTTGAATTTGTTGGAAGTGGATCCGCTCGGTCTGGATAAGATGGATCGGCGCTTGTTGGAATTGTTGATTGAAAAATTTGAAAGCCGCCCTGTGGGGATCGACAGCATTGCTGCGGCCTTAGGCGAAGAACGGGGAACGATTGAAGACGTCATCGAACCGTTTCTTGTACAACAGGGCTTTTTAGTTCGTACTCCCCGGGGACGAGTGGTGACGCAAACGGCGTACCGCCATCTGGGGTTAGCACTACCGGAGAAATTTGAAAATGAATGAACATTCCTTAATGGAGTTGATCTTAGATGCCAGTCCTGTCGTTCAAGGCGTGATGTTAATCCTGTTATTGATGTCCATTATGGCTTGGGCCATCACCTTTGCGAAATCCTATCAAGTCCGTAAAGCGGCCGCCGAAGCTAAAGCCTTTGACGATGTATTCTGGCAAACGTCCGAATTAACCCAGCTGTATAACCAAGTGGCAAATGAAGATGATAAGCGTGGCAACGCGTCAATCTTCGAGGCCGGTTTTAAGGAGTTTGTTAATCTGAAAAAACAAGGCGTCTTGGATGCGTCCGATCTGATGAATGGCACTCAAAGAGCAATGCGTGTCGCCTTTTCTCGTCAAGTTGAAAACCTGGAAAACCAAACGGCTTTACTGGCAACCGTCGGTTCGTCGGCGCCCTATATCGGGTTGTTCGGGACCGTTTGGGGGGTGATGCATGCTTTTTCATCTTTGGGCGATATTCAGAATGCCACTTTGGCCGCCGTAGCGCCTGGGATCTCTGAAGCGCTGATTGCTACTGCGATGGGGCTATTTGCGGCGATACCTGCTGTCATTGCTTATAACCGTTTGTCTGTCAAAACCGATAGAGTGGTGGGATTGTATGAAAATTTTGCCGAAGGGTTTTTGACCATTATTCAACGTCAAGCCCATGCCCTTGAGAAAAAAATGGATGCAGAGCAGGGATGAACTCAATGCGTAACTCTTTTCGATCACAGTCTCGAAAACGCCTGATGTCTGAAATCAACGTGGTGCCTTACATCGATGTCACCTTGATATTGCTGATTATTTTTATGATTACGGCCCCGATTGTTCAACAAGCGGTGACGGTTGATTTACCACAGACACCGGTTGTAAAAAATCAAAAGCAAGCCGATGCTAAACCGGTTGAACCCTTTGTCATAACCGTCACCGCCGAAGGGTTATACAAAACGTCCGAAGCTCCGGATATTGTGCTCGGGCAGAAAGACCTGGCAAACTTGGTGGCGGAAGTGGTCGCGCGCGCTCAGCTTAAACCGAATCAACCTTTTTATATTCAAGGGGATCGCCAGACGCCTTACGGTAAAGTGGTCAATCTGTTTGTTCTGTTGAAAGCCAATGGCGTTCAGCAGGTCTCTCTTATGACGGAGCCGGAAGAGAAGTAGTATGTTTGCATTTATTATTCGTCATCCCTTAGCTTTGTCGGCTGCAGTGTTGTTGCACATCGTGATTGCCATTGGTTTGGTGTTTGGTTCCTTTGACGATGAACCCATCTTGAAAGTCAGCTTACAAAATGATTCTGAAGAGGCTCAAATTACGCAAGTAAAACAAGTAGAGCCGATGAAAACCTTTGCGGTTGATTCCGCATTGGTTAAAGAACAGCTGGCCAAAATCAAACAGCAGGAAGCGGCCAAACGCCAGGAACAAGAAGAACTGAAAAAACGTTCCGAAGCGGAAAAACGCCGTTTAGCGGCCCTGAAACAGCAGCAGCGAGAAGAGCAACGTAAGACAGAACTGGCCAAAAAACAAGCTTTGGCTGAGAAACGTCGTGCAGAAGATGCCAAGCGCCAAGCACAAATCGAGAAGCAACGGGTTGAAGCGGAACAGAAGCGCGCAGCTGAAGCCAAACGTTTGGCTGAGCAAGCCAAAAAAGAAGCGCAGTTAGCCGAGAAAAAACGTGAAGAAGCCAAAAAGCGTGTTGCCGAGGCGGAGAAAAAGCGTCAGGCGGAAGAGGCTAAAAAACAAGCCTTACAAGAACAGATTAAACAGCAAAATGCCGAGAAAAAGCGTCTGGAAGAGGCGGCTTTGCAAGCGCGTTTGCAAAAAGAACAGCAAGAAGCGGAAACCGCATTACAGCAGCAGATAGCGGCCGAAGAAGCCAAGCGACGTCAGACTGCGAAAGAAAAAGAATTAAAAAGTCTGCGAGACACGTATATTTCGTCGATTGCCGCCAGTGTGAAAGATAATTGGCGCACCGCGGCAAAAGTATCGGATGAGGCTCAGTGTGTCTTGTCGATTACTCAAACGCCAAAAGGGATGATCAGTGGCGTGAAAGTCGAAAAATGTAATAAGTTTGCGAATGAACAATTCAAAAAAGATGCGGTCAAAGCGGTATATCGTGCAGAGCCTTTACCGGCACCGCCGATCAAGGAATTGTTTGAACGAAATATTAAATTTATTTTTAACCCTTAAACGAGACCTGTGCAAAGGTCTCAAAACACAATAAAGTTGCAGAGCTGAATCACAATGATGTCGAATATGAAGAGAGTTTCCCAATATTTCATCGCGTTTGTATGGTTATGGGCCGGAGCCGCTCAGGCTGATTTGACCATTCAAATTGACCAGAGTTCGGACTCGGCACTGCCGATTGCGATTTTACCGTTTGACTGGCAGGGTAAGGCCGTCACGCCTCCGGTGAATATGAGTGACATTGTGGGAAATGACCTGTTACGAAGTGGCAAGTTTCGGCCCGTTGAAGAAAGCCGCTTACCCGGTCGCCCCAAAACCCTGGAAGATGTTGATTTTTCCAAGTGGAAACAACTGGGAACCGATAATTTGTTGATTGGGCAAGTGACTGAAGACGCTAATGGCCGCTACGAGATCGAAATGCGCTTTATTGATTTATTACGAAAGCAGCAAGTGATCGGTAAGCGCTGGGTGAATATTCCGAAAAGTGCTTTGCGTCATGTGGCGCATAAAATGAGCGACCTCATTTATGAAGAACTGACGGGGATTCGCGGAGCCTTTAATACGCGTATTGCTTATGTCACGGTGAAAGTCCTCGATGGTAAAAAACAATACAGCTTGGAAGTGGCTGATTCGGACGGTCATAATTCACAGCCAATTTTGCGTTCCCGTAAACCGATTATGTCGCCGAGTTGGTCGCCGGATGGCAAGCAGTTGGCGTATGTTACGTTTGAAAATGGCCGTTCGGAAGTCGTCATTCAAAGTCTGGACGGGAAAACGCGTCAGATCGTTGCCAGTTTTAAAGGCATTAACAGCGCGCCAAGCTGGTCGCCGGACGGTAAAAATTTGGCATTGACCTTATCGAAAGACGGGTCGGCGGATGTGTATATCATGAATATGAAAACCAAAAAGTTGCGCCGCTTGACGCGCAATTGGGCGATTGAAACCGAAGCGGTTTGGGCACCAAATGGACATTCTTTGTTTTTTAACTCGGATCGACGCGGTCAGCCACAAATTTTCCAGGTGTTTCTAGATACTGGTGAAATGCGTCGTATTTCATTTGTGGGGCGTTATAACGCTAACCCGGCCGTGTCTCCAGATGGCCGTTACGTTGCCATGGTTCACGCCAACAGTGGTTTTCATATCGGGTTGTTGGATTTGTATAATGATGAATTTAATATTTTGACGAAAACCTATTTAGACGAATCACCGAGCTTTTCGCCGAATGGTGAAATGATTTTATATGCCATGAATCAAGGCGGGCAGGGCAAGTTGGCGGTGGTGTCTCCGAATAACAATACGACGCAAATATTGAGCGTTCAAAAAGGTGAAGTACGTTCACCGTCCTGGGGACCTTTTCAGTCAAACTGAACAGTCGGCATAAAGTAAATCACATTTAAGGAGTTGGGTATGTACAATCAATTGAAACTGGGGTTGGGGATTGCCTTGATTGCATCGTTGGCGGCTTGTAGCAGCACGCCTAAAACGGGCGAAAACGCCGATATGAATATCGAGCCGGCAACAGACGATTCGGGTGTGGATTATGAGGAAAGAGCACGCCTTGAGTTGGAAAAAGCGGATACAGGCGAAGTGAATGAAGTTGAAGTGATGGGCGCCGGTGCGGAAACAGGCGCGGCTGTCAGCAGTGAAGAATTGGCCAGTCAGGATCTGAATGCCGCCAATCAACCTGTGACCGACATGGGGCAAACATTCGAACCCGTCATCTACTTCGGTTATGATCAGTACATCGTGGATGATGCCTCTCTGGAAACGGTGAAGCATTATGCTGCGATTTTAGTGGATAACCCGGACGAAAAAATCCAACTGGTGGGTCACACCGACGAACGCGGCACGCCGGAGTACAATCTGGCATTGGGCGAGCGTCGAGCCAAAGCGGTCGCTGAAGCCTTTATGCTATATGGTGTCAGTGATGATCGAATTGATGTGATCACGATGGGCGAAGAAATGCCGGCCAATGAAGGTCATGACGAAGATGCCTGGGCGAAAAACCGCCGGGTGGAAATTAAAGCGCAATAATAAACTGCGGAGTTAAGCACGATGGTAAAAGCTCTGACATCTGCAATGGCCATGCTTTTGGTCGTGGTTGGTTTTAGTACAACGGTTCAAGCGGCGGCGCAGTCTTTGGAACAACGGGTTGAGCGGTTAGAACGTCGGGCCGATAACCCGGTTCTGATTCAATTAAGCCGTCGTTTGGCAGAGCAACAGCGCCAAATTCAAGAACTTTACGGGGAAATGGACCGTTTGAAATATCAGCTGTCGCAAGCACGCGATAAGATGGCAAAGCAATATCAAGAAACCGATGAGCGCATCAGTCAATTAGAAGCCCAACCTGTCGAGCCGGTGGCCTCGGTTCCGGTGGTGAGTTCCGAGTCGGTTGCTTCGAAAGGCGTGCAAGCCAAAGCCGATTCCAAAAACGAATCGGGTGATGCTAAGGCTGTCACCAATGCGATTCATGCTCCGACAGCGGAAGAAAAGAAGGCTTATGATGAAGCTTTTGCGCTGATTAAAAAATCCGATTACAAATCCGCCACTAAAGCCTTTTCGGCCTTTAAAAAACAATATCCTCAGAGTGCCTTGGCCAGCAATGCTTCTTACTGGGAAGGAGAGTCCGAGGTGATATTGGGGCACGATCAAAAAGCTTTGAAAGCCTTTAAAATGGTGTATGAAAAATACCCGGATTCAAGCAAAGCGCCGGATGCGATGCTGCGATCAGCGGATATGCACCAGGAGATGGGAAAATCCAAAGAGGCCAAAGCGCTATACCAGAAACTTTTGGAGGCCTTTCCAAAAGATAAAGCTTCCGGCAAAGCCGCGCAGCGTCTGAAGGATTTGAAGGGTAAATCGGGGCAATAAGGGGACGATTGTGAAAAAAGCCATTGTATTGCTCTCCGGTGGGCTCGATTCCGCAACCGTTTTGGCTATTGCGCAGGCGGAAGGCTATGAATGCCATACCATGAGTTTTGATTACGGGCAGCGTCATCGCGCTGAATTATTGGCGGCGGAGCGGGTGTCAAAAGCTTTTGGTGCCAAAACCCATCGTTTGATGTCGATGAACATGCGCGCCATAGGCGGCTCGGCTTTGACCGATGATGCCATTGATGTGCCGACCAGTGGTGTGGAAGACGGTCACATTCCGGTGACCTATGTGCCTGCGCGAAACACCATTTTTCTGTCCTATGCATTAGGCTTGGCGGAAGTGGTGGATGCCGATGACATTTTTATCGGTGTCAATGCTGTGGACTATTCCGGATACCCGGATTGTCGTCCCGAATTCATTCAAGCCTTTGAAGTGATGGCCAACCTGGCCACCAAGGCTGGGGTGGAGGGGCATAAGATGCATATTCGTACCCCTTTGATCGATTTGAGCAAAAGTCAGATTATCCAGGAAGGCATTCGTTTGGGGGTGGATTACAGTCAAACCGTGTCTTGTTATCAAGCCGATGAATCGGGCGCCGCCTGTGGGGTTTGTGATTCTTGCCGCTTGCGAAAACAAGGCTTTGAAGCCGCCGGTGTCGAGGACCCAACTGTCTATGTCGGTGGACACTAAAAAAGTTCGAAAAAAGCCTAAAAACAACTTGCCAAACATCTCTCACCTTGTATAATACGCCCCATTCCAGAGAGGGTCGTTAGCTCAGCTGGTAGAGCAGTTGGCTTTTAACCAATTGGTCGCGCGTTCGAATCGCGCACGACCCACCATTTATCCTAAATGGTTTTCTAGTTTGGAATCTTTTCATTTATATAATGGGTCGTTAGCTCAGCTGGTAGAGCAGTTGGCTTTTAACCAATTGGTCGCGCGTTCGAATCGCGCACGACCCACCATTTACTTCCATCTTCTTAAATTCCGCTGTCTTTTAACGTAGATTTTTTCTGGTTATCTTTTTCTATTTGACTATTCGGGCAGTCGAAGGTCTTAAATCGCTATTGAAAAAAATGACCAGGCCTGACTAAGCGTTGGATTCAGGCCTGGGTGTTTTTGAAAGATGGGAAAGAAGCGCGTTTATAGGTGATCGGCGGCTATTTTGCGTAAGGTAGGAACCGCCAAGTCGAATTGATCGGCAAAGCTCAATGCGCGGGTCAAGCGTGCCGGAGCGGAGCGGCCCATGCATTTATGCTCCAAGTCGCCGTGGATGGCTTCATCCAAGCCCATCATGAGCTTTTCCCGGTCTTGTTGCGAATCCGTTAAGGCGTCTTGAATGTCCAAGACGTCTTGTGCCACGGCTTTCATAACGTCGCCATGCTGGTGTTTCAGTTGCTCCACATTACCATCCACCTCTAAGCCGGCAATATTGGTGGTCAGGATGTAGAGGTTCTTTCGGACCAGTTCGTACAGCAGTTCGTTTTCGCTGTCGAGTTGAACGCAGGGTAAATCCACTTGTGAGAGGGCGTTGAAAACCAGTTTGCTGTTCGGCCCGAAAACAGGCGATGGCAATACCACTTTGCTGTCCATGCCTTTTTTCTTTTCAAACCACACGGAAATGACCGTTGGGTTTTGGATATTGGACTGTGCCCAATCTCTTGGCAGCAATTCGTTTTGCAATAAAATGACCTTGTCGGTCCAATTGGACGGGCAGTTTTGAATAGCCTGGTGAATATCGGCTTCACCCACGGCGATTAAAACGGCTTCCGGGTCCGGGATTTCAGCCGCCATTTCTTGAATGTTTTGATGACGCATTACTCCTTGGACTGGGTATCCGAGCCTTAAAAAGCCACGCGCGAAGACGCTGCCCAGTTCTCCCAGGCCGACAACAACAATGGTTTTTTTCATCGGTTTTCCTTTATTTTTTAAGTTTTTCAATCGCTTTCCTTTGATAAGGTCAAGCGGTTGTTTGAATGGGTAAGATTGTAACTGAAAAACTTTTCGGATTCATATCGTAAAGTTTTTAAAATATGGGGCATAATGCATTAAAATAGTGCAAAGTAACCGGGATTTTGAGGAATGGATATGCAATCGCAAAAAACAAAATTTACTTGGCATTATTACGCCATGGCCTTTGGTGTTTTGATGGCGCTGCTTGGCATGACATTGTCGGCCTGGGGCGCGGTCGCGAGTGCATTGGGGTTTAGCATTGTTTCGCATCCGGCTTTGCCTTTCAAAGGCCTGACACGTTTTATTTTTCTGATGTTATTCGTCGTATTTTATATCCTGGGTTTTCCAGATGCTTCTGTGGTGCAGGAAATGATGGCAACGGACATTTCAAAGGCGTAAATGATGGCCAGCAAAGCACTTGAAGATTACTTGAAAATCATCTACAAACTTGAAGAGGCGAATGAGACCGATAAAGGGGTGAGTACTTCGGCGATTGCGGAGCGTTTGGCGATTTCGCAAGCTTCGGTTTCCAATATGCTCAAAAAACTGGCGGATAAAGAGTTGATCCGTTATGAGCCTTATTATGGCGTGAGTTTATCCGGTGCTGGGCGCAAAGTCGCGTTAAGCATGATTCGTAAGCACCGCATTCTGGAATTGTTTTTGGTGGAACGGCTGGGCTACCAATGGGATGAAGTGGATGAGGAAGCGGAAGTGTTGGAACACGCTATTTCCGATAAGTTAACCAACCGTATGTGGGAAGAGCTTGGCCGCCCGACGGAAGACCCTCACGGCTCGCCGATTCCGGACGAATCCGGTGAGATGGTGGAGCAAACCGCAACGCGTCTGGCGGACTGTGAGGCTGGAACAAACTTGGAAGTGGTTCGCATCCAGAACCGTTCGCCGGAAGAATTGCGTTACTTATTTTCAATCGGACTGGTGAAAGGCGCAAAGGTGCGTATTCAGCAAAAAGCACCGTTTAATGGGCCCATTTCCATTGACGTCGCCGGTGCGCAACACCCGCTGGACTATCGTCTGGCCGAATCCATTTTTGTCGCCTAATGCGATGAGGAGCCTTAAATCATGACGCACCCGATTAAACAAACGGTCAATCAGGTTGAAATTCTGGCGGGCTTAACCACGGCGGTTGTCTGGATTGATAAGAACGAAAATATCGGATTTATTAATCTGGCCGGGGCCGAGTTGCTTCAGCTGAGTGCCCAACGTGTCATTGGCATGAACTGGCGTTATATTTTGCCACGCCTGCTGGATGATATTCATGCCTGCGGTACCGGCCGTCTGACGATTCACGAGTATACGATTCGTTTGCCGGATGCCCAGAAAATTCATGTGACCTGTACCATCTCCTATTATGAAATGGATGGTGATGATGGCTGGTTGATTGAACTTTATAACACGGAACGTCATCATCGGATTGCCGAAGAAGATGAGCGTTGGCATCAGTATGAAGCCGGAAATTTGTTAGTACGCACTCTGGCGCATGAAATCAAGAATCCGCTGGCCGGTATTTACGGCTCGACTCAATTATTGCAAAAGCGCTTTCCGGACAATGATAAAGCCGACCAGTTTCTGGAAGTGATTCTACGCGAGGTCAAACGGTTGCAAAACTTGGTGGACCGTATGCTGGGGCCACGCGGTGACTCGGATAAAGAACCGTATAACATCCATGAGTTGATTGGTTATGTGATTGACGTGGTGCGAGGTGAAAAACCGGATAACGTCTTTATCAAGCTGGATTACGACCCGAGTATCCCTGAGATTTCGATGGATTTCGAGGCGATGGTTCAGGCCTTGTTGAATTTGGTGAAGAACGCGATTCAGGCGATGGAAAAGCATGGTGGCATTTTGACGTTGAAAACGCGTGTTGAATCCAAGTTTACGCTGGGCACCAAAACCTATCCGCTGGTCGCGGTGATCAGCGTCATGGACGAGGGTGAAGGGATTGCGCCGGATGTGTTTGATTCCATTTTTTATCCAATGGTCAGCAGTAAGAAAAACGGTTCCGGTTTGGGATTGTCGGTATCGCAAAACATTGTGCGAAAGCATGGCGGTTTGATTGTCGCGCAAAGTGAGCCGGGGAATACGGTGTTTAATATTTATTTACCGTTCGACCATAATCGGAATGAAACACAGCGATTATTGCGTAAAGAGCGTTCTTAATATTTTTAACGGATTTAAGCGAAGCGGCTTGAGTGAATCGTAAACAAGCAAGCATGAGTTGATAGGAAAACGGCATGGAACAAGAAACAAATGGAAATCATTCGGACCCAGTGGTTTGGATTGTGGATGATGACGCCTCCATTCGATGGGTTTTAACGGAATCTCTTGAAGACAGGCCTTACATTATTCGAGCATTCGATTCGGCGTTTGAAGCCCTTCGAAACCTGCACGAAGAACGCCCGACCGTGGTCATTTCGGATGTGCGTATGCCGGGGATGGACGGTTTGGAATTCATGGAAGCCATTCACGAGCAAGATAAAGATATTCCGGTCATTATCATGACGGCGCATGCGGATTTGGATACGGCGGTGAAGTCATTCCAGAGCCGTGCGTTTGAGTATTTACCCAAGCCATTTGAAATCGACGATGCGTTGATGATTATTGACCGGGCGGTTAAGCGTCAGATGTCGGGCGGCAAGCGGGTACGAAAATCCAAACAGGCCAAGCAGCCGTTGAATATCATTGGTTCGGCACCGTCAATGCAGGAAGTTTTCCGGATTCTTGGCCGGGTTTCACAGTTGGATGTGACGGTGTTGATTACCGGTGAAACCGGGACGGGGAAAGAACTGGTTGCTCGAGCTTTGTATGAATTGAGCGGTCGGTCAAACCGGCCTTTTGTGGCGATCAATACCGCCGCCATTCCGCGCGATTTGCTGGAGTCGGAATTGTTCGGGCATGAGAAAGGGGCCTTTACCGGGGCGCACACGCAACGCATGGGGCGCTTTGAAGAGGCCAATGGCGGCACTTTGTTTTTGGATGAAATCGGCGACATGCCGGTGGACTTGCAAACCCGTTTATTGCGGGTTTTGAATGACGGCACTTTTTATCGCGTCGGCGGGAAAACGCCGATTAAAACCGATGTGCGTATTGTCGCCGCGACACACCAGAATATGCAAGAACTGGTCAAGCAGGGGCGCTTCCGTGAGGATTTGCTCTACCGGTTGAATGTGATTCGAATCAAAGTACCGGCACTGCGTGAACGCCGTGAGGACATTTTACCGATTGTGCGCTATTACTTGACGGAAGAGGCCAAAACTTATGGTCTGGAAGAGAAGCGTTTAAGCAAACCGGTCGAGAAATATTTAGCGGAATTACCTTGGCCGGGGAATGTGCGCCAAATCCGCAGTTTGTGCACCTGGTTGACCATTATGGCGCCGGACAAAACCGTCTATATGGAAGACTTGCCGTTGGAGTTGCAAAACGATTCCGAGCCGATGAGTGGCGTGGATGGTGGTTCTGGCGACGTGTCGGAGGATTGGGAGACACCGCTTCGTCTCTGGTCGAAAAATTTCCTGAATGCCGGTAAAACCGAATTGCACACTGAAGCGGAGAAAATTTTTGAGAAGGCGTTGATTGAGGTAGCGATGAAACACAGTATGAATCATCGCCAGAAAGCCGCGCAGTTGCTCGGGTGGGGGCGAAATACCTTAACGCGTAAAACCCAAGCGTTGGGGCTGGATGAATAAGCCGTTCGGTTTGTGAGCCGTTTGGGTGTGATGAACGGATGCTAAAAGAGTTTTTTCAATTTTATACCACGCCGTCATCGCGTTTGGCGCGCAAGATGGGCTTTTTGCATGAAGCCATCGCCATGTCCGCGCGTCATCAACGCTGTCAGCAGACCTGGCAGCCGCATTTCGAGCAATGTCAGGCGGCTATTCGAGAAGCCGTCGCGCAGTGTAAATCCTTTCGGCATATGGTTGTTTTGGGGGCGGGTTCCCTGAATGACATTCCACTACCTTTCTTAAGCCAAACATTTGATTCCGTCACCCTGGTGGACATGGTGTTTTTAAAGCCGGCGCGCCGTATGGCGGCCGACTTCGATAATGTAACGCTCTTGGAGGCCGATGTCAGTGGTTGCCTGGCCCAGGTTGAGCATGGTGGAACCTCAGTGGAGCCGCCGCGTTTGGCCGGGGTGGAGCCGCCAGTCGTCGATTGTGTGGTATCGTTGAACCTGGTCACGCAATTGCCGTTGATTCCAGCGCGTTGGTTGATGGAACGGTTTGAATTATCGGAAGACAAAACCGACCGTTTTGGTAAAGCCTTGATTCAGGCCCACTTGGATTATTTGAATTGCTTTGGCGGAGTAAGATGCCTGATTGCCGATCGAGAAATGCGGGAATACGACCGCAGTGGTCGATTAATGGATCAATTGGACCCAGCTTGGGGGGTCTCATTACCGGCGTATGAGCATGCTTGGGAGTGGGAAGTGGTTCCGTTTGGTGAATCGAGCGAGCGCGCAGATCGGTGCCAGAGAAATCGTGTTGGCGTATCGATTTGGTCAGAGCGGTTTTAGATGGGTGAATATAAAATGGGTGGATACAAAAAACGACCAGGCCTGGTCGTTTTTTTATAAAGTGAAAAGGGCGAAGACTTACAAGGCTTCCGGCCCGGTTTCACCGGTACGGATGCGAACCGTTTGCTCAATGGCGGTAACAAAGATTTTACCATCGCCGATTTTACCGGTTTGCGCTGTTTGAGTGATGGCCTCAATGACTTGATCCACTTTATCTTCACTGACCGCAATCTCCAATTTCAATTTCGGTAGGAAGTCGACGACATATTCAGCGCCGCGATACATTTCGGTATGCCCTTTCTGACGACCGTAGCCTTTGACGTCAATCACGGTCATACCGTGCACGCCGATTTCGTGCAAGGCTTCGCGCACATCGTCCAGTTTAAAAGGCTTGATAATCGCAGTAACCATTTTCATAAAAAACATTCCTCGTATTGGGATTTCATTTTATTTATTGTTGCAGTGCAAAGCTTGAGCCTTGTCCTGATGATGTAACGCATTGAACGTTTTCACGGTTTTGAGTTTTCTCAGGACGGCCGCTGGGACCTAAGGCGTATTTTCCTGCGCTGAAAAATTATCTTCTGCATATTGTGCCAGCATTTGGCCCATTTGAATAGGGCTATTTTCGGCTATTTGTCCCAGGCCTGGCATTTTGCCTTCCGGGCTGAGTAGGATGACGGTGGACCCCATATTGAAACGACCAATTTCCTGGCCTTTGCTAAAGTGTTGTTCGTCTTTTCGGTAGTCCCAGTGTTGTAACGTGGGCAAGTAATCCGGAGTGATTTTGCCTTGCCAGACGGTTTCCATGCTGCCCACGAAGATGGCACCGACCATGATCAGGCAGAAGGGGCCGTGTTCGTTTTCGAAGCGGATGACCAAGCGTTCGTTACGGGCAAAAAGACCGTCGACATTGCGAACGGTCGCCGGATTGACGGCGAAGAGGTCGCCTGGCACGTACGTCATAGACAGCAGTTTGCCGTTGGCCGGCATGTGAATGCGGTGGTAATCCTGTGGGGACAGGTAGATGACGCAGCTGTCGCCGTTGTTGTAAGTTTTGGCGTATTCGATGTCGCCGCCCAGCAAGGCTTCCAATGAATAGTCATGGCATTTGGCTTGAATCATGGTGTGGCCTTGGATGGCTTGCGATTGGCTGATGACGCCGTCCACCGGGCTGCACCAGGCCTGGGCGTTTTCGTCAATCGGACGCAACTCGGGTTTCAGGGCACGCGTGAAAAAGGCGTTGAAATGCGGGTAATTCTCGAAGTCTTCGTCTTCCGCTTCGGAAACGTCGATTTTATAGGCCTTTGTCATCAATTTGATGGTGGTGTTCTTAATCCAAGGCTGACGGATGTGCATAAACCAGTGCATGCCTTTGGAAAGCAGTTGCTGGGGCAAGATATACTGGGGAACAACCTTGAAAAAATCGGTAAATCGCATTCGGGGAACCTGTGTTATGTTTAATCTCATCAATGCTTGTTTATCGCGCTTGGTGTTTGAAGCCTTAAGCCGGAACCTGAGCGGCCTCGCATGTCAAAATAAATTCCGTGACAAACGCAAAGTAGCATTAAGGAACCGTTGCTTGAATCCGTTTGAGGTTCTGCGGGACTTAAAGCCCACCTATTCTAGGCGTGGCTCGCGGACCTTAGTTTTTCTAAGGCCAAGAGCCATAACAACGAAGAGGTGGGCTTTATGCCTCGCCCGAAGGGGCTTAGCCAAGTTTCCGACTTCTGCGTTATCCTTTTTCGCGGTATCCAGATGGCCCTTCAAAAGGAGGCCTTGAAGACGAAAACTTGGCGTTGCCAGAATCCAAACCGATTCAATCAGCGGTTCCTTTAAAAAACAGTTGATTTTAATGTATAATTCGCGCGATTAACAGAATTACTTTTTAACAAGGAAATCGCATGTCGGAAATTAAAAAAGTCGTTTTGGCCTACTCGGGTGGTCTGGATACGTCAATTATCGCCAAATGGTTGCAAGAAGAATATCAATGTGAGGTGGTGACTTTTACCGCCGATATCGGACAGGGCGAAGAAGTGGAGCCGGCTCGTGCCAAAGCGCAAGCCATGGGCATCAAAGAGATTTATATTGAAGACCTGCGAGAAGAGTTTGCACGCGATTTCGTTTTTCCGATGATGCGCGCCAATGCGATTTACGAAGGCGAGTACCGTTTGGGGACGTCCATTGCGCGTCCATTGATTTCAAAACGCTTGGTGGAAATCGCTCAGGAAACCGGTGCCGATGCGATTTCGCACGGCGCGACCGGCAAAGGGAACGATCAGGTACGTTTCGAATTGAACGCTTATGCCTTGATGCCGGACGTCAAAGTCATCGCGCCTTGGCGTGAGTGGGATTTGCTGTCACGTGAAAAGCTGATGGCCTATGCCGAAGAGCATAATATCAGCATCGAGAAAAAACAAGGTAAGAAATCACCTTACTCGATGGACGCCAACCTGCTGCACATTTCCTATGAAGGTGGCATTATCGAAGACCCTGCCAATGAGCCGGAAGAAGACATGTGGCTATGGTCGGTTTCGCCGGAAAACGCGCCGGATAAGCCAACTTATCTCACCATCGGTTATGAAAAAGGCGACATCGTATCCATCAATGGCGAGGCCATGTCACCGGCGACGGTCATGGAATACCTGAATAAGGTGGGTGGTGAAAACGGCATCGGTCGTGACGATTTGGTGGAAAACCGTTTTGTGGGCATGAAAGCGCGCGGCTGTTATGAAACGCCGGCTGGTACCATTATGCTGAAAGCACACAGAGCGATGGAATCCTTGACGCTAGACCGTAACGCGGCGCACTTGAAAGATGAGTTGATGCCGAAATACGCAGAAATGATCTACAACGGGTTCTGGTTCAGCCCGGAGCGTGAAATGTTGCAGGCTCTGATTGATCACTCGCAACAGAATGTCTCCGGTGAGGTTCGCCTGAAACTGTATAAAGGCAATGTGATTGTGGTGGGGCGTACGTCCGACAACAGTCTGTTTGATGAAGACATCGCCACTTTCGAAGACGATGGCGGTGCCTATAACCACAAGGATGCGGAAGGCTTCATCAAGTTGAATGCATTGCGCTTGAGAACGGCCGCTAAGAAGCGCGGCAAGTAAGGTTCAGGCCAAACTTGCCATGAAGACACATCCGCCGAAACCGGTTCGCTGGACGGATTTGAACCGCCATCCGGTGATGTGGCTGGGCTTCGGGTTCGGCTCTGGCCTGGCTCCGAAAGGGCCGGGAACGGCCGGCACGTTGTTGGGGTTGCTGTTGTTCGTGCCCATTTTACTGTGGAGCGAGATGGCGGCTTGGGCCCTGTTGGTGTTGAGCCTAGTGTTCGGCAGTTATATTTGTGGTGAATCGGCGCGCCGAATCGGTGTGCATGACCACGGTGGGATTGTTTGGGACGAGTTTGTGGGCATCTGGTTGGTGCTGCTGGCTCTGCCGGAGCAGTCCTGGCTTTATTGGACAATGGCGTTCATTTTTTTCAGAATTTTCGATATTTTGAAACCTTGGCCGATTCGTTGGGCCGACCAAAAGGTGTCCGGCGGCTTCGGGATTATGCTGGATGACATAATGGCAGCTTGTTACGCCATAATTATTATTTGGGCCCTGCAAACTGGCTTTTTATAAGGCATTAAGGTATATTTCGAGAAAAATTAGATTTCATTAAATGAGAGCTTTGTACGAGTGGGGCGCGAAGGAAAAAAGAGAAAAAACCTGTTCGATTAAGGCGGAAAACGCAGCCAATGGCTAGCCCCATAGGCAAGTTTTTCAACGTAAATCGGGCGGATTTTAGCCTTTTTTACTCGTGCATCCATCTCGTGCAACGCTCTCTAAAAATAACGGGTTAAAGAAGAATGTTTACGGCATGTGAAGATGTAAAACGATTGATTAAAGAGAAAAACGCGCAGTTTGTGGATGTGAGAACGCCGGAAGAATATGCGATGAATAAATTGCCGGGCGCGGTGAATATTCCACTTCAGGATATCGACCGAGTAGGCGACAGCATGTTGAGTAAGGATTTGCCGGTCATCGTGTTCTGCCGTTCCGGCCAGCGTTCACATATGGCGATGCAAATTTTGTTGTCCTTGGGCTTTGATGACGTCTATAACATGGGACCATCTCAAGCCTGGAATCAGTGTCCAGACATTTAATGTTCCACGCTTAGCGCGTGGGCATAATGCATTCATGATAAAAAAGCACCAGGCCTGGTGCTTTTTTTATAACTGAGTGTTTTTAATAACAGGGCCGCAACGGAAACAGAGGGAAGATGATGAGACTAGCTTTGCATTGGCAGATATTAATCGCACTGGCCTTGGCTGTGGTGATGGGCGTGTGGACCGGCACTGACGGTCAGATTTTTGGGGCGCATTGGTTGGCTATTTACACGTTTATCGGCACCTTGTTCTTAAATGCCTTAAAAATGATTGTGGTGCCGCTGGTGGTGTCCGCCATCATTACCGGGGTGGCGAATGTCGGTCAACATGGCGGTTTCGGGCGCTTGGGCGGTAAAACGCTGGGCTATTATGTTCTGACCAGCTTTTTGGCGATTCTCATCGGTTTGGCCCTGGTCAACTTATTGCAACCCGGTGTGTCCGAAAACGGTGTGCCGGTGATGGAAACCAACGATCAGATCATGAGTGCGATTTCCGGTAAGTCGGCCGGGGATGTGGTGGATGTTTTCCTGCGAATGATTCCGGTCAATGTGGTGGATGCCGCGGCCGAAGGGCAAATGCTCGGTTTGATTTTCTTCAGCTTGCTGTTCGGTTATTTCATGACCAAACTGAAAGGCGCGCATAAAGACACTCTGACGAACTTCTGGCAAGGAATTTTCGAAGTCATGATGATGATTACCGCTTGGGTGATGAAATTCGCACCTTTGGGGGTCTTCGGTCTGGTGGCGGCTTCGGTGGCGAAAACCGGCTTTGACCAGTTCGGCCATTTGGCGTTGTTCTTTTTGACGGTGTCTTTGGCGTTAGGCATTCATTTTCTTGTTGTGATGCCGATTTTGCTGCGTGTTGTGGGCGGCGTAAAGAACCCTTGGCTTCATTATCAAGCGATGGCCCCGGCCATACTGACGGCGTTTTCCACCAGCTCCTCCTCATCGACCTTGCCGATTACCATGAACGCGGTGGAAACCCGTGCCGGGGTGTCCAACCGTGTGTCGAGTTTCGTGCTGCCATTGGGAGCCACCGTCAATATGGACGGCACGGCTTTGTATGAATGTGTGGCGGCGGTGTTTATCGCGCAGTTGTTTGGTGTGCCGCTTGATTGGAGTACGCAGTTGTTGATAGTGGTGATTGCCTTGACGACGTCCATTGGGGTGGCGGGCATTCCATCCGCCAGTTTAGTGGCCATCAGCATTATTTTGGTGGCGGTCGGCTTACCGGCGGAGGCGATTGGGTTATTGCTGGTGGTGGATCGGTTGCTGGATATGATGCGAACCGTGGTGAATGTGTTCAGTGATTCGGTCGGGGCTGTGGTCATCGCACGTTCCGAAGGGGAAGACCAAGTGTTGGTCTCCAAGTCTTTTTAAAGTGGGATTATGAAGATTGTTATGAGCGAATTGGCTGGGTTGAAACACGGCCATGAACACAATGAAACCATTCTCGTCTGTTTGACGGAGCGTCTGCCGGAGCTGGAGCACGACTTGGTTCAGGATTTATCGCACATCAGCCATTTCGCCAACTATATGGGAGGGATGACATTGGATGCGGTGGTCTATCAAAAAGAGAACCTGTACCGTCTGGATTACCATTATCCGTGGGAAATCAACTGGAGTTGTGCCGACCAGATGGAGAAAGGGGTTATGAATGACAAGGTGCGTTTTACCTTGGCCGAAGACGGCGAAGTGCACTTCAAACTGCTGAAATTAGATTAGTTTAGGGTGCGACACTCGGCCTTAGCGTGCGACCAGTTCGAGCGTTTGGTTGGACAAGACTTTAAGGATTTCGGTTTCCGGGCGCCAGTCACCTAATACCCAGCGGTGTTTGAGTTGGCCGTCCTGTTCGATTTGGTGTAAATAGGGACGGTGGGTGTGTCCATGCACCAGATGCCTGCATTGCGGATGACGTTGCAACAGCTTTCTGACCGCCGCTTCGTTCACATCCATGATGTTTTCCGCTTTATTGAGATTGTATTTCTGAGAGTTGGCGCGCATGTTTTCACCGATGGCGATGCGCTTGTGTTGCGGCAGTTTCAGGAATAGCCAGGTGACTAGGCGATTACGCAACAGAAGTCGCATCCGCTGAAAGGCTTTGTCATCGGTGCAGAGTGAATCCCCATGCAACATTAAGATCGGCAAGCCATATAGGTTCACCAACGCCGGTTCTTTCAGAAATTGAATGCCGGTGGCGTCGAAAAAAGCCTGTCGCATCAGAAAATCCCGATTCCCGTACATTAGATAAATCGGCAGGCCGTGTTCGGTCAGGTGCTTGAATTTTCGGATAACCGTGGCGTAATGCTCAAGGCCGTGGTCGTCGCCCACCCACATTTCGAATAAATCGCCGATGATGTAGAGGGCGTCGGCTTTGGGCGCATCCTGGTCTAGAAAACGGTAGAACGCCTGATTGACCGGGTGGGTGTCATCCGGCTGTAGGTGGACGTCTGCGGTGATTAAGGTATACGGCATATCAGCCATCGCTCAACCCAATCAGTCGGTTTCTTTGACAAGGGTTTTTTCGATAATAATATCTTCAACCGGCACGTCCTGATGGCCACGTCGGCTGGTGGTTTCAACTTTGGCCATTTCATCAATGACGTCCAGGCCTTCCACGATATTACCGAATACCGCATAACCCCAACCGTGCATGTCTTTCGATTTGTGGTCCAGAAATTCGTTGTCCACCAGATTCATGAAAAATTGCGTGGTAGCGGAATGCGGGTCCATGGTGCGGGCATAAGACAAGGAGCCCCGTACGTTTTTCAAGCCGTTATCGGCTTCGTTCTCAATCGGCTCACCGGACGGCTTTTCTTCCATGCCCGGTAGCATGCCACCGCCCTGTACCATGAAACCTGGGATGATTCGGTGGAAAATGGTGCCGTTGTAGAACCCTTCCATCGCATAATGCACGAAATTTTCGGCACCGATTGGCGCGTTTTCGTGATCGACTTCTACGGTGATGTTACCCATATTGGTTTGAAAGGTGACTTGTGTCATAGCGTTTCCTTTGGTGGATTTTTTGAATTCGAATGTTTGTGTCGTGTTTGGTGTGTTTAATGGGGATGCCATGAGCCCATTCAAGCGTTCAATCCATAAAACCACCAGGCCTGGCGATTTTATGGGTTTGGCAAATTACGCAAGCTTATTGAATTTGTGTGACCTTGATGATTTCAACGGTCTGCAAAGGAACATCGCCCATGCCATTTTTAAAGCCGGTTTGCACCTGGCGGATTTGGTTGACGACTTTCATGCCTTTAATGACGCGTCCAAAAACCGCATAGCCGTAAGCGCGCGGGGTTTTTTCGCGGAAATCCAAAAAGGTGTTTTGCGCCACGTTAATGAAAAACTGCGAGGTTGCGGAGTGCGGGTCGTTGGTGCGCGCCATCGCCAAGGTCCCGATGCGGTTGCGGAGTCCATTGTCGGCTTCGTTTTGGATGGGGGCATGGGTTGGTTTCTTCTGCATGTCGGGTGTGAACCCGCCGCCTTGAATCATGAAGTTCGGGATGACACGGTGAAAAATGGTGCCGTTATAAAACCCTTCATGGACATAACGCAAAAAGTTTTTGACGGTTTTCGGCGCTTTTTCGGGATACAGTTCGGCTTCAATGTCGCCCATGCTGGTTTGGATGAGAACCACCGGGGTTTTCGTGTTTTTGTCGGTATCGGCGGCGCAGGCTTGAACGCTGAGCAGACTGAAAAAGAGCGTGAAGATAAAAGCGCGTTTTGTCATGATGTTCTCCAAGATTGTCACGGCTTAAAAGCCCGTTTGAGATCGGGCCGAGTGTCATTATGAGAGCTTTGCATGAGTGGGGAGCGATAGAAAAATGAGATAAAATTTTTTTGAATTAGGCGGAAAACGCAGCGAATAGCTGGCTATTCGCCAGTTTTTCAACGACATTCAGGGAAATTTTAGCCATTTTTATCCGTGCATCCATCTCGTGCAAAGCTCTCATCATGTGTTAGGTTAATTTGTAGATTGGAATTTTAACACGATGGGTCTTTTGGATGGTGTCAATCGGTTCAGAAAGTGTTGAAATAGGCGTAATTAAGCTATGAAAAAGGCGTACGAATTTGGGGCGTCTGACTCAGGGATTCGTCATGACTCAAATTGGGAAATTCGTTTACAGTTGCGGGAATCCGGCAGTTTTTTAATGCTATAATATTTCGTTATTCTAAACGTATGCGTTGGCGCAACGAATCCAGTTCGTTTGGTTTCGTTATCGCGGCAGCAATTGCACCCAATTTTCTGATATTTTCGATAGGTTTTTTTGAACATGAGTCAAAACACGAACGCCGCTGTTGATAAACCCACCAATTTTATTCGCAACATTATCGATGACGATTTAGCGAATCACAAATACGAAACGGTCATTACGCGTTTCCCGCCGGAGCCGAATGGTTACCTGCACATCGGGCACGCGAAATCAATCTGTTTGAACTTCGGGTTGGCGGAAGATTATCAGGGCGGCTGCAACCTGCGTTTTGACGACACGAATCCGACCAAAGAAGACGTCGAGTATGTCGATGCCATTAAAGAAGACGTGACCTGGTTAGGCTTTCAATGGGCCGGTGAGCCGCGTTATTCGTCCAATTATTTTCAAAAATTTCATGATTATGCCGTGGAGTTGATTGAAAAGGGCTTGGCGTATGTGTGTTTTTTGAATGCCGAACAAACGCGTGAATACCGTGGCACCCTGACTGAACCAGGCAAAGACAGCCCGTATCGTGACACGTCGGTCGCGGAAAATCTGGACTTGTTCGCTAAGATGAAAAACGGTGAGTTTCAAGAAGGGGAGTGCGTACTGCGTGCCAAAATTGATATGGCCTCGTCTTTCATGTGCATGCGAGACCCGACGCTGTATCGCATCCGTTACGCCCACCATCACCAAACCGGCGATCAGTGGTGCATTTACCCGATGTACGATTTCGCACACTGTATTTCCGACGGCATTGAAGGCGTGACGCATTCCCTGTGTACCTTGGAATTTCAGGATAACCGCCGGATTTACGACTGGTTGTTGGAACATTTAGACGATTTCAATAAACCGGATCGTCCGTTCCAGTACGAGTTTTCACGTTTGAACTTGGAATATACGGTCATGTCCAAACGTAAATTGATGCAGTTGGTGGATGACGGTCTGGTATCGGGTTGGGATGATCCGCGTATGCCGACCTTATCCGGTTTGCGCCGCCGTGGCGTAACGCCGGCGGCGATTCGTGACTTCGCAGAGCGTATCGGCATTTCCAAAGTGGACAGTATGACGGAAATGGGCATTCTGGAAGCGGCGATTCGTGACGATTTGAATGTGGTGGCCCCGCGTACGATGGGCGTGATTGACCCAATTAAACTCGTTATTGAAAATTATCCGGACGATCAGGTGGAAACGCTGCAAGCCCCGATTCATCCGCAAAATGAAGAGATGGGAACGCGTGACATCTTCTTTAGCCGTGAATTGTATATTGACCGAGCCGACTTCATTGAAGAAGCGCCAAACAAGAAGTGGAAACGCCTGGCTTTGGATAAGGAAGTACGTTTGCGAAATGCTTACGTCGTCAAAGGTTTACGTGCCGACACGGATGCGGACGGTAATATCACCACGGTTTATGGCTCTTACGACCCGGAGACTTTAGGGCAGAATCCAGCCGATGGGCGTAAAGTGAAGGGGGTCATTCACTTTGTTGAAGCGTCGAAAGCCTTACCGGCGGAGTTCCGTTTGTACGATCGTTTGTTTTCGGTAGCCAATCCGGCCAAGGAGGACGATTTTGAAGCCGTCCTCAATCCTGAATCATTGGTGGTGAAAAGCGGGTTTGTCGAACCGGGCATGAATGATGCCAAGTCGGAACAAGCTTACCAGTTTGAGCGCGAAGGATATTTCTGCCGTGACAACCAAGCCGGAGACGCGTTGGTGTTCAATAAAACCGTTGGTCTAAGAGATACGTGGAGTCAAAAGTAGTGGCGTTACAAATTTACAATACCGAAACACGACAAAAAGAAATCTTTAAACCCATTCATGAAAATCAAGTGGGCTTGTATGTCTGCGGGGTGACGGTGTACGACTATTGCCATGTCGGCCATGCACGAGTGATGGTGGTATTCGATACGGTAGTGCGCCATTTGCGCGCGTTGGGCTATGACGTGACGTATGTGCGTAACATCACCGACATTGACGACAAAATTATCCAACGGGCGTTGGAAAACAAAGAACCGATTCAGGAATTGACTGCCCGTTTTATCGATGCCATGCACGAAGACGAAAAAGCGTTGAATGTGTTGCGCCCCGATATGGAGCCGAAAGCCACGGAGCACATGCAGGACATTGAGCAGATGATCGCCAGCCTGGTCGATAAGGGCTACGCTTATCCGGCGGAGAATGGCGATGTGTATTTTCATGTCAAAGCCGACGACGATTATGGTCGTCTGTCCGGTAAGCACATTGAAGAGCTGGATTCCGGTGCGCGAATTGAAGTGAACGCCTTTAAAAAAGATCCATTGGATTTTGTGCTGTGGAAAGCGTCGAAAGAAAACGAACCGGCTTGGCAATCTCCGTGGGGAGAGGGTCGTCCCGGTTGGCACATTGAGTGTTCGGCCATGTCCACCAAGTGTTTGGGGAATCACTTCGACATTCATGGCGGTGGATTGGATTTAAGTTTTCCGCACCATGAAAATGAAATTGCCCAGTCGGAGTGCGCGACCGGTGAGCATTATGTGAATACTTGGATGCACTGCGGCTTCGTACGCATCGACGACGAAAAAATGTCGAAGTCGTTGGGCAACTTTTTTACCATTCGTGAAGTGTTGAAACAGTATCATCCGGAAGTGATTCGTTATTTCCTGTTGGCGAGCCATTACCGTAGTCCGGTGAATTATTCCGAAGAGAACTTGAATGTGGCTAAAGCGAGTGTCGGGCGTTTGTATTCGGCTTTGGAGGCGGTAGAGTTGACGGGTGATGCAGAAGCATCAACGAGTTTTACCGACGAGTTTGTCGAGGCGATGAACGATGATTTCAATACCCCGCAAGCGCTGGCGGTGCTGTTTGAGTTGGCGAAAGAGGTTAATAAACAAAAATCACCAGGCCTGGCCGTTTTGTTGAAACAATTGGCAAACCGTTTGGGCTTGTTGGGAATGACGCCGGAAGCGTTTTTTAAATCGCAGCCGTCCGATTCTGAATTAACCGATGAGGTGATTGAACAGCTGATTCAGGAGCGTGCCGACGCGCGACAAGCGAAAAATTTCGCACGTTCCGATGAGATTCGTGACCAGCTTCTGGAGCAGGGAATCGAATTGCTGGATAGCCCGCAAGGCACCAGTTGGCGAAGAGTTTAATGCAATCAAATAGTTAGTGGTTGCTTATAACCTTTTTAAAAGTATGGGAATAAGTTGCTGTTATTTTTAAACTTTTTTCATATTAGGGTTTGACAATATAAGTTTTTTCTAATAACATGGGGCCATTCATGTTTCTTCATGAGTATCCTCCTCTGATTATTTCTTGTTATTAAAAAGAAATAATGTATTTAAAGCCTCAGCTTGTCCCTGAGGCTTTTTTTTATCTCGAATTTCTCAGAATTTTCATTAGCTTAGCTGTTTGGTATCAAGAATTTGGCGTGTTACGTTTCTCTGTTTGCGACAGCGCTTTGTGATGTCCGATTGGGTGCATGAAGTTTTCCAGACGGTCGTACTTCTTGTTCAGCATCGATTTGAAGATGGTGGTGTATTCCAACACGGCTTTGACATAAGCGCGCGTTTCGGAAAACGGAATGGTTTCAATCCATTGGTCGGCCGAAAGCACTTTGTCTTCAGGAATCCAGCGGTCAACACGTGCCGGCCCGGCATTGTAAGCGGCGGTGGCTAAAACACGGCTGCCATTATACTTTTCACTCAAATAACTTAAGTAGGCGCTGCCCAGCTCGATATTGGACTCTGGAATGGTTAGGCGGGTGTACTGGCGTTTTTTCAGCCCAATTTTTCGGCCGATATAACGGGCGGTTTTCGGCATAAGTTGCATCAGGCCGACAGCGCCGACCGGAGAACTGATGGTGGGCGAGAAAGCGCTTTCCCGGCGCATGATACCATATACCCAAGCCGGGTCGAGGGTATTTTTGTTGGCGGCCTGCATCACCGGTTCACGATAAGGTGTCGGGAAACGCAAAGATAAGTCATCCCACTTTTTAACGCGGGAGACGGTCTGAATCGCCAGGTTATGCTGATCCCAATCCGCCATGAAGTTGGCAATGGCTTCGAAGTCGTCTTCATCGATGTGCTTGAGTAGGTGGTACCACTCGCGCTTCAAACTGAGTTTCCATTGAATATCGATCAGTTCCTGGATAACGGCCAGCTGAGGATACTTTTTAACCATTTTCGCAAAGTCTTTTTTCTGACTGGGGGTCGGGTTGAAACGGTAAGGCTGGTCCAAGCGGTCGGCGGACAGGAAACCGTAAAAACTGCGTTGTTTGGCCAGGGTTTGAAAAATGGGGCGGGCATCGGCTTTTTGGTTCAGTTCCGACAGGGCGCGGGCTTTCCAATAAAGCCAACGGGATTTGGTTTGTTCTTCCGGTGGTAACAAGGCATAAAGATCCAGATAATTGACCCAGTTGGACTCGCGGATGGTGACTTGCAACTCCCATTCCAGTGTGCGTTCGTCTTTACCGGCTCGGTCGATTTGAGCGAGGTATTCACTGGCTTTCGGGTGGTACTGGTAAGCGAAACGAAGGCTTACACGGCTTTGTAAGTGGCTCTCTTCCTGATGGCTAAGTCCGTACTGTTCAGCGCGTTTTTTCAAGGTTTCCAAGGCCAGTTCCGGCTTGGAGTATGACAGTCTTTGAATGCCTTGTTGAAAAATCGCTTTGCGAATCACCGGCGAGATATAGGATGGCATGTCGCGTGTGACGTTCTTCGGGTTTCGAAAGGTTTTAATCCAGTAGTTCAAAGCCTTGCGATCATGTGCCGATAGATCGCGTCCAATTTTCTTGGCCGACTTGAGCTTGCCTTTTTTCATCGCTAGCTGGGCTTTGGCCCAAACCATGGAACCGGTAATCAGTTTGTGTTTACGTAAGTATTGCTTTACCGGTTGGCAAGTGCTTGGCAGTTTGAGTTGGCTCTGCCACAAATGCTGCATTTGTTGATCGGTTTTTTCGGTATGTTGTACTTGCATTTGTGCGCGCAAGTCATAGCATTTTAGGGTATTGGAGCTGTATTGGCCCGGTTCGTATTCTTTTAAGTATTGTGACCACTGGTGGGTTTTTCCCAGGTAGTAGAGCCACTTTCGTTTTAAGAAAAATGGTAACGGGCTGTTTGGGTGGTTGTCGAGAAACTGTTGGATTAGGGCCGGCGGCGTGTCTTTAATGTGGTATTTGTAGTCCAGGTACACCACATAAGGGTACAGTGGGTAGTTTTTTAATTCGGCCTGGTATTTTGCAATCAGTGGCCGGTCATTGGCTTTGATGGCTTCATAGGCATCGAGAAAGGTGCGTTGGTTTTGAGTCAGTTGAGATGGGGCGGGCGTTGAAGCCGACGCCGGCTGAACGCCGAAGGCGACAAAAAAAAGCATTGTTAGGATGTGGTTTAAGCGTCGTTGCTTTTTTCTGAGCATAACCTTTAACTCTTAACCCAAACTTTGAGTTTGGTTCCCGGCTGTAATACGGCACTTTTTTTGAGGCCATTCCAGTTGCAAAGTTCTTGAGTGGTGACCCGGTATTTTTGCGCCACGACCCATAAGCTTTCTCCTTCTTTTAAAGTGTAGGACACTTTTCGACCATATCGGTTGGAGTGAATGACCAACTGCTGACCTCTGTAAATAGGCTTGCGAATGCTAATGCCGTTCCATTCGCATAGTTTTCTGGGGGACGTATTGTAATATTTAGCAATGGTCCAGAGGCTTTCGCCAGAACGAACGGTGTGGACATGCTTGTTGCCGGTGTATTTTTTCGACTTATCCGCTGAACGCAAAGCGATTTGGTGATTTTGCGGCAACGGAATCAGTAAGGTTTTACCGGCCCGGAGAAAGCTGCCTTTCATATGATTCAGTTTTTGAATCTCGCGGCTGGAGGTTCGATAACGGTAAGCGATGACACTGAGGCTTTCCCCGGAACGAATTTTGTGACGAACCCAGGTGACTTCATAGTCGTCAGGACTGGCCAAATATTCCGCTTCGAAGGCATCGGCCACGTCAATCGGTAACAGCAAGGGATGTTTGCCTTTCGGTGGGGTCGCCAAACGCAGGTAACCCGGATTGAGTACTTTCAGCATATCTTGCGAGGTTTGAGTGGCCTGAGCGACTTTCGGCAAGCTGATTTGATCCGAGACCTGAACTTTTTTGAAATAAGGTTCGTTGGGAACGGGTTCCAGTTCCAGTTGATAGGTTTTTTGATGGCTGACGAGGTTGGATATCGCCAAAAGCTGCGGCACATAATGCTGGGTTTCTTTCGGCAGATAAGGACGGATATTCCAAAAGTTCGGGTCGCCGTTCGGGTGTTTTTTAAGGAAACGGCGTTGCGCTTTCAAAACATTGCCGTAGCCACTGTTGTAGGAGGCTAGGGCGAGCAGCCAGTCATAATCGTTTTGGGCATAAAGGGCTTGAAGATAATCCAATGCCGCCTGGGTACTGCGATATACATCTTGCCGCCCGTCGTACCACCAGTTTTGGTGTAGGCCATACATATGACCGGTGGCCGGCATGAACTGCCAGAGACCGGCCGCGCTCATGTAAGAGCGTGCATAGGGGTAGTAACCGCTTTCCACAATTGGCAGAAGCGCGATTTCATAGGGCATTTGACGTTTTTTGACTTCTTGAAGAATGAAGTAAAGGTAAGGTTTAGCCCGGACCGAGACGCGCTTCAGATAGCGTTTTTTGTTGATGTAATAGCTCATGTAGTCCTGATAGTTTTCGCTATTGGCCGGCGCGAGGAACAGGTGTTCGCTGATTTCCTGCCACAGGTCGTTATATTCCGGTGCCTCTTGGGAAAACACTAAGGCGCGATCCAGTTGATTGGACAGGTTTTGGTTGGATTTCAGCGCAGTAAAGCGTTCCGTGGACTCCTGAATGGAGCTTTCAAACGCGTCTGTTTCGCGATTTTCCGTGAGA
Source organism: Hydrogenovibrio sp. (assembly GCF_965140365.1). Lineage (NCBI taxonomy): Bacteria > Pseudomonadati > Pseudomonadota > Gammaproteobacteria > Thiotrichales > Piscirickettsiaceae > Hydrogenovibrio > Hydrogenovibrio sp. The sequence goes on from NZ_OZ223196.1 coordinate 978,095, forward strand.
ATGGGGTCGGTAATCGGTAGTTTGGGTTGGTTTTGTTGGGATGCCTGTTGTGCCGTGGTATCAATGTCTTGATAGGGAAGGTGGCTACAGCCGTTCAGCACTAAGAGCGTGCTGATTACGGTGAATTTTATCCACGGGTTGAACAGGTTACGAAGCGTCTTAGTCATTCAGTCCGGCCTCAAGGGTTCCAGTGTTATCAAGTTCATCTTTCCAGGCTCTTAAGGTTGCATAAGCCTGTTCGTTGGTCAGTTCCGCTTTTCCGGCACGGGCGGCCAGCGTTTCCTTCAGTGGCGATTGGTCGAAGCGCAGAAACGGGTTGGTTTTCTTCTCAATGCCCAGTGAGGCCGGCACACAGGGTTCGCCACGCTGTGTTTTATGCTTGACCTCGACCTGTCGTGCTGCCATATCAAGGTTGTCCGGTTCGGCCAACATGGCGAAGTTGAGGTTGGCGTAAGTGTATTCATGGCCGCAGTATACGTTACAGCTATCCGGCAGTTCACGAATTTTTAAAAGGGATTGTGCCATGACTCCCGGAGCTTGCGTCCAGGTTTTTCCGCAGCCGGCGGTAAACATTGCATCACCGCACAATAAGGCTTTGGGATGGTAAAAGCTGATGTGTTCGTGGGTGTGGCCCGGTGTGGACATCACTTTGAAGGTTTCATCATGCACAATAACCTCGTCGCCGTCCGTGACTGGGTAGGTAACAGGTTTATAGGGCCCATGTGCATTACTGACAATGGGGACGTCTCCGAGTTTTGCTCTCACGGCTGTAATTCCGGCGGTATGATCATAATGATGATGTGTTAGCAAAATACCGACCAGTTCCAGCTGGTTTTGATGAAAATAGTCGATGACTTTTCGGCTTTCACCCGGGTCAACGATCCAGGCGGTCTTGTCTTGCGGATTATCGGAGAGAAGGATCCAAGTGTAATTATCCGAAAGAGTCGGTAAGCCAACGATTTTCATGTCTCACTCGTTAATTGTTATAATGGCGATATTCTAACAAATCCGCCGGTTAAAATGATGACGAATCCTTCATTTCAATCCTTTTTACATCGGTTTTATCAGACGTCCAAAGGACAGTCGTTATTCCGGCAGGAAAAGCCTTTAATTGACCACGCTTTAGCGCATGTTTTTGGCCTGTATTTAGTGCAGTTGGGGCGGGTGTCGTCGGAAAGCTTGCTGGATAACAGCCGTGTCAACTGTAAGGTGTTACTGGACGACAAACCTGTGATGAAAACCGACGGTTTGTATGTTCAGGCGGATATGGACTATTTACCGATTCGAAACGATGCCGTGGATGCATTTGTATTGCCGCATACTTTGGAGTCCGTGACCGACCCTTATCATTTGTTGCGGCAGGTGGATTCGGCGTTGCTGGCGGAAGGGCATGTGCTGATTACCGGCTTTAATCCCTTGGGGTGTCGAACCATGCGTAATCGATTTGGTGAGCATCGGCGTCATTTCAAAGCGGCGAATCTGATTCGCGCTCATCGGGTTGTGGATTGGTTGAGTGTGCTGGGCTACGATATTGAACAGGTCACCTACAGCTCCATCAGTTGTTTGACCCGGCATGATTCGGAACGAGGCACCTGGGGTTGGGTGGAAACGATGGAAAAAACATTGGGGCGAATGGGGTTGGATTTCGGGAATGTGTACTGCATTCTCGCGAAGAAACGCATTGCATCGCCGACGCCGGTTGGCTTGAATTGGCGGCTTTCCAACTGGTTGATTGCCGCGAAAGGCCGTCAGGCGGTGGTTTCGAATCGTGCCAGCCGACATCAACGAATGGATAAGGACTCATAACAACACTATGCAGGAAGTGGAACTTTTTACCGACGGCGGCTGCCGTGGCAACCCCGGCCCCGGTGGCTGGGGCGCGTTATTACGCTTTGGCGAATTTGAAAAAGAATTGAAAGGTTCTGAGCCGGACACCACCAATAATCGCATGGAGCTAACCGCCGCCATTGAGGGGCTGAAAGCGTTGAAACGCCCTTGCAAGGTGACGTTGACCACCGATTCGCAGTACGTCAAAAATGGCGTGACCCAATGGATGGCGAATTGGAAACGTAACAATTGGCGAACCGCCGCTAAAAAGCCCGTTAAGAATCAAGACCTGTGGCAGGCTTTGGACGAAGCGTTGAAACCGCATGATGTCACCTGGGCCTGGGTCAAAGGTCACGCCGGTCATGATGAAAACGAACGTGTCGATGAATTGGCGAACTTAGCCATGGACGAACTGATGGCCGCCAACTAAGGTGACCAAAAGGCACGCTGGATTACAGTTGAATGTGGCTGAAATCCGGTTCGAAAAAATCCACCGACTTTAAAATCTTATCTTTTCGGTAAAGTTTTCCGTCTCGACCGGTCTGGTCTGCTAAACAGCGAATGACGAAAAAGTCGTCCACTTGGTCGTAGCGGACGTCAACGTCCAGTGTATCGGCATAGTGCTGCACGGTTTGCTGCGCTTTTGCTTCCGTGGGGCAGAACTTGGAAAAGTTTGAGCGCACCACTTCTTCAAACACCGCTTGGCTGACCGCGAAGGGGTCTTGCGGTTGCAGTTTGTCCAGAACATAGAGAATGGACATCTGCGAGGCGGCCATCGGTTCCGATAATGCTAGGTGGTGGGTGATGCCCCAAGCAACGAACAGCATATCGCCCAACGCATCCAATTGTTCGGTTAGGTCATCTTCCTGAAACGCATCGAAAAACTCTTTGGCTTCTTCATCGTAAAAAAACAAATGGTTGATGCCGTGTTGTTGAGAGGCGTCGTTACCAGCGACCTGGTGCCATTGTGCGGTGGGTTCCAGAAAAATGCTTTTGGTGTGTTCGTCACGGAAAAGTTGTTGTCTCAGTTGCATGGTTGCCTCTTGTGTGTGCTTTTTTAGATATTGGAAGCGCAGGTTGAAAAACGGCCAGGCCTGGCCGTTTTGGGTGTTAAGTGGAAAAGTGAAGACCGGTGACTACCATTGAATGGTGCGTTCACTTGCCTTGCTGATGGCGGCCAGTTTGCTGGCGTGGGCTTCGAGTTCGGTGTCGGACGCACGAAGCACCTTGAGGGGGGGCCGCTGATGGCTCAGGTTAACTTCTTGAGCTTGATTGGCGTTGGGGTCTTCATTCATCAGCATTAAATCCGTCTGTCCGCCGGTCATGGCCAAGTAAACATCGGCCAGGATTTCGGAATCGAGTAAGGCGCCGTGCAAGGTACGATTGGAATTGTCGATGTCGAAGCGTTTGCAGAGCGCATCCAGGGAATTCCGTTGGCCGGGATAGGCTTTGCGAGCCATTTTCAAGGAGTCGGTAATTTTGCAGTGTGCTTCGATGGTGCCCCATTTGTTATCCGGCAGCATCGATAATTCGTGGTTGATAAACCCCACGTCGAAAGGCGCGTTGTGGATGATGAGTTCGGCCCCGGCGACGAAATTCATAAAGTCGTCCACCACTTGAGCGAATACCGGTTTATCGGTCAAAAATTCGTTGGTAATGCCGTGAACGTCAATGGCGTCTTGTGGGACGTCGCGTTCCGGCTGAATGTATTGATGGTAGTTGTTGTGAGTGAGTTTTCGTTTGACCAGTTCCACGGCCCCGATTTCGATGATTCGGTCGCCGGTTTTTGGGTCGAAGCCCGTGGTTTCCGTATCCAGTAGTATTTGACGCATGGTTAAATTGTTTCTCTTAATCTCTGAGAGTTCTTCGGTTAGAATACGCTAAATGTTTTCTATTTTAATGCAATTTTGAGAGTCTGAGTATGAGAATTAAAAAAGGGAGTGAAGTCACGTTTCATTACGAGTTGAAAAATGAAAAGGGTGACTTGCTCGACAGTACGTTTGGTGGTGAGCCGGTGCATTACGTACACGGTGACGGTGAAATCGTCGAAGGGCTGGAAGAGTTTTTGGAAGGTGAAGAGCCGGGGTTTGAAGCCAGGGTCTCTATTCCGCCGGAAAAAGGTTATGGCGTGACGCGTGAAGACTTGATTGTCTATGCATCCCCGGAAAATTTCGATGACCAAGTGGAAATCGCGGTTGGCGAAGTGGTGGAAACCGAAGACCCGGAAGGCAATATGATTCAATTCCGCATTGTGGAAGTGGATGAAGATAAAGTTTATCTGGACGGTAATCACCCATTGGCGAATCAAACGTTGGAATACCGTGTTGAGGTGGTGGAAGTCGCTTGATTTAAACTTCTGAGCCCTGGATACAAAAAAGCCCCGAAACCGGGGCTTTTTTTATGGCCGTGTGTTGGCTGAAATCAATCAGTCGTCCAAGTTGCCGCATTTTAGGTTGCCGGGAACCGCGATGTCGATGCGTTTCGGGTTCGGCAAATTCAAGTTGTCCATAATGGTCGAGAAGTCTTCAAAAGACGTATTGCTACCGGCGCGGACATTAAAGGATTTTTCTTCACCGATGGTGGATTGGCTGAACCCTTTGTAGTCATGCGCTGGGAACACCATGGTGTCTTCCGGCAGCTTGAACAGGATTTCCGTCAGTGAGTGATACATGGACTCGTTGTCACCCAGTTGGAAATCGGTACGGCCGCAGTCGCGGACCAGCAGGGTATCGCCGGTGAAAACCGCACCGTCGATTTTGTAAGTGATGTCGTTATTGGTGTGACCAGGGGTATGAAGTACATGAATTTCCTGGTTACCCAGTTTGAAGACGTCACCGTCTACCACAAGAATGTCCGCACACTCGGAACCCGAGTTCTTGTGCACCACCAATTGACCACCGATGCGCTTTCTTAACGGCCCAGCGCCGGTAATGTGGTCGGCATGGATGTGTGTTTCCAGCAGGTATTTAACGTTCAATCCCAATTCTTTGATGTGCTGTTCGTCACGATCAACTTTTTCAAGTACGGAATCGATTACGGCGGCTTCTTTGGTGTCTTCGTCCCAAATAAGATAGGTGTAAGTCCAAGTGTCGTAATCAAAAAGTTGTCGAATGTTCATGTAAGTCTCCTTTGTCTTCGTTTTCGTTCGTATGTCGAACGTAACGATTCGCGGGTCTGATTATCGCTTTTTTTAACCGGATAAACAAACGCTAATATGCTGTTTGGGCTAAAAAAGTTTAATAATAAAAACAACTTATAATCTTTTATAAAATTAGATTTTAAGCTCTCAATACTCCGTTAAAACAAGCGTCGTTCGCTCGGATCTCCTTATCGAATTGTGAGTCATTATGGCATGCGGTCGTCTGATATGCATATAGAAATAATTAATGGTTTTAATAGTGTTTTGCCAGTCACTGGCCTTTATGAAGGGTTTATTACGAACGATCGAGAGTCATTTTTTATTCATGATTCATCGAAAAGTTCAGGAGTATTATATTGTTGATAGCTTAAACTAATAGGGGTATAAAAATGACTGATAACGAATTCAGATTACCGTATTTCCCGGCCAGTTTTTTCGGTATGGTGATGGGGATAACCGGGTTGTCAATTGCGCTTTTGGCCGTGAATGCATCGGTGACCTTAATGGCTGGGAAGGCGGTATTGGCTATCGCCACTCTGTTGTTTATTGGGTTGCTGGTCGCCTATTTGTTAAAAGTGGCGCGCTTCCCGGACGCGGTGCAGGTGGAAATACGTCATCCCGTTAAAATGAATTTTGTGCCGGCCATCAGCATCAGTTTGATTTTGCTGAGCATTGCTTTCTATGCCATTGGCCAAACGCAACTGTCCTTCTGGTTATGGTCTGTGGGTGTCGCGGCGCATCTCGTATTGACCTTATGGGTGTTGCACCACTGGATTCATCATGATTTCTTTAAGATTGAACATTCCACTCCAGCTTGGTTTATTCCAATTGTCGGTAACATTCTGGTGCCGATTGTGGGGGTGCATCACGCGCCGGCTGAAATCAGTTGGTTCTTCTTTTCAATCGGCATCGTATTTTGGCCGGTGATTATGGCGATTCTGTTCAATCGCATTATCTTTCATCCGCCCATTATTGATAAGTTGATTCCGACGCTGTTTATTTTCATTGCGCCGCCGGCGGTTGGGTTTATTTCGTATATCGCTTTGAACGGTGGCGTGCTGGATGGATTTGCGCGTGTATTGTATTTCTTTGGTGCCTTTATGACCTTGTTGATGCTGGTGTCAGCCGGGAAGTTTCTGCAAGTGAAATTCGCATTGTCCTGTTGGGCTTATACGTTTCCGATTGCGGCGATCAGCATTGCCTCTTTTAAAATGTTTCATCTTACCGATGTCATGCTGTATCAATGGCTCGGAATGGCGTTGTTAGGCTTGTTGAGTTTGATGATTCTGGTGTTCGCCTGGAAAACGATTCAAGCGGTTCGTCATCGTCATATCTGTACGCCGGGGCACTAAAAAGCCGGAGGCATCATTTGATTACACCGCAAAGACCACTTCCAGCGGGTTGTGGTCGGAAATCTCTTCGACATGAAATGCACGGGCCGATTTGACCGTCAGCCCGCGATAGAAAACATAGTCCAGAATTTGTCGGTTCAAGGTACGAATGGGCCGAGTGTCTGGATAGGACACTTCAGAGAGACCGAGTTGTTGCACGGCTTTTTCCAGCATGGCGACCCGGGTTTTATTCCAGGTGTTGAAGTCGCCGCTGACAATCATCGGCCCGGGCTTTTCGGCAATCAAGTGCCACAATAGATTCAACTCCTGCTGAAACAGCCGGTTCGGCACAAAATTAATCGCGTGAATGTTGATGTGGGTGAGCATTTCGCCGTTCTGTAAACAGTGTTCGGTCACCAGTGCGGTTTTATGGGTGGTCCAGCCCAGTTCACGGCTGCGGGTCAGGCATTGGTGCTGTGCCGTCATGCCAAATTCAGTAGCGGTCAGTACGCCGAAATGCTTTTGACGGGTTTCGATGTTGGGCGCCATCACAAACGGCAAATTGAAAAAACGGTTTTGTATCGGGCGGGTGGCGGCTTCTTGAAAAGACAACAAGTGCGGTGATTCAATGTTGAGCAGTTGTTCGATAGGACGATGAATGTAATGCGCAAAGTCGGTTTTGTGCAGGTTCCAGGTCAATAGGCGAAACGGGTTTGGTAACGCCAAGCCAAGTTGGCTAGACGACAAATCGTGTGAAATCGGAGTCAGCTTGGGTTTGTACATGCGTTTAAGAGGCCTGCCTGAAAATTAAAAGAATCTCCCGTTCCGATTATAGAATAGTGACCAGGCCTGGTGAAATCTTTTATGACTCATTTCGTATTTTCCCCAGGCCTGGTCGTTTCTTGAATATTGTCGGGTTTTAATCGATTCGGTCGAGATTCACGCCGCGAGTTTCGATGCGGTAATGCCAGGTAACCCAAGCGCCTAATAACGACGTACCCGCCAAAATATACAGCAGGGTCGCGGTGCCGATATCGGCCAGTAAAATCGGGAATAAAAATGCCGTACTGACCGCACCGATTTTAGCGAAAGAAGCCGCGAACCCGGCGCCCATTCCACGAATGCGGGTGGGAAAGACTTCACCGGCAATCAGGTAGGTTTGAGCATTTGGGCCGAGATTGGTCATGAAGTTGAACAGCATAAAACCGACAAAGATCAGGAAGAGTTTCGAGTCTCCGGAAAGGCTTTCCGAAAACGCCACCAGTATCAACCCGATGGCGCAGCCGATGAACCCGATAATTTGCAGTTTGATACGTCCGACGACATCGGTCAGAAAAATAGCAAACAAGATGCCGATAATCAGTAATACATCCAAAAAGGCCGCATGTTTGGCGCTTTGCAGGGTGTTTTCCACTAGGTCGGCGATATTTCGATCGTCTCCAATGGTGTTGTGGCCGAAGGTGGCGGTGAGGATAATCGGAGTGAAAATGCCGATGCCATAAGTCCCCAAATCCTGCAAGAACCAGGGCACCGACGCGAAAATGGTGGCGCGACGGTGTTTTTTCTTAAACAGCTTTGAAAAGTGCGATTTTTTGTGGCTTTCATCTTCTTCCGTAGCTGGAAGTTGGCTTAGGTTGATGCTGTGTGGGTATTGCGGACTTCTTTGCAGCAGTCGGCCGAGCTCGTGTTCGGCTTGCGCCATATTTCCCTTTTCGACTAACCAGTGCGGAGATTCATTGATAAAAAAGCGACCGACGATGACCAGTATCGCTGGAATGATGGCCGCCGCATACATCCAGCGCCAGGCTTCGACTTCCGGGTTGAGGTAGAGCACCAAAAAACCGATGATGGTGCCGACCAAGGCACCGACGGCTTGAAACCCAAAGGCCCCCAAAACCAAACGGCCACGCGTTCGGCTGGGAATGCTTTCGGAAATCACCAAATGTGCCGTGGGGTAGTCGCAGCCTAAAGCCATTCCGGCACCGAACAGCGCAATGGCCAGAAAAATAAAGCTGGGGCTGATGGTGAGCGCCGCCAGAAAGAACACAAACAACACCAGTTCGACAATAAACAGTTTCTTCCGCCCGTACTTGTCCGATAGGCTGCCCAGCGTGGTGGCTCCGACCAGAATGCCAAACAGAATCGCAGCACCGATGACGCCTTTTTCCAGCGCGCCCAAGTCAAACTCTTGAACAATCAACGGCAAGGCAACACCGGTCATGAACACCACCATGCCTTCGAAAAACTTGCCGGCGGTCGCCAGCATCCAGATGCGCCATTGCATTTGTGTCATGGGTGACATGCGGACTTGTGTGCCGTCGGCCCAAATGGGCGATTCGTCAATGTAATCTTGCGGTGTTCGCTGTGGCGTGTTGGTTGACTGTGTTAATTGTGTCATAGGTGTTGGCTTTTAAAGGTAAAGGATATCTTTAATCATAGACGAACCGAGACCGAGCAATATAACGTTTTCCTTACGTTTTTTTGACGCATGATGTCGGTTTGAGCCTTAACTGGAGTGTCGAGATTTAACAACACGGTTTTTTATCGGGTTTGCTATACTCTCAGTGATATTAACTTATTCGTAAATTCAAACTTGTAAATCAAACCTTCTGAAAGATTTTTGGCATGAAACCCAACGAAAGAGACTCTCAAAGCCTTCTGACCCTCAGCTTATTAGCGATTCTAATCGGCATTATGGGCGGCATTGCGTCCTGGGGCTTTCGCATGCTGATCGGTTTGATTCACAACTTCCTGTTCTTAGGCGAATTCTCGCCGTATTACGATGCCAATGTGCATACCGAGGCCAGCCCGTGGGACGCTTGGATTATTCTGGCACCGATGTTAGGCGCGTTGGTGGTGGCCTGGTTGGTGAAAAATTTTGCGCCGGAAGCCAAAGGCCACGGCGTGCCCGAGGTCATTTACAGCATTCATTACGAAGGCGGCAAAATCCGGCCGGTGGTGGCGATTGTCAAATCCCTTGCTTCATCCATCTCCATCGGGAGCGGCGGTTCCGTCGGGCGGGAAGGGCCGATTATTCAAATCGGGGCGGCCTTTGCCTCGGCGATCGCACAATGGGTGACCTTGCCGGTGCATCAGCGCGTCACCTTGGTGGCGGCAGGTGCCGCCGCCGGAATTGCCGCCACCTTCAACGCGCCTTTGGGCGGCATCGTCTTTGCCGTGGAATTATTACTGGTGTCGATCAGTGCCACGACCTTATTGCCGGTCGCGTTGGCGGTGGTGGTGGCGACGCACACTGGGCGGTTTCTGCTGGGCATGACCCCGGCGTTTGATATTCCGGCGCTGCAAATGCCGACATTCGATCAGGTGCCGTTTGGCGAGTTGATGATTTTCATTCCATTCGGTTTGCTGATGGGGGTGGTGTCGGCGTTTTTCGTGCGTGGTATCTATTGGGCGGAAGACCGTTTCGACAGCATGCCGGGCAATTATTACACCCGTCATGTCACCGGGATGTTTTTCGTAGGGGTGATTTTCTATCTGTTCCAGCATTTCAGCGGCCATTATTATGTGCAAGGTGTAGGGTATGCGACCATTACCGATCTTCTGAACGGCACACTCGGGAACCCTTGGTTTTTGTTATTGCTGTTCGCGGCTAAGATGCTGGCCACGTTTTTAACGCTGGGGTCGGGCGCATCGGGCGGGGTGTTTTCACCGGCATTCTTTCTCGGTGGCACGCTGGGCGCGGCCATCGGTCAGTTTGCGCAGATGTTGTTCCCGGAACTGTCGATTGAACCGGCGGCGTTTGCGCTGGCAGGCATGGTGGCGATGGTCGGCAGTGCGACCGGCGCGGTGATTACCGCAACGGTCATGACGTTTGAAATGACGCGGGATTACAATGCGATTTTGCCGATTATCCTCAGTGCGGTTACGGCCTATGCGGTGCGCAAACGTTTGTCGGCGGAAAGTATTTATACCTTGAAATTGATTCGGCGCGGTCAGCCGGTGCCGGAAGGCTTGCAAGCCGCCATCGATGTGGCACGACAGGTTCGGGACGTGATGACGCCCCAATTTCGGGTGGTGTCCGACGGCGACACGGCTCAGGCGTCACCGCAAATTGGGTTGCAGCTTCAAGACAATCGTATCCAAGGCGTGATTCCGCCGCAAGTCACTTTGCCGACCACTGCGTCTCCAAAGCCTTATGTTGTCGTTTCGCCGAATGAAGGGCTGGTGGAAGCCATGCATTGTATGAATCTGGCAGAAGTGGATTATGCCTTGGTCAGCGACGACAGTGCGCATTCAGAAAAGGTTGAGAGCATTATCGGGATTCTCAGTGCCGATGACATCGCCCGCGCTTCCCGGAAGACCGCGGATTTATTGCGCTGACAGGTTTTTCAGAGCTTACACTAGAGAATCGGTGCGAAAATCCGGGTGAAGTTTTCAAACAGGCGACGTCCACGGCTGGCGGACAGTCGATAAGGCTGGCTATTCTCGATTAATTCCGCCACCCATTGCCAGGTTTGTTCAATCAGGGCTTCCCCGTAAACCCAGTTCGCCAGTTCGTGGTTGATGAACAGCGAACGATAATCCAAGTTGGCGGTGCCGAACATCAGCGCTTTTCGGTCCACCAGCACCAGCTTGGCGTGCAGCATTTTCCCTTTGTAGAAATGCAGCGTCCCACCGGCCTCGCAGAGTTCGCGCATATACGAACTGCGGCCGAGGTCGAAAATCAAATGGTCGGATTTCTCCGGCGTCACCAGCGTCACCCGCACACCGCGTTTAATCGCAATCATCAAGGCGTTCATCACCGAGCTGTCCGGAATGAAATAGGGCGAGACGATGAGAATGTCATCTTCCGCCGCATACAGCCCTTGCAGCAAGGATTCGAACAATGCATCTTTGTGAATATCCGGCCCGGAAGGGATGGCTTGCACCAGTTCGCCTTGCGCCTCGTGCTTGGGCCATTGGTTCGGCAGCGGCAGTTTTTCTTCGGTGGTGTAAAACCAATCTTCATTGAAAACAATGTGATAGTGCGCCAGCACCGGGCCTTCCATGCGGAACAGCAAATCTTTCCAGCGGTCATTGGCCGGTTTGTCGGCTTCGGTGCCAAGGTAGTCGTTGGACAGGTTCATGCCGCCAGTGAAACCGATGTGGTGGTCGAACAGATAGATTTTACGGTGGTTTCGCAAGTTGACTTGGCTGTTGAACAGGTTTTTGAACACCGGCTGAAAGAATGCATAGTGTCCGCCGGCATCGGTCAAGGCTTGAAGCGCTTTGGGGTTGCGGTAGAGCGCGAAGGAACCGATGGAATCCATCAGCAAGCGTACTTCCACACCTTGCCGGGCTTTTTCGACCAGGGCGTCGAGAATGCGCTGGCCGGTGGCGTCCAGTTCGAGAATGTAGGTTTCGATGTGAATGCATTGTTGCGCGTTTTGCAAAGCGTGCATAAATCGTTCGAAGGTCCGACAGGAATCGTCGAAAAACTCGACCCGATTATGGCGAGTGGTGCTGGCGATTTGGTCGGCAATCAACAAACGGTCGATTTGACGCGCCAAGCGGTTATCGCCGGGCAGAATGGTGTCATTATTGGTGTTGGCCGGAATGATGATGTTCGGTTTATTGCGCTTGTATAGGACTTTTCGGGAACCGAAAATCAGGTAAAGGAACACGCCGAGGTAGGGCAGTAGCAGTAATGTCAGTAGCCAGACGGTGAGGTTTTGCGGCGAACGCCGTTGGTAAAGCATGTGCACCACGGCCGACAGCACCAGAAAGATGTAGACAAAATAGAAGAGCACCCAAAACTGTTGTAATTCAATTTGCATAGTCGGACGGCATTCGTTGCGATGTCGGTTAGCATACCGCCTTATCATCCGGATGAAAAGCTTTTCGGTGGTGTTGTAAAATTCGATATGTACTAAAGTATATTTTGATAAACTGTGCTGATGTCGCAAGGTTGGTTTGCGCAGGCGCAAGTGGCTTTACGCCACACAATGAACGAGGAGAAATGAAAACGATGTTGTTTCAAAAATGTATGAAAGTGGCGGGTGTCGCCGCGTTATTGATGGGCATGATGGCGATGAACACCGTATCGGCCGTGGATGAAAAAGGCGAGATGAGCACGGTACTGACCGTGAGCGGTGCGGTGAAAAAACCGTTGACGCTCAGCTTGAAGGATTTGCAGGCCATGAAGCAATCCAAACAGGTGAACGATATTGCCATTGTCTGTCAAAGCGGTGCCAATAAAGGGCAAATGGAAAGCCTGACCGGCGTCCCGTTGAAAACGATTTTGCTGGAAGCCGGGTTGAATGTGAGCCATCCGAAAGACTTCCGTAAACTCGCCATTATCGCCAAGGCCACCGACCCTTATTGGGTGACCTATTCCTGGGGAGAGATCTTCAACCGTCAAGACGGCGATGGCGTGATGGTATATTACGCTCGAGACGGAAAGCTGTTGGACGAAAAAGAAGGCCAGTTCGCCTTGATGCCCACCGGCGATTTCCGCACCGGCGCACGTCAGGTGAAATGGCTAACTCATATTGAAGTCCGAAAGCTGGAACCGTAAAACCACAACTCTCGAACAGCTAATTAAGTAAGCGGTTCGAGAGTGTCAAAAACGCCCAGGCCTGGTTAAATTAATTGAAAAATAATTATATGTATCCATCATACAGTGATGGGTTGCTATATTTTTTGTTTAATTATTAAGACTGTTTCAGTTAGTATATTTACAGAAATAACAGAACGATGGTTTTGACAGGAAAAATAGCCCAGTACTCAATAAACAGTCAATTTGACAGGTTTAAACAATAGCCTAGAAAAAGACCTGGAAACTCGTTTCAATATCGAATAACAAGGCAAAAGTGCCTTATACTAAATGTTATGAGCGCACGCAAGCGCGCGCTCATAACGGGGTGGCGCTAAGATCGCCTTGCCATGACGCACTTGCGTGCCTCATAACAATGCAATCAACCAGACGTGTTTCACGCCCAAAAGTTAAAATTTTCGTGCGCGAAGCCACGCAGGTTATCGCCACCCCGTTAGGCAACTCAAGGAAACGAAATGCCTTTAGAAGAATCAACAAGAAATTTGATACATGAATACTGCGTCAGAGACCTGCCAGGAAACATTCAGTGGCACATCGACAAGTTCCTTTTTATAGAGGATATTGAACTACGCAATAGATTAGGAAGGGCATTCTATTCAGCTCGTTACACATACAAATTAATGGAGGCCACCTTCGTGCAGGGCGATGAACAGCATCCATTTGTGAAATTTCAAATAATGCAGTACGCATCAATTTATGAAGCTGTAATTACAAACCTTTTATGGGGCGTATTTAAAGATCACGCAGAAGTGCTTCAACTGCAAACACATAAAGCCTATAAGCCAGTGAACGCATTCGGTAGTCTTACTAAAATGCAGTACGGTGATGAGGATTTATTCACTTGTGTCTACAGAGACGCAAAAACCCCAAAGAATTCTATCCCATTCAAAGACAAAGTTGATTGTGCTGTTCGGATAGGCTTTTTGGAGGAATCTTATTCGGAGGATATTAAGAGAACCTATGAATTACGGAACTTGGCTCACATAGAAACCGAGGCAAACAAGCAACTTGATGTTGAAATTGAGCAGTCAAAGCACGCTTATTGGCGTTTAGCGCCTTTTTTAGATGGCGTGTCAGAATATCTTGGTAACAATAATGCCTAACAAGGCACTCGTTCGGACGCAAATTACGCTGCGCTTCGTTTGCGCCGTACAGCTTGGACGTTATGAGCGCACGCAAGCGCGCGCTCATAACGGGGTGGCGCTAAGATCGCCTTGCCATGACGCACTTGCGTGCCTCATAACAATGCAATCAACCAGACGTGTTTCACCACCAAAAAATTAAAATTTTTCGGCGGCGAAGCCACGCAGGTTATCGCCACCCCGTTATGCCTTTAAGGAAAGCCTGTGACACCTCTTGAACAAATCCAAAGAATGAACGAACTGGTAGCAGATATAAATAAGGTTCTGGTGGAAAATGGTGTTCAAGAACAAATAACCCTCTCAGACATCACGATTACTGATAAAACAGTTTCCGACTTGGTTAAGCCCAATGCGAAGCTATCAGATGCTATAACCAATCACTTGTGGCCCAGCATTGGGGCTGCAACTGTTTACCACTACACGTCACGATCTGCCGCTGAAAATATACTTGGTACTAAGATTTTCCGTCTTAGTAATATTGCTGGGCGCTACAATGAAGGTGAAATCGTCACCTTTTGTGAAACGCATAATTTGCAAGGCTATCTCGAACAAGATGAAAATGGAGACCCGAAGTACAAACATTTGATAATGCCTAACACTTTCTATGCCTCCTTTACAGATGTGGCATTAACTGAGAAGCAAGAGGAATATTTCTGGAGTAACTTTGCTGCCTGTGATGGCGTTAGATTGAAGATCGAAATTACGGCATCAAATCCAAACCTAAGAAAAATTCAGTATGAACAAACTGAAGGTACGCCAATCAAGTTGTTGTCTGATTTAACCAGCTGTGTTCGTGAGAAATACAACCGAGAGTTCATTCTAAAAGGGATTTCTCGGCTTTGCTCGTTTTATCTGTCTGGGAAAGATTACGGAATTGAGTGTGAATATAGAGCTTTGTACCGGGTTTGGGAGGGTTTAGGACCGCAACCAATAAATAATGGCCCAAGCAGCTATATCGAGTTGCCACTGGATGCAATGAGTGAATGCGGCTACCAACTGAAGATCGTGGAGGTACATGCAAATGAAAAACCTAATATGCCGGATTCATATGTATTTTCACAAAGAGGGGCATAACAATGCAATCAACCAGACGTGTTCCACGCCCCAAAAATTAAAATTTTTCGTGCGCGAAGCCACGCAGGTTATCGCCACCCCGTTAGAGCACGTGAGAAACATTAATGGATAAAGAAAAATTGGAAGCACCATCGCGATCCAAAGGAGACATTACTCACTCAGTTGTCAAAGCTGGATTGTCAGCTATTCCAGTACTGGGTGGTGCAACTGTGGAGCTTTTCCAAAACGTTGTACAGCCTCCGCTTGAAAGGCGTCGTGCGGAATGGATGAACCAAGTTGGAGAAAAACTACAAGAACTAGAAGAGAAAGGCCTTAATCTAGAGGAACTTCATGAAAACGAACAATTCATTTCTGCAACCATGTATGCATCACAGCTGGCATTGAGAACACACCAAGAGGAAAAGCTGGCAGCTCTTCGCAACGCCATCATGAACATTGCAACTGGTCAAGCACCAGAGGAGATGATGCAACACCTATTTTTGAATTTTGTGGATACTCTAACAGAGTTGCACATTCAAATATTAAAGCTGTTTCAGGCACCAACTCCTCCGCCGAATGTGAGCATGGGCGGCTTGAGTAGCGTGTTGGAACATAACATGCCTAACTTGCGGGGTCGTCAAGACCTGTATGACCAGCTTTGGAAAGATCTATATTCGCGTGGATTGGTAAATACCGACGGTATGCATACAATGATGAGTAGTCATGGTTTAGGACAGAAACGCACTACTAGTTTGGGCGACACGTTTCTTGAATTTATTTCTGAGCCTGAGTAAATGTGCTCTAACAATACACTCAACCAGACGTGTTCCACGCCCTAAAAATTAAAATTTTTCGTGCGCGAAGCCACGCAGGTTATCGCCACCCCGTTATGCATTTTTGAAGGAACATCAATGTCCGTCGAAGTAATTAAAGATCAAATCTTTCAGTTTTTATCCTCAGATCAGCCAGAAGTTATGGCTATCAAAGGTGAGTGGGGCGTAGGGAAGACCTTTAGCTGGAAGAGGTTTCTTAAAGAGGCTCGTTCTGAAAATAAAATAAAGCTCGAACGCTACTCTTATGTTTCTCTTTTTGGCATCAACTCTTTAGAAGCTTTTAAGTATACAATTTTTGAAAATGTCGTTAAGCGAGAAATTATTGGCACTGAGGCAAGTATTGAAACTTTCAAGAATAATACTGCAAGTCTAATCGAATCATTAGGAAGGCAATCTTTCAATTTGTTTAAGGGGGCTCCTATTGTTAAGTCATTTAGCCCAGCAATTGAGACTATCTCGTTCTTGTCACTAAATAGCACACTCATTTGCATTGATGACTTAGAAAGAAAAGGAAGGGGTCTAGAAATAAAAGATGTTTTAGGGTTAGTGTCACTACTAAAAGAGCAAAAGAAGTGTAAGGTAGTTTTGCTTCTTAACGACGGAGAGGAAGGCTTAGAAGATTATGAAAAATACCGCGAAAAGGTAATTGATATTGAGCTTGCGTTTGCACCTGATCCAGAAGAATGTGCGTCGATAGCTTATTCTGAACAAACACCGAACCATTTTAGGCTGAGAGAACTAACAACAAGCCTTGGAATTCGAAATATACGTATTCTAAAAAAGATTGAGAGATTAGTTACTCTGGCCCTTCCTATGGCTGAAAGCTTTGAGCCGGAGATATCAGATCAAGTCTTACATTCGCTTGTGCTATATGCCTGGAGTTATTTCTGCTCAAACTCAAATGAGGAAATACCACCTTTAGAGTTTATAACTAGCAAAGGCTATATCTTACTCGGTATAGGCGATGAAGAAGTCAGCGAGCAACAGAGGAAGTGGCAAACTACCTTGCAAGCATATAACTATCAGCTCACGGATGAGCTAGATATATTGTTGGCAGAAGCTGTCAAGACCGGCTACTTCGTTGAAGAAGAGTTCAAAGAAAAAGCATTTACTAAAAACCAGCAAATAGTAGCTTCTAAATCTGAGAGATCTTTCTCAAATGCTTGGCGTCTCTACCATGATACATTTAATGATAATGGCGATGAGGTAATAAATGGGCTGTATGAAAGCTTCAAGGAAAACTGTAAATACATAACACCTACGAATTTAAATGGCACTGTTTCATTGTTTAAGGAATTAGGTGAAAACGATAAAGCATCCGAAATCATTGACATATACATAGAAAATAGAAAAGACGAAACTGAACTCTTTAACATAGAGGAAAATAACGTCTTTGGTGACATTAGCGATCAGGAAGTAATAGATAAATTTCACGATACTTATAATCAGTCTGTTACTACTGAGACCGCGAAACAGGTTTTAGACAGAATTGCAGGAAAGAATGGTTGGAACCAAAGCGACGAAGTGGTTTTAGCAAATACATCTGTCGATGATTATTACAACCTATTTAAAACCGAAACTGGTCGTCACCTGTCATCCTTTGTTACGACCTGTTTAAAATTTGGGCAGTTTGGTAATGCTAGTGTTCAACAAAAGGAGATTGCTAGTAGGGCTACCGAGGCGCTACGAAGGATTGCCTCTGAGAGCGAAATTAATAAAATACGAGTTAAGAGGTTCGGTGTAAACCTTGAAGATGCATAACAAGGCGCTCGTTCGGACGCAAACTACGCTGCGCTACGTTTTCGCCGTACAGCTTAACGTTAGGGTTTTAAGAAATTAGATGAAGTGTCCAAATTGTACAAACAAGATTAGCTTTTTTTCTAAAGGAATTTTAGTAGGCGGTAAAGCCAATAAAGTATGTCCAAACTGTGGCCAAAGTTATAAAACTGGAATTAATTTCAGAAATTTTTTAATCGCATTTATTCCATTGATTATTTTGAGCTTAGTGCTTCAAGAAATAGGATTAAGCAAAGTAATCTCAAACTCAATAAGCTTTGCGTTGCTAGTCTATTTTGTAATGGATATAAAAAATGAAGAATTAGAAAAAACAAATTTCAGTGCCGAAAAAGGCTGTTTGTATTCTTTATTTGGCGTATTGTTTTTCATTGTTGCAATATTTGCTGTTTTTGGGTTGCTCTCTGCTTTTTTATGAAAATCAATCAAGAAACCCTACAGGTGCAGTCAACCCGACCGCGCGGCCGGTCAGTTGATAGGCCTTAAACGGCCACTCATAAACACCCAGGTCTGGGCATTTTGGTTGTTTGCGCTTACAGCCACTTACGACGTTTGAAAAGCCAGAATTGCACCGCGACGACGAATATCAGCGCGGCGGTGAACACGATAAAGGCGTAGGGGCTATTGCTGCCGGGTATGCCGTTGAGATTGACGCCGAGCAACCCGGTGAAAAAGCCCAAGGGTAGAAAAATGGCGGCGATAATGGACAGTACGTACATGCGTTCATTCAATTGTTCGGAAATGCGGCTGAGCACTTCTTCATGGGCGACGGCGGTGCGTTCGCGGACGGCATCGATGTCTTCAATATGGCGAATCAAACGATCGTTGACCTCGCGCAGTTGCATGCGATGATCCGGCGTCAACCAACTGACTTTTTCCACCAGTAGGCGATTCATGGCTTCGCGTTTTGGGGCCAGGTAACGTTTGATGGCGATGGTTTGACGGCGCAATGCGGCCAGTTCGGATTTTAGGGATGGACTTTCGGACGTGAGTGTCTGGGTTTCCAGTTCGGCAATCTGGTCTTCAAAGTCATCGACGGTGTCGCTCATCATTCGAATGAGTTGATCGGTTAGGTTTATCAGTAAGTCTGCCGTGTCTTGCGGGCCTTTATTTTTTTCCAGGCGTTGAATGAGCGTGTTGACCGATAAGAGGTTTCGTTTAAGGGTGGTGATGATTCGGTGTTCATCCACCCAGATTCGAATGGAAACCATGTCTTCCGGGTCGGCGCCGGGGTTTTTGTTGACGCCGCGCAAGGCCATCAATAATCCATCTTCGATGCCAAGAGTACGCGGGCGGCTTTCTTCACTTAAAAGTGCGTCGCTAATCAGGTGGTCCAGTTCACTATGGTGACGTAGCCAGTCCTGTGTAAGCGGGGCGGAATAATCCATGTGTAGCCATATTTTTCCGTCTGAGGGTTGCCAGTCTTGTGCTTCTTGCCAGGTTAGATGCCGACCACCACCGTGGCCGTCCAGTAAAAAAGCATGTAAAAAGCCGGCATTTTGAGATGAATCGGACATAAGCGGTTTCCTTGCGTCATCAACGTGGTTTAAGGCTGTGTCATAATGGAATGCATGAGAAGCCTTGTTAGATAGATTGTACGAAATTGCGCAGGAAAGGTCAGGAAAATACGAGAGTGAAATACGGCGTTTGAAACGCCGTATTCAGAGGGAAGCAGGGGTTATTGGTTTTTTCCGCCACCTTGGCGCATGCCGTTACCGGGTCCTATACCACCGCCCATGCCTTGGCGGTAGCCCATGCCAGCGCCACCAGTCGGTGGCGAGTCTGGCAAGGTGACGCCTTGCTCTTTGGCGCGTTTCTGCATTCGAGCGTGATTTTCAGAACGGATTTGGTTACGTTCTTCTTCCGTTTTGGCATTGCGCATTTTTTCACGGTGTTCCGCTCTTTCCTGTGGGGTCATGAGTTGACTGCCGTACATTTGCTGTGAGCCGTCTTGTGCGGCGATGGCTATGGCTGGCAAACCGGATAAGGCCAATACGCTGGCCAGTGTGGATGTGATGAGTAACTGTTTCATGTGATTGACTCCTTACTGAATGTGAAATGACCTGTATTTCAGCAAAAGGTGTCGTACCTAAGGGGGAGAATCAGTTCAGCAAGATTTGCATAAAATACGTATAAATCATAAAACGTTTTGAAATTTCGGGTCAATCGAAATGCAAGGGTACGGCCAAAAATTACGATGTGTCGCATTTTTACCACGGTGGTTCTGTTTTTTTGAAAAGGATGGGTTTGATTTGAGAGTTTAGTGGTCTGGGTCTGGAAAGTGGGGCCCCCAAGTGGCTTCAATTAAGTTCTGGATAACGGCGGCATCGTTTGGAAAAAGTTCGGGTTGTTCGCAACTGTCGGTGCATTTGCGTAATGAGAGCATGGCATAGCCGTGCACTTGCGACCAGGTGGCGGCAATCAACCATTCGGCTTGTGTTTCGTCGGGCATCAGCTCTCGGCAGGTAGAGGCCAGCGATTCAAAGGTCGCGTTGCCGAGTTCGTTCAATTCGTCAAAGGTTTCGGAGTGCCAGTCGAAACGACTGAACATGATGTGAAAGTGTTCCGGGTGGTTTAACGCAAAATGGATATAGGCTTCGCCAATACGAAACAGGCGTTCTTTGGCGGTTGGGGCATCGATGTCGGAAAACGCCTTATGCATTTTTTTGAAGCCTTCCTCTGCCAATTGGGCCAGAAGGGCTTCTTTATTGGTGAAGTGTCGATACACGGCGGCCGGGGTGACGTCCACGGCTTTGGCGAGGCCGCGAATGGTCAACGGCTTTTCCTGTTTGATGAACTGAAGTCCCGTTTTTAACAGGGCCTGTTTGAGGTTGCCATGATGGTAATGCGCCACGGAGGCTCCTTTTGAGCGATGCTGAGAAACTTAAGTTAACAGTGTTTACATTTTAGTCGGCATGATTATAATGTCAATTGTTAACGGTGTTTACATTATGCCTGACATTTATATCTGATTATATCTCAGTCAGTTCTGGAGTCGTGGATGTCAAAGAAAATTCTCATGCTTTACGGTCACCCGAAAGAGGACAGCTTATGCTGTGCGCTGGCCGAAACCTATGCAGACGAAGCAGAAATGCAAGGTCATGAAATCAACTGGCTGAATCTGTTTGAATTGGATTTCGACAGTACACCTAACGGCCTTAAGAACCCGGAAGAGCTTGAACCCGATATTCGTCAGGCCCAGGCCTTATTACAAGACAGCGATCATTTGGTACTGGTGTACCCGATTTGGTGGGGTGGCATGCCGGCAAGGGTGAAGGGGTTTCTTGATCGGACCTTTGCCAGCGGTGTGGCGTTTCGTTATACCGAAAAAGGACGTTTGGTGCCGTTATTGAAAGGTAAGACGGCGGATATTCTCAATACGTGCGATACGCCGAAAATCGCTCAGTGGTATTTTCTGGCCGGGGATCGCTTACAGATGAAACGCGCCATTATGGGGTTTTGCGGTGTCAAAGTACGCCATCACCGCCGTTTTGGTGCCGTGATTGGTAGTAATGCGGCGCAACGTTCCCGCTGGATTGAACAGGCTGGGAAACTGGCAAAATCATTATAGGCGGTTCAATCGTTTTGCAGGCGTTTGCCGTTCGGGTTCGGCCGCATGGTCAATAGGTTTTCCACCTGATGTTGGTCATACCCTTGTTGCAGGGCGTAATGCGCTAATTGATTGGCTCGGGTTTGCAATTCCGCCGGATTCAGCCCGTTTTCAATGGCTTCTTCCAAACAGCCGGACAGCATTTCCAACGTATCCGCTTCTTCTTCATCGTCACGTAACCCCGTGTCATTCAAACGGTTTAGGTTGGTGTCAAAGCATTCCAAGAGTTGGCGGGCTTTTAAGGTTTGTTTGATGTCAATCACATCGTGATCGTTAAGAGAATTCATCGGTTTCATCTTGTCCCTCCGCATGTTTCGAGCTGGACACTCTTTCATATTAGCGGTTTTTAGCAGAGCGGTAAATAAAATCGTCTCTTGAAAAGGTGTTTTAATGGCCTTATCTTACCTTCAAAAGAGAGTGGAGCGGATTCCACTGTGTAACGGTTTGAGTGAGTGTTATGGCGCGTTTTTCAAAATGGTTGGTATTGATAACGGTTTTGGCCGGGGTGGTGGCTATCACTTGGTCATTACGTGAGGAGTTCGGTAAAACGGAAGTGACTGCGGTGCCTGATAAGCCAAGCTCGGGTGAATCAACCGGTGTGAGTTCCAGGAACGAAACCGTTGCGCCGGTAAAGATGACACCCACGATTGATGAAGCGCCGACACAAGAAGAGCTCGATGCCCCTTTGGACTTGAAACTGCCGAACAAGGCTTCAATGTCGTCGCATGACGGGCCGCAAATGAAAGCGGCTGATGTTCCATTGTCGAAGCCGGAAAAAGCGCCGTCCATCAACGATTTATTGCCCGATAAACCGATTGAAAAACGAGCGTTTAATTACAGTTATGAAGGCTCGGATAAGGACGACGAAGACAAATACAATGTCAAACTCGGCGTGCAGGACGAGAACGTGAAAGTCAATGTCGGGGTGGGTGTACAGACCGGTGAAAAGCGCACGGATTTGAATTCCATTGATATTGAAATGAAGTTGCCGGAATAGCCAAAATCGCCAGGCCTGGCGACTTGTCTTGTTTGGGATGGGTTAGAAGCTCTAAACTTAAGAAAGCCTGAATCCTTGCTTGGCCGGTTTCTTTTTAAAGCGGTCTATGCTAGTGTGCTTTCCTGTACTTCATAAAAATTCCATTTACTTCTTAAGGATACACTATGCGATTGAATTTTTCTCTTTCCAAGTTCGTTTCGGGCATGGCCTTGGCGGCTTCGTTATCGTTTGGCGGCCAGGCTTTGGCTCAGCAACCCATGCCGCATAGTGGTGGTGGGGCGATGCCGCAGTTGACGGAACAGCAGAAGCAATTAATGATGGAAGTCCAGCAGACCCAACAGCAATTGCAGAAAACTCAGCAACAATTGCGAGCGATTCAAGATCAGGTTTATCAATCCAGCCCGGAATTGGTCAAACAAAAAGAAAACCTGCAAAAAGCCATCGCTCAGAAAATGTCTTCTGACGGTTACAATGCGGATAAAGAGTTGGACGCCTTGAAAGCCATGGTCGCTAAATACAATAGTGGTCAGGAAAAGCCGTCTCAAGCTGAAATTCAGGATTTTCAAAAACGTCAACAGGCTTTCCAAATGCGTCAGCAGCAAGCGTTTCAGGACCCGGATATCCGTGCTAAGGCTGAAGCCCTGCAACAAAACCTGAAATCGAAAATTGAAGCTTCCGGTCCAAAGGGTAAAGCTTTGGTTGAGGACTTGGAAAAACAAATCAAAAAATTGGAATCATTGCGTGCCAAAGCGGCCAAGATGATGAAGCAATAAGTTTCTTCGTATTGCAACGTAATGTTTTAGCAATCCTTTATCAATTTCCGTTAAACTAACGCATATTAACGTGCGTTACCGGCATGTATTAGACATTTAAATATCGAGTGACTATAAGCGTGGCATGCCGGTGTAACTCCCTGAAGTTCAAACGGAAATCTTTATGTCTAAAAAAACATTGTTTCTGGCAATTTGTTGCATTTCTACAAGCCTGTTCTCTTACGCCCACGCGGCGGATTCTTCCCCAAAACCGAAACGCCCTTTGCCCAGTGTGGTGGTGCAAACGGTGGACACCCAAAACGTTTCCCCTGAAATCAAACAGTCCGGCCGAGTCGAAGCGATTCAAACGGTGGATTTGCGCGCCCGTGTGGAAGGCTTCCTGCTGAAACGAAACTTTGTCGAAGGGTCAATGGTCAAAAAAGGCGATGTTCTTTTCAACATAGAAAAAGACACTTACCAAATCGCGTTAAAAGAGCGTCAGGCCGATTTAATGAGTGCCAAGGCGACCTTAAAAAATAACTCGGCCGATCTTGAGCGTAAAAGAGACATGTTAAAAAAGGATTTGATTTCGCAGTCGGATGTGGATGCGGCCGAAGCGGCGCGAGATACCGCTAAAGCGCAGGTGAAGTTGTCGGAAGCGGCGCTGGAACAAGCCAAATTGAATTTGAGTTACACCGATGTGGTCAGCCCGATTGACGGCGTGATCGGCATTGCCAACTACACCAAAGGTAACCTTGTTAAAACGACCAGCGATCCGCTGGCGACCATCACCAGCGTCGATCCGATTTACGTATCGGTGGAAATCGGTGAAAAGAAACTGCTTCAAACCCGTAACCTGCAAATGCAAAACGGCGATGAAAACCTCAAAGCCGTGCCGACGCTGGTGTTGTCGGATGGGACGACCTATGACCAAAAAGGCGAGTTTACCTATATGGGACCTGAGGTGGATATGACTTCCAATACGGTTAAGGTGCGTGCTACTTTCCCGAACCCGGATCATATCTTGCGTCCGGGACAATACGTGACTGTTTCAATCGGTTTGAACAAGCAAAATATTCTGCCGGTGGTGCCGCAGGAATCGGTGCAAAAAGATAAAAAAGGTTACTTCTTATTGGTGGTTGACGACAAAAATACGGTTGAGGAGCGGCGGGTTGACGTCGGTCGTCAAGTCGGCAGCAATTGGGCGATTAAGTCTGGCCTGAAAAAAGGCGAACGGGTCGTGGTGCAAGGGCTGCAAAAAGTCCGCGCGGATATGAAGGTGAATGTTGTTGAGGCGAAGGGAGCAACGAAATAAATGTTTTCAGCTTTCTTTATCGATCGACCTAAATTCGCGCTCGTCATATCCATTGTCATCACCTTAGTCGGTTTCATCACGATGAAACTCATGCCGGTGGCGGAGTTCCCGGACATTACGCCGCCGGTGGTGAGTGTCACCACCACTTATCCTGGTGCCAGTGCCGAGGTGGTGGAAGAATCCGTTGCCATCCCGATTGAAACCCAGGTGAACGGTGTGGAAAACATGCTCTACATGTCTTCCAACAGCAGTAACAGTGGTTACTACTCTCTGAATGTCTCTTTTGATGTGGGGACGGATCCGGATATTGCCGCCGTGAACGTGCAAAACCGGGTGGCTTTGGCCCAGCCACAGTTGCCTGCCGATGTGACGCGTCAGGGTGTTTCGGTGAAAAAACAATCCAGCAGTATGTTGATGATTATCAACCTGTCCACGAAGGAAGGCGATAAAGACGGCATCTGGCTGAGTAACTACTCGTCCATCCACATGGAAGATTCCTTAGCGCGTTTACCGGGGGTGGGGAATGTTTCTCAGTTCATCACGCTGGATTACGGGATGCGGATCTGGATGGATTCACTGAAAATGCAAGCCTTGGGGATCACGCCGCAAGACATTTCCAACGCCATTGAATCGCAAAACATTCAAGCCTCGGTCGGGCAGGTGGGGGCGCCGCCTTATAGCGAAAAGAAACCCGCCTTCCAATATACGTTGCAGGCCAAAGGGCGCCTGGCAGAAGTTTCCGAGTTTGAAAACATTATTGTCCGAGCCAATGATAATGGTTCCGTCGTTTACATGAAAGATGTCGCTCGCGTTGAGTTAGGCACTCAAGAATACGACGGTTCGACCTACCTAAATAATAAACCGACGGCTTCCATTGCCATTTACCAGTTGCCGGGCGCCAATTCCATGGCGGTGGCCGATGAGGTTTATAAAGAATTGGATGTGCTGTCCAAGCGTTTCCCGGAAGGGCTGGAATATGAAGTGCTTTATGACACGACGGCGTCGGTAAGGGCATCCGTTGAAGAAGTGGTGAAAACTCTGTTCATCACCTTTACGCTGGTGGTCATTATCACCTTCCTATTCCTTGGGGATTGGCGCGCGACCTTGATTCCGTCGATTGCGGTGCCGGTGTCTTTGATCGGGGTGATGGCATTGCTCTATGTATTCGGCTTTTCCATCAATATGATTACCTTGTTCGCGTTGATTCTCGCCATCGGGGTGGTGGTGGATGACGGCATCATCGTGGTGGAAAACGTCAAACGGATTCTGGCGGAAGGTGAAACCGATGTCCGCCGGGCGACTCGCGAGGCCATGCGTCAGGTGACCGGGCCGGTGGTGGCGACGACCTTAGTGTTGCTGTCGGTTTTCCTACCGGTATCCTTTATGCCAGGCATCACCGGGGAGTTCTATCGACAGTTCGCATTGACGATTGCGATGGCCGTGGTCATTTCTTCGATTAACGCTTTGACGTTGTCGCCGGCGCTGTGTCGTTTGTTGCTGCGTCCCGAAGATGCCGAACCGAAAGGCTTCCTGGGGCTGTTTGCCAAGGGCGTGGATAAAGCGCGTGACGGCTATGTGGCTGTGGCGACGCGCATGATTTCCCGTTATAAAATGAGTATGTTGGCGTTTTTGCTGTTTGTGCTCGGGGCCGGTTATATGTTCCAAAACGTGCCGTCCGGTTTCTTGCCGACGGAAGACCGTGGAGCTTTGATGGCGAATATTCAGTTGCCGGATGGGGCGTCCTTGCAGCGGACCACTGACTTTACCCGTAAGGTGTCCGACAGTTTGAGTCAAATCGAAGGGGTGCGGGACGTCATCGTGATCAACGGTTACAGCATCATGTCCGGTTCGGCGTCTAATGCCGCGTTTGTGGTTTTGTCGCTGGAAGATTGGAGCAAACGCGCGGACAACCCGGCCAAGAAAATCTTACGTGAAGCCAACATTCGCCTGAGCACCTTCCCGGAAGCCGATTCCTTCGCCTTCTCGCCGCCTGCTATCAGCGGCCTTGGCGTGGCGGATGGTCTGCAAGGGCAAATTCTGGATTTGGCCAGTGGGCCTTCCGGCGAGTTGGCTTCGGTCACCCGTGGGCTGATGTTCAAGGCCAATCAGGTGGACGGCATTCAACAGGCCTTTTCGACTTTTTCGGCGGATGTGCCGCAATACTATCTCGATATCGACCGTGAAAAAGCACGTGTGTTAGGGGTGGAGATTTCAGATATTTTCAACACCTTACAGTCGAATCTCGGGTCTTTGTATATCAATGATTTTAATCTTTACGGAAAGACTTACCGTGTCATTATCCAGTCTGATGCGGATGAACGGATGGCCATTGCGGATTTGGATTTGATTAAAGTCGGCAACCGTAACGGCAATATGGTGCCGTTAAGTTCCGTGGTTGAATCGAAGCCGATTATGGGGCCTTTGTCGATTCCGCGTTACAACATGTATCGTACGGCGTCTTTCTCCGCACAAACCGGAGATGACTTCAGTTCCGGTCAAGCGATTGATGCTTTCGAAAAGTTGGGCAAGGAAGAAATGCCGAAGACCTACGAGATTGCCTGGACGGGGATGACGCTACAGGAGTTGGAAGCCGGTGATTTGGTGGTCTTCATCTTTGCGCTGGCCATTCTGTTTGCTTATCTGTTCTTGGTGGCGCAATACGAAAGTTGGTCGGTGCCGATGTCGGTCATTACCTCGGTGGCGATTGCGGTATTCGGTTCCTTGTTGCCGTTGTATTTGCTGCCGGGCATGGACAATAACCTCTATACCCAGATCAGTATCGTTCTGATGATCGGTTTGGCGAGTAAGAACGCCATCTTGATGGTGGAATTCGCCAAAATGCGGCGTGAAGAAGGGGAAACCGTTGTCAACGCCGCGATTGATGCGGCTCACCTGCGTTTCCGTCCGTTGATGATGACCGCCTTGGCCTTCTTGTTAGGGGTCTTGCCGTTGTTGTTCGCTACCGGTGCCGGTGCGGTCAGTCGTTATTTCGTCGGGGTCACGGTTATTGGCGGCATGTTGTTTGCCGCGGCGATTGCCGTCTTCTTCATTCCGGTGTTGTATGTGTTCTTCCAAAGCCTGCGTGAAGGGGTGAAAACCAAACTGTTCGGGATGGACCCGGACCGGGCCGCGGGGATTCCGGAAGTGCATGACGATGACCTGAAAAAAACCTGACGGGTCAAAGAGGCATAGTGACTCTATGCCTTTTACTTGAATTGAAAAAACGCCCAGACCTGGGCGTTTTACGTTTTAGCGCGTCGAGGTGTTATTCAAGGTGCCTGTGTTCGCGTTCAGCGATGCGTGCGCCTGGGAGCCGAGCTTAAAGTTATTATTGTTGCGAAGGGTTCGGTTATTGTGCAAACTTAATGAAACTCCCAAAGGAGTCTGCCCTGTTTAATTCTGTAAGAGGTCGCCTATGCCGTTGATTCAAATTACCTTTCCCGAAGAGACATTCAGTGCCGAGCAGGAAGCGCAATTGGTCGAAGAGACGACAGAGGCGTTACTCAAGCTGGAGGGCATGGCACAAAATCCTAAAGCCAGGATGCTGACCTGGACCTACCTCAATAAACACCCGAAATCGACCGGATTTGTCGGTGGCAAGCCGATGCACAAACCGCATTACCGTTTTGATGTGACGGTGTTTGAAAACACCTTGGACGACGACCGTAAAGCCCGTTTGACTCATGAATTAACCGAGTGCGTTTTACGGTTGGAAGGCACCGATCATAATGTACTCAACGCCGCGCGTGTCTGGGTGCTGTTCCATGAAGTGGCTGACGGCAACTGGGGAGGCGCTGGGAAAATCTACCATTTGGCGGAACTGATGAAGATGATGGCTGGAAAGTAAAAAGGGAAGTATTGAGGTTTTAAGTTTGATTAGAAATTTTTAAGTAAGAGGCGTAAAGTAAAAGTCTCGGCACTTGTGATGCACCCGGTCGGCGGTCGGCTATGAGGGCAAAGGAGGCGCGATGCAGCGGTTGGCAAAGTTCTATCGGTGGTTTTTACTGATGATGGCGCTGGTTCTGTTGGTTCAGAGTCCTGCGCTGGCGGAGACGGCGACTAAGGCCAAATCACCGGAAGTCGTCCAATTGACAGTGAACGACGCCATCGGTCCGGCCACGGCGGATTATATTGAGCGTTCTCTGGAAAAAGCGGATGCTCGACGTGCCGAACTGGTGGTATTGCGACTGGATACGCCCGGCGGCTTGAGCTCGTCAATGCGCGACATCATCAAACACATTGCCGCGTCCAGTGTGCCGGTGGCAACGTTCGTCGCACCGTCGGGCGCGCGTGCGGCCAGTGCCGGTACCTATATTCTTTTCGCCAGCCCAGTGGCGGCCATGGCCCCCGGCACCAATCTCGGCGCCGCCACGCCGGTGCAAATCGGCGGCATTTCATTGCCGAAACCTTCCCAAGCCCCATCGGAAGAATCTGCGAAACCCAGCCAGCCTCAAGACGCCGCCAAGCGCAAAGCCCTCAATGATGCCGTGGCCTATATCCGCGGGTTGGCGGAATTACACGGGCGCAATGCCGATTGGGCGGAAAAAGCGGTGCGAGAGGCCGCCAGCTTGCCCGCACAAGAGGCTCTGGATTTGAACGTTATCGACCTGATGGCCGACAACACTTGGGACTTGCTGCAACAACTTGACGGCCGAGAAGTACAATTGAATCAGCGCCGGCTGGTGCTGCATACCGCCAATGCGGAAGTGGTTGATATGCCGCCGGACTGGCGCAGTGAGTTGTTGAGTGTGTTCACCAATCCGAATGTGGCCTATATTCTCTTGTTGGTTGGGGTGTACGGCATTATTTTCGAATTTCTCAACCCCGGCGGCATTGTACCGGGAACCATCGGCGCCATTGCCATCGTTTTGGCCTTGTATGCTTTTCAACTGCTGCCCATCAGTTATGCCGGCATGGCGCTGATTCTGCTCGGCATCGGTTTGATGGTGGCGGAAGCCTTTGAACCCAGTTTCGGTATTCTCGGCATCGGCGGGGTGGTGGCGTTTGTCATCGGTTCGATTATCTTGATGGATACCGATGCGCCGGGGTTCGGCATCGATTTGTCGGTCATCGTGACTTTTGCCGTACTGAGTGTGTTGGTCGTGGCGGCCGTGGTGCATCTGGCCTTTAAATCCTATCGTCAGCCGGTGGTCAGCGGCTTGCAGGAATTGGTCGGGAGTGAAGCGGTGGTTTTGGCGGATTTCGACGGCAAGGGGCAGGTCATTGTGCATGGTGAACATTGGCAAGCCGTGTCGGAGGTGCCTTTAAAACAGAATCAAACGGTGCGCGTGACGGGCATGAAACACCTGACTTTACACGTCACGCCGATTGAAACGGATTCAACCACAACAGAGGAGGCGACATTATGACGGCCTATGCTTTATACATCGTACTGGCGGTGGTGCTGGTTTTTTTCGTCAGTGCCATCCGTATCCTGCGCGAATATGAACGCGGGGTGATTTTTATGCTCGGACGTTTCTGGAAAGTGAAGGGGCCGGGGTTCATTTTGGTGATTCCCGTCATCCAGCAAATGGAAAAAGTCGATTTGCGGACGGTGGTGATGGATGTGCCCAGTCAGGATGTGATTTCGCGCGATAACGTGTCGGTGCATGTGAACGCGGTGGTGTATTTCCGGGTCATTGAGCCAGATAAAGCCATTATTCAGGTGGAGCATTTCAACGACGCCATCAGTCAGTTGGCGCAAACGACCTTACGGTCGGTGCTGGGGCAACATGAGCTGGATGAAATGCTGTCGGAACGGGATCGGTTGAACGCCGATATTCAGACGGTGCTGGACCAGCAGACCGACGCTTGGGGCGTGAAAGTCAGCAATGTGGAAATTAAGCACGTCGATTTGGATGAAAGTATGATTCGCGCCATCGCCAAACAGGCCGAAGCCGAACGGACGCGACGCGCTAAAGTCATTCACGCGCAAGGGGAGATGCAGGCCTCGGAAAAACTGTTCGAAGCGGCGCAAATTCTTTCCCAGCAGCCGCAGGCGTTGCAGTTGCGTTATTTGCAGACCTTGACGGAAATCGCCAACGATCGTTCCAATACCATTGTGTTTCCGTTACCGATGGAGATGGTGGATTCGTTGTTTAAACAGGGAAAATGATCCCACTAATAAGCCCTCCGACACATATTTGAGTAATTTCAAATGTGCCCAGGCCTGGTTGTTTTCAGGCCAGGGCGGGTTTGTTGTTGAGCAGCCTGCGTACGCGCATTTTAATGATGTCGTTAATGACAAACCACACCAACGCGTATAGCCAGATATAGAGCGCATATTCCCAGCCAATCGGTGTGACGAACAGTCCGTACACCGCAATGAAGGTGGCGAGAATTTCGGTTCCGAAGGTGGCGGCCATCAGTAACGGCGACGGCCAAGGCCGCTTCCAGAACCAGTCTTCGGTGCGGGTGATGTAAAGGGTGCTGTGCCCGGCCACAATCAGTTTCAAGAACAGCAGGGTTTGAATCATATCTTCGCTGATGCCCATTTCCAGCAGGACGAAGAACAGCACGAAAGACGAAATCACACCGCTGATGCCCAATACAGTGGAAACGGTTAACAGCGAGTGCACTTCCCAGCGCACCGGCTTGTTCTGAACCTTGGTGTGGTCATAGGCGATGGCCAGAATCGGAATATCGTTCAAAAGCGCCAATAAGATAATCATTAAGGGGGTAATCGGGTAGAAATTGAATACCACGATGCTCAGGGCCATAAACAGAATGATGCGGATGGTTTCCGCCACGCGGAAAGTGGCGTAGCTTTTCATGCGCTCGAAAGTAATCCGGGCCTGTTCGATGGCATGGTTGATGACCGATAAGCCCGGAGAGGTGAGGATAATGTCCGCCGCCGCCCGAGCCGCATCGGTGGCGTTGGAGACCGCGAAACCGCAGTCGGCTTTTTTCAAGGCCGGTGCATCGTTGACGCCGTCGCCGGTCATGCCGACGATGTGGTCGGCCTTTTGTAAGGTGTCGATGATGGTGTATTTGTCTTCCGGGCGTACTTCTGCAAAGATGTCCACGCTTTCCAGCGTTTCAATCACCACCGATTCGTGAGTGTGAATGAATTCGCGGGTCAGCATTTCCATATCAAAATTCTGTTCCAGAGAGGTCATGACGTCCTCGGCAAAGGCTTCCGCCGCCTGATGACTGACTTCCGGGTGCAATCGTTGATAGAGGGCGTTACTGAGCGCTTTGGCGAACCCGATGAGTTCATGGCTGCCTTTACCGGATAACTCGGCGGAGCGAATGCTGCGTTGCCGTAAGCCCAAGCGGTGGCCGATTTCGCGGGCGATGGCCACGTTGTCGCCGGTAATCATTTTGACGCGCACCCCATTCTTAGTCATATTGAGGATGACGTCGGCGGAATCTTCCCGTTCCGGGTCGATGAGCGGAATCAAGCCGACCAGTTGGACGGCGTTATTTTCGGTTTGCACTGCGACGGCCAGCGTCCGATACCCTTTGTCGGCAAAGGTGTCGATGCTTCGATTGATGGCAATGAGTTCGTTCCCCTGAATGTCCGCCATTTCCAATAATACCTGAGCCGCACCCTTGAACACGGTCAATTGTTGCGCGCCGTATTCGACTTGGGCAGATGTGTATTTGGTTACCGGATCAAAGGGCGTAAAATTCTGTTGTGTCCATTGTTTCCAGTCGGTGTTGGGAAAGCGTTCGTCCAGATAGTGAAATAACGGCAGTTCGATCGGGTCCCGGTTTTCCTGGCGTGAAGCGAGAACCGCGTAAGTGAATAACTGCTCTTCATGATAGCCGTCAAACACCAGTGGCTTGGCCACCTGCATTTCGTTTTTGGTCAGGGTGCCGGTTTTATCCGAACAAAAAATATCCACGCCCGCCAATTCTTCAATGGCCGTCAGGCGCGATACAATCGCTTGTTTACGCGCCAGATTCACCGCGCCGACGGCCATGGTGACCGACAAAACGGCGGGCAAGGCCACCGGTACGGCCGCCACGGTCAACACCAGCGCGAAGCGGGCAATTTCCAGCATGTCTTCGTGACGGAACAGGCCGACGACCAAAATAATCGCGACCAGCACTAAGGTCATCAAAATCAAGAAGTTGCCGATTTTGATGACCATTTTCTGAAAGTGGCTGCGTTCTTCCAGAGACGCTTTTGCCACCAGCGATACCACAGCATTGAACCGTGTATGTTGACCGGTATTGACCACCACGGCGACCATCTCGCCTTGTTTGACCACCGTGTTGCTGTACGCGACTTCGCCTTGGCGCTTGGTCACGGGCAAGGATTCGCCGGTCAGTGAAGACTCGTCGATGGAAAGAAAATCGCCTCTGAGCAGTTGCACGTCGGCTGGCACCACATCGCCGATGCGAATGCGGATGATATCGCCGGGCACCAACTCCTTGGCGGGTAACGCACAATATTGACCGTCTCGCAGGGCTCGAACTTCCAATGAAACTTGTTGTTTGAGAACCTTCAGAGCGTTGAGCGCGCGGTGTTCCTGAAAGAAATCCAGCACCACATTAATCAACAGCATAATAAGGATGACGATGAAATCTTCCCATTTCTGAACGATGGCTGACAAGAGGGCCGCGATTTCAATCATCCACGGAATCGGCCCCCAAAAACGCCGGAAAATACGATGCCAAAGTGGTTCTTCTTTTTCAATGATTTCATTGGGGCCGAAGGTTTCCAAACGGGTTTGAGCTTCGTTTTTACTCAGGCCTTGTTCCGGCGAAACTTCGAAGTAGGAAAGCGTATCCGCCGCTTGCTGGTTATGGTAATCATCGGTGTTTTTGAGTTCGATTCTGTTCATCTGGCCGAATCCTGGTGGCTAGGAAGAAGTGCTGACTAAAACAAACATAATCAAACTGGACCGGACAGTCAAAGGTTTCTTAGTCGATGGCGTACAATTCCGTCGGTTTTAACGTTTTTAAGTCACTCTTTGATGGATTCGGCATACGTTATGAAACTCGGGTAAGCAAGTGGCTTGGCGAAATAATACCCTTGGAAAAAATGGCAGCCCATTTCCTCCAGAGCGATTTTCTGGCCTTCGGTTTCGACGCCTTCGGCGATGATCTCCAAGTCCAGCGCTTCGCTCATGGTGATGATGGTTTGGGTGAGGGTTTGATTGCTTTTGTCTTCCAGCAGGTTGCGAACGAACGACTGGTCGATTTTCAACTGGTCCAGCGGCAGAGCGCGGATATTGGAGAGTGAGGAGTAACCCGTTCCGAAATCGTCCATGGAAAACTCCAGGCCATGTTGCTTGAGCTGACAGAGTTTATCGGCGCATTCGTCCAGGTTCAACATGACGGCGCTTTCCGTAATTTCCAGTTTCAATTGGGTAGGGCGAATCTGATATTGCTTCATAGAGTTGAGGGTTTTTTCGACAAAGTCAGGGTGCCGCAACTGTTGTTCACTGACATTAATCGACAAGGTGGTTTTGGCCAAAATGGGGTGTGTTTTCCATCCCGCCAATAACCGACAGGCTTCTTCTTGAACCCAATCGCCGATGCCGACAATCAAGCCGTTTTTTTCAGCCAGTGGAATAAAGTCGGCGGGGGAAATCATGCCTTTTTGTGGATGGTTCCAGCGAATCAAAGCTTCGGCGCCGACCAAGCAGCCGCCGGAATTGAGTTGGGGTTGCAGGTACAGTTCGAATTGGTCTTCTTTCAAGGCATGACGTAGGTCTTTTTCCAACTCAAGTTTTTGCTCCAACGCCTGTTGAATGGACGGGTCAAAGGTGTAAATGCAGTTGCGCCCGGAGCGCTTGGCGTGGTGAAGAGCACTGTCGGCTTTTTTGAGGAGCTCTTGCGCGGAATGTCGGTGGTCGAACAGCGCGATGCCGATGCAACAGGCGCTGAAATATTCCAAACCATTCAAAGTGAAAGGTTCACTGAGTTTGCTTTGAATCCATTCGGCTTGTTGAATGGCATCATTTAATGCCAGCTTGCTCGTCAGGCTTTCGAGGATGACAACGAACTCATCACTGCCCCAGCGACCGACGGTGGCATCCTCGAAATCCAGGCAGGCATGAATGCGGCGCGCCACTTCCACCAGCAGTAAGTCGCCCATGCCGTGACCGCAGGTGTCGTTTAAGCTTTTGAAATCGTCCAGGTCAATAAATAGGACCGCACCACTGGTATTGACTTGGTTCGGTTTTTGGAGTGCCTTTTGAAGGGTGTTTTCCAACAGTTGCCGGTTGGGGAGGCGTGTCAGGGTGTCGTAGAAAGCCAGGCGTTCGATGGTGGCTTCGTCTGCCTTGTTTTGAGAAATGTCCGTCAGGGTGCCGACATAGTAAGGTCGTTTTCGGAAAGGGGATTGGAACGTTGAAATGGTGAGGCGCTCGGCGTATTCATCGCCGTTTTTGCGTTTGTTCCAGACTTCGCCTTGCCAATGTCCGGTGCGCTTCAGTTCGTGCCACAAGCGGGGGTAGAAGTCATCCCCCTGCCGACCGGAGTTGAAAACCGCTGGCGTTTGCCCGATGACCTCTTCCGGCGGGTAACCGGTGATGTCGCAAAACGCGCGATTCACATTGAGGATACGCGCCCGTTGGTCGGTGATGATAATGGGTTTGGGAAGGTGTTCGAAGGCAAGGGCTAAAAAATGCAGTTGTTTGTAGCGATACAACACAACCCCTAAGAGAATCAGGCTCAAGATGCTGAGGGAAACTGCGAGAGAGATGCCGTTTAATTCCATTGAGTTGCCTTAGGTTGCGTTAAAAACGCCAGAATTACTTAAAAAAAACTACCACTGTTCTACCACTTGTTTTCAGACTGCTGATGATTCGTATTTTTAAAGCGAGAAAAAAACGATAATCGTTTACTTGTTATGGTTGTTTTAACCCGCTGTGAGCATGCTTTTACGTCATAGACCCCGACGGTTGAGTGAACTTCCCTTCGCCGGAATTAAAGTTGCTTTGCTCTGTTATGGGAGCAATTATGTCGCCATGTTTTGCAAAAATCAAGGTCCAGTGTGGAGCAATACATATGAATAAGATTGGGCCAAGAGTCAAAACCGTTCGGGAAGGTTTCGGTTTTACCCAAGAACAATTGGTTGCCAAGTGCAATTTAATTGGTTGGAATATTAGCCGAAGCACACTCGCAAAAATAGAAGCAAGAGTTCGACGTGTGACGGATTTTGAGGTGAGTTTTCTTGCCAAAGCCTTGAAGGTACCGGAACAAAAGTTCTTCGATAGTGACTAGGCCTAAGCGATTCCGGTTGACGTGATTGATGTGGTGAATGCTTGAAACGCCCAGGCCTGGGCGTTTCAGGGAAGGGTTGGCCTATAAAGTCGGCTGGTTCAGTCGTTGGGTTGGAATTCCAACAAATCGCCCGGTTGGCAATCCAGATGTTCGCAAATGGCTTCCAGTGTGGAAAGCCGAATTGCTTTGGCTTTGCCGGTTTTTAAAATCGACAGATTCTGTTCGGTGATGCCAATCCGTTTGGCCAGTTCATTGGATTTCATCTTACGTTGTGCCAGTACAACGTCCAGATTCACGATAATCGCCATTCGATGTCCTTTTACACAGTGTATTTTTGTTCTTCAGACAAGTTTTGCCCTTCTTCCACCACCCATGCGATGAAAAACGTCATGGCGGCGACAATCATAATCATCAATTCGGCAGAACCGAAGCCAACCGTTAACAGCCGTTCTCCAGGCGGATTCTGCCAGGTGAAGACAACGCTTTTAGCCGACTCGTAAAGCATGGACGTCACGACCCACAGCAGTAAAGCCTTGGCAATGTGCTTGAACAAACGCACCTGCTGGTAAGAAAAGATAATGCCCTGTTGGTAATAACGAAACAGTTTATCGATGTTCACCAACCCGTAAATCAAAGACAGAATCACCGGCAGGGCCGCCAGAAAGCCGAGCCATTGTAATGGGGTGGTAAGCGTATTGTCCAGAATCGGTTGCGGCGCGGTATTGACGTTAATCAGGGTTTGGGGCAGATGATTAATGAACCCCCAGTAGACCACGTAATATAACGGGACGGCAGCCATTAAAAAACGTGTGATCAGCCGAAACGCACGGCTGAAGGATTGAATGCGGGATAAGTTTTGGTTTGTTTGGTTCATGTAGCACTCCGTAAAAATGATTGAACTCAGGGATTAGTATAATTATTTATTATCGTTTTACAATAAATTATTAATGAAATTTAGTTATTTTTAAAATTGGAGGTGCTTGGCCGGGTGCGTCTTTTGCCGAATGGGCCGAACTAGCGTAAAATTCCCTTCTTAATTTTTCATACGATTCAAATCCCCTAATGGCCGATTCCATCCAATTCAAAGACAAGTCATCGATTATCGAGGCGCTTGAGCAAACCTTGTCGAAAGACCGTTTTGCCTTGAAGCGACAGTTCAAGCGTTTCAAACTCGATTCGGACGCGGATGTCGAGGCGTTGCAGAATGATTCGGCTTGGCAAAAATTTCAGGCCCGTTTGACGGCGTCGGTGCAAGCTGTCGTGGCCAACCGGCAAGCCGTGCCGAAAATTTCTTACGATAAACTCCCAGTGGCCGAACGCCGCAAGGAGATTCTGGCGCTGATTCAAAACCACCAAGTGGTGGTGATTGCCGGGGAAACGGGCTCGGGGAAAACCACTCAGATTCCGAAAATTTGCCTGGAAGCGGGGCGCGGTATTTTCGGCCGAATCGGCTGTACTCAGCCGAGACGCTTGGCGGCGCGCAGTGTGGCCGAGCGAATTGCCGAGGAACTCGGTTCCAAGCTCGGCGAGCTGGTCGGGTATCAAGTGCGGTTTCACGACCAGGTGCATCCGCAAAGTTTGTTGAAGGTGATGACCGACGGGATTCTGCTGGCAGAAGTCCAGAACGACCCCTTTTTGAATCAGTACGACACCATTATTATTGATGAAGCGCATGAGCGCTCCATCAACATCGACTTCCTGCTTGGCATTTTGAAAAAACTGCTGCCGAAGCGCCCGGATTTGAAACTCATCATCACCTCCGCCACCATCGACACCGAACGCTTTGCGCAATTCTTTGAAGGGGCACCGATTATCGAAGTCAGCGGACGGACCTATCCGGTGGAAGTCCGCTACAACCCTTTGGTGAAAATCGAAGACGACGACGGTAACGAATTCGAGCAGGACATTCCCACCGCTATCGGTTATGCCTTGGAAGAGCTGGCGGAAATCGACCCGTTCGGCGATGTGCTGGTGTTTCAAGTCGGTGAACGCGACATCAAGGAAACCGCGGAATACTTGCGCAAACAGCATTTGAAAAACACCGAAATCGTGCCCTTGTACGCGCGTTTGAGTATGGCGGAGCAGAACAAGGTGTTCCAGCTGTCGCAAAAGCGACGGGTGATTTTATCGACTAATGTGGCGGAAACCTCTTTGACGGTGCCGGGCATTAAGTTCGTGATTGACCCAGGCCTGGTCAGAATCAGCCGTTATTCGGTGCGCTCCAAGGTACAGCGTTTGCCGATTGAAAAAATCTCCCAGGCCTCGGCTAATCAACGGGCGGGGCGTTGCGGCCGGGTCAGCTCCGGGGTGTGCATCCGTTTGTACGACGAAGACGATTTCAACAGTCGTTCGGCCTTTACGCCGCCGGAAATTCACCGCACTTCGCTCGCGACGGTGATTTTGCAGATGACGCAAATGAAACTGGGGGCGGTGAAGCATTTTCCGTTTATCGAACCGCCGGAAGATAAAGCGGTGAATGACGGTTATCGTCAATTGCACGAAATCGGCGCGTTGGATGAAAATCGCCGTTTGACCGACAGTGGCCGTCAGCTGGCCAAACTACCGTTGGACCCGCGCATGGCGAAGATGGTGTTGGAAGGGCAGAAGAACGGTGTCTTGGCCGAAGTACTGGTGATTGCCTCGGCCATCAGCATTCAAGACCCGCGTGATATGAACGAAGCCAATCGTCAGGCCGCCAACCAGGCGCATAAACCCTTTGAAGACCCGCGTTCCGACTTCCTGTTTTTCCTCAATCTGTGGCGTTTTTATGAAGACAAACGACGTCACCTGAGCCAAAACAAACTGCGCAAACTCTGCAAAACCAATTTCCTGTCCTATCTGCGAATGAAAGAATGGCACGACTTGTTTTTCCAATTGGAAATGAGCTTGAAGCGCATCGGTGTCAAAGTCGGTGACCTGCATCTGTTTGAAGAAGTGAAGCAGGGCAAGACGGTCACCGAACGTTTATCGGACATGCATTCGATGGCGGTGCATCGTTCCTTGATGGCGGGACTGTTGGGGAATATCGCCATGCGGGACGACGAAAAGTCCTATTTGGGGGCGCGTAACACCAAATTGTTTATCCACCCGAGTTCGGTGCTGTTCAAACGTAAACCGAAGTGGATGCTGTCTGGCGAACTGGTTGAAACCTCGAAGCTCTATGCCCGCAACAATGCGGTTATCGACATTCACTGGGTGGAAGCGCTGGCACCGCATTTGGTCAAACGCAGTTACACCGACCCGCACTGGCAGAAAAAGGCCGGGCAAGTCGGTGCGTTTGAGTCGGTGACCTTATACGGGCTGCCGATTGTGAACCGACGACGTTGCAATTACGGGCCGATCAATCCCAAGGAAGCCCATAAAATTTTCCTGCGCCACGCACT
Organism: Hydrogenovibrio sp.; assembly: GCF_965140365.1. NCBI lineage: Bacteria > Pseudomonadati > Pseudomonadota > Gammaproteobacteria > Thiotrichales > Piscirickettsiaceae > Hydrogenovibrio > Hydrogenovibrio sp. Next base: position 1,017,011 of record NZ_OZ223196.1, read on the forward strand.
GGTGGAAGGGGAGATGCACAGCCGAGTGGCGTTTCTGGCGCATAACCGCCGTTTGATTGACGAAATCCACGACATCGAATCGAAACTGCGGCGTCCGGACTTTCTGGTGGAAGAAGATGTGCTGTATGAATTTTATCAGGCGCGGATTCCCGAACACATTTACAGCCAACCGGCGTTTGAAAAGTGGGTCAAGAAAACCGAACAGCGGTCACCGGACACGATTGACGCTTTGAAACTGACGCGTGATTTTCTGCTCAAGCAGTCGGTGGATGCCGGGCTGGCGACGGAATATCCCGATCAGGTCCAGGTCAAGAATCAACTGGAACTCGATGTCGATTACCATTTTGAACCGGGCAAGCAGCAAGATGGCTTGGTGGTGAAAGTGCCGTTATCGGCGTTGAATCTGGTGCAAAAATCCGATTTTGATTGGTTGACGCCGGGGTTGCTGAAAGAAAAAACTGCGTTTTATATCAAAGCCTTGCCGAAACAACTTCGTAAACAGTTTATACCCGCGCCGCAGACCGCAGACGGGGTGTTGCAGGAAATGTCGCCCACGAAAAAGCTGGACGGTCATGCGGCGGATTACGTCACTCAGTTGGTGTGGGCGCTGAACCGTCGTGGTCAGCAGAAGGTGTCGAGTGCCGACTTTGAGGCAGCCGGTCTGCCGGAGGCCTTGCCGGAACACCTGCAACCCTATTTCGTCTTGCAGGACGACAAGGGCAAAACCATTGCCGAGAAGGCCGATCTGGAAGCCCTGAAAACCGAGTATCAACATCTGGTGGATGACCGCATTCAGAAACATCAGGCCAAAACCGCGACCGACAGCCAACGGGTCGAGGAATGGAACTTCGGCGATTTGGCACCTTCCCAGACCATTCGCGCCAAAGGGCTGGAAATGGTGGCTTATCCAGCCTTACGCTGCCGGCCGAATGATTCGGGGGAGGGCGTTGTCATCGAACTGGATTTGGTCGGGGATGAGGAAACCGCGCTGGCTGAACACGGTGAAGCGGTGCGAGCGTTGTTGGCGTTGAATCTGCCGGATAAAGTGAAGTATTTGCAGAAGAAGTTGCCGATGCAGAAAGCCTGCTTATGCTATGCGCCTTACGGTACCTGCGAAGCCCTGACGCAACAGGTCATCGACCGGGCTCTGCGTCAATTGGTGCCGGAGCCGGAAAGCATCCGCACTCAGGTGGCTTATGAACAGATTTTGGAAACGGTGCGTTCGACATGGATTGAAACCGCGCAGGGCATTGCCAAGCAGGTCAACGATATTCTCACCGGACATCAGAAAATCGCCAAGCAGGTCAAAGGTAAGGTGAACCCGCGTTGGTTGGCGTCCGTAGCGGACATTCGTGCTCAACTGGATGCCTTGATTGATAAAGATTTCGTGCGCACCACGCCGGAAACCTGGTTCCGTCAGATGCCTCGCTATTTGCAGGGCTTGGAAAAGCGCTTGGAAAAAATCGACATCGACCCGACGAAAGACCAGAAAGCGATTCGGGAAATGCAACCGGTGTTGGAAGCCTATGAACGTCTGGCGCAGGATACCGCCTATCGAAATCACCCAGGCCTGGTGGAAATGCGTTGGTTGCTGGAAGAATTGCGTTTATCCTTGTTTGCCCAACCGATGAAAACCGTCAAGCCGGTCTCGGTGCCTCGTTTATTGAAACAACTGAAAAACCTATAACTGAAAACAGATAAAGGATTCGTACAGAGGCCAGATTGATGAGGGGCTCTGTTTGGGTTCGGAGGAATTTGCCATGTCAATTCGTTTAATGAAACCCGGTGATGACCTGACTGCCGTCGCGACCGTGATGCAACAATTGCGCCCGGCGCTGACGGTCACGGAAATCATCGCGCGAATGCAACAGCAGCAAAGTGAAGGCTATCAATTGGTATGTGAAGAACAGGATGGCGACATTCGAGCGCTGGCCGGTTTTGTGTTTGTGCGTAAATTGGCGTGGGGCAAGGCGTTGTATGTGGACGACCTGGTGACGGAGGAAACACACCGTTCGAAAGGTGCCGGAAAGCGTTTGATGGATTGGTTGAAAATGCATGCCGTCGAAAATGGTTGCGAGCAACTGCATTTGGATTCGGGGCGCCAACGTGATGGCGCGCATCGTTTTTATGCTCGGGAAGGCTTTGAGAGCAACAGCTTGCATTTTGTGTTCCGGTTGGCATCGTCTCAGCTGTCTTGACTTGAGGTTGTCTTAAGCTGACGACATCAAAGCTGACTCAAATCAAATTTTTGTGACTTCACGGTTTTTCACTTTCTCAAATCAGCCGGACTGGAGTAAAATGGGTTCCAAACGTGACAATACTGTCACTTTATTCAACGCTTCCGTTTTCCGAAGGGGCTCGGTCGCCATTCCATTCAGTCAGGTTTAGTAATTTCATCATGTCTTTTTTGTCCAAATTGACGCGTGTGTTCGACATCGGTGCCCATGACGATATGGGGTATCAAGAGCTGCGCATGCTCCGTTTTGTGAATGTGACGGCCACGGCCATTATGGTCCCCGCGATTGTCGGGCCGTTGTTTTACCTGTATGTGTTGGTGTGCCGTCCGGAGTTGCATGCGCCGTTATGGCAAGGTGTGGTGCCGTTTTTTCAGTTCGTGATGGCGTTTGGAGTCTTTTACCTGAATGCTCAGCATCGCTACTGGAGCGCGAAGCTGTTGATCGTTTTTTCCGGTTTGCTGACCATCACATTAATGGGCATTTTGTTTCAACAGGCGGGCGGGGATTCTTTATTTTTCCTGGTAGCTCCGATTGCAATTTTCCTGTTTCTCGGGCTGAACCGTTTTTCGATGATTTTGAATATTACGGTGTTCTGTACTTATTTGGGAGTGAATTATTTCCATAACCATTTTCCGCCGATCACGCCCATGCCGGCTGAGCTGGTTCAAGTGAATTACACCATTAACCAGGTGATTATTTATTTGATGATTGGTATGTTGACCTTTTTTCTCATCAGTTTGAATCAGGGCATGGAACAACGTATGCGGACGCTCATGGAAATCGATTCCCTGACCGGTCTGTTCAATCGTCGCAAATACGACACCTTTTCCCGAAAAGTTTACAATCAAGCCTATCAAGATCAGACGCCAGTGTCGGTTATTTTGTTCGATATCGATTACTTTAAAGCTTATAACGATACTTACGGCCATTTGGCCGGTGACGATTGCCTGGTAGAAGTGGCTGAGGTATTGAAAGCTTGTGTGCATCGTCGCACCGACATTGTTTCCCGTGTCGGCGGTGAGGAATTCGTGGTGGTGTTGACCAATACCGAATTGAAGGATGCGGTTCATTTGGCGCAGACGGTGTTGGAACAAGTCGAGGCCAAGGCTTTGCGGCACGAACACTCCAAGGTGAAGCCGTATGTAACCATCAGTGCTGGTGTGGCGTGTCGCATTCCGTCGCAGGAAGACGACTTTTTTGATTTGTTTAACGCGGCCGATAAAAAGCTTTATGAAGCTAAGGCAAACGGCCGTAACCAAGTGGCCGCTTAATACGCAAGATACACAAGCAAAGCTTGAAATCTGAAGGCACCTTGGAGATATTGATAAAAATTGCCCAGGCCTGGTCGATTTTGATTAAGATAAACGAAAAATCGGTTATTTTGGCGACGAGTGGAGTATACAACGATGTTGACTCGTCATTTCTATTTCATAGTGATAAGGAATCGACTTATGTTTAAACGCTCCTTTTTAGGGCCTGTTTCTCTGGCCTGTTTGCTTTCCATCGGCTTGACCGCTTGCAGTGACGACGCCAAGCAACTTGAAGAAGCCACCGCCACCGATCAGCCGGTAATTGGCAGTGAAACCGGTTCGGATATCAAGCCGCCAGCGGCGAATCAACCCTCCACCATGGACGTGAAGGATAAACAATTGATGGATGCGCAGCCGGAAAAAGAACCCTTGTCCGAAGAAGCGGCCGCCGCCCAACAGGAGGCGGAGCAAGCCGCTGCACCGGCCGATGAAGCGACAACCGTAATTGAAATGACCACGGAAGAAGCCCCGGCTGAAGAAGCGGTAACGGAAGCGGTTCAAAATAGTCCGGCAGGCCCTGAACTGTATGCGACTTGCGCAGGGTGTCACGGCGGCTCCGGTGAAGGTGGCGTTGGGCCGCAGCTTGCCGGGCAGTCGAAAGACGCTTTGGTGGCCAGCTTGATGGACTATAAAGCCGGTAAGCAAAAAGGGGCCATGAGCGCGATGATGATTCCAAATGCGCAACAGCTTTCGGATGACGAAATTGTCACCGTATCGGAATACATCACGACGTTTTAAGCACCCTTAAACCAAGAACCCTTGAACCTTTTCTGATCACCTTGCGCTTTGTTTCCCGAAGCGCAAGGTTCCTTTTTCATTCGGCTTGAATGCTGTAATGTCAGCTTTTCTTCAATATTAATCGACCAGTTTTTTTGGTATACTCGCGACAGGTAAGCTCGTTTAACGGGTTGTCTGTATTCTGGGTTTACCGCTTTGAAACTTTGGCATAATACCAAAAGGAGAATTTATGCGTTCGAATCAATCTAAACTGGCTTCTTTTGCAATGATCTTGGCCATGGCGTTCGGTTCAATGACTTTGGTTGGGTGCAGTGACGACCCACAAGAAGATATGAAAGAAAGCCTACAGGATGCAAAAGAATCGGCCGGTGATGCCGTGTCCAACTTAAAGGATGCGGCCGGTGACGCGGCGGATGCCGCCGAAGAAAAAGTTGAAGAAACTAAGGAATCCATGCAAAACCACTAAGATTCCAATCTTTAACGATTGATTGACGCTAGAAGGAAACGCTGATGATAATGTCAGCGGATAATAATAAGAAAGCCCGGCATTGCCGGGCTTTTTACGTTTTGGGGTTTCCCTGAAGACCGCCGGAATGATATAGCACCACTTTCGCACCCTGTGGAATTCGGCCGGCTTGCAGTTCTTGTAGAAACCCGAACACCAGTTTATTGGTGTACACCGGGTCCAGGGAAATGTGAAATTGTGTTTCAAACCAGTGTTGAGCCGCTTCGATTTCTGGCGATATTCGGCCGTATCCCGGACCGCAATACTCGGTGAGTAAGCGCCAATTGGGCGACCCGGTTGTATTATGAGAGACTCCGCTGAGGGTTTCGATGTCTGGAATCAGGTAATCGGCTTGTTTTAAACTGGCGACGCCTAAAATATGGCGTTGAGGAGTGGGTGTGGCAAATTTCACCAGGCCTGCCAAGGTGCCGCCGGTACCGACAGAGGTGTATAGGTGTGTCCAGTTCGGGCACTGGTGTTCAATCGCCTGGCAGAGTTCGTCAAACCCGCGCACAGCGAGTTCATTGGTACCACCTTCGGGCAGGATATAAGCGCCCGGATGCTCGGCTGTGAGCGTTTTCAAAAATGCCGGTTGGGTTTTAAGGCGATAATCCGCCCGAGACAGAAAGTGAAGTTCCATGCCTTTTTGCCGTGCCGTATGAAGTGTATGGCTCCAGCGCGACGGTCGATTGGCGAATTCGTCGCCTCGAATGTACCCGATGGTTTTAAACTCGAACGCTTGGCCCGCCGCCGCGGTGGCGGCGATGTGATTGGAGTAGGCGCCGCCAAAGGTTAATAAGGTTGTTTTTCCAGCCGCTTTGGCCGCTTGCAGATTGCGTTTCAGTTTATGCCATTTGTTGCCTTGGATGGTCGGATGATTGAGGTCGTCGCGTTTTACCCAGACTGAGACATTGTGGTCGTTGAATAACGGGTGATGCAGGGCCTCCATCGGGCTGACATTCGCCTGGTCATTGGGCAATGAAATTCTGTTCATGTGAATATGATACCGTATGCGTTTTGCGAAAGTATCCGGAGATACGTTCAGGTAGGGTCAGATAAGGTAGGGTCAGCTAGGGTCATAAAATCATAGGTGATGAGGTCATAAAGGGTTTCTCTTATTCGGTTGGGAAGTTTTGGTAAAATACGCCGACTATTTATAACCATTTTTACATATATTTCATATAACAAAAACAGGGACGAAGGGTATGGAACAATTGACCACAAGTTTGGATGTGTTATTCATTTTGCTGGGGGCGATTCTGGTGCTGTTCATGCACGCCGGTTTTGCCTTTTTGGAAGTGGGGACGGTTCAGCATAAAAACCAGGTAAATGCATTGGTGAAAATCATGACCGATTTGGGCGTCTCGACCGTGGCTTATTTTTTCATCGGTTACGGCGTGGCTTACGGGGTGTTTCTGGGCTTTAATCTGGATGGTCAGTTGACTCAGGCGATGACCGACAAATCCGGTTATGAGTTGGTGAAGTTCTTCTTTTTGATGACGTTTGCGGCCGCCATCCCGGCCATTGTGTCCGGCGGGATTGCGGAACGCGCCCGTTTTTATCCGGTTTTGTTGGCGACGTTTTTAACGGTGGCGTTCATCTACCCATTATTCGAAGGGATGGCGTGGAACGGTAACTTTGGCTTCCAGGCCTGGTTGGAATCGTCTTATGGCGTGCCTTTCCATGATTTTGCCGGCTCCATTGTCGTTCACGCCGTGGGCGGTTGGATTGCTCTGGCGGCGATTTTGATTCTCGGTGCCCGTCATAATCGATATAACGCCCAAGGGCAAATGCAACACGTTTACCCACCGTCCAGCATCCCGTTTTTGGCATTGGGTGCCTGGATTCTGTCGGTCGGCTGGTTCGGCTTCAATGTGATGTCGGCACAAGCCGTGGAAGGCATTCAGGGGCTGGTCGCCATGAACTCTCTGATGGCGATGGTCGGCGGTATTCTGGCGGCCACGGTCATGGGCGATAAAGACCCGGGCTTTATTCATAACGGGCCTTTGGCCGGTTTGGTGGCCATTTGTGCCGGTTCCGACGTGGTCAGCCCTTTGGGCGCTTTGGTCATCGGTTTGGTGGCAGGTGCCTTGTTCGTGAAAGCGTTTACCTGGACGCAAAAAACCTTGAAAGTGGACGATGTATTGGGTGTTTGGCCGCTGCACGGTTTGTGTGGTGTCTGGGGCGCCATTGCGGTGGGCATTTTCGGTACCACCACGCTGGGCGGTTTGGGCGGCGTGGCGATGATGCCGCAGCTTCTCGGTACCTTGGCCGGTGTCGGCGTGGCCTTGATTGGCGGCTTCATTGTGTACTGGCTAGTCAATAAATTGATGACGTTGCGAATGAGTGATGAAGACCAATATCAGGGCGCGGATTTGTCGATTCATAAAATCCACGCCAACCCGCCAAGAGAAGAGTTTTAAGAAAGCCCACAAGCCGTCTTGAACGCATCGCGTTACAGAAAGACGGTGGCTTTTTCGAAAAACTTGGGCGTATCTTCTATAATAGCGTTTATAGAAAGAATCTCGGCCTTTCGAGCGGGCGTTTCAAACGAAACGCCCGCTTGTTTATATCAACCCATGTAAAACCGTTTCATACGGTGGAATCCATAATATAACTCACATCTATGCGTAAATTATCTGCACCTGAACTCTACCGTTTTACCGAAATCAATTCCGAGGAATTTCACGTCAGTGAATCCGATACCAAGGAATTCATGCAACGCTTTCATCCGCGCGCTTACCAGTCGTTAAATTTCGGTTTGCATTTGAAACGTAATCAGAACCATATCTTTATTATGGGCGAACCGGGCGTCGGGCGCATCGGCATGACCAAATCGATGTTGCGCGAAGCGGCCAAGCGTAAGGACATTCCGAAGGATGTGGTATTGGTCTCGGACTTCAGCGAAGCCAATAAAACCCAATATCTGTATTTCCAAGCCGGGCACGGACATGGTTTTAAACAGGCGGTGGAAGAACTGATTACTCAGTTGAAAACGCAATTGCCGGTGGTCTTTGACGGCCATGCCTATCAGTTGAAAAATCAGCAACTGGAAAACGAGTTGGCGCAAAAACAGGAAAGTGCTTTGGAACCGGCGCTGGATTTGGCGGAATCTCTGAACATTGAAGTGCAGCAGAACGAAAACAACTTTGTGTTGTTTGCCGTGGTGGAAGGTGAACGCTTGCGGATGGCGGACTTAAAAAAGCTGGATGAGCCGTTGCAACGTTATTTTATGGACGGTTTGGATCAGGTGGAAGAAGCGCTCAACAAAGGTTTGACGCATTTCCCGTTTTTGCAGCATGAATTCATGGATGCCGGTAAGAAACTCAACACCCAAGTGGCCAATGAACATTTGGAACCCTTGATTGATTCCTTGAAGATGGAGTTTGGTGAAACCCCCAAAATCAAAGATTATCTCGATTCGTTAAAAGAGGCGGTTGTTTCCAAATTGCATCTGTTCTGGGATCAGTCCGCGGAGCAGGTGACCAGTGCGGCGCAAACTTCGATGGAAGAATTGCTGGCGGAACAATCGGGTATGTCGGTGTTCGAAGTGAATTTGCTTATCGATCATTCCGGTTTGAAACACGCGCCGGTGATTTATGAGCAAAACGCAACGATGCCGAAACTGTTCGGTTACACCATTAACTCCGCCAGTGCCAATGCGACCGACACCTTAACACTGGCGATGAATCACCAGGCCGGTTTATTGCAAAAAGCCAATGGCGGTTTTCTGATGCTGAGCGTGCAGTCGGTGTTGAAAGACCCGGAAATCTGGTCGCATTTGAAAGCCGCTTTGATGAGCAAGCGGCTGACGTTTGAGATTCCGTCTTCCAGCAGTGTGGTGCCATACCATTTACCGGACTATCCATTGGATGTGACCTTGGTGTTGATTGGTCAGGCACAGCATTTCTATGCTTTGCAGGAAATCGACGCGCAGTTTAATCGCCTGTTCAAAGTGCAGGTGGAGTTTGAAGTGGAGTTAGACCGTACGCCCGACCATGAGTTGGTGTTGGCCAAGCAATTGGCATCGGAAGTCGAAGATTGGGAAGATTTGCCGGTGCGCCCATCCGCCTTGGAGCGCTTGATTGAATACGCCTCCCGTCTGGTGGAGTCGCAAGGCCGCCTGTACACCAATAAAGCCATCCTACGGGATGTTTTGGCCGAAGCCAATGCCTTTGCCCGTGCCCATGATAAAGGTGAGGTGACTCGCGAGATTATTGAAGCGACCATTCAACAGCGTGATTTTCATACCGGATTGATGGAAGATTATTACCATCGTGCCATTATTGAAGAACAGGTGCTGATTAAGGTATCCGGTCATCATATCGGTATGGTCAACGGCTTGACAGTGTTGACCGTCGGACGTCAGTCCTTTGGCCAGCCGGTGCGCATCACTGCTCAAGCCTCGGCCGGAGACGAAGGTGTGGTCGATATCGAACGCGAAATTGAAATGGCCGGGCCCATTCATTCCAAGGGGATGTTGATTTTATCCGGCTATGTGCGCGGGCGTTATATGAAGTTAAAACCGCTTGGTTTCAGCGCGTCCATCGTTATGGAACAGACCTATGACGGCGTGGAAGGGGACAGTGCTTCCTCGGCGGAATTACTGGCCTTAATTTCCTCTTTGTCACAAGTGCCGTTGCGTCAGGACATTGCCGTGACCGGTTCGGTTAACCAGTTTGGTGAAATCCAGCCGATTGGTGGGGTGAATGAGAAGGTCGAAGGCTTTTTCAAAGTTTGTAAGGCGCGAGGTTTGACGCGGCAGCAAGGCGTGGTGATTCCAGAAGCCAATACCAAGCATTTGATGTTGAACGGGGAAGTCCGTGAAGCGGTCGAAAACGGCGATTTTCATGTGTATGCGATGAGTCATATTGACGATGCGCTTGGCTTGCTGGCGGATATGCCGGTGGGAGAGGAACGAGAAGACGGCACCTTCCCGGAAGGCAGTATCAATGCCCGCGTGGTGAAGTCATTGGAAAAAATGAACGAAAAGGATTCCGACCACCACTCTCATGACTGAATGTCAGAGGAACGCTGACTCTGTCGAATGCATTCGGTAGTTTAGGGAACCTCTGATTGAATCAGATATTCCCTAGGTAGGGTTCCTTAGGTTTCGTGTTGTGACTTGGCACGTCGTTGTTGCATGCGTCTTTCCCAGGAGCGGCGTACATGAATTTTCCAGAATAGGTGCAGTCCGAAATAGCTGGTGATGGCGAGGACGGCTCCGACGGTGACGCTGCCGAGGTAAAGCGGTAGCCAAAGTTCGTCGAGCGTGGTGATGATCCAATCCCAGCTCATTTCAAAATGCAGAGAAGCTTCGGCTTCGGTACCGAGTATCCAAGTGCCCACCAGATAATTGAAATAAAAGATAGGCGGCATGGTGAGCGGGTTACTGATCCAAACCAGGGCGACGCTCAAGGGAAGGTTGGCACGAATCAAAATGGCGGTGACCGCAGACGTGACCATTTGCGACGGAATCGGAATCGACATCCAAAACAGGCCGTTGGCAAAGGCTTTAGCGGTATTATGGCGATGAATATGCCATAAGTTCGGGTTTCCGAGCCATTTTGCCAAAAAGCCGAGCCCCTTCATGTTTTTAATTTTTTCAGGATTGGGTGCGTATTTTTTAAATATCTTCTTCGGCATATGTTTCGTTACTTTGTACTGGGTTTTATCTGTTGTGTCTATGCCTTTTATCAGCTAGGGACCTTTCCGAGTGGCTGGTCGCTTGTTTGGCTATCCGGAGGACTGGTGTTTGGTTGGATGGTTTTACGATTCGCACCGTTGAAACAATCGGTCAATCATGTCCTTATAGCGGTTTTTAGCCCTATTATTATAGGCGTTATTTTGGGCTGTATCTGGGTATTTTTACATTCTTTTTTGACAGATAGATTACCAAATTCCATTTATTTTAAACCCATGACCGTTGTGGGCAAAGTGGTTGATTTGCCACAGGTTCATTCGTTGGATGAAAATGGCCGCCCGCCTCGCGTCAAATTCTCATTTGTGCTCCAGCATATGACGAATCAGGATATCCAGTTTGACCAGGCCTGGTCCTTTTGGCAACCGACCGTTCAGTTGAGTTGGTATGACGCTGAGATGGTGCCCAAAAGCGGCGAGACCTGGCGATTTCAAATCAAGTTGAAACCGCGCCATGCCAGCCTCAACCCTGGCGCTTTCGATTACGAAACCTATCTGTTTCAAAAGGGCATACAAGGTTATGGCTATGTATTGGACAAGGGGACCCCGTCGGTTCGGCTTTCCGAGGCCGGTGTCTTGGGGTTGCGAAACGATCTGGCGAATCATTTACGGCATTTGTTCGGCGGCTCACCGTTTCAAGGCGTGTTTCAAGCTTTGATTGATGGCGATAAAAGTGATATTAGTGCCGATGATTGGCGTGTGATGCAGCAAACCGGCACGATTCACTTGATGGCCATTTCCGGCTTGCATGTCGCTATTGTGGCCGGCCTGGGGTTTATTTTGTTTGCCTGGGTCTGGCGGGTTGGTGTTCGTTGGATGAATGGGACCTGGTGGCAGCTCACGCCGAAAATTGTGTTCGCCAGTTGGGGCGGCATTCTAATGGCCACGGTTTATATGGCGATGGCCGGGTTTTCGATTCCGACACAGCGCGCCTGGCTGATGGTGGTGACGGTGCTGTTATTTGTGTTGATTCGTCGTAAGTTTCAACCCTGGTCGGCATTGGCGCTGGCGGCGTTTTTGATTGTGTTGTGGCACCCGCCGTCGGTGTTGAGCCAGGGGTTCTGGTTGTCGTTTATGGCAGTGGCGATTATTTTTGTTATTTTGCGCTGGCCAAGGGTTCAACGGGCACCGAACTGGCAAAAACTGCTGTGGATTCAACTGGGGTTGACGGTCGGTTTGGCACCGGCGTTGGCCGGATATTATCATCAGATTGCGTTGGGCAGCTTTTTAGCGAATTTGCTGGCGGTGCCGTTCGTGAGCTTGCTCGGACTGCCGTTGTTGTTTTTGACGGTGTTGGTCAGTTTTGTGTCAGACACTGCGGCGCATGCGTTAATGTGGCTGAACGACCAGCTTTGGAGCGCGCTTTGGTGGGCGTTGCAATATTTATCGGACGCCTTTGGTTTTTGGGTTGTGGGGCAACTTCAGGCCTGGCAGGTTGTGTTGTTGTACGGCGTTTTGTTTTGGACGGTCAGCGTCCGTACCGGCGGCGCTCGAAAATGGCTTGGAGGCTTGGTTTTGGTCGGGCTGACAGCGGTTTTTCTATGGCATCCGTTCAAACCGGTGTTGGCGCCCGGCGAGTTTCGGGTGACGGTTTTGGACGTCGGACAAGGGCAGGCGCTGGTGTTTGAAACGGAAACCGCCACCGTGGTGTACGATACCGGCGCACGCTGGAGTGACAAGATGGACGGCGCAAAACTGGCGTTGTTGCCTTATTTGAAGTCACAAAACCGTTCGACGGTGGATCTGTTGATTGTCAGCCATTCCGATTCGGACCATGCCGGGGGCGTGGCGTCTTTATTGCAAGATGTGGCCGTAAAAGAAGCGGTGTCGGGTCAGGCAAAGGTGTTGAATCATCGCCTGGAACAAAGGGTGTTCCAACCTTGCGGAAACGGCCAGGCCTGGTCGTTTTCCGATGTGCGTTTTGAGATTTTGTCACCGGCGGATTTTTTGCCCCAACCGACGAATGATAACGATGCGTCTTGTGTGTTGCGGGTGACCAATGGGGCGGGAACGGTCTTGGTGCCGGGCGACTTGACCGAGCGCATGGAAAAACCGCTGGTGGCCGCCTACGAAGACGAATTGCAGGCGGACTTGCTGGTGGCCGGGCACCACGGCAGCCGAACGTCGACATCCCAGGCCTGGTTAAAAGCGGTATCCCCGCAGGAGGCGGTGTTTTCCAGCGGTTTTGCCAATCGGTTTCATTTTCCAAGTGAAACGGTCTTGAACCGGTTGGAAAAGCTGGGGATTCCCTGGCGAAATACTGCCTGTCGCGGCGCGATTCAGTATAAAATAACCCTCGATTCCGAACGGTTTCACCCATCGCCTTTGCGTTTTGTAAACAGCGCACGGCAAGCCCACCCGCGTTGGTATGGCAATGAGTGCGAAGCCTTTGCCGAAACGCGCGATAAAGCCGGGCTGTAAAGGGGCTGTAGTCGATTAATGAGAAAAATAGTCAATGGATAGAAGAGAGAAAAGGTAAGAATGAGCTGGCCGGACTTCTGGATGAAATCTCCGACACAATCGTGGAAAACAGCGCTACTGTGGCCGTTAAGCAAGTTGACCTGTGGCGTGGCCGCCTATCGTTTGTCGCGATTTGTCCGAAAACCGCCGATTCGTCGTAGCCGCGCGCAGGTGATCGTGGTCGGCAATATTGTGGTCGGCGGCACCGGTAAAACGCCGTTTATTCAATGGCTGGGGCGTGAACTGAAAGCGCACGGCATCCGTTACGGCATCGTTAGTCGCGGTTATGGCGGTCAATCACGCCATTGGCCGCAGTGGGTCACTGAGCATTCCGATCCGGCGATGGTCGGGGACGAACCGGTGCTGTTGGCGCATTCATTGCAATGTCCGATTGCGGTGTCGCCGAATCGCCCGGAAGCGATTACGCTGCTGGAATCGAAACACGAGCTGGACGTCATCATCAGTGACGACGGCTTGCAGCATTTCGCCATGGCGCGTGACATTGAAATCGTGTTGATGGACGCGCAACGTTTATTGGGCAATGGATTGTGTTTGCCGGCGGGGCCGTTACGGGAGCCGAAAAAACGCTTGGGGCAAGTCGATTATGTGGTCTGGAATGGTGGCGATGCGGCCGAACTTCAGGCTGAAACCAGCACGGTGATGGAGTTGGTGCCGCATCAATTCCGTTTGGTGGCCAAACCGGAAATGACCTTGCCCTTGCAAGCCTTTAAGGGCGACCGGGTCAATGCGGTGGCGGGGATCGGCTCGCCGGAACGCTTTTTCAATACGCTGGCGGATTTGGGGATTCGAGCCGACACGCAGGGCTTTGATGACCACCACGCTTTCCAGCCGGATGATTTTGCATCTTTTGAAAGTTCAAAACCCTTGCTTATGACTGAGAAAGATGCGGTAAAATGTCGGGCATTCGCACAGGCGAACTGGTGGTATCTCGAATTGCGCCCTAAATGCCCGGATGATTTTACACACCGTTTATTTCAACGGCTGGGGCATTATGATTTTACGATTTGAACGATGCGACCATTCCTGCCGACTGTTCACGCTTAAAAGAGGCTAAGAAATTTTATGGATCCGAAATTACTCGACATACTGGTTTGCCCGGTGACCAAAACCCCTTTGCAGTTCGATAAGGACAAGCAGGCGTTGATTTCGACCGCCGCCAATCTGGCGTATCCGGTTCGCGACGGCATTCCCATTATGCTGGAAGAAGAAGCCCGCGAATTGACGCCGGAAGAAAAAGAACACTACATTAAACTGAAACGTTAATCCAAAGCCAATCGCTTTTTTATTGAGAGACTCGCCGCAACCTATGTCGTTTACTGTCATTATTCCCGCCCGTTTTGAATCTTCACGCTTGCCCGGAAAACCTTTGATGGAAATCAATGGTCATCCAATGATTGCCTGGACCTGGATGCAGGCTAAGAAATCCGGCGCCGAGCGCGTGGTGATCGCCACCGAGTGTGAACAGGTCAAGGCGACGTGTGAATCCTTTGGCGCGGAAGTGTGCTTGACGTCCGACCGGCATCAGTCCGGCACCGAGCGCATTGCCGAAGTGGTGACGCAGTTGGGCTTGTCGGAAAATGAGATTATCGTCAATGTTCAGGGGGATGAGCCGATGTTGCCGCCAGCGTTGATTCATCAAGTGGCGGCCGGGTTGGAAAGCCATCCGCATACCTTGATGGCCACGCTTTGTGAGCCGATCGAAGAGGTGGAAACTGTGTTTGACCCGCACGCGGTAAAGGTGATTCGCGATTGTCAGAATTTTGCGCTGAATTTCACGCGTGCGCCCATGCCTTGGTCACGCGATACCTTTGGCGCCGAGCCGAAAACCTTGCCTGCCAACTGGGCTTATAAACGTCATATCGGTTTGTATGCCTATCGTGCCGGGTTTGTAAAACGGTATGTGGAATGGCCGGAATGTGCTTTGGAGCAGGTGGAAAAACTGGAGCAGCTTCGAGTGCTTTGGCACGGCGAACGCATTCTGGTCTTGGATGCGGAATGCGATGCCGGTGTCGGGGTGGATACCGAAGCGGACTTGGTGCGCGTGCGAGCCAAAATGGCTTCGATGGTTTTCGGAGCTTAAGGCGCATGGGGAAGTTACTGAATATTCTCACCTTATTGGGCGTGATTTACTTTATCTATTGGATGATTAAACGCCATCTTCGACGCCGAAAACTGGCGGCGCAGGGCATTGAAATCAAGGACGAAGGCATGCGTCCCATCACGCTGCTCAGTATTGTCATGGTGGTGATGTACGCCGCTTATATGTTGTATTTCTTTTTCGGTCAAATGTCAGCCAATTCTTAAAGAAGTTCAAGCTGATTCAATCAGAGGTTCTTTAACACAGAGGTTCCTTAACACTGATTTTTAGTTTGACCCTTTCAATCCATAGGCGACTCGCGCCTTGTCCAATGTTTGGCATAATGCCGGTAAGGCGTTGATAAAACGCGCCGTCGGGCGTTGTAGCCAATCGCTGACCATCGGGTAAATTTGATGCTTCTCAACCGCCGCCAGGCCTGGTACTTTTTGCCAGGCCTGCTGCCAGAGGGTTTGTTTTTCTGGATAGCCACCCAGCAGAATCACTTGCGGATCGGCTTTTAAAATACTTTCCAAACTGACTTCGCCCGACAGGGCCGGCAGGTCGCCAAAGACATTTTGGCCTTGGCAAAGTGCAATGCCTTGACTGATAAACTGTTTGCGATTGATGGTGATATAAGGCTTGGCCCAAATTTGGTAGAAGACGCGAATTTTCGCTGCATTTTGATAACGAGATTTGAGTTTGGCGAGTGTCTGTTCCAATGCTTGTGCAGCGGGCATTGCTTGAGACTCGGTTCCGGCGCGTTGTCCTATGGCGCGGATTTGGCGGGGAATGTCGGCCAGGCGATGGGTGTCGGTTGTCCAGACGTTCAGGCCCAGTTGTTTCAGTTTGTCTAAATCTTTCTCGCGGTTGCCGGATTGCCAAGCCAGAATCAGGTCCGGTTTGAGGGCGACGATTTTTTCGATGTTAAAGTGCGCGAAATTCCCGACCGAGGGCAGTGTTTTGGCGGCGTCAGGGTAATCGGAATAGTCGATGACGCCGACCAGCTTGTCACCGGCTCCGGCGGTGTAAACTTGTTCCGTCAAATGCGGCGCCAAGGAGATAATGCGTCGCGCGCTGTTCTCCGCTGAAATGGGCCAGGCCTGGCCATAAATCAGAAGGCCGAACAGCAGGTGAATCCAGCTCGTGTGGCGCGAAAGCATCAGTAGTCGACGCCTTTTTGGGCTTTGATGCCGGCGGTATAGGCGTGTTTTTCATCGCGAATCTCGGACACGGTGTCGGCGATGTCTCGCAGTTCCGCCAGGGCGGAACGGCCGGTAACCACTAAATGTTGATTTTCCGGGCGTGCGAGCAGTGCATCCAATACGAGATCTTTATCAAGGTAGTCGTAGCTGAGCAAGTAGGTGAGTTCGTCCAACACCACCAAATCATAACGGGCGTCGGTGAGCATACGTGTCGCCACTTGCCAGCCTTTTTGAGAGGTTTGAATATCCTGTTTACGGTTTTGAGTGTCCCAGGTGAATCCGTCGCCCAGCACATGCCATTCACAGTTAGGGTGGGCGCTGAAAAAAGCTTCTTCTCCTGTGTCGGTGCGGCTTTTGAGGAATTGGCAAACGCCGACCTTTAAGCCATGGCCGAGCGCACGGGAGACCATGCCGAAGGCGGAAGTGGATTTGCCTTTGCCGTTTCCGGTGATGACGAGCAATACGCCTTTTTCATCCTGTGCGCGGGCGATGGAGGCGTCAATTTGAGCTTTTTTACGCTCCATGCGGGTTTTGTGATATTGGTTCTGTTTATCGGATATGGCGTCGTTTGTCATGCTGTCGATCCTAAAATGCTGTCGATTTTTTCAATGTCCAAATGCTGTTCCAGAGTATCGGCCAAGCGGTTCAGTTGGGTTTCCCTGTGCTGGTCCAGGTGGAAGGCGTCGGCGTCGCGCAATCCTGCCCATTCTAACAGGCTTTTTTGGCCTTCGGGGTGGTCGAATAAGCCGTGGCAATAGGTGGTGAGGATTTGGTTGTCTTTGGACAGGGCTCCGTCCCGTAGACCGTATGCCCAGTTGAGGGCCGGCGCATAACCGCTGAAATCGGTTTCGCCCTGATGAATTTCATAACCGGAAATCGGGGCGTTCGAACCGAAGTTCAAATGGCCGGAGTGGCGCTTCAACTGTTTACGGGGTTTTAAGGTGGTTTCGTACTGGAAGCAGCCAAAGCCGAAGAGTTGGGCTTGAGACGATTCCAGTTGGTCCGGGTCGTGGATTTTATAGCCCAGCATTTGCAACCCGCCGCAAATACCGATGACTTTGCCGCCATAGCGAAGGTGGCGTTTCAGAGCGCTTTCCCAGCCTTGCTGTTTGAGCCAGGCCAGGTCAAATGCCACGCTTTTGCTGCCGGGTAGAATCATCAGGTCGGCAGGGGGAATGGGAGCATTGTGCTTGACCCACTGAAAGTCGATGACCGGGTGCCATTGCAATGGGTCCATATCGGTATGATTGGAAATGTGCGGCAACAGTGGGCAGATAATTTTGAACTTGCGTTGGGTCGAATCTTGAAAATCACCAGGCCTGGCGGATTGGGTATCGGCGGCATCGGCCACTGCGATGGCGTCTTCGGCATCGAGCTTCAAGTCGTGCAGATAAGGTAGGACGCCAAGCACCGGTTTTCGGGTGCGTTTTTCGAGCCAGTCGAGCCCGTCTTGTAATAGGGTGATGTCACCGCGGAAGCGGTTGATGACAAAACCTTGAATGCGTTTCCTTTCAGAAGGTGTCAGACACGCCAGTGTCCCGACGATGTGGGCGAAAACACCGCCTTTGTCGATGTCGGCGACGAGAATGACCGGGCAATCCACCTGTTCGGCAAATCCCATATTGGCGATGTCGCCTTGCCGAAGATTGATTTCGGCCGGGCTGCCGGCGCCTTCGACAAACAGAGTGTCGTATTGGTCGGACAACTTTTGAAAGGAATCCCAAACCGCGTTGGCGGCTCGGGGTTTGTAACGATGATAGTCTTGCGCGTTGAGCTGGCCGATGGCTTGGCCTTGCAGAATGACTTGAGCGCCGGTATCGCTGTTGGGTTTCAGCAATATCGGGTTCATGTGTACTGATAAAGGCGCTCCGGCCGCTTGGGCTTGCAGTGCTTGGGCCCGGCCAACTTCGCCGCCGTCTTCCGTGACGGCACTGTTCAAAGCCATGTTTTGTGGTTTGAACGGGGCGATGTGATGGCCGCGTCGGGCGTAGAGGCGGCATAATCCGGCGACCAGCGTGCTTTTGCCGGCATCGGAGGTGCAACCTTGAACCATCAAGCAACGCGCGTTCATCGGTTAGAAAGTCCCTCGTAAACCGAACGACACTTGTGTGCCGCCATTGCCATAGACATAGGCGGGTGTGGTGCCGTCACTTTCGTAGCTGGCGACGGCACTGGTGTAGTCGTCGTTGAACAGGTTCAAGACTTTTCCGTACAGGGTGAAATGGGTGTTGAGAGCGTAGTCGGCGGTGAGGTCGGTGACGAAATATTCGCCGATTTGAGCGCCTTGTTTATCCACTTTGTCGTACATGGTGCCGATATAACGGGTTTCCCAGCCGAGGTGTAACCCGGCCAAACTGTAGTTGTCGATTTGCAATGACGCTTGTTGTTCCGGACGGTGGCTGAGCCATTGGTCGTCGTCGTTTTTGGCGCTCTGGTAGGTGTAACCGAGCTTTAAATCGGTGTGAATGGCGGTGATATCAGTTTGGTAGGAGGCTTCCACGCCGCTGAATTTCGATTTTCCGGACAGGTTCTCGTAGTAATCATTCGGCCAGGTACCGCCGTAGTTGATGAGATTTTTGGTTTCGGTTTGGTAATAGGTCACTTCCAATCCGTAAGCGCCTAAGGTGATGTCGTAGGCTTCGGTTTCTTCCGGTTGCAAGTCGTGGGTCGCACCGTAGGTCACTTGATAAAGCGTTGGGGCATTATAGGCCGTTCCGACGTTGGCGCTGGCATAAATGTCCGGCGTAAAGTAGTTTTTCAGTCCGACCTTCCCGGTGACTTTGTTGTCGAATTTGCTGAATTCGTCGTAACGCAAGGCTTCGGTAATGATCAGGCGGTTGCCGTTGAATTGATTGGTGTTGTTCAGGGCTACGCCGGTATTGTAATAACGACTGGTGTCGCCGGAGGAGGAGTTGGTGCCTTCGAATTCCTTGGAGGTCAGGCTGGCCGCTAAGCGTTGATTGGCGGCGTATTCGTAATGGCCCTTGGCACCGTACTCGGTGAGCTTACCGTCATTATACTGGTCGATTTCGTTTTCCAGCCAGTAGACCGATGCGTTGAGGGCGTTTTGCTCGTATCGGTAGCTCAGTTTTTTGATGGTATTGCTGTAGTCGCTTTCATAAAAGGGGCCGCTCGCATCGGGATTGGTGCTGCTGTCGTATTGGCTGGAAGAGCTGGTGTTTTTCAAAAAGGCTTCCAGGCGATGGCCCTTGACCGGTTTAAGACCGATTTTCATGGAAACGTCGGTTTGTTGGAAAGCATCGTCTTCCAAACCGTCGTTGGAATGATGGTAGGGGCGTACCGCGGAGAAGCCATCGGTGGAAAGATCTGAAAGCGTGAAGAGGAAATCGGCTTTGTCGCTGGAAGCGCCCAAGACTGTGTTTAAACGTTGGGTATTGTAAGTGCCGCCTTCCAGGCTGAATTGCGCTACGTTTTGCGCTTTACGGGTGACGATATTGATGACGCCGGCCGAGGCATTGGCGCCCCATACACCGGATTGCGGACCTTTGATGATTTCAATGCGTTCCACATCGCCCAACAGCAAGGAGGAAATAATGGCCCCGCCGGTGCCCATTGGATTGGTCATTTCAATGCCGTCCACCATGATCAAGGTGGCATTGTTACTTTGACCGCGCATGAAAATGGAGGTGGCAGTGCCATAACCGCCATTGCTTTTCACTGTGACGCCTGGAACGGTTTTCAAGGCCTGGGCCAGGGTTTTATATTGTTTTTCTTCGATTTCCTGCCGGGTGATGACGTCGTAATTGGCCGTGACCGAATGGGTACTTTGGTCGGTGTTGTTGGCGGACACGATGATTTTATCGAGCGATTGAGTTTCGGCGGCCTGTAGTTGGCCAGCGCATAGCACGGAAGCTAGGCCAATGGAAATTGGACTGAGTTTGCATGTTAGTTTAGGGGTCATGGAAAGTTCCTTCGTTTGGATGCTAAGAAGTCTCTTGAATGGCGACTTCTAATAACGAAGGCAAAACGGTTTACGGCGGCCGCATCAGACGGATTGCCGTAAAAACAGATAACGGG
The DNA here is from genome assembly GCF_965140365.1 of Hydrogenovibrio sp. Lineage (NCBI taxonomy): Bacteria > Pseudomonadati > Pseudomonadota > Gammaproteobacteria > Thiotrichales > Piscirickettsiaceae > Hydrogenovibrio > Hydrogenovibrio sp. The sequence goes on from NZ_OZ223196.1 coordinate 1,037,299, forward strand.
TCGTTGCTAAAGGAGCATTGCGAACGAAGCCTTGAAATACCTGCCGTATTGCCCACCGCAATCGGTTTGGTGACATCTTTGTCGTTTACTGTCAGGCCGGTATCCGGGCTGAAGAGCAATTCGCAGACGCCTTCTCAAAGCAGTGCTTCAATGGCATGGGGTCTGGTTTTCTCTATCACCGTTGCGGGGGCAGCACTGGATTAAAAGTCCACTTAAACGTGATCTTCGCACCAGTTTCCCGTTTAACGCGTCGCCATCCATGCGAATGGCCGCGCACCTGAGTGGCAAATATTAAAAGGTTTGATGTGGTTTATCAATTAAATTTAATTCAAGCCAGTATGAATGAAATTCAACGTTAGATGAACAGACTTTGTTCTTGCGGGGTTTGTGCAAAGTAGGTGGCGGCACCGGCAAACTCTAAACCGTCAATGAGGTCTTCCGGGCGGTAGCCGAGCAATTCCATACTCATCTGGCAGACGGTGAACTTAACGCCAAGTTCTTGGCAGAGGGCGCGCATTTCATCGAAAGGCAGCTGGCCGTGTTTTTGTATGGTTTTGTGAAACATCCAGGTAGCGGTGGTTGTCATACCGGGCAGAGACCAGACGATGTCCGGTAGAAAACGCCAGTCAACGGTTTGCAGCCAGTTGGGGCCGATGGGGCTTTTCAACGGCATGCCGGGATTGCCGACAGGAGAAACCTTGAGGCGGGAAGTGTCTTTCAACAGGCAATTGATGCCGTAAAAGGTGAAGAAAATTTCCACGTTTTTGCCCATGGCCACCGCGCTGCTGGCGAGAATCATCGGTGGGTAAGACCAATCCAGAGAGCCTTTGGATTGAATGATGCTGAAGCTCGCCGTGTCAGGCATGGTGTTAGTGTCGGTCATGGGAACATCCTTGTGTTGTCTCAAAAACGACCAGGCCTGGCCGTTGTAGGAACTTCTGCCAGGCCTGGTCGTTTTTGTCAATCAGTCGGTTTTTGCTCGTCGGATGGCGCTAGCATTTTTTGGGTCAAACGATAAGACAACCATAAGGCAGGCAGTACGATGACGAGGGTGAATAAGGCCGACATCAAGCTTTCCTGCGGTGTGGAGTCTTGAATGTGAGTGACAATGCCGACCACGATGGCAATGAGTATGGCGTTGCGTAAGGCGCGTTTGAAAGGCGGTTGGCGCGACGGTTCGAAACGGCTTTTCGCCGGTACGGTTTCCTGTGGCTTGGCATCGTTTGACATAAGCACTCCCAATTAGGATTTCAATAAATCTTGCAGACAGGCCAAATAGGCGTCTTCATCTGGCATGCCTTGGTTTTGTTGCGCCTGCCAGAGAGATTCTCCTAGGCAGTCCATCATGGCGTGTTCGGTTTTATGGATGTCGCCAAGTCGTTCGCCGAGCTGTTGATAAACGGCTTGGATACCGGCTGGGCGGTCCAAGGCCACTTGTTCTTGTAAGGCTAAGTGCATGCCCATGTGTAAAAATGGGTTGGTTTCGCCCATTTCCGGCAGGTAATCGCTGCCAAGGTGTTTTTCGTTGTTGAGCATGGCATGGTATTCCGGGTGCATTTCAATCACCCGCGCCACACGGGTTTCCATGGCATCCATGGATTCGTTTTGGGTCGCCTTACGCCAGGTATCGGCGTAAAATTGGCGCATTTTGTCGCGTTCAGTGGTATAAAACATGGTCAAAAAAGTTTGATTTCAATGGAGCATAGTGTACCGAAAACAACTTTTGTTCGGAACGGTTTTTGGCTTTTTTAGAAGACTTAACGGAACGCCGCCTGACCTGGCGCGCGATGTGGGCGCGGCTTCATACTCTTTGCACATTTATGTAACAATCGAAACCTATACTGATGATTCGAAATAATCGCGTAAAATACGGCATTTAATCCTTCTAGAGAGCTTTGCACGGATGAAGCGCGAGCTAAAAATGAGATAAAATTTGTCTAATCAAGACGGAGAACGCAGCGAATAGCAAGCTATTCGCAATTTTTTCAACGAAGAGAAGGCGGATTTTAGCCATTTTTAGCCGTGAAATCATTTCGTGCAAGGCTCTCTTCTAACATCATTCGGAGAGAGAAATAGATGAGCATGAAAAATTCGGCGGATGCCTATGGTTTAGTGACCCGAGCCAACCATTGGATCAGTGGACTGTTATTTATTGGCTTGATTGCTTTGGGGATTTACATGGCCGGACTGCCGAAATCGCCGGGTAAATTTGAACTCTACGACATTCATAAATCGCTTGGCGTCATTTTGCTTGGTTTGGTTGTGATCCGTTTGGTTTGGTTGAAGGTGTCGCCGAACCCGGCTGTGATTGCCTCAAAACGTTCCGAAGAGGTGTTGGCGCATATTGTCCGTGGTTTTCTGTACCTCGGTTTGATTTTAATGCCGTTGTCCGGCTGGGTTATGTCCAATGCCGGCGGGCATGAGGTAGAAGTCTTCGGTTGGTTCGTTATGCCGCAAATCGTACCGGAAAATGAAACCATTGGCGGCGTTGCCAAAGGCGTGCATGCGATTGCCGGTCAGTTTATTCTGCCAGCCGCGATTGTGTTGCACATTGCCGGTGCCTGGAAGCATCACTTCGTGTATAAAGACGCGACTTTAACGCGCATGTTGGGACGTAAAGCGCCGCAAGAATAAGTGCGGTCTAACATGTTTCCGATGAAGATTTCCCTAAGAGTTAAATTAATTTTGGTGCTGTTGAGCTTCGGGTTTCTGATGCTCGGGGCCATGGTGTGGAGCAATCAATATTTGTTGCACGACACCATGGTGAAATACGTTGATAAACGCGATCAGCTGCGTTTGGAGCGTTTGAAAAACAACATTGAAGTCTATATGGATGAAAAGGGCATCTTTGATACCGAAGATATTGGTTTGGATGTTTGGCAACGCTTGTTGACCGCTTCGCATCGAGTGGACTTGACGCATACCTATATTCCGATGGATATTTTGTTGGAACGGCAGTACCCGACCTTGCTAAAGCTGCATCCGGACGAATTCGAAAGCCGGGTCAGTTTGATGAGCAAAGACGGCAAGTTGATTGTCGGGCCGCCGCCGACGGCAAACGGAATGGTGGAGTGTATTCGGGTGGATCGCGAGGAGGCGGGGCATCTGGGGTATAACCACCGTAAAGAGCTGACCGATAAATCCGACATTGAGTTTGCGCAAAGCCAGTCGTTTATTTTTACTTGGGGAGCCGTTTTGGTCACGCTGTTGGCGTTGCTGTTCTTATTGCCGTTCGCCAATCATTTCTTAATGCCGATTCGTAAAGTCACACGCGGAATGCGCCGTTTATCTCAAGGGCATTTCTCGACACGTCTGAAGCAAAACCGTTCCGACGAACTGGGGCAACTTCAGCAGGACTTCAACCACTTGGCCGCCACGCTGGAGCAAAGCAAGCAAAGTCGCAATCAATGGATTGCGGATATTTCTCATGAGTTACGCACGCCTTTAACGGTGTTACAAGGCAGTTTAGAGGCGATTAAAGACGGTATTCGACCGGCGACGGAACGTAATATCCAGCAAATCTATGAAGAAGTGATGCTGTTGAATCGCTTGGTGGACGATCTTTATCAGGTGACGTTGAATGATGTTGGCGGGTTGCATTATAAAATGAACCGGGTGTCGTTTAAGGAAGTCCTGTCGCGTTCGTTGGAAACCGTTGAAGGGCCGATTCGGGAAAAAGGTTTAACGCTTAGCTTGACCCTACCTACTGAACCTTGTGAAATGAATGGGGATGAAGCGCGATTGCAGCAGATGATTACCAATCTGTTGTTAAACAGCCTTGCTTATACCGACGCAATACAAGCGGATCACGGTGAAAAACCGGGTGAGATTGATGTGGTTTTGACGTGCGGCTCGAAACACCTGCAATTGGAAATTTCGGATTCGGCCCCGAGTGTCGACCCGGATGATTTAGTCCATTTGTTTGAACGCCTGTTTCGGACTGAAGGCTCACGAAGTCGTCGACACGGTGGGGCCGGCCTTGGTTTGGCGATCGTTCAGCAGATCGTTCAGGCGCATCAAGGCGAGGTTTCGGCCACCCAGTCCGAACGGGGCGGGATACGGGTAACGGTACGTTTACCGATTTAAAAAAGGAAACAGCATGACAGCACAAACGGTTCTTGTGGTCGAAGATGAAATTAAAATTGCCAATATTGTACGAGAGTATCTCGAAGACAGCGGCTTTAAGGTGCATGTTATCGACAATGGTTTGGAGGTCGTAGACTGGGTGAAGCAACATACGGTGGACTTGGTGCTGCTGGATGTGATGTTGCCGGGTAAGGACGGTTTGCAAATCTGTAAGGATGTGCGCGCGTTTAGTCAGGTGCCGATCATTATGCTGACCGCGAAAGTGGAGGAAATCGATCGCATCTTGGGGTTGGAACTCGGGGCGGATGATTATGTGTGCAAGCCTTTCAGTCCACGAGAACTTTTGGCTCGGGTCAAAGCCTTGTTGCGTCGCAGCACCCTTCAAAGTGAGCACTTGAGTGATGATGGCTGGCACATGGACGAAGAGCGCTATCAAGTGCGCTATCAAGGCCAAACGGTCGGGTTGTCGCTGGTTGAGTTCGCGATTTTGAAATTATTGAGCGACTCCCCAGGGCGTATTTATTCCCGTACGCAATTAATCAGTAGCATCTATCCGGATAATCGCGTGGTGTCCGATCGCACGGTGGATAGCCATATTAAAAAACTCCGCCATAAACTGGCCGAGGAATTGACCGATAAGGAGTTGATTCACTCGGTGTACGGTGTGGGCTATAAGTTCGAAATGTTGACGTGATTTCCAGCCTAAAAAATGGGCTAAGGATTACTACGAAAAGAAAAGAGTAAATTTTTTTTAAAAAACCTTGTTTTTTTATTTTCGATGTCTTAATATTTCACCATCTTAATTTGATAAAGCTAAATTCGTCGCGAGGCGAAGACAGAAAGCCACGGATCTCTCGGAGATGGCCGGGTTGCCTTATTCAGACCGTTAAGGTCATTGCTTTTAGATAAGCGCTTAAGTCTTCCTGTTGTATCTCTTTCGATTTTCCGTATTTATTTCTGATGCTTCATTCTTGTTAAGGAACCCTTGGTTCAATTCGGTTTTTGGTGTCGCCATTTTTCGTTCCGGATTGATGTTTCGAAGATGGATTCGATCAAGTAAGTTCTAACGAGTGTGTATCAAATTTTTACCTTGTTCAGAGTGCAACTGAATTTCCCCTTTCCCATTTCTGACGTGGGAATACCACACTGGGGGAAATTATTTTGAGGGCTTTTTTAAGCCCTTTTTTTTTATCTTTCGAAACTTCTTTTCAAGACGATTTCCACCCGAGCGAAAAATGAATACCTTTAGGAATCAAGACGCTAATCGGGTATAATCCGTCGCAAATTCGACCCGCTGAAATGCAAAAACATACCAGGCCTGGCCGATTCGGCTATTGCACGAGGTTTGCATTGACCGCGTTTGAGATTCCAAACACTCAAAAACAACTCAACTGGCAAGAAGAAACTATGTCCCTGCAACTTGAAACCAACAAACGACGCACTTTTGCGATTATCTCCCACCCGGATGCGGGTAAAACCACGGTGACGGAAAAACTGTTGCTTTACGGGGGCGCAATTCAGATGGCCGGTGCGGTCAAAAGCCGTAAAACCGACCGTGCTGCGACGTCTGACTGGATGAAGATGGAGCAGGAAAGAGGGATTTCCGTTGCGTCCTCGGTGATGCAGTTCCCGTATCGTGATGTCATGATCAACCTGTTGGACACGCCGGGGCATGAAGATTTCTCCGAAGATACCTATCGTACCTTGACCGCTGTGGATTCCGCCTTGATGGTGATTGACGTGGCCAAAGGGGTTGAGGATCGGACCATTAAATTGATGGAAGTGTGTCGTTTGCGAGATACCCCGATTTTGACCTTTATCAACAAGTTGGACCGAGAGGGCAAGGAGCCGATTGAATTGCTTGATGAGGTGGAAGAGGTCCTGAAAATCGAGTGTGCGCCGATGACCTGGCCGATTGGTATGGGCAAGCGTTTTAAAGGGATTTACCATCTGCATAACGATACGGTGCGTTTATTCGAATCGGCCGATGGTTTGAATGCCTCGGAAGGGGAGTTGATTCATGGCTTGGACAACGCGGAGTTGGACGATAGGCTGGGCGATCAAGCCGAAGAGCTGCGCGAAGAAATTGAGTTGGTGCGTGGCGCCAGTCATGAATTCGATTTGCAACGCTTCCTGAAAGGGGAGCTGACCCCGGTGTTCTTCGGTTCCGCGGTGAATAACTTCGGGCTTCAGGAGTTGTTGGACGGCTTTGCCGACTACGCTCCGGCACCGGTCGGTCGTGCTACGGATGAACGTTATGTGGAATCCGACGAACCGCAATTGACGGGTTTCGTCTTTAAGATTCAAGCCAATATGGACCCGAAACACCGTGACCGTGTGGCGTTTATGCGCATCGTGTCCGGGCGCTATGGAAAAGGCATGACGTTGAAACATGTCCGTATTGGCAAGGATGTCAAAATCGCCAAGGCGATTACCTTCCTGGCCAATAAACGCGATCAGGCTGAAGTCGCTTATCCGGGCGATATTATCGGGTTGCACAACCACGGTACCATCAAAATCGGTGATACCTTCACGCAAGGCGAAGCGCTTAAGTTCACCGGGATTCCGAATTTTGCACCGGAACTCTTCCGTCGTGCCCAGTTAAAAGACCCGATGAAAATGAAAGCGCTTCAAAAAGGGTTGACGCAGCTTTCCGAAGAGGGGGCGACACAATTGTTCCGCCCGATTGCCAATAACGATCTGATTCTTGGGGCGGTCGGGGTACTGCAGTTTGAGGTGGTGGCTCAGCGCTTAAAAGACGAATACAATGTCGCTTGCCTGTTTGAAGCGGTGAATGTCAGTACGGCACGCTGGGTGTTGGGCGATAAAGCCGAGATCGATAAGTTCCTTGATAAGGTCAAAGACAACGTCGCTTATGATGCGGCGGATCAGCTGGTGTATATTGCGCCAACCCGTGTGAACTTGACCTTAATGGAAGAGCGTTGGCCGAATTTGCAATTCGTTGCGACGCGTGAACACTGACGCGACGCAACCTGCCGCAATGCCTGTCTTGAAAGGCATTGCGTATTTTCCCTTTCTTTAATCATTTTTTTCTTTTCGATAAAAGGCTGCTTTTTCAATAAAATGACCAGGCCTGGTTATTTTTATTTGAAATCCAATTCGTAACCAATTGATTCATTAGAAAAAATTTGACTCTTAATAAAAATATGGTATGGTTTGTGTAGTTAATTTTACGAAATTGTGTCAGTTTACGCCTGAATTAACCCAATAAAAGATGGCCAAACCTGTTGTGAGGCAGGGACGGAAAGCCACGGATCTTGTCGCTGAGGACAAGACCGCCGGGTTGCGAAGAAAGTTTAGAATAGCAACGATAAGCTCATACTTTCGGCCCAAAAAGACAAACTTACTTATTGGATGGAACCGGTCAGAGAAGGATGTTGAGAGCATGATGAAGCTTAAAAGAAGAGAGTATATTTTCCGAAATCCTAAGAAATCGCATTTCAAAATGATTACGTTCGTCGTTTTGTTGATGATTTTGGTTTCTTCGTATTTGTATTCCATCGATTCTTCGATGATGGTGGATATGCTTTAAGGAACCTCTGATTGAATCGGTTTGAACTTCTGCGGGACTTAGGGCCTACTTATTTTAGGCGTGACTCGCCGACATTAGCATTCTAAGGTCAAGAGTCACAACAACGAAGAAGTGGGCTCTAAGTCCCGCCCGTAGGGGCTTAGCCAAATTTTCCAGCTCCGCGTTGTGAAGTTTTGTAAGGTCTAGACATTACTTCAACTTCACGCCTTGATCTGGAAAATTTGGCGTTGCCAGAAGTCTAACCGATTCAATCAGAGGTTCCTTAAGCGGCGAGGACAATTGTCGCCAGCCCAAGAAAGACAAAGAACCCCAGAGAGTCTGTGACGGTGGTTAGCATCAAGCCGGTCGCCAGTGCGGGGTCTATTTTCAGTTTGTTCAACAGCAATGGAATCACTGCGCCGGCCAAGGCGGCGGCCGTCAGGTTTATCAGCATTGCCGCACCGAAAATTGCGCCCAAAAAACCGTTCTGAAACCATAACCAAGCGCCGATTCCGGTGAGTACACACCAAAGTAACCCATTTAGCAGTCCTACCAATGTTTCCTTAGCAATCAGTTTTTGACTGTTCTTCACCCCAAGTTTGCCGGTGGCTAAGGCGCGTATCACGATGGTGGCGGTTTGAGTGCCGGCCACGCCGCCCATGCTGGCCACCATCGGCATCAAAACGGCCAACGCCACAATTTCCGAAATGCTGGCCTCAAATAGGCTGATGACTGTAGCTGCTAAACTGGCGGCAATCAAATTGATGCCTAACCAGAAAGAGCGACGTCTTGCTGAGCGAAGCGGTGGCGCGAATAAATCTTCTTCATCGTCCAGACCGGCGCTGGCCATTTGGGTGCGTTCGGCTTCTTCCCGGATAATATCGACCACGTCATCGATGGTGATCCGTCCGAGTATATGATTGCGTTCATCCACGACCGCGATGGAGATTAAATCGTTTTTCTCGAAGATACTGGCCACGTCTTTATCCGGTGTCAGCGCTTTGATGGCGAAGCGCTTTGAGTCGACCAGTTCGCTGACCAGCGTTTCAGCATCGTGCGTGAGAAGGTCGTTTAGTTTTAGCGCACCTTGATATTTCCCGTCACGGTCACGGACGATTAAATCCACCATGTCTTTGGGTAAGGAACCGATTTTACGCAACAGACGAATGACGACTTCGAGCGTTACGTCGGAACGCACGGCGATGAAGTCGGTACTCATCAGGCCACCGGCGGTGTTTTCCGGGTAGGAAAGTGCGGTTTGAACGGCCACACGTTCCTGTTCGGGAAGTTTTTCGAGTAAGCTGGCTTTATCGGTTTCCGGCAGGGTTTGGATGATGTCGGCAATATCGTCGGTTTCCAGTTCTTCGGTCAGTTCGACGATTTCATGTTCGTTGAGGAGCCCTAATAGGTTGGCTCGGACTTCATCGTTCGTATGGCCAAGGACTTCCCCTTGAATGTCGGACGGTAGTTGCTCCCAGAGGCTGTAACGTTCTTTAGGTGGTGTGGCTTCGAGGATTTCGGCAACTTCTTCCGGAACCAGGCCTTGCAATAATTCCTGAATGTATTGACTGTTTTGTTCGCTGACGGCTTGGTGAAGATGCTCGGTGAGTTGAAGTTTGTCTGTGTTGTGATGTATTTGCGACATAAAATCTTCTCGAAGCAGTGGGATAGGCTTATTTTAGCTGGATTCAGCGTTTTTAAAAGGTTAATTTTCGGGTTGGCGCTATTTTAGCGAGGATTCTGGAGGCTTAGATGACAAGGGGATGACAATCGGTAGGTGACAGGCAATAAAAAAGGGCTTGAAAAAGCCCTTTAAGCGAAAGAATCAATGAATCAAGCTTCTTCAGCCGTGGTCATGTTTTTGACCCCACCGGATTTTTGGTGGTGACTGCCGATTTTTTCTTTGTGCTTGATGATTTGACGATCCAGTTTATCGACCAATGCATCAATGGATGCATACATATCATCACATGTGTGCTCTGCGAATAGGTCTTTGCCAGAGGCATGAACCGTCGCTTCAGCTTTTTGCTGTTGTTTTTCTACCGTTAAAATAACATGCGAATTGGTAACATGGTCAAAATGACGAGTCAGTTTTTGCATTTTTTCAGAAACGTAATCACGAAGAGAATCGGTGATTTCGATATGGTGACCAGTAATGTTGATTTGCATGATATCGCTCCTTAATCGTTGTTTTTTCTGCGATGTTTGGTTGAGGTTCTATTGTGTGCTATAAACCCGTTCTTTTCGAGTTTAGTATAGCATAGAGTCAAGAATCGGTTGGGGCCTTTTGATGAAAATCCCGTCTGTTAACAGAGAGGTTATTTGAAATTTTCACCCAGATAAACGCGCTTAACATCGGGGTTGGAGAGGATGTCGTGGGGTGCGCCTTGTGCGAGAATGGTGCCGGCATGTAGGATGTAAGCTTTGTCACAGACACCAAGCGTTTCGCGTACATTATGGTCGGTGATTAGGACACCAATGCCTTTCATTTTGAGGTGCAAAATAATGCCTTGAATATCCTTGACGGAAATCGGGTCAACACCGGCAAAGGGTTCGTCCAGCAAAATAAAATTCGGCTCCATGGCTAAGGCTCGAGCGATTTCAACCCGGCGGCGTTCACCGCCGGAAAGCGCTTGACCGGGTTGGGTGGTAATGTGCCCAATCTGCAGGTCGTCAACGAGGACTTCGTATTTTTGTTGTTTTTCATCGTGACTCAATTCCGGGCGCATTTCCAGGATGGCGAGAATGTTCTGCTCGACAGTGAGCTTTCGGAAAACCGACGCTTCTTGCGGTAGGTAGCCAATGCCGAGTTTGGCACGTTCATCAATGGACAGTTGGCTGATTTCCCGATCATCGAGATAAATGTCTCCGGCATCGTTTTTCACCAGGCCTGTCATCATGTAAAACGTGGTGGTTTTTCCGGCCCCGTTCGGGCCGAGAAGTCCAACCACTTGGCCGCTTTCAACGTCCAGGTCTACCGATGAGACGACGTTACGTCGCTTGTAACTTTTGGCCAGGTTGCGTGCATAGAAGTGGGCCATCAGGGAGCATCCTTTTGGGTGTCTTCTTCCGGTTGGAAAATCACTTTGACGCGTTTTTTTTCTTTACGGTTGCCGTAAGCCGATAGGGTTTTTTGGGTCAGGTCATAATAGATTTTTGGCCCGGAGATGCTGTTTTTGTCTTCCTGGTTGACGTAGGCGTCGCCCTCCAGGAGAACGGTTTTCTTTTCGGTGTCATAAGTGATTTTATCGGCGTGGCCGTTCACCCAATTCTGCTCTTCCGGCAGGAAGCGTTTAAAGGTGGCCGGTTCACCAATAACGATGGCTTTGGATAGTTTGCGTTCCGGGTGATGCAGTGTGACTTTGTCGCCTTTTATAACGGTGGTGCCTTGGGTGATGATGACATGGCCCGTATAAACGCTTTCGCCTTTTTGCTCTTGAGACACCAGCTTGTCCGCCGTCACTTCAACCGGTTTGTTCGCGTCGTCATTCGCTGCTTGCGTGTCGGCTCCGATGGCGCTGGTTGTCGTCAGCGAGAGTAAAGCGGTCAAAAGGTAGGAAAACAATATCGGCGTTTTTTGCATAATTCGAGTAATCCGGTTCAATGCGATTTTTCGGTACCGTTTGTTTGCGACGGTTCCGGTTGATAATAGGTTTTAACGTGAGATAGAAATCGGTAATCTCCTGTCTCGGTATTGGCTTCGAACCCGATGCCGCTGATGGTGGCGTTTGGCTGAATAATTTCTGTATACACCGGGCTGCTCAATAAGCCGGTGAGGGTATTATATGTAATTTGTTCGGTTTTCAGAATTCTATTTTCACCTTGAGCGGTTTTGGCAAATGAGTGGATAACAACGGTTTGTTTGAGGGTGATGGTATCATCGTTGCGGGTGGAGCCGAATCGACTTTGTAGCACGTATTGCTGTTCTGCGTCATCCTTGATGATGTAAGGGGCTTTGAAGGTGCTGGTTTTGTTCTGGTTTTGGTAAAACACTTCTTCGGCGTAAACGCGGGTTTGAGCGTCGGAGGGCTTTAGTTTGGAGACTTGCCAGCTGGTGGTGCCAAAGGTCTGCCAGCTATGATTCAGTTGTATCGGGTCGACTTGCGGGCCTAACGTATGACTCGTCTGAGTAGTTTGTTTGAATGCAATGACCAGTGTGGTGATGGCGGAGAGAAAAATCAGGACAGAAGGGAGTTTTTTCAGCATGTCGGATTCAGTTCACCGTTATCAGTCATTCGGGCGACGGTTTTGGCCATCGCTGGAGGTGTCTTGAATTCTATCAGAGTTTTTCGCGTAAATAAAAGTCCATGTGTGCCTGCCACAGGTCTTGGGATTTTAAAATTAATTCGCAGACATCGCGCACGCAGCCTTGTCCACCGTTAAATGGCGAGACGTAATCTACGCGTGGAGTGACTTCCTTGTCGGCATCCGCTGGACAGACAGATAAGCCGACACGGGTGAGAATGGGGAGGTCGAGAATGTCGTCGCCAACATAAGCAATTTCGGAAAAATCGAGGCCAAGCTCGCCCACCAGTTTCAGGAACGTCGGTAGTTTGTCCGGCACGCCTTGGTAAAGGTGTTTAATCTTGAGGTCCTGCATGCGTTTAGTGGTTAATGGAGATTTGCGCCCGGTGATGATACCGATGTCGATACCGCTTTTTTGCAGCATGACCATGCCGTGGCCATCGCGCGTGAAGAAGGCCTTGTATTCCAGACCATCATCGCCGTAAATCAGTTTGTTGTCAGACAGGACACCGTCCACATCCAAAATCAGTAACTTGATGACGTCGGCTTTTTGCATCAACTCTGGGGCATACGACATAATAATATTCCTCAATCTTCCTTGAAATTTAACCGTTAATCGTTCGTACGTACAAGAACACCATATAGGCAATGAAGCTCATTAACAGTATAAACCCTTCGACTTTGGTAATGACCGCTTTTCCTTTTCGTGGCAGAGCCACCAGAAGCATCGCCAGCGTCAAGGCGAGCATGATTGGGTAATCCAGTAATAGCGTGGTGTTTTCGATGACGGACGGCGCCAGTAACGCCGGCATGGACATGACAGCCAGCAGGTTGAAGAGGTTCGAGCCGAGAATGTTACCGATCATCAAATCGGCTTCACCTTTACGTGCCGCGGTAATGGCGGCCGCCAGTTCTGGCAGGCTGGTACCGATGGCAACGATGGTCAGGCCGATAATCATTTCCGGAACCTTGAAGAACATCGCCACTTCCACGGCACCCCAGACCATCATTTTGGCACTAATCATTAAAACGACCAGGCCTGCTAATAGATAAAACCAGGATTTGCCGGTGCTGAGTTTGGGCATGTCTTCCAGTTCTTCGAGGGTTTCCTGGGCTAAGGGGTCCGAAGGTGAAACATTTTTATTGGCGCGAATCATCCAGGTCATGACAATCAACAGCAAGGTTAAAAGAATGAAGCCATCGGTGATGTCCAGGTCTTTATCCAGCATAAGCAGAATGCCGATTAAGGAAATGGCCAGCAACATGGGGAATTCGCGTTTGAGCAAGGAGGATTTGATGACAATCGGCGACACCATGGCCGTAACCCCTAAGACCAAGCCGATATTGGCAATATTGGAGCCCACCACATTACCGATTGCCAGACTGGGGCTGTTGTCTACGGAGGCGAGAATGGCGACGAGAATTTCCGGGGCGGAGGTCCCAAACCCAAGCACCACCACGCCGATAATCAGCGGTGATATATTCATGTGTACCGCGGTACTTGCAGCGCCATCAATAAAAATATCCGAGCTCCAAACGAGGAGGACCAATCCAATCAGAAGGACAATCGATGGTAAAATAAGGCTGCTTATCATGAGGTGTCTTTTTTATTTTCGTTTTTGTCAAACAATGTAAAGTCGCCATTATATGTTTTTTTATAATCAAAATAAATAAAGTTTATGGAGTGTGCGGTGGAGAATTTGATGGTTGGCGCTTTCGGTTGGAACCAGGCCGGCTGGTTGGAAAGCTTTTATCCGGAAGACATGCCGGAAGATTGGCGATTGGATTATTATAGCCAGTTTTTTAAAGCGGTGCTAGTGCCGGAAACCGAATGGCAAAGTTGGACGAATGACGACATGGATGACCTTGTCGAAGCACTGGAAGACGAAACGTTTTATTTTGTGTTTGATGTTGTTGAAGCCATGGACGATGAGATTCAGGCGCGTTTAATGTCGTTAAAAGCGCGTTTGGCTACGCAGGCTTATGGTCTTTTATGTCATGACAATGTTCAAGTGCCAGATGCTTTGGATAAGGTTTATTGCGTGACTTATGTTACTGAAAGTGAGACTTTGCCTGAACAGGCATTGGGTTGGTCTTGGCAATACGGTGGCATGAAATTATGGGGCGAACCTTTGGGGTACGTGTCAACCTTGATCGACGATGGTAAACAGCAGGCGGAAATGCTGAAACATTTTATGCAGTCTCTGCCGGAAGGTCGAGAAGGTGCCTTGTTTTTGGTTGGTGCGCCGAAACAAGACATGGCACCTTTGAAAAACTTGAAAGTGGTGGGTGAACTGTTGGGGTATTAAAGGGCACTTCGATTAACCCCGAATAAAATTCTGCGGGACTTAAAGGTCACTTATTCTAGGCGCGACTCGCCGGTCTTAGTCATTCTATGGCCAAGAGTCGTAACAACGAAGAAGTGGTCTTTAAGTCCCGCCCGAAGGGGCTTAGCCAAGTTCGCCAGTTCTGTGTTGTGAACGTTTGCAAGGTCTAGACATTCCTTCACGTTCACGCCTTGATCTGACAAACTTGGCGTTGCCAGAATTCATTGGGGGTTAATCGAGGTGCCCTAAAGTGTACCTGTGTTGGAAAAGAGCGTTATTGTCTTTGGGTTTAAACGAAAGTTTGTTAATATCTGCTTTCTCATTTTTCATTTGCGAGCACAGAGTCGGTTTATGGCCACAGAAACCCTGATTGAAATCCAGAATGTTACTTTTTCCCGAGGGGAGCGGAAGATTTTTGAAAATTTTTCGTTGAACATTCCGGTCGGAAAGGTGACGGCGATTATGGGGCCCAGTGGTACCGGTAAAACCACCTTGTTGAAGTTGATCGCCGGGCAGCTTAAACCCGAAAAGGGAACGATTTTGGTGAACGGTCAAAATGTGCATAAGTTACGACGCAACAAGCTCTATGAATTGCGTCGTACCATGGGCATGTTATTCCAGAGTGGTGCTTTATTGACCGACCTGAGCGTGTTCGATAACGTGGCATTTCCAATCCGTGAACACACCAAATTGCCGGAAGAAATCATTCGGCCATTGGTGTTGATGAAGTTGCAGGCGGTCGGTTTGCGTGGGGCTCAAGACCTGATGGCATCTGAATTGTCGGGCGGTATGTCTCGTCGTGTGGCCTTGGCGAGAGCCATTGCCCTGGATCCGGATATGATTTTCTACGATGAACCCTTTGTCGGCCAAGACCCAATTACAATGGGGGTTTTGATTGAGCTGATTCGCAAATTGAACGACAGTTTGGGTGTGACCAGTGTCGCGGTGTCGCACGATGTGAACGAAGTCCTGTCGATCGCCGACTTTGCCTGTGTGATTTCCGAAGGTCGTGTTGTGGCAGAGGGCACGCCGGAAGCGCTTTTAGCGTCGGACTCGGATTATGTTCAGCAGTTTTTGCAAGGCTTGCCGGATGGGCCGGTGCCGTTTGATTATCCGGCCAAACCTTATTTGCAGGATTTGACATGAACGCGGTGTTTGATTTTTTAGCGTCCACGGGACAAAGCTTTATTCGAATCTTCAGTGCGTTTGGGCGCGGTTTTTTCTTTTTGTGGTCGCTGTTGCCCGCCATTCCGTCTGCGTTTGTACGTTTGGATTTGTTAGTCAAACAAATGTATTTTTCCGGCGTTCTATCATTGCCGATTATCCTGACGGCCGGGTTGTTCGTGGGCATGGTGCTGAGCCTGCAGGGCTATAATGTCCTAGTCGATTTTAACTCGGAAGAAGCGGTTGGTACTATGACGGCTTTGTCACTGCTGCGTGAGTTGGGGCCGGTGGTGGCGGCTTTGTTGTTTGCCGGGCGTGCCGGGTCTGCTTTGACTGCCGAGATTGGCTTGATGCGCTCCACGGAACAGTTGTCCGCACTGGAAATGATGGCGGTGGACCCGTTGAAATATGTGTTCGCACCTCGCTTTACCGCTGCGCTGTTGGTATTGCCCATGTTGTCTTTGATGTTTATCGCCATGGGGATTCTGGGTGGTTACATGGTTGGGGTCGGTTGGCTTGGCGTCGATGAAGGGGCTTTTTGGACGCAAATGAATCAGCAGGTTGATTGGCGAGAGGACGTTGTTAACGGCATTATTAAATCCATTGCGTTTGCCGTTTTGGTCGCGGTGGTGGCGTTGTTTCAGGGCTATGATGCGCTGCCGACATCGGAAGGTGTCAGCCGGGCCACGACGCGTACAGTGGTGCATTCGTCCCTTGGTGTATTAGGGCTGGACTTTATTTTAACCGCGATGATGTTCAACTGAGCGGATTAACAAACATGAGAGCTTAAGGTAAATGATTATGTCACGATGGAAAATGATCGAAATTTGGGTCGGCGCGTTTGTCTTGTTTGCGCTGGTCTCACTGGCCGTAGTGGCTTTGAAAGTCAGTAATTTCGAAGGCTTTCAGGATCGTCCAACCTATCAGGTAAATGCACTGTTTAGCAATATTGGCGGTTTGAAGGTACGCTCTCCGGTTAAAATCAGTGGCGTAGTTGTCGGACGGGTCGGAAATATTTCGGTAGACCGAAATACCTATCAAGCGCGTGTGGTGATGGATATTTATAAGGATTACAATCAGTTGCCGCTGGATACCTCGGCCTCGATTTTGACATCGGGTTTGTTGGGCGATCAGTATATCGGCCTGGAGCCGGGGGCGGATGAAGAGTATTTGAGAGACGGTGACCAAATCGATTTGGTGCAACCGGCATTGGTGTTGGAAGAATTGATCGGTCAGTTTTTGACCAAGTTCGCGGACAGTGACTCGGAGGCGAAATGATGCGTTTGTTAAAACAGTTAATGATGTCGGTGATGTTGCTGACGTTGGCATTGGAATCGACGGCTTATGCCGTGGATATTAATCAGAAAGACCCAGAAGTCATGGTGAAAGAGCTGTCGGAAACGGTGGTGTCGGAAGTGGATAAACAGCGTGACGAACTGGAAGCGCATCCAGAAAAAGTGAAAGCCTTCGCCAACGAATATGTGCTGCCGTATGTGGATACGCCGAAAATGGCACGTTATGTCATGGGGCATTACTGGAAGCAGGCATCGGCCAGTCAACAAAAAGCGTTTACCGAAGCCTTTACCAATACGTTATTGCGTTCCTATGCCAAAAGTATTTTGAAATTGCGCGTGACGAAAATTGTGGTGTCGAAAACCGTGGAAACCCGCCCTGGCCGAGCATCGGTGTCAACTGAGGTGACACAGGCGGACGGTAATGTATCGACGGTTGTGTATCGGGCTTATTTGAACAAAAATGATGAAAAGTGGTTTTTGTACGATGTGTCCATTGAAGGCATCAGTATGCTGTTGAATTACCGCAAGTCTTTCGCATCGGAGTTTCAGAAAAAAGGTATTGACGAAGTCATTGCCGGTTTGAATGCTAAAAACCGCGAGTCTCAGGGCTTGGCGGACGAGGGTTAAGCCTTGGTGCTGGTTAACTTATCCGAAGATACCGCGGCTGTTTTGGAAGACGGGGTGCTACGTTTATCCGGACAGGTGGATTCCGATGTGGTCTCTCGTGTCTATGAACAGGGCTTGAATAAGCTGTCCTCAACGGTCACGGAAGTGGACTGCCATTCTTTGAAAGGCGCGGATTCCACCTGTTTGGCTCTGTTGTTGTATTTGCAGTCGCGGCTGTCCGAGCCGCTCAAAGTGGTGGGCTTACCCGATGAACTTCGGGTGTTGGTAAACCTATATGGTTTGCAGGATCAATTTGAACTGGCGTAAGCCGCGCCTTCGGATCCGTTTCTTTTCTATCGCTCAAGTGTTTAACACCTAATGAGAGCTTTGCACGAGATAGTTACACGAGTAAAAATGTCTAAAATCCGTCTGATTTTTGTTGAAAAACTGGCTAATAGCTCGCTATTAGCTGCGTTTCCCGCCCCAATCAGCCAAATTTTCTCTCATTTTTTCTTCGCGTTCTACTCGTGCAAAGCTCTCCCAATATTTAAGTACTAATTTAGAGGATGTTTATGTCATCAGCGGCTGCTGTTTCATTCCAAACCGTTCAAAAGGATTATGGTTCGTTGCAGGCTTTAAAAGGCGTGTCTTTTGACGTCAGGCCTGGGAGTTTTTTCGGTTTGCTCGGCCCGAACGGTGCTGGAAAATCGACGTTGATTAACAGTATGGCGGGTTTGGTTAAACCAACGGGCGGTCGGATCTTAGTAAACGGTTATGACGTGGAAAAAGAGTATCGTCAGGCGCGTCGTTTTTTGGGCGTGGTGCCGCAAGAGCTGATTTCCGACCCGTTTTTCACGATTCGTGAATTGTTGGATATCCAAAGTGGTTATTTTGGCCTGAGAAGTCGTGAGCAACGGCGCTGGGTGGATGAGCTCCTGGATCGTCTGGCCTTGTCGGATAAGGCGAATGCCATTACCAATGAATTGTCAGGCGGCATGAAACGCCGTGTGTTGATTGCGATGGCGCTGGTGCATCAACCGCAAGTCTTGGTGCTGGACGAACCGACCGCAGGGGTGGATGTCGATTTGCGCCGAACCTTGTGGGAGTTTACTAAAGAATTGCATCAAAAAGGGCACACCATTATTTTGACTACGCATTATCTGGAAGAAGCGGAAGCTTTATGTGAAGAAGTGGCGATTGTGAAAGGCGGTGAGCTGAAAGCTTTGGAAACCACGGGTGAGTTGTTGTCACGCCATAATTATCGTTATCTGCGCGTGGTGTTAGAGTCGCCACAAAAAATAGATAAGGCGCAATTATCACCTTTCTTAGAGGAACGTTTCATTGAACAAGATGCCAATGGTTTGATGTTCAAGCTGGAAAAAGAAAAGCCTTTGAACCAAATGTTGAATGCCTTGTCGGAAAGCCATTTGACGGTGAAGGACTTAACCAGTCGCGACGCGACGCTGGAAGAAGTCTTTTTGGATTTGACGGGGGAGAAATAAGTGGAAATGAACTGGACAGGTTGTTGGGCGCTTTTCGTTAAAGAAGTCCGTCGTTTTTATTCGGTGGCCGTGCAAACCATTTTTGCACCGGTGGTCTCCTCTTTGTTATACCTGCTGATTTTCGGTCAGGTAATCGTAACGCAAATCGAGGTGTTTTCCGGTTTGAGTTACAGCCAGTTTTTGATTCCCGGTTTGGTGATGATGACGATTCTGCAGAATGCGTTTTCCAATACGTCATCGAGTCTGATTCAATCGAAAATGCATGGCAACTTAACCTTTGTGATGCTGAGCCCGATTTCGCCTTTGGAGCTTTATCTCGCGTTTGTTGGCGCTTCCATTGTGCGTGGTTTGGCGGTCGGTGTCGGCGTCTTGGTTGTGGGCTTCATCGGGTTTGACATCGCTTTACAGTCGCCGGGTTGGATTTTGTTGTTTGCGGTGCTGAGTGCGGCGATTATGGGTGGTGTCGGTATGACAGCGGGTATCCTGTCGGACAAGTATGACCACTTGGCGGCCTTTCAGAACTTTATTATTATTCCGCTGACCTTCCTGAGCGGTGTGTTTTATTCGATTCATGCGTTGCCGGATTTCTGGCAGGCGTTCTCGCACGTTAATCCATTCTTTTACATGGTGGATGGGTTTCGCTACGGTTTCTTTGAGCAATCCGACGTATCGGTTTACCTAAGTTTAGGGATTACGGTATTGTTCTTTGCACTGATTACGACGATTAATCTGATTTTATTGTATAAAGGCGTTAAAATACGCAATTAATTTTAAGCGGCTCATTATTCGGTTTGCTCCGTGCATGAAAGGGCCGTGAATTCAAGCTGTTGTAGAAAGAAGAATTTGTTATGTCCCCAGAAAAAATCCGTGAAAAAATCCAGGCGGTGCTCGAAGATGCGCAAGTCACCATGAGTGGTGAAGATTGTAATTTTGCGGTTGAAGTCACCTGTGCCGCCTTTGAAGGTAAGTCGCCTTTACAGCGCCATCGCATGGTGAACGATATTTTCAAGGACGAATTTGCTACGGGTGAATTACACGCTCTGTCGATTAAAACCAAGCTGCCAGAGTGAGTGACGGATGGATAAACTAGTCATAGAAGGCCCATGCCAGCTGTCCGGGAGTGTACAGGTTTCGGGCGCTAAGAACGCCGCCTTGCCGATTTTGATGGGCTGTCTGTTGTCGGAAACGCCGGTGACGTTGTCCAATGTACCACATTTAAAAGACGTCACCACGACCATTCAGCTGCTGGCGACGATGGGGGTCGAAGTCATGTTCGACGAGCATTTGAACATCGAAATCGATGCCTCCGAAATTACCACTAAAGAAGCGCCCTATGAATTGGTAAAAACCATGCGGGCTTCGATTTTGGCGATGGGGCCGTTATTGGCACGTTTTGGTGAGGCCAAGGTGTCTTTGCCGGGCGGTTGTGCGATTGGTTCGCGTCCAGTCAATATCCATATTGAAGGGATGGAGAAGATGGGCGCCGACATCAAGGTGGAGCAAGGCTATATTATCGCCAAGGCAGACCGACTGAAAGGCGCTGATATTACCATGGAACCGGTGACGGTCACCGGGACGGAAAACTTGCTGATGGCCGCCGTACTGGCGGAAGGTCAAACCATTTTACGTAATGCGGCTCGCGAACCGGAAGTGTCGGATTTGGCCAATTTTCTGAATGCCATGGGGGCCAAAATCAGCGGCATTGACACTGATACCCTGGTGGTGGAAGGCGTGGAGCGATTGCAAGGGGTTTCTTATAAAGTCATTCCCGACCGAATTGAAGCCGGCACCTACTTAGCGGCGGCGGCCCTCACTAAAAGTTGCGTCACCGTGACCCATGTCGTGCCCGAGCACCTGACAGCCGTGTTGGAGAAATTTACCGAAGCGGGCGCCGATGTTTCATGGAAGGAAGATACCATTACGCTGGACATGCGTGGACGCGAACTGAAACCGGTGGATATCGTGACCGATCCGTATCCGCTGTTTCCAACCGATATGCAAGCGCAGTTTGTGGTGATGAACAGCATTGCCGAAGGGCGGGCTAAGGTGGAAGAAACCATTTTCGAAAACCGCTTTATGCACGTTTCGGAATTGGTTCGAATGGGGGCCGATATCCATGTGGAAGGCAATACCGCTTTCACGCAAGGCGTCGATCATTTGGTTGGTGCGCCCGTCATGGCCACAGATTTAAGAGCGTCGGCCAGTTTGATTTTAGCGGGATTGGTCGCGCATGGCGAAACGGTGGTGAGCCGCATTTACCATATCGACCGTGGTTACGAATTGATTGAAGAAAAATTCCATAAGCTCGGTGCACACATCTACCGGGCGAACTGATAAACGAATGAAGAGGACGTTGTTTAGGCAACAGACGAAATAATGGCTGATCAATTGACGATAGCGCTCTCAAAAGGGCGAATTTACAAAGATACCTTGCCTTTGCTGGAAGCGGCAAATATTTTGCCGGCGGAAGATCCGAGCAAAAGCCGTAAACTGATTATTCCGACCAATCACGATAACGTACGATTGCTGATTGTGCGTGCGACGGATGCTCCGACCTATGTCGCGCATGGGGCGGCCGATATCGGTGTGGCCGGTAAAGATGTGCTGATGGAAGCGCCAACCGACAATTTAAATGAATTGTTGGATTTGCAAATTGCCAAATGCAAACTGATGGTGGCCGGGCCGAAAGAAGCCAAACCACATGGACATCGTCTTAAAATTGCCACCAAATACATTCAATCCGCTAAAGCCTATTACGCGGAAAAAGGCCAGCAAGTGGATTTAATTAAGTTGTATGGCTCCATGGAAATCGCGCCTTTGATTGATTTGGCGGACAAAATTGTCGATTTGGTCGATACCGGTAATACCTTGAAGGCAAATGGGCTGGAGCCAGAAGAGCATATTGCCGATATCAGCTCGCGCCTGATTGTGAACGAACATGCGTATAAGACCAAGTTTAATCAAATTAACGATATTGTTGAGAAATTTAAATCGGCGATTTAATCATCGCCCGGCAGACTGAAGCCGAGGAATTGACCGGCTTCCTGAAAAGATGGAAAAGAAAATGTTGAAAGTTCGAAAACTAGTTGCAAATGACGAAAGCTTTAAAGCCGAGTTGGACGCTTTATTGGCATGGGAAACGGTTTCCAATGAATCGGTGAATCAAATTGTTAAAGACGTGTTGCGTAATGTTCGTCAAAACGGCGACCAAGCACTCTTGGAATACACGGAAAAATTCGATCGCCTGGCGTTAGCGAAGGGTGCGGACTTGGAAATTCCAAAAAGTGACTTGAAAGCGGCTTTGGAACGTATCCCCGCCGATCAGCGCGAAGGCTTGGAATTGTCTGCTCAACGTGTACGCGATTACCATGAAAAGCAAGTCGGCCAGTCCTGGTCTTATACTGAAGACGACGGCACTTTGTTGGGTCAACAGGTTACGCCGCTGGATAAAGTCGGCCTTTATGTCCCCGGTGGTAAAGCGGCTTATCCGTCTTCGGTGATTATGAACGCCATTCCGGCTAAGGTGGCGGGTGTTCCGGAGTTAATCATGGTTGTGCCGACACCGGACGGAGACGTCAATGATATGGTTTTGGCAGCGGCCGAAATTTGTGGTGTCGATCGTGTCTTCAAACTGGGTGGTGCTCAAGCCGTGGCGGCCTTGGCATATGGCACGGAAACCGTTCCGCCGGTCGATAAAATTGTTGGGCCGGGTAACATTTTCGTGGCGACGGCCAAACGCGAAGTGTTCGGTACCGTCGGCATTGACATGATTGCCGGGCCATCGGAAATTTTGGTTTATTGTGACGGCCAGACCAACCCGGACTGGATTGCAATGGATTTGTTTTCTCAGGCAGAGCATGACGAAGATGCTCAGTCGATTCTGGTGACACAAGATGCCGAGTTTGCCGAAAAAGTGTATGACAGCATGAATCGCTTGGTGAAAACCTTGCCGCGTGAAGAAATCATTACCAAAGCCATTACCGATCGTGGTGCGATTATCGTGGTGGACGACGAAGAGCAAGCCGTCGAAATGATTAACGCCATCGCGCCGGAACACTTGGAGTTATCGATTGAAGATCCGCAAGCCTTGCTGCCGAAAATCCGCCACGCCGGTGCGATTTTCATGGGGCGTTACACAGCCGAGGCGCTAGGCGATTATTGTGCCGGTCCGAACCACGTGTTGCCGACATCGCGTACTGCGCGTTTCTCGTCGCCATTGGGGGTTTACGATTTCCAGAAGCGTTCCAGCTTGATTATGTGTTCGGCGGAAGGGGCGAATGTTCTGGGGAAAGTGGCTGGTGTTCTGGCCGACGGTGAAGGCTTGCAGGCGCACGCCGCTTCGGCGCGTTACCGTGTTAAAGACTGATTCGCGTTACGTTTCATAAAAAATGACCAGGCCTGGTCATTTTTTTTTGCCCGCAATATACCTAGCTG
The DNA here is from genome assembly GCF_965140365.1 of Hydrogenovibrio sp. Lineage (NCBI taxonomy): Bacteria > Pseudomonadati > Pseudomonadota > Gammaproteobacteria > Thiotrichales > Piscirickettsiaceae > Hydrogenovibrio > Hydrogenovibrio sp. Next base: position 1,060,490 of record NZ_OZ223196.1, read on the forward strand.
TTTTCGTCTTAGGGAGGAAAAATGCACATTTCGGAATTGACTGAATATTTAGACAATTATCTGCGAGTCGCGGATTTTAAAGATTATGCCCCAAATGGGTTGCAAGTATCCGGAAAAGCCGAAATCGCTAAAATTGTCACTGGCGTGACGGCGTGTCAGGCGTTGATTGACGAAGCCATTGAGCAAAAAGCAGATGCGATTTTGGTGCATCACGGCTACTTCTGGAAAAACGAACCGGCCACCCTGACGGGCATGAAGCAAAAGCGTATCCGAAGCTTATTAATGAATGACATTAATCTGTTGGGGTATCATTTGCCCTTGGATGCGCATCCGGTCGTTGGCAATAACGCCATGCTCGGCCAAATGTGGGGGTTGGAAGACATTACGCCGGATGTAAAGAGCTTGGTTCGGTTGGGGCGTTTAGCCTCGCCGAAGCCGGTTGATGAGTTTATTGAAATGGTTGAAACCTCTTTGGCTCGTACGCCGTTGCATTTGCCGGGTGGCCCGGAGACGATTGAAACGGTGGCCTGGTGCAGCGGCGGAGCGCAAGGGTATATCCAGCAAGCGATTGATTGGCAGGCGGATATGTTTATCAGTGGCGAAGTGTCGGAACAAACCACGCATCAAGCGCTGGAGAGTAGGGTGCATTACTTAGCGGCCGGGCATCATGCCACCGAGCGTGTTGGGGTTAAAGCACTAGGTGAACATTTGGCACAACAATTTGATTTGGAAGTGGTTTTTGTGGATGTTCCGAATCCGGTTTAATGAAAAACCGAGTCAAGCGGTCGGGTTATGAACAGTTTTTTTTATGCCTATGATTAGTTTTATTTATAAAAATATTTTTAATGGTCATAAATAGATATTGATGTAAGGATTAATTTTGCTTTGGTAAAATAGCCAGCCGCTTTGATTATTTTTAAGGTTTATTGGGCTGACCGCAGGGTTTGCCGCGAGAAAATTTAAAAATACGATCAACGTATAACGATTAAGAAAATGGACAAAAGAGGAAGTCTCTATGTCGTCAAAAGAGCAGACTGAGAACAAAAACCTGACGCGTCGTAAAGTATTGACGGCCGCGACAGGTGTTTTAGGGGCGGCAGGCGCTACCTTTGTAGCGGTTCCTTTCGTGAGTTCCTGGCAGCCGAGTGAAAAAGCCAAGGCCGCCGGGGCTCCTGTGGATGCGGATTTGAATTTACTCTCACCCGGCCAAATGTTGACGGTTTCCTGGCGTGGTAAACCGGTTTGGGTGGTTAGACGGACGACGGAAATGCTGAGTATTTTGCCAACCTTAGACGGTGAATTACGCGATCCGAATTCGAATGATTCCGTGCAACCGGAATATTGTAAGAACGAAGTCCGAGCTTTGAACGAAGAATACCTGGTTGTCGTCGGTGTCTGTACGCACTTGGGTTGCGCGCCGATGTATCGCCCGGCGGTCGATTCGCCGGATATGGCGAAGGGCTGGAAAGGCGGTTTCTTCTGTCCGTGTCACGGTTCCAGTTTCGATTTGGCTGGTCGCGTCTTCCAAGGCGTTCCGGCACCGACTAACTTGGAAATTCCACCTTATCGTTATGTTTCCGATTCGGTCATTAGAGTGGGTGAGAACCCAGAAGAAGGAGTGGTTTGATGCAGACAGAACATAAGAAACCTCAAAACTCTCTACTGGCCTGGTTGGATGCGCGCTATCCGCTTGTCAGCACATGGAATGAGCATGTCGCGGAGTATTACGCGCCTAAAAATTTCAACTTCTGGTATTTTTTCGGTTCACTGGCGCTGTTGGTGTTGGTCAACCAATTCGTTACCGGCATCTGGTTGACCATGAGCTTTAAGCCAAGTGCGGCTGAAGCCTTTAACTCTGTCGAATACATCATGCGTGATGTCGAGTGGGGTTGGTTAATTCGTTATATGCACTCCACCGGGGCCTCGGCTTTCTTTATTGTTATTTACTTCCATATGATGCGGGGGCTGCTCTACGGCTCCTATAAGAATCCGCGTGAATTGGTGTGGATATTGGGAATGCTAATCTTCCTGGTGTTGATGGCGGAAGCCTTTATGGGCTATTTGTTGCCTTGGGGACAAATGTCCTACTGGGGCGCACAGGTCATTATTTCACTGTTCGGGGCCATACCTGTTGTGGGACCGGATTTAGCCGTGTGGGTGCGGGGTGACTTTGTTATTTCCGATGCCACCTTGAACCGCTTCTTCGCATTGCACGTGATTGCCTTGCCGTTGGTACTGGTGATTCTGGTGTTCATGCACATAGTGGCGTTGCACAAAGTCGGCTCCAACAACCCGGACGGCGTGGAAATCAAAAAGTACAAAAACGAAAAAGGGTTGCCAATCGACGGTATCCCGTTCCATCCTTACTATACGGTTAAGGATTTGTTCGGCGCGTCCGTGTTCATGTTGTTGTTCGCAATCGTGGTGTTTTATTTCCCGGAAGGCGGCGGCTACTTCATCGAACCGCCGAACTTTGAACCGGCGAACCCGTTGAAGACGCCGGAGCACATTGCCCCTGTCTGGTATTTCACGCCATACTATGCGGTGTTGCGTGCCGTGCCGGATAAATTGCTGGGTGTCATTGCGATGGGCGCGGCGATTGCGGTGCTCTTCGCCATGCCGTGGCTGGACCGCTGTAAAGTGAAGTCCATCCGTTATCGTGGTGCGTCCTTTAAAGTGTTGTTGACCATGTTTGTGGTGAGTTTCTTGGTTTTAGGCTGGTTGGGTACACAGCCGGCGACACCGGAACTGACGAAATTGGCGCGCGTTTTCACCGCGACCTATTTCCTGTTCTTTATTATCTTGCCATTCACATCGGTGAGTGAGAAAACCAAGCCAATTCCGGAGAGGGTCAGTTAACATGAGAAAAATCAGTTCAATTTTCATTTTATGCATGCTTTTCCCGTTGGCTGGTTTCGCGGCTGGCGGTCCGGCACTGGACTTGGAGAAAGCCGATAACAGCCTGGAAGACAAAGACTCGCTGAAGCGCGGTGCGGTTTTGTTCTCAAACTACTGCATGGCGTGTCACTCGGTGAAATATCTACGTTATAACCGCATTGCCCGTGATTTCGGTTGGACCGATGAAGAAGTGGTCGAAGCGATGGCGCATGGCCAGAATCGAGCGGTGGATAACGTCACCACCCGTATGTTGCCGGGTGTTGATGAAGAAGTGCTTGGCACGAAAGTGCCGGACTTGTCACTGATGGCACGTTTGAAAGGTTCCGATTACATCTATAGCTTCATGCGAGGCTATGAGTTGGACGAAAAGACTGGAGAATGGGATAATCGCCTATTGCACGGCACCGTGATGCCGAATGTCTTGGAAGGCATGCAGCGTCATATGTCAGCCGAAGAGTTTAAACAGGCTACGCGCGATATTACCAACTTTTTGGAGTACGCGGGGGAACCGGCTAAGATGCAACGCCATGACCTCGGCTGGAAGGTGATTCTCTTCCTGTTGGTCTTGATCCTATTGACTTATTTATTGAAAAAAGAATACTGGCGAGACATCAAACATTGATCGCTGTTTTCGAAAGCCCGCTCTGCGGGCTTTTTTGTTTAGGTGACGTCTAAAAATGGCTAAAAAAGTGAAACTGGCGTATGTCTGTACCGAGTGTGGTGCCGATTATGCGCAATGGCAAGGGCAATGTACCGCCTGTGGTGAATGGAACTCTTTGAAGGAATTCAAGGTATCGGCCTCCAAAACCAAAGCTTCAGGGCGGACGCAAACCGTCGGTTATGCCGGAGCGTCCGAACAAACCGTGATGTCGGTCAACGAAGTCGAGCTGTCGGAAGTGCCTCGTATTGATTCCAGCTTGTCCGAGTTGGATCGTGTGCTGGGTGGCGGCATTGTGCCGGGGTCGGTGGTGTTGATTGGTGGCGATCCGGGTGTCGGTAAGTCGTCGTTGCTGTTGCAGGTTTGTTGTCAGTTGAGTCAGAGTCAAAAAGTGCTTTATGTGACTGGCGAAGAATCTTTGCAGCAGGTAGCCATGCGCGCTAAACGGATGACGTTGCCGGAAGATAAGCTGCGTTTGCTGACGGAAACGGATGTGGAGGCCATCACCATGGCGGCGCAGACAGAGCAACCCAAAGTGATGGTGGTGGATTCGATTCAGACCATGCAGTTGGGTGACGTCAGCAGTGCGGCGGGTGGCGTGTCGCAGGTGCGCGAATCGGCTGCTTATCTGACGCGTTTCGCCAAACAAAATCAAATTATGGTGTTTCTGGTCGGTCATGTGACCAAGTCTGGCGAGGTCGCCGGACCACGGGTACTGGAACATATTGTCGATACGGTGTTGTTTTTGGAAGGGCAATCCGACAGTCGTTTCCGCACTTTGCGTGCCATTAAAAACCGTTTTGGTGCCGTCAATGAACTGGGTGTGTTTGCCATGACCGATAAGGGAATGAAGCAAATTAAAAATCCGTCTGCAATTTTTTTGTCTCGGGCGGAGGAACCCTCGCCGGGGTCGGCGGTGATGGTGCTCTGGGAAGGCTCTCGCCCTTTATTGGTCGAGATTCAAGCGTTGGTCGATGAGTCGCCGTATGGTGCACCGAAACGGGTGACGGTCGGTTTGGAATACAACCGTTTGTCGATGTTGCTGGCGGTGTTGCACCGCCATGCCGGCGTACAGGCCGGAGATCAGGACGTTTACGTTAATGTGGTGGGCGGCGTGAAGGTCAGCGAGACCAGCGCGGATTTGGCGGTGCTGTGTGCCATTGTCTCCAGTTTGAAAAATAAAGTCCTGCCACAAGATTGGATTGTATTTGGTGAGGTTGGGTTGTCCGGCGAAATTCGACCGGTCTCCAGTGGTCAAGAACGCATTCTCGAAGCGGCCAAGCACGGTTTTAAAAAGGCGATCGTGCCGAACGCCAATATTCCGAAAGGCGGAGTGCCTGGCATGGAGGTCATCGGAGTCTCAACGCTTCAGCAAGCCTTGGCGCAAATATAGCCACAACCGATACGAATTTTTACCCCGTTCTATCGACGGGGATTTCATGTAGAATAGCCATTATATTCCAATCGCTTTTAGGTGATATCAGGCTATGACACATCAATCCACCCATCAATCCGCAGGGCTGGAAGCCATTCACCTGAATGACGTCGAACTTGCTTCGGCGGTGGTGCGTTCTAGCGGTGAAGCCGAGTGGTGGATTGAGTCACAAAATGACGCCGCCAAAGCGATTTGGGGCGATTACGACCTCTCGCAGGACATTTCATTACGTTTATCACTGATGGAAGCGGATAAAAAACGCATTCCCAGTAGCTTTCTGCATAAAATTCCCGGCAATATCCAATCGTTGCGTTTTATTGTGACACCGCACCAAGGTTGCCTGTTGGTGCAGTTTTTTCCCGACTTTTCCGAACACCATTCCCAAGAAGATGGCATTTTTGATTTTTACGAAACCGTTCTGGAAGCCTCGCATAATGGCGTGTTTGATTTCAATCTGACCGATGAATCGGTCAAATACAGTCGCAACGTGCATGAAATTTGTGGCGTGACCGTATCCGATTTAGGGCGCACCAAGTCGGATTTCTTTAAACGCATCCACCCGGACGATATCGAGGCGGTGGACGAAGCGCTGGAAATGCACTTGGAAACCGCCTGGCCGTTTGAAGTGGAGTTTCGTTTCAAAACGGCGATGGGCATTTACATTTGGTTGCAAAGTTGCGGTAAAGCGATTAAAGATACTGAAGACGATGAAGCCGTCCGTTTTGTGGGCAACCTGGTTAATATTTCCGAACGAAAATTTGTCGAAGACATGGTGAAGCAGCGTGAGCAGTTGGTGGAGCAAATCATCGATAGCTTGCCGATTAGTATTTATGTGAAAGACGATAAAGGCTGTTTCCGGTTTTTCAGTGAGCAGACGGAAAAAGATACCGGTATTGATCGGGCTTTGGCCATTGGCAAAACCGATTATGAAATATTTCCGATTGAACAAGCCAAACAGTCGGCGTTACAAGATCAGAAAGTGATACAAGAAGGGCGCTTGATTGTCTCAGAAGAACCGGTTCAGTTGCCCAATGGTGAATGCCGATGGCTGATGCAGGGCAAAGGGCCGATTACGATTTATGAAGATGATTCGGTCAAAAATTGGTTGCTCGGTTTTTCATTGGATATCACCGAGCGTAAACTGGCGGAAGACTTGCAGCGGGATGCCAAGATGGCGGCCGAGGAAGCCGTTCAGGTGAAATCCGAATTTCTGTCGGTCATGAGCCATGAAATTCGCACACCGCTGAACTCCGTCATTGGTACCGCGCAACTGTTACAAGATATGGCGCTGGAAGATGAACAAAAGCATTATGTCGATATGATTCGCCATTCCGGCGAGCACTTGTTGCAGTTGATTAACGATATCCTTGATTTCAACAAGCTGGAAGCCAATAAGGTTGAGCTGGAATCGGCGGCATTCGATCTGTCCCGGTTGATACGAGGCATTCTGGACATGAATGGTTTGCTGGCGGAGAAAAAAGGCGTGAAATTGTCCGAAGACTATTCGGAACGTTTATCGGTTTATTACCTTGGCGACGCGGCGCGTGTGCGTCAAATTCTGTTGAACCTGGTCGGCAATGCATTGAAGTTCACAACGAAAGGTCGTGTGTCGGTGAAGGTTCGGCCGACCGAAACAAAGCGCATTCGTTTTGAAGTAACGGATTCGGGCATCGGCATCCGTGCTGAGCATATCGACAAACTCTTTTCGGCTTTCACACAAGCGGATGCTTCCACCACTCGGCAATTCGGCGGTACGGGGCTAGGGTTGTCTATCTGTAAAAAACTAGTGGATATGATGGGCGGTGATATTGGCGTCAACAGTGAATACGGCCACGGCAGCACCTTTTGGTTCGAATTGCCATTGGTGCCGGCGAACCCGCCAAAAGTTCCTGTCGAGACGTTCCAGGAAATGGATTTGGACGTGGCCCCTCTGAACATTCTGGTGGCGGAGGATAATTTACCCAATCAATTACTGATCAAGGCCATTCTGTCCAAGCTTGGGCATCAAGTCACGGTGGTCGGTAATGGCCTTGAGGCCGTTGAGATGGTGAAGGTGGCGGACCATTCGTTTGATGTGGTGTTAATGGATATGCAAATGCCGGAAATGGATGGGTTGACAGCGACGCATCAAATCCGAGAACTCACTTCCAGCCGAGCCAGCGTGCCCATTATCGCCTTGACCGCGAATGCGTTGAGCGGTGATCGCGAGAAAGTTTTGGAAGCCGGTATGAACGATTACCTGACTAAGCCGCTTGATGTGACGCAGTTGAAGCGTTTGTTGATGGTTTGGGGCGCGGCGAACCAACGGTTACCGGGGTTTGAGTAAAACGCCCAGGCCTGGGCGTTTTGAGGTTTGTTTACGGTTGGACTAGTTGGTTTTTTGGTAATCTTGCAGCGTTGCAAACCAGTCATCGAAAAGTGCGGGCGTGGTGGCTGCTACCGCAGAGCGTTTCACCACTTCCGAAACCAGAACGCTGTCACCATTCAGGCTGGCGCTTTTGCCGCCGGCTTCGTTTAGAATCAGCCAGCCCGCCGCGTAATCCCAAATGTTTTGAGCGCCATGACAATAAAGTTGGCCGCGCCCAGCGGCAATCCAACACCAGTCTAATGCCACAGAGCCGATGCTGCGTTGCGATGCGTAAGGCGGTTTCAGCACCAGTTCAGTCGATAGGGGCGCCTGCAAACGCTTGAAGTCCACTAGCCCGATGCATTTTTTCAGTTCCGTTTTCGCGGTTTGGGCAATCAGTGTACGATCATTTAACTCCGCGCCAAGCCCTTTGCGGGCGGCGAACAGCTCATCGCGGTCCGGGTCGTAGACCAGGCCCAGTTTGACGTCGCCTTGCATGATTAAGGCCAGTGATACGCTGTAAACCGGGATGTCGCTGGCGAAGTTGCTGGTACCGTCAACGGGATCGAGTATCCAGCAACCGTTATCGGAGGCGAGAGCATCTTTCTGTTCTTGGGCGGAAGATTCTTCGCCCAAAAAGGTGAACTGGGGCCAGTGCGCGTTCAGAAACGCTTCGGTAGCCTTTTGCATTTCGGTATCCGCCTCGGTCAGCACCGAACCATCCGCCTTGGTAGAGGCATCCACATGGCGGAAGCGTGGCAGCACTTCTTGCCGGGCCAGTTGTTTCATGCCGTTTTTCAGTTTTCGCCAGGCCTGGTCGTTTTCAAAAATAAAAGACATAACATTCCTTGTTTATTTGAAGCGCAGCGTCGGGTCAGCCTGCGTCAGTTTCACTTTTTCAATGGCGTGTTTGGAGGTTTCGGTGACCTCCAAAATATAATTACCGACCTTCAGGCAGGTGCCAACTTCCGGCAAGGTTTCCAATTCTTCCTGAATCAAACCGTTCAGGGTCTTTGGCCCGTCGGTCGGCAATTCAAACTGGTAGGTTTTATTCACGTCTCGAATAAACTCCGAGGCGTCGAATGTAATGGAACCGTCCTGATGCATGGCCACTTTGGTATAGGCCTTCTCTCGGGTGTCGGTGCTGAATTTGCCGACGATTTCCTCCAGCAGGTCTTCCAGAGTCAGCAAGCCTTGCAGGTTGCCGTATTCGTCCACAATCAACGCCATATGGCGTTTGTGTTTATTAAAGCTGGAAAGCTGGATGTTTAAGGTGGTGGTTTCCGGGATGAAATAGCCCGGACGGGTCGCCTTGATAATGTCTTTCAATGACAGGTCGGGTTTGGTCAGCAACGGCAGCGCTTTACGCAGGTTGATCACCCCGAGTAAGTCCTCATCCAGGTTTTCGCGATACACCGGAATGCGTGTGAAGGGTGACTTAAGAATTTTCTTAACGATTTCCTCCATCGGCTCATTGACATCGATGGCGTAAATGTCCTGTTTCGGAATCATCACGTCTTCCACGGTGATGCTTTCCAATTGCATGATGCCGTTGAGCATGGTGCGATATTGTTTTGGTAATCGACCGGTGGCTTCGTTAATCAGTGTTTGCAATTCTTCGCGGCTTAACGCATGGTCGTCTGCTTCCGTATCCGTGACTTTGACGCCGAACAGGCGCAGAAAGTTATTGGCAAAAAAGTTTACCAGCCAAACCAGTGGCGACAGTAGCTTTAATAATGGTTCCAAGACATAAGCGGCCGGGTAAGCGATTTTTTCCGGATACAGCGCGGCTAAGGTTTTAGGGGCGACTTCGGAAAAGACCAAGATGACCAGTGTCAGTATCCCGGCAGCGAGGGCAATACCGGCTTCACCAATCAAGCGCATGGCTATGATGGTGGCGACGGAAGACGCGAAGATATTGACGAAGTTATTACCCAGCAGAATAACGCCCAGCAAACGATCCGGGGATTCCAGGAGTTTTTGGGCTTTGATGGCGCCTTTGTGACCTTCTTTGACACGGTGCTTCAGGCGGTATTTGTTCAAGGCCATCATTCCGGTTTCGGAACTTGAGAAGATGGCGGAAAGAATGATGAGTAAGGCTAAGATCCCGAAAAGGACCGAAATGGGAATACTGTTCAAGATGATTCTTTTGGGTAGTTAATCGAAAGGAAATTATAGCGATTCTGAGCGGGTTACGCCATGACATTTTTACGACAATAGACACCAAGGACCGAAGTGCCGATACCTCGCGTTACTCTTTGCGTTGATCTTGGTTTCGGTCGTTTTAGCCCTTGGCGTGCATCATGAAGTTCAGAACGATTTCCGTACCGATGTAACTCAAAATCAGTAGGAAATACGCCCAGATGGTGTAATAGGCCGCTTTCTGGCCGCGCCAACCGAACTGAAAGTGCCCAAAAATCAACAGGCCGTAGGTGAGCCAGGCCAGAATGGCGAAGAAGGTTTTATGCACCAAATGTTGCGCGAAAATGTCTTCCATAAAGAAGACGCCGCTTAAGAGCGCAAAGCTCAGGAAAATAAAACCGATGATCACCAATTGAATCAGGGTTTTTTCCATGATTTGCAACGGGGGTAGGTTCTTAAAGACAATGCTCAGTTGGCGCTTTTGGAAACGTCTTTCCTGAATGGCGTACAAGGTGGCTTGTGCCGCCGCCAGCCCCATGATGCTGTAAGCGGTGATGGAAATCAGGATGTGGCTGCCCAGCGCCAAAGGCAACGGCTGGAAGCTGGAATTGATAAAAGGTAATAAAGTAGTTAACGCCGCCAAGGGGAAAATAAAGATACCGAGGTTTTCGGTGGCTTTATTGATGTTGGTAATCAGCAGAATGACCACGGCAATCCACGAAATAAGCGACAGCCCGGTACCGAAACGGAACATAATCATGCCGTCACTGAACAAGTGCCCGGAAAAGGAAACTAAGTGCACAACGGCCGCCAGTGCGGCAATCAGCAATAATTTGTGGCGGTTGAAGTTCGCTGCCTCAGTCTCGTCACTTTTAAAGCGTTGCCACAGGATATGGGTGGCATACAGGTAGAGCAAACTGGAAAAAAGTGCGATGAAAACGCTGATGGTCATTCTAATCCTTCCGGTTTTGAGTGATCGCCGGGCCGTTGCTTTGGCTGAAAAAATCCAATGAAAATCCCGTGCTATCTTAGATATTTGGTGACTAAAGCCGTATAATATCGAAAATCAGAATTAAATGAAACGAAATTCAGCATAATTCCTTAAAGCCCGCCGCTTTCAACCTTTACCGGTGGGCGAAATGGAAGTCAGTTGCCACGAATTCGTATAGGGAAAAACTATGTTTGATAATCTATCGGATCGTCTGTCCAAATCGTTTAAAGCGATTACCGGTCAAGGACGTTTAACGGAATCCAATATCAAAGACGCTTTGCGCGATGTTCGCCGGGCCTTGTTGGAAGCGGATGTGGCCTTGCCAGTGGTGAAAACCTTCATTGACAAGGTGCAGGAAAGAGCCATCGGTCAGGAAGTGTCCACCAGCTTGAATCCGGGCCAAGCGTTTATCAAGATTGTACGCGAGCAGTTAACCGACGTGATGGGCCAAGAAGCGGCGCCCCTGAATTTCAATGTCGAACCGCCAGCGGTCATTATGATGGCCGGTTTGCAAGGGGCGGGTAAAACCACCTCGGTCGGCAAGTTGGCGCGCTGGTTGAAAGAGCGTGAAAAGAAAAAAGTCATGGTGGTGTCGGCGGACGTTTATCGCCCGGCCGCCATTAAGCAGTTGGAAACGCTGGCCGAACAGATTGATGTGGTGTTTTATCCGTCTTCTGCCGACCAGGATCCGGTGGATATTGCCAATAATGCACGAGCGGAAGCACGTAAACAGTTTGTGGATGTATTGATTCTCGACACCGCCGGTCGTTTGCATATTGACGATGACATGATGCAGGAAATTCAACGCCTGCACGCCGCGGTTAAACCGGTGGAAACCCTGTTTGTGGTGGATGCCATGACCGGTCAGGATGCCGCGAATACCGCGAAAGCGTTTGATGAAGCCTTGCCGTTGACCGGTGTGATTTTGACTAAAACCGACGGGGATGCCCGCGGTGGTGCGGCCTTGTCGATTCGAGAAATCACCGGCAAGCCCATTAAGTTTATCGGGGCCGGTGAAAAAACCGAAGCGTTGGAACCTTTCCATCCGGATCGTATGGCCGGGCGCATTCTGGGCATGGGTGACGTGCTCAGCTTGATTGAAGAAGCCGAAACCAAGATCGATCAAAAGAAAGCCGCCAAATTTGCCAAGAAAATTCAAAAATCCGGTCAATTCGATTTGGAAGATTTCTTGGAACAATTGCAGCAGATCAACCAAATGGGTGGCGTTGGCGGCCTGATGGGGAAATTGCCGGGCATGGGGCAAATCAAAGAGCAAGTGAATAATCAGGCGATGGAAAAGGACTTCAAACGCTTGGAAGCGATTATCTATTCCATGACGCCGCAGGAACGAGCTCATCCGGCGATTATCAAAGGCTCGCGTAAAAAGCGTATTGCGGCCGGGTCGGGGACGTCGGTGCAGGACATCAATAAATTGATGAAGCAATTCACGCAAATGCAGAAAATGATGAAAAAGGTCTCCAAAGGCGGCATGAAAAACATGATGCGCGGCATGGCAGGCAAAATGCCGCCGGGCATGGGTGGAATGTTGCCACCGGGGATGCGTTAAGTCTTTTTCGGAAGTTGTGACACCAATATAAAAAAACCGCCAGGCCTGGCGGTTTTTTTATGTCTGAAACATTGCGCCGGGTTTAGTCGGTTTGTTTGGACTGTTTTCGAGCGTGTTTGACGGCGTACATTTTTTCGTCGGCGGCATTCAGCAAACTGTCTGCGTCATGGCCGTCTTCGCCATAACAGCTGTAACCGACACTGGCGCGTACTTCAATTCGGTTTTGTTTGATTTGCATCGGCTTTTCGATCACTTCTTCGATGCGGCGGACAATGTGTTCAATGTCGGCGCGGTTCATTTGCCCGCTGAGTAAGATGGCGAACTCGTCACCTCCCAAACGGAACAGCACGTCATTGGCGCGCAGCAGGTGTTGGACGCGCTTGACGCTGATTTTCAAGACTTCGTCTCCAGTCTGGTGCCCATATTGATCGTTGATGGGTTTGAATTCGTCCAAGTCGATAAAGATGAAAGCGGCATCTTTGTCATGTGTGAAGGTTTCTTGGGTGATATTGTCCAAAGACGTACGGTTGTAAGCGCCGGTGAGCTGGTCGAAATAAGCCTGAGATAAAAGGGCCTGTCGCTGTTTATAACGGCTTAGGGCGTTCTGATACAGCAGAAACAGGCTGATGCTGCTTAAGATGATTAACAACCCGGCAATTAACACATAGCGAACCTGCATGGAACCGATGGCTTCATCCAGAGTGGCCTTGGGTAGATAGGTCACCAGTTTCCAGTTATTGAATTCCGGCGTGAAAGCGGACAGCGAAAAGGTTTGATTGAGTTTGTCATTGGCGCGTTTGATGCTATCGAAATCAATGGTCTCAAAATTGAAAATGCCTTCCGGATGCTCTAAACGACCACTTTTTTGGCTGGATATCACCTTCCAGACGTCCGGAAAGGACTTGCTGAATTTGGTGTCTTTGTGTTCCGGGAACATGAAACCCCATTCCAAATCCGGGCGTGGGGCTTTAATCCAGTAACCGGCTTGATTCAACAGCATGAGTTGGACATTGCCTTGGCTGTATTTACTGAGAACATTGATGAGTTCCCGCGCCAGGTAGTTGACGATGACGACGGACGTAATCTGGTTGTTGTGGTCGTAAACCGGTGTCGCAAAGCGCATCATGGGTTTGTATGGGCGTTCGATTTGGCCATGCTCGATATTGAGGTCGATCGGACTGATGTAAATGTGGCCTTTCGGCACTTCCAGGGCTTCCTGGTAATAGTAGCGATGCCGTTTGTCCTGTAATTGGCTTGGCGGCACGGCGTAAGGGCCTTCTTGGGTTTGGTTGATGCGGATTTTCTCCATGCCGCTTGGGCTGAGTATACGCAGTTGATCGTAAACGGGTTTGATGGCGGAAATGTTTTCCAGCAGTCGCTTGGTTTGCAACATGGCCAGGCTGGGCGAGCTTTCCAGGTAGTCTTTGTGCATTTTGGCGATGAATAAAGTGTCCTGAATCACATCACTGACCAGGTGAGCCAATTCTTCCAAAATGACATCCAGTTTGGACGGCGAGATGGATTCGGTAGAGTGGATGAAAACCTGTTTATCTTTTTGGTAATAATGCCACGACAAACTTGTGATGGTGACGATTAACGCCGCCATGCCGAGTAACAGGCCCCGTTGAATGCGCCGAAGAGTGTTTTGCTCAGCTCGGGTTTGTCTTGAAATGATGAGGTGAGATTTCATACGAAAATATACGTGCAACCGGTTGTTTTATTGTTGTTTTTTTGAATTTATAGTCTTTATTATACCGCCGAACCGGCGCGGCGGTTTGGGTTTTTCCGGCCTGGCCTGGGCGGGATTAATCTTTTAGAGAGCTTTGCACGAGTAGGACGCGAAGAAAAAATGAGAGAAAATTTGGCTGATTGAGGCGGAAAACGCAGCTAATAGCGAGCTATTAGCCAGTTTTTCAACAAAAATCAGACGGATTTTAGCCATTTTTACTCGTGTAACTATCTCGAGCAAAGCTCTCTTTTAAGCTGATTATCGGCCAGTTACGTTTTTGGGCATAAGCGGCCAGCGTCTCATCACAATCCACGGCGACTGGGTTTTCCACAATGTCCAGCAATGGAATGTCGTTCCGTGAATCGGAGTAAAAGTAACTCCCGGATAAGTCATGGTGGTTGCAAATCAACCATTCGTTCAAACGCGTGACTTTGCCTTCTTGGAAAGAGGGCGTACCAGCCACGTTACCGGTATAACGGTTGTTTTTCATTTCAGGGTCGGTGCCGATCAGGTTTTCAATGCCGTAAAGTTCGGCAATCGGACGGGTGACGAAACTGTTGGTGGCCGTAATAATCAGTAAAGTATCGCCTTTGGCGCGGTGTTCGTCCACCAGTGACTGGGCTTTAGGTTGGTAAATAGGCTGAATGACGGTGTCCATGAATTCGCGGTGCCAAGCATTCAGCGTTTCCATATCGTATTTGGACAAGGGAGCCAACGAAAAATGTTGGTAGGCCATGATATCAAGCGTGCCGTTTTTATAATCTTCGTAGAACTGGTCGTTTTGGGTCTGGTAGTGGGTTTTATCCACGATGCCTTTTTCGATCAAAAATTGGCCCCAAAGGTAGTCACTGTCGCCATTAATTAAAGTGTGATCCAGGTCAAAGATTGCTAAAGCCATAATTTCATTAAGTTTATTTAAATTAAAAAAGAAGCGCCATTGTAGCTTATTTCAGCGTTTCTTCTGAAGTTAATTTGCCGGAATGGTCGGGGTTCTGACGCCCAAAAACAAAGAAAACCGTGTCTGGAGAAGTGGGCTTGGACACCTTTTCGACATTTTAGAGACAAAGCTTTGCGAAAAGAGATTGAAACAAAAGGCGTTTTCTTGCAATAATTAACACTATTGAATATTGAAAAATAAAAAGAATACCAAAGGGTCAACCGTGATTGATGAAGAGGGATACCGCTTAAATGTGGGTATCATAATCGTAAATAAAGAAGGAAAGCTGTTTTGGGGAAAGCGTATGCACCAGGAAGCTTGGCAGTTTCCGCAAGGCGGTGTGCGTGAAAATGAAACACCGCAACAGGCCGTTTTCCGCGAGCTGAAAGAAGAGGTTGGCTTGGAGCCTTCGGATGTCCGCGTATTGGGCCGAACGCAGGATTGGTTGTCTTATGATTTGCCAAAACATTTGATTCGCCATTACAGTCAACCGGTGTGTATCGGACAAAAGCAAATCTGGTTTATGCTGGGAATGTTGAGTGACGAAGACAAAATTGACTTGAACACCCATGAAACGCCTGAATTTGAAGGCTGGAGCTGGGTGGACTATTGGCTACCGGTGCAGAATGTGGTGGAGTTCAAACAGTCGGTTTACCAGCGCGCTTTAACCGAGCTGGAAGAACACCTTAATACTTTCTGGATCAAAGAACACGTCTGATCTCTCTCTTTTTCTTCTTTTCTGTATTGACAGACCCGCCTTTAATTTGTTCCCGTGCCGGGAACATTTTTCTGAACAGTTTCGCATTTAAATCAAAATATTACTGACATTCCGCAGTCGGTTGCCGCCAAGAAGGCGCTTAAAGCGCATCCTTCGTTAGGAAAACTAGGTAAAAAATGTTATGATGCCAGCGCATTTAATTTGAACGAGTGTAGTGTGATAACTACATCACAGGGTGACCTATGTCCCCAAGCCTGAAAAGTTCAGACGTTTTGGAAATACTAAGTAGCTGGAAACCAAAATGGATTTTGTTGGCGGTAGACGTAAGAACTACGTTCTACTGAGTGGCTTCAGGAAAACCCAGCCCCTGAAGCAGGTTTGAACCAACCAAAGAGGTTAATTTTTATGAACGATAAGTTCGTTGATCAGGATCCACAAGAAACACAAGAATGGATCGATGCACTGGAGGCGGTCGTCTCTTTCGAAGGCTCCGACAAGGCGCAACATATTATTGGCTCCTTGATCGAAAAAGCCCGTGTCCACGGAATTGATATTCCGTATTCGGCAAACACCCCCTATATCAACACCATTGCACCGGAAGAACAGAGCAATTATCCGGGCGATGTCGGCCTGGAACGCAAGCTCCGCGCTTTATTGCGTTGGAATGCGATGGCAATGGTGGCCAGAGCCAACAAATCCACCAGCGTTGGGGGGCATATCGCCTCTTACGCGTCCAGTTGCACACTCTATGAAGTGGGCATGAACCACTTCTTTAAAGGGCCGAAGCACGAACAAGGTGCCGATATGGTGTTCTTCCAAGGGCACACCGCGCCGGGGATGTATGCGCGTTCCTTTATGGAAGGGCGTTTGGATGTGGATCAATTGCATAACTTCCGTCAGGAAGTGGACGGCAACGGCTTATCGTCTTACCCTCACCCTTGGTTGATGCAGGACTACTGGCAGTTCCCAACCGTTTCCATGGGCCTGGGGCCTTTGATGGCCATTTACCAAGCCCGTTTCATGAAATACATGCAAGCACGCGGCCTGTCTGAAACCCAAGGGCGTAAAGTCTGGGCTTTCCTGGGTGACGGTGAAATGGACGAACCGGAATCCCGTGGTGCCTTGCAGTTAGCGAAACGTGAAAACCTGGACAACCTTATTTTCGTCATCAACTGTAACCTTCAGCGTCTGGACGGGCCGGTTCGAGGCAATGACAAAATCATTCAAGAACTGGAAGGGGTTTTCCGTGGTGCCGGCTGGAATGTCATCAAAGTCATCTGGGGCTCCGGCTGGGATCGTTTGCTGGCCAAAGACACCACCGGTAAACTGATTGAGCGTATGGGCGAAGTCGTGGACGGTGAGTACCAGGCTTACAAAGCTAAAGACGGTGCTTTCGTACGCGAACACTTCTTCGGTAAATACCCGGAAACCGCTGATTTGGTCAAAGACATGACCGACGATGAAATCTTCCGTCTGACGCGCGGCGGCCACTCGCCACGTAAGATTTACAACGCTTACAAGCGCGCGACCGAAACCCAAGGACAACCAACCGTTATTTTGGCCAAAACCATCAAAGGTTACGGTATGGGCAAATACGGTGAAGCGGCCAACACCGCTCACCAGCAAAAGAAACTGGACTTAGACGGCTTGAAATATTTCCGTGACCGTTTCTCGGTGCCGGTTTCCGACGAAGAACTGGAAAAAGACATTCCGTTCCACCGTCCGGACGAAAACTCCGATATCATCAAATACATGAAAGAACGTCGTGAACTCCTGGGCGGTGAACTGCCTGTGCGTCAGGATCATGCCGAGCCATTGCCAGTTCCTGATTTGTCGGCGTTTAAAATGCTGACCGAAGGCACCGAAGATCGTGAAATGTCCACGACCATGGCGTTCGTTCGCATCATCTCCATTCTGTTGCGTGACAAGAAAATCGGGCCACGTTGTGTGCCGATTATTCCGGATGAAGCACGTACTTTCGGTATGGAAGGTTTGTTCCGTCAGGTGGGTATTTATGACCCGGCCGGACAGCTTTATGAGCCAATGGATTCCGACCAGTTGATGTGGTACAAGGAAACGGCCAACGGACAGGTGTTCCAAGAAGGCATCAACGAAGCCGGTGCCATGTCCAACTGGATTGCAGCGGCCACCGCTTACGCCAACTACGGTGTGAGCATGGTGCCTTTCTATATTTACTACTCCATGTTCGGTTATCAGCGTATCGGTGACTTGGCGTGGGCGGCCGGGGATTCCCGCGCACGTGGTTTCCTGATGGGCGGAACTGCCGGTCGTACCACGCTGGAAGGCGAAGGCTTGCAGCACCAAGACGGTCATAACCTGATTCAATTCGACCAGGTTCCGAACTGTATTTCCTACGACCCGACATTCGCTTATGAAATGGCGGTCATCATCCGTGACGGTATTCGTCGTATGTTCCATGATAAGGAAGACGTTTACTACTACATCACGTGTATGAACGAAAACTACTCGCACCCGGCCATGCCGGATGGATCGGAAGAAGGCATCCTGAAAGGGCTGTACTCCTTCAAAAAATCCGATGCGAAGCACAAAAACAAAGTACAACTCATGGGCTCCGGCACCATCTTCCGCGAAGTTATTGCGGCGGCGGAAATGCTGGAATCCGAATGGGATGTCGCCGCGGATATCTGGGCGGCTCCAAGTTTCAACCTGTTGCGTCGCGACGGTATTGAAACCGCACGCTGGAATGCGTTGCACCCAACCGAGACACAAAAACTGTCTTACTGTGAAGCCACTTTATCTGGTTCGGAAGGACCATTTATTGCGGCCACCGACTATATTCGCGATTACCCAAACCGTATCCGCGAATATGTTCCAGGTGAATTCTATGTACTCGGGACCGACGGCTTCGGACGTTCCGATACACGTGAACAACTGCGTAAGTTCTTCGAAGTGGACCGCTACTACGTTGTCGTGGAATCTTTGAAAGCGTTGGCCGATGCGGGCAGCATCAAGCCGGACGTTGTTCAGAAAGCAATTGAGAAATACGGGATTGATAGTGAAAAACCCTACCCGGTTCATGCTTGATTACACGTGTCGATAAGACATGGGTCGTGAAAACGGCCTAAAGAATTCACATTCGGTTCGCAACAGGCGAGCCGAATCCAAAAAGGAATAGAATAATGGCTACACAGCAAATTAATATCCCGGATATAGGTGATTTTGATTCCGTCGAAGTCATCGAAGTATTGGTTGCCGAAGGGGATGTGGTCGCGGTTGACGATTCTCTGGTAACGTTGGAGTCGGACAAAGCCACGATGGAAATTCCATCTCCGGTGTCCGGTAAAGTGACCAAAGTCACGGTTAAAGTGGGTGACAGTGTCGCGGAAGGCGATTACATTCTCGACATCGAAGCCGATGACGCGGCCGCGGAAGAAGCCCCTAAAGAAGCTCCGAAAGCCGACGCGAAAAAAGAAGAACCCGCTAAAAAAGCGCCAAAAGCCGAAAAAACAGCGCCAGCACCGCAAGAAACCAAAGCACCAGCGCCTAATGTGCCGTCCGTGCCGAAGCCGGTTAATGCTCAGTCCATGGGCGCGGCTTATCACGCGTCGCCATCGGTGCGTGCCTTTGCGCGTAAGTTGGGCGTGGACCTGAATGCCGTCACCGGCACCGGGCCAAAAGGTCGCATCCAGCAAAACGACGTCGAAGCCATGATCAAATCGGTCATGCAAGGTTCGACCGCGGCTTCCGGCCAGCCACAAGGCGGCGCGGGCATTCCATCCGTTCCGGAAATCGATTTCAGCCAATTCGGCGAAACCGAAACCGTCGAACTGGGCCGCATCAAGAAAATCTCCGGCAAGTTCCTGCAAACCTCTTGGTTGAATGTGCCGCACGTCACGCAATTTGACGAAAGCGACATCACTGAAATGGATGCTTTCCGTAAGAGCATGAAAGCGCAGGCCGAAAAAGTCGGTGTCAAATTGACGCCGCTGGTTTTCGTCATGAAAGCCGTGGTCAAAGCCTTGCAGGAATTCCCGAACTTCAACGCCTCCTTGTCGCCGGACGGTCAGTCCATTATCAAGAAGCATTATTACAACATCGGTGTCGCTGTCGATACGCCGAACGGCTTGGTCGTTCCAGTCGTGCGCGATGTTGATCAAAAAGGTATCTTCGATTTGTCCAAAGACCTGATGGAACTGTCCGCCAAAGCACGTGACGGTAAACTGACCCCGGCGGATATGTCCGGCGGCTGTTTCACCATCTCCAGCTTGGGTGGCATCGGCGGCACGCAATTCACGCCAATCGTCAATGCACCGGAAGTCGCCATCATGGGCTTGTCTAAAGCCAGGATGCAACCGGTCTGGAACGGTGCAGAATTTGAACCGCGTCTGGTGATGCCGTTCAGCGTGTCTTACGACCATCGCGTTATCGACGGGGCGGAAGGCGTGCGCTTCACCACCACCGTTGGTCAATACCTGACCGATCTACGTCAGTTGATTCTGTAATTGGGAGAAATGTATGAGTAAAGTAGTGGATATTCTCATTCCCGATATCGGTGATTTTGCTGAAGTAGACGTCATTGAAGTATTGGTCGCCGCCGGGGACGAAGTCATTCAGGACGATTCCTTGCTGACTTTGGAATCCGACAAAGCGACCATGGAAATCCCGGCGCCGTTCGCCGGTAAGGTGACCGAAGTCAATATCAACGTCGGAGACAAGGTTAAGGAAGGTTCCGTCGTCGGGAAAATCGAAATCGCCGACGAAGAAACCGTTTCTTCCAATGTCGAAGAAAGCGTTACACCAGACGAAAATCCGGACGAAACCCCTGAAGAAAAAGCCCCGGAAGCGCCAGCGGCCGTCGTCGCCAGCGACTTACCGGAGGCCGACATTCAGTGCGGAGTCTTGGTGCTGGGCTCCGGCCCGGGCGGTTATACCGCCGCTTTCCGCGCCGCTGATTTGGGCAAAAAAGTGGTGATGATCGAGCGTTATTCCTCCATCGGTGGAGTGTGCTTGAACGTGGGTTGTATCCCATCCAAAGCCTTGTTGCACATGTCCGTGGTGTTGAACGAAACCCGCGAAATGGGCGCGCACGGCATCACCTTCGCCGAACCGGAAATCGACCTTAACAAAATGCGTGATTACAAAGATTCCGTGATCGGCAAGTTGACCGGTGGTTTGGCAGGCCTGGCCAAAGCGCGTAATGTGCAAGTGGTGCAAGGTTACGGCAAATTCAGCTCCGCCAACACCGTCACGGTCGAACTGGCCGAGGGCGGCACCCAAACCATCGCGTTTGAAAACGCCATTATCGCCGCCGGTTCCCGCGTGGTGAAACTGCCGTTTATTCCGCATGACGATCCGCGCGTGATGGATTCCACCGATGCGTTGGAACTGGAAGAAGTGCCGAATCGCATGTTGGTCATCGGCGGCGGTATTATCGGGCTGGAAATGGCGCAGGTATACGATTCTCTAGGAGCGAATGTCACCATTGTGGAATTGGCCGACAACATCATTCCCGGCGCGGATAAAGACATCGTCCGCCCGTTGTTGAAGCAAATCAAAAAGAAATACGAAAACATCTACCTCGGTTCCAAGGTCACCAATGTGGAAGCCACGGACGCAGGCTTGGTCGTTTCCTTCGAAGGCAAAGGCTGCCCGGAAACCGATACGTTTGACCGCATTCTGGTCGCCGTCGGTCGTGCACCGAACGGCAAGTTGATTGACGCCGAAAAAGCCGGTGTCGTCGTCAACGACAGGGGCTTTATCGAAGTGGACGAACGCCAGAAAACCAATGTGGACCACATCTACGCCATCGGCGATATCGTCGGGCAACCGATGTTGGCCCACAAAGCCGTGCATGAAGGCAAAGTGGCCGCGGAAGTCATTAACGGCATGCCAAGCGCCTTTACGCCAATGGGCATTCCATCCGTCGCCTATACCGACCCGGAAGTCGCTTGGGCCGGTAAAACCGAAGACGAGTTGAAAGCCGAAGGCATCGAATACGAAAAAGGCGCTTTCCCTTGGGCCGCGTCTGGCCGTAGCTTGAGCTTGGGCCGTGACGAAGGCATGACCAAAGCTCTGTTCTGTGCCGAGACGCATCGCCTGTTAGGCTGCGGAATCGTCGGCCCGAATGCCGGTGAACTGGTCGCCGAAGCCATGCTCGCCATCGAAATGGGCGCCGACATGCAAGACATCGGTCTCACCATTCATCCGCACCCAACGCTCAGCGAAACGCTCTGTTTCGCCGCGGAAATGGCGGAAGGTACGATTACGGACTTGATGCCGCCTAAAAAGAAAAAGTGATCTGAAATAGATAACTTCTCTTTGTTAATAAAAACCCGCACCTTAAAAGTCGCGGGTTTTTTATTAATTAAAATACTATTATTTTAATGGAGTTTGATTTCAGTGATATTGGACAGAATCAAAAAAGAGCAAAATACGCTCATTTTAATGGGTGGCTTCAAAGTTTAGAGAGATTAGAAAATGGAGCAGTTTGAAGTGATTCAGGTGCAAACCGATCCAAAGTTATTTGATGGAATCCAGTCGATTCTCAATGAGGTAAAACCTTTTATCACTAGCCCATCAACGTTGACCGATCCTTATGAAATATTATCCTATCTTCGTGCGCAAAGTGACGAGGGAGTGTTTGTTGGTGCGATGATTGATTTGAATGTCTTTACGACCTTAGTAAAGCTAGGTAACGACCAAGACATACAGGGGCATGACAATGATAAGATTGCTTGCGCCTTAATGTATTTTTTTATTTTGAGCGGCATACCGGTTGAGCCTAATATTGCGCTTTATGAAAGAGCGCAAAAATCCAGTCATCAGCAGGCACTTGATGAATTAGAATTTTTTAGAAAGGCTGATAATGTTGAACCTGATATCTATGCAGAAATCGCATTGGGACAAAGAAGTAATTTGCGAGATGCTATAAGAATTCCAAGACCGACCATTGTGAATGAGGTGCCAGATGATGAATTTTCAAAAAAACTGAATCACTGGAAGTTAAATTATTTGTATTTAATGAAAGTAGCGGAGATTGAGCGCACTAATGGTTTGTCTGGACAAGAAAAAATCAAAGCATTTATTCAATGGATGCAGAAAGAAATGCTTTTGAATAATGTAGTCACTCATTTTGTATCCATGTATTTTAGCCCTTCTCGCGAATCTGGAATGCTAAAAGGTATTGGCTCAGATAACCCTGTCAAGTTAAAAGATGGGATTCAAAATGCCGCTTGGGATTTAACTTATTTGCGTACATGGCAAAATAATTATCGAAGTAACGAACCTCATGATGTTTGGTTATTTTCAACACGAGATAAAGCCCTGCATAAACTAGCCAATCACTTTTTTATTAAAGAGCTTGATGCGCTTTTTACGCCTTACTGGGATGAGGAAAAGGCTACAGATTTATGCAAGTTTTACAAAACGATAGCAGATCAAGTTCATGCCTCTAAAGATAGGGAAAGTCGTAGTCAAATGGTTTTTAATAATCTTGATAGCTTTATTGCTGAATATGAACAAAAAATTGGTTTGGTCTCGCACTTATAACTAAAGGGGGCAGAACAAAAGGGGGCAGACTCGATTGATTTTTTTATACTTTAACTTATGAATCCAGAGAACCTAAAAAAACTCGTTGAAGTCACGATGCCTTACGGAAAATACAAAGGGCGGATTATTGCGGATTTGCCAGGAAATTACCTGAATTGGTTTGCGCGTGAGGGCTTTCCATCGGGTAATTTAGGGCAGTTATTGGCGCTTATGCATGAGTTGGATCACAATGGTTTAAAGCACTTACTTGATCCGTTAAGAAAATCATAAATCTACCAGGTAGGGAGTGCTCTTGTCACGTGTGTTTCGACTAGAATGAAGAATATATGATTAATTTTTCAAACTTACTCCGCGCCTGGAATACCCAAGACGACTTTAAACGTGTTTTAAACATGGAATTGCAGCAGTTAGATAGATCACAACTGCCTTTGCAACAAGGGTTGGCGGTGAGCAGTCGTGTGGCGGATAGTGACATCAGTTTTATGCTGCTCAAAGCTGAGGAAACCGAACAAGCTTTGTTTTTGACCATTTTGGTGTTTTATAGCGGTATTGTGGTAGGTGACTGTTGCGCAGACGACCCGACGCCTGTTTGCGAACAACCTGAGCAATGCACCCTCAGATTGACCATTCATAAGCCTGATGGGGAAGCCAACGTTACCTTGCTTGCCGAAGATGAATAATCAGGACAGAACTTAAAATTTTTAAGTTATTGAAAAAAGTTCAATCAATGTAGGCTCAATCAATGGGGGTCAGCTCGATTGATTTAGCGCTTCGTTCGCCGATATTAAAAACGACCAGGCCTGGTCGTTTTGTGTATTTGGGTTCGCAAAGAAAGATAGTGTTTATTGGCGTATGGAATGCTCTGAGAATCGTTGCACATGATAGCCGCTCCCAACCAAGGAGTGAAACGAGAAGTGTTTCCTGACATCGAGATGTTTTACAATCCGAAACGTGGGCATACCTTTCGTGCCCGTATCTCACCAGTGGAGTTTGCAAAGCGGTATGTTGAGAATCAAAAAAGTGGCCAGAAACTCAGCCTTTACCATAACGATTTAATCGAAGGTGTTTTGTGCGATATTTATTAATACTTTTTTCCAGTGTTGTCATATCAGGGTGTGTCGGAGATTCTGAACAGGGCATCTCGAACCAGGAAGTTTCAGACGGCACTTCTGTTGATTCAAGAGGGGAACTGCTTGGAACGGATTCTGATAACAATGGCGTTAGAGATGACATTGATTCGTACATTTTAGACAATTATTCCGAACCTAAAAGAGATGCAGTGAGACAGGTTGCCCGGGCTTTTCAAAATGTTCTTACCGTCGATAGATTTGACACTGAGGCTCTAGATCAAGCAAGCTCAGACCAATTTAAAGCCATTGTTTGCGCTACAGAAGTATATGGTTCTGATAGGGCTGGAGCTTTCAAAATGATAGAGGTAATGGAAGCCCTAACAACGAACTCTCAGGAAAGGTTGTCGGCCTATATTGATTACACATCAGCCAGAAGCGGTAGTGTTTCATCTTACCCTGAAGGGGGTACCTGTGAATAAAACCAATGGGTCAGGCTCGATTGATTTGGCACTCCGTTAGCCGATATTCAAAACGACCAGGCCTGGTTATTTTGGGTACATGAAAAAGCCCGCTATATGCGGGCTTATTGTTAGACCGGCGTTGGTTGCTCTGATTTTATTAATGGTTTCCGTTAGATGGATACGACTTCTTGGCGTGTTTCCGGGTGTTCCGGGTCCATATCTTTGATTAAATCCCAACCATTGAATTTGTCCATGGCTTGTTTAACATAGGCATATTCCACCAAATCGTTGGTGACAAAATCACTGTCTAAATTGTTTAAAAATGTCTTGTCGCCGCTAACCAACGTGGTTTTCAATTCATCAACAATCAGTTTCGTGGCTGATGGATACGGCCAGGGGTTAAAGTCAATACGTTTACCACTCCATTCTGGATGCTTGATGGCATCGGGCGTTTCATAATGGCTTGGATCATAATCCGTCATGGCTTTCAGGACGACATCTGCCTTCATCGGCAAATAACGTTTGCCTTCACGAGAAAGCATTTTTGCGACCTCTTCTTTATTTTGTTGCGCATATAGTTCGGCACGAACAATCGCATTCGTGACCTTTTGAGACCATTCCGGACGTTCTTTGGTATCTTTTTCATGCATGCATACAACACAACATGGATGGTTTTTCCAAATATCACCTGTGAAGCGCAACATTTTCGCACCGGCAAGCATTTCTCCCGCGGCATTAAAAGGTTCTGCAACAATATAGGCATCAATTTTTTTCGCCGCCAGGGCAGGGGGCATATCTGGCGGTGGCATGATTTGTAGGTTCACCTGGTTGGGTTT
This sequence comes from Hydrogenovibrio sp., assembly GCF_965140365.1. Taxonomy (NCBI): domain Bacteria; kingdom Pseudomonadati; phylum Pseudomonadota; class Gammaproteobacteria; order Thiotrichales; family Piscirickettsiaceae; genus Hydrogenovibrio; species Hydrogenovibrio sp. The sequence goes on from NZ_OZ223196.1 coordinate 1,085,809, forward strand.
CAATGGTTTTTGTTGGGCCTGAATCACCGGTTCCAAGCCGGCATTTTTTAAGGCCATTTGTAAAATAACATTGTGCATTGAATACCAGTATGGAACGGCAACTTGTTTTCCGCCCATTTGTTCAAATTCGGTGATTCCGGTGTGTTTTCCGACCACCATGCCGGAACCGTTGGTGTGCGCCCAGGCCGTGATTTTGACTGGAAAGTTATTGTTATATCGCATCCAAACCGGAATGGGCTTTAAAAAATGAACCAAATTAAACTTACCGGCGGCAAAGCCTTCAATTAAAGGAGACCAGCCCCGGATTAATGTCGGCTTTTCAGCTTTTAATCCTTCTTCTTCAAAAAAGCCCATGCCATGAGCCACTAATAACGCTGTTGCATCGGTAATCGGTAAATACCCAATTCTAACCACCTCATCCTTGGGAGGTGTTATATCCGCTAGCGCGTTGCCCGGCAAACTCATCGCCGCGGCTAAACCACCGGCGGTGGCCATGGAATCCAAAATAAATTCACGGCGTCCTTTTTCAGCATTAAACATATAATCGAAATCCGAGATATCATCATTCCAATCAAATTTGTTGTCAGTCATAAAAACTCCTAAAAATTAGTAAAGTAAAACTTACACATCACTCCGCGTTGAGAGATGGCCTCTCTGAATGTTGTCTGGCCATGCGGCTTTGCATTTAGGACGTTAAAATTACCGTTAACTGTTTTTCAGTTGAAAGGGCGACTAGGCGCTATTTATTTGGATGTTTTGTTCATAAACGGTTATGGGCTTGCTTGGGTAGAGTTTCCTTTTATCGCTTGTGTTGTGAACAACTCTTAGAGAATACCTAGTTATTATGTAATGTTATAACATTACACATACCATTTATGGTTTTTATAACCTTTTCAATAGGTTGCCAGATAAAGGCAGTGTTTTTACTAAAATTTTTGCTATTAATTAAGTGACATTTGACAACAAAGGTGTGCAATTTGTTGATCTTTAGTTACAAATTCTGGAGATAACGATTACGGACTTGGTGCCACCTAAGAAAAAGAAATAACTAGGCCTGATTATTTTTAAAACAAAACCCGCATAAGCGGGTTTTTTGATTCCGTGATGGATGATTAGCCATTCATAAACGGGTAATCTGTGTAGCCTTTTTCATCACTGGTGTAGAAGGTATCTTGATCTGGAGTATTCAATTCAGCGCCCGCTTTGATGCGTGCCGGTAAATCCGGGTTGGCGAGGAAGCCGGTGCCAAAGGCCACCGAGTCTGCCAGCCCTTGCTCAATCACATCTGCGGCTTCTTTGGCGGTGTAACCCATATTGACCATTAAGTGGCCTTGAAAATGTTCCCGCGCGACCGGAAGAATATCCGCTTGTTGTTGGCCGAAAAAGTCCGCGCGCATGACATGAAGATAAGCCAAGTTGAATGAGTTGAGGTGTTTGGCCAGGAAAGCCATCCAGTTGACCGGGTCGCTGTCTTTCATGCTGTTAAAGCTGTTGAGCGGGGATAAACGTAACCCGACCTTGTCGCTGCCGATTTCGTCGGTCACGGCTTGCAATATTTCGGTCAAAAATCGGGCGCGATTTTCCAGTGAACCGCCGTATTCATCGGTTCTTTGATTGGCGCTGTCTCGCAGGAATTGGTCAATCAAATAGCCATTGGCACCGTGGACTTCCACGCCGTCAAACCCGGCTTCAATGGCATTGGCCGCGCCTTGACGGAAGTCATTCACAATCTCGGCAATTTCGGCTTTGGTCAGTTCGTGGGCCACTGTGTAAGGTTTTTTGCCTTCCGGCGTGTGGGTTTCATCATCAATGGCCAGAGCGCTGGCACTAACGGCTTCTTTGCCGTTGTTGAGCAATGGGTGGGCGGCACGACCGGCATGCCAGATTTGCAGAAAGATTTTGCCATCGGCTTGATGCACCGCGTCGGTGGTTTTTTTCCAGCCATCGATTTGTGCTTGCGAGTAAATGCCAGGGTCATTACCAAACGCGGACGTCTGCAGGGTGACCATGGTGCATTCGCTGATAATCAATCCGGCGCTGGCTCTTTGCGAGTAGTATTCCGCCATTAAGTCGTTCGGTAAATGATCGATGGCACGGCATCGTGTCAAAGGTGCCATGATAAAACGGTTGGCTAAGGTCAAGTGGCCCAGTTGAACGGGCTGAAATAACGCAGCGGTATCTGTGGACATGGTTTGTTCCTTAATTGTTGACTGAAAATAGGTGACGATCATTCGGATAATTCGATTAAGCTATTCTAAAACCATTTGACCGAATCGTTTTTGCCATTTGAGCAAAACACAGTTCAGTAAAGTATTAAAACCCCATTAAAATCCTATTAACGTTCAAGGGGTAGATTTGATTGCTTGAGCACTTTATTTGGAAATTACGGATACATTCAGGTTAAATATCATAAACGATATGAGAGACCTTTATGAAAATCCTAGCCTTGAGTTTGTCTGTTATTGGCGTATTTTCCATTCAAACCTTTTCGGTTAATGCGCACGCCAGCGAGCAGGCGCTCGTTAAAAAATCGAATGCGCCTCATTACTCTTTACGCAAATACGCACACGTGCATACGTTTTACGATTTAACGGCGGAAGAGGCGGTTAAAATCGGTTTGAAAGATAATATTCCACCGGCGGCGATATTGGCGATTGCGGGTTGGGAGTCCGGTTATGGGCAAGGCTATGTGGCGCAGATTACCGGCAATATTATGAGCTTGGGTGCGCGGAAGGGCGAGCCTGAGTTACCGCCGTTGACCTTGCCGAGAAATCGAGTCACCAATCAGATTATGATTGATATCGACAAGGCGAAACGTCTGCCGAAAGATGAGGTGGTTTGGCAAAAAAGACCGCCGAGTTTGAAAAAAGATTATCGCCCGAAACCTTATGCGGGAACGGCCAATAATCTGTTGTATTTCAGAAATCATCCGCAAGCGTTAAAGCGGGCGTATGCAAATGTAATGCGGGATTTTTCCAGCAGTTGGATCAGTGACAAGTCCAAAGTGCCGGTGTTTTTGAAAGCGGCGGAGAACATGGACAAGCTGGTGAAACGTGACGGAAAAACGGCGTTATTGAACTGTCAGGTGGCGAAAGGTTTTGTGAAAAGTATTGGCGGTCAACCGAGAAGTTTTAACACCCGCCCGGCGTGGATTACGCACGTGAATAAAGTCATGGATAATGCGGGCTTGTGTCAGTTAACACAAGACGTCTATAAGGGTGAAAGCTTTAAACTGGCGTGGTTGCGTTAAGCGCATCCGCTTGCCGTCGATTTTGTGGCATTTTGAAAAATATTGAAAAACCACCAGGCCTGGTGGTTTTTTTATGTCAGGCGTTTTAAAGTTCAAACGCTCCCATGATGCTGTCGACGTTTTGCCGGTTCAGATCTTTACCCAGAAACACTTTGATTTTGTTCAGGGTTGAATCACTGAGGTTGTCTTTAATTTGAGCGTGAATGGGTTTGGAAATGGAAACATAGAGTTTGCCGGGATGCTGTTTGGCGAAGTGGTTGATGAATTCCGCCAGGCTGTCGATTAGGCGGGTTTCCCGTTCCATTCCGCTTTTGGTTTCGAAGGTGCTGTGGCCGCCCGCCACGGAATTGGAATAATCGCCGGCCTTGTCGCTATAAATTTCAGACAGTTTGGCGTGGCCTTCGATATTGTCAATAGATTGATAGTTCTGTAAAGAGTTGGTTTTTTGTTCTGTTTGCTGGACTGAAAAGACTTTCATGCTTCCTAAGTCCGCAAGGATAGCATAGCCGATCGTGGTGCTCATAATCACCTCCTTTGAGTTGGTGTGAATAAGACAATAAAAAGGCTAAAAGAATCATCTGCTTTCTATTCTAATCAAATCGAGTCAGACCACAATATAAATGATATTAACCATCACCGAAATGGGCTCGATGGGGGGCCGATTAAAGGGTTAAGCCCGCGGCCAGGGCGGCTGAATTTGACTTCATTAAAATAGGATTGAGAAACCACCAGGCCTGGTGGTTTTTTGCACTTAATTACATTCTGGTTTCTGCTGAGCAATTAAGTGAATACGTTTGTCACCCTGAACTTGCAATAAGCATAATAAAAAAACCTTCCTAGTAAATAATAAACAACAGCTAGTAGGGCAGACATGACTAAGAGACTAATGAGAATAAAGTAGATCACTTTCTTTTCAAAAAGATGGTTATACATATCTTCTTTCTCAGAAATTGAAGTGTCTCTTTGGAAATATCCATCAATTGATAAAAACCATTGATATTCAAGGTACTCGATGCTGTCGATGGTTGTGGTACTGATTTTAGGAACGGGCTGTAGGGTGACCGATGCCGTTAATATCCCAATAAAAATTAGGAAAGTAGAAATATTTAAAAACTTTTTCATGTTTGCCTCCCTTGTTAATAACTATATGACCAACACATAAAACCATTTTTAATACAACATCCAGTGCCAGAATCGCGACCTAGATTTTTGATGTGTATATATTTACAACAGTCATAGACCAATTTTTAAACGTTTGTTGGCGGTTTGCACCGGGCTGGAGAGGGGAATGGCAAGACTTTCGTCGTTTTCCAGGGCCAGTACAATTTCCGTTTCCGTCAGGTCGATCATTTTGGCGGCGGTGACGTCGTTGCGGTTGGCAAAAGCGTGGGCGTAGCGCACCAGGGCATTGCCGTGGTCGTCATTCATGTGGCCGATAATGCGCTCAAGTTCTTCGGGGGTGATGCTCATGGTGTCTCCTTGCTCTGAGAGTGTCGTCGCCCTAGAATAATAAACCGTAGTTTATCAGACCATCCATATTAAAATATTCGACACAACTTTAAAACCCGTCCAAGGCTCACCGAGGAGTTTGACGGGTTTGTACGATGATGAGAGACAATATGAATTTAAATGACATTCTAAATACCCGTTACGCGACCAAGAAATTCGACCCGACGAAACGTTTGGCCGACGAGCAGTTTGAGCAGGTGAAGGCGTTATTGCGCTTGAGCCCGTCGTCGGTGAATTCGCAGCCTTGGCATTTTGTGCTGGCGAGTTCGGCGGAGGGCAAGGCGCGTTTGGCGAAGGGCGCGGAAGGCGCTTATGCGGCGAATCATCCGAAAATTATGGATGCGTCGCATGCGGTGCTATTTTGCGCCAAAACCGATATTTCCGATGCGTATTTGCAGAAGGTGACGGATCAGGAAGACGCCGACGGCCGTTTCCCGAAACCGGAAGCCAAAGAGATGGCGCTGAAAGTGCGCGGCTTCTATGCCGATTTACATCGCAAGGAATGGGACGACGTCGCTTGCTGGACGGAAAAGCAGGTGTATTTGAATATCGGCAATCTGTTGCTGGGCGCGGGCATGTTGGGCATTGATGCGGTGCCGATTGAAGGCGTGGATTTGGAGGTGTTGAATCAGGAATTTGAGTTACCGAGCCAAGGGCTTACGGCCGTGGCGGTGGTGGCACTGGGCTTCCATGCCGAAGACGATTTCAATGCGCAGTTGCCGAAATCGCGTTTTTCCGAAGACGAATTGTTTACGCTGCTGTAAAATTTCAAAAACTAAACAACAAGCCTAACAAACTCGAAATACTTCAAAAACGGCTAAGGTGGGAAATAGTGTAATTTACTAAGCCCTGTTTGGCTGTTTTGCCTATATAGTTTGTTTGATATGCGTTATTTACTATTCGAAACAATTGGCCATTAATTTCTTAACAAGCACGTCAGTATGCGCTTGTTATAACTTGTTGAGCTGGTATCAATGCACGATTGTTTGTAACCCATTATAGATGCCATGAATAGCCGTGACGATGAATAGGGCTTGAATGCGGGAAACCTTGGACCACACGAGAAAAGATAATGTGAAGATGAAAAATGGAATAAACACACTTACCCACCAGTAGTAAATGAATAATGAATGGATAAATGCCCAAAATATTGCGTTAACCAGTGCAATGGAAAGGAAGTTGTTCATGAATCTTTGGGTAAGAAATAGGATAGGCATCATTAGTAACGTTTCAATAAAGGGGTCGATAGTTGTTGCTAATACAATATCGATGACATCTACCGTTCTTTCGTTAGCGGTTTCTTCAAATAAGATATTTTTTAAAAAGGTTGGTATATAGTTTATGACTACAATTAAAGCTGCAGTTTTTAAAATGTAAACTAATGGGCTTTTGTCGACGTTAAATAAGAAAGATTGTTGTAACTTTTTTTGGACGGTTATTCCTATTGTATGGTTGGGCGACATAAATAATCCAAGTTGGCCTCCGTCAGGAGGGAGTTTACAATCTGTTGATTTTCTTTAGGTAATTCGTTTATTCTCTCACAGTTTGGGATTGAACCATGATTAATAAGTTTATTATATATATCAATGTTATTTCCTAAGAAATAGGAGTCATTGATTAATATCTCGGTGATAATGTTGGTTTCTTTTCCGTTATATTTCTGGTTTCCAAAGTTAAATCCTAAACTGGCTAAATAATCTATTCCTTCTGTACCATAGCGCGTTGAAATTTTTCTTGTTAAATCAAATTGATAATTATCTTTAATGGCGTAACCGTATTGAACTAGAATGTGTAACTTTTTGAGGTCTGTAGCAGCAGAGTGTATAAGTAGGTCTGAAAAGGGGTAGCCTTTTGATAGCATGTTTTTGAACAATTCCATGGGCATATTACGAATGACCATCTGTAGGGGGTAAAGCCTGCGACCAGAGGGAGCACAATAATATTTTGAGTTTTCCTTTACGCTAAGTTGGAGTTGATTAAATGGTTCCCAGTTATTTTTAATGTTTGCTTGTTGGATGGCAAATAAATAGGAATCAAATGTTTTTTGAGCTATTTGGATACAATTTTTTGTGTCGTTAGTTTTTATGTCTTGATAAAGTTGTTTTGATCTTGTCTTTTTTTTAGGCAATTGTTGGAGTATTTTATTTTGTTTTATATCAAGATGGCTATTTTCTGTGTTTTGCCTTATGCCTAAGGCAGATGGAGCAGGTTTAAAAAATAATATGCTGTTAAACTCATATTCTTTGTTTATGAACTTGTAAATTATAAAAATAACAAAGATAAAAATAACCACCTTTATGCTACTAAGTGTCGTTTTTCGCATTTGTCATGATTTTGAAATTGATTTGGTTTTAACGTCGATTGATAGCACCAGCAGGACAAACATCTTCGGCTACCTCAGGTTCACTAGTCGGGATTGAGGGAGCAGTATCGATACACTCGGTGCACGTTGGAACTCCATTCTCATTTTCTGAAGTACATTTTAGTTCATCCACAAACCAGCCTTCTACATCCTTGAATAACATACGTAATTGATAAACAAATTCTGCCCAATCAGTTTCTGCTCTAGCCTGTTTGTATGGAACAAGAGATAAAACACCTAGCGCAATAGGCAATGCAGTTGCCTTTAATATAAATCGTCTACTTCTTTTACATGGCTCTTTGCGTTGTCCACTTTTTACTTCAACAGGAATTTCGATTGCTTTCTTCATGTTTGCACCTCGTTTTGAATTGAAGTTCTTATTTATAAGTAATTTTGTTAGTAATTTTTAGTATTATTTTTGGTTAATACTAATGTAATGGATTCTTATTTTCAAATTATTTTTGGAGTAGCTTTAGTTGATGGGTCAATACTTTTTAAAGTTTTAAAAAACTATTTAACGTTTGAAGTCACCTAGCTTATTTTGCCTTCTAAAGGCATAAAATTAATATAGTTCTTATGGCTACCTGGGGTAATTCCACTTTCATAGAATTTATCTAGGATGAGATTTAATTGAGTATTAAATTTGAAAGAGATAGTTTTGGCTGTTTTTTTGATTGCTTACTTCCAGTTCGTCAATTTCTTCTATAATCCATTGAAACGGTTTGAAACCATTTTACTTTTTTATTGGGACAGGTGAATCACATGGGTGAACTGATTAAATTGGCGTTGAGTAATTTCCCGTTAACGGCCTTTATTTTAGGGTTACTGAGTGCGGCGGTGTCGTTGGCGCTGTATGCGCGAACCCAACCGTTGAACCAAGCGGTAGTGATGGAGCGGGTGTTTGCGTATTTTATGCTGTTTGCGGTGGGCATCGCTTATTTATACAACTTTGTGATTCATGTGTTTTTCGCGGAGATGGCAGCGCATTTCATCGGCTGGCCGAACAGCCCCTTCCAGTACGAAGTAGGGTTTGCCAGTTTGGGCTTCGGCATTGTGGGCGTGTTGGCGTTTCGTCAAAGCTGGTCGTTTCGAGCGGCGGCGATTACCGGCCCGGCGTTTTTCACTTGGGGCGCGGCGGGGGGCCATGTCTATCAAATCCTCGCGCACCATAACTTCGCACCGGGCAATGCGGGCGTGGTATTGTGGACGGATATTTTCCTGCCGGTTGTGGCCTATGGCTTGTTGTATTGGCAATATCGGGTAATGAAATCGCAGTCGGCCTAAGCGCTGGTCTCGTCTGATGGGGCATCGAAGGAAGGAGGCATTATGTCATTTTTAAAATGGACCGCATTGTTGGTTTTGTTGTTGATGCAAGCCGCTTGCACAAGTGTGCCGGATAAGGTGACACCGGTGCAGGGGTTTGATTTATCGCGCTATTTAGGAAAATGGTATGAGGTCGCCCGGTTGGATCACAGTTTTGAGCGGGGGCTGGTGGATGTGAGCGCCACTTATTCCATGCGGGAAGATGGTGGCGTTAAAGTGGTTAACCGAGGGATGAATGCCGAGACTGGCGAGCCGAAAGAGGCGGTGGGAAAAGCCTATTTCGTGGGCGCGGAAAATGTCGGTCGCTTAAAGGTATCGTTTTTCGGGCCGTTTTACGGCGGTTATAACATTGCTAAATTGACGGACGATTACAGCATGGTGTTGGTGGTGGGGCCGACGTTGGATTATGCATGGATTCTGGCGCGCTCGCCAAAGCCGGACCCTGATCAGTGTCGTGCTTTTTATGACTCGGCCAAGCAAATCGGCATTCCAGAAAAGCAGTGGATTCGTTTAATCGACTGCGGCTTGCCGGCCACCTTAAAAACCGCTTCTTAGCGGTCGATGTGTGATTTGAGTATTTTGTGCTTTGAAGAAAAATGTTATCAAAAATGTTATCCTTCCCAATATTAAATGATTTTCAATATCAAATGAATGATTAAGTTATTATGTGGAACGACACTTACGATACGGAACACTACGTTTACGGCACCGAGCCGAATGATTTTTTACGGGAACAGGTCCACCATTTGCCGAAAGGCAAAGTGTTGTGCCTGGCGGAAGGCGAAGGACGCAATGCGGTTTTTCTGGCCAAGTTAGGCTATGACGTGACGGCGGTGGATTTATCCGACGTTGGCTTGCAAAAAGCCGAACGGCTGGCCGAAGAAAACCAAGTGGAAATTGAAACCGTTTGTGCCGACTTGGCGCATTTTGATTTGGGAGAGGAAGTCTGGGACGGCATCGTGTCGATTTTCTGCCATTTGCCGTCGGCATTACGGGCGGATGTGTATCACCGCGTGCAAACCGCTTTGAAGCCGAATGGCGTGTTTTTGGTGGAAGGCTATACTCCGTTGCAATTGTCTTATAAAACCGGCGGACCGCCAGTGGCGGAAATGATGGTATCGCAAAGCGTTTTGGAACAGGAATTGCCGCAAATGACCTTTCGGCATTTATCGGAGCTGGAGCGCCATGTTGTGGAAGGCACCAATCACACCGGACTGGGGCACGTGGTGCAGTGTATCGGAGTGAAAAACGCCGGCTAGGAGGCTGGGAAACCCGAAGGGACTCGGAAACGGTTCGGCCGTTTCAGGCGGTAAAGCAGGAACGGCCGGTCATCAAATGATGATGGGAACACTTTCGTTGGTTTTGGAGGTGTTTTCAAGGTAGGAGATAAAAATATGAAAATCGCTTTTTCGAGTCCGAATGGAAAAACCTTGGCCGGGCATGCCGGTAAATGTCCGGGTTTTGTGGTGATGGAGGTGAACGGCGGGGAAGTCGTCGCCTCTGAGCGAGTGAAGTTGGCGAAAGACCAAGTCTTCAGCCAGTTAGCCGGGCCTTTGTCGACGTTGCCAGAACACCCGTTGCAGGGCATTGATAAACTGGTCACTCAAGGGTGCGGTGAAGGGTTGGTTCGGCGTTTAGCCGGTGATGGCATTGAAGTGATTATCACCGACGCGGACACGCCGGAAGCGTTTATGGAAACGCTGGCCAAAGGGTAGATGTCATGGGCCTGTCGGGCTTGAGGGCATTATTTAATTAAACTATTGCTACGATTAAAATTCTTTACATGAGCGATGGCTTGAATTGCTTGTTGTTTCGGTGATTTTCTGTCAAGATTAAATCGAAGATTAATCAATATAACGTAATGTAACGGAGAAAAGGATATGTCTGTTATTAACCAGCTAAAAACCATCCAAGCGGATGCGCACGCTTATTATCTACAATTGCACCAAATCCACTGGTTGGTTCAGGGAACGCGATTTAAAGCCATGCACGAGATGACGGAAGGCTACTATGAGCGTATGTCGGAATTGTATGACGACGCGGCCGAGCGTTTGTTGCAGAAAGGCGCTTTGCCATTGTTGAACTTGGATGAGTTAAAGGATGCCAGCACGCTTCCGGCGTTGATGGAAACGCGTTTTGATGAAAAAGCGGTCTTGGCTTATGTGGAGTCCATGCTGGCGCATTGGATTAAAGCGTTTAAAGCCTTGGCCGAAGCCGCCGAAGCGGAAGATGACCGTGTCACCACGGCCATTGCCGACGAGCAGATGGAAGTGTTGGAAAAAGACGACTGGATGTTGAAAGCGACGAAAGGCGAAGCGGTTTATAAATAAGCGCAAAGCCATCCGGTGAAAACGACGGGGCGCTTTGTGCTCCGGTTGTTTCAATCGAAAAAGCCACGCATGATGATTTTATTTATGCGTGGCTTTTTGGGTTTCAGTCAGACCAAAACCGCCAGGCCTGGTGGAAACCGTTATAACCCGCTCAGTGGTCGCATTGGCCGATGTCTTCGTTCCAGATGTCCGGCGATTGTTCGATGAAACGTGCCATGAGTTGTTTACAGCGTTCGTCATCAAGCAGTATGACGTTCACGCCGGCTTCTTTCAACCAATCCAGATGGCCTTCGAAGTTATCGTTTTCACCGATGACAACGGTGCCGATGCCGAATTGACGAATCAAGCCGGAACAATACCAGCAGGGGGCTAAGGTGGTGACCAAAATGGTGTCGCGGTAACAACGCTGGCGCCCGGCGTTGCGGAAGGCAGCGGTTTCGCCGTGAACGCTTGGGTCGTCGTCCTGCACACGGCGGTTTCGGCCTTTGCCGAGCAGTTGACCGTTCTGGTCGAATAACGCGGCGCCGACCGGCACGCCGCCTTCTTCAAAACCGGCTTGGGCTTCCGCTAAAGCGGGCGCGAGTAACGCTTGATAATCCAAAGAATCCATGGCGCTTCCTTTTTTATTCAATGCCTGAGTGGCGTTTTAACCGGCGTTCAGTGTAACTGATTCCCAGCTTTTGAGCGATTTATGCTATGATTCCCAGCTTTATTTTAAAGAGAGCTTTGCATGAGTGGGGCGCGATAGAAAAATGAGATAAAATTTTTCTGAATTAGGCGGGAAACGCAGCGAATAGCGAGCTATTAGCCAGTTTTTCAACGACATTCAGGGAGATTTTAGCCATTTTTATCCGTGAATCCATCTCATGCAAAGCTCTCTAATAACTTGAGTATTGAATTATGTCTTATACCACCACACTGGATATTGTCAGTTACGGCCTGGGTCGTCAGTTTGGCGATCAGTTGGCGGCCGACCCGTTTGAAGGGTTGAACGCGGAAGCCATGGCGCAGGGATTAATGGATGCTTTGCAAGGTAAAGCCAGCCCGATTGCGGATGCGCAATTTCGAGAGGCCTTTCAGGAAATCAATGACCTGATGCAAGCCAAACAAGCCGAGCGTGCCAAAGTCGCCGCCGCAGAAGGCGAAGCTTTCTTGGCCGAAAATGCTAAAAAAGACGGCGTGACCGTGACCGAGTCCGGTTTGCAGTATGAAATTCTGGTGGAAGGGAATGGCGAGAAGCCAAGTGCGGAATCCGTGGTTTCGACGCATTATCACGGTACTTTGATTGACGGCAGTGTGTTCGACAGCTCTGTGGAACGTGGTCAACCGGCTGAATTTCCGGTCAACCGCGTGATTGCCGGTTGGACGGAAGCGTTGCAAATGATGCCGGTCGGTTCGAAATGGCGTTTGACGGTGCCGTATGAACTGGCTTACGGCGCGCAAGGTTCCGGTGGTGCCATCGGGCCTTATGAAACGTTGGTGTTTGAAGTGGAGTTGCTGAATATCGTCAGCTAAGACTGAATTTTAGCGATCATTTCGATTATCAAAACCCGCAGTAGCGGGTTTTTTTATGTCTGAGTGTTGACGTTGAATAATGTGGCTTATGGCCAGGCCTGGTGGTTTTTGTGGTTTGATGGGCTAGAAGAAAAACGAGACATCCCTGCGAATTTTTGCTTAAATGAAACCGCTGGATTTATTCTAGGTTTATTCTCGATTTATTCGATTTATTAGATTTGAAACAAAAATAAAAATGAGGTGGATATGGAACTGAGTGCATTGATTGTGTTTTTGTTGATTGGCGCCGTCGCCGGCTGGTTGGCGGGTTTGGTCATGAAGGGCGGCGGCTTCGGGTTGCTGGGGAATATGGTCATCGGCATCATCGGGGCCTTTGTCGGTGGTTTCTTGTTTGGCTTGATCGGGATTTCGGCAGGCGGCTTGATTGGTTCCATCATTACCGCGACCATTGGCGCCATTGTGCTGTTGTTTGTGATCGGTGTTTTGAAAAAAGTTTAACTCGATTGCGGGAGTCTTCTCATGACACCGACAGACATCATTGATTTTTGGTATTCGCCGAATATGGCCGAGCATTGGTTTCAGTCCACACCGGCGATTGACCAAACCATCCGAGACCGTTTTGAAGCCTTGTGGGAAAGTGCGGCGGGTGGAGAGCTGACCCGTTGGCAAGACTCGCCGGAAGGCTGTCTGGCGTTATGCATTGTGCTGGATCAGTTTCCGTTGAATATGTTCCGGGGCGAACCGAAAAGTTTCGCAACCGAGCAACAAGCTGTCATGGTGACGAAACACGCTGTCGCCAACGGTTTGGATCAACAACTGCCGCCCGACAAACGGGCGTTTTTGTATATGCCGTTGATGCACAGTGAGCATTTGGCGGATCAAGACGAATCGGTTCGCTTGTTCGAGGCGGCCGGTTTAACCGATAACCTTAAATTTGCCCGTCATCATCGGGAACTGATTCGGCAATTCGGTCGTTTTCCGCACCGTAACGCGATTCTGGGGCGTATTAGTTCCGATGCCGAAAAAGCCTATCTCCAATCGCGGGATGCTTTTACCGGCTAATAAAGTCCAAAATCGCCAGGCCTGGTGATTTTCGCTCATCCAGATACTCGCAACCAAGATCGCTTCTATGGTAAAGTTTGGTTATCGAGTAAAACGAAATATGGAAGGTATTACGGTTTGGAAAGTGGTCTGAAAAACGTGACGTTCATTCCCGTCTGGGTATTGATGGTGTGGGTGTTGGGCGCTTTTGCTTTGAGTACCGCATCGGCTGAGACCGAACCGGAACTGAAAGGGGAAGCGTTGCACATTGCCTTGGTGGAAACCGCGTTGAAGTACGATTTTTTCAACCAGCGTTGCCGGGGTGTGAGCGCGTCGCAAAACGAAGCCAAGGTCAATCGCCTGTTTATTGAGAAATATAATCTGACCGTCAATAACTTCATCAAGCGTTTTCTGACGGATGACCCGCGTGATACCGAATCGGCGATGAAAAAGTCGTTGTATGCTGAAATCTACAAACTGGGTGGCTGTCAGGAAGCGCGCCAAAAAGGGCTGGAAAGCGAACTGAAAAAAGATTTTCGCCGTTTGTACGAACAGGTTGAAACCTCACCTTGGTTTCCGATTCTATAAAACTTTCGAATCGTTTAATGAATCGTTTAATGAATCGTTCAAAACCGTTTTGTTAAACGGTTCGTCACTCTTTCCGCAATAAGGTGTCGAGGTGGTTCACTGCATCCACCCAATCGGCATCGTCTTCCACCGCTTCTTTCAAGAAGGCCGCTTGTGCCGGTGTCCAGAGACTCGCTTCGTGCAACAGCGTCACTTGAGACAGGCGAGGTTGTTTTTTCAAAAACGCTTCAATCGCGTCATCCGAATTTTCCAAACCTAATTGTGCGAATAGGGCATTCAGGTCGTGCGCTGAGGTTTCCATGCTGTGCTCCTCGTTTTAATCAACTTAAATTCCATTTTACGCCGGTCGTTTAAAAATTGGTAATCAAAAACAAAAAACCACCAGGCCTGGTGGTTTAGAGAAACTGAACAACTTTCGTTATGCGATTTATTTCATATTCGAAAGCAGTTTAGGGTTGGTTATCAGGTTTCGAACGCCATGGGCGTGATCTTCCTTGAAGACATTGCCTTTACACCATTCGCCAACGGTTTCGATATTGACTTTAGCCACTTTGGGACGCACGCTCCAAGTGACCTGGAAAGGCGAGCCCTTTTCATTATAAGTTGGTCCGGTCGTGGAGCCTGCATATTGCACAGGAGTACCGGTGTTTTTCGGGATGCCAAGCGCTTGGTGTAAGCCGTTTTTGATTCCATATTCCGTGGCTTTGTTGAAATCCAGAGCGTTTTTGTCATTGACTAATACAAACACTTGGGATTCTACTCGAAGCTGAGGGTTCTGGATGGCCTCGCTGAGGCAAGAGCCTAGTGTAGGCCCTGGTTGGACTTGTGCTGTGGAATAGACGTAATGCACTTCAATGGTATCGCCGACTTTTAAGTCGCCGTGCGAACTCGGACAGATTTTTTGATGGACCGGCTGAGCTTCAGAAGGTGTTAGAGTGCCGTTGTAACGATACCCGCTGAGATAGCCGTGACCGTCACCATTGCCGGCGTATTTTGTAAACTCTCCACCTTTGTGTTCGGCATTTTTGTGGAAGTGGATATTACACAAGTTCATTTGGTTTGACGGAGGGGCCGGGCTGAACAGTCGGCTATTTAGGCCACTTTTGGCATCAATATTTCTGGGCGCTTGAGGGCCATAACCTTTGCCGTCCGTCTGTTTAGCCAAGGTTGCGCGTTGCTCGGCAATCACTTGATCGGAAACCGGGCCATGATGTTCTGTATGAGCGGCGGTGGCGCAGGCTTGCAGAAACAGAGAACCCAGCGCAATCGTAATCAGCGTTTTATTGAGAGTATTCAATTGTTTATTCCTTTTTATTAATGGAAAGCAATCTGATAAACAGGTCGTGCGCCAAAGTGCACGACCTTATTCAAAGCTGATTATAGTCCTGCATTTTCAACGATGAGAGAAAATAAAGGCTCATTCTGAACAAAAAGTATTTATTAAAGCCTATAAATTTATGATGAATGATTGATCGGTCGCCAGGATGTCGGCCGACTGAGAAAATATGGCTTGTGGCATTCAGCAGCCAGCCAGGTTGGTGCAAATTTGTGAAATGTTCGGGTTAAGCGGTTTTGTCTTTAAACTCACACAAGTCGTAAATGCAGCAAGCGCCGCAACGCGGTTTCCGCGCGGTGCAGGTGTAACGGCCGTGCAGGATCAACAAGTGGTGTGCCGGGATGATGTATTCTTTCGGTACGTTTTTGAGCAGCTTCTTTTCCACTTCCAGCACGGTTTTTCCGGGGGCAATATTGGTGCGGTTGGACACACGGAAAATATGGGTGTCCACCGCCATGGTCGGCTGGCCAAACGCGGTGTTGAGCACGACATTAGCGGTTTTGCGGCCCACGCCGGGCAGCGCTTCCAAGTCTTTGCGATTATCCGGCACCTGGGAATTGTGCAGGTCCATCAACATTTTGCAGGTTTTGATGATGTTGGCGCCTTTGGTATTGAACAAGCCGATGGTTTTGATGTATTCCTTTAAACCGTCTTCGCCGAGGGCATAAATCGCTTCCGGCGTGTTGGCGACCGGGAAGAGTTTGGCGGTGGCGATATTGACGCCTTTATCGGTGGCTTGCGCCGATAAAATGACCGCAATCAGCAGTTCAAAAGGGTTGGAATAATTGAGTTCGGTTTCCGGTTCGGGAATGGCTTCGGCCAGACGTTGGAAAATTTCAAGGCGCTTTTGTTTGTTCATGGATGTTTCAACGTTACGTTAAAAAAGGTTCGGTTTGTTGTTTTTTGTAATCGGTTTGAGTTGGTTTTAGTCCGTTTTAAGCGGATTGACGGCGACCTGCACGCCCAGCGCATTTTGAGCTTTCTGAGCGCGACGTTGTTCAATCGCATTTTTCAGCGCTACCAGTAATCCCAATCCGATAAAGGCGCCGGGCGGCAAAATCGCCAGCAAAATCGGGTGATAGCTGTCGGAGAAATGCAACGTCATGGCTTGGGCGGATTCACCGAACATCAAATCCATTTGGTCGAACAGGGTGCCGTTGCCGATGATTTCACGCAACGCGCCCAACACCACCAACACCAATGCAAAGCCCAGGCCCATAAAGAAGGCGTCCACCAACGATTTATCGATGGGGTTTTTCGAGGCGTAGGCTTCGGCGCGGCCGAGGATGGCGCAGTTGGTCACAATCAGTGGAATGAAGATGCCCAGAATGCCGTGTAAGGTATTCAGATAGGCTTCCATCAGCAAGTCGATAACGGTCACGGCCGAGGCGATGATGGCGATGAACACCGGAATGCGGATTTCGTCGGACACATGGTCGCGAATCAAGGAGACCAGTACGTTGGATACGACCAAAACCGCCATGGTTGCCAAGCCTAGCCCGATACCGTTGACGGTGTTGTTGGTGACGGCCAGCAAAGGGCAAAGGCCGAGTAGAGCGACCAAAGCTTGATTGTTATTCCAAAGGCCGTTTTGGGCGATGTGTTTGTAATCGGCCAGCTTGTCGGACAGGGTGTTTTGGGATGAAACTACCGTATCATTCATACAAAGCATCTCCTTTTTGCTGCACAAATGCCAGCGCTTTGCGAACCGCCTTAATCACGGCGCGCGGCGTGATGGTGGCGCCGGTGAATTGGTCAAAATGACCACCGTCTTTGCGCACCGCCCACATCGGCACATTATCTTCTCTCAGTTTAAGACCGTCGAAGGATAATATCCAGCTGGATTTACGCAATTCAATCTTATCGCCCAGGCCTGGCGTTTCTTTGTGTTTCAAGACGCGAACCCCAGCGATGCGGCCGTCACGATAAACGGCGAGCATGATTTTAATGTCGCCGCTGTAACCGTCCGGCGCAATGGTAGTGAGAATCACCGCCACCGGTTCGCCGTTCTGGCGAGCGCGGTAAACGGTGACCGGTGCGTCCGTGCCAAGATATTTCGGCGAACGCACTTGGAGGGTATCCTGCAAGGGATCATTGTCGTATTCATCGGTCGGCAGTAATTGATTGACGGTCGCCAGCAGATTGGCGCGCTCCGCTTCCTGAATCGGTTCGTCGGTCAGGAGTTTCGCCACCAGTAATAGGCTGACGCCAATCAAGGTGAACAGACTCAGCATCAGCGCGGAACGCAGCATTTGCTTCCAAAGCATTTGGCCAGGCCTGGTGGATTGTTGGGTTTCCGTGTTTTCGGTTTGGTTTTCAGTGTCCGACACCTGCGTTTTCCTATTCCGTTATGGTTGCGTTATTTCTTGTAGCCGACCACACGCGGTTGCGTGTATTGATCGATGAGCGGTACAAACATGTTCATAATCAAAATCGCGAAAGCGATGCCATCCGGGTAAGCGCCCCAATTACGGATAATGTACACCAGCAAGCCGATGCCGATGGCGTAGATAAAGCGGCCCATCGGCGTGGTGCTGGAAGTGACCGGATCGGTGATGATGAAAAAGGCCGCGAGCATCACGCCGCCGGACAGTAGGTGAAAGCTCACCGGTGCGTATTGGCTTGGGTCCAGGCTGTGGAACACAAAGGCGATGCCGGCTAAGGCGCCTAAAAAACCAACCGGATACTGCCAGCGAATGGCACGTGAATACAGCATCCACAAGCCGCCAATCAAGAAAGCGATATTGATGGACGCCCAGCCATAGGGAATCTGATTGTCATTGAAATTGGCGCTGTCGAGCGAGGCGAAAACCGGCGTGCCTTGCGTCAGCGCGGTTTTAACCTGGTCCAACGGCGTGGCGCCGGTGATTTGGTCCAATCCTAAGTCGTTGGGCGTGTGGCCGGTGAAAATCATTTGGAAGGATTCCATAAAGCCGATATGGTGGCCGGAAACGTCCGACGGCAAGGTCCATTGTGTGAGTTCCGCCGGGAAGGAAATCAACACGAAAGCATAACCGAGCATGGCGGGATTAAACGGATTGTATCCCAGCCCGCCGTAAAGATGCTTGCCGAAGACCAGTGCAAAAATCACGCCGGAGACAATGATCCACCAAGGCGATTCCGGCGGGATGCAGAAGACCAGCCCTGTGACGGTGATGATGCCGCTTAAATCGGTCAAGTATGGCATTACCGGGCGGCCGCGTAATTTCAGCAGGGCGTATTCGGTGATGATGAGTGTCAGTACCGCCAAGCCCCATTGTATGGTGATACCGTAACCGAAAAAGTAGATGTGCGCCAACAGGGCCGGAATGGCGGCGATTTGCACCTGCATCATCAGCTTGCGTACGCTGCTGGCGTTATGGGCGAATGGTGACGTTGTCGGAGTCATCTTCAGTGTCCGTCCTTATCGGTATGGTGAGTGGCCGAGTCGCTTGTGTTATTTGCTTCATCGGCTTGAGGTTTTTTCGCCGCACGTGCCGCCGCCTTGGCTTTGGCCGCAGCCATGGCCGCTTTTCGTTTGGCGTCCGGCGCATCCGAGGTGTCGTTTTTCGGCGTTTCGGTGACCGGGCTTTCTGGCTGTTCCGTTTCTTGAGGTGCGAGCGTTTGAGCCTGCTGTTTGGCTTGAGCGCGTTTTTTTGCGGCCGCCATCGCCGCTTGGTGTTTGTCCTGAACGGACGCTTGACTGTCGGTGGATTTCGGCGTGTCCTTGAGGGCGTCAGCCGTTTCCGTTTTCGGTTCGTGAGATTTTTTGGCCTGGGCGCGCTTTTGCGCCGCTTCCATCGCCGCTTTGCGCTTGTCGACGGTGGACGGTTGGGTTTCTGTTTGCGTTGCTTCCGGTTCTGGCGTGCTGTCAGGTGTGTTGTTTGTCGATTTTTGGGCTGCTGCTTTGGCCTGGGCTCGTTTTTTGGCTGCGGCCATCGCTGCGGCTTTCGGATCGGGTTTGGAGTCCGGTTTCTTCTTAGGTTCAGTCGTTTGAGATTCGGGTTGTTTTTCAGCGGCTTCCGTGCGTTTTTTCGCGGCGGCAATGGCTTTTTCACGTGCGGACAGTTTCGGCGCGGCCCCGCTGTCTTTTTCAGCCGATTTTTGGTGAGCTCGCGCCGCCGCTTGTGCCGCCGCCGCGGCGGAAGCCGGTTTTTTCGCTGCGGATGCGCTGGACGCGTTGGCCTCGGCCTGCTCCGCGGCGGCTTTTTGCTTCACGGCTTCTTTTTTGGCTTTCAAGCGGGCGTCGCGTTCCTGCTTTTCGCGCTCTAAACGCGCCAGCTTGAACTCGTGGCGTTGCTTGGCCAATTCCGCCGCTTGTTCTTCCTGTTTAATTTTTTTGATTTCGGATTTTGCGAATCGGTAATACTGCACCAGCGGAATTTGGCTGGGGCAGACGAAGCTGCAGCAACCGCATTCGATGCAATCGAATACTTTGAGTTTTTCGACTTTATCGAACTCATGGCTTCGGCTGTGCCAGTACATTTGCTGCGGCAACAGATTGACCGGACAGGCATCCATGCATTCGCCGCAACGGATACAGGGCAGGGCCTCTTCCATCGGTTGTGGCGGGTTGGCGAGAATGCAGTTGGTGGTTTTGATGACCGGCACGTGATTGGATTTCATGGCAATGCCCATCATCGGCCCGCCTTGAATCAAGGGATAATCAAGCGGGTGTTTGGGCTTTGCGAGCTGTGCCAGTTCTTCAAATGAAGACCCGAGCAGGGCTTCGATATTGAAAGGGGCTTGCAGGCCTTCGCCGGAAACGGTCACTAAGCGACTGATCAGCGGGTTGCCTTGAGTCACGGCTTCGTGAATGGCGGCGAAGGTGGCGACGTTCATCATCAGAATGCCGGCGTCCACCGCATGGGTGTTGGCGGGTAATTCCACACCGGTGAGTTCTTGGGTCAGCTGTACCTGACTGCCCATCGGGTAAACGGTGGCGACGGTTTCGATTTGGACATCTGTGCCTTTGGCCGCTTTTTGCATGGCTTGAATCGCTTGCGCTTTGTTGTCTTCGATGCCGCAGATAATCCGTTCGACGCCCAGTGCTTCCGCGACAATCAAAGCACCTTGTATGATGTTTTTCGGCTGGGTTTGCATCAGAACATCGTCACAAGTGATGAAAGGTTCGCATTCGGCCCCGTTGATGAGCAGGTATTGAATCTGGCCGCGTTGCGATGGAATTTTGGCGAATGTCGGGAAGCCAGCGCCGCCCATGCCGACAATGCCCGCACGATGGACCAGTGCTTTGAGTTCGTCGGGCGTTTTCGGATGGGAGCCGTCCACTTGCAATGCATTGTCGATGGTCTCGTCCTGACCGTCGGTCTCGATGACCAGGCATTGGCCTTTGAGACCGGAAGCATGCGGAAGCACGCGGTCTTCAATGGCGGTGATCGTGCCGGAGGTCGGCGCGTGAATCGGTGCGGCTAACCCTTTTTCGGTGTCGGCCAGTAATTGATTTTTGAGCACGCGATCACCGACCTGAACCTTCGCTTCCGTGACGACACCGACGTGTTGCTGCAATGGCAATACCAAGTTTTTGGGAACAAAGACCGGCTTGAGCGGATGGCGTAACGACATGGATTTGTTGTAACGCGGAAAAACGCCGCCGTGAAAACGATATAGGCCACGCTTGGCCACAGGGTAAATCTTAGCCAATAGTCGCAGGGTGGCATTTTTGAAGGTGGTGAAAGTTGAAGTTCTGGCCGTCATACGATTTATGCCTTCTGGCCCAGCGTTTGAATCAAGGGTTCTTCGGAACGTGCTGGTTCCGGCCAAGCCCAAGTTTGCGGCGTCGGCTCTTCCGGAATCATGTCGATGCAATCGACCGGGCAGACCGGCACACATTTTTCGCAGCCGGTACATTCGCTTTCTATGACGGTGTGCATCATTTTGGTGGCGCCGACAATGGCATCCACCGGACAGGCTTTGATGCAGTGAACGCAGCCGATGCAGAGGTCCTCATCGATTTTGGCAATGATTTTGGTGTCGATTTCGTCCGGTTCGGCTTCCATTTCTTTCGGGTCGCGATGGGTGATTTCGGCAATTTGAATCATCACCTCATGCCCACCGGGCACGCACAGATTCACTTCGGATTCGCCGTTGGCTAAGGCTTCGGCGTAAGGTTTACAGCCGGGAAAACCGCATTGCCCGCACTGGGTTTGCGGCAGCACTCGATCGATTTGTTCGGCGACCGGGTTGCCTTCCACCTTGAAGCGAATGGCGGCATACCCCAGCAGCAAGCCGAACAGAAGGGCCAAGCCCAAAAAAATCAATAACGCGCTTATCATTTGACCAAACCACCGAATCCCATAAAGGCCATTGACATTAAACCGGCGGTAATCAAGGCAATCGGCGCACCTTGAAAGGGTTTGGGCACGTCGGCGAAAGCGATGCGTTCACGAATCGACGAAAACAGCACCATCACCAAGGTAAACCCGACGGCCGCGCCAAACCCGTAGAAGGCGGACTCCAGAAAATTATGGCGTTCGCCGACGTTTAATAGGGCCACACCCAGTACGGCGCAGTTGGTGGTGATGAGCGGGATGTAAATCCCCAGCACCTGATAGAGTACCGGACTGGTTTTATGAATCGCCATTTCGGTGAAACCGACCACTGCGGCGATGGCGAGAATGAAGCCGATGGTTTGCAGAAATTCCAAACCGAAGGGCACCAATAGATAGGTGTTGATGAGGTAACTTAAAACGGATGACAGGGTCATGACGAAGGTGGTCGCCAATCCCATTCCTAAGGCGGCATCGGTTTTCTTGGACACGCCCATGAACGGGCAGAGTCCTAAGAATTTAACGAGGACGAAATTGTTGACCAGGACCGTGCTGATAAGAATGAGAATGTATTCTGTCATAAGCTAAGCTGACCGTTTTTCGATCGATTTCGACCGTGTGTTTATTTGACGCGCATACCCGGTGTGGCGCCGTCGTCTGGGTTGAGCAAGAACAAGTCTTTGCCGCCTGGGCCGGCCGCGAGTACCATGCCTTCCGACAAGCCAAAACGCATTTTGCGCGGTTTCAAGTTGGCGACCATCACCGTCATTTTGCCGATCAGGTTTTCCGGCTGGTAAGCGAACTTGATGCCGGCGAACACTTGACGTTCACCTAGGCCGATATCCAGCGTCAATTTGATGAGCTTATCGGCTTCCGGTACCTGTTCGGCATTGACAATTTTAGCGATGCGTAAATCAATTTTAGCAAAGTCGTCAAATGTGATTTCATCCGCCAACGGGTCCAGAGAATCGGGGCCGTTTGGTGTCTCGGCTTGGTTGCTCGCTTTGTTCGACGTGGCTTTCGCTTGAGTCGGTTGTGCTTTCAAGTCTTCTTTGGAGGCGTCGATCATTTTCTCGATGGCGTCCATGTCCACACGGGTCATCAAGGCTTTGAACTTGGTGATTTCATGCCCCATCAACGGTGTCTGGATGGCATCCCATTGGTAGTCGTCCAATTTCAGGAAGCTGGCCGCTTGTTCGGCGGTAGCCGGAATGACTGGCGCCAGATACGTCATCAGTACGCGGAACAGGTTGATGCCAAGGCTGACGGATTCGTGCAGCTCGGCTTCTTTACCTTCCTGCTTGGCTAAAACCCAAGGCGCGGTTTCGTCGATGTATTCATTGGCTTTGTCGGCCAATGCCATGATCTCGCGCATGGCTTGGGCGTATTCGCGTTTTTCGTACAACTCGGCAATGGCATCGGATTGATTGATAAAAGACGTGTAGAGCGCATTAGCGGAATCCGACCAGGCCTGGCTGAGTTTCCCATCGAACTTTTTGACCACGAAACCGGCGCAACGGCTGGCAATGTTCACCACTTTACCCACCAGGTCGGAATTGACACGTTGGGCGAAGTCTTCCAGGCTCAGGTCGATGTCGTCGATACGGCTGTTCAGTTTGGCGGCGAAGTAATAACGTAGGTACTCCGGGTTCAAGTGCTTCAAGTAGGTATTGGCCATAATGAAGGTGCCGCGGGATTTGGACATCTTTTGTCCGTCCACCGTGAGGAAACCGTGCGAATAAATGGCGTTCGGCGTTCGGAAACCGGCACCGGACAACATCGCTGGCCAGAAAAGGGCGTGGAAGTAAATGATGTCTTTGCCGATGAAGTGGTACAGCTCGGCCTCGGAGTCGGCTTTCCAGAAAGCGTCAAAATCCATGCCTTTGGCATCGCACAGCGCTTTGAAACTGGCCATGTAACCCACCGGCGCATCCAGCCAGACATAGAAAAATTTGTCTTTTTCGCCGGGAATTTCAAAGCCGAAATAGGGCGCATCACGGGAAATGTCCCAGGCACGCAGGCCGGACTCAAACCATTCGTCCAATTTATTGGCGATTTGGGTTTGCAGGTGACCGTGATGTGTCCAATCTTTCAGCATGTTTTCGAAGTGAGACAGTTCGAAAAAGAGGTGTTCGGTTTCTTTTTCCACCGGGGTGGCGCCGGAGACGACGGATTTCGGGTCGATGAGTTCCGTTGGGGAGTAAGTGGCGCCGCACGCTTCGCAGTTGTCGCCATACTGGTCTTCGGCTTTACATTTCGGGCAAGTGCCTTTGATGAAGCGGTCCGGCAGGAACATTTCTTTTTCGGGGTCGTAGAACTGCTTGATGGTTTTACGCGAAATATGACCTTTGTCGTTCAGCTGGTTATAAATGTAGCTGGCGAAATGCTTATTTTCCGGCGAGTTGGTGCTGTGGTAGTGGTCGAACTGGATATTGAACCCGGCGAAGTCGGCCTGGTGTTCTTCCGAAACACGGGCAATCAGTTCTTCCGGCGTAATGCCTTCGGCTTGCGCGCGCAACATAATTGGGGTGCCGTGGGCGTCATCGGCGCAAACATAATAACACTCGTTGCCACGCATTTTTTGAAAGCGTGCCCAGATGTCGGTTTGGATGTATTCGACAAGGTGGCCTAAGTGAATCGGGCCGTTGGCGTAAGGCAAAGCACTGGTGATTAATATTTTTCTTCGATGACTCATTTTCTCACTCTGGGTTCTCAAAAATTAATCGGTCAATTATAAGCGTTTTTGTCGTTTTTGGGTGGGGTATCGGCGCGAAAAACGGCAATTTCCGCTGATTATTTTTCATGAAAAGCGGCAGGGTAACATTTTTTTCAAAAAAAGTCGTAACAGGGCGTAAATGTTTATTAGAATTAATTTGTAGGCATTCATAAATTTTATGGAATAAGCGTCAACTAATACGGATAATCAATGATACAATCCAGTACATTAACCGTTCAAAATATGCAGGTATTGCACGGCGCATCGGCCTGTTTTGTGTTGACGGTGTTGGAAATGTTTGAAACCGTATTTTGGCTACCTGTGGGTAGCATGAAGAATTCCTGAGGGGGTAGGTCAATGAGTTTAACGAGTGAAGTTTCAGCCGGCGTTGTCACCATTATGGTCGAAGGCAATTTTGATATCGGTTGTTACGATGCGTTCAATAAAACATTGAACGACAACTTGAACAGCGCATCCAAGTTCGTTATCGACCTTTCAAAGGCCAGCTATATGGACAGTTCTGCACTGGGAATGCTGTTGCTGTTGCGTGAAAAACTGGGCGGACAGTCTTCGAAAATCGAGTTCGTCAATGTGAATGAAGAAGTCATGAAAATCCTGAAAGTGGCTAAATTCGATCAGCTTTTTACCATTTCGTCCTAATGTTTGCGGAGCCGCGATTATATGGCTTCCATTCTGATTGTAGACCCATCTAAATCCAATCGACTTTATCTTCGGCTGACCCTTGAAAAACAAGGGTATCAAGTTTTTGAGGCTGGAAACGGCCTCGAAGCGTTGGAATCTTACGAGCATCATCGACCGAATCTGGTCATCACGGAAATTAAATTACCGGTTTTGTCCGGCGCAGATCTGGTTCAGCGTATCAAGCTGTTGGCTAAGGAAACCTTTGCGCCGGTTTTCGTGGTGACGAATGTGTTCAAACCCGACAGCATTCAGCGCATTTTATCCGTCGGCGCAGACGATTTTTTGCAAAAGCCTTATCCGGAAGAATTACTGTTAGCGAAAATCGCTTCCTTATTGCGCAACGTCAATTTCTACGATGATCTAAAACAATCCAAAGAACTGGTCTTTTCATTGCATATGGGGTTGGCTTTGGAGCATAAATCGGCTGAACGTATTTTTGAAAAATTCGTACATGGCCCACGCCAAGAAGTGCCAGGCCTGGAAGCACATGTGTCACCGGCTTCAATTTTTAACGGGGATGTTTTTCTATCGACCATTACGCCGGCCGGAAATGTGATTACGCTGCTCGGTGATTTTACCGGGCATGGCCTGCCTGCAGCGATTGGTGCGATTCCGGTCGCCGAGGTCTTTTATTCCATGGTGAAGAAAGGCCGCACGCTGAAAGAAATTATTCTGGTTATTAACGATAAATTAAAAACGATCTTGCCGGCGCATATCTTTTTCAGCTGTGTTGCGGTAAAAGTGTTTCCAAAACGGCATTCGGTCAGCTTGTTTAATGCCGGGATGCAGCCGGTGGTGATGCTGGATGGCGCAAGTGGAAAAGAGGCGTTGTTTGAATCCACTTCGGTACCGTTGGGGGTATTGGACAGTTATGAGTTGGATGTGGAGTTTACTAAGGTTGAACTTGAGGGAACGGAACACTTTATTTGCTATACCGATGGCATTGTTGAGGCGATGAATGACTCCGGCCAGGTGTTCGGAGTATCTCGATTAGTGAACTCACTTAAAGCCAGTCATCGGGATATTGATCAGCTGGTGAGTTCGGCACAGGATTTCTGTCATGGTTGTGTGTTCAATGACGATGTCAGTATTATTAAGCTGAGCATGGCGGATATTTTGATGCAACCGAATCAAATGATTGCTTCGGCCGTATTGGAACGTATTCCACCTCCGTCCGCCTGGACGTTGAAGTACGAGTTTTCCGCTGATAACCTTAAATGTAACCCCCATCCCATTGAAGCCATCGTAGATGCCATTATCGGCATGCAACCCATCACGCCTTATAAGGAAGATATTTTTATTATCCTGTCCGAGCTGTACAACAATGCATTGGAGCATGGTATTCTGCAGTTGAATTCCGGTCTTAAACAGCAACCGAACGGTTTTTTCATCTTTGCCGAAGAAAAGCAAAAAGCATTGGATAGCCTGACCGATGGCCGTTTGATGATTGATGTTTGTCATGAACCTCTGTCGGAAACCGCGGGGCGTTTGCGTATCGTGGTGGCTCATGATGGCGCAGGCCGGTCGGATAAGGTGGCCGCACAAGCTTCCAGCGAGGTTTTTTCTGGCCGGGGCATTACCATTGTTCGTTTTTTATGTTCGGATTTTCGTTTTGAAGAAGGCGGTGCGCGAGTCGAAGCCGTTTATGATTGGGAGCGAATCGATGGCGGGGGATAAAATTCTGGTGGTCGACGATGACCGTCGGCAAATCCAAGCTTATCTGAATGTCTTTACGCCGGACACGACCGTTGGAGTGTCCTTGAAGCGTTTTATCGAACAACCTTCTGCGGCGGCTGACGAGAACAAAGCACCGGCGTGCTCGGTTACCACCGCCACGCAAGGTGAGGAAGCGATTGCGGTGGTGGCGTCGGCATTGGAGGACGGTGACCCGGTGAAGGTGGCGTTTATTGATATGCGAATGCCGCCTGGTTTGAACGGCTTGGAAACGGCCAAACGGCTGAGAGCATTGGATGAGCGCATCTATATCGTCATTGTCACGGCGTATTCGGATGTGGACTTAAAACTCATCGCTCATGAAATTGAAGACAATGTATTGTTTGTTCGAAAACCGTTCCAACCGGAAGAGGTGGAGCAAATTGCGCGTAATTTCGTGCGATCCTGGCGAAAAGACCGATCCTTGGAAAACCTTAAAAACACGCTTGAAGAAAAGGTCAAACTGAATTTGTTTGAAGCGTCGATGTTCGAAGCCACCAACGGGTTATTGGCGGTGTTGGCGGATAAAGTGAATTCGCAATCCGGGCTGGTGTCCTATCTGAATACGCAATTTGATGTGGCGCCTCAGCAGAAACAGGCCTATGAAGAGGTGACACACACCATTTTTGTGGAGGCGCAGCAGCTTTCGCAAATGGTGCGCTCGTTACAGCGTTTGGCGCTGGCTTCCGATAAGGTGTCGGTTTTCTCCCTCGGCGATGTGGTCAATCATGCTTTAAGTTTAGTGCCGGAGCTGAATCAGTTGCCTGATAATATTCAGTTTCATATCGACTATCAGGTGTCAAGAGATCTGACGTTTCATTTGCCGTACAATCAGTTGGTTTTGGTTTTAACCATGATGGTGCGCAATGCGCTGGAAGCGGTTTTTTCGCAGGCCCTGGTTCAGTCCGGTTATCAAGGGGAGATTCGTCTGATATTGTCCGAACAGGATGGGGTAGCGGAAGTGACGCTGGAGGATAATGGCATCGGGGTTCTGCCAAGCGATATGAAAAAAGTGTTTGCACCTGGGTTTTCGACCAAAGCGGGGCATGCCGGGGTCGGCTTGAGTTTGGTGCAGTTTTTCATTGATGAAGTTGCGGGGGATTTAGCCTTTGAGAGTGCCGGGCAAGGGTTAGGGGTCAGTATTCGGTTATGTTTCCCGTTTCATGGGGTGACCGAATGAACGGGCCGCACCAAGTGCTTGTGCTGAGTTCCGATCCAGATTATCAAGCGTATTTTGAAAACCGGTTCCACAGCCATCTCGCTTTTTGCCAAACGTTGGCGGACGTCATTGCAAAGCTGGTGAAAGGCCAGTTTGAAGAGTCACCGCCGGTGTTGGCCTTTCTGGACGGCACTTTGCTGGCGGATGATAATCACTTTTCATTATTGAAACGGTTGCATGAGTTAAGTCGCCAGACGTATTTTGTGATTGATTTTCCCAGTTTGGATGAGGAACGGTTTCGCTTTTATCAAGACGCGACGGATAATCAGGTGGTTTGGATGCCGAAATCCGTTCCGGTCTCTTTTTTGAATCAAATGATTGATCAAGTGCTGATGTTGGCGCGGCAGCAATCATTACTGGCTGAAGCCAAGCGCGACGGGCACGAGATGTTGCGGCGATACCAAGAGCAAAATCGGCTCTTCAATAGCCTGTTCAGTCTGGTGGAATTCGATGTGAACGGCAAGATTGTGTCGATCAATCAGCATTTTTCACAAGAAACGGGTTGGGAATTTGCTAAGGTGCTCGGGCGCTCCATTCATGAAATCGTATTGTGGTCGAACGATGAAAGCGACGACTTGTTTTGTGAAAATTTTGTTGGGGAAATGCGTTACTTTGATGCTTCCGGTCAGCAAAAGTGGGCCTTCTCGCAAGTGAAAAGAGGCGAAAGAGAGGGGGAGGCGGTCTTTTTCTATGTGGCAAAAGACATTACTGAGCGCAAACAATATGATCGAAAATTGCAATTTGGAACTTATCAAGAAGGGGCGTTGCGCGCTAAAAGTGAATTGATTCACGATTTGGGCAATACCTTGAACAGTATGAATGCCACCCGGGGGGAACTGGACAAAGGTGTTCGACAATTAGCGGAAATGCAAAGCGATTTTTCCGACTGGATGGTGCAATGTTCGGATGGGCTGTCAGAGGATGTCTCGGGCTTTCTAAACGCTTTGAAGGAAAATATCGCTTTTTTAAAAGATCATTATTTTCGGCATGCGAGTTCCGTACTGGGGCACGACTTGGACCAAATGATCGCATCGGTCAATCGCCAGCAACAAGGACTTTCTTCCGGCCAGTACACTGAGTCGGTGAACCTGTATAACCTGATTCAGGAATTGGTCAAATCAAATCAAGCTCTGTTGGAGGATAAAGGAATTCGCATCCAAGTGTTGGACACCAATACCTCGATTTTCTTGAAGGTGTCTCGCAATCAACTGTTTCAAGTGTTGCAGAACCTGATAAAGAATGCGGTGGAAGCGATTGAGGTGTCTACCAAACCGGATCGTTTGATTACGCTTCAGACGTTTCAAGATGCTTCCGAGCTACGGTTGATCGTACATGATTCCGGTGACGGCATTACAGACGAAAATATCGATAGAGTGTTTCATTTTGGGTTCACCACCAAATCGAAAGGCACGGGGCATGGCCTGCATTCGGTGGCGAACTTTATGGATGCCAATCACGGTAAAATTGAGGTGGCGTCGTCACCTGAAAACGGCACCAGTTTCATTTTGGTGTTTTCCAAACACGGTACGCCGGGCGCTATGGGGTGAATCAGCTGTTTTCCACCACAATATTCGGGAAGGCCGAAGCGTAATCGCGACGTTTGGTGGCGATTTGAGCACTCACCTGATGCGCAATGCGACGGTACTTTTGTGCCGCGGTGCTGGTTGGCATGGCGGTGACAGTCGGCGTGCCTTGATCGGATTGCGCGCGAATTTGGCTATCCAATGGCAGGGCGCCTAAAAACGGTACCTTGAATTGTTCTGCCAGCGTTTGGCCGCCATTTTCACCGAATATGGCTTCTTCATGACCGCATTGGCTGCACACATGTGTACTCATGTTTTCTACGACGCCCAGCACCGGAATATTAACCTTTTCGAACATTCTCAAGCCTTTACGGGCATCAATCAGCGCGACTTCCTGCGGGGTGGTGACAATGACCGAACCGGTGACCGGAATTTGCTGGGAAAGCGTCAGTTGCACATCGCCCGTGCCCGGTGGTAAGTCGATGATCAGATAATCCACGTTCTGCCAGTTGGTTTCGTTCAACAGTTGCGTCAGTGTGGAGGTCACAATCGGTCCGCGCCAAATCATCGGGTCGTCGGGGTTGATGAGAAACCCAATAGACATGAGTTGCAAGCCGTAAGCCGATAAAGGTTCCATGCTCTTTCCGTCTTTGGTTTCCGGCTTTTGATGAACTCCCAGCATGGTTGGAATGCTTGGCCCGTAAATGTCGGCATCCAACAGACCGACTTGCGCACCTTCCTGTTGCAGAGCCAGGGCCAGATTGACACTGGTGGTGGATTTACCAACACCGCCTTTTCCGGAGGCGACGGCAATGATGTTTTTGACGTTTTTAAGTGGTTCCGTGCCGCCTTGAACCGCATGGGCCTTGATGTCGGTCGAAAAGGTGATGTCGACCGTTTCAATGCCTTCTAATTGCAATAAAGTATGCTGAAGTTGTTGTTCGATGGCCGGCCAAAGGCTTTTGGCCGGAAATGGCAGGGCCAGTTCGAGTGTTAGCTGTGTTTTTTTCAGTTGAACGGCTTGGAGGCTTTTGGCGTTTAACGCTCCGGATTCAATCCCGTCAAGGGTTACAGCGTCGATGGTTTTTTCAATCGCGTCACGCTGTTCGTCGGAAATGTTGTGGCCGAATAATTTATTGAGAATGTTCATGCTGTGTTCCTTCCGTCATCTTAGCGAAATCGGCCAGGCCTGGCCGGTTTCGAGCAAATGCGTTTTGGTTTGAACCTTATTGAGTGGTGACAAAACCTTGGGATTCAAGGTCAGGAAAGTAAATCCAATTGGCGCTCGTCTTGTTGAGCCACTTGGTCTTGCGTGATACGGCTGGCGGTTGGCCCTTGCTGGTTGCGGTATTTGGCATCCGCACGTTTGTTGTAGGGTTTGATGGCTGCGCTGGAGAGCGTCTCGAAATTGATGGCGCAAATATCCATGCCGGGACGCAATGCCAGCGGCAATTTTCCGCTGTTGAAAATCTCTAACACGATTTGGCCTTGCCAGCCTGGGTCGATACGGTGTGCGGTGACGTGTACCATTAAGCCTAACCGAGCTAAACTGGAGCGGCCATCCAACCATCCAACCAGGTCGTCTGGAATGGAGACGGATTCAAACGTTGAGGCCAATGCGAGTTCGCCCGGGTGCAGAAAAAATGCTTGGCCATCTTCAATCACCACTTCGTCGCCCATGATTTTATCCATGAGTCGTTGCATTTCGCCCGATTCGCCGCTCAAGTCGATAAAGGGAGCGGTATGGTCGTTGAAAACACGGAATTTGTTGGCCAGGCGTAAATCGACGCTGATGCCTTTGATCTTGTTTTGATCGGGCACCGGGTCGATTCCGATTTTGCCAATTTTCAGGTGTTGAATGATATCTCTGTCGCTAAGTTTCATTTGAATGTCGGCTTATGGTTCAATTCCAGCTCGATTTTTCGGTCCTCGTCTTTGTTGAGGATCACGATGCGGGCCGGGAAGTAATTAAGTTTGGGCAAGAGCCAAAGTTCCGCCTCAATTTTACCATTATGGAAGGCAAAACGTTTTGTTTGTACCGCCTCTTCAAAAGGAAGGTCGATTTCATCGGATTCATTGATGGTACTGAATTTGATTTTCTGCTGAATTTTGTCGTCTTGCAGGTAAATGTCGTTAATCGGGCGCTGGTTCATCACCTGGTACTGGATGCCGTATGCCATGGAGATGACGTCGTAAATCTGTTTCTGGTTGGGCCAGAACTTCTTGTCTTCGACGTATTCGACTTTATTGAGGTCTTCGCGACGAACCAAAGTATAGGTTTTATGTTCGGTATGGTCATCGTATTCACGAGTCAGGAATTTTTTATATTGCAGCCATTTGAAGCCTTGTTCGTTCTGTGTGAGGTGGATTTTTTCCACGGCGGATTCGTTAATAAAGGCTTTGGCCCAGCCGGGAGGAATGGCTTCGCTGGACAGTTGGCAGTCACTGTTTTGGCAGTTCATTTCCTGGTGAGCTTGTCCGATTTTAAAGCCGAGTACCCAAATGTCGAAGGTCGCTTTGAAGCTTGGAATTTGTGCGGCTTGCAAGGACAAGGGAAGGAGGCATCCAACGGCGAGTAACGTACGAAGTGCAAGTGTGGGTAATTGAGTCATCGGCTAAGCTCGTTCAGTTGCAACGGTGCCTGTAATAGAGTGTTTTGGTAGCAGGCCTGGTTGTTTTTTAACTGGATGTGTCCCTGTGCCAACCAGTTGGTGACTAAAGGATACGCGATGTGCTCTTGAATTTGTACTTTTTTTTGCAGGGTTTCGGCGGTGTCGTCCGCCTCCACCGGCACTTTGGCCTGCAAAATGACCGGGCCGCCATCCAGTTCCGGTGTCACAAAGTGGATGCTGAGGCCGTGTTCAGCATCGTTGGCGTCCAGCGCGCGCTGGTGGGTGTTCAGGCCTGGGTATTTCGGCAACAACGACGGATGGATATTGAGCATTCGCCCCAAATAATGCAAAGTGAATGCTGGGGTGAGAATGCGCATGAACCCGGCTAGGATAATGCCGTCAATATGATGTGCGTCAATGGCCTGAATCATCGCTTCATCAAAGTTCTCCCGGGAGTCGTATTCAGTATGATCAATGACAACCGTTGGAATGCCGACCGTTTGCGCTTTTTTCAGACCAGCGGCCTGTGGTCGATTGGAGAGAACGAGTGCAATTTCATAGTCCGAATCCGGAGCATGGTCAATCAAAGCTTGTAGATTGGAACCGGTGCCGGAAATCAGAACCGCTATGCGCATTTTTGAAGTCATAAAAGGTGTCGGTTAAGGGGAGAGGTTGAATCACCACTCGAAAACCGGTCGGTGCGATTTTCGAGTGAGGTCGATCTACGCCAGTTCGACGACCGGCGTTTCCGAGTCACTGGCTTCAATGGTACCGATGACGGAAACCGCTTCGCCTTGAGCCGTTAAGGTGTCGATGGCTTTTTGCTTGTCTTCCGCGCTGACCACGACAACCAGGCCGATGCCGCAGTTCAAGGTGCGATGCATCTCATGGAAATCGACATTGCCTTTTTCCTGAATCCAATCGAACACGACCGGACGTTTCCAACTTTGGGTGTCGATTTTGGCCTGGGTGTTTTTGGGCATGACGCGCGGTAAGTTTTCCAGTAAACCACCGCCCGTGATATGGGAAATCGCGTGGATATCGATATGTTGCATCAGCTCCAGAATCGGCTTGACGTAGATGCGTGTCGGTGCCATCAAAGCATCAATCAGCGGTTGTCCGCCACAATCCTGGGATAAATCGGCGGCATTGACGTCGATGATTTTTCGAATTAACGAGTAGCCGTTGGAGTGTGGACCGGAAGAGGCGAGACCAAGCAATACGTCGCCGGCTTTCACTTTGGTGCCATCGATGAGGTCGGCCTTTTCAACAATGCCGACACAAAACCCGGCCAAGTCGTAATCGCCGTCTGGGTACATTCCGGGCATTTCCGCCGTTTCACCGCCGATGAGGGCGCAACCGGATTGTTGGCAACCTTCTCCAATGCCGGAGACGACGTCACGCGCGGTGTAAATGTCGAGTTTGCCAGTGGCATAGTAGTCTAGGAAGAACAAAGGCTCAGCGCCTTGAACAATCAAGTCGTTGACACACATGGCCACCAGGTCAATACCAACTTGGTCATGCTTGCCGCTTTCAATGGCCAGACGCAGTTTGGTGCCGACACCATCGGTACCGGAGACTAACAAAGGATTTTTGTATTTGTCCATCGGTAGCTCGAACAAAGCTCCAAACCCACCTAATGAAGTGGAAACTTCCGGTCTGGAAGTGGCTTTGGCAATCGGTTTAATGGCTTCAACAAGGGCGTTGCCCGCATCAATGTCGACACCGGCGTCTTTATAGCTAATGGATGGCTTTTGTGTTGTCATAAGTTTGGTTTAAAACTGCTGCTTAATTAAGTATGTATAAATTTCGGCAAAATCTGGTTGGTGGCTTACGTCTCTGTAAGCATGCATTCACAATGAATGGCCTGTAAATCTTGTTATGAATTTACCAGAGTTTTACCGCAAAATCGGATAACATATTGTAACCAAAAATAATGAGGTAAATATGAGAAGTTTTGTCTCGGCGGTATTTTTTATTTTAATGACCTTCGCCGCTTCCAGTTATGCCGGGGAACAATCCGACCTGTTTGAAGTTCGGATGCTTCAGCTTGACGATGCAACCGAAAAAAACGCTCAGCAGGCGCTGGATGATAGCCTGCTGAAGGCTATTCGTATTGAGTTGATTCGCTTGACCGGCAACCCGGAGTTTTTGGTGCAGCCGGAGGCCGAGACGTTTGTCCAGTCCCCAAAAGCCTGGCTCAAAAGTTATCGTTATGAACCTTATGAGCAGGAAGGCGTCAAGGTCGGTACTTGGTTGGTATTCGAGTTTGATCAACAGCGTTTTTACCGTTATTTCCAGCAGCAGGGGTTGGTTATCTGGCCAATGTCAAACCGACCGAAGACTTTGGTCATGGGGTCGCAATTGATCGCGGGTACTCTGGTTAAGCTGAACCAGTCCAGGTTAAGTTATTTACCAAAACTGAACTACCGCAATACCGCTTCCCAACTGGGGTTGCCGATTGAAACGCCTGTACAATCAACGGATTGGGTTTACCCGGATGCAGACGGTTCCAACCAGCGAGTGGCGGATATTTTGCAGTCGAGTGATGCGCGTTATTTATTGAGTTTTCAAGTTATATCTTCCATTAATGGCTCAGAACGTTATAAATGGCAACTGTTCAACCGAAACGGTATTAGCTTGTTGCAGGACGATATTCGAAACGAGCCGGAGCAAGGGTATTTTGAAGAGACGTTCTCTGAACTGCTACGTTTGTATTCGGCTTCTTATCGTGAGCAAGCCGAGTTTTTAGGGTCTTTGACCTTGACCGTTGATAACGTTCAATCCGTTGAGCAACTGACGGAGCTGGAAAAACGGCTGAAAGTCATGAAACCGTCGGTGCACCAGGTTCGATTGACGTCGGTTGAAGAACATCAAGTGGTGTTTGAGCTGGTGTATCAAGGTGAATACATCCGTTTGGTGAATCGATTAGCCGCGATGCCTGGTTTGGTTTCGGTGCGTGACGATGCTGTGATTGGGCAAGTGAATGCGGAATGGGAATGAGGTCGTGAGACCGATAGGAAGATAGACGACGGTGTTTGTACAATTACCTCTTAAAATAGGGCTGCGGGAAGAAGTGTGCTTCGACACCTTTGTGACCGAAGACGAAGCAACGGTGCTGGCGTTAAACCGTTTTCAGCAGACGCTTATGAAAAGCCAGGAAGGTGAAGCCTTTTATTTTCAAGGCGAAAGCGGCGTGGGAAAAACACACCTACTGCAAGCGGCTTGCCGTTTTATGACGGAAAAAAAATCTTCCAGTGTGTACTTGCCGCTGGGCGATAGCTCTCTTCCGTTAATTCCGGATGTATTGCATGGTTTGGAACGTACGCCTTTAGTGTGTCTAGACGATGTGGAAAAGGTGGTGGGGCAGGCATCTTGGGAGCAAGCTTTAGCCAACCTGTTAATGCGCTCTAAGGTGTTGGGCCATAAGGTGGTGTTATCGGGTGCACAAAATATTGGCGATTGGCCGATTGTGACTTCAGAGCTCACGCAGGCTTTAATGTCGGTGTTGCCGATTCGTTTGCAGCCGTTGCATAATAAACGCGATTTGGTGGTGGCGATGCAACGTCATGCCTTGAAGCTCGGTTTTGAGTTGCCGTTGGACGTTGGGAATTATCTGGTCAAACAGTTTTCCAGCGACTTGCAGGAGTTATTGTCGGTATTGAAAATTCTTGAGCAGGCGACGTTCGTGGAAAAACGCCGTATGACGTTACCGTTCGTCAAACAGATATTAACGAAGCATTCATAGTCTGCTCAGCGGCTTGTGATAGGCTGCTTGCGATTAAAATGAAACCATAAGGAAGTAAGATGATTCACGCGAAAAACTGGATGAATCCGATTAAATTTTCTCTTTTAATTTCGATGGTGTGGATGGCGCTGTTGTCCTCGACGGTTCAAGCGTCGACCGATATTGAGTTCGAAACGCTGGAAGGTAAAACCGTGAAATTGTCTGATTTCCGTGGAAAATGGGTGGTGGTGAATTATTGGGCGACTTGGTGCCCACCATGCCGTGTGGAAATGCCGGAGTTAGGTTTTTTCTATGATGCCCATAAAGATAAAAACGCCGTGGTTCTTGGCGTGAATTATGAAGACTCCAGCCCGGCCAAAGTGAAGAGTTTTTTGGCGCAGGAAGACATTAAGTTTCCGATTGTGCGTCAGAAAGGCGGTATTGATGGCAAAACCACTCCTTTTGGGCCTTTGAGAGGCTTGCCGACCACTTATATGGTGTCGCCAAAGGGAGAGGTTGTGGCGGCGAGGACCGGCATGGTCGACCAAAAAATGTTGGAAGAGTTTATTCAAAAGTTCGATGCCAAAAAATAAAGTGTTAAGAACCTCCTGTGGCGGTAAATACGGCCGATACCCTTCATGAAACCGCTTGTGATAGAATGATTCTATGAATAAGACAAAATTACGCTTTGCATTGAAATATTGGCGACTGGCCTTTCATCTGATATTAAAAACCCGTCATTTTGGTGTGAATAACCGTTGGTGGGTGCAGCAGCCATCGGCTATCGGTTGGCGCTGGTATCAGCAGGCCTGGGGGATTTTGACGATTATGCCGATTGTGCGTAATTATCAATCTCTAAAAGTGCGCAGTTGTTTGGGGTGGATTCCACAAGCTGACTGCGAAGCGCTTGGATACCAAAAAGAGATTGCGAGTCGGGTTCGCAACTGAAAGGGTTGGAAAGGGTTGTAGGTTTTATGATTCAAATGGATCTGGAACAACGGCAGTCGGCGCGTTTTGACCGGCCGTTTCAAGTCACGAACCACGAAGACGAAACGTTTTCCGTGGCGTTTGAGGGGGCTGACGTTAACTTGACCGGGTTAGGGTTCTACATTGAAGACCCGGATTTGTTTTTGCCGCAACAACTCCTCAGTTTGCGGGTTAAAAACGAACAAACCGATGAAGTTTATTGTTTGGAAGGGGTTGAAGTCATTCACCTGCGGCCGGGTGATAACGGAAAATACCTGTGTGGTTGCCACATTTCTCAGGTGACCAGCGGTCAGCTGCTTGCCCATCACCGACTGGTGATGACCGATGCTCAAACGGCCTTGGTGTCGATGGAAACCTCCAAATTATCCGAATTCAATTTTATGGAAGACGGTTCTGCTTTGTCGACTGATCAGTCCGATTTTCAAGAAGCCAGCATGGCTTTGAATCTGGCGGTGACACAGTCTGAGCGCAATCAAAAAGAGGTGGCACGTTTCATTCAAGCTGTGGATAGCATTTTCAACAGCGGCCTGGCCTCGGACATGAAACTGCAGGACTTAAAAGACGAATTCGAAGACTTTAAAAGCTACCTGCAAAGAATGAACGAAAGCTCTCTTGCTTTTGCGACCTTGGCAAAATTGCTGGCGCACACGCCGGAAGAATCGAATGACAAACTGGCTTGGAAAACGCTGATTTCCGATTTTGAAAACCGCTTTCTCAGTCAGGAACAGCAAATCGCTTACGACTTTATGCATCAAGGCTTGGACGCCGATGAGGCTTTGAAAGTCGCTTATCAATACTTAAATCAACGAGATGATGAATGACTTTCTTCAAAAAAACATCGCTTCTACTCGCGTTAGTGGCGGGACTGCCAGGAACCGCTGTTGCGGATACAAACCCTTGGGCACCCAAAATCACCCTTGAAACGGGCTATTTAACCCCTTCCGGCATTCAAGGTGAAGGTGGCGAAGTCTCGGATCGTTATTACGACGCTTTGCTTGAGAACCAGTTCGCTTATTTGGGTTACACCTACTGGAGTTTGGATTGGCATGATATTGATCAATTGCCGTTCGGTAATGGTAAGGACAAGCCGGTAAAAGGGCTTCGGGGCGCGAGAATCGGTGGGAAGTTCAACCATCGTATCAACTCGAAAATGCTGTTTTTAAGCAGCCTTGGGGTGTCGTCCAAATATGAAGAGCAAACCGACGACTCCTACAGTGTGAATCTGAGAGCACTGGTCTCTTATAAACTCAAAAATGAACTTTCATTGCTGGGCGGGATTGTTTACAACTATCACCCGGTTCGCAGTCGCCTTTATCCGGCTTTTGGGTTGGCTTACCGGGTTCGAAGCCGTGATGGGTTGTCGGCGGTCTTAGGCTTTCCTCGTGCTTTTATCGCTTATGGCTTCGCTGAAAAATGGAATGTCAGTACCGGTGCCTCTTATCGACAGTTTATGGCAAAGTTGGCGAACGATAGCCCCGTGGAAGAAAAAGGGTATGTAGAACTCCAGACATGGAAAGCCGATGTGATGCTTTCCTATCAAGCCACTAAAAACTGGCGGATTGATGTATTCGGGCAATATTCGGCCGATTACCGCTTCAGTTTTTATAACCGCCATGGCAGTCGCCAAACGCAATATCAACTGGATCCCAGTTGGGGGAGCGGGATGAAGCTGGCGTACCAGTTCTGATCACTTATTCCGGGACCAAGTGTTCGGCGCGATAATGGCCATGCACGCTTCCAAGTCGTTCGCTTAAAAACGGCAAGCCGGCCTGTAGGGTTTCCATTAACTTCCACGGCGGATGAATCACAATCATGCCGCTGGCGGTCATGCCTTTGTCGCCGTCTTTGGCGATGCCTAACTCAAATAATTGAATATTGCGGATGCCGCTGTCGATAAACGCTTTTTCCATGGACAGAATGCGGTGGCGTTCCACCACGGGATACCATAACGCATAGGTGGCATTGGCAAACTTTTTGTGCGCTTTAATCAAGGTTTCCACGGCTTTTGCATAATCCGTTTTGACTTCGTAAGGTGGGTCCATCAATACATAACCGCGTTTTTCCTTGGGCGGCAATTGGCTGATGCAAGCATGAAACCCGTCTTTCGGGTAAACGTGAATACGCTTGTCTCCGGCGAAATTTCGTTGCAAAACCTGGCTTTCATTTGGGTGTAAATCGAATAAATCCAGCCGGTCTTGGGCACGAAGCAGGTGTTGCGCAAACCAGGGAGAACCCGGGTAGGTTTGCAGCTCGGCTTGCGGATTGAATGCCTGCACCGCCGTTAGATAATCTTTGACCAGGCCTGGGCAATTGTCCAATTCATTGAGTAGGGGCCAAAGTTGCCCGATGCCGTTTTCGTACTCCCGGTTTTTTTGCGCCTCACTGTCGGATAGGGTGAATGCGCCGGCGCCGGAATGGGTATCCAGGTAATAAATGGGTTTGGGTTTAAGGGTCAAATACTTGAGGATTTGAACCGTCACGCTGTGCTTGAGCACATCGGCGAAATTACCCGCATGAAAGGAGTGGCGATAGCTGAGCATGAATTTTTTCGTTCCTAGTCTTTATTAAAAGCTGACAGAGTCAGCGGTTTCGCTTGTTTTTCTTTTGCTTTCGAGCCTCAAGGCGGGCTTGCTTTTTCGCGGCTTTTTGTTCGCGCTTGATTTCGACTTGTTGCAATTCCTGCTCCATCATGTCCGGGGTTTCAAAGGTCAGGGCACCGAGTTGGCCGTCACGGATTTCGGTAATCAAAATACGGGAAATTTTATCCAGGTTGACCTGTCCGCCGCTGACCAAACAACCGCGGTCGCGGCCGATGGTTTCCAGAAAAGCGACATCCGGGAAGGGATCGTGCAGCGGGAGCTCGTCGAGTTGATAGCGTTCTTGCAAGCGTTCCGGGTAGTGTTCTAACAAGTATTCGGCCGCGTAACTGGCGATGTCGGGCAATTCGAAAGCGGTTTCTTTGATGCCGCCGGTAATCGCCAAACGATAACCGGAGTGTTCGTTTTCGATGTTTGGCCACAGCATGCCGGGGGAATCGAACAGGGTAATGCCGTCTTCCAGTTTGATGCGTTGCAGCATTTTGGTCACGGCCGGTTCATTGCCGGTTTTGGCAATCGGGCGGCTGGCCAGGGTATTGATTAAAGTGGATTTTCCAACATTCGGAATGCCAAGAATCAGCGCGTGTATGACTTTGACGGAATCTTCTTCACGCGGAAACATTTTATTAATGATGCCAAGCACTTGCGCTTTACGATCGGATTGCTGGGCATTCAAGGCCAATGTTTTAATGTTTTGATGTTGTTCGAAATAGCTTTGCCAATCAGCGGTTTTTTCGGCATCTGCCAGGTCGGATTTATTAAAAATTTTAAGGGTGGGTTTTTCGCCACGCAGTTTGGCAATCATTGGGTTTTCGCTGCTGAATGGAATGCGAGCGTCCAGTACTTCGATGATCAAATCCACTTGTGGAAGGATTTCGCGCACTTCTTTTTGCGCTTTGTGCATGTGCCCTGGATACCATTGAATTTGCATGTTTTGTTTTTAACCCTTTTGCTTGGATTGAGTTCAATTGAATTTAAGGTGAATTATAGACCTTTATCTTTGGCAGGCCTGGACATTTTTAATTTAAGGAAAACGGGATGATAAAATAAAGCTTTTTACTTTGTAGAGGGCCTTGCTTCAAGATGAATGCCGTTAAATTTCCTTTTTTGGAGCACATTGGTGCGGAATTAAAAAACTATACCACGGGAACGGCGGAAGTGGCACTTCATGTCGAGCCTTATCATCTACAACACATGGGGTTTGTACACGGTGGCGTAATTTCAACCTTGATGGATAACACCGGCTGGTATGCGGCGGTTTCAAGCTTGGATGAGGGGTTTACCGCCGTGACCATGGAAATCAAGATCAACTATCTTAAACCGGCTTCCGGGAAACATTTATTGGCGTCGGCTGAAGTGAAACGCCAAGGCAAGAAGGTGGCCTTTGTGACCATTGAGCTCCATGATGAAGGAAAGTTGGTGGCTTATGCGACCGGTACTTATGCGATTTTGAAAGAAGGCGCATAAAACCCAAAAACCGCCAGGCCTGGCGGTTTTCAATTAAGCGAGTTTAACCTCAGCGTCGGCCGAAAATGCGCATCAAAAAACGCACCAGCAGGACGATGCCGGAAATCAACCAAAGGTAAACAAACCAACGTACCACCTCATAAAGCGATGTCATCTGCCCTGACAGGTGTTGTAATCCTTCCACCGATAACTGGCCGTTTTCGGCTGTGCCGAGTGCGATCATCGCAACGATGAGCATCACGGCTCCCAGGCCAGCGCCTAAATACAGAAAAATTTTCTGCCAAATATCCATATGTTCTCTCTTTTAAGTTAGCGGAGTTGGTTGTTTGGTTACCGATTCTACCGAAAAAATGCTGTGGACGATATGATTAAGCAGATGTTTTAGCACTGAAAACCGAAAATAAGCTTAGCTTTTAAAGGGATAAGGCGCTATAGGGGGATGAAAAAATTTTATTTCCTAGTGGTTCACTAGGTTATATACTGTCAGCGAGGTATGTGAAATCGTTAATCGTTTAAGGGAGACTTGCTATGCCAAGAGCCAGAAACCCTCACGATGCGAGAAGTGTGCCTGTTCCTTCGGCGGCTCCGCATCATGTGAGGACGTCAACATCCGCCGACCATGCGAACCCGCGAGGGACCTTGTGTCGTTTTCAGCCGAAAGAAGTCAATATGATGCCCGGTAACTGGGCTGAGCCGGGAAATCCAACCCCGTATGAATTACGCGTGACAATTCAGACCTGTAAGCGCCTTTGGCATGAGAATAAAGCGGCTTTGGAGCATCCAGAATGCGATCATGAGGTGACCGAGCACAATATTAAAGTGCTGGAAAAGCTCTATATTCATTTGATGGATTATTTAGTGGAGTAGTTAGTTTTGAAAATTTTCGGGCATAAAAAAAGCAGGACAATGTCCTGCTTTTTTAAATCATAACACAGAAAGCTGTGGCTTACAGTGCCGTAATGTTTTCTGCTTGAGGGCCTTTAGCGCCTTGAGTGACAGTGAACTCAACTTTTTGACCTTCGGCCAAAGTTTTGAAGCCAGAACCGGAGATGGCACTGAAGTGTGCGAAAACATCCGGGCCGGATTCTTGTTCGATAAAGCCAAAGCCTTTTGATTCGTTAAACCATTTAACGGTACCAGTCGTTGTTTCAGACATAATATTGTATCCTGTAAAAATTTATAAAAAAGAGTGCCTTTCGGCGTAAACATCAGAAAAATAAACTGTTACTTATAATGTGAACTACTGAGAACGGAGAATTACGAATAAAACAACGAAGTCGTGCAGATAAACAAAGAATTTCAGAATTACTTTCTAAGTGGAAATCTATTAGACGCTAAAGTGAGTCATAAGTCAATTAATATTTGCAAAACAATTACTTTTGATTGTGGCTGTACTTTTAACCTTGTTATGACCAGGCCTGGTGATAACAAGGTTAAAGGTTTTTTCAAAGGTAAGAGACTAATTCCGTCAGCGGTAAGCGGTGTTTCGGTCTGGCTTGGTCGGCGGGTTCGCCCAAAGCCATAATGACGTGCAGGTCGTATTGATCGGCATCCAACTTCAAGGCTTTCATGGCTTGGTCTTTATCGAAGCCTTCAATTGGGCAAGAGTCGATGCCGAAGGCCTGAGCGGCGGTCATCATATTCCCCAAAGCGATGTAAGCCTGTTTCCCAGACCAGTAGGGTAAAGTTTGTTCGTTGAATTGACTGATGTAACTCGCGTAAAAGTTTAGCACACCCAGCATGGCATTGTCGTCCAGGCCCCAGCGATCAAACTGTTTTTTGGCATAATCGGTAATGCCGTCAAATTCCTTAACGGTGACGAATACAATCAGCTCGCTGCAAGTATCGATTTGCGGTTGGCCACCGCAGGCTTCTTTCAGTTTGGCACGCATGGTCTTATCTCGAACCACCAAAAAGCGGGTTGGCTCCAAACCAAAAGAGCTGGGCGATAGTCGACCAACTTCCAGAATTTTTTCAAGCGTTTCCGGTTCGATATTCGCTTCCGGCTTGAAGGCTTTAACGGCATAACGGTCTTGCATGGCTTGCATGAAGTTTTTTTCCATAAGAGTGTCCTTTTCAATGGCGTTCTGGTCAAATTTGTAAAGTGAGGTTATGCTATCATTTATATATGGTATTGGTAAGTATGTACTTTTTTGTAATATACTAACTTAAAAGTAACCATTAAAAATAAAAGGAATATAATGTCGGAAAAAACCTGCGGTTTTGTCGTTAATAACCAGACTTATCAGTGCGCCTTCCAGGTGGCAATTGATATTTTGGATGGTAAGTGGAAGGGGCTGATTCTGTGGTATTTAATGCAAGGGCCGAAACGTAATAGTGAATTGCGTCGTCTGATACCGAAAATCACACAGAAAATGCTGACGCAAAAACTTCGACAACTGGAGGATGAAGGTATTGTCATTCGCACTGTATATCCGGTGGTGCCGCCAAAAGTGGATTACCGGCTTACCGAACAAGGCGAACGTCTTAAGCCGGTGTTGGAATTGCTTTACGAATGGGGGGCTGATTACATCGATGCACGTCAGGTTGACGCTCATCGGCGTGTAACGGATGGTGGAGCCAGCTAGAAAAATCCGGCTTTAAGTAAACAGCTTGTCAATAATGAAACCACCCCAGACCAGTGCGGCGAGAAAAAATGACAGGAATACCGCGGCGGAGCCTTGGTCTTTAGCTCGGCCGGACAGTTTGTGGTAGTCTTCGCCAATGCGATCAATCGTGGATTCCACTGCGGAGTTCAGCATTTCCACAATCAGCACAAACACCAAGACACCGATTAAGGCAATGATTTCCATTAAGCTGTCGCCCAACCAAAATGCAATCGGCGTTAACAACAAACATAAGATGGCCTCCTGGCGGAAAGCCGCTTCGTGTTTCCAGGTGGACTTTAATCCTTTGTAAGAGTAACCGGCGGCGTAAAAAATGCGCGACCATCCGGTGTAAGGCGATTTCAAGGGGTTTTCCTTTTCAGTTCAGTATCGTAGTTGTGGCCATATGCCATTCGCTATCGTGGTTGAAAGTCTGCAGAACATAAAGCGTTTTTTGAATCATATAGTGAGAGAGCTTTGCACGAGATGGATGCACGGATAAAAATGGCTAAAATTTCCCTGAATGTCGTTGAAAAACTGGCGAATAGCTCGCTATTCGCTGCGTTTTCCGCCTAATTCAGAAAAATTTTATCTCATTTTTCTATCGCGCCCCACTCATGCAAAGCTCTCAGTGAGGATTCGACTTGCGTCAAACACTGTGCGAAATGAAAAACATCATCCAATAGCCCTGGTTGGTCAGTGTGGTTCATCATTATTTGGTTAACCTTTTTTCTTTCCAAAGCATTAAGGTGTTCGGTTTTCCAGCATCGCCATTTTGATGCCGGTGTAAATCAATGTTAGCCCCGCGGCTTTATTGATCAACTGAATCGCCCAAGCTTTCAATTTTCGTCTTGCCATATGGGCCCCCATAAAACTGTAAAGGCTGTAAACCAAGGTGTCGGCAAAGAAAAAGGTTAGCCCAATCAGAAGCAGTTGCATGAATAACGGTTCGTTTGGGTTAATGAACTGAGGCAACAGGGCGGTGAAGTACATTAACGCTTTGGGGTTGGCCAATTGAATCACCAATCCTTGGCTGAAGAGCTTAAGTGCGTGATGGTCGGTTTTTGTCTGGCGGAATTGAATGGCCGATCCCTTACTGAACAGCACGGTCACCCCTAGGTAAATTAAAAATGCCACGCCCAACCATTTGATGAGGGTGAACATTAAGCTGGAAGCGACAATCA
The DNA here is from genome assembly GCF_965140365.1 of Hydrogenovibrio sp. NCBI lineage: Bacteria > Pseudomonadati > Pseudomonadota > Gammaproteobacteria > Thiotrichales > Piscirickettsiaceae > Hydrogenovibrio > Hydrogenovibrio sp. The sequence continues at coordinate 1,130,382 of NZ_OZ223196.1, forward strand.
AAGCGGAAATGCCCGTTGCCGATAACGCAAAGAAAATCAAGTCCGCTGATGCAATGCCTAAGACGCCTAAAAATGCTTTTTTGGATTGCAGTGACGCGCCTTGTGAAGCGACGGTCATCGCCGACGGCCCGGGCACCAGAATCAATAAAAAAGTAGTGATGAAAAAGATGGAATAATGTTCGATGGACACTTTGATTACGCCTGTGTAATTAAGAGCTTAATCTTACGACTTTTGAAGCCAAAGAATGCATTTTTTATCGTGAAAACAAAAAACCACCAGGCCTGGTGGTTTTTATGAATGGACGTATAATGCCGAACTCGACTTAAGCGTTGAGCTTGGCTAGTAAGAAATCCATAAACTCCGCTTCGGCCACGTCCTGGGGTTTTTCATCTGTGCGGTGTTTGTATTCAATCATGCCGTTGTCCAAGCCTCGCTCACCGATAACGATTCGATGCGGAATGCCAATCAACTCCATGTCGTTAAACATTACGCCCGGGCGTTCGCTGCGGTCGTCGAACAGCACTTCGATGCCTTTGGCCGTTAATTCGTCATAAAGTTTGTTGGCGGCTTCCGCCACACGGGGCGATTTATGCATTTGCATTGGCACGATGCACACTTGGAACGGTGCGATGGCTTCCGGCCAGATAATGCCTTTGTCGTCGTGATTCTGCTCGATGGCCGCGGCGACCACACGCGTGACGCCAATGCCGTAACAACCCATTTCCAATACTTGCGCACGAGAGTTTTCGTTCAGTACGGTGGCGTTAAGGGCTTCGGAATATTTGTTGCCCAGTTGGAAAATGTGGCCCACTTCAATGCCGCGACGAATTTCGATTTTGCCTTTCCCGCATGGGCTGGGATCGCCTTTGACGACATTACGGATGTCGGCGACCAGTGTTGGGTTGGCGTTACGATCCCAGTTGGCGCCGGTGTAGTGAAAGCCGTCTTCATTGGCACCGCAGATGAAATCCACAGCGTGGTCAGCGGTACGATCCACAATGACGGGAATATTTAAACCCACCGGCCCGATGGAGCCGGCATTGCAACCGACGGCGTTGAGTATTTCGGCATCACTGGCCATTTCAAGTGGTTCGGCCACCAAGTCCAGTTTTTCGGCCTTGATTTCGTTGAGCTCGTGGTCGCCACGTACCACCAGCGCCACGACCGGGTTTTCGTCGGTCGCCCCTTTGACAATCAAGGTTTTCAAGACTTTCTTTTTCTTGACCTGCAGAAAGTCACAGACTTCTTCAATGCTATGTTTGCCGGGGGTGGCGACTTTGGTCAGGTCTTCGTTCGGGGCCGGACGCTCTCCGCGAGGCTCCAGAGCTTCTGCCAGTTCGACGTTTGCGGCGAAATCGGATTCGGTGGAGAAAGCGATGTCGTCTTCACCGGAGTCGGCCAGCACGTGGAATTCGTGCGAGCCGTCGCCGCCGATGGAACCGGTGTCCGCCTGGACTGGACGGAAGTCGAGTCCGATGCGCGTAAAGATGCGGTTATAAGCATCGTACATTTCGTCGTAAGTGGTTTGCAGGCTGTTGCGATCCATATGGAAAGAGTAGGCGTCTTTCATAATGAATTCACGCGAACGCATGACGCCAAAACGTGGACGAATTTCATCACGGAATTTGGTTTGAATTTGGTAGAAATTGGCGGGTAACTGCTTGTAACTGCGGATTTCCTTGCGTACCAAATCGGTGATGATTTCTTCGTGGGTTGGCCCTAGGGCAAAATCGCGTTGGTGGCGGTCTTTAAAACGCAGCAGTTCCGGCCCGTAATCCTCGGCACGGCCGGATTCTTCCCACAGTTCCATGGGTTGCACCACCGGCATCAGCAATTCCTGCGCGCCGGAGCGGTTCATTTCCTCACGCACAATCGCTTCCACTTTGCGTAACACTCGCACACCCAATGGCAGCCAGTTGTATAAGCCGCCTGCCAGCGGCCGAATCAAACCGGCACGCAGCATAAGCTGGTGGCTGATGACAACGGCATCGGCCGGGGTTTCACGAGTGGTGGCGAGTAAAAGCGATGATGTTTTCATGGTGCGAAATCAAACCCTTCTTGGTGAATTTTTAATCGGATAAACAAAGCGGCTATTTTAGCATGAAAGGTCGGTCGAGAAACCGAAAATCCTGCCAGGCCTGACGTGGTCTGTGGGCTTAACGAATGTAACCGATGACGGCGATGAAATGACAGATGGAACCGGCCAGTACAAACAGGTGCCAGATGCCATGTGCATGACGTAGTAGGTTTTTGTCATCGAGAATATAGAAAACAATGCCGGCCGTGTAAGCGATGCCGCCGATGGTCAACCAGTAAAGGCCGGCTGTGGGCAGCGCCGCTTTTAAAGCGCTGAAATCCAGCATGACCATCCAGCCCATAATCAGGTAAATGGCTAGCTGTAACCATTCAATGCGACGTTTGATAAAAAGGTCGAGCAGAATGCCAACAATGGCCAGTGACCAGACAATGATCAGTATCAATAAGCCTTTGGAATCGATTAATGTCACCAGCGTGAAAGGTGTGTAGGTGCCGGCAATCAGTAGGTAAATGGAAATGTGATCCAGCTTTTGAAAAATTCGCTTCGACAAGGGGTGTTTAAAGCTGTGGTATAAGGTTGAAAAGCTGTAAAGCATCACCAGTGTCAGGCCGAATGTCAGGTAACCGATAAACAACAGGACACTGTTTTGCAAAATGCCCACTGCAATTAAGGCGCCAAGCCCCATCAGCGCGAAAACCGCGCCGACAAGATGGGTGATGCTATTGAATTTTTCGGAATAATACATGCGTTTAAAGGCACTCTAAATTTAAATGTTAAGTCAGTGTATCAAACCCCTCTGAATTCTGTGATGAAAAAATCATGAAATCCAGAGGGGTGAATGGATGGCCGTTACGACAAAAATCGCCAGGCCTGGCGATTTTCGTTATTCATGAAGGTTTGGTTTTCCGGATCAAGGCATGGAAATAAATCCAAGCCAATATTGCGTTTAAGGCCGCAGGCAGTAATAACGAAAGATACCCGAACCACTGAAAACTGAAAATGCCGATTAGGCCACCCAGAATAAAGCCTATGAGTATGGCGAATAATAGCCAGGTTTTCCAGGAGAAAGCCGTACCGGTGCGAAAACGGTGGGCAATGGAAACCCCAATGTCCGTGGTGATGCCGGTGACGTGGGTGGTCCGAATCTGCAAGCCTTTATAGCTGGCAACCATGGCATTTTGCAAGCCGCAAGCCAGGGCACTGAACATTAAAGCCAGAAGGTTGACGGAGTAAGCCATGACGGCGGCCACCGTCAGTATGGCGGCATTTAGAAAAAGGGCGACGCCGTAGCTTTTATCTTCTTTGTATTGACTGTGACCGATAATGAAACCGGATAAAAAAGCACCCATAATAAAGCTTAGTAAAATGGATAAGCTGATGATGAACGGTTTCCAGTCAAAATGAAAACCGCTGTCGCTAAGGTGGGAAGCCACCCCAGTCATCTGGCTGACCGGCAGACCGAATTCAATCAGCATGATGCTGTTGATAAAGCCGGCAATGGCCGACATACCGATGGCAATGGCAAAGACCTTGGAAACACTGTAGTCGTGTGGGGTGGTGTTGAGCACGTAATCCTCTTTTGGAACCTAGAGCGGATAAAGTTAAAAAACTAAAATACGCCTTATAACCCCAGTTGTAAAGAGGGATTGGGTGGAATTTTGCTAGTCCAGCATTTGATGGCCGACGTAAGAAAAAATACCAATCATAATGCCCGTCAGGAATTGAGCGTGTACCAGATAAGAAAACTGGCGTAATTGACGGGGTGAAAATTTCCAGCGCAGAAAAAAGCCAAACAAGCCCTGCCAAACCAGAAGTAACATCACGACTTGAAACAGCAATATTTCAAAATGAAAGCCGACCAGTAAAATATGCAAAAAGGTTACCGCCAAGGTCGCGACACCAACATAGACATGGGTTCGGTTTAAGGGCACTAAAAGTTTTTGAATCAGAGATTGTGTTGGCTGATAGAGCATATTCGGCACCATACGATCGGCAACCGAACCTTTTTCGAATAGCAGCTTCAGTAAGGTACGGGCATAGATGAATAATAGCAACCAAAGCGCGATTTCCCCAAAGCCTTCACCGATTTCCGTGAGGAAGGTTTCATCTTCCTGTTGCGGCGGCAAACGGTTGCGAGCATAAAAATAATAGGCGAGCGAAACGGCGAAAATGCTCGCCGTGTAGATGAGCAGGGTTCTAAAGGATTTCATTGGCTGCGATTGATGTTTAGCGCGCCTGATTAACCGTATTTTTCTTTACAGCGTTCGATGGCATCCCAGTAAGCTTTATTGTCTTTCGGGTTATCTTTGGTGCTGTCCCAAAGCTGGCTGGCTTTTTCTTTACACTCTCTCAATTCGGCATTTTCACAGCCGCTGAGCATGACTAGGCTTGAAGTAAATAATGATACCAGGATAAAACGTGAAACCAGGGTACGCATGATAGAGGCTTCCTTTATAACGGAATGAATTCAAAATTCAAGTGTATCAAATCCCTCAGCGTTCACAAGTGATTTTACTTATAGTGAAACTAAAAACCTGAATGCTTAATCGGTATCTATTTCTCTGGGCTGATATGCGCGATACGAGCGTTAATTGATTGATTTCGGATGTTTTATTAGAGGTCTGTCTCGGTTTTCAGTATGATAGCGCCATCTGCAAGGGAACCTCGTGCAAGAGAACCTCGTACAAGGGAACCTCTGATTGAATCGAATTTATAAAGTTAACAGGAGTTGGCATGCATCGCGCGCTTCGAGAAGAAAAAGACTGGACACAACGTTATACGGATTTTTTGGAAAATCAGGCCTCCCGTGAAGCGCGTATTGTGTATCAACGTGATCGGGCGCGGGTGATTCACTCGGCCTCGTTTCGGCGTTTGCAAGCGAAAACCCAAATATTCGGTTTGAATGAGTCCGATTTTTACCGCACACGTTTGACCCATTCGATGGAAGTGGCGCAAATTGGCTCAGGCCTCGTAGAACAGCTGATTACGGTTGGTGATGGTCGGGATTATCTGGATTGGTTGCCATCGTTTTATCTGATTGAAGCCATCTGCTTAGCACACGATTTGGGTCACCCGCCTTACGGTCATGGCGGGGAAGTGGCCTTGAATTATATGATGCGGACACATGGCGGTTTTGAAGGCAATGCTCAAACGTTACGCATTTTAGCCCGCTTGGGTGAATACACTCCTAAAAACGGTATCGACCTGTCACGCCGCGCCACGCTCGGCGTTCTGAAATACCCGGCGATTTACGATGAAGTGATTGCGTTGAACGAACCCTATCAAAGCCAAATGCAGGAGCCGGACGCGTTTGATTTCAGAACGTTGGATATGAGCCGTTGGTATCCCCCGAAAGCCAGCGTATTCCTGGAAGAGAAAACTCAGTTTGAATGGGTGCTGGATTTGTTTTCCGATTCCGATAAGGAGCTGTTCACGCAATTGAAACCGAATGAACAAGGCTTTCATAAGACCCAATATAAAGCGTTGGATACCACCATTATGGAATTGGCGGACGACATTGCTTATGGCATTCACGACCTGGAAGATGCGGTCGCCATGGGCATGGTGGGGCGGGAGCTCTGGCAGGCGGAAGTCATGGAGCACCCGGATTTCAAACAATATCCTCTGTGGGACGAGGTCATGACGGAACGTTTGTTCAGCCCGCGTTCCAAAGATCGCAAGCACGCCATCAGCAAAATGGTGGGCATTATGGTGGAAAGCGTTTATATCGATGAAAACGAAGTGTTTGAGCATCCATTACTGCGCTACCAAGCCAAGCTCGGTCAAGCGGAAATGACGGTATTGGAATTGTTGAAAACGTTCGTGTATGTCCACGTCATCACCTTGCCGGAAGTAAAAGGCATGGAGTACAAAGGGCAATTGATTACGTTGGATTTGTTTAAATCTTTGCGTGCCAACCCTCAAGCCTTGCTACCACGAAACACCTTTATGAAGTACGATCAATCCGATTCGGAACGGGACCGTCAACGTGTGATTTCCGATTATATTGCCGGCATGACCAATACCTATGCTTCACGTATGTATGAGAAGTTTTTCACCGCGTCCCAAGGATCGATTTTTGACCGAATTTAGGACTGGAAATCGAGGTGAATTTATTTCTATATTTTACTTGAGATGAATTGTTCAAGTTCTTTATATTTCAAGGGTTTTGAAAAGTAGTACCCTTGAAATAATTCACATTCATAATCGCATAATTGTTGTAGCTGTTCGAGGGTTTCCACACCTTCCGCCAGAGTGCGCATATTCAGTTTTTGACCGATTTCGATAATACTTTCCACCAAGCCTTGGTCGGATGGTTTGTTCAGGATATTATCAATAAAGCTCTTGTCTATTTTCAGTTCGTCGAAGGGTAATTTTCGCAACAGGCTCAAGGAAGAAAAGCCGGTTCCGAAGTCGTCCAGGGATAACCAGATACCACGTCGCTGGAGTCGAATCAACAAATCACGGACGTATTCAAAGTCTTCAATGAACAAGGATTCGGTCACTTCAATGGTGAGTCGGTCGGCCGGGTAGTCATTTTTTTGAATGGCTTCTGTTAAGTCACGATAGAAGCCGTGGCTCATAAACTGGCGGGCCGACACATTGAGCGAGAGGCGAAAGTGTACGTCGTGGTTTTTTTGAAATTCGGCCATCTGGCACAAAGCGGTGTCGAGAATGTAATGGCCGAGTTCCGGCATATAGCCGATTTCCTCGGCAATCGGGATGAATTCAGCCGGTGATATTTCACCAAAGGTGGTGTTTTGCCAGCGTGCTAACGCCTCCACGCCGTGTAGTTTTTGGTTTCGGTCCAGTTGGGGCTGATAGACCACGTAAATTTCGTTGTATTTGATGGCCTGGCGGAGCTTGTGTTCCAGATGAACCTTGTGCAGGGTATTTTGGCGCATGGTTTCGGAAAAGAATGCCACGGCATTTTTATGCTTTTTGGCATGATACATCGCCATGTCTGCCCGGCTGAGAATGGTTTTGAGGGTGTCGCCGTCTTGCGGGTATTGTGCGATGCCGATACTCATCCCAAGGTTGAAGCGCATGTCGTCAATGTGAAATGGCAGAGAAAGCGACTTAATGAAGCTGTGGGCCAGTGCTGATACGTCGTTCGATGTGGAATGCACGATGATAACGAATTCATCACCGCCGAAGCGAATCACCGAGTCTGTTTTGTGCAAGAGGGCTTTGAAACGTTTCGATACTTCGGTCAGCACAGTATCGCCGGTTTCGTGTCCGAAATTGTCGTTGATGTTTTTGAAGTTATCCAGGTCGAGAAACATTAAACTGTATTCGTGGTTGGGGTTGCTCTCTAATTGGTGTTTGAGTTCGGTGTCCAAGTAATAACGGTTGGGCAAATTGGTGAGCGGATCATGCGTGGCCTGATGCAGCAGTCGACTACGGGTGCGTTCTTCGTAGTTGGCGATGGTTCGGAACAGTGCGAAGGTAATGATGATTGCAATCAGGAAAAAAGAGCTGTAAGTCATCATGACTCTACCGAACTCCGGCGTAAGGGTTTTGATTGGTTGGAACAGTGTTACCCAAAGGTCATAGCGTTGGTTATAGACCACGCTGCCCAGCATTTTGTTGTTGAAAACTTTTGAGTCCAAATCGAACGCGAAAGGGGTTGAGTAGTGTTTCATTTCTTCCAGTGTCAGGCCATAGCGTTCGCGATAATTGCGTTTCAAGCGCCCCAGTAGTTCATCCGACAGCGGGTGCATATAGAACTTATCATAATCGCTTTTTGGAATACCGGTCACGAATAGGCGGTAATAGTTCAAGTCGCTGATAATGTCCGCGTGACGAGATTCTTCCAGACGAAAATTGCTGAGGAAGTTGGCTTCACCCACTTTTAAGGCGGTAATGATGACGGCGACAACCTTTCCGGTTTCATCTCGCAGGGCTTTTCGCATGGGAAGGAGCCAGGTATTGAGCGCGGGATAATCGTACGTCCGTCCGAGAATCATCTTCTGACTTTCCAATGCTTTTTGAAAGGAATCTCGGGTAATGTCGTTTTCCAGGAAATTGACGGCTTTGTCGATGTTGAGATTGGAGCTGAAAGCGATCATGTCACCTTGTGGCGTCGCCAACCCAAAACCCGCCAGAACCGGCTTGGCCGTCAGCATCTTGTCGAACAGTTTTTGGGTTTTTGTCAGATCCTGATAGGTGTTGTTTTGAAGTAATTGTGCACCGAGCAAATCAAGCAGCAGTTCGTTTTCGACCAAGGTACTTTGCATGATGTGGTTGAGCAAACTGGTGTCCGCAGAGAGTTCGCGGGACAGCTCGGTTTTCATGCTGTTGTATTTGCTGACCGACAAAGAGATGAAGACGGCCGCACTGACGGCGAGAATCAGGTAGAAAAGCCCCCATATATTAGAGTTTAGCCGCTTCATGAATGCTTGAACCTTCGGTCAATGGTTTGAATCTATCTTATTGGATTTTTAGAAAAAAAGGAATCGGAAGAAGCTTGAAAGCTTATTTTGGAAGATAGTACTTCTTCGCCACAGCGGGTTTCAATGGTTTCGAAAAACGGCCACACCTTAAAGGGTATAAAGGCCTGGCCGTTTTGCCGGAGAGGCTTAGGGCGTCTTTTTGACGTTGCAGGGCCCAGTCACGGTGCTCCAAAACCAGCTCAGAATCGGTCGAAAGGGTTTCCAGCGCTTGTACAATGCGTCGGCTGAGGTCGGTATCTTCTAGGGCATTGCCCAGTGCGATGCACAGGTTGCGTTGCCATTGTTCAAAACCGATTCGGCGTATTGGCGAGCCTTCAAAATGGTTCAAGAACTCGGCTTCGTTCCAGTCGAGTAGTTCCAATAAACTGGCAGAGTCCAGCGCGTGTTTAGGCTTGAAAGCGGTTTCTTCGGTGGCTTCGGTGAATTTATTCCAAGGGCAGACCAGCTGACAGTCGTCACAGCCGTAAATACGGTTCCCCATTTTTTCACGCAACTCGGGGGCGATGACACCTTTGTATTCGATGGTTAAATAGGAAATGCAGCGGCGAGCATCCACCACGGCGTTATCGACGATGGCCTGTGTCGGGCATTCATCGATGCAGGCGGTGCAAGGCCCGCAGCCCTGTTTGTCAAATGGCGGGTCGATGGGCAATGGCAGGTTGGTGTAAAGCTCGCCCAGGAAAAACCAGGAACCGGCGCGGGGGTGGATAATCAAACTGTTTTTGCCGATAAAGCCCAAGCCGGCTTTTTCCGCCAAGGGGCGCTCAAGCACCGGAGCCGAGTCCACAAACGCCCGATAGTGAAACGATTCGGCTTTTTCCGACAGTTCGGCTTCGATTTTTGCGGCCAGCTGTTGTAAGCGTTTGCGCATCAGCTTGTGATAATCCTTGTGCAGTGCATAGCGGGAAACGTACGCCTGGCCGTTGGCTTGCAATTGCTCTATCGGGGAATGGGCATCTTGATCAAAATAATTCAAACGCACACTGATGACGCGGACCGTGCCGGGTTCAAGCTCGGCGGGACGGGTGCGTTTGGTGCCGTGGCGCGCCATATATTCCATGTCGCCGTGATAATGTTCGCCGAGCCAATTGAAATAATGGGCTTCATACGCAGACAGGTCCGTATCGGTAATGCCAACATCGGCAAAGCCGAGCGCCTGGCCCCAATGTTTAATCTTCTCGGCAAGTTGGTATAATGGCGCTTCCGGCATCTTGAAGAATGGTCTCGTATTTTTTAATTAAATGCCCTTGCTGTTCGTCAAGGTCGGTCACCGTCAGGAGTTGAGATTACCAATGGTTCATTCAGAAACACATTCTAGCAAAAATGATGGCGCTTCCGAGAAATGCGAATGGCATTTGGCGGACGAAGCCGCCACTCAAGCGTTTGCCGAAGCCTGTGCTGAGATGTGTCGCGATGAATTCGCCTTTCGGCCAGGCCTGGTGGTTTATCTGCAAGGCGACTTGGGGGCAGGCAAGTCGTTTTTCTCCCGTGCCTTTATTCAACGCTTTTTGCCGAACCAGAAAGTGAAAAGCCCGACCTATACATTAGTGGAAACTTACCCGACGGACGAGGGGCCGATTCTGCATTTTGACCTTTATCGTTTATGTGACCCCGAAGAACTCGAGTTTCTAGCGATTCGCGACCTGATGACGCCGCCGTTTATCGCGCTGGTGGAATGGCCGTCAAAAGGCGTTGGGATTTTGCCGGAAGCGGATTTGCGCATTGAATTATCGCCGGACGGCACCGGGCGAAAAGTTTCGGTAACCCCCATAAAACCGGCTTTTGAAGCGTTTGTCAGAAAACTGACAAAAAAATTGGCACGGTAATTGATTATGGCTACTCACGTGATATTTAAAATACAAAATACAGTGGGTAGTGCCATGATCAGAAAAAATAGCTCCAACATCCTGAGAAACGCCATTACGATGCTTGTTGTCGTTATGGTGGTTGTAATGTCTTCCACCGCTTGGGCGGCGTCCTTGACCAAAATGCGTTTGGGCCAAGGTACCGATAAAACCCGTGTGGTCTTTGAAATCAAGAAAAATCATCGCTTTGAAATCACCGAGTTGAAAAATCCGGCCCGCATCGTGGTTGATTTTTACAAAGCGGATAACCAACTGACCTTTTCGAAAATGAAATTCCTGGACGCGCGCATCAAAGGTGCACGTGTCAAAAACCAATCCAAGCGCACCCGTGTGGTGTTGGATTTGCGCGACGATTTTGATTATCGCTATTTCACATTGGCGAAAAACAAACGCGGTGCCGAGCGTGTGGTGATTGACGTGACCAACGTCAAGCAATCCGCTGTATTGGCGAAAAAAGCCAAAGCGCAGCCAAAGCCGACGAAAACCGTGGCCAAAGTGAAAAAAACGGTGGTGAAAGCCAAACCGACTCAAGTCGCGAAAGCCTCTGTTAAAAAAGCGCCGGAAAAGGCGATGAAAAAAGCGGTGAAAAAAATCGCTCAAAAAGAAGCTCCGAAAACGGTTAAAAAAGCCGCTGTTAAAGTGGCCAAAGTCACGCCGGCGAAAAAAGAAATGTCCACCAACGCGCAGACGCAAACCCTGTTGAATAAGGACAGCGATATTTTTGCACCGCAAAATAAAGAATTGGTGGTCGCCATCGATGCCGGACACGGCGGTAAAGACACCGGCGCCATCGGCCATAACCGCCTTCGCGAAAAAGACGTGGTGTTGCGATTGGCGAAAAAACTGAAAAAATACATTGATGCCAAACCCGGAATGCGCGCGGTCTTGACGCGTGAAAAGGATGTGTTCATTCCATTGCACAAACGGGTTCGCATCGCTCACCAGAAAGACGCCGACATCTTCCTGTCTTTGCACGCCGATGCGTTTCCGAATCCCAAAGCGCGTGGCGGTTCGGTGTATATCTTGTCCACCACCGGGGCCAGTAGTGTGATGGCGCGTATTTTGGCGAAATCCGAAAACGCTTCCTTGCAGGATGTGAAGTTAAAAGGGCGTGATGCCGACGTGGCCTTCGTTCTGTCCGATCTAACGCGTTCCGCAAACATCCGTGCCAGCCGCAAACTGGGACAAGTGATCTTGGGCGAGATGGGCAAAAACGTGCATTTGCATAAAAAATCGGTTCAGTCCGCCAATTTTGCAGTCTTGAAATCCATCGACATGCCATCGTTGTTGATTGAAACGGCCTTTATTTCCAACCCGGGTGAAGCCAGAAAACTGAGTTCGGACCGCTTCCAAACGCAAATGGCGCGTTCCATTGTCAGTGGGCTGGATAAGTTTGTGAAACGCAATGCCACCAAACCACGTTGGGGCGAGCAGCTTTACGTTCACTACCGTGTGCAGAAAGGGGATACTCTGTCTGAAATCGCCGAGAACTACAATATTTCCACTTACAAGCTGAAAAAAATCAACAACATTAAAAAAGCCGATCGCCTATACGTTGGCAAAAAACTGCGTATCCCGGTTTCCGAAGATGTGATTGCTTCCTTGTAACCATCTCGTGCAAAGCTTTCTATTTATCAAACCCACATTCATTTTTTGAATATCACGTAATATCACGTTCGCCAGGCCCTTCTCAGGGGGCTTGGCTTTTTTTACCAGGCCTGGTCATTTTCAGACTTTAACGCATTCGCGTTTTCCTTTCCAAAACCGCGCTGATAATCGAAATATAAACCGCTATAATGGCGAGCAGAAAATTCCCGAATTTAAGACCGGATACAAGGTCGGATATTCGATACTGAAACGAACCGATTAAAAACTTCTGTGCCGAACTCAATGCCGCAAAATAAATCGCAAGATAAACAGCAAAATACACAGCAAGATATTGCTTTATTACCTTCTCATCTCGCCGACCAAATCGCCGCCGGTGAAGTGGTGGAAAGGCCAGCTTCTGTGGTGAAAGAGCTGCTGGAAAATGCGCTCGATTCGGGCGCGACTCAAATTGATATTCACATTGATGAGGGCGGTGAAAAACGCATTGTGGTTTCCGACAACGGGACGGGCATCCGGCAATCGCAATTGCAGTTGGCGGTGAGTCGCCACGCCACCAGCAAGATTCAGACAGCCAATGACCTGACGGCGGTCGCAACGCTGGGATTTCGAGGTGAGGCTTTGGCCAGTATCGGCTCCGTTTCGCGCTTGACCCTGACCAGCCGATTCAAAGACGAAGACGCCGCCTGGCAATTGCGCGGCGAAGGGGAAGGCAACTGGTCGGAACCGGTGCCGGTGGCGCATCCGCAAGGCACGCAAGTGGATGTTCAGGATTTGTTTTTCAACACCCCGGCCCGTAAGAAATTCCTGCGTGCGGCGCGTACCGAGTTCATGCATATTGATCAATTGGTCAAACGCGTGATGTTGAGTCGGCCGGACGTCGCGATTAAGTTGACGCATAACCAGAAAGTGATGCGTCACGTTCAGGCCGCATCGGACGAAGCGGCTTTGATTCAGCGTTTAAAACAACTCATGGGTGGGCCGTTCGTGGAGCAAAGTCTGGCGTTGGAGTTTGAGGCGCAGGACATTCGTTTGTCGGGCTGGGCGGCGCAGGCCACTTTTAACCGCAGTCAAACCGACATGCAATACGTGTTCGTTAACGGCCGTATTGTCCGAGACCGCTTATTGTCTTACGCTGTCAAACAGGCCTATGCCGATGTTTTGTATCATGGTCGCCATCCGGCGTATGTGTTGTTTTTAGACATTCCGCATGAGTTGGTGGATGTGAATGTACACCCCGCCAAATACGAGGTGCGTTTTGCGAATGGCCGCTGGGTGTACGATTTTTTGCGCCGTTCGGTACGCGAAGCGGTGACGCGTCCGGTCGGTGTGTCCGGTGGTCATGCAGAGGCCGCCGCGCCCGTCGGTCATGCTGAAGCCTCGGGCCGTTTTGAGGCGACAACGCCAAATGAATCGGCTTATCAGGCGGCGATGCAATTCCAGACTCGTGACACCTCCGGTAACGGCGGGTATGGTGTTCATGAACCGGTGCCGGCCTATACGATGGAGCCGGGTGAGCAGTTGATTCGTCAATTCCAAGCGGCGCAAGCTGAGTCGGGCGCGCAAACCGATGCAAATCAATCGGTTTCGAGTCAGCATCACCCGTTGGGGTACGCCAAAGCACAAATTCATGGTGTGTTTATTTTGGCGGAAAACCAACAAGGCCTGGTGTTGGTGGACATGCACGCCGCACACGAGCGTATTGTGTACGAGCGCATGAAACAACAATGGACACAAGACCGCTTGGTGTCGCAACCGTTGCTGGTGCCAATCGTGGTCAGCTTGGAAGCGTCGCAAATCGCGATTTGGGATGAGTATCGCGATGAATTGGATAAACTTGGTTTCGAGGCCGAGCCTTTCGGACCGGAGCAATTGAAATTGATCCGTGTGCCGACGTTATTGGCGAAATCCGATGTCGCGCATCTGGTGAACGACATGGTCGCCGACTTGGCGGTGGCCGGCGAAACCCGTTTGGTGGAAGAAAAAATCAACCAGATTCTCAGCACCATGGCGTGTCATGGTTCGGTGCGGGCCAATCGTCATTTGACGGTGGATGAAATGAATGCCTTGTTACGAGACATGGAAGCCACGGAGAGTTCCGCGCAGTGTAACCACGGCCGGCCGACTTGGGTGCAGTTGTCGATGGACCAGCTCGATGCTTTGTTTATGAGGGGGCAGTAGGGTGAGTGGCGTGATGTCGACTGTGTCGGGCTTGAATCTTGAGCATTTAATCGAACAAAAATGTTGTTTGGCGATTATGGGGCCGACGGCGTCGGGCAAAAGCCGTTTGTCGATGGCCTTGGCCGAGCGCTTACCGGTGGAAATTATCAGTGTGGATTCCGCATTGATTTACCGCGGTATGGACATCGGCACCGCCAAGCCGTCCGCCGAGGAATTGGCCAAAGTGCCGCATCACCTGATTGATATTCTCGACCCCAGCGAAAGTTATTCCGCGGCGGATTTTGTGGAGGATGTGCATCGCTTGGTGGCGGAAATTTTTGAACGGGGGCGTTTGCCGATGTTGGTGGGCGGCACCATGATGTATTTCAATGCGCTGCAAAAAGGCATGGCGCAATTGCCGTCGGCCGATGAAGCCTTGCGTGCTGAAATTCACCAGGCCTGGCTGAAAGATGCCCTGGCCACGCATAAACGCCTGAAAGCGGTGGACCCGGAAGCGGCCGAGCGCATTCACCCGAATGATCCGCAACGTTTGGTGCGGGCGTTGGAGGTGTATGAAATGACCGGTCGGCCATTGACGGAATTACAAAAAGAGGCGCAGGGTCAGGGATTAACCGAGTTTCAACTGGCGAAGGTGGCGTTATTGCCGGAAGATCGAGCTCAGTTACATCAACAAATCGAACAGCGCTTTCATGCCATGTTGAATGAAGGGTTTTTGAAAGAAGCCGAGCAGGTGTTTTCTCAGCCGAACTTACATGGAGACCTGCCAGCAATTCGCAGTGTGGGGTATCGCCAGGCCTGGTTGTTTTTTGAACAAACCTACGATTATGAAACCTTTGTGGAAAAAAGCATTGTCGCCACTCGCCAGCTCGCTAAACGTCAGATTACCTGGCTGCGTAAAGAGACGGATTTGCACGTCATCGACCCTTACCTCACAAATCTTGACAAAAGTGTGGAGGAGGTTTTAGAGTACTTGGCGGGATGTGATAAAAATGCTTAAATAAGAAAGTGTTTATGTTATTATCTGGAATCTTTCAGTGGCGATAGCGAATACACAAGGGCGTTATCATTCCAGCCGCTGAAAGGCGAATCTGACGAATGGTTCGTTGACACTATAAGAATATAGCTTCATACAAAAATAGGAAATAATCATGGAGACAAAAAAAGTGGCTAAGGCTTTACCAATACAAGATCCGTACTTGAATGCATTGAGAAAAGAAAAAATCAATGTAGCGATTTATCTTGTAAACGGTGTTAAGTTGCAAGGCCGTGTCGATTCTTTCGATCAGTTTGTTGTGCTGTTGCGCAGCAACGTGACGCAAATGGTTTATAAGCACGCGATTTCGACCATCGTTCCAGCGCGTGACCCTAAGGCTTATGAATTTGACGTTGCGGACGCTTCCGAAGCCAAATCCGCTGAGTAAGTCCGCACGAGGCTTCATCCCGGAGCCTGCTCTACATTATCGCGAAAAAGCTAAAGCCGCTCGGGTGTTCAACTTTTTCGCGGGTACACACCGACTCTTAACGTTTTATAATCATCACCACAACCTATCTCAAGCTTGCTTGAAAGCAGTCTGTTAACGCATGGAATTATTTGGAAAACTTGAACAGAAGGTACTGGAAAAAGCGATACTGGTACATGTCGATTTTTATCATGAAGCCGATCGTGAAGTACTGGAAGAGTTTTATGAACTCGTTGATTCCGCTGGTGCGGAAGTCAAGGAACTGATTACCACCAAACGCCAATCACCGGACCCGAAGTTTTTCATTGGAAAAGGTAAGGCGGAAGAAATCAAGCTCGCTGTGGAAATGCACGAAGCGGATGTGGTGATTGTCAACCATGCTCTGAGCCCCGCGCAAGAACGTAATTTAAGCCAATTTCTCGATTGCCAGGTTCTGGACAGAGTGGGTTTGATTTTGGATATTTTCGCCCAACGCGCCCGTTCTCACGAAGGGAAATTGCAGGTCGAATTGGCACAGCTGAAGCGCATGTCCACCCGTTTGGTAAAAGGGTGGAGCCACTTGGATCGTCAAGGCGGTATTGGCGCGCGCGGTCCCGGGGAAACCCAGTTGGAAACTGACCGTCGTTTGGTCCAGGGCAAAATCAAGCAGTTGGAAGCGCGCATTGAAAAAGTGCGTCAACAGCGAAACCTTGGGCGCCGCTCGCGTCAAAAATCCGACTTACCGACCGTTACGATTATCGGCTATACCAATGCCGGGAAATCCACCTTGTTTAATCAAATGACGCAAGCCGGTGTGTATGCCGAAGACCGTTTGTTTGCGACGTTGGATTCCACTTTGCGGAAAGTTCATCTGCCGGGAGCCGGGCCGGTCATTTTTGCGGATACGGTGGGGTTTATTCGTCACATTCCGCACGATTTGGTGGCCGCTTTCCGTTCCACCTTGGAAGAAACCAGCGAAGCAGATTTGTTGATTCACTTAGTCGATGCCGCTGACCCACACCGCGCTGAAAAAATAGCGGATGTGGAAGAGGTGATTCAAGAAGTCGGCGCCGAAGCGGTGCCGCAGCTATTGGTTTTCAATAAGATTGATCGTTTAGACCCGGTGGTGACGCCGCATGTGGATTTGAATGATGAAAATCTGCCGGAGCGGGTTTGGATTTCCGCGCGTGAGCAATCGGGTATCGAGTTGATGATGGATGCCGTTGCGGCTTATTTTCGCGGGCGTTTTATCACCGTACGCCTAGTCTTGGATGTTAAAGCCGGCAAACGTCGTTCCGAACTTTATACATTAGGCACTATTTTGGAAGAAGGGTTTGACGAGACGGGTAACAGTGTCTTTAAAATGTCCTTAACCGAAATGGAGTCGAAACAGATTCAAAAGTGGGATGAAGTCCTCGAATATCAAGTGGGCACCTCGATCAACCCCTAGTGAGATTATGCGGGGCTAAAAGGAGGCTTATTCTAGGCGCGGCTCGCCGATCTTAGTCATTCTAAGGTTAAGAGTCGTAACAACGAAAAAGCCGCCTTTTAGCCCCGCCCGAAGGGGCTTAGCCAAGTTCGCCAGCTCGGCGTTATGACGCTTTGCAAGGTCTAGACATTCCTGCAGCGTCATGCCTTGATCTGACGAGCTTGGCGTTGCCAGAATCCACAAGGGGTTGATCGAGGTGCCCAGGTGTTGTCGTCGAAAAACTGACGGCTTTGCCCGCTTTTCAATGCATAGCTGCAGAAACCCTGTCCAATTAAATAAATTAATCCCGAAGGCAAGGGGATTAATTGATGACATTTCGTTCGATAAAATTTAAAATGACCCACTGATTTTCAATTTTCTGGAGAAAATAATGGCGTGGAATGAGCCGGGAAAACCTGGACAAGACCCATGGGGCAACTCGGGGAACAACAACCGTCCTAATAATTCAAGAAAACCGAATGGATCAAATCAAGATCCAGACTTGAAGGAAGCCTTAAGAAAAGCCCAGGAATTTTTTGGCGGCACGGGCGATAAGTTCGGTGGCGCAAAAGGAACCGGTTTGATTGTCATCGTATTGATTGCGCTGTGGTTGTTGAGCGGTATCTATACGGTTGACTCTCCTGAAAGAGGGGTGGTCAAACGTTTCGGGGCTTATACCCATGAAACCACGGCCGGTTTGCATTGGCACTTGCCTTGGCCGATTGAATCCGTCACTTTGGTGAATGTCGATCGCATTCGTACCGCTGAAATCGGTTACCGTTCCGACAGTCGTAACCGTAATGGCACGGTGCCGTCCGAAGCGTTGATGTTGACCAAAGATGAAAACATTGTCGATGTGCGTATCGCCGTTCAATATAAAGTCAGCGATGCGAAAAAGTATTTGTTCGATGTGGCTGCTCCGGACGTCACCATGCGTGACTTGACCGAGAGTGCTCTGAGAGAAATCGTCGGCCGAAATACCATGGATTTCGTGTTGACTGAAGGGCGCGACGAAGTGGTGTCTAAAGTGCGTGCTCTGGCACAAAAACATCTGGATGAATACAATACCGGTTTGATGATTACCTCCTTGAACTTGCAGGATGCGCAGCCACCTGAACAGGTGCAGTCTGCCTTTGCCGACGTGGTCAAAGCACGAGAAGACAGAGAGCGTTTGATCAACGAGGCGGAAGCCTACTCAAACGATATCTTGCCGAAAGCCCGTGGTAAAGCGGCCCGTCAAATTGAGGAAGCGCGTGCTTATCATGATGAGGTGATTGCACGATCAACCGGTCAGGCCAGTCGTTTTGAAAGCATTATGTCCGAATACAAAAAAGCACCGCGTGTGACGCGTGAGCGTTTGTATCTGGATGCGATGACGAACGTGTTGAGCTCGACTTCGAAAGTGTTTGTCGGGGCGGACAGCGGAACCAATTTGCTGTACTTGCCCTTGGATAAAATGATGTCCGGCCAAGGTGGTAATGTGCCGTTCAGAGTGCCGAGTGATGTTTCTTCGCAGTCGGATGCCGCGGCTTCCGGTTCCAGTAAGAACGGTTCATCTTCCAATCGAAACACATCGCAAAATAACATTCGTGATTACTTGAGAACAAGGGAGCTTCGCTAAGATGAAATCCGTTATTACTATTTTTATCGCGGCTGTCCTGTTTATTGGCAGTAATGCCCTGTTTACCGTTCAGCAAGGCCAAACGGCATTGGTGTTCCGCTTTGGTGAAATTGTGGAAGATAACTTGAAACCAGGCCTGCATTTCAAAACGCCTTTCGTTAACAATGTGCGTTTATTTGATGCCCGCTTGCAAACGTTGGATGCTGAACCGGAGCGTTACCTAACCAGCGAAAAGAAAAATCTGTTGGTGGATTCGTTCGTGGAGTGGCGTATCAGTGATGCCAAGAAATTTTACACGGCTATGAACGGTGATATCCGTTTGGCAAACCTGCGTCTGGCGCAAATCATTAAAGATGGCTTGCGTGCCGAATTTGGTAGTCGTACCGTTCAGGAAGTGATTTCCCAGGACCGTCGTGTGATAGTGAAAGAAATTCAGGCCAACACCGGAGAGTCGGTCAGTAATTTCGGTATCGACATTGTGGATGTTAAAATCAAGCGTGTCGATTTACCGCAAGACGTGAGCGATTCGGTGTATCAGCGTATGGAAGCCGAGCGTAATCGTGTGGCGAAAGATTTGCGTTCACAAGGTTCCGAAGCGGCTGAACGTATTCGTGCCGATGCCGACCGTCAGAGAACGATTATTCTGGCCGATGCTTACCGTGATGCGGAAACCATTCGCGGTGAAGGGGATGCCACGGCGGCAGACATTTATGCGAAAGCGTATTCCAAGGATCCGGATTTCTATGCTTTTTATCAAAGCTTGAATGCTTATCAGCTGTCCTTTAACAGTAAGACGGACATGATGGTGGTGGATCCGAAATCCGATTTCTTCAAATTCTTCAACCAGCAGAAATAATTGAATGGTTGGTCGCATAACAATTTGATAAGACATAAAGGTGGTTCAGTCCACCTTTTTTATGCCTTCTCGACGGTGAGCGTGGAAGGTGAGGAGCGGTTTCATGTTGGAAGCATTGCTCAGTGCGATTGCGCTGGTATTCATTATTGAAGGGCTGTTGCCGTTTGTTTTTCCACGAGTGTGGCGAAGCACCATGGCGGAGTTGATTCAACTGGATGACAAGAAGCTGAGATGGATGGGATTGATCAGCCTTTCCATCGGAATGATTTTATTATTTATTTTTACGTAAGAAGACTGTAATGCAACAAAATATTTGGTTTACGCCGGATGGGCTTGAAGATTTATTGCCGGATGAGGCGAAAAAGCTCGAGTGCTACCGCCGTCAATTATTGGATGGTTTCGAACTGTCTGGATACGACTTGGTACTGCCGCCGATTGCGGAGTTCACAGATTCGCTTTTGACCGGTAAGGGGCGACATCTCGCGGTGGATACCTGCCGTTTTACCGACCAGGAAAGCGGTAAGATGATGGGGGTTCGTGCCGATATGACGCCGCAAGTCGCTCGTATTGCCAGTAATCGTATTAAACAAAAAGGCATTCAGCGCTTGTGTTACGTCGGTGAAGTGCTGAAAACCCGTAATAACCGTGCAAAAGGCTCTCGAAGCCCGATTGAGGTCGGCGCGGAGCTGTTTGGCCATTCCGGTGTGGAAAGCGATATCGAAGTCATCGAGTTGATGGTATCGTCATTGAACGGCATCGGTTTAAGTGACTTGACGTTAAGTCTTGGGCAGGTGTCGGTTGTGGATACCTTGATGAATCAAGTTGGTTTGAGTGACTCACAGCAAGAAACGATGGTCGATATTCTGTTGCGTAAATCGATTCCGGAATATGATGATTTCGTCGAATCACTGTCTTTGTCGCCAGCCTTAACAGACGCTTTTAACGCGCTGTTGACGCTATGCGGCAATGCGGAAGATGTGATGAAAAAAATGGATGTTTTGGCCAATGTTTCGACTGAGATGGCCGAGCACCTGGCGCACTTCAAAGCCGTCTTGGCGCACTTTGCGGGATTCGAGTCGTTAACCATTCATGTTGATTTGGCCGATATTCGCGGCTATCAGTACCACACGGGTATGATTTTCAGTTGTTACGCGGCTGGACGCAAGATGTATCAGTTGGCGCGTGGCGGGCGTTATGACGGCATCGGTTCCGAGTTCGGTGTGGATAAACCGGCGACCGGGTTCAGTCTCGATTTACGCGGTATGTTGGATTTACTGGAACAACCCGCATCGATGAAAAAAGAGACGGTCTTTGCGCCAAACGCCTATGATGCGGATTTGTTGGCTGAAATCGAGCGTTTGAAAGCTCAGCAAACCGTCGTGAAACGTTTTTATGATTTTTCAGAGTTGCCGGATGGTGCTTCCTATCTAGAGTCGGTTTCTGGAACCTGGACGATTTCCGTTAAGTAAGCCTGTCGAAGCAGGTGAATCGTAATTCATTCGTTATAAAGAGAAAAAAATGGCTAAAAAAAATATTGTCGTCGTAGGAACGCAGTGGGGCGATGAAGGAAAAGGCAAAATTGTCGATTTATTGACAGACCGTGTCGCGGCGGTTGTACGCTTTCAAGGTGGTCACAATGCCGGTCACACACTGGTTATTGATGGTCAGAAAACCGTATTGCATTTGATTCCATCCGGTATTTTGAGAGAAGAGGTGGAGTGCTTTATCGGTAACGGTGTCGTTTTGGCACCCGAGGCGCTGGAAAAAGAAGTGACGCAACTGGAAGCCACCGGTCTGCGTGTTAAAAATCGTTTGAAAATCAGCGATGCCTGCCCATTGATTTTGGATTATCACGTTGCGTTGGATCAGGCCAGAGAGCTGGCTCGTGGTAATAAGCCTATCGGGACAACTGGGCGCGGCATTGGACCGGCTTATGAGGATAAGGTCGCGCGCCGCGGTTTACGTGCCGGTGATTTGCGCAATATGGAACACTTCAAGCAGAAGTTGCAAACCATTTTGGAATACCACAACTACATGTTGGAAAACTATTACCAAGCGGAGCCGGTTTCATTTGATGTGCTGTGGGAAAAGTGTCAGGCTTACGCCGACCTGATTGTACCGATGTTGGCGGATATTCCAAACCTGATTGATCAATACAACCGTGCCGGTAAAAACTTGATGTTTGAAGGTGCGCAAGGCACTTTGCTGGACATCGATCAAGGCACTTATCCTTATGTGACCTCTTCCAACACCACTGCGGGCGGCGCGGCTTCCGGCAGTGGTATCGGCCCTTGCCAGTTGGATTACGTGCTGGGGATTACTAAGGCTTACGCGACGCGTGTTGGCGGCGGGCCTTTCCCAACGGAATTGCTATATGATTGCGTGTCGGATGAAGGGGATACGATTGGTAAAGAACTGGGGACGCGCGGCCGAGAATTTGGTGCGACAACCGGGCGGCAACGTCGCTGCGGTTGGTTTGATGCGGTGGCTTTGCGTCGTTCTGCTCAAGTGAACGGCTTAACCGGCGTGTGTTTGACCAAGCTGGATGTGTTGGACGAATTGGCTGAAATCAAGGTGTGTACAAAATACACCAAAGACGGTGAAGATATTTTATTACCGCCATCCAGTGCGGATGAATATGAGTTGGTCAAGCCGCATTATGAAACATTAAAAGGCTGGAAAACGTCGACGGTCGGCATTTCCAGCTGGGAAGCCTTGCCGAAGGAAGCGCAAACTTACATTCGTTTCCTGGAAAAAGAAATGGGTGTGCCAGTTTCGATTCTGTCAACCGGGCCGGATCGTAACGAAACGTTAGTTTTGCAAGACCCGTTTGCCGAAGCGTAAGGCTGGCTCTACTACGAGACGATAAAAAAACCGCTTTCGAGCGGTTTTTTATTGCGGATTTCAACTTCCTTAGACGATTTTGAAAAAACTTGGAAAGGAGGTAAATCCACCAGGCCTGGTGGATTTAGGTATTTGGTTTTAGAGGACTTTTCGGATGATGTTTGGCAAGGTTTCCGGATTGAAAGGTTTGACAATCCAACCGGTTGCGCCCAATGCACGGCCTTGTTCTTTCATTTCCTGACTGGCTTCTGTGGTCATCATTAAAATTGGCGTGAAGCGGTAATTTTCAAGTTTTCTGGCCGCTTTCAGGAATTCCAAGCCGGACATGACCGGCATATTGATGTCGGAGATGATTACGTCAAATTGCGTTTTTTGCAAAGCATCGAGCCCTTGCTGGCCGTCTTCCGCAATGGTCAAGTCAAACGTTTGGCCGAGAACCATGTTGACCAACTTTCGCATGGAGGAGGCGTCATCAATGTACAGAACTTTATTCATGGGCTTTTTACTTTCTTTTAAACAACCTAACTTTATCACAGAAATAAGGGTTTTTTCCTAAAAATTATCTGAAAGCCCCAACAGAGATTGTTACAATAATTTTTTTGACTTTTTAAGGTATCGGAACAAGATGTTACAAAGCATTAGAGAGCATGCACAAGGCTGGATTGCCTGGACGATTGTAGGTTTAATCATCATTACATTCGCTCTGTTCGGCATCGATCAGTATGCCCAAGGTGACAAGACTGTTGTCGTCGCAGAGGTGAATGGTGAGGACATTACAGCAACGGAATTCTTGACGCTTTATAGCCGTCAGCAGTCCCGTCTTAAAGAGCAATTCGGCGAGCTTTACGACCAAGTTGTTCAGGATGAAGAGTTGCGTGACCAGGTAATGGATGCTTTGATTGAATCGGAAGTGGTTCGACAGTGGGCGGATTCGCATGATATGGTGATTTCAGATCAACAGTTGGCGATGACCATCCAATCCGCATCGGTCTTCCAAAAAGACGGTCAATTTGACGATGCATTGTACAAAGACATTTTGATGCGCAACGGTTTGAATGTGGCGCGTTTCGAATACGAACAACGTCAATATTTGATTGAAAATCAAAATCGTCAGCTGACGGCGGCATCCGCCATTGTGACGGACGACCAGATTAAGCAACTGGCCGCCTTGCAGTTCCAGAAGCGTGATGTCAATTATCTGCGCGTTGATCAGCGTCCGTTTATTGAAACCGCTAAGGTGCCGGAAGACGCCATTCAAGCGTATTATGATCAGCACAAAGATAGTTTCGTGACACCGGAAATGGTTAAGTTGAGTTATGTCTTGTTGTCGCAAGAAGCCTTGGCGGAACAAGTGGCCGTCAACGATAAAATTTTGAAACAATTCTACGACAACAACAAAGACCAGTTTACCGAGCCGGAAAAACGTCAGGCCAGCCATATTTTGGTGAAAATTGATGAAGAAACCGACGAAGCCGCCGCGTTGAAGAAAATTCAAGACATTCAAGCCAAACTGGCGGATGGTGCCGATTTTGCCGAACTGGCGAAAGAGTATTCCGACGATCCGGGGTCAGCGGCGATGGGCGGTGATTTAGGTTTGTTCCAGCAGGGAATGATGGTGCCGGAGTTCGATGAAGCGGTCTTCACCATGAAAGTGGGCGAGGTCAGTAAACCGGTGAAAACCGATTTCGGCTACCACTTGATTAAGTTGACGAAGGTGGAACCGAAAAAAGAACTTCCGTATGCGGATGTAAAAGAAGAAGTGGAAGAGATGTACCGCAACCAGCAAGCGGAAAAACAATATTTCGAACAGCTGGAACAATTGAATACCGTGGCTTATGAACAAGCCGATTCTCTGGTTCCGGCCGCTGAAGTGGTTGGCTTGGAAGTGCAAACCACCGATCCGATTCCAAGAAGCGGTGGCGGGGATGATGTGACGTCCAATGCCAAAGTCATGGCCGCGGCCTTTTCCGACGATGTGAAAAAATCCGGTTTGAACAGTGCCGCGATTGAACTGTCGCCGACCGAATCGGTGGTGGTCCGTGTCGATGAAAGCATGCCGGCCAAGCAACAGTCTTTGGAAGAGGTTAAAGTGGATATTGTGCGTATTCTGAAACGTGAAGCGGCAGTGAATGCCTCGGCAGATTTAGCGGGTGAATTGCTGGCTAAATTGCAGAAAGGTGACACTAAAATGCAGGAGCTGGTTAAAGAGGGCGTCGAATTCACGCCGGTCGGATGGTTGGAACGGGAAAACCGTCGGGTGTTGCCGCAACTGACGCAAGCCATTTTTAAGGCGCCGAAACCAAGTGGTGAAACGCCAAGTTATACGACTTATCAATTGCCGACCGGTGATTCGGTGGTCATTGAGGTGTTGCGTGTTGAAGAAGGGACTGTGCCGGAAGACAAAGCGGTTAAAACTCAATTGAAACAGGCTTTGGTCAATCTGTCGGCGACTTCTGAGGTGGACGCGCGCATTCAAACGATGATTGATGCGGCGAAAATTGAAAAAATGCCGAACTATAAAACCATCAAACCAGCCGGTTTGTAAATTGATCGTTAGAGTGATTCTTCAAAACGCCCAGGCCTGGGCGTTTTGAAAACAAAATCGCAAGCATAAAAAAAGCGCCTTACGGCGCTTTTTTTATGGCGGCTAATCATTTTGCTGTTAGCCGAATTGATAATGCTTTCTAACGGGTTTTTCCACCGCCCAGTAGCAGTTTAAGCCGCGACGAAAGGTTACTAGGTCGCCGGATTTAATATGATACTGTGTGCCGTTTTCGGTTGTAACGGTGACTTCGCCTTCCAGCAAGTAGCAGATTTCCCGTTCGTCATAGTGCCAAGGGAAGTTGGAAATTTCTTTCTCCCATATCGGCCATTGCATGACCCCCATCAGGTCTAGCTTCTCCTGTGACGGATTGGATTCGATGGTAACGTCGTTCATGCGGTCCTCCAGTCTAGGACGGTTTTTGAAAGCGGTCATGGCAGTCGCTGCGCATGACCTTTCGTTTGACTCGCGTTCGAAGTGCTTTCGGTGGATTGACGTTGGCTGTCGTTATAAAAGCCGAGACCACCTGTTATTATTCTGACGGTTCTGAGTTGTCAGCCGGTACTCTGTAAAGTGCTTGTGCCGCACGCAAGTACTTTTTGCGGCTCCATAATAAGCCCCAGCGGCTACCTCCGACCTGGCGCCATAAGACGGCGGAACGAACGCCTGCAAGCAGAAGCGCACGGATTTTATTCGCCGTTTTGGGGTTCTGCAAATGCCCGTGCTGTCCATTGACCATGATTCTCGGGTTAATCGGACTGATGTTCTCCGAATAGGCTCTTGCCAAGGTCGCGATGACGTTTTCATGGAAGTCGCCGAAATGGGTTCTTTGCGAACGGGCGGATTCAATCACTCTAGAAACCTTATCAAAAGTCCCGTCGGTTTTCGAGACATTTTTTTCTAAAATCATCAAACTGAGTACGTATTTTGTCACCTCGATATTACGAGACGACACCGATTCATTGGAACTCATCTGGGCTAAAAGAGTATTGACGCCCAACTGAATGTTTTCAACTTGGCCACCGAAAACGTCCAGCGTATCGTTCGGGTTTTCGCAGAACAATGAATTGATACTGGTCTGATATGCAATTTCGTCGGTTTTCCCGGTGGTGGCCAGTTGATACACTTGTTGTGCCACCTGGTAGATGCCGATAAGGGCGATGGCTTTGTCTTGTTCGGTATAGGTTTGCGTCATAACGTCGATTCTATCTCGCTTCAATCTCATTTAAGTGATGATAACGTCCGGTAATCACCGCGCCGCCGAGGCATTCGTCACCTTCATAGAATACCACGGACTGGCCGGGTGTAATCGCTGTTTGCTCTTGGTCGAATTTGACAACGATTTTACCGTTGTTTTCGCTTAAGATTTGGCAGTCGGTTTCCGGTTGTCGGTAACGCACTTTGGCTTTGAGCGGGTGATTCTGTTTGGGGCATTTGCCGGACGTCCAGTCGCAGGTGTCGGCCGTTAAATAAGCGTGGTTCAGCAGCGGGTGGTCGGCACCTTGAACGGCAATCAGTTGATTTTTTTCTAAATCCTTGTCGGCCGAAAACCAGGGAAGACCGGAATCGCCATGCCCGCCGCCAATCCCCAAGCCTTTACGCTGTCCTAAGGTGTGGTACATCAAGCCGTCGTGTTGACCGATGACTTTGCCTTCGGTATTCACGATGTCCCCCGGTTGAGCCGGTAAAAACTGTTGCAGGAAGTCTTTGAACTTGCGTTCGCCGATAAAACAAATGCCGGTGCTGTCTTTTTTGTCGTGTGTGATCAAGCCAGCGTCTTCCGCCAGTTGGCGTACATAGGGTTTTTCCAGCTCGCCGATCGGAAACATGGACTTCGCTAATTGATGCTGTTGCAGGGTGTACAGAAAGTAACTTTGATCTTTGTTGGCATCCAAGCCTTTCATCAGGTGGCATTGCCCGTTTTCGTCGCGGTGGATGCGCGCGTAATGCCCGGTAGCGATGAAATCCGCGCCCAAGGTCATGGCATGTTGTAAGAAGGCTTTGAATTTGACTTCTTTGTTGCACAGAATGTCCGGGTTCGGAGTACGCCCGGATTTGTATTCCGCTAAAAAGTGTTCAAAAACCCGATCCCAGTAGTCACCGGAGAAATTTTCCACGTGTAGCGGAATGTCCAGTTTTTCGCAAATTGCCAGGACGTCTTTTAGGTCTTCGGCGGCGGGGCAGTAGTCTTCGGTGTCGTCGCCTTCCCAATTTTTCATGAAGAGGCCTTCAACGTCATAGCCTTGTTGTTTCAATAGCAAGGCGGTAACAGACGAGTCCACACCGCCGGAAAGGCCGACGATGACTTTGGTATGAGCGTTGTCCCCGGTTGGGGTTTGAGTGGTGTTTTGAGTGGTTTTTTGCATGGGCTTATTTTATCACGATTTTTCCAAAAGAATGGATTCGCCGGGTTGTAAGTTTTTGAGTTGGTAATCGCCGATTCGCGTGCGGATCAAGCGTAAGGTCGGAAAGCCGACGGCCGCCGTCATGCGTCGAACTTGGCGGTTTTTGCCTTCGGTAATGGTCAGCTCCAGCCAGGAGGTTGGAATGTTTTTGCGTTCACGAATCGGTGGATTACGTGACCACAGCCATTTGGGTTCCTGGATTTTTTTGGCTTTGGCCGGCTGAGTGAGGCCATCTTTGAGTTCCACACCTTGTTGCAGCTGTTTAATGGCTTGTTTGGATAAGTCGCCTTCCACTTGCACCAGATACGTTTTCGGCTGTTTATGTTTTGGATCGGCAATTTGATGTTGCAGTTTTCCATCGTCGGTCAACAGCAATAAGCCTTCGGAATCACGGTCCAAGCGTCCGGCGGCATAGAAGCCGGGGCGCTGAATGTAATCCGCCAGGGTTTCGCGTTGCCCTTTGTATTGCGGCTCATCGGTAAACTGGCAAAGTACATTAAAAGGTTTGTTGAAAAGCAGCAGGTCACTCATGGGGTTTGACTCATCGTTTCATCGTTGACTTATATTTTTTCGGTCGGTGATGTAAAATAGGCGTTATTCTAACATTCTTTAGGGAATCTCTATTCATTCTGGGAGAGCCGGTTGAGCCATTTTCGCATTCAAGCGGCTTTTCACGAATCAGTGAAGGTTCCCTTAACCTTTCAACGCCTGACCTCGAGGCGCGCTTAATTTTAGGAATTTTCAATGACAGAATCCGCTAAGACGACTTCCAAGATTATTTATACCCTAACCGACGAAGCGCCAGCTTTGGCCACTTACTCGTTATTGCCGATTATCGAAGCCTTTACCAAAGCCGCCGGTGTGGCGGTTGAAACGCGCGATATCTCGCTAGCCGGGCGTATTCTGGCCAACTTTCCGGAAAAACTGACCGACACCCAGCGCGTTGGCGATGCTTTGAACGAGTTGGGTGAACTGGCGAAAACGCCGGATGCCAACATCGTCAAGTTGCCGAATATCAGTGCGTCCATTCCCCAGTTGAATGCGGCTATTAAGGAATTGCAATCCCAGGGCTATGATGTCCCGGATTATCCGGCCAACCCAAAAAATGCCGAAGAAGAGAACATCAAAGCCACTTACGCCAAAGTGCTGGGCAGTGCCGTTAACCCCGTTTTGCGTGAAGGGAATTCCGACCGTCGCGCGCCGACGTCGGTGAAAAATTTTGCTAAGAAACATCCGCATTCGATGGGTGCCTGGTCGGCGGATTCCAAGTCGAAAGTGGCGCACATGTCTGAGGGGGACTTCTACGGTTCCGAAAAATCCACGACCTTGTCGGATGCCACCGAGTTTAAAATCGAATTTGTGTCTGAATCAGGCGAAACGAAAGAATTAAAAGCCTATGCGCCTTTACAGGCGGGGGAAATTATTGATGCGGCGGTCATGCGTCAGAAAGCCTTGCGTGATTTCCTGGCAAAGGCGGTTCAGGAAGCCAAAGAGCAAGGTATTTTATTCTCGTTGCACCTGAAAGCGACCATGATGAAAGTGTCCGACCCGATTATCTTCGGCCAGGCGGTATCGGTCTTCTTTGCCGAGGTGTTTGAAAAATACGCCGCGGAATTCGAGCAAGTGGGCGTGAACGCAAACAACGGTTTAGGGGACGTTTACAGCAAAATCCAAACTTTGGACGATGACAAACGTGCCGAAATCGAGCAAGCGATTGCCGATACCGTGTCCGCTAAAGCCGATATCGCCATGGTCGATTCCGATAAAGGCATCACCAACCTGCATGTACCGTCCGACGTGATTGTCGATGCTTCCATGCCGGCGATGATCCGCACGTCCGGACAAATGTGGAACAAAGACGGTCAACAACAAGATACGCTGGCGGTGATTCCGGATCGTTGTTATGCCGGTGTCTATCAAGAAACCATTAATTTCTGTAAGCATCATGGCGCGTTTGACCCAACTACCATGGGAACGGTGCCGAACGTTGGTTTGATGGCGCAAAAAGCGGAAGAGTATGGCTCGCACGATAAAACCTTCCAAATGACTGATGCCGGGACCGTTAAGGTGCTGGATAAAGACGGGCAGGTTTTGCTGGAACAAAATGTGGAAGCCGGGGATATTTTCCGTATGTGTCAGGTCAAGGATGCGCCGATTCGCGACTGGGTCAAGTTGGCCGTCAGTCGTGCGCGTGCCACAGGCTGGCCGACGGTGTTCTGGCTGGACACCAATCGCGCGCACGATCACCAGTTGATTGAAAAGGTCAATCACTATTTATTGGAGCATGATACCGCCGGTTTGGAAATTCATATTATGTCGCCGGAAGAAGCCACGCGCTTTACGTTGCGTCATGTCAAAGAAGGACAAAACGTCATTTCCGTAACCGGGAATGTGTTGCGTGATTATTTGACCGACCTGTTCCCGATTTTGGAGTTAGGTACGTCCGCTAAAATGTTGTCCATTGTGCCGTTGATGAATGGCGGCGGTTTGTTTGAAACCGGTGCGGGTGGGTCTGCGCCGAAACACGTTCAGCAGTTTATGAGCGAAAACCATTTGCGCTGGGATTCACTGGGTGAGTTCCTGGCATTGGCGGTGTCGCTGGAGCATCTGTCCAGCCATTTCAACAACCCGAAAGCACAGGTCTTGGCGGATGCCTTGGACAAAGCCACCGGGCGTTTCCTGGAAAACAACAAGTCGCCATCACGTAAAGTGGGTGAAATCGACAACCGTGGCAGTCATTTCTATTTGGCGATGTACTGGGCGCAGGAATTGGCGGCTCAGGACGCGGATGCCGAATTAAGAACGCGCTTTACCGATTTGGCCGACGCTATGGCGAAAAACGAAGCGCAAATCATGGACGAACTGAACGGCACGCAAGGCCAGGCCGTGGACATCGGCGGTTATTACAAGCCAAATGCCGAACTGGCCAGCCAAGCCATGCGCCCGAGCGCGACCTTAAATACGTTGATTGATGCCGTATAAGTGAAACTGATAAGCCGTTTTTAAAGACGGTTGCCATTCAGGTATTCAATGTATAAAAACCGCCAGGCCTGGCGGTTTTTTGTTTTTTTATTCCGGCTAAAAATTCAGCATAATCGGTATGGTTATTAACGATTTTTATTGGCTTTTCATCTTCTTTTGTCATATAAATTGAGTTTCAAGATAAGTGTTTATACTTATTTTGTTGTGTTGGTGTCGAGCACCATCTGATGCCGATGTGATTTCCAATGAATATGGACTGAAGGAGTATTTGAAATGGCTGATACACCTGAAAAAAATCTGTACTTTGAAAACGATGATGCTGAACCGGGGATGGATGTCGCGGCGCGATTGAACCTGGAAAGCCTTGAAGAGCCGGATGATTTGTTATACATGGCGGACTTGTTGAAAGAGGCACAGGAAGAAACACGCAAAAAAGACTGCGGAAAACTGTTGGATGTTTCTTACACCTATCCGTGTATTAATGGCTGGAGTTATATTTGTCAGCACCAAAAGTGGGAGAAATGTGGTACCACGAAACGATGTCGTATGCGTGAGAAGCGTTGTTGACCTAACCGTTTTAACTATTATTGAAACCGCCAGGCCTGGCGGTTTTTTATATTCGAAAACAGTTTGGGTGGATCGTTTAAAGTTCGATGTCGAAGTAGACGTTTTGGACGTCGTCGAGGTCTTCCAGCATTTCCAGCAATTTTTCGAACATTTCGCGGTCTTCGTCGTTCTCCAGGGGTTTAGTCATTTGCGGCAGGAATTGGATTTCATCCACTTCGAAGTCGATTTGACCAAAGGCTTCAATCAGTGCCGTTTTGGTTTTGGCATATTCGGTGTGAGGGACGAACACACTGATTTTACCGTCTTCGTTTTCAATGTCGGAAACATCCACATCCGCC
Organism: Hydrogenovibrio sp.; assembly: GCF_965140365.1. Classification (NCBI taxonomy): domain Bacteria; kingdom Pseudomonadati; phylum Pseudomonadota; class Gammaproteobacteria; order Thiotrichales; family Piscirickettsiaceae; genus Hydrogenovibrio; species Hydrogenovibrio sp. Next base: position 1,161,589 of record NZ_OZ223196.1, read on the forward strand.
ATTAAAAGCGCTTCTAAAACCGCTTCTTCATCTTGTCCGGCGAAGACCAAAATGGCGGCGTGATCAAACATATGGCTGACGCTGCCTTGAGTGCCGATTTTGCTTTTGGTTTTGGTGAAGCAGCTACGCACATCGCCGAAGGTACGGTTGGGGTTGTCTGTCAGGCATTCGACAATGACCATGCTGCTGCCTGGGCCGTAGCCTTCGTAACGTGCGACGGCAAAGTCTTCGCCACCGCCGCCTTGTGCTTTATCAATAGCTTTGTCGATAACGTGCGCGGGGACTTGAGCTTTTTTGGCGCGTTCAATCAGGCCTTGTAAGGCTAAGTTGCTGTCGGTGTCCGCGCCGCCGCTTTTCGCGCAGACGTAAATTTCACGACTGAATTTACTGTACACTTTGGCTTTGGCGTCAGACGTTTTCGCCATGGATTCTTTGCGGTTTTGGTAAGCTCTACCCATCTTGTCTTTCCGTTATCGTTTTTTAAAAATGGAATTTTACACAATAACGTTTTGATGATGCAGGGAATTTGTGGTTCCTTTGGTTTTAAAAGGGGCGGTTTCTGCGGCTTCTGCGTGGGAAATCGTTGAGGAAGACGGTATAATAAATACTTAGAATGAACTCGGATGCGGATGATAAACATCTAAAAAGTGAGAGAGGTCGTTAAAAATTTTAACTATTTCATTTTCAATGGAATTTCGTTAGTATTTCCGATTGTTCTTCAACCGGCGGGAGTGGTTGCGCTCCGTCAAGAAAAGGGTTTGAATGATTGATTTAACCGCTAGGCACAACGGGGTTGGCTATAACACATGAAAATTCTCATTATTGATCCTTCGTTGAGCTATCGAGAATTGGTCAAGGAAATTCTCTCCACGGAGGATGTGACGGTTGTTGAAGCGAAAAGTGGCGAAGAGGCACTTGCTTACCTGAAAAAAGACATTCCAAACGCCATCAGCATTGCCCATGAATTGGGTGATATGGACAGTTTTAAGTTTTTACGTAAATTAAAGCTGAAAGAAGCGTTGAGTAACATTCCGAAATTTCTGTTGACCTCGAATGCATCGCAGGACTTCAAACGGCTGGCTTATGACGCCGGGTTCACCGAAATCTTTTTGAAATCGGATATACAAACCTTAAAACGCGCATTGCGTAGTTTAATGCTGTATGCCACGACGAATATTTCCGCGCGGGTGTTGTATATTGAAGATACGCAAAGCACGGCGGATTATACCAGTCACATTATGGCCGGTGCCGGCTGGGATGTGACCCACGTTAAAAGCGGGGAAGCCGCCGCCGAAATTCTGGATAAGAAAAAACGCTATTTCGACTTGGTCGTGACGGATTTGGTGTTGGAAGGGGCCATTAGCGGTATCGGTTTGATTAACCTAATCCGCCAAGGTCATGAAGATATTCGCAATATTCCGATTTTGGCCGTGTCCGGCTGGAACGATCTGTTGCGTCAAGTGTACGTTCTCAAGCACGGCGCGGGGGATTTCATCGCCAAACCATTTCACGAAACCGATTTTCTGGCCCGGGCGATTAATTTGATTCTGAATAAAAAGCGTTTGGATGAATCGAAAGCGGCTCAAAAAGCCTTGTATCTGAAAGCTAATCTGGATGTTGCCACCGGTCTCAATAACCGTCACTTCATCGAAGAATTCGGTGACAAGATGGTGCAGGCGTCGATTGAAAATAATGAAGGCGTTTCGTTGATGATTTTGGATATCGATTATTTCAAAGCCATTAACGATTCCAAAGGGCATGCCGCCGGAGACCTGGTGTTGAAACAAATTTCGACGTTGGTGAAAAGCATGTGCCGTTCCAGCGATATTGTTGTCCGTTACGGTGGCGACGAACTGGTGGTATTAATGCCGGGCTGTAATCACGATGAGGCGTTTGAGCGGGCCGAATCACTGCGCCAGCAGATTGCCGAATTGAGTCCGGGCGGTATTGATGTTTCGACCAGTATTGGCGTGGCAAGCCATGATAAACGGGTGGCGATGGAATTGGTGGCGTTGTTGAAAAACTTAAACCAGACGCCGCATGATGAAGTGGTTTTGGATTACGAAACGCTTTTCCGCGCAGCCGATCATTCTTTATATGCCGCCAAACAAGCCGGGCGCAATAAAGTGTGTATGAATAATTTGCTGGATCGGACGGAATCGTTTTCGTCCTGAATCGTTACCTGAACCGTTAATTAGACAACATAATCGGTATAAATTGGTATAAATGAAAAACGCCCAGGCCTGGGCGTTTTTTGTATTGATCTGAAACGGTATTCGCGTCGAGCGAAATTATGCTTTCTTCAGATATGCGGCGACCAAAACGATTTGGGTGCCGTTGACTTTCCCTTCAACGTGTAGCGGGTTGTCGGTCAGGTGGATGTTCTTCACCAAAGTGCCGCGTTTGGCGGTGAATCCGGCCCCTTTGACGTCCAAATCCTTAATCAATGTGACGTCGTCGCCTTCCTGTAAGGTGTTGCCGTTGCTGTCTTTGTGAACGATGGTGTCTTCATCATCGTCCGGCAAGCCGGCATCGGCCCAGGCTTTGGTTTCTTCCTCCAGATACATCATGTCCAGCAAGTCCTGCGGCCAGCCTTCGGCGCGAAGCGCATTCAGCAGGCGATAAGCCATGACTTGAACCGCCGGCACCGGTGACCACATGCTGTCATTCAAGCAGCGCCAGTGGTTCGGATCCATGGTCTCCGGCGCTTCGATTTGGCTTTTGCAGGTGTCGCAAACCAAAATGGCTTGATCGGCTGAACCGTCGGATGGCGGCACTTCGTAAACGCTCAGGTGGTCGGTGGCTCCGCACAATTCGCACTTGGAACCGCTTCTTTCTTGCAGGGTTTGTTCAATGCTCATTTTATTTCCTTTTGTAATTCGGGGCTTATTATGCATAAAAGTGTTGTTTTGGAAAGGGAATGCGGTGAAAGGGGTGAGATGTTCACAAAAAATAATGGCATTAAGGCGCTCTAAAAAATTATTGATAATTTGAATGCAATATCAACGGTTTTTTCGTGCTAATGCTTATTTTTCAAACGGTTAGAAGAGGGTTTTGGCCGACAGGGTTAAGGCTTTTTTTTGTACTGGAAAACCGTTAGAATAAAGTCTAATAAAAACCTCTATTTTGGGTGATTTTCGTTGTTAATTCTAACGCTTCAGAGTGTGACGAATATTAGATGTTGAATAATCGTTACGACAGTTCCAAAGACTACTTGCATTGCTCGGTGTTCATCATCAAGCCTGCGATAAAACGATTAAGCAAGCCTATCGAAAGATGGCTCGACGCTATCATCCCGACGTCTCTAAAATTCATAACGCCACAGAAAAGTTTCAGGAAATTTCGGAAGCCTACGAAGTACTGACTAAATTCAAAGACGCTTACTGGCGTGATTTCTGTCGTCAGACCCGAAAAGGGTATGCGTCGCAACAAACGCGTTCTCAGACGCATTCGCGACAGCGTCAAGGCTCCGAATCCAGTGGACCTTATCAATGGCGAAAACAACGGCCGATTCGTGGTAAGGATCGGGTGATTACTTATCCGCTGACATTACGTTATGCGATACGTTTACTGAAAATCGGGTATTTTTACATTCCCGGTTTGAAGGTGAAGATGAAGTTTACCCGGGATGCTTTTATGAATAAAACCTTCCGCTTGAAGGGGAAAGGTTATCAAGGCCTTTTCGGCGGCGAAGCGGGGGATTATCTGGTCAAATTCCAACTTAAATTGGATTCGTTGAAGTGGGAGCTTAAGGGGTGCGATATTTACGGTACGATTCAAGTGCCGAGCACTTTGTTAGTGCCCGGAACCAAGTTGGATCTCGAATCGCCAGCGGGCAGCATGAAAGTAACCGTTCCGGTCAATTATTCTCCGCACGAATACATTCTGATTGAAAACATGGGGTTACCGGGCGACGAGGCCAATGTCCCCGGTCATCTCTATGCAAAATTGATTGCCGCATAACGCCGGCTCTGTTAAATTAAATCTAAGGAACTCGAATGGCTAGTCAACCTTTTCAAGATGACGGTGTGGTGCTGGAAAAAGAGCGCTTGGCCGTCAAACCGCCGAAACGCTATCAGGTGGTTTTGTTGAATGACGACTATACACCGATGGACTTTGTCGTGGATGTGTTGATGCGCTTTTTTGGTCTGGACGAAGCCAAGGCCAATGCGGTCATGTTGGCGGTGCATACACAAGGAAAGGGCGTCTGTGGTGTCTACAGTCGAGAAGTGGCTGAAATGAAGGTGATGCAAGTGAATCAATATGCGCGAGAGCATCAACATCCTCTGCAGTGCGAAATGGAGGTGGCTTAATGTTAAGCAAGGAATTACAGTTAACGCTTAGCAATGCGTTCAGCTTGGCGAATGAATACGAACACGAATATGTAACGCTTGAGCATCTCTTGTTGGAGCTGCTCGGTCTGCCTTCTGTCCGTGAAGCCGTTGAAGCCTGCGGTGTGAAGCCGAACATGATTGAAACCGAGTTGGAAAAATACCTGGATGCCGAAGGCACCGGGCACAAGGTGGAAGAACTGCTGCCGACCATGGCGTTTCAACGTGTCATCGAACGGGCAATTTATCTGGTGCAATCCAACGGTTATGCCGAAGTGACCGGTTTGCATGTTTTAGCCTCGCTCTATTCCGAACAAGACTCTCAAGCCGTGTACATTCTGGAAAGCTGTGGTGTGCATCGTGTGGATATTCTCAGCTACATTTCGCATGGTGTGACCGCACAACAGCAAGAAGACTTTTTGTCCAGCTCGCCGAGCGAAGAGAGTGTGGACGAAGCGCAAGCGGCGGAACCGGAAAACGATCCGGTTGCCAATTTCAGTTTGAATTTGAATGTGGAAGTCGAGCAGGGGCGTATTGATCCGATCATCGGTCGCCAGTGGGAGTTGACGCGAACATTGGAAGTCCTGAGCCGCCGTCGTAAAAACAACCCCTTGTTGGTTGGGGAGCCGGGTGTCGGTAAAACGGCCGTGGCCGAAGGCTTGGCGTATAAAATCGTTCAGGGTGAGGTGCCGGAACAGTTACTGGATGCCGAGGTGTTCAGCCTGGATATGGGCGCGCTGCTGGCCGGAACTCGTTATCGGGGCGACTTTGAAAAACGCTTTAAAGGTCTGTTGAAAGCGCTGGAAGAAAAGCCGCATGCCATGCTGTTTATTGATGAAATTCATACCATTATCGGTGCTGGAGCGGTTCAAGGCGGCGCGATGGATGCGTCCAACTTGATGAAACCGGCTTTGTCGTCCGGCAAGTTGCGCTGCATCGGCGCGACCACCTATGAAGAGTATCGCGGTATTTTTGAAAAAGATCGGGCTTTGGCGCGCCGTTTTCAGAAAATTGATGTCCGCGAACCGACCAATCAAGAGACGTTTGATATTCTCAAAGGTTTAAAGTCGCAGTTTGAGTCGCATCATAATGTGAAATACACCTTACCGGCGCTGCGAACGGCGGTGGATTTGTCGGCGCGTTACATTACCGACCGCCATTTGCCGGACAAGGCGATTGATGTGATTGACGAAGCCGGTGCTAAGCAGGCGTTAATGCCGAAAAGCAAGCGCCGTAAACAGATTTCCGTGGCTGAAATTCAGCAAATCGTCGCCAATATCGCGCGCATTCCGGTCTCGCAAATCACCCAAAAAGAAAAAGATAAGTTGTCATCACTGGAAAGCAGCCTGCAACGGGTGGTTTTCGGTCAGGACGACGCCATTCATAAAGTGGTGGCATCCATCAAATTGGCGCGTTCCGGTTTGAACGAACCGAATCGCCCAACGGCGTCTTTCCTGTTTGCCGGCCCGACTGGGGTGGGGAAAACCGAATTGACGCAGCAGTTGGCCCAGCATTTGGGGATTGAGTTGTTGCGTTACGATATGTCCGAATACATGGAAGCCCATTCGGTGTCACGCTTGATTGGGGCGCCACCGGGGTATGTCGGGTTCGATCAAGGCGGTTTATTGACCGAAGCGGTTAACAAGCATCCGCATTCTGTGGTGCTGTTGGATGAAATCGAAAAGGCGCATCCGGATGTGTTCAATCTGTTGCTTCAAGTGATGGATAACGGCACTTTGACGGACAATAATGGCCGTAAAGCGGATTTTCGTAACGTGATTCTGATTATGACCTCGAATGTCGGGGCTGAAGCGGCGTCACGTGCCAGCATCGGTTTTACCGAGCAGGATCATACGCTGGACTTCCAGAGTGAGTTGAAGAAAGTGTTTACGCCGGAGTTCCGAAACCGTCTCGATGCGGTGGTGCAATTTAACCGTTTGTCATCCGACGTGATGGGCTCGGTGGTCAACAAGTTCATTTATGCGCTGGAAAACAGTTTGCAGGACAAAAAAGTCTCTATCGAACTCACGCCCGCCGCGCGCGCTTGGCTGGCCAAAGAAGGGTACGATCCCTTTATGGGGGCCAGACCGATGGGACGTTTGATGCAGGAAAAAATCAAACAGCCGTTGGCGGAAATGTTGCTCTTCGGCGCGTTACAAAGCGGTGGTCGTGTCACCATCGATGTTGAAAAGGATACCATTAAATTAAAAGCGGACGAGTTGGTTGAATAAACGGATGGGGGCTTTCGGTATTGAACGCTGGACATAAAAAAACCGCTGAATAGCGGTTTTTTTAGTTTTTACAATGGGCTGTCAAAGTTGCGGTGATTATTTGCCGCGGTAAGTGATGCGACCTTTGGTCAGGTCGTAAGGCGTCAATTCAACCTTAACTTTATCACCCGCCAGAATGCGGATGTAGTTCTTACGCATGCGTCCGGAAATATGTGCCAGGATTTCGTGGCCGTTTTCCAAACGAACTTTAAACATGGTATTCGGCAAAGTTTCGATCACTTCACCATCGAATTCGATGACATCTTGTTTTGACATAGAGATATTAGCTTTTATTGCCCCTGTAAAAAATAAGCGGCGATTATAGCAGAGGGATTGTTTTTATTCAAGATTTTGTCATTTTTTGAATCGCCGGAAAGTGTTAAGGCGTATTGGCGCTGTTCTCGGGCAGGAAAGCGTTGTCCCAGGCCTGGTCAAATTGCCATTTTTGCGGTGAAAAGGGTTTGGCGGTATCTTCCTGAAGCAGGGTTTCGAAATGCTCGCGTGAAATCAGGCGGGCACCAAGCGATTTGAGGTGCTCGGTTTCCATTTGGGTGTCGATGATACGGAATCCCCAGGCTTTAAGTTGTCGGCACAGAGCCACCAGCGCCACCTTGGAGGCGTCGTTCATGTGGGCGAACATCGATTCACCGAAAAACACTTTGCCGATGGCCACACCGTAAAGTCCGCCCACCAGTTGATCTTGATGCCAGACTTCGACCGAGTGGGCGTGGCCGGCGTCATGCAATCGCGTGTAGGCCTGGAGCATTTCATCGGAAATCCAGGTGCCGTCCTGGCCAGGCCTGGGCGTTTCCGCGCAGTGGCGCATCACCTTGTCGAAGGCTTGGTCCAGTGTTACGGTGAAGTGTTGTTTACGGATGGTTTTAATCAGGCTGCGTCGAACCTTGAGCGAATCGATAAACAGCACGGAACGCGGGTTGGGTGTCCACCATAAAATCGGGTCGTCTTCATTAAACCAGGGGAAGATGCCTTTGCTGTAAGCGGTTAACAACCATTCCGGCGTCAAGTCACCTCCGATGGCCAATAACCCATCTGGCTGGGCCAACGCATAATGCGTGGGTGGAAAGACCACCGGCTCTGTGTCGAGCCAAAAAGGTTGGTGGATTGACTTGGTCATTACAAAATATCTGAATTCAACATGCGATTTATCATAGAATATGCGGCTATTATAACCAATGAAATAGATCAAGAAATCGGTGATGCATTCGTAATGTGTATTCGAGGGCGTGAAATTCCCTTTGAATACCTCGAAACCGCCCAGGCCTGGCGAAAAAACGCATGGCATTATTTATAAAAAATAACGGTTCTCTTATTTATATATGACCCAGTTCGTTCATTTACATGTGCATTCGGAATACTCGGTTGTCGATGCCACCTTACGGGTGAAGTCGGCCATTTCGAATGCGGAAAAGCATCAGCAGCCGGCCATCGCCTTGACCGATCAAATGAACATGTTCGCACTGGTGAAGTTCTATTCGTCGGCCATCAATGCCGGCATCAAACCCATTATCGGTTCTGACTTGCTCATTGAAGCCGACGATGGCAATGTCTTCAAAGTGGTGGCCTTGTGTCAAAATGACCAAGGGTATCTTAACCTCTCCCATTTGATCTCGATGGCGTATCTGAAAAATCAGAAAATCGTCGCCACGGAGATGCAGCCACTGATCAAACAGGAGTGGTTGAAATCCTATAATGAGGGATTGATTATCTTATCCGGTGGCAAGGACGGTGATGTCGGCCAGGCTATCTTGGCGCAAAAGCCTAATTTGGCGGCCAAGCGCACCGGTTGGTGGCAAGAAACCTTTCCAGACCGCTTTTATTTGGAATTGACCCGTACCGGGCGTGATAACGAAGAAACCTATTTGGTCGGGGCTGTTGAGGTTGCACAGCGTTACGATTTACCGGTCGTGGCGACGAACGATGTGCGATTTGAATCCGACGAGGACTTTGATGCCCATGAAGTGCGCGTCTGTATTCACGATGGTTACATTCTCGACGATCCGAATCGGCCGAAACGCTATTCCGAAGAACAGTATTTCCGAACGTCCGATGAAATGGTCGAGCTGTTTGCCGATTTGCCGGAAGCCATCGAAAATACGGTGGAAATTGCTAAGCGTTGTAATGTCACTCTGACCCTCGGCACTTACTTCCTGCCGGATTTTCCGGTGCCGGAAGGCATGACGATGGACGAATACTTTATTCAGGAATCGCAAAACGGGTTGGAGGCGCGTTTGAGGTTCCTGTTCGGTCATTTGTCCGCAGAAGAATTTGCCGAAAAGCGTAAAGAATACGACGATCGTCTCAAATTCGAACTCGACATCATTACCCAGATGGGGTTCCCCGGTTACTTCTTCATCGTTGCCGACTTTATTCAATGGGGTAAAAATCATGACGTTCCAGTCGGACCGGGGCGGGGTTCCGGTGCCGGTTCCCTGGTGGCCTATGCCCTGAAAATCACCGATTTGGACCCACTGGAATACGACCTGCTGTTCGAACGGTTCCTGAATCCGGAAAGGGTGTCCATGCCCGATTTCGACGTCGACTTCTGTATGGAGCGGCGTGACGAGGTCATCGATTATGTGTCGCGTCAATATGGCCAGGATCACGTGTCGCAAATCGTCACTTTCGGTACCATGGCGGCCAAAGCCGTCGTTCGAGATGTGGGCCGGGTATTAGGCCACGGTTATGGCATGGTCGATGGCATTGCTAAGTTGGTGCCTAACGATTTAGGTATTAAGCTTAAAGACGCCCTGGAACAGGAAGAAATGCTTCAGGAGCGGTACGATAATGAAGAAGACGTTCGTCTGCTCATCGATTTGGCCTTGAAGCTGGAAGGCACGGTCCGAAACACCGGTAAACATGCCGGTGGGGTCGTCATTGGCCCGAAACCCTTGGATCATTTCTGTCCGGTGTTGTGTGAACCGGATGGGACCAGTGTGGTCACTCAGTTGGATAAAAATGATGTGGAAACCGCAGGCCTGGTCAAATTCGACTTTTTGGGCCTGCGGACGCTCACCATCATTGACTGGGCGTTGCATTTCATTAATGACGGTAAACAACCGGGCGATGAGGGCTTTGTGGACATCGCGCGTATTCCGCTCGACGATACCCAAACGTTCGACCTGATCAAAACCGGTAAGACCACGGGGGTCTTTCAGTTGGAATCGGCGGGCATGCAGAACCTGATTGTTCGCCTGCGACCGGACTGTTTTGAAGACATTATCGCCCTGGTGGCCTTGTTTCGACCTGGCCCGCTGGAATCTGGGATGGTGGATAACTTTATTGCCCGTAAACACGGTAAGGAAAAAGTTTCTTATCCGGATCCGCAATACCAGCACGAATCCCTGCAACCGATTCTGGAACCCACCTACGGGGTTATTCTGTATCAGGAACAGGTGATGCAGATCGCTCAGGTATTGGCCGGTTATACATTGGGCGGTGCCGACATGTTGCGTCGTGCGATGGGGAAAAAGAAACCCGAAGAAATGGCCAAGCAGCGCTCGATCTTTAAAGAAGGGGCGGAAAAAAGCGGTATCGATGGCGACCTGGCCATGAAAATTTTCGACCTGGTGGAAAAATTCGCCGGGTACGGGTTCAATAAATCCCATTCGGCCGCCTATGCCTTGGTGTCCTATCAATCTGCCTGGCTGAAGACGCATTATCCAGCCGAGTTCATGGCGGCGCAGATTTCGTCGGACATGGACAACACGGAAAAAGTGGTACACATGGTGAACGAATGTTATGCCATGGGGATTGATGTTCGCCAGCCAAATATCAATGAATGCGAGATTCACTTTAAGTCGGTCAAGACCGAGGAAAAGGTGGTGCGTTATGGCCTGGGCGCGATTAAAGGGGTTGGCGAGTCGGCCTTGGAAGGCATTGTCGCCGAACGAAAACAAAATGGCCCTTACCTGGATTTGTTCGATTTTTGTTTGCGTGTGACAAAGAAAGTCAATAAGCGCGTGATTGAAGCGCTGATTTCAGCGGGCGCGATGGACTGTCTGCATGATAACCGTCAAGCGATGCTGGACAGTGTCGGTCTGGCACTGCAAAAAGCGGAACAAACGCATAAAAACGAAGAAGCTGGCCAAGGCGATTTATTTGGTGATGCCACATCGTTTGAAGCAGAAAACGCGTCGGAGTTGGTCGATGTGCCGGAAATGCCCGAGAAGCTACGCCTGAAAGGCGAAAAAGATGTCTTGGGCTTGTATATGACCGGCCATCCGATTGAAATTTATCGAGAAGAGTTGGACAAGCTGGTCGAACAGAAATTGTCCGCTTTGCGCCCGGAAAAATGGGCCAAAAAATGGGCCGCCGGGCTGATTGTGGAAGCGCGCAGTAAAGTGACCAAAAGCGGAAGTCGAATGGGTTTTATCGCCATCGACGATCAAACGGCTCGTATGGAAGTGGTGTTGCGTCCGGCGGTGTTTGAATCCTGCCGAGATATCCTGCAACCGGATACGGTGGTGTTGATTTACGGCGAAGTGGCCGAAGACACCTTTAACGGTGGCATTAAGCTGGATGCCGAGCAGGTGGTGACCTTGGCGGAGTCGCGTGTTGAAAAAGCGCGGGCCATTAAAGTCTTTGCCGATGCCACGCTGCAACCGCAACGATTACAGGATTTATCATCGATTTTGACACCTTATCGAGTGGAAGCCGGGTTGCCACTGGTGGTGGATTACCGAAACGACCAGGCCCGGGCGCAGATGATTACCCAGGAAGGGATTGAATTTTTTCCGGACGACGAGTTACTGGAAGTGCTCAGAAGTCACGGTTGGCAGCCGGAAGTGGTTGTCTGAATCAATTTGGGGAGCTTGCCTGAAAACGGCTCTGGATGTCGGATTTAAGGCCGAATTTAAGGTCATAAAATTTGGTTATAAAGTATTTTTATTCCTATTGGTTGCCCATAACCTTTAGAATGTACGGAATTCGACGAACCGTTTCAGATGAGCTTAAAAAGTTACGTAGAGAAATTGTTAAATAGGAGACATTAATGTCTAACAATATCGAGTCGATCTTACACGAAGATCGGGTATTTAAACCAACCGCTGACTTCAAACGTCAGGCAAACATCACAGAAGAAAAGTACCAAGCGTTGAAAGCCAAGGCCGACGAGGACTATGAAGGTTACTGGTGTGATCTGGCGAGGGAAAAATTGGACTGGTCCAAGGACTTCACGGTTGGGTTAGACGACTCTAATGCTCCTTTCTATAAATGGTTCTCCGACGGTGAACTGAACGCCTCCTATAACTGTATCGATCGTCACTTGGAAGAAAAAGAAGACAAGTTGGCCATTATTTTTGAAGCGGATGATGGTTCGGTTGAGCAGTACACTTACAAAGAATTGCACGACGAAGTCTGCCGTTTGGCCAATGCCTTAACCGCTCAAGGTATCGAAAAAGGCGACCGCGTTATTATTTATATGCCAATGATTCCGCAAGCGGTTTTCGCCATGCAGGCTTGTGCGCGTATTGGCGCCATCCACTCTATCGTATTTGGCGGTTTCTCAGCGGAAGCCTTGCGTGATCGCATTGAAGATGCTGGCGCACGAATGGTCATTACGGCGAATGCCGGGTGTCGTGGCGGGAAATCCGTTCCACTGAAAGGTGCTGTGGATGCAGCTTTGGAGAAAGGTGGTGATTCGGTTCGTAAAGTGGTGGTCTATCACCGCACAGATGATGATGTGCCGATGAAAGACGGGCGCGACATCTCTTGGCACGACGCCATTGCGGGCATGAGCAACTATCACGATGCGGTGATGGTGGATGCCGAACACCCATTGTTCCTACTGTATACGTCCGGCTCAACCGGCAAACCGAAAGGGATTCAGCATAGCACGGGCGGTTATCTTCTGAATGCCTACCTGACCAATGAGTGGGTTTTCGACCTGAAAGACAGCGATGTGTTCTGGTGTACGGCCGATGTGGGCTGGATCACCGGTCACACTTACGTGGCTTACGGGCCTTTGGCGATGGGCATGACCATCGTCATGTTTGAAGGTGTCCCTACCTATCCGGATGCCGGTCGTTTCTGGCAAGTGTGTCAGGATCACGGTGTGACGGTTTTCTATACGGCCCCAACCGCAATTCGTGCCTTGATGAAATTCGGCGATGACTTGCCGAAACAATATGACTTGTCCAAATTACGTTTGTTGGGAACGGTGGGTGAGCCAATCAACCCGGAAGCCTGGATTTGGTATCACGATATTATTGGTCGTGGGGAATGCCCGATTGTGGATACTTGGTGGCAAACCGAAACCGGCGCGCACATGATTGCGCCGCTGCCGGGTGTAACCGACTTGAAGCCGGGCTCTTGCACCAAGCCTCTACCGGGCATCGATGCGCACATCGTTGACGAAGAAGGCGTTGAATTGACCCACGGTGAAGGGGGCTATTTGGTGGTTCGTAAGCCTTGGCCGTCAATGGTGCGGACCATTTGGAACGACGATGAGCGTTTCGTGGACACCTACTATGCGATGTTTAAAAACAAATATTATGTGGTGGGCGACAGTGCTCACTTGGATCATGATGGTAACTTCTGGATCATGGGGCGTATCGATGACGTTCTAAACGTATCCGGTCACCGTCTTGGAACGATGGAAGTCGAGTCGGCTTTGGTTTCGCATGAGCACGTGGCGGAAGCCGCTGTGGTTGGAAAACCGCACGATGTGAAGGGCGAGTCCATCTTTGCCTTTGTGGTGATGAATATGGAAGTGCCGCCGGGGGATGAACGATTGGCGCTGGTTCAGGAATTGCGTAATCACGTGGCGAAAGAAATCGGCCCGATTGCCAAGCCGGACGACATTCGTTTCGGTTCTAACTTACCGAAAACGCGTTCCGGTAAAATTATGCGTCGTTTATTGCGTAGTATCGCCAAGGGTGAGGAAATCACCTCCGATACATCGACGCTTGAGGATCCAAGTATTTTGGATCAGTTCATGCAGCCTCATAAATAAAACAGGGGCCATGAGCTGAACCAAATGTTGAAATAGCCAGACTGGTTACAAAATGACCAGGCCTGGCTATTTTCATATGAACGAGGCTAAAAGGTCTCATTGTCGAACAAGGGTTTGTTTAGGAACCTATGATTGAATCCGTTTGAGATTCTGCGGAACTTAAAGCCTGCTTATTCTAGGCGTGGCTCGCCGGCCTTAGTCATTCTAAGGTCAAGAGTCGCAACAACGAAGAAGTAGGCTTTAGGTCCTGCCCGAAGGGGCTTAGCCAAGTTTCCCAGTTCTGCGTTATGAAGTTTTGCAAGGTCTAGACATGACGGCAACTTCACGCCTTGATCTGAAAAACTTGGCGTTGCCAGAAGCTAAACCGATTTAATCAGAGGTTCCTTAAATAGATACAACGCAAACAGCCCGAGTTTCATAATCAAGGAGGAAGACTTTGGAACAGTCTAAAATTGAGAAGATTAAAAATCTTCCGGAGTATCAACAGCTCGTCAAAGAGCGTACGGGGCTGGCGTGGAAGCTTTCCATTGCCATGCTGGTTGTGTATTACGGATATATCTTGTTGTTGGCATTTGATCCGGCCTTTTTCACGGCCATTATCAGCGGTCAATACATTTCAATCGGTTTCCCGGTTGGGGTCGCCATCATTATCTTTGCCTTTTTGTTGACGGGCTACTACGTCAAAAAAGCGAATTCAGATTTTGATGAATTAACAGCAAAAATCAAAAAAGAGGTTGAATAATGAAGGTAGGAATTCATAAGTTATTGGCCTTATTGGTTTTGGTTGTCATGCCGGTATCGGCTTATGCGGCTGGGATTGATGTGACGGCTCCGGTTGAAAAAGAGACCAATTGGTCGGCTATTTCAATGTTTATCGTCTTTGTTGGTGCCACCATTTACATTACTTACTGGGCGGCTCAGCGTACGAAATCTGCCAAAGACTTCTATGCAGCCGGTGGCGGTATTACCGGGCTTCAGAACGGTTTGGCCATTGCGGGTGACTATATGTCCGCGGCTTCGTTCTTGGGGATTACCGGGATGGTGTACTTGAAAGGGTATGACGGTCTGATCTTTGCCATCGGTTTCTTGGTGGGCTGGCCGATTATCCTGTTCTTGATGTCCGAGCGCTTGAGAAACTTGGGTAAATTCACGTTTGCCGACGTAGCGGCTTACCGTTTCCAGCAAACACCGATTCGTGTATTGGCGGCTTTTGGCGGGATTGCGGTTGTTATCCTGTATTTGATCGCGCAAATGGTCGGTGCCGGTAAGCTGATCGAGTTGTTGTTCGGTTTGGACTTCAACTACGCGGTTGTGATGGTCGGTGTCTTAATCATTGCTTACGTCTCCTTTGGTGGGATGCTGGCAACGACCTGGGTACAAATCATCAAGGCGGTTCTATTGTTGTCCGGTGCGACCTTTATCGCCGTGGCGGTGATGTACAACATGGGCTTCAGCTTTGAAACCTTGTTTAAAACGGCGGTTGAACAACGTGATGGTAATATGGACATCCTATTCTCCGGTGGTTTTGTTTCCGACCCTGTCAATGCGATTTCATTGGGGATTGCCTTGATGTTCGGTACGGCTGGTTTGCCACACATCCTGATGCGTTTCTTCACGGTGCCGGATGCAAAAGAAGCACGTAAGTCTGTTTTCTATGCGACGGGCTTCATCGGCTACTTCTACATTCTTGCGTTCATCATTGGTTTCGGTGCGATTGCGATGGTGGTGGCGTCTGAATACATGGATGGTTCCAAGTTGATCGGCGGTAACAACATGGCGGCGATTCACTTGTCCCACGTGATTGGCGGTGACTTCTTCCTAGGCTTCATCTCAGCGGTAGCTTTCGCGACCATTTTGGCCGTAGTTTCCGGCTTGACCTTGGCGGGTGCGTCTGCGATTTCGCATGACATCTACGCGAACGTCATCAATAAGGATGCGACCGAAGAGCAAGAAACCAAAGTGGCGCGTATTTCTACGTTTGTCATCGGTGCTTTGGCGATTATTTTCGGTATCGGCTTTAAAGACCAGAACATCGCCTTCGTGGTGGCGTTGGCCTTTACGATTGCCGCTTCCGCGAACTTCCCAGTGTTAATTATGTCTATGTTCTGGAGCAAGATGACAACTCGTGGTGCCGTTATCGGTGGCTGGTTGGGTCTGATCTCTGCCGTGGTCATGGTTGTCCTTGGTCCGGTTGTGTGGACACAGATTCTGGGTATGGGCGATGCCATCGTGCCATATAAGTTCCCGGCTCTGTTCACGGTTATCATTGCCTTTGTTTCCATCTGGTTCTTCTCCATTACCGATAAGTCGGCTCGTGCGAAAGAAGACTTGGATGGCTTTGAAGCACAATACGTTCGATCTCAAACCGGGATCGGTGCCGAAGGTGCCTCGAATCACTAAGGTAAACTGTTCGTGATTCAATAGAATAAAAAGGGGCTGTTTCAGCCCCTTTTTTGTATGCCATTGCTTCGGTATGGCACAATGTATAAAGAGCAAGAGGAAACATGTATGTCCGTTCAACAACAATTGAATTTCCTGAAACAAGTCGAACCGTTTTCGGCGCTGAATGAGTCGACCTTATTGTCTTTGGCGGAAGCGTTGGATGTAGTGTATTTTCCTTTGGGCGAACGTTTGGAACTGTTTTCCGGCGAAGCTGCAAACGAAAATGCATTTCTGTATTTTGTGATTAAGGGCCATGTGGCCGAGTTCGATGAAAATCAGCGCCAAGTGGCCGTTTACGGCAGTCACACTTATTTTGGCGAAAGCTTTCTATTAAAGCGTGTCTCTTATCGTCGTTATGACGTGATTGAAGAAGCGATTGTCTACCGCCTTCCGCAGAATGTCTTTCTGGAAGGGCTGCAACAACCAGAGCTCGAAGGGGTTTTCATTGACGATATTACCGCCAAACTCAACCGGATGCATGCCCAGATACAAGCGGAGTCTTCCAGTGAGGCGTTGATGGGCGTTGTCGAGGACGCGCCTCGCCAAGCCTTGATTGAGGTTCATGAAACGGAAAGCATTCAATCCTGCGTGCAACGGATGCAGCAACTGAAAACCGACGCCTGTGTGGTGGTGTTTCAAGGTGAAGAGGACAAGGGCATTGTCACTTCGATCGACCTACTCAATGGCTTGGCTTTAAGCGGTTATGCCGTGACGGATGCCGTCGGTTCTTTGGCAACGCGCCCGGTCATGACCGTGCATCAATTCGATTACCTGTTTAATGCCTTGTTGAAGATGACCAAGTTCCGCATCAATCGTTTGGTGGTGCGCTCGGATAATGCCATGCTTGGCATTTTGCATCAGAAAGACTTGATGGGCATGTTTGCCAATCAATCAGGCCTGGTGGTTTTAAGTATTCAGCAGGCCGAGTCGTTTGAGGAGCTGAAAAACGTCGCGGATCGGATTGATCAATTGGTGGTGAATTTAAATAACCGCGGGGTTAAGACGCATTACATCGCCAAGTTGGTCAATGAGTTGCACCGTAAGATGCTGGAACGGGTTTTTGAGTTTTTATCGCCGCCGGAGGCCTTGCAACAGGGATGCTTGTTGGTGATGGGCAGTGAAGGGCGTGCCGAGCAAGTGATTCGCACCGATCAGGATAATGCGTTTATTTTGCCGGATAATGTTGAGCCGCCATCAGGCCTGGTGGAATTTATGCAATTGTTCAGCGCTCGTTTGGTTGAGCTTGGGTTTCCGCCGTGTCCTGGGCATATCATGGTGTCCAACCCGGTCTGGACACGGCCGTTGTCCGAGTTTAAGCAACAGTTGCGCGACTGGATGATGGAACCGTCCGGTGATGCGTTTATGAATTTGTCGATTTTCTTTGATGCCGAAGCCGTGTTAGGGAATGAAAGTTTGTTGTTGGAGGCCAAGCAAACCATGATGAGTTGGGTGGATTCCAATCGACATTTCCTGCCGCATTTTGCCAAATCGGTGTTGCAGTTTGATACACCGATTGGCTTTTTCGGTAAGCTGGTCACGGACAAACATTCCAGGGAGCCGAAAATCGACTTGAAGAAAGGCGGTATTTTCCCGATTGTTCACGGTGTGCGTTGTCTGGCATTGGAATATGGTATTTTGAAAACCAATACCCATTGGCGTATTAAAGACTTGATGGATCAAGGTGTGTTGACTGAGCATTTCGGCATTGAATTGGGTGAAACATTGAATTTTTTGAACACGCTACGCTTGGAATCCATGGTGACGCAAATGCAATTGGAACAAACACCGGATAATCTGATTCGAGTATCCGGTTTAACGCAGCTACAGCAGGATTTGCTCAAAGACGCCTTCAATGTTGTGAACCAGTTCAAAAAACAGATTGAGCAACATTATAAGCTGCATGCGGTCATGTGATATGTGGTCATCGTTGCGCCGTAAATGGCATCGCCGCCAGCTGAAAGACGAACGTTTTGCATTTTTGTTCGATGCGTTGCCCTCGGATGAAGAAGTGGTGTGTTTTGATTGTGAAACCACCGGATTAAACCCCAAAAAAGACAAAATCGTCTCTTTGAGCGCCGTGAAAATTCGTGGGCGGGAAATTTTGACCAGCACCGCATTGAACATGACGTTGGCCCAGAATGTGGCCATTTCTGAACAGAGCATTAAGGTGCACTGGATTCGTAATGAAGACACGTTGCACGGTTTGACTGAACGAGAAGCCATTGAACGTTTTTTGCACTTTATCGGTTCTCGGCCATTGGTGGGCTATTATTTGGAATTTGATGTGGCAATGGTCAACCAAGTGCTGAAACCCTGGCTGGGCATCGCTTTGCCGAACCCGCAGATTGAGGTATCGGCCTTGTATTACGATTATAAAGAAGACCCGATTCCGAAAAAAATCATCGATTTATCGTTTGACGCCATATTGCAGGAGCTGTCGTTGCCGAATTTCGGACAACACGATGCCTTCAGTGACGCTGTGATGACGGCCTTGATTTACATAAAACTGAAGAATTTAGACGGGGCTTGAATAAATGTCGCCTAATTGCAGGGTTTATTTGACAAACTCCCATATCTTTCATATAATTCCGCTCAGTTTTTTAAATCATATATTAAGGGAGAGGCGGGTTAATGAGCGTCTTTCTGCTTAAATTTTAAAAACCCCGTCTTTACGGGGTTTTTTATTTTTTGAATTAAGGAAAAAGCCTGCGTGATTCTGGAAGAGAAGATTGAAAATTTGCTGAAACCGACCATCGAGAGTATGGGGTTTCAGTTGTGGGGTTGTGAATACCTACCGGCGGGAAAGCATTCCACCTTACGCATCTATATCGATAAAGACCCGGAAGGGGTCACGGTCGATGATTGTGGTGACGTCAGTCGTCAGGTAAGTGCCATTATGGATGTGGAAGACCCGATTTCCAATGCGTATATGCTGGAAGTGTCTTCGCCGGGGATGGATCGCCCGTTATTTCGTCCGGAGCAATATCGTGCCTATGAAGGGCAAGAGGTTCAATTACGGACCGCCACCGCCGTTATGGGTCGGAAGCGTTTTAAAGGCACGATGACACAAGTGACGGAAGAAGGTGTTGTCGTGGAAGTGGACGGTGAGGTGTATGACATCCCGTTCGCTCAAATCGACAAGGCCCATGTGGTGCCGCAGTTTTAATTTTTTGAAATACACGTAGAGAGCGTTAACCGTGCATCCAGCTCGTGCAAAGTTCTCGTTAAATCTTTTAAAAATTTAGCCCCTACTTTTGAGGAAATAGAAATGAGTAAGGAAGTTTTAGCCGTTGTTGAAATCATGTCCAACGAAAAAGGCGTGGATAAGGATATTATTTTCGAAGCCATTGAGGCTGCGTTGGCGACCGCGACTCGCAAAAGCCACAATGACGAAATCGATGCCCGTGTTTCTATTGACCGTATCACAGGGGATTACGAAACGTTCCGTCGCTGGGAAGTGATTGAAGACGACGTCGAAATTGAAGACCATGTAGATTGGTATCTGCGTCACATGGATGCCGTGGATATTGACCCGCATATTGAACCGGGGCAATATATCGAAGAGCCAATCGAATCCATCGAATTCGGCCGTATCGGTGCGCAAACTGCCAAACAGGTCATTATCCAAAAAGTACGCGAAGCCGAGCGCAAGAAAGTGGTGGAAGAGTACGCCAAACGCGTGGGTGAAATCATGACCGGTCAGGTCAAGCGTATTGACCGTGGCGATGTGATTTTGGATTTGGGCGACAATGTCGATGCCATTATCCCGCGTTCCGAATTGATTAACCGCGAAGTGTTCAAAATGGGCGATCGGGTTCGTGCCTATGTGCAAGACGTTTCTTTCCGTCCACGTGGCCCACAGATTTTCATGTCCCGCGCCTGCAAAGAAATGCTGATTGAATTGTTCAAGATCGAAGTGCCGGAAATCGGTGATGACTTGATTGATATCATGAGTGCGGCACGTGACGTTGGTTTGCGTGCCAAGGTCGCGGTGCGCGCGAATGACCCACGCCTTGACCCTATCGGGGCTTGTGTGGGCATGCGAGGAGGCCGTGTACAAGCGGTGACCAATGAGCTGAGTGGTGAACGGATTGACATTGTACTTTGGGATTCCAACGACGCTCAGTATGTGATCAATGCCATGGCACCGGCTGAAGTCACCTCGATTATGGTGGACGAAGACAAACACACCATGGACTTGGCGGTGGATGACGAGCAGTTGTCACAAGCCATCGGTAAAAACGGTCAAAACATTCGTTTGGCGACAGAGTTAACCGGATGGGAATTGAATGTGATGTCCGAAAGCGACATGGCATCCAAACATGAAACAGAATCGCAAGGTCAGGTGGCCTTGTTTGTGAACAGCCTGGACGTGGACGAGGACTTGGCCGAAGTGCTGGTTGCCGAAGGCTTTACGACGCTTGAAGAAGTGGCTTATGTGCCCGCTGCGGAAATGCTGGAAATCGACGGCTTTGACGAAGATATCGTTTCCGTATTGAAAGATAGAGCCAAGGATGCGCTTTTGACTCAAGCAATTGCGAATGAAGAAAAAACAGCTATGGCTGAACCTGCACAAGACCTGCTGGATCTGGAAGGGATGACGGAAGAGCTGGCAAAATCACTTGCCGGACAAGGTATTGTCACTCAAGAAGATCTAGCGGAACTCGGAACGGACGAGTTGTTAGAAATGGTCGAAATGGACGAGCAGGCCGCGAGCGAGCTGATTATGAAAGCACGCGCGCCATGGTTCGAATAATTAGGAGGACACGATTGTATGTCTCAAGTATCCATAAAACAGTTTGCTGAAACGCTGAAATTATCGGTTGATAAGCTATTGTCTCAGCTCGAAAACGCTGGGGTGTCCGGTAAGAAGGAAGCGGATTTTTTGTCTGACGACGAAAAAATGACCCTTCTGAATTATTTGAAAGGCCTGCACGGTGATAAAGTCGATACGCCGAAAAAGGTCACGCTAAAGCGTAAGCAGGTTCAAAAATTGAATTTATCTTCCGGCTCCGGTAAACGTACCGTGAACGTGGAAGTGCGCAAAAAACGTACTTATGTGAAGAAGCCGGAAACGGTGGAAGAACAGGAACCGGAAGTCATCGAGGAAACGGTGGAAACGCCGGTGCCGGAAGAAGTGATGACGGCGGAAACGCCGGAAACGCAGGTAGAAGAAACCAAGACGGAAGCGCCTGCTCAGGAAGAAGCCTTGTCAACGGAAGAAATTATTGAAGCCGTTGCGCCGGAACCGGTGGCGGACACCAAAGACAAAAAAGGTAAACACGACAAAAAAGGTAAGACCCCTAAAGCGAAGGTGGTTGAAAAAGACGAGCCGAAGCATAAAGGTAAGCCGAAACCAAAAGAAAAATTGTCCAAGAAAACCTTGGCGATGTCGGGTGAACAGTCTTTCGGACGCCGTCGCCATAAAGGCGGGCATAAGAAGTCCAACCAATCGGCGAATAACGAACATGGCTTCCAGAAACCGGTTGAAAAACAGGTTCGCGAAGTGCCATTGGGTGAAACCATTAAAGTGGCTGATCTGGCCGATAAAATGGCGGTTAAAGCGACTGAAGTCATCAAAACCATGATGGGCTTCGGCAGCATGGTGACCATCAACCAAGTATTGGATCAGGAAACGGCTCAATTGGTTGTGGAAGAAATGGGCCATAAGCCGGTGCTGGTGAATGAAAACCAAATCGAAGACGATGTGGTTAACCAGGAATACGCAGGTGAAACCGTTACACGTTCACCGGTTGTGACCATTATGGGCCACGTTGACCACGGTAAGACATCGTTGCTGGATTACATCCGTAAAGCGAAAGTCGCCAATGGTGAGTCCGGAGGGATTACCCAGCACATCGGTGCCTACCATGTTGAAACCGGCCACGGCGGTGTCACCTTTATCGACACCCCTGGGCACGAAGCCTTTACGGCGATGCGTGCTCGTGGTGCGAAAGTAACGGATGTGGTGGTCATCGTTGTGGCGGCGGATGACGGCGTCATGCCGCAGACAAAAGAGGCCATCCAACACGCCAAGGCCGCCAATTTGGGGATGGTGATTGCCATCAACAAAATGGATAAGGAAGGCGCTAATCCGGATCGCGTGATGCAGGAACTGGTCAACGAAGAAGTTGTGCCGGAAGAATGGGGCGGTGACGTTCAGTTCATCCGTGTCTCTGCGAAAAGTGGTGAAGGCGTCGACGACTTGCTGGATGCCATCTTATTGCAATCCGAAATTCTGGAACTGGAAGCACCGCTCGAAGGCCCTGCGAAAGGGGTTGTGGTCGAATCTCGTTTGGATAAAGGGCGTGGGCCGGTGGCAACGGTATTGGTTCAGGCCGGTACCCTGTCAAAAGGCGATATCGCTTTGTGCGGCATGGAATATGGCCGTGTGCGTGCTTTGATGAACGAAAACGGCGAGCAAGTGAAAAGTGCCGGGCCGTCGATTCCTGTCGAAATTCTAGGGATGTCCGGTGTGCCGGTCGCGGGTGACGATATGATCACGGTTGAAAGTGAGCGTAAGGCCCGTGAAGTGGCGATGTTCCGCCAGAGTAAGCATAAAGAAATGAAAATCGCCCGTCAGCAGAAAGCCAAGTTGGACAATATGTTTAACAAGATGGAAGAGGGCGAAATTCAAAACGTCAACATTATCTTGAAGGCAGACGTGCAAGGTTCCATCGAAGCGATTGTCGACGCCTTGGTTAAGTTGTCCAATGACGAAGTGAAAGTCTCCGTGATTTCATCCGGTGTGGGTGGCATTACCGAAACCGACGCCAACTTGGCATTGGCTTCCGATGCGCTGATCTTCGGTTTCAACGTCCGTGCGGATGCAAAAGCCAAGCGATTGATTGACAATGAAGGTATTTTCCTGAAGTATTACAGTGTCATCTATGAAATCGTTGACGAAGTGAAACACGCCATCGAAGGGAAACTGGAACCGGAATTCAAGGAAGAAATCATTGGTGTGGCCGATGTGCGTGATGTCTTTAAGGCGCCGAAAATTGGCTTGATTGCCGGTTGTATGGTGACGGAAGGCATCGTCAAACGCAACAACCCGATTCGTGTCTTGCGCGATAACGTGGTGATTTATCAGGGCGCTCTGGAATCCCTACGTCGTTTTAAAGACGATGTTCAGGAAGTGCGTCAAGGCATGGAATGCGGTATCGGCGTGAAAGACTATAATGACGTGAAAGTCGGCGACCAGATTGAGGTCTACGAGCGCGTTGCTGTCAAGCGTACCTTAAGTTAATAGTCGCCAGGCCTGGCTGTTTTTAATGGACCGGGTCAAGACAATTTGACGATTTTTTCAATGCCCCGAGAGGGGCATTGTTGTTTGGCATCGTGCCAATTATGAAGAGAAAAAGTTATGAATGACGAAGTCAGCAGACCCACACGCGTGGCGTTGGAAATTCGCAAAACGCTCAGCGAAATTCTGCACCGCGATACCAAAGACCCTCGCTTGGAAAAAGTGAATATCACCGAGTGCAAAATCTCCAAGGATTTAAGCATTGCGACGGTGTATTTTACGATTATCGGTGCGAATGAAGACGAACCGGCCGCTCAAGATGCCATCAAAGCACTGGAAAAAGCCAAAGGATTCTTTCGTTCCGAAATTGGCAAGCGGATGAAATTGCGTATCACGCCGGAAATCCGGTTCTTTTATGACACGGTAGCGGAAAATGCCAGTCACATTGAAGAATTGATTTTCAAAGCATTGCACCAAAACAAAAAGTAGGCATTGACGGGTTGTATGGCAAAGAAACAATGGCAAGCCGTTGACGGCATCGTTTTGCTGAATAAGCCGGAAGGCGTTACTTCCAACGGCATTTTGCAACAAGTGCGTCGCTTGTACAATGCGAAAAAAGCGGGGCATACCGGTGCCTTGGATCCTTTTGCCACTGGCTTACTGCCGCTGTGTTTTGGGGAGGCGACTAAAATCTCCGGTTTGTTGTTGGACTCCGACAAACGCTATATCGCCACACTCAGCCTGGGTGTGGAGACCGATTCCGGCGATAAGGATGGTAATCCACTCCAAACGGTGGTGGTTCCGACGCTCAATGCCGAAAGCATTCAAACCGTTTTAAAAGGGTTTGAAGGTGACATCATGCAGGTGCCGCCGATGTATTCCGCTTTGAAACATCAGGGGATTCCGTTGTATGAATACGCCCGCAAAGGCGTCGAGGTGGAACGAGTGCCCCGGCCGGTTACGATACACGAATTGACGCTGATTGATTTTCACCCAACCGAAATCACTTTCGAGGTCTTTTGTTCGAAAGGCACTTATGTCCGTACTCTGGGTGAAGAGATTGCGAAAGCCCTCGATACGCTGGGCCATTTAACGGCCTTGCATCGGACGCAGACCGGCAGTTTGCATGGTGACGATATGGCGACAGTGGCGGAAATTGAACAGGATTTGGCCGGGCATCTACAACCGTTGGATTTACCCTTGCAACACCTGGAAGCCATGCACCTGAACGAAAGCGACACCCAGCGGATTCAGCATGGTGGGAAGCTCGCCGTATCAAAACCGACAACCGATTTGGTTCGCTTTTATGATCCGCAGAAACGTTTTATCGGCGTTGGCGAATGGCAAACGGAAAAAAACTTGCTCAAACCGAAACGTCTGTTTAATTTGGCGGATTGATTCGCATGTCCGCGTCGATTGACGAAACGTTTCCGCTGGTCGATTTGCGTCCGGCGGACCGCTATGCTGCCGTTCACTTTCGTGGCGCGACGCATTTACCCTGGCTGGACTTGAAAGAACGCTTGTCGGAGTTACCGCCACGCCCGTCGGAGCTGCAACTGGTAGGCGACGCGGCTTGTTTGGGTGAGGCTTGCGCTTTTCTCAACGAAAAAGGTTACAGGGTTGTTCAAACCTGGGATGAAACCGCTTATCTCAGTGAATTGCAAAAATCACCAGGCCTGGGCGTTTCCGGTATGACCTCCAAGCGGCTTTGGCAAGCCAACCCTTTATTGGTTGAGTGGCTCGAATCGTCGCAGCGGATATCCTCAATGTCGGGGAAAAGCGTATGGGATATCGGTTGCGGCGGTGGGCGAGACGCCGTTTATCTGGCTCTGAAGGGTTTTGATGTCACCGCCGTCGATCAGCAGGAAGCCGTCTTGTCACGCGCAAGACGGTTTGCCGATCGACAGAGGGCGACCGTGCATTGGAAAAACTGTTCGGTCGATGAAGCGGACTGCCTCCCTAATGAAATGGTGGATGTCGTCGTGATGATGCGTTACTTGAACCGGCGATTGTTTTCACGCTTACATCAAGCGATCCGGCCGGGTGGTTTTGTGGTGATGCAAACCTTTGTCGAAGGGGTGGAAGCCTTCGGCTCGCCGAAAAATCCGAACTATATTTTAAAACGCGGCGAGTTGGCGAAAAGCTTTTCCGACTTTACGATAATTATTGATAAAATAGAAACATTGAAAGACGGACGCCCGGTTTCGTCTTTTATCGCACAAAAGAAAATTTAAGAGACTCACTATGCTAGAAATGACCCCATCCGATTTGTTTGATTATTTTCAGAGTAACGCTATTTGCGAATCCCTGACACGCTCCGATGTTGAAGTCATGTCGCAATTTTTGCAGGAAAAAAATCTGAAAAAAGGCGACGTGATTTTTGACATGGGGGATGTCGGCGATTCGATGTTTTTCATTGTAAAAGGCAAAGTCGGCTTTTCGGTCAATGACGGGCAGGATGAAGCCGAAGTTGGTTTTCAAGGACCGGGGAATTTGATTGGTGAAATGTCGTTTTTTGATCGCAAGCCGCGCATGTTGAAAATGTTCGCCATGTCTAAACATGTCTGTCTGTTGGAAATCAAGCGCCCGATGTACGATCGTCTGAAAGTTGAACATCCGTACATCGCCGTGAACTTGGTTGAAAATGCCGTGGTGAGTCTGGATCATCTAATCCGTGCGTTGAGTAATGATCTGTCGCACTTCGAGCATTATATGGTCGGCTTCGGAAGACATTGAATTTTTAAGACGTTTCGTGAATATAAGCATGGACAAGTCGGCTTGTTTATGTATAATTCACGTTTTCATTCTGCCATCGGTTGCGGAATGGAGAATTTTATAAACCGATTTATCAAAGGATAAAACATGCTAACAGCTGAAGATAAAGCAAAAATCGTTGCCGAATACGCAACCAAAGAAGGTGACACTGGTTCTCCAGAAGTACAGGTTGCCTTGTTGACGCACCGCATCACCTATTTGACGGATCACTTTAAATCCCACATCCACGACAACCATTCTCGTACTGGTTTGTTGCGTTTGGTTAGCCGTCGTCGTAAGTTGCTGGATTACTTGCATAAGAAAAATGCACCAAGATATTTTGATTTGATCAAAAAGCTTGGACTGCGTAAGTAATCAACTTCGCTTGTCAAAAAAACCCCGCATCGCGGGGTTTTTTTTTGCCTGATACCCGCCGAAACCCGTTTATAAAAACTTTTGGAGAGCTTTGCATGAGTGGGGCGCGATAGAAAAATGAGATAAAATTTTTATGAATTAGGCGGAAAACGCAGCGAATAGCGAGCTATTCGCCAGTTTTTCAACGACATTCAGGGACATTTTAGCGATTTTTATCCGTGCATCCATCTCGTGCAAGGCTCTCTTTCGGTTTAAATGCATACGGTCGGTTGTTTGTCCGAGGATTTATTGTAAAATGTCCGGACTGTTTTAGGCTAACTTTTATTTGTAATTGACCTCTGACGACCTCGAAATTTCTCAGGCCGGAAACCTTTACAAGCCTGAATCCTCAGTAGCTTTACGCTTTAAAGTTCCTGGTGATTCAGGTTTCACTGGCTGTATAAAAGACTCGATTTGGTCGTCGCCCGATAAGGAAAAATGTATGGCAAAGTACGTTAAGTCTTTCCAGTATGGAAAGCATGAAGTTCGATTGGAAACCGGTGAAATTGCCCGTCAGGCGGACGGTGCGGTAATGGTCGCGATGGGTGAGACTCAAGTCTTGGTCACAGCCGTTGGCGCAAAAAACGCTAAACCGGGGCAGGATTTCTTCCCGCTGACCGTTCAATACCAGGAAAAAACCTATGCCGCCGGTAAAATTCCGGGAGGCTTTTTAAAGCGTGAGGGGCGACCTTCCGAAAAAGAAACTCTGACCTCGCGTTTAATTGACCGTCCAATTCGTCCATTGTTCCCAAAAGGGTTTATGAACGAAGTGCAAATCATCGCGACAGTCGTCTCTTTAGACCCGGAAGTCGGAACTGAAGTGCCTGCCATGCTGGGCACATCTGCAGCCTTGGCCATTTCCGGTATTCCTTTTGACGGCCCAATCGGTGCGGCCGTTGTCGGTTATCAGGACGGCGAATACTTGTTGAATCCATCCGGTGACGAATTGCTGGAATCCGATTTGGAACTGAGTGTGGCCGGAACGTCCGAAGCCGTGTTGATGGTGGAATCTGAAGCCGCTGAATTGTCCGAAGACGTTATGTTGGGTGCGGTAATGTTCGGTCATGATCAAATGCAAGTGGCCATTGATGCGATTAAAGAAATGAAAGCCGATGTCGGTAAGCCGCAATGGGACTGGGAACCGGCCGTGGAAAACACGGAATTGAAAGACAAAGTTTTCGATTTGATTCGCAGTGACATCGAAGCGGCTTACAGCATTGCCGATAAAATGGATCGTTATGCCGCCATTGATGCCGCCAAAGCCAAAGCGTTGGACGTCTTGCAAGCGACTGAAGAGAACGCAGACGGTTATGACGGCGGCGACATTGAAAAAATGGTCGGTAAGTTGCAGAAAGAAATCGTCCGTGGACGCATTATTGCGGGTGAACCGCGTATCGACGGACGTGATACGAAAACCATTCGTCAAATCGATTGTCAGGTCGGTGTTTTACCGAAAGTGCATGGTTCGGCCTTGTTTACGCGTGGCGAAACTCAAGCGTTGGTCGTCACCACGCTGGGCACGGAAAAAGACGCTAAGATTGTCGATGAACTGACCGGTTCTTATTCCGACCGTTTCATGTTGCATTATAACTTCCCTCCGTATTCCGTCGGTGAGTGTGGTCGTGTCGGTTCGCCGGGGCGTCGTGAAATTGGCCACGGAATGTTAGCGCGTCGCGGTGTTTCGGCTTTGTTGCCAACGTCTGAAGAATTCCCATACACCATTCGTGTGGTCTCGGAAATCACCGAATCCAACGGCTCCTCTTCCATGGCCACAGTGTGTGGTACCTCCATGTCCTTGATGCATGCCGGTGTGCCGATTGCCGCGCCGATTGCCGGTATTGCCATGGGCTTGGTGAAAGAAGAATCCGGTTTTGCCGTTTTGTCCGATATTTTGGGTGATGAAGACCACTTGGGCGATATGGACTTTAAAGTCGCGGGTACCGAGCAAGGCGTCACCGCTTTGCAGATGGACATCAAAATCACCGGTATTACTCGTGAAATTATGGAAATCGCTTTAGGTCAGGCGAAAGACGGGCGTTTACACATTCTAAAAGAGATGGATAAAGCCATCACCGCCTCGAATGTCAGTGTGGCCAGCACAGCTCCGCGCTTCTTCAATGTTAAAGTGAAGCCTGAAAAAGTACGCGAGATCATCGGTAAAGGCGGCGCGACCATCCGCTCCATCACCGAAGAAACCGGCGTGACGATTGAAATTGACGACGACGGTAACGTGAAAATCGCCGCCGTGGACGATGCGTCTGCGGAAGCCGCTAAAGCACGTATTGCCGAAATCACCGCTGAACCGGAAATCGGTAAAGTCTACGATGCGAAAGTCGTTAAAATCGTTGATTTCGGCGCGTTCGTATCCTATATGCCGGGGCGTGAAGGCTTGGTGCACGTGTCGCAAATTGCCGACGAACGTGTTGAAGACGTCAATGAGTATCTGAAAGAAGGTCAGGAAATTCAGGTACGTTTGATTGACATCGACAAGCAAGGACGCGTTAAACTGTCCATTAAGGAAGTGTAACCGTCCGTAACGGTCATGGCCGTTATGTTGTATTGAAAAAGGCCGCATTTGTCGGCCTTTTTTGTTGAAAGCATTTATGAAATATCCACAAGGCGATTAAGAAGAGACTATGTCAAAGAATCATCCTGCATTTGAATTCATTACCGAACATTTCATCGAATCGCTGAACATCACCGTTCAGCATTTCAAGCACAAAGTGACCGGGGCCGAACATTATCACCTGGCCGCGGACGATCCGCAAAACGTCTTTATGGTCGCTTTGCGGACCGTGCCGATGGATTCCACCGGAGTGGCGCATATTTTGGAACACACCGTTTTGTGCGGCAGTGAAAAATATCCGGTGCGTGACCCTTTCTTTATGATGATTCGTCGCTCCTTGAACACTTTTATGAATGCCTTTACGTCCAGTGATTGGACGGCTTACCCATTTGCGACCGAAAACCGTAAAGATTTCCAAAACCTGTTGGAAGTGTATATGGATGCCGTGTTCTTTCCGAATATCGACCCGTTGGATTTCGCTCAGGAAGGACACCGTCTGGAGTTTTCGGAGATGGACGATCCAACCTCCGAGCTGACGTATAAAGGGGTGGTGTTCAATGAAATGAAAGGGGCGATGAGTTCGCCGGTATCAACACTGTGGCAAACGTTTTCGGCCGAAATTTATCCAACCTCGACGTACCACTACAACAGTGGTGGCGATCCAAAAGACATTCCAGAGTTGAGCTACGAGCAATTGGTGGAATTCCATCGTTACCATTATCATCCATCGAATTCGGTGTTTATGACTTATGGCGATATTTCCGCCGCCGAGCATCAAACCCAGTTTGAGACGCTCGCCTTACACCGCTTTAACGACCAGGTGGAACGGATTATGGTCGGCAAAGAAAAACGCTACACTCAGCCGATGCAGTTTGAAAACCGTTATGCGTTGAATGAAGAAGACCTATCCAAAAAGACTCACATTGTGCTGGGCTGGTTATTGGGTGAAAACCGTAACCCGATGGATGTGCTAAAAGGCCATTTATTATCGGCCGTATTGCTCGACAACAGCGCGTCGCCGTTGCGTCAGGCATTAGAAGCCTCGCATCTAGCCACCGCGCCGTCGCCATTATGTGGCCTGGAAGACTCCAATAAGGAAATGGTTTTCGTGGCTGGGGTACAAGGTTCCGAAGCGGAACACGCCGATGACATTGAAACGCTGATTCTGGAAACGTTGGAACGCATCGTGCGAGATGGCATCGATACCGATCAGGTGGAAGCCATGCTGCATCAATTGGAGTTATCGCAACGCGAAATCGGTGGCGACTCTTATCCGTATGGGTTGCAGTTGATTCTGCAATCGCTGGCGGGTGCAATGCATGAAGGGGACCCGATTGCGTTACTGGATACAGACGCGGCGTTGCAAACGCTGCGTGAAGAGGTGACCGATCCGAATTTCATTCCGAATTTGATTCAAGAGTGGATCCTCGATAATCCACATCGTGTACGGTTAACGTTGTCGCCGGACGATCAACTTTCCGACGAGCAGGACGCGGCTGAAAAAGCCAAGTTGAAACGCATTCAGGACGGTTTAAGCGACGCGGAAAAACAGGCGATCGTTGAGCGCTCCTTGGCCCTGAAGGCACGTCAGGAACAATTGGATGATGCGTCCATTTTGCCGGAAGTGACCAAAGAAGACGTTCCGGCAGAAATTAAAGATATTCAACCGGTTACCGACGACTCTAAACGTCATTTAACGGCTTATCAGGCCGGTACGAATGGACTGAGTTATCTGCAGATGATTTTGGACTTACCGGATTTCACGGCGGAAGAACAAGCGGTTTTACCCTTGTTCAATGCCTGTATGACGGAGCTGGGTTCTGCCGGACGCGATTACCTGGAAACGCAATCCTTGCAAGCGGCGGTTACCGGAGGCTTGAGCGCCAAATCGGCGGTGCGAGCGAACTTACATGATCGCGACGCCTTCCACAGTCACTTCATTTTGTCCGGTAAGGCCTTGAACAAAAACCAACCAGGCCTGGCCGATTTAATGTTGGAAACGTTGGAGCAGGTACGTTTCGACGAGTTCGATCGTATTCGCGACCTGATCGGCCAAATTCGTTCCTCAATGGACCACGGCATTACCGGCAACGGGCATGGCTTGGCCATGTCGGCCGCCAACCAGAATGCTTCGCCGGTGGCGAACTGGAGTTTTAACCGATCCGGTTTTGCCGGTATTCGGGCGATTAAATCCATTTACAATTCATTGGAATCCGATGGGGAATTGGAACGTATCAGCCAATTGTTCGGTGGAATTCAACAAAAGCTGTTACAGGCTTCGAAGCAAGCACTGGTGATTTCCGATGAAGCCGGCTTGGATTCAGCCATTGCGAGTTTGTCGGAATGGCAGGGTGTCTTGTCGAACAACGTGTCCGGTCACGGATTGCAACTGGCCGCGTCGCATGACAAAATTCACCAGGCCTGGGTTACCAGTACGCAGGTCAACTTCTGCGCCCAGTCTTACCCGGCGGTTATGGCGGGGCATGAAGATGCGCCGAAATTGTCGATTTTGGGGGCTTGCCTGCGTAACGGTTTCCTGCACTCCGAAATCCGTGAAAAAGGCGGTGCTTATGGTGGCGGCGCGACTTATAATGCGGAAGCCGGCACTTTTGTCTTCTTTTCTTACCGTGACCCACGCTTGCTGGAAACCTATGCCGACTTCGACCGTGCGTTGGACTGGGTCTTAAGCGAAGAGGCGACGCAATCAAAAGTGGACGAAGCGATTCTGAATGTCATCAGTGCCATGGATAAACCCGGTTCACCGGCCGGTGAAGCCCGTAAGGCGTTTTACCAGCAGTTGTACGGTCGTACCCATGCGATGCGTAAACACTATCGCGAAGGGGTTTTATCCACCACCCTTGAGGATGTTCGGATGGTGACGGAACGTTACTTGAAACCGGGCGCGGCATCGTCGGCGGTGCTGACGCACAGTGGCATGACGGATACGGTAAAAGACAACGGGTTTGAAATCATTACGCTTTAATATCGTTAGGCTTTAACAACCAGTGAGGCGAATGCCCAAGGGAGTCAATATGCAAGTGAACCAACGCACCGGTGCTTTGATACTGGGTTTTTTCATCTTTCTCGGGTTGTCCTCTCTCGGATTGATTCTGGCCAATGCGGCGATCGACGTGAAGCAGTATGATCGCATTGTGACCGTTAAAGGGTTAGCCGAACGGGAATACAAGGCGGATATTGTGATTTGGCCGATTTCGTTCAGTGTGGCGGAAAACGATGTTCAGGGGCTTTATAAGGCGATTGACGAAAACTCGCAAACCATCAAGCGTTTTCTGGTGAAAAATGGCATTCAAGACAGTGAAATCAGTTTTTCTACGCCCAATATCACCGATAAGTCCGCTCAGAGTTATGGCAGCGGTCCCAAGCCGGAATTTCGCTTTATTGCCAATCAAACGGTGACGGTGTACTCCAAAAACGTGGATGGTGTGCGTAAAGTGATGGGCGAATTATCGGCGCTTGGGAAGAAGGGCATTGTTCTCACCGGCGGCGGTTATGATGGGCAAACGGAGTATATTTTTACCCGCTTGAATGATGTGAAGCCGGAAATGATCGAAGAAGCGACCAAGAAAGCCCGTCAGGTGGCGGAAAAATTCGCCGCGGATTCCGATAGCAAGCTGGGCAAAATCAAACGCGCCTCTCAAGGCCAGTTCAGTATTCGACCACGAGACCGAAATAACCCGCAAATCAAAAAGGTACGCGTCGTTTCCACAGTAGAATATCATTTATCCGACTGAATGGCTTAACAGATGTCGGACACGGCGATGAGGTGAAAGATGCAAACACAGGGTTGGATGGCGTTACAGAATGGTTCCGATATTCGTGGGGTCGCCTTGCCCGGTGTGGCAGGCGAAACGGTCAATATCACCCCGCAGGTGGCGCATCATTTGGCCGGAGCGTTTGCCGAGTGGCTGGCGGAACGCATGGCGAAACCGGTTTCGCAATTACGGCTGGCCATCGGACGAGACAGTCGTTTATCGGGTCCGTCATTGTCGGCGGCCATGTCGCAGGCGCTCGGTACCATGGGCGTAACGGTTTACGACACCGGGCTGGCCTCCACCCCGGCCATGTTTATGACCACCGTCACCCCGGGCTGGGAATGTGACGGTGCCATTATGCTGACCGCCAGTCACCTGCCGTTTAATCGTAACGGGTTTAAGTTTTTCACGGCCGCTGGCGGTCTGGAAAGCCGAGACATCCGTGTCCTGCTGGAAAAGGCGCAGGCCCTTGCCGGCTCAGCCGAATCGGAGGCGAAGTCCATCATCCCCGCCGTCGCGGTCGAAACCGTGGATTTTATGGCGGTCTATGCGGCAGGCCTGGTGAAAATGATTCGTGAAGGCGTGGCGTCTGCCCAATCGTATGACAGCCCGTTAAAGGGATTGAAAATCGTGGTGGATGCCGGTAACGGCGCGGGTGGTTTTTTCGTTGACCAGGTGTTGCAACCTTTGGGTGCAGACACCACCGGCAGTCAGTTTCTAGAGCCGGACGGTCGTTTTCCGAACCACATACCTAACCCGGAAAATGCCGAAGCCATGCAGGCTCTGCGTGATGCCGTGTGTCGGCAAAACGCCGATTTCGGCATTATTTTCGATACCGATGTCGATCGCAGTGCCGCCGTCGATCATCGTGGGGAAGAACTGAATCGGAACCGTCTGATTGCGTTGATTTCGGCCATTATTCTGCAGGCGCACCCCGGCACCACCATTGTGACCGATTCGGTGACGTCGGAAGGCTTGCACGATTTTATTGAAACCTCGCTTCAGGGCCGCCATCACCGTTTTAAACGAGGTTATCGAAACGTCATCAATGAAGGTTTGCGCCTCAATGCTGACGGAGAGGAATGCTGGCTGGCGATCGAAACCTCCGGCCATGCCGCCCTGAAAGAAAACTACTTTCTGGATGATGGTGCGTATCTGGTCAGCCGCTTGTTGATCGCCTTAGCCAAAGCCAAGGCACAGGGGCGTGATCTCAGCCACCTGATCGAATCGCTGCGCGAGCCGCAGGAGAGCCGCGAACAGCGCTTTAAAATCACCCGTACCGATTTCAAGGATTATGGCCAGACGGTGCTGCTGCAGCTGGAAACCTTTGTCGCCACTCAAAGCGATTGGCACAAAGTGACGCCTAACTATGAAGGAGTACGGGTTCAGTGCAGCCATCCGACGGAACAGGGGTGGTTTTTATTGCGCCTGTCATTGCACGACCCGGTGTTGGCGTTGAATATCGAAAGCGAGCAACCCGATGGGGTGGCGAGCATTGCATCGCGTCTCGACGCATTTTTAAACCAGTTTGAAGGCCTGAAAAAAGCGTGATGGATTTTCTGACGTTTAAACGCTTTATCAGCATCGAAGCGCTGATGGTGTTTTATTATTTGGGTGCGTTCCTTGTTCCGGTGGCGAGCGGGTATTTTGTGGTCTGGCTTCGGCGAAAATATGCCATGGCCAACCGTGCAACCCGCCAGGCCTGGCAGTTTTTGACAGTGAGTCAGAAAATGAAGCTGGTGATCGCGTTTATCATTGTCTTTTTATTGATGGAATTATTTTGGCGAATGCTGTTTGAGTTTCTAATTGCCTTCATTCAAATGCGCAATGCCTTACTGCAAATTGGCATCTCGAATACTCTGTGAGACTAATAGTTCACCACTCAGTGGCCGTTTAGTATTCGGTTTCGTCCGCGCTTAAACGGAAGCGTTTTTCAACGCGGTTTTTCGGTGCTGGTTTCGCCCATGCATCACCAAGCCCAGGCCGCCCAGCATTAAGGCCGCGGCAATCATAAAGCGCAACGTAACCGGCTCGTCAATCAACCAGGCAGCTCCGAAAGCGGCAATCAGCGGCACCAATAATTGCGTAGCGGATGCCAGACTGGCTGAAAGTCTCGGCAGGGCCGTGTACCAAAGAATATAACCCAATCCCGTGGTGACGCCTCCGGAAATCATCGCCAACCAAAATCCTTTCGAAGTCATAAAAACCGTATCACCAACAAACAGCAGGCTCAGACCACTGGCGACGGCAATCATCGGCAGGGTACGGTAAAAGTTAAACGCCGTGTCCGACATGGGCTTCAAGGATTTTTGGCCGTTCAGCGTATAAAGTGCCCAGGTGAAAGCGGAAATCATCACCATGACCAAGCCCCACCAGGATGGCGTGGTGAGCTTCGGATACACCAGATACAGTAAACCGATCAACGCGGCGGCGGCTCCAATCCACTCGGCCAAGTGCAGTTTTTCGCCTTTACGTAAGGCGTAACCAATCATGGTAAATTGCACCACGGCCGCCAAGACCAGTGCGCCGGTAGCGGTGCTGATGGCCACATAACCGTAAGAAAAGGTCAATGCATACAAAAACAATACCACGGCGGCATACCAGGAGCCGTGATTGGTTTTGCCCGCCGGTTGGTCCGCCGAGGTTTGGTGGCGGCGGTTTGACCAATGCATTAATGTCATCACCACAAACAAAGACAGGGCCGCTGAACCCAAGCGCAGACTGCTGAAACTGACCGGGTCAATTAAGTTGTGATCTAAGGCCCAACGACAAATGACCGCGTTGGCGGCAAACGCGGTGACGGATAAAATGGTCAAAAAAGCGGTTTGCACCATCAGGTTGCGGGTCATAATCGGTTTCCAAATAAGGGGATGAAAATAAGAAAAAATATTCTACGCGGCGGCGAATCAAAAGAACAGCGCGTTTTTGTGGGGTTTTTAAAATATTGAATCAAGACACCCGGAAGATAAAAACGACCAGGCCTGGTCGTTTCCGGGTGGTTGGATGTTATTCGATAAACACCAGATATTGCAATTGCCATAGGTCAAACAATAGCGCTTGATTGGCGGCGGCCATCAGGTCGTTTGGCGAGAGTTCGCTTTGGTTACACAGGGCGGCGATGAAGTCGTCATCGGCCCCTTGTTTATCCCAAATGGTGCCATTGATGTAAAGCAAAGTCTCGTTTTCATTTTGGGCGTAAGCAAAGCGACAGACCGGGTCTTTCTCCATGCCATCGCATTCGGTTAAAGCAGTGCAGAAGTCATCGAATTCCGGCGTTTCTTCTTCGCTCAATGGTTCCGGCAGTTGGCGCGAGGCTTCCTGGTCTAACTGGGTGGCAAAGCGGCCGAACCAGGTTTTGAGCAGGTTTTTATCTTGCAAAGCCGACATCAGCAACGCTTGTGCTTGCGTTACGGCATTATCGGTCACTTCGCCCGGATTAAGGGTGTCCGACCAGGTCGGGTCTTGGTAAATTGTCTGAAACGCGGACATTTCCGATAAATGGTCACCAAAACTGTCCCAGAGTTCTTGGCCCTGATAACTGCGGTAACCAATGGAAAAGGTCATGCAGTCATCGGTCAGACCAACACCGTGGTGGCCCCATTTGGGCGGCAAATAGAGAATGTCGCCCGGTTGGCAAACAATGTCGTCTTCCACCTTGAATGTTTTCATCAAACGTAAATCCACGCCTTCGATGTAGTTGTCCGGCGAGCAGTTTTGTGAGGACAATTGCCAGCGGCGCTCGCCCTGTGCCTGTAACAGGAAGACATCATAGTGATCGTAGTGGGGGCCGACATTGCCCCCAACCGATGCATAACTGACCATAATGTCATCAATTCGCCAGTTAGGAATGAAATTAAATTCACTGAGTAACTGATTGATTTCCGGTATTAAACGGTCCATTCCTTGTACCAATAATGTCCAGTTTTCTTCAGGGAGTTCCTGATAGATCGTTTCCGGGAAAGGGCCTTTTTTCAGTTCGTAATCGGTGTCGCTGTGCTGGATGACGATGCGGCTTTCCACTTCTTCTTCCAGCGACAATCCGGCGAGTTCTTCGGCGGTAATCGGTGGCGAGAACCCCGGCAACGCATTGCGAATCAGCAGCGGTTTTTTTTGCCAGTAGTCGTTTAAAAATTCGGTTTTGCTTAGCGCATTGAAATCAATCATCGTAATCGGGCTCAGTATTCGTTTTGAAAATTAGGGCAATTATAACGGCTCAAGATTTGACTGGGAACGATTCTTTGAGTCACTTCTGCAACCGGGGTGATGACTTGTTCTATAATAAATTTAAATAATCTGGATATACGTATTTTACGGAGTTTTTTCAAATGTTTGCCATGACCACAAAATTGAAAACCCGCTTAGTGTTAGTGATTATGACGTTTGTGTTTGCCGGCACGGCGTACTTTTACTATCAGGAACAGCAAAACGGGTTGCCGGATGGCACCATCAAGTTGAATGGCCGCACCGAAGCTGAACATTATTTGGCTTCGACGAAAGTGGCTGGAAAGATTTTGAAATTGCAGGCGCGGGAAGGGGATGAAGTGAAGGCCGGTCAAGTGCTGGCGGTTCTGGACGATGTGCAGGTGCGGGCTCGTGTCACTCAAGCGGCAGCGGCTTACGGCGCGGTACAGGCACAATTGAAAGCGGCACAAAAAGGATTGGATGTGCTGAAACAACAAGTGCCCTTGCAAATAGAAACGGCCGAATCAGCGGTGCGTTATGCCAAAGCCGTACTGAACAGCGCCAAAGAAACCGCGCTGCAGATGACGACCGATGAAAAACGTTATGAAAACCTCTACAAAAGAGGCACCATCGAAAAGCATCAGCACGAAAACGCTTTGTTGGCGAAAAAACTGGCTGACGATGATGTGAAAATCGCTTATACCGCTTTGAACCAGTCTGAAAAAGCCTTGAACGAAGCCAAGCTGGGCTGGCAGCAAATCGAGGCCAAGCAGGAAGACGTTAATGCGGTTAAAGCTCAATCATTGCAAGCTCAGGCGACTTTGATGGAAGCGATGAGTGTCTTCGACGATATGAAAATCATTGCGCCGACCGACGGCGTCATTACGACCAAATTGGTGAATGAGGGTGAAGTGGTGGCCTCCGGCGCCGGTCTGTTTGACATCGTCAATCTAAATGAAGTGTATTTGAAAGGTTATGTGGCCGAAGGCAAGGTCGGATTGGTTCATCTTGGCCAAAAAGCCGACATCCGTATTGATTCCATGCCGAATGTCGCTTTTCCGGCCACCGTTCGTTATATCGCTTCGCAAACCGAGTTCACCCCGAAAGAGGTGCAAACACAGGATGAACGCGTCAAGTTGGTTTACGCCATCAAGCTTTATTTGGACAGCAACCCTGAAAAACGTATTACGCCCGGCTTGCCTGCGGACGCTTATATTCAGGTGAAATAAACATGACGTTAGCGGTGGAAGTGAGCGGTTTCGGAAAGCGCTATAAGAAAAACGATGCGGTCAAAGACGTTTCACTGCACATTGAAACCGGTGAAATTTACGGTTTAATCGGGCCGGACGGCGCGGGTAAAAGCACCTTGATGCAAGCCGTGTCCGGTGTGTTGCGTTACGACACCGGTCGTATCTGTGTATTCGGTCAACCCATCGATTCGGACAAGTCCGCTGATCAAGTCAAACAGCATTTGGGGTTCATGCCGCAAGGGCTGGGCTTGAATCTTTACCCGGATTTGAGCATTGAAGAAAATATCGACTTTTTTGCCAACCTGCGCGGCGTATCCGCCGAGACGCTCAAACAACGTAAAGCAATGTTGCTGGACGTTTCCAATCTGGCGGCGTTTAAAGACCGTTCCATGAAGAACCTATCCGGTGGCATGAAACAGAAGCTGGGCCTGGTTTGTACACTTATCCATCAACCAGGCCTGGTGATTTTGGACGAACCCACCACCGGAGTGGACCCAGTGTCTCGGCGCGACTTTTGGGAAATGTTGAACCAATTGGTGCGAGATGAAAAGATGACCGCTTTGATTTCCACGGCGTATATGGATGAAGCCAGTCGATTCAATCGTTTGTCGGTGATGCACCAAGGGCAGGTACTCGACCAGGGAACCGCCGATGAGATTGTGGGGCGCACGCCCGGCTGGCTGGTGGAAATTGAAAGCAATACGGACGCGACGCATTTACGCGATGTGTTGCCGACCTTACAAACGACTTTCCCACAGGCCGAAGAGTTAGGACAAATGATTCGCATCAGTGGGTTTGAAGACACGCCGGGCGAGGTAAAAGGCCGTTTGGAAAAAGCACTTTCGGCTTTTCCGAACGAACACCTCAATTGGCATTTTGCCCCTGTGGGCTTGGAAGAAGTGTTTATCAATCGCTTGGATCATATCGAGGCGGAGCAGGTGGCGGTGATCAAGCGTTCCGGCACAGACACGCTGAAGACAAACAACATTGAAACACCGCTGATTCAAGCCGATGGCCTGGTGCGACGGTTCGGAGATTTTACCGCGGCGGATCAGGTGTCGTTCGATGTCAAATCCGGGGAAATTTTCGGCCTGTTGGGCGCCAATGGCGCCGGGAAAAGCACCGTCATTAAAATGTTGACCGGTATCTTACCGCCATCGGAAGGTGCTGGCTTTGTGGCGGGGCATAATATGGCAAGCTCTGCCATGGCGATTAAAGAAAGCATTGGCTATATGTCGCAAGCCTTTTCGCTGTATCTGGATTTAACCGTGGGTGAAAACATTGATTTGTTTGGTCGTATTTACGGCTTGTCCGGCAAAAAATTACGTGAACGGCGCGACTGGGTCTTGAAAATCGGACATTTGGAAGCGGAAAAAGACGAAGCCGCCGGTAGTCTGCCGATGGGAAAACGACAGCGGCTGGCACTGGGGTGTGCATTGATTCATGAGCCAAAAGTGTTGTTTTTGGATGAACCGACATCCGGTGTGGACCCAATCGGTCGCCGCGAGTTCTGGCGCATTTTGGTGGCCTTGGCGGAGGAGTTGAATGTGGCGATTTTGGTGACCACACATTACATGCTGGAAGCCGAACATTGTCACCGCTTGGCGTTGATGCAGGCCGGGAAGGTGGTGGCTTACGATTCGCCACAGGCATTAAAGCAGGATTTGAAAGCCCGGAAAGGGCAGGTGCTGAGCTTGAAAGTATCGCATCCATATGAGTTACAAGCACGCTTGGAAGCGGAAGGTTTTGGAAAGGTGGCGCTATTCGGTAGTCGTGTGCAGCTGTTTACCCAGAACGTCGCAGAAACCCGGCACCGAGTGAAAGACTTGTTGAAGCAAACCGAAGCAGGTGGCGAGATAGAGAGCAATATCCGCATTGAAGATGAAATGGTCTTGGAGCCTTCTTTGGAAGATGTTTTCATTGATAAGATTGAATCGGCCCGCCAAGCCAAACGGGGCGGTTTATGAATTGGAAAACCATCTGGACTTTGTCTCGAAAAGAATGGATTGAAATTTGGCGTGACCGAGTGTATTTCGTCATGGCGTTCGTCTTTCCGATGGTGATGATGATGGTGCTTGGGTTCGGGTTGAGTTTCGATGTCGAAAAAATGCCGTTCGCCATCGTGGATTACGACCATTCCGACGAAAGTCGCGAGTATGCGTATAAATTCATCA
Source organism: Hydrogenovibrio sp. (assembly GCF_965140365.1). Classification (NCBI taxonomy): domain Bacteria; kingdom Pseudomonadati; phylum Pseudomonadota; class Gammaproteobacteria; order Thiotrichales; family Piscirickettsiaceae; genus Hydrogenovibrio; species Hydrogenovibrio sp. The sequence goes on from NZ_OZ223196.1 coordinate 1,201,964, forward strand.
GTTCGCGCTATTTCGATTACAAGGGCCACCTTAAAAAAGAACAGGAGGCCGATCCGTTGTTGGATCGCGCCGATGTACGGTTTGTGCTGTTGATTCCACCGGAATTTTCCAAACGATTGCGGCAGGGACGCGTGGCGGAAGTTCAAGCCTTGATTGATGGCATGTTTACCTATCGTGCCTCGATGGTCACCGGCTATGTGTCTGCAATCACCGGGCACTTCAACACCGAGTTGATGCAGGATTGGGCCATGAAAACACAGGGCATGACCGAGCAACAACTGGATGGCTTACTGTCGCCGGTCAAACTCGAAACCCGTTATTTGTACAATAACGAATTGAAAAGCATCTGGTCCACCGGGTCGGGAATGATCATTATGGTGATGTTGGTGGCTCCGGCCATGCTGGCAGCCCTGGGTGTGGTGCGGGAGAAAGAAACGGGTTCCATTTTCAATATTTACGTCTCCACGGTCACCCGCAGTGAGTTCATCACCGGCAAGCTCTTACCCTATATTTTGATTTCCTACATCAATATCACCCTGCTGTGTCTGGCGGCGGTATTCATTTTCGGGGCGCCATTCAAAGGCGATGTTTCCCTGTTGGTGGTCGCAAACCTGTTTTATGTCACCAGTGCGGCGGGCATTGGCCTTTTGGTTTCGACCTTCGTTAAATCGCAAGCCGCCGCGGCGTTGATTGCAATGTTGGGCACCATGATTCCGGCGATGATGTATTCAGGCTTGATGATGCCGGTGGCGTCCATGTCGGCGGAAGCGATGGTGGAAGCGCATTCTTTCCCGGCAATGTATCAATTGGAAATCGTTTGGGGCGTTTTCCTCAAAGGACAAGGTTGGGCGGAACTGTGGCCGAATATCTTTATCCTCATTGGCTTTTGTCTGGTGTATTGGTTGCTCGCCGTATGGCGTTTTCGTAAGAGGGTGTCGGGATGAACTGGTTATGGTGGCGGCGGGTATTCGCTTTGACGAAAAAGGAGTTGCTGCAATTCAGCCGGGATTTGATTCTGGTGGTGGCGACGTTGTATTTTTTTACCGGCGAGGTGTTCATTGCCGGGAAAGGCACCAATTTGGAATTGGTCAATGCGCCTATCGGCTATATGGATCACGACCAATCTCTGGCGAGCCGGGAGTGGTTGAACAAACTCCGGCCGCCGTACTTCGATTTGAAGGGACAGGTGCCGGATGAAGCAACGGCGCGACGCTTATTGGATGAAAGTCGTCTATTGGGTGTAGTGGACATTCCGCCGAATTTTCAGCGCGATTTGATGAACGGTCGTCAAACCGAAATCAGTTTTCAACTCGATGCCAGCAACGTCATTCTCGGGAATTTGGCGGACAGTTATGTCGGGCTGGCGAATGCCCATTTCAGCCAGGCCTGGATGATGCAGCAGATGAAACTGACCATGCCGGAGGATATGGAAGCCCCCATGGTGGAAGCCAAGCGCATGATTTTGTTCAACCCGGACGGTAAAAACGCTTGGTTCATGTCGGTTTCGGAAATGATGACGGTGTTGACGATGTTGTCGTTGTTTCTGACGGCCGCCATCGTAGTGAAAGAAAAGGAACGCGGCACCATCGAGCAGTTGTCGATTGCACCCTTGACGCCGTTTCAAATACTCTTGCCGAAGATTCTGGCGGTGGAGATTATCCTGTTGTGCGGCGTTGCTTTATCGTTGTTTTTGATTGTGATTCCGATTTTCGAAGTTCCGTTTCAAGGCGATTTCTGGTTGTTCTTTTTGGTGTCCGCACTTTACATTTACGCCATGTCAGGCCTGGGCATTTTCATCGCGACCATCAGCAAAAACCTGGCGCAGGTGATGTTGGTATCCATTCTGTTGATTATGCCGTTGGTGTTGTTGTCCGGCGCCTTTACGCCGCCGGAAGCCATGCCGGAATGGGAGCGACCGTTGATTCACTTGGCGCCGTTGTACTATTACATCAATATGGGCTTCGGCATTATTTTAAAAGGCACGGATATCTCATTGATTTGGCCGGATATATTGGCGTTGTTCGGTTTGGGAACCATTGTGTTTTTGTTCGGAATCCGTCAGTTCCATAAACAGTTCGAACACTGAATTAACGGGCAGACAGGCATAAAAAAACCGGCTTGAAAGCCGGTTTTTAAAACGAAAACGTTCGATTTGAGCGCTTTGACTTAGCGACCTTTCAACATGGTCAACGCCAATTCGATGTTTTGCGCTTGCTGTGCCGCATTCCCGATGTAAGAGGCCGGCGTCATTTCTTTCAGCATTTGTTTGGCTTCTTCCGGCAATTCCAGTGTATCGACGAAATCCTGCATGATTTGCTTGTTGACGCGACGACCGCGCGTCAGTTCTTTTAACTTCTCATACGGCTTTTCGATGCCGTAACGACGCATCACGGTTTGAATCGCTTCCGCCAGCACTTCCCAGTTGTTGTCCAAGTCGTCCGCCATGGCTTGGGCGTTGACTTCCAGTTTGTTCAAACCTTTCAGGGTGGCTTGCAGGGAAATCATGGTGTGCGCCACGCCCACGCCCAGATTACGTAACACCGTGGAGTCGGTCAAATCACGCTGCCAGCGCGAAATCGGTAATTTTTGACCCAGGTGATCGAAGATGGCGTTGGCGATGCCCAGGTTCCCTTCGGAATTCTCGAAGTCGATTGGGTTGACCTTATGCGGCATGGTCGAAGAACCGATTTCGCCGGCAACGGTTTTCTGTTTGAAGAAATTGATGGAGATGTAGCTCCAAACATCGCGGTCAAAGTCGATCAAAACCGTATTGAAACGCTGCATGGCGTGGAAATATTCTGCAATGTAGTCGTGCGGTTCGATTTGGATGGTATAAGGGTTCCAGGCCAAGCCCAAGCTTTGCACGAATTGTTCGGTCAGTTCATACCAGTTGATGGATGGGTAGGCCGCCAAGTGGGCGTTGTAATTGCCGGTGGCGCCGTTGATTTTCCCCATGATTTGCACATTCATCAGTTGCTTGATCTGACGTTGTAAACGGTAAGCGACATTGGCGAACTCCTTACCGGCGGTTGTTGGAGAAGCCGGCTGGCCGTGGGTGCGGGACATCATTGGGATATCGGCCATCTCGGTCGCCATTTCGGCAATTTTATCGACCAGGGTTTGCATTTCCGGCACTATGGCGTTGGAACGTGCGTCTTTTAGCATCAAAGCATACGCCAGGTTGTTGATGTCTTCGGACGTGCAGGCAAAATGCACGAACTCGCCAATGGCGTTCAGTTCGGTGTTGTCGCCGAAGTGTTCCTTAATCAGGTATTCCACCGCTTTTACATCGTGGTTGGTGGTTTTTTCGATGTCTTTAACGCGTTGCGCCATGTCCAAGGTGAATTCGTCCACCAATTTCATCAGATGGCTTTCCGCTTCCTGGCTCAAAGCCGGAACTTCCGGAATCCCCGGGTGGTTGGCCAACATACGCAACCAGGACACTTCCACTTTCACACGATTTTTGATGAGACCGTACTCACTGAAAATCTCTTTAAGGTTGGACAAACGCGCACCATAGCGACCATCGACAGGTGAAATAGCGGTAAGTTCTGAAAGTTGCATCCGTTGGCTTCCTTTTTAATTTCATAATGCTTGAAAAATTTGCGCCCATTATAACCGATGTGACACAAAAAATTCTTCCGGATGCACTTGATGGTGCCGAAAGCCATCGGCCATAATGGTTTGATTCATGCTTGACGCATCGAGACACTGTCTGAGCGCAACTCAAGGGAGAAAGTGATGATGTTTAAAAATGTAAAATGGGGTTTTCTGGCGGCTATATGGTTGTTTTTGCCAGGCCTGGTGGTGATGCAGACGGCCCACGCGGCTGGGTATCAAGAGAAAAAAGGCGATACCCACTTTGAAGGGCGCAACCGAGAGTTTCGCTGGGAAAGCGACCGAGTGCATTACAAATGCAGTTCGGGCAAGAAGGTGACGGTGATTTACATGAACATGGAACCGCAAGGCCATTTGGCGTTTATTGACTACGACGGCGTGATGCGTTTGATGAAACCTTATCGTGCCTCGGGCAACAGTGTCAAGTACATGGCGTTGGATGACCATAACAGTTTTCGCTGGCACCGCATCGGCGACCGGGGCTTTCTGAGTTATTTGCCTTACGGAAAACATGGCGAGCAACGGTTGGAAAAGCTGTGTCAGGTGGATGATTGAGCCATGAATATGAAACCGGGCTTGCCGATGAAGTGGGTTCCCATCGTGCAGGAAGAGGCCACGGGTTGCGGCATTGCCGCTTCGGCGGCACTGGCAAGAATTACTTATGCCGAAGCCAGACGCTTGGCCGCGAAAATGGGTATTTCCGCCGCGGATAAACGTTTATGGTCAACGACCGATTGGGTAGTTCAGTTATTGAGCGAGCTCGGCATCGGTGTTGATCCTGAGCCGAAGGCCTTCACCGCTTGGCACGATTTGCCGGATTGCGCTTTATTGGCGATTAAATGGCATTTGGAAAGTGGCCGGCCATTTTGGCACTGGGTGGTGTTCATCCGCCAAGCGGACGGTCAGGCGTATGTTTTGGACTCCAAAGCGGCGTTGAAGCAAAATGTGCGGACCGACTTTGGTCGCATGAAACCCAAATGGTTTCTGAACGTCGCTTTGGAAGTGATTTAATCGGCGATACCAAACTCGCCAGGCCTGGCTGTTTTAAGGTTAGACGCCCATAGAACCGAGTATGAGAGATGACAATATAAGCAATTAATAATGTTTTGTTATGCGTGCGTAAGAAAATTTAGGGTTTATCCTGATTGCTAATTTCGTTCTAGGTTTTTATGCTTACGTTCTGATCTCAACAAGAGACTTCAATGAAGCCTGTGTGAGGCTTCTTAATAAAAAGGATATAAAATGTTGGACTACTTGAGATACCACTTTAAAAATCTGTGGTTCCGTGATAAATCGGAAGACATCGTGTTCATTAACAAATACGCCGTGCAGATGCGCGCCGGTTTGATGTTGATTTTGCCGATTTACATGGTCATTGTCTTGTTTACCACCGTTTTGGCACCGACCTGGACGGTTCTGCCGAATACGTTGGTGGAAGAGACGTTCGACGTGACGCAGGACTGGCGTACCATCTTTAATGTGCAGGCTTTCCGCACACCGTTCGATTACACCATTCCCACCATCGTGCTGTTTTACGGCATGTTTGAAATGATTGTCGGTATGTTTACTCGCACGGCCTATTTATCGCCGACCATTCACATCGCCACCTTTTTAACCCGTAATATTCGCCCGAAATGGGAACCTCTGAAACCCAAACGTTTCGCCTGGTTGATAGGGGCCACACTGATCTCTCTTTGTTTGCTGTTTTTCAACCCGGATAGTGCCGCACGCTTTGTTAACGACCTGTTCGGTTCGCATATTTTGCCGACGGATCATAACTGGATGCCGGACTTCATTCCGCTCCTGGTGGGGATTTGTTTCTTGTTGATGTGGATGGAAGCGGTGTTCGGTTTTTGCCTGGGCTGTAAAATGCATTGGCTACTGGCAAAACTGGGAATTTTCAAAGAGCATTGTTACGACTGCATGAACGTTGATTTCGACCAACGTGCCTGGATTGAGGAGCGAAAAGCCGCTGAAAAAGCCTTGAAAGACGGCGAATCCAAGTAAATTGAGCCATCTTGAACTTGGTTTAAAAGCTCCAGGCCTTGGGCTTTTTACGTAATGACTGGCTCTACTGGATGGTATCGCGTTATAATCCAGAATCAATTGTCTAACGATGTCTGGAGAGCTTTTTATGTTGAAATCGATGATTTTTTTAGGCCTGATGCTGGTGGCTTCTTTTGCAAAAGCTCAGGGGTATGACTATAAACACCTTAGCGACTTTAAACCGCTGAGTGCTTACCCAAATGCGGCGGCGTTTGAAAAAAATTATCGTGATTACGTTCAGCATTGTTTAGACAATACTAATGGCGGCCTTGAGGGAATTCCGTGCCTGATCGGTTCCAAATTATGGGATCGGGAGTTGAATCGTTATTATCAAAAGCTGGCAAAGGTGTTGAACCATGATGAAAAAGCCTTGCTGTTGACGTCCGAGCGCGCTTGGTTGAAAGAACGTGATGCAAGTGAAAAATTCAGTAACGCCATTTTACGGAAAATATACCCGCAACAAGGCACTATGTATCAATTGATGAGTGCCAGCGATGCGGATGATACTTTAAGTGACATAATCAAAAGCCGAACGCTATTGCTTAAGAAGTGGTATAAAGCCATGAACGGCAATGATTAAAAAGGCCAAGCGTGTCGCGGTCACTAGTAGGTTTTTATGTTGTCATGACTTGCCCTTACGTTCCCCCGTTTTCGTTTAAAAGGAACCTTTCATGCCCGGTATATTGATTGCCTTCAGTTTATTGTTTATCGCCACGATCACCGCTTGGTATCATCGCAAAGCGGGCATGGTTCTGTTTATCGTTTTTCTGGTGGTGGCGTTGCTGGTTTTTCGCCATCATGCGACGGATCACCTCGGTTTGCATTTCTAAAGGCTAGCAGGATGATGTCATTTTTTTCTCTTCCCAACGTATTTAAATGGAAAAGCATTGTTGAAATATTCGGCATTTGCCTGATTATTGCAGCCGCGTTCTATTATCAATTGTTTTTGGACGAATTACCCTGTCCACTTTGTTTGCTGCAACGCATGGGGCTGTTGGCCATGGCATTCGGTTTTATGCTCAACCTGCGTTACGGTGCCCATCCTGCGCATTATGGATTGTCGCTGTTGGCCGCGGTTTTAACGGGCCTGATCGCATTGCGCCAAGTCAGTTTGCACATTACTGATTCGGAAGGCTATGGTTCCGCCGTGTTGGGATTACACATGTATAGTTGGGTGTTTGTTATTGCGGTGATAGCGGTGGTGTATATCGCCATCGTGATGAGCTATGCCGGGCAATATGGGCAGTATGCGCTGGATACAAGTGCGGACACTTCCAAAGCATTTCAACGATTCAGTTGGTTGGCGTTTGTGGTGCTGAGTTTTATGGTGTTTGCGGATGTGGCGACGGTTTTATTGGAGTGCGGATTCCATGAATGCCCGGATAACCCGACCCAGTACCGATGGCTTTCGTCATAAACACCAGCCAGAAACGACCCGACCGTCATGACAACCTCCAATGATTTCCTGTCGACATTGAATGATGTATTTGCCTTGTTCGGAGCCATTGAAGCCAAACGAATGTTCGGCGGTTATGGCTTATATCATCATGGCGTGATGTTCGGGTTGGTTTCCGGTAACGAATTGTTTTTGAAAACGGATGATGAATCGGCGCAAACGTTCATTGAGCAAGGGTTGCCGCCGTTTGAATATTCGCGGGATGGACGCCGAGTGCAATTATCTTATTATGCGGCGCCGGAGGTTATTTTCGATGACCCGGAAGAGGCCAAACAATGGGCGGATCAAGCTTATGAAACGGCATTAAGATCAAGCTCGGCCACAAGGGGTAAGTGATCGGAGGCTTGCTTGGCCAGCGGGCTTCGGTGGGTGTTTAAGCTTTTCAATATGGGGCGTGGGGCGGCCCATATTCGATCCAATGACAACATCGGTAATTTCGTTGGCCAGGTTCGTCGAAAAGGTGTGTTTGGGAAGCGGCGATGTAACGCTTTTAATGGCCGTCCCCATAACCACCATTCATTCAGGTCGCCCGCCAGCAGGACAATGTCGTGCGCATCATCGTTAAAGATCGTCAATAAACGTTCCACCTGTTCGCGTCGTTCTGACGGGCGTAAGCCAAGGTGGGTCGCCACCAGTTGCAAACGAACACCGTCCAGCGAGAAAGAAACATCCATGGCCTTTCTGGGTTCGCGGCCGGTCACACTGAGATCATGAGACCGAACCTCTTGATAGGGAAGCCGTGTCAGGATGGCATTGCCGTAATCACTGTCGCCTAACTTCATGGTGTGGCCCGCCAGAGCGGTGCATTGGGTGGCTTGCGCTAAATGATACAGCGCGTCAAGTTCATGTCCGGGGCGGGACTCCACTTCCTGCAACACGACCAAATCGGCATCGATTTCCTGAAGCACCGCCGCGCAACGTTCGACGGACTGCACGCCGTCGCCCCCAATGCAGCGATGCAGGTTCCAGCTCACTAACTTAATGTTCATGCCGCACCGTTATTCATTCTTATTGGTTTGCCCGGATTTATTTAACAGCCATTTACGCAACCCAAACATCATCCCGACGATTATCAGCAGCCAAAAGGCAAGCCAAGCCAGGTTAGTTTCGTTGGGCGCTTGGAGGGAGCGTAACACGCTGTCGGTAAACAGCGCAATGGCGGCCATCCCCGGTAAAAAACCAATCAATGACCCCAGCACAAAATCTCGTAAACGGATGTGGGAAGCGCCCGCCACCACGTTAATCACAGCAAAGGGCGCAATTGGGATGATGCGCATGGTGATGATGGTTAACACCCCCCGTTTGGATAACTTTTGACTGATGCGATGCAGTCGATGGCCTGAATAACGCTTTAGCAAGTTATGTCCGGCCCATTGCCCCAATAGATACGACAAAATGGCACTGAGTAGAGCGCCAGACAGGGCATAGGCAAAGCCTAATGCGCCCCCGAACGCCAGCACTACGGCGACCACTAATAACGTCAACGGCACGGCCAGGGTGGCGGCGATGGCAAATATCGGCACCACCAGCCATGGCGCGACCGACTGTGATTGAAGGAATTGAATGGAGCCAATCATCGTGTCAATATTCAGCCAATCGCCTAAAGGGGTCCAACGCCAGGCGGCGACCAACACCAATAACAATGCCAGCAACAGGATGACCTTTGTAAAATGTCGAGCCGTATGGGGTTTGTCTTTATTGGGTACAAAATGATTGACCAGGTGATTCGGATGATAGGGCTGTTCCGGGTCGATTAAAGCGGATTCAGGCACCAATTGATCGACTTCCGGCGTGACCTCTGTGTGTAACGTTTGCAGTGTGCGTTCGCCACCTTGGTGGGATTCAATGGCACGGATCAGAGATGGATGCTTGGCTTCGCTGTTACGTAACTGTTCGATATCAATGCCCAAGTGCTCACACAGTAAAGTACGCCGTATTTGTTGAATGGCCTCACAGGCTTCCGATTCCGTCTCCGCTTCAATGAAAAGGTCACATTCGCTGTCCAACCCCATCGAGCGGTTGCTGAGGTTGGAGGAGGCGACCCGAAGCAAGCGGTCATCGATGATCATCAATTTTGCATGAACCATTAAAGACACATCCGTGTCGGAGGCGAGTTGGGGGTAGTAAAGTCGTAAACGATTGGCTTGGTCGGCTTCATGCAGTTTTTTGACCAGGCGTGCGCGTAACACATCCATTGTATGCTGTTCCAACCAACCACCGGTTTTTTCCGGCATGACGATGATGATTTCGGGTCCGTTTTCACGCTGCAAACTGGCGACGAGCGCCTGCTGAATGGCGTGCGACGTCAGATACTGGTTTTCGATATAAATAAAGTGCTGAGCGGCGGCAATGCTGTCCAGATACAGTTGCTTCACTTCCTGCACCGCAGGCCGTCCACGATATTCCGCTTGTGTGCGTGCAATGCCAACGGTTACATTTCGCATCAAGGGTGCTAATGAACCGGGCCAAGGATCATGGTCAGAAGCCGGATCGGAATCAGGCTGAAGGGGCGTCGTTTTATGGCCTGTCGCCTGCTGCCAGCGTTCACGTGCCAGTTCCCCCAAGACTTTTGCGGCGGCACCATCCACCACCATTTGGACATCATGAAAGGGCGGGTAGGGCTTACCGTCAGGGTCGATTCGTTTTGCGTCCCGAATGGCGTGTTCCGGCGTATCCCAGCGCCATTTACTGAGGTCAAAACCGCCGGAAAAGGCCACACAATCGTCCACGACCACCACTTTTTGATGTTGAGAAGCGCCAACCGGGTGTTGATTGTCCAAATGAAAATGCACTCGCGGGTGAGTTTTTTGCTGAAAGGCATGGGAAGGTCGGCTTTCCCGCTCCAAAGTATAGATGGAGGCAAAATCCCAGTTGAGTACGAAAACCTCAACCTGATGTTCCCGTGCGACAAAATCGAGTAATTCGCCCAGTTCAGTCGGGTGCTCATGATCAGAGTCGTCTCGCACTAGCTTTAATCGGCTGTGCAAATCCCAGCCCAGAATGAACACCGAATCACGCGCCGAAAGAATGGCTTCACGCACCGCACGAAAATAGGCTTCGCCGTCAATGGCCACGGTGGCTCGGTTGGCATTCACCTTTTGCCAACAATTTTTGCCCGGGGCGAGAATGGAATCGGAGTTGTGTCGGGTCATCATCTCAGGCATCCGAATTTAATCGCCTTGTTCGCTGGAAGGTTCGCTGGCAGGTTCGTGAGACAAGTCAATTCGGCGTTGGTTGCTTTCCGGGTAGGGATATTCCATATGGCGTGCCGACGCGCGGGCAACGTCTTCACCGAACTGCATGGCAACAATCTGCAAGGCCATATCGATGCCGGCGGAAATGCCGGCCGAGGTGATGATGTGACCGTGGTTGACCACGTGTGATTGCTGATCAACCGTGACCTTCGGAAAAAGCGATTGCATCCAATCCAGCGAGCGCCAATGGGTGGTGGCGCTCAAACTGTCCAACAAGCCAGCGTTTCCAAGCACCAACGCTCCCGTACAGACCGAGGCCAGGGTTTCAACCGATGTCGCATAACCCCGCACAAACGACAATAAGGTTTCGTTATGCATTTGCTGACGCGTGCCCATGCCGCCCGGCACCACCAAAATATCCAACGGCGGGGCCTGGTCAAACGTATCGTCGGGGATGACTTTCATCCCGCCGGTGGTGGTTACCGGGTCGGGCGATTGTGCAATCAGATGAACCTCAAATGGGGAAACGTCCTCAAAGCGCCGGTCTTCATCCACACGCGTGACGGAAAATACTTCAAACGGCCCGCAAAAATCGAGCACTTCGACGTCATCAAAAATGACGATGCCAACGCATTTACGTTTCATAGACGTTTTTCCTTATATGGATGCAATACGGATGAAAAATGGACGAATTCATCATGCTTTCAGTGCTTCAGTGCTTATTGTGTCATGGTTTGATTTTTTAGCGTATGTCCAGTTGCGGCAAAATCTGTATCAAGGCCCCATAAATGTCAGGCTCAATGGAAGAACCACACTCGCTTTTGAGTATCGACAGCGCTTTGTCCACTGAGATCGCATCCCGGTAGGGGCGGGCGGCGGTGAGGGCATCAAAAATATCCGCTACGGTAATCAGTTTGGTTTCAAATAAAATTTCTTCACGCTTTAGGCCATAAGGATAGCCTTTTCCATTGAGTTTTTCATGGTGTGCGCCGCAAATTTTGGCAATTCGGTTAAACGGCTTGATGCGTTGCAAAATTTGCTCGGAATACAGTGGATGCCGTTGAATTTGTTTAAATTCTTCATTTGTCAGTTTGCCAGGTTTATCCAGGATATGGTTGCTCACCCCCAGTTTACCAATATCATGAAGTAAGGCACAGCGGTTGAGTTCTCTCTGCTGTTCAAACGAAAATTCAAAGCACTGGCTCAGCTTGACGGTGTAATCGGCCACACGAGAACTGTGATCGTGCGTGAAAGGGCTTTTAGCATCGACAATCATGGCAAACGCATAGGTGATATCATCAATTTTTTGTTGTGTCAGTGGAATCTTTTCGGCTTCCGGTTCCAGCCCACGAATATCGTTTTCGAGGTCTGTTTTCGTTAAGGTTTTCCAAAAGGCTTCATGTGTTTCCAGGCTTAATAAGGCCTCGACCAACTCCGGGTTAAACCATGACCCTTTTCGTGAGCGCACTTCATTCAAGGCCGCAAGCTGACCACCGGTTTGAAAAAATACATCGGTCACTTGCGCGATGAGCGCGATTTGTGCGTTGATTGGGATTTGGTCACGGGCCAAGCCATAAGGCTTTCCGTTGCCGTTCCAGTGTTCATCCAAATAACGAATGCCATCGGCAATTTCGTCATTAAACCCGAGGCGTTTTGCGATATCCGCACCTCGCTCACAGCGTGTTGCAAAGAGTTCCGTGCTTTGCGCTTCGCCGTGACGCGCAATGTGAATCAAATGTTTCGTTTTGGCGACCAAGTTGCCGCCGACCGCGGTATGCTTCAGAACAAATTCAAGCATCTGCTTGTAGCTGTCATTATCGACCAACTTAAAATCTTTTTTGGCTTGTCGTTCGTCGCTGCCGTAAAGCTCGTACAGCCGAGCGGCATTACTGCTGCACCCGGCATCTTTCAATAGAAGGGTGTAGTACAAATTCCAAATGTGTTTGGATTCCAGGCCGATGAGTTTTCCAAGGTGCATTCCAATCCAGCAGCAGCGAACACTGTGCCCAGCCGGTTGGCCTTCGGTTAAGTCCAAGGCATAACTCAAGGCACTGATGACTTGCGAAAGGCTTAAATTTTGTACGTTATCGACCATAGCGTGAAAGGTTCCGTTTTAAAATGATGACGGCGGAGCCATGCTTCCTGAATCAACACCTTAACGGAATTTTTGACGTAAGAACATTAAAAAATGTCATTCATCCGAAAAGATTACGGGCGAAAGTGAATGGCAATATCGAAAAGGAGTGGTTTCGGTTTGGCTACCATGCCCAAGCTTTAACTAATCAATTTGGCCAGGCCTGGTCAAAAGGGTTCTTTAAGACCCGATAAGACCTTTAGCGCTCAGAACCTCCAAAGTCAATTTCTGGCGTAATGGCAATTGCGCTTTATCGTCGAGTCTCATATTCATCGCAAACAGCCAGGTGTCCTGCGCGGTTTTAACATAGCCGATATACCAACCGACATTCGGTTGAACGCGCGCCGCCCAACCGGTTTTTGCCCATAGGGAATAAGTGGGCGTTTTCTTCATGAGCATGATTGTTTGCAAAGTGTCATAAGCCTTCTCATTAAAAGGAAGCTGATGACGAACGAGTTTTCTTAAAAAATCCACTTGCTCAAATGCGCTGATTTTCAACGAACCCTCCAGCCAAAAGGTCGTCAGATCAAATTCATTCTGCAAATGACCGTAATCGGTTTGTTTGATATAACGTTTGTAAGCGTCGATTCCAACCTTACGGGCGATTTGCTGATAACACCACACGCAGGAAACCTTAAATGCGCTGTCCAAGGTTTGGTCGTGGTTCCACTGGGCCACGTTGTAACGGTGACCATCCCATTTGAATACCGTGTGATCATTTTGAACCACACCGTCCTGAACGGCAATCAGCGTATTCAGTACCTTAAAGGTTGAGGCAGGTGAAAACAGTTGCTTCGCTCTTGCGTCATTATGGACAAAGGTTTGCCCGGTTTTCAGGGATTCAATGACCATCGTGCCCTCAACATTTTCTTGGGCGAAAAGTTTGGCGATTACCGAATCCTCGGCATTTGCAACAATGGGAATCAGCGCGGTAAGCAGGGCAAAAATGTGATGGCGTGTGGTTTTATACATGGTGCGTTATCTCTTTTTAATAGGGTCGGTAGGGAGGTAATAAATTGGCCTTCAAGCCACAAAGCCTGTAACCATTTATTGCGCGCTGACTTCTTCGCGTTCCCGCTCATATTGGTCGTAAGGTTTATTTGCGGCTTTCATGCAAGCATCGTATTGTGACGGCGGCTTTTTATAGCAACTGTTACGGTTATTGTGCTGAATATTGTCGTAAACGGCCTGATGGCTGCATCCGGCTAATATAAAGAGGTTTGTTAAAATCAGTAAGTTTCTCACCATGCATTCCCTTAGAATGGTTTGCGATTGAATGGATTTAAATGATACGAAATTTTGGTTAAGATTTCGCGGTAAATCATCCAGTCATAACATTGTAATGGATTTTGATGGAGTGCTTGGGAAATGAATGTTTTGGTGGTTGGGGCAACGGGAGCGACGGGGCGGTTATTGGTGAGCCAATTGCTCAACCGCAGGTGTCATGTCAAAGCGGTGGTGCGTTCTGCGGAACGCCTGCCGGAAACGGTTCGAGCGCATGCGCATTTGACGCTCATCGAAGCCGACATCTTGGCGCTGCCGGAAACCGAACTCACCGGGCTCGTAAAGGATTGCAACGCCGTGGCTTCTTGCTTAGGGCACAACCTCAACTGGAAAGGCCTTTTCGGCGAACCGCGCCGTTTGGTGACCGATGTTGTGCAACGTTTGTGTGAAGCCATTCAAGCCAACCAAAAAAACCAACCCACCCGGTTTGTTTTGATGAACACCTCCGGAAACCGGAACCGTGATTTGGATGAACCCATTTCGTTTTCGGAAGCGCTAATTGTCGGGTTGATTCGCTTTCTATTGCCGCCGCATTCGGATAACGAACACGCCGCCGATTACCTGCGAACTCAGGTCGGCCAGAATCATCCGGCCATTGAATGGGCCGCAGTACGGCCCGATTCTTTGGTGGATAGTTCGGTCGTGACCGACTATGAAGTCCACCCATCCCCAACTCGAAGCGCGATTTTCAATGCCGGTCAAACCAGTCGAATCAATGTCGCTGATTGGATGGCCAGGCTGATAACCGAAAAAGACTTGTGGGAGGCGTGGAAAGGGCAGATGCCGGTTATTTACAATCGGGAATAATTGGCATTTTAAACGCAGGTAAAATGCTGTTCTAAATGGTCCTAAAAAGATGACTTACGTCTCATTATGAATATCATAATGCCGTTTGATATGTTGGGTTATTCGGCCCCAATAAGCGTTTTTGACTCTTGCTTGGTGGGACTCGAAGGCGGTTTTGTCGATAAACTCTTCGTACACATCAAAGCGATTTGGATTTTTTGCATTTTGATCGACTTCAAACACCAAGCATCCCGGTTCATTGCGGGTTAAGCGTTTGTGATTTTCAAGCTCTTTTTGAATAATCGTTAAATCGTCATCCGGAACCAGAATAAATCCTTTCAGAATTACTTTAGGCATAAAGTTTTTTGTCGCATTTGGGTTATTTGACGGCAATATAAATCTCGATTTCGTTCGGGTTTTTATAATGTTCGAAGTCCGTTGTATAGGCTCTTTGGTATTCCGTCTGATCGGAAGAAAAATAATCCCATATTTCTGACCAGGTGTTGATCACGACTTGTGGCATTTCACCCGTTCCTGAAAACCGAAGATATTGACCACTTTCAATGACCGCGTCTTCCAAGTGTTGGCTGGCTGATTCCATAACCTTGTCGGAACCGGCCATGACTGAAAACGCACCTGAAACATCGGATTCATAGTGATAGTAGAGCCCGTAGACAGTTGCACCAACTTGCAGCTTGGGAGCAATTTCTTCATAAAATTGTTGCCATAAGTTACCGATTTTTGAAGTTTCCGGTTGCATTTCATCAACATTCTTCGTACGGATGCTCAGGCCTTTAATTGCCATTTCGTCGATTTGAATAGGGGACATGGTATTTTCCTTACTTGAGAGAGCTTTGCACGAGATGGATGCACGGATAAAAATGGCTAAAATTCTCCTGAATGTCGTTGAAAAACTGGCGAATAGCTCGCTATTCGCTGCGTTTTCCGCCTAATTCAGCAAAATTTTATCTCATTTTTCTATCGCGCCCCACTCATGCAAAGCTCTCCTTGAATTCATATACATAACGCTCATTTTGAGTGTTAAAAATTATTTTCTTTTAGCCAGGCAATTACATTGGCGGCGTTTTCGGTTGGCGGAAATACCGGATAGAAAACTTTCTGTATAACGCCGTTTTTAATCACAAGTGTGAGTCGTTTTATTAAGCGCAGTGACTCGTACTGAAAAGTCGGTAACGTCAATGCCTGCGTTAATTCAAAACGACTGTCATTCAATAACGCAAAAGGTAAATGAAGACGCTCTACCGCTTCTTTTTGGTCGGCCAGGGGCTGGGCGCTCAGGCCATACACTTTCGCCCCCAAATCCGTCAGTTCGGAGTGAAGGTCGCGAAAAGCGCATGATTGCGGCGTGCAACCTCTTGCGCCGGGAATGTCGTTCCAACCAACCATTGGAGGGCCACCCGGACGTCCGATTAAAGGGTAGATGTAAACCACGACGGTATCCTTTTCAAGCCCAAGGTTGACGTGAGTTCCTGAAGTGCTTTCCAGTGATATGGAAGGCATTGTCAAGCCATCTAAATGCGCACAGGCACCATCGTCTTCAGGGATGGGTAAGTTATCGGGTAACGTTAAAAGATTCTTTTTGTCCATTTGGTGTTTCCATTCAATAGCCCAATGACTTACCAGGGGTTAACCGTTTTAAACAAAACGGTGGCGTGAGGGTAAGGTGATGTTTTTCAATAAAGTAACACCCAAAGTGGGCAAAATCAATTGAATCAATCTCTTGGGCTAGAGGGCATGCGTCATACTAAATCGATTTTAAAAAAACGGGTCTCGGTTGGGGTGGAAGGTGTCCGTGAATCCGTTTATGATTTTACCTAAATTTTGAATTCATCCGATTCAAAAGTAAGCAATGACATATTTTTTGGAATTGAACAAAATAGGTGACACATGGAAGCAATCACCGAAGCCCTGACGCATACCCCTTGGTGGGTGTATCTTCTGTTTGCTTTGATATTTTACAAAGGCGTGCGCTCGATCAAGCCCCGTGCGGTGCCACTGAGAAAGCTCATTATCGTTCCACTGGTTGTTTCGGCGATTTCATTGGATACCCTCTTTACGCAAATTAACCTGAACGGGTTTAATGTTTTAATACTGTCGGCCAGCACTGTCCTTGGCTTAATAGGTGGATATTTAATGACCGTCCGCGCGAATATCGAAGTGGATAGAGAACACCTGGTTTACAAAATGCCCGGCGGAATCACCACGTTACTGTTGATTTTCGGGGTGTTTTTTACCAAATATTACATCGGGTATGAAAAAGCCGTTGACCCCTCCCTGATGCAGCAAGACGGCTTTGAAACCTTTGTGATTATCGCCAGTATGCTGTTTGCGGGGTTGTTTATCGGTAAACTGCTGGGCTATGCTTACCACTACCGCAAATAAAATATTGGTTGACTCAGCCAAGCGACAAATGACCAGGCCGCCGGTTGCTTGACCGACAGGCGGCTAGCTATTATTGAATGGAGAATATGGATGATCAAAACCCATGAAGACTTACACCAGTTGGTGTCGACGGAAATTGAACGTTATTTAGCCGAACACCCGGAGGCTTCCATCACCTTTGATGTGGCTGAAAACAATTCCTGCAGTATGAAAAACACTGAAAACGACCATAAGTTCGTGTTTTTGTTCGCCCGTTTCGGCGATGAATATAAAGTCGGTTTTGCCTTATACAAAGGCTACGATCCTAATCCCTGCTGGATTGACGATATTGAACATGAGGGCTTTGACCAAAATTTTATGCAAATTCTCATCAAGGAACATTTAATCGGAGAGTGAATCCAACAAAGTCGGGTCAAAACGCCCTGTATTGTATAGGGATTTGGCCCGGTTTTCCCGCCACCAATTGCATATTCGAATGCAAAAATACGCCTTTTGCACGCTCTATCTGTAACACTTTATCTTAAGAGAGCTTTGCACGGGATGGATACACGGCTAAAAATGGCTAAAACCTTCCTGAATGTCGTTGAAAAACTCGTTAATAGCCAGCTATTAGCGTCGTTTTCCGCCTAATTCAAAAAAATTTTATCTCATTTTTTTCACGCGTCCCACCCTTGCAAAGCTCTCCTTAACCATAATCACCAGGCCTGGGCATTTTTAAACTTATGGCAATGCTCAAGCTATGGCGGATGCCACCCCGGTTTTAACGGCACAAAATGCCTGTTTGATGTGGGGCTTTAAGGATGAATTTGAAAGGGCGAAGCAAAGCATGACATCGGCACGGATTTTAGCGGTGGTCAACCAGAAGGGCGGCACCGGCAAGACCACTTTAAGCATGAACCTGGCCGCCGCTCTGATCAATCACGGCCGTGTGTTGTTGATTGATGCCGACCCGCAAGGGTCCGCCACTCAGTGGTGCCGGCTGTCGGCCGAAGACAAACCGTTTCCGGTTTCCGTCATCGCCGTGGCCGGCCATTTGGTTAACGAAGTGGAACGCTTTGCAAACGATTACGACTACATTGTCATTGATTGCCCGCCAACACTGGAAACCGGCGTTATGCAAGCCGCCCTTAAGGTGTCTCAAACGCTGTTGATTCCCGTGTTACCGTCGCCGGTGGATTTATGGGCCAGCCTTCGCATTGCCGACGCCATTGAACAAGCCAAAAGGCATAACCGGCCATTACAGCCCTATATCGTCATCAATCAGTTGGAACCCCGCAGTGCCTTGTCCAACGCCATGCAAGAAGCTCTGCAAGAGTTCGACATTCCCGCCTTGAAAAGCGGCCTGCGTCGTCGCGCCGTTTATCGCAATGTGGCGGTGGATGGGCTCAGTGTCTATTGCATGGGCAAACGTGGCGAAATGGCCGCCAATGAAATCGACGACATTATCCAGGAGGTTTTATGACTACCCAAAACACCACAGCATCTAAATTAACCGACAGTCTGCGCCGTGCCAAAACCACGCAGGAAAAACCCACCAGCAAAACAACCGCAACGCCATCGCGTCAAAAGACGCCCGCTAAGCCGGTCGTCAAAAAACCAGCTTCAAAAGAGGAATCAACAGAACGGGTTAAACCCATGATTTCAAAACGCGTTTGGCCGGATTGACTCAATATTCAATCGGGTCAAATTCGGTTCATTCATCAAGCGCAATATTTTAAGCGTTGGTGTTGCCGTTTTCCCGCAATAAATCTCGAATCTCCGTCAGCAGTTTTTCCTCTGCGGATGGCTCTGGTGGCGCGGCTGGAGTTTCCTCGACTTTTTCGGCTTCTTCTTTCTCCTTAGCCATTCGTTCCTGCATACGGTTGATGCTTCGCACCAATAAAAACACCACCAATGCAATTAACACAAAGTTAATGATAGCTTGGATAAAGTTGCCGTAGGTGATGGTCGCCGCGCCGACCTGGAAGGCCAACGCCGTGAAATCCACTCCGCCCAACGCAATACCAATCAAGGGCATAACAATGTCATCCACCAGTGACTTCACAATCGCGGTGAAGGCGGCCCCAATAATGACGGCCACAGCCAAATCAATTACATTTCCTCGGTTAATGAATGCACGGAATTCTTTGATCATTTTCGGTTCTCTTTTTTCTGTATTTTCAATAAAGTGAGTGCGACGTTATTTTTGTCCAGCCACGAACAAACCCGCCCAGCGAGTGACGTCTTAATGCCAGCGCCTTGTTAAATTTGGTCTTAGGGTACTTTTATCTAAATTAGATTGCAAACAAAGGCTTGCATCAATGAGCCGACTCGATGGGTTCTTTGTTTAGTGGTTATTGATTGAGGACAACGTCAATATTAAACCCTTCATCGTCCGTTGGTGCTTCAAAGTAACGGGTAACTTGGTGAAACACCGCTTCGGTATCAAATTGCGCGCGCTCAGGTGCTTCCTGCCGACGTTTTTCCAGTCGTTGTAAGCACAGAGAGTCGTCGGTTTGCAGATAAATTAATTTATGGGGAATCTGGCTGTCGTCGAATATTGCCTTAAACCAAGCCCGTTGTTTTCGGGTGTTGCCTGGAAAATCCATCACCACCGAAACCCCGGAATGCAACAGGTTTTGGACATGGCTTTTTAGCAAGGGTTTCAAGCGTGTCGAATACAGGATGTAATCGTCAAAGTTTTGAATTTCGTCAGGGTAAATGGCCGCCAGCCACTCGTCTTCAGACAGCAAAATTGCTTTGAGTTCGTTCGCCAGTTGTTTGGCGTAAGTCGATTTTCCCGCGCCCATTTTGCCACTAAAAAAAATCAAGGTGCCTGTTTCGTTCATTGCATATCCTTTGCAAATAGGGAGTTCAATCAAATAGCCAATTTTACCAGGCCTGGTCGTTTTTACCGAAAGGTATTAAAGCAATCTCGAGTAATCAATGGGGGCAGACTCCCTTGAAAATTAATCGAGTTTGACCCCGTTGATTAGGTTGCCGCAGGCGGCCTCACCAGTCAATCTATTATCGCCACCTCTTTAAGCTGGCCGCTTGCGGTCAGCTTGAGTGAATTGTTATAGATTTATGTTTTGAATAAACTCTATCACTTTTTGCCCTTTTTCAGCCATACCTTGGGCAGCTCCAATTCTTTTATCTGTACTAACTACTCCATCCAAAATGATTTTGGTTTTTTGCCAGATAGCTGATAACTTTCCTAATTCTTGACTTCCACTAGCTTCCTCAAAAACAGTTTCATTTGCAATTACTTCACCATATGCTGATTGCATTACCTCATCTAAAGCTTTTGCCCCGACTGCTCTGTACTTTGTTAAAGCTTCTTCAATCTTTGAAAGATGCTTTTCAATTATATTTTTTGTATAAATTGGTAATTTAGAATTCTCTAGATTGGCTCTTAATTCCGATGCCATTTGTTTCAGTTCATCGATATTTTTTTCATCAATTAATAGCTCTTCATTCGGAAGAATTTCTGAACAAAAGCCTAAAGCAGTTTCTACTTCTGGTGATATTTGTTGTTTTGGTGATTGCCATGTGGCCATAATAGTTTGAACACCGAATACAGCATTACATTTATTTAAGGATGGTGAATACAGGCTTTCAGAAAAGTCTAGCTTCATCATTTCAGTGCGAATAAGCTCAACTTCATCATGCAAATCCGCTAAGCGACGAGAAATTGCAAAGTTTTTTGGATTCTGCTCAGTTTCTTCAATATCAAATATCTCTGCCCAGACTTCATGGACAGGTGTTTTATCTTGCTTTTTTTTAGCTTCAAGGAGTATTTCACGAACTCTATAAGCAGAATTTATATTTTGGGGCATTTATTTACCTTAATATTGACTCAAGTTGTATAACGGGGTGGTGATAACCTGCGTGGCTTCGCCTGAAAAATTTTAATTTTTGGGGTGAAACACGTCAGGTTATTGGTTTGTTATGAGGCGCGAAGGCGCGTCATGGCAAAGCAATTTTAATCGCCACCCCGTTAGGAGCGCCTTCGGGCGCTCCTAACGTCTAAGCTAACCGGCCACGCGTTAGCGCGGTCGGGTTGAGTGAATTGTTAGGTTTAAGGCCACGCTAAGTCACCATAACCCCAAATAATTGTTCCAAGAATTAGCACTGAATGCGTTACTAGTGAAAGAAAGCCTTTATTCTTTGGTTTCTTGGGCCTTGTCGCAAAACCAGAATGTTGTTGTCGAGCACTTGCTCTATAAACATCATCATATATGTGAGAAGAGATTCTGTATTCAACTATCGCTGCTAAGAGCACAGCGATAGCACCTGAACGTGCAAATAAGGAAAGGTTCTCATAATACAAATCCAAGATAGCTGAAATGAAAACACTCATTAAAGCTGTAAAAATAATAAACCATTCAAGTTTATAGCTCTTTTTTCTCATTTCAGATTGAACCTAATGCCGCCATAAACGGCTGCCGAAGCAACGCGTAGGAAGTCCGGTGGAGGGCGCGCATTTTGCGGCCGGAACGAATTTGATGGCCTTGTTAGCACCCACCAAAACCATGAACCTTTTTACCTAGTCTTCTTTCGATACTTGAGAAACTCTTTTGAATCTTTTCTGCTATAGCATCCCCGCAAAACTTGAATAGAGTGACATACTTAGGAAACTCGTTTAGGGGAACAACAATAGTATAAAGTTGCTTTACCACAATATGGTTTATTTCTTCTTTTGTTGCCAAAGATACATAGTCCAAGCCAGAATCATCACTATGAGCGAAGAACTTATTTCTTAAATTCATTACTTGATCATGGACATCTTTCAGGGCGCTCATGTCTTTATATATGTCATTCTTATCAAGTGTAATCCGACCCTTACCAGATTGAGAAAAGCACTTTGCGTAATTTAAAACTGCATTTCTAAACAATGCCTGCTGCAATAAATGTTCCTCAGAGCTACCCTCAATCTCGTATTTGGCGCAGTTCTCTATAAGAAACATTGATTTGATTGCATCGTGCGCATGCATTAGCAGCATTGAGAGCCCTTTTACGTGTTTGAATCTCTCATCATCAATATCGTATCCTTCCTCTGACAGCACTTTTAGATGCTCTTCAAAGTCTTTTAAATAGTCCGACTTTTGCACATTCTCTCCTGAGTGCTAACGATAAAACTAAGCGAGCTGCGCTTTAGCGCAGTCCGCTTGAGTGCTTTGTTATGTTTTTCTCTTATGTAACCACTCAAACAAATACTCAATAAAACCTTTACTGTGAATCAAGGTTTTAAGTGCCTTGGTGGACAAATAAATACCAAATAAAAGAAACGCAATACCAGGGGTTACTGCATACATTTCAATATTGTCAGAACCTGTATTTGCAGAAATCGCTACTTTTGTTTCTACACCTAAACGAAATAAATCATAACCACAATAAACGGAGATGCCTGAAACGCTAAATGCACCAACCGCTGTCACGATACTTATTATGGAAGTATATTTTCTGTTATCTGTATCCATGAGTTTCTCTTTAAAACATAACGCTTGCAGCATGCGCGCCCACGAAATGGAGCCGAAGGCGAAATGTAAAGGGCGTCGCCGTGCCTGCACTGGTTAGGCATAAATCCCTCTCTGTAGCTCATTCTCCCACTGCATCCGGGTGGTCAGTCCAGTCACATACCCCACAACTTGAGAAGTATTCACCATCGTCACCGATGGAAATATCGAAATGGGTTCTTATGTTCCGTGACTTACAAACCGGGCACTCCTCGTTCTGATCAAGCCGGCTTCTTTCTAAGATCTGGATGAAATGGCCGATCACTGTTTGGCAAGAATGAATTGCTATAGAAGAGGCTGTCTTATTGGCATTTCTGGAGTGTGTGAGCCAGTTCACCAACTGCCACGATTCTTTCGCGACGCTCTTCAAATGTTGTCTAAGATTCTTATTGCTACTTCCTGGGCACAATTGGTTCATGAGAACGTCTGACCAGCCAATAAAATTCGCATCTTGCGGCCGTTCTATTTCTTCGGGTATCTCAGTTTTACGCCTTAGCGCACCAATCAACGAAATTAGAGCTTCCCTTAGCAACATCCCGACGGTTTGGTAATCCTCAGCCTCAACAGCACTGTCATGCCTGTGAGACGCCTGCTCTTCGCGGCGAATGACTTCATCGAATGGACTGGGCTCTCCTGCGTCGACATTATCCGATCGGCTTCTCAAACGCATCATAAGCCCAATATGGAAAGACAGAGTGTAATCAAGGCTTGGAAAATGCTTTTGGGAGTAAAGGTTGGTGAGATTCGTTATGACCCACCAACGGTTACTATCTGTGGTTACATCCCACATTTCGTAGGTATCGCCCAGAACAATCTCTGTTTTTATGCGCTCAACGTGTTGAACTTCTTCGTCACGAGCCTGACCCTCAACGTAGCTGGCAATGTCAGCCTCAGAATACGGATCTCGCTCGACGCTATACCTAGCGAGCTCTTCGGGAGGAACAGGGTGATCATGCACGACACAGTCGTCAGTCACTTCCTTTTCATTGTGTGGTTTGGTCACGTGCCCCCCTGCCTAACATTTATTGTATAAGGCACTTTTGCCTTGTTATTTTATACTGGCGTGTTTTTCAGGTATTTATGTTCTTATATTGAGTCAAACCGGTGATTTTGACAGGTTATACGATATTGGGTTTAATTCCCGATCAAATCAATGGAGTCAAACTTCTTTGAAATCCATCGAATCTGACTGTCATTGAAGCTTGACCTCTAACCACTCTATCAAAGGCGACCGTTCCGCTTTTCGGTAATTATCCTACCCGATTTCATTTTCAAATGTTAGCAAAAAACACTATGGTTTAAGTCTGCTTGGTTGTGTAAGGCGAATGCGTCCAGCAGTCGGCTGCATAGTCGTCAATCATGTGTTTTTCTTCTTCGATAAATCTGGCCAGGCCTGCCGGGAATGGGTTTTGGGTGAGCCAGTGGGTGGAGCGCATTTTGACGGGGGTGAAACCACGGGCGATTTTGTGTTCGCCGCCGGCACCGGGTTCGAATGTTTGAATGTTGTTTTCAATCGCGTAGTCGATGCCTTGGTAAAAACAGGTTTCAAAATGCAGGTGTTTGATTTCTTCAATACAGCCCCAGTGGCGGCCGTAAAGCGTGGTGTCGGAGCGGAACATTAAGGCCCCGGCGATGCAACGGCCGTCCAAATCGGCTAGCACCAGCAGAATTTGCTCGGGTATGGCTTGGGCGATGGCTTTAAAGAAGTTGAGGTTGAGCGTGGGGGTGCTCCATTTGTCGATAAAGGTTTTCTGATAGAAATAACTGAAGTTGTCCCAATCGGCTTCGGTGGCGGTGTGGCCGTTGAGTTGACGGAATTGGAGGCCGCTTTCGACGACGGCTTTGCGTTCTTGGCGGATGTTCTTGCGTTTTTTCTTTTTGAGTTGGGCAAGAAAGTCGTCGAAGGTTTGGTAATCCTGATGGAACCAATGGAACTGGCAGTCGTGACGGAAGTATTCGTTATCGCGTTTGTGCGATTCCAGCCAGGCCTGCTGTTCCGGGTTGGCGAACAACCAGTGAACGCCACTCATATTGAGTTCTTCGGCTAAGGCCAATGCGCCGTCAAATAACTGCATTTGCAGTTGTTCGGCGTCGAATAATCCATTGCTGATGGTTTCCAGCGTCGGGTGAATGAGAAAACGCTGTCCTTGTGCAGGGGTGTAAGGCACGGCGGAGACGAGTTTGGGGTAATAGGGCAAGCCGACGTGATTCCACGCTTGTTCCCAGGCCTGGTCAAAAACGAATTCGCCGTAATTATTGTGCTTTTCATACAACGGCAGGGCGGCCAGAATGCGATCGCCGTGCGGGCTTTCATAAGTGAGGGTGAGATGGTGCGGCAACCAGCCGAAATGTTCGCCCACGCAATCGTGGGCTTCCAGCGCCGATAAAAAACCGTGTTTGAGAAAGGGATTGTTGTCCTGTACCAAGGCATCCCACTGCGCGGCCTGTTCGGCGGAAAATTCGGTGAGGCCGTTGTGGACGTCGAGACGAAGTTTGGGTGTTTGCGCTGTGGTCGATTTTGGCTTTGAATTCATCTTGTTTGCCTTGACTGTTTGAACTCATTTTAGCATTGAAGTCCGTTTACAACGAATGGCTTTGTATGTATTTGGAGTCAGTTCAGCCGGATATTCATAGTCTCTCAATTTATATTTTTCATTGTTAATGTATATTTTAGTCTTGGCTAATTAATGACTAATTAATATCTAATTAATTATTGGTTAATGGCTTTGGGCGGGGGTTGTGTAGCATTCGTTTTGGTATGACGCCTCTCATTATTCCTTTAATTTATTTCGATAATTATTTAACAAAACAGGTTTTTATGGATATTCAAGCCGCAGGGAAGCAGCCGGATCAACCTTCTATTTGGTATTTTTTAGGCCCGGCTTTTTTAGTGTCGGTGGGTTATATGGACCCGGGCAATTGGGCGACGTCCATCGAAGCGGGTTCCCGTTATGGTTATGACTTACTTTGGGTGATTACGTTGGCGTCGCTGGTGGCGATTTTGATGCAGTTGCTCAGTGCGAAACTGGGAATTGCGACGGGGCGAAATCTAGCTCAGATGATTCGCAGCGAACACCCCGGACGATGGGGGACGTTTTTATTGTCTTCGGCGGGCTTGGCGATGGTGGCGACGGATTTGGCCGAATTTTTAGGCGTGGCGGTGGCGTTGAACCTGTTGTTTGAGATTCCACTGGTAGCCGCCATCTTTCTGACGATTTTTGATGTGCTGTTGATTCTCTGGCTGGAGCGTTTTGGGTTCCGCTGGGTGGAAATGACCATTTTTGCCTTTGTCGCCACCATTGGCCTGGGGTATGTGGTGGAACTGTGGTTGGTGCAACCGGAGTGGGCTGAGGTAGCCAAGGCTTTGGCGGTGCCGAACGATACCATTATGAACACCACGGCTTTGTTTATTGCGATGGGCATTTTGGGGGCGACTGTGATGCCGCATAACCTGTATTTGCACTCTCATCAGGTGACAACCCGTTCCAGCTTGGCAGGGGAGGCGTTACAACGCTTTTATAAAATGATGAAGTGGGACACGATATTGGCGTTAACCGCCGCTTGGGTCGTGAACTCCGCTATTTTGATTATGGCCTCGGCGGCATTCCATGAAAAAGGGTTGTTAATTACCGATATCGACGAAGCTTATCACACCTTAGGACCATTGCTCGGCGGTGCGGCGGCGCTGACCTTTGGCATCGCGTTGCTGGCGTCGGGCATTGCCAGTTCCGCAACAGGCACGCTGGCAGGCCAGATTGTGTTTGAATCCTTCTTTAAAAAACGCCCGGTTAATATTTTAAAAATCCGCGTGTATATCCGTTTGGCGACCATGATTCCGGCGGCGGTGGCCATTTTATTGAGCGCCAAGCCATTGAGTTTACTGGTGTTGTCTCAGGTGGTTTTGTCGATGCAGTTGCCGTTTGCCGTGATTCCGTTGGTGATGATGACTTCCGACCCGGCTTTAATGGGGGATTTGGTGAACTGCTATGGCACTAAAATGATGGCTTGGATGGCGTCGATTGTGATTGTGGTTTTGAATATATGGCTGCTGGGGATGCTGTTTTGGGACGGTTTTGAAAGCATGGTGCTTCACTGAACCAGATCAGCCTGATGGTCGCCCGGTTTTCCGGTGCGTGAATTCTTTTTTAGATTGTTGGCACCTGTGGCTTAAGTGTTTGGGTGTGTCTATGATAAAATGTCTCCAACCAAAAAAATCATAAGTACTGGAGAGAGAGTATGTTAGAAGCCTATCGTCAACATGTGGCTGAACGTGAAGCGGAAGGAATTCCACCGTTACCGATGGATGCGGAGCAAACAGCACAACTGGTTGAATTGATTAAAAACCCACCGGCGGGTGAAACGGATTTTGTATTGGATTTGTTTGTGAACCGTGTGCCGCCGGGCGTTGACGAGGCGTCTTACGTGAAAGCCAGCTTTTTGGCGGACGTGGCGGCGGGCAAAGTGTCTGTTGATTTGATTTCCCCGGTGAAAGCCACCTTCTTGTTGGGCACCATGCTAGGCGGTTATAACGTTCAGCCGTTGATCGGTTTGCTGGACAGCGAGAACGCCGAAGTGGCCGAAGAAGCGGTGAAAGCCCTTTCCAAAACTTTGCTGGTGTATGAAGCCTATCACGACGTGGTGGAAAAATCGAAAACCAACGATTACGCCATGCAGGTATTGAAGTCCTGGGCTAACGCCGAATGGTTCCTGGATAAGCCTAAGATGCCGGAAAAAATTACCGTCACCGTCTTTAAAGTGGAAGGCGAAACCAATACCGATGATTTGTCGCCAGCCACAGCGGCTTGGTCACGCCCGGACATTCCGTTGCACGCCAAGGAAATGCTGAAAGCGCGCATGGACGATGTGGACGGCACCATTGCCGAACTGGAAGCCAAAGGTCACCCGGTCGCTTATGTGGGCGACGTGGTGGGAACCGGTTCATCGCGTAAATCGGCGATGAACTCGGTGATGTGGTTCTTCGGTAACGACATCCCTTACGTGCCGAACAAACGCCAAGGCGGCGTGGTGTTGGGCGGCAAAATCGCACCGATTTTCTTCAATACGGCGGAAGATTCCGGTTCTTTGCCGATTGAATGTGAAGTGGATAATTTGAACATGGGTGACGTCATCACGATTCATCCATACGACGGGAAAATCACCAACGAAGCGGGCGAGGTGGTTTCCACCTTTGAATTGGCACCGGACACCATGCCGGACGAAGTGCGTGCCGGTGGGCGTGTGCCGTTGATTATCGGCCGTGGTTTGACCGATAAGTCGCGTGAAGCACTGGGCATGGAACCGTCTGATGTCTTTATTCGCCCGACCGATAAATCCCAAGCGGATTTCGGTTATACGCTGGCTCAGAAAATGGTCGGTAAAGCCTGTGGTGTCGAAGGTGTACGTCCTGGTATGTATTGCGAACCGCGCATGACCACGGTTGGGTCGCAAGACACCACCGGTGCCATGACGCGTGACGAAATGAAAGAATTGGCCTGTTTGGGCTTCTCGGCAGATTTGGTGATGCAGTCGTTCTGTCACACCGCCGCTTACCCGAAACCGGTGGATGTGAAATTGCAGCATTCCTTGCCGGACTTCATGACCAGCCGTGGCGGCGTGGTCTTACGTCCGGGTGACGGGGTGATTCACTCCTGGTTGAACCGTTTGTTGTTGCCGGATACCGTCGGTACCGGTGGCGATTCGCACACCCGTTTCCCAATCGGGATTTCTTTCCCGGCGGGCTCAGGCCTGGTGGCTTTTGCCGCTACCTTGGGCGTGATGCCGTTGAACATGCCGGAATCGGTTTTGGTGCGTTTCAAAGGACAAATGCAGCCGGGCATTACCTTACGTGATTTGGTGAATGCCATTCCATATCAAGCGATTCAGGACGGTTTGCTGACGGTTGAGAAGAAAGGCAAGAAAAACATCTTTAACGGCCGTGTTCTGGAAATCGAAGGCTTGGAGCATTTGAAAGTGGAGCAGGCGTTTGAGTTGTCCGACGCGTCCGCCGAGCGTTCCGCCAACGGCTGTGTGGTGAAGCTGAGCGAAGAACCGATTATCGAATACCTGAAGTCCAATATGGCGTTGATTGACTGGATGGTTGAAAACGGTTATCAGGATGCCAAGACCCTGTTACGTCGTCGTGACGAAATGCAGGCGTGGATTGATAACCCTGAGTTGATGGAAGCGGATGCCGATGCGGATTACGCGGCGGTGATCGAAATCGACTTGGAAACCATTAAAGAGCCAATTGTGGCGTGCCCGAACGATCCGGACGACGTGAAACTGATGTCTGACGTGGAAAACGCTAAAATCGACGAAGTGTTCATTGGTTCCTGTATGACCAATATTGGTCATTACCGTGCCGCCGGTAAGGTGCTGGAGCAAATGGGCAATGTGCCGACCCGTTTGTGGATTGCGCCGCCGACGAAGATGGACGAACGTCAGTTGATTGAAGAAGGCTATTACAGCATTTACGGACGTGTGGGTGCACGGACTGAAATGCCGGGTTGTTCCTTGTGTATGGGGAACCAGGCGCGTGTCGCCGACGGCGCGACGGTCTTTTCGACCTCGACCCGTAACTTCCCGAACCGCTTAGGTAACGGCGCAAATGTTTATCTGGGGTCGGCGGAGCTGGCGGCGGTATGTTCGGTTTTAGGTCGTATTCCGACTGTGGCCGAGTATATGGAAGCTGTGTCGATGCTGGATACCATGTCGGATGATGTTTACCGCTATCTGCAATTCGACGAAATGGCCGACTACAAAGTGGAAGAACCGAAGAAATTGTCGGACATCGGCGTGGCCGTCGCGTAAGCGTCTGTCATTCCCCCATAAAAAAACCGCCTTAATGGCGGTTTTTTTATGTCTGCTATATGTCTGTTATATGTCTGTTATGTCTGTTATGTCTGTCATTTGGATTGGCGGAGCAGGCCTGGTCGGTTTTCAGTTTGATTAACCGACGGAGACGCGGTTACGACCTTTTTCTTTGGAGCGGTACAATAAACCATCGCCACGGTGCATCAAGCTTTCTGCCGTATCTTTGGGGTTTAATTCCGTCACCCCAAAGCTGGATGTGATTTTCAAGCCGTGAATATCCAAGTTTTCCAGCGTCTTACGCAGGCGTTCGGCCACTTTTTCGGCATCTTCCAAATAGGTTTCCGGTAACAGTATCACGAACTCTTCGCCGCCCCAACGTGCAAAAACGTCTTTACTGGTGAGGCCGTCTTCCACGGTGCGAGCAATGGTGGTCAGCACTTTGTCGCCCATTAGGTGGCCGTGGTTGTCGTTAATTTGTTTGAAGTGGTCAATGTCAAAGAACACCAGACTCAGGGGTGTTTGTTTGGATTGACTGCGTTTCATGTGTTCATTTAACGCGCGTTTAAATACATTGCGATTTGGCAGATTGGTCAAGCTGTCGGTACGTGCCATTTTGTGTAACTGGCGTTTTTGATGAATCTGGTTGCGCAGATAGAAGAAGGTCAACAAGCTGATAATGAACAGAAAGCTTTCATTGACCAGATTGATTTTCATAAAGTTTTCGGTGACGATGCGAAGCCCCGGTTCTTCAATGTAATTGATGATGTAGCCAACGGCTTGGTCTTCAATGTTTTTCAGTGGGAAAAGACTGACTAGGTAATAGGTTTGGCTGATGGGCGTAACGAAATGGCAGACCGAACAGTGCCCCAGTTTAGATTGCAGTTCGTCACGGAGGTTGTCATTAATGGCGTCAATCCGTTTCGGGGGAATGGTGTTTGGACGATTCTCGTGGTATTGCACTCTTTTATCCACCAGGTATTGATCGGACACTTTTGAGAGTGCGTAATTGTTCTGTTCGCTTTCAAACACTTTTTGTTTGATTAAATCTTTTTTCAGCAATAACTCGTGCGCTTCGTTGTGATCGTGCGTAATGAGGTTGTAGATGGCGTCGATGGAGAAGGAAACTTCCACGCTGCCGACCAGTTCTCCCTGGTAGTGCAACGGATATACGTGACGAAAACCATTAAAAATACGACCTTCTTCAAACCCGAAAACCGGTTTTTTGGTTTTGTGAACCTGAGCAATGCTGTAACGGGCATTCGATAAGTCATCGCCGAATAGCGAAGGGCGGTGGAAGCGCAGAAAGCTGGTGTTATCCGGAAGATGGAAATGCAATTGTCGAATGTACTCAGTTTTGAGTAAGCGGTACAAAGGCTCCAGTCGGCTGTAAAGGGCTTGTCGTGTTTTGTTACGAACCGCTTTATCACCATGATACGCCTTAGCCATCAGGCGAAGAATATCGTTTTGATTGATGGCGGCCGTAAAAATCACATCGGCATTGATTTGTAGTGCTTTTGTACTGGCATTGAAACTGTTGATTTCTTGCTGAGTGGCGTAGTGAATCAGATGTTGTTTTTGCGTGTTGTAATTGGTGTAGGTAATCCAAGTGCTGCCAAGGCTTAATAATATGAAAACCGTAATAGAAACGATTAAGGCCAACCGCCGGGGAGGTAGGTTTTTCCAGCGTCGGAAAGTTCTTTTGGCAGGTGTGGACATGGTATAAAAATCAAACACAGTTAAGTTAAACGTTAATTATACCATTTCTGTTAAATAACATTAAAACTCAGTGGGTTATACCGTGATGTTTATGCCAGGTCGGACATTGAAAATGCCCAGGCCTGGCGAAAAGAAAGGTTGTAGCCTGAGTACTCTCAGTGCATGGACGTGAAGTACATCGACAATTTGCTGGCGGTTTTGGCGCTGATGTCGCCCAGGAATTGCTCCATAAAACCTTTTTCGGTTTCGTAGTAACGGGTGTTGGTTTGTTTGATGACTTCACGCTCCACGTAACCCATATCACCCAAACCATCAATCAAACCGTTTTCAACCGCTTCGTCACCCAACCAAACCAAACCGGTGAAGGTGTTTTTGTTTTCTTTCAAACGGTCACCACGGCCTTTTCGTACCGCGTCGATAAATTGTTCGTGGGTACGATCCAGAATGCGCTTCTGGAAGAACTCTCGGCCTTCTTTATCCACTGGGCCGAACGGGTTCAAAAAGGTTTTGTGTTCTCCGGCGTGCATCGAACGGTTTTCCACGCCGATTTTATCCATCAGACCCGTAAAGCCAAAGCTATCCATTCGCACGCCGATGGAGCCGACCAGCGAGCCTTTGTTGGCGTAAATTTTATCCGCGGCCACGGCAATGTAATAACAACCGGAAGCACAGGCGTCTTCCACCACCACGTAAACCGGTTTTTGATAGAGGTTTTTCAAACGGGTGATTTCATCATTAATCAATGCCGATTGCACCGGACTACCGCCAGGCGAATTGGCTTGGATAATGACGGCTTCGGAATTCGGGTTTTTAAAGGCTTTATCCAATAATGGATTGAGTTTTTCCGCACTGGTGTAAGTGCCGGGCATAATCGCGCCTTCCAGTTTGACTATCGCAACATGCTTATCGTTCCCCAATATTTCTTTTTCGGAGGGAAGTTGTTTGGAAAGCATGACCAATGTAACGATAATGTAAGTAATGACCGCGAGTTTCAGCAGGTTGGTCCAGCGGCGGCTCCAACGTTCCTGTTTGATGAATTTTTCCGCCGCTCCGGCCAATCGGTTCAAACCATCGTTTTGATTCGGATTCTCCATTGACAATACCTTATAATGTGTCGAAATCCTGGCACGAAAATCGGGAATAAAATGTTTCCCAAACGGCTATTGTTTTGCCGTTTCGTGCAGCGATTTCATAAATTATTTGAATATGACAGCCGGCGCCAGGCCGAGCTGATCGAACAAGAAGCCCCATTCTAACCGAAATGACAAAACAAGTAGATACTCAATTCGACATCGACGCTTTTTTGAAAAACCTGACCGAACGGCCGGGCGTTTACATGATGAAAGATGCCGAGGGACAGATTATTTACGTCGGCAAGGCCAAGAATCTGAGGCGGCGGGTGTCGAGTTATTTCAAAAAACGTCATGATGCCATTAAAACCGAAGCAATGGTGGCGCAAATCGCCTCGATTGAGGTCACGGTCACGGATACCGAATCTGAAGCGCTGATTCTGGAAAACACCTTAATCAAACGCCATAAACCGCGTTACAACATCCTGTTCCGTGACGATAAATCCTATCCGTATATTTTCGTTTCCACCGGCAAAAAGTTTCCGTCATTGAGTTATCATCGCGGGGCCAAGCGTCGGGTGGGGCGTTATTTCGGGCCGTTTCCCAATGCCTCGGCGGTGCATCAAACCCTGCATGCCATCCAGAAAATCTTTCCGGTGCGCCAGTGTGCGGAAAGCGTGTTCAATCATCGTTCGCGGCCGTGTTTGCAATATCAGATCAAGCGCTGCTCCGGCCCGTGCGTAGAAGGCTTGGTTACCCAAGAGGAATACGACGAAGACGTGGCCAACACCATTGCGTTTTTGGAAGGCAAAAGCTTTGAGGTGATTGAAAACCTCGGCCATAAAATGCAAGCGGCCTCCGATGCGTTTGAGTTTGAAGCGGCGGCGGTGTATCGCGATAAAATCTCCGCGTTACGCGCCATTCAAAGCCAGCACTTGATTAACCAACCCGGCGCTAAAGACACAGACGTGGTTGCGATGGCCGAAGAGGCCAATCAGGTCTGTGTGTCGATTATGATGTATCGCGGTGGCAACCTTTGGGGCAGTCAGAACACTTTCCCGAAAACCGGCGGTCAGGAAGTCAATGCCGACGAAGTGATTACCGCCTTTATCAGCCAGCATTACGCCGACTTTCCGGTGCCGCAATTATTAATGGTGTCCGAAGCGTTGGAAGATAAGGCCGCGTTGGAAAGCTGGTTGTCGGAAAAACGCCAAACCGAACGTGAAACCGAACGACAAGCCGAGAAAACCGACTCGAAATCCGGCCCTAAAATAGCTTCAAAAACGGCTTCAAAAACCGCCGTTAAAGCCAGCGATAAAGTCAAAATTCGTCAAGCGAACTCGCAAACCGAAAAGGGCTTGATGAAACTGGCCATCACCAACGCCACCTCCGGCTTGAAACAGCAACTCACGCAAAAAGCCTCACAAGCCGAGCGGGTAAAAGCCTTGCAGGAAGTGCTGGCCTTGCCGGTGCCGCCGAACCATATGGAGTGTTTCGACATCAGTCATACTCAAGGCAATCAAACCGTTGCCAGTTGCGTGGTGTTCAGTGAAGGCGTGCCCAACAGTAGTGCTTACCGCAAGTTCAATATCGAAGGCATTCAACCGGGCGATGATTACGCGGCCATGCATCAGGCGTTGACGCGCCGTTACAGCCGAGTGAAAAAAGAAGGCTTGCCGATGGCGGACTTGATTGTCATCGACGGCGGGAAAGGGCAGCTCAATAAAGCCATCGAAGTTTTTAAAGCGTTGGAACTGGATAATGTGCCGCTCGTATCGGTCGCCAAAGGAGAAGGGCGAAAAGCAGGCCTGGAGATTTTGTACACGCCGTTTAACGAAGAAGGCATCGACCTGGAAGCCGACGATATCGCCTTGCATTTAATCAATTACATTCGCGACGAAGCGCACCGTTTCGCCATTACCAGCCACCGCAGTCGTCGCCAGAAAGCGCAAACGCATTCCCGCCTGGAAGACATTCCCGGTGTCGGGGCGAAAACGCGCCACAAATTACTGACCCATTTTGGCGGCTTGAGCGAAGTCAAAAACGCCGCGGTCGCCGAGTTGCAGAAAGTGCCCGGCATCAGTCAGAAAATTGCGCAGACCATTTACGATTTCTTTCATGGGGAAATCTGAGTATGAAAGCGTCTGGCTTATTCACCGTATTTATGACATCAGTCAACTAGCCCGAATGTTTCATGAATTTTTGCTGAGATTGCGTAGAGCATTGGTTTCACAAGGAAATTTTCGAAGAAGTGTCGTATCCACGATTACGACCGACTGAGAAAATATTTCTTGTGGAATCAAGGAGCAAGCAAGGTCGGTGCAAATTTGTGAAATATTCGGGCTAGGGGTATGAACTTTTTACGAAACCCCGCCATTTATTGCCATACTCATGCGGGTCTATGGTAATATTTTTTGGATTTTGACCGATAGACCGTCCGCCGGGCGGCGTTTTTACAAGCTAAAATAAAAAAGATTTAGAGTTTTATGTCCCTGCAATCCTTACCTATGATGATGACGTGGTCTCGCGTACTACTGATTCCCGTTTTCTTGATGTGTTACTACGCTCCCATTGAGGATGCGCGTTTCTGGGCCGGGCTGGCCTTTATGATTGCGGCGATTACCGATTGGTTCGACGGATTTCTGGCACGTAAACTCAATGTCAGCAGCAAGCTCGGCGCGTTTCTTGATCCGGTGGCCGATAAATTGATTGTCGCCGCCGCCCTGATTGTGGTGGCTGTGGAATATCAAAACCTTTGGGTCACCTTATCGGCCATCGTCATTATGATGCGCGAAGTCAGCATTTCCGCCTTGCGGGAATGGATGGCGGAAAATAACGCCCGTGAAGTGGTGGCGGTGTCCAATCTGGGTAAAATCAAAACCGCCTCGCAATTGGCGGCGTTAACCTGGTTGTTGTACGGCGGTGAACTTTGGGGCGTGGATTGGGGCGCACTGGGCTTCCCGATGCTGTACTTCGCGGCGATTTTGACGATTATTACCTGGTATCAATACGGGCACGCCGCCTTGCCGGTGATTTTGGATACCTCGGCAGAAAACGCAAAAGACCCATCGTAATCAATAACTTGCGATATGATTTTGAAAACCCGAGTTTGGGGCGGTTAATTTTCCGTCACAGATTCGGGTTTTTTCGTTAAAAAAGCTTGTAATTTTTCCGTCTCGCCCTATAATACGCCTTCATTACGAATGCGGGAATAGCTCAGCGGTAGAGCACAACCTTGCCAAGGTTGGGGTCGCGAGTTCGATCCTCGTTTCCCGCTCCAAATGGCGGAATGGCAGAGTGGCTATGCAGCGGATTGCAAATCCGTGGACCTCGGTTCGACTCCGGGTTCCGCCTCCATTTTTCGGTTCTTCGTAATCCTCATTATTTTCTTGCCCGCCCAGGTGGCGAAATTGGTAGACGCAAGGGACTTAAAATCCCTCGGTAGAAATACCGTGCCGGTTCGATTCCGGCCCTGGGCACCATTTACAAAGCTTTACTTTCCTCCGTTTTATTTTTTCAGTATTTATCCATACATTCTTCGGCATTTGCCTTTGACGGAACCCCGCGGGTCAAGTAAGATTCCCTTCTTTAATTGTTTCAGGTTCGACCTTACGCTATGAGCAAAATAATCGATTTAAAAGGCTCAATCCTTTCCTTAACCGTTCTAAATCTTTTTTCCGATCAAATTGACGACACCAAGCAGGCGATTGCGGCGAAAATCGGCCAGGCGCCGGATTTTTTTGTGGGGATTCCGATTGTTCTGGAACCGCAAATTGAATTGAAAGACCCGACCTTTTTGGCGTTGTTGGTGGAGTATTTGATCCAGCAGCAGATGATTCCGATCGGTATTCGTACCGAAGACGAGAGTATTAAAGAACAGGCGGAGTATGCAGGCCTGGCGATTTTCCCGAAAGAGAAGCCGAAAGCCGCGCGCCCAAGCAAACCCAAAGCGGCGGCCGAAGAAGCCGGTTTGAAAACCGCCATGATGGTGAATGGCGCGGTGCGTTCCGGCCAGCAGATTTACGCCAAGGATCGTGATTTGATTGTGATGGGGCCGATTAATCCGGGTGCTGAAGTGGTGGCGGACGGTCATGTGCATGTGTTCGGAAAGGTGATGGGGAAGGTGTTTGCCGGTTCGTCGGGCGATACGTCGGCGCGCATTTTTGCCAAACAGTTGAACCCGGAACTGGTGTGCATCGCGGGGATGTATCAATTGTCGGAAGACATTGACGCGGCGTATCAATCGGGTTTTGTCGAGATTCGCCTTCAGGACGGGAAATTGGTGTTTAATACCGATATTTTGGCGTAACCGTGACGGTTTGAAAACTTTTGTCACGAGTAAATTTACGCAATCCGTTAAGTCCGTTATAATTTTGAGAATTTGTTTTTATTCGCCGGTCGTTTCGACGGGCGATTGTCATTTCAAGGAGAAGCTTAGGTGTCACGTGTAATCGTTGTAACCTCTGGTAAAGGTGGCGTGGGCAAAACCACGACCAGTGCGAGTATTTCAGCCGGTCTGGCGTTAAAGGGCTATAAAGTCGCGGTCATTGACTTTGATGTGGGGCTGCGTAATCTGGATTTGATTATGGGCTGCGAACGCCGTGTGGTGTACGATTTCGTAAACGTGGTACAGGGCGAAGCGTCTTTGAAGCAGGCGTTGATTCGCGATAAACGCATCAATAACCTGTATATTCTGGCGGCGTCTCAAACCCGCGATAAGGATGCGTTGACGCAGGAAGGCGTGGAAAAGGTCATCGAAGACCTGAAAGAAGACGGCTTCGATTTCATTATTTGTGATTCTCCGGCCGGTATCGAAAAAGGCGCGCAATTGGCGTTGTACTTCGCGGATGAAGCCATAGTCGTGACCAACCCGGAAGTGTCTTCCGTGCGTGACTCCGACCGTATTTTGGGTATTTTACAGGCTAAGTCTCGTCGCGCGGAAAACGGCGATGAAGCGATTGTCGAACACTTGGTGTTGACGCGCTATAACCCGGACCGTGTTGAAACCGGTGAAATGTTGTCGGTGGAGGACGTGACGGATTTGTTGAATATTCGTTTGTTGGGTGTGATTCCAGAATCGCAGCAGGTGTTGAATGCCTCCAACTCCGGTGAGCCGGTGATTCTAAGCCAAGATTCCGATGCGGCTTTGGCGTATGAGGATGTGGTGGATCGCTTCTTGGGCGAAGAGAAAGAGCACCGTTTCTTAACGGCTGAAAAGAAAGGCCTTTTCAAGAAAATTTTCGGGAAGTAAGCTATGGCGTTACTAGACTATTTACTTGGACAAAAAAAGAAAAAGTCGGCGAATGTGGCGAAAGACCGTTTGCAGATTTTGCTGGCGCATGAACGCTCTGAGCGAAAAGCACCGGATTATTTGCCGAAAATGCGTGAAGAAATTCTGGAAGTGATTGCCAAATACGTCAGCATTGACCAGGACCAATTGCAGATTTCGGTGGATGAAGCGAATGGCTTTGAAGTGCTGGAACTGAATCTGGTGTTGCCGGATAAATAAAGCGTTTCGTTTTCGAAAGCGCTGCGTTTTCGTTAAATGTTAAAAAAGCCGCTGAGGATATGATCCCAGCGGCTTTTTTATTGGCTTTTTTATTGGTTATGTGTCTTTGGTATTGAAACCGGAAAATGGCCAGGCCTGGCCGTTTTAGCTTAAGGTGTGGCTGAACGCTTTTAAGCTTGGCTGACCGATTTTTTCAAACGGTAGTCGGCATAGAAAGCGCCTAATGGAATCAAGGCCGCAACAAAGATCAAAGCGCCCAGGCCTGGGTGAATCAGCTTTTTCGCCACAGCGGATAACATGGTCAGAGTTAGTGAAATAAATAAGACGCCGTGTGTCGGCCCCAGCACTTTGACCATATAAGGCCAGTCGAATTGGTATTTAATCGGAACACCGACAAAGACCAGTAGCAATAACGCGATACCATCCAGTAGAGCCAGCCAGTAGAGTAATTTAATGTGGGTGTTCATGGTGTTTTTCCTCTTAAAATTCGGTACGAACTCGCCGTGCCGATGTTGCTTAATGTGTTTTGATAGGGCGTTTTGGGTTTCTCAACGCGCTTAACCTTAACCTGCTCTAAATAATAGACTTTATTTATAAGGGTATAAATGTAAATGACTATCGTTATGATGTCATATTTAAGTTCGATTAAGGCTTGAGAAAAGCTTGAAGGCCGTTAGCAGGAGAAAAGAACCGGCGGTTGCGGCCGGCTCTGAAGACGGCTTATCGTCCTAGGTATTGAATTTTGACGAGTGCGCCGAAAATCGGATGGTCAAAATAATGCAGTTCGCCGGATTTGATTTTGCGGGATTCCTTTAACTGGAAACGCCAGAAGTCAGGTAAGTCTGCTTCTTCCACATTCTCGTTGGCGGCGAATTCGTTGCGGATGCGCTGGGGAATTTTGCGTTCCAATTCCAGGTCTAAACGTACATGGGCATAGCGGGATTTATAAAATACCAAAGTGCCAAGCAGTTTGGATTGATAGCTTTTTTCCGGTAAGGCTTCGATCAGAATCGGTTTGGTTTGGTTTTCCGGTTTACCTTCCAGTACCCAGCTAGTATGGTAAAGAATGTGATAGCCTTTTTTCGGCGTCATTTTGTTCGCTTCGCTTTTCAGCATGAAACGGCTGGGCGGCAGGGTGGTGAGGTTAACGGTGCCGTCGGTATTGATTAAATCCGGTTCGTGCCAGTATTCTTCGGTCCAACCGCGTAATGCGAGGGTTTCAAAAACAATCAATTCCACCTGATATTTCGGAAGATTGTTGGCTTGGGCTTTGGTCGAGAAGCCCAGGCTGAGAAGGCAAACCGTGATGAGGCTGAAAAACAATCGTGTGTGCATTTAGGTTTCCTTATTTGCGATGGTCGCCACAATGAGTTCAATGGCGTCGATTCGTTGTTTCATGTCAGGCATTGTATCGAAATATTTTAATTCCGTTTGCCCTTTTAGTTGATAGTTCTTTGGGTGGTTTTGAATCAATTTAATCAATTCCACCGGGTTGATGTTGGGGCTGTCGCCAAACTGAAGGCGAATCATCGATTCGGACGCTTCGAGTTTTTTCAGGTTCAGCGGTTCAATCAACAGTTTAACGCGTGTCGCCTCAAACAAGTTTTTGACTTGCGACGGTAAAAGCCCGAAGCGGTCGATCATTTCCACTTCCAGTTCTTGCAAGCTGGCGCTGTTGTTGGCGCTGGCGATGCGTTTGTAGAACACCAATCGGGTGTGGATGTCCGGCAGATAATCTTCCGGAATCAGGGCCGGTAAGCCGAGTTCAATCTCTGCGCCAGTGTGGAGTTTGGCTTCCAGCGCGGGTTGTTTGCCGGACTTCAACGATTTGACGGCGCGTTCCAGCAGTTCCGAATAGAGGCCGAAACCGATCTCCTGAATCTGGCCGGATTGGCCGTCGCCCAACAATTCACCGGCACCGCGAATTTCCAAATCGTGGCTGGCAAGCATGAACCCAGCACCCAGAGTGTCGTGTTTGGCGATGGCGGTGAGGCGTTTTTCGGCATCGGCCGTCATCAAACTTTTTCCGGCGGTAAACATATAGGCATAGGCTTTGTGGTGCGAACGCCCGACACGACCGCGTAACTGGTGCAATTGCGCCAGGCCAAATTTGTCGGCACGGTGAATCAAAATGGTGTTGGCGGTCGGGATGTCGATACCGGTTTCGATGATGGTGGTGCAGACCAGAATATTGAAACGGCGGTGATAGAAATTCTGCATCACCTGCTCAAGTTCCCGTTCGTGCATTTGGCCGTGGGCAACGTCCACCTTGGCTTCCGGCAGAAGTTCACGAATGTCTTCGGCCATTTGTTCGATGCGGTCAACGTTGTTGTACAGTAAATAGATTTGGCCGCCGCGGCGAATTTCGCGCAGGCAGGCTTCCTTGACTACATCCGGGTTCCATTCCTGTACGAAGGTTTGCACGGCCAGGCGTTTGGCCGGCGGCGTGGCGATAATCGACAAGTCGCGCAAGTCGTTCATCGCCATATTCAGCGTTCTCGGAATCGGTGTCGCGGTCATGGTGAGTACATCGACTTCGGTACGCAATTTTTTGAGCTGCTCTTTCTGGCGCACGCCGAAACGGTGTTCCTCGTCGATGATGATCAGGCCGAGGTTGTCGAATTTCATGTCACCCTGAATCAGCTTATGGGTGCCGATAATGATGTCGACCTGTTTGTTTTGAACCGCTTCGAGAATCTGTTTGGTTTCTTTGGCGGATTGGAAACGTGATAATCCTTCGATGCGCACCGGCCAGTCGGCAAAACGGTTTTTGAAGTTTTCCATGTGCTGCTGGGCCAACAGGGTGGTGGGCACCAAAACCACGACCTGTTTGCCGGCGTAAGCGGCTATGAAAGCGGCGCGCATGGCCACTTCGGTTTTGCCGAAGCCGACGTCGCCGCAAATGAGGCGGTCCATCGGTTTGCTGGCTTGCATGTCGTGCACCACGGCATCGATGGCGGCTTCCTGGTCGGGCGTTTCTTCAAATGGGAAGTTAGCGCTAAAGCGGGCGTAGGCTTCTTCGTCGGTTCCGAAAGAATGACCAGGCCTGGCTTCGCGTTGGGCGTAGATATCGAGCAGTTCGGCGGCGACGTCACGAACTTTTTCGGCGGCTTTGCGTTTGGCCTTGTCCCATTTGTCGGAGCCGAGTTTGTGCAGCGGGGCGGTTTCGGCGCTGGCGCCGGTGTAGCGACTGATAAGGTGCAACGAGGTGACGGGCACGTACAACTTGGCTTCACCGGCGTATTCAATCATCAGGAATTCGTGTTCTTCGCCTTGGATGGTCATGGTTTCCAAGCCGAGGTAACGACCGACCCCGTGATCAAAATGGACAATCGGGCTGCCGACGTCCAGTTCGATGAGGTTGGAAATGGCGGTGTCGAATTCGGAATGTTTGCGCTTACGGCGGCGCTTTTGGATAACGGTCTGGCCGAAAATCTGCGCCTCGGAGATCAGGCAGAAATCCGGTGTGAAGATGGATTCTTCCAGTGGGCCGACCACAATTTGGTGTGGTAAATCGTTGTGTTTAAAGGCGTTCCAATCGTCAACGATTTTAGGCACTTTTCCTTTAAATTCAGTGTGTTTTCCGAGTAATGTTAACAGTGTTTCTCGACGCCCGGTGGATTCGGCGCAATACAGAATGCGACCGCCGTATTCGCTCTGGTACTGATCCAGAAAGGCATTGAGTTTGGCCATAGGGTATTCACTGTTGGCCTGAACATTTAAATCCGGTACCGGTAGGGTTTTGAAGTTCACCTGGCTTTTGCCGGACGCGATGCGTTCCAGCTGAATGCGGTGATAGTTTTTCAGGGCGCTGAAAATGTCGTTTTCGGTTTGAATCAACTCTTCCGGCGGCAACACGGGATAATCCGGATTGTGCCGGGCGATTTGGTAGCGCTCTCGGTAATCACGCCAGTTTTGTTCGATGGCGTCCTGAATGGCCGGCTGGCTAAAGAAAAGACTGTTTTCGGGAATGTAGTCGAACAGCGTGGCGGTTTCAGCGTGAAACAAGGATAGGTAATATTCCAGGCCGTCAACGGTCTGACCGTTATGAACGGCTTGATATAACAGGCTGTTGCGCGATTCGTCACCGAAGGTTTGCCGGAAAGATTGTTTGAAAAGAGTAATGCCGTCCGGGTTGAGGTCGTATTCCTTAGCGGGCAGGAGTTCGATTTGGTCAATCTGTTCGGTGCTGAGTTGGGTTTCCGGGTCGAAACAGCGGATGGTTTCGACTTCGTCGTCGAATAAATCCAATCGGAAAGGCGTTCGGCTGCCCATGGGGAACAGGTCGATGATTGAACCGCGCACGGCAAATTCGCCGTGCTCCATGACTTGACTGACGCGTTGATAACCGCCGGATTCCAAACGCTGGGTAAAGGGTTCGGTGTCGAGGGTGTCGCCGCACTTTAATATAAAGGTGTATTGTTCGATGAAGGTGTGTGGAACCACTTTCTGCAACAGGGTGCTGACCGGCAGAATCAATATGCCTTTTTGGGTTTGCGGCAGTTGGTAGAGCGTGCGTAACCGTTGCGAGATGATGTCCTGATGCGGTGAAAACTGATCATAGGGCAGGGTTTCCCATTCCGGAAAATTCAGAATCGAAAGGTCGCCTTCGGAAAAGAAGTTCAGCGCATCTTCGTATTTGTTGGCTTCACTCATGTCCTGAGTCAGCAAAACCACCAGGCCTGGGTGGTTTCGAGCTTTTTCCATAATGGCGAGGGCATCTTCGGCCGAGGTGTTGAGTGACCAATGCGATACTTGGCCTTTAAGTGGAACCTGTTCGGCTTCCAGTAAGGAATAGGTTTTGGACATGCGAATTTCTGCGGTTTCTTATATTGGATTGGGTTGAAATGACGGTATTTTATCAAAATATTGCTTTCAACTGGCGTTTTCAGGCCGCATAATAGCCGTCATCTGTTTCGTGTAAACGCACGGTCTAGAATCATATCCAATCGCATCGGGAAAAAGGTTGAATCAATTATGAAGGGGCGTTGGGCTTACAACTGGGTACAAATTTTAGCGCATCATTACGGGAAAAGTACTGTGGTGTTCGGTGCCTTGTGGTTGTTGGCGCTGGGCGGGTTGTTTCAATCCTTGGCTTTGTTTGAGCAGATGCATTTTATGTGGGTTGGGCTGGCATTGGCTTTGATGGGGGCCGTGGCGGTTAAGGTAATGGATTCGATTAAAGCCGGTGTATTGCTGTTTGGGTTGAGCTTGGCC
The DNA here is from genome assembly GCF_965140365.1 of Hydrogenovibrio sp. NCBI lineage: Bacteria > Pseudomonadati > Pseudomonadota > Gammaproteobacteria > Thiotrichales > Piscirickettsiaceae > Hydrogenovibrio > Hydrogenovibrio sp. The sequence goes on from NZ_OZ223196.1 coordinate 1,244,708, forward strand.
ACATTGGGCGCTGTGTTGGGGCTGTTAGGCTGGTTTGGTGTGTCGCTGAACGAGACGTCTGTGCTGGGCATGGTGGTGGTGTTGGCATTGATGATGAGTAATCTGGTGCATGTGGTGGCGGCTTTATTGCGGGAAATGGCGCGGGGCGGGTTTCAGCATGATGCCTTGGCCGAAGCTTTGAGTATGAATGCGTCGCCCATTTTGCTGTCTAACCTGACAACCGGGCTGGGATTCGGTGTGGCGGCTTTTTACGACCCGCGTTTAATGGATGCGGCTTGGATTGTGTTGTTGGGCGCGGCCGTGACTTACGCCATGCTGATGACGGCGTTGCCGCTGATTTTATTGCGCTGGTTTTTGGAGTTCCGTGTGGGGCACTATGAAGACCGTCATGGTTTTATTGGTTTGGCGGAAAAATTTCAGGCGCATCCAAAGTGGGTGACATTGATGCTGTGGTTGTCTGCACTATTGGTTGTAATGAGCTTGGTCTATTTAGGCCGGAAGCTGGATAATCTCAGCGCGGTGGGCGTGATGTTGGCCACGAGTTTTGTGGTGTTATTAGTATTTTGGCATGACCTTAAAATAAGTTTAATGACCCTATTAAGCAGTATTTTGTCGGTCATTTTGGTTTTGACTGCGTATTTTTCCGTGCAAAATTTGCAAGCCATATCGGCCGTTATTTTGATTGTGCCGCTCGGAATTGTGTTGGATGACGCCATTCATTACTTTGCGCGTTACTTGAAGTCAAAGCGGGGGTATTTAAACGATGCGGAGTCATGTCATCGATTTGCGCTAGCCAGCGTAGGGCGGCCGATCTGGGCCACCACGCAGATTTTGATTGCCGGATTATTGGTGTTGAGTTTCAGTGAAAATACCTTGGTGAAACAGTCGAGTCTGGTGACGCTTTTGGCGGTTTTATTAGCCTCATATATCGTGTTGGTTTGGCTGCCGGCACTGGGGTTAAAAAAGGCTAAAAACAACCGCTAATAAAATTTATTCCATAAAATCAGTAAAACTTATTATTCAATATACGAAAAATTTATTTTTAATTTGAATATTAATGCTTCATTATTTCCGGTCAAGAAGTCTGTGGTAACTCAAAAACAGCACGGATAGGGCGTCTCGGTCAAGACGGCCGCCACTTTCCGGCTCGGATTTCTCAAATAAAAATCAGATAAGCGCTTGATGTTATAGCGGGATTCAGCGTTTTCGGGATCTGAACCCTAAAACCTTTTCTTGTTTGACGGTTTAAGTGCAATTTCTAGAGATACGAATGAAAAGGAACGAAAAATGGCAACAATTGTTGTAGTAGGATCAAGCACCGGTGGTCTACCGATGGCTTACGATGTTCGTAAGCACCTAGGCAAAGAACACACCATCAAAGTCGTAAACGCTATCGACGAGTTTAATTTCGTCCCATCCAACCCGTGGGTGGCCGTTGGCTGGCGTAAGCCGGAAGACATTTCTTTCAAGCTGGAACCGCATTTGACGCGTAAAGGCATCGAGTTCTACCACCAGACTGTGACGAAGCTGGATGCTCCGAACAACAAAATCACTTTGGATGACGGTAACGAAATGGACTACGATTACCTGATTCTGGCCACCGGCCCGGCATTGGCATTTGAAGAAATTGAAGGCTTTGGGCCGAAGAGCCACGGCGGGAACACGGTTTCCGTTTGTACGACGCCGCACGCGACCGAAGCGTTCGAGCAGTGGGAAGAGTTCTGCGAGAATCCTGGTCCAATCGTTGTAGGCGCGGTACAGGGCGCTTCTTGTTATGGACCAGCTTACGAGTTTGCGATGATTATGGAAACGGATTTGCGTAAGCGTAAGATTCGTAGCCAGGTGCCAATGACGTTTGTAACCTCTGAGCCTTACATCGGTCATTTGGGACTAGGTGGTGTCGGTGACTCCAAAGGGTTGATGGAAAACGAAATGCGTGATCGTCATATTAATTGGATCTGCAACGCTAAAGTCACCAAGATTGAAGACGGCAAGATGTATGTTGATGAGCACAATAATAAAGGTGAAGTCATTGATCAGCATGAATTGCCATTTAAATATTCCATGATGTTGCCGGCGTTTAAGGGGTCTAAATTCCTGCAAGAATTGGCGGAGCCTGAAAATATGGGTGGTCCTTTGGTCAACCCGCGCGGTTTCGTTAAGGTGGATAACTTTAGCCGTAATCCAGCGTTTCATAATATTTATGCTCTGGGTGTTGGGATTGCGATTCCACCGGTTGAAAAAACGCCGGTTCCGGTTGGTACACCAAAAACCGGGTTGATGATCGAGTCAATGGTGACCGCGATCTGCCACAACATTGAAGCGAATTTGGAAGGCAAGGAACCGGATGCCGAGCCAACTTGGAACACCGTTTGTCTGGCCGACATGGGGGACACGGGTGCGGCCTTTGTGGCCTTACCGCAAATTCCACCACGTAACCTGACTTGGGCGAAGCGTGGTAAGTGGGTTCACTTGGCGAAAATCGCATTTGAAAAATACTTCATTCGTAATATGAAAGCTGGTAACTCCGAGCCGATTTATCAGAAGTATATTATGAAAATGTTGGGGATCAACCGTTTGAAATCCGACAAATAAGACGCTCTTTGTCTTTGAATAAAAACGCCCTCCTTGTGAGGGCGTTTTTGTTTGTGCCGCTTATGGACACAAGGATGAATTCCTGGCGTTTAAAGTCATCATTGCCGCAAGGCTTTGCTTTATAATAAGCGCCATGAATTTAGCCTTCACCCTTCATTATCTGGATTTGCTTGGCACTATGGTGTTTGCCATGACCGGGTTATTGGCGGCCAGCCGGAAACAGCTTGATTTATTCGGTGCCATTGTCATTGCCATGGTGACGGCCGTCGGTGGCGGCACCTTACGTGATTTGATCTTAGATCAACCGGTTTTTTGGTTGTCGCAAAACATCTATATTTATGTAGTGGTGGTGTCAACCCTGTTCCTGTTTTTCTACGCGCGTTTTCGTACCATACCGACGCGGTTGTTACTGTTTTTGGATGCGTTGGGGCTGGCGGTGTTCAGTGTGATTGGCGCTCAAAAAGCCATGGCATTGGGCTTGTCCGACCCCATTGTGATTATGACCGGGGTTATGACCGGTGTGGTTGGTGGCGTGATTCGTGATGTTTTGATGGGCGAAGTGCCATTGATTTTCCGTAAGGAAATCTATGCGACGGCTTCTTTTGCCGGCATCAGTTTATTGTTGCTGATGGAAGGTTGGGGTGTGTCGGCGGATGTGTCGGTCATCGTGTCGATTTTAGTGATTTTTATCTTGCGGGCGTGGGCGGTGCAATTCAATATTGGATTGCCGGTGTTCCAGCCCGTAAATACGCAGGATTAAATTAAGAGTTTTCTATGTTCAAACTGCCATTTGAGTTGTTATTGGGGATGCGCTATACCCGGGCTAAAAAACGGAATGGATTTATTTCGTTTATTTCGCTGTCCTCGATTATCGGGATTGCGTTGGGCGTCACGGCCTTGGTGACGGTGATGTCGATTATGAATGGGTTCCAGCAAGAATTGCGCGACCGTATTTTAGACATGACGGCGCATATGACCTTGTCCGAGCGCGGCGAACGGTTACACCATTGGCAGGACTTGTACGGCATCGTGAAAACCTTGCCCCATGTAAAGGGCGCGGCACCGAATGCCATGGGGCAGGGTATGTTGACGGCGGGGGATCGTGTTAAAGGTGTTTTGGTGAGAGGTATTTTGCCGCAGTATGAAGGCCAGGTGGCGGATGTTCAGTCCAAAATGGTTTATGGGCAAATCGATGACCTAAAATCCCGCGATTACAACATTATTATTGGTACGGAGCTGGCGAATGGCTTGGGTGTATCGGTGGGAGACAAAGTCACGTTGGTGGCCCCGCAGGCCTCGATTTCGCCGATGGGAATTATGCCACGTTTAAAGCGATTTACCGTGTCCGGCCTGTTTGAAGTGGGGATGCACGAATACGACAGCGCATTGGCGCTGGTGCATATGAATGATGCCCAGCGAGTGTTCAAGCTGGGTGATGCGGTGTCGGCTTTGCAATTGCGGTTGGATGATTTGTTCGCGGTTCGCACGGTGCGTAATGAAATTGCCGATGATATTGATCAGGTGTTGTACATCCGTGACTGGACGCAGCAACACGCTAACTTCTTTAAAGCCATTGAAATGGAAAAGCGCATGATGTTCATCGTGCTGGCGTTGATTATCATGGTGGCGGCATTCAATATCGTGTCGACCATGGTCATGGTGGTTACGGACAAACAAAAAGACATTGCGGTGCTGCGTACTATTGGTGCCAGTCCGGCCAGTATTCAAGCCATTTTTATGGTGCAGGGCTTAATTATCGGGGTTGTCGGCGCTTTGATGGGGATTGTCGGTGGGGTGGCGATTTCCCTGAATATTGATGTGATCGTACCGTTTATTGAAAACCTGTTCGGCTTTAAGTTCTTCCCGGCGGACATTTATTACATCAGCAAAATTCCGTCCGATCTACATTGGGACGATGTTTGGGTGGTGTCAGGCCTGGCGTTTGTTTTAACTTTATTAGCCACGATTTACCCGGCCCGACGCGCGGCCAAGACTCAACCCGCGGAGGCTTTGCGTTATGAGTAATGTTATTCTTCATGCCACGAACTTGGAAAAAGAATACCGTGACGGCAAGTTGGTGACGCCGGTCATCAAAGGTTTGGACTTTGAACTGAAAACCAATGAAAAGGTGGCCATTGTCGGCAGCTCGGGTTCCGGTAAAAGTACGTTATTGCATTTGTTGGCTGGCTTGGATACACCGACCGCCGGTGAGGTCGGCCTTGTCGGGCAGGATTTTTCCCGGCTCAGTGAGGTAAAACGTGGGCGATTGCGTAATGAGTATATGGGGTTTGTGTATCAGTTTCATTTTTTACTGCCGGAATTGAGCGCACTGGAGAATACCATGTTGCCGTTGCGAGTGGCGCGTCAACCCGCACAGCAAGCGCAAAAGGAAGCGGAAGCTTTGCTTGAACGGGTTGGTTTGGGGCATCGCATGGCACATAAACCGGCCGAATTGTCGGGTGGTGAGCGTCAGCGGGTGGCCATTGCCCGCGCGTTGATTACACGCCCCGCCTGTGTGCTGGCCGATGAACCGACCGGGAACCTGGATGAAACCTCTGCGCAACAGGTGTTTGATTTGATGCTGGAGTTGAATCAGGAGCTTGAAACCGCTTTGTTGGTTGTCACGCACGATTTGAAATTGGCAGCGAAAATGGACCGGCAATATCAGTTATCGGAAGGTCATTTTGTAACACCGGATCGCGTGGTGACGCCCGTCTGATATGCTCAGTATTCAATCTGTTACATTGACGGCCGGGACAAAGGTCCTGTTGGAAAATACATCTTTGGTCGTCCACCCAGGGCAAAAAATTGGTTTGATTGGTGCCAATGGCGCCGGAAAATCCACGCTGCTCAAAGCCATTTTAAACGAAGTGCCGCTGGATACCGGCACCATCGCGATGCCCGATGCTTGGCAAGTGGGGTATGTGGAGCAGGAACAAACGCACCTGTATATGAAGGCACTGGATTACGTGATGTTCGGTGACAGTCTCTATGCTCAAGCTCGCGACAAAATTCAGCAGGCCGAGCGGGATAACCATCACGAACGGTTGGTGGCGGCTTACGATGAGTTGGACCATATTGATGGCTATGACGTGCCGATGAAAGCCCAGCAGTTGATGTATGGCTTAGGGTTTAAAGAAGCGGACTTTGATAAACCCCTTGAAGCGTTTTCCGGTGGTTGGCAGGTGCGGCTAAAACTGGGGCGAGCTCTGATGCAACGCGCCGATTTACTCCTGCTGGACGAACCGACTAACCACTTGGATATTGAAGCGGTTTCCTGGTTGGTACAGTGGTTAAAATCCTTTCAAGGCGCGGTCATGGTTATTTCCCATGATCGACACTTCTTGGACGAGGTGGTGCAGGGTATTGCCCAACTTGATCAGGGGCGTATTCACTATTTTACCGGCAACTTTGCCGCGTTTGAGCGTCAGCGTAATGAACAGTTGATGCAACAACAGGCGTTGCACGATAAGCAAAAGCAACAGATGCAGCATTTGAAGTCGTTTATTGAACGTTTCAAAGCCAAGGCGTCCAAAGCTAAACAGGCGCAAAGCCGTGTCAAAGCCATGGAGCGTATTGAGCAAGTCGCCGCCGTTCAAGCAACCAACCCGTTTCAATTTCAACTGGCCGAACCCGACCATCTTCCCGACCCGATGCTGAATGTCGAACAATTGAGTTTTGGCTATGGCGATGAACCGATTTTGCAAGAAGCCTCTTTGGTGTTGCGCGCCGGTGATCGCATTGGTTTGGTCGGGGTGAACGGTTCCGGGAAATCGACGTTGTTAAAGTTGTTGATTCGGGATCTGCAACCGAAAACCGGGGTGGTCAAACACAGCAAAGGCTTGAAGATCGGTTATTTCGCGCAACATCAATTGGAAGCTTTGAACCCGAATCAAACCCCTTTGGCACATATGTTGGCACTCGGAAAAGAGATGATGACGAACATTACCGACCAAGAAGCACGGGACTTTCTTGGGCGGTTCGGTTTTGGGCATGATAAAGCCTTGTCACCGGTCAAACCGTTTTCCGGTGGCGAAAAGGCGCGTTTATCCTTGGCGTTGATGGTGTATCAAAAACCTAACTTAGTGATTTTGGATGAACCGACCAACCATTTGGATATGGAAACCCGTGACGCGCTGGAAATGGCCTTGCAAGAGTTTTCCGGCGCCTTGATTCTGGTGACGCACGATCAGCATTTGTTGTCGAGTATTGTCGATCAGTTTTGGTGGGTACACGATACTCGGGTGGAACGTTATGCCGGTGACTTGGAAAGTTACTTGCAACAACGGTTAAAACGCCTGAAAGAACAGCAAGCGAGTATCAAAGCTGAAAAAGCGGCTAATTCGGCCAGGCCTGGTGATTCTTTGGATGACAGTGGGGCCGTTAACAAAAAAGCACAACGTCAGGAAAACGCTCAATTCCGCAAGCGTCTTAAAGAAGCGACGCGTACACAAACCAAGCGTTTAGCTCAAGTGGAAAAAGCGTTATCGAACACGCAGGGTGAGTTAACGAAAATTCATGCGACGATGGAGGATTCCAGTTTATACGAGGCCAGTCGTTCCGAAGAGTTGACCGCCTTGCTGAAAGAAGAGGCGCGTTTGACCGCTGACATTGAAGCGCTGGAAGAAGAATGGCTGTTGTTGGAATCGGAAATCGAAGAGATCACCGAGACGTTTGAATAGTTGTGTCAACCGAGTTGTGTATTTTTAAATAAAAAGGCTGCATATTAAGTTACATATCGCAGCCTTTTTACCGGATGCCGCCTGTTTTTAACAGTTGCGGAAAGCGCAGCCGTGTTTCAGGCCGAATTTACGCAGGATGTACACCATTGGGCAAAATCCGGTCAAACCGGAAATCAACAGGTTCAAACCGATGAAGCCGGTTAACAGCAACCAGGCCGGTGTGTAAGCATATGCCAGGATGGCCGACAGTAACACCATTATTCCAACCATTAGCATCATGAATTTTTCAATAACCATCTTTGTTAGCCTCTTTGTAAATATCGTTATATAAAATAAGCGTTAATAGATACATTTTGTATATAACCCAATATGTTAATTTTATCACAGTCGTGCTCTTTGGCGAAAGAGGGGATTAAATTTCCGGCTATGTCTTTCATTAATTTAATAAAATCGGTATAATTCCGCGTTTATTTTAGTTAGAGAATAAACCGCCGAACGGGATGTTGTAATTCTGTTCACGAACTGGATTTTAATTTTTGAGATTAAACACATGCAAGTAACAGTAGAAAAGCCGGATACAGGCCTTGAACACAAAATTAACGTCACGCTGCCAGCGGGTGATTTAGACAGTAAAGTTGAAAAGCGTTTGGCCCAGATGCGTCGTACCGTGAAAATGGATGGTTTCCGTCCTGGAAAAGTCCCTATGAGCATTGTGAAAAAGCGTTATGGCGGTCAGGTTCGTCAGGAAATGATGGGCGAAACGGTTCAGCAGTCTTTCTATGAAGCGATTGCAAACGAATCATTGAATGTCGCCGGTTATCCGCAATTTCAGGAATTGGATGAAAAAGACGGCAACATCATCTACTCGGCGACTTTTGAAGTTTTTCCTGAAATCAAACTGCCAAAATTCTCAAGTTTGACCGTGGAAACGGTTAAATCCGAAGTCACGGACAAAGACGTTGAGAATATGATGACCAAGTTGCGTGAACAAAAAATGGCTTGGAAAACCGCCAGCGCCGCTAAAAAAGCCCGTAAAGGCGAACAGGTGATTATCGATTTCGTCGGCAAGAAAGACGGGGTTGAGTTCGAAGGCGGTAAAGCCGAAAACGTACCTTTAGAAATTGGTTCCGGTCGTATGATTCCTGGTTTTGAAGACGGCATTATCGGCATGAAAAAGGGAGAGGAAAAAACCATTGAGGTGACTTTCCCAGAAGACTATCAGTCAGAGGAATTGAAAGGGCAGACCGTTACATTCGACATTACCGTACACTCAGTACAAAAGAAAGTCTTGCCAGAGATCGACGAAGAATTCGTTAAGTCGTTTGGCATTGAAGAAGGCACCGAAGAAGCGTTGGTCAACGAAATTCGTTCCAATATGGAAAAAGAATTGCAACGTGCCGTTGAAAACCAAAACCGTACCGCTGTTTTGGATGCCTTGTCTGACAAAGTAGACGTTACTTTGCCACAAGCCCTAATTGATCAAGAAGCGTCTGCATTGATGCAGCGTCAAGTTGAACAATTCCAGCAGCAAGGCTTGAAAGCGGAAGACATCGGTTTGACACTGGATGCCTTTAAGCCGGATGCGGAAAAACGCGTCAAAATCGGTTTGGTTCTAGGTGAAGTCATTAAAGAGAATAAAATCGAAGCGACGGAAGACGCCAGAAAAGCGTTTATCGAAGATCAGGCATCGGCTTATGAGGACCCTCAGGAAGTCATCGACTGGTATGCGAAAAACCCACAGGCTCAAAAAGAAATCGATGCGATTTTGGTTGAAAGAGAGATTGCTAACACTGTCTTGAAAGAAGCCAAAGTCAAAGAAGTTTCGAAATCGTTTGAAGAGATCGTTAGCCCAGCCGCTTAAACGGTTTTTAACGTCCTTAAAAAACTTAACCGCTGTTGCAAAATAATGTCATTTTGTAACAAGGTTAAGTTTTTTTTTGCCTGATAAAAGGCTAAGATAGAACCATCTATATGGTAAATTTTCGATGGAACAATCGAAACTTCGAGCCTGTTTTCAGGCTGTCGAAGAAAAATTAAATAAAAATAAAGGTTTATTTGAATGCATTCAACACCGATCCAAGACGCTTTAATTCCAATGGTCATCGAACAAACGAGCCGAGGAGAGCGTTCGTTTGATATTTATTCCCGCCTGTTGAAAGAGCGCGTTATCTTTTTAGTCGGGCAGGTAGAGGACCAGATGGCGAATTTAATTGTCGCGCAATTATTGTTTTTGGAATCTGAAAACCCGGATAAAGACATTCATTTATACATTAACTCGCCGGGTGGCAGTGTGACGGCCGGCATGGCCATTTACGATACGATGCGATTCATTAAACCGGATGTCAGCACCATGTGTATTGGTCAAGCGGCGAGTATGGGATCATTTTTGTTGTCCGCCGGGGCGGAAGGCAAGCGTTTTGCCTTGCCGAATTCGCGGGTTATGATTCACCAACCATTGGGTGGCTTTCAAGGGCAGGCTTCGGATATTGAAATCCACGCGAAAGAAATCATGCAAATTAAAGGTCGTCTGAATCAGGCATTGGCCGAGCATACCGGTCAACCACTGGATGTGATCGAACGTGACACAGATCGTGATAACTTCATGAGTGCGCAAGAAGCATGTGATTACGGTTTGGTTGACCAAGTACTAACACGTCGTTAATAGAAAGAAAAGGCAGTCGGATGAGTGAAAAAACGTTGTATTGTTCATTTTGCGGTAAAGCGCAGGATGAAGTGAAAAAATTGATTGCAGGCCCTTCTGTTTATATTTGTGACGAATGTGTTGAGCTGTGTAATGACATTTTAAAAGAAGAGTTTGGCGAAGAGGAGTTGAGTGCTTTTGAACTTGACAACCTGCCAACACCACATGAAATCAGTCTAATTTTGAACGATTATGTGATCGGGCAAGAGCATGCTAAAAAAGTGCTGTCCGTGGCGGTGTATAACCACTATAAGCGTTTGCAAAACGGCTATCAAAAAGACGATGTCGAGCTAAACAAAAGTAATATTCTGTTGATCGGGCCGACCGGTTCCGGTAAGACCTTGCTGGCACAGACGCTGGCACGCTTGTTGGATGTTCCGTTTGCCATCGCGGATGCCACGACGTTGACCGAGGCCGGTTACGTGGGTGAAGATGTTGAAAGCATCGTACTGAAGTTGTTGCAACGTTGCGACAACGATGCGGAAAAGGCGGAAAGAGGCATCATCTATATTGATGAAATCGACAAAATTACCCGTAAATCGGAAAACCCGTCGATTACCCGAGACGTTTCCGGTGAAGGGGTGCAGCAGGCGTTGTTGAAGTTGATTGAGGGAACGGTCGCGAATATCCCACCGCAAGGCGGGCGTAAGCACCCAAACCAAGATATGATTCAGGTCGACACCTCGAAGATTCTGTTTATTGTTGGCGGGGCCTTTGAAGGGTTGGATAAGCTGATCGAACAGCGTACGGATAAAAACACGGGCATCGGCTTCTCGGCCGAAGTGAAATCGCAAGATTCTAAAGCGTCTTTGTCGGAGCGCTTCCAGGGTATTGAGCCGGAAGATTTGGTGAAGTTTGGTTTGATTCCGGAATTTGTCGGGCGTTTGCCGGTGGTTGCGGCGCTGGAAGAGTTGGATGAGAAAGCCTTGATTCAGATTTTGACCGAACCGAAAAATGCTCTAATCAAACAGTATCAAAAAATGTTCGAGCTGGAAGGCGTGGAACTGCAGTTCCGTAAGGATGCGTTGATGGAAATTGCCAAAATGGCGATTGAACGTAAAACCGGTGCTCGTGGCTTAAGATCCATCTTGGAAAAAACTTTGCTTGATACGATGTACGATTTGCCGAGCATGCAGAATGTCGAAAAAGTCGTGATTAACAAAGCCGTGATCAAAGGCACTAAAAAACCGATGCTAATGTATCAGGAATCGGACGAAAAAGCCTCCGGCTAAACCAGCGTCACGCTTAATGGCGTAGGATAATAACGATAATAAAAGATTGGAACGCATTATGGACATAGACCAAATAGAATTCAAAACCAACGTGTTTGTTTTAGCTTTACGGGATGTGGTGGTTTTTCCAGGTATGGTGGTGCCGTTGTTTGTTGGGCGCCCGAAGTCAATGAATGCTTTGAATGCGGCTATGAAGGAAGACAAGCAGATTTTCCTGATTACCCAGCAAAATGCCACTGAAGAAACGCCGACCATCGATAATTTATACCGTATCGGCGTGATGGCCAATATCCTGCAGTTGTTGAAATTGCCGGATGGCACGCTGAAAGTGCTGGTGGAAGGGGTTAAACGGTTTGAGTTATTGGAGTTGAATAACGAAGAGTCGTTTTTGACCGGCGATATTCAACAGGTCCCGTCCGACGAAACGCTGGATAATGACGGCGTTGTGTTAGTGCGTACCATTCAAGAGCGTTTTCAGGATTACGCCGATCTGAAGAAAAAAATTCCATCCGAAGTTCAGAAAAGTATTCAAAAAACGACCGAACCGAATCGGTTGGTGGACACCATTTCCGCAAATTTGAAATTGGGCATCGAAGAAAAACAACAGCTATTGGAAATTTTATCCATTAACGATCGTTTGGAGCATATTCTCAGCACCATTGAGACCGAAATCGACTTGCTGGAATCTGAACAACGCATTAATTCTCGCGTGAAGAAAAAGATGGATCAAACGCAGCGCAATTTCTATTTGAATACCAAGCTGCAGGCGATTCACGAAGAGTTAGGTGAAGCCTCGGAAGACGGTGTCAGTGAAATGACCAAGCTGAAAGAGCAAATTGATGCCGTCGGAATGACGCCGGCTGCCTTGAAAGTGGCTGAAGAAGAACTGAAAAAATTAAAAATGATGTCGCCTCAATCGCCGGAAGCGAATGTTGTACGCACTTATATTGAATGGCTCGTGGCCATTCCATGGAAAAAACGCACACGCGTTTCCAAAGACCTGAATAAAGCACAAACCATTTTAGACAAACAGCATTATGGTTTGGAAAAGGTGAAAGAGCGTATCATTGAATATTTAGCGGTGCAAAAGCGGGTCAAAAAAATCAAAGGGCCGATTTTGTGCCTGGTTGGACCGCCTGGTGTGGGTAAAACCTCGCTGGCACGCTCCATTGCCGAAGCCACCAATCGCCATTATGTGCGTATGTCGCTTGGTGGTGTGCGAGATGAGGCCGAAATTCGTGGACACCGTAAAACCTATTTGGGTGCGATGCCGGGACGCGTGATTCAAAAAATGAAAACCGCCGGAACGCGTAATCCATTGTTTTTATTGGATGAAATCGACAAAATGGCACGCGATCAGCGTGGCGATCCAGCCAGTGCGTTATTGGAGGTACTGGACCCCGAGCAGAACAAAGCGTTTAACGACCACTATTTGGAAGTTGATTATGACTTGTCTGACGTGATGTTCGTCGCCACCTCCAATTCCATGGATATTCCGGAACCCTTGTTGGATCGAATGGAAATCATTGATCTGGCCGGTTATACCGAAAACGAAAAGTTGAACATTGCGTCTCAGCATTTGCTGCCGCGAGAAATGAAAGACCACGGCCTGAAAGCAGACGAAATTAAAGTGCCGCAGGAATCGATACTGAAAATTATCCAAACGTATACGCGGGAAGCCGGTGTGCGTTTACTGGATCAGAAGCTGGCCAAAATTTGCCGTAAGTCCGTTAAGGAAATCGTGACTGGCGAAGCAGAAGCGCCAATTCAAGTCATGCCGAAAGATTTGGAAAAATACTTGGGTGTGGCTAAATACCGATTCGGGTTGGCGGAAGAGAAAAATCAGGTCGGCCAAGTGGCGGGCTTGGCTTGGACGCGTGTTGGTGGCGACTTGTTGCGTATTGAAGCGACAGCCATGCCTGGTAAGGGTAAAAACACGTCTACCGGGCAACTGGGTAGCGTGATGCAAGAGTCGACCCAGACAGCGATGAGCGTGATTCGCAGTCGCAGCAAGGAGTTGGGGCTGGAAGACGATTTTTATGAAAAGCAGGACATTCATTTGCATTTTCCGGAAGGGGCGATCAAGAAAGATGGTCCGAGTGCCGGGATTGCGATTTGTACCGCCATTGCTTCTGTATTGACGCAAATTCCGGTGCGTTCCGACGTGGCCATGACCGGCGAGATCACGTTGCGTGGTGAGGTCTTGCCGATTGGTGGGTTGAAAGAAAAGCTGCTGGCCGCGGCGAGAGGCGGCATTAAAACCGTTTTGATTCCGTATGAGAATGTCCGGGATTTGTCGGAAATCTCCGAGGAAGTGAAAGCCGGCTTGGATATTCATCCTGTGCAATGGATTGATGAGGTGTTTAAAATTGCATTGGAGTCGTTGCCGACGGCTAGCGATGACGATGAGGCTTTGGCTGAGATCAGCATGAAAGGTGCCGAAATGGGAAAAATCATTGCGGATAAGGAAACTTCCAAGCAAATTTTGAAAAAAGATCAAAAAAGACATTAATTTTGTAAACTTTTCCTTTTAACAGGCTTGACAGTAAATGTTGAACGCTGATATAACTACCACAAGCCTTAATTTGGGTGGAAAGAATACTTAATACTTATGGAGAAACTCACATCATGAATAAGACCGAATTAGTTAGTGCGATCGCTGAAGAAGCAGGTTTAACGAAAGCAGATGCCGCTAAAGCGCTAGAAGCAACTGTCTCTACTGTCACAAAAGCTTTGAGCTCAGGTGATTCAGTCGCCATCATCGGGTTTGGTACTTTTAAAGTTGGTGAGCGTTCAGCGCGTACTGGTCGTAACCCTCAAACAGGTGCAGAAATGCAAATCCCTGCGGCAAAAGTTCCTAAGTTCTCAGCTGGTAAAGCACTTAAGGACGCTGTTAACTAAGACCGAAATCGTCTTAATAGCTGTCAAAACCCCTCAAATTTAATCAAATCAATAGGTTAAATTATGAGGGGTTTTTTTATGTCAGAAATTTGTAAAAAAAGCGTCCAAATTGTTTGACAACGTCGCTTAAGTACTTATAATACGCCCATCAGTTGAGGCAAGCTCAGACAGCGTCTGAAACGGCCTTAAGCGCAAAAGAATAAATCAGAGTTGGGTGATTAGCTCAGTTGGGAGAGCATCGCCCTTACAAGGCGAGGGTCACTGGTTCGAGCCCAGTATCACCCACCAGTTTTGATTTGATTCGGAGTGGTAGTTCAGTTGGTTAGAATACCTGCCTGTCACGCAGGGGGTCGCGGGTTCGAGTCCCGTCCACTCCGCCATTTATTTTGCACTGATTCGAATTGTTTCTACGATTCGGGTGATTAGCTCAGTTGGGAGAGCATCGCCCTTACAAGGCGAGGGTCACTGGTTCGAGCCCAGTATCACCCACCATATTGTTTCGATGATTAGTCAATCATCACCCTGTTCGGAGTGGTAGTTCAGCCGGTTAGAATACCTGCCTGTCACGCAGGGGGTCGCGGGTTCGAATCCCGTCCACTCCGCCATTTATCCTTCTCTAGCTTAATTTTTCACTTTTATCTCTTTGATGATTGTTTTGGCTTTCTGTTGAATCCCGTTTTTGTGGATTGGTATTTCTTTGAATTTCAGATATAAAAAAAGCCCCTGACGGAGCTTTGTATGAAATGGCCAGGCCTGGCCATTTTCGTGGCGCTATCAGTTGCTGGCCGTAGTGTTGTAACCGCCATCGACATAGGTGATTTCACCCGTGATACCAGATGCTAAGTCAGAGCATAAGAAGGCGGCGGTGTTGCCGACTTCTTCAATGCTGACGTTACGGCGTAAAGGCGTGGCCGCCGCCGCTTTATCCAGCATGCTGCGGAAGTCTTTGATACCGGAAGCCGCCAGGGTGCGAATCGGTCCGGCCGATACCGCGTTAACGCGGATGCCGTCTTGTCCCAAGTCGGCCGCCAGATACCGTACAGTTGCTTCCAAAGACGCTTTGGCAATGCCCATAACGTTGTAGTTGGGAACCGCTCTTTCCGCGCCCAGGTAAGAGACGGTGATGACTGAACCGTTGTTTTTGTTCAGCATGTCGTAACCGGCTTTGGTCAAAGCCGTCAGGCTGTAAGCGGAAATGTCGTGCGCCACGGAGAAGCCGGAGCGGGTTGAGGCGTCAATCATGCGGCCTTCCAATTCTTCGCGCGGTGCGAAAGCGACCGAGTGAACCAGAATGTCCAAACCGTCCCATTGTTTGCCCAGTTCGGCAAAAACATTGTCGATTTGTTCGTCCGATGTGACGTCCAAGGGGAGAACGATATGGCTGCCCAGTTCTTCAGCGATTTTTTCAACGCGACTTTTCAGTTTTTCGGTTTGGTAGGTCAGGGCGATTTCCGCACCTTGTTCGTGCATTTGTTTGGCGATGCCGTATGCAATGGATTTGTTATTGGCGACCCCGACAATCAGGGCTTTTTTTCCCGCAAGAAATCCCATTTTGACTCCTTTGTTCTACTAGGTTGTTTCCGAAAATGTACAAAAATAATTCAGATCATTATAACGTTAAAAACGGGCTATAATGATCTTCTTTTTATTTGAAAAAACATTCGTAATTTTGATAACCTAGTTCAAATGTCGAGTCAATTCAAATCTCTCTTATAAAGCGGATGAAGCGTGATTGGTAACTTCTTAAAAATCAGTGTGATTTTGTCGGTAATCATGTTTTTTTCCGGCTGTGACGGCAGCCGATGGAATAGTCCTTATGAACTGTCGCAGGTGGAAGAGCCGGTGCTGTTTTCGGCTTTTTCATCCCGCCCGAAACATCTTGATCCGGTGATTTCCTATAATGCCAATGAATGGTCGATTATCAGCCAAGTATACGAGCCGCCGCTGCAATACCATTATCTAAAACGTCCTTATACCCTCGAACCCTTGACTCTCACAGGGATGCCGACGGTGACTTTTTTGAACCAAGCTGGAGAGCCGGTATCTGAGGACTCCGGCGAGGTCGCGTTTTCGGAATATCGATTTGAGTTGAAACCGAACATCTATTTTCAACCGCACCCGGCTTTCGTAAAAGATGCTCAAGGGCAACCGGCCTTGGTACCACTTTCCCGCGAGCAGCTTGAAGGCATTCGAACCTTGGAAGACTTCACCCAAACCGATACCCGCCCTTTGAACGCGAACGATTATGCTTATGCCATTAAGCGCATGGCGGTGACCAGCAACCATTCCCCGATACTGGGCACGATGAAGTCATTGATTGTTGGCATGGACGCCTTTTCGAAAGCGGTGTCGGCCGAACCTATAACTGTGTCGGAGCTGAGAAAAAAGAATTTGCCAGGCGTTCAAGTGGTGTCGGACCGAGAGTGGCGCATTCGCATTAACGGCGTGTACCCACAATTTTTGTACTGGTTGAGCATGAATTTCTTCGCGCCGATTCCTTGGGAAGCGGAGGTGTTTTACGATCAGCCAGGCCTGGCGGAAAAGAATATTTCGTTGGACACCTATCCTGTCGGCACCGGCCCGTATCAGTTGGTGGAGAACGATCCGAACCGCCGTATGCGCTTGTTGGCCAACCCGAATTATCACCACGGTTTTTATCCGACCGATGGCTTGCCTGAAGGGGCAAATCCGAATTTGCTGAACGATGCCGGTAAGCCGTTGCCGTTCATTAAGGAAGTCATCTATTCTCTGGAAAAGGAAAGCGTGCCTTTGTGGAATAAATTTCTGCAAGGGTATTACGATGCGTCCGGCGTCAGCTCCGATAGTTTCGACCAGGCGATTTCGGTCTCTTCCGGCGGCGATTTGAGCTTAACGCCGGAAATGCAGAACAAGGGCATTCGCTTCTTGAATGTGGTGGAACCCACGGTGTTTTTTTTCGGCTTCAATATGCTCGATCCGGTGGTCGGGGGCTACAGCGAGAAACAACAAAAGCTGCGTCAAGCCATTAGCATTGCTCTGAACGAAGAAGAATTCATTTCCATTTTCCTGAATGGGCGCGGGGTGGTGGCGCAAGGCCCGATTCCGCCCGGTATTTTCGGTTATGAAAATGGCGAATCGGGCATTAATCCATTTGTGTATAACTGGCAGAAGGGTCATCCACAGCGTAAATCGATTGAGACCGCCAAGCATTTGCTGGCCGAAGCCGGTTATCCGAATGGTCGCAAACCGAATGGGGAGCCGTTGGTGTTGCACTACGATACGGCGGCCACCGGGCCAAACAGTAAATCGCAGTTGAACTGGTATCGTAAACAGTTCGCTAAGCTGGGTATTGAACTGGTGATTCGGGCTACCGATTACAACCGCTTCCAGGATAAGATGCGCACCGGGCAAGGACAGATGTTTTCCTGGGGTTGGAATGCAGATTACCCGGATCCGGAAAATTTCTTGTTTTTGTTGGATGGCGAGCAGTCGACCGTTAAAAACAAAGGCGCGGGCATCAATTACGCCAATTACGATAATCCGGAATTTAACCGTCTGTTCAAGCAAATCAAAACCATGTCAAACGGGCCGGAACGTTTAGCGTTGATTCGAAAAATGGTGCGCGTCGCGCAGCAGGATGCGCCTTGGTCCTGGGGCTTTAATCCGAAAAGCCTGGCCTTGTATCACAGCTGGTATCACAATGCCTGGGCGAACCCGTTGGCCAATAACACCTTAAAATACAAACGTTTGGACCCAAAACTTCGAGCGAAAAAACAGATTGAATGGAATCCGCCGGTGTTATGGCCATTGATTTTGGTGCTGGTACTGTTGCTGGTGTCCATATATCCGTTAGTTCGCGCCTATCAAAAACGGCAAAAAACTTCGATTGACACGCATGATTTAACCCATGGTTCACATGACTCGGGAGGCGTGTAAATGCTGGCTTATATCGTAAGACGCTTGTTGTTCGCCATTCCGATTCTGATTGGGGTGAACCTGATTACCTTTGCGTTGTTTTTCATGGTGAACACACCGGACGATATGGCGCGAACCCATTTGGGGGCCAAGCAGACCACGCCGGAAATGATCGAAGCCTGGAAGCAGGACCACGGTTATGACAAGCCGCTGTTCTATAATGAAAAAGCACCAGGCCTGGGCGTTTTGACCGATACCTTGTTTGTGAATGAATCCGTTAAGCTTTTTACTTTTGACTTCGGCCAGTCGGATGACGGCCGACAGATTTCCGCCGACATTCAGGAGCGCATGTGGCCGAGTCTGGCCATTGCCTTACCGACCTTCCTCATCGGTTTGGTGACCAATATTTCATTGGCATTGCTGATTGTCCTGTTCCGAGGATCGGTGCTCGACAGCGTGACCATGATGGTGGCGGTGGCGATTATGTCGATTTCCGGGCTGTTCTACATCATCGCTGGCCAGGTGCTGTTCAGCAAAATTTGGCACTGGGTGCCGATTTCCGGTTACAGCGAAGGCTGGGATGCCTTTAAGTTCTTGATTTTGCCGGTGGCCATTGGCGTTTTCGCCGGGTTGGGTGCCGGCGTGCGTTGGTATCGCAGCATTTTCCTAGAAGAAATCAATAAGGATTACATTCGCACGGCTCGGGCCAAAGGCTTGTCTGAAATCAAATTGCTGTTCGGTCATTTATTGCAAAACGGGCTGCTGCCGATTCTGACCGGCGTGGTGGTGGTGATTCCGACCTTGTTCATGGGCAGTTTGATTATGGAGTCCTTCTTCGGTATTCCAGGCCTGGGCAGTTATACGATTGACGCCATCAATGCGCAGGACTTCGCCATCGTGAAGTCGATGGTGTTCCTCGGTTCGGTGTTGTACATCATCGGCCTGATTCTCACCGATATTTCCTATACGGTGTTTGACCCGAGAGTGAGGTTGAACGGATGATGGGGATCAGCTTGGAAATGCTTTGGACGGATTACATGATCTGGGGGCTGATGCTGGCCTTGGTGGTTTGGGCACGTTTAATCAGCCGTTCGCCTCAAGTACGCCACCAGTGGTTACAGATTTTCGAATCGCGCTTAGCGATGGTTTCCGCGATTCTGTTAATGGTGTATTTGCTGATTGCACTGATGGATTCGGTGCATTTTCGTGTCGAAGCGTCGCCCACGCATTTGTCGGAGAACCAAAGCGTGCTGGATACCGCCTTGCCGCATTTGGCAAGTGATCAGGAACGCACTTACTCCGCCCCGTTTGCGACAACCGAATACAATAAGAGCTTAGAGATCGGCAGCGATGGCCGTGTTGAACAGCGTTATCGCCCTTTGAAGCATGTGGAACCGGTTTCGATTATTCAAGCCAGTCTGGAAGCCGCTTTGACTGGATTGCTGATCAGTTTGTTGCTGATTTTATTGCACGCCTTGTGGCGATCTCGAGTTCACCGACTGGCGTTACTGGCTTATCTCCGTCAAGTGCTTCGCAACCAAACCCGCCTGCCTTGGCGGGCCGGCTATTTGACGCTGATTTTGGTGGTTGTCTTTCTGACTTGGTTGTATCACCTCAGTTTCTTCTATCATGTCTTCGGCACCGACAAGGTGGGGAACGATGTGTTGTACGAATCCTTGAAGAGCATCCGCACCGGCGTGTTGATCGGGGTGTTGACCACCTTGGTGATGTTGCCGCTATCGTTGGTTCTGGGCATCAGCGCCGGTTTGTTCCGTGGCTGGGTGGATGACGTCATTCAATACCTTTACACCACCTTGAACTCAATTCCCGGTGTTTTATTGATTGCCGCCGCCGTACTGGTGATGCAGGCGATTATGAGTAATAATCCGGAATGGTTCAGCAGTACCGAAGAGCGAGCCGATATTCGCTTGCTGTTCCTGATTTTTATTCTCGGCATGACCAGTTGGACCGGACTGTGCCGGTTGCTTCGGGCCGAAACCCTGAAAATCAGCCAAGTCGATTATGTTACAGCCTCGAAAGCGTTTGGCGTCAGCCGTTTCCGCATCATTGGCCGTCACATCATGCCGAACGTCATGCATATTGTATTGATTGCGGTGGTATTGGATTTCAGCGGGTTGGTGTTGGCCGAGGCCGTTTTATCGTATGTCGGCGTCGGGGTGGACCCGACCATGCACAGCTGGGGCAATATGATCAATCAGGCACGTTTGGAAATGGCGCGGGAACCCATGGTCTGGTGGTCGCTGTTTTCCGCTTTCTTCTTTATGTTTATCTTGGTGCTGGCCGCCAATTTATTCTCGGATCGAGTGCAAACCGTGCTGGATCCGCGTAATCAGAAATAATGTTAGGATGAATCTATGGCATCACAAGAACCCGTATTAAACGTTGAACACCTGGAAATCAAAGCCGGTGAGACAGCGCTGGTCAAAAACGTCAGCTTTCAGATTCAGCCGGGGGAAATTTTCGCTTTGGTCGGCGAATCGGGCAGTGGTAAATCTTTGACGTCGTTGGCGATTATGCGTTTGTTGCCGGAAGCGTTGGACATCACCGGCGGCCAGGTCGTTCTTAACGACGAAAGCCTGTTTTTGTTGCCGGAAGTGAAAATGCAGCGTGTGCGAGGACAGCAGGTGGCGATGATTTTTCAGGAGCCGATGACATCCTTGAACCCAGTGATGAAAGTGGGCGATCAGGTGGCCGAGGCTTTGAAAATTCATTTAAAAATGAATCGTCAGGCCGCCCGTAAAAAAGTGATTAGCCTGTTTGAGGAAGTCGGGATTCCTGATCCGGAAGCGCGTTATGACTGGTATCCGCACCAATTATCCGGCGGGCAAAAACAACGGGTGATGATTGCAATGGCGTTGGCCTGTGAACCGGATTTATTAATTGCGGATGAACCAACGACCGCCTTGGACGTGACCATTCAGGCTCAAGTATTGAAACTGCTGAAGCGATTGCGCGATGAGCGAGGCCTGGCGATTTTGTTCATTACTCATGATATGGGTGTGGTGAATGAAATGGCGGACCGTGTGGCGGTGATGAAGCAGGGCGAGTTAGTCGAGCAAGCGGATAAAGCGCATTTCTTTTCAAACCCGACTCACCCTTACACTCAAAAACTACTGGCCGATGCCGTGCCGAAGCTGACTTATAAGCCGGTTTCCGAAGCGCGCAGTCTGTTACGCATCAGCGATTTAAAGGTGCATTTTCCCATTAAAAAAGGCATTTTCCAACGTACCGTCGGCTATGTGAAAGCGGTGGACGGCGTCAATTTAGCGATTAACCGCGGGGAAACGCTGGCGCTGGTTGGCGAATCCGGCAGCGGAAAAAGCACCATCGGGCAAGCGATTCTTCGGTTGGTGGACGCCACTTACGGTGAAGTGGAATTTCATACCGAATCGGAAATCGTCGATTTATTACCCTTGAACGAACGCCATATGAAGCCGTTCCGGAAACGGGTACAGGTAATTTTTCAGGACCCGTTTTCGGCGTTGAACCCGCGAATGCAGATTCGCGACATTATTCGTGAGGGTATGAATACCTTGAAGGTCGGGCCAAAAAGCGCGGCGGATCAGGATGAGCGTATTGATGAATTGTTGGAGCAAGTCGGGCTGCTGCCGGAGCATAAGTTCCGTTATCCGCATGAGTTTTCCGGCGGGCAGCGGCAACGCATCGGCATTGCCCGTGCCTTGGCGGTGGAACCGGAATTGATTATTTGTGACGAGCCGACCAGTGCGTTGGACGTGTCCGTCCGGGCACAGGTGCTGGATTTATTGAACCGGTTGCAACAGCAGTATCATATGTCGTATTTATTCATCACCCATGACTTATCGATTATTCCGGCCATTGCGCATCAGGTGGCCGTGATGAAAGAAGGGCAAATTGTTGAACAAGGGCCGGTGGAAGACATTATGCTAAATCCACAGCATGAGTATACACGCCAGCTACTGGACTCGGCACCGGAATTGATTAAACAAGCTTTCCATCGTGATCCGAAGCTGGAAATGGCTGCAATTAAAGACCCGATAACACCTTGATGGCATCGCAGTGGAAATGTGAAAAGTCGCCAGGCCTGACGACTTTTCACCCAATTGTTTTTGAATCTGGCGTCTGAGACAAACGTTAAGTTTTGGCCTGGTTTTCGAGTTCGGCAATACATTGCATGGTTTTCAGTACGGAATCCGGATTTAAACTGATGGAGTCGATACCGAGCTCAATCAAGAATTCCGCCATTTCAGGGTAATCCGACGGCGCTTGACCGCATAGTCCGGAGTGCAATCCATTGCGCTTAGCTCCTTCAACCGCCCATTTAATCATGGTTTTCACGCCTTCGGCACGTTCGTCGTAACTGTCCGCGACCAAAGCGGAATCCCGATCCACACCGAGCACCAGCTGCGTCAAATCGTTCGAGCCGATGGAGATACCGTCAAAGTAGGGCGCGAAGGCATCCATTTCAAGTACATTGTTGGGAATCTCGCACATCATGTAGATTTTCAACGCATTTTTATTACGCTTCAAATCATGCTTTTCCATCGTTTCAATCACTTTTTGCGCTTCGACCACGCGCCGCACAAACGGAATCATCACGATGACATTGCTGAAGCCCATTTCTTCGCGAACGTGTTTGATGGCCTGGCACTCTAATGCAAAGGCCGGCTCAAATGCTTCGGAAATGTAACGGGACGCCCCACGGTAGCCCAGCATGGGATTTTCTTCATGTGGTTCGAAGTATTTACCGCCCAATAGGCTGGCATATTCATTCGATTTAAAGTCCGAAAGGCGGACCACGACTGGTTTCGGGTAGAAAGCCGCAGCAATGGTGCCGATGCCGCTGGCGAGTTTATCGATGAAAAAGGCCTTGCCGCTATCGTAACCGCGGGTTAGGTCGGTCAGCTGTTCCTGAATGGTTTTGGCCGTCACTTTTTCCGGTTGCAGTAACGCTAAAGGGTGGGCTTTGACCGATTCATTGATGATGAATTCCATTCTGGCCAGCCCGACGCCTTGATTTGGGATAAAACTGGTCTGAAAGGCCAGTGCCGGATTGCCCAGGTTCAGCATGATATCGGTTTTCGGCATCGCTAAATCGGACAGATCGGTTTCATGGATTTCAAACGGTTGTTTGCCGAGATAGACTTTTCCTGTGTCGCCTTCGGCACAGGAAACGGTGATTTCGGGATTGGATTCCAACTCCTTCGTGGCTTGGGGGCAACCGACAATCGCCGGAATGCCCAGTTCACGCGCAATAATGGCGGCGTGGCAGGTTCGTCCGCCGCGATTGGTGATGATGGCTGAAGCGATTTTCATCACTGGTTCCCAGTCCGGCGTGGTGATGTCGGTGACGAGAATTTCGCCGGCTTTGAATTGGTCGATGTAAGCGACGTCTTGGATGACATGGGCCTGGCCATGAGCGACCTTGCTGCCGACGGCGCGGCCTGTCGCCAGAATTTGAGCATCCGGTTCCGGTGAAATTTGGTAGGTTTTCAATTGGGTGCCAATCTTTTGAGAAGCCACGGTTTCCGGGCGGGCCTGGACGATATACAGCTGCCCATCGTCGCCGTCTTTGGCCCATTCAATGTCCATGGGGCGCTGGTAACCGATTTTGTCGCTGTAATGTTTCTCGATACGAATGGCGTAATCCGCCAGTTTGAGAACCTCTTCATCGGTAATGCAGAAGGCTTGGCGCTCGGCTTGTGATGTGTTGATGTTACGCACAGGGGATTTATGGGCATCCACCGCGTAAATCATTTTAATTTTTTTGGCCCCTAGGTGGCGACGTAACACCGTTCGATAGCCTTGTTCAAAGGTGGGTTTATGGACATAGAATTCATCCGGATCCACAGCGCCTTGGACGACGTTCTCGCCTAATCCGTAAGCGCCGGTGATGAAAACCGCATCCTTAAATCCGGTTTCGGTATCGATGGAAAACATAACGCCGGATGCGGATAGATCGGAGCGTACCATTTTTTGGACGCCAATCGAGAGCCCGACATCAAAGTGATCGAATCCTTGGTCGATACGGTAATGGATGGCGCGATCGGTAAATAGGCTGGCAAAACAACGTTTACACGCATCCAGTAGAGCGGTTTCGCCGCTGATGTTGAGATAGGTATCCTGTTGCCCAGCGAAACTGGCTGTGGGGAGGTCTTCCGCCGTGGCAGAACTGCGAATGGCCAACGTAATGGGGGTTTTAAAACAATCGTTTAACGCCTGGTAAGCGTCGAGAATTTCTTTCGTCAACGCTTGGGGTAAATCCGCCTGATAAATCAGCTGCCGCGCGCCTTGGCCGCGCTCGGCCAGATCGGTAACATTGGATTCATCGAGCGGATCGAGAATGTCATGCAATTTATCCCAGAGTTTGTTTTCGGTTAAAACGGCTCGGTAGGCTTCAGCCGTGACCGCAAAGCCGTTTGGGATTGGAATGCCTACCGGGGTCAGGGCTTGGAACATCTCTCCCAGAGAGGCGTTTTTGCCACCTACTAACGGAATGTCATCAATTCCGATCTCATCAAAAAAACGAATATAACGCCGCTTTGCCATAATGTTCTCCTAATCCGAATATTTCACAAATTTGCACCGACTTTGCTTGTTCCTTGATTCCACAAGAAATATTTTCTCAGTCGGTCGTAATCACCGATACGACACGTCTTCGAAAATTTCCTTGTGAACCCAATGCTCTGCGCAGTCTCAGCACAAATTCATGAAACATTCGGCTAAAAAGGTGTATAGTTTGTGGGTGTTAATGCTGTGTAACATCATACGACTTTCCGAAGCAGATTAAAACCAAAGTGCGCCAACTCATCTTCAATGGGTTTCGGCAAGCCAATACAATACATTCAAATATCCGTTAAGCCGTTTGTTCAGCATTCGATTTGCATTTCAATTGTAACCCGATAATGAGGAAATTCGATAATGAACGCTACCCGAAACTGGTCACTCCCTGAGCTCAGTATTCCGTTAAAATCTTTATTCACTGGCTACATCATGGTGGTCGGGCTGGGGCTCTTGATGGCCGGCGGTCAAATACTGCTGACGCACGGTATGGCAGACGGCAAATTCGGGATTTCGGTTGACGATATTGTGTACAGTTATTACGGGAATCGAACCGGTTCCAAACTGGAATCGAAATTGAATGGTTCGATGAAAGACAAGGCTACGCCGGAAGAACGAATGACACTGATTAAATGGGCGCGTGATGGGGCGAAAGAATCGGAGTGGGAACCGATTGTTGAACCGATTGTGATGCAGAAATGCGCGGTTTGTCATGCGCACATCAAGTCGTTGCCAAATGTGACTCAGCTCAACACCATGAAAGAAATCGCCAAAGTGGATGAGGGCGCGGACATTACTTCTTTAACACGCGTTTCACACATTCACCTGTTCGGCATTTCGTTCATTTTCTTCTTTGTCGGTTATATCTTTTCGATGGCGGTTGGCTTCAATCGCTGGGTCAAGGCGGTGATTATCTTCATTCCGTTTGCCTTTTTGGTGGTGGATATTGCTTCTTGGTGGTTAACGAAAATGAACCCGCAATTTGCCTGGTTTGTCATTATCGGCGGGTTTGGGTACAGCATTGCGGCGACGATTATGCTATTCACGTCTTTGTATCAAATGTGGGTGATGCCGTGGCTAGAAGCGCGTAAAAAGCCAATCGCGTAACCATCATTCAAAACGCATTCTGAAAAAGGTGACATGGTTGAATAACCAAACCGCCCAGGCCTGGGCGGTTTTTGAGTTAGAGTTTTTGCAGACCGTCCGTGTTGCAATCATTTTGCAAGGCTTTCAGTAGCTCGATGGCGGTTGCTTGGCTGGTCGGAATTGTATCTGGATTCTCGCTCGGGAATTGACGGCTGCGCGTATTGGATTGAAAAGCGCCGAGCTTGGCGCTGTAAAAGCGAATCTTGTCTTTTTGATTTTCGATGGCCACGGTTTTCATTAACTGTTCCAGTCCGGCTTTTGCGACACCGTAAGCGCCGTAATAAGCTGGGTTGGCTGTCAGGTTTCGATCCAGTATCGCAACCAGCTGGCCGCTTTCGGCGGCACGCAGCAGCGGCAACGTCTGTTGGATTAAATGAAAATTGGCGTTTAAGTTGGTGTGTAGCACTTCATACCATTGAGTGTAATCGAAATACTCAATCGGCGTAAAAGCCGGCAAGGTGGCGGCATTCAAAAACACGCCGTCAAGGTGGCTGTATTCATTTTCCAGCGTGCTTCTCAGTTGTTCATAATGCTCGATGTTGGCGCCGAGCAAATCCATTGGAAACAAAGCCGGTTCGGCTTGATAATCATCGGATTCAACAATGGTGTCGTACAGATGATTCAGGCCTTTAAGGTTTTTATCCAATAAAATCAGCTGGTTGTTGTCATGTGCTAAGGCCAGTGCGAGGCTGCGCCCCAAACCTTCTGCGGCACCGGTAATCAAATAAATGCTCATAATGTCTCTTGAATGAAGTGGGTGATTTCAATCGGGGTTTCAAAAAAATAATCGGCCGGCCAAGCGGTTTCGGAAGCCGCTTCCGGCAAATAACCAAACATGGCGGCACCGGTTTGCATGCCGGCATTGATGCCGGCCTCAATGTCTCTCGGGTGATCGCCGAGATAAATGCATTGGTCGGCGGTGACGCCGCATTGTTGGGCCGCCAATAACAGCGGTTCCGGGTGAGGTTTGCGCACACTTAAGGTGTCGCCGCAAACAAGGCTGGCCGGTTCGGATGGAAATTGAATGTTCTCTAATAGCTTTTCCGTTAGCCAAGTGGGTTTATTGGTGACGATTCCCCAGGGAATATTGCGTTCGGCAATTTCCGCCAGGCCTGCTTCCAGGCCCGGGAATAAACGTGTGTGCATATCAATGTGTTTGAAATACACATCCAAGAAAAACTGACGCTTGCTTTCCAGTTCATCACCTTCCAACCCGGGAAAGGCCAGCTGGGTCATAGCCAGCCCGCCTTGAGAAACGGTTTTACGGATGTCTTGATAATGCAACGGTTTCTGGCCGTAATGGCGACAGGTGTGGTTCAGGGCGTAGGCAAAATCGTAGGAGGTGTCGAGCAGGGTGCCGTCCAAATCAAAAAGCACACATTGAATGGTCATGGGGTTAATCTCTTCTAAATCGGGTAATAGACGGGGTTAAACGGGTTTCTGGTAAGCCACCAGATAGTTAACGTCCAGCTTTTCGCTTAGACCGTAGCGCTTCAGGAGCGGGTTGAACTCAATACCAGCGCCGTCTTTCAGTATCAACCCGGCTTGCCGAGCCATGGCGTCCAGCTCGGATGGTTGAATGAATTTTTCGTGCGTATGAGTGCCTTTCGGTACCAGATCCAGTATTTGTTCCGCGGCGAAAATCGCCAGTAAATAGGATTTATAATTGCGGTTCAGGGTGGAAAAAAACACCCAACCGCCCGGTTTTACCGCATTGGCAGCCGCCTGGATAATGGCAGCAGGCTCAGGAACATGTTCCAACATTTCCATACAGGTCACGATGTCGTAATGTTCGTGGTGCTTTTCGGCGTGATCTTCAGCCGCTTCCAATCGGTAATCGACTTTAACGCCGGAATCCAAACCGTGCAGTTTGGCGACCGTTAACACTTCATCGGCCAAGTCGATGCCCGTGACTCGGCCACCGGCTTTGGCCATGGCTTCAGATAAAATGCCACCGCCACAGCCGATGTCGAGCACGGTTTGTCCGTCAATGGATTGGAACTGTTCGATAAAGCTTAAGCGGAAGGGGTTGATTTTATGCAAAGCACCAAATTCACCGGATTCATCCCACCAGGTATTGGCCAGTTGGTTGAAGTTGTTCAGTTCGGCTTGGTCGGCGTTGTTGTGTGGCATTTGGGACTTCGACATGGATTCAAAATTTCCTCAAAGCGTTCTGATGATTGGAAAATTGCCCGTGATTATAGCAACTACTTGAGTTTTTATGTGACTTAATCCGAGACGGGGTTTACGTGATTGAAAATTTAAATCCTTCGATAAAGCCAACCTTAAAACATCGTGAAAACCCTGATAAATGGCCGGAAAGGGCTCAAGGTGCTTCATTTGTCTCCAGGACGTATAAAACCTAGTGGAAAGGCCTGTTTTTGGGTTATAATGCTTAGTTAATGTCAACTAAAAAGAAAACTGTGATTCTATGTCAGATTTTGCAAGAGAAATTCTTCCGATCTCATTAGAAGATGAGATGAAACAATCTTATCTCAGCTATGCGATGAGCGTTATTGTTGGGCGAGCCTTGCCGGATGTTCGAGACGGTTTGAAGCCGGTTCACCGTCGTGTGCTTTATGCGATGAACGAACTCGGAAACGCCTGGAACAAGCCTTACAAAAAATCGGCACGTATCGTCGGTGACGTGATTGGTAAATATCACCCGCACGGTGATACAGCGGTTTACGACACCATCGTCCGTATGGCGCAACCGTTTTCACTACGCTATATGCTGGTGGACGGGCAGGGGAATTTCGGTTCGATCGACGGGGACGCGCCGGCGGCGATGCGTTACACCGAAGTCCGGATGGCAAAAATTGCACATGAATTGCTGGCGGACCTGGAAAAGGAAACCGTTAACTTCACGCCAAACTACGACGGTTCTGAATCTGAGCCAGACGTTTTGCCAACGCGGGTACCGAATTTGCTGGTCAACGGTTCTTCCGGGATTGCCGTGGGGATGGCGACCAATATTCCGCCGCACAATCTGAATGAAACCATCAATGCCTGTGTGGCGTTGATCGATAACCCAGAATTGGATATTTCAGGCTTGATGGAATATCTGCCTGGGCCGGACTTTCCGACCTATGGCATTATCAACGGCACCAAAGGGATTCGCGAAGCTTATGAAACCGGCCGCGGCCGCGTACAAATGCGTGCTAAAACCAGTGTGGAAACCGACAAGAGCGGTAAAGCATCGATTATCGTCCATGAGATTCCGTATCAGGTTAACAAAGCGAAGTTGATTGAACGCATTGCCGAGTTGGTCAAAGAGAAAAAGATTGATGGTATTACCGCGTTACGTGACGAGTCCGATAAGGATGGGATGCGTATTGTGATTGAAGTGCGCCGTGGTGAAGTGCCGGAAGTACTCATCAATAATTTGT
The DNA here is from genome assembly GCF_965140365.1 of Hydrogenovibrio sp. NCBI lineage: Bacteria > Pseudomonadati > Pseudomonadota > Gammaproteobacteria > Thiotrichales > Piscirickettsiaceae > Hydrogenovibrio > Hydrogenovibrio sp. The sequence goes on from NZ_OZ223196.1 coordinate 1,273,809, forward strand.
ACAAGCAAACCGCATTGCAAACCGTCTTCGGTATCAATATGGTGGCCTTGATGGACGGTCAGCCGAAGTTGCTAAACCTGAAAGATGTGCTGGAAGCCTTTATTCGTCACCGTCGTGAAGTGGTAACGCGTCGTACAATTTTCGATCTGCGCAAAGCGCGTGAAAAAGCTCATATTTTAGAGGGCTTGGCGTTGGCGTTGAACAATATCGACGAAATGATCGAATTGATTAAGTCGTCGCCAAGTCCGTCGGTTGCGAAAGAGCGTATGCTGGAACGCGACTGGCCAATAGGGAATGTCGGTCAACTACTGGATCGTGTCGAAATGGACGATGTCCGTCCAGAAGATTTACCGGCCGGCTTTGGGGCGGAAGGCGATATCTATAAGTTGTCACCGGCTCAGGCGCAAGCGATTCTGGAAATGCGTTTGCATCGCCTGACAGGCCTCGAGCAAGACAAAATTCTAAACGAATACCGCGAATTGATCGAAAAAATCGCCGAGTTCCTAGAAATCCTTCGCAACCCGGATCGTTTGACCGAAGTGGTGCGAGAGGAATTGCTGGAAGTGGTTGAAAATTTCGGTGACGAACGTCGTACCGAAATTGACCATTCGTATCAGGAAATCGATGCCGAGGACTTGATTGCGGTGGAAGACCGCATTGTCACTTTATCGCAAGACGGTTACATCAAAACACAGCCGTTGTCCGATTATCAGGCGCAACGTCGCGGGGGTCGCGGTAAATCCGCTACTCAGATGAAAGAAGATGACCAGGTCGGTAAAATTCTGGTGGCCAGCACGCATGATATGCTGCTGTGCTTCTCCAACCGTGGCAAACTTTACTGGCAGAAAACCTGGCAGTTACCGTTGGCCAGTCGTGGTTCCAAAGGCAAGCCGATTGTGAATGTGTTGCCATTGGAAGATGGCGAATACATTACTTCTGTTTTACCGGTAAGTGAATTCTCCGAGGGCTATTATGTCTTTATGGCGACCAAAAAATCGACGGTGAAACGTGTGGCGCTGGCCGATTTTTCACGCCCAAGAGCGAACGGTATCATTGCCGTCGATTTATTGGATGACGACGAACTGGTCGGCACGGCGATTACCGACGGCGAGCAGGACATTATGCTGTTCAGCAATATCGGCAAAGCCATTCGTTTCGACGAAAATGATGTTCGTGTCATGGGGCGTCAGGCACGCGGTGTACGCGGTATGAAACTGAAAGACGAGATGTCGATTATCAGTATGCAGGTGGCCCGTAAAGACACCCTGATTTTGACCGCGACCGAGCACGGTTACGGTAAATGCACACCGGTGGACGATTACTCCACCATTAACCGTGGCGGACAAGGGGTCATTTCCATTAAAACGTCGGATCGAAACGGTAACGTGGTTTCATCCGTGGCGGTCACGCCGGAACAGGAAGTGGTGTTGATCACCAATAAAGGGACTTTGGTTCGTACGCGCGTTTCCGAAATCTCCGTTGTGGGGCGAAATACTCAAGGCGTGAAGCTGATTAACGTCGGCAAAGGCGAAGTCGTGGTCGGTTTGGCTGTGGTTGACGTTCAGGATGAAGCGTTGCTGGAAGCCATCGACGAAGCGGATAGCGTTTCCATCGAGAATGCAGCGCCGGAATCGGAAGAGGACTCCGCAACGGAATAACGTTCAAATAAGGGCCTGTTTCTCAGGCCCGAATTCCTAGTTCAAGAAATAAAGAGACACAATGAGAGCATTTAATTTTAGTGCCGGCCCTGCCATGTTGCCGGAAGCTGTTATGCGCAAGGCGCAGGCGGAATTTTTAAATTGGAATAATACCGGTATGTCGGTGATGGAAATGAGTCACCGCAGCAAGGAATTCATGGAAGTCGCCCACCACATGGAAGCCACTTTGCGTGAGATCATGGGGATTCCAAACAATTATAAGGTGCTGTTTTTGCACGGCGGCGCTTCTTTGCAGTTTGCCGGTGTGCCGATGAATTTGACGGAAGCCGATGATGTGGTGGATTACGTCAATACCGGTGTCTGGTCACAAAAAGCGATTAAAGAAGCCGCCCGTTATGTCAATGTGAACGAAGTGGCGAAGGCCGAAAACACCATTCCATCACCGGAAACATGGCGTTTGTCACCTGAAGCCAAGTATTTGCACATCTGCCAAAACGAAACCATCACCGGTGTAGAATATCAGTCTGCGCCCCTCAGCGACAAACCCATTATTTCCGACTTCTCATCCACCGTACTTTCCCGCCCAATCAATGTTTCCGATTACGGTGTCATCTATGCCGGTGCGCAAAAAAACATCGGTCCGGCAGGCCTGGCGATTGTTGTGGTACGCGAGGACTTGATCGGTCACGCACGATCCGATACGCCAAACCTAATGAACTGGAAAACCTACAATGACAACGGTTCGATGTTCAATACTCCCGCGACCTTCTCTTGGTATTTAGCCGGATTGGTGTTTGATTGGATTAAAGAGCAGGGCGGGGTTGAAGCCATGGGCGAAATCAATCAGCGTAAATCGAAAAAACTGTACGACTTGATTGATGCGTCGGACTTCTTCTACAACGAAGTGGATCCATCGGTACGCTCTTGGATGAACGTGACCTTTAAGTTGAAAAATACCGATTTGGATGCGGCCTTCTTGGAAGAATCGAAAGCGGCCGGTCTGTTGAGTTTGAAAGGTCATAAAGCCTATGGCGGCATGCGCGCCAGCATCTATAACGCCATGCCGGAAGAAGGTGTGGATGCATTGGTTCAATTTATGAAAAACTTCGAAGCGAAATACGCCTGATGATGGCCAGCCCTGAGTAAAACGACAAGACTGTATGATTGACGAAACCGAAAAACAACAATTGAATAAGATCCGACTAGAGATCGATCAAATCGACGCTGAGATTCAGACGTTGATTGCCCGTCGTGCCGATTGCGCACAAAAAGTGGCGGATATTAAAACCAAAGGCGGTCAGGTCGAGGCGGTTTTTTACCGTCCCGAGCGGGAAGCACAGGTCTTAAGAGCCGTTAAAGAACGCAATAAAAGCTTGATTTCCGATAATGAAATGGCGCGTTTGTTTCGAGAAATCATGTCGGTCTGTCTGGCATTGGAGCAACCGATCAAAGTGGCCTACTTAGGGCCGGAAGGGAGCTTTACGCACGCCGGTGTCATCAAGCAGTTCGGTTCTTCGGTACACCCGCTGGCGGTTTCGTCGATTGAAGAAGTGTTTGAAGCCGTTGAAAAAGGCGAGGCTAATTATGGCTTGGTTCCGGTGGAAAATTCCACCGAAGGGGTGGTGAAACAAACTCAAAATGAGCTGGTGACCACGCCTTTGAAAGTTTCGGGAGAAGTGGGGCTGGAAATCCATCACGGCCTGTTGTCACAACAGAATTCGTTGGACGGCATTGAAAAGATTGTTGCCCATCCTCAAGCGCTTGGCCAATGTGAAGAGTGGTTGAAAAACAATGCACCGCGCATCGTGCTGGAGCCGGTGGAATCCAATGCCTTGGCGGCACAAATAGCGCAGCAGGATGCGAGTTTAGGCGCGATTGCGTCGGAAGCGGCGGCGCAGCTGTATTCTTTAAACGTACTGGAAACGCATATCGAAGACCGCAAGGATAATACGACCAAGTTCTGGGTCATCGGTTCCGAAACGACCGAGCCCAGCGGCGAAGATAAAACCGCTATGGTGTTGGCCATGCCAAACAAGGCAGGTTCTTTATTGGGGGTCTTGTCAAGTTTTGCCTCTCGCAATATCAGTATGACGCGTATTGTGTCGATTCCGTCGCCCGAAACCAAATGGGATTATTTATTTTTCATCGATGTCGACGGTCATCAAAAGGACGCTAATCTGGCGGAAGCGATTCAAGAGGTTCAGCAAAAAACCAGCTTCTGTAAAATTCTGGGGTCTTTCCCCGTGTCCCCGTTGAACTAGTTTGAAGCGATTACGATATGCCCAATACTCCTTTGTTTTCCGATCAGGTCCTATCACACGTTAACAGTATTGAGGTTTACCAGCCTGGTAAGCCAATTTCTGAATTGCAACGTGAACACAACCTCTTCCGCATTTCCAAACTGGCCTCCAACGAAAACCCGCTGGGCAGCAGTCCGAAAGTGGTGAAAGCGATTCAATCGGAATTGATGAACCTTGGGCGCTACCCGGATGGCAATAACTATTACCTGAAGCACGCGTTGGCGGATTTTTTGCAGCGCGACGTTTCGCAAATTGCCTTGGGGAATGGTTCCAACGAGTTGTTGGAAATCGCGGCTCGAGCATTTGCCGGGCCGGGCGATGAAATCGTTTATTCGCAATACGGATTTGCGGTGTACGCCATCAGCGCCCAGGTGGTCGGAGCCACAGGTGTTGAAGTCCCCGCAAAAGACTGGGGGCATGATTTGGCGGCGATGGCCGAAGCGATTACCGAGCGAACCAAACTGATTTATTTGGCCAACCCGAATAACCCGACGGGAACTTTTTTTGGCAAAACCGAATGGGAAGATTTCATTCAGAAAGTGCCGCAAAATGTCATCGTCGTGCTGGATGAAGCTTACACCGAATACGTCACCGATCCAGACTATGCAGACGGTTTGGATTATTTAAACGATTACCCAAATCTGCTGGTCTCGCGTACCTTTTCCAAAGCTTACGGTTTAGCCGCCTTACGCGTGGGTTATATGGTCGGACATCCGGAAATCATCGGTTACATTAACCGTATTCGTGAGCCCTTTAATATCAACCATCTGGCGCAGGTGGCCGCGCAAACCGCTTTGACCGATCAGGCCTTTGTCAAAAAAACGGTGACGCTCAATCAACAAGGCATGACGAGCCTGACTCGTTTTTTCGAGGATATGAGTTTGGAATATATTCCTTCGCAAGGTAACTTTATCTGTGTTCGATTGGGTGAGCAGGCGGCGAGCTTCAACCAAGCGTTGCTGAAAGAGGGTGTTATTGTCCGCCCGGTGGCCAAACAAGGGCCTTTTGCTGAGTTCCTGCGGGTGTCGATCGGCCTTCAAAAAGAAAACAGTCACTTCATGGACGCTTTGCGTAAGATTTTAAATCGTTCGGCCGGGTAAGCCTGGCACGCTGGGCGACAATGGATAAATACGAAATGAAACAATGGAATAAAATCACGATTATTGGCGTAGGGCTTATCGGCGGTTCTTTGGCTAAGGCCCTGAAAAAAGCAGGCCTGGTCAAAACCGTGATGGGCTATGGCTCGCGCGAAGAAAACCTGCAAAAAGCACAACAATTGGGTGTAATCGACGATTATTCCCTGTCGTTGGAAAAGGCGGTTCAAAACGCCGATTTGGTCGTGTTGGCGGTGCCGTTGGGCGCTATGGAATCCGTTTTAAAAGCGATGGCACCTCACTTAACGGAGAACACGATTGTGACCGATGTCGGCAGTGCAAAAACATCGGTATTGAAAGCGGTTGAAGCCGCGTTTGGACAGATTCCGAAATACTTTGTGGCCGGCCATCCGATTGCCGGAAAAGAAAAAAGCGGCGTTGAAGCGGCCTGTGAAAACTTGTTTGTCGATCATCGTGTTATTTTGACCCCGACGGCGGAGACCGATAAAACCGCTTTGGTGAAATTAACCGAACTATGGCAGGCGACAGGTGCGTGTGTATCGGAAATGACACCGGAATTTCATGACGAGGTGTTTGCCGCCACCAGCCATTTGCCACACTTGTTAGCGTTTGGATTGGTCAACCTACTGAATGAACATGAAGAATTGGGCAATGTGTTTCAGTATACGGCCGGTGGTTTTCGGGATTTTACCCGCATTGCATCCAGCGACGCGGTGATGTGGCGAGACATCGCCTTGACCAATCGTGACGCCATCGTCAAATGGTTAAATCATTATCAAGCCGAAATTCAAGCCTTGACCGACTTAGTCAGATCCGGTGACGGTCAAGGCATTCACGATTATTTTGCGCAAGCCAAACAGGCACGAGACGAACACATCGTTAAACCGAATAGCGCTCAAAATAAACATTAAGATGGCTCGAGACGCAAATGGTTTTAAGCCATAGTGGCGCTTCTCGTAACCTTAGGAAATTGATTATGTCAAAAAACATCCAGTTCAAAGTCCGTCCGGGCGGAAAGATTCAAGGTCGTATCCGTGTTCCGGGCGACAAGTCGGTTTCTCACCGCAGTATTATGCTTGGCGCCATTGCAGATGGCACCACCCATATTAGCGGTTTTTTGGAAGGTGAGGACAGTTTAGCGACCTTGAAAGCATTTCAGGCGATGGGAGTTGAGATCGAAGGGCCGGATAATGGCCGCGTGACGGTACACGGCGTAGGCCTGAAAGGTTTGAAAGCACCGACTCACCCGTTGGATATGGGGAACTCCGGAACAGCCATGCGTTTGATGGCCGGGATTTTGGCCGGTCAAGATTTTGAGTGTGAACTGGTAGGAGATGCGTCTTTGTCCAAACGCCCTATGAAGCGGGTAACCGATCCACTTGCAACAATGGGCGCGGAAATTGAAACGGAAGCCGGCGGGACACCGCCGCTGAAAATCAAACGCGGCGGTCCGTTGAAGGCGATTGATTATGTATTGCCGATGGCAAGCGCGCAGGTCAAATCCTGTGTTCTGCTGGCCGGGTTGTATGCAGAAGGGCAAACCTCGGTTGAAGAACCGGCACCCACCCGAGACCATACCGAACGCATGTTGCGAGGTTTCGGTTACGATGTGCAGTCCGAAAAACTGGACGATATGCGAACACGCGTGTCGTTAACGGGCGGGAAAACCTTAACCGCTTCCGATATTGACGTGCCGTCCGATATTTCCTCCGCCGCGTTTTTTATGGTGGCGGCGGCGATTGCCGAAGAAGCCGACTTGGTTATCGAGCATGTTGGCATCAATCCAACCCGTACCGGTGTATTGGATATTCTGAAACTGATGGGCGCCGATATTACGCTGGAAAATGAAGCGACGGTCGGTGGCGAACCGGTGGCGGATATCCGAATCCGTTCGTCAAAATTGAAAGGGATCGAAATTCCTCCGCATCTCGTACCCTTGGCCATTGATGAGTTTCCGGTTTTGTTTGTCGCGGCTTCTGCCGCAGAAGGGCGTACCGTCTTAACTGGGGCTGAAGAGTTACGCGTTAAGGAATCCGATCGCATTCAAGTGATGGCGGATGCTTTAACGGCACTTGGCATTCAAGCGACGCCAACCGAGGACGGCATGATTATCGAAGGAGGGGCACAATCACCGCAGTCCGCGGCCATTTTGAGCCATCACGACCACCGTATTTCGATGGCGGCGACGGTTGCGGGATTACGAGCTGTCGATGAGGTGGTGGTAGATGACTGCGCGAATGTGAATACATCCTTCCCATCCTTTATTGAATTGATTAATCAGGTCGGCATGCACGTCATGGCCGAGGAGGCTTAAACATGGAAACCACAAACGCGATTGTCACCATCGATGGGCCAAGCGGCGTCGGGAAAGGCACGCTGGCACAATATCTCTGCTGCAAAACCGGATTTCATCTGCTGGACAGCGGAGCTATTTACCGTAGCTTAGCTTACGGTGTTTTGAAAGCGAACTTGGCACTGGACGACTTATCAGGCCTGGTCAAATTGGCCGAAAATCTGCCGGTGACGTTTGTTGAAACCAGTATTCTGTACCAAGACGAAGACATCACCTCTAAAGTGCGCACGGAAGAAGTCGCGGCCACTGCGTCTAAAGTCGCCGCGATTCCAGAAGTGCGTACCGCGTTACTGAAGCGTCAAAAAGACTATGCACAAGCGCCTGGCCTGATTGCCGATGGCCGGGATATGGGCACAGTGGTCTTTCCCGATGCACCGGTTAAGTTGTTTTTAACGGCTTCGGCGGAAGAAAGAGCAAAAAGGCGCGTTAAACAGTTGAAAAATCAAGGGGTTGATGTTAATATTCGCCAAATAACTCAAGACATTATGGAAAGAGACGAGCGCGACCGCACTCGGAAGACCTCTCCATTGGTTCCGGCAGACGATGCGTTGGAAATCGATACAACCGATTTAAGCATTGAAGACGTCTGCAAATTGGCGATGGATCAATTATGGAAACATGGGTTAATCAAGTAAGTTTGTATTTATTGCATTAACTTATTGAATTAAAAGATTTTATTGAAATCCTCGTTCGGTTGACGAATGGGGATTTTGTTTTTTGACGATTTGCTGACTTGTTGGGATGTCGGCAATATTAATAACGGACCCGTTAACTTTCTGGAAACCCCAATATGAAAGAAGTGAACGGCTATGAAAATTTGGTAAATTATCCATGAGTGAATTATCTTTCGCTGAATTATTTGAGCAGTCTTTGCAAGAAGACAAATTCCAAACCGGTTCTTTGATTATCGGTAAAGTTGTTGGTATCGATAAAGAAACCGTTTTGGTTGACGCAGGTATGAAATCTGAGTCAGCGATTCCTAAGAGCCAATTTGAAGATGCCAGCGGTGAGCTGGAAGTGGCTGTCGGGGATGACGTTGAAGTCTATCTTGAGACTTTGGAAGACGGTTTCGGTGAAACACGTCTTTCTCGTGAAAAAGCGAAACGCGCTAAGACTTGGGATCGTTTGGAAGCGGCTCTTGAAGATAGCGAAACCGTTACCGGTACGGTTACTGGTAAAGTTAAAGGTGGTCTTACAGTTGATGTTGAAGGTGTTCGAGGATTCCTTCCAGGTTCACTTGTGGATGTCCGCCCAATTCGCGACTTCGGCTTCTTGGAAGGTAAAGAAGTTGAATTGAAACTGGTCAAGCTTGACCGTAAACGTAACAACGTTGTCGTTTCTCGTCGTGCCGTTATTGAAGCTGAAAACTCTGTTGAGCGTGAAGCGCTTCTGGCCAATATGGAAGAAGGTTCTGTATTGAACGGTATCGTTAAAAACCTAACTGACTACGGTGCGTTCATCGACCTAGGCGGTATTGACGGTCTATTGCACATCACGGACATGGCTTGGCGTCGTGTTAACCATCCTTCCGAAGTCATCCAAGTCGGTGATGAGATTGAAGTGAAGGTCTTGAAGTTCGACCGTGAGAAGAACCGTGTCTCTCTGGGCATGAAACAGCTACAAGAAGATCCATGGACCGATATGGTTGCACGTTACCCAATTGGTTCTGAAATCATGGGGAAAGTGGCCAATATTACCGATTACGGTGCCTTTATTGAAATCGAAGATGGTATCGAAGGTTTGGTTCACACGTCTGAACTGGATTGGACAAACCGTAACATCCACCCATCGAAAGTGGTTCACCTAGGTGAAGAAGTTAAAGTTAAGATTTTGGATGTCGACCAAGAACGTCGTCGTATCTCCTTGTCCATCAAGCAGTGTACAGTTAACCCTTGGGAAGCTTTCTCGGCCACCCATGCGAAAGGCGACAAAATCACCGGTAGCATCAAGTCCATTACCGATTTCGGTATCTTCATCGGCTTGGAAGGCAACATCGATGGTTTGGTTCATTTGACCGACATTTCTTGGTCTCAGTCTGGTGAAGAAGCGGTTCGTGAATTCAAGAAAGGCGATGAGCTTGAAACGGTTATCCTGTCGATTGACCCAGATCGTGAACGTATCTCTCTTGGCTTGAAGCAACTTGAGCAAGACCCATTCGGCGAGTTTGTGGCTGAAAACGGCAAGAATAGCATCGTAAACGGTACGGTTAAGTCTGTTGATGAAAAAGGTGCGGTCATTGACCTAGCCGAAGAAGTGGAAGGTTACCTTCGTGCTTCCGAACTGGAAGAAGATACGCGTGATGCCAGCTCTGTCTTGAAAGTCGGTGATTCCGTAGAAGCGAAAATTACCAATGTGGATCGTAAGAACCGCAATGTTTCGTTGTCGGTTAAAGCGAAAGCGGCTCAAGAAGAAGCAAACGCTGTCAAAGACTATTCTGCAAACCAACCACAAGCCCAAAATACGCTGGGTGACTTGCTAAAAGGTCAACTTTCTTCTGAAGAGTAATTGTTGTAAGGTTCGGGCGCTTTGCGCCTGAGTCGACCTTTTTGAATCCGGTTGTGCGTCTGTGTACGCCGGCCGGACAACGATTCATTTCTAATGAATGAAGAAAGAGACAAATTACAATGACGAAGTCAGAATTAATTGAATTGATAGCCCGAAAGCAGACTCAGTTTAGTCAAAAGGATGTGGAACTGGCGATCAACCAAATCTTAGACTCGATGATAGACACTTTATCAGAAGGCGACAGAATTGAAATTCGTGGCTTTGGAAGTTTCAGTCTTCATCACCGAAAAGCACGCATGGGCCGAAACCCGAAGACGGGAGAGAAAGTCCAGTTAACTGCAAAACGTGTGCCACACTTCAAGCCAGGTAAATCCTTGCGAGATCGTGTGGATGAGTCAAAGGATTTTACCGATATTATCGGTTAATCATTTCAACTCAATTATGAAAAGGTTACAATATTGAAAAAATATTGTGGCCTTTTTTTATGTCTCGAATTCTTTCATTGATTATCACGCTGTTATTCCTGTCCGCCGGATTGATTTTAGGGGTGCTTAACCCGGCCATTGTCCCGTTCGATGTTTTCTGGACGCAAATTGAAATACCGCTTTCGTTATTATTGGCCATTGCCGTGGTTGTGGGGATGTTGCTGGCTGGTTTCTATGCTTTTTCACAGTTAATTAAGTTAAAGTGGGAACTGAGACGATCCGAAAAAAACAATAAAAAACAAATGGATGAAATCATTCGTTTGAAAAAGGACATTCTCGATTTGCAGAAAAAACACCCGGAAAGTACGGATATAGCACCATCTCTTGAAGTGACTTCCAGAACTTGAACAAAAAAATCCCGCCTGACCTTTTACGTTATTTTGATTTAAGAGTAATTTATGACAGATATCATTTCTTCCGACCCTAAAGTGGTGGTCGCGTTGGACTTTCCGAAAGAATCCATGGCACTTGCGTTCGTTGAACAACTGGAACCGAGTTTGTGTCGCCTGAAAGTAGGAAAAGAGTTGTTTGCCATCGGTGGACCACAATTGGTTAAAGCGCTGGTTGGAAAAGGCTTCGATGTCTTTTTGGATTTAAAATACCATGACATTCCCAATACTGTGGCTATGGCTTGTAAAGCGGCCGCTGATTTAGGTGTCTGGATGTTGAATGTGCATGCCTTGGGTGGGCGCCGTATGATGGAAGCGGCCAAAGAAGCGATCATGCAATGTGAACAGCCGCCGCTATTGATTGGCGTCACTGTGCTGACCAGTATGGAACAGTCGGATTTGACGGAAATCGGCTTACAAGGCACACCGAAAGAAAATGTATTGCGCTTGGCAGGCCTGGCCAAATCGTCCGGTTTGGATGGTGTGGTTTGTTCGGCACAGGAAGCGAGCGCCATTCGCAGTGAACTGGGAGACGATTTCTGTTTGGTCACGCCGGGAATTCGCCCGGCTGACAGTGCCAATGATGATCAGCGTCGAATTATGACGCCATCTCAAGCCATCGAGGCGGGCTCCAGCTATTTGGTGGTGGGGCGACCGATTACGCAAGCCGATGATCCTGTGGCGGTTTTAAAGTCCATTAACAAGTCTATTCGATAAACCTTTTTTTCAACGGCCGGTCTATGCTTTGTAAACCGGCAATTCCAATCGAAACTCCACGCCGTAAGGTTGGCCATCGACATCGTAGAGATTACTGGCTTCGACATTGCCTTTGTGAAAATCGGTAATCAGTTTAACAATGAACAAGCCTAAGCCTAGATGAGTCTGATTGTCTGCATTGACTTCCCGAATCGACATCATGCCGTCGAAAATTTGTTTTTCATAGCCGTTTGGTAAAGCCGGACCGGAATTCTGCACCGAGATAATAATGTCTTTATCGCTTTGATGAGCGCTGATTCGAATGGGTGCTTGATGGTCATTAAAGTCTTTGGCGTTACTGATGAGTTTATCCATCATCTGCTCAATCATAAAGCCATCCCCCAGCAGTAGGGTGTTGTGGTTCAGACGGTAATCGACTTCAATTTCGCTGGCATCGTTGGTTTCGCGAATACTGTCGAGATAATGTTGGAGCATTTCACCAATATCAAACGCTTCCGGTGTCTGCGAATGCAAACTGTCTTCAATACTGGAGGCCTCCGATAACGAAGCAATGATTTGCTTAAGCTGCTCTAAAGCATGTTTCGAATAATGAACCTGTTTGTGTTCCACATCCTTTTCCAACAGTGATAGCGACATCGATAAACGGTTTAGCGGGTTATGGATTTCATGGCGCAAAGTTCGGGGTAACTGTTTTAGATAGCGTTCATAAGATGATAGCTGGGTGAGCATTTCGTAAATATGGTGTCGCAGATCGGACAGTTCGTCGTGGTAACCGCGGATACGGGTATCCGGAAATGACAGTTGATTCACTTTGCCGTAGGTGTCAAAGGTATTGCTGACGTCCTTGTCCAAACGGACAATGCGGTTCGAAAGCGATGCGGTATAAAAAATCGCGCCGAAGATCACTAATAAAAACACCACGCCACCGATGCCGATTAAGCGGTAGAAATAGTTCAATGAATCCGATAACAAACTGTCCATTGTCTGCTCTAGTACGGCGGCTCCGATGATTTTGTTCTGCAAACGCAACGGCGTGGCCGACATTAAAGAGATCGGTTGGTTATCGCGATTCATTCGATATTGCTGAAAGGTTCGGCCATTGATGGCCTGGCGGATTAACGCGATTTCAGGGGTTTTACTCTGCGGATACGGATAGGGCAGAGTGTATGGAATAATGGTTGAAAACGTTTTGATTAAAAAGTGCCCCAATAAACTGAAGGGGTCACGGTTTTTTTGCGCATTTTCGTCGTAGTTGGGTAAGCGTCCCACCACATAAGTGGCTTGGCCAAATTCGTTCACAATCCACAGTACGGATTTTTCGAGGTTTAAATGCGCCAATTGGCTGGTGGGGTTGCCGGCTTGTATTTGCAGCGCCCAAAGGTCGGTTCGGTTCTCCAAGATGTAGGAGAGGTTTACGACCGTCTGCTGTTGAATAATGGCTTGGTTTTTCAACAATAAACGGTGTAGATCCACCGCAAACTTATACGCCAAGAAAGGCAATATTGTTAATAATAACAATAAGATAAAAAACCTTGTTCGAATGGAGAGACGCAGTTGAAAAGGGGGCTTGTTTTGCATATCAATCCGTCATCCGCTCTCTCCAAAACGGCCAGGCCTGGCTATTTTTCATACCAGCTGTAGCCGCGCCCATATTCATTGTGAATCATATTGAATGTCGGGTCGATTTTTTTGAAGGCCGATCGAATACGACAAATATGGGTATTAATGGTATTACGCTCCACAACACCTTGCGTTGATTCCTGCAAGGTATCGTAGGTGACCACGCCACGCTCTCCGGTCAAAGCGAACTGCTTCAGCATTTCAAATTCGGTGGCGGTTAAATCCAGCGCGTTGTCTTTCCAGTAAGCTTTAAACTCTTCATTGGCCAACCGTAAACCATCGATAATCGATTTTTCGGCCTTGTCCGGTGTCGGTGCCGTGCCGGTGATGCGTAAAAGGTTTTTGACCTTCGCCGTCAAAACACTCAAGCTGATTGGTTTGGGCAAATAGTCAATCGCGCCGAGGGCGTGGCCGGTGTAGATGTCGAACTCAGACTGGCGTTCCGACAAAAAGATCACCGGAATGGCCCGCTCATAAGATAACAGATGTTTGGCCAATTCAAAGCCGCCGTCAATCTCATTGCCGAGGATAATGTCGGAAATTACCAGGTCTGGCAGGGCTTCATCGAAACTAGCCTCGGCCGGTTTACGCTCGGTAAACGCTTTGACTTGAAAGCCTTGTTCAGTCAAAGCGGTTTCCAGGTTTTCTAACTGAAGCGGATCGTCTTCAATAATGGTAATGGTGTAATCCGTGTTTAACATAGTTGTGTTTCTCCACAATACGGGTAAGGTGCCCTAATCACTTTATTCTATGCTGGTCACGCAATGTATTGGAAGTCCAGTACCTGCATATTCATAATGATTCCAGCATCTTGAATCGGCAGCACAATGGCATCCTGATCGGAATGGTTGTGGTGCGAGTGCCACCAGCCCGGAGGGGTCACAAAAACCGAGCCTGGCGTCCACATCGCTTTGACCGGATTGACCAAGTTGCCGTCGGCATCGATTTCCTTGGCAATCATGGTGTAGGTATCCGGGCCGGCAGACACGCAATAATCCAACGCAATGGAATTATGACGGTGTGGTTTTTGGACGACACCGGCCGGAAGGGCATTGTACAAAGACCAGAGCGTATGGGTTAAGGTCATGGTTTGCGGGAAGTTCGGGTTGGCCAGCAAGACGCCGGTGCGGTTACGGCCTGCCGCTTCTTCACGAATGGCTTCCAGTTCTTTGGTGAGACGCTCTTTGGTATACAAGACAGGCGAAAACCGTTTGGTTTGTGGCGCGACACCTAAATAGTTCAGTAACGGGCCATCGTGTACCCAGTAAAGCGCGCTGTCCTGCGTGGCGGTATGCAGTGCGTCCGGAACCGCAGGCAAGGTGAATAAATCGCCTTCTTTCCACTCAATGGTTCCTTCAGACATTTGCGTCTTGCCGGCACCGCGAATGACGAAAAACATTTGAGAAGTTGCTTGAGCTTGGGTTTTTAAGGTGTCATTCGGGTTGATCTTAATAAAGTTCGCCATCAAATTGGGGCTGGTGGCCGGATATTGAATGTCCAAACGTTTCGACAAGTCAAATGGGATGATGCGTGTATCGCCTTGTTCATGCAGACTGGAAGGGTAGTCCACCACATCAATTTTCGGCATGGGTGGGTTAACGGCCGACATATACTCTTTAAAATCGGCTTGCGCTTCCCATTGCTGTTGTGCGGCTTCTTGGCGTTGTTCAACGGCTTGCTTTGGTATGATCATCGTTCAAAATTCCTGTCGATTTATTTTGATATTGAGCTATCGAAAAAGAAAGGGCGGTGCTACGACCAAGGCGGCACCGGCTATTTAAATTTATTGAGTTTTTTACGTTCGCTGGATGACGGAATGTTCAGCGCTTCACGATATTTGGCGATGGTTCGCCGTGCGACATTGATTTCTTTGTCTTCCAATAATGCCATCAGCTTATTATCGCTAAGCGGTTTATTGGGGTCTTCGTCATCAATCAACTGCTTGATGTGCGATTTGATGGCAATGGCGGATTGGTCTTCACTGCCGTATTGTGACACCCCGGTCGAGAAAAAGTATTTCAACTCAAAAGTCCCACGTGGGGTTTGCATGTACTTCTGGTTGGTGGCACGAGAAATGGTCGATTCATGCAGCTCCAGCGACTCCGCTACATCGCGCAACACCATCGGTTGCATGGCTTGCTCTCCTTCGTCAAAAAAGCGAGCCTGTTTTTCGACAATGTATTTTCCAACGCGAAGCAGGGTTTCACCGCGGCTTTGGATGCTTTTAATCAAACCTTTCGCTTCGGTCAGCTGTTCTTTAATTTGTTTGGCTTCCTGGCTGCTTGACCCCAGGTCTCCGGCCATGTTGATGTAAGCGGAGTTGATGGTTAAACGCGGGAACGCTTCCTGGTTCAGCTCCACCATAAACCCATCTTTGGTGCGATAAAGTCGTAAATCCGGAATAACGATTTCCCCCTGTGTAGAGGAATATTCGCGCCCGGGTCTTGGGCTGAGCGATTGAATAACTTGAATGACTTCCGCCAATTCGTCATCGTTTAGAAGGTAGATTTTTTTAATGCGTTTGTAATCGCGTACGCTGAGAAGATCGAAGTTTTCTTCGATAATTTTGATGGCGGTCACAACATAGGGGTTTTGATGTAAAGCCTTGAGTTGCAGTATCAGGCATTCCGATAAGTCTCGTGCGCCAACGCCAGTGGGTTCAAACTGCTGAATCACCTTCAGTACGGCTTCGATGTCCGGTAAGCCAATCAATAAATCGGGCTCTTTTGCTTGGATGTCGTCCAGAATTTCTTCCAAAGGCGTTTTTAGATAACCTTCGTCGTTAATGTCATCAATAATGTAAGAGGCAATCAGTTCCTGCGTTTCGGTCCATGAGTAGATGTCAGATTGCCAGTAAAGTTTTTCACTCAATGTCACTTCGGATGCGGTGTAGTTCTCCGGTGCGGTATAGTCGTCACTATCCGCTTTGATTGAGCTGGAAGCAGGGGAGACATCCGTGTAGACCTCTTCCCATTCACAATCAATTTGCAAATCCTCGGATAAGGTATCGGATTCTTCGATATCAATTTCATTCTCACTGGCATCAGCCACCTCAGTAGCTTCTTCCTCATCGGTAAATTCTTCAGCATCATCTTCCGGGCGGTCTTCGTCGAGTTCCAACATGAAATTGGTTTCGAGTGTGGTCGAAATGGTTTGCTGAACTTCCAACGCGGAATATTGCAGAATCTTGATGGATTGTTGCAATTGCGGCGTCAGCTTCAGTTGTTGACCAATATTAATTTGTAAGCCCGGCATTAATGCCATAGAGAATCTCTCCTTTGTACCCGTAAATGATTAATGGTTGAGTATCTCAGTAATGTTTATATAATAATCGAAAATTCACTAAAACGGTATGCTCTTGGAGTAGAGTTTTAAAAAACATGCCAGTTTTTAAATTTCAATTCAATAATACAAAAAATGAGAGGAGCGACAGGGATGTCTATCAAACAACAAGCCCATGCGATCGTTGATGCACTGCCGGATGATGCCGATTGGAACGAACTGGTTAAAAGTCTGTATCGTAATCAAAAAATCACCTTGGGAATGACCGATCTCGAGTTGTCGCAAAAAGATTTATCCGAAGCGGAAATTTCGACCATTATGGGGCGCTTGGAATCCTCCAGTTCACGTCCGGACGATATGCGTGACACCCGTTCTTACAACCCGGGAAATGCCGCTACGCTTGGCATGGTCTCCGGGATTATCGCGGTTTTCTTTGCTTTTGTTTTCCCGCCAATTACTTGGTTGGCTGCGCCGATTGCCGTGGTGGCCGGTGCAATTGGCGTAAAACACCACCAGCCTAGAGCCTGGGTACCGATTTTAATGGCCATTGTCTCCATGGCACCGATGATTATGGTTTTGAGTGAGCACGTCGATTACTTTAAATAGTTTCTCGTTCAAAACAACCTCACCAAAGAAACGCCCAGGCCTGGGCGTTTTTTGTATGTAACATTCAGAATTAGTCCTTTTATTTGAATAACTTATAACATAAACCTTTTGAAATTCTTTACAATGGTTCATGCTTAAAAAATAAGCATAAACACTAGCTTTTAAAAGGATTGTTATTATGAAAAAAAGGAACTGGTTAGTACTGGTATTTTTATTACAATTTTCAACCTATTCACTAGCGGCATCCACATTTGAAACGTTCTTTTCGGATGTAATGGGTGACGCCACCCGAGTCAAGATTCCCACTAAAGAAATTTCGACTGTAAGAACCAATACAGAGCAGGTCGCTGTTGCAAGTAAAACCCTTAATGAATTAGGCATTCAGCCAACCGGCGCTTTTTATTTTGAAGTGGATTCCCAGTATTGTGGCTTCGCCGGGATTGCCTGGGGAGATACGCTTGAACAAATGGTGGATAATAAAATCATTCTTCACAGTGCCAATACCTCCGGCATGCTCGTAGATTTTGATAATAACCAAGTTACCATTCATAATTCACACGGCTACGATGGCACTTATCCAATCAGTCAATATGGTGATGCCAAAGATATTCGTTTTATTGCTGGGGACTGGAGAGCAAATGCGTGTGACCTTAAGTGGCGGTTTGATGCTGAAGAATGGGTGTTGGATACAAGCGCTTTACCAGGAGATGTTGGACCAATCACTGCGCCGGCAAAAAGTGCAAACACCATTATCTCGACAGAAGTTTTGCCGGATATGAATGGCAATGGTTATCCGGAATTGGCCGTTTTGATGATTGCAGGCTCCACAAGCAAACCTGTTGTTGTCATCAAAGACAGTCACTCTAAAACTTTAATCAAACGAATTCCGTTCTTTAATGCCAACTGGACACCGAAAGATTTCACTTATCTCGACGACATTAATGGTAATGGTTATTTCGAAATCTCCGTTTTGGCAATCCATAATGAGAATGGAAATGTCCGAAACCAAATCAAGGATTCCGAAACCAAAACGAAAATACACAACATCGTATTTCCAAAATAAAGCGGTATAAGCAGTATAAAAAGGAACCAGAGGTTTTTCTCTGGTTTTTTTTGATATATAAATGTTCGCATAATGTATAGAGGGTCGCTTACAGAAGTGACGCTATTCGATACAGTCGACGCGGCGTAAGATTCGGAGGGTGCGAAAGTCAATGCGCCCGCCAACATCAGAGCGCCAAACCCAGCCGCGCCGCCCTTTGCGGCTTTAGCCCAAAACTTTTTCACTTCTTCATTTTTTGCGCGCTTTGCGCGTAATGCTCCAATGATTTGCATGGGGTCGACCTGCGCATAATAGGCAATGGCAAAAATAATATCGTCGTCGTCGCACTCTCGTTCGCTTTTAAGATAAGAGTGAATTCCGGTGGTGCTGATACCTAAAACCTTTGCAAGTTTGTAATCCGTTGCCTTTGTGAATTTCCCGGATTTTTCAGAAAGTTGTTTCGTTACTTCGTTCCGAGCCATTTCTAAATATTTTGCTGTTATGTCGCCCATGGTTATTTCCTTAAAGTTAGGTGTTCTGAAAAAATTACTTCATGGTTGAAAGATAGTTTTTGTCTATTCTCCGGTAATTTTCCGGTAAATCAATATTTCCCAGCCGAGAAATTTTTACTTGACATATTTCCCGGTTAGGAAATATCATTCGATTTAATATTTCCCGGTCGGGAAATATTCCTTAAAGTTACCCCGGCGACGGTCGGGGGTTTTAAAACGGCTTTGGGAACACTTCTTTTTAACTTTGGGGGTCTTATGGAATTCAGTATTGAAGAACTTTTATCCATGTTTTGGGCTTTGGAAAAACGGATAGATGAGCGTTTTGAGTTTTTTCAAGGTACTTTTCGTGCCGGGTTTTTTGGTGAAATTGAAATGAGTTTGGTTACGGAAGATATTTCAGCATTGCGAAAGGTGGAAGAAAGAATTAAAAACTACGGTGGGGTAGCGATTTATGAGAGTTGAATTTGTTATGGAAATAGCAATCTTTCTAATGGTTTTGCACGTGCATAAAGGCTAGGTAGTGTTAATGAGCGACCTATTCAAAAACCTTACCGAAGCCCATCTAACGCCAGAGCAAAACAAAGCGCGTTTGCACTGGCTTTTATCTCACCGTTCTGGCCGGGGTTAAAAATGATTCTTTCAGTTTTTCCCGGCATTGATTTGCTTGGCCGAGCGTTCACCGAACAGGGTTACAACGTTGTGCATGGCCCTGATTTGTTGTGGGGCATGGGAATTGAAAACTTTAATGCCGAGCCTGACGTATTCGAGGGTGTTATTTGTACGCCGCCTTGTACCGAATTTTCACTTTTAAACCGAAACCCTGATCGCGCGGAAGGTTTGCGTTTGTTGGATGAAGGTAGGCGAGTCATTGAAGAGACGCAACCAGATTGGTGGCTAATGGAAAACGTGCCAACCGTACCAGATATGAAGATTGAAGGTTATTCATGGCAACGGTTCGACATCAATCAAGGGTGGTATGAAGGTGTGACGCGGCTTCGTCATATTCAGTTTGGTTATCGGCTGGATTTGTGTCCGGCCGGTCGGTATTTGGACATTCCGCGAGGTGAAGTTTTGCCGGGGTGTGACGGGTGTGCCGTGGCGAATGATGACCGTTCGTTTAAAGAGTTGGTGCGCTTGCAGGGGTTGCCGGCCGATTTTGATTTGCCGAGTTTCAACGTTAAAGGAAAAAAGCGGGCAGTGGGTAACGGTGTTCCGTTGGTTCTTGGGCGTGTTTTGGCAAAAGAAGTTAAACGTGTGACTGGCCAGGCTATTCATATTGGTGACGTGGCCAACGAAAAAAATGTGACAGGACCAGGGGCAAAATGTGACCGTGCAGCAGTAGAAAAATGTGACGTTCCGGGTAAGGAAAAAACCGTGACAGGACCAGGTGAAAAACGTTGCGTTATGTGCGGTCGAATTGTGACGGGTCGAGCCAAAACGTGTTCCGCCGCTTGCCGAAAAAGACTAAGTCGCCGGGGTGGTGAATGAACCAAGCGCAACACATGATTGTAAACGAGTATCTGATAGATAAGTTTTGCGATTCTGTGCCGCACGATTTTCGGTATTCGGTCAAACAGCGTTTTTTGAAAATGGCCGATAAGTTCCGGGAATTGTACGGGCGTGACCAAGCGAAAAGAATGGACATTCTTTTGGATTTTGGCGTAATGCTGAAACAGGTCAAAAGCGCCGTGCATGACTACAAGCGATTGCGCTCAAAACGCGCTCAAAACGAAGCGGCTTTACAACGTCATTGTGAGCGCTTTTCCCTCCGTGTTTACGACTACATTAACGAGCATTCTTACGCTTTTAATGTTTCCGAAGATACGCCGAAGTCCGAACAGTTACACGCATTGCAGGGGTTGGGGTTGGTGTATGGAAAAATCCGCAGTCTGGCGGAAGCCGACGGCTTTGTAAAGGTGCCGCCGCTGGATTGGGAGAAGTATCTAACCGATTTTGCAGAAGACCAAAAGGAATACCACCGGGATGTTTTGAGTTTTGTAATCAAGGCGACAGATCCGGCGACGTGGTTCCGAAAATACAAGCGTGAAATTCGCCGACAAAAAGAAGAACTGGCCCGGCGTTTGGGCTTTGTGTCGTTGTACTGTTCGGAAAATGCATTGCGTGAACAGGTGGCGACGGACAAGCGGAACCAAATGTTTTTGTCAGGCATGGAAATTGAACGCGACGATGGCGAGCGTTTTTCACTTGATGAAGTTGTAAAACACTCGCTGGCGAACCCGGCCAACCGACACGCTCAAATGATGGCGCGGGTGGCCGGGCTTGAGCGCCTTGGAAACGAGTTGAATTACACGCCAACCTTTTACACTTTGACGGCTCCGTCGAAGTATCACAAAAAATCAGACTATTACGACAACAAAACACCGGGGGAAGCGCGGGAGCATTTGCAGGGCGTTTGGGAAAAAGTGCGCTCCCACATCAATAAGCTGGGCGTCGATTGGTTCTTTGTTCGTGTGGCCGAAGCCCACAAAGACGGCACACCGCATTGGCATTTAATGGTATGGGTTCAACCGGGTCGAGCCCAAATGCTTGTCGATAACGCTTTCAAAGTGTACGCGATGGAAACCGATAACCGGGAACTGGTCAATAAGGACGGTTTTATCCGCTTTGTGCCGCCGGAAAAACACCGGAAAAAGGGTGTAGTTTTCCGAACACCCCGGCTGGAAATCAAACGTATGTTACCGCATCTAGGCCACCCGACCGGGTACATCATTAAATACATTTCAAAGAACATTCAGCGCCACGACGAAAGCAAGGCACCGGATGAAGTGACGGCCAACGCCGACCGGGTGACAACTTGGGCGCGAACGCACCGTATTCGCCAATTCCAATTTGGAGGGGATGCAAAGTTGGGCGTGTGGAAAGAGATGCGCCGTTTGTCGGATGAAGTAATTAAAAAGGAAGGGTTGGTTTTATCGGAAAAGGCCGAACAGTTGCGCCAGTATTGCCGGAATAACGATTGGTTCAATTATGTGTTGATGATGGATGAATACGACATTGTTATTGATAAAGAGTTGATGCGGTCGGAGGAAACATTTTCGCGGAAAGAGGTTGTGAAGGGGGTTCGCTTCTTGGGGCATGGGGAAGACTATCAAACGCGGTTCCATGAGTGGAAAAAAGTAGTGCCGGAACCGGCGCAGGCCGGAGCGCCGCCGAAGGCGAGTGCGACAGCTTGGAGTCCTTACACTAACTGTACGTTTGAAATTAAGGACGAATCGCCGCTCATTGAAGCGAAAAGCGAATTTGACCGAAGGCTGTACGAGTTCGCGCCGGAAATTACCGGCATGGTCGCCAAAGGTTTTGACTATGACAGTGTTTTGGATGCGGTCAGGCGGCGAAAAATACCGGAAATCCTTTCCGAAAAATACCGGAGTTGGGTGGTTACGCCCGATTTATTGGATTCTGTGGTTGTCAAGTTGCAGGGCGTGGTAAGCGTACACGACTTGGCCGGGGAATATGAAGCGTTCGGCGGCATGGTCGGAACGTTTGACGATTATGTGGGCGGGTACCTTGAACAAATGGCGAAAGAGTATTTGTTCGACGAATATGCGCTTGATTTTTTTGAGTGAGTAAGGGGGCAAGTATGTCGTGCGGCTGTCCGTTGTATGTGCTAAGTGGTGAAAATTTAGGGGGGAACATGGGGCCAATTCCACAAGAAATAAGAGTTGTAAATTTTGGTGGGTATAAGTTTGAAAAGCTTATCTATCCGACGCCGGAAGGTCAAAAAAACGAGGTAATAAGAATATCAAAAGTAGTTAAAAAGTTTTGCGCTGAATTTGAAGAACTTTGTTATCCGGAAGGGTTCTTCGTTGAAGATGGCGAAATTTATGTAAATGTGGGGCGTGGCAGTAGAAAAGAAAAGCTTTTTGAAAATGAAGATATGAGACTAGAAAGCAAACAGGGTTATTTGAGACTAGTCAAATTTTTGAACGCAAAAATGTAAGGGGGAAGCATGGGGCATTATAGCGAAAACAGAGAATCGGATTTACCGGTGCAGTCACCGGTAACGGTGGAAAGAATCGCCGGGGATTTGGCCGGGTTGTTGTCGGAAATTCACCGTGGGAAAGCCAGCATTAAACACGACTTTGAGCGGGTTAAAAATTCCGAAAAAGTCCGGGAAGTTTCCGAAACATTACAGAGCGCCGGGGTGTTTGGTCTGGCCGGGATGATTCCGAAATTACAGGAAGTTATTCCAGAATTAGCACCGCTTTATAACGCAATGTTGAAAGCGCAAGAAGTGGATGAAAAACAAACGCAAGTGATCGTGGAGCTGGTCAAGCGCGTGGAAGAATTGGAGGGGCGTTTGAATGGCTGAAAAAAAACCAATTTGCACGGGAAGAAATGCCGAATTAGGAAAATATCAAATTTTTGAAACGGCGAACGGGGCGCGGCTTTATATCAAGTCGGAAAAATTCGGGCTGGTGAATATGCAGGGTAAGCAATATCAGGAAAAGGCGCGGGCGCTTTTGGCAGAGTGTCAAAATGTGCCAGGCCTGGCCGAAAGTGACGCGCCGGCCGAAAAACCAGAAACACCGGTAAAACCGGAAACACCGCCGGAACCGGCACCGGAAAACGACGGCTTCTTTTCAAGATTATTTAACAGGGGGTAAGCATGAATCCAGTGGATGTGTCACCGGAAAAGGTGGCGAGTGAATGGGCGGACTTAGAGGAAAAATACGGGCTATTACCGGAAGAAGACGAAGCTGGTGCCGGTAATTTTTCCGAAGAAACGCCGGAAAGTGGCGAAGCGGAAATTATCTTGAGTTCAGAGGAACGAGCCGTAAAAGAGCATTTGACAGCGTCGCTGATTAAAGGTTCTTTGGGTATGGTGTTGGGCGTGTTGCAAGTGACAGACTTGCCGGAAAATATCACTGATGATTTTTGCGCGTCGTGGGCTGTGGTGATTGTGAAGCGATTCCCTGATAATCCGATTACGGACTTTATGGAAGCCTACGGGGATTTAATTGCCGCCGGGTCAGCGTCGTTAATTCTGTTCGGTGCTATTCGCAAGTCACGGATGGAAATAGCAGTCAGTCAGAAAGAATTGAAGGAACGCGCAAAGGATGCCATGCGCGACAAAGTGGACGAATACGAAAATGAACAGGAGGCCGCATAATGCAGAGTCGACCAAATGGGGTTTTGGGTTTTTTTGTCGGTGTGAGCCGGTCTGGTAAGTCAACACCGATTAAAGAAATCGTGAAAGATGAAAAGCGTGTTTTGGTTTTTGACCCAAAAGACGAATATCAATTCTTGGGCTTTGAGCGATTTACCGACAAAAAAGCGTTTGTTGAGCGTATTAAGGGCGAAAAAGGGAACTGCAAGGCCTGTTTTGTGCCAACGTCTGGAAGCAAACAAGATTTTCAGTTCTGGTGCGCCTGTGCGTTCGTGTTCAATATGCAAGCGCGTGCGGTGCTGGTGCCGGAAGAATTGTCAATCTATTTGAATTCGTCAAAAGCAACCGGTGATTGGGGTCGGTTGGTTAGTCAATCGTTGGCCTATGGACCAATTATCTTCGCAACCGCTCAGCGTGGACAAAGTATTGACAATGATTTGATTAACAACGCATCGTTTTTGTATGTAACCCAGCACGGAACGGATGAAGACAAGCGGTATATGGTCAAAAAAATTGGCGGTGATATTACCCAGCTTCCGGCCAATCCTTATGAGTTCATAGTGTGGCGAGCCGGTAAAGGTATCTTAGTGCGTGAAGGAAAAACGACAAAGGCGGCAGGCGGGGCTATTAAGTTCCGTGGGATTAAGCATGGTTCAAATCGAGCGGTAAATCTAAAGCTTGAGCGTGACGGCACATTTAAAGGGGTGAATTACTTCTAATGTGACAGCGCTGCGCAATAAAAACCGGGTTCGCCCGGTTTTTTTATGCCCGAACGAAAAAAATTACCGGAAAAAATAATTTTTTACCGGAAACAGGGGGTTGACAGTTTCCGAAAACGATTTGATTCACTGTTAAAAAGCGCCGGGGAACGGCCTTTATTTTTTAACAGTTGCTTAGGGGTAAGTGAATGAAATTTCCAAAGGGTAAAGAGCTGGTCACGTTGATTGTGATTTGTTCAGTAGTGGCGGCGGTCGTTGTGTGGGCGTCGAATAACGTGTCTGTTGTTGAAGACACAATCGGTTAATCGGTAACAGGGAGCGAGAGCAATGAGAGACGCAAAAAAACGTTTAGACGGCTTCACTGGTGGCGGTTACAACAACCAGTTTAAACAGCAATTGGACGTCGGTTCAACGATTGAAGAAATCGTTTTGAATCTCGAAAACATCAATATCGACCAGGTTGATCGTGTCGAGTGTATCTTAAATGGTGATGCTTTCGTTTCCATCGACGGGAAACACCTGAAAGATATTGATACCCATTTGGGTATGCCGCCGGAAACGGGTGTCCTTCGTATTCCGTTCCGCGATTTGTCCTTGATGACCGACGCCGGGCAGAAATTTACAAGCCTTGTCACCATGCCGACTGACAATTTGATTTTGTCGGTGCGCATTGGTTCGCAGACGCAAGGTCAAGCCGATAATAACTTGGTTCCGGGTTTGTCCGGATTTATGACCGTATCGGCCAGCCGTGGTGTTCGTAAGGTGTTGCCACGAATTTATCAAGAAAATATCGCAATCGGTATGACCGGTGAAAACAACTATAAAACGTTTGTTACTGGTCCGTCTATTCGTCGTATGTTCTTCCGCGATGAAGGCCGCATGGAATCATTGCGAATCAAAGTCAACGATAAGGAAGTTTACGACCTAACCAATATCGAGCAAAGACGCGAACTTGAACGACATGGTTTGCATTCTGTGGGTGGTCAATTTGTCTTTGCGCCGATTATGACGCACTTCGGTCTATTGGATGCGCTGGACACGGCCGGGCGAAAACTTGAGATTTTGCCGACCGTGGAGACTCCGGGTGACATGGCTGTGGTCATGCACACTTTGGAATATGTCGACAATCCGCGAATGAGTCCTTTGAACGCTCTGAAATCGGCGTAAGGGGGTTATATGTCTCTTTGGGAAGACATTTACGACGTGGCCGGGGTGTTTGTCGAAAAGAACACTGAAAAACCGGCCGGGTCGGTTGAATCGGCAGTAACACCGGTTCAAGAACCGGTAAAAGGCACTAATCCGGACGGTTCGACGCAAGTAGTTGTTCAGCAAGCCGATAATTCAATGCTCAAATGGGGGTTGATTGGCGGCGGTGTGCTGGTTCTGCTTTTAATTTTTGTTCTGATTATTCGGAGCAAGTGATATGCCGTTGTTATTGATTCCGGCCGCATTGGGTGTGTTTGGCACCGGCTGGGCGGTCGGCAACTGGACGGCGGGCGGCTGGCTAAAATGGTTATTTATTTTAGTGCTGGTCGTGCTGGCTTGGTCAGCGGCTAAGAAAATGGGGATTATCAAATGATGGGAGCGGCAGGGGCCGCCGGTGGCGGCTATTCTGTGAGCGCGAGTTCGAGCGCGAGTTCGGGTGCCAGTAAAGGCGATACTAATATTCAGTTTGGAGCCAAGTTTGGCGACAACGGTATTTCAAATAATACGATGATGGTATTCGCTGTATTGGCTGTTATTGCGTTTGTGTTCTTTTTGTTTTTCTCGAAAAAATGATTAATTTTGTTCTGCATAAATGGGATGACGCACTTTTTTCATTGCTTAAAAATTCGCTTAGAGGGGACGGGCGTATTTTGAAAACGCAATGTGAAAATGGCCGTGCGCAAGCTATTCACATTAGTGACGGCGAGGGTATTGATTTGTGGTCAATTATGCGTCGTGAGCAAAAAGACGGTTATGCGGAGCTTGTGATTTGTTGCATCGAGGGAAAGGGGTTAAGGAAAGCCGCGCCGGTTATTGAGAAATGGGCGGCAGATAACGGGCATGAAACCATTCGTTTTCACACGCAACACAAAGGGCTTCATAAGCTGTTAAATAATTTTGAAGTTCAAGAAGTGGTTTATAGCAAAAGGTTGGTAAATGAGTAGTTCATCGAGTAGTTCAGCCGGTGACGTCATTAATGACAGTTCGGTCAATTTACAAAATGGCGGAACGGTCGTTCAAATGGGGGTCAATCCGCCGAGTGGTCGTGCTGGTTCCGGTGCAACCGGTGGTGGCAGTAGTTATGCATATAACGTGTTGGATGGCGGAGCAATCGAGTCGGCTTTCGGGTTCGGTGAAGACGTTTTAGGCTTTGGTGAAGACGTTTTAAACACGTTTGAAGGGTCGACCGGAGATTTGTTTGATTCGGTCGACAACGTTGTTGATGTCACGACAGAATTAAATAGTGAGTCGCTTGGTTTTGCTAGTGATGTATTTGATTCGGCGGTTGGTGTCACGGAAGACGCAATGGAGCAAAATGCTTACTCGACAGAGTTGGCATTTGACAGCGTCGATAAAGTCATTGACGTAACGAGCGAGTTAAACGAAAACACGCTTGGTTTTGCAAGTGGCGCAATTGAGTCCGCGGCTGGTGTCACGGAGAATGCTTTAGAGCATAACGCCTACACGACCGAATTGGCTTATGAGTTTGCTGATAATTCATTGGAGTCGGTGAATAAAAACAGTGCGGCGATGATGGGCTTTGCAGACAGTCAAGTGAATACTTTGGCGGCCACAACGAGCGGTGTTATCAATACTGTGAAAAGCCTGGCCGAAAACTTGAAAGCCGGAGCGACGTCTGAGCAAAGCGGGGCGCAAAAAACCCTGTTATATGTCGTGGTCTCGCTGGTTGCGGTGGTATTAATCGTTTTGATGATGCGGGGTAAAAAATGAAGTTTATTATTGAGCCGGGCGGACGTAAGCAAGTTGAACTTGAACACCGTTTCCTACTTGTCATTTACGCAAGTGATGTGTTTGAAATCGAAGTGGCTGGAAAGCCAGCTTTTGAACTGCGAAATAAACAGCGTATTGACTTGATGGAACCGCGCCGGGCGCAGTTGATTAACCGGAAAACGGAAGTTCTGGAAGTTGAATTGCAGACGTCAGCATTTGAGATTAAGGAACAGGATTCCGTAACCATCGCGCCGGGTTCGCAAGTAAGTATTGCGCCGGGTTCGTCGATTGACGTTGGAACGGTTCAGATTGCCGATGATGCGGATATCCTGATTCGGGATGGTTCTCAAGTTGGAGTAAATAATTTTCCAGATACGCAGAATGTAGAAGGAAAGGTTGTAGTGTCTGAACTTCCGGCGGTTGTAGTGTCTGAACTTCCGGCGGTGAGTATCGCGGATAAGGTCGTGGAAGATACTTCCGGCCAGGTGATCGGTTTGGACAAAATCGAATGTACGCCGCAGGTAAAAACGATTGCTGGTAACAGTAACCGCAAGTTAATTGAGATTAAAGCGGCCTTAGCCAATTCCGGGAATATCTGGATTGGCGGAGACGCCGCCGGGCGTGGCATTCCGCTTGGGATGGGGGAAGCCTATTCCGGAAAGATTACGGCAGACATCCAAATTTTTGCGGAAGTCGCCGGGGATGAAGTGTATTTGATGGAAGTCATGGGGGTCTAAATGCCAGTTTCAGGAGCAAACCCACTCGCGTTAATTGCGTCGTTGCAAAACGGTGCAAATTTGGTGAATTACTATGACAAAGACGCCATTAACGATATGCAATCGGCTCAAGATGAAGCCATTTTAGGCGCGGTGGGAACCGCGTTAAATCAGAAAAGCAACACCGGCCACGGCCACCAAATCAATGATGTGTCGGGTTTGCAGAACGCGTTAAATCAAAAAAGCAACACCGGCCACGGCCACCAAATCAATGATGTGTCGGGTTTGCAAGCCGCATTGGATACAAAGCTTGCTAATGGCGGAAAGGCGGCGGATTCGGATAAGCTGGGCGGGGTTGGCCCATCTAAATACGTGCGAACGAACTCAATTCAAGCACTTGCGGCATCGTCGCCTTTGAGATTTAGGCAGGATACGGGGTACTTGAGTATTTATAAGGGCGCGGGTTCTGTGTCAAGTTCTGTTAATTTGAATCCAATCATTAACGAGATGCTGGGCGGTCAAATCAGTGGCTTTGGGATTGGTGCGGTTCGCCGTATGGCGTTCCATAATTATCTTGATATTCCGGTTGATGTATATCAAGGGGATGAGGTTTTAGCCGCTATGGGGTCACCGACTGCAATGGTTGTGCTATACACAAACGATGCATCAGGCGGATACATGGAAATCCCGGAGGGGAAATGGATGTGTTTAGAGAAACTGTCTGCAAACCCTGATAGTAATTCTGGATACGCAATGTGGATGAGGGTCGAATGAATATTCAGTCTTTGAGCGAGGGAAATGAGTTTTTTAAAGTCACTTATGAGGGCGGAGACTCGTTGTACTTGGGGAAAGCGCAAATTGATTCTGATGAACGTTTTGAAGAAATCAAGGCGCTAATAGATTCCGGAGAATACCAGCCATTTGTGCCAATGTCACCAGAAGAAATCGAAAAGTTAAGCAACGAAAAACGAGTTTTTGAGATTGATAAACGTCTTGTGGAAATCGACTTAGAAAGCGTGCGGCCACTGCGAGCCATTCAAAACGCAACGCAAAAAACGGCAGACACGGACAAGTTGAGTGAATTGGACACGGAGGCGGCGCAACTGAGGGCAGAGCGCGCCGGTCTGGTGTGACGAAAGAAGTAAAAATTTTAATCGCGGTCGCGGTGGCCGCGTTGATCGGTTGGGGAGTATATAAAATGCGATTACCACGCGGGATTAGAAACAACAATCCGGGCAATATCCGAATGAGCGGGAGCGCTTGGGTCGGCAAAGTCGGAAACGACGGCGCGTTTGAGAAGTTCGACAAGATGGAAAACGGCGTGCGAGCCTTGACCATCCTAGTGTCAAACTACTATTACCGCCACGGCATTAAAACAGTGCGCGGCATTATCAACCGATACGCCCCGCCAAGTGAAAACGCCACCGATTCATACGTGAATCACGTCGCGGCCAAGGCCGGGGTAAACCCGGACGAACAATTGCCAGCGCTGGAACCGTATTTGCGCGATATTGTCGAAGCAATCATCTACCACGAAAACGGGCGAACGATTGCAGATTACGACATTGCGCGCGGTATTTCCGAAGGCATGAAGGCGGTCGCGTGAACGCTCAGTCAGTTGGTCAGGAAATTTTAAAAGGCGTGGTGATTGGCGTTTTCGTCATCGCCATTACATCGTGGATGCGGAATCGAAACATTATTGCGCCACCGGTAGCCAAGAATGAAACAGAGGATGGGTATTCAAACCTATGGGGGGTTCTATGAGTAGCGAAAAGAAAAAATCGAAAACGTGGTTAGGCTGGATTCTGTTTGGCGTCATTTCGGCTGGTGGTGTATATGTTGGCCTACCGCCAACCGTCACCGCGCCGGTCGCCAATGCCGTCAGTGATTCGGTATCCGAAATGGTCGAATGGGATGATTAATGGCGGAACTAGAAATTATTCGCCAGTTAGCAGAGTACGGCGTAACGGTGCCGGGCGGCGCGATGCTGTTCATTATCTGGCGGCAGTATTTGACCATTCAAGCGTTAAAACTTGAGTTGGTCAAGTTGAAAGTAATCGTGGAATCACACGACAATCACATCAATAAGGGGTAAGGCATGGCAACAAAAAAAGAAGCATTGAAGTCGAGCGGGCGACTAAAAAAAGGCTACCGCTACGGAAAAGGCGGGCGCATCATCAAGGCAAAGAAAGGCCGTAAAAAATGATGACGCGCCGTGATTGGGAAGGTGTTTCGGAGTGGTCTAAGTTTGTCGCCGTGATGATTGCCTTGTTTGGTATCTGGTATTGTCTTTGTAAGAAAAAACGATGATTCCAGATACAGTCACAACCAATAACACGGTCGATTTGAAGCCGGTCGAGGTCAAAATCTCATTGTCACTAGAGACAATCGGGGTTTTGATTTTTATCGCTCTGGCCGTGTTCGCTTATGCAGGGGTTAGGCTTAAAAAATGAGTGTTCAAACGGATTTTAGAAACGCTGCCGTGGGTGTCATAGTCGGCGGTTCACTGGCTTATGGTCTGGCTGAAAAGCCAGAACAGGAGCAAAAGGCGTTAAATTTAATTTTATTCGGGTGTATGATATGGGTAACGGTGTTTCTGATAGCGAGAAAATAATGTTTGATTGGATTTACGAAATCCCATTTCTGGTATGGTTAGCAATAGTGTTTGCTATTATGTTTGCGGTCGCAAGGTTTAAAGACGCGATTTAAAAACGTGACGCGCCGACCGCAAAAAGAAAAGCCCCGAAAAGGGGCTTTTTTGTTATCTGGTCAGCGTCAACGTTTCCGATATGTTCGCGCCGTATGCCGTGTACTGTAATTTATCATCGGTAAACACATCCACGGTCACCGTTATTTCAGACGGGTCGAGGCCATAATAACCAGCCGTGCCAAACTTGGCGAAAGCCGAAAACTCGCTTGCAGTAACGTCCAGCGGGAGCGCCAAAGAAGACAAATCAATGTAATCACCGGCAAACGAAATCAGCGTACACGTATCCAAATCAATCAACGCCGCGCCGCCGCCGCCATACCGTTGCACCTGTGAAATGGTCGTACCGTTCACCGTTTGGAAATCCGCCGTGTAAGAAGCCGTTAATCCGGTGCAAACCGTATTCGTCGCCACCGTATTCCAAGAGCCGGTTAAGGTCACGGTTTTGGAATCAACGGCGGGGGAATCACTACCGCCACCACCGCCGCCGCCACAGGCGGTCAAAAATGAAACAGTCAACAGGGCAAAGAAAATTCTAATGTTGTGCATTGCTAATCCTTATTTTTATAGTTAATTTTGCTTAAAAAGCGGAACAACTTTACCAGATTTAACGCTATTCTTGTGCAATTGAAGGCGCTCGTTATCATTCTTGAGCCGTTCCAGTTGCACGGATAACAGTTCATTATCAGCGGCCAGCGCCTTGTTATGGGCTTCCAATGCCGCAATTTGCTTTTCAAATTCGCGGATTTTTTGTTGTGCGTCGTTCCAAATTCGTGAGTATTGAGCGTTCATGTCGGCGGGTTCCATTCTTGTATGCGGCGTGTAAGGGTTAATCATTTTTTTGTCGGATGGGTGTATTCGGCAATTCGCCCAGGCCTGGCCAAAATGCGACAAATCACCGCACAAAAATCGCAACAGCATTTCATAGTGTTTAGGCGGTGTTCGGTAGTGCCGCCAGTGGGATTCGTGGCGGCGGATGGTGCTTGCAGAAATGCCGGTAATGTCCGCGAGTTCTTCGCGTGACAGTCCGGCGTATTGGCGGAGTTCTTTCAGGTAATCAGGGTATGTGTTGAGTGCTAACTTATCTAAGTATTCGTTACGAAACATAATTGCTCCGGTGCTTTGTTAAAAGCCCAAAGCAACGTTAGAACCATGCCGATGAGTGCCAAAAATACGACATAATGCGGAATAAACACGATGATAAGCCGCCCGCACTTTTCTTTTCCATGTTCGCATAATGTATATTATGTTAAATTAAATATTTATTAAAAAATCCATGTAAAAGCCCTATTATGGCGGCCTAACGCCAAATTAACGCTTTCATGGATTTATGAAAAAGTGATTATTCTTCTTCCAATTGTTCTAACGTCAAATTCATAGCTTCCGCTAATTTCTCTAACGTAGTTTTTCTAGGTTTACTCTGGCCGGATTCAATACGAGCCAAAGAAGATTGTTTTAAACCAGCCTTATCTGCTAACTCTATTTGAGTTAAGCCAATATGTTCACGCCAACATTTAACCAAAGAAACATCATTCAACAAATGACGTTCAACAATTTCATGTGGGATCAAACCGTTTTCTAAAGGAACACGTTTTCCATGCTCTAAAAGACTCATAAAGTCATCATAAGGAACAACAGCGAAAGCTGGCTTCCCGTTTTGTGAAACCACTGTATAGTCCATCTTTCTTACTCCTAAAGAATACTAAGTATCCTTTTTACTGTTACTAAATCTAATCTTGTTACTCAATGAGATGAAACGTTAATAAGTACGTTCATCCCGCTTTTTAACTTCTTCAATAGAAATAATTTCAATGACGTCATCAACATTAAAAAACACCCTGTAATCGCCAACTCGCAAACGATATTGATATTCATGTGACGACAAGGCTTTTACATTCGGAACATCAGGAAATCCGATTAACTTTTGAACTGAATTTGTAACCCGCGTAATAACCGCTTTATCTTTAAACTTTCTTAACTGTTTAAGCGCCTTGGGTTGCCAATTTAATTTCATCAAAAAACCTTGATAACGTTTATAACAATTTAATTATAACATTTATAACATTATAGTCAATGGATTTATATTAAAAAGTATTGAATAACCGTACTCAAATTGTACGTAAAAAGCATAAGAAATAGTCATAAAACAGTAGGAAATCGCAGATGAGCAAACTAACTAGCCCATCTTTTCTGTTCAGTTCTAAAAATTTTAAAGAAATATTTAAAACAAGCTAAGAACGTTTTCCGGTGGACGCCCGATAACGGCTTTATCGCCGATACGAACAATCGGTCGTTGGATCAGTTTAGGATGTTGATGTAGGATTTCCAGCCAGGCCTGGCGATTTGTTGCATTGTCTTTTAAAGATAATCCCAATGCTTTGAATTCCGCTTCGTCGGTACGAATGATTTCGGTGGGTTCCACATTCAATAAACGGCACAGTTCATCCAACACATCAATGCTGGGCGGCGTATCCAGATAACGGACTTCTTCAATCTCGTAACCGTTTTCTTCCAATAAGGCGTGCGTTTGGCGGCTTTTAGAGCAACGTGGGTTATGATAAATAATGGCGTGTTTCATGAGGTTTTCTTTGATTTATCGTTATTGGTCGGTGGTTTCCGAGTCCGTGTTTTCGGGAGCAATTCGCTTATTCAACGCGGCTTCAACGGCTTCAATGCGCGACTGGCAAATCTGATAAGCCCGCGTCGCTTCATCGACCATTGGCACCAATTCGTCAATATCGATTTCGTCGGAATTCGATAGTTTCTGAGCGATTTCTTGTAGCTTGGCGTAGTTTTTTTGATAACTTTCGTTGGTGCTGTCGGCCATAACACGTTCCTTTGATGGTGGTTATTCTTCTACCGGAATGGCTTGTATCGCGCCATCCTTAAAGGTAATTTCAATTTGCGACTGCCGCTTGGCGACTTCCGCAGACTTAATCGGTGTACCGCCCTTTTTGTCTTTAACGATCGCAAACCCGCGGTTTAACTGGTTTTTTGGACCGGAGCTTAAAACAAAGCGAATCCATTGTTTATTTTGGATGCGGGCTTTTTCCAAATATTGAAATGGCGCACTTTTCAAAGTGGCTTGGTACTGTATTAATTGATGTTTTTGCAGTTGCAACAGACTTGAAACCTGGTGCTTAAGCTCTTGATTTAGCTGAAACAAAACGTGTTTTTGTGTTTGAATCAACCCAAGGCTTTGGCGCTGAATTTGATAATGCAATGGTGTTAATAACCGCTTGAGCCGTTCGGTAATGGTGAGGCTTTGGCGTTGAACCGTTTTTTCCATCTCGGCGAGGGTCTGTTTTTGCTTTTGTACGTACAGCTGACTGGCTTGTTCAATCGTCAGCCAATGACGTTGTGCTTTTTGCGCCCCTTCAAAAATCGCTTGACGCACTCCGGCGATAACCTTACTGGGCGTATCAAACCGAACGGCGGCGACTTCGTCCAGCAAGGTATTGTCGCGTTCATGACCGATACCCGTCAAAACAGGGATTGGGGTCTGTGCGATGGCTTTAGCCAAGCTGTAAACATTCAGCGGGTTTAAATCCAGTTTGGCACCGCCACCGCGGATGATGATTAGGGCATCGAACGGATTGGCATGATGTAACGCTTCAAAAGCCTCGAAAGCGGTGAGCATTTCCGATTCCACCTGTTCCCCCTGGAAAGCAGAATAGAAATATTTGAATTCGCAGAGTTCGGCTTGTTGCAGCAAATCAGCATCGGCACGAAAATCGCCTAAACCGGCCGCATTTGGTGGCGCGATCACGGCAACACGGAAAAAATCCGTCGGCAAAGAAAATTGTTTGTTACGGTCGTAGAGTTGCTCGGCCACCAATTGCTGACGGATTTTATTCAAATTGGCTTCCAATTCACCCAGCGTGAAGCTCGGATCAATGTCCTGAACCACGAGAGAGAAACCGAACTTTTCATGGAAATTAATTTCGGCCAACAGCAATACTTTTTGACCCGGTTTTAACTCGGAACCGGTTTGTTTGGCGAAGGTGTCCATAATTCGGGTTACTTGGCGCTGCCAAATCATGGCTCGGCAAGTCGCGACTGGCGCACCGCTTTCAGACGTTTCCGTCAACTCCAGATAAACGTGCCCTCTTCGTTCATTCAGATTGGCGATTTCGGCTTTAACCCATACCGCGCCGGGAAAGGATTGGCGCAGCGCTGACTGCACTTGAAACATCAGCTGGCCAAGCGTGACGCCCTTCTCTTTTTCATTGGCGGGCACGGCGTCGGGCGCCAAAGGGGAATCGACAATGGACAAGGTTGGCTGATTAGGCAACCAGCGTTCGAATGGCGCTAGGTCGTCGGCCAAGTTTTCAGGCACATACCATTTTTTTTCTACAGGGTTCCAGCGTGCGCCCAAGGATTTGGCCGCGTCTTTTTCCGCAAAGGGCACTTCCAGCAAAATCATCGGTTTTGTTCTTCCATTCGTTGGATTTCTTGCGCGACCCGGCGATAAGCTTCCTCTAGGACCTCAATGCCGGCCCCCGGTTGGAACGCATTTTCGGAAATGTAACGGCGCCACATACGTCCGCCCGGCAAGCCGGCAAACAAACCCAGCATATGACGGCTCACCTGGTTCAGTTTCCCACCGGACGACAAATGTTGTTCAATATAAGGGTACATGGCTTCCAATACGGCTTCACGATTCAATGGTTCAGACGTATCATCATAATAAAGCCGGTCGACTTCCGTCAATAAGTACGGCTTTTCATAAACGGCTCGCCCAAGCATCACGCCATCCACAGCCGGCAGCTCGCCGTCGGGTTGCAAAAAAACCAAGCCGTCTTGAGGGGATGCAATTCCGCCGTTAATGGCAATTGGCCAGCCGGGGAATAATTGCTTAATGCGTCGAACCCAGTCGTATTTCAACGGCGGCACTTCGCGGTTTTCTTTGGGTGAAAGCCCTTGTAACCAAGCTTTTCGAGCGTGAATGATCATGCCGTCTGCGCCGGCGGCATGCACTTGAGTCACAAAGTCCACCAGAGTTTCAAAGTCTTCCTGATCATCGATACCGATTCGCGATTTCACTGTCACCGGAATGGTCGATACGGCCGCTTTCATCTCGGCCACCCCTTCTGCAACCAACTCCGGATGGCCCATCAAGCACGCGCCAATCATATTGTTTTGCACCCGGTCAGACGGGCAGCCGACATTGAGGTTAATTTCCGAATAACCCCACTCTTCGCCCAAGGCAGCACATTTGGCCAAGTCTTCCGGGCCGGAGCCGCCCAGTTGCAACACCACCGGCACATCCACGTCGGAATGCCCCAAAAAGCGTTCCAGATTGTTGCCGTAAATGATTGCGCCCGTCGTCACCATTTCCGAATATAACCAGGCCTGACGTGTGAGCTGACGATGAAAAACACGGCAGTGACGGTCGGTCCAATCCAGCATGGGAGCCACCGAAAAGTGTTGGGCACTGCATGATTTGACGCTAGTGGTTTGATTTTTGGGCAAAACGCTTCCTTATTGCGAATCAACAAAGAAACGTATTATAAGTGAAAGCCGCCTGAATATCAGCGGCATGCTGTTTTTTACATAATGGATGCCCGCCGAAAAGACCCGGTTCGGATTCGGCCAGGCCTGGTCAAAATTGGCAAACGTGCCGTTTAGAAATCATTCCAATCATTGCTGGACACGTCTTTCCCCTTACTTGGGCTTGGCGGGGCCAACGTTTTTGGGGCTGCGTTTTTTTGAGCCGGTTGGGTCAGTGCCGCCGAACCGGTTTTAAAGAACGCCATTTCGCTCGATAGCGTTTGCGCCTGATCGGACATGCTTTCCGTCGCCGCCGAAGTTTCTTCCACCAAAGCGGCATTCTGCTGAGTCGCGGAATCGATGTCACTGATCGCGGTGTGCACCTGTTCAATGCCTTTGGCTTGTTCTTCCGATGATTTCGCAATGGTCTCAATCATTTCATGCACATGAGTGATGGATTCACGGATTTCCGACAGCATATCACCGGATTCACCGGTCAACTGTGACCCTTGTTGCACCAATTCATTACTCTCATTAATCAGGTTTTTAATGTCACGTGCCGCATCGGCCGATTTTTGCGCCAACCCGCGGACTTCACCGGCCACCACGGCAAACCCGCGCCCGTGATCCCCTGCTCGCGCCGCTTCCACGGCCGCATTCAGTGCCAATAGGTTGGTTTGAAACGCAATGCTGTCAATCAAAGTCACGATGTCGTTAATGCGCTGACTGGAACTCTCAATGGAGTTCATCGCTTCAATGGTCTGCTTCATCACGTCAGCGCCCCTTTCGGTTTTTTGCTGAACCGCTTCGGAAAGGTTTGAAGCTTCGATGGCGTTTTTGGTGTTGTTTTGAACCGTTGCGTTCATCTCTTCCATCGTCGCGGAAGTTTGCTCCACCGCTGCGGCTTGCTGTTGCACACGTTGGCTTAAATCCAACGCGCCCTTGGAAACCTCTTCCGAGGCGGATAAAACAATCTGGGTTGCGCCATTAACCTGATTTACGATTCGGTCCAGATTACTAATGGCATTGTTCAGGTTTTCTTGGATATTGGCCAATTCACCCGGATAACGGCCGGACATGTTTTCGGTCAGATCCCCCTTGGCAATCAAGGTCAGAATACGGCTGATTTCCTGCATAACCGTCCCCAGTGAATCGACGCTGCTGTTAATGCTTTGCTTCAATTCATCGAAGCTACCGGACGCGGACGCTTGCACTCGGTGAGAATAATCACCCGACGCGACGGCGTGCATCACGCGGTTGATTTGGTTGATGATATTAGCGGTGTTGGACAAGGCGCCTTCCACTTTTAGACGGAACGATTCAGCAACACGCTCATCCATTTTGGCATCCAAATGACCGTTTTGCAGGGCATTCATAATACTGTCGAGTTCGCTCATCATAAACTCGACGCTTTCGGCCGAAGCGTTGATGCCGTTTTTCAACGCCAGCATCTCACCAACAAAATCGCCGTCCATGCGTTTAGTAAAGTCGCCGTCAGCGATGGCCGCTACCGTGGCATTGGCCCCATCGAAAGTGGCTTTGGTTTGATCCAATAACTGGTTAAAAGCCATGGAAGCACGACCGATTTCATCTTGATGATAAATTGGAATGCGCTTGGAAAAATCGCCGTTTTTGACCACATTTTGTGAAACGTCCATAAGCTCATTCATCGGGTGCAAAATGGCTCTTAACATTTGATAAGACAGAAGAACCGATACAATCAACATCAGCAGTGCAATGGCGATGGCCGCTTTAAGCACCGTTTGATAGGCCACTTCATTGTCTTCGTTGAGCTGTCCTGCAATGGATAATTGCAAATCGATCAAGTTGGTGATGGCCTCCGAAATCGGGTCAATTGCCGGATAAAGCTGTTCGATGCTGTAACGCTCAACGGCGCCCATGTTTCGAGACGCGATGGCCGATTTTAGACCTTCAATCGATTCATTGGCCTGTTGCATTAATGTTTGGGCCTGTTCGGCTAAAGCGGCTTCTTGTTGGGTTAAGGTTGTGGCCATGTATTTATGCCAGGTTTCTTCAATGACTTTTTGAGCTTGCTGAATGTTGCCGCTGGCCTGTTTGAATGTCAGGTTTCCATTTCGTAACTTATGGTTGGTGTCCACGATATTAACGGCGTATTCGTCGGCAATGATTTTCAAATCTTTCAGCGGAATGATTCGGTCTTGGTAAATGGCGTGAAAGGATTGATTGTTTTGCTTCATAATCACCAGGCCTGCCACGATGGAAGCCATCAGGAAGCCAATTAAAAGTGAAATAATGAAAATAATGCGTTGCTTGATGGTCATAGTCATTGAAAAAGTTACCTCCGTTGCTGACAGGTCACTATAGTGATTTGCGGGGTAAAATAAATAAAAATTTTATGAAATTTGGCTTTCGATCAAAATGAACCTCCATGAAAGTCAAAATTAGGCCTTCATAAGTACAGAATTATCGGTAGTTTTCGCTTAAAATGGTGCTTGGTTCTGCTACAGTCAATGTGTTTTTTAAGTTAAGTTCAGGTTATGTAAAGTCGTTATGGATTCGATTCAGGCTCTCTATCAAAAAGTATTCAAATCCGAAGAGTATGATGAGCTTGGTATCAAAGCTTGTGAAATGGCACAAGATGCCTACGAATTACCCAAACAAAGCATTGTGCGCAGTGCTGAAGTCGCCGTTGTTTTAGCGGACTTAAAACTGGATCGCGACACTCTGATCGCCACCTTGATCAGTGACATGACCTTAGAACCGCATTATTCCATTTCACAAATCTCGGACACCTTCGGGGATTCCATTGCCAAGATGGTCGATGGTATTCGTCGCTTGAATCAATTCCGTGATTTCATGCCGGCCAACACTTCCAATGAAGTTCAGAATGAGCGTTTACGCCAAATGTTGTTGGCCATGACCTCCGACATCCGAACCATGATTGTCAAACTCGCCTATCGTGTCGTGCGTCTGCGTAACCTCAAAAACGAAGATGAAGATGTTCGCCGCCAAATTGCTTCGGAAACGCAACTGATTTTCGCCCCACTGGCAAACCGTTTGGGGATTGCTCAATTGAAATGGGAGCTGGAAGACCTGTCCTTTCGTTTTCTGGAACCGGAAATCTATAAAGAAGTCGCCCGTCAACTGGACGCCAAGCGTCTAGGCCGTGAAGCCTATATCAACAGCATCATGCAAGAACTGCAAGAGATGCTCAAAAACTCCAGCATCGAGTACCACATTTCCGGCCGCCCGAAACACATCTACAGTATCTGGCGCAAAATGACCCGTAAAAACCTGCCGATTGATGCGCTGTACGACTTACGTGCAGTGCGCATCTATGTCGATTCCGTGCGGGAATGTTACGAAGTGCTGGGCATGATTCACAGCCGCTGGGCCTACATCAAAGACGAGTTTGACGATTACATCGCCAGCCCGAAGGAAAACGGTTATCAATCGATTCACACCGTTATCATCGGCGCGGAAAACAAAA
This sequence comes from Hydrogenovibrio sp., assembly GCF_965140365.1. Classification (NCBI taxonomy): domain Bacteria; kingdom Pseudomonadati; phylum Pseudomonadota; class Gammaproteobacteria; order Thiotrichales; family Piscirickettsiaceae; genus Hydrogenovibrio; species Hydrogenovibrio sp. The sequence continues at coordinate 1,313,568 of NZ_OZ223196.1, forward strand.
CCGTCGAAATCCAGATTCGTACGCACGAAATGCACCGCCACGCCGAATTCGGGATTGCCGCCCACTGGCGCTATAAAGAAGGCGGCAAACCGATTGATCCAAGCCTGGAGCAAAGCATTAACCTTGTGCGCCAAATGCTTGAATATAATGACAATCCGGATTTGTTGAATGAAATCAGTACCGAACTGCTGAGCGAACATATTTACGTGATGACGCCTGCCAATGAAATCATCACCATGAATAAAGGCTGTACACCGCTGGACTTCGCTTATCAGATTCACACCGAACTGGGTCACCGTTGTCGTGGTGCCAAAATCAACGGTAAAATCATGCCCTTGACCTATCAGCTGAAAACCGGCGATTCAGTGGAAATCCTTACCGTTAAGGAAGGTACGCCGAACCGTAACTGGCTAAACCCGAACCTGAACTATTTGGGCAGCAGCCGTTCGCGCACCAAGGTTCGTCATTGGTTTAACCAGCAAAATAAAGACGCCAACATCGAAGCCGGCGAAGGCTTATTCCACAAAGAAGTTCGTCGCCTGCAGGCCGACGACATCAGTGCCGAAATGCTCTTGGAGCGTTTCAAGCTGGAAACCGTCGATGAATTGTACGAAGGCATCGGCAAAGGCCAAATCAATGAACGCCAATTGACCAACGCCATCCAAAAACTCATCAAGCCGGAAGAAGAACACATGCGTCCGCGCTCCCGTGATTTGCTGGAGCACGATGTTCCGCTGGAGCCGGGCAACGCGTATGTGGTCGGTGTGCCGCAATTGAAAACCTCTTTGGCGCCCTGCTGTCAGCCGGATGAATCCGACCAGATTATCGGTTACGTTACCCGTGGGCGCGGCGTCACGGTGCACAAAAAAGATTGTCCGAACATTCTCAATCTAACTTACGACGAACAAAAACGCCTGATCGAAGTGGCCTGGCACGGTGCCAAACCGGAGCCGGAAGCTTACGATGCGGTATTGCAGATTCTGGCGTTCGACCGAAAAGGCTTATTACGAGACATTATGGCGATGTTGACCCATTGGGACATTAACCTCATCAATTCCGACACGCGCACTGACAAAGCCGACGGCAGTGTATCCATGACATTGCAAATCGAAGTCGAACCCCAAACCAATGTCGGGGAATTGCTGGATCAGATCGAGCAGATTCAAAACGTGGTCTCAACGTCCATTAACTTGAACAAAGAAAAGGATTCATCCATTTCACAAACGCTGCATTAAGTGTTTGAAAAAAGTATTTAAAAACAAAAAACCGCCAGGCCCGAATATCAGGCCTGGCGGTTTTTCATATTGGACGTGGTTCGGATAAATTTGAAGCGTTTTTTAGGCTACAAGATTACAACGCGCTGGAATCGATCAACACCCATGTCTCGTCGCCCTTCACTCGCTGAATGGGTAAATCGGTGCCGTCCCTGTCCAATAATAGCTGCTTAACCGCCTCCCGTTTTCCCGCGCCGGTAATCAACTTGAACACATGGCGACTTCGATTCAAACGCTCGTATGACAAACTGATGCGTTCCGGCGGTGGTTTCGGCGAATGATACTCCGTCACCACGGAAATATCCCCCGGATACACATGCCCCGGAAACAAACTGGCGGTGTGGCCGTCTTCGCCCATGCCAAGCAAAACCACATCAAAACGATCAATCACATCCACCGTGGCTTGGTAAGATTTAGCGGCTAATTCCGGTCCGAGTTCCGCCGGCATAATGTGAATGTTCTTCTCCGGAATATGGCCGAAAAACAACCAGGCCTGGTGCAAACTGACACTGTTGCGCTCGCTGTCTTCCTTTGGTAAACAACGCTCGTCGCCCATGTAAATATGCCAGTTGGCCCAATCAGCAGATTGTTCCGCCAACAATTCATAACATTTTTGTGGCGTGGTGCCGCCTGCTGTGACCAAGGTAAAGCGCCCTCGGGCACGAATGGCTTGATCTGCCAGTGTCAACAACTGTTCCACCGTATGCGCAGCGACATCCGCCGCCGTGTCGAATACGCGCCAATCCGCCGGCAAGCCATTCACTTCAGTCATTGTTCAGATTCCGGGTGAACATGGTAACGCCAATTCTGCTCCGGCGAATCAAACAGTTTATTGGCCCCTTCCGGCCCCCAGCTGCCCGACTTGTAGGTATCGATGTAACCGGTTTCCGTGCCCCAAACCTGAATCACCGGGTCCACCACTTTCCAGGCGGCCTTGACTTCGTCGTAGCGCAAGAACAAGGAGCGGTCGCCCTTAATGACATCCAGCAACAATTCTTCATAGGCATCGTTCGGCTCTTCGCCTTCGCGCCCCATCGAAGCATCCAGACTGATTTGTTCGGTATTAATCTCCAGGCCTGGCTGTTTGGCCATCATTTCAATTTTGATGGATTCATCTGGTTGAATGCCGAAAATAATCCAGTTGGGTTTCATTTTCTGGACGTGTGAATCGCGGAAAAATTGCTTCGGCGAATGCTTGAAGCAAATTGACACCAGCATCTTGTTTTTCGCCATGTTCTTGCCGGTCTGAATGTAGAACGGCACCCCGGCCCATCGCCAGTTGTCGATGTAAAGCTTCAAGGCGGCATAGGTTTCGGTGACGCTGTCTTGCGACATACCGGGCTCATCCAGATAAGCTGGTACTGGCTTGCCGTGAATTTCCCCGGCGGCATACTGCGCCCGGTAGGCTTGCGCCGAGACGTTTTTCTTGGAAATGCCTCGAATCGACTTTAACAGTTTCACTTTTTCGTCGCGCAAATCTTCCGCATCCATCGAGGCCGGCGGTTCCATAGTGACCAGCGCCAACAGTTGCAACAAATGGCTTTGAATCATATCGCGCATTGCACCACTGGTGTCGTAATACCCCGCGCGTGTTCCGATGGGCCGGTCTTCGGCGTGGGTAATCTGAATATGGTCGATGTAATTTCGGTTCCAAAGCGGCTCCATTAACAGGTTGGCGAAGCGGAACACCATAATGTTCTGCACCATGCCTTTACCCAAATAATGGTCGATTCGGTAGGTCTGGTCTTCATCCAGATATTTATTGAGTTGAGCTTGCAGTTGTTTGGCGCTGTCGGAATCGTAACCGAAAGGTTTTTCCAACACCACGCGCTTCCAGCCGTCGGTTTCGGCCAACATGCCACTTTCACCCAAATGGCGCACGGTGCTGGCAAAATGATCCGGCCCCAGCGACAGGTAATGCACCACATTGTTTGGCCAGGCATCGGTCGCGATGAGTTTCGCGAGTGCGTGATAGGATTCGGTTTTATTGATGTCCATTTGAAAATAATCCAAACGCTCACAGAAGCGTTTAAACAGATGCTTGTCCAAACCGCCACGCGCTTTGGGTTCAACGGCTTTTTTAACGACCTTTATCCAGTCGTCTCGGCTCCATTCGCGTCGCCCAATGGCTAGGATGCGCATGTCATCGTCCAAGCGTCCGACCTGTTCCAGGTGATAAAAGCTGGGCATGAGTTTCGATAACGACAGGTTTCCGGTGGCACCGAATACCACATAAGTACAGGCTTCCGACATAAGACTTACACCTCGTACGTTGTAGAGCTAACATTACCGCCGGAATGAATCCAATCGGTATGAAAGTATTCACCACGTGGGGCGTCGACACGTTCATAGGTGTGTGCGCCGAAATAATCGCGCTGTGCCTGTAACAAATTGGCCGGCACTCGTTCGCTGCGATAACCGTCGAAGAACGCCAAGGCGGAACTCAGCGCCGGCGTTGGAATTTGGCTTTGAATACCGAAAATCACCGCTTGGCGCCAATTGGCTTCCGCCGATTTAATGGCGTCTTCAAAGAAGGGGGCTTTCAATAGATTGGACAGGTTCGGCGACGCATCATAGGCCTTCTTGATTTCGCCCAGGAAGGTACTGCGAATAATACAACCGCCGCGCCACATCAGGGCGATGCCGCCGTAGTTCAAATCCCAGTTGAAGTCTTTCGCCGCTTCGGACATCAACATATAACCCTGTGCATAGGAAATGATTTTCGAAGCGTAAAGTGCATCGTGAATCGCCGTTAATATGGCTTCTTTATCGACATCCAGCGTCTTGTCGCTGCGAGGGTACAATTTAGCCGCTTCCACTCGCTCGCTTTTCAGGGCGGATAAGCAACGTGCGTAAACCGATTCGGTAATCAGCGTTAATGGCATGCCCAGTTCCAGCGAGCTGATGCCCGTCCACTTTCCGGTGCCCTTTTGACCGGCGGCATCGAGAATTTTATCGACCAGCGGTTCGCCGTCCGCGTCTTTAAAACTCAAAATGTCGGCGGTGATTTCAATCAGGTAAGAATCCAGAACGCCTTTATTCCATTTTGCAAACACGGCTTGACATTCGTCGGCGGACATACCCAAGCCTTCTCGCATCAATTGATAGGCTTCGGTAATGAGCTGCATATCACCATATTCGATCCCGTTATGCACCATTTTGACATAATGTCCGGCCCCTTCTGGACCCACCCAGTCACAACAAGGTTCGCCATCCGATTGCGCGGCGATGGCCTGAAAAATCGGTTTCACCGACGGCCACGCCGCCGGGTCGCCGCCCGGCATAATGGACGGCCCGTGACGCGCCCCCTCTTCCCCACCGGACACGCCGGTGCCGACAAACAGGATGCCTTTCTCTTTCAAGGATTGCGTACGTCGAGTGGAATCGGTGTATAAGGAGTTTCCGCCATCGATAATCATATCGCCCTTGTCCAGCAGCGGTAACAACTGATCGATAAAGTGGTCCACAACTTCCCCGGCCTTGACCATCAGCATCACCTTGCGGGGCGATTTCAGGCTGTTTACCAAGCCTTCAAGCGAGTCGTAGCCGGTAATGGGTTTGTCTTCCGCACGGTTTTGAATGAAGTCGTCCGTTTTCTGCTTTGAACGATTGTAAACACTGACGTGAAACCCATGATCGGCCATGTTCAAAACCAAGTTCTGGCCCATGACCGCTAACCCAACTAAACCGATATCCGCTTGAGACATATTTACTCCAAAATGTACGCTGACAAGACGACTCCATATTAATCAATAACGGCCGTCTTAAAAAGATAGTTTTAAGAAGAATTTATAAAGAGAGCTTTGCACGAGATAGTTACACGAGTAAAAATGGCTAAAATCCGTCTGATTTTTGTTGAAAAACTGGCTAATAGCTCGCTATTAGCTGCGTTTTCCGCCTCAACCAGCCAAATTTTCTCTCATTTTTTCTTCGCGTCCTACTCGTGCAAAGCTTTCATAAAAATTTTAAACGTTCGGCGTCAATACAAGCAAGAAACGAACCACGGAGCCAGGCCTGGTCAAAATACGTAAAAGGAAGTCGTAATCGGACAAATGTCCGGAAATGAAAAAGCCCGCCTGAAAACTCAAGCGGGCTTTTGAAAGTGGCGTCCCGTAGGGGAGTCGAACCCCTGTTACAGCCGTGAAAGGGCCGTGTCCTAGGCCTCTAGACGAACGGGACAATGTGGATTGTCATCCGGCTTGTATTTCAACAAGCAATCAATTGAACCGGTTTCGTTCTACCGACCTAGAGGCAGACCTTTTCAATCAATTTGAATTTGGAGCGGGAAACGAGGATCGAACTCGCGACCCCAACCTTGGCAAGGTTGTGCTCTACCGCTGAGCTATTCCCGCATAGTGGCGTCCCGTAGGGGAGTCGAACCCCTGTTACAGCCGTGAAAGGGCCGTGTCCTAGGCCTCTAGACGAACGGGACACAATGTGATTAACCAAGTTAATCTGTGTCTGGATTTCTCCAGTCTCTTCTAAAATCTCATCATTTTAAGTCCGGCCTAGTGGTCTTAAAAGATTCCAGAAAAGTATCAGAATTGGTGGAGCTAAGCGGGATCGAACCGCTGACCTCAACACTGCCAGTGTTGCGCTCTCCCAGCTGAGCTATAGCCCCTCAAGCTGATGAGCGCGTATTATATAGAACTTATCGAAACGGTCAAGACTTTTTTAATAAAAATGCCATATTATTTTGACCGATTCGCACCGCGCCCGCCCTGCTGTTTAAGCGTTCTGCTTTCGGGTTTCGATGGCCTGTAACGCTAAGTCTATACGGGCAATACATTTTTCCTGCCCGATCAATTCCGCCGTGGCATCAATCGACGGCGATTGACCGCCACCGGTAATGGCCACTCGCAATGGCATTCCGACTTTGCCCATGCCCACATCCAACTCGGAAGCGGCTTCCTGAATGGCGGCGTGAATGGTTTCCGTCTTCCAATCGGATAACGCCGCAAATTTTTGTTGTACCAAGCGCAACGGTTCTTCCGCCACCGGTCGAAGATGCTTTTTCGCGGCACCGGCTTCAAACTCGGTGAAATCCTGATAGAAATAGGTCGCGCCATCTGCCATCTCAATTAAGGTACGGGCACGTTCGCGTAACAAGTCAGCGATTTTTGACAACGCTGGGCCTTGCGATACATCCAAACCCTTCTCTTCCATAAACGGCGTCAAATGCGACACCAAATTGTCAATGTCGGTGGTTTGAATGTGCTGTTGGTTAATCCATAGCAGCTTTTCGGTATTGAACGTCGAAGGCGAAGAGTTCACGCTTTCCAGGTCAAACAATTCCACCATCTGCGGAACAGTGAAGATTTCCTGATCCTTATAAGACCAGCCCAAACGCACCAGATAATTCAACAAGGCTTCTGGAAGAAACCCTTCTTCTTTATATTGTAAAACCGACACCGCGCCGTGGCGTTTGGATAAACGACTGCCGTCTTCGCCCAACACCATTGGAATATGCGCGAACTTCGGCACTTCCGCGCCCAAGGCTTTATAAAGGTTGATTTGTCTGGGGGTGTTGTTGACGTGGTCGTCACCGCGAATCACGTGCGTCATGCCCATATCCCAGTCATCCACCACCACCGTCAGATTGTACGTCGGCGTGCCGTCGGAGCGTGCAATAATCAAATCATCCAGTTCCGAGTTGGACACCACGATTTGCCCCTTGACCAAATCGTCAATCACCACTTCGCCGTCGGTTGGGTTCTTAAAACGCACCACGGGGTTAACCCCTTCCGGTGGTGTGCCGGTAAAGCAACGGTAACGCCCATCGTAACGCGGTTTTTCACCACGGGCTTTTTGTTGCTCGCGCATTTCGTCCAGCTCTTCCGGTGACGCATAGCAGTAATAAGCCAAATCACGGTCCAGTAAATCCTGAATGACGGCTTTATAACGATCAAAACGCTCTGTCTGATAAACCGGCCCTTCGTCGTAATCCAGCCCAAGCCATTCCATACCGTCTAAAATCGCCTGGACGGATTCCTGAGTGGAGCGCTCCAAATCGGTATCTTCGATACGCAGGATGAACTGACCCTTATTTTGTCTGGCATACAACCAGGAAAACAAGGCCGTGCGAACGCCACCAATGTGTAGATAACCGGTCGGGCTGGGGGCAAAACGAGTTTTGATCACGAAAATCTCCTAATGTCATTCGTTCGTCTTTGACGGATGTTTGAGTCAATCTGGCCGTAAAGACAACGGTTCAAAAATGTCGACTTATTATAAAGGGAATGCCGATGCGATTGGAGGGGGAATTTCATTTAAAGAATTTTAAAGACTCGGCGACTGTACCGGAAAGTGTTTACGGAAATTCCCCGGCGATTGTTTCAATGAAAACTCTAAGAGAGCTTTGCTCGGGTGGGACGCGCGTAAAAAATGAGATAAAAATTTTTTTGAATTAGGCGGAAAACGAAGCGAATAGCTGGCTATTAACGAGTTTTTCAACGACATTCAGGAAGATTTTAGCCATTTTTAGCCGTGTATCCATCGCGTGTTTATGCCCTTTGGGTGCAAAGCTCTCTTTAAGACATTATACTAAGCTCAGCCATCTCTCGTGACATAGCTTTGTTTTGCGCGAGAATACATAATGACCAGGCCTGGAGGAGAGAAAACAACATGAGAACAACGCGAAAATTGTTTATGGGGACATCGGCGGTCCTGGCAATCGCTGTTACGGCGGCATCGGCCGTTTGGGCACAAGCCGCTTATTTATGGCTTCTGGTCGGCCCATTTATTCTGCTCGGTGTTTACGACATGTGGCAGAAAAAACACACTCTACTCAGGCTCTACCCCGTTCTCGGTCATATACGTTATATTTTCGAATCCATTCGTCCGGAAATTCAACAATATTTTGTCGAAAGTGAAACCAACGGCAAGCCGGTACCACGCGAATTTCGTTCTTTGATTTATCAGCGCGCCAAAGGCGTAATCGACACCCGCCCGTTCGGCACCATTTTCGATACCTATCGAGTCGGCTACGAATGGATTAAACACTCTCTGAAACCCCAAAGCGTTCCGGAAGTTCAAAAGCGTGAGCTGGTTGGCGAAAAAAACTGCGCCAAACCCTACGCCGCTTCGCACCTAAATATTTCCGCCATGAGTTTTGGAGCTCTGAGCAAACATGCCATTATCGCATTGAACCGTGCCGCCAAAATGGGCGACTTCTACCATAACACCGGTGAAGGCGGCTTAACCGACTACCACTTGCAGGAAGGCGGTGACCTAGTCTGGCAAATCGGCACAGGATATTTTTCCTGCCGAACTCGTGACGGCGATTTTGACCGCGAAATGTTTGCCGAAAAGTCCAAACTCGATCAGGTCAAAATGATTGAAATCAAACTCTCGCAAGGCGCCAAACCGGCACATGGCGGCGTACTTCCGGCCGATAAGGTCACTGCGGAAATTGCCAAAATCCGTATTGTGCCAGAAGGTCAGGACGTCATCTCCCCTCCCACTCACAGCGCCTTTACGACACCGGTTGGCCTGTTACAGTTTGTCTCGCAACTTCGCGAACTTTCCGGCGGCAAACCGGTGGGGTTTAAACTGTGTATTGGCGAACCCAGCGAATTTATCGCCATCTGTAAAGCCATGGTCGAAACTGGCTTAACGCCGGACTTCATCACCGTCGACGGTGCCGAAGGTGGCACGGGCGCAGCCCCCATCGAGTTCACCAATTCAGTGGGCACCCCTTTGCGGGAAGCTTTGCATTTTGTGAACACCACACTGGTCGGTTTCGGGTTGCGCGACGACATTAAAATCATCGCTTCGGGCAAATCCTTTTCGGCGGCGCATTTACTCGGCTTGCTGGCCCTGGGCGCGGACATGGTCAACTCCGCACGCGGCATGATGTTTTCGTTGGGCTGTGTGCAGTCCAGAAGTTGCCACAACAACACCTGCCCAACGGGTGTAGCGACTCAGGACCCGGAACGTTATAAGCATTTAGATATCGATGATAAAAGCCAGCGCGTGGCGCGCTATCATGCCTCGGTCATCCATAACTTGATGCACTTGTCTGCGGCCACCGGGCTACGTCGCCCTAACGATATTTCACCCAGCCAAATTATGCGCCGTGTCAGTGAAACCGAAGTGAAAAGTTATCAAGAAATTTTCCCGCCATTGGAAAAAGGCTGCTTATTGAAAGCGGAAACGGTTCCCGCCAATTTCCGCCAGGCCTGGCAAGCCGCCAGTGCCTATGAGTGGTGATGGACGTCAAACCATTTAATATGAAGTAACCATTCTGAAACGACCAAAAGGGGCTTTTAAAAGCCCTTTTGTATTTTAAAACCCATTTTGACGAGTTCCTCAGCCAAGCTCTCATTTAAAAACAAACCAAGGAAAATCATCTCTATGCCGGACATACGTTATCGAATCGCCCCTGCCAACCCCAATGCCCATTTATTCCATGTTGAACTGGAAATCGACCAACCGGAAGTTGACGGGCAATCACTCAGCCTGCCGAACTGGATTCCCGGCAGTTATTTGATTCGAGACTTTTCCAAGCACCTGAACGACCTGCAAGCTGAAACCGCAAGCGGTGAACCTTTGCAAATCACGCCGCTTGAAAAATCCCACTGGCAAGTCGCGCCGCATAACGGGCCAATCAAAGTGCAATACAATGTGTACGCCTGGGATTTATCCGTCCGTGGCGCGCACTTTGACCAAACGCACGCTTTTTTCAATGGCACTTCGGTGTTTCTGGCGGTGGATGGCCAACGTGACCAGGCCTGCTCGGTGGAGATTGCTCCGTCGCCCTATTCGGAAGCGGAAAACTGGCGTGTTGCCACCACCCTGCCACCGGAAAACATCAATGAACACGGCTTCGGCTTATACCGCGCCGACAATTATTTAACGCTGATCGATTATCCGGTGGAAATGGGGCTCTTCCATTTACTGGAATTCGAAGCCTGCGGGATTCCGCACCAAATCGCCTTCACCGGCAAAATCGAATTTCATTGCATCGACAAAAAACAACTGCTGGACGATTTAACCCGCATCTGCGAAACCGAGCTGAAACTGTTCGGTCAGCCTTACCCGATTGAACGCTATCTTTTCCAAGTCACCGTCACCGAAAAAGACTACGGCGGTTTGGAACACCGCGACTCCACGGCACTCATCTGCGCACGCAGTGACCTGCCTTACTTAAACGACAACAAACGCAGCGACGGTTACATTCAGTTTCTGGAACTCTGCTCGCACGAATATTTCCACACCTGGAACGTCAAACGCATCCAGCCTGAAATCTATCAAACCGCGTCATTGAAGGAGCCGGTTTACACCAACCAACTCTGGTGGTTTGAAGGCATCACCTCCTTCTACGATGCCCAGATTTTGCACCGCGCCGGTATTCTCGAACACGACAGTTACTTGAACCAGCTCGCCAAAGAAATGACCCGTGTGTATCGCATGCCGGGCCGTTTCAAACAATCCGTGGCGGAATCCAGCTTTTTGACCTGGACCAAGTTCTACCAACAGGACGAAAACGCCCCCAATGCCATTGTCAGTTATTACACCAAAGGCAGTTTGATTGCGCTTGGGCTGGATTTGACCATCCGTGCCGAAACCCAAAACGCCAAATCACTGGACGACGTGTTACTGACCTTGTGGCGTGAATACGGTGCCACCGGAAAAGGCTTACAGGAAGGCGAAATCGAATCCATTTGCGAGCGTGCTTCCGGTTTGGATTTAAAAGACTTTTTCCAACGTTATCTGTTCGGCACCGAAGACCTGCCGTTTGAAAGCCTGTTCGCCAAATTCGGCATCGACTTCACCTTGCGCCCGGCCACCAACGCCAAAGACACCGGCGGCAAAACCGAGCAAAAAAGCTTCCCGCCGCAGTTGGGCGCCAACTTGGCCAATACCGAACATCAAACCGTCAAACTCACTCATGTCTGGAACGAACAATCCGCCGGGCAAGCCGGTTTAGCGGCTGGTGACGAAATCATCGCCCTGAGCGGTTTCAAAATGGCTTCCGTTCAAGCACTGGAAAGTTATCTGGCGCGTCAGGACATAGGAGACGACATCCCCTGCCACTATTTCCGCCGCGACGAACTGCATGAAACCGTCATACATCTGTACGAACCACCCTGCGACAGGGTATTATTGGAACCGGCGTTGAAAAAACCGGATGAGGCCTTAGAATGGATGAGCAAATAAATCAACAACTGATTGATTTAACCGATAAAATACATCACCTGGAAGTCAGCTCGGCTTACCAGGAAGATGTCATCGAGCATCTCAATAAAACACTGGGTAAACAACATCAGGAAATACAGCTTCTGCAAACGCAGGTAAAAGTATTGTCCGACTATATCAAACAACTCAAATACGAAATCGGCAGCGACATCAAATTGCCCAGCGAAGAAGTCCCGCCACCGCACTACTGAAACAGGAAAAAACAAGATGAAAACAAAATCCCTACTCTTCAGCGCCCTACTGATCTTAACCGCCAGTGCTCAAGTTTACGCCGTCGATTACGGCAAACTGGCCGAGTCGGTCGATAAACAAAAAGCCGTGGAATCGGTGGATCAGGAAAAGGCCACGGAAGCCCTGTCGGCCAAAGACGGCGTGGATTATCAAAAAGCCTACGAATCCGTCGATAAAGGCAAAGCCAAAGATTCCGTGGACATGGAAAAAGCTAAATCCGCTTTCGGGTTTTAAATTCCAGCACCCACTCAAATCATAAAAACCACCAGGCCTGGTGGTTTTTGCGTTTCTAAGGCAACGTCTCGTTTTCTTTGGTTTCTTTGCGCTGCCAATAGGCCGCCAACATTGACCCGGAAATATTGTGCCACACACTGAACAACGCGCCCGGCAACGCACTCACCGCGCCAAAATACTTCAACGCCAGCGCCACACTCAAGCCGGAATTCTGCATCCCCACTTCAATCGCCACCGTTTTCGCCACCCGCTTATCGAATCCGAACAAACGCGACAAACCATAGCCCGACACCAACCCAATCGCATTATGCAATACAATCACCAAGGCCAAACTCCACGCCAAGGAATGCAGTTGCGTGGTATTCAACGCCACCACAATCGCTACGATAATCACAATCGCAAACATTGAAAAAACCGGCAATACTGGCTGAATCAACTCCAGCGGTTTCGGAAAGAACTGATTCAACACCACACCCAACAACACCGGCAGCAGAATCAACTGTAACAAACTCACCAGCATATCCCACACCGGCACGGAAACGGTTTCGTTCAGATAAAACCACGTCAGCAACGGCAACAATACAATGGCGCACAAGGTCGAAACCAATGTCATGCTTACCGACAAGGCCACATCCCCTTTCGCCAAATACGCCATCACATTCGACGCCGTGCCGCCCGCCGTCGCACCGACCAGCATCAAACCGACCGTCAGCTCCGGTGACAAATGAAACAGCTTGGCCAACCCCAAGGCCGCCAGCGGCATCACAATAAACTGCACACTCACGCCCAATAATACGGCCGCCTTATTCTGCATCACCTGGCGGAAATCCTGCCAACGTAACGTCATCCCCATGCCGAACATCACCAGCATCAACAACGGCACAATCGCACTTTTCAAATCCACGAAAAACGTCGGCGAAAAAAACGCATACACCGAAAAAATCAACACCCAGACCGGGAAAAGATGAATCGAAAACACCGCCATATCGTTTAATCCTGCTTTGAATCAAGTGAGGTCATTTAAACAGGTTCATGCATGAAATACCAATTGAATACCGACAAAACCACCAGGCCTGGCGGTTTCAGTCACAACGCATCAAACGGACTCGCAACCCCTTGTCCGCCCTGTTTCAATACATGAGTGTAAATCATCGTGGTTTGTAAATTAGCATGGCCAAGTAAAGATTGAATGGTGCGAATATCCGTCCCCGTCTGCAATAAATGCGTTGCAAAGGAATGCCGAAACGTATGTGCACTCACTTTTTTATGAATACCACACGACTTAACAGCCCTTTTAATCGCCTTGTTCACCAGTGACTGGTCCACATGGTGGCGGCGAGTAATGCCAGAACGTGGGTCTTCCGCCAAATTGCTGCTGGGGAAAACATATTGCCAGGCCAATTCCTTATCTGCATTCGGATATTTTTTAGCCAACGCATAAGGCAAATAAACTGAACCAAAACCTTGCTTTAAATCCTGTTGATGAAGCGCTTTTACTTTTTCCAGTTGCACTTCTAATAATGGAATCAAATTATTTGCCAAAGGCGTTACCCGGTCTTTTTTGCCCTTGCCATCCCGCACCGTAATTTGCTTGAAACCAAAATCAATATCCTGCACCCGCAAACGTACCGCTTCAGTAATACGCAAACCAGAAGCGTATAGCATTTTCGTAATCAAGCCCGGCGCGCCATCCATCAAGGATAAAACCTGCCCAACTTCCTCCTTAGTCAACACCACCGGAATACGCGGTTCTTTACGCGAACGGCTCGCCTTAACATCCGAAAACGGCACATTTAAAACTCGGTTATAACAATAAACCAAAGCATTTAACGCCTGACTCTGCGTTGAAGGCGCCACGTTTTGTACCACTGCCAAGTTCGTCAAAAACGACTCCACCTTCTGAGCCGAATCAACCAACATCGCCTCACGACTCTCAAATGCATGAAATTTCACAAACCGCCGCACCCAATCGCAATAACTGTTTTCAGTCGAATACGCATAGCCCTCTCTACGTAATTTAGCGCGCATTTCATCTAGCAACGATGTTTTCTTTGATGTATTATTCATAAAAGTGCTTTTTCGCTATGACAGGAATATCAATACAATATCGCATAACCTGTCACAATAACAGGTTTAACTCAATATAAGAGCATAAATACCTGAAAAGCATGCCAGTATAAAATAACAAGGCAAAAGTACCTTATACTAAATGTTAAGTTCTAAAGGATTTCACATGATAGGTAAATGTTTATGTGGTGGAGTTGAGTTCGAGATCGCTGATACCATTCCAAATCTGTATCAATGCCACTGCTCTCAATGTCGCAAACAAGGAGGATCGGCCTCAAATTCAGCGACGATTGTCAATGGAAAACAATTTTCATGGAAGTTTGGTGAAAACCTGCTAAAGTAGAGTTAAGGTTCATTTCCAAAGAAAGAGTCATGAATGCTTAACAATAAACTCAACCCGACCGCGCTAAAGCGCGGCCGGTTAGCTTAAACGTTATGTTTTCCTCATTCCCGAGACCTGAGTGTGACAAAAAATAATATTATTCTTTTAGTTGGCCGCTCTGATTGGCAAAAAGATGAAGCTTTAAATTTAGCTCTACTCAATAAATTGAGAGCGAATAACATCGAAGTCCTTTGGGAAGATCCGGCTGCTGAGGTTATTCATCTTCTCAGAAAAATTGAGAGTAAAATTGGCATTCTTCCAAAAAGAATGAGAAAGCTTAATCTCCGAATAGTTCAGATACTTTATGGGTTGTTAAATCCATCTTATCTTGTCTATCTATACAAAAGAAAACGCAACGATGTGCTATCTCGTTGTGAATTATTGGCAAATATAATTTGCACACGTGGTATCGCAGCACAGACCATCATTCTTTCACGATCTTCTGGTGGGCGAGTTTCGTCGTTAATCGCAGATCAATTGGGGATCAAACATATTGTTTGTTTAGGCTACCCTTTCAAACATCCCCATCACGGTGATGAGCCTGAACGATATGCTCACTTGGCGCAGTTGAAAACCCCAATGCTCATCATTCAAGGTGTTGATGATGAATATGGTGGGCTAGAAATAGAACATAAATATGTCCTCAGTGAAAAAATAGAGTTGATTGAGCGTGTCACTGGTTTAAGCAAAAAAACATAACAAAAACTTAAATTTGGACGTCACTACGTGCCGCCAATTAAGTCAAAGTTAGCCAGCAAAGGAATCATTGAGTTGAATCAGGAATTAAAAAACGAATTGCAGTCGATGCAACAGAAAGATCAACGAGTTTTGCAAGAATTAATTGATAGCGGAGAGTTGGGAACTAATGATTACCATCCTAGAATGAAAGCAGTTCATGAAAAGAACAATGCGCGCATCAAGGAAATTATCAACCAATATGGTTGGCCAGGTTTTAGTTTAGTCGGCAAAGAAGGTTCAGAAGCCGCCTGGTTAGTCGTTCAGCATGCGGTTTTGGATACAGAATTCATGGATAAATGCTTACCCCTGTTACAAAATGCAATAACTCAGGGTGAAGCAGAAGGATGGTGTCTGGCATACCTTCAAGACAGGGTTCTTACAATGTCAGGTAAGCCTCAAAAATATGGCACCCAGCATGACATTGACGAAAATGGAATTGCCTATCCATTGCCAATTGAGGATCCTGAAAAAGTTGAAACGCTACGCAAGGAAGTAGGGCTTGAGCCACTTTCTGATGCTACGAAACGAATTCAACAAAGGCACAATTTAACCGTGGCCAATCGTCGTGAAAATAATGGCTAAACAAAGCAAATTCACTTGGACAGCAAAAAAAAGCGCCGCTCCGCTTTGCTTTTTTGCTTCCGGTGATTTGCGGCGTTAGCATCAAGAGGAAAGTTTGAACCATGAGCAGAGCACCTGTAATCCTTGAAGAGTATGATTCTTCGTGGCCTGCGAAATTCGAGAAAGAAAAAGATCACCTGATGGCTATTGCTGGCAAATGGTTTTATGGAAGTATTGAGCATGTAGGCAGTACAGCTATTCCTGGCATGGTCGCGAAACCAGTCATAGATGTTATGTTTGGTGTTAAGTCGTTAAATGAATCCAAACCTGCAATAGAAGCTCTTGTAGAAAACGGGTATGAATACTGGCCTTATAAAACCGAAGTAATGCATTGGTTTTGTAAACCATCCGACGCTTTCCGAACTCATCATCTTCACTTAATCCCGTATGAAAGCCCGCTATGGCAAGAACGTATTAAATTCCGTGAGCTTTTGCTTTCAAATGACAAAGTGGCAAAAGAATATGCAAATTTAAAACGTAAGCTGGCTTCGGAATATAAAGAAGATCGTGAAGCTTATACAGAACAAAAGTGGCCATTTATTCAACGGGCTTTGCGAGACATGTAATGCTAACAAAGCCACGTAGATTATCGCCACCCCGTTATGTTAAAAGGACAAAATGAAAATCGTCATACTAAGACACGGAAAACCCATTATCCCGTCATTGAGAAAACTTAGCGCATCGGCGTTTTCGGGCTGGGTTCATGAATACAATGCTGCTGGTTTATGTCCAACATCAAAGCCAACGAAACACGCGAAAAAGTGTGCTGATGAATGCAATGCCGTTGTTTGTAGCACATTACCTAGATCAATTGAGTCAGCAAAGGCATTTAATAATAAAAGCATTGTTTTATCCGATCCAATCTTTAACGAGGCAGGATTGCCAGTTGCGAATTGGCAAGTATTGAAGCTAACCCCCAAAATATGGGCAGTAGTATTTAGAATTCTCTGGTTGTTGGGCTATTCAAGAAATTCTGAGACATTAAAAGAAGCAAAATTCAGGGCATCAGAAGCAGTGGAAAAACTTTCAGATTTAGCACAGGAGTATGAGAGCGTTCTCTTTGTAGGACATGGTGTTTACAATAGAATGCTAGCTAATGAACTAAGGCGTCGTGGTTGGGCTGGGCCAAAAAATCCGGGGTCTAATCATTGGACATTCGGTATTTATGAACAATAAAAACATAACAAGGCAAATTCACTGGGACGCCAAAAGGCGCCGCTGCGCCCTGCTTTGCAGCGTTATACATTCTAGTAGCGATTAATTTGGCTATTTTTGAGTCGTACTCCATATACAAAAAAGATGAGTAATTGAAAATGAGTAACGTAATAGCAACTGAGCTTCCATTACAAAGCCTTCTTGGTGATCGGGTGAAGACAACTGATTTCTTGGATTGTTACTCTGTTAAGTCCGACCTGTCACCTCGTGATGCTGCAGATATCATTACGGACTTTCCAGGTTGGGCTCGTTTCCTTATAGGGATACGTGATTTTGTGACCACGCCATTTGATCTTTCAAGTGACGGTCCTGCAGCATCAGATAAGGTTGGCTTTTTCCCTGTGGAAATGGAAAACAGTCACGAATTGATTGCTGGATTTAACGATAGACACTTGGATTTTAGAGTTTCAGTAATTTCTCAAGAAGGGAGAGTGTTCTTAGCGACATGGGTGCATACGCATAATATAGGTGGAAAACTTTATCTTAAAACTATTCTTCCATTCCATATTCTTATTGCTCGCAATGCTTTAGCTCGCGTCAGAACGGCCAGTATTGTGAAATAATGTATGAAAAATTGCTACACTGGAAAAATTACTCGCGATCGCTATTTTTTTAGTGGACAAGACGTTAAAGCTTATTGCTAAAAATTTGCAAGGATAGCGAAATGGAAAGGTTTTATTTGGTTCTTACTTTGTTAGGTATTTTTCTGCCGTATGGGGCTTTTATTCCTTGGCTAGTTGATAATGGTTTAAATATTGGTCTTTTGTTTAATGAAGCTGTGGCTAACCCTATTAGTATGTTTGCTTGGCTTGATATTTTAGTAGCGGCTGTTGCTTTACTGAGTTTTATCGTTGTGGACGGTCATAGAAATAAAGTGAGATATCGATATCTTGCAGTGCTTGGAACTTTGATTGTTGGCGTGTCGTTCGGGCTTCCATTGTATCTATACTTCAAGGAAAAGCAGTCCCCTCAACCACAGCCCTAACAAGCAAAGGCAGCATGCCCCTGGGAGGCTGGACCTCGCTACGCTCGGCCGCTGCTTTAGGCGTTAAGCTGACCGCAAGCGGCCAGCTTAACGGGGTGGCGATAATAGATTAGCTGGTGAAACCGCGTGCGACAGCCTACCACGCCCCAAAAATTAAAATTTTTCGTGCGCGAAGCCACGCAGGTTATCCCCACCCCGTTAGCTGTATAGATTGGAGAAAATCATGAACAATATTCAATATCCCATCAAAGGATCTTGCCAATGTGGTGAGGTTACCTATGAGCTTCTTGAGCCGCCTTTGATGGTTGTCGCCTGCCATTGCAAAGAATGTCAAAAATTATCTACTAGTGCGTTTAGCATAACAGCAATAGTTAAATCAGATAGCGTAAAATTTAAAGGCATAATGAGTGAGTGGAGTCGAGTTGCAGATAGTGGCAATGTCAACGGGGCAAAATTTTGTCCTACGTGTGGCAATAGAATTTATCATTTCAATCCTAACGAGCCAGATCAGTTAAAACTCAAACCAAGTAATTTAGCAGATACCCGCATCATAAATCCGACTGTTCATGTGTGGGTAAGCGAGAAACAAGATTGGTTCCAAATCCCAGATGGGGTTAAAGTTTTTGATAAACAGCCGTAATTTAAGAAACAGCTAACAAGTTGCTGCACTCGGACTCGATACAGTTGTCGCGGTTTTTGCTAAAAAAAATTAGCAAAAACCGCGACAACTTACTCATCAGTGAGCAAGGCGTTATGTCTCAGCCTCTTAGAATTGGCATTAAATTGTAATCAGAGAAAAAGGAATATAGCTATGTTTGTAGTGTCACTGACTTACGTTTGTGAACTGAGTGAAATTGAAAAACACTTAGCAGATCATATTGAGTACCTTGATGAAAATTATGCGAAAGGTATATTTCTTGCGTCAGGCCGTAAAGAACCTAGAACGGGTGGTGTCATTCTAGCCCAAATGGAAAGTCGTGCTGAATTAGAAAAATTAATAGCTAAAGACCCTTTCAAAATCAATGGATTGGCTAATTATGAAGTGATAGAGTTCATTCCAAGTAAAACGTCAGAAGCGCTTTCTTTTTTGTGTGCTTAGAAAAAAACATAACAAGTAGCTGCACTGGACGCTTGCGACAGTATAACGGGGTGGCAAAAAAAGAACTAAACACCGTGCAAGAAGTCTTGTTTTGGTCGTATGCCAATCTCGCTATGGCGCATACGGCTGTGGATAGAAAACAAGAAAAATACGCTACATTTAACTACATGATAAGAGCGAAGCTGTTCAAAGGACTTATTAAAGGAACGATGAACATCCGAACATTATTTGATGATGAGAAAGTAAAATTATTGTCAGGTACCAAATGCAGCTATTGTGGTTCCACTGAGAATTTAGCGCTTGACCATATTTTTGCTAAAAAACTAGGTGGAAAAGATGCAGGAGATAATTTGATTTATGCGTGTCGGTCTTGTAACAGCTCAAAAGGAAAAAAAGACATGATGGAATGGATGAATGATCAGAATTCATTTCCACCATTAATGATACTGAGGCGTTACTTGAAGCTGGTCGTTTCGTATTGCATTGAAAATAATCTAATGCAATGCCAAGTAAATGAAGTGCAAAATCAAAGACATCCGTTCAATATTAACTATATTCCAGTGAGCTTCCCAAAACCCAGTGAATTGGTGCTGGTTGTTGAATAAGCACATAACAAGGAAAATTACTCGGACGCCCAAAATCCCCGCTACGCTCTGCTTTTTGTCTCCGGTGATTTTCGGCGTTAAGCTGACCGAAAGCGGTTAGCTTAACGGGGTGGCGATAATAGACCTGGTGAGGCCGCCTGCGGCAATCTAATCAAGCAAACTCTGTATAACCACGTAGTCGGAATCGTCTTTTATGGCAACGAATTCAAAAAACAAAAACTCCTCTACTGCTTCGAAATGGTCTCAAGAAGTCACCGAACACAGTCATGCGCTGGATTTGGAGGAAGGTGTTTTCACTTGGGACGACCCAAAGAAAATTGCCGAATCGCTTAAAAAGTCCGCTGATTCAAGCCGTCACCGCAAAACAACGCCCTTTCAATCGGCCATGTCGATGTTGGTTTTCTATATCAATCGCGCCGGGAAAAAACTGGCTCCGGCGCAAGCCGCTATTCTGGAAGACGCCAAACAAGAGCTACGCAAGCTTTACGACAAAACATAGTCTTTCCGCCAGGCCTGGTCAAAACCGTTGTTCACCTCACTTTTTGCGACCAGTGATGTAAGATGTTATGCTTATTTCTCCACCGCCATTGAAAGGATGTTTTTATGAAGGTCAATACTGAGTCAAATCATTTTAACATCACGCAACGCGCGCAGGCATCCACGGCTGAAAATATCAATTCTGCATCGTTTTCGTCCGCACTAACAACAGCCACGGCCGAAACAGCTCCCGTCAAACAGACAGATTTCACAAGCATGACGCGTAAGGAAATGTTTGACTGGATGAACGACCAAATCCGTAGCGGGGAAATGTCGCTTGATGAAAGCTCACCTTTCATGGGAATGACTATGAAAATCTCGGTGACGACCGGTCAACCAGCCAATATGGCGACAGACACCACGCGCATCAATTTTATTGAAAAGGCCCGTTTAGGCCTTGAAGCTGCCCGAGCAAACTACGATCCAGATTTGGCAGAAAGGTTGCAAACTGCGCTTGAAATCATGCGTAGGCGCTTGGCGTGATGCACGTGCGTGAAGAACGATTATGAATGATTGGAATCTTTCCGAATCTTATAATTTCAAAGGGCGGAACGTTCGATATGGAACCATAGGTGATGGTCCACCCATGGTGCTTGTACATGGCACCCCTTGGTCGTCATTTAATCTACGTCACTTAATCGAAGGTTTGTCCAGAGAGTACAAGGTCTACTTTTTTGACCTGCTGGGCTACGGTCAATCCAGTAAAGAGGAAGGCGATGTTTCATTAGGTGTTCAAAATGAACTTCTGAATGATTTGCTTGACCATTGGAAGCTGGATAACCCGATGATTGTTGGGCATGATTTTGGTGGTGCCACCACGCTAAGAGTTCACCTACTCAATAACCGAACGTTTGAGAAAATAATTCTGATTGATCCGGTGGCCGTTTCTCCTTGGGGCTCTCCTTTTTTCCGACATGTGAATATCCATGAAACCGCTTTCACAGGATTACCAGAATATATTCATGAAGCAATCGTCCGAGCTTATGTGCAAACGGCTGCCTATACACCGCTTGATGAAGAGACATTGAACGGTATTGTTTCGCCATGGCTCGGTGAAGAAGGTAAGGCGGCATTCTATCGCCAAATCGCTCAGGCGGATTCCAAATATACCGACGAAGTTCAAGCGCTGTATCATAAAATCACGACGCCCACTTTGATTTTGTGGGGACGGGAGGATAGCTGGATACCTTTGGCGCGAGGGGAAGAGCTTCACAAAATGATACCGAATTCTGTTCTTCGTATTATTGATGATTCAGGCCACTTAGTCATTGAAGAGAAACCCGGTGACTTAGTAAAGGAAATCTTAGCTTTTACTGAGGCCTAAACTAAAACTTTAACTAGGATTAACTAAGACCTAAAATTACATAACCAAACCATGTCCCCGGATGCAAAGCCCTTCCCTTTCGGCTTCGCCACCGGTGATGGCCAGCGTTAGGAAAAGGAAAAGAAAATGATGGCAAAATATATAATTTACTCAGTCCCCACGCTTTTGTTACTTTCAACTATTATGCTTTCGACGTTAGTTCCTGGCGGCCCTGTTGAAACGAGGAAATTTGGTCATTATTCACCATTTATATTAGGCGCGTTCAATACCTTTCTCACCATATTGGTATTTGGGAGTCTGGTCGTTGTCTATTTTTGTTTTGCGGGGCATCAGTGGGCCTACTATGCCGCCGCAATTTGCGGGATATCCTATTTTTTAGTCTATGCGCTTGATCTTGGGAAGATCTTCCCGGTATCGCCGGACAAAATGTCACCGGCTTTATTCATTATTGAACTGACCGGCCTCATATTGTCCATTCCAATGACATGGCTATCGTTTATGTCCGCGTCCATGTTGGAAACCGAAACACAGGACTTTCAATTGTCAGGCTTCGGAATGGCTTTACTTTTCTTAATGGTAATCTTGGGCATTGGAATCGTTATATCCGCCACCAAGGTTACGATGAAAAAGTAATCAGCGAATCAGCGCCTAGCAATCAGTTCAATCAGTTAAGCGTAATGACCTTGGAAGGCGTTATCCACCGGGATGCCGGAATGGAAGACGGTCTGGACGTCACACCGGCGTCATTCGCGATGATTTGCGCATCGGGAATATTGGTGGCGATTTTTTGATTTCCGCTGTACGACAACGCTGTCGGGTAGCTCGTGCCTTCATAGGTGAATGGACAGATATTGAAAAACTGGTCGTAATGCCAGAAATTGCCGTCATAGGCAATGTCACCATAGGTTCGGCAACCGCCGGTATCATAGCCATACTCGAAATCGTTCATCAGTGAAAAGATGGCGTATTGGATATAGAAAGGATCGTTGAGCGTAATGTCCGTGCCAAAGAAGGCCTTGGCTTGAGGGTTGTTATACATGACGTTGTTCTTGACGTTGATGTGTCGGCTCATGCCGTCGCTGTAAACGGTGTTACCGCCGCGATTCGGGTTCTTGTCGGAAAAGACATTGCCCTCAATCAACAGCGCGTTTTCCGCTGAACTGCCTTGATACCCGGTGGTATAAACACCGCCGCCGTCCCAGAGTTGTTCCAGTGTGGAATAGGTACGGTTATTGGTGATTTTGTTATCGCTGTTCGGCGTGTAATCGGTATGCACGCCCCACATATACGGCGTGGCGGTTGACAAGCCTAGATTGACACCCGGATCGAGCAGCCCCCAGCCCCAACCCATCGCAATGGCGGACCAAGGCGTGTACATAATGGTGTTGTGGTCGATGAGCGTATTGGCCGAGAAGCCGACATAAATGCCGGCCACATCATAATATTCCTGGCCGACATGACGTATGAGGTTGTTGGAAATAGTGTTGTTTTGGGTAATTTGCGCGCTGTTGGGCGCATAATCTTCTTGCTGGACGCCACCCAACCAAATCGCGGATGAGGAAATGTCTTCAAACAAATTACTGCGAATCACCGAATTCTGCGTGCCGGTACCGAAATGCAGAGCGACCGCGCCCATGTGTTCAAAAATATTGCCATCAAACACCACGCCATTGACATATTCCAGCTCGATATTGCCTGGCGTTTCCTGCACATACTGGACATGGCCGATGCTGTTGTAGTTATAGGTGGTATCAACCACCAGGTTACCACTTTGGTCGGACACATAACCGATATTGGTGCTCGGCGTCATCCAGGTGGCATAAGCAAAATTCAGGTTTTGGAACCGCAGATTTTTGACGGGTTCCGACGGTGAGCCCGTCACCGTAATCAACTTTTGCAAAAACGGCATTTCGGCCGTGGCGGTGGACATGTCCTGGCCATCCAGCGGGATGTAGTAAACGGTGTCTTGGCTTTTATCTAGGTACCACTCCCCTTTTTCATCCAGAAATTCATAGGCATTTTCAAAAAAAGCGACCCGGAAGAAGCTCCACATATTGGTTTGCGTTTTATCTTTGTCCAAATAAAGGTTGGAATTTGTCCAGGCTGGGTCTTGAAGCGTTATCAGCCCGGTTTTGGTCAAGTCGTAATCGAGATAGCCATCGTCGGAAACGTCAATCGTAATTTCATGGATATAAAACAACAGTTCGTCAACGGAACTGATATGGGTGTTGTTGTAGTTTGGGTAGGAGGTAATGGACTTGAGCGGCACACGCTGCATTTTCCATTGCGGTAACGAGACGGCTTCAATGTCTTCAATATTTCGCCAGGTGTTTGGATTGGGCCAGTTGGCATCCAGTGAACCATCCATCTTTTGCACCGGAATGTACAAAATGCCGCCCGGATCGCTGCTGGCCGGGGAAGCCGGATTATAACCGTAATACGGCCAGAACCCACCCGGGTAATTTCCTGTTCTCGCCCGCGTCGCTCTCACGCCATTAATGTAAAGCTGGCGGGAATTAAGACCTTTGGCATTGGCGCAATAGATATTCTTGCCGGCATCGCATAATGTCCAGTTGTCGATCTGTTTTGAACCGTATAAACCAACATCGGCCCCGTCTTGCGCTTTGTAAGTGACCATGAAGCCGTTTTGCGGGGAGTCACTTGCATCAAACGTCAAGGTTTCATCCAACCGGTAAACACCTTCCTTAAGGTTGACGGTGATATTGGTCGCTGAATCCGTGATTTTCCGCGCTTCTTGCTGTGCGCGTTGTATCGTTTTGAAAGGACTGTTCAAACTGCCACTGCTGGCATCATCGCCATCGGGTGAAACCCAAATATCATAGTTATTAGCCGTATCACCGCCGGAGTCAAACAGATTGCAGGAAACAAGGAAAAGCGGTGCGGTTACCGTGAACAAAAAAACAATATAACCTTTAATAATGACCTTCATGGGACCACCTTCCCTTCCTGAGTGCATGTGTCGTTCCATCCGTTTTAAAATGATGCGAAAACTGATTTGATTCATCTAAGTAAAATTTTTATCAATTTCGATTTTCCCATGATTTTACATGGATTTTGGGTCTATAAAAGCAAAAAATAGTTTTGAGCTCAAAACTTTATGTTTTTTATGTATCTGCTGGATGAACGAATGACAATCCCCCTTTTCCCCAGGCCTGGCCAAAAGCGCTATTTCAATTTGTGAGTGAATTGTGAACCTTTTGTGAGGACTTCTTGTCGGTAAATTTCAATAATGCTCCCGCAAGCAATCAAATCTCACCAAAGGAGAATCACCATGAAAGCGCTATTCACTTACGCCAGCGTATTTGCATTATTCACCAGCAGCCTGGCTTTTGCCATGAGCGACACGGCAACCGAGCAGCCACGTTACGAAATTCCGCCACCGACGGCCAACGGCATTGATTTTCCGGTCAATTATCAAGACTGGGACATTGTTGCGGTTTCCCACCGTGAAGATAACAAAACCCTGCGCGCCATTATTGGTAACGACATCGCGGTAAAAGCCGTTGAAGCCGGGCAAACCAACCCCTGGCCCGATGGTGCGGCGTTGGGCAAACTGGTTTGGAAAGACCGCCAGGATAACCACTGGAAAGCCGCAACGGTTCCGGGCAAGTTCATTCATGCCGAATTCATGTTCAAGGATGCCGAAAAATGGAAAGACACCAAAGGCTGGGGGTGGGCACGCTGGCTAGGCACGGAACAAAAACCCTTCGGCAACACACCTCAAGCGGCCAGTGCCTCTTGCATCGCCTGCCACACACCGGTTAAAGGACAGGATTGGGTCTTTACCAAACCGGCCATTTTACCGAAACGCATTTACAGCAAAAAATAACCTTACCTGCTAACGGGTTCTATTTTGTAAAATGGAACCCGGTTTATTAAGAGAATACCTTTTATGTCCCCTGCCTTTCATGCCCTCATTGTTGAAGACGATCCGGATATCGCACACCTGGTCGCTCTGCAGGTGGACAGCCTACAGGGAAGCCATCACCATGTTTCCCAACTGGGGGAGGCGCAAGTCTATTGCGAACAGCACCCCATCCATTTACTGATTCTGGATTTGTCCTTACCCGACGGCGATGGCCTGGCATTTTGCCGACGATTTCGCGAACAGGATGAAACCACCCCGATACTCATGCTCACCGCGCGCTCCGATGAAGTGGACCGTGTCCTTGGTTTGGAACTGGGTGCCGACGACTATTTAAGCAAACCCTTCGGCCTGGCCGAACTTAAAGCCCGTATCAAAGCCTTGATTCGTCGCGCCAATCATATTCATGCCCAATCGTCACCCACAACCGTGTCATTGGGGCAATTAAAGATTGACCCGAAAAAGCACCAGGCCTGGCTATTTCAGCAAGAGCTTCATTTAACCGCCAAAGAGTTCGAATTACTGCACTTTTTGGCTCGCCACCCGGGCGAAGTGTTCAGCCGTTTGGATTTGCTCGAACAGGTTTGGGGCATCGAGCATGATGGTTACGAACATACCGTCAATTCGCATTTGAACCGATTGCGCAATAAGGTGGAAGCGGATCCGGCCAATCCGTGCCTGCTGGAAACCGTTTGGGGCGTGGGTTACAAACTCAATGCCGATGCCCTGCAAACGGCATCCGAGGCGGAAACGCAATGAATATTTTCCTAAAATCCGCGTTAGCCAGACGTTACAGCTTGTTGTTTATACTGGTGTTTTCTATTATGGGCTTCACCTATCTTGCCATCAGCCTGTTCGGTTCTCATTACTATCTGAAACAGGTGCAAACCCAAGTTCACCAACACATTGCCGAGACCTTGGTGCAAGACCACGATTTAGTTGAACGAGGTCAAGTGGATCAAGACGCGCTCGCCACCACCTTCAAGCGCTATATGCTGTTGAACCCTTACTTGGAAATTTATCTGGTCAACCGAAACGGACAGGTGCTGCAATATTCGGCGGACGACAAAAAGATTCTGCGTCGTCATATTGATATGACACCGCTGTTCGCGG
The DNA here is from genome assembly GCF_965140365.1 of Hydrogenovibrio sp. Lineage (NCBI taxonomy): Bacteria > Pseudomonadati > Pseudomonadota > Gammaproteobacteria > Thiotrichales > Piscirickettsiaceae > Hydrogenovibrio > Hydrogenovibrio sp. The sequence goes on from NZ_OZ223196.1 coordinate 1,340,079, forward strand.
CGCTATCGAAACCTTCCGACGCTGGCCGCCCTTTTCCGATGGGCGATGACCCGAGAAAAGCCACCGGGCAAGCGCCGTTTTCCGTGGCCGCTCTGCCAGACGGTTTGTTTTTGTATGTGATTATCCGAAACAGTGTCGAGCAAGAAGCCAACCGCCAATTACAGGAAAGCCTTTTATTGGAGTTAAGCGCCTGGTCGTTTCTGGTCAGTTTACTGGTGGGTTTAATATTGGGTGGCGGTGTTTTCTGGCACCTGACGCGCCGTTTGGTGGCGCTATCACAAACGGTTGAACACTTTAAAAGCCATCCGGAACAGCCGATTCAAGCCCAACCGAAACCGCATCCAGACGATTTGGACCGACTGCAAACCACGCTGGCTGATATGTCACAACAATTGCATCAAACCTTAACGCAACTGGAAGACACCGACCGTCAGCGCCGCTTTATGATTTCCAGCCTGTCGCACGATTTGAGAACACCTTTGACCAACCTGCTCGGTTATATGGAGCAGGCTTCGCAAACCACGCAGGATGTCTACTTGGAAATTGCCTATAAAAACGGTTTGAAGCTGAAACATTATCTCGACCAACTGTTCGACTTCGCCAAGCTGGAGCTGGAATCCTTTCAGTTGCGCCGCCAAAGCTTATCCTTAAGCGAGTTCTGTTTCGATATTCTGCAACACTATCAGCACACCACGCCGGAACGTACCTTTAAAGCCGACATTCAACCAGGCCTGCTTTATGAGTTTGACCCGAATCGTTTGGAAAGCGCGATTCGTAATCTACTCGACAATGCCGTCAAATACGGCCAAGGCACCACCGTGTTGTCATTGAAAGCACAGGGCTCGGAACTGGAAATCGCTGTCCGCGACGAGGGCGAGCCTTTGGACGAGACATTTCAAACCTATTTAACCCATCCGTTTGCTCAGCAAACCGCCGCGCAACCACATCGGCCAAACGCCGGTTCCGGCCTCGGGCTGCAAATCGTCAAGACCATTGCCGAAAAACACGGCGGCCATTTTGAATACCGAGGTGGAATCGCCCACAGCTTTGTCATCATTCTGCCGTACGAGAACGATTAGCCAGGCTTTGGACAAAGCTTTGGATGATTTTTTGAGCGTTTTAAGAAGAAATCAAGGTGGGATTACAATTGCAATAGCGCATTGGAAGCCAACCCGATCAGACCACCGAATACACCACCCCAAACAACCAGCCAACCCAAGTGCTCTTCAATCATCTGTTGCACCATGGTTTTGACCATTTTCGGTGTGAGTTCGGCCAAACGGGCTTCGATAATGGCTTCCACTTTATGCCGAATTTCCGCCATCACATCCGGTTGATCGATTTCATTTTGCAGCAATTCCACGAACTGCTCTTTTTCGGTCATTTCAATCAACGCGGCTTTCATGTTACTCACGAAAGGGTCTTTTAACGGATTCAGTGCGTCTTTACCGCCAAACATGCCAAGCATGCTGCCGAAGCTGGACGCCATAATCACATCCGCCAGACGATCAAAGGCCGGGGTTAAATCGACTTTTTCAATCACCGGAGCTAAATGCAAGCTTGGCTGGGCGCTTTGGTTAACAAAACGGTCGATGTTTTCCTGTGTGAAAAACTGCTGCATCATCAAGTCTCGAATAGCTGTCTTGAAGGCTTCAAAACGTGCCGGAATGACCCCGGAACCCACCAGGCCTGGCACTTTTTCAAATAACATATAAATGGCCAACCAGTTGGTCAATGCGCCCGACAAAGCAAACAAACCGACCATTAACAGCCAATTGTTCGGCAAGAGCAACCCGGCCATTAACAGTAACAAACTAATGAGGTTGGTAATAAAACTCTTATTCATTTTTGCAACAATGTTCCTATCAAGTGCATTTAAATCTTTGAATTACTTGCGTTTACCTTTGTATGGGCTTTTGCCGCCCGATATCGGCTTATTGGCATTTGTGGGGCGAGTGCGGATATCCGGCCGGGCCTCTTCCGGCAAACCAACCGATTTCAACAGTTGATTGATTTGTTTCCAGGTTAACGCTTCCGTTTTGCCTCGGCGCAAAGTACGGGGTAAATCGAAAATGCCGTAGCGAGTGCGCACCAAGCGGCTGACTTGTACGCCTTGCGATTCCCAAATACGGCGTACTTCGCGGTTACGGCCTTCCTTGATGATGACTCGATACCACTGGTTGATGGAATCTTCTTCCTGTTGCGGAATTTTGTCAACGCGTTCAAATTTGGCCCAGCCGTCTTCCAGCTTGACGCCTTTTTTAAGCTGTTTGATGATGTCATCCGACACCTCGCCAAACACGCGCACCGAATATTCCCGCTCCATTTCATAGGACGGATGCATCATGCGGTTGGCCAGTTCACCGTTATTGGTCAAAACCAACAAGCCGGAGGTATTGATATCCAGGCGACCGACACTGACCCAGCGACTGTTGATGATACGCGGCAAATGCTCGAAGATGGTCTCTCGGCCTTTTTCGTCTTTTCGGCTACACACCTGCCCTTCCGGTTTATTGTATAAAATGACCTGAGTCGGTTGGGTGGCGAGACGCGTTTCTCGAACTTGCTGATCGCGAACTTTAATCGTATCCGTGGTAAAAGCACGGTCGCCGAGTGTGGCGACTTTACCGTTGACCTTCACCAGACCTTCGGCAATCAGTTTCTCCACTTCGCGCCGCGACCCGAAACCGCCGCGCGCCAAAATTTTCTGAAGCTTTTCACCCTGCGGCTTGGCAACGTTTGTTGTGTGTTTTGTATTCGTCATATCAGTGTAATCCCACCAGTTGCAGCAAATAGCCCTGAAGCGCTTGATAAGGCCCGGAAATAATCGGCCCCAATACGCCTAAAAACATCATGCCTAATAGAATAAATAGGCCATAAGGTTCCAGGCGGTTGTAAGTGTAAGATAAGCCGGATGGCAAAAACGCCGATACAACGCGGCTGCCGTCCAACGGTGGGATCGGAATCATGTTCAGCACGAGCAACACCAGGTTAATGGCGATGCCCGCCATACCGGAATAGGCCAGAAACTGACCGATATTGTCCGGTGAGGTGCCACCGGCCGACAGGTCATAACCGATTTTGGCGACAATCGCCCAACCGATGGCCATCAGCAAATTCGATAATGGCCCGGCCACCGCGACCCAAGCCATGTCTCTGGCCGGATTTTTAAAGTTACGGGCATTCACCGGAACGGCTTTGGCCCAGCCAAATACAAACCCGCCCAGTACCAATAACGCAATCGGAACAATAACGGTACCGACCAAGTCGATATGCTTTAATGGGTTTAGGGTAACGCGACCGAGCATTTCCGCGGTTTTATCGCCCAGTTTGGACGCCACCCAGCCGTGTGCCGCCTCATGCAAGGTAATGGCCAGCAACACCGGAATGGTCCAAATGGCGATTTTCTGCATTATCGAAAGTTCAATCATGATTTCCTCTCATCAGCCGAATGCGTTCGACTATTCGTTAAACTCGCCCTGCCCCTGGCGAATCAAGACCGGCACGTCTTCGGTAAAGTCGATAACGGTGGTGGGTTCATAACCGCAGAAGCCACCATCCACAACCGCATCCAAAGCATGGCCGATGGTTTCCTGAATGGTCCAACCATCCGTCATCGGCAATTCTTCGCCCGGTAAAATCAACGATACCGAAATCAACGGCTTGTCAAAATAAGACAGCAGCGCATTCGTAACGGTATTGGGGGTGACGCGTAAGCCGATATATTTACGCTTCGGCGTTTGCAAACGGCGCGGAACTTCACGGCTGGCCGGTAGAATAAACGTATAAGGGCCCGGTAAATGCGATTTCAAATAACGAAATTGTACATTTCCAACTTTTGCGTAGGCCGATAAGTGGCTTAAATCGGGGCAGACCAATGTGAAGTAATGCTTGTCGTCCAACCGACGAATGGCACGAATGCGGTCAGCGCCCTCTTTATTATCCAGCAGACAGCCCAAGGCATAACCCGATTCCGTAGGGTAGGCAATGACGCCGCCTGAATTCAAAATATCGACCGCCTGTTTTAAAATTCGTTCTTGAGGGTTGTCGGGGTGTACCGACAAATATTGACACTCTCTTCGCACAATGATTTCCGTTTAATTTGGTTTGCTGGCCGAGACTCACGCTGAAGGCCGAGGTTGCAACGCCGAAAATTATACTGCAAAACCCTTTAAAAAGCGCCAGGAATCCAATAAATTCAATTAAATAACATCATTAGTTTGAAGTTCGGTTCTGGAATTTAAGCGTTATGGTTTCCGAGCAGAGTCTCTTGCGTGGTCTTGGATAAACTATTTTCAAACAATTCCCAAACCGGCTGGCAAATTTTAGGCATTGGAGCCAACCACCCCAAATCCCGCCAGGTCTGCTCCGGACGATGAAAATCGGATCCTAAAGAGGCATGTAATTCATAGCGTGCGGCTCGCTGTGCCATCCCGATTTGATCGGCACAAGGACGTGGCTGATTGACCACTTCAAGCGCCTGACCACCGGAGGCCTTAAACTCTTCAATCATTTTATTGAGTTTATTGGAACCGATTTTATAAATATGCGGATGCGCAATCACCGGTACGCCTTTCGCCTCCAGAATCCAATCCACCACCTCGGTTAACTCCGGCCATTCAACCGGGGCGTACATAGGCTTGCCTTTTTTCAGAAAGCGGTCAAAAGCTTGTTGATGGTTCTTGATATGCCCTTCTTCAATCAGCACCTGAGCAAAATGATTACGGCCAATCATCCCTTCTCCGACGGCGGGTAGAATTTTTTCCAATAAGCCGTTGAAGCGGCGGCTTTGAAATTTGGCATCGATTTCAAATGCCCGTGTCCAGCGTTTGATGCGATTCAACTTCAAACCGGCTTGCAAACGCTCGTTATTAACGTCAACATTCAAACCGACTACATGAATCGTATGGCCTTGCCATTGGCAGGAAATTTCCGAGGCGGGAATCAAATCCAGCCCTGCGTCTTCGGCGTAGCGCTGAATTTGTTCATAACCGGCGGTAGTGTCATGGTCGGTAATGGCTAAGGCGGAAAGCTCCTTTTCCAAAGCTCGATCAATCAGTTCTTTCGGCGTCAAAGAACCGTCCGATGCGGTCGTGTGGCAGTGAAAATCGGCTTTCATGGTCTTTCCTAATTGCGTTGATATGGGTTGATATTGGGTTGATCTTGAATCAAGGGATGCGTCAATTCTGACGATAACAGTAAAAAAACCGCTCGCGGGTTTCTTTACAATGGAATCCCATATAAAATTGCGGTTCCAGAGTCATTCAGCAAAACCATTGATTGGATTTATAATGGTTTTAGAAACGGTAAAAAGAAACGGCTCTTTTTATTCTACCAAACACAGCCAAAAGTATTGTAATGAAACTATTATTCGATTTATTTCCCGTCATCCTCTTTTTCATCGCCTTCAAGCTCTACGGCATTTATGTCGCCACCGCCGTGGCCATCGTCGCCTCAATTCTTCAAGTGGCTTATGTGTATGCCAAAAACAAGCGCGTCGAAAAAATGCACATTATCACCCTGGCGTTGATTGTCATTCTTGGGGGCGCCACGCTGATTTTCCAAGACGAAGCCTTTATCAAGTGGAAACCGACGGTCGTTAACTGGGGCTTTGCACTGGTGTTTCTGGGTAGCCACTTTATTGGCGAAAAACCGATTATCCGCCGCATGATGGACCAGGCCATCAGCTTGCCGGATCGCGTTTGGTTGAACTTAAGCTATATGTGGGTTGTGTTTTTCATTTTCTCCGGCGTGGCCAACATTTACGTGGCTTACCAATACGATACCGACACCTGGGTAAACTTCAAACTGTTCGGTTTAATGGGCTTGACGTTGGTGTTCATCATCATCCAAGGCATTTACATCAGCCGTTACATTAAAGAAACCGGTAAAAATTTCGATGAGACCGAACAACGTGTCATGGATGCGTCCATCGAAACGCTGGCGGATGCAGAACTGGATTCGGTTTCACCGGCCAAGTCACGCAACAAGCCATCCGAAGAGTCGCATTAAACGATTCGCTTTGTCATTTATTTCCCGGAGGATTCCATGCTTTATTCCATCTTTGCCTATGATGTCGAAAACAGTTTACCCTTGCGCGCCGAAGCCCGCCCTGGGCACATTGCGCGCCTGAAAGAAATGGCCGAACAGGGCCGTCTGATTCTGGCGGGCCCAAACCCGGCCATCGACTCCGAAGAACCCGGCGAGGCCGGTTTCAGCGGCAGCTTGATTGTGGCCCAGTTCGATTCATTGAAAGACGCCCAGGCCTGGGCAAATGCCGACCCTTACCTGGCCGCCGGCGTTTATGAAAAAGTTGAGGTCAAACCGTTTAAAAAGGTACTTCCATAAGTCGTCATTTCACGTTAATATTGGACTATCCTAACTGACAGCGAGATGCCCCATGTCAAATGTAGCCTACCTGATTCCGAAGCGTAATCAAAAACTCCAGCTGGAAGCGGCCGACCCGCTTGAGCTGGTCGACATTGATTTCGTACAGGTGCCTCTGCTGGGCTGGACCTCAGCGGGTGAGCCCATTCAAATGGAAATGGACTACGACACAGTGGCCGTTCCGCAGGCGATGGTACGCAAAGAAACCTTTGCCCTGCGGGTCAAAGGCAACTCCATGATCGAAGAAAACATTGAAGACGGCGACATTGTCATCATCGAACGTCGCTCCACGGCCGAAAACGGTGAATCCGTGGTGGTTCGTATCAATAACGAAGAAGTCACGATGAAAAAGTTCTATATCGAGAAAAACGGTATTCGTTTGCAACCGGCCAACTCGGAAATGGAACCCATTTACATCACCAATGACAACATCGAAATCCTAGGCATCGTGACCGGTATTTTACGGCAGCCAGGATAACAACAAACACCCTTAACAGCAGTAAACGGCATGCACCCAAAAGACCCCAAACTCACTCTCATTGTTACCGGCGGCACGCTGGATAAGGATTACCAAACCAGCACGGGTGCGCTGGTGTTTTCCGAAACCCATTTGCCGGATATACTGCGCCAGGCCAACACCACACTGGCCATTGAAACACGGGTATTGATGCTCAAAGACAGTCTGGAAATGACCGATTTGGATCGCGACGATATTGCCCAGGCCTGCCGGGAAACCGAGACCGACACCATTGTCATTACGCATGGCACCGATACCATGGCCGATACCGCTTTAGCCCTGTCTGAAAACGCCGAATTGTCTGATAAAACCATTGTACTGACCGGTGCAATGCGCCCTTTCCGTCTTGGCGAATCCGATGCCTGCTTTAACCTCGGAGCGGCTCTCATGGCCGCTCAACTGGCCGAGAACGGCGTTTATATCGCCATGAACGGCGAACTCTTCAACGCCAGCCGAGTGATGAAAAACCGACAAAAGGGTGTTTTCGAACTGACGGTGTAACAAAGACACCTTGGTTTGAAACACCCGCCCCGAAGCCTTCTCTTCCATATTTTTTCGGTTTTGACACTTTAAGGATTTCTTATTTATGAATGTTTTATTCGCTTATTTGGCGGTCGTCGTCATTTGGGCCACTACGCCGTTGGCGATTCAATGGAGCGGCCAAGTTGATTGGTTTGTCGGCGTGGCCGGACGGATTTTCATCAGCGCAACCCTGATTATCCCGATTCTGATTTGGTGGACACGTCAGCCCTTCTCGCTGCGATGGCGCGACATCAAAATTTATTTATCCGCCAGTCTGGGCATGCTCGGCGGCATGACCCCCATGTATTATGCCGCCCAAACCATGCCATCCGGCTGGATTTCATTGATTTTCGGGCTGACCCCGATTGTCACCGGTGTGATGGCGTTTTTGATTTTAAAGAACCTGCAACTCACCTTCAGTAAATACTTGGGCATTATCGTCAGTTTCAGTGGCCTGGCGGTCATACTCGGCCCGAACCTGGACTGGACACACGGTCAAGAGTTACTGATTGGCATCGGCTTGGCGGTGACCGCCGTCACTTTTCATTCCTTAAGCACGGTACTGGTCAAGAAATACAATCATGGCCTACCAAACACCCACATAGTCGCGGCCGCCGTTTGGATCACCAGTACGGTATATCTGTTGATTCATCCGCAATTTTTGACGCAATTGCCGACACTACCGCCCAAGGCGCTGGGCGCCATTGTTTATCTGGGCGTATTCGGTTCGCTGATGGGATTTGTGCTCTACTACTACGTGTTGAAACGCCTGGATGCGATTCGGTTGGGATTGATTACCTTGATTACGCCGGTGATGGCGCTGCTGCTCGGACACTTTTTGAATCAGGAACCGTTAAACAGCCAAATTTGGATGGGCGCAGGCCTGGTGATTTTAGGGTTAATCTCGTTTGAATTCGGTCACCGTATCTCAAGAGAGAATTTCCGGTTACTGACCTCCAGAATGCCTTAATAACCGCCTTAACCGTTTCACTCAGCCAAACGGGAAGACGTTCGGGCATGACAACGAGTTTACCATTCCAAGCCTTTTAAATATTGAAAAATCGCCCGGTAGGCTTTGGGCGGTTTGTTTTGTTCGGCTTCTTTCTGCGCGTTACGAATCCATTGGCGCAATTGGGAACGATCGGCGTGGGTGTATTCGGCCATAAAGTCGTTCAACGCCTCGTCGCCTTCGGTGACCAAACGGTCACGCCACTTTTCCAAACGATGAAAATGCGCCGCTTGCTGTTTGGATTTCTGCTCGATTTCAAACAATCGTTGCTTGATCTGTACGATCAAGGGTTCGTTTTTACGCAACAATTTACCGAGAAACAGTTTTTGGCGCTTCACCGCCGGGCCATTTTTCATTTCTTTAAGCTGCGTGACCGCCTTTAAAACGTCATCCGGCAACTCAATGGATTTCAAGACCGAATCCGACAGTTCCGTCAGTTGTACACCCAGGTCGGTCACCGCCTGAGCGGCTTTTTTGATGTCTGTCCGGCTTTCGAATTCTTCTTGTTCCCAATCCGGAATTTCTTTTTTCGCTTTGGCTCGGTTGACATTACGAGGTCTAACCATAATCGCTTCCCATCTCAAATTTTAAAAAGGCACTTACCCGCGCGGTGGCATCATTTCCAACCACTCGGGTTCGCTCAATACCGCCACGCCTAACGACTCGGCCTTGGTCAGTTTCGAACCGGCTTTCTCGCCGGCCACCACATAATCGGTTTTGGCCGATACACTGCCGGTCACTTTCGCACCGAGTGATTCCAGCCAATCTTTAGCCTCCGGCCGACTCATTTCGGTTAAGGTGCCGGTCAAAACCACGACTTTTCCGTCAAACGGTGAATCGCTCGGAACCTCGGCGGTTTGCGGTGCCGGCCAATGCATGCCGGCATCCAGCAAACCTTGAATCACTTCTTCATTATGCGGTTCTTTAAAGAAGTTCACCAAATGTTCCGCCACCACTTCGCCCACATCATCCACTTCGACGAAGGCTTCAAGCGTGGCCTGTTGAATGCTTGGCAAGTCCTTGAAGTGATTGGCTAAATTGCGCGCGGTGACCTCACCGACTTCCGGAATCCCCAGACTGTAAATAAACTTGGCCAAGGTGGTTTCGCGGGACGCTTGAATGCCGTCCACGACATTTTGCGCCGACTTTTCGCCCATGCGTTCCAAGCTCGCCAGCTGTTCGACCGTTAAATGATAAAAATCATCCGGATGTTTCACCCAGCCGATATCCACCAACTGGTCAATCAGTTTATCACCTAATCCCTGAATATCCATCGCTTTACGCGATACAAAGTGATATAAAGAACGTTTACGCTGGGCCGGGCAAACCAAGCCGCCGGTACAGCGATAAGCCGCTTTATCGGCTTCTTTAACCACATCGGAACCGCACTCCGGGCAGTGACTCGGCATTTCAAACAGTCGGGTCTCTTCTGGACGCTGCGCCAACACCGGCCCCACGACTTCCGGAATCACGTCTCCGGCACGGCGGACAATCACGGTATCGCCGATGCGCACGTCCTTGCGGCGAATTTCATCCATATTATGCAAGGTCGCATTGGAAACCGTCACTCCACCCACGGAAACCGGTTCCAGACGCGCCACCGGCGTAATCGCCCCGGTTCGCCCGACCTGTACTTCAATGTCTAGCAGCTTCGTCCAGACCTCCTGCGCCGGAAATTTACGGGCAATGGCCCAACGCGGGAACCGCGCGGTAAACCCGAGTTGCTGTTGCAAAGCGATGCGATTGACTTTATACACAATGCCATCGATTTCATAGGGCAGCGTTTCACGCAAACGCAACAACTTTTCATAGTACCCCAGCAGCCCGTCGAGGTTACGAACCACTTCGGAATGCGGATTGGACGGCAATCCCCATTGCACTAATTGATCGATCATGTCCGAATAACGTTCCGGCACCGGCCAGTTGTCGCTGATTTCGCCCCAGCCATAGAGGTAAAAACTCAATTGACGCTTGGCGACGATTTTGGCATCCAGTTGTCGCAAGGAACCAGCGGCGGCATTTCGCGGGTTGGCAAACACTTTACCGTCGATGGATTGCTGATAGGCATTCAGCTTTTCAAACGCCTGTTTGGACATAAACACTTCGCCACGCACTTCCACCACATCCGGCCAGGCCTGGCCAAAAAGCTTTAACGGAATGGATTGAATGGTGCGGATATTGTGGGTGACGTCTTCACCGACTTGGCCGTCACCGCGGGTGGTGGCTTGCACCAGCTCACCGTGTTCGTAACGGATATTAATGGCCAGACCGTCCATTTTCGGTTCTGCGGAAAAATCGATTTCCGCCAGGCCTGGCGCTTTTTCCTGAATGCGCTTCATAAACGCGGCCAGGTCTTCGTCATTAAAGGCATTGTCCAACGAGTACATGGCCAGGGCGTGACGGACGGTTTTGAATTCGGTCAGGGGCTGATCACCCACGCGCTGGCTGGGGGATTCCTTGACCACCCAATCAGGATGTTCGGTTTCCAGCACCAGTAATTCTTGGTAGAGTTGATCGTATTGAGGATCGCTGATCAGCGGATCGTCAAGAACATAATACTGATAGCTGTGCTTGTTGAGGGTTTCAACTAGGTCGAGGTACTGTTGGCGTTTGGACATAAACAGGGTTAGGGCTTAAATGGCCGCCGACTCATACGCCACCGCTGCATCGCGCATGGCTTGCAGATCGGATTCTTTCAAAAGATGGCGCTCGGCATCGTACAGACGCCCGTTCAAACGTTGGGAAATTTTGCGCGACATCATAATCATATCATGCATGACCGCCGGCGCCTTCACGGTGGTCGGCAATTCCAGAATCAGCACCACTCCGGCGGTTTTCAACTCGCTGTTGGTTGGCTGATCCAGCGGAAAAGTTCCGGGTTCCATCAGGTTGGCGACACGAATGATTTCATTGCCCATGGAATCTTTTTTCACGAAGATGCTTTGTTCGGAAGGCACCAAACCGACGCCCTGCAAGGTTTGATTGACTTTCGGCCAAAGAAAATCATCGGTTCCCATTACGATAATCGCAAAAACCTGAGGGTCTTTCAGCTCGGTTTCCACCTCCGTTTCCGGTGTATTCACACCGCCTTCCGGAATACCGAAGCTTGGTTTATAGTCGTCGTCATCGGTTGGCGCACCGCCCGCTTCCACGCCGCCGACCGGATGAATGTCTTCCGCTTCCAAAACGATATGACGCGGTTTCCGCTCTTCGGTTTCCGCTGTTTCGTCACCATTTTCAACCGGAGAGGCTGGCTTCGGTTTTTCAAATTCTTGGCCAAACGACAACCCCAACTGGGAATCCGGAACCACCTCTTCGTCTTCGCCTTCCTCATCCATATGCAAACGGTGTTGCGTTTTTTGAGACAAGGGAATGTGCGCTTCGCCTAATTCGTTTAAGGCTTTTTCCGCCGAATCACGGTTAGGCCCGGTGGGCGTTCCGTTTTGTTGTGCTGATGAATTGCGCTTTGCCTTGAGTTTTTGAAGGATATAAAGCCCGGCAATGACAATAATTGCAAATATCAGTAACACTTGTTGCAATTCGTTCATTCAGCACTTCCCTTAAGTTTGTTTGAGTTGATAGAATATGGAATTATTAATGCGCAAAATTTTACTTTAATTTGGGTACAAAGAAAAGCGCCTACGGATGTTTTAATCGGTTGGCTCCCGTTAAATAAACAACCCCTTCACTTTTAAATCAAGAACTTTTCATGTCACAAACAAAACCGACCCCGGCGTTATGGCTGGGCATCGACATTGGTACCTCGGGAATCCGCGGAGTCATTGTTGAAGAAGTCACCTCTTCAGACGCTTTGCCGACACCGCTTACATTAGCCACGGTTTCCATGCCGTTGCCCGAACGGGATGGCCCCGTCAGTGAACAAAGCGCCGACCATTGGATTCAGAGTTTGAATCAATTATTTGAAGCCTTGTCCAAAACCGGTTATCTACCGCGAGTCACTCGCATGGCGCTGGATGCCACTTCGTCAACAGTCTTGCTCGGCAATCGGCATGGCGAAGCCTGGACACCGGCTTTGATGTATGATGACAAACGTGCGTTATCCGAAGCGAAATCTATTCGTCAGGTGGCACCAAGCGACACGGCGGCCCACGGTGCTTCGAGTACCCTGGCCAAAGTCATGTGGCTGGAACGTCATGCTTTAAATGCAACCCAATATGATGAGGCGATCATTTTTCATCAATTGGATTGGGTCAATTTCTACTTAACCGGTCGTTGCAACCTGACGGACGAGAACAATGCCTTAAAACTCGGTTACGACCCGATTCGCCAGGCCTGGCCAAATTGGTTACAAGCATTAACCAAACGGCCGCTTCCCGAAGTGGTTCCCCCCGGCACACCAATTGGCCGTATTACGCCGTCTTTAGCCAAGACTTATGGGTTTCAGCCCGAGTTAACCGTATACAGCGGCACCACTGACAGCATTGCCGCCTTCCTGGCCTCCGGTGCCAACCAAATCGGTGATGCGGTCAGCTCGTTAGGCTCGACCATTGCGCTAAAGCTGCTGTCGGATACGCCGATCTTTGCACCGGAATTTGGCATTTACAGTCATCGTTTATGGAATCAGTGGCTGGTCGGGGGCGCCTCCAATGCCGGAGGCGCGGTGTTATTAAAATACTTTCCGCTGGAAACGCTGACGTCTCTCATTCCGCGCTTAAATCTCCAAGAACCCACCGGGTTAAATTATTACCCTTTGTTGACACCCGGCGAGCGTTTTCCAATCAGTAATCCAAATTTACCGCCAAAGCTGGAACCCCGACCGAATTCAGACGAACGTTTTTTGCAAGGTTTATTGGAAGGACTGGTGACCGTCGAAACGATGGGCTATGAACGATTAGAAGCCTTAGGGGCTCCGAAAGTAACGCGTATTTTCACCACAGGCGGTGGCATTCAAAATTCGGCGTGGATGGCGCTGCGAATGCAAGGTTTTAACAGCGAGATTATCCCGATGGACAACGCCGATGCGGCTCTGGGGGTTACCCGCTTATTACAACGGGCCCCCTTCTGACCGCTCGGCAATTTGTTAAATCACCGTATCAGGCGTGGGCAATGGCTTTCACCAAATCCAGATTCAAATGGCTATGCCCTTTGGCATCGCCGGACAGCACCTCAAACCCATTATCCGGCTCACCCATGTGATCCAGCACCAAATGCGCCGCTGAGAAATCGTCGTCTTTGGTGTATTCATTAATCGTTACAATGGTGCGCACACTCGCCGCAGAGGACGACAGGATACCGTTTAAGGAATCCTCAAAAGCAATCGCATCTTCCGGTGTCAACGACATTTGTTCCAAGGCCCAATGATAAATATCCGGCGCCGGCTTTTTAGCCGGCACAATATCACCGGCGGCAATCACTTCAAACCAGGACTCGGAATCCTCGCCCAACGTATTGGTCAACAACGCCGTCACATTGGCTGGCGTGGTCGTGGTCACGACTGCCATACGCATGCCCGCATCTCTCGCTTCTTGAATCAAACGTTCCACACCGGTTCGCAGTGGAATTTTGCCTTCGGACAGCAATTGCGTGTAGAACTTGGTCTTAGCGGCATGCAACCCTTTGACGAAATCATCAAAATTTTCCGGCTTTTTGAAGTCGGTATTGAACTTTTCCAAATAATAACGGATGCGCTCTTTACCACCCGTCACCGCCAATAACTCGCCATAAAGGGCTTCGTCCCAATGCCAATCCAAACCCGCTTCCTCAAAAGCCATGTTAAACGCCACACGGTGGCCATCTCGTTCAGTATCCGCAAGGGTTCCATCTACATCAAACAACAATGCTTTTAACTCTGCCATAACGTTTATTTCCTTATAATTTTTAAGCATTAAATTTAAAAAAACTGCCGTTATTAAAGCGTATTTCTCGAAATATGCAACTTTCATGATGAGCAAATAGCAAAAAATTTTGTTGTCACCCTTTTTAAAACTTGGTATAAAACGCAGTTAGATTTTTTTAAGTCTGAGATCTTTTCACGAGTCAGGGACGAGAGATAAGGTCTTCCTATATAAAACGACAAAAAAGGGAAAGTGATGGAACTTTCACATGATTTTATCGAAAACTACCCTCTATACGAGCCAAAGCCAGGCGAAGAGTATATGAGCCCTGAAATGCTTGAGCATTTCAAAAACAAATTACAGGCTTGGAAAGAGCAATTGATTTGGGAAGCCAGCAATACGGTAAACCATTTGAAATCCGACTCCTCCACACCCGCCGATCCCAGTGACCGCGCCTCTCAAGAAGAAGAGTTCGCACTGGAGCTCAGAACGCGTGATCGTGAGCGCAAACTGATTTCCAAAATCGACAAGTCACTGAGAGACATCGAAGACGGTGAATACGGTTTCTGCCAAATGAGCGGTGAACCGATTGGTTTAGCGAGAATGGAAGCTCGACCAACCGCCACCCTGACTGTCGAAATGAAAACCAAACAGGAAATGCGTGAAAAACAAGGCATCGCCTAATTTTCAAATCGCACTCTTCTCTTAAAGCGCCTTTAAATGGGCGCTTTTAAATTCAATCGTCCCATCGACGACGACCTAACTCACACTACGGATTTTGTGAATTTAACGTTTCTTATTGATGAATTGTCTCGTGCCGATGTATACCCGCACCCGACCGAAGTCATCACCACGATTGAAACCCATATCTCCATCGTTTTTCTAACCGGCGACTATGCCTATAAACTCAAAAAGCCTGTCGATTTCGGTTTTTTGGACTTTTCACAATTGACCGACCGACAACGTTACTGCCAACTGGAAATTCAACTCAACCAGCGCAGCGCCCCGGATTTGTATCTCGACATCTGCCCGCTTTATCTTCAAAACGGCCACTTACAGTTCGAAGCGGCCGGCGAACCGGTTGAGTACCTCATTAAAATGAAGCAATTCGACCCAAACCGGGTCTTGGGGCGCTATCTAAAAGAAAATACCCTGAACGACATCCAGGTTCGGCAATTATCGGAACGCATTGCCCAATTTCACGAAACCGCCGAAGCCACCATTGAACAAGACGATTTTGGCCACCCGGATAACCTCATCCACCCGATGTTGGAAAACTTTCCGCCCCTGCTGAAAAGCTTTAGCCACCCGGACCAGCAGTATCGGCTCAAACAATTGGCGGACTGGACACACTTCACCCAAAAAGCGCTATACGATGACTTGCTCAAACGCAAAGCCGATGGCTTTATCCGCGCCTGTCACGGCGATATGCATCTCGACAACATTACCTTATTGGAAGACAGCCCAACCCTATTCGACGGCATTGAGTTCAATGAACAGTTTCGCTGGATTGATGTGATGAACGACTTGGCGTTCTTGATGATTGATCTCGACAACCGCCAGAAAACGGGACTGAAACGCAAAATCCTCAGTCAATATTTGAGTTTAACCGGCGACTATAATGGATTGAAATTATTGCGTTTCTATCAAGTTTACCGTTCCATGGTGCGTTCCAAGATCACCGCATTACGGTATCACCAATTGCCAAAAGATTCGTTCGAAGCACGGCAACATTTTGACCTGGCTCTACAATATTTAAAACAAGCCGAAGACGATGCTTACGCCCTGCCCGAGCCCAAATTGATTTTAACGGTGGGGGTTTCCGGCTCCGGAAAATCGCACTATGCCCATGAACTTCTCCGCCACCTGGACGCCATTATCCTCAGCTCCGATGTCGAACGAAAACGACTGTACGGCATTGAGCCGACACACCGGGTTTCCGAGGTTGAAAAAGCGCGCCTTTACGCGCCGGAAATGAGCCGACAAACCTATCAACGCCTTCAACAGCTGGCGGAAACGCTTTTGAGCGAAGGTTACAGCGTCATTGTTGACGCCACTTTTTTAAAGGCCGAACACCGTCAACCGTTTGCTGACCTGGCCCAACAACTCAATTGCTCATTCCACCAGCTTTACATCGCGCCTCACGAACAGCTTGAACGCATTCACGACAATCTAACTCGACGCGCCGCTTTAAACACCAGTCCTTCCGATGCCGACAAAGCCGTTATGCATCGTCAGTTAGAGACGTTTGAAGCGCCTTCTGAAAATGACGTTACCCTAACCCTTTCACCGGGCAGCCATTTTGATGAAGAATCGCTCAAGAATTGGCTCAACCCGCCGCTATAATTCATAACGAACTCGGTTAAACTGATGATTATGATGCGTGCTTTTTTCAAACTGTTCATTGCGACGGTCGTCGTGCTTTTCCCCATCTATGGATGGGCGGCCGACGAACGCCCCAAACCGATTGACCAA
Source organism: Hydrogenovibrio sp. (assembly GCF_965140365.1). Classification (NCBI taxonomy): domain Bacteria; kingdom Pseudomonadati; phylum Pseudomonadota; class Gammaproteobacteria; order Thiotrichales; family Piscirickettsiaceae; genus Hydrogenovibrio; species Hydrogenovibrio sp. The sequence continues at coordinate 1,356,784 of NZ_OZ223196.1, forward strand.
ATCACCTTTTTAGGCCTCACACTGACGGACAACGACCTCGACAGCGTGCGCAAACAACTGTGGGATATCGGCGGCTTTAAACAAGCCGACTCTACCAAACGCCAACGCAACCTGGATAAATTTTTCACCTGGTCACGAATACGCGACAGTTACTATGTGGAATTCCGCTACGACAATGCCGGAAAGATCACCTCGGCTTATCGCTTGTTCCGCCCGCAATCCATTCTATTCGAAAACCGCCGAACCCCCATCAGCACCAAAGCGGTCGCGCAAACCATTGTGAAGCAAATCGGGCCACCCACCCGCATTATTCGAAAAGGCTGGGGCGGGTCACCCGATTACACCGCTTATATTTGGCAGAACGATCAACTGAAAGTCGAAGTCGACCGTGAAGGCAGTGAACGTTACGGCAATGTCTTCATTCGCTACACTGTCAACCGAGACCCCTATTTTGTTGCGGAAAAAAACAAATAGGATTAAGATAAAACGGAACGACTGATTTTTTGCGACGACTTTTGCAGGAGCTTTTTCCATGGACATTTCCACTTCCGCCAACGCTTATGCCTACCAAGGGATTCAAAACGGTTTCAATCAACTGGACAACACCAGTGCGAAACTGGCGGATATGAACAATCCTGACAAAGCCGAACCCTTAGTGGATTTAAAGCAATCCGAAACCCAAGTCCAAAGCTCGGCCAAAGCTCTGAAAACCGGCAACGACATGCTGGGCACCATTATCGACATTATGACCTAACATGGTTTAATATGCCTTAAGCGGCTGTGTCCGGTTGGGCTTGAGCGCCACGAAACAACGATAGTCTTAGATCGATAGTCTTAACTCAAGCTTTTTCATTCAACCTTTCAGGTCACATTTCGTTCAACAAATCGCTTCATATTTGACCAGGCCTGGTCAAGATGCTGAAAAGCATGATTTCCACCTTCAAACGCACAGACCTCTCCCACATCTTTATAGGCGTCATACGCCCACTGGTACGGAATCACTTCATCGCCTTTATCCAATAGCAACAGCGCTGGCTGATGGTCATCGACTTGCGTATGAAACGGTTCCAAGGCTTTCAAGTAGGCCTCATCCAAACAAAAGTGTTCACCTGTGGCCGGATTATCGTGCTCACCTAGATAGGCGCCCAAAACCGGTTTCGGTGTCAGCGCGGGGTTAATCATGCCGATCGGCACGCCATAGCGCTGCGCAATATAACGCCCGTAAAAACCGCCCATGGAAGATCCGAAAACACACCAGGCCTGGTCGTTTTTCAATATGGCCTCCCGGACAACGGCGTCTATGGCCTCAACCGAGGCTTGCGGCGACGAAATAGGATAAGTCGGCGTCAGCACCTCAATGCCTTCGGCTTCGAAGGCTTGCTTGACCCATTGGCCTTTATGACTGTTCCCCGAGCTTAAAAAACCATGTAAATACAGAATCATGCTAAAATCTCTTTATGTCAAAAACGAATCAAACGCACGCTAAACAACCGCAAATTCTCGAACGCTCACCGAACCCGGACATCCTGCAAGCCGCCCTTTCGTTGGGGTTAACCCCGTTGCAAGCCAAGCTGGTGGCCAACCGCTTATCCCCAGCGGATATTCTCGATGATAACACGGTCGAAACGGTGCAAAAAATCGTTTTTCCCAAGCTGCAATATCTTCAACACCCCAATGAACTGAAACAGGCCGATCAAGCCGCACGCTTAATCGCCGATGCCATCGAATCCAACGGTAAAATCGTGCTCGCCACCGATTACGATACCGATGGTGTCACCTCGGCTTGGGTCGCCACCCGCGCGCTGATCGATTTTTTCGGTGTTGATCCGCAACGCATCGAACATATTATCGGTGAACGCAGCGAAGGCTATGGCATCAACGAGGATGTCGTTAACCGCATTCTTGCCATCCCGGACCCCATCGACCTGGTGATTTCCGCCGACCAAGGCTCCAGCGACGAAGCCCGTATCCGCCAACTGGCCGATGCCGGGGTTCCGGTGTGTGTCACCGACCACCACCAAATGAGCGTGGCCGGAGCCCCCGCCAGTGCCGCCTGTACCGTGAACCCACAACAAGACGGCTGCGGTTACGATAAAACCGTGGCGGGCTGTTTCGTGATTTTCTTAGTCATGGGCCAGACACGCAGCGAATTGATCCGGCGCGGACGCTTACCGAAAGACAGCCCCAGCCTGAAAGCTCTGGCCCCCAATATCGCACTGGGCACCGTCGCCGACAGCGTCAGCTTGAAAAGTTTAAACAACCGAGCCATCGTGCAATCCGGGCTTGGCGTTATCAACCAGTTACAGCACCCGACCTGGCAAGCTCTTCACCAAATGAACGACAACCAAGGTCAACCGTTAAATGCTGAATACTTGGGCTTTCAGGTCGCCACCCGCATTAATGCCGCCAGCCGAGTCAGTGATGTGACCACCGCGTTCAAATTTTTAAATGCCAGCAGTTTACCGGAAGCCGCTCATTATTTGGAGCAGCTGGACCAGGACAACCAGGATCGTCGTCAACAGCAGGAAGCCATGCTGGCACAAGCACGCGAACAAGCCAAACAGCTCTACCATGACCGAAAATTCACGCTGAGCATTCAAATGCAGGGCAATGCGGGCATCCAAGGAATCATCGCTTCACGGATCGGTGAAGAATACGGCGTACCGACCATTGCCATGACCGATTTAAAAGACGGCAACCTCGCCGGCAGCGGTCGCGGTATTGTTCCCGATATCGATTTACGCGAAGCGTTTCAGTGGATGGCCGACAACCATGAAGGGCTCTTCCATTCGATGGGCGGCCACAAAGGCGCAGCGGGTTGCATGATTCCGATTGAAAAATTCGACGTGTTTTCCATCTTGTTTGAAGAAGCCGTTCGTCAGCAACTCAACGATGAAGTGCCGGTTCCGATGATTGAAACCGACGGGCGCCTGGAAGATTGGCAGCTCACCCCGGCGCTGATTCAAGAATTAAATCAGCTCGAACCTTACGGCAGAGAATGGCCCAAGCCGTTGTTTTATGGTGAGTTTCGATTATTAGAGGCGCGCAACGTCGGACAGACAAAAACCCATTTATCGGTCAAGTTACAGACTCAAAACGGTCAAGTTTTGTCGGGCATACAATTTAATGCCAAGCCGTCGGCGGACACCCCGGATCGTTTTTTCGGTAACGAGCCGGTTTGCTGCGTTTATCAACCCAGCTTAAACACCTTTTATGGCCGCACCAGCTTACAGTTAAAAATCGTCACCCTGCAACCGGCGTAATCGGCAGACATAAAAAAACCGACCAGGCCTGGTCGGTTTTTAAGTTCACAAAGAATAGACGAAAAAGCCCGAAACAGGTTTTCTTGACGCATTCATTAACCCATTAAAACCCTAGCCCAAAAAGCTGAGAATTTCTTGTTCAATCTCTGCTTTATCGATCACGGTTTTCTGAGCGACTTTTTTATCAAATAACGCTGCAATCTGTTCCGGGATTTTCACCTTCGCTTTCTGCGAAATCATTTCCAAGGCCTCTTTATCATGTTCGAAGCTCTGCCCCGTCAACGCATCGGCAATCACCGGCGAGAACTTAGTCCATTCCGCGGTCGAATAGGCGATGGTCTTGATGGCGGTGTCTTCACGACAGGTATCGTAAGCTTTAAAACAGGTCGCCGTGTGCGGGCACATCAAATACCCGGCCTCAAACGCCGAACGAATGTACTCTTTACCTTCCTGATCGGTACAGAAATCCGCTGCGAAAATCGCTTGAACCTGCTTTAATTCATCGGCGTTCAGCGCATAATATTTGTCGTTATCCAATTTCAGCATCAGCTCTTTGGTACGCGCTGCGCCAAACAAATCAAACAGAATCCGCTCGATATTCGAGGATTTCAGAATATCCATCGCCGGTGACGTGGTTGGAATCACCGAGGCGTCACGTAAATCGTATTCACCGGTTTTAATGAATTTGGTCAGCACATTGTTCTGATTGGACGCAATGTGAATCTGCTTGACCGGCAAGCCCATTTTGTAAGCGTAATAACCGCCTAACGCATTTCCGAAGTTACCGCTCGGCACATTCAAATACACCAAATCCCCCAATTCAATGGCGTTTTGACGAATCAATTCCAAATAACTGTGGATGTGATAAATGGTCTGAAAAATAATGCGCCCGAAATTCACCGAGTTGGCTGCGGACAAGGAAATATGATTTTCATTGAGCTTGTCACGGAAGGTATCGGACACCAGCAGGGTTTTCAAGGCGGTCTGAGCATCGTCGAAATCACCGTGAATCCCAATCACTTTCAAATTGCCGGCATCTTCGGTCACCATTTGCAAACGCTGGACGTCGGAGGTGCCGCCGTCCGGATACAAACAGGCCACTTGAACATTGTCGCGGTTCTTGAAGGTTTCCAGAGCGGCCGGGCCGGTATCGCCGCTGGTGGCCGCCAGAATCAAATATTTATCGCCATGGGTCTGTGCCACCGATGACAGTACCTTACCAAATGGCTGCAGCGCCATGTCTTTAAAGGCGCGTGTCGGGCCGTGATACAGCTCACTCACGTAAAGGTCGTCGTAGACTTTCACCACCGGCACCGGATTTTTCGGGTCGTCGAAAGCATCGTATAACGACAGCGCTTCATCAATCACATTTTCGTCGATATCCACTTCGAACATCGCCAGAATCGCTTTCGCCAGGGTTTTATAATCGGAACCGGCATGTTGCTGCAAAAAATCCAACCCGAAGTGCGGCAGGCTTTCCGGCGAATAAATACCACCAAAAGAAGACATCGGGCTTAAAATCGCTTGAGAGAACGTGATCGATTCGGGTCTTTGACCGTCGTTACCGCGGGTTTCGATAAATTTCATACAGATTCCAGTGAATATCAGTTCGTAAATAACGGCAGATTATACAAAAATTCGAGGGCAAAATCCCGATTATGCACTGCCTATAGCCGCGTAAGCGGTTTCTTACGTCGCCAGAAGCGGCGTAAATGTTTGGGTTTAAGGTGATAACGTTTTGAGCGGCCGACATCGATAAATAACGAGTCGATGTGCTGATCTTTCAACGCCTGTAACAGCGGCTGGAACCAATCCGTCTCCAGCCGTTCCAAGCGCGCCAGCCATTCATCTTCCGTTTGCTGCCCCGCCGTTGGCGTGGCTAGATGCACCAAATGATGGGAAACCGCGTCTGACGTCAGCAAAGCGGATTTTGACCAGGCCTGGTAGTTTTGAGGTTCGTCGGCCAACTGCGCCTGCGATAGCTTGGCCAAGCCTTGCAAGTAAGCATTTTGCGACCACACCTGCGCGCGCGGACGAATTTCGATGCGCTCAGGCTCCAAACGCCCCTCCCCCCAGAACCACAAGCTGTTAATTTCCGGCCAACCGCGTTCACGGCGGATTTCATTGACTGGGTGCGTAAAAAACAGCATTTGCGCTTCATTCATCAATTGGTGCCAGTAACCGGCCGCATTGCCTTTGGGGTAATGCGGATTAATATTTTGATACGCCGCTTGCGACATCGGAGTGGATTGTAAATCCACCGGCTGGGCAATACGTAAATACCAATCGGTTGCGCCGCCGTATTCCAACTGAACGCCGTCTTCGGCAAAGTGCGCGTTAAACGCCGCTAATAACGCCTTGGATTCATCTTCCGTAATCGCCAGATCGGTCGGCGGAATCATCACCAACGTATCGCGGTCGGGAATGACCTGACACGGTTCGGCACGCAACCAGAAGGCCTGAGTGTCATAATCCGGTAACTGCATGGCCGCCATCACCGTAGCGATCGGCAAGGTATGCGTTTGATGAAAAAGATAGCTGGCGGCTTGGTGAAAGGTTTGCGTTTTGGCCGGAAATGCATCGGCACGGGATAACAGCGTTCGCAACCCTGGCAAACTCAAGGCGTTTACATCCGCGTCCGAAAGGGCTGACGAAGACGACGAGGACGATAAGGGTGCCAGTAGGTCCGGCAACCAAAGCGTGACCGCTTTTGCTTGAGAAGCCATAAAACGAAAAGTCCTTTGTTACAGAGAGGTACCGGAAAGCCACACCGGCCATCGGGCCGGTTAAACAGTATTAATCCAGTGCGCCGACGCGAATGCGCATAATCTTGCCGTCAATGGCTTCCATCGCTTCCAGTTTTTGAATCGCCTGGTCAACATCGGATTCTTTGACTTCATTGGTGATAATGACCACGGTCGCATCATCCGGGTTTTGAGAAGACGGTTCCTGGTGCAATAATTCGATATTAATGTGATGTTCGGCCAGCGTGGCACTCAGTTCAGCCAAGACACCGGCATTGTCTTTCGCAAAGCATCTCAAATAATACGCGGAATGAATCTCTGTGATGGGTAGCACCGGCGCCGATTCCAATGAATCCAGAGCAAACCCCAGGCCTGGCACTCGATCAGCCACCGGTTGATGCTCGGCGCGAATCAAATCGATAATATCCGCGACCACGGCGCTGGCGGTCGGTCCTGCCCCCGCACCCGGTCCGTAATACATGGTTGGCCCAACATGATCACCACTGACCATCACGGCATTCATCACGCCATTCACCTGTGCCAACAACACCGACTTCGGCACCAAGGTCGGGTGAACTCTGAGCGAGAAACCGGCTTCGGAACGGTTGGCAATGCCTAGGTGTTTGATTTCATAGCCCAGCTGATCGGCAAAACGAATATCTTCCGCCGTTACCTGGCTGATGCCTTCTGTAAACACACCGTCAAATTGCAACTTAATACCGAAAGCAATCGAAGCCAGAATAGTCAATTTATGCGCGGCGTCAATGCCTTCAACGTCGAACGTTGGGTCGGCTTCGGCATAACCCAGTTCCTGAGCCGTTTTCAATACTTTGGCGAAATCCGCTCCGGGCTTTTTCATTTCCGTCAAAATATAGTTGCCGGTGCCATTGATAATACCGGCCACCCATTCAATTTGATTCCCGGCCAAGCCTTCACGCAAGGCTTTGATAATCGGAATGCCACCAGCCACGGCGGCTTCATAGGCAATCGTAACGCCCTTTTGGGCCGCCAATTCAAACAATTCGTTACCGTGTTCGGCAATCAACGCTTTGTTCGCCGTCACAACCGATTTTCCATTGGCCATAGCGGTTTCAATACAGGTTTTCGCAAGCGTTGTACCGCCCATCAGTTCGACAACCAAATCGACATCCGGGTTATTAACCACGTCCAGCGGTTGATCCGTCATAATGGCGCCATCCACGTCAACGGCACGTTTGCGATTTAAGTCGCGAACCGCAATGTGGATGATTTGAACCGAAACCTCTCCACCCAATCGGCGTTTAATTTCAGACAGGGTGTTTTGCAAAATAGTGGCTGTGCCACCGCCAACGGTACCAAACCCCAACAAACCTAACTTAACTTGCTTCACGCTTACTCCACACTTATTTTACGTTGATCAATCCGTCTTTTCGGAACATATCCCGAATGCCACGAATCGCCTGACGGGTACGATGTTCATTCTCAATCAAACCGAAACGCACATGATCGTCGCCATAGTCACCAAAACCGATGCCTGGTGACACGGCAACCTTGGCGTCGGTCAACAATTTTTTGGAAAACTCCAGAGAGCCTATTTCACGATAGGCTTCCGGAATGGGCGCCCAAACAAACATGGTCGCTTTTGGCGGCTCGACTTCCCAGCCAATACTATTGAGTCCTTGGCACAAGACATCACGGCGGGAAAGATACATGTCGCTGATTTCTTGAACACAGTCCTGCGGGCCTTCCAAAGCCGCAATAGCCGCCACTTGAATCGGCGTAAAGGTACCATAATCCAGATAGGATTTCATGCGTTTAAGCGCATTCACCAATTCTGGATTACCGACCATGAAGCCAACACGCCAACCGGGCATGTTATAACTTTTCGACAGAGTGTAAAACTCAACGGCAATGTCTTTGGCGCCTTCCACCTGAAGGATGGAGGGCGCGCGATACCCGTCAAACACAATGTCGGCATAGGCCAAATCATGAATTACCCAGATATCGTGTTCCTTGGCGATAGCGACAACTTTTTCAAAGAATTCCAAATCCACCGTTTGCGTGGTTGGGTTCCCCGGGAAGTTCAACACCAACATTTTCGGCGTTGGCCAGGATTCTTTAATAGCTTTTTCCAATTCTTCAAAGAAGTCGACATCCGGTGTCATGCGCACATGGCGAATATCGGCCCCCGCAATCACGAAACCGTAAGGGTGAATTGGATAAGCAGGGTTCGGGACAAGAACGGTGTCCCCTTTATCAACCGTGGCCAAGGCCAAGTGCGCCAGACCTTCTTTGGAACCGATGGTGACGACCGCTTCGGTGTCCATATCCAAATCAACGTCAAATTTCGTTTTGTACCAGTTGCAGATGGCTTTACGCAAACGCGGAATGCCTTGCGAAACAGAATAACGGTGTGTGCCTTCACGCTGCACCACTTCGATGAGTTTGTCGACGATGTGTTTCGGGGTGTCCTGATCCGGATTCCCCATCCCGAAGTCGATGATGTCTTCACCACGACGTCGGGCTTCGGCTTTTAGCTCTCCGACGATATTGAATACATAAGGAGGAAGTCGTTTGATTCTTTGAAAGTCGCCAGTCACGGAGTGTTTAACCTTTAAATTGGTTCTGCCAAACGGGGCCTTGCCTTCGGTTTTTTCAGAAACGAGATTCTCCTTGTCTAGAACAACGACAATCGTTGCTTGTATCCGTGTTTTCAGGATGTATCAGACAAAACAGACGGTTTTGAAACCTCGAAACATCAAAGCGCGCACTCACAATTTCACTGTGCGGGCTTTGCGGCTCCTATAAGCAGAAAGTGTAATGAGATTTAGTCTGTTTATGATACAGAAACATTTTTTTTCGTCAATTGAAATGTCGGTATAATTCGTGGTAAAAAGCGACTGAAGGAGCCAAACTATGAAATTTACCGAACATCGAGATTCCAACATTCTTTCAGTCAAGAAATATCAGCCAGGCCTGGTCAAAATCAATGATATCGAAGTGCATGGCAGTTGCTTTTTAAATCAGCACGAATTGGTTACGGATTGGGCGTGTCATCGCTTGAGTGAATTGAATGAAAGCCATCTTCAAGATGTGTTTTCATTGCAACCGGAAGTCATTATTTTGGGAACCGGCGAAACTCAAGCCTTTCCGGCTCCCAAGCTGTTTGCGTTCTGCACTCAAAACGGTATCGGCCTGGAAGTCATGGATAATGCGGCCGCCTGTCGAACGTACAATGTGTTAACCACCGAAGACCGGGAAGTGGCCTTGGCATTGATTATGGAAGCCTCTTCGGTCTAAGCTTGATCTAAGCGCACTTTTGAATGCTTAAATAAATGGGCTGATAACGGCGGTTGCAGGGCTTCAAAACAATTTTTTAATGTCGATTTTACGACCACGGTAGCGGGCTTCAACATACAGTTCAGGCTTTTTCACCGTGCCGGTTTGCCCGATGGTTGCAATCAGCTGCCCCTGCTTCACGCGCTGCCCTTCCTTAACCTGCAATGAATCATTGTGTGCATACACCGTTAAGTGTTCGGTGTCGTGCTTAATCACCACCATATTGCCATACTGACGAATACCATTACCGGCATACACCACCTTACCGGCCGCTACCGCATAAACGCCGTCACCAATGCTGCCGTAAATGCGCAAACTGTTAAAGCCAGACGCATCTTTCACATATTCGTATTTCAGTTTCTTTTTAACCGGCCAGCTAAAGTTGGCTTTTTTATAAGCACTGGAAGACGCTTGCGTTTTTGACGTGCGTCGCGACGTCGTACGGTGGCTTGCGGAACTGCTTGGAATCGACAGCTCTTGCTTAACATACAACGTATAGGGAGGCGCCAAATGGTTTTTATCCGCCAAGGCCATCATATCCACATTACAACGCGCTGCGATTTCACTGAGAGTGTCACCGCTGCGCACCACATAAACCGAGTCACAGCCGGACAGATCATCAAAATAAGCACGGCTTCCACCCTCTCCGCGATACCTCGCCGGCGCACAGGCTGTAATCAATAACACCACTTCCATCAGCAGTAACCCGACAAGTGTTTGTTTCATGACGTGACAAAACCTCTGTATGAGAGCCTTACATGTTCTTGCAAGGCTCTCTTATAACTGTTTGATTAAAAGATAAGCGACCACCAACAGGATTAAACCATAACCAATCCAATCGATGTATTGACGAATCTTGGATTCATACCGCTCCCCCCCTATTTTCATCAAGGCCGCCACCAAAAAGAAACGTGCGCCGCGGCCAACAAAAGAAGCCAGTATAAACGGCAATAATGCCATGTTAGTGGCTCCGGCGGAAATGGTAAAGAGCTTGTAGGGAATCGGGCTGAATCCGGCCAAGAAAACAATCCACACCCCGTACTCATCAAAAAAACCTTCGATGGTTCGATACTTGTCAACGTAATTCACTGACTCCAGCAACGGCCAGGTAGCTTCCAGCATCCAGTAACCGATGGCGTAACCCAACAACCCGCCAATCAAAGAGGTAATGGTGGTGATCCAGGCAAAAAAATACGCCCGATTTGGTTGAGACAGACTCATCGGCATCAACATCACATCGGGCGGAATCGGGAAAAAAGAGGCTTCGGCAAAACTCATCCCGCCAAGATACCACGGGGCTTTTGGGTGCTTCGACCACAGAAGGGTCTTATCGTACAATCGACGGAACAATGGTCATCCTTTTCGTAATACTTATCACATGCGTTGTTAGGGGTGTCATTTACGTTTCGATACCGGTCAACATTGGAACGAACATGACCGGTCCTAGATAATCTTCTATATAACCGGTTTCGGTTTTGATAAAGCCGAACAAGCCTTGTTCGGTTCCGCCAATCGGCATGACCAAACGACCACCGACTCTCAGCTGATCGAGTAACTCCTGCGGCACCGATTCCGGTGACGCCGCACACACAATACCATCAAACGGTGCCTCGGCCGGAATTCCCCAAAAACCGTCCGCCACACTGGCGTGAACATTATCCAGCTTCAAACGTTTCAATACTTGTTGAGCACGATGCAACAGCGGTTCAATTCGCTCGACACTGTATACTTCACCCACCAGCAAGGCTAATATCGCCGCTTGGTAACCGGAGCCGGTTCCAACATCCAATACCTTATTCAAAGGACCACCGGCCAATAGCCAGGATGTCATTTTCGCCACCACCCAAGGCTGAGAAATCGTCTGGCCGTGACCGATTGGTAAGGCCGTATCTTCATAAGCGCGCGAGGCCATGGCTTCATCGATAAACAAATGTCTGGGCGTGACCCGAATGGCATTTAAAACCGCCTCATCCGTAATCCCCAAAGCCATCAAACGTTCCACCAAACGGTTACGGGTGCGTTGCGACGTCATCCCCACTCCCTGCGCCTCGAAATAGGCCTCATTAGGATATTCAATCGGTTGATTCAACAGCGTTTTCATTCGTTTTCGTCAAACCAGCCTTTCAGCAAAGCCTGCATTTCATAATGGGTTAAATCAATTTTCAAAGGGGTAACAGAAGCATAGCCGTTTTCAACCGCATGAAAATCCGTTCCTTCCGATGCGTCCTCGGCATCACCGGCCGGCCCCACCCAGTAAATGGGTTTGCCACGCGGGTCTTTAGTACGCACAACCTGCTCCGAACAATGGCGTTTCCCCTGTCGGGTAATTTGAATGCCTTTCAAGGCTTCAACCGGGATGTCCGGCACATTGATATTGAGAATGGTGGATTTATCAAGCGGTAATTTTTGAAAGTCTTTAAACAGGCGAGTAACGACTTCTGCGGCGGTTTCGAAATGGCGGTCACCGCATAACGACACCGCAATCGACGGTTTGCCAAGAAAGCGCCCTTCCGTTGCAGCCGCAACCGTGCCGGAATAAAGGACATCATCCCCCATATTTGCCCCGGCATTAATGCCGGAAATCACCATTTCCGGCTGAAAATCCAAGGCACCGTTGATGCCCAGATGCACACAATCGGTTGGCGTGCCGTTCACGCTGTAAATCGCATCTTCATGCTGATTAATTCGAAGTGGTTCCATCAAGGTGAGAGAGTTACTGGCCGCACTGCGGTTGCGATCCGGTGCGATAAGGCGAATATCAGAGTGGACATTCAGTCGATGCATGCACTGCCATAAAGCCCGAATGCCCGGAGCATCATAGCCATCATCATTGGATAACAAGATTTTCATAACCTGCCTTGACTAAGGTAAAATAACAACTGTCCAGTTAGACCGTGTCATTATAGTATGTCTCACATTTCAGATGAAGATAAATCCCTGTTTGCGGAAGCCGTTCAAGGCACGCAAAAACTGAATCCGCGTAAAACCGTCGCAACGGGTACGCCGAAATCGCAGCCGCCCCTGCGCCACAAACGCCATTCGAATTCTCGTGAACCCGGTGAGCTGTTTCAGGAAAACGACCAGGCCTGGCCGTCCCGCGTATCCGCATTTGAATACATTGAATATCAACACCCAAATTGCTCAGCACAGGATTTCAAGCGCCTGCGAAAAGGTGATTTCAAGACACCCTTTTGCCTGGACTTACACGGATACACCGAATTGGAATCCGAAAAAGCTTTAGAGCATTTTGTTCACGATGCCTTACAAAACCAAGCCCGCTATCTCATTATCGTGCACGGCAAAGGCTACCATTCGGATTCCGATTACCCAATCCTCAAAAACCTGGTGAACTATCGTTTACCGCAAATTCCCGATGTACTTGGGTTTTGCAGCGCACAGCCTAAGGATGGCGGCACCGGAGCCGTTTACGTGTTTCTGAAAAATCAACGCTAAGCGTTACGGAGCCGGTTTCGAAGACGCGTCAGGCGTCTCACCGTTTTCGATACCGGTTTGTTTTTCAAGCGTTTTTGGGGATGATTTCGGCAATTCGATAATCTTAATGAAGGCTTCATCCTCACCAATCATGCCCAATTTTTGACGGGCAATGGTTTCAATCGCTTGTGTACTGGATTGCAAATCTTTCACCTCTTTACGAAGCAAAGCATTGTCTTGTTCCAACACATCGATTTTGGCGTGCAGTTCATCGAGATTTTTTTGAAGGGAGATCAGTTCGCCCACGCCACCGTCCGATGACAGTAGACGAACCTGTAGAATCAAAATAACAATTGCGAGCGCAATGTAGATGATTTTCAAGATTGACCCGAATTATTTCAGGTTATAAAAGGTGTCTTTTCCAGGGTAAACCGCCTTGTCGCCCAGTTCTTCTTCAATACGAATCAGCTGGTTGTATTTCGCGATACGGTCTGTTCTGGACATGGAACCGGTTTTGATTTGTCCGGCGCCAGTCGCCACAGCGATATCGGCAATGACGGTATCTTCGGTTTCACCGGAACGGTGAGACACCACCGCCGTGTAACCGGCGTCTTTGGCCATTTGAATCGCTTGGAAAGTTTCGGTCAAAGTACCGATCTGATTGATCTTAATCAAAATCGAATTGGCAATGCCCTTTTCGATCCCTTCTTTTAAAATTTTCGGGTTGGTCACGAACAAGTCATCCCCGACAATCTGCAGGCGCTTGCCGTCTTTTTCCGTCTGATATTTGAACCCGTCCCAGTCGGACTCGTCCAAACCGTCTTCAATCGAAATAATCGGGTATTTGCTGACCCAACCGGACAACAAGTCAACCATTTCATTGGAAGACAGCGTTTTGTTTTCCGAAGCCAGGTAATATTGGCCGTCTTTATACAGTTCGGAAGACGCCGCATCCATTGCAATCATAATGTCGTCACCGGCTTTGTAGCCAGCTTTTTCGATGGCTTCCAGAATCACCTGAATCGCCTCTTCATTCGATTTCAGGTCCGGTGCAAAACCGCCTTCATCACCGACGGCCGTGTTGTAGCCTTTATCGTGCAATACTTTTTTCAACGCATGGAAGATTTCAGCACCATAGCGAATGGCTTCCGACATGGACGGTGCGCCGACCGGCATAATCATGAATTCCTGGAAATCGACCGAGTTGTCTGCATGCTCCCCACCGTTGATGATATTCATCATTGGAACCGGCATTTTATAATCATCCGTTTTCAGGTAAGCATACAATGGCAAGCCCTTGGATTTTGCCGCCGCTTGCGCCACCGCAATCGACACCGCCAGAATGGCATTGGCGCCTAAGCGGGCTTTATTGTCGGTTCCGTCCAACTCGATCATGGCATTGTCAATCGCGACTTGGTCGGTGGCATCTTTACCGAGCAAGCAGGCTTTGATTTCGGTATTGATATTATTCACCGCGTTCAAAACACCTTTACCGCCAAATTTCGACGCATCGCCGTCGCGCAATTCAATGGCTTCGCGGGAGCCGGTCGAAGCGCCTGACGGAGAAATACCACGGCCTTTTGAGCCGTCTTCCAAGATGACATCGGCTTCAACCGTAGGGTTACCACGTGAGTCGATGACTTGACGAGCTTTGATATCTTTAATCAATGACATATGCATTTTCCTATTTTCTTTTTTTACTCAGATTCTTTTCGTTCATCTTACCCATTCTAGAAACAGAATATGGCAGACGGATGACAAATTCGTATTTTTAGCCGAAAACCCAATCTATGACAGGGTTTCGATAAACCCTTTTTCCTTAACCACATCATCAAGGGCTTTCAAGGTTTCCAATAACGGCTTGAGGTTGCCTAACGGCCACATGTTCGGGCCGTCCGACAAGGCACTCGCAGGATCCGGATGGGTTTCCATAAAGACACCGGACACCCCGGCTGCGACGGCGGCACGAGCCAGAACCGGTACCATTTCACGTTGTCCACCGGACGTGGTGCCTTGTCCACCCGGTTGTTGCACGGAATGTGTTGCATCGAACACCACTGGGCAGCCAGTTTGGCGCATGGAGGCCAAACCACGCATATCGGAAATCAAGGTGTTGTAACCAAACGACGTACCGCGATCACAGACCATGATTTGGTCGTTACCGACTTCACGGGCTTTCAATACCACTTGAACCATATCCCACGGAGCCTGAAACTGGCCTTTCTTGATATTGACCGGCAGGCCCTGGCGACAGACGTTTTGAATAAAGTTGGTTTGACGCACCAAGAAAGCTGGGGTTTGCATCACATCCACCACCGACGCCACTTCGTCCAGAGGCGTGTCTTCATGTACATCGGTCAAAACCGGTACACCGATGTCGTCTTTTACTTTTTGTAAAATACGCAAGCCTTCTTCAATCCCCGGTCCGCGAAAACTCTTGGTGGACGAACGGTTCGCCTTATCGTAAGACGATTTAAAAATGAATGGGATGCCTAATGAATCGGTCAGTTCTTTCAATTGCCCCGCTGTATCAATCGCTAACTGTTCCGACTCGATCACACACGGGCCGGCGATCAAAAATAAAGGTTGGTCAATGCCAACATTAAAACCGCATAAATTCATTTCAATGCCTTCTTAATTAAGAATTTTTGTGTTCGTTTGCCGCTTCCACAAACGCTTTAAACAACGGGTGACCGTTACGTGGCGTAGAGGTAAACTCCGGGTGGAACTGACAGGCCACAAACCAAGGGTGGTCTTCAATTTCAATGGTTTCCACCAAATTACCGTCTTCTGAGCGACCGGAAATGATTAAACCAGCCGCTTCCAGCTTGGCGATGTAACCGTCATTCACTTCATAACGATGGCGGTGACGTTCACGAATCAACGTATCACCGTAAATTTGTTGCATTTTAGTGCCTTCTGCCAACAAACATCCTTGGCCGCCCAAACGCATGGTACCACCCAAGTCAACGGTCTCGTCGCGTTCGATTACTTTACCGTCTTCATCGGTCCATTCGGTAATCAAGGCGACCACCGGCGTCGGTGTCTTGGCGTCCAGCTCTGTGCTGTGCGCATTCGTCATGCCGGCAACGTGACGGGCATATTCCACGACCGCCATTTGCATGCCCAGACAAATTCCCAGATACGGAATCTTATTTTCACGCGCATAACGAATGGCTTCGATTTTGCCTTCCACACCACGCTCACCGAAACCACCCGGAACCAAAATAGCATCCATATCTTCAATCACGCCGGTACCGGATTTTTCGATGTCTTCCGAATCGATGTAGTGAATATTCACTTGCGTCAGCGTCTGAATCCCGCCGTGTACTAAAGCTTCAATCAAGGATTTATAAGCTTCGGTCAAATCGACGTATTTTCCGACCATCGCGATATCGACCGATTTTTTCGGGTTCAACTGCGCATCGACGACTTTATCCCAATCCGACAAATCCGCTACAGGGACATCCAGACGGAAACGATTGGTAACCAGCTCATCCAAGCCTTGCTCGTGCAACATTCTCGGCACTTCGTAAATGGTACGCGCATCCAGCGAATTAATAACCGCCTGCTCTTCCACATTAGTGAACAATGCAATTTTGCGTTTTTCCGATTCTTCCAACGGACGTTCGGAACGGCAAATGAGAATATCCGGCTGAATCCCGATGGAACGCAATTCTTTGACCGAGTGCTGGGTAGGTTTGGTTTTCACTTCGCCGGCCACCGCAATATAAGGCAACAAGGTCAGGTGCATAAACATGGCGCGTTCACGACCGACTTCCACACCCAACTGGCGGATGGCTTCCAAAAACGGCAAGGATTCGATATCCCCAACGGTGCCGCCCACTTCCACCAGCGCCACATCGGCGCCGGCCGCTGCCAGCTTGATACGGTGTTTGATTTCGTCGGTAATGTGCGGAATCACCTGAACCGTACCGCCTAAATAATCACCACGGCGCTCGTTACGAATCACTTTTTCATACACTTGGCCGGTCGAAAAACTGTTCCGTTTGGTGAAATTACGTTGTACAAAGCGCTCGTAATGCCCCAAATCCAAATCGGTTTCCGCACCGTCATCGGTGACAAACACTTCGCCATGCTGGAACGGGCTCATGGTGCCTGGATCGACGTTGATGTACGGATCCATCTTTAACATACTGACTTTGAGGCCTCTGGCTTCCAGAAGCGACCCGAGAGAAGCAGCGGCAATTCCTTTTCCTAAGGAAGAAACAACACCACCAGTAACGAATATAAACTTTGTCATGAAATCACTTTAGTTTAGACTTTAATTCAGCAAATTGAGAGCTTTGTTTGGAATAAAGCACCCACCGGAATTGGGTAATCAGAATGGAAGCTAATTATACCGTAACCCCAAGCCTTGAGCAATCTTTGATTGCGTCAATCCCGGTCAGAAGAATTCGTATCCTTCCCCAGTATCGCCACCGCTTTGCCATCCATTTCCAGTACCGGCCAACGGTTTCGATCCCAAGGCGGCACGCCATGCAGTTGAAACCATTTTTTTAAATGTGTTTTCGGGCCCAGCTTTTCGGCTTCCGCCTCAGTCACCGCCCGCACCGAGCAAGATGCCAATTGCGCTTTCGGCCAGGCCTGGTCAATTTCAAAACAGACACCGAAGGGTTCGGAAAAATACCATTGGGCCGGATCAAATGCTGCCCAAGGAACTCGGTAATCCGTCGGCAGAGCGTCCGGCAACGCATAGAGCGTTTGTCGATAAACACGGAACGTCAATTGAGCTTGCTTTAATTTCGGATGCGCCTGCGGGTTGTGATTGTTCAAACAGCTTTCCACCCAATCGTACACTTTGGCGTTAAGCGTTACCTGCGGCGCCTGCGTTTTGGCCCAATAGCGCAAAGCGTTTTTCACTCGCGACATCCCTAAATCGACAAGAGGTCGCAGTGTCAACTGATAGTGATTGGCAATACAGTTTTGCAAATCCGATTGCGCTAAATCGTCCAACAACCCCAGACTTTCCGATAAATGCTGCGCGCTCTGCGCAAACGATTGTTCGCAATTTGGCCAGGCCTGGTGAATTTTAGGGAACAACTCGTGACGAATAAAGTTGCGTTTTAAGGCGACATCCTGATTGGATGGGTCTTCCACCCAGCTCAATTGATAATGCGCGGCATAGGCTTTCAAAGCGTCATAAGGGATATGTAACAGTGGTCGGCAATGCCGCACCACTTTGCCTTCATGACAGACGGTTTTTTCAAACGGCATGGCCGCCAAACCGGCCAAGCCTCCACCGCGCAACGCACTTAATAAAAAGGTTTCCGCCTGGTCACGCTGATGGTGCGCCGTTAATAAAACCGTCTTATCATCCAACACATCATAAAGCGCCTTGTAGCGGACTTGACGAGCCACGGATTCCATGCCTTGACGAGACGACTCGGGCACGGTAACCCGAATGGCCTGATAGGAAATGTTTCGGGCTTCGCAAAAAGTCCGGGTAACGATTTCCCAGTCATCCGCGTCGGGCTGCAACCCATGATGAACGTAAACGGCTTGCAAGCGATGCGCCGGAAAATGTTTCGACAAGGCATCCAACAATACGCTGGAATCCAGTCCGCCACTGAAGGCGACCAAAAAACGGTATTCGGAAGTATAAAGGTCGCTCAGCGAGGAAACCGCTGACTCAACCTTTGAAAAAGACATGGTATTCGAATTCGAAATGGCGTTTAAGCCACGTCGAAGTTACCATATTGCATATAGCGCTGGTAACGGTTTTCCAATAGAGCGTCCACCGGCTGTTTCGACAGGGTTTCCATCTGGCTCAGCAACGCTTGCTTCAAAGCGGAGGCCGCGGCTTTCGAGTCGCGATGCGCGCCCCCCAAAGGTTCTTCGATAATCACATCAATCAACCCAAGCTCTTTCAGTCTTGGCGCGGTAATCCCCAATGCCGAGGCCGCATCAGCCGCATTGGCGGCGTCTTTCCACAAAATGGACGCACAGCCCTCCGGCGAAATGACCGAGTAGGTGCTGTATTGCATCATCATGGTCACATCCCCCACGCCGATGGCCAGCGCGCCACCGGAACCGCCTTCGCCGATAACGGTACAAATCACCGGCACCGTCAACTCGGACATTTCAATCAGGTTACGGGCAATGGCTTCGGATTGGCCACGTTCTTCGGCATTGATGCCCGGATAAGCGCCCGGCGTGTCAATAAAGGTTAAAATCGGCAAATTGAAACGTTCCGCCGTTTTCATCAAACGCAGCGCTTTACGATACCCTTCCGGACGCGGCATGCCGAAATTACGATGAATTTTTTCTTTCGTGTCACGGCCTTTTTCCTGACCGATCACCATCACCGGTTGGCCGTCGATACGCGCCAGACCACCGACAATCGCCGCATCGTCAGCAAACGCACGATCACCGTGCATTTCCTTAAAGTCGGTAAAGATTTCTTTCAGGTAATCCAGCATATACGGACGTTGCGGGTGACGCGCCACTTGAGCGACCTGAACGTCCGACAAACGACTGAAAATGGACTGCGTCAGGTTTTTACTTTTCTCTTCCAGTGCCGACACTTCTTTTAGCAAATCCATGTCTTGGCCATCCAGATGACGCAACTCGTCGATCTTGGCTTCCAATTCGGCAATCGGCTGTTCAAAATCTAAAAAATCCAGTTTCATTGTGGCTTCCTATTTCAATCTCAGGCAAGCTTGGGCCCGTTTCAACTTCGGGCCTTTGCGTATTATTCGGTTGATAAAATCTGGCCGCCATTTTATCAAATTCCGACTTTTTGTGTTGATTTAAAACCGCTTAAGTGTTGAAAAAGCATCAACCCTACGACGGTTTCATTGCCAGTCTTGCGCCTTAACCGTACGAACCCGTTGATATACCCCCAACAATGCCTGATGGCTTTGACTGGCCTCAAACGCCGCCATTCCCATCGGCAAACCGCCAAACACTTCTTCGCCGTCAATATTACGCCATACCTTATCCACCACAGCGTCACCAAAAAGCTGTTTTTGTACCGATAGCGGATACGCCGCCAGTTCGTTCTCCATTAAAATTTCCAGCGCAAAGCCCAAGGCTTTGTAAAACGTGAACATTTCTGCATCGTCGACAAAATACAGACTGGCCTGAAGAAGATCGTAGGCGGTTTCATGCTCTCGGTTAGCCAAAGCCAACCACATCTGCAATTCGACAATTTTGAATTTTTTCCAATAAGAGTTTGCATCCGGTAACAGCCCAATCAAATTGGCCACCCCTTGATGCTCGGAAAAACCAAGAGATTCCACGGCATCAAACGTGGTTTCAAATCGATCCGGCGCGTCGGACTGCACTAAACTTTCCAATAACTCCCGTAAAGCTCGACCGCGGTTTTGGTTATTATCCAGCAGTTCATGCAACGGAAAGACCTCCGACATGCCCGGCACGACAATACGGCAAGCCGGCACGCCAAAATGCGAGTACTCGGCATAGTAAACTTCCGCACCCTGTTGATGGATTTTCGCAACCAAGTCGTTGAATTGAGCTTGGGTATCCCCTTCAAAATCCCAGGCGACGAAGTCGAAGTCGTATTGATGGGAAATAAAGCGCGCGTGAATCAGGCCACTGGAGTCGATAAAATGATTTTCAATGTTTTCGTCGTCCGCCACCAACGCTTCATCAAACACCGGCAACTGAAAGCCGTCAAGCAGGTCCAAACTGCGCCCTTGAAGCGATTCGGTCAAGGTTCGTTCCAACGCCACCTCAAAAATCGGATGAGCGCCGAAAGAGGCAAAGCAACGGCCGGTTTTCTGTTCAAACAAGGTCACGTTCATCACCGGGAAACGCCCTCCCAACGATGCATCTCGAATCGATACATCAATTCCTTGCGCACGAAGCGCATCCCGCGCACGAATCACATTCGGGTATTGCGCGACCACAGATTCCGGCACCTCCGGCAAACACAGGTTTTCGGTCAAAATACGACGTTTCACCCAACGCTCAAACACTTCCGACAAACCTTGAACCAACGCTTCTGTTGAGGTGTTCCCGGCACTCAAGCCATTGCTCGCGTAGAGGTTGCTGAATAAATTCATCGGAAAATAAATTGTCTCGCCGGAACTTGCTGCCGTCATGGGCAAACAACGAATCCCCTCTGTGGCATCGTTCAAACTGAGCAAGTCCTCGCCTTCCATCTCGCCATCGGCATCGTAGATTTTCCAAAGCGATTCGGGTAACAGGGATTTAAATTCGCGACAAGCGACAAGTTTTTCGTCCGTAAAATACAACCACTCAGGGGAGGCATCGAGATAATAATCGGAAAAGAAGTAATTGGTTTCCAAACGTTCAAAAAACTCACCCAATGCACTGGCTAAAGTGGCTTTTCGACTCGCCCCTTTACCGTTGGTAAACAAGGCCGGACATTTTTGATCACGAATATGGACCGAATAGACATTCGGCACTGGATTCAGCCAAGAAGCTTCTTCAATATCGAATCCGGCGGATGCCAACTGTGCCTGCATCCGGTTGATGGAGTCTTCCAGACAGGCGTCCTTGCCTTTGATAAACGTTTGTTCGACCATATTCATTCCTTTGTGTCATTGTCTTTAACGGGCTTTTCCCACACCTGTTAGCAGTGACTTATTACAAAAAGGTGTCCGGCGCGCATTTTAATCGAAGTCGCCGAAAAAAGCCCCTTTCTTTTCAGTCATTTAATATTCACCAGGCCTGGTGAAATTGAGACATTGATGCTAATAAAACCCAAACCTTTTAATAAGCATTTTCTAATATAAATTCCATCTAATATACAAGCAAAAACATTTATGTGGAATCAAATCGGTTTTCAGTAGAATGAAACCTGTGTTACGTATTCCATACCCTTTTAAACCATCACACTTAAATGTTGGAGGCAGCACTATGAAACAAGCGCGCAATACTCTTTTAGCCGGCCTTTTGGTCTCTCCGATACTGGCCTATGCCGACGTGCATCCGGGCAAAGCCCTATACGATGATGCCAACTGCGCAAAATGCCATGCGGATATGGGCTACAACAAACCGAGCCTGACCAAAATGAAACCTCATAACTATACTGACCTACAAAAAGCCGTTGCTTATTGTGACAGTAACTTAAATGTGGGGTGGTTTGACGACGAGCGGGAAGAAGTTGTCGATTACCTGAACGAAACCTACTACCAATTCCCGAAATAGACAGGATTAACAAATCAAACGATAAAAGCTCAAACGTCTTGCCCGAGGTAACGAAGTTGTTTCTTCAGCTTTTTCAGCGCCTCGGGATCCGCTTTTTTCACATCATCCTCGACCAATAAATTATCGGCATCCTTGACGGATTTATCGATGGCATCCACAAGGAAATACGTTTTCATATTGGAATCAATCGCTTTCCAGTTGCGTTTTTTGGCGCGCCAGAGTTTATTTAATGCCGGATCCCGATCCAACACCTGAATAATATGGTCGAACAATTTTGTCAAACGCGGAACCGATTCGTGAGGCCAGAAAGGGCGTCCATTTTTCGGATCGAAATAACTGGCGCGATCCAACTCGGCCACTTTGAAAGCCGGGATAATGCCCGGAATACCGGCATAAGCCGCTTCCGCTTCCGCACTTTGCAAATGATCGACTGACATCACCGGCACGTTCGACTTCCAACGGGAATAAGTAATGTACACATTGTAACGATCAATATAGTTCAGCTTGCCTTTGGCCAGCTTCACGACCTTATCGGCCGGAACGATGTACTCCAAGCCTTGGCTGGTTAACTGTTTGGTATTATCCCAAAGCTCCCAGCCAGACTGGCCGGTTTCATTACCGGATGAATCCACCGCAATCGGCACACAGGACAATCCATAGTCGTGCCCTTCCACAAAATCGCGCACCGCAATCTGATAATCCCCTTTCGGTGTGATTTTACGAACGATTCCAATAATGTAAGCATCGTCTTTGATGTTATTGGAAGGAAAGCCCACCAACACCGTTTCACCGACTTTAAATTTATGCGACAGCATATCGGCCGCCAGCACCCAGGAAGAAAACAACAGTGTGACAGTCACCACTAGGGCAGATAAACGTATTTTCAAATCGGTCTCCAATTCTATTTTCACAGGAATCCATCGGATTCCTTTCGCTGATACTCGCTAATATTCGCTCAATTCAGTTGCCATTTTATCAATCTCCGAGCCTGTTAACTATACACAGAAATTGTGGATAATTTTGTGTGCAACCTCTCAAGAAGTCGAAAAAAATGAGTAATGTCTTAACGGTTACCTAAGATGATTAAAAAATAGGCACATCATTTCAACACTCAAAAAATGCGCGTGATTTTTAACCCGCCGGTTTCATTTTTTGTCCGCCACATCATTCCGCAAATACACCGGCATCGGCAGTTGTTCTTCCACACCAAACGTCTGCTCCGGGCGCTGAGCCGCAATGTCGGCAATGGCTTGCGCAGACGGTAACACCGATTCCCAATGCTTGAACGTCGCCTTCACATTTGGAAAAACACTATCAATATCACCCGCGCCTTGTGAAATGCCGGAATTGGAAATCAACGTCAAGGCGTTGGTTTCCGAGACCAGTTGCGCCGGTTCCGAAACAAGCCGGTCCGATTCAACACGACAAGCCTGTAAATAAAGCTCTTGCATACGAGCATCCAAACAGGCCCACCATTGCGTTTGCCCCGACGCTTGATACCCTTGCCAGGCCAACGCTTCTAACGTGGACACAGACACCACTGGCTTTTCCCAGGCAAAGGCCAAGCCTTGGATCACACCGGATGCGATTCGAATACCGGTAAAGGCGCCCGGCCCCTCTCCAAATGCTAACGCATCAATTTGACCAGGCCTGATTCCGGCTTGTTTCAGCACCGAATCCACCATTGGCAATAAGCGATCGGCATGCTTCTGAGGGGCAAGCTCATATTCCAAATAAACCTCATCACCCTGTTTCAAACAAGCCGAACAGGCTTGCGTGGAGGTTTCCACCGCTAAAATCGTCTGCATATCATTCATCCCGTGTTAATTTTTGCTTAGCCTCTTCGGCATTAAATACCCACCGAAAATTTGGAAAACTGTTGGTGATAATGCGTCCATAGGACTTTTGTGTTAAGCGGGGATCACACAGCATCAACACCCCATAATCCGACGTGTCTCGAATCAATCGTCCAATCCCCTGCTTCAAAGCAATGGTCGCTTCGGGGATTTGGAAGTGAAAAAAACCGTTCAATCCTTTCTGTTTCAAAGCGTTTTCCCGGGCTTGCACGACGGGGTCGTCCGGCGGAATAAACGGAATGCGGTCAATCATCACCAACTTCAAAGCATCGCCTTTCACGTCCACACCTTCCCAAAAACTGCTGGTCCCCAATAGCAACGCCTTATCGCTTTCTTTAAATCGCTGCAACAGAGTGGTTTTCGGCCCATCCCCCTGAATCAGCAAAGTACCGTCCCAGTGCTCGGATAAAATGACCTTGGCTTCCTGCAAGGCCCGATGACTGGTGAACAGCAAAAACGCACAGCCTTGGCTGGCCTGCAACAAGGGCCAGGCAGCCCGAAGACACACTTTAATGTAATCCGGTGCTTTTGGATCCGGTAGCCCAATGGGGTGATAAATCACGGCTTGCTTATCGTAGTCAAACGGACTTTCCCACTGACGGGTTTCAGCTTCACCCAGCCCTAATCGCTGAGCAAAATAATCAAAACTGTGGTTCACGCTGAGCGTAGCCGACGTAAAAATCCAAGTTCCGCCCAACGCATCACGTTGCCGACTGAATGGTTCAGCCACACTCAAGGGCGTTAAGTTCAACTTAAAGCGGGCCTGGGAAGACTCCACCCAACGAATTTGGTTTTCCGACGACGCCGTTAACCAGGTGGCAACTTGTTTTTCAAACTCCTGAGTTCGCTTATACAGAGCCGAGAGCAATTTGCCTTTATCGGTTAACGGTTTAAGGGTATCAATCAACTGAGTCAATTGGTTGCGCAAATGCGCCAAAGTCTTGTGCGGCGCCTTTGAAGCCTCAAAGGCCTCCCAGGTCCAACGCTTTTCCCACTTACCCAAAGCTTCGTTAAAAACACGCACCTTGTCTTCTAAGGCCGAAGCCTGATCACCGAGTTCCGCCGATTCCGGCGCTTCTTTTTTATACGCCAAACGAACATCTCTTATCAGCTCGTCTAACTGATAACGACTCACACTGAACCCGAGAAACTGTGCCGCGATATCCGGCAACTGATGGGCTTCGTCAAAAACATAAATATCGGCTTCCGGCAACACTTCACCAAAGCCTTGTTCGCGCAAGGCCAAGTCGGCACAAAACAAATGGTGATTCACAATCAAAACCTGAGCATCCTGAGCTTGCTGCTTCACGCCAGGATAAAAACACCCTTCATCCCCACTGCATTCATTGGCCTGACAAAACTCCATGCGCGCGCAGACCTTGCTCCAGATGGGATCGTTTTCATCCAAAGACTGCAACTCCGACTTATCACCATTGCGCGTTTTCAGTTGCCAGTCATGAATCCGATTCAACTTCTTCCAAACTTCTTTGGTATTTTGCTCGGCGGTCTCGGCAATCTCCAGTCGCTGCGGACACAAATAGTTTTCTCGCCCTTTCAAAACTTTGGCGGTGCCGGTAATGCCACAGAGCTCCATGAGTAACGGAATGTCTTTAGTTAACAACTGATCTTGCAGCGTTTTGGTGGCGGTGGAGACAATGACCTTTTTCCCGGACAAAAGCGCCGGGATCAAATAAGAGAAGGTTTTTCCGGTGCCGGTTCCCGCTTCGGCCAACAGGCTGCCATCCGTTTCGATCATATCGGCAATGGTTTCGGCCATATCAACCTGAGCCTGCCGTACCTGATAACCCTCGACGGCCTGCGCAATACGCCCGTCGGCACCGAGATAAGTATCAATTTGGGATTTTAAAGACATCGAAACGCACTTCTTGCTGGAAAAACCCAAGCATTTTAACAAAAAACTGGACAGGGCTTTCGAAAATACGTACAATACGCTCTTTCAAATTTGAACTCTAGGCTTCGGCCTTAAAAACAATTGGATATCTAGAAATGAAAATTTTATCTTCTTTGAAATCAGCTAAGACACGTCACAAGGACTGTCAAGTTGTAAGACGTCGCGGAAAAGTTTACGTTATTAACAAAACGAACCCAAGATTCAAAGCGCGTCAACGTTAATCTCCTAACCGAGGTTCCAAACTAAAAAAGGCACCTGATCAGTGCCTTTTTTATTATCTACCGTTTACCCAACCTCTCCTCAAGTGCTAGGCAACATCTTCTTTTCGATAAAACTTGGCCTCGATTTTCTTAATCGTATCGACAATCAGCTGAGTATCCACCTTTCCAACAAAATGGTCCGCACCCATTTCCAAAACTTCACGGCTATTGTTATCACTGGTCATAGACGTATGCACCACAATCGGGATATCACGCGTTTTAGGATGGCCACGTAACTCTTTAATCACGGTGTGGCCTGACGCTTCGGGCATTTCCAAATCGGTAAAGATCATCGAAACACCACTCATATCGTCAAGCGTATCGACATAATCCAATAGCAAACGCCCATTATCAAAGGCTTTGTGTTTTAACCCAAGCTGCTCGAAAACCATTCCCATATACTTTTGGATTGCTTTACTGTCTTCCGCAAATAAAATCTCACGAGACATAATGGCATCACAAAAATCATATTCGCTTTTGCTCACCTCTTTCGCGGATGAAAATATTTTTTCCGCCATGGAGGGCATCGCTTCAATCAACAGTTTTTCGATATCCAAAATAAAGCACAAGGTTTCAGTGCCTTCCAGATAAGTATGGTTAACGACCTGATTCGTGTTTACATCGACATTATAATTACTGGCCGGCTTAATATCCGCCCAGTCCTTTTCTTCGACACCATGAATATGCGCCACACGCATGCCGATAAAGTTATGGCTGAAGTCAGACACAATAATGATCGATTTTTCACGTTCTTCCTCGGTCATTTCAAAGCCCATCCATTTAGGCAAATTAATCACCGGTAAGTAAACGCCACGCAATTCAATCATACCCTCTACCAATGGATTGGTATCCGGCATTTCGGACAACTCAAAAGCGCGCCCTTCCAAAACCTCACGCACCTTAAAGACATTCATGCCGTAATACGGTGGCGCATAGCCTTCACGTGGAAATTGAACCTGAAAAATCATTAGGCTCATCTGGTTGTTTTTACTAAGTTGAGCGGTTTTTTCAACCTGTTCCAGCGTCGTTGTCATGGTTAATCCCAATGTCTAGAAAGTCTTATGCCGACTACATGGCTTATTAACACCATTGTGGCAGTGGTTTTTTTAAACTGTAATCCAATTACGGGGTTTTCTCAAATTAAAATTCATTATGAACGTCACTGAAAACCTTAATCATTAGTAAGCAATAATTCAACTAATCGCATCCAGTATTTTTCGAACCGGCTTAAAAGAACGTCGATAACCATCAATCAAACCGTACTCGGCGATCCTCTCCAAGTGTAACTTGGTCGGGTATCCCTTATGGCTGTCAAAACCATATTGCGGGTAACGTTGGTGCAGTGTCATCATCTGCTCATCTCGATGCACTTTCGCCAAAATCGATGCGGCACTGATTTCCGGTATCTTTCCATCCCCTTTTACAATGGCTTCACACGGGTATGAAATGCTCGGACACCGGTTTCCATCAACCAACACTTTTTCAATCGGTAAGATTAAGCCATCTACGGCACGCTTCATCGCCAACATGGTCGCATGCAAAATATTCAATTCATCAATTTCTTGTGGTGTGGCACGCGCAATACAAAAACCCAAAGCCTGTGCTTTAATTTGCTCCGTTAACTGTTCTCGCTTAGGAGCTGACAAGGCCTTGGAGTCTTGCAGAGGCAAAGCACAATTTTCAGGCAAAATAACCGCCGCGGCCACCACATCCCCGATTAAAGGGCCACGACCAACTTCATCCACACCCACCACGTAACCTGTTTCCGTAGGCGAGTCAGCACCGAACAAATCCAGTTCACTTTGGTGGTTCATAAGGCCTACAAACCACTCCATTCCACAATGGCATCGGCCGCCAATTCCGAAGCATTTTGTTTTAACTGATGATATTGCGTATTAAACTCGGTCAACTGAGCGTCTCGCATCGCTTGATCGGAAATCAATTTGGCCAGCCCAAGCGCAATTTGTTGTGGCGTGGCCTCATCTTGAATAAACTCCGGCACAATGGTTTTCTGCGCTAAAACATTGGGCAAACCAATCCACTGTGTCGTTGCCAGACGACGCATAATCCAATGCGTAATTGGATGCAGCTTAATGGCTAAAACCAACGGTCGTTTCATCAAGGCGGCCTCCAAAGTCGCTGTTCCAGAAGTCACAATCAACTGATCCGATGCGGCCATCGCCAATTGCGCTTGCTGGTCAATCAATCGCACATCCAGTCCCTGCCCAAATGTATCCAGTGACTGCTGAATCCGCTGTTTTGCCTTATCATTTACACACGGGATAACGAATTTCATTTGAGGGTACATGCTGTGTAAAATCACCGCCGCCTGGACATAGACATCGATCAGAAGATTAATTTCACTGCTTCTGGAACCGGGAAGCAAGCCGGTTACCGAAACCGATTCCGGCAACCCCAACACTCGTCGGGCCGCAGAACGATCCGGTGTCTCCGGAACCTGATTGGCCAAGGGGTGGCCGACAAATTTTGCCCGGATGCCATATTTTTCATATAACGGCAGTTCGAACGGGAACAACACCAAAACACCGTCCACCCAATGTTTAATTTTTAATAAACGTTTCTCTCGCCAAGCCCACACAGAAGGGCCAACATAGTGAATGGCCGGAATGTTAGCTGATTTCATGGCCGCTTCAACTCGAAAATTAAAATCCGGTGCATCAATTCCGATAAACGCCGTTGGCTTGATATCCAGCAGACGTTGAATCAACTCTTTACGTAACTTAAGCAGGCCTGGTAAAACTTTGAGGACTTCAAACAATCCCATAACGGATAAACGTTCCATTGGATACCAGCTTTCCATGCCTTCTGCCAGCATTTTGGGGCCGCCGATGCCGATAAACCGAGCTGTGGGGAAGCGTTTTTTAAGAGAGAGGATTAATTCTGAGCCTAAAGTGTCGCCGGAGGTTTCACCAGCGACCAAGGCAAAAATAGGAGAATCAGGCAACAGGCCTGTGGATACGGAACTATCGGACAATGCCACGACTGGACTGTTTGAGAAAATTGACAAGCGTTCCTAAAGTATCGCGTTCATCATTCATCGCATCAATTTCGTAAATCGCTTCTTCCAAACGATAGCCTGTACGATAAAGTGCCCGATAAGCTTTTTTCACTAAGTTGATTTGCTCGCGATCAAAACCGCGTCGTTTCAAGCCTTCAACATTCAAACCTCTTGGACCAGCCAAATTACCCGAAACCGTCACAAAATTAGGAACATCCTGATTAATAACACTGCCCATACCGCAAAAAGAGTGCTCTCCAATATTGCAAAATTGGTGCACCAGGGTATAACCCCCTAAAATGGCCCAATCATTAACAATCACATGGCCCGCTAACGCAGAAGCATTGGCAAAAATGGCATGATTTCCGACCACACAATCATGTGCAATGTGAACACCGGCCATAATCCAGTTATCATTACCAATAAGGGTTTCGCCACGGTCCTGTACCGTACCACGATTAACCGTCACATTTTCACGAAAGGTATTGTTGTCCCCGATCACCAACGTGGTCGGCTCATCTACGTACTTCTTATCCTGAGGGGCGGCGCCAATAGAACAAAACTGATAGAAACGATTATTTTTACCAATGGTGGTTGGTCCTGAAATGACGACATGCGGCCCAACAACCGTTCCTTCGCCAATCGACACCGATCCTTCAATAATGGAGTAAGGCCCGATTTCAACATTGGACGCAATGCTCGCCTGAGAATCAACTATGGCCGTTGAATGTATCACTCAATATCCTTTATTCTGAAGCGATTAAACTCTACGTTCCGCACACAGCATGTCACAAGAAGCAATCATTTTCCCGTCCACGCTGGTCGTACACTGAAACTTCCAGATTCCTTTTTTGTTATTAACCGTTTTAACTTCAAATTCCAAACGGTCACCCGGCACCGCTGGCTTTCTGAAACGGCAGTTATCCACGGCGGCCAAATAGTACATGGAAGTGCCATCCGGCTTTACTTCCTGGGTCTTAAATGCCAAAATTCCGGTACACTGCGCCATGGCTTCGATAATCATAACGCCCGGCATAATGGGGTTATCTGGAAAGTGGCCGGTGAATTGCGGTTCGTTATAGGTTACATTTTTATAGGCTTTTAAAGAGTCACCCGCGTTGAACTCAGTAACGCGATCCACCAGCAAAAAAGGATATCGGTGCGGCAGATATTCAAAAATTTCTTTTATATCGATTAGCATTTTAATTATTTTCCAATTGTGATTTTATTTCTTCTAATTCGCGTTCCAACCGCTTCACTTTCTGAGCCATTTTATTCAACCCTTTCATGCGAACCATGGTCTTTTGCCATTCTGAAGTCGGTACAGCAGGAAAACCAGAATAACTTCCTGCCTCTTTAATGTAGCCGGTTACACCGGACTTAGCGCCAAAGTGAGTCTTATCGGCAATGGTCACATGCCCCGTTACGCCCACCTGCCCGGCCAAAACACAGTATTTTCCAATTTCAGTGCTGCCGGCAATACCGACTTGACTGGCAATAGCGGTACCATAACCGATTTTAACGTTATGACCAATTTGCACTAAGCAGTCAATTATACAGTTGGATTCAATCACCGTATCATTTATTGCGCCACGATTAACCGTTGTGTTATTACCAATATAAACACGATCACCAATCACGACCCGGCCAATTTGCGGTAAGTGATACCACTCACCCTGTTCATTGGCAAAACCGAACCCTTCGCCACCGATTACACAACCAGATTCAAGGCGAACATCCTCGCCAATAAGGCAATCGTGCATGACCGATACATTTGGCGCGAAATAAGAACGATTCCCAACCTGAGAACCTTCTCCAATCACCGTTCCCGGTCCCAGAACCACATCGTTACCAATGACCACATTGCGACCAATAACAACATAGGCCCCCACAGACACCCTTTTTCCGATTGTTGCCGTCTCGTCAATCACAGCTGATTCATGGATACCCTCGGGTGGCTTTTGAGGGTTTAATAACTGCGCCGTTAATGCATATACATAATAAGGGTTATTGACCAATAAACGATTAGCCGACGTCATATCCCGGTATTCCGGTTTCAAGATAATCGCACCGGCCAGACTGGATTCTAGCTCCTGAAAGCGTTTACTATCGGAAAGAAAGCTGATATGAGACGATCCGGCTTCAACCAAACCTGAAACCTGATCTACTTGATGAGAAGGGTCACCCAGAAACTCGACGTCGACATCTTGTTTCGCCAAATAATCTAAAATCGTTTGAAGTTTCAATCTTATACTCTAAAGAATCTTACTTATTAAAATTGGCTCGTTTTTTCTGGTATTCTTTTTTCAAATACTCCAACACATTTTGTGTAATGTCCAAGCGATTATTGGTATAAGCAATGCCTTCATATAAGATCAAGTCAAACTTTTGCTGCTTCCCGATTTCTTTAATCGCTTGATTAACCAAACTTTGAAGGGCGGCTAGTTCTTCATTACGGCGAATATTCACCAATTCCTGAATATCGTTTCGTTTGCGCTGAATATCACGTGTCATCATGCTAATTTCGCGTTCAGTCGACACCTTTTGCGAATCAGACATCACCAGCTGGTTTTTTTGATAATCCTGCTGTTTTTTCTCCAGCTTTTTCGCTAATTTTTTCAACTCTGCCTGCTGTGGGCCAAACTCCTTTTCCAGGTTTTGCCCTGCCGCTTGAGCTTGTGGGGCTTTTTCAAGCAGCAAGGCGACATTGACCACACCCAGTTTCGCTGGTTGTGCCAAAGCCTGACCAGACAAGAAAACGAATACGCTTCCGACTAAAATCGCGAGCCACTTTCGCATAAAAACATCCCTTAACTCTAAAAATATTTGAAATATTGTATCCGATTTAATCAGGATTTTTAACCATATTTACGGTCTAACACTGAAACAGGTCTTTTCTTTCAGACCGGGTTACATTGCCACACCTAAATTAAACTGAAACACTTGTGTTTTGTCGGTATCGGTATAGTTCAGCGCCTTCGCAAAACTGAATGATAAAGGCCCCACTGGGGTAATCCAGGAAACCCCCAAACCGACCGACGAACGGAACTCCGGCAGCTTCACTTCATTCCAGTCGGTAAACACATTCCCGGCATCGGCAAACAAACTCAAACGCAGGTTTCCGGAATCTTCGATGAATGGCATCGGGAAAATCACTTCCGCATTGGAAATAATTCGAATCCGACCACCCTCCGGATCATCCGAGCCATCTGTTGTTTCATCAAACCTTGGACCTAAAGAGTTCGGTTCATAGCCTCGCACGGTTCCGATGCCGCCGGCATAAAAGTTTTCATAAAACGGAATACCTTTATAGCCATTATAACCATCACCATAAGCGACATCCCCTTTCAAACGCAGCGTAAAGATATCCGACAATGGCTGATAAAAGGTTTCGTTCAGATACAACTTATAGAAAGACACATCCGAGTTGGTTGGCATCACCAACTCACCACTGACACTGGTTCTTTGCCCATCCGTCGGGAAATAAAACGCATTTTTAGTATCATGACTCCAGCCCATAGTATATCGCACCGAATTAAAGTGTTTACCATACTCCGCCGTATAATTTTTACAGTACAAAAAGTCGTCAACACATTCGAGCGTTTGGTCGTCAAACTTTAAGCCGTAACTCAAGTTATTCCACTCACTGGTTGGATACCCCAAATTCAAACGGATACCGTAGTTATTGGTGGTGTAACTGGATACGTCGAGTTCTGCAGCATCAATTTCACGATAATACAGTCCACCACCCAACGAAACCCCGTCAACGGTAAAGTAAGGGTTGGTCACCCCAATATCCGCGGATTTGGTTGACGAACTGTAAGTTCCGTTAATGTTCGCTCGATAACCGGAACCGATAACGTTACGCTCCGTCACCCCTAAGGTAAAGCTCACACCATCAACCTGTGAATAACCCACACCCGCGTTAAAGGATCCGGTGGACTGCTCCTCAACTTTAACCACTAAATCAACCTGGTCTTTGGAAATACGGTCTGTGTCGATTTTAGCCGTTTTAAAATACCCCAATCGATTTAAGCGGGTATTCGAACGTCGAACGGCTTTCAAGGAATAAGGGGCGCTTTCAAATTGACGTAATTCTCGGCGAATCACATAATCTTTTGTTCGCGTATTCCCTTCTATTCGAATGCGACGAACATAAACCCGGCTTTTTGGCTCAATCCGAAAATCCAACGAGACCAAGCGATTATCTTTATCCAGATTGGTAATCGGCTCAATTTCTGCAAAAGCATAACCTTCCTCACTCAACCGATCACGAATAGCGTTAACAGTGGCCACAATCTTACTGCGAGAGAAATATTCGCCTTCGCGAATTTTCAACAGACCACGCAACTCTTTTTGGGTGATAATGGTATCACCGGTGAATTTAATCGTAGAAACCGTGTATTGCGGCCCCTCTTTCATATTAATCGTCAAAAATACCTGAGTTTTATCCAACGACAAACTGACTTGCGACGAGATGACCTTAAACTCGGCAAACCCACGGTCCATATAGTAAGAACGAAGGGTTTCGATATCCGATTGCAATTTCGGCTTGGCATACTTATCCGAATCACCAAACATCGCGGATTCGGATAAGAGCATGGCTTCTTTCAGGCGACCATCTTCATAAGTCTGGTTACCCACCAAGGTGATACGTCCGATACTGGCCGGCTTTCCTTCTTCAACTTTAATCAGCAAGCCCACCCGGTTACGTGGCAAGTCGGTGACCTCGATATCCACTTCCGCCGCATAATAGCCCTGATTCTGATAACGGCGACGCAAATCCAGAATGATACGATCCATTTGCGTGTCATTGAAAATACGACCTTGTTTGACGCCCAGCGAATCCAACGCCATATTCATGTCGTCGGTTTTAATCAACTCATTCCCTTCAATGGAAATGTCCGCAATTGAAGGACGCTCCAACACGCGAATCACCAAAACCCCGTCACCTTGCTCAAAAAAGGCGATATCACGGAAGAAGCCGGTTTTATAAAGCTTTTCAATACCTTCTTGCGTCTTCGCTGCCGTCAGCTCATCGCCAACATCAACCGGTAGATAACTTCGAATGGTTTCAAAACTGATGCGTTTATTACCTTCAATTTCAATTTTTTCAATTTTAAAATCGGCGGCTTGCGCGCTGCTGCTCAGCACGGTAAAGAAAAACACCAGTACCAAAAAAACACGCTGAAAAAACTGTTTAACCATTCGAAATTCGTACCACATCATTAAATAAAGCAAAAAACGTCAGGCCCAAAATTAACATCAGGCCGATTTTTTGAGCACCGGCTTCAATTGATTCCTTAACCGGTGCTCCCTTGATCATTTCAATCATATAAAAAAACAAATGCCCGCCGTCCAAAACCGGAATCGGCAACAAATTTAAAATCCCCAGGCTCAAACTGAGCAATCCCAATAAGCTTAAAAAAGCCACCCAGCCTGACTGCATCGCCTTACCGGAAAACTCAGCAATGCTCACCGGGCCGGAAATATTGGTCATGGAAACGCTTCCAACCAACATTCCCTTGATCATATTCAGTGTCATTTCAACCAAGTCAACCGTGTGATGCCACCCCTTTTCCAAGGATGTCAACGGGCCATAAGAAACCGTGACACGGTACTGACTCAAAGCCGCTTCATCCATTTTAACCCCGGCCCCCAAAGACCCGATGGTACTGGAGGCGGTTTCTTTTTCAGCCAAAACACCCTTTACAAACACCATCCGTCCATTACGGTCGACCAGCAATTCTACTTCTTTACCAGGGTGTTTGCGCACATATTCAACCAACTGCGACCAGGATTCGAGACCATGGCCATCAATACGGCGAACCCAATCACCACTTTGAAGTCCCATTTTTTGCGCCGGAGAATCCGTCACCACACGATTGATTACCGGCCGAATTTTCGGGTATTTCGGTGCAAACCCTAAGGCGCTCAACCAATCCTGTTTGGGCTGGTTAATGTCCAAATCCGTCAACGGCAAAACCACCTTCTTAGTTGCCGCCCCATTCAAGGCCTGCAACCCCACTGCAATATCGGCTTGTCCTTTCACCAGTGCTTGCAGCACTTGCTGGTACACGGCTCGCCAATCCAAAACATCCTTACCATCCACCGACAAAACCTGCCAGGCCTGGGTATTTTCAGGCAAACTTTCCGCCAAAGGCGTTTGTGGCGAAATCGTCTCGAAGACCGGTTTTAATCCGGAAATACCGGAAAAATAAATCAGCGAAAACACCAACCAGGCAAACACCAAGTTCACAACTGGCCCTGCCGCAACCACCGCAAAGCGACGATACACGTTTTGGCGATTAAACGCCCTCGGTAAATCTTCTGGTGCGACCGGCCCTTCTCGCTCATCAACAAACTTAACGTAGCCACCCAGGGGAATGGCACTCAACTGGAATTGAGTTTCGCCCATTTGTCTACGATAAAAAACCTTGCCGAACCCCAAGGAAAAATGCGTCACTTTGATATTAAAAGCGCGCGCAACGATGTAATGGCCCCATTCATGGATGGCGACCAACAAGCCCATCGCCACGACAAACCCAACAATCGACCAAAGAATCGTCATATCGACATCCATTGCCACACAAAAAAGAACATCGGTACCGCCACCAATAAACTGTCAACCCGATCCAGCAATCCACCATGCCCCGGTAATAATTGGCTGCTATCTTTTAAGTCGGCCTGGCGTTTCAATAAACTTTCGAACAAATCCCCGAAAATAGAGAACAAAGCCACTCCAGAAAACACAATCGCAACCGTCAGGTAAGTGCCATTCAGTGCAGGTTGCAACCAATTCAAACCGACCACCGCAATGACAAACGCCAATAACGCCCCGCCGTAAACGCCTTCCCAGGTTTTACCCGGGCTGACGTGAACGGCCAGTTTATGGCGACCAAAGCGACGCCCAGCGAAATAGGCTCCGGTATCAATGGCCCAAACCACAAACAAACTCAACAGCAATACCACTGGAGACAAAACCGATAAAAACACCATCAAAATACTGGCGAAATTGGCCAACACCAGCACGCCTAAAATCAAAATCATGACGGTTGATTTAAGCAGATATTGCCCAGCAGTCCATTGATAAATCATGACCATGGTCGCCATCACCGCCATGATCACCAAGGTCAGCCACAGCCACAACAAGGAACTGTCTGCAACATACAGTCCCCACGCCGCCAGTGCGACAATCAGCGCGTAAAAAATCCGCGTCAGCGGCCGTTCAACTCGAGCCAATCCGGCCCATTCCCAGCCACATAAAAACGTTGCCACTAAGACAAAAAACGCCCAGACCTGGTCATTCGCGAAAAAAAGCAACCCGCCAACCAACAAAAACAATAAAGACGCGGTAATCACACGCTGCATCAACATGGTGACGACACCTGCTCACTGGTTTTACCAAAGCGACGTTCACGTCTTTGAAAGGACGCAACCGCTCGATCAATGGAGTCTTCATTAAAGTCCGGCCAGAGTTCATCGGAAAAATACAACTCGGCGTAGGCCATTTGCCAAATCAAAAAATTACTGACGCGCTGCTCACCACCGGTACGAATCAACAAATCCGGCGTAGCCTGGTCGGCCAAACAAACATACTGTGACAAATCCGCCTCGGTTAAATCGGCGACAGATTGCTCAGGGTGCGCTTTTTGCCATGCTTTTACCGCCTGCACAACATCCCAGCGTCCGCCATAATTGGCCGCAACATTCAATGTTAAGGCCGTATTGTCGGCCGTCAAAGCTTCGGCTTTTTCTATATTCGCCTGAATTTCATCGCTAAACGCTGACCGGTCACCCACGACTCTCAGGCGCACATTATTTTCGTTCAATTTGGAAACTTCTTTTTGCAGCGCCATCAAAAACAGCCCCATCAACTTATTCACTTCCTCTTCCGGTCGTTTCCAATTTTCAGTACTGAAAGCAAACAGGGTCAAGGATTCCACCCCGATTTCACCGCAACGTTTCACTACGCGCTTCACCGCATTAACGCCTTTTTGGTGCCCCACAAAGCGTGGCAAAAAACGCTGCTTCGCCCAGCGGCCATTCCCATCCATAATGATGGCGATGTGTTTCGGAATTGCAGGATTGGGCGGGTGTTGACTCAAAAGTATTCCTAGTCAGGTTGATGGTTTAAACAAAAACGGCCTCTCAAGGCGTATGCCAAGACAGGCCGCTGTTGACAATTAACGAGTAATTATGCCGTAAATGCGAAAGAATTTCAGCTTAAATTTCCATCAAGCTGTCTTCTTTTTCCGTCAACATTTTGTCAATTTCCGCTACATGCGCATCGGTTGCTTTCTGAATGCGATCTTCCGCTTGGCGCAACTCATCATCGGTAATTTCTTTATCCTTATTCAAGTTTTTGAAATCCGCATTGGCGTCACGACGAATATTACGAACGGCCACTTTCGCCTGCTCGGCTTCGGCACGTGCCATTTTGATAAACTCTTTACGTCGCTCTTCCGTTAACGGCGGCATCGGAATGCGCATCATATTCCCGTTAGTGACCGGATTAATCCCCAAATCAGAGGTCATAATCGCTTTTTCGACCACCGCTACCATAGCCTGCTCCCAAGGTTGAACAGTTAAGGTACGAGCGTCCTCAACATTCACATTCGCCACCTGGCTCACCGGCACATCCGAACCGTAATAATCCACTTTAATCGAATCCAGAATACTTGGATGAGCTCGTCCGGTACGAATCTTGGCAAAATTACTTTCCAGATTCTCGACAGACTTCTGCATCCTTTCATTTGCATCATCAAAAATTTCATTCAACATTTCTTATTTTCTCCTTTGAACCCAAACTTGAAGTCAATGCACCAATGTGCCTTCGTCTTCACCTTTGACAATTCGAATCACCGCGTCCTTTTTAAACATATCAAATACGCGGATCGGCATTTTATGATCACGACATAACACAAAAGCGGTCATATCCATAACCTGTAGGTTTTTTTGAATCACATCATCGTAACTTAATTCAGCTAAACGCTCCGCCGTTGAATCCTTCGCCGGATCGGCCGTGTAAATCCCATCCACTTTAGTGGCCTTTAAAACAATATCGGCATCAATTTCGATGCCACGCAACGCAGCCGCCGTATCGGTTGTAAAGAAAGGGCTCCCGGTTCCAGCGGCAAAAATGGCTACTTGCCCCTCCGCCATGCCCTTTTTGACATGATTGGCATTAAAACCGTGGGACACGCCTTCGATACCCATTGCCGAATAAATCACCGAGGGCATTCCCATGTCTTCAATCACGTCACGCAGGGCCAGTGCATTAATGACCGTCGCCATCATTCCCATATGATCACCGGTAGTACGCTGAATCCCCGACCCCATGATTTGGGCTCCGCGGAAGATATTGCCACCGCCCACCACCAGGCCGACTTCAACGCCCAGCTCTCGCAACGCCTTTACTTCGGACACCACTTGACGTAACGTCTGCGCATCTAAGCCGAACTGACCATCGCCCATCAAGGCCTCTCCGCTGAACTTCAACAGCACTCGCTCATATTTCAATGACATGACTCACCTTAACCCATCTTGAATTATTTATCTGCAAACCGTTTTGAAATGCATTTTTGGAATGGAAAGCATTATAAAATGACTTTCAAAACAAATCGCGGAAAAAAGTTAAAAAAAAGCCATGATAAACAAACTTGCTTATCATGGCTTTTCATCAAAAGGCGCGGCCGACATTTGTCGGCAACGCTTTTTCAGCTCCATGAAACCGGAAACAGAAT
Source organism: Hydrogenovibrio sp. (assembly GCF_965140365.1). NCBI lineage: Bacteria > Pseudomonadati > Pseudomonadota > Gammaproteobacteria > Thiotrichales > Piscirickettsiaceae > Hydrogenovibrio > Hydrogenovibrio sp. The sequence continues at coordinate 1,395,496 of NZ_OZ223196.1, forward strand.
TAACCTTTTACAGCCGCAGCCGCCGCCGCAACTTCGTCTGCAAAGTTCGTTTCTTCAATCTCGATCCCTTCACCGACTTCCAAGCGAACAAAGTTCGAAACAGACGCATCGGAAGATTTCAAAAGCTTTTCAACCGTTTGATCCGGGTCTTTCACAAACGCTTGACCTAGCAAAGTAATCTCTTGAAGGTATTTACGCATACGACCTTCAATCATTTTTTCGATGATTTCAGCCGGCTTACCGGAATCTTGCGCTTGTTCAATTTGGAACTTACGCTCTTTTTCCAACACCTCGGCATCCACATCATCGGCTGAAATGGCCGCTGGGTTCGCGGCCGCAATGTGCATCGCTACGTCACGCGTCAAGCCATCATCCCCACCGTTCATCGCAACCACAACGCCGATTTTCTCACCGTGTTGATATTGACCGATAGTGCCGTTTGACTCAACCAACTCAATACGACGAACCGCCATGTTTTCGCCGATTTTACCAACCATTTCACGACGTCTTTCATCAATGGTCTGGCCGTTCGCCATTTTCTCATTCATTAAAGCATCAATGTCCATTTGACCCGTCGCTAGAACGATGGCCGCAATCTCATCAGCGAATGTTTTGAACTCGTCGCCTTTAGCCACAAAGTCCGTTTCACAGTTAACTTCAACAATCGCTGCTTTTTTCTTATCATCGGAAACCGCAATCGCAATGACACCTTCCGCCGCCGTACGACCGGCTTTTTTATCTGCGCCCGCCATACCTTTTTTGCGAAGAAACTCAACCGCTTCTTCCATATTTCCGTCGGTTTCACCCAACGCTTTCTTACAATCCATCATCCCTGCGCCAGTGATTTCACGCAGCTCTTTTACCATAGATGCAGTAACAGCCATTTTTTAGACCCCTAAAAATAAGTTGTAATCAGAGAGCTTTGCACGCGTAGGACGCGAAGAAAAAATGAGAGAAAATTTGGCTGATTGAGGCGGAAAATGCAGCTAATAGCGAGCTATTAGCCAGTTTTTCAACAAAAATCAGACGGATTTTAGCCATTTTTACTCGTGTAACTATCTCGTGCAAAGCTCTCAATCAATTTAAAAGGCCTGGAAAGAATGACCAGGCCTGGTGTTTTTCAGTGAACGCGAAGTCGGTTCGGGTCGATTAAGCTTCCGCTTTCTCTTCAACAAACTCGTCGCTTTCAGAAGCCGTGGTGATAGACCCTTTACCTTCATTAATCGCATCCGCGACCGAAGAAAGGTATAAAGAAACCGCGCGAACCGCGTCGTCGTTTCCAGGAATAACATAATCAACACCGTTCGGATCATTGTTTGTATCCACAACACCCACAACCGGAATACCTAGGTTTTTCGCTTCTTGAAGCGCAATTTTTTCATTCCCGGTATCGATCACAAAAATCGCATCCGGCATAGCACGCATATCTTTGATACCGCCTAGAGACAATTCCAACTTATCCTTTTGACGGGAGCGCATCAACGCTTCTTTTTTGGTGATCTTATCAAAGGTACCGTCTTGCTCTTGAGTCTCAAGGTCTTTCAGGTTTTTGATGGATTGTTTGATGGTTTTAAAGTTGGTCAACATACCACCCAACCAACGGTGGTTCACGTAAGGCATTCCACAACGCTTCGCTTCTTCCGCCACCAAATCACCCGCGGCACGCTTAGTACCAACGAACAATACAGTGCCTTTATTTGCTGCAATACCGCCCAGGAAGTTCAACGCATCGTTAAACATCGGCAAGGTTTTTTCTAGGTTGATGATGTGAATCTTATTGCGAGCACCAAAAATGTACTCACCCATTTTAGGGTTCCAATAACGTGTTTGGTGTCCGAAGTGAACACCTGCTTCCAACATTTGGCGCATAGTGACTTTAGCCATGATTTTTCTCCATTTTGGGTTAAGCCTCCGCCTGCCCATCAAACGAACTGTTTCGCATAAGCGACATTTAAGATAAAATCGCTCAAAACAAGGAAACAGCACCCCGTTTGATGTCTCGGCAGGCGTGTGGTTTTTCTGTTAAAATACCTTTATTCGAAAAGGCGGCGCATTTATACCATGTAGCCGTTTTTTTTTCAAGATTTTTCGATCTCAAACCACTTAACTTTGGAAGCTCAATGGCCATTAAAATCAAAACCGAACAGGAACTTGAAAAATTACGCGTTGCCGGCAAATTGGCCGCCGACGTACTCGTCATGATTGAACCCTATGTCAAGCCCGGCGTCTCGACCGGAGAGCTAAATGACATTATGGCCAAGTACATGACCGAGGTTCAAGGCACCGTTTCGGCGACACTCGGCTATCATGGGTTTCCGTCAGAAAGCTGCATCTCCATTAATGATGTCGTCTGCCACGGCATTCCGGATCACGACAAAAAGCTGAAAAACGGCGACATCGTCAATATCGACGTCACGGTCATCAAAGATGGTTACCACGGCGACAACAGCATGATGTACGAAGTCGGCGAGGTCAAACCTTTCGCGCGCCGTTTATGTCGTGTGGCCCACGAATGTATGTGGCTCGGCATTGAAGCCGTCAAACCGGGGGCCACCTTGTACGATATAGCCGAAGCCATTGAGACACACGCCCACAACAATGACTTTTCCGTGGTGAAGGAATATTGTGGACACGGCATCGGTGCCGAATTCCACGAAGAACCGCAAGTTGTACACTACACACAGCCGGAATTAAAGAAGATTGTCCTACAACCCGGCATGGTCTTTACCATTGAGCCCATGATCAACCAGGGCAAAGCCAATGTTAAAACGCTTGGCCCCAATAAAAAACACCCGGGAAATACCATTTTCCCGGTCAAAACCGCTGACCGAAAACTTTCCGCACAGTGGGAACACATGCTGGCCGTCACCGACGATGGTTATGAAATCTTAACGCTACGCCCCGGCGAACAACCCGTCTTACCTTAAAAACAAGACCCCATGCCGGCCATTTTGATTTGATTGAACCATCAAAGGACTTCGCATGCCGAGTGATAAACCAACCACCACCGACACGCCAGAGAATAAACACAACGACGAAAGTTCGATTCCCAACTTCATCTACCAGCTGACACACGAAGGACGCAATCAATCCTTGAGCGCCGGCAAAAACCTGCTCAAAGAGTTCAATGAACAACAGTTCGTCAAATTTGACCAGGACCGTTCCATTGAAGCGCTCATTAAAGAGCGCACCTCTTTTATCGACCAGCTGCTCAAAAAAATTTGGCAACATCACTTTCCAAAAGACGGCAACCATCAACTGACGTTGATTGCGGTCGGAGGTTACGGACGAGGCGAACTGCAACCCTATTCCGATATTGACCTGCTGATTCTCGGCGAGTCCTATGAAACACAACAACAAACCATCATCGAGTTCATCACCTACTTATGGGACCTGGGCTTCGAAGTCGGCCATGCCGTTCGCAACTTGGAAGAATGCATCCAATCCGGCAAAGAAGATGTCTCCACCGCCACCAACCTGCTTGAAGCCCGTTGGTTATCAGGCGATTACGAGCAATTCACCGCGTTGCAAAACCTCTTCAACCTGAAAACTTTTTGGCCCAGTCAGGAGTTTTTTGAGGCCAAACAGGAAGAGCAGTCTCGCCGCCACAAACGTTATCACAACACGCTTTACCAACTGGAACCCAACGTCAAAGAAAGTCCGGGCGGTTTACGGGACATTCAAACCATTCTTTGGGTGGCCAAACGCCACTTCGGTGCCAGTTCGCTACAGGAATTGATGCAACATAACTTCATCACTCAACACGAGTTTCAGGAAATTCAGGCCGCCTACCTGTATCTCAACCGAATTCGGTTTGCCCTGCACCGCTTGAAAAAGCGCCACGAAGACCGCTTACTGTTTGATAACCAACAGCAACTGGCGGAGAAGCTCTACCCGAACCTGTCCCACGAAGACAGCGTTAAAGCCGTCGAAGCCTTTATGAAACCCTACTATCAGAACGTCCACATCGTGGCGCGCCTGAATGAAATCCTGCTGCAACACTTCAAAGAAGAAATTTTTCGTACCAGCGAAGACCATATTGAGCAGATTAACCCGCGTTTCCGCATCGTCAATAACTATCTTGACGTTGCCAAAACCAACCTGTTCGAAAAAAACCCAACCGCACTACTGGAAGTTTTCATTATTATTGAAAATTACCAACACCTGATTCAAGGTATCCGGTCTCGCACCATTCGCTTGATTCGCAATAACCTGCACCGGATCGACGACCAATTTCGCTCCGACCCGATTAACAAAGCCCTGTTCATTGAAATTTTCCGCCAACCCAAAGGCGTCAATGCCGCCGTTAAACGCATGTATGCTTACGGCATATTGAGCGCATATTTGCCGAGCTTTAAAAAGATTTCCGGGTTAATGCAGTTTAATATATTTCACGCCTATACCGTTGATGAGCATACTATTTTAGTCATTCGAAACTTACGTCGATTCTTTATCAACCAATACGCTTATGAATTTCCAACGGCGCACCAAGTCGCCAAACAATTGTGCAAACCGGAAATCCTGTTGCTGGCCGGACTCTTCCACGACATCGCCAAAGGGCGCAATGGCGCACACGAAAAACTCGGTGCGGTCGATGCCAAAGAGTTCAGCTTTAAGCACAACTTAAGTAAAAACGATACCGAACTCTTAAGCTGGTTGGTTTTGCGCCACTTGGATTTCTCCTATGTCGCTCAGAAAAAAGATTTATCCGACCCGGAAGTCATCGCCCAATTTGCCGAAAAAGTCGGCACACAGGAGCGACTGGACTACCTCTATCTCCTAACCTTGGCGGATGTCCGCTCCACCTCAGATGATGTTTGGAACGATTGGAAAAACCAACTTTTCCTACAGCTTTACCACAACACCACCCAGGCGCTGGACGCCACATCGACCCAGCCGAGAGACCGCGCCAAGCAAGCGATTTTCAACAAAGAAAAAGCCAGCGACATCCTGAAAGGTAAAGGGCTAATACCTCGGGAATTTCAAACTTTCTGGCAATCTTTCGAACAAACCGACTTTTTTAATCGCCAAAGTCCAGGCGAAATCGCGCGCATCACCGCGGCCCTGCATGATGAAGACGAAGACGACATCAACATTCATCTACAGCCGACCACGTCTCGCGGAGCCACAGAATTAATTATTTACATGCACGACCGCAACTACTTGTTCGCGCAATTCACTCAGATTCTCGACAAACTCGGGCTCAATATCGTCGAAGCCAAAATTTATTCCGGCACGGATAACATGACCTTGGTCATTATCTACTTGTTAAACCACGAAAATTTATCGATTACTGACGAAGTGATTCTGGCGGAAATCGAAGACACTCTGAAATATCAATTATTCCTGAAAATGGACAGCACACCGCAGCCCCAACCTGAGCCACGGCGAACACGCGCCTTCCACACGCCAACGGAAATTCATTTCCAGGAATTAAATGAAGAATTGACCGAATTGAGCATTACCACCAAAGACATTCCAGGCCTACTGGCTCGGATTGGACAAGCGTTCAAGAGCTGTCAGATTCGAGTGCATGACGCCAAAATCAATACCGTGGGTGAAAAAGCGGAAGACGTCTTTATGATCAGCTCGACCAGCAACCACTCCATTCACTCGCACCATACGCAGGAAGCCTTGAAAGCCGCATTGCTGGATAATATCGAACCCTAAACACCATTAAACACCACTTGGTTCGTTTTCGCATTTCCAACCAGGCCTGGCGATTTTTGTTACTCGCCAGGCCTGGTGGTTTTATGAATCTGGACACACCTCAAACAGCTCAAATGCATTATTATCCAAATCTTTGATAAACAACGCATTTCGCCCGGAACGACTTCGGGTATACACCACGTTTCTTGCTTGTAAAAAAGCTTCATAATCCGTCACCGAATCCACTCTCAACGCAAAGTGAAAATCCCGTCCGCCATGCTCAGGACGTTCAGTGTTTTCGTTCGGGTTCGGCAATTCCATGATGTGCAAACTCTGGCCATTGTATAAGTCCAGCCAGTAACCCGGAAAGCCTAAATTCGGCCGATTCAATACCGACAGCCCCAATAAGCTCTGATAAAAGTTCAAACTGGCTTCCGCATCCGAGACAATAATGCTGACATGATCCAGCCCAATAACATTTGCCATCCGCTCCTCTCCTGTAAAAATCGAAAAACACACTCGCATAATACAAAAAACCCAGCACAAAGGCTGGGTTTCAGGGTGTCTAACCTTATAAAGTTTTCGGGTTAGTCGTTATTATGAAGCGCTTCATTCAAGCCACCCCAAACGGCTCCGTCCGTCATAACCGCTTGGACTTCACCGGTTTGGCTGTGGCGACGGAACAACAATTTGGATTGCCCTGATAGATCACGAGCAGACACAATCGAACCGTCCGGCATCTTCACTTTAGTGCCGGCGGTCAAATACAAACCGGATTCGATAATGCAGTCATCGCCCAAGGAAATACCCAAACCGGCATTCGCACCTAACAAGTTGCGCTGCCCCATGGAAATGACCTGTTTACCGCCACCGGACAAGGTTCCCATAATGGAAGCACCACCACCGATATCCGTGTTTTCGCCCACAACCACACCGGCACTGATACGACCTTCGACCATGGAATTCCCCAAGGTGCCCGCATTAAAGTTACAGAAACCTTCGTGCATAATCGTCGTACCCGGTGCCAAGTGCGCACCCAAACGAACGCGATCCGCGTCCCCGATACGCACCCCTTCCGGAATGACGTAATCGACCATACGCGGGAACTTGTCAATCGAAGTCACCGTTAACTGAATCGCTTCATCCGCAATCGCTTCACGCAAGTTTTCGACTTCAGACGGCAGCACCGGTCCGGCACTGGTCCAGGCCACGTTGGTCAATAAACCAAACACACCATCCAGGTTAATGTCGTGCGGTTTATAAGCACATTCCGACAACAAATGCAGACGCAAATACGCGTCTTCCGCCGATGTCGGCGCATCATCCACCGAAGCGATTTCGACCGTCACAAAATCGCTTTTGATAATGCCGGCTTTTAATGCCAAGCAGTTACGCGCAATTTCTTTATTGGAGCGCGGGAACCATACATCTAATGTCGCACCTGTTTTTGCATCGCTATAACGATGGCCGATTCGTTTGATAGTCATAACAGTCTTCTCATCTATTCAAAACCAAAACGCGAATTATACCTTTTCTTACCAAAACAGAGAAGCCGTTCCAACCGAGAAAAGCACCATCTTCCCGCTCAAAGTCACCGCAAAATGCTTTAAAATAACCGTCATTCAAAATACACTTTTAGGAACGACTCTGATGAACCCCATCATTTTATACGGCATCCCCAATTGCGATACGGTACGAAAAGCGCGTAAATTCTTGGAAGCACAACAAGTCGATTATCAATTTCACGACTTCCGCAAAGACGGCCTCACAAAGGACATTCTTCAAAACTGGTTACGGCAACAACCGATCGACGTGATTGTCAATAAACGCAGCACAGGCTGGAAACAACTAAGTGACGAACAAAAACAGCAACTGATGGCCGGTGACGACATTCTATTACTCGCCGACATCCCCACGTTAATTAAACGCCCCGTTTTACAGACCGACACAGCTATACTGTTTGGCTTTAATGAAGCCGATTATCAAAAGGCAACGCAAAAACCGACATAAGGTTCCGCTCAAGCCTTCTAAAACCACCGCCAAACACCTAAAATAAGCGGTACAGAAAACGAATACACCAACAAAAACACACGATGACCTCTATGACCGAAACCATTCAACTTGCTCAACAACTGATTCAAATTGAATCCGTCACTCCGGACGATAACGGCTGCCAACCCTTAATTGCCGACTACCTTCGTCCGCTGGGGTTCCAGATCGAACCCATGCCATTCGGAGAGGTCCATAACCTGTGGGCCAGACGTGGCGACACCGGCCCTTTCATCGTATTTGCCGGACACACCGATGTGGTCCCGACCGGCCCGGAGGAGCAGTGGCAACACCCGCCCTTCTCCGCGCACATCGATGATAAAGGACAGTTATACGGCCGCGGTTCCGCCGACATGAAAAGCAGTATTGCCTGCTTTATGGTCGCCACCAAACGTTTCGTGGCAAAATACCCCAATGCGCCAGGTTCCATCGGTTTTTTGATTACCAGTGATGAAGAAGGCCCCGCCAAAGACGGTACAGTCAAAGTCGTGGAAGCACTGGAAGCACGCGGTGAAAAATACGATTACTGCTTAGTCGGAGAACCTTCCAGCAGCCAAAAACTGGGGGATTCCATTAAAAACGGACGTCGTGGCTCGCTCAGCGGTCGTCTGACGGTGAAAGGAACACAAGGCCACATTGCGTATCCCGAGTTGGCTGAAAACCCGATCCACACCCTGGCGCCAGCGTTGAAAACCTTGACTGACACCGTCTGGGACACGGGCAACGAGTATTTCCCGCCCACGTCCTTTCAAGTATCCAACATTCATGCGGGCACCGGCGTCACTAACGTCATTCCGGGGGATTGCGTCGTGGACTTCAATTTTCGCTTTTCCACCGAACAAACCCCAGACAGCTTAAAACAAGCCGTACACGCCATTTTAGATGGTTGTGAATTCCATTATGATTTACAATGGAATTTATCCGGACTGCCGTTTATTACCCCTGCCGAAGGCCAGTTGATTCAAGCCGTTTCCAAAGCCATCCGGCAGGAAACCGGTTTGCAAACACAGCTTTCCACCGGCGGCGGGACATCGGATGGTCGTTTCATCGCCCAAACCGGCGCGCAAGTCATTGAGTTGGGACCACTGAATGCCACGATTCATAAGATCGACGAGCATGTCAGCGTGGATGACTTGAATACATTGACGGATATTTACGAACAAACTTTAATCAATCTATTGGTGAACTGATGTTATCGATAATGCTCCAAATCCTGGCACTGGTCATTTTTATCGCGCTGATCTGGCCCTATATTAAACAAGAAAACTGGAAAGAAAAGTTCATCGATAACAAACAAGCCCGTTCAATCCTCATCGTCTTTGTGGTGATTTTACTGTTTACTTTTGGGTTATCACTTTTATTCGAAAACTTTTATCCGATTGAACGACTTGACCAATAATGGTAAAACCATATGAGAGCTTTGCATGAGTGGGGCGCGATGGAAAAATGCGATAAAATTTTTCTGAATTAGGCGGAAAACGCAGCGAATAGCTGGCTATTCGCCAGTTTTTCAACGACATTCAGGGAAATTTTAGCCATTTTTATCCGTGCATCCATCTCGTGCAAAGCTCTCCATATAACAACAATAAAGAAGCTTAGGAGCCAAACCATGCCAAAACCAGCCGAAACCCAGTTGATTGCCGAGTCCGTACTTGGAGCTGACTTAACGCAAGAAGATTGCGAAGCTCTCTCCGAAATCGTCAAACAACGTACGTTGACTAAAAGTGAAATCTTATTTGAACCGGACACGCTGGACGGCAACTTGTATATTCTGGTGGATGGCAAACTGGAAATTCTCAAAGTCATCAACCCGGAAAAAACCATCCACATCAATACCTTGAAAAAAGGCGCCTTGATTGGTGAGCTGAGCTTTTTGGATGGTATTGCCCACACGATGCGACTGCAAGCCCGGGATGACGTAACGGTGCTGATTTTGCATCGAGATGAATTCGAATCACTGGTCGAGAAAAACCCAAAGCTCATGTTCAATGTGATGCGCTCCATCCTGCGCTTTTCCCACCATCTACAACGTAAAATGCTGCAAGAGAATCTGGAAATGCAAAAACACATTCAAAGCAGCTATATGGCGCAATACTGATGACGACAAACGTTCAAATAAAAAAAGCGGCTCAAAAGCCGCTTTTTTTATACCTAATTTTTGCCTGAAACCCGCAAACGTTACCCTTCTAGGTCACACTCTCAAAAAACACAATGAACACCAAAACCGGCGCTACAAATTTCACCAATACGCCGTAAATTCCTGACCAGTTTGGCGGCATACCGGATTGTTCATCACGCTGGTGCTGTGTCCACACCCAACCGACAAACAAAGCGGTGAACATTCCGCCTAATGGCAACATCACATTCGATGTCAGGAAGTCCATGGTCTCGAAAAAGGTTTTATCCTGAAAGAAATGCACGTTTTTCCAAAGATTGAACGAGAGAACGCTGCCCAAGCCCAAGGTCCAGGAAAACAGTCCCAGTGACCAGGCCGCTTTACGGCGCGTAAAACCCCAGTTCTGTTCCAGCCAACTGATGGCCGGTTCAATCATGGAAATCGCGGAACTCAACGCGGCAAACACCACCATACCAAAAAATAAAGTGCCGAAGAACCAGCCGCCGGTCATCTGCCCGAAAGCAATTGGCAAGGTCTGGAACAACAAGCCCGGTCCGGAGCCGGCTTCCAGGCCGTTACCAAATACAATCGCAAAAATCACCAGGCCTGCAATCAACGCGATAAGGGTGTCGGCCGCGACAATCCATAAACTGGCACGCACGATGGAATAATCTTTCGGCATATAGGAGCCATACACCATCATGGTACCGAACCCGAGACTCAGCGTGAAAAACGCATGCCCTAACGCAATCAATATCGAATCGGTCGTCAAAGCGGAAAAATTGGGTTTGAACAGAAACTCAAAACTCTGCCCCAAGGCGCCGGTTGTCGTCGCATAACCGAGCAACACCATCAAGATAATCAATAAACCGGGCATCATGATGTTGATAGCGCGTTCAATCCCACTGCGCACGCCTTTCACCACAATCAAAATCGTTAACAGCATCACCACCGAATGCCAAAACGTCAAGCCGGATGGGCTGGCCACAAAATCATCGAAGTGCTGTTGCGCTTGGTCGGCATTCATCCCGTTAAACACACCAAACAAACTGTCCACGAAATAAGCAATGCCCCACCCCGCAATCACCGAATAAAACGTCAGAATCAATAAACCGCCCATCACCGCATTAAACCCCAGCAGCACCCACAGCTTGCTGGAACCGGTTTCACGGACGATATTGGCGATGGCTTGCGGCGGACTGGCCTTACCGGCGCGCCCCAGGGTGATTTCCGCGATAAGAATCGGCAAGCCGATCAGCAGGATGCAAAGCAGGTAAACAATGACAAAAGCGCCACCACCATTTTCGCCGGTAATGTAAGGAAACTTCCAGAGGTTGCCGAGCCCGACGGCCGAACCGATTGCTGCTAAGATGAAAATCGTTTGGGACGTCCACGCCTGAGTTGAAAGTTTCAACTGCGCCATAAATATTCCTTTATAATAACCACACTTATTGTTACAAAATTATAGCAGATATGCATATTCACGCGAATTATTCCCTAAAAAGCCGGAATACGTTCAAAATAGACATCAAAACACAGTATTTTGTCGAAATAAGCAAACAGTCTGACATTCCCATTTTGCGTTCCGATATGAAATTATCGGCCATTCCCTGGGTAATCATGGGGGGCGGCAGTAACATTCTGTTCACACAGGATCTGGAAAAAGTCATTGTCACCTGTCAGTACGATAAAATTCGCGTGATGAAAGAAGACGACGACAGCATTTGGTTGTCGGTCGGCGCCGGTATGCCGTGGCATGATTTTGTGAAATACACCGTGGAAAAAGGTTACTGGGGCCTGGAAAACCTGGCGTTAATTCCCGGCACCGTCGGAGCCGCACCGGTGCAAAACATTGGGGCTTACGGCGCCGAAGCCCGTGACACCATTACCCGGGTGCAAACCCTCAACCTCTTCACCGGAGAACGCCGTGAGTACCGAAACAGCGACTGCCGCTTCGGTTACCGCACCAGCATTTTCAAAGAAGAACACGAAAACCGTTTACTGGTACATCGCGTCACCTTTCGCCTGAAAAAACTGGAAGCCGGCCAACCCAACCTAGTGTATGACCCGTTAAAAGAAGCGATACTGTCGCATTATCCCAATAAAGAAGGCTTGACGCCGTTGGATATTTTCGATGCCGTGGTCACCATTCGAGAACAAAAAATTCCCGACCCGCGCATATACGGTAATGCTGGTAGTTTTTTCAAAAATCCGTTGATTACAGAAGACTATTACAGAAAATTGATCGCCGTCCATGGCGACATCCCACACCATAAAACCATTACGAATGAATACAAAATTCCAGCGGCTTGGCTAATTGAGCAGTCGGGCTGGAAAGGTCGAAAACTGCGCAATGCGGGGGTCTCGGAAAAACACGCATTGGTTTTGGTCAACCTAGGCGACGCCAAAGGCTGCGACATCGTCCGACTCGCGGAATGCATTCAAGAAGACGTCGACCACAAATTCGGTATTCACTTGGAAAAAGAAGTCATCGTCATGAAATAAAGCGGATAATGCTTTACGTTTTCTTGAACCGCTTCATCGCATCACTCAAACCACATAAGTGCCCCACATAAGCGCCGATTACGCTTAATCGACCACACAGCAATCGCCTTTTCCTATATTTATTTGGTTTGTGACATTTCCGCCAGGCCTGGTGATTCCAGCTTAACAGAGTCCTCCACATACAAAGTGCGTGTCGGAAAGGCCATTTCCGCGTCATGTGCCGCAACAATATCGGCGATTTTCAACAACACATCTTCCTGAATCTCCTGATAACGTACCCATACGGTCGTTTTAGTAAAGGTGTAAATCATGATATCCAGAGTGGAACTGTTGTAGGCCACAAAGTTCACAAAAGTGGTCTGATCCTGATCAATCTCAGGATGATTTTTCAGCATTTCTTTAATACCTGACGTCACCGCCGCCATTTTATCGATATCACAATACCGTAACCCAATAACCTGCTTGATTCGGCGATTCGTCATACGCGATGGGTTTTCAATGGAAATGGTCGAAAAGATACCGTTGGGAATATACAACGGGCGCTTATCAAAGGTGCGTACTACCGTCAAACGCCAGCCGATACTCTCCACCGTGCCTTCAATTTCCTTATCCGGTGAACGAATCCAGTCTCCCGTGCTGAAAGGCTTATCCCAATACAACATCAAGCCGCCCAACACATTACCGATGACGTCCTTAGCGGCAAAACCGACCGCCATCGCACCCACACCACCAAAGGCAATCAAGCCGGCGAGGTTGACCCCCAACTCGCTCAAAACAAACAACCCGGTCACCACGAACACGGTAAGCTTGAACATTTTGGCCCCCGCTTCCACGGTGACCGAATCCCAGCGTGAATCCTTTCTTTCCAAACGCTTTAAGTAAACTTCGATATGTCGAACCCACCGTACCGAAAACCAGGCCACCGCAATCACACCCAAAGTGGATTTAAAGTCGGTAAGGTAGGGTTTCAACTCCACGAACACCCGAAAATGGTTCATCATGGTAATCATCGCCAGGATCAAACCGGATAACCAAATATAAAAAGACACCGGCGCTCGAAGCGATTGAGTAATCGTGCCGGTAAAACGCTTGCGATGTTTCACCAAATAACGATCCAGCCCACCGATTGCGACTCGAAAGGCCACATCCACCAATAAGGTAATGACAAATACAATCAACAACAGCAATAACCAGATCTGCCCGCCAAATAATTCGGCCAAATAACGCCAGACTTCCGGAAAAGCATCAACCGTATTGGTGAAGCTACTTTTCGCAAAGTCTTCAAACAGCGTCTGTTCATCCTGGTTTAAAGCTTTTTCAATGTCTGAATTCACGAAAGGACCCGCGAATGACAGCAACATTTCGTTCAAAAAACCGACAATGGGCATAAAAATATTCATACGGTAAAGGCCTGTTGATTTTCTTGATTCATAAAGTGTTCAATTTGTGCGGCTGCGGCTTGCCACAGCGGGTTGGTCAATAATTGTTTCTGGTGCAGTTTACCTTTACCGTGCAAACGAATCAAACGCGCATGAGAAACCGGTCCGGTATCCCAGGAAACGTTCGCCAACACCTGATCGGCTGAAACCGGATCATTACAGACCAGCACCAAATCGCACCCGGCTTCTAAAGCCGCTCTTACCCGAGTGGGGGCATCGCCGAATTCGGTGGCCGCATGCATCGACATATCATCGCTGATAATCGCACCTTCAAAATGACATTGGTGGCGCAGCACATCCTGCAACCAGGTTTTGGAAAACCCGGCTGGTAAATCGTCCACTTTCGGATAACGTACATGAGCGGGCATGACCGCATCCAAACCATATTCGATCAATTTTAAAAACGGCTGAATATCGGTTTGCAAAATGGTATTGAAGTTTCGTTCATCAACCGCCACTTCTAAATGGGTATCCGCCTGAATATATCCATGCCCGGGGAAATGCTTAGCCACTGAAGCCATACCGGCTTTTTTCATCCCGGACACCAAGTGTTGTGCCAAAAGTCCGACCACCAGCGGGTCGGCATCAAAGGCCCGGTCGCCGATGACACGACTGTCACCGTAGTCCAAATCCACCACCGGAGCAAAACTAAAATCGATCCCCACCGCCAAGAGTTCCGTCGCCATCAGCCAACCGACACTCTCAGCCAATTCCTGTGCTTTTCTGGGGTGCTCATGATACAGCTCACCAATCAGGCCCATCGGCGGCAGTCGAGTGAACCCTTCTCGAAAGCGTTGTACACGCCCGCCCTCATGGTCAACACCAATCAGCAATTTCGGGTGACGCAGCTGGTGAATTTCCTGTGTCAACGCCATTAATTGTTCCACCGATTCAAAATTACGGCTGAACAAAATCACGCCGCCGACTAAAGGGTCCATCAAACGTTCACGCTCGTGCGATTGCATCTGCGTGCCTTGCAGGTCAACCATCACACAGCCCAACGGCATAGACTCACCAAACAACTTTTCCATAAATTTCCGTGCTTACGTAAAATACTTGCCACGATTATAACGGTTTCACACCAAAATGCAGTCTTCCCAAGTGGAAAAACTGGCTTATATGCAACGCTTCTCCAGCCATGGATTAGGGTTTTACTGAATTTAAAACCGTCTAGGTGACATTCGCTTCACATTTCCACAAAATCTTCGTTATAATTTTGAGAAATGCTTGAAACAACGGGAGGATGGCCCTTCTCTTCATGACAATAATATGGCTCCGTTTCAAGCGCATAATAACAACCAAAAACTAATAACAACCAAAAAATAACAAAAACGACCAGGCCTGGTCAATTCGTAACCTCGACTCGGAACAGTCGATAACCCTGAAAGCGTTTGAAAGGATTCAAACCGGATATTTATGCCCCAGAAACACCTCATTATTCCCACCTTGTTTTCGTTGTTGATTCTGTCGCTCCTGCTGATGAGCATTCATTTTTATACTGAAAAACGTACGGAAGAAGTCACCCGAGAAAAATACGAAAACAAAGCGGTGGCAATCCAAAACCTGGTGGATACGCTGATCCAAAGTCAAAAAGACAAGATGACGTTCATCGCCCTTTCCTTGGCGCAAGACTCTCAACTCAAAGACGCTTTATTAAACCGACACACACAGCTTTCTTATCAAAGCTACTTAAAAACCCTTTCGCAACACTCTGATTTAAAACACCTTTGGATTCATATTGTTGATAAAAATGGTTACAGTTTCTACCGGAGTTGGACCGACAAACGTGGCGATATCGTTTTAGATAAGCGACGAGACTTACAAAAAATGCTGCAAAAACCAAGGGTTATCGAAACCATTAGCGTCGGACTTTTCGACATGACTTTCAAATCCAGCGTACCGATTTACGACAAGGATCGCTTCTTAGGAGTCTTCGAAGTCATCGGTAAATTCAACTCTATTGTCGAAAAACTCAAAAATCGTCACATCGAAAGCGTTTTATTGGTGGACAAGCGTTACCGCCCGCAAATCAAATTTCCATTTTCAAAACGCTTCCTGGATGGTTATTACCTCGTCAACGGCCAAGCCAGCGAAACCAATCTTCAACAAGTGACCCGCCACGCTTTACTGGCTTACAGTAAAAATCATCACTATTACGTCGACACCGCCCAACAACAATTAATTACCTTCTATAAACTCCCCAATATTAACGGCGAACCCATGGGGCATTTTTTCTTTTTTTACCCGTTAAACCGGATTGAAGCCGGTGTCCAGGAAATCAAACCGTTTAACCTCTATACCTACACCATTTTGGTCTATCTTTTCCTCCTGGTCGGTTATTTCTATTGGGCCAATAAAAATCATACCCGAGAAATATTCAACTTTAATCGACAACTTGCCGAAAAGGTGGATCAAAAAACACAGCAACTGTCGATACAAAAACAGTTTCTGCAAAACGTTATCGATGGCGTATCTGATGCCGTCACCGTATACGATTCCACCCTGTCCACGTCCTTAATGAACCGAGCCGCCAACACCTTACCGGAACTGAAATTCAGTCAAAATCAACTCAATAGCCGCGAAGCCACCTTAGAAACTTATCCTGCCGCGTTGGAGCTGGCCTCACAAAGCTTTGAATCCGGCCAACCGCATAAGGCGGTTTTGTACTATCTCGACAACCAGTTTAAAAAGCACTATGTTGAATTGACGACAACCCCCATTAAAAACAGTCAAAATGACATCACGTCGATTATTCAACTCGGGCACGAAATTACCAATTATCTGGATATTCAAGAGCAATTACAGCAGCAAAAGAACGATCTGGACTTTATTGCCTATCACGACCCTTTAACCGATTTACCCAATCGCATCTTGTTTTTGGATCGTCTGAACCAGGCCATCAATCAAGCACAACGCAATAATGAAAAAATCGCCTTGCTGTTCATCGACCTGGACCGTTTTAAGGAAATCAATGACTCCTTCGGACATAACAGCGGTGACGAAGTGCTCATTGTGTGTGCAGAACGTTTACAAAACTGCATTCGAAAAATCGATACCGTGGCACGTCTTGGCGGCGATGAATTCACCATTCTTCTGGATGCTCTAAAAAGCAACAACGTGATTATTAACATTGTCGAAAAAATCATCAACCGCTTATCGGCGCCGATTTATCTCGGCGACGACGTTTTCCACGTGACGGCCAGTATCGGCATCAGTTTATTCCCAACCGACGGGCAAGATGCCCAGCAACTGTTAAAAAATGCCGATGCCGCCATGTATAAAGCAAAAGACGACGGCAAAAACACCTACCACTTCTACACCAAAGAAATGACCGAACAGGCGTTCGAACGCATCTTCATGGAAAACAACCTTCGTGAAGCGTTAAGCCGTAACGAATTCGAAATGTACTATCAGCCTCAGTACGACTCCAGCACCAACGAAATCATCGGTTTTGAAGCACTGGTGCGCTGGAATCATCCAGAACGCGGCCTGATATCTCCCGAGCAATTCATCCCCGTGGCTGAAGAAACCGGCTTGATCGTGCCACTTGGCCGTCAAATCCTCGATATGGCCACCGCCACCATTGCCGAATGGCAGCGCAACGGCCTGACGCGGGCGCGCATGGCGATTAATGTCTCTGCCAAACAATTGCGTGACATCAGCTTTACGCAAACGCTCAGTGCCATTTTGGATAAAAATCAATGTCTACCCGAATGGGTAGAGCTGGAAATCACCGAAAGTTCGGTGATGAAAAACACCGAACACACCATCAAGCTGTTGCATCAAATTCGACGCCGCGGCATCACCATCTCCATCGACGACTTCGGCACCGGCTATTCATCGTTAGCCTACCTGAAAAAACTGCCAATCAACAAAGTGAAAATTGACCGCTCCTTTATTTGCAACCTACCGGGCGACAAGGACGATGCGGAAATCACCAAAGCCATTATTTCCATGAGTCGCAGTTTGAACCTGGATATTATCGCGGAAGGCATCGAAACGGATGAACAGCGGGCGTTTGTGAATTCAGAAGGCTGCTATATGATTCAGGGTTATCTATACAGCAAGCCTGTGACTTATGATGAAATGACGGCCAAATTGCAAAGCAACGTCTAATGGTTCATCGGCGTTCGAGCGTATTAAATGGCGCGAGGGCGAGCCTTAACATCCAAACGATCACGCCATTGGTCTCCCAGCAGGTTCACGCCTAACACCACCAGCATCAACGCGATGCCCGGAGCCCAAACCAAATGCGGTGCGACGAGAAGATAACGGGTCCCTTCTCGAATCATACTGCCCCAGGAAGCGTCTGGAGCTTGCACGCCCAACCCAAGAAAAGATAGCCCGGCTTCAGAGATAACCGCTCCGGCAATGCCAAAGGTCGCTTCCACGCCCAGCGGGGCCAACATTAATGGAATCAAATGCCGGAATAAAATCAAATGCGTCGGTACGGCCATCGCCTTCGCCGCCAGAATATGCTCACGCTGACGTAAACTCAAGGTTTGCGCCCGCGCCAGACGCGCATAACCGACCCAACCCACCGTCACCAAGGCGAACACCACATTTTCAATTCCCGGCCCTAAGATCGCGGCCAGCGCAATCGCCAACAACAGCCCCGGAAACGCCAGGAACACATCAATAATTTTAACAATCAGCTTATCCGTCCAACCACCGACATAAGCACTGTAAACCCCTATCGTCGTACCAATCAACGCAGAAAACACCACCACTGACACCGCCACCAACAAAGAGGTTTGTGCCCCCATCAACAATCGATCCCAAACCGGCCGCCCAAGCTCGTCATACCCCAGAAAACTCTGAACATCGCCCAACGCCAGAAGTTTATCCAGTTGCACCTCAATGGCCGCATGTCCGACGGCATACCCGCCCAAAGCCATCAACATCCAGGCGAGGACAATGCCATAAGGTAACCATTTAATAGGTAACCATTTAATCATCGGAAATTTCATTCGACTTTGCCCTTATTTCATCCCTACTTGGCCAACCGGATTCGCGGGTCCAGCCAAGCGTAAATCACTTCCGTCAAACCGTTCACCGTAATATACGCCACACTGATAATCAGAATACAGGCTTGCACCACCGGATAATCGCGGCGTTGAATCGAATCCACCAACAATTGGCCCAGGCCTGGCCAATCAAAGACCACCTCGGTAATCACCGCACCGCCCAACAAGGTTCCAAGTTGCAGCCCCAAAATCGTCACCACCGGCAGCAATGCATTCCGTAGCGCATGCTTACCAAAAACCGTCCTGGGAGGCAGTCCTTTAGCTTGTGCGGTTCGAATGAAGTCCTCATGAAACACTTCCAACAGGGACGCGCGTAACATTCTGGCGAGAATTGCGGCCAAAGCCGTTCCTAGAGTGAGGGCCGGCAACACCCACGACCACGGCTGAGCCGCGCCACTCACCGGCAACCAGGCCAAACCGATGGCAAAAATCAAAATCAACATCGGTCCCAACCAAAAATTCGGAATGGAAACGCCCAGCAACGACACCGTCATCGATAGGTAATCCGGCCAATGTCCCGCGCGGCGGGCGGCCCAAAACCCTAATGGAAAAGCGATTAATGCCGCAATCAAAAGCGCCATTACTGTCAGTTTTAATGTATACGGAAACCGTTCGGCAATCAGACTGGAAACCGGTTGCTGATAAAACAGCGATTCACCGAGATCGCCGTGCAATAATCCGCCCATATAATGCAAATATTGCTGCCAAATAGGCAAATCCAGTCCAAGCTGTTTACGCAACAGAGCTTCGTCCGCCGGACTGGCCCAATCGCCCAACATAACGGCCACCGGATCACCGGGAACCAAATGAATCAATAAAAACACCAACGAGCTGACCACCCAGGTAATCAGAACCACCGACCCAATCAGTCGTACCAAATATTGAATCATGCTTCAATCACCATTTCCGTGCCCGCCGGGATACGATCAAACAAATCCAGAATATCGGTGTTTCGCATACGCACACACCCGTGAGACAAAGGTTCGCCCATGGGTTCGGAATCCGGCGTACCGTGAAGGTAAATATAGCGCTGCATGGTGTCCACCTGCCCCAGACGGTTGACGCCCTTTTCCAAACCGGATAACCACAAGATTCGGGTCAAAATCCAATCACGCTTCGGATGAGCCTTGGCCAGTGCTTCGTTATAAATCTCTCCAGTCGGACGCCGTCCGACAAATACCGTGTTCAATGGCTGCCCCGCTCCGATTTTAGCGCGAACAATGTGACGCCCCACGGGAGTCTTGCCAGAGTTTTTTTCCGCACCGATGCCATTCAAAGCCGTGCTGACCGAATAGGTTTTGACAGGAATGGAAGCGCTTTCATCAGAAAATAAAGCCAACTGCTGTTTGGAAATGGACAAATGCAAAAACAAACGAAACACTCTAGTTGTTCTCAAAAACACTTATTTTAACGTGTCCGCTCAGGGTTTGCTTGGAAAGAACCAAAATGACCAGGCCTGGTCAAAAATGAGAGTCAAAATTCAACGAAAGGAAGAGTGGAAAATCAAGAAGATCATAAACCTTGAGTTTAGGCTGTCAGCTTGCTGAACGCACCTCTTGCAAGGCTTGCGGGTCGAAAATGGCGGATTGGTACGAATCCCAAAGCAAATCACCCAAATCCAAATCGCCTTGCCAGCCACGTTGTCGCATACGGAAAGCCGACTTCATCACGCCTTCCAGCAAGGCATTGGCCCATCGCGCATTAATGCCCGGCTTAACAACCCCCTGCGCAATCAAACTATCAAAGAAGGTCGCGAACTTTTCTTCAAAAAACGTGAACCGTTCCACCAGGTCGTCCGGACGGCCTTTTTGTTCAAACAAATCAAATAAGAAATTGTAATCTTCACCCAGCAAATGCGTACTTTTTACCAAATACTCCATCTGCTGAACCGGGTTTTGTGTCTTATCCATGGTATCATCCAACACCTTAGCGATTTTCTCGATAAAATCGTCTGTAATCGCCAGTAATATCGCATCCCGCCCACAAAAATGACGATGCAAGGTCATGCGACTGATGCCAGCTTCTCGCGCGATGTACTTCAACGGGGCGCTGTAATCTTCATTCCAGACAGAAACAGCCGCACAGATGATTTTTTCACGCGTATTTTTCAAAACAGCATCCTTATTTTTTACTTAATTCTTATGTTTGTCTAAATTAAAATTGAAAAAGAGATTATCTGCATTTTGTCAAAACTCCCTTTCAAAGCCTAATATCATACACTATCTGTCAAGCTGACATGAATTCAAAGCACTTATCCTAGGGCTCGAATCTGCTTATTCTGCCAACCAGCCAACAGCGTGACAGCGACAAACGCTCCCAGTAATGCAAAGCCCATATCGGATTGGGTATCCCAGACATAGCCTTGTGTTCCGAGAAAGGCTTCAGCGGCTTGTTCACTCAACAAAGCCACCCACCATTCAATCAATTCGTAAAAAGCACTCAACGCCAGTGCAAAACACATCACCAGAAAATTTAACCAGGCCTGGCCATTCACAATCGCCTTTCGTAGCAGAATTTCACGCGCAATCAACGCCGGCACCAAGCCCTGCAAGAAATGCCCTAACTTATCGAAATTATTGCGCCCCTGCCCCAACTCTTGTGCCAACCAGTCAAACAACGGCACTTCAGCATAGGTGTAATGGGCGCCGACAAACAACACCACCATATGCGCCAGAATCAGCCCATACAACATGGGCGTTAAACGAAACGCCTGGTAAGTGGCGGCCAACACCGCCGCCCCAATCAAAGCGGGCAACGCTTCCAACCACCAGATCACCGTATCTTTTGCGCCGATGGCCGACCACAGCATGACACCGAAAAAGACCACTCCCCATAGGGCTTTCCACATGACCAAACTCCTGTTGGTTTATCCAGCGGCTAGCCGCTGACGGATTTTGTCACATCCAACAAACCGTCAAAACGGCCATCGGCATACATTCGATAACCACGAACCTGGGGACGCATGACCGCATACTGATCTTCATACCATAACGGCATCACGGCCAACGTTTCTTGCAAATGCACTTGCAGCTCACGATACAGTTCCGCTTGTTTTGCCAAGGATTCGGTCTCACCCGCTTCGCGAATCAAACGGTCGGCTTCGGCATTACGATAACGCCCGCGGTTGGCCCCTTTCGGCGGAATCGCATCGCTGTCAAACACATACTGAAAAATGTCCGGGCTTTTCACCCCAACCCACGCCAGACTGTACAATTGAAAACGGCCTTGTTTAATGTCGTTGTAGAAGGTGCCCCAATCATAGCTTTGCACCTTCAAATGAATGCCCACTTCCCGCAATTGCGACTGATAAATCGTCGCCAAACGAATCCGCGTCGGGTCGGACGATGTTTTATAGCTGAATTCCAACATTCCGTCGGAATTCACCAGGCCTGGGTGTTTTTGTTTCACCGCCTCAACCAAGGCCCGCGCTTTATCGGGACGATAATCAAAACCATGCAACCCCGGCACGCCACACCAATGTTCCGGTACCAACAAACCGCCAGCCAAACGGGCATGACCACTGAAAACACTGTCGATAATCGCTTGGCGATCAATCCCATAAGCCAGGGCCTGGCGCACTTCCAGTTGCGATAATAATGGGTCTTCAAAATTGAAACCAACATACCCGAAACTGGTGCCGCTATGCCACAACACCTTCAAGTCGTCACGCTCATCACAATAATGCACCAATTCCGGCGATAAATCGTTTTGAATGATATCCAGCTCACCCTTACGCAACTTTAAAACTCGAACCGTGGCGTCTTTGACCGGCATAAACACCAATTGCATTTTATCCGGACGTTCCAGGACCAGTCGCTGCTCAGTCATGGACACAAAACGACACGGGCCGGAACCAACAGGCGACAACTGAAACGGGTGATCGGCTTCAATCAACGATTTCGGCAAAATGCCAATGACCAAGCGCCCCACAAATAGCGCATCCGGCCGAGCCAGTTTGAACTCAACTTCCGAATCGCTCAACACCTCAATGGATTGAACATGCTTGAGCGAACCGCGGTGCGGCGAACCAAACCCCTCGTTCAAAACCGAACGATAGGTGGCCGCGACGTCTTCCGCGGTCAGACTTTCGCCGTTATGAAACTTAGGGAATTCGATTAAGGTGAATCGGTAATGCGTGGGGGAAAGCGCTTGCCACCTGGCCAATTCCGGCACCGGTTCAAACGCTTGGTTGAAGTCGATTAATTGACGATAGATTAACCGGTTCACACGGCTGGACAAAGCATCGGTGGCTTTGCGGGGGTCCAACATACGCGGTCGGCTGGTAACGCCGAAACGAATGGCTGCCGCATCCGTTGAAGGCGATGAACAGGCCGTTAAAAAAGGCGCACTCGCCGAAACGGCCGCCCATTGAAACAATTGGCGACGGCTAAACATTCCGTCGCCAGCCTGACAAAAAATACGATTTTACCGTCATAAAAGCCACGTCATGAAAACCGCTTACGGATCAAGCGGATCTAACTTCGGCATTTTCTCATCGGTTGGGTTAGACAACACCTGATCGAACTTATCAAGTTTATCCGGTGTCAGAGAGCCTGCAGCGGCTTCCAGCTTCAAACGACTCAAAACCACATTATGCAATGACTCGGCCAAGTTCCGTCGCGCCTGAAACATATTGGTTCGAGCCGTCAAAACTTCCAGCAGGTTTTTCAAGCCCACTTTATACCCTTCTTCCGCCGCTTCCAAGAAAGCATCATTGGATTGCACCGCCGCGCGGTTGGCCGTGACCAATTCCATACCACGAATGACATTACGCACCTGGATACGAGCATCCAGACGCGCCGTTTCGCGGGCATCACGCAACCCGGCGGTTGCCGCTTTGTAGTTGGAACGCGCTTGCGCGACCTGAGACATAGTGCCCCCACCGGAATACAACGGCCAAGAAGCATTCACACCGATTGTTAAATCGTTACGATCTTTATATTGTGAACCAGTGCCTGATGGAGAATCGATGTAGTTGTAGTTGCGATACCCGGCACTTAGCCCGATATCCGGCCAATAACCGGACTTTTGCACTTCCACCTCTTCAGAAGCGACATTGCTGGCTTCTTCCTGTTGAAGTACCGTCAAATTCTGATCCTGGGCTTTCATTTCCCACTCGTCGAGATTTAAAGTCTGAGAAGGCAGCTTGGTATTCAATGAAATGACTTTCAATTCATGTACCGATTTGCCTGTCAACTTCATCAGCTCGTCATAAGTCACGTCCAGGTTATTCTGAGCCGTGATGCGATCGGAGGTTGATAAATCGTAACTCGACTTGGCCTGCAGTACATCGGTCTTACTGGCTAACCCCACTTCAGCAGAGGCCTTGGCTCTTTCCCACTGCGTTTTATCGGCTTCTTCTTTAGCTTGGGCCAACGTCAAATCTTCTTGCGCCAATACCACCTTAAAATAAGCGTCTGCAACACGCACAATCAAGTCCTGCTCAGCAAACTTCATTTGGTATTCCGCTTGTTTTAATTGATAGTCCGCTTGCGAATACAACGACCAATAAGAATGGTTGTAAATCGATTGATTCAAGGTCAATCCGATTTCGCCCGTCGTCACATCAGCATTATCAATGTCACTGTCCACCTTATTGAGGCCACCATCAACCGAAACTTGCGGCAGCAAAGGGGCTTTTGCAATATCCACTACCTGCTGGTTGGCTTGATAGCTGGCACGGGCTTGTGCCAGTTTGGCGTCGTGCAACACCGCCATTTGATAAATATCCACCAGGCCTGGTGCAGACCAAGCCGTCGTAGAAGCCATTAACAAAGCCGCCGCCAAAGGCTTCAATAATACGTTTTTTCGCACTTTCTCAGCATGCGGTTCAGATGTTCTTTTCATTATCACTCCAGTTGCAATAAGGCCGTTGGCTTAAACTAATATTGTAATATCGTGGGAGTTCGGTCACTTCTTTCCCGACCCACTCCGGCAGTTCCAGCGCTTCATCTTCCGACGACAGCTCAACTTCTGCCACAATCAAACCGTTATTATCGCCTAAAAAACGATCGATTTCCCAAATATGTGACTTAAATGTAACATAATATCGAATTTT
The DNA here is from genome assembly GCF_965140365.1 of Hydrogenovibrio sp. Taxonomy (NCBI): domain Bacteria; kingdom Pseudomonadati; phylum Pseudomonadota; class Gammaproteobacteria; order Thiotrichales; family Piscirickettsiaceae; genus Hydrogenovibrio; species Hydrogenovibrio sp. Next base: position 1,420,339 of record NZ_OZ223196.1, read on the forward strand.
TTCAATCACCGGACCGACACAAAGTGTCTTAAGCATTTTTTTCGCATCATCCACATCAATGGAGTACTCGTACTCGTCGCGACTCAGCCCAATTTCCAGGCTCTTGATATTGATATTCGCTTCCTGCCCTTCCAAACGAATGCGCACCGAGCTTTTACTGCCCGTCTGCTGGATGTCGTTTAAATAGCCCTGTGCAAAATGCACTTCTTTATCGGCTTGGGCCATCCAAGCCTCACCTTCAACCAAAAACTTACGTTCAATCTCTCTTGCCATTTCGTGTCTTTTTTAATTATTGAGAGCTTTGCGCCCCACTCATGCAAAGCTCTCTTATTGTTTTAAGCGCCGGGCGCATTATGATGCGTCACTTTCCCTTCGGAAAACACATTGGTGGATAAATAACGGTCGCCGCGGTCACACACAATCGTCACAATGGTCGCATTTTCCGTTTCTCGTGCAATTTGCAAAGCCGCCGCCATCGCGCCCCCCGAAGACACCCCGGCAAAAATACCTTCTTGAACCGCCATGGCACGCATGGTGTCTTCCGCCAATGTCTGAGACATATCAATCACCCGATCAATGCGCCGGTCATCGTAAATGGCGGGTAAATATTCTTTCGGCCAGCGACGGATACCCGGAATCGATGAACCTTCCGTGGGCTGAACACCGACTATCTGCACCGCACCGGACTGTTCTTTTAAATACATAGACGTCCCCATAATCGTGCCCGTGGTCCCCATCGCGCTGACGAAATGCGTGATGTCGCCATTCGTTCCATGCCAGATTTCCGGGCCGGTGGAATGGTAGTGCGCCATTGGGTTATCCGGGTTCGCAAATTGATCCAACACAAACCCATCGCCCGCGGTTTGCATGGTTTTCGCTAAATCCCGTGCGCCTTCCATACCGGTTTCTTTCGATACCAGAATCAGTTCGGCGCCGTAAGCGGCCATCGAAGCGCGGCGCTCCATCGACATATTGTCCGGCATAATCAATTTCAAACGGTACCCCATCAGGGCCGAAGCCATGGCCAACGCAATACCGGTATTACCGCTGGTGGCTTCAATCAACGTGTCTCCCGGTTGAATGTCACCGCGCTTCTCCGCCTGACGAATCATATTGACGGCCGGACGATCTTTCACGGAACCCGCCGGGTTGTTCCCTTCCAACTTCGCCAGAACCACACTGTTCGTGTCCGGGTGTACCAATCGTTGTACCCGCACCATAGGCGTATTGCCCACTGTATCCATTAAGGTCTTATACATTGTTTCTTCCTTAAGATAAGGAACCTCTGATTGAATCGGTTTGGCTTCTGGCAACGCCAAGTTTTCCAGATCAAGGCGTGAAGTTGCAGCAATGTCTAGACCTTGCAAAACTTCACAACGCGGAGCTGAAAAAATTGGCTAAGCCCCTTCGGGCGGGGCTTAAAGCCCACTTCTTCGTTGTTGTGGCTCTTGACCTTAAAATGACTAAGGTCGGCGAGCCACGCCTAAAATAAGCAGGCTTTAAGTCCCGCAGAAGCTCAAACCGATTCAATCAGAAGTTCCATAAGCCTTGATAGAGGCCAATCGCAATCAAAACCGGCATCGTCAACACCACCCCCACATTGATTCCCAACGCAGGGGTCAATTGTATTAAATCCTGAGCAGGCGTGCGTAATTTCTGCCATAAGGGCACCACCAAAATCAACGATAAAAAGCCGAAAGCCGCTTGATAGGGCAACCAACCGTCAATAATCAAATACGCCAACGCCAAATAACTCAGTACCAGAAAGCTTTTAAAAACACGCAAGCCCCCTTTTCGGCCCAACCGCATAATGATATTAAACCGCCCCATACGCCGGTCGGCTTCTTCATCCGGGAACTGATTCAGCAACAGCAAATTGTTGACCAACAAAAATGGAATCCACGACACCCAAAACGCCAACCAGCTGAATTCCCCGGTCAGTACCATAACCCCGCCCACGACCATAAAGGGGCCAAATGCCAGGCCTGGCGCAATCAGACACAACCAAGGGTAGCGCGTGATGTGCGAGGTATAAGTGACAATCAACACCACACCAAGTAGCCCCAACGGCAAAATGGACCCACCACGCAAATAGACAAAAAAACCGCCAAGACTGATAACCATCCCTAAAAAGAAATACCCGGCGGCGGCCACCGACTCCGCCGCTTGCGGGTTGGACGGCAAACCACCACTGCCGCCACTGAACGGCGTTTTGTCCGTTTGCAAGTCCAAACCGGATTCAAAATCTTCGAATTCATTGAGTAGATTGACGCTCAAATGCGCGGCCAAGGCTGCGATACAAATCAAAAAGAATAAGGGACCGGACCATTCAAACCCTTCGTAGGTCGCAATGCCCGACACCAACAGCATCATCGCCAGTGTCAACAATAAAAACGGCGGTCGCATGGCCTGAAAAACGGTCTTGGCATGCTTAAACATCGATATCACGGAACAGTTAGCCTCATGTTGTTTAAGAGAGAGTCAAATAGCGATTTAAACGCTTTTCCCAACCGGGCAACCAGCGTTTTTCATTGTTATCTAACGGCGATAATTTTACCCGTAACCGCAAACGCATTTTGGCCGATGTCACAAAATCGGGTAACGCCGTGGCTTCTGTGGCTTCCGGCATGGCGAGCAACACATCCACCAAGCCCCAGCCTTCGCCCAGATACCGCTCTTTGGCATTATGGCCGATGCCTTTAAAGTTAGCGTAATCAATCATCGCAAAAACGCCCTGCGGCGTTTGCGTTAATTGATTCACATTATACGACAAATGCTGCTGCTGGGCGGATGTTAAGGTTGACCACAGCCTGTCCAATTCGGACACCAGGCGCTGAAAAATAAACTCGGCTTGTTCAGACTTGGAGGCCGCCAGCCATTGACGCAATTGGGTTAATCTCGGTTTTGACCAGGCCTGGTCAAAAGCCGAACGATTTGGCCAGGGCGGCTCGAACGGCGTCAGCTCTTGCAGCCATTCCGGTGCCGGTTGACGGGCAGACACAAACGCCACCATTTGCGGAAAGGTTTGTTCAAACGGGACCATCACGCCTTTCGGAATCCAAATAAAATGCCCGATGCCGAATGACGGGAACGGCTCGTTCCGGCTCCAATAGGTGAGATATTTTGCATCGCCGCCGGTTTCATTTTGCTCAATTTGCTTCGCCACCCATTGATAGTCGATGCGTTGGTTCGACAATTGCAAATCGGCCGACTGAGCTGCCGTCAACCAGAACAATGCAATGCTGCCACTCAGCAACGGAATGAAGTTTTTCAAAAGTCGTTTCACGGCATCATGTTCATCGGTTTTAACATCTCATTTTCGGTCGTTACGTCAATGGGCTTTATGCCATCGACGCCAGATAACCACCTTCAACATTACGAATCATATTCTGGTACATACTCGGTAACTCCGGCACCACCGAATCGGTCACGCAATCCTGTGATAACAAGGCTTTCGACCAGGCCTGCATTTTCGGAAAACCATCCAAAAAATCGATGGAACAGACATTTTTCATCAGCGACAATCGCATAAAGAACGGCGCATAAGCGGCATCAATCAGGCAGAAATCTTCGCCATTGAAAAACGATTTACCGCTGTGAACGCTTTCCAGTCGCGCCAGCTTATCGTTGATTTCACCCCGGAAGGAGTCGAATGCAGCTTGGTCAGTGGCATGTGCCATTTTAAACTGCAGAATATTCAAGTCGTCACCAAACGTCATCCAAGCCCGGTTCATGGCTTTTTTGAGCGGGTCTTTCGGGTGTAAAGACGGCGGCGTCACTTCATCCACGTATTCTTGAATCACCATGGACTCGAACAACACTTCCTTCCCCACTTTCAGCACCGGCACTTTCCCCAACGGCGACAAGCTCTCAAACCATTCCGGAGGATTGTTCAAGTCAATAAAGGTCAAATCAAAATCGACCTGTTTCTTTTTCAAAACGATCACTGCTCTTTGTACAAACGGGCACAGTTTGAAACTGATTAATTCCATTTTTTCCGGTGTCGAGTTCGCCATGTTGTCTCCTGTGAAGAAATAATGATTTCCCATCATACAATTTCGGCGCCGCAGGTCAACCCAAGGCACCGGATCGGAGCGGTATTCGAAAGCAAGCCGCCGAAAAAGAGCGCCTAAGTATGAACTTAAACGCCTATCCTAAATGGAGGAGGATAAAAATCGGTATGCGCCCATGTACAGGGCATCTTAGGGTTGAATGAATTTTTCCGGTGTGTCGAACAAGGCTTTGCGATCCGAATCGGACAATTGCCGAATGGTGACGACTTGATAGCCGAGCGCCTTATAATCATTGAGTTGAGCCATGCCGGATTCGGAATAGCTGACGAAATCGGGAAAGTCTTCCCGCGAGAGTCCTTTCAAGCCGCCCACAGCGCCACAAACATGAATGGAAACGCCGTCGGATTGGGTGAGCTGGCTGAAGGTATCATGCAAAGCCGCGTTGTCGGATTGCGCTTGCTTCTGCAAGGCAAACTCTTCCGCACCATGACTGACCACCGCAATATCGACACCCGGAAACCGCTCCCGAATCAAGCGGATTTGCTTGCGTACATAAGGTGCCAGCGAATTCAGGGCGTTGGCGTCCAAGGTTTCAATATCGAACACCACGCCGTCGGGAGCGGCCGCTTCAGATAGGATAACGTCAACCTGCGGATGTACATCGGGCAGCGGCTCGGCTTTTGCCGCCATTGAACACAGAGCAAAAATCAGGAGCAAAAATCGATTTTGGAGCCGGGTGACGGTTGGATTCAACATTGAATAACCTACCTTTAGAGTCAAGTTTTATTTGCATTCTACTCCGGTGCCTAATCAAACACCAGTCTTATTAAAACTTGCTAATATAGAGAGCTTTGCACGAGATGGATTCACGGCTAAAAATGGCTAAAATCTTCCTGAATGTCGTTGAAAAACTCGTTAATAGCCAGCTATTAGCTTCGTTTTCCGCCTAATTCAGAAAAATTTTATCTCATTTTTTTCTCGCGTCCCACTCGAGCAAAGCTCTCATAGAAGGTTTTTTAACTGTTATTTCATAAAGTTATAATTGACCAGGCCTGGCCATTTTTGAGAAAAAAAGAGGTGATAAAGGCGTGCGTAAGAAGCACGCATCAAAGGTCAGATTTTGTCGGTCAACACCAAGTGTTCGAATTTTTTCAGCAAGGTATCCTGATCTTCGACCCGTTCCGGATCGGTGATAATGCAATCTACCGGGCACACGCTGACGCAAGTCGGGGTATCGTAATACCCCACACATTCCGTGCATAAATCCGGGTTGATTTCGTAGATTTTCTCGCCGTAATAAATCGCTTGGTTCGGGCACTCCGGTTCGCACATATCGCAATTGGTGCACCCTTCCAGTATTTTCAAGGCCATAATCGTCGTTCCTTCAACTTACCCGAGCGATTTCAAACCGACGCATCGGCCGTATCATTAGCCGCCTCTTTGGTCGCCTTTGCTTCACGCGCCGCCGCATCGCGTTTCAAGTCGCCGCCCCAGGCTTCATTGCGCATCACCAAACCAAAGCGCAAGGTTTCCAAGTCCAGGTCTTTAAATGGATTCGGGATGCGGACCAACCAACCGGACCCCAACGCACATTCAACCGGTTTATCGTGATGATCCTGCATTTCCGCCAGCTTCAAGGTCACATTGCCGGCCGGCGTCATAATCTCAATCGAATCCCCCAGGCAAAATTTATTTTTCACGTCGATTTCGAGTAGACTCTTGCCGTCACGCTCAACCACATCGACCACTTCCCCGACGAAACGCTGGCGGTCGGATTTGGATACGCCATATTCGTAGTTTTGGTATTCGGAATGCACATGACGACGCAAGAAACCTTCAGTGTAACCGCGGCTCGCCAGGCTTTCCAAATCACTTAACAAATTTTGATCAAACGGTTTACCGGCGGCCGCATCGTCAATGGCTTTGCGGTACACCTGCGCGGTACGAGCCACATAATAATGCGACTTGGTACGCCCTTCGATTTTTAAGGAATCCACGCCCATATCGACCAATTCCGGAATCAGTTCGACCGCACGTAAGTCCTTGGAGTTCATAATATAAGTGCCATGCTCGTCTTCATAAGCCGGCATATATTCGCCCGGGCGCCCTTCTTCTTCCAACAACATCATTTGATCCGTCGGTTTACCGGCCCCAATGGTCACATCCGGCGTATCGTCATTCGGCGCCGTTAAGTCAGTGATGTTTTCAACCTGCTCGACCGGAATCCCGACGATGTCACCGCTGTCGTCTTCCTGGCCTTCGTAAGTGTTGTAGTTCCAACGACAGGCGTTGGTGCAAGTACCTTGGTTAGCATCCCGTTTATTGATGTAACCGGACAGCAAACAACGCCCGGAATAAGCGATGCACAAAGCACCATGCACAAACACCTCCAGCTCCATGCCCGGTACCGCTTCGCCGATCTCACGGATTTCTTGAATCGACAACTCCCGCGACAACACCACTCGGCTGATGCCCTGATCGTGCCAGAACTTCACCGTGGCCCAGTTCACCGCATTGGACTGCACCGACAAATGAATTTCCTGCTCCGGATACTCCGCCCGCACCATCGCAATCAAGCCCGGGTCGGACATAATCAACGCATCCGGTTTCATGGCGATAATCGGAGCGATATCACGCATATAAGTCTTGATTTTGGCGTTATGCGCCGCGATATTACTGACCACATAGAATTTTTTACCCAATTCGTGTGCTCGCTTGATACCTTTATCCAAGGTCTCTTCGTCGAATTCGTTATTGCGCACACGCAGGCTGTAACGCGGCTGACCGGCATAAACCGCATCCGCGCCATAAGCAAAGGCGTATTCCATATTTTTGTAAGTCCCGGCGGGCGAGAGTAATTCCGGTTTAAAGTTGTCTGCTTTCAAGGCAAATCCTTTATCGTTTAATTCCGAGTTGTGAACCGGGTATTTTACTCTATCTCACACCCGTTTGCTCAAGTGTTTGATGCCATAAAACCCTTTTATTTTCAAAGGATAGTTGCGCATTGGCCGGACTGGTGGAAGGAAGCGAATGAAACGTCAGATCATCCGGCAAGGATTGGGTTTTCATCACTTGTTTTTCAAACAGATTCTGAGCGGCTTTGCCGTTAAAAAGTACCGTTTTCAAATCTGGGAAGCGCTTGAAAAGCGATTCAAAATCATTGGCTTCGGGCTGTTTAATGGCGGAATCCAAGCTGCCGGCGCGTTCACAAAACGCCAATACATCCCAAAGCAAAATCGCGTGTTGTCGACACAGAGCGATTTTCTGCTCGACCGTTTCAATCGGTTGCTGGAAAGCGTCCGCCAGAATCGGCCAAAAGGCATTGCGCGGATGCGCGTAATAAAACGCTTCTTCCAAAGACGCCACACTGGGCATGGTGCCGAGAATCATCACTTTCGGGTTTTCAGGCAGAATCGGCGCAAAGCCGGAACAACTGGACATAAGTGCGAATAACCGTTTACAAAGATTGAGTCGTTTACAATTAGGCGTATTGGAAGTATGAATACCAAAAACCGCCAGGCCTGGCGGTTTTATTCTCTTTTTCTCAGTCGAGAATTATTGAACCGACTTTAAGAAAGCTTGCAAATCGGCTTGATTTGAAAAGTATTCCACATCCTTAATCACCAGATTATACAGCTTATAAACCGAGACCGTCTCCGGCTGCTGCGGCCAGGTCGCCGTCAATTGCTCGTCATAAGACAGCGCAATCGGGAAAGCAAAATCTTGCATTTTAGGGATGGCGAACCAACGGGTAATCAGACTCGGCATTTGCGACACATCCGCGACATATAACCACTGATGCGCTTTCGGGTCGGTGATGTTCAAGTTGTCGAAAGTCTCTTTCACCCATTGACCACCGTCTTTATGGTGCGAAAAAATCACCCATTCGGTTCCGGCTGTCAAGCGAATCGGCTGATCCCATTGGTTTTTGAATTCCTGTGCGGGCAACGCCTGCAATTTGGCCGGGGCCTGAGCATACGCGGCGAACTGAACGCCAACCAACAACATCATGGTCATCATGATTTTCTTTAACATTTTTGAGCTCCAAAACAGTTGTTAAAACAGAGAGCTTGGCACGAGTAGGACACGAGAAAAAATGAGAGAAAATTTGGCTGATTAAGGCGGGAAATGCAGCTAATAGCCCGCTATTAGCCAGTTTTTCAACAAAAATCAGACGAATTTTAGCCATGTTTACTGGTGTATCTATCTCATGCCAAGCTCTCAACAAATCTTCAGATACAAAAACTGCCTGTAAAAACAGGCAGTTCTCGCTTTTTATTCTACGTTTTGTCTCTAAATCCAATTAGATGGATTTTTTACAGAAGTAGAAATCGACACACTCGTACTCGCCGGAGGCCATGCGCTCTTTCGCTTCTTCCGTGGTGGAAGGCGGTGGAACGATGACTTTATCACCTGGCTGCCAAGCTTCCGGCGTCGCACAAGCATTCGCATCCGACGTTTGCATGGCTTTCACAAGACGTACAAACTCATCCATGGAGCGACCGTTACTCATCGGATAATACATCATAGCACGCAAGACGCCTTCCGGATCGATGATAAAGGTCGCACGCACGGCAGACGTATCGGCCGCACCCGGGTGAACCATCCCGTAAGTCGTCGCGACTTTCATATCCAGATCCGCGATGATTGGGAATTCAATGTCCACACCGAATTTTTCTTTGATGTTCAATACCCAAGCGTTATGCGAATGGTGCGAGTCGATGGAAAGCCCCAAAAGTTCGCAGTTCAATTCGTCAAACTGTGGTTTACGGGCTTGGAACGCCATAAACTCAGTCGTACAAACCGGCGTGAAATCCGCAGGGTGAGAGAAAAGGATCAACCATTTCCCTTTGTAGTCTTCAAGCGTTTTACGGCCGTGAGTCGTCACCGCATCAAATGCCGGTGCCGCTTCGTTCAAACGAGGTAGAGAAATAACTTGTGCTTCTTGGTTTTCCATTTTGGAATCTCCTATAGTTGTTATTTATACCTAGGTATAAAATATATTTTTTCATCCACAAGCATATTTAATGCTTGGAGCAAACTATAGCAACGCACCAAAAATTAATCTAATTAATTATTTATTAAAATTTAATAGCAAAAAACTATCAATGCATTTTTCCCATTAAAAATCAATCCATTACCCCAGTTCGACATAAGACGTTTCCTGAGGAATAAACCCACTCACCGGAGTGCCCCACAAGTCATATTCATCGGCTGCAAAAATTTCCACCTCAACAAAGTCGCCGGGACTCAAATGATGCCCTTCCGGAATAAACACCAGACCATCGATTTCCGGTGCATCCGCCTGAGAGCGCGCAATCGCACCCTCTTCATCCACCTCGTCCACCAACACCTGCATCGTCCGGCCGATTTTGGCTTGCATCTTCTCGGCGCTGATTTGCTGCTGCAATTGCATGAAACGATCGAATCGCTCTTGTTTAACCCCGTCCGGCACCGGCTCGGCCAAATCATTGGCCACGGCCCCTTCCACCGGTGAATACTGGAAACACCCCACTCGGTCGAGGCGCGCTTCGGTGATGAAATCCAACAAATTCTGGAACTGTTCTTCCGTTTCACCCGGGAACCCGACGATAAAGGTGGAACGAATGGTCAAGTCCGGCACCTGTTCGCGCCACTTTTGAATGCGCTCCAAGGTTTTATCGACATTCCCCGGACGCTTCATGGCTTTCAAAATCTCCGGATCGGCATGCTGTAACGGCATGTCCAGATACGGCAAGATTTTGCCTTGTGCCATCAACGGAATCACTTCTTCGACATTCGGGTAGGGATACACATAATGCAAACGCACCCAAATGCCCTGCTCACCCAGCGCTTCGGCCAAACCAAGCATGGAGGTTTTGGTTGGGCGCCCATCGGCGAAATCGGTTTTATATTTGACGTCCACACCATAAGCCGCCGTGTCCTGAGACACCACCAGCAACTCTTTAACGCCGGCTTCCTTCAAACGCTTGGCTTCTGCCACCACATCCGCCACAGGGCGGCTAACCAAGTCACCACGCATCGACGGAATAATGCAAAAAGTACAACGATGATTACACCCTTCGGAAATCTTCAGATAGGCAAAGTGTTTCGGTGTTAATTTAATGCCCTGTGGCGGCACCAAATCCACAAACGGATCATGCGCCGGTGGCGCAATCACGTCATGTACCGCTGTCAAGACCTCCTCATAAGCCGCCGGGCCGGATACCGCCAAGACTTTCGGATGAATCTCCTTGATTTGGTTATCGTCTTTTCCACCCAAACAGCCGGTGACGATGACTTTACCGTTTTCTTCCAAGGCTTCGCCAATGGTGTCCAGCGATTCCTGCACGGCGCTGTCGATAAACCCGCAAGTATTGACGATGACCGTATCCGCCTCTTCATAAGAGTTGGTTAAGTGATAGCCTTCGGCTTTCAATTGGGTGAGAATCCGCTCCGAATCGACGGTCGCCTTCGGGCACCCTAAACTGACAATACCGACGGTTGATTGCGCGTGTGACATAAAAAGCTCTTTGTAAATAATCGAAAAGGTTATTTTATCAAAAAGCCCCTGTGATCATAAAAACAAAAAAGCGGCTAATATTAAAGCCGCTTGTATGAATATTCAGATTCGTTTGTGTTTTAATCACTGCAATCGATAACCGAACCGTCGGAACGTGTTGTCGGCATTAAATGCTCATAACGCTCATCCGTCAAGGTTCGTAAAAAGCACTCCAACCCTTCCAATTCCTCTTCCGTCATAGGTTGCTGCCCCAACAGATCGTGATCAATCGTCTCAGGAAACGGCGTTTCCGCCCAGGCCTGGCCGGTTTCCGGATTGATTGGGCTTTGGGTTCCGGCCGTATTGCCCATAAAATTATAAAATTCCAGCACTGTTCTCAAATCTTTAAACACCCCGTTGTGCATATAAGGTCCGGTCACCGCGACATTACGCAAAGTCGGCACCTTGAATTTGCCCATTTCAGTTTCTTCAGTGACGGCCGGATTCTCATACAACCCCATATCGCCGTTTGCAACAAAACCAGCATTCAAGCCTTTCGCCTCGTTCAAGTCAATCAACGCCTGATTCTTCGGCACACCAATATTAAAGTACTTTGCATCGGTAAAAGTTTGATTTTTAGCAAAGGTCTGCGGCGCATCATTCATTTGGTGGCAATTGACACAACTGCTGTTGGCATTGGAAAAAAATACCGAATAGCCCAACCGCTCTTTTTCCGACAAGTCCGACAGCGGAATATCACGATTCACAAACTTATCCCACTTGGAATCAAACGGCGCAAAGGTATCGGTTTTTTCAAACTCGGCAATGGCACCGCGCATAGACTCATAAGCCTCACAACTTTCCGCAGTGCATTCATCAAAAATCGTGTCGCCATAAAAACGCTTAAAGGCCGCGACATAATCGGAATTTTCTTCCAGTCGCGCCACCACGGCTGGCTTATCGGCCATTGCCATTTCCACCGGGTTTAATGGCGGACCGCCAGCTTGCGCGGCTAAATCGGAAGCTCGACCGTCCAGAAACTGTCCTCCCATATAAGCCTGCTCCTCTTCGTTCCAATGAAACGCTGGCATCAAAGCGGCATAAGAAGCCGTCGGCGCATTACGCACTCCGATTGAAAAACCATCATCTCCCAAAGAAACGCCCACATCAGTCGCCTCATTGTCGCGTGTGTCCGCCAAGCCATGGCCGGGATTATGACAAGTGGCACAGGATTGTGTTCTGTTTTCGGATAAATTCACGTCATGAAACAAGGCCTCTCCCAGTTCCGCTTCGGAATTATAAGAAACGCCATCTTTACCAGCGCTGGAACCGCCGCTAGAACCACCACACCCGGCCAAGGACATTGTGACCGACAAATAGACAATCGTTCGAAATTTCATTTAATTTTATAAACCCACTTTAAATCCACACTAAGCAAAAAGCCATCAAAGACGGTTTATTTTAAAGGGAGAAGCAAACAAAATAAAGAAATGAATAATAATGGACAAACATAAAATAAATCAATTAAGTATTAGTATTGACAATAATTATTATTTACACTTAGAATAATCATGAAAATATATTGAAAATTTCATGCCGATAAAAATGTTTACATTTATTTCACTTAAAAACTTAAAACGCAAATATAAAGGAAACTAAACCTTATGAAACTCAAACTCATTACAGCGGCCATTTTGTCCACCACTCTACTTTCCGGCTGCGGAGGTTCATCCAGCGGCGGTTCTTCAAATGACCCCGACCCCCAACAAGGCTCTTCAAACATCTCCCATAATTTAACAAATATGCAAAAAGTATTGGAAACCAATGCCGACATTGCTTATGCCGCCTACAGCGACTCGGTGGATACGGCGCAAAACCTTAAAGAGGCTATTGATACTTTCGCGAACAACCCAACACAAGCCAACCTCAATGCCGCCAAAGAAGCTTGGTTGGTGGCCCGTGAACCTTATGGACAAACGGAAGTCTACCGTTTTCGTCTTAGCCCGATCGATTCTACGGACTATACCAATGAAGACGGCCCAGAGGGTGATATCAATGCCTGGCCACTAGGAGAAGCGTTAATCGACTATACCACTGCGGGTAATGACTTTGGAAACGACCAACTCGGCGTCACGGAAAACTCGGTACCAGCACCAGGGCTGAACTCGGGAGGAGCGGTTAACTCCGGAGATGCAAACATCATTAATACAACCAGCATTACAATTGATGCCACGTTACTGTCAAACACCATGCAAGCAGCCGATGAACGTGATGTCATTGCCGGCTACCACGCCATCGAGTTTCTGCTGTGGGGACAGGACCTAGACAACACGATGAGTCCTGACACAAGCGGAAGCCGCGATGAAGCTGTCAAGACCCATGATGCCAACAACTTGGCAACGGGTGGTCAGCGCCCTTTAACAGACTTTACCTCTGACACTTATGCACAGAGACGCCTGGATTATCTTCAAGTCGCCGCACAGAAACTGGTTGACGATTTGACCACCGTTCGTAATGGCTGGGCAAAATCAGGACAACCGGGCTATTCAGCCGGGAATTATCGTGACCAATTCACCTCTGTCTCGTCAATTGACCAAGCCAAAAGCAAATTCTATGAAATTCTTTACGCTATGGGCACCTTAGCCCAAGGCGAATTGGCGGGTGAGCGTATGCAGATTGCCCTGTCGGCAGACTCCCAAGAAGACGAACACTCTTGCTTCTCCGATAATACGCACCGTGATTTCTGGCTAAACGCGGAAGGCATTGCCAATGTTTATTACGGCGACTACGCCGGCTATGATTCAACACTGGACGGCACCGACGACAATACAACCCGCGCCGTCACAGGTTATGGTCTTGACGACTACTTGGCGGATGTTGGCTCTTCAGCCGGAAGCGACCTGGAAGTCGCGTTAACCACAACCAAAACCAAATATGAAGCAATTGACGCCAATGCCCGTGCCGGTTACCCGGTGGATGTAGTGATTATGGATAAAACAGGCGAACGAGCGAAGCCCGTAGCGGACATGATTTATTCACTGACAGAAGAAGCCTTTGGCGTGCAAGAAATTCTGGAAGCCATGGAAATCGACGGTGACGCTTACGATCCGGAAGGAACCGCCTGCGATACCACCGATCCAACCGCTGAATGTGAATAAACACCGTAACGTTTAAACATTCTCTCCATAAAAAGCCGGGCGATTGCCCGGCTTTTCATTACCCAGCACAACAGAATTTATGAGTTAAATTCGCTACTTTAGCATCTCATTATGCTAAAATCCCCATTTATGAAATTTAGAAAAGCAATCATTCTTATTTTTATTTTATTGGCGTTTTTTATCCTGATTATCTTGGGAGTTTTTTATGCGCCGGCGGCCCTGTTTTTAAAGCCTAATACCGTACCCGGTTTTTCCAATACCGAAAGCTTTCCAGGCGGGAAAACCAGTGTTTCCTACCTTCCATTTCCATCTTATATGAAACCAGCAGAAAACCTGCCGGCCAATCGGCAAGCAAATTTCCATGCCGGAAAAGCCTTAGCACACCAACCCTGGATAAAGGCCCCGACAGCCACCGACGCTCGTGACGGACTCGGTCCACTTTACAATGCCCGCACCTGCCTGGCCTGCCACATTAACGGCGGACGCGGCCTAATGCCACAGGATGGAAAACAACTGCTTTTTACCAACTTTTTACGGCTGAGCTTACCCGGAAAAGACCTGGTTCACGGCGTGGTACCAGAGCCGATCTACGGCGACCAATTGCAAGCGCAATCCACGGCCCTCGCCCACCAACTTCGCCATGTACAACCGGTTTACCAACCTGGAGACGTTCGCCCGGAAGGCTATGTTTATATTGACTGGCAATCACAGAGCTTCACCTATCCGGACGGCCGAAAAGTGGCCATGCGGCAACCCAAAATACGCATTGAAAACCTTGGGTACGGCGACTTATCGCCAAACACCTTAATGAGCCTTCGTAACGCACCGCCGATTCACGGTGTTGGGCTGATTGAACAGATTCCTCAAGTCCAGATTGACGCACTTGTTGATGAAAATGACCGTGACGGTGACGGCATTTCCGGTCGATTAAACCATGTGTGGGATTTCGAAACCAAACAAACCGTGCCGGGACGCTTTGGATTGAAGGCGAATAAGGCCAGTGTTCGCTTACAAACCGCAGCGGCCCTACACGGTGATATGGGCATTGCCAACCCTGTGTTTCCGACACAGCCTTGTACCGCGGCCCAAAAAAACTGCCTGAAAGCACCGACCGGCAACGACTCGGACGGCTTGGAAATCAACGAGAAATTAATGGGATTAATGGTGGACTTCACTCGGTCGCTCGGTGTGCCGAAAGCCCGTAACCTTCAAAGCGATACCGCACAACTCGGGCGAAAGCTGTTTTACACAACCGGTTGCGTCAAATGCCACCACCCGTCCTACACCACCGGAAAAGCGCCCGATTACCCGCATCTGTCTAACCAAACCATTTGGCCTTATAGTGATTTTTTGCTACATGATATGGGGCCGGCTTTGGCGGACAATCGTCCGGATTATGAGGCTTCTGGCTCGGAATGGCGCACTCCGCCATTATGGGGCGTCGGCTTGAGTCAGCAGGTGAACGGTGCCGGCAACTTTCTACATGACGGTCGCGCGCGAAGTATTGAAGAAGCGATCTTATGGCATGGCGGCGAAGCGGAAGACACCAAACAGGCCTTTATTGCTTTGGACGAGCCTTACCGTAACGCCTTGCTCACATTTGTTAAATCTTTATAGGACTCGAAATGATTCGATTAAAATCTCTCTTCGTTTATGCCCTACCGATGTTTTTATTAACCGCTTGCGGTGGTGATCGGCAAAATGACTCGTTAAACACAACAGAAGGAGGGTTACAGGCTACATTGAACTACACCGTCGACAATGAAGTCGCCCCCGCCTTTACGTCCTTTCAAAGCCAAACTGCAAACACCTTATCGACCGCAGAAGCGTTTTGCAGCGCCACAGACGAACCCCACCTGACCCAACTGCAACAGGCCTGGAAAAACCTTTCTTACCAATGGAATCAAACCGCTTTTTATAACATCGGTCCTTTGAACGACGACTTGATTACGCCACGGATAAACTATATCGAATCCATGCGTCAAAGAGGCACCGATTACACCAATACGGTGCGCAGCGAAATTGAAACTCAGGTGAGCGGCAGCGCCCCCTTGAATGAAGCATATTTCGACAATCTATCCTTCACCAAAACCGGGCTCCTGTCTTTAGAGGTGCTGATTTTCGAAGACTCACGCAGTGGTCATTCTCAAGCGCCGTCTGATATCGTTTCCGATTATCAAGCCAATAACCGAAAATGTGATTATCTGCTCGGCATGGCCGCTTTCGTCAACCGTATGAGTACAACACTGTCCGAGCAATGGTTGCAAAGCTACCAATCGTCCGGCACGCCTTATGCCACCTTGTTAAAAACGGGGAAACTTGACGATGACTCCGAACCGATTCCCTCTTTGCTGACCACTATCCAGCAACACTTGGATTACATCAAACGCCGTAAATTGCAAGGCACTTTAGATGCCCAACTGTCCGGCGTTTTTTACCAAAATATTCTGCAAATGCTGGACGGTATCGAAGCCTTTTTAAATCGACGCGGTGAAACCCCGAGCTTTTTCGAATACATGGAAGCCGGTGGTTATACCTCGGCAATCGAAACGGTTAAAACCAATCTCGCGGCCGCAAAACAAGCCGCCGTTGACCAGGATAGAAGCACTTTGGCAACCTACATAGGCCTGCTAGACGGAAATTTCAAACGCGAAATTCCCGATTCTCTAGCCGTCTCGCTCAGCATTAACTTTAACGACGGAGACTAAATGCGTTTCGGTTTTCACCAGGCCTGGCTTATTCTCGCCTTTATGCTGATCGGCGCATCAACCGGGGTAAGAGCCGATATTGCACCGGATACATTTATCGCCGAGGCTTTTGAACAGCAGGCCAACACTCAGGCCAAAAAAATCTGGCTCATCGGTGATAAAAAACGCGTCACAACCGAAATTCTCGGCCATCCTTATCACTTTTTACGCGTCGGTTATTGGCAGAACCCCCATTTTCCAAACCGACGAGTCTGGATTTTGCAGGAAATCGGCAAAGAAAGAATGATCGACGTTGGCATTCAAATCGAACGGCACAAAATTCAAAAACTGCGGGTATTGGCCTTTCGGGAAAGCCGAGGATGGGAAGTTAAGCTCCCTTTCTTTACCAAACAATTTGAAGGTATCGGCTTAACCGATTCCCACGATCTCTCAGACCGCATTGATGCCATAACCGGCGCAACTCTATCCTGGCGAGCCGTCACTAAACTGGCGCGTATGGCCCTGTACCTTGACAAACAGGTGGAGGCCGAAGCTCAATGAAACTGGCGGCGTTAAGAAACTGGCACAAACGTCTAGGGCTTTCGGCGCTGGTCGTCGTGCTTCTGCTGTCGTTTACCGGCATTTTGCTCAACCATACGGATGGATTGAAGCTGAATCAGGTACAAATACATCAGGCCTGGCTAAATGATTGGTACGGCATTGACATTCCACAAGTTTCGCAAGGCATCTCTCTTGATCGCCAGTGGTTCATTCAAGTGGGGAAAAACGTTTATTTCAATCAAACCCAACTGAGCGAGGGCGAACTTCGAGGGGCTTGGAAAACATCGTTTGGTTTTCTTCTAGCCTTAAAATCACGCGCCCTGCTCACCACCGCCCAAGGTGAAGCCATCGATTGGCTCAATTACCCGGAAAATCGATCGTTGCAACGTCTTAAGTTCGATAAACACACACTCTACTTCCGAATGAATGACGGTACCGTTTGGCAGGCCAATACCGATTGGACTCGATTGACTCCCGTGGCTTCCGAGCCCAAATCCCTTAATCGCATGGAGCTGACTCCCGTTCCCGATAACGTCAAAAAACCACTTCAAAACGCTCTTTACCGGCAAGGCCTGTCGTTAGAGCGTTTGATTCTGGATATTCATTCCGGACGCTTTTTCGGTTCGTACGGGCACTGGGTCATGGATGGTTTCGCCATCGTATTTATCATTATCAGTCTTTCCGGGTTTTGGATTTATTTAAAGCAATTTCGTAATCAAGCAAAAAGGAAATAATTATGAAAATCCCTTCCAAGCTGTTACTGACAGCTGTGATTTCTTCCCTGGTCCATTTACCCGCACACGCGGCAACGGACGACGACAAGCGCATTAACGAACTGGAAAAAAAAGTGGACGCTTTAACCGAAATGGTGGAGTCTCAACCACAGAACACCTCGTCGTCGACATTGCATAAAGTCCATTTGGGCGGCTATGGCGAATTGAAATACCACAACCTAAGCGTCGATGGCAAAGACGAGCAGAATTTCGATTTCCATCGTTTTGTCCTTTTTGTCGGGTATGATTTCACCAGCGACATTCGACTGGTTTCGGAGATCGAATTGGAACACACTGTTTCCAGTGCCTCCAAGGCAGGTGAAGTGGAACTGGAGCAAGCTTATCTGGAATTTGACCTCGACGAAACCAAAAGCATGCACCTGAAAACCGGGATTATTCTAATGCCGGTCGGCTTGATTAACGAAAACCACGAACCGCCAACATTTTACGGCGTGGATCGGCCGATTGTCGAAACCACCATCATTCCATCAACTTGGTGGGCCGCAGGTGCCATGTTTACCCAGCAGATGTCATCGGGAATCAGCTACGACCTATTCTTGTCGGAAGGTTTAAAAACCCAGGACCCGACTGTCGACGCCAATAACGACCCATACAACATCAAAGGTGGAAAACAAAAAACCACCAGCCCGGCCGGTGAAGGCGGCGCGGCAGACGCTTACGATCTAGCGATGACGGGACGCATCAAATACACCGGAACACCCGGCTTGGAAATTGCCGCTTCCCTTCAATATCAACCTGACTTGGATCAAAGCGCAAAAGATTCTTATGCCGACTCCGCCACACTGGTCAGCACCCACCTAGTGTACCAATTCTCCGATTTCACCTTTAAAGGGCTTTATGCAAACTGGTTCCTGGCCGGAGATGGTGCCAAAAATGCCGGACGTGATAATCAATGGGGGGCTTACGCCGAACTGGATTACAAACCGTTTGAAAAATTCGGCTTCTTCGTTCGCCAAAGCCAATGGTCCGAAGAAAAAGGCGTCGACAATACGCAAACCGATTTCGGTATGAACTACTGGCCAATTGAAGACATCGTCTTCAAAGTGGATGTCGTCAATCAGACGCAAGACAACATAGACACCAATGGCTTCAATCTTGGTATGGGCTTCCAGTTCTAACTCCCGAGTCACATAAAATGCAAAACGCCCGTTCAATCACAAAGGCTTTTACTCTTTAGCCGTGATTAAACGGGCGTTTTTTTAATTCTTAACTTCTTAACGAATCAGATGCTGGCGGTAATCATATGATTATCCCAAGCCACGCCTGAAAACTTTTGCCGCTTGGCTTTATTTTCCTGCAAACTAAAGGCATCCAACTGACGCACCGAGCCAAATGAGTTGCTCACAATAAAATGTGACTCATCCTCGGAAACGGTTAAACCACACACATCGTTCAAACGGTAATAGCCTGCAAAACGTTCATCGTCCAAATGCCAGAATGCGGCCACATCCCCTCTCGGGCTGGTAAAACCAGCAATACGGCTACGGTTATTAATGGCCACACTGCCCATATAGTCGTTCATGCTTGATAAAATACCGACCGGTTCTTTCAGTAACCGTAAAGAATGGCCGGGTTTTTGAATCGCGCCCAAAGGCACAATATCAGAAGAACTCATCGCCTTACGTTGTACTTGCATGGCAATGGCGACGGTACCGTCTTTGGCTACATCCAAGTGCCGAATGCTGGCTTTAGCTTCTGGCACATGAAACTCATCCACCTTCTGCCCGGTCAAAGCATCAACATAAGTCAGGTGTGAATTCATCGTATCCAGGTTCAACACCTTCCGACCACTTTCGGGGCGAGTCAGCATGCCACCGTTGGCGATCACAAAGCTTTTCCCGTCCGGCATCAACTTCATTTCGTGCGGACCGATACCATAACTCTCGTACTCACCGACCTGCTGATAAGTTAAAGCATCTCGAATACCGATTTTGCCGATATTTCCCGTCAGGTCCGCTTCGGTCGTAAACAGCCACTTACCGTCTTCACTGAAACAACCATGACCGTAGAAATGCCGATTTTCGGCGGCTTCAAAGCGTTTTTCGACCGCCCCGGTTTTCAAGTTAATTTCCAGAGCCTCTCGTCCTGGACGACGAGCAAATAAAATCACCGAGCCGGGCTTTAAAGGGTGAAGAGCCGAACCATGTCCTCGGAAGGAGCTATGCCCTTTCATTAAATGGGTTTCATCGGTTAAAGCGGCAAAACCATAACCTTGAGAACGCGTTCCCTGTGCGGAAAACCAAACTTCGTGCGGATTTTTCGGTCGTTCGGAAAACTGCTTTGCCATAATGGCGGGAGATAATCCAAAAACCATGAGTCCGTTTAAAAAATCACGTCTACGAAGCGTCATAAGATTTCCTTACTGTATTTGAGAGAGATTTGCACAAGATGATTACACGAGTAAAAATGGTTGAAAACCGCCTGATTGTTGTTGAAAAACTGGCTAATAGCCTAGCTATTAGCTGCGTCTTCCGCCTAAATCAACCAATTTTTTTCCGAATTTTTCTTTCATGTTCCACCCGTGCAAAGCTCTCTTTGAATTTAAACTGGGAAGTAGTTAGCGTACGATCATTCGAAAGGGTTATTTTGCCTTAAATAAGAATGATTATCCATACTAAAAACATTTAATTTTGTTAAAAGCACTCATTGTTTAAATTCTCAATTTATGAAATTCCTCGCCCATTCATCCGTATCCGAAAAGTAGTTCGCTCTTTTTCAGTAGATCAGTCTTGCTTCCTATAAAAATTTTAGCTATGACTAATTTTTTTATTGTCTTTTAAAAATTTATTTTGTAGCATACAGCAAACTTAATGATTTTGATTCTTATTTATTTTTTAAAGGTTATTTTCTCTATGAACAAAACTCAATTTTTTGCGATAACACCGCTCGCATTAGCGATGTTCGGCCCCCACAATGTGGCGTTAGCCACACCTGAAAAAACGACGCTAGCACCGATCACCGTTCAATCCGCATCCGCAAAACAAAAACGCGACAAGATGTTGAAGCTGAAAGATTCCATCGTTCACACCGAAGTGATCACTCAGGAAAAAATTGAAAAGAAGCAAGCCGGCAGCCTAACTCAAGCCATTGAGAATGAGCCAGGGGTTAAAGTCAGTACCGACTGCTCACTGTGCGGGGTCAAACGCGTTATGTTGAATGGGTTGAAAGGTGAACACACTACCTTAATGATTAACGGCGTACCGAACAGTTCCATTATGGAAGGTTTTTATGGTTACGACGCCATCCCGATGGCGGGTGTCACATCAGTGGAAATCGCTCGTGGTGCTGGTGCCTCGCTTATTGCGCCCGAAGCCATTGGCGGTGTCATTAACGTCGTCACCGCCAAACCGACCGACGACCGTTTGGAATTCGACCTTTCTCAGGGCAATCAAGATTACCGAAAATACCAGATCGTCGGCACCAAAGTCAGTGAAGACAAAGACACCGCCCTTTTTGTTTCCGCTCAATCCGACAATCGCGGGCAGGTTGATGAAGACAACAACTGGGTAAACGAGTCCCCCTCTTTGGAAAACCGCGCTCTGGTCGCCCAGGTCTGGTTAAAAGCGTCGGAAGCCGACAATCTCGATTTCCGCCTGACCGATCAGCGCTCGGAAGTCTTCGGCGGCCCCATGGTCGACACCCCATTTGCCGCTTCGGAAAAAGCGGCGGAAACCTCTCAACCCGGTACGGCGGCTTTTGTGGACAATAACATCAATAATCGCCCGGATATGACCGCCGGCGCCTCGCCGAGGGATTTCTTGGAAAACATCGTCACCACCAAACAGGCCTATACCGGCAAATGGCAACATGAATTTTCACCCGATCTGCAAACACAAGTCACCGGTTCCTATGTCGACATTACCATGGACTCCATTTACGAAGGCATCACCTACAAAGCCGATCAGGACATTTATTATGCCGATGCACGAGCCGACTATTTCTTAAACGACACCAACGCCTTAACGTTTGGCGTGGACTTGAAAGACGACACCTACCGTTCCGAATCCACCGGCGGCACTTTGCCCGCCAACGATTCCTACGATCTGAATACCTATGGCGCTTATATTCGTGATATCTGGACGGCGTCTTCTAAACTGGAAGTGTCTCTGGCTTTACGAGCCGATAACGTCAATGTGGATTTCGTTGATCAGGATCGACACTTTAACGAAACCGTTGTCGCCCCGCGTCTGCATATCCGCTACGATCACAACTTCAACTGGACGTCCCGTTTTTCCGCCGGACAAGGTTATCGCGTTCCTCTGGCGTTTTTTGAAACCGATCACGGCATTGTCGACGACGGTTTTTCCGTTGGTGTCGATCAACTGGAAAAATCCAACTCAGCGCAATACAGCCTAGCCTATAACGGGGCCCGAACCACTTTTGAAACCAGTTATACCTGGACGGCAGTGGAAAACCTGGCCATGCTGGAAACCATTCATAATATTCCAACGCTGGTCAACAGCCCGGATACCGGAACGGTACAGCATGCCGACGTGTCGGCCACTTACCAACTGACCGGGCACTGGTCGGCCGGCGGCACGGTGGAAGGTTTCTTCTACGACAAAAACTACCGCGACACCTTCAGCATCATTCCGGTGGAACAGCGTGTGCGTTTGATGGCCGACTATGAAGGGCACGGCTGGGAATTCAACGCCACAGCTACCTGGATTGGTGAACGCGATTATAAAGATTACAGCAATGCCGATTACGACCAGCATTACGACGATAAAGCCAATACCGAAAGCAAAGGCGATCACTCCCCGGCTTACTACACGGTGGACGTCAGAATCGCCAAATCGCTCGGTAACCATTGGAAAGTCTACGCCGGTGCCAATAACCTGTTTGATTACACCCAAACCGGAGAAGGCGATTCGCCACTCTTTTATGATACGGACGGCAATGTCGACGTCACTCATATTTGGGGACCACTACGCGGTCGTTTAATTTACGGCGGTATTAACGCCAAATTCTAAACAAAGCCCCATTCCTTTCAAATCGGTTAAACTCAATCACATCCATGCATTGGGTTTAAACCATCCACATGTCCTTTATACCGCTTTTATTATTCACCAGGTCTGGTCAAATTAAGTCTTTTTCTAAAAAACGGACTTTTAGATGGCTTTGCATGGTGGTTAGCCAAATTTGGCCAGGCCTGGCTTCAAAGAGATAACAGTAAG
The DNA here is from genome assembly GCF_965140365.1 of Hydrogenovibrio sp. Taxonomy (NCBI): domain Bacteria; kingdom Pseudomonadati; phylum Pseudomonadota; class Gammaproteobacteria; order Thiotrichales; family Piscirickettsiaceae; genus Hydrogenovibrio; species Hydrogenovibrio sp. The sequence continues at coordinate 1,443,210 of NZ_OZ223196.1, forward strand.
ACAACCAAGCGCCATCGCATTGCGCGAGCACTTTGGGTTTTGACCAGGTCTGGCCGTCATCGTCCGACCAAATCAAGCACAATTCCGCCCGATACCAAGAAGCGGCAACTTCGGAAAAGAGTCCGGCCACTCGTGGCGCGGTGCCGTCTTGTGTATTGGTCAGAGGGTTATACGCCAACAGCAATCGTCCGCTTTGCAAACGGCACAACATGCCCGGCGAACTGCTGGCTTCCAAGCCTGGCGATAACTGCGTCCAAGTTCGCCCCTTATCCTCGGAATAGGCATTCCAAAACCAATCGAGATTGGTGCGAATCAGATACCAAACCCGCCCGTCTTTCAGTTCAACCAAACTGCCTTCAAAGCAACCGGCATGATGTCCTTGCCCACCGATATCCAGTTTATTACTGGCTTGCCAAGTCTGGCCCTCGTCTTCCGAGCGATAGGTCAAGCTGTAATGACGACCGGTCTCATAATCGAGGTTTTGTGCCGCCATTACCAGCTCGCCACTGCCGAGTTGAACCATAGTGGTGGTCGCCCCGCAATACCCTTTCGACACCAACACGGGCGCTTCCCAGGTATAACCGCCATCCAAACTGCGTACGGACCACAAAACAATTTGGGTGTTTTGTGTGGGTTTGTTGGCTTTCCGTCGCCAATTAAAATGATAATCGGCCAAATTCAAAAAGCCCAGCACGATAACACCCAATTCAGTCACACACAAACTGTGCGAATCATGCGCTTCAAACCCGTCACTGGAAAATAATGGCGCGGAATCCCAACTTTGACCATCATCTTTAGAGATAAGCGCCTGCGTTGCCTTGATGCAAACGATTTCACCTTGCTCGTTACGAACAAACGGCCCGGTTTGTTCAATGCCCAACGGTTGCACGCTATCATTCAAATAAACACTCGTCTCGGTTTTCGGCGCCCGTTTAAAATCCAGTTGAATGTCAGGATAGGCTTTCATCGTGTCCATCACCAAGTGTGTTTAAAAAGGTTTAACGACGACCAAAATCAAAATCACAATGGTCAGCAAGAGCGGAATTTCATTGGCCCAACGATAATAAACCCCGCTGTGATTCAAGTGCCCTTCCTGCATTTCATCGGTGCGCTTTTTCGTCCAATAGTGATACCCTAACAATAGAATCACAAATAAAATTTTCGCGTGCAGCCACCCCATACCTTGCGCCAATGGCCAATACGCCAGCCATAACCAAAGTCCGGTTCCCACCGCCAGCACCATCATAATGGTCATAAATTTATACAGTTTTTTGGCCATTATCGCCAAACGGTCCACCTGTTCACCAGCCGCCTGACCTTCAACAAAATGCACAAAAATACGCGGTAAATAAAAGATTCCCGCCATCCAAGACATCATAAACAGAATATGAAAAGTTTTTAACCACAACACGTCGATTTTCTCCAATACGGTTTTTAGAATCTGTATCATACAATTTCTAACGATTCAAAACATGAACAAAACAGGACTTTAAGATGAAAATTGAACAAAATAAAGTTGGCATGATCAACTACTCTTTGACGGATTCCGAAGGCAACTTAATCGATTCTTCAAACGGTCAGGCGCTGGCTTATTTGCACGGTCATTCCAATCTTATTCCTGGTTTGGAAAAAGAGCTTGAAGGTAAAACCACCGGCGATAAATTCAACGCAAACATTCCAGCCGGCGAAGCCTACGGTGACATCGAACCGAACTTGATTCAAGAAGGTGTACCGAAAAGCATGTTCCAGGGTGTCGAAAACCTGGAAGTCGGCATGCGTTTCGAAGCCCAATCCGAACAAGGCGTTCACTCGGTTGAAATCACCGACATTCAAGACGAAACGGTCACCGTGGATGGTAACCACCCATTGGCGGGTAAAGATTTGAACTTTGACATTGAAGTTATGGGCGTACGTGATGCCACCGAAGAAGAGTTGGAACACGGCCACGCACACGGCGACGGCGGACACCAGCACTAAAAGCTAAAAGCTTGAACAAAAAAGCGCTGAGAATGATTACATTCCAGCGCTTTTTTATATCCGCTACAAGGCGTCCGATATATTGAAATGGCTTTACGGCTTTTCCATCAGATAGTCTTCGTAATCCAACCCCGGTCGATCCACCACCACCGGAATCGCCAACAACCCAACCCCGGCCTTTTTAACCGAGTCTTTATGGCCCGATACCAGCGGGTGCCAACCCGGTAAAGGATCGCCGCGCAACAACACCCGATAACCGCAGGTATCCGGTAGCCAATCAAACTCGGCGACCCGCTCCACCGTCAAATTAACGCAGGTTGGTACATTCACCGAACGATTCGCATAATCGGAACACGCCGCCGTTTGGGTATCCGAATACGGGCAAACCACGCGGGTATAAACAATTTCGTCGGTCTCATCGTCCTGTAATTTTGTTAAACAACATAAGCCGCAACCATCGCAAATCGCTTCCCACTCACTTGGAGTCATTTCCGCCAAGGTTTTGATTTCCCAAAAAGGTTTTTCAGGCGTCTTATCCGTCATCTCATTTCTCTTTTTTCTTGAAAAACCGCCAAGGCGCTTGCCATTCGTTCAAACAAGCGTCGGCGGCGTCACTTAAAAAGCGTTCGCCCTGATCCGGCTTCAAAACAAACTCATACTCTTCATCTTGATAAACAAATCGCAACCCATAAGCGTGCAAATAGCCACGTTCTTCATGGCGTGCTTTTTCCATGGCATCATAACGTTGATCGCCCGCAATCGGTGCGCCAAGGCTTTTCAATGCCACCCGTAACTGATGAGTTTTGCCGGTATGCGGTTTCAATAAAAACCAACGTTCATTCGGGCAACAACTCTGGGAAATAAATTGCGTCACGGCCGGGTTGGTTTGTGTGGTGGCCAATTTCCAACTGCCCCGACGCGCCGGAAGCATATCACCTTTCACCCAGCCTTGCTTTTTCTTCGGCTTGTGCGTGGAAACCGCCAGATAGTACTTTTCCACTTCACGCTGTTCAAACAATGTTTGAAAGCGCTGCGCCGCCGACAAGTTAAGTGCAAAAATCACCAGGCCTGACGTCATTTTATCCAAACGATGCACCGGATACAGCTCAGGCAATTCATATTGCTGTTGCAGCAAAACAGCCAGGCCTGGCTGTTTTTCACCCGCCGTGCCCGCCTCAGTGTGAAAGTCCAAACCGGCCGGTTTATTCACCACCCAGAAGTCCTGTCCCCGAAATACCGTTGAAATCCGCTGTGTCATTTGCAACCGTCATGGCCTAAAAAAGCGAAAGTTTACCGAATTCAAGGCCTTAATTGTCATTTAATTTCATACCGCCGCTTCAAAAACAACAATTAAATGACACTAAAAGATCACTAAAATTATTTAAATTTCAATACCTTAAGTTAACTTTAATTCTGGCATGCTTCTTGTAATGGTTCTGTTTGAATCAAACCAACAGGCGTTAAAACGTCAACAAATTGACAATCAAACACTGGGGAACTCTATTATGGCGAGTAAAATGAATACATCACAAAAAGTCAGCACCTGTTTGGATTACATTGACCGACGCTTGGAAACCACGTCCGAACAAACCATCCAGATTGCTGAAATGATTATTAACGATATCAAAGAGCTGACGGCGGCTTATCCGGAAGCCCTGAAAAACAATCAACTGAGAGAGCATGCCGAACGCGTGCGCACCACTCAAATGAAGTGGGTTAATCAATTGCATGACATTATTCTGGAGCAAACCAATCGGGATTTGAACGGCCAGGTCATTCAAGCGCTGCAGAACTTTATCAACACCATGAATAAAAAGCAGTTGAAACACCTGGATTTCGACATGCCCAGCGCCGTGAAACGGGACCACCCTGAACACGAGCATGAATACTTGACGCAGGAGCAGATTGAAGCCTTAATGGCGTCGGACATCAAACAACTGCCGGTATCGTCCACGCACCATTAAGCCAATCGGTTTAATGTCCTGTTCAATGTCGTTCACTGAACGGCAGACATAAAAAAAGACCAGGCCTGGTCTTTTTTTATATTTCCAATTTTCTGTCTGAAAACCGGATTATTTTTTGCGCTTCGTCTGTTTGGCCGCGTCGCGTGCTTCACGCTCCGCTTCCTGCTCTAGGAAAATGCGGTTTAACTCTTCTTCCTGAGCCGTCGCATCCGCGCCTTCCTTCACCGGTTTCATCAAGTCTTCTTTTGACACCCCTAACGCTAACGCAATGGAACTGGCGACATAGGTGGAGGAATAGGTCCCGACCACCACACCGACAATCAAGGCCAACGCGAAGTTGTGGATGATTTCCCCGCCAAGAACGAACAAGGCAATCAACACCAACAAGGTGGTCAAAGAGGTCATGATTGTACGCGACAACATTTGATTGATGGCCAGGTTGGTGACGTCTTCCGGCGTGCCGTCACGCACGGTTCGGAAATTCTCCCGCACCCGGTCGAAGACCACGATGGTATCATTCAAAGAATAACCGATGACCGCCAGCAAGGCCGCCAACACCGTCAAATCAAATTGGGCTTGCGTCCAGGCAAATACGCCTAACGTCACCACAACATCATGTACCAAGGCGGCAACAGAACCAATCGAAAAACGGAATTCGAACCGTAAAGCGACATAAATCAAAATCCCGATCAAGGCATAAATCACGGATAAAGCACCGTCTTCGGTCAGTTCGTCCCCAACCTGCGGGCCGACAAACTCCACCCGACGCAACTCAAAACCATCGGAATGGTTGTCACGCAGGCCGTCCATCGCCATATTGCTGATTTGTGCGGAATTGACGCCGTCACGCGGCGCGATGCGAATCAAAACATCTTCTGCCGAACCGAAGTTCTGAACCACCGCTTCTTCAAAACCACTGACCTGTAAGGCATCGCGAATGTTGTCCACATCGGCCGGCTCTTCGTACGACAGCTCGATAATCGTTCCGCCGGTGAAATCGATGCCAAGATTCAGACCTTTTACAAACAGTCCCACAACCGACAGTATGACAAAAGCCAGCGAAACCCCCATCGCCAACTTGCGATGGCCCATAAAGTTATATTGTTTTTTTACTTGTGCGCTCATAGTGTTTCTCCTGACTAAACCGATAATTTTTCTACCGGCTTATTGCCGTATAGCGCGTTTACCACAGCTCTTGTGCCCAAGATAGCCGTGAACATGGAGGTAATAATCCCGATGGACAGCGTAATCGCAAACCCTTTAATCGGGCCGGTGCCGAAGCTGAATAACACTATCGCCGCCAACAAGGTGGTGATATTGGCATCCGCGATGGTCACGAAAGCTTTTTCATAACCGGCATGAATGGCGGACTGCACCGACGAGTTACGCAATTCCTCGCGAATTCGTTCAAAAATCAACACATTGGCATCCACCGCCATCCCGACGGTCAACACAATGCCAGCAATCCCCGGCAAGGTCAAGGTCGCTTGCAACAAAGACAGCACCGCCACAATCAACACCAGGTTGAGCGTCAACGCCGCATTCGCAATCATACCAAACGTCTTATAACGCCACACCATGATGACCAAAACCAGTAGGAAGCCAACGATCACGGACATCATGCCCTGGTTGATATTATCCTGCCCCAAGCTTGGCCCCACCGTACGTTCTTCAACAATTTCCATCGGTGCCGCCAAGGCCCCGGCTCGCAATAACAGCGCGAGATCCTGAGCTTCTTGCGGACTGTCCAAACCAGTGATTTGGAAACGGTTAGCGAACTGCCCCCTGATGACCGCCGCATTAATCACGTCTTTGGTGGTGACGCGTTTTTTAATGGTTTCATCGCCCTTTTCGATGGTATCCACACGATTTTCAATAAACACCACCGCCATGCGGTTACCAATGTTTTCCTTCGTGGTTGCCAACATCTTACGCCCACCGACACCGTCCAATGTCACGGTGACTTCCGGCGAACCGGCTTCGGCATCAATACCGGATTGCGCGTTAATGACATTATCACCGGTGACAATCACACTGCGCTGCAACAAAATCGGGCGCCCGTTGCGGAAGTGGTATAAACGAGAACCATTTGGCGCATACCCGGTTTTTTCAGCACGAATCGCATCGCCTTTTTCTTCCACCAGACGGAATTCCAAAGTGGCGGTCGCACCGAGAATTTCCTTGGCTTTAGCCGTGTCTTGCACCCCCGGCAACTGCACTACGATGCGGCGGTCACCTTGCTGCTGAATCACCGGCTCAGCCACGCCCAGCTCGTTGATACGGTTACGCAAAGTGGTGATATTTTGTTTTAAGGCATAGGTGCGCGCTTCTTCCAATGTTTTCGGAAGCAAACGGATTTCCAAGGCATGCTCTTCCGGCTTTTGAATCAAGTTGAACTGCCCCGGATAAGCTACCTGAAGCGCTTTCTCCGCCGACTGCACACTGGCCGCATCACGGAATTTTGCCATCAAGTGATCTTGTTGGTAATCCACACCAAGATACCGAATCCGTTCTTTACGGAAAGTCGCTTTGATTTCATCCACATAACGGTTGTAATTTTTCTCGATAGCCGCTTCCATATCGACGTCCATCAAGAAATGCACCCCGCCACGTAAATCCAGGCCAAGATACATGGGCTGTGCGCCCAGCGCTCTCAAAAATTCCGGTGTGGCCGGAGCCAAGTTCAACGCCACCACGGCCTGACGGCCTAAGACTTCTTTCAGCACACTTTTGGCTTTTAGCTGATCGTCGGCATTGTGAAAACGGATCAGGAACTGGCCGTTTTGATATTTTAAGGATTTTGGATCCAAGTCGGCTTTCGCCAAGGTGGATTCAATGGTCTTTTCCGTCGCGTCATTAAATTGCACCGACTTGGCCGGAGAAACCTGTACCGCCGGATCGTCACCGAACAGGTTCGGGGCGGCATAAATCAATCCCAGCACGATGACAACGAGCAAGAGTAGATATTTCCAGGCGGGATACTGATTACTGATGACTTTTTGTCTTGATTCAAACATGGTCGTATTTTCCAAAAAACGGCTAAAGCGTTAGCCTAGAGAGTACGCACCGTGGGTTTCGATACGTGCAAATGCTTCTCTTAAAACAACAAAAGGGGCCGATCAGCCCCTTGTTGTTTTGACGCCGACTTATTCGGCCGTCCCTTTCAATGTGCCTTTCGGCAATTCGCGCGCAACGTTTTGACGTTCAACTTTCACGGTAACGTTATCGGCGATTTCCAAATCGACGAAGTTTTCGTCCAATTCGCGGATTTTACCGGCCAAACCGCCGTAAGTAACCACTTCGGCACCTTTACCCAACGCTTGAACCAGCTTCTTATGCTCTTTGACCTTTTTTTGCTGTGGACGAATCAACAAGAAGTAAAACACCACAAACAATAGAACCAACGGAAGCAACGCTTCAAAACCACTTCCTTGCGCGGCCGCGCCGCCTTCTGCCATGGCATCCGAAATCAAAATCATATTTTTCTCCTTAAAATTAACTGCGTTATTGTTGCATAAAAAATTTGAAAATTCTATTAACAAACCCTGTGTTATTTTGCGTCAAGATGGGTTTATCACAACGGCGGGACCGTCTCGCCTCGTTCAGCATAAAAATCGGCGACAAATGTGTCTAAAGAATCCGACGCAATGGCCTCACGTAGCCCTTTCATCAATAATTGATAATAGTGCAGATTATGAATGGTATTCAAACGTGCTCCCTGAATTTCACCGCACTTGTCCAAATGATGCAGATAAGCCCGTGTGTAATTCCGACAGGTATAGCAGTCGCACTTCGCATCCAACGGCTCCAGACTGGTTTTATGCACCGCATTCCGGATCTTGATGACCCCCGAATGGGTAAACAGGAAACCATTCCGAGCGTTGCGGGTCGGAATCACGCAGTCGAACATATCAATGCCGCGTCGAACCGCTTCAACAATATCTTCCGGTTTTCCGACCCCCATCATGTAACGGGGACGATCTTTCGGCATATGCGGTTCGGTAAAATCCAACGTCGCCATCATTTCTTCTTTCGGCTCGCCTACGGACAAGCCGCCGATGGCGTAGCCGTCGAAACCGATTTCCATCAACGCCTGAATGGACTCTTGTCGTAAATCTTCATACATGCCGCCTTGCACAATACCGAATAAAGCGGATGGGTTCCCTTCATGTGCTTTTTTGGACCGTTCGGCCCAACGCAATGACAAACGCATCGATTCGGCCGCCACCTCATGTGAAGCCGGATAAGGAGTGCATTCGTCAAAAATCATCACGATATCGGAACCCAGCTTGCGTTGAATTTCCATCGACTCTTCCGGCCCCATAAACAAGCGTGAACCATTGACAGGATTGCGGAAATGCACGCCCTCTTCCACGATTTTGCGCATCTTGCCGAGGCTGAACACCTGAAACCCGCCGGAGTCGGTGAGAATCGGGCCCGGCCAGTTAATGAAATCGTGCAAATCGCCATGCTGTTCGATAATGTCCGTTCCCGGACGAATGGCTAAATGAAACGTATTACCTAAAATAATCTGTGCGCCGGTGTCGGCCACTTCTTCCGGCATCATGCCTTTCACCGAGCCGTAAGTGCCGACCGGCATAAAGGCCGGTGTTTCCACCACGCCACGGTCAAAAATCAATCGTCCGCGACGCGCACGTCCGTCCTGTTTATCCAATTCAAATTTCATTCAATCGTGTCCATTTGTTATTCGTTGACCGCCTCTTCTGACGTTTTCTTCGCGGGATGCACCAACATGGCATCGCCGTAACTGAAAAAGCGGTAACCTTGTTCTACGGCATGCGCATAAGCTTGCATGGTACGCTGATAGCCGGCCAGCGCCGACACCAACATTATCAAGGTGGATTCCGGCAGGTGAAAATTAGTCAAGAGTACATCCACCACCTGGAATTCGTAACCGGGGGTAATGAAAATATCGGTTTCGCCCTGATAGGCTTGCAAAACACCGGAATCAGATAAATGCGCGGCGCTTTCCAAACAGCGAACCGACGTGGTGCCCACGGCAATCACCCGCCCGCCTTTCCGCTTGGTTTCCTCAATCAGGGCAACGGTTTCCGGCAACACTTCAATCACTTCGGAGTGCATGACATGCTCGGCAATGTCGTCCACTTGCACCGGTTTAAAGGTGCCGGCCCCGACATGCAAGGTAACAAACCCGGTCGAGACGCCTTTGGCACGAATGCGCTCCAGCAAGGCGTCATCAAAGTGCAGTCCCGCCGTCGGTGCGGCGACCGCTCCTGGTTTGGCGGAATACACCGTTTGATAGCGCTCTTTATCTTCCAATTCGTCTTCGCGCTCAATATACGGCGGCAACGGCATATGTCCGTGCGCTTCAATCAATTCCAAAGCCGACACATCCGATGCTTTTTGCGACAGCTTCAATTCGAATAACGCACCCTCTCGCCCCAACACTTCGGCCTCAAACGCATCCGCGATGTGCAGAACGGCACCGGGCTTCGGGGCGCGACTGGAACGCACATGCGACAACACCCGATCATGATCCAGCACCCGTTCAATCAACAGTTCCACCTGACCGCCGGTGGATTTTTGCCCGAACAGCCGCGCCGGGATGACTTTGGTGTCGTTGAAAATCAAACAATCGTTTTCATTCAGATACGACAGTAAATCCGGGAAATATTTGTCGGATACACCACCGTCCGGCTCCATCACCAGCAGTCGGCTTTGGGTACGCTCTTCCGTTGGTTGCTGCGCAATCAGTTCTTCGGGCAGGTCAAAATAAAAATCTTGTCGTCGCATAGTATCGAATGCCGGACATTGACCGGCGGTTCTGTTTTCAGTCACGGGTTAAAAACGCAAGATTATACCGTGATTTGACCGTGTCGTGAGATGGAAAATCAAAATTCACCAGGCCTGGCCATTTAGACCATTATCATGAGATTGTCTCGCAACCCAGCAACGGTCATGCTAAGATTTTGCCATACACAGAATAACGCCCCGGTTCATGGGGAGATAACACGCAATCAGCAAGGAATCGGTTATGTTCGAAATCAAAGACATTGATCCGGCGTTTTACCGCAAACAAACCCGTAATGCCACTTTAAAAATCATGGCGATTTTCATTGTCATCGGCATGATTACCGCGACCAGTTTTGTGGAGTATCTTGGCCCTTACAGCTCGAACCACATCGTGTTGAACCTGCTGGGGGCCTTTGTCGGCCTGGTGATTACCGGCCTGATCGTACGTTTTTTCTTTAAGGACAGCGCCTGGATGAACGAGGCCATGTACGGCTGGCGTTTGAAACGCAATTTAATGTACATCACCAACGTCATTGACAAGGTCAAGGCCAAAGCCAATCAGGACGATGAAAAGGCGTTAAAAATCCTGCGCTTCTATCACCTGGGGCTCACCCAAATGTATCAACTGGAAGAAAACAGCCATGAGCTGATTGAAATCAAATCCGAAAAAGAACAGTTGGTTCAACGTCTGGTCAATCTTGGCATCGACATCAACCAAACCCGGTTCGATCCCAGCATGGTCGAAGAATACAAAGACCCCGAGGCATCGTAAGCCTAAAATGAAAAACCACCAGGCCTGGTGGTTTTTTATAGAACGCTTTTCTACCAGTCGTAACCGGCGCCCAGCCATATTTGACGACCCAATACATAATCGTAAGAACCACTGCTCTTATTGAACTTTTTCTGGTAATTATCGAACACATTGGTGACATCGACAGTCAAACTCAAGAAGGTTTCCGAGATTTTAAAGCGGTAAATCGCGGATAAGTCCATCTGAAAATATGGCTCATAGTCAATGTAGTCGTATTCATTGGTAATATCAAAAGACGATGTTCTATCCGTTCCATCATCCTGAACGAACTCGACATGCTCCGCCCCGGTTTGTTCAAAACGAGTATAGCCGTCTTTATAGAAGGCATACACACCCAACTGTAAGTTTTCGCGTGGCAGATAACTGTAATACAACTTCACGGTTCCCGGATTCGGGTCTTTAATTTTTCCCATTTGAGAAATCGGAATAGTTTCACCGTTGTAGTAGATTTCTGCGGTATTCACACCGTCATCAACTTCATCATCGTAATTATCCAAGAAATTCTTCTCGCCTTCACCGATGAAGAAACTCACTTGCAACAAATGCCGAGTCCATTCACGGCGCCATTCCAGCTTCCAGCTATCGTACTTACTCCAACCATCATTGGTCATTTCTTCATATTGATGGCCGTCATCCGCCACCGGGCTGGTAGTACTGACAAATTGATCGTAACTGTTTCTGAACACTCGCTCGGCGACAAACACACCGCCAAAAACATTAATTTCCACCCCAAGTGATTTCTCGTCGGTATAGGGCGTATTCAATTCCGAGTAACGGGTAATGTCTTCATTGGTTCCAGTTCCGAGACTCCAAGCGTCCGGCGTAATGACCTTTTGACCGTAAGCGTCATAACCCGCCGTTGCTCCACGAGTATATTGCTGATAATCCAGTCCGGCTTGTCGTAACTTGTAGGTCAAAAACGTATTGGCGTAATAACGGTTCATCCCCCCCGTCAAAAACACTTTTTTACCGCCGAACAAATCGAACTTACCAAACGTACGATAAGCCACATCGTGGTTTTCCATAAAGTCGTTATAGTCGTATCGCAGCCCCAAACGCAGCATTAAACGTTCATACTCCAGAATATCTTCTAAATAGGTTCCGACATTCATAATGTCCGCATTGGCCTGACCGGCACTATAGGTAATATCTCCAACGGCATATTGTTCACCCTCCACACAGGCATCCGTCCCATTACACCTTAAATTCGATAACCCTGCTTCCGGCAGGCCACTGGCATCGTTACCCACCACATAATTATGGGTATCGTTAGGCCGTTTTTTATAGGCCGACACATAATCCAATTCCGCTCCGGCATTGAATTGACTTAGCCAGCTACCAATCGAATACTCTTTACCTTCAAAGTCCGACTTCAAATAGGTTCGACTTTGCTGGCTATCCAGGTCGCCATAACCGCCTTCTTTCGAATATACCCCATCGGAATAGACACGCCCCCAAGGAAAGGTATCCGTTGGCGCCCAACGATAATAATCATCTGGCGCAAAACGGCGATTGTAACTTTGGTTATAAGACGCGGTGGTTTTAAACACCCCGACATCAAATCGATTTTCAAAATCCAGGTTGAACTTATAGCCGCCGCCTTCGATGTCGTATTGACTGTTCGCCGTTGTGGTCAAATATCGGGTTTCCGTATAAGGCGCATAGGTGAATGACGCGTCGACAACGTGATCATCATTAAAATAATGGGTCACTTTTGCCAGGATATTATCAAGTCCCCGTTTTTCATTAACTGTTTCACCAAGGTGCAAAACCGGAATATTGGACGAAGTTCGGTCATAATTGATATAAAACGCGGTATCTTCGTTAATTGGCATATTGATAAACACGTTATAGTTTTGCTTATCAAACTTCGGTTGCGCCTTTGAGGCATTATTCGATAGCTCAAAATCCGTTTCGTCCGGCACATGAAACTGTGTCATTGCATCCGAGGTATAACGCCCGCTGATGCGACCGGTAAAGTCAAATTTGGCACGCTTGGTTTTAGCATCAATTACACCGCCACCAAACCGTCCATATTTAGCCGGCACATTGCTGCTGTACACATTGATACTTTCAATCAAATCCAAATTCAGAAACATTTCTTGAGAATGGCCTGCCACACTCCCAATACCATTACTTTCGGATGCCGGATCTAAAATCGAGTTGTTTGGTGAGCCATCCACAATAAAATTATTCTGGTACGCTCGCCCGCCCAAAATCGACACTTCCCCCGGCTTGATTTCCCCAGCTTGCGAGGAGGTCATTGAAGAGTCGCTCAACTCCACTTCCGGTACAATTCTCAGGGCTTCGTTCATATTGCCGTTACCCTCTGGCATAGCCTTCAAAACCTCTTCGGATAAAACGCTTTTTCCTGACTGACTGGTCGAGTCTTTGGAGAGCGAGTGTTCTTCCGTTTCGCCTTGCACTACAACCGTCGGCAGCTCATCCGCTATAACGTCATAAACCGGCAGGACCCATAAGCTACTGCCAAGTAAAATTCTTTGATAATGTGTCACTTTTTCTTGCTCAATTACGTTCAACGCAAAAAAGGGCGGAAGCTGTTCGCCCCCACCCTATGATTTGGTTAAAATTGGATTATTTAATAAGAACCGGCATAGAACGGCGTTAAATCATTCGAATCGATAACACCATCCCCATCACTGTCGTCATCCAGTGTCAGGCCACACGCGGCAATCTGATCATTGGTCGCGCCGTAATCGTAAAAATCAGGCTTACCATCTTTGTCGAAATCCACGGTCGCTACATCACACGTCTTAAACGCATCATAATTGGCTAATGCATGCGACAAAATCACCAAACTCTGTAAATAATCCTCTGTATACGGAATATTCGCGACAGCAAAGCTTTTCGCCAAATCCACTTGATTGAGCAGTGCATAACCATAAACCACCGCTTGATAAGAGTCGATACGGTCTCCATCGTCGGCAATATTACCGGCCACATCAATTAAGGCATTTACCGCATTTTGTGCTTTCGTTAAATTATTAACTTCAATATAAAAGACGGCGAGATTACTGGCAAAAGAGTAGGTCGCAGACCGATAACTACCCGCTAAAATTTCCGCTTTGGCAACATAATCTTCCTGGACCGAATCGGTATCCATCATCGCATCTCCCGTTGCCAGAGCATAAATGGCATCCGTAACTTTTGTGGAAGTGGCCAACATTGAATCCCCTTCATCATTGATCACAGTTGCCAATGTCCCCAAACGGTCATCACGCTTCAATAAATCAGAAATGTTGTCCGCATAAGCCAAAGCCATTTCAGCATACTCAGTGCCTTTATCAACCATACCCATTTCCAAATAATGATCCGCAATGTAAGTCAAAGCATAAACTTGGTGATAAGGATCAGACACTTTAGCGCTTTCTGGCGCACTATCCGCATTGGTGGCGATGGCAATGGCCAAATCCATCATTTCATTAATTTTGGCATCGGGTGCACCGGCAAAATAATATAAATCCGCGAGCTTGGCATAGCCGTAATTCACGTAATATCTGGCTTTATTCGAGTCAGAGGTTTCAATTCCATTCGCAACAGCATTATCAAGCGCGGCTCTGGCCGCATCGACAGCTTTAATCGCCTCCGCGTTATAGCCATTTTCGATCAAGTATTGCGCCATATAGTCGCCACCTTTATTAATACCGTTGTACGTTAAGGCTTTAACAACATCGCGATAATAATCGGAACCAAACGCCGTTGCCGTCATCTCATCGGAAATAACCTGTAAAGCACCGCCAATGTCCGTTTTAGCATAGAATTTTGCAAAATTCGCCCACGCATTGGATATATATTTTTCTTGTACCATCGTCCCGATTACGTCACTGATTTGCGCTGTGTTATAGCCATAATCCGCTAACAGAGGAACGATGTATGAATACATATGAAAGTCCGTTCTCGCAAGGGTTGCATCGTCGTAAGTCTTATAGGTATTCCCGGCAATGCCGTCATCGGCACGAATCAGTTGAATATCGTTAATAATGGAAAGCGCTCTACCAGTATCCTGCAATTGCCAGTAATAAACATCCATGACAGTGACCATAGCAAAGACTTTCGTGAAATAATTCCATTTTTCCGGTGTATCCGGATATTTGGCTTTATTATTGGGTGGCATGATTTTCGCCACATCATAGGCTTTTTCCAGAATTGAACGAGCCAATACCGACTCCCCCTCTTCAGCAAACACTTCCGCCGAAGACGCTAAGCCACTGACAAGTGCAAAATAAGGGCTATAATTATCGCCAAAACTATCAACCATAGCGTTTACATAAGAAAAAAGCTGATCGGCTTTTTCAGTTTTCCCTAGGTGGTTATAACCACCATACACCGCCATCATAATCTGCAAATCTGCAGACTTAACACTGGCAAAACCTTTAGATTCCAGATAACTTTTCATCAAGGTATACGCTTTATCCAGAAGCGCTTCGGCTGTTTCCAGCTCCTCATTGTGGTCGATATAGTAATCGGCAATGTCCTCTGAAATTTCCGCCTCACTGATGGGTTTGAATAATTTTCGGTTAGCATATTGCAAAGCCAGTTCCGGTTCCCCATTTTTAAGATAGGCTTCTGCCAGCGCAACATAAACATCTTCCATGGTGTCGACATCGGTGACATCCGCCACAATGGTTTCCGACTGGGCCAGATAAGAAGCGGAAGAGGCAAAATAGTAGGCTCGTTTTGAATCACTGTCCCCAGACAAGGCTTCCGCCAACGGCTGCTCATTATTCAATAAATTATCGACCACCACGGCGGCCAAGTTCACGCCACTCAGATCCGGTTCGGGAATCGTCATGCCAGCGTCGGTGACGTCCAAAGAACTGTCCAGCTTAGAAAGGATTAATTGCGCTTGCGCTCTATTCGCCTGGGAAACACCGTTATCACTTAAAATCTGAAGCACTTTTTCGGTAATTTTTTCAGCGTTGCTCGACGTCGTCGCGTCGGATAAATCCGCACTGTTCAAAAACGCACTCTCTAAAACCGCTTTATGCACCACAAAAGCGTTCACGGCCCCGCTAACGGTTGTGGCCGCTTGAATGTAACGATTGGTTTCTTTCAATTTAGCGCATACCGTCGCGTCGGAGACCTGAGAATCAATTAAGGCATCCAAATCGCCATTATTGACCGTTAAACCAGAAAGCCCTTCTGTTCGATTCAAACCAACTTGCGTCAACATCAAACCGGTTTTCATTAAGCTAGCTGAGCTCTCGGTGGAGTCATCGAGAATGCTTTTCGATAAATTGAGCTGAGAGGCGATGGCCGTTCTGGCGGTTTCAACATCAACCGATTGGGACATCATGTAATTGGAAACCAGTGTCGTCACCGGCGTGACGTAAAGCATGCCATTTTCAGAAAACGCCAAAGGCGAACTCAACGCCATGCGACCTAAGCTTTCACCGGTTTCGGTATCCGAACCACCAATACTGACAATGGAATGTGCTGTCAAATCGGTATCCCCTGGCACCTGCAGTGAATATCCCCCGACCGCATTCGTGAGCGTTTTTTGCGTAAGACACATGGATGGTGAATCGATTCGGCACATTTTGACAATGGCATTTTCAATGGCTGGATCCACCACCTTCCCCAGCACAGTTTGAGTCGATGTATCAGGGTCTGAAGGCGTTGGTGTAGTACTCCCGGAACTGGAAGAACCGCCGCCTCCACCGCAGGCAGAGAGCAATAAAGAAAAAGAAGCGGTGACAACCAACGCTTTATAACGACTTCTCATAAACATAAAAACCCCGAAAAAATAAATTTTGGAAAAACAATTATAAAATAAATGATAGTTATTATTATTTACATTTATGAGAAAATTACAACCGTCGGTCGTCAATTAATTTAGGAAAAGTTTAAAAATTAGGCGGAGAGACATAACCACTGCTCTCCGAGGAAATGGCTTCCAGAAAAGACTCGAGGGCTTCCAACTCCTTTCTGGTCAGCTTTAAAGGCCTTATCAAAGATGAAACCGCGGGCTCCCCAGGTTTGAGCTTTTTATTGACGGTCATCCCATGGTTATACATATTGAGCACCCCTCTCAAGTGCGGGAACAGACCGTTGTGCATATAAGGGCCAGAAAGCGTGATATTTCGTAATGAAGGTGTTTTGAATTTTCCTTTATCCGTTTCAAGCTGTGTCGCTTCATAGCGCCCCAAGTCTTGATATTTGCGGCCAAAGTAACTCAAGCCGGTGTTATGGTATTTTTGGTCCGAAAATAAAGCGCCACTGTGACAATTCAAACAGCGCCCTTTTGTACGGAATAAATGAAGCCCCTGAATCTCCTGATCCGACAATTGCTTATAGTCCCCTTCCACAAACCGGTCAAACCGTGTTTTTCTGGAACGAATGGTCATTTCAAATCCAGCCAACGCTTGCCCAAGCATCTCGTCGGTAATGTGCGACTCTTCCGGAAAAACCGTTTGAAAAGCACTTTGATAAAAGGCTGTCGCATTCAATCTCTCCAACACCTCGGATAGCTTGGCATTCATTTCGATGGGGTTTTCAATCGGCACCAGCGCTTGCTTGGCCAAGCCCGACACTCGACCATCCCAGAAAAATTCATTGAACAAACCGATATTGAACAAACTCATGGTATTACGATTACCCTGTGCCCGATCATGACCAAAAGCAAAACGTCGACCATCTGCCCAGGCTAATTGCGGATCATGGCAAGACGCACAGGAAATCTGCCCTGACTTGGACAGTCTGGGGTCAAAAAAGAGGTGTTTTCCCAAGTCGGCCAATTCATCGTCCACCGCTTGTACAGGGGGTAAAGAACCTAACTCATCCAGTTCAACCCCTTCATCCAACGTGGGTTGGGGCCAATTTTCCGGTTGTGTGGCATAAAGAGAACGTAAACTCGAACTGCTGTTACCCAAGCTTAAAAACCACCAAGACGCGCCCACGGTTAAAACGATCAACACCAATATCAAGAAAAAAAAGAACGCCCTTTTCATTAAAACCCTCTTCAATACAACCAAAAAAGCAAATGATAATTCTTTTTATTACCTTATAAAACCCCCTTCTGTATTTTTTAGACATAAAAAAACCACCAGGCCTGGTGGTTTTTAATATTGAGATAACGTTATCGATTACGGTTCCTGCAACCAATCCAACGCTGCTTGTTCGTCTTCAAAATACTGGATGTCGCCCGACACAAACCACTTACCGACTTTGGCCGAGTATTCCTGCCACTTTTTATGGCCCAAAATGGCGATTTTTTCAAACTGATTACGATGCTTCATGCCCAGCCGAAAATCATCCCAGGCGGCACGCATTTCCCAGCCTTCCATTTCGGTTAAATCGGCCAAGGCATGAATTTTCGCTTCTTTAACCCCTTCCAAGGCTGAATCAATCATCGGGGTCATCATTTCATAATCTTCGTGCGTCAGTTTTCCTACTGCGGTCAACGCCAGAAAAAACTGCGCGCCGACCCGTTGGATGCCCAACGAAATACCGTGTTTTTGAACTGCCATCTTTGCCTCCTAAACACTGCTTTAAAATGCCTCCGAAGAGACGTCTCAACAACCATTCAAATCATACGCTTAATCACGCAAAATTAAAATCCCGTTTCACACCAAATTTGCCATCCCGGAAACGGTTTGTTAGGATGAATACCAATTTAAACACCTCCCAAAGGCGTTATTATCGACAGCTTGACCGCTTTCATCGATTCGGCTTTCTTGCTTCTAGCCCGATCTGTTTCAATTCCTTCAATTCCTTCAATGCCTTACTCCGCCCAGACGGTACCTCAGCCTTTTTCCAACAGCAACCCATTTCAATCAATCGGAATCCTATGATTTTATATACTTTTTTGTTTTTTCTATCCTTGTTCTTTTTGATTGGTGTCGCCAGTTACTTTTTCTCGCGAAAAACCACCGAAGATTACCTCGTTGCGGGTAAAAGCGTCCACCCTGCATTGGTAGGTTTGTCGGCTGTTGCCACCAATAACAGCGGCTTTATGTTTATCGGCATGATCGGCGCCACCTACTTTATGGGGCTGTCCTCCATCTGGCTGATGATCGGTTGGATTTTCGGCGATTGGTTGGTGCAACGCCAGGCCGTCAAAGCCATTCAAACCCAGGCGCAGAACGACCATGTTCATTCGTTCGGCGGGCTGATTCTGCATTGGATGAAAGCGCCCAGCGCACATCGTCTACGCCAACTCATCGGGTTATTGACCATTCTATTTCTCACCATCTACGCGGCGGCACAATTGAAAGCCGGTACCAAAGCCACCGAAGCCTTATTGGATTGGCCAAGAGAAACCGGTATCTTATTGGCGGCGGTCATTATTTTCGTTTACAGTTTGGTTGGCGGCTTACGCGCTTCGATTTGGACCGACGTGGCGCAATCCATCGTCATGCTGGGCGGTATGCTGCTGATGGTGTATTTCGGCGTGGTGTCGCTTGGCAGTTTCGGTGACATCAATCATTTATTGCATGAGGTATCCAGCGACTATATGTTCTGGTTTCCCTCCGATCTGAATGCCTTTTCTGCCGTTTTGTTTGTCATTGGCTGGATATTCGGCGGCATGGGCGTCATCGGTCAACCGCATGTGGTCATCCGCTTTATGACACTGCACCCGGATCGTACGCCGAAAGAAATGCAGTTTTATTATTACGGTTGGTTTACGGTATTTTATGGTCTGACCCTCTGTGTCGGACTTTTAAGCCGCTTATTAATCCCCTCCACCGATAACTTCGATGCTGAAATGGCCCTGCCACTGTTGGCTAACCAATTGATGCCGGATATGTTTGCCGGCCTGATGCTGGCCGCGCTGTTTGCCGCGACCATGTCAACTGTGGATTCCCTGATTCTGTCTTGCTCGGCGTCTCTAACGCGGGATTTACGAAACACGCCGACCAACAGCCTGATGCTGACCAAACTCGCCACCTTCACCATCTTGGTTGTCGCCGTTTCCATCGCTTTATCCAACAACCAAACCGTGTTCAGTCTGGTCTTGGATGCCTGGGGGCTGCTCGGTTCGGCCTTTGGCCCATTGATTATCTGGCTGGCGTTAAAACAACGAATCAACCAGGCCTGGGCGATTTTAACCATTCTGGTCGGCATGCTGAGCTTTACACTGATTACTTATTTTGGATGGCTATCGTTTGTGTACACCATCACCTTCGGCTTCTTGTTCGGGCTTGGAACCGCTTTCCTGGGATCGCGACTTATTCCAGTGGCCGCAAACAAAAATCCCGGCTAACGCCGGGATCAATCAGATGAATGAAAGCGTAGGCCTTTCGAGGGCCTTTAAAAAGTTGACCACTCGCCATCATTTTCCAACACCTTATCCGAGTTGGAAGCCGATTTTGTCGGAGCTAGCTTCTCGGCATGGCGTGCCGACTGGCTTTCCAAAGCGGCAGGTTCAGCGGCTTTGGGGGCATTCAACGCAGTCTCCGCTTCAAGTGCCTTAGGCGTATAGCCCCCGACCACTTTAAAGAAGGCCACCGCTTCCCGCATTTCATTCGCTTGTTCGTTCAGTTCTTCCGAAGCCGATGCAGATTCTTCCACCAACGCCGCATTCTGCTGGGTCATCTGGTCGATATCGGTCACCACACGATTCACTTGTTCAACACCGGTGGTTTGCTCCTGTGACGCTTTGGAGATTTCATTAATCATGCCATTGACCTGGCGAATCACCTCAGTAATCGACTCCAACGATTGCCCGGAATCTTCGGCCAGACGGCTACCGTTTTCGACACGGCTCACGCTTTCTTCAATCAAGTCTTTGATTTCTTTCGCTGCTTCGGCCGACTTTTGCGCCAAAGCGCGGACTTCACCGGCCACCACCGCGAAACCACGCCCGTGGTCACCGGCACGCGCCGCCTCCACCGCCGCATTCAAGGCCAGCAAGTTGGTCTGGAAAGCGATACCGTCAATCAAGGTCACGATGTCGGCAATACGGTGACTGGAGTCTTTAATGCCATTCATGGCTTCAATGGTCTGCTTCATCACCGTCATGCCTTGCCCGGCTTCTTCACTGGCCTGTTGCGACATATCTGCGACCTGAATGGCATTATCGGTGTTTTGTTTCACGGTCGAAGCCATTTGATCCATCGTGGCTGAGGTTTCTTCCAACGCGGCCGCCTGCTGTTGAACGCGCGACGACAAATCACTGGAGCCTTGCGCCAACTCTTGTGCGGCCGATGCCACCACTTCATTACTGTGACTGATTTGGGCAACCACCTCGCTCACCTTGGTAGAGGAAAAATGAATAGCGTCTTTTAACTCTTTCAATTGCCCATGACATTCCGTCGTGATTTCTTTAGTGAAATCGCCCTGTGCTTGCGCTTGCAATACATCGCCGATATTACGCATCACACTTTCCAAATTGTTCAGTGTTTCGTTAATCGACGTTTTCAACTTGGCTAAATCGCCTTCGGCATTGGCTTTAACACGCCCCGAAAACTGTCCATCCACCACTTGCGCCATCACACCGTTGATTTCGGAAATCACACGATCCAAACCATTCACGGTGGTCATCGCGCTGCTGGCAATTTCTGAAAACTCACCTTTTACATCGGCATCGAAACGAGCTTTAAAGTCGCCACGCGCCATGGATTGCATCAACTGATTCAACTCGGTCATCGTGTTTGAAACCTGTTCCACCGAAGTATTGACGCCCTGCTTGACATCATTCAAGCTGCCGACAAAATCGCCGGTAATGCGTTTAGAGAAATCGCCTTCCGACAGCGCCACAACCACCAGCCCCGTTTGCTCAAGGGCTTCATCCAAGTTTTTCAGCAACTGGTTGAAGGCCATCAATGCCAAACCAATCTCGTCTTTGCTCCTAACCGGCACCTGACGTTTGAAATTACCATCCTGCGCGACAGCCTGCATCACACTTTGCATCTCGTTAATCGGCTTGACGGCGCTTCGCAAAATGTACAGCACCATAAGCACCCCAAAAACCAACCCGGCAATCAAAATCGCCGTCACGACCACCCGAGTTTCATTGGCGATTCGAACGCCTTCATCGCCGCTTTGCTTTGCCAATCCATCCTGATAATCAGCAATGTCTTGCAAAGCATCCCTTAAGGCAATGCGCTTCTCTCTTGACGTGGAATCCAACAGAGTTTGCTTGGCTTGCTCTTCATAACCATTTTTAACCCATTCTACAGCCAGATTATTAACGTCAATCATATCCGTGTTTTTCGCTTCCAGATCCGCCAGCAAACGTTTCCCTTTCTTGGAATGTGTATTTTGTTTCAAATACTCGAACTGCTTAGCAACATCTTGACGATAATTCGAAATACGCTTCATTAAAACATCTCGTGACGTTTCATCCGTAACCAATAAATACTCCCGAAAGTCTCGCTGTATACGAGGGTTAAGTGCTTGAATAGTATTCACCGCGGACAGTTTCGGTAATCGGTCACTGACGATTAACTCCTGAGAGCTAGAAAGCCGTTGCGTTTCCCATAAGGTTGTCAGCCCAAGAATGGCTGTAAGGAGCAGCATGGCTGCAAAAGACAAAATTAATCTTGTTCGAATGGTCATAGAATCCTCAGCCTCGAAACGAGGTTTTCAAAACATTTAAAGACAAACATTCAGAGTGACGTTCGCACAGTGTTACACCACTGTTGCATTTTATTAGGCCAGGATTATATAAGAAAATGGTAATGAATTAAAAAAGAATAACTAGAAATATAAATAACAATACTTAAGGTTTAACTTTGTCCTCAAAGAATGACAAAAATCAACCTAAAACCGTCAAAATAAGAGCTTTGCTACCTGTTTATAAGCCTAAATTCACATACAAAAAAGGCGCTTATTCAGCGCCTTTTTGAATAACGGTTGCTAAACTGACACTAATAACCGATATTCTTATGATGCGATTGTGGAATGGCTTCTGTTCCCGGTAACAAATACCACATTAAATAGTCCACCACCATTGGCACAACCACACTGTGCTGATTGCCCGAATCCACCAATTTTTGACGGATTGCCTGTTTCAGTTCCGGCCGGTTCGAGGTATCCATAATAATGTCGATGCCCTCTCCGAAACGGTCAATGGCCTCTTCAAACTGTGGATAATTCGGAATCCCTTTCTTTTCAGCATCGTCCACCAAAGGGTTTTCAAAATTCGGTTCGCTGATTGCGATGATTTCCACTTGATCCGGGTTCAATTCGCTGAACTGTTCATAAAATTTGCCGCCAATACGACCTAAACCAATCATTAATATCGTGATTTTTCTCACTGAGTACGCTCCTCCATGCTCTATTAAAACCGGCACCGTAAAAACCTCATTAATTTCCTTATAAAAACAAAGGTTAGATGCCACCCATTAGAGTATACGACATCCTACTTAGCCAATCTATGCAATCACCCCGTTTTCTGGATATGGATTTTTTATAGCTAAAAACGCATAGGTTATAAGTGCAAAAATTAAAGACGGGCTGCCATTCATTGGAACGAACCAAGTGAGTTTTAAATATAAAAAACGCCCAGGTCTGGGCGTTTTAATGAAAGGCATCTCGTCTCAGCCTTAATGAATTTTCAACGTAATCGGTAAGGCACGCGGTAAATTACAGAACTGACTATCCGGGTTAGTTGCACAGGTCTCGCTACCGTCATTACCGGAAAATGCATTACGGGAATAGGTCATGGTAGCATCCATTCCCAAGAAGTCGCCATAGCTATAGGTATAAGCCTGAACGTATTTTGATAACTCTTTGGTGTACAGATTGTACACCGGTTTAGAACTACTAAGGCCCGTCAAACAACTCGGGTTTTGAAACGCATTACCGGTTGCCACGGCATTACGGCTATTGGTTTGATTCATCGGACTAGATTCACTGATTGGTGTCATACCGGAACCGGAACAAATAGGAAGCAAACCGGCCGCCTGATAAGAAGCAATGGCACGCCCGACAATCGCTCTAAAGGTACCATTTGGCCCCCAAAGGGTTGTATTGCTTACAAACTTTGATTGATCAATAGTTGTTCCACTGCATGACGCCGAACCGGCCGCGGTTACAAAATCGCAAGTATTGAACTTGGCAAACGTTAAATTTGGTGTATCGGCACAATCCGTTCCTCCCGATACCGGAGCGGTCGAACCAGTACAAGATGAAAAACTACCAGCCAAGGCCGGAACCACATATGCATAGTCCGGACACTTTGAAACATCAACCGCTTGAAATTTGAGTAAATCTTGCGGGCTTGCTGTTACAACCTGCCCTTTTAATATACACCCGGGACTTGCTGGGTTTGTTACCGAACTGGCATCAACAAAAATAGGATTCGTTTTCATGTACTCCCAAAGGGCATTCACATAACTGGTGTAATAGTCATTGCCCATTGGTGCATTCGATGCTTGTGCGGCATCAAAAAGCTGGATAGGCGCGTAAAGCGTGGTTGTATCAGCCGGAATGGCCCCACCCGTCTTAGATGTTGCAAAATAGTTGGCCGTTAAATCCGGCGTAGCAGGTTCGACGTACTTCCAAGGAACATCAAAGGTTTCATAAACATCGTAAATGGCTTTGTAAACGGCTGCTGTCCCCTGTGAAATGGCATCTTCCGTTGCTCCGGCATAACCATTACCCGTTAAAACAGAATCCGGTAAATAACTGGAAGTTCCCAGTGTGCTAGCAGAACCGAAATACTGCATATAATTAACATAGGTTGTATCCAAAGTAAGTTGCTCACAGGTTCCATCTGATGCTGTACACTTAGGCGGTGGACTCGGCACCTGATTCAAATAGGTAAATTCAGCGGTAAAGAAACCAGGCGTTCTTGGATCATTTACACTAGGGGTTTGTTCATAAGTAAATTGTTCAAATGACAAATAAAGTGTTCCTGACGAACCATCTGGAATATACACAACTCCGCCATCCTTATTAGGAAAAGAAAAGTCATCGGTCATATACTCCATCGTAGTACTTTTTGTACCGACATAGAGTCCATCACTATTTTTAGCAAAATGCACCGTGTTTCCACCATAGGCCGCAGCCAAGTACAAAGCTGTCGCACCCGCATTTTTATTAATCGTACGCACGGCAACATGGTAAGCTAAATATTTAACGAACTGCGTCGTCATTTCATACTGGCCAATGCTCTCATTGTTGGTATTTTTAAACGTTAAAGAAAGGGTTTTAGAGTTAGAAAGGGTTTTAGAATTGTTCGCTTCACTGAAACCGGCAAGCGTTCCTTTCACACTCAAGGTCTCATCAGCCTCTAATGAACACGGCAACGCCTTCGAAACACCATTACACTGATACGACACATTGGTTAAATAAGACGCATCGTTGACATCCACAGTATTGACGGTAACAGAAGAACCGGATGTGTTTTTAAAGACGAAAACCGGCTTATAATTAAACTGCGGGCCTGTGGGGTCATTATAGTAAAGCGTTTCGCCGATATTTTCTTCGTAAGACAGTTCCAGTTTAGAAGTTGGAGTAGCTGCATCAAGGTTATCTGAAGAACTTGATGAACTACCGCCGCCACAAGCGGATATAAATAAAGAGAGCGTGAAAACAACTAAAAATTTCAATCCGTGAATGACCTTCATACCGTTATCCTTTCCGAAAACTGAGTGCTTACTGACAAAACCGGTTAAGAGCTTCTTTGCGCATTATCCGAATATTGAATTTTCCCCGAGTATAAAACACTTAAAGGATAAAAGAAAACACTATGATACGAAAGTCACAAAAACATCACACAAACGGTTAAATGCGAAATATTTTGACGACGGGAAAATAAAGAAAATTTGGTACGACCGAGTGGATTCGAACCACCGACCCCCACCATGTCAAGGTGGTGCTCTAACCAGCTGAGCTACGGTCGTATATAGAGAATATACGAAAAGTAAATGGTACCAGTGGGCGGACTCGAACCGCCACGGTGTTGCCACCAACGGATTTTGAATCCGTCATGTCTACCAATTTCATCACACTGGCGCTGTGAAAAGATGTGCGAATTATAGAGAGATTCCCTGGGCAAGTCAAACGTTTTTCCAGGAAAAATCGCTTAAAAAGCGCCTTTTTTCGCGCATCAATCGAGTTTGTTGCTTAAGTCTTTGATTTTACGTACCCAAGGCGAAATGCCGAAGTTTTGCTTGTAACGCTTAGCGGCTTTATCGGCTTCAGTGCGAGAGGCATAACTGCCGGTCAACAAAACGTAATAGGCCTCGCCTTTTCGTTCCAACGGTATGATTTTGGCTCCGTCCAGACCTTTTTCACGAATCATTTTCTCAACCGAGCTGCGCTCTTGCATACTGGCCAACTGCAAGGTGTAATTAAAAGCCGGTTCTTCCAACAGCCATTTCACATCGGCGGTGTAGTTTTTCACCGGGGTTTCAGTCGTCGGTTCCGTTGGTTTTTCAACCTTTTTCACCAAACGTACCACCGGTTGATCCAGGGGTTTCACTTTCGGTTGTGCCGGTTCGGTTATGGACGGTTCCTTGACCGTTTCTTCCTTAATGGAGACATTGGCCGCTCCTGCCGCCTGACCTCCCTCTTCCATCTCGGCCGGATTAATGTGCAAGTGTTTCAGAATCACTTCGAGCTTTTTATCAATCCCCTGGGTATATTCTTGCAGCTTCTGCTCCAAAATATCCGTGGTCACCACATTCGGAGCTAAAGCGTCAGAGGATGGCACTGTCTCGGTCACGGTTTGACTTTCAACCGTTTCTGCCGTTACCAACGGTTGCTTCTTCAAGGCCGCCAATTCCTTTTCCAAAGTAGCGACACGCTGCTGTAATTGGTCGAATAATTCGCTTTTTCCACCGGTAGCCACCGACTTTTTCAATTCCGCAACCGACTCTTTTAATAAAGTGACTTCGCGCATTGAGTCTTCTTTCACGGCCAACACTTTTTGCAGCTCGTTATGAATGCTGGTGTAGGCGATGTACACCACGCCGAGAATTGTCAGCAACAGTGACAACATGATCACCACGCCAAAGAAAGAGGCTTTGCTGGATTTTGGTTTCGATGATTTGGTGTCATTGGATGATGTCGGTCTTTTCGGGGTACTGGGCATAACTTCCTCTGCGGCATTGAGCCAATCGTTCAAGGTATGTTCGGAGCTGTGGGTATCGCGGCTTTGGCGCGATGAAGACATTTGCTGAGCCTGGCTTTCAATTGCTTCCAGCAACTCGGCTCTTTCTTTTTCCAATTCTGAGATGGTTTGGGCCATTCGACAAACACTTCGTAACGGATTAATGGGAGCGATTAATTTCACTTTCAACCGCTTCTGTATTGTAGAATGTTACATGACCTTTGCAAAGGGAAATTTTACGGATTCCTGCTAACGGCGGCGGGAAGTAATAAGGATAGAAAAAAGTCTATGCACAGTATCGGTTTGGATGATGTCGGTTCCGCTTTATTAATTACTTTGGTAATGCTGGTGGTCAGTCTTACCGTGGTGGGATTAGCCATGTGGTGGCTGTACCGTTTTTTTAAAAATAAAGACGAAAAAAACGCACAAAAAACCAACCACGCCGATGACGCTTCTAATCGCTCCAAATCCGAATAGAAACGCCTGGTTTAGGAAACCTCTCCGCTGACATACACCCAGTGATCATTGGCATCACGCTTAAATCGGCTTTTTTCCGTCATCACGCCTTTTTCACTGCCGAATTCGCTGTCCAGCTCGTATTCCGCCCGAAACACCACCATGCCTTTTGCATCCTTTTCTGTGCCTTGCTTGGTTTTCACAATTCGCAACTTGCACCATTGCAAGCCGACTTCAAAGGTAAAATCACCAGGCCTGGTGGTTTTATCCCAAGTTTGCAAGATATAATCTTTCAGGTGTAATGCATAAGCCGTATAACGTGAGCGCATTAACTGCTCAGCCGTGGCCGGGAAAGCCACCCCGGAATGAAACGGCTGGCAGCATTCGGCATACGACTTTTTCGACCCACACAGACAAAGCGCTTCACTCATTGCAACTCCCCTGCTTTCACCAAATAACGAACCCGCTGACGCAAATTAAGTGACAAAAGCACTGCGGCCAGCATCAGCCCCAGCAAAATACCAATCCAAAAACCCATCACCCCTTGCGGCGCCCAAAACCAATCGACGAAGGCCAGCGCATAACCTAAACCAAGACCAATCAGCCAGTAACTGATAAAGGTGACCACCATGATAATACGCGTACTGTGTAAACCGCGTAAGGCACCAGCACAACCAACTTGAACCGCATCAAAGAGCTGATACATCGCCGCCAGCCATAGCAAGCTGCCCGCCAGTGTAATCACGTCCGCATCCGGCGAATAAAGTGCGGCAATCGGGTAAGCCAGCCAGTACGTCAGTCCGGCCGTCACCAAACTGATCAGGCCTGAAAAACCGATTCCCGTTACCAACGATTGCTTCACGGCCTGTAAGCGTCCCTGCCCGTAAGCCAACCCGGTGCGTACGGTAATCGCCATCGCCACGCTCAGCGGAATCATAAAAACCATAGAGGTATAACTAATGGCGACTTGGTGCGCAGCAATCACGACCGTGCCAAGCTGAGCGATAAACAATGCGATAAAACTGAACAGACTGACTTCAAACAATAAGGCCAGCGTATTCGGAACCCCCAGCGCCAACAAATCTCGAATGCCGTTTTGCCAACTGGGCAAGCTGAACCTTGCCCAATGCAAGGCCACCAAATGCGAGGTGTGGCGTGAAGCCAGCACATACAATACCGCCATCAACAACATTGCCCACATCACGATCGCCGAAGCGATGCCGCAACCGGCAGCGCCATAAGCGTCAACCGGCCCCCAACCGTAAATAAACATAGCATTCAGCGGAATATTCATCACCAAAGCCAAGCCACTGATAATCATGGTTGGAACGGTTAGCCCTAACCCTTCCCAAAAAAAACGAAACGCTTGATAGAGCGCAATACCGGGCAATCCAAAGGCAATATAAAACAGATAATCATCGGTCAAGCGGTAAACCGCTGGCGGCAGCGCCAACCAATCCAGCACCCATTGCAAATGCATTAAAACAAATAACGAAAAGAGGCCTAACGGAATCGATAACCAAATTGCCTGATGCAGAAATTGGGTCACGTCGCCCCAGGCTTCGCGGCCTTTTTGGCGAGCCACAATCGGCGTCACCGCCAACAGTACACCGGTCGCAATCATAAACACCGGAAATAACAAACTGGAGCCTAACCCAATGGCCGC
Organism: Hydrogenovibrio sp.; assembly: GCF_965140365.1. Lineage (NCBI taxonomy): Bacteria > Pseudomonadati > Pseudomonadota > Gammaproteobacteria > Thiotrichales > Piscirickettsiaceae > Hydrogenovibrio > Hydrogenovibrio sp. The sequence goes on from NZ_OZ223196.1 coordinate 1,471,886, forward strand.
CAAATCGTCGGTACCCACCTGACCGGACATAATCGTGTCCACGACGCCCAGCCCGGTTAAAGCCAGTTGCGCCAATAAAATCGGTACAGACAAATGCACCAGCTGTTTCAACTCCAGCCAATATCCACTGACGGGGTTCGAAGTGGTGCTATTTGTCATGCGATGTGTTGGTTTCGGATTCAGAAGTCGGTTTACTTGACGTGGAAGACGAATCCGCCGGATGGTCTCTTGGAGCGTCTTCCTCGCGTTCCCAATAGCGATCTTCCAAGGTCGGATCCAACTCATCGCTCAACTCAGAGGCATCACTCGGCAGCTGAATGATTTTGTCCGACCAGAACAGAATAATTAAGACTTTCAGCCCCCAGAAAATCATGGCGTACACCACCAACGCGAACACCAATACCACGGGCAGGCCCAGTAACAAATCGACAAACAAAGCCTGCCCGGCAAAGACTTTCTGTAAAAACGCTTTTTCGATAAACGCGAAGTACAACCAATAGCCTGTGCCGCTCAAGCTGGCGAGCCAAACCCACCAGTTCAACGGATACGCGATACGGGAATTTTTAAATAAACAAAACATCAGACAACGTTATCCTCAAGGCATTTGGAGCTTTTGGAGCTTTTGAAAAAACAACCATTGTAAAGCAATAATGGTGCTGGCGACATTGAATTCCGCTCGTCCGAGCTTGGCTTTCGCGGTTTCAAAGTCCATTTTCAACAAACGGATGTCTTCCACTTCATGGGCTTGGCCAGCATGGTCAGGCAAGGCCATCGAATCGACTTCCGCCGCATACAAATGGAGTATTTCATCACTGCCGCCCGGGCTGGGATAAAACTCGCAGATAAACTCAAATTCGGCTTCTTTTACGCCGGCCTCTTCATAAGCCTCACGCGCACAGGCCTGCAATTTGGTTTCACCGTCATCAATCATGCCCGCGACCGGTTCAATCAGCCAGGCCTGGGCGTTTTGCTCGGTGGCATGCGTTAGGGCACCGGCCCGGCATTGCTCGACCAACACCACTTTTTCCGCGGCTAAATCATACAACAACGCCACCACCGCTTGCCCGCGGCCAAACAACTCCCGTTCAATCCAAGGCGTCCACCCACCCTGAAACAAAGTATGACGGAAGGTCAGCCGGTCAATTTTAAAAAAACCGTCGTAACCACGTTGTTTTTGCTTCAGTTCAATGCGTTTATCGTCGCCCATCAGTCTTTCACCTCAACTCTCGGTACCCGCTGGGTGACATCGCACAACAGCTCATACCCGATGGTACCGCAAGCCTGAGCAATGACATCCACAGGCAAGCCTCGACCCCACAAAATGACTTCGTCGCCCAACGCGACTTTGTCGGCCATTTCGGTCACATCCACCGTTAACATATCCATCGACACTCGTCCGGCCATCGGCATTCGCTGCCCTTGAATTAACACCGGTGTTCCGGTTGGCGCACAACGTGGATAACCGTCCCCATAACCGGCGGCCACCACCGCAATCAAACTCCGTCGTTTCGCTGTCCACGTTTGGCCATACCCGACGGTTTCCCCGGCTTCGACCCATTTCAAACTGGTGATTTCAGAAGCCAACGTCATGGCCGGTTGCAAGCCAGGAACGGTTTCCTCAGTAGCACAGGCACCGTACAACATAATCCCCGGGCGCACCCATTCGAAATGGCTTTGTGGATAACGCTGCACACCGGCCGAATTGGCCAGACTTCTTGGACAATTCAGTTTTTGCGCAACCCGATTGAAAATAGACAATTGTTGTAACGTAAAGTCGTCGGATGTATCGGCGGAGGCAAAGTGCGACATTAAGTTCAAATTAACCGGCATGGAGAGGCTGTCAACAGCCGCAAACACTTGTTCAACCTCACTTTCTTCAAAGCCCAGACGATGCATACCGGTGTCTAATTTGAGCCAAAGGTTCAGCGGAGTGGTGATTCGGCTTTCTTTCAACCAATTCAGTTGTTCCCAATTATGTATGGAAAATTCCAGACGGTGCTGCACGGCCAGTTCCAGCTCCGCTGCTGTAAACAGTCCTTCCAAAATGACGATTGGATGTAAAAAGCCTTTTTGACGCAAAAAAATCGCTTCATCAATGGAAGCCACCCCAAAACCATCCGCTTCAGCCAGCTCACGCGCCACACGTTCGGCACCGTGACCATAGCCGTTGGATTTAATAATGGCCAGCACTTTAGCTTTTGGCGCAAAGCGTTTTACGACACACAAGTTATTATGAAAGGCATTTAAATGAATACGGGCTTGAATGGGACGATACGCAGTCATGGCATCATCCAGCATCGTAAGAGAGGTTGTTCAGACATCCTGTGGCTACCTTTTTTCAGGCGGTTAACAAATAATCAGTAAGGATCGTCGGGCACATCAAACCCGGCATAATTTTCGAATTTGGTGTATTGCCCCATAAAGGTCAAGCGAATATTCGCCAAAGCACCGTTACGGTGTTTGCCGAGAATGATTTCTGCCGTGCCTTTATCGTCGGTATCCGGGTTATAGACTTCGTCACGATAGATAAAAATGATCAAATCAGCATCCTGCTCAATCGCCCCTGACTCACGCAAGTCTGCCATTTTAGGGCGCTTATCCGGACGCTGTTCCAGATTACGACTCAACTGAGACAACGCGATTACCGGCACATTCAACTCTTTTGCAATGGCCTTCAATCCTCGTGAAATTTCGGAAATTTCATTCACACGATTATCGGTATTCGTGGAACCGCGCATCAATTGCAGGTAATCGATGACGATCAGGCCGAGACCGGTCATTTTTTCTTCCGGATTTTCAGCGCCCTCTTCAACGGCTTTTTTGAACTGAGCATCACGAATGTCTTTGTCGATGCGACGCGCCCTGGCCCGTAAATCCGTGATCATCAAGGCGGGGGTATCGTCAATAAAGAATTGGGTTTGCGACAACATACTGACCGCCTTATTCAAGCTCGGCCAATCTTCCTGTTGCAATTTACCGGTTCGAATACGCTCGGCATCGATTTTACCGATGGAGCTAATCATTCTCAGCACCAGTTGTTCTCCCGGCATCTCCATACTAAAGACCGCCACCGGATTATTTTGCATGGCGACATTCTCGGCCAGGTTCATCGAAAAAGTGGTTTTCCCCATCGACGGGCGCCCCGCGACAATCACCAAGTCACCATTCTGCAAGCCGGAGGTCACTTCATCAAATTCCGTCAATTTAGTGGCCAGCCCCGTAATCGACCCGTCGGAGTTAAAACGCTCGTCAATCGTACTGACCGCCCGACTCAACAAGGTTTCCATGGTCTCATATTCGCGCTGTTTGCCGGAACCATGTTCGGCAATCCCCATTACTCGGGATTCAGCCAAATCGAGCACTTCACGAATATCTTTGCCCTGCGGGAAGTAACTCGCTTCGGAAATTTCATTGGAAACCGCAATCAAAGAGCGCAAAATAGATTTTTCCCGAACGGTCTCTGCGTAGAACTCAATATTCACCGAACCTGGCGTATTCGACACCAAGTCGATCAAATACTGTTTATCGCCCACATCCTCCAGCTTACCGGTGGATTCGAGCATTTCAATGACCGTGACCAAATCGAAAGGCTTATTGCGCTCGCTAAGTTGGGTGATGGCGGTGTAAATCAACTGATGTTGATGGGTATAAAAATCCTCCGCTTTCAGCACCACCGAGATGTCGGAAAACTTTTCATTATCCAACATCAGTCCACCGATAACAGACTGTTCGGATTCAATCGAATGCGGCGGGGTTTTAAATAGAGCTTCTTGAGTCATGCGGCGGTCAAACTATTCCATCGTTTTCGTGTCGGAAGAAGATTACTATTATACGGGGAATTACCCGGTTTTGGACTCGATTTTCATAATGGATCCGAAGAGCGGCTTACAAGCCGGGCTGACAGCGTCAGGCCTAAAAAAAGGGCAAAAAAAAGCGAGGATAAACCTCGCTTTCAAGCTGACATAATGTCAGAAAGTTCAGGACAATTTATTATTACTCTGTTGGTTTCACATCCACCGTGATGGATGCAACGACATCAGAGTGCAACTCAACGTCGAATTCAAATGTACCAACAAAACGGATTGCCCCTTCTGGCATGCGAACGTTTTTACGCTCGACTTCAAAACCGGCACTTGACAATGCGTCTGCAATGTCCGCCGTCCCGATGGAACCGAATAGTTTCCCTTCGTCACCGGCAACGGATTCAATTGTGACAACAACGCCGTTCATTTTTTCATAAACCGCTTGAGCCGCCGCCAATGCTTCGGCCGCTTGTTTTTCCAACTCAGCGCGACGCGCTTCAAACTCAGCGATGTTTTCTTTGGTCGCTGGCTTGGCTTTTCCTTGTGGAATCAAGAAATTACGTGCAAAACCTGATTTAACAGTCACCTGATCACCCAAGGATCCTAGGTTCTGTACTTTTTCAAGTAAAATAACATTCATGGCTAAAACCTCTAAAGTTAAATTCTTTAAGACCTTACTCGGCCTCTGTCCATCGATTTCGGATATCCACCCAAATGTCTATCAAACCGATGGTTGCTAAAATTAAAACTGCCTGTGGAAACAAAAACAAAAGCACATACAAGCCGCCCAACCACATTGAGCTCATCTGCCGCTTATGAACGGTGTGATGCGCCACGGCCAAGCCTTGGAACATCAACCCCGCCATCAGCACACCGGACAAATCCTGAATCAAACCGTTTTGGGTAAATAACCCAACCACCGCCACAAAGACGGCGAGCCCTGCGATTCCTTTCGGCAACCGAATTTCATAAAAATCAGTGCGGAATTGTCCCGGAACGTACAAGGCACTTTGCCACCAACGCCCCAACAGCACAATTGAAAACCATAATACCACCACAAACATGGCAAGTAACATAGTTGCGACCTGAGTCAGGTCTTCAAACATAGCTTGCGGGAACGGTGTTCCGGTTTGCTCAAAAACCGGTTGCACAAATTCCTTAAACACTTGCTGCCACCAAGCCGCGGTATCTCCGACAACCAAGTGAAATGCAATGACACCCGCTCCGACAATCAGCATGTTCAGGCTCAAACTCAACGCCATGGAATTGGTGTTGCGCAAGACCCAACTTAACAGCCAAATCGGGAGCATATACTCGATGACACCAACCACGCCCGGCCAAATCGAACCGGACATAAACAATGTCAACCCCAGTGTCGTCGCCACAGCAGCGGCTAAAACTTTCAATCCTTCAATTTCACCGACTCTGAGCGTGACCAGTGAAATAATCGCGCCCACGAGAATTCCCAGCGGGGCGATCCAGACAGTCAGTGCGGATAACAACAGCGTTGCGATGAGGGCCTGCATCGGTCCTTTCATCACATAGTTGGCAACACCTAGCATTGTCTGTCCTTTGCTTGCTTCCTAATACAAATACGGATTACTTATGCTGATCTGTATAAGGCAATAGCGCCAAGTAACGAGCGCGCTTGATAGCCGTGGCTAGCTGACGCTGGTATTTAGCACTGGTTCCAGTGATACGACTCGGAACGATTTTACCTGTTTCAGTAATGTAGCTTTTCAAGGTATCCAGATCTTTATAATCGATCTCTTTAACACCCTCTACCGTGAAACGACAGAATTTTTTTCTTCCAAAACCTCTAGCCATGATTACTCTCCTCTACGCTTATCTTCTTTCTGAGAAGCCATAACAGACGGCTCAGTATCCGCTGCTTTACGCTTAATGAACATGTTGCGCAAAACCGCATCGTTGTAGTAGAACAAGTTATCCAACTCGTCCAGAGTTGCTTGATCACATTCAATGTTCATCAAAACATAGTGTGCTTTATGGACTTTGTTGATTAGATAAGCCAGTTGACGACGACCCCAGTCTTCAAGACGGTGAACAGCGCCACCCTTCTCTTCGATCAGACCACGGTAACGTTCAATCATTGCAGGGACCTGTTCGCTTTGATCAGGGTGCACTAAAAATACGACTTCATAATGACGCATTTATTGATCTCCTTATGGATTAAAACTAAGCCTCCCAAGCCCGAAATGGACCGGTGAAGCAAGGAAATTCAGAATTTAAACAAACTGAAAGCGCAGTATTATAAACACTTTCCGTATTTTTTCAAACAGAAAAACCGCTATTTATTTGAAAAACAACAAGTATTTTAATAACTATTTAAAAGGCGTGTAAGAACGGAATACAAAAAACCACCAGGCCTGGTGGTTTTGAACGAAAAACGCATCGCGAAAACGCCCGTATTTCCTGGGCGCTTTCACAGAAACTCGGTTACAGTCCCATTTCTTCTTTGATTTGATCAACCCATTGATCAACCCGCTCGGCGGTCATTTCAGGCTGTTGATCTTCATCAATCGCCAAACCCACAAAGAATTCACCGTCTTCGGTGACGGCTTTAGACTCATCGAACTCAAACCCTTCCGTAGACCAATACCCCGCTGGAATTGCGCCGTTTTCCAAAGCAATGTCGTGCATCATGCCCATCGCATCAAGGAAATACTCCGCATAATCAGCCTGATCGCCCAAACCAAAACAGGCCACCGTTTTATCGGTAAAATCAATGGTTTTAAAGTCTTCCCAAAAATCGTCCCAGCTGCTTTGTAGCTCGCCGTAATACCAAGTCGGTTGCCCCAGAATAATCTTGTCATATTTGGCGAAATCTTCCGGACTGGCCGTCGCGACATCATAAACATCTACCAGATCGCTTCCGATCTTGTCTTTAATCATATCCGCAACACGCTCGGTGTTTCCTGTATCCGTTCCATAGAATAGGCCGACTTGACTCATGTTTAAACCCTTTTTAAAAGTTATCCATTTCTTGTAAAATGCGTGACTAAGCTTTGATAGCCGCGCCTCACAAGACCGACAATGTGAATTTAAGTATACGAAAAACGGCGTGGGGAAACCACCCGTCCTGCAAGTTATTTCGTGCTGGGCATCATAGCATAAATATTAACTATCGCATTTCAAAAAAAACTTATTACCAACAATGAAGAAAACTAATTCTGACAACCCGCCCATCGACTGTTTTCAGTGCGAACACTTCTTCGTCACCTGGGATGCGAACCAACCGCGTGGCTGCAAAGCCTTCGGCTTTAAAACCAAGCAGCTGCCCAGCGTTGTGGTCTTGGAATCGTCCGGCCACCCCTGCATGAAATTCAAACCCAAACGTCGCCCACCACCATCGGACACAAAAGACAACGGTTGGATTGCTTAACTTGGCGCATTGCATTGACCCTACGCCTTAACCCTACTTCAACGATTCGATAAAATCCCACATAAAATACGGCCCAGGATCGGTCTTGCGGCCCGGCGCAATATCACTGTGCCCGCGAATACGCTCCAGAGACAAGGACGGATAAGCTTCTGTCATCGCTTGCACGACTTCTTTCAATGTCTCATATTGCGATGCCGTGTAAGGCGTATCGTCGGTTCCTTCCAACTCGATCCCGATTGAAAAATCGTTACAGGCTTCGCGCCCTTCAAATTGCGACACCCCAGCATGCCAGGCCCGTTTATTGAGCGGCACAAACTGAAACAACTCTCCTGCGCGGTTGATAAACAAATGCGATGACACCTTAAGCGATTGAATTTGCTTATAATACTCATCTTCATCCGGGTTTAAGGCATTGGTAAACAGCTGCTCAACCCCTTTGCCGCCAAACCGGCCGGGCGGCAGACTGATGCCATGAATCACGATCAGATGCAAATCAGATTCATCCGGACGATCATCCGCATTCGGGCTTGGAATGTAGCGCGCACCTTGAAAAAGATGGCTATTCGGGTCAAGTGTTAATGGGCTTTTCATATGTCAGATAGTATAATCGAAAAGAATCGGCCATGAGAACTCGCATGGATAAGAAACAGACAAAGAAGCCTTTATTGAACCTGTAAATTAATATGCCAGAAATAAACTATTTTAATGATTTGCACACCAACGTTGCCAACGCCCTCGCCGAAGACATCGGCCATGGCGACTTGAGCGCCAGCTTTCTCCCCGAACACCAAATGGCGAAAGCCACCGTCATCGCAAAGGAAGATGCCGTTGTTTGTGGGCGCCCTTGGTTTGACGAAGTCATGCACCAAGTCGATGAACGCATTGAAATCCACTGGCATTGTGACGAAGGCGAAGCCGTCAAGAACGGCACCCTAGTATGCGAACTAAAAGGGCCGGCCGCCGCCATTTTATCCGGTGAGCGCAGTGCTTTGAACTTTCTGCAAACTTTATCGGCCACGGCTACGGTTACACATCAATACGTCGAACAACTGAAAGACACTCAAACCCGCTTGTTAGACACGCGCAAAACGCTGCCGGGTTTACGGTTGGCACAAAAATACGCCGTCCATTGCGGCGGCGGCACCAACCATCGCATCGGCCTATACGACGCTATTTTACTGAAAGAAAACCACATCATGGCCGCCGGCGGCATTGACGCGGCGGTTCAGCAAGCGCGCCAGCATCACCCCGGCAAAACCGTTGAAGTGGAAACCGAAAACCTCAACGAGGTCAAACAAGCACTCGAAGCCGGTGCAGACATTATTATGCTGGATAATTTTTCTCTGACGGACATGCATGAAGCGGTTAAAATGGTCAACCATCAGGCAAAGCTGGAAGTCTCCGGCAATGTCGAACTGCCGCACTTAACGGAACTGGCAACAACGGGTGTTGACTTTATCTCCACTGGCGCAATCACCAAACACATTCGAGCGATTGATTACTCCATGCGCTTTGATTTAGAGAAAGGTTAACCCGGACACTATGTTTGATCACATTCTTTTAAACATCGTTTTTTTGCTCATTATTACCGTCGGACTGGTATCGATTTCCAGACGCCTACACCTTCCGGCCATCCTAAATTACATTCTGGTCGGGGCCATTGTCGGCCCTTTCGGCTTCGGGCTCATTCAAAGTGAAAAAAGCATCAGTTTTCTGGCCGAATTCGGCATCGTATTTCTGCTGTTCTCGATTGGTTTGGAGTTCTCACTGACGCAAATGATGTCGATGCGCCGCATGGTATTCGGCTTCGGCGGCTTACAGGTTTTAATCACAGGCCTGGCCGTTTTCGGAGTCTCTTATCTGCTGGGCTTTGGCGTGGAAACCAGCGTCGTAATCGCCAGTGCATTCGCTTTATCCTCCACCGCCATCGTCATCAAACAGTTAACCGAGCAATCGGAAATTCAAACCCGGCATGGTCGTGCCACCGTCGGCGTCCTGATTTTTCAGGACATTATGGCGATTCCATTGTTGATTTTGATCCCCGCCCTCGGCACAGCCACGGGGCAATCCCTGCCAACCGAACTGGGCATGGCCTTTTTAAAAGGGGCCGTCGTGGTTGTGGTCATGCTGTTTGCCGGGCGCTATATTCTGCGCCCACTCTTCCATGAAGTCGCCTCCTCCAAATCCCAGGAGTTGTTCACCTTAACGGTTCTCACCGTCGTATTAAGCGCGGCGGCCTTTACCGAAGAAATGGAAATTTCTATGACACTGGGCGCCTTCCTGGCCGGTATGATGCTCGGCGAAACCGAATATCGCCACCAAATCGAAGCCGATATCCGCCCCTTCCAAGACATTTTGCTGGGGTTATTTTTCATCACCGTCGGGATGATGATTTCACCGGAGTTGATTCAAACCCACTTTATGACCATTATGGCCATCACTCTCAGCATTATGTTGGTCAAAACCATTGTCATTTTCGGCATTATGCGTTTGTTTCAAAAACCGGACGGTGTCAGCCTCCGCACCGCCGTTTCCCTCTCACAAGTCGGCGAATTTGGATTGGTCTTAATCACCCTGGCGCTAACCTACGAATTGCTGCCGCACCAACTCGGGCAAATTTTGTTAACGTCCGCCGTATTCAGCATGGTCGCCACACCGTTCCTCATTAAGTACAACGGGCGAATTGCCAACCGTTTCTGTCGTAAAAGTTACCAGAATGACTTTGCCGAAATGGAAAGCGTCATCAAAGAAGACACCAAATTCCTTTCCGACCACGTGGTTTTGCTCGGCTTCGGCCGTGTTGGCCAGATTACCGCAAAATTTCTTGAACAGGCACACGTGCCGTTTGTGGCCCTGGATATGGATATCAAACGGGTGCATGAAGCCCAACAAAGTGGCGAACCGGTCTATTTCGGCGATTCGGCCAAGCACAGTATTATCCACGCCACCAACATCAGTAAAGCCAAAGTCGCCATCATTACGTTCCACGACTACCACGCCGCCATCAAAACGCTGAAAACCTTACAGGACGTGGCGCCGGAACTGCCGATTTTGGTCCGTTCCATCGACGACACCCACATCAACGAGCTGACCAAAGCCGGCGCCACGGAAGTTATTCCGGATACCTTCGAATCCAGTATCATGTTGGCATCACACCTGCTGTTGATGATCGGACACCCGCCGAGCCAGGTATTGAAGCAGACCCGCGCAGCTCGGCGCGGTCGCTATAATTTGCTGAATGGTCTCTACCCCGGTGAATCCGACCAGGTTCCGTTTGATCATGCGCAAATGGGGCAAATCATCCAGCCGATTACCGTCAATGAATCCGCATTCGCCGTCGGCAAACGCCTGGAAGCCTTTCCTGTTGAACCGTTGGATCTTTATATTAAATCGGTCCGACGCGGGTCGGTTCGCGGTGACAATCCAGATATGAAAACCCGAATCCGCGTCAATGATATTTTGATTGTGCAAGGGCTGCCGGAAAACATCGACAAATTCGAACACTATTTAAATACCGGAAAAACTTAACCGGCGGTGGGGTTCCGGAACGGTTGGCCGCGTTTAAAAGGATCGCCGGATTACGGCGCCAACCAGATCATCGTCGCCATCCGACCGGTTTGCCCGTCGCGACGGTAAGAATAGAACAAGTCTTCGTCCTGGTAACTGCACAGTCCGCTTTGCGTTACTTCCGCCACGCCCAAACGCCGTAACTCAAATTCCGCCAGGCCTGGTAAATCGGCATACCACTTTCCATGCGACGCCGCTGCGATAAAATACGGCGCATGATCGACATTTTGCTCGACAAACCCGTCATATACATCCGCCCCGACTTCAAAGTAAGCCGAACTGATGGCTGGCCCAATCCAAGCCAACAAATTTTCCGGTTCATCCGGTAACTGACGAATCGTATTGGCGACAACGCCGTTCAACAATCCTCGCCAACCGGCGTGAATCGCCGCCACCACCGAACCACTCCGATTCGAGATCAACACCGGCAGACAGTCCGCCGTCATCACACAGCAGACGCGACCACTTTGACAGGTCCAACTGGCATCAGCCACAGGCGGCGATTCATATCGCTGACCTTGCCAGTGTATCGCCTCAGTCGTGTGCTCCTGAGCCAACCAAAAAGGTTCCGTCGGCAACCCTAAAGCCCCTTCCAGCGCCTGACGATTCGCGGCGACGTCATTTGAATTATCACCGACATGACTGGCTAGGTTCAAACCATCATAAGGCGGCTGACTTTGGCCACCCAAACGGGTTGTCACAAAAGCTTTAACGCCTAGGGGCGCCTGCCATTCCGGACGAATAAACTGCAAATCATTCTTGAGGAATATCTGCATCCGTCACCCACTCGACTTCAACACCATCATCATAGTCGTAGTCATCGTAGCCCAGGTCATCCCGCATAGCATGAAAATCTTCCATATCGTCACGCAAAATATCGATTAATTCCAGCATATCGTCCGGCATGGGCGCCTTCCACTTCATCAGTTTGCCTGTCACCGGGTGCGTCAGACTGAGTTGTCCGGCATGCAACGCCTGACGTTTAAAGCCGCGCAGAAAATCGGCAAACTCAGGCAGCATCTTCTGTGGAATTCGTAAACGACCACCGTAAACCGGATCCCCTACCAGAGGAAAACCAAGCGACGACATGTGAACCCGAATTTGATGCGTTCGCCCGGTTTCCAGCTGAACCCGAACATGAGTATGCTGCCGAAACCGTTCCAGTACTCGATAATGCGACACGGCGGGTTTTCCGCCACCAGTGGTAATCACGGCCATGCGCTTTCGGTCGGTTGGGTGACGCCCAATCGATTTATTCACCGTGCCACCGGAAATCATTTTCCCCACCACGATGGCGTCGTAGACACGCTCGACCGCGTGACGTTGTAACTGCTCCACCAAGTGCGTTTGTGCGGGTACCGTTTTGGCCACCACCATCAAACCGGTGGTTTCTTTGTCCAAACGATGCACAATGCCGGCACGCGGCACTTCACGCAAACGTTCGTCATGAAACAACAAGGCATTCAGCAAGGTTCCATCCGGATTACCGGCCCCCGGATGCACCACCAAACCAGCCGGTTTGTTGATAACAAGAATATCCGCATCCTCATAGACGATGTCCAGCGGAATCTCTTGAGCCTGATACTCGATTTCTTCTTCGATTTCCGCTTGAAGAACGACTTTCTCCCCGCCCAACACTTTCATATTGGGTTTGGTTTGGACCTGACCATCCAATGTGGTCTGCCCCGTTTTAATCCAATCCTGAATCCGACTGCGTGAATAATCCGAAAACAATTCGGCCAAAACCGCGTCGAGGCGTTGCCCCAACTTATCCGAAGGAATGCGTGCTTCCAATTGTTGACTGCTCAAAACCGCTCCTAAAAACCCAGTGCCGAATGGATTTTAACCATCCATTACTTAGTCGACTCTGAATAACTCATTTAATTTATGGCAAAGCCAGTTTTTACTCATCAAGAAAGAATGGTGCAATGCTATCTAGATAACATAAAGCATTCTAACGCAGAGGAGTGAAAACTGGAGAAGCCCCTTCGGGTGAGCGTTTAAGCAAGCATTCTCGTTGTTGTGAATTTCGATAATGGAATAACCATTATCTTCAATCCACGCCTAGAGCCCACCTGCTTAAACGTCTCACATAAATTTAAATGCGTTATTCAGAGTCGACTACTTATACTCAGCTCGGCACATATGGTATGATTAATTTTTTATTCGAAACGCCATTTTACCAAAATATGAAGCACTCGCTGTTATCCCTGATTGTTTTATTGACCCTTGCACTGCAAGCTTGCTCTCTCGTAGAGAAAGACGAATCCGAATGGACGGTCAAAGATTTCTACGAACATGCCAAAGACGCTTATAACAGCGAGCAGTGGGAATCGGCCATTGGGTATTATGAAAAGCTCAAAGCCTACTACCCCTACGGCAAATACGCCGAACAATCTTATCTGGAACTGGCTTACTCTTATTATCGCTATGATGAACCGGAATCGGCTCAACGCGAACTGGAAGAGTTTATTCGCTTATACCCGAAACATACGGCTTTGCCTTACGCTTATTACTTGCGCGCTTTGTCGGCAGACTCCATCAACAAAAGCTGGTTCGACAGCTGGCTAACCGACCCCGCCTCACGAGACATGGATTCGACACAAGAAGCCTATAATGCTTATTTAGAGTTACTGAACCGTTTTCCAACGTCTAAATATTCTGCCAAGTCCCGCGAGCGGCTGATTGTGTTGCGCAATCGCATGGCACGCCATGAATATCAGGTGGCCGAATATTATTTCAAACGCAAAGCCTATTTAGCCTCCGCCAACCGCGCCAAATTCATTATCGATACTTACCCACGCTCGGTGGTCAATATTTATGCCTTGCAACTGATGCGCGATGCTTACCAAGAGCTGGGCATGAAGCAGAACGCCGATGACGCTCAAGCGGTCATTGACCTCAACCTGGCTCGTATTCAATCTCAAGAAAAAGCCGAGGAAACTGATTAAAAAACGACTGATATAAAAAAACCGCCAAGCCTTTATACTCTTTAGGGTGTGGCGGTTTTTTTATTTCGGGTGAAAAGTGCTATTCAAAGCCTCAACCATCATTCACTGTAACGGCTGGTAATCGGATAACGTCTGTCACGGCCAAAAGCTCTCGGCGAAATTTTCACTCCCGGTGCCGCCTGACGGCGTTTGTATTCGTTACGAGTAATCATTCCCACCACACGACGCACTTCGGCTTCGTCATACCCAAAGGCTTTAACAATCTGTTCCGGGCTTTTATCTTCTTCCACAAAGGCCTGAATCACATTGTCCAGCACCTCGTAATCCGGCAGCGAATCCTGATCTTTCTGATCCGGGCGCAATTCGGCTGATGGCGCGCGTGTAATCACCCGCTCCGGAATCACTTCACCCTCACGGTTTCGATAAGCCGCCAAACGATACACCCAGGTTTTTGGCACGTCTTTCAACGGCGAAAAGCCACCGACCATGTCGCCATACAAAGTAGAATACCCCACGGCCACTTCGGATTTATTGCTCGTCGCCAGCACCAATTTATGCGTTTTATTGGAAATCGACATCAATAACATCCCGCGAATGCGCGCCTGCATATTTTCTTCCGTCACATCTTCTTCATAACCTTGAAAACGATCTGCCAGAGCGGATTCACTTGCCGCATACACCGATTCAATCGGAATAGAATGGTATTTGACACCAAGAGTATTGGCTTCTTTTTCAGCATCTTCAATGCTAATGTCTGCCGTGTAACGGAACGGCATCATCACCGCTTCAACCTTATCGGCACCTAACGCATCCACGGCCACCGCCAACGTCAAAGCCGAGTCGATGCCGCCGGACAAGCCCAATACCACGCCACCAAAACCATTTTTTTCGACATAATCCTTCACGCCGGTTACCAGAGCTTCATAAATACGCGCTTCATCTTGATATAACGGCTGTTTTTCCCCCGGCAAAATGACAACCGAGTCCGCTTGTTTTAAGACCTGAACGGGAATCAGGTCCGGCTTGAATTCGCCGCCTTGCACCTGAACATCCCCTTCGGCACAGGTCGCAAAGGAGCCACCATCAAACACCAGTTCATCCTGTCCGCCGACCTGGTTGACATAAATCATCGGTCGCTTCACTTCACTGACGCGGCGATTGACCACCTGGATGCGATCCTGATGTTTTTCCTGCGAAAACGGGGAGGCATTTAGACTGAGCAAAATATCCGCTCCGGCTTGAACGGATTGACTGGCTGGCGACGGCTTCCAAATATCTTCACAAATCAACAACCCAAAACGCACGCCTTTGTATTCCACAACGCAAGGCTGCTCACTGGCCGAAAAATAACGCTTCTCGTCAAACACACTGTAATTCGGCAGGTTCTGCTTGATGTAACTGGCTTGAATCTGACCGTTTTCGATCCAGGCGGCCATATTGAAGCGTTCACCCAATTCGTCCATCATCGGATACCCCAACACCAGCACCACGTCCTGGACTTGTTCACAAATGCTCAGCAAGGCTTTTTTAACCTGATCGTACAAAGCTTCGCGAAACAACAGGTCTTCGGGCGGATAACCGGTCAAGGTCATTTCCGGGTACACCACGATATCGGCATTTTGTTCGGTTTTTGCCCGTCGTGCCGAGTCGATGATCAAATCGACGTTACCGTCGATATCACCGACTACTGGATTGATTTGCGCCATGACGACCGTTAATTGTTGTGACATAGTTTGAATTCCGTTTGACCTTATCCGATCAGCTTGAACATGGCGTTACCCAACTCAGCTGGAGAGCGCACTACGGTCACGCCCGCCGCTTCCAGGGCGTCAAACTTGGCTTCCGCCGTGCCCTGACCACCGCTGACAATGGCGCCGGCATGGCCCATGCGTTTTCCGGCCGGTGCCGTGACACCGGCAATGTAAGCCACCACCGGTTTGGAAACGTTTTCTTGAATGTATTGCGCGGCGTCTTCTTCGGCTTGACCGCCGATTTCACCGACCAGAATAATGCCCTCGGTTTGTGGGTCCTGCTCAAACAAGGTCAAGCAATCGATAAAGTTCATCCCCTGGATTGGGTCTCCGCCAATACCGACACAGGTCGATTGACCCAGGCCGTTTTGCGTGGTTTGGTGAACCGCTTCGTACGTCAAGGTGCCAGAGCGCGACACGATACCCACTTTTCCGGGCAAATGAATGTGGCCCGGCATAATCCCGATTTTACAGCCCTGTTGATGATCGCCCGGCGTAATCAGGCCTGGGCAATTCGGCCCAATCAAATAGGCATCGGACTTGTCCAGCACTGTTCGAACTTTCAACATATCATTGACCGGAATCCCTTCCGTAATACAGGTAATCACTTTAATACCGGCGTTGATGGCTTCAATAATCGAATCGGCTGCAAACGCCGGCGGCACATAAATCATTGAGGCCTCGGCGCCGGTTGCGGCCACCGCTTCTTTGACGGTATTAAACACCGGCAAGCCTAAGTGTTCGCTGCCGCCTTTACCCGGCGTCACGCCGCCGACCATCCGGGTGCCATACGCCATGGCCTGTTCGGAGTGGAAAGTGCCTTGTTTGCCGGTAAAGCCTTGGCAAATGACTTTGGTTTGATGGTTGATCAAAATACTCATGCTTGACCCTCCATTGCCGCATTTAACGCCGCATCGACTGCTTTTTGCGCCGCATCGGCCAAGCCGTCTGCGGTAATGATACTCAAGCCGCTATTGGCGAGTTTTTCTTTTCCTAATGTCACATTGGTTCCTTCTAAACGCACCACGACAGGAATTTGCAAACCAACTTCCTGCACCGCCTGAATAATCCCGTCGGCAATCAGGTCGCAACGCACAATGCCGCCAAAAATATTCACCAGAATCGATTTCACTTCAGAAGAGGATAGAATCAGTTTAAAAGCTTCCGCCACGCGCTCCGGCGTCGCGCCACCGCCCACATCCAGAAAATTGGCTGGCTCGCCACCATTCAGCTTGATTAAATCCATCGTGGCCATCGCCAAACCGGCGCCATTGACCATACAGCCGATGTTGCCGTCCAGCGCAATGTAATTGAGCTGATGATCGGCCGCTTTGGCTTCACGCTCGTCTTCCTGAGTCGCATCGCGCATTTCCACCAGGCCTGGTTGGCGATATAAGGCATTGGAATCGATATTCAATTTCGCATCCAATGCCACCAACTCATTGTCCGCGGTCAGCACCAACGGATTGATTTCCAGTAGAGAGACATCCTGATCCAGCGCCATACGGTAAAAGCTTTGCATCATCGCCGCCATCTGCTTGAATGCGGTACCGGTCAAACCCAATGCAAAACCGATTTCACGGCATTGATACGGCATCAGCCCGATGGCACCATCCACATGCACGGACAAGATTTTTTCCGGCGAGGCTTCGGCCACCAGTTCAATGTCCATGCCACCCGCTTCGGAAATCACAAAGGTATGTGTTTTGGTGACACGATCCACCAATAAGCTCAAATAAAATTCGTGGCGAATATCCAACGTCTGCTCGATCAAAAGCGCATTCACCGGCAAGGCTTTTCCGGCCGTCTGAATCGTCGCCAATGACGACCCTAATAAAGAAGCCGCCGCTTGCTGTGCTTCTTCAGCCGTTTTCACCAGCTTTACACCACCGGCTTTACCACGTGCTCCGGCATGAATTTGGGCCTTAACGACCCAACCATCCGAATCGATTTGCGCCAGCGCATCAGGCAACTGGCTCAAGTCATCAATCTTGACGCCGGTCGGCGTCGGGATACCATACTGCTGAAACAGCGATTTTGCTTGATATTCGTGTAAGTTCATGAATTGCCTTTTAACGGATTTGCCGCACCCACCTTGATACGATGTTCGGCGGTAAATTAAATTGCAATTATTTTATGTTTTTTAGACAATAAATGCATTAAAACAACCGCTGAAATCACTGAATTCCTATGAGAGCCCTGCTTTTTTTCGTATTTATCCTAGTCGTTTACCTGGCCATTCGCTTTACATTAAAACGTGTGCGGGAATTGCGCGCCGCGTCAGCCGAGGCTGAAACCTTAAAAAACAAAGCCGAACCGGAAGAAATGGTGGCCTGCGCGACCTGTGGTTTACACCTGCCAAAACACGAAGCGATTTGCGAAACGTCCGAAGCAGGCGACCGCTTTTTTTGTTCAGAGGCCCACCAACAACAGGCACATAAAGAAGATTAAGCTGAAACGAAATCAGGACAGAATGTTTTCGATTTTCGCTTCAAACACCACGACCTGACCGGTCAGAGGGTGATTAAAATCCACCACCACTTCATCGCCGTTCACTTCATAAATCGTACCGGGTATTTCATCCCCGGACGGGGTATCAAAGCCGATAACATAGCCTTCTTCCAGCACCATCGTGTCGGGAAATTCATTGCGCGACATGGTTTTGAAGTTCTCGGGATCCGGCAAACCGAACGCCTGTTCCGGCATCAGTGTGAATTTTCCGGTCGTGCCCACTTCCAGACCGATTAGCAACTCGTCCAGACGGTTCAACAGTTGCCCATCGCCGATCTGAAAGGCAAACACCTCCCCTTCTTCGGTTTGATCGACCACGGTGCCATCCAGTAGGGAGAGTTGAAAAGAAATTTCAATTTCGCTGTTTTCTTGTACGGTTTTAACGGTTTTTTGACTCATAATATTATCTTCTCGTTTTGATAATCGGCGACGAATTGGTTTCGAATTACCGCTTGGCGGGAGTTGAACGTTTTTGACTAGGCCTGGCCGTTTTGGGCTTAGGCGCGGTCTTTGGTTTTGTTTTAGTACGCGTCTTGGGCGTCGATTTTGCAGTCGCTACCGGTTGCCCCGCCACCACGATTCGGTTTCGTCCGGCTTCCTTGGCTTGATACAAGGCTTCATCGGCGTATTTCATGACCTCGTGCGGTTTCTTATGCTGTGCATCCCGCGTGGCCAGGCCAAAACTCACCGTGACATGTGTTTCCTCATCCTGGCCATTCAACGGCACCTTCAAAACACGGGTCTCAATCGCCTTGCGCACGGTTTCCAGCGCCGGTAACACTTGGTCAGGCAACTTGCCTTTAAACACCACCGTAAATTCTTCACCGCCATAGCGATACACCTGGCCGGTGGCAATCATTTCCAACTCCTGCGCAACGGTTCGCAACACCAAATCCCCGACATCATGACCGTAAGTATCGTTAAAAGATTTAAAATGGTCGATATCCATCATGGCGATGCTGTATTTGCGGCCCAAACCTAAAAACGATTCCAATAAGGCGCGACGCCCTTTTAACCCCGTCAACTGGTCGGTATAAGCAATATGATGCGCATCGAAAATCAGCGATAATAAAATCATCATCGCGGCAAAGGCACTGGTCCAGGCCAAAGCGCCATACTCGTAAAAAGCATTCAAACCAAACGCCATGACAATCAGAACAAACACCACGGTTTGATCCAACACCTTGGCGTGACTGAGAAGTGCATTGCGGAACATCATCAGGAACCAGACTCCCACCATTGTGAGCATCGCCACGAACGGCAAACGTACCGCTTCATAGCCGCTCGGCGAAGCAACCCAACGCCAGTATTCAAGCGGCAAATTCGCCATAACCCAATAAACAAAATAGCCTTGCGCAGCCAACAAAATAAATTGGACAGAGACATAAAGTTTATCCTGAACACCTCTTTCCGGAAACAGTAACCAGAAGAGTAAATTCAATGGCAACAGCAGCGCTAAAACCGGGTACAAGGTAATGGCCGACAAGGTGACGTCCGCCTGGGGCACAAAATACTGCATTCCGGCGTTGAACAACACCAGACTGGCGAGAATCAATATCGGTTGAAGACGGTTCAGAAACGCACTGACAAAAATACCCAGGCCTGCAATCAGATAGGGCAACCAGAACAGCAGCTTTTGTAACGCCAAAGGCCAGTTCGGAATGCTCGGCATCTGCCAAATGGCAAATACCGTTAACCCCAGCAACCAAATAATGTGTTTCAATGGCCCCATTTAACGCGTCTCAAACCGTCGATTAGGTTTTACCGAAAATGGAGAAGTCCGGTTTGGCTCTTTCTTCACAGCGAATACGCCATTCCAACACATAATCACAGTTTTGACCGGCGGCACAACTGAAATCGTTATAACCGAATTCGGCGGATTTCCCGGCATTTTTGGTCAGCACCAAATACCCCAGCGGGCAGAGTTCATCCGCTTCGCTTTCAATGGTGAAGCTGTCGAAATCACGTGGTGGTTCGCTGTAAAAGTTGACGATTTGATAGGTATCGTCGCCCATGTCTTTGGTTTGCACGCCGGAACAGCCCACCAGAAAAACGGCCAGGCCTGACAGTAAAAAAAGCTTGAAAAAGGATGGTTTAAACACGTGAATGCTTCTCTATTAAACAGTTTATGGTCGTCATTCAAAACCGAATGACCCGATTGAATGATTTTACGGAGCCGAATCGACCGGCTCTTCTTTAATCCCGATTTCACTCACCACATAACACATATTGGTGTGCAGCTTTTTGCCGTCCACCAAAAAGGAAGTGGCCCCACCGATTTTGTCATCCGGGTTCAAACGAACACTGCCTTTATAGGTTTTCAAAACCTTACCGGTATAACAGCTGTAAATCTCTATTTTACGGTCCAGGCCGACCCAATCGGACTGAATATTCTTAGCGGTATTCGAGACTTTTTCGCATGCCGTTACCGCCAACAAAGCAGGCAGCACCAACAGCAACTTCAGAAAAGGTTTCATCTTTTTCATCAACCTTTGGCTCCTCAAGTGAGACCGTTATTGAACACGGACGCTTTCACAAAACGTCTTTGTGAGAGCTTTGTTTAAAATTGAGGGTTATTTTACACGTTTTAAGGCGTCAAAAAACAAGAAAGCCGACAATTGTCGGCTTTCCAAATTGAATCGAGTTCCACCCAAACGACATCAATCCACGGGAATTCCCGCTTCGTCTTCTTTCGGCTTCACCGGCTTCAAACCTTGCTCTTCGGCTTCCTGCTTAATTTCCTTAACGGAAGTATCTTTACCGTCTTCATAAGCTTCTTCACCGTCATCGGCGACTTTGGAAGCATTTTCTTTGGTACCTTCCCAAGCCTTGGCGGCATCTTCCTTAACATTACTCCACAACCCCGCTTGAGCGCTCATCGTTGCACCCAATAGAATCACGACACTAAATAATTTCATTAATTGTTTCATGGTTACACCCTCTCACTTACTAGAGAGCTTTGCACGAGTGGGACGCGAGGAAAAAATGAGATAAAATTCTTCTGAATTAGGCGGAAAACGAAGCTAATAGCTGGCTATTAACGAGTTTTTCAACGACATTCAGGAAAATTTTAGCCATTTTTAGCCGTGTATCCATCTCATGCAAAGCTCTCTTATACGTTCATTTAATGTTTTTATATTTTTTAATTGTATTTTCATCAATCGCGAGCGTTCCATTCCAGCCGGCTTCCACCGTCCGTCCATAAGGCAAAATGAGTATAGTCAATTTTCTTAAGGTTGACGAGGTAAAATATGTGTACTTTAATGAATTCTTAAAACTTCAAACACTTACGTCCATGCTTTACACATGCAAAAAAGACACGACAAACAGAAACATAATTAATTTTTATCACGAACATCGATAAAATTTTATTTTACCCATATAGATTTTTTCTATACCATTTATTTAACCTTAAATAAAAGGATTAAACTCTGATGAATATTACCATTCTCGGCACAGGATTTGCCGCCCTTACCGCTATCAAGAAAACTCGTAAACTAGCACCAAACGCTCGGATCACAGTGATTGCCCCCACCAAAGAATTGATTTATCTTCCAAGTTTAATCTGGATTCCGTCCAATCTCCGCCGTGGAGAGGACCTTCGTATTAATTTGACCAATTTCTTTAACCGCCAAACAGTGGAATACATTCAGGCCAGCGTCACCGATATTTCCAATAACGGACGCACCGTCCACACTGACCAAGGTGATTTTGAAAACGACGGTCTGATCATCGCGTCCGGCGGCCGCTTTATCAAAAAACTGCCCGGCATCGAACACGCCATCACCCCCTGTGAAGGCATTCCGGCCGCCGAGAAAATCAAAGAACGTTTGAACAATATGTCCGGCGGAACCATTGCCATTGGTTTCGGCGGCAACCCAAAAGAACCTTCCGCCATGCGCGGCGGCCCGATGTTTGAATTCCTGTTCGGCATCGACACCCTGCTTCGCAAACAAGGGCGTCGCGACCAATTCGAACTCATCTTCTTCAACCCGGCCCCCAAACCCGGCAAACGCTTGGGCGACAAAGTACCGGATGCCGTCATGAAGATGATGGCCAAAAAAGGCATCAAAACGCGCCTCGGCCACAAAATGAAAGCCTTTGAGGCCAACAAAGTCATCACCGAAGGCGATGAATTTGAAGCGGATTTGATTCTGTTTATGCCTGGCATGACCGGACCGGCCTGGTCACAAAATTCAGACATTGCAAAATCCGAAGGCGGTTTGATCAAAGCCAACGAATTCTGCCAAGTGGACGGGTTGGAAAAAACCTATGTCGCCGGTGACTCCGGTAGCTACCCGGGACCAGACTGGCAAGCCAAACAAGCTCATATGGCCGACTTGCAAGCCGAAGCCGCGGCCCACAACCTGGTTGCAGAGCTGCAAGACCAAACGAATTTTAAAACCTTTAAGCACGAACTAATATGCATTATCGACACCCTATCCCACGGCGTTCTCATCAAGCGGACCGAAAAAGGAACATTGATGTTGCCACCGTGTCGTCTGATGCATTTAGCCAAACGCTTTTTCGAACTCTTGTACCTCAGACAGTACAAGTAATTTTTCATCATTACTTAGGAACCACACATGGAACAATCGCTTTTTCATGACAAATACCCGGTTTTCTCGAAAACCATTGCTAAATCCGACACCCAATATCAAAGTGTCGATGCCATCTTAGATTACTTGGAAGACTGTATTAACGACAATGAAAAAGCGGGATACATCGCCCGTTTCGACCACGCCGCTCATACTCAAAACATTAACGGTGAAGTGGCACCGGATATTTTGGAAGCCAAGCACATCATCTTTTGCTTTGGCATGCAATTACCGGTGCCTCAAGCGATGGCGGTTCGCCCTCGCTCGTTCGGCGTAACCGATATGGGAGATAACTTTGTCGTGAGTTTTATGGAAGCGCCAAACCCAAAAGCACAAGACTGGATGACGGAGTGGGTGGAAGCCATTTAAGATTCAAGTCATAACCCATAAAAAAAGGGGCTTAAAAGCCCCTTTTTTTATGCCTAAGTGAACGTTTGCAATCAGTGGATTTCGTTCAACCCGACTTTCAACAAACCGATATGACTGGCATAATTCACCAATTCCGCAGACGCGGTCATCCCCAGCTTGGTCATAATGTTCTCGCGGTGTTTGGATACCGTTCGGTCACTGATCTCCAACATTTCGGCAATGTCTTTGGTCTTATAACCTTCGGCTACCAGTTTAATAACCTGTTTTTCACGCACCGACAATTTTTTCGGACGCTTGGGCTTATCGTCCAGCTCCACGTCGTCGGTTTGTTGTGCGGCCAATTCCGCTTTATATTCTTCCAGACCTGGCTGAATATCGGAATGAACAAAACTCTCACCGGCAATCACATTTTTGATACCGCCAATTAGCTCTTCTTTCGACACCGATTTTAGCGCAATCCCTTCTACCCCCAAATCCAGTACTTCTTTCCAAACATTCGGTGCTTCGGCCGCCGTCAAGACGATGACTTTGGTATCGTATTTTTTCTTTTTCAGGTGCGTGATCACCGCTATGCCGCTCAACTTAGGCATCGACAGGTCAATAATCAAAATATCCGGCTGTTTTTCGTCAATCAAAGCAAGTGTGGATTCACCATCTTGAGCTTCGGCTACCACCTTGACCGTACCGTCGGAATCCAAGATGGACTTAAAACCGGCACGAACCAAATCATGATCTTCTGCCAAGAGAACTTTAGGTTTTGCTTTTGCCATGCGAAAATCCTTCTGTAGTTTTGGGAGTAAAAGTTCGTAGTAAAACTTCTTTATTTTGGTCATTATAGACCGTTTCAAAAAAATTTCATTGAAAAATTACCCCAGTTTTCGTAATTGATTTTCCAGAAAGCGCAACCGCGCTTCCACATCCGAGCGGTTCTGATAAGACGGCATTTGCTCCATTTCACGCACCACATCCAACACGCTTGGCATATTGAACAACATCAAATTCCCCTTCATGCGGTGCAGAACCTTACGAATAGCCGCCTCATCCTCAGCCTGAAGCCGGGCTCGTATCTCATCAATTTCTTTTCGGCTGCTTTCCACTAATTGCGGCACAAGATGCTGCAGGTGTTCGGGAATATCCAAGGCTAGACTTTCCATCTGCTTAACGCCCTTCAAGGTGCTTAAATTGGCTTTTGTCGCCGCGTGTTCCTTGCAATGCAGCAGATGAATGATCTTGTCCTGTGAAATTGGCTTTTCCACCCATTCATCAAAAATGCTTTGGTCGATTTCAATCCCCATCTGCTCGACTTCATTGACGGTATGCGCCGCGGTCAACGCAAATACGCCTTGCAAACGCGGTTTGGATTCCGCCGGTAAATCTCGAATTTTTTGGCACACCTCCGCGCCATTCATGCCTGGCATTTGAATATCCAAAAACACGAAGTCATAGGCGTTCTGTTGGAATTTTTCCCAGGCCTGGTTACCGTCATTTGCTTTATCGACCCGACAACCGATTTGCTCCAAAAAGGTCTCGAGCACTTTTTGGTTGATATTGGAATCATCGGCAATCAAGACATCAACATCCTCACACCGAAAACTGTCACTCAGCTCCGAACAGGTATCACACCCCATTGCCACATTGAGGTCACCTGTTGGGCAGGACTTAACCTCCATCGGCAAATTCACAGTGAATAAACTGCCGACGCCTTTTGTGGACTCAACATAAATCCGTCCGTTCATTAACTCAACCAAGGTGTTCACTATGGCCAACCCCAAACCCGACCCCACATAACGCGGCCCCGCATCCGATTCCAGCTGCTTGAACGGTTTAAAAATGTTTTTTAAGTCAGCTTCATCCATTCCGACTCCGGAATCGGACACCTGAATTTCCAATTCATTATCCAACTCGCGGATTTCAACGAACACCCCGCCGATTTCGGTAAATTTAATGGCGTTGACAATCAGATTCACCAAAATTTGCGATACCCGGACTAAATCGCCGTAGAAGCAGTTATTGCGACTGCTGATCGCGAAGGAGACAAAAATGCCTTTCTCCGACGCAATCGACTTGGTTAGGTGACTGACATATTCGCCCAACTGATCGAGTTCAAATATCGTCGGTTTTAATTGAATTGACCCGAATTCAGTTTGA
Organism: Hydrogenovibrio sp.; assembly: GCF_965140365.1. Lineage (NCBI taxonomy): Bacteria > Pseudomonadati > Pseudomonadota > Gammaproteobacteria > Thiotrichales > Piscirickettsiaceae > Hydrogenovibrio > Hydrogenovibrio sp. The sequence goes on from NZ_OZ223196.1 coordinate 1,496,987, forward strand.
GCGAACGTCAAAATATCATTAATCAGAAAATTCAGTTGCTCGATGGTCAACCGCATGGTTTTCAGATCGTCCGTCGCATCTTCATGGGCTTGCTGTTTCTTTTTAACCACGGAAACCAAACTGTTCATCCCCATCAAGGGTGAGCGCAATTCATGACTGAGCATCGCCAAAAACTGCGTTTGGTCGTCGTATTGCTGTTGCAACAACGCCGCTTCTTTTTTGGCCATTTCCTCTTTAGCACGGAGCTGCTCGATCATCAAACGACTGTGCGATTCGATCAACTGCTCTTCCAGTGCGTACATCTCCGACACTTCCACACAAGTGGAGTAAAGCACGCGACAATCGCCCGGCCCTTGATGGGCCAGATGAAGCTTATTAATCAGCCAGGTAATCTTTTCGTCGACTTTAAAGCCGACTAAAAAGCGTTCATCCACTTCCGGACGCGCCATAAATTCACGAGACTTATACTCAAGCAGGTGCGCGCTTTCCGGCATCAAATAGGAAAGAAAGGTGGCATAGTCCGGAATTTGCGCCCCCACCATCTCTTGCAACGCCGGCGACGCTTTGAACTTCACGCCGTCACCTTCCTGAGTTAAACACCACCAAAGGGTTTTATTGAGCAGCATTTCGCCCAGAAAATTTTTATCCAAATCCATTCGCGACACTTTCTATAATTTTGAGTATGAATGCGATAGAATAGCAACAAATTTAACCAGATACCAGCAAAGGGGCCGAGTCCGCTCAACGCCCTAAAAATAAGCCAAAGACGCTTCCTATGACACAACACTATCGCATTGAAAAAGACAGTATGGGAACCTTGGAAGTTCCCGAATCCGCCCTTTACGGCGCTCAAACACAAAGAGCCATCGACAATTTTCCGATCAGCCATCAACCGATACCCGCCGGTTTCATCCAGGCGCTGGCTTATGTCAAGTTCGCCTGCTCGGAAAGTAACTTGGAACTGGGCTTGATTTCGGAAGAAAAAGCCAGTGCCATCCAAGCCGCCGCCAAAGAAATCATTCAAGGCCAACATTTGGAACATTTCCCGATCGATGTGTTCCAGACCGGCTCCGGCACCAGCACCAACATGAACATGAACGAAGTCATCGCCACACTGGCGAAACAGCTGACCGGAGTGGACATTCACCCGAATGATGACGTCAATATGAGCCAAAGCTCCAACGACGTCATTCCGACCAGCATTCATGTCGCAGCCGCCATTGCCGTCGAAGAGCAATTATTACCAGGCCTGGAAGCATTGGTTCAAACCCTGGAAGCCAAAGAACACGAGCTGGCCGGAACCGTTAAAACCGGTCGCACCCATTTAATGGATGCGACGCCCATTCGGTTCGACCAGGAGATTTCCGCCTGGCGCCACCTGATTCTGGACAATATCGAACGCTTGAAACACACTCAGGTTCGACTGCACCGTTTACCGCAGGGCGGCACGGCCGTCGGCACCGGCATTAACGCCGACCCGGAATTCAGCCGCTTGGTGAGCGCCAACCTGTCCACCATCACCGCCGTGCATTTCGAACCCATGGCCAACCTGTTCGTCGGCCTCAGTTCACAAGACACCGCCGTGGAACTCAGCGGACAATTAAACGTGCTGGCCACCAGCTTGATGAAAATCGCCAACGACTTGCGCTGGATGAACTCCGGTCCCTTGGCAGGCCTGGGCGAAATTCAACTACCGGCTTTACAACCGGGCAGCTCCATTATGCCGGGCAAGGTCAACCCGGTCATTCCGGAAGCGGTTTGCATGGTCGCCGCGCAAATCATGGGCAACCACACCGCCATCACCGTTGGCGGGCAGGCCGGTAATTTCCAATTGAACGTCATGTTACCGATGATTGCCCGCAACCTATTGGAAAGCATTGAAATTGCCGCCAATGCCGGCAAGGTTCTGGCGGAAAAAGCCATTGCCGGTTTTACCGTCAACCCACAGAACATTCAAGAAGCCTTGGAAGTCAATCCGATTCTGGTCACCGCTTTGAACCGTGTTGTCGGTTACGAAACCGGGGCCGCCATCGCGAAAAAAGCCTACGAAACCGGACAACCGGTTTTGGACGTGGCTAAAGCCATGACGGAGCTCGACGAAGAGACTCTGCGCAAGTACCTGAATCCCGCCCTGCTCACGCAAGGCGGCAATCCCAACCCGGATGCCTAATCCGTTCACTAAACCAGCTCAAGGAGACTAGAATGGCTGTAACCAACCTAAAAATCGAAGATTTTGAATCCACTATCGAAAACAACGACATTGTCATTCTGGACTTCTGGGCCGAATGGTGTGGCCCCTGTAAACAATTTTCACCGATTTTCGAAGCCGTATCCGAAAAACACCCTGACATCGTTTTCGCCAAGGTCAATGTGGAAGAACAGCAAGAACTGGCTGGCATGTTCCAAGTGCGCTCCATTCCAACGCTGGTATTCATGCGCGAAAAAATTGTCGTTTTCTCCAACCCCGGCATGATTCCGGAGTCCAATCTGGAAGAAGGCATCCAACAATTGTGCGATTTGGACATGGCAAAAGTCCGTCAGGATTTGGAAGCCGCCCAACAAGAAAATTCTTAAATTTCTATCCGCGCAATTTGTGCTAAATTAAACGAAATGTTCTGAACAACCTAAGGAACCTCTGTGATTAAATCCGTTTGGATTTAATCACAGAGGTTTCCTAAACACCTTACAAGTACAAGGAGGCTTTTATGGCGGATAAGACATTTCGTTTAGTCACGCGCAGCGATTTCGACGGCTTGGTGTGCGCCGTCCTACTTAAAGAACTCGATTTGATTGATGATATTTTGTTTGTCCACCCTAAGGATATGCAGGATGGCAAGATTGAAATCACCGAGAACGACATCACCACCAACCTCCCTTACGTCAAAGGCTGCCATCTCGCGTTTGACCATCATTTAAGCGAAAGCGTCCGCAACGCTCAGACCGACAATCACATTATCGATGCCAGTGCGCCTTCCGCGGCACGTGTTGTGTACGATTATTACGGTGGTAAAAAAGCCTTTCCACGTGTCTCCGATGACATTATGGAGGCGGTCGATAAAAGCGATGCCGCACAATTCAGCCGTGAAGAAGTGCTCAACCCAACCGGTTGGCCGCTACTGAACTACCTTATGGATGCCCGCACCGGGCTGGGGCGCTTCCGCGACTTTCGCATCTCCAACTATCAGTTGATGATGGAATTGATTGATTACTGTCGCGACCATACCATCGACCAAATCCTGCAATTGCCCGACGTCAAAGAACGCGTTGACCTGTATTTTGAACACGAGGCGCAAGCCAAAGAACAAATTCAGCGTTGCTCAACGGTGCAAGGTAACTTAGTGGTCTTGGACTTACGGCATGAAGACATCATCCACCCCACCAACCGTTTTATGATTTACGCGCTTTACCCGCAGTGCAATATTTCCATTCACATACTGTGGGGCTTTCAAAAACAAAACACGGTATTCGCCATCGGAAAATCCATTTTGGACCGTGGTTCCAACACCAATGTAGGGGAATTATGTCTGAAATACAATGGCGGCGGCCATCGAGCGGCCGGCACCTGTCAGGTCGACAACGAGCAAGCGGACATCGTTCTCAAGGAATTGGTCAGCGCTATTAACCAGGACGGTTAACCTGCCAAAATTATACGTAAATCTCCAGCGGTGGCGATTCGGACAGCCGCCGCACAATGTCGGACAGCGTAACAATGCCGCGAATCGACTCAGCGTCAGACATAATAACAATGCAGCCTAAATCGTATTCGCTCATGACCTGAGCCACACGTCGGATATCCATTTCAGCTCTGGTCGTCACCACCTGTTCCGTCATCACATCAGTTACCAGCCCTTCCCCCCCGATATCCAACTGACCGTTATCGCCCACCACGGCACGCATCAAAATGTCATGGCTGGACACCAACCCCACCAGTTCACCAGCTTCATCCTGCACCGGTAAATGATGGACATGCGCTTCCACCATTTGTTGCCAGGCCTGCGCCAAGGTGCGGTCATCACGAATGGTCATCACCGGTTGGGTCATGATTTCATAGACCTTCACCACCGCTTTCCGTTCATTCTTGTTCTGGACGGATTGATACTCTTTTACCGCGGGTTGCGTTTTTTCATGCACCTGGGCCATCGCCTCTTTAAAATGCATCTGGTCCATTTCCGATTCACCGACCGGGTTCACCCGCTTGGTTCGAGCCACTTTCAATTGCGGTGACAATTCACCCGGCTGAATGCGATTGCGTCCTTCTGGGGTATAGACGATAAACATAACCGGATTTCCTTTTAAAAGACTTCAATAAAGTGGTTATCGACCTTGTTTTTAAAAGGATTAAATAAATTTTACCCACCCAGCATTCAAACACCCTGAACGCGGAAACAAGCCGAAACGGATATTTCGATTGTAAAGCAGTTTTCAAGCCGCCACAAATTGACTATACTATTTGCACTTCAAAATTGAAACGTTAAAAAGGATTGTCAATCATGTCAGTACTCGTTACCAAACAAGCACCAGACTTCACAGCCGCCGCCGTTTTAGCCGATGGCACCATCGTTGATGACTTCAACCTGAAAAGCCACATTGAAGGCAAATACGCGGTTGTTTTCTTTTATCCGTTGGATTTCACATTTGTTTGTCCATCTGAAATTTTGGCATTCGACCACCGTGTGGACAGATTTAAAGAACTGGGCACCGAAGTCATCGGCGTATCCATCGATTCGCAATTCACGCACAATGCTTGGCGCAACACACCGGTCAACGAAGGTGGCCTAGGACCGGTGAAATTCCCATTGGTAGCCGATGTAGGCGGCTCCATCATGGATGCTTACGGCATTGTTCACCCAGGTAACGTCGCGCTTCGCGGTGCCTTCCTGATCGACAAAGACGGCGTGGTTCGTCACCAAGTAGTCAACGACCTGCCATTAGGCCGTAACGTTGACGAAATGGTTCGCATGGTTGAAGCCCTGCAATTCCACGAAGAGCACGGCGAAGTATGCCCGGCCGGTTGGAACAAAGGCGACGAAGGGATGAAAGACTCACCAGAAGGTGTGGCGGATTACCTGTCCAAGCACGGTGAAGAACTGTAATCCTTTCCGAAAGGAAATATCAAAAGGCTGCTTCGAGCAGCCTTTTTTCTTTCTAACAACTGGCATTCAATTTTGACCAGGCCTGGGAGATAGCTTGAAAACCACGCTGATTGCTTACCAAGAACGCATCCATCAGACACTGTCCCAGTTTCTGGAACAGCCGCGGTCCATACCACCCCGCCTGCTGGAAGCCATTCAATACGCCACCCTGAATCAGGGCAAGCGTCTGCGCCCGGCGTTGCTGTATGCCATCGGCGAAGCACTCGAAACCCCCATTGAGCGATTAGACGCCTGTGCCTGCGCACTGGAACTGATTCACAGTTATTCACTGGTGCATGACGATTTACCCGCCATGGACGACGACGACCTTCGCCGCGGGAAACCCACCTGCCACATCCAATACGATGTGGCCACCGCGATCTTGGTAGGCGACGCCCAGCAATCCCTCTCCTACGAAGCTATCTTGACCGACACCCATCTGCCGCCGGCAGCACAAGTGGAAGCCTTACGCCTTCTGGCACATGCCGCTGGGCCGGAAGGCATGATTGGCGGTCAAATACTGGATATTGAATCCACCGGTCAACGCATTTCGCTCGAACAACTCCAACGGCTTCACGAAATGAAAACCGGCGCGCTGATTCAGGCCGCCCTCCTCATGGGGGCGGTTTCCTCACCCCGTTATGAGAGCATTCGACCAGGCCTGGCGGATTTAGGCCAAAAGATCGGCCTGGCTTTTCAAGTGCAGGACGACATTTTGGATATCGAAAGCACCACTGAGCAACTCGGTAAACCGCAAGGCAGTGACGAAGCACAAGCCAAATCGACCTATCCAAAACTCATGGGAATAAACGAAGCCAAAGCTTTCCGAGACCACTTGATCCAGGAAGCCCAAAACCAACTGATGCAGCTGAAAATCGACAGCCCTTTTCTGGAAAACCTGATTCAATACATCGCCCAGCGTGACCACTGAATCCACTGGAAATCTCATGCAAATTTCCTTATCTCAAATGGAAATTTGCTATAATTGTCGCCAACTTAGCAACACTGGATTCGGTTTCCGATATGGCACAACAATTTGTACTCAAAACCCTACTGGACTTCGCCGCGGCTCACAGTTTGAAAAACTACCCCGGGGATTGCGCCAAACTGCACGGCCATAACTGGAAAATCGAAGTGCAAGTGCAAGGTTCCAAACTCAATGAAATTGGCATGCTGGTCGATTTCAAAGAAGTCAAAAAGCACGCTAAACAAGTTGTGGCCGAACTGGATCATACGTTTTTGAACGATCACCCTTCTTTCCAAGAGCAAAACCCGACGGCCGAAAACATCGCGGTTTTTTTATACCGTGAAATCGAATCGCGCATTCAATCCGAGACGGTGAAAATGCACAGTTTAACGGTCTGGGAAAACGACCGTAATTGCGTCATCTACAGCGAAGACGACTGAGGTTTCGTTTTTTGACCGAGGTCACAATTCGGAAAGCTTTCAATTAAATTTTTTTTACCCTATACTAAGCAGAGAAAACAGCAAACTGGACAGATCAAAATGATTAACAGTAAATTGAAAGGCGATACGCTTTGGGTGTATGTCGGCGACAAATTCACCATTGATTCTTTCGCCGAATTTCAAGCCGCTTACTGCGAGAACGAATTCAAAGACATTGTCATCGATTTCAGTCAAACCTCTCAGATTGATAGTGGAGGCTTGGGGATGTTGTTGCAACTTCGTACTCATTTAGGCGAAAACGCCAATCGCATTACCCTTTCCGGTCTATCGGATCATATCCTGAAAGTCTTTGAAGTCGTCAACTTCGAAAAACTTTTCAAAATGGCTTGACGCCTAGCCTCATGCCGACGATTCATCCGACAGAAGCTGTTTTATTCGCGGCCGTTCTGGGGTTAATTGTCGGGAGCTTCCTGTCGATGCTCACTTGGCGCTGGCCACGCCTACTACACTTAAACGCTTCAGAACAATTCAAACACCTTTCACTTAGTCGCTCCGCGTGCCCCAACTGTCATGCAACCTTACCCTGGTTTCGACTGTTCCCCCTGTTCAGCTGGTTATGGGGTCGAGGTCAATGCCATCATTGCCATACGACCATTTCATGGCGCTATCCAGTCATTGAATTCACCACCGCCGTACTCTCAGCCACGTTGGTCTATCATGCCGGGTTCAACTGGTTAGCCATTTACGGTCTGATTTTTTTGTGGATACTGCTGGCGATTGCCATTATCGATATCGAACACCAGTTGATTCTGGACGCACTCAGCCTACCTTTATTATGGCTAGGACTTATCCTCAACACCCAAAGTATGTTTACCACACCGGAGCAGGCTATTCTTGGCGCCGCAACCGGATATTTGATCCTATGGGCCATCTTTCAAACGTTTAAGGGGTTAACGGGCAAGGAAGGTATGGGCTATGGCGACTTCAAACTACTGGCCGCACTCGGAGCTTGGTTTGGTGCCTTGGCGATACCGCAAATTATTTTAATTGCTTCGATTAGCAGTTTAATCGTTGGATTGACATTGGTTTTGCTGAAACGCAGAAGTTTTAACAGCCCACTCCCGTTCGGGCCATTCCTGGCGCTGGGCGGTTGGGTCAGTTTAATGTTTGGGAGCGAGTTGATTCAACAACTCTAAAGACAGGAAAAAAAGAGCTCAGGAACCGAGATCAGACTCCATGGAGTCACAAACCTCAGACATTTTCAAATCATTGGATTTAACAAAATTCATCACATAATCAAACATCGCCGGGTCCTTGGCCTGCAACTCGGTATCAATAATCAAGCACTTTTGCCCCTTATACAACTCCGGATGCAGCAATTCCGAAAACACTAAACGGTGCGAGGAACCATACGATGCCATCATCGACGCGATGCGGTCGATCCAGTCACTGGGACGAAATTTACGCCCTTCGTTGGTATAACCTTCAATAATATATTTACAATGCACTGCGTTTCTCTTCCAAAAATTCCGAATTTAAGACGTGTGATGTTCGATTTATTAACGGGGGATTCTAGCATAACTCGCTCGAATAGCCACCCTTAACCCCGTTAAATTCCGCAGAATTTCATAAAAAATAACTATCAAAACCATTGCCGATGACACGGACGCATTTTTAGCCAACTTTTTCGTCCCAGAAATGGCATAATATACCGTTTTTACGGTTAATGAATTTGACACCAGAGACAGCACGATGACACAGTATCAGACCGACGATTTACGCATAAAGACGATCACGGAAGTACGCCCACCTCAAGTCTTGCACGAACTGTTTCCGATTTCGGAAAACGCCTCCAAGACCGTGTACGATACCCGCCAACAAATTCACAACATTCTGACCGGTGAAGACGATCGTCTGTTGGTCATTATCGGCCCGTGCTCTATTCATGACACCAAGGCGGCGCGAGAATACGCTGAACGCCTGAAAGCGCAGATCGCTCACTATGAAAAAGATTTGTTGATTGTCATGCGTGTTTACTTCGAAAAGCCTCGTACAACCGTCGGTTGGAAAGGTCTAATTAATGATCCCGACTTGAACGAATCGTTTGAAATCAATAAAGGATTGGAAGCCGCCCGTTCCCTACTCGTCGACATCAACGACATGGGTGTTCCCTGTGCCACTGAATTTTTGGATTTGATTTCACCACAGTACATTGCCGACTTGGTTTCCTGGGGGGCCATTGGGGCACGCACCACCGAAAGCCAAGGGCACCGTGAATTAGCGTCTGGCCTTTCCTGCCCGATTGGATTTAAAAACGGTACCGACGGCGGCTTTAAAATCGCCGTTGACGCCATCCGCGCCGCCAACAACCCGCACATTTTCCTATCCTTAACGAAAATGGGCCATTCCGCGATTTTCTCCACGAACGGCAACCCGGACTGTCACGTCATCCTGCGTGGTGGCAACGACGGCCCGAACTACGATGAAGACAGCGTGAATCAAGCCGTATCCGAACTGGAAAAAGCCGGCGTTCAGAAAAAATTGATGATTGACTGCAGCCATGCCAACAGCAGCAAACAACATGAAAGACAGCTTGTCGTCGCCCAATCGATTCGAGATCAACTCAGCAAAGGCGCCGACCATATTATGGGGGCCATGGTGGAAAGCCATTTGATTGAAGGTCGCCAGGACGTGGTTTCGGGTCAACCTCTAACCTACGGTCAAAGCATCACCGATGCCTGCATCAGCTGGGAATCCAGCCTCACCTTACTGGAAGATTTAGCCACCGGCGTTCGCGCCCGCCGCGCTGCAAAATAACCGTTCTGTCTTATTGATGGCATCCCGTCCTTCAGCCAACAAGGACAGGATGTCTTCCTCTAAACTTCATCCCGCTGTCACATTCCTTTTATATACTGAAACTGTTATTTCCATAACAGGTATTTAAGGAGCCTCAAAGGCGATATGAAGTTTTTCAATTACATTTCCATCAATCTACGACTGTTCATCAACACGCTGTTATCCATCGGGTTTATGTCCGCCATCGCCTATATCGGCTGGCAATCACTCTCCGATGTGCAAACCAAAGCCGATGCGCTCTCCGTGTTACAGAAAGAACACACCAGTCGTATCGCCCATTTACAGCAATCGCTGATTCTGACCACCCAGTTATCGAATGAATACATCTTGACGCGCAGCCAAGCCTCCAACCAAAAGTTCAACCAAGCCATCGATGAGCTCAAAGTACAAACCGAGCAGATGTTGAACGTACTGACGTCCCCCGAAAACCAGGAAGTCATTCACACCATTGAAACGGTACTGCGCCAATACAAGAAAGTCACCAACTCCAACGTTTTCCTAAAAAATGAAATCAACAATACCTTGGAGTATGGCATTACACCCACCGCGGAAACCATGGAAAAAACCCTTAAAAGCCTCGCCGTCAGTCCTGAGATTCAAGATTCCGAGGCCTTGATGACTGCCGTCAAAAATCTGCAAAAACGCCTGGCCGACTCGCAATTAATGCTCGGAAAACTGATTTCCACAAAGGATACCAGCGTCAATACGTTATTTGATCAACACGGATTGGGCGATATTGCCGATACCGATTTATCGGTTTTAAACGATGAACTCGGTTCCAACTTTGCCTGGATGGACACCCTATCCGAATTAAATAATGCGCGAGATGGCTTTCAGGAATCCTTCGGCGACATTAAAGATTATTTGAACACGGAAACCGAGAACAACAATTCACTGATTGCTTTGATTAACCAAGCCAACCAGCAAATCAACTTTCTGTCCTCGGAATCCCAACAAACCACCTCTGGCCTGATTCAAGAACTGAACCAACTGTCCAATGAACAAATCTACCGCTTAGGTCTGCTCAGTTTGATTGGACTGATTTTGATTCTTTTATTAAACCTGCTGGTCGTCACCTCCATAACCGGCCCGCTGCATCGCATGAAGAAAACCATCGCCCGCATTGCCCAAAGCGGTGAACTGGCGCAATGGAAAACCCTTAAAGGTAAAAACGAGCTGGTCGAAATGAGCAACAGCATCAACGACCTGATCGGTTCTTTCCGTCACATTACCGGTGAACTGCAACAAGTCGGCACCGCCCTGTCCCACGGCCAATTTAATCGCCACGTCGAAAAAGAATATGCCGGCGATCTGCTCAGCCTGAAAGAAAACTTCAACGATTCCGTCAGCCAGATTTCCCACACCATGTCTTCCATTCAGAACATGAGTGAAGCCATCCAACAAGGCAACTTGGCTTTCAGCGAATCGGCCGATCAATACCAAGGGGCTTATCGCAAAGTGGTCGAAAGCCTGAACGATGCCATGACCACCCAACGTCAAGCCATCGAATCGGTCAAGGACGTGATGCTAATGATGAATAAAGGCGATTTTTCAAAGCGCATCGAACTGGATATGCCGGGGGATTTAACCCAGCTGAAAACCTATTTGAACAACTCCCTGGACAAACTGGATGAAGCCATCACTCAAAAATCCCACACATTGGATCATTTCCGTCAAGGCAACTTCGCTTTCGAAATCCAAGGCGAATTTGAAGGCAAGCTGAAAGAACTGAAAGATAATATGCAAGATATGGCCACCAACATCAGCGACATGCTGGCCGACGTGCAAAATGCTTCCTCCGATGCCGTGAGTGGTGTGCAGGAAATCAGCTTGGGCAATCAGGACTTGAACCAGCGCGTCAACCAACAAGCCCAGGCCATTCAAAACACCATGAACCACATGCAACAAATGATCAATCAGGTCAATGAATCCCTGTCTAATGCGTCAACGGTCAATAACCGAAGTTCCCAGGCCAAGGAAAATACCTTATCCGGCGTCAATATCGTCAACAGCATGGTCGAAGCCATCAGCGAAATCGAAGCCGCCAGCGAGGAAATCGCCAGCTTTACCCAGGTCATTGACGACATTGCTTTCCAAACCAACCTCCTAGCGTTGAACGCGGCGGTTGAAGCGGCACGTGCCGGCGAACAAGGTCGTGGGTTTGCCGTGGTGGCGAGCGAAGTCCGTAATCTGGCGTCCAAGTCCGGTGATGCGGCGCACAGCATTCAGGGAGTGACTCAAAACAGCTTGAAAAAAGTCAAACAAGGCATTGAACTCAGCGAACTCACCAAAAAAGCTTTTGAAGAGAACGCTCAAGCCATCGACGAAATTTCATCGATGATGTCCGCCATGCACGATTCGCTGAACCACCAGTCTCACGGCATCGAACAAGTGAACCATTCATTGTTGGAAATCAACGAAATCACCCAACAAAACGCCTCGTTGGTGGAAGAAGTGACGCACACCTCAACCAGCATCATCGACAGCGTAAAAGGGGTTGAGGAACGTTTGTTGAACTTCCGGCTTAAAGCCAGCGATGCGGTCACAGACTTACCGCCCGCCAACGAAATGGATGAAAATGAAGAAGACCCTCATGATGACGACGTTGGCGAAGAAAAGTTACTGACCGACAAGACGGCTTAAGAGCCAATTGTTTAAGCGGTTTATAAAGGCCAAGGTCAATTTAAAAGTGCTGATAGCCTAAGTGTTCCAAGGTTTGGACCCCTTTCGGTGCGTTTTTCAATACCACGCCGGTTCCGGTGATGATGCGACCGATTTGCGTTATCGGCAAATTCAAATGACATGTTCGCTCTTTCAGCAACACTTCTTTTTCAGCCGGCACGGTAAAACATAATTCATAATCGTCGCCGCCCGTCAGCGGTAATGACCAGGCCTGGGGGTTTTGCGCCAAATAACCTCGCATGGCTTGCGAGTACGGAACCGCGGCCACATTCACTTCGCACCCACACTGGGACGCCTCCAATAGATGCTCAATGTCAGCCAGTAAACCATCGGAAACATCAATGGCACTGCTGGCCAGATCAGACAATAAACTTCCCAACGCCACTCGCGGCTCGGGCCGGTTCAATTTTTGCAAGGCACCGGCGTAATCTTCGACGTTCAATGATTCGTTGACGGCTATCAATCCCAAAGCACCATCGCCGATATGACCGGAAACGTAAAGACCGTCCCCCGGGTTCGCACCGGAACGCCGCAAGGCCTTCCCGGCAGGCACCCAACCGTGCGCCGTCACTGTCACCGTTAAACGATCCGAACGGGTGGTATCCCCGCCGATCAACGGAGTCTGATGGTCTTCCGCTAAATCTCGCAACCCACTTGAAAAGGCTTTTAACCAGGCCAGGTGATTTTTCGATTCCGGCAAACTCAACGCCAATGAAAAAAAAGCCGGACAAGCGCCCATCGCGGCTAAATCGCTGAGATTGACGGCCAACGCTTTCCAGCCGATGTCTTCCGGTGCGGTATCGATTGGAAAATGCACGCCTTCCACCAGGGTATCGGTCACCACCACCAATTGTTGGCCTTGAGGGCAGGACAAGACCGCTCCATCGTCGCCAATCCCGATATCCGGTGTCGCAACCTGCGATAAAGGCTGGAAAAAGGTTCGGATCAAATCAAATTCATGCGCCATGCATTCTTTATCTCTTGTTAAAAGGACTTTGTGGTCGTTCTCTGGTCAAACAAAAAAGCCAGAGCAAGCTCTGGCTTTTTAAATGACCGAAAAGAACCTGGGGTCAGTCCATTTGCGTTTTTTCCAGACTGCGTAACTCCAAAGCCACTTTATCCAAAACACCATTGATGTATTTGTGGCTTTCTTCCGCACCAAAGCGTTTCGCCAGTTCAACGGATTCATTAATCACCACTCGATAAGGGATTTCCGGCTTCGACTGAAGCTCATAAACCCCCATTCTCAGAATGTTCTTTTCCACCGGATCGATCATCGCCACAGCACGATCCAAAAACGGCGCAAAAATCGCATCCAGTTCCGTGACCTGGCCGGTCACACTATTGACCAAATCACGAAACAAAGACGCGTCGACATCGCCCAACAAGCCGTCTTCTGAAAATTGCTTGATGATGTCAAATGGCTCAGCATGATTCATCTGCCATTGATACAAGGCCTGCAGTGCAACACGGCGCGATTGGCTACGAGGGCTTACCGGCCCCTCTTCTTCTGCCACCTCGACACCGTCGCCGGGCTTAAAATCCGATCGATTCATAGTGTTCCGAAATCCATTAAAACTGTTTTAACACATTAGCGGTTTCAATCGCCGCTAAAGTGCACTCTTCACCTTTGTTACCGGCTTTGGTACCGGCACGCTCAATGGCTTGCTCAATGGTATCCACCGTCAAAACACCGAACGATACCGGAGTACCGCTTTTCAACGCCACCTGGCCGATGCCTTTCACACATTCACCGGCCACGTAATCGAAATGCGGCGTACCGCCTCGAATGACCGCACCCAAAGCCACAATAGCGTCGTACTTACCGGAATCGGCCATTTTTTGCGCCACGATTGGAATTTCAAACGCACCCGGCACAAAAACTTGTTCAATATTAGCTTCCGAGCCACCATGACGTACGATGGTGTCTACAGCACCCTTAACCAGGCTGTCAACGATAAAGCTGTTAAAACGCCCAACAAGCAGACCGATTTTCAACCCTTCCGCCGTCAAATTTCCTTCGATGATTTTCATTCTCATACCCTATTTTTCAATTCATTGTGGCCGCTTGAGCGCCTCAATCTCATAGAGAGTTTTGCACGAGTGGGACGCGAGGAAAAAATGAGATAAAATTTTTCTGAATTAGGCGGAAAACGACGCTAATAGCTAGCTATTAACGAGTTTTTCAACGACATTCAGGAAGATTTTAGCCATTTTTAGCCGTGTATCCATCTCGTGCAAGGCTCTCTTATATTTTCTCAATATTCTCTACAATTTCCAAGCCGAAACCGCCCAACGCGCTCATGCGCCAAGCCGAACCGATGACTTTTAATTTTTTCAGTCCTAGATCAGACAGGATTTGCGCGCCCAAACCATAAGTTTTGGCATCGTCTTCCGATTGCGTTTCCGGCTGGCTAATGCCGCGGTCTTTCATCTGAAATTGCTGGATTTTATCCAACAACTCGGCGCCCTCTTCATGCTTACGCAAAATAACGATCACACCAGAGCCTTCTTGCGCGATTTGCTTCATCGCCAAACGCAACGACCAGCCGCATTCACTGCGCTTGGAGTCAAACAGATCGCACAGCGTATCCAACATATGGACGCGAACCGCTGTAGGCCGAGTGCTATCTAACGGGCCGTAAACCAAGGCCATATGCGCTCGATGCTCTAAAACATCCTCATAGCCGATCAAACGGAAATCACCGTACTCGGTTGGCATGTGGCATTCGGATACTCGCTCGATGGTTTTTTCATTTTTCAAACGATATTGGATCAAATCCGCTACCGTACCCAACTTAATACCATGCTCCTGAGCAAACACTTCCAGGTCGTCGCGACGCGCCATGGTGCCGTCTTCGTTCATGATTTCCACAATGGCCGAAGCGGGCTCCAAACCGGCTAAACGCGCCAAATCACAACCCGCCTCGGTATGGCCGGCGCGCTCCAGAACACCGCCAGGCTTGGCCATAATGGGAAAGACATGGCCCGGTGTGACGATATCCGCCGACGTAGCATCCGGTTTGATGGCCGCTTGAATCGTGGTGGCACGGTCTGCCGCTGAAATACCGGTCGTCACCCCTTCTGCGGCTTCAATGGAAACCGTAAAGCTGGTGCTGTGCGTATCCTGATTAGTACGCGACATTAATGGCAAGTGCAATTGTTGACAGCGTTCTTTGGTCAAGGTCAAACAAATCAGGCCTCGCCCGTAACGTGCCATAAAGTTGATATGCTCCGCCGTAATCGCACTGGCGGCAATCATCACATCCCCTTCGTTTTCCCGGTCTTCGTCATCCATCAGGATGACCATCTTGCCTTGGCGATAATCTTCAATGATTTCTTCAATCGTGTTTAACTGCATGTCTCTTTCCAGAAATTTCGTTAGATAAAACCGCGGTCGGCCAAAAGCGTTTCGGTCACACCTGCCGGGCTTTGTTTATCATCTTGCGGCGCAGTCAGCATCCGTTCCAAATAGCGCGCCAGTAAATCCACTTCCAAATTGACTTCGGTGCCAACCTGAAAATCCTTAATCGTGGTTTCTTGCCGCGTATGCGGCACAATATTAACATCAAATGTATTGTCTTCCACCTGATTCACGGTCAAACTGATGCCGTTGATGCAGATAGAACCTTTCGCGGCAATGTATTTGCTCAACGCCACCGGTGATTCGATCTGGTAACGCCAAGAACGCGCTTCTTGTCGAATCGAGATCACTTTTCCGATGCCGTCCACATGGCCGCTGACCAAATGGCCGCCCAATCGATCCTGTAAGCGCAGTGCCTTTTCAAGATTCACCTGCGAACCGACCTTCAGATGCCCCAACGTTGAGACTTTCAAGGTTTCCGCCGATACGTCCGCGACGTAAAAATCGTGCCCGAGTTCCACGGCCGTCAAGCAGACACCGTTGCAGGCGATACTGTCACCGGTTTTGACATCGCTCATATCCAGTTTTCCGGTGGCGATGGTCATTTTCGCGTCGCCATTGACGGGCTGAATTTTTCGAATGGTGCCTTCTGCTTCGATAATGCCTGTAAACATGTGCGCTCCTAAAAAGATGTCGCCGGAGTGGCTGCTTGGGAAACCGGCTTCAAAACCAGATGTAAGTCATTTCCAACGGTTTGAACCGACTGATATTGAAACGGCATTTTATCACTCATTTCGACCAGGCCTGGTAAAAAGAACATCGGTTTGGCTTCGTGCCCCATCAGGCACGGTGCCATAAATACATGCAGTTCGTTTACGTAGCCGGATTGCAAAAAAGCCCCCGCCACAATGGCGCCGGCTTCCACCAACACATCAAAGACCCGCTCTTCTTGATAAAGGTACTCCAGCACCGAAAGAATGTCCAACTTATCGCCATCGGCTTCCACCGCAACGATTTCCGCGCCGGCATTAGCCAGCAACTCTACGAGTGTCGGTTGACCATCAACCGTTTCACGCGAGGTCATCAAGATAGTACGGCCCGGCTGAGAGAGTATTTTCGCGTCGGACGGCATACTCAAATGCGCGTCCAACACCACGCGAATCGGGTGGCTGTCCGCTTCCGACAAATGCATGGCTTGCAACTCGGCTTCCGGCAACCGCACGGTCATACTTGGGTCATCCGCCAAGACAGTTCCAATCCCTGTCACCAAAGCGCCGCTTTTGGCCCGCATTCGGTGCACTTCATGGCGAGCGGCGTCACCGGTGATCCACTGACTTTCCCCGTTGGCCATCGCCGTGTGGCCGTCCAAGCTATTCGCCATCTTCAAGCGGACATAAGGTAATTTGCACCGCATGGCATGTACAAACCCCGCATTCAAGGCTTCGGCTTCATCCGCCAACAAACCACATTGCACCGCAATACCGGCGTTTTCCAATCGCGCCAAGCCCTGACCGGAGACCAATGGATTCGGATCTTCCATCGCCACCACCACTCGAGCGACCTTGGCTGCGACCAAGGCATCGGCACACGGCGGTGTTTTACCATAATGCGAACAGGGTTCCAGCGTGACGTAAACGGTCGCACCTTCCACTGACTCCTGAGCGGCGGCCAACGCCACTCTTTCCGCATGTGGCTCGCCGGCTCGTTGATGCCAACCTTCGGCGAGGATGTTATCGTCTTTTGTGATGACACAGCCGACGGCCGGATTCGGCTTGGTGGAAAATTCACCTTGACGAGCAAGCGCCATTGCCCGTGTCATCATCTGGATATCGAAATTAGAAAACGTATTGGAACGAGAAGACATCATTATTGGGAAGTGGTGGCTTTCACCAGTTTTTCAATTTCTTCGCGGAAAGCGTTCACGTCCTGAAAGGAACGATAAACGGAAGCAAAACGGACATAGGCCACTTGATCAAGTTCCCGAAGTGCATCCATCAACAGTTCACCGATTTGAGAGGAAGGGATCTCCTTCACCCCTTCCGCAGTCAACTGCTTATGAATGCGATTGACAACCTGATCGATAACTTCACTTTCCACCGGCCGTTTTTCCAGCGCTTTAATCAACCCGCGACGGATTTTATCGTCATCAAATTTTTCACGATTACCGTCGGATTTAATGACCCTTGGCAGGGTCAGTTCAGCGGTTTCATAGGTTGTAAAGCGCTCACCGCAACGCATACATTCACGCCGACGCCGAACCTGACTGCCTTCCGTGGCCAGGCGGGAATCAATTACTTTGGTATCTGGCGCGTTACAAAAAGGACAATGCATAGCTTGCGGTCACCGTTGTTTGTTATCAAAGTGGCTTATTTATACACCGGTCTTGCGGCACACAATGCTTTTACTTTTTCGCGAACGTCTGCGATGACCTGTTCGTCCCAAGACTCGCTTTCCTGGTTGCAAGAATCAATGACATCACACATCCAGTTGGCCAAGTTCACGGAATCTTCCTCGGTGAAACCACGCGTCGTTGATGCCGCCGTCCCAACACGAATCCCGCTGGTCACAAATGGTGACATAGGGTCATTCGGAACCGAGTTTTTATTGATGGTGATGTGCGCTTCGCCCAACGCCGCATCCACCAATTTACCAGTCAAGCCTTGCTCAATGAAGCTGACCAAGAAGAGGTGATTTTCAGTGCCTTTTGAAACCACATCGTAACCACGCGCCATAAAGACGTTTGCCATGGCTTTGGCGTTCGTTTTAACGCGCTTGGCGTAATCCTTAAACTCCGGTTCCATCGCCTCTTTGAAGGCAACAGCTTTGGCCGCGATGACATGCATCAAAGGCCCACCTTGCGCACCCGGAAAAATCGCCGAATTCAATTTTTTCTCAATTTCAGGATTCGCTTTGGCTAAAATCAACCCGCTTCTTGGGCCGCGTAAAGTCTTATGCGTTGTTGTGGTGGTAACGTCAGCAATCTGTACCGGATTCGGGTATTCGCCCGCCGCAACCAAGCCAGCTACGTGCGCCATATCCACCATCAAATACGCGCCAACGGCATCGGCAATGTCACGGAAACGCTGCCAATCAACCACTTGGGAATAAGCCGAGAAACCGGCGATAATCATTTTAGGCTTGTGCTCTTTCGCCAAACGCTCGACTTCTTCATAATCGATTTCACCTGTTTCGGTGTTCAAACCATATTGGACGGCATGGTACATTTTGCCGGAAAAACTGACGTGCGAACCGTGCGTCAAGTGACCACCGTGCGCCAAACTCATTCCCAGCACGGTATCGCCCGGTTCCAACAACGCCATGTAAACCGGCGCGTTGGCTTGCGACCCTGAGTGCGGCTGTACGTTGGCGTAATCGGCGCCAAACAATTCCTTCGCACGATCAATGGCCAATTGTTCAACAATATCGACGTACTCACAACCGCCGTAATAACGTTTGTGCGGATACCCTTCAGCATATTTGTTGGTCAACACAGAGCCTTGCGCTTCCATTACACGCGGGCTGGTGTAATTCTCGGA
This sequence comes from Hydrogenovibrio sp., assembly GCF_965140365.1. Lineage (NCBI taxonomy): Bacteria > Pseudomonadati > Pseudomonadota > Gammaproteobacteria > Thiotrichales > Piscirickettsiaceae > Hydrogenovibrio > Hydrogenovibrio sp. The sequence continues at coordinate 1,515,964 of NZ_OZ223196.1, forward strand.
AGCGATCAATTCGATATGATCTTCCTGGCGTTGCGCTTCTGCATTCATCGCATCCGCAAGTGCATCATCATAACCGGCAATGGTCATATTCTTATCAAACATGCTAAAGGTCTCCAAACAGAAAATAAGTACTACTGAATTTAAAAGAGAAATTTTACCAAATTATTCAGGGTTTAAACGACAAAACCGGTGGTTTAACTTGAATTATTTTCACAAGCGGATGATCAAGTTTGTAAAATAGGCATTTTTATGGATTTTTCAAAAAGCTGGCCTGAAAACATCCTAAAATTTTAACGGCTAAGTTAAAACACCTTCGAACCAAAACAACCTGAGGTAATATCGTGGCACAATTTGTTTACACCATGAATCGCGTTGGAAAAATCGTTCCGCCAAACAAACACATCCTGAAAGACATCTCCCTATCCTTTTTCCCGGGAGCCAAAATCGGTGTATTGGGTTTGAACGGTGCCGGGAAATCCACACTGCTGAAAATCATGGCGGGCATCGACACGGATATTGTCGGCGAAGCGCGCCCACAACCAGGCATTAAAATCGGTTATCTACCTCAGGAACCCCAACTCAATCCAGATATGGACGTTCGAGGCAATGTGGAAGAAGCCGTCAAAGAAGTCAAAGACGCCCTGGCGGAATTGGATGCCATCTACGCCGCCTACGCCGAACCAGATGCCGACTTTGACGCTCTGGCAAAGAAACAAGCGGAAATCGAAGACCTGATTCAAGCCAAAGACGGTCACAATTTGGACCGCACCTTGGAAATCGCAGCCGATGCACTGCGCCTACCACCTTGGGAAGCGGACGTGACCAAACTCTCCGGCGGGGAGCGCCGCCGAGTGGCGTTATGCAAGCTGCTACTGGAAAGACCGGACATGCTGCTGCTGGACGAACCGACCAACCATTTGGATGCGGAATCCATTGCCTGGCTGGAACGCTTTCTGTTGGAGTTCAGCGGCACCGTCGTCGCCATCACGCACGACCGTTACTTCTTGGACAACGCCGCCGAGTGGATTCTAGAACTGGATCGCGGTGAAGGCATTCCTTATCAGGGCAACTATTCTTCCTGGCTAGAGCAAAAGGAAAAACGCCTGGAAATGGAAGCCAAACAAGAAGCCGCTCGCATGAAAACCATCCAACACGAATTGGAATGGGTCCGCTCCAATGCCAAGGGACGCCACGCCAAATCCAAGGCCCGTTTGGCACGATTTGATGAATTAAGCAGCCAGGAAAGCCAAAAACGCAACGAAACCAAGGAAATCTTCATTCCGGTTTCCGAGCGCTTAGGTGAAAAAGTCATCGAAGTGAACAATATCTCCAAAAGCTTCGGCGACCGTTTATTAATCGAAGACCTGAACTTCAAATTACCGCAAGGCGGCATTGTCGGCATCATCGGGCCAAACGGTGCCGGTAAATCCACCCTATTTAAAATGCTTACTGGGCAAGAAAAACCAGACGCCGGCAACATCGAATACGGTGAAACCGTCAAACTCTCCTATGTTGATCAATCCCGTGATGCACTGGACGACAGCAAAACCGTTTACGAAGAAATATCCGAAGGCGACGACATTTTCATGGTCGGCAATATTGAAATCAATGCCCGCGCTTATTGTGGTCGCTTTAACTTCAAAGGCAATGACCAACAAAAACGCATTGGCGAGTTATCGGGTGGTGAGCGCAACCGAGTCCACTTAGCGAAAACGCTGCGCAGTGGCGGCAACTTATTATTGCTCGATGAGCCGACCAACGACCTGGATGTCGAAACATTACGCGCCCTGGAAGAGGCCTTGCTGGACTTTGCAGGCTGCGCCGTCGTAATCTCCCACGACCGCTGGTTCTTGGACCGAATCGCCACACACATGCTCGCTTTTGAAGGCGACTCTCATGTAGAATGGTTCGAGGGCAATTTCTCGGATTACGAGGAAGACCTCAAGCGTCGCAAAGGCGCCGATGCTGCCCAGCCACACCGAATCAAATACAAACCGGTTATTAAAAATTAATTTCTGCCCACTCAGACCCACTACAGAGGAAACACAGTATGGCCGAACAGTTTGAAAAAATGCACTCGCACATTGAAGCCATCGCGAATGCGATGCCGGACCCGATCTTTGTGATGGGACAGGACGGCACCTATTTAGACGTTATCGGCGGTCAGGAGCGTACGCTGTATGCGGATGGTCACAGTTTGATCGGTAAAAAATACGCCGATGTTCTTCCTGAAAAAATGGCTGAACGCTTTCTGAAAGTCGTCAACAAAGCGATTCGCGCCAATCATCTTCAGGAAATCGAATACCAGCTGGCCGACACCGAAGTTCAAGGGATCGAACCCCTAACCACAACGGAAGGCCAGTGGTATGAAGCGCGTGTTTACCCTTTGGAAGAGAATACTTACGACCAGCCGGCGGTTATTTGGCTGGCCATCAATATCACCCATCGCAAACACATGGAAGAGCAAATTGAGCGCCTTTCCTCCAACGACCCCCTCACGGATCTCTATAACCGAGACTACTTCTTGGGAATTGTTGACGAAGAGTTGAATAAAGCTCGCTTGAACAATCGGCCATTATCGCTGGCAAAAATCAACCTGGATTGTTTTAAGCGCATTACCGATGCCTTTGGACATGAAATGGGTGACAAGGCCATTCTAACAGCCGCACACGCCATTCGAAACGTGGTCGGTGAATTGGGCTACATTGGCCGCTTAAGCTGCGACCAATTTATGATTGTTTTACCGGAAGTGAAGGCGGTGGATGCTTTTCGAATCACCAAATTGGCACAGGAAACCATTTCCGCTCAAACCATCCCGTTGGATGAAAATGAGACCACTTGCCTGACCAGCCATGCCGGTGTCACCGATTTACGGGAACCGAACGAAGAAGACAGCCAAGTACTTTTCAAACGCGTCAATAAAGCCATCAAATCCCTGGAAGGGACGCGCGAAAAAACCAAGATATTATAAAACCGACCTTTTCAACAGACATAAAAAAACCGCCAGGCCTGGCGGTTTTTTTATATTCCTTTGAAACCGAATTTTATTCTTCGTCTTTCAAGGTCCCATAGATCACTAAACTGTGAGCGGAAAGATTATAGCCTTTCTCCTTGGCAATTTCCTGAATACGCTCTTCAATGATCGGGTCAACAAACTCTTTGACCTTACCGGTTTTTAAACACACCAAATGATCGTGGTTGTCGCCGGTGTCCAGCTCAAATACGGAGATATTATTCTCAAAATTCAAACGTCGCACAATACCGGCTTGCTCAAACTGAGTCAAAACACGGTACACAGTCGCCAAGCCAACTTCCTCACCTTGGTCAATCAGCATTTTGTAAACGTCTTCCGCCGTCAAGTGATGTTCATCCCCTTCCTGCTCGAGAATTTCTAACACTTTTAAGCGAGGCAAGGTCACTTTAAGACCAACTTTTTTTAAATCAGCGCTGCTCATCGAACTTAAGATTCCTTATTAAAACTTCAGTAGTGTGTATAATAAACCAAAAATTGATCTAAGTTAAAACTAATCTATGAATAAAGGCATTAAAAAAATATTCATCATTGCGCTCAGCTGCGCCTTGATCACTCTATCCGGATGTTCGTTTTTTACACCTTACAAGGCAACGATCACCCAGGGAACGGTCATTAACCAGGAAGCTTTGGATACTCTGCAACCCGGTTTGGTTATGGGGCAGGTCAAAGACATTTTAGGGCCACCGATGGGCCAAGACCCTTACAACCCTTTGCACTGGGAGTACGTTTTCTACACCACTGACCCCACTTTTCACCCGGATGCGGTACGCCATATGTATGTCAACTTTGACCGCGAAGGCTACTTAACGGATTGGAAAATTCTGCAACGCGAACCCCATCCGGGCGATTAAACCGTTATTAAGCGCCCTTTTGCCGCTCTGCCGCCACCTGTTTACGACGACGGTCACGCGGATCGGCTTTCAGAGGACGGTAGATCTCGATACGATCTCTCTCTTGCAAGACCTGATCCAGCTTAACAACTTGCGACCAGATTCCGACTTTACTGATATCCAGATCTGGAAACTTTTTCAATAACATTGACGTTTTCAAAGCCGTTTCAACCGTTGTTCCCTCGGGCACTTCCTCCTCGAAAAGAAACTGTTCCTCTTCAAGCGCATACGCCACTTCAATCTTCATCCGTACACCTGCTTGGCTCGATCACAGAAAGACTGCACTAAGGTTGAAGCAATTTGTTCAAAAATTGCACCGATGGCCGCATTCAACAGGCTGTTGCTGATTTCAAACTCAATGTCCAGGCTGATTTTACACGCATTTTCATCCAGCGCCTTAAACAACCAGGTTCCGGTCAAGGCCTTAAAAGGACCGTCCACCAAGGTCATATCGATTCGTTCCGGCTCGGTCAGCGTATTTCGCGTCGTGAATGCCTGTTTGATGCCCGCTTTGGAAATCAGAACACTGGCGACCATTTCATTTTCGGCGGATTCTTTGATTTCCGCCCCGCCACACCAAGGCAGAAATTCAGGATAAGCTTCGACATCATTCACCAAATCGAACACCGCTTGTGACGAATAAGGCAACAACGCCGAGCGTGAGATTTTTTTCATATTTTCCCGGTAAATTCGCTATAATCCGCTTATTATGGCAAAGAAAAAAAAGCAAAACAATCCAAACACCATCGCACAGAATAAAAAGGCGCGTTTCGACTATTTTATCGAAGACACCTTTGAAGCGGGGTTGGCTCTGGAAGGCTGGGAAGTCAAAAGCTTGCGACAGGGAAAGATTCAACTTAACGAAAGTTACATTCTGTTAAAAAACAACGAAGCTTGGTTATTCGGTGCTTTGATTACGCCTTTGATTTCCGCCTCATCCCACCTGCCGCACGATCCACTGCGTTTGCGCAAACTTCTGATGCATCGTCGCGAAATCGATCGCTTACTGGGTTTGGTGGATCAAAAAGGCTACACCATTGTCCCTCTAGACATGCACTGGCGCCAAGGAAAGGTCAAACTCAATATTGGCTTGGCGAAAGGGAAAAAGCAGCACGACAAACGTGCAACCGAAAAAGAACGCGATTGGAACCGTGACAAACAACGTATTATGAAATATCACGGCTAATTCACCGTCAGGCCTTGAAAAACTTAACAAGGCCCCCATATAACTCGTATAATAAGCAACCTGATTAAATTTTGCGGAAAACCACCAGACCTGGTGACTTTTCATATTTCCGACAAACCATCACACCATTTGGGGATGCACTGGTTTCGACGGGGAGTACAAAGTTTAGGATGCATGCCGTGCCTGAATGATGCACGTTAATCTTTATTTCAATTTGTTATAGTTGCAAACGACGATAACTACGCTCTAGCGGCTTAATCCCGCTAGCGCAGACTGGGGCCGTTGTTCGTGGCGCCCAGTTCTGTGTCGACTTACACGGAATCGTCAGGCCCATGTGTTTGGATGGAGTCTGATTAAACTTTACAAACTCGCCGAATATGATCCCTGTTGATCGGGCAGTATTCTGGTTAAAATAGTAGATCAAATAAGCATGTAGAGTTTTAAATGGAGGCTTCTCGGACGGCGGTTCGACTCCGCCCATCTCCACCAAATTCTTTTATCCGTTTGCGTTGACAACCTCAAACGCACCCGGAAAAACCCACACGGCGACCAAAACGATGACGCTGACAATCAGCGCCCCTTTTAATAGCATACCCGATAACCTGACCACTAGGTACAACACGGCAAGAATCATCACTAAACCGGCAATCGCGACCGCATCACCTTGCAGAATCAATTCGCTAAATTCGTTCACCAAAACACTCGTTGTATTAAAAAGCCATAAAAAAAGGGCTTGAAAGCCCTTTTCCTAATCTCGATTTATCATCGATTTATCGGTTATCAAAAAACTTATTTCAGTTTTTTGATCCGTTCTTGCGGACTGATGACATCCGTCAGGCGCACACCAAACTTATCATTGATGACAACCACTTCGCCATGCGCAATCAGTGTGCCGTTGACTAACAAATCCAAAGGCTCACCCGCCAAACGATCCATTTCAATTACCGAGCCTTGAGTATAAGACAACAAATTACGAATCGACACCTTCGCACGGCCGATTTCCAACTGAAGCGTGACAGGAATATCCAGCAAAACGTCCAGGTCGACTTTTTCACTGCTGTCACCCCGCCCTTTTTCTAAGGCCGAGAAAGACGCCGCATCGATTTCATCCGAGTTATTTGATGCTTCAGCCTGCTCGTTTAAAGCTGCGCCCCATGGGTCGTCTTCTGCCGCCGATGATGAAGTTTCTTCTTGCTCGGCTTCCGCTTGTTCGTTCAGAGCGTCACCCCATGCGCTCAAATCATCTTCTTCACTCATCGTACCATTCCTTTACGTTTTCGATCATTCTTTCCTGATAAGCAGGATGGTGTAAGATCTGTTCTATACGTACTGCTTTACGGTCATTGCTTTCACCGACTTTCCCTTTCACTAGGCTAATGCCTTCGGCTTTGACCGTTACCAGTTCCGGCATTTCAATCGGGATAATGTCGCCTTTTTCCATTTTCATCAAGTCGTCCATCTGCATTTGCAACTCAGCAAGATTAACGGATAGATCGACTTCAATATTCTTCGCTTCTTCTTTCAGTGTGCGTGACCAGCGGTTATCCGACTCGCCTTGTAAGTTAGACATGCCTTCTTCCAACTTATCTCGCACCGGTTCCAACATGGCATAAGGCATCACGATATCGACACGCCCTTCCACACCTTCAAAACGAACATTGATCGGGCTGACCACAATCATGTCCGTTGCATCGACGATACTCGCAAATTTCGGATTCATTTCCGAATGCATGTAGTCGATTTCAATGTCCATCACCGGCGCCCAGGCTTTTCGCAAGTTTTCCGACGACATGTCAAGAATACTGCGGACCATACTCATTTCCACCGGGGTGTATTCACGGCCTTCAATTTTGAAAGGCAGTAAACCCGTACCACCGAAATACATATCCACTGCGGTGAAAATCAGCTTGGAATCCAAGGTAAACAGAGACACACCATTCAATGGATTAATTCGATAAATATTCAAGCTTGTCGGAACGAACAAGTTACGCAGATAATCAATCATCTTGATAATCTTGACTTCTCCTGCCGTCACCTCGACACTCGACATAATCATCTCATTGAAGTGCCGCTGAAAGCCTCTGGCAAATCGTTCATTGATGATATCCAAAGCTGGCAAACGCCCACGAACGATTCTTTCCTGGTTCGTGAAATCATAAACCTTAGCCGACGTTCCTTCACCCGGTTCGTCCCCTTCGGTTTCAACGTCTCCGCCGCCCATCCCCTTTAACAGGGCATCGACTTCATCTTGGCTTAAAATATCATCCATTGGTTGATTACCCGATCACAACTTATTGCATCACAAAGCGTTCGAAGTAGACGTCTTCCAGCAGGTCTGGATAAATATTGTGCTTCTCCAGAACACTGCGTGCCTTTGCCAACACTTTCTCTCTTAAAATATCCGGTCCGTTATCTTGATTCATATCCGTATAGGTTTGAATACGCAACAAGCTGGTAATGTCGTTTCTCAAAATCGGGCGATAATTTTCCATATCGGTAATCAATTGAGGGTAGTGCGACATAAACTTCATATTCACGGCCAAAAACTTAGCTTGCCCTTCGCCTTTAAAGTTAACCACAAACGGCTCCATGGAGAAATATTGCGGAGCAGAACCCGGCTCCGGCGGATCGTATTGCTTGAATTTTGGAGAATAATCTCTCACCACTCCGTCATCACCAATCGTTTCCCCACCGTGCTCGGCTGAAGCATGCTGTTCGGTTTCTGAAGAGTTGGCACCGTTATCGCTACCACCACTGCTCAACAGGAAAAAGGTCATCACCCCTATCCCGATGATCAATAGAATCACGACCACCAGCAAGGCGACAACAAGACCTTTTCCACCACCACTTTTTTTCTCTTCTTGAACTTCTTCAGCCATCTTTTTTCCTTTATTTCAGCAACTTTATAATCATCAAACCTAGTTGGACTCACCTTCGGGAGGCTTCACCATCTCCTTGGACAAATCTTCAATACCAGGTGCTTCGCTCAGGCTTCGTAGCCTTTGATCTGCTTCTTTATTCAAGACGATGATGCTAATCCGTCTATTACGTGGATTATACGGGTTTTCTTTATCAAATGGCACCGTATCCGACAGCCCCACGACCTGGGCGACTTTATTCGACTCAACTCCGCCGTCCAACAATAATCGTCTGGCGGCATTCGCTCGGTCAGCCGATAACTCCCAGTTGGTATATTCCGCATTCGAATGATACCCAGAGGAGTCGGTATGACCGGCAATACTGATTCGATTATTAGTTTGAGCCAACACACTGCCCACCTCTTTCAATATTTTCGCCGCATAATCTTTCGGCAAATCCACCCCACTACCAAACATCGGGCGCTTACGATCATCCAAAATCTGCACCTGCAAGCCATTTGGCGTCACTTCAATTTTTAACTGATTCTTAAACTGCTCCAATACCGGATTTTCGGAGATCTTTTTTTCAATCTGAAGCTTCAACATCTCCATTTCGGCTTTTTCTTTCGCTTTATTGGCGGCATCATCATCGCCTTGATCGCCCTTCGGGGTATCTTTAAAGCCTCCCATGTCAATCATGGAATCCGAACTCTGGCCAGCTTCCTTGGACTGTACCAACTGAGCAGGGGCCGACTCAATAACTGTCGGATCACGGAAATATTCCGCCATGGCGCGCATCTCTTCATCGTTTACACCACTCAAAACCCACAACATCAGGAAGAAGGCCATTGCCGCCGTCATAAAGTCGGCAAAGGCCACCTTCCAAGCACCACCGTGGGCGCAATGCGGGCATTTTTTCAGCCGCTTGATGATTATGGACTGTTCATCGCTCATGGCGCTTCTCTACCGTGTTCGTTATTTTTGAGTCTGCAAAAACTCATCCACTTCCTGGAACGAAGGTCTTTCCGCTCCTGGAATCGATTTTCGTCCAAACTCCACCGCAATTTGCGGAGCATAACCATTCAGGTTGGCCATCAAACAGGTTTTGATTGTCCCGAAAAAAGCACCTTCATCATGGGCACGGTTCGCCATGTCCGATGCAATCGGGCCAACAATCCCGTAGGCCACCAAAATCCCCAAGAAAGTCCCGACCAGGGCCACCGACATATGGTGCGCAATTTCCAACGGCCCAGCATCCAAATAACTCATCGTGACGATAATACCCAGTACCGCGGCCACAATACCGAAACCGGGTAACGCTTCCGCCACTTTGCCAACTGCTTCAGCCGGAGCTGCGGCCTCATGGTGATGAATATCCATTTCCAAAATCATCAAATCTTCAAGCTGGTAAGGATTACTCGCGCCACTGATCATCAGTCTCAAATAATCACAAATAAAATCGACGGCATGGTGATCATTGGCAATTTTAGGCGACGCATTAAACAGCTCACTGTCATGAGGTTCTTCGACATCCGCCTCAATCGCCATCAAACCTTCACGACGCGCTTTATTGAAAATACGGAACATCAGCCCCAGAAGCTCCATATAAGCTTCTTTATTGTAAGGAGCGGGCTTGGCTAACCCCAAAGCGCCAGAAAAACTGGCTTTAACCACCCAACCCGGATTGGCGATGATGAAGGCCCCCAAAGCACTCCCACAAATGATGAGCACTTCCAAGGGCTGAATCAAAATGCCAAAGCTGCCGTGCGGAAGATACCCGCCAAGCAAACAGCCTATGACCACCAATGTTCCGACAATTGCTTTCATATATAACCTTATTTTTTATTTGCACCACACTAAGCAATTAGGCTTATTAAAGGTTTTTAACAACATTAGACAACGCTTCCTGCGCTGTTTTAAGCTGGAACAGATTATCTTCGATTTCATGTAAAAAATCATTCACTTTTCCAGCTTGCATTTGGGTCGTTTCCACTCGCTCTTGCCCATTTCCCATGACTTCAACAGCATTACGCGCCCGTTGTTGCAACTCTTCAATAATTGTCTGAATTTCGGTTGTCGCTTGTTGGGTTTTACCAGCCAAAATACGCACTTCATCCGCGACCACCGCGAACCCTCGTCCATGCTCACCGGCACGGGCCGCTTCAATCGCCGCGTTCAACGCCAACAGGTTCGTCTGTTCGGCAATGTCACGAATCAAGACCAAAACGGTTCCAATATTACTGCTGTCTTCTTCCAATTTTTTGATGACGCTAGAAGCGTGCGTAACTTCATCCGTTAGCCCGGTGACTTCTGAAATAACACTGCCCGCTGAAGTCATACCTTCTTTCGTGCCAGAATTCATCTGCTCAACCACATCCGATAGTTTCTCAGATACACTGACCAACTCGGAAGAATCAAAAACCGCCGGTAAAGCGGCGTCTTCGCCACCGGAGGCATTCACCTGTTCATAAGCAGCCGCTAACGAGGCGTTTAATTCTTCAATTTGTTCTTCCAGTTCGGTGACCCGTTGTCCTGCAAGATTCGCCGCCATGTCTTTTTCATCCAGAGATTCTGACACTTTTGAGAACAATTCATTTAAAGCCTTCACCAGCTTCGGGTCAGCCGATTCCTCGGCTAAACCACCCGAAAAATCACCATTTTCCGTCCGCTTATTCAAAGCACTGATCAAAGAGGATTGTTCACAAACACCCGGCTTATTACACCAAACCAGATACACTAACGCCCCGGCGACCACCGCGCCGACGGCAATGGCAATCAACGCAATACCGGCTGTCGGAATACCTTGTATTTCGGAATCCGCATTCACTAAAGGAGAAGCCAATCCCGCCATCATTGCCATTGAAATTTTGTGATGTAATTTCATGTCCATTCCTTTCTATTCTTTATGCTTATCTTTTTATGCGTAGAAATCTACTAAGTTATCGGATGAAACTGTCTGGACCATACCATTTCCATCAGCTTCCACCTCTTCACCATCCGCTAACAAACCTCCGGACGATTGACCAGAACCCGATTGACCATTTTGATTCGCCAAGCTTTGCTCAGAAGAACCGTTTTCATCGCGAACATCAAAAGATCCAAACCCAATACCGGCTGCTTCCAACATCTCTTTCAGTCGAGGCATTGCATTTTCAATGGCCTCTCGTGTCGTACCATGCTGCGCCACCATTGACACATGCGCATGTTGATCTTTATCCACAGTTAATTTCACCTGAATCGGCCCTAACTTTTCCGGATTCAACGTAATCTTGGCTTCCTGAAGCTTGTTGTTCGCCATATAAGTCACTTTTTGACCTAATGCCTGGCCCCATTGAGGAGAACGCACTGGATGCGGAATGGAAAGTCCCGGATTCATGGTTCTTTTGGCATCCGTTCCCAACCCCAGATTCCCCAGCAGTTTTTCGGCTTTTTCGGCCTTTTCCGATTCTACAGTAGAGGCTTCATTCGCCGTTTTCACAGCTTCTTGCTGACTCTGAACCACTTGCTTTTGCACCTGGTTCATAAACTGTTGTTGCGCCTGTTGCTGGCCAGAAAAAGACTGTTGTCCTTGCTGGTTAGACTGTGACGAAGCTGTATTTTGCTGTGTGGAAGTGGAAATTCCAGCCTCCGACGACTTGAGCGATTTACCGTCACTCATTTCTTTGCCCAGAGCGTTATCGGCTTTAGATTGAGTGGTATGCATTTGAGCATTGATAGGCGGACGTTCTTTTTCCTGTGCAACGTCTTTTATATTGCTTTCAGATGTTTGCGCTTGAGCCGCTCCATTTGCAGAAGTCGCCATTCCCGGCACTGTATTTTGCGAACCATCATGAGCCTCGTTCACTCCAGAAGGTTTCTGTGATGGATCATTCATCGCCGAATTAGCCTTCATCAATGGATCCACTTCATCGGATTCGTTATCCGCATCACTTTGAAGCGAAGCCAGAATGTCGGAAGCCTTGGCCTCATCCGGTGTATTTTCTGTTAAGTTTTCGCTTGCTTGCGTTAAGCCCGTTAATTTTTCAGGACTCACCGTTTGTGAAACATTATCCGCCACATCGCTCATCGATTCAGCGGTTAGCTCTGAATCAACGATATCGGAGACACTTTCCGAAACAACCGGCTGATTAAGGTTATTAGCAGCAGTTTCCTGATCGAGCAAAACATTAGCTTCTTCGCCCTCCGCAACCAAGTCCGGGCTTAATTTCGCCAGGCCTGGTGATTTCTCAGACGGTTCAGTTGCCGCGTCCAGCATGGTGTTTACCGAAGAAACCGCTTTCATAGCATCAGATGGCAAAGCCGGTAATTTCTCTTGCGGTAAGTGAATTTGCTTCATCACCATGTCCAAATCCGTTTCGGTTGCGCCATCCATAAGTGCCGTCTGCGGCAAATCGTTTTCGGCAACAGCCAAAGAAGCCACCATCACACCCGCATTTTTAGCCGCCCCTTCCACATCGATTTGAATGTCTGACAAGGCCGTCTGACCAAGCTTTGAAGCGCCAAGTGACGTTTTTTCCGTGGCCTGCGAAGCTTGATTCAAAACCTCTGCAAACGCCCCCTTCAACTTCGGCAATAATTGCCGTTCACCTGTGCTTTCGGTGCCTGCTTGCGGTTGCCCACTGGTGTTAAGCGCTTTTAAAACTGGATTTTGTTCAATCATAATACTGTCCGCCAATAAGATATTGTTCAACGTCAGTTTGGATTAAGCAACATGCAAGCCAACTTAGCAAACCGTACATTCAATCCTTTTGAGTGCCTTGCACAAAGCGCTGTGACGCCAATTCATCAAGCAACTTTTGCTCTTGTTTTTCCAGCTTGGCATGATGATCTTTTTCGATTTTTTGACATAATTTTTCCAGTGATTTATGCCGGACACGTTTTTCCAACCATTCTGCATGCGCTTTTTCGACCACCTCATCGAGTTGCCGAACCTGCTGGGTTTGTGAATGGATGGCATTGGTGACCTTGTCCAGAAACGCTTGCATGGTTTGAAGTTGCGTCACAGAAGTGTCTCGAGACTTGGTCAACTGACCGACATAATCCGTGTGATACTCCAATAAGGAGTCGAGCTGCATTTGATGTTCGTCCCGTTGACTGCGGACAGCCACGAACACATCTTGCGCTTTATCAAGCTCATCTTGTGCTAAATCGACTAAAATACGGAGCCTTTTAAGTTTTGACAGAGCCATAGGACAACCTTAAATACGATGGCGTATCAAAAGAGCGCTTCCAGTTTTTCAAGACTTTCCTTCACCGAAAAGGATTCGTCTATGCCTTGGGACAAGAAACCGTTCAATTGCGGGAACTTGTCGATGGCTTCGTCAATGGAAGCGTCGGTCCCCTTCCGGTAAGCCCCGATACTGATTAAGTCCTGATTCTGTTGATAAACCGAATAGACTTGTTTAAAGCGTCGTGCCAATCGAGTCTGTTGGGGTGAAACAATATCGATCATCACCCGGCTGATAGACGACTCAATATCAATTGCCGGATAACGACCCGAATCGGCAATTTGCCTGGATAACAGGATATGCCCATCCAACACCCCACGAGCCGAATCCACCACCGGATCGTTTTGATCATCCCCTTCAGCCAGAACCGTATAAATCGCCGTAATCGAACCGGAATGGGTTGAGCCGTTACCGGCACGCTCCACCAACTGCGGCAACTTGGCAAACACCGATGGTGGATACCCTTTACTGGCCGGCGGTTCGCCCACCGCCAAAGCAATTTCACGTTGCGCTTGAGCAAAACGAGTGAGGGAATCCATGAGCAAAAGAACATCTTTGCCTTGGTCGCGAAAATATTCGGCAATGGAAGTGGCCAGCATAGCACCATGCAACCGCATCAAAGGCGGATCATCCGCTGGTGTTGCCACCACAACGGAGCGTTTCAACCCTTCTTCCCCCAAGTTGTTACGCACAAAATCATTTACCTCTCGGCCACGCTCTCCGACCAGGCCAACCACCACTACCTCGGCATTGGTAAAGCGGGTCATCATACCAAGCAAGACACTTTTCCCAACCCCGGTGCCAGCCAACAATCCGACACGCTGCCCTTTACCAAGCGTCAATAAACCATTAATGGTTTTGATTCCAACGTCTAATGGTTCTTCAATTGGAGCGCGATGCAGAGGGTTTATTTTTTCGCCGCTCAAGGAAACTCGTTCTTCTGAAGCAATCGGCCCCTGGCCGTCTAGAGGGTTGCCGGCACCGTCGATCACCCGCCCCAGCATGGCTGCGCTCACCCCGACCTTAATCCCGCCAGAGACCGGAATAACTTTGGCATTGGGCTCCAACCCGTGTACCTTACCAATTGGCATCAGATAAAGGCGATCATTATTAAAACCAACCACTTCGGCTTCCACTGGGTCGCCGTATTTAGAGATGACTTGGCAACGCGAGCCAATGGGAGCATAGGTTCCAACCACTTCCAGCGTCATGCCAACCATGCGCACTAATTTGCCTTCGACTTTTAGATCCGGCTTATCAGGCAATTGCTCGGAAAATTCGGCAAATTTATGGTTAAGATATTGATTGAAGAGTTGCTTCATCATAACGGCAAACCCCTTATCCTCAAGAGGAAGATGATTCGCTGGCGTTTGGTGAAGCTAATGGCTGGCTGGCCTCTTTAGCGACTCTTTCCGAAGCCGCTTGAGCGCTTTCCAATAATTCACTCATACGGGGACGCCAATCGTTGACGATTAAGGAGGATCCTTGTTTGATTTTACAGCTACCAACAGCGACACTATCATCCGTTTGTAATCGCCATTTTTTCTGATGCGCTTGCTGATATTTCTGAATAATATCGGCGTCTTTGGGGTTTAAAATAACTTCCAACTGAACACTGTCATCTGGCAACTGACCAATCGCTTCTTGTACCGCTTCTAAAACCCAATCGTGACGCGACTGAACTTCTTCCCCGACTAAGGTTTCTGCCAAATCCAACGACAATTTGGCCAAGGACTCGAAGACACTTTGTGCAATCTGCTGATAGGGATCACTCATCGCCTCGACAAGGTTTTGCATGGATTTAACCTGTGCGGATAAGGCCGCATCGGCTTCCTTTTCGGCTTTTTCAAACGCTTCTTTTCGGCCGACTTCCAATCCTTCTTGGTAGCCGGCGTCATACCCTTCTTTTTGAGCCGATTCATAAGCCTCTTTTTTCAAAACCGAAGCTCGACGGAGGATTTCAGGACGAATTTCCTCGCGCAATTTTTCTTCAACATCAGAGCGAAGCTTTTGTTCTTTTTCGGCTTCTTCTTTTGCAAGATCCTGATATTGCCACGCTTTGATTTCCGGAGCTTCAACGTCATCGGCACGTAATAAAGTCGCAACCGGCAGAGCCTCTTCTTCCCCCGGAGCGTCTTTGGTCAACGGGGTGTCGTCAATGGCCATTTAGACGAACTCCTCGCCACCACCCGGCATCATAACCTTCTCTTCGTCGGCCAGACGGCGAACGGTTTGAATAATGGTTCTCTGCGCTTCTTCGACATCGCTGAGTTTGACTGGTCCGGTCATTTCCAATTCCTCTCTCAGCATCTCGGCTTGACGTTTGGACATGTTTTCCAGGAACAATTCCACCATCGTTTGATCGGCTCCCTTAAGCGCGATTTTAAGCACATCGGTTGGAACTTCGCCCAGAATGGTTTGAATGCCTCTCGGTTCGATGCCGCTGATGTCTTCGAATACGAACATTTTGTCTTGAATCGCTTTACTGATGTCTTCATGCTCAACCGCAATGTCGTCCAACACACGTGAATCCACACCGCCACCAACTAAGTTGAGGATTTCTGCCGCACGTTTTTCACCACCAATAGTCGCCAGTTTACCGCCTTCGCCGTCACTGGAAGCATGCTCTAACACTTCGTTCAAATCGAACAAAGCGCGCGGCTGAATTGTGGTCAGGGTGGCAATACGATAAATGACTTCCGACTGGAAACGTTCAGGAATCCCCGCCAGAATTTCCGCCGACAGATCGGGCTCAAAGTAAGACAATACGATGGCCACGACCTGTGGGTGTTCATTACGCAGCATATTGGAAATGGTTGATGGATGCATCCACTTCAAGGCTTCCAGCCCTTTTACTTGATCGCCCAGCATCGCGGCATCCATTAAGCCACCGCCGCCTTCACCCAAAGCATCCACCATCAAGGATTGAGCGTATTCGGTCGGGTTAATGCCCAATGCATCTTCACCCAATTCATCCATAAAGCTTTTCAGCACCACATGAATGTCGGAATGCGATACATCGGATACATCGGTCATGGCGGTACCAATCTGTTGTACCTCTCGCGGATTGAGGTGCGACAAAACTTTGGAAGCCGTTTCCTTGCCCAACGCCAGCAACAGAATCGAGGTCTTTTCCAAACCAGTCAAATTGTCATCACCAACTTCTTCGATTTCTGAATTCGCCATATTACTTTTCCTTCGTCATCCATTGCTTGATGATGTGAGCGGCCAGTTTCGGGTCCGCCGACACAATGGCTTTGACTTTCTCGAGCATCTCTTTTTCTTTCTCGGAGGTCTCATCATCCTCTTCTGCTTTCTGCTCGACTTCTTCATTCATCTGTTCAAGCGCACGTGAAATTTCGTCCGCATTTTCAAGCTTTTCTTCTTCCTCCGGAACATCTTCCGGATAATCCACCACCGTTTCTTCGCGTTTCGATAGGTCTTTCAACATTGGACGTATCACGCCGAAGATAATAATCAAAACGGCCAGGCCTGCTAATACTTGCTTCACCAGCGTCCAGAACCACGGTTCTTCCCAAATTTCCGGGGACGCAAAATCTTCTTGTTTTTCTTGAACAAACGACGCGTTGACAATGCTTAACGTATCGCCACGGGCTTCATCCAAGCCCACGGCATCACTCACCAACTGACGGTAACGCGCCAGTTCATCTTCGGTCAAGGGTGTACGCTGGGTATCGCCATTTTCGTCAAGCGTCAACTTATCATCCAACACAACGGCCACCGACAAACGTCGAATGCTTCCAACGGAGTTCTTGATATGACTCACCGTACGGTCCAATTCGTAATTCTTGGTGGTTTTCTCTTTGGAGTTTTTCAGATTCGGGTCTTTTTCCGGTTCATAGCCTTCTTCCGGTGCAATCCCGGCACGCGGAGGCTGATTGGTTAAAGCGCCCGGAATGCCCATCGGGCCTTCATTACGGTTAATTTCTTTAATTTCCTGCTCGGAACGAATGGCTTCCGGGTCCGGTTCATAATTTTCGCGCGTTTGTTCCTGCTGCGTAAAATCCAATTCCGCCGTAACCTGAGCCCGTACTTTGTGGTCGCCACCGGCAACCGGTGTCAATAAACGCACAATTCGGCGGGATAAGGTATCTTCCACTTGACGGGTATAACCAAGCTGCTTCAGGCTGACATTCATAATGCCGGAATGGGAATCACTGGTCAGCAAGTTCCCCTGCTGATCAACAACCGTTACGCCTTTAGGCTTCATATTCGGAATACTGGACGACACTAGATACACAATGGCATTAACCTGCTCTTCACCCAAAGAACGCCCCGGGTAAAGCTTCACCGTCACCGATGCTGTGGGTTCTTGCTGTTTCCGGACAAAAACCGATCGCTTTGGCATCCCCAAAAGAACACGAGCCGATTTCACTGCGTTAATACTGGAAACCGATTTCGCTAACTCCCCTTCCAGGGCTCGTTGGTACTGCGTGGTTTCTTTAAATTGAGAAATCCCGAACCCTTGGTCGATATCAAGCAATTGATAGCCGGTCGGCGCTTGTTTTGGATAACCTTGAGCCGCCAATTTCAAACGCAATGAATGCACCATCTCATTCGGCACCAAAATCGCGCCGGAGTTTTCTTCAATCTTATAGGGAACGTTTTCTTGGTCGAGGGTTTGAATAACCTCATTCATGTCTTTGGCATCCATGCTGCCAAAAAGAAGCGTATAGTTAGTGGATTGAGACCAAAGAATAATACCGACAGCCAGAGCCACACTGGCAGCCAAAGCAATGACCAAACTCACTTGTTTCGCGACGGAAAGCGACGTGAGG
Source organism: Hydrogenovibrio sp. (assembly GCF_965140365.1). Classification (NCBI taxonomy): domain Bacteria; kingdom Pseudomonadati; phylum Pseudomonadota; class Gammaproteobacteria; order Thiotrichales; family Piscirickettsiaceae; genus Hydrogenovibrio; species Hydrogenovibrio sp. The sequence goes on from NZ_OZ223196.1 coordinate 1,533,959, forward strand.
TTTTTAAGGAGAGGGGAACCTTCCGACGCCTTTTGCGAACTTAAACTAGGATCAAGAGTAGGTTGTTCAGCCATCGAAAAAATAGTCTCTTGTTACAAAAATGCTTAAATCGGCATGTTTTTAATATCTTTGTAAGCTTCAACCAGTTTGTTTCGAACCTGTGTCATTGCTTGAAAAGATAAACTCGCCTTTTGCGCTTGAACCATTACTTCGGTCAGATCAACGTCTTCGCCTTTCTCAAAAGCGGTTTTCATTGCAGAAGATTTATTCTGTTCTTCCGCAACCGAATTGACGGACTGCGACAGTAACTCGGCAAAATTCCCCGCCGCCTCGGCACCTTTTTCCGGTTGTTTAACCGGTTGCGACTGAGAGGCCGCTTCCGCCGCAAGGGAACGCATTTGCAACATTAAACTTTGAGTGTCTACCGAATTAGTCATGATTTCGTTAAAACTCCATTAAATCGAGGACTTTCGATAAAAATCCAACCGATATTTTTATGATTCAATTATGACACAATGAGCAATTGATATGCCAAAAATGTGTCAAATAAATAACACAACCTTCAACGCTTTAAAACTGGGGCCTTGAGGAACAAAATTCGCCCTTTGTTTACAAGCGGTGTAGCCTGAACCATATCGCCAATGTAACATGTTTCAGCAAGCTATAAAACATCCAAGCCCTGTTCTTTAAATCTGGCCAACTTATAACGCAAAGTACGTGGACTGATATTCAACGCCTCCGCTGTTTTTTGTCGGTGGCCGTTATTGGCTTTGAGTGTTTCCAAAATGATCTGCACTTCACGTTCTTTTAAATCCGTTGTACTGGTCATGGCTTCTTCAAGACCGCTAGATGCGGCGTTCAAACCATCTCCCGAACGATTCATTCCAGAGGGGTGAGCAACCGGCGGTGCATCCATTTCAAAAGTGTCATCAAAAAAAATGTCTTGCTTTTGAATGGTTTCGCCCGACATCATGACCAACGCACGCTGAATAACGTTATCCAACTCACGAATATTACCGGGCCACGGAAACTCAATCAGCGCTTTCAACGCGGGGGCCGACAACATCGGCTCAACTCGGCGACCACCGCAGTGACGCTGCAAAAGTCGTTCCGCAATGGCTGCGATGTCTTTCGGTCGACTCCGCAAGGGAGGAATGCGCATCGGAAACACATTCAACCGGTAAAACAAGTCTTCACGAAAGTCACCATCGGCGATAGCCTGTTTCATGTCGATATTGGAAGCGCTCAAGACTCGAACGTCTAATTTGATCATTTTCGAGCTACCGATACGCTCCACTTCACGCTCTTGCAGAACACGCAGTAACTTAGCCTGCAAATCCGGTTTCATCTCACCGATTTCATCCAAGAAGATGGTGCCGCCCTGCGCTAACTCAAATTTGCCGGGCATCGACTTCAACGCACCGGTAAAAGCCCCTTTTTCATAACCGAACAAGGTGGCTTCCAACATATTTTCAGGGATGGCGGCACAGTTAATCGCAATAAACGGTTGCTTATTGCGATTAGAGTGATTATGAATAAAACGCGCCAATACTTCCTTACCGGTTCCACTTTCACCGGTAATCAGAACCGTCGTGTCACTTTCCGCCACTTTTTGAGCCATCGCTTTTAATTGAATGGTGGTCGAATCCGCGACAACAAAGTCTTCTTCCGCCGATGCATCGCGGTAAAAATAGGCCCGGGCCTTTTCCACCAGAATATCCGCTTCAAACGGTTTCAAAATGTAATCAACCGCACCGGATTTCATGGCATCCACCGCTTGTTCGACCGTACCATAAGCGGTCATCAAGACAATTGGAAGATAGGGCTTAATAGCGCGAATACGCTTCATCAAGTCATAGCCATCCATACTGCCGTCCATACGAATATCGCTAAACACCATGGCAATTTCGTCATCCAGTGCGACCAGCGCTTCTTCAGCGGAGCTGACCGCCACAACCTCAAAGTCATTCAACTCAAGCGTGTCGACCAATGCTTCCTGCAATTTCAGGTCATCTTCCACCACAAGTATTTTCGCTAGAGTCATGCATCCTCTCCATTTGCTAATAACGGCAATCTTAGGCCGAAGACGGCTCCACGCCCTTTTACCGATTTCACCCAGGCTTCACCACCGTGTGCTTCGGCGACGGCTCTGACTACGGCCAATCCCAAGCCGGTGCCCTGCGCGCGGCTGGTAAAAAAAGGTTCAAAAATTTTCTCATTCATTTCTTCACTCAAGCCCGGCCCATTATCCGCAACCGTAATATCGACTTGATGGCGTTTTTCGTCCAGTGCCGCCGACACGTCAATTTCAGCGTGCTCGGAAACAATGTCAATAGCATTACTGACCAAATTTTCCAAGGCGGTCAACAACGCATCCTGATCGCCTAAAACCACCAGGCCTGGTGATTTTTCATGAAACCGAATCAAACTGTGTGACTGTTGAACTTTCGGCTCTACCGAGTGTTTCAACCCCTCTAAAAGCGCACTAATCTCAACCTTTTGGTCTTTGGCCTTACCACCTTTTGCATATTGCAGCATATCGTTTACCAGGGCTTCCAAATGACGTAAGCTGGTTAAAGTCTTGGCCACAAACTTTTCACGCTTATCGTCCCCCAGCTGTGCTGAGGACATTTGCGACACATACAAGAGCGCAGAAGCTAAAGGCGTACGAACTTGGTGAGCAAGAGAAGCCGCCATTTCGCCCATAGAACTCAAACGTTGGTGGCGGCTCATGTGTTGCTGTAAATCTCTCGCCGCCGTCACATCCTGAATCAACAAGATTTTGCCATTTAGATGCGCTCCGTGATCTTGAGACAAACTCAACGGTGATTCGGATAACTGATAACAATCTTGGTTGTGCGTGATCAATTCACCGGCATCGTTGGCAATCAAAAAAACATTGCGCACCACGACCTCCCAGTTGCGATCAATCGCATCGGCCCCCAGGATGGTTTCGGCCGCCGGATTCATATCAATAATACGGTCGTGCTCATCCAACACAATTACGCCGGCCGGCAATAAATTCAATAACTGCTTAAGACGCTCGCCAACACGGTGCTTTTCACGATTACTCTCGTCTAACTTGTGCTGAAGATCTTCAACCTCATGTTGCAAAGACTCATAAGCCAGAGTCAATTGTGAAGACGTCTGATTAAACAGTTCAAATGCTTCTTCCAGCTCGGCTAAACGCTTTTGCTCAACCGCATTATCCTTGGCTTCGTCCACAAAGAGCCCTTATCAGTTCAAGTTAAATTTGCGAATTTTTTCGACGAGTGTTGTTCGGTTCGTTTGTAACAGTTTAGCGGCTTGCGACACATTACCATCCGTTTGAACCAACGCTTTTTGAATCAGCTGCACTTCCATTTCCACCAAATACGACTTTAGGTCCAATCCTTCTTCCAAGTTAGGTGCCGCACTGGAAGCGGAAAAACTGTTTTCTTCAGAAGTACTCTCTGAAGGCTCAATCGAACCGGATTCCATTACAATTTCGGTTGCCGAGATTTGCCCTGTCTGCTCGCAGGAACCCGCATCTCTAGCTTCTTGCGCCAACTGAGACGAATCAATGCGAATCAAACTGGCATCTTCAGGGAGTTCAATTTGATACTTCACCGGCAAGTCGTCGTAATCGACGGTTAAATCGGGAAAAAGAATGGACAAGCGTTCCGATAAGTTCCCTAACTCTCGCACATTACCCGGCCACGAATAATGCTGCAAAGCGATCATCGCTTTTTCCGATAATTTAGGAATCTCGCGCCCCATTGCCTGGATTTTATCAAACATAAAGTCGAACAAATCCGGGATATCTTCCGGGCGCTCTCTCAAAGAAGGCATTTCAATCGGAAAAACGTTCAGGCGATAGAACAAGTCTTCACGAAAAGAGCCATCGGCAATGTTATCTTCCAAGTTTCTGTGCGTGGCCGCAATGACTCGAACATCACACTCAAAACTTTTATTACCGCCCACCCGTTCATAAATTCGTTCTTGCAGAACACGCAACAACTTCACTTGCATCGGCAATGGCATATCGCCAATTTCGTCAAGAAAAATCGTTCCTTTTTCCGCCATTTCAAAACGACCTTTTCGAGCCGTAATCGCGCCGGTAAAAGCCCCTTTTTCATGACCAAATAATTCGGATTCCAGCAGTTCACCCGGGATGGCACCGCAATTAATAGGTATAAATGATTGATTGGATCGATTGGAAACGGAGTGTAGGGTTTGGGCGACAACTTCTTTACCCGTTCCCGACTCCCCGAGAATGAGGACGGTTGCATCTGTCTTGGCAACCTGTTGAATGAGTTTTTTGACTTGTTGCATGGCTGGTCCGTTACCAACCAATGAGGATAAAAGTTCTTCTTTCATCTAGCCGCCATCTTATTTGGACATCTAAGGCTCTTTATATAAGTTTTTACCTAGGATGTCAAAAATTTGGCATTCTTTTTGCCAAATAACCGCCAGATTCGTAAAAAAACTATTTGAGAGCTTTGCATGAGTGAGGCGCGATAGAAAAATGAGATAAAATTTTTCTGAATTAGACGAAAAACGAAGCTAATAGCCAGCTATTAACGAGTTTTTCAACGACATTCAGGGAGATTTTAGCCATTTTTAGCCGTGCACCACCTCGTGCGAAGCTCTCTATTTCAAATACTGTTTGACCGCCTGTTTTTGCTGTCTTCCCGATGAGACTTGCGATTCTAATTCGTTCATTCTTTGTCGAATCAGAGAGCGAATTTCATCAACATCGTTCAAGAGTTGACGAATACTCGCCCCTTCAGGCTCATCTTGTGGCGAAGCCTGAATAACATCATCAACTTGGTGGCTCCAAGCAGAGTGACGCTCAATGAAAGCATCCCAATCGCCTTTTTGAGCCAAGTCGAGCAATAACTGTGATTCATGAAGACAATTTAAAAATGCAGGAGTCATATAAACCTCATTATGTGGCTTTTTTAACCATTTCAATTTGAGATTGACTGGCCATTTTAAAATTACTAGGCATCTGGTTCCAGGCGTCTTTCAGCTCGCGTGCCAAGCCAGCCACCTCATCCAACGTTTCAACCTGATTTTGTGAACTGGCTTCCAGCAAACGACGGTTCATATAAGAATACAAGGCTTCATAGTTTGAGGCCACTTCACCGCCATTATCCATGTCCAGATTCGAACGTAAAGACCCAATAATCATAATCGCTTTATTAAGCTTATTGGCCTTTAACTCAAAATCCTTACGCTCCATCGCGCCTTTGGCTAATGCCAAGTTATCCAGAATGCCATCGTATAACATGGCGACCAGTTTATGCGGAGTTGCGTCTTCCAACCCCGTTTGCAAGGATGTTTGCTGATATTGATCCAAAAACTTCTGTTTCATCATTGGATTCATTATTCTCATTCCCTATGTTATATCATTGTACTTCGTCATTGATAATACCCAGCTTAAACATAAAAGTGCCTAAGCCGAGCGATTGCACAATGATCAGTTATCATTATTATTTGTCACCAACATAGAAGCGAGTGACTGACGCGTTTGATCCATTTGAGAAATCAAGCTTTGAAGGGCACCAAATTGAATGCGATATTTCATTTCCAATTTTTCGTAGCGATCATCCACTTTTTCCTTTTCTGCTTCGACCTCATCTAAGCGGTCTTGATAATTCGAAATACGATTACCAACCACACCGGTCTCAGAATCCATTAACTCGTCAAACAAAATACCCAAACGATCCGCATAACCGCGGTTAAATTCTAAAGAGCCTCTGGCACCAGTCGTAGCGCCTTCAACTTTAAATTCCAATCCTCTCGGCGAACCATCTAAGATCGAATTAATGGTAACATCTTGCCCTTGGCCAACAAACGTATACAAAGTGCCATCGGTGTTTTCCAGATAACCCTGTACATCCTGCCCGGCCGTTTCCGCCGTCACACCAAGCCCCGACACACCAGAGGTTAAAAAATTACCGGAGACCAGCTCCAATTTGGAAGCCGACCCGTATTTTTCCGATGTCATCGTGTAACTTTGCGTGGCCGCATCATATTCAACCGCGACATGTCCGCCAGCGGACGAGACATTTGTATCATTATTAATCACCCGAGCAATTTCTTTCGCTAAATCATCTCGAGTATAGGTTCCCGCAGTCAACTGCAAATCAAGCGATGTGGCACCATCCACGCCAACCTTCAAAACGTTATTGGTACCGTCAATGGTAATGTCGCCTCCGGCACCAATTGAACCACCGGCAACTTGCGCTTGTGAAGCCGCCGTATTGATTGTCAAATCAAAGGTTCCTTCCACCGTTTCGTCCGTTGAACCAAGGTAGGAAACCTGATTGTCTGTCGCCGTTGCACTGGCCGCAAACAACTTCCCGACGGCTTCAGGATTATTGGCGATGGCGGTATTCAAACGAGCCGTATCCAAAGACAACGTACCATCCAAATTGGATTTGACTCCAATATCGGCTAACGATTGAACCGAGCCGGACAACCCTGGAATCGAATCAATCAACGCACTGCGAATACGACTTTTAACTTCTCTTAACGTCGAATCGCCATTAAGCACCCCCATGGTTTCGTCATCTTCACTGGTTTCATCTGAACCTAAGTTGTCGAAAATGCCTCCCAGGGAGTTATACAAATCAACGAAATCCTGAACCGCTTGACCCAAGCCTTCGGTATCATTCTGAATTTCAATGGTTTTAACGCTGCCAACATCGGAAGATTTTAAGTTTAAAGATACGCCTTCGATAACACCGTCAATTTGATTACCGGAGTTTGTTACGGTCAAACCGTTCACCACAATCGTCGCATCCTGAGCCGCTACCGTTTGATCCATATTGGCGGTGGCTAATCGTGACAGACCAGAGGCATCCGTATTATTTCCATCGGTATCGCCCGTGATGGAAACATCAATCGTATTACCGGCACCCGATTGAGCAGAAGAAAACATCAACTTATAGCCTGTTCCGACATTGACGACAGTCGCATTAACACCGATACCGGCATCATTCACGGCCTGCTGAATACCGGACAGGGTATTATTGGTGGCATCGATAGTGACATTACTCACCGCACCGCCCACATTAAAGCTCAAAGTACCTTCCCCAACAACACTGTTCGTAGAAGCAAACTCGGCCTGTGTCGCCAAAGTATGAGAAGAGGCTAAAGACTGAACTTCGACTTGATAAGAACCATTATTAGGGCTGCCCGTCACAGTCGCATCAATGACAGAAGGGTCGGACGAAAGCACTGATTTCTGCTGGAAATTACTGATATCCGTTAACGTCGTTATTTGCGACATAAAACCATCAAAGGCCAATCCTAAAGTATCGTAGCCTGTTAAACGGCTGTTATATCTGGTTTCATTGTTTTCAATAATGCTTCGTCTGGACGCGACATCGGCTTCTGCCAGTGTCTTGGACATATTTGCCACATCAAACGTGTTCGCACCCATCGAGTTGAGAATACTTACACCGATATCGTTTGCCATGATTTTTCTCCAGCCTAAAATTGGAATATCTATATTGTAACGCTATTTGTATTATTTTTTGGTTACTACAATTAGTAAATCGGCCGCCTAAAATAAAACTTTAATTCTATACGGCCACATCTCGCCACAGATTAAAAAGACACCTTTAAAACCTAAAGCATAACATAGGCCAGGATGGGTAAAATGGCAAAAAAAAACCCGGTAGGCGTACACCCCCGGGTTTGATGCTTAATTGCTTTTAAACTTATTGTAGCAAGGACAGCACATTTTGTGGAGCCTGATTAGCCTGTGCTAACATGCTTTGGCCCGCTTGCTGCAATACTTGCGTTCTTGCCAGTTCCGCACTCTCTTTCGCATAATCCGTATCTTCGATTCGGCTACGCGCGGCCGAGATGTTTTCATTCACATTCTGCAGGTTGGACACAGTGTATTCCATTCGGTTTTGCATCGCACCCCAACCGGCACGAATAGTAGCCACACTGTTCAAAGCCTGATCTACCTGAGACATCACGCCCAGCGCAGAAGCCGCTGTTTGTACCGTTCCGACCAGACCCAGCGAAGAAGCCGTCATGCGTTTCAAGGACACTTTCAACGTGTTCATCCCATTGGTTTCCCAACCGGCATGGATGGAAATGATATTCGCGGAAGCCATCAGTTTGACACCGTTGAATTTGGTGGTGGAAGCAATTCGAGCTATTTCCTGACGTAACTGCGACACCTCTACATTCATTTGTGCACGTTGTGAAGACGTGTAGGTTTCGTTGGCGGACTGAGTCGCCAACTCACGGATTCGATACAGCATATTCACTGTTTCTTCCGCCGCGCCGTCTGCGGTTTGTACCAAACCAATCCCGTCGTTGGTGTTGCGAATCGCCATGGTGGTACTTGTGATTTGCGCTGTCATACCAGTGACAACCGCTTTACCGGCTGCATCATCTGCAGTTTTGTTGATACGAAGACCGGAAGTCAAACGTTCCATTGCAGTGTTCATTTCAAAGCTTGAACGATCCAATAAACGTACTGCATTTTCTGAAGGGATATTTGTATTAATTACCATTGCCATGATAGTTCTCCTTGTGTGTACCTGTGTGTTTTAACTATTTGTTATTGCTTATTATCTTTACTATTGAGACCTTCTTCGTGGCCTTCAATACCTTTATCGGACCCAAATCAAATCTCTTTAGTTTTTTTTGTCTTTTTTTAAAAAAATGAGAGATTTGCACGAGATGAATGCACGGATAAAAACGGCTAAAATTTCCCTGAATGTCGTTGAAAAACTGGCAAATAGCTCGCTATTCGCTGCGTTTTCCGCCTAATTCAGAAAAATTTTATCTCATTTTTCTATCGCGCCCCACTCATGCAAATCTCTCAAAATATTTCAAAATTAGTAACAAAAAAAACGGCTTGCCCATTTCTGAACAAACCGTTAACACACAAGGGAGCTGTTATTATCACAAAGATAATCCAGCACCTTTATTTTACCTTAAAATCGACTCAATTACTTATTCCTCTTAGGTCGATCCGTATAACTTTAATCAATCATAAAGACTGTCCCCAGTAACATTTTTTCTCTCCCCCACAGAACCGGTTCTCATTCTATTCAACAAAAAACAGCTAAAAAAAACGGCATGCCATTACTGGTCACGCCGTTAACACACAAGGGAAACCCCTAAAAATTTTTATTTAAAATGTTTTATTTGATGATTTCTAATTGATATTGAGGTTATTATCAACGGACAAATCAACACGTCCTGTTCTCTACTATCTTAATAGCTTTAAAATGCTACCGTCTTCTGAAGCAGAGGATTGCGCTTTCATAAACTCACTCGCTCCGCCTCTCACGCAGTCTTTAATTCGAGCCATTAAACGCCTAACCTCTAGCCGCTCAAAAGATTGAATCTTGCTGGCTTCCTGTCTGCTGGAAGAAAGCAACGACAAAGAGAACGTTAAATCACTCCCTATTCGACGTGCATAGATTCCTTTGTTAAACCTGACACTTTTTGGGTCTATCACGATAGCTCTCCTCACCGATACAAAAGCCTTAAAGCCCATCTAAGTGGTATTATGTTTTGATTTAAAGGCTGTAGATACAGCCTTTAAATCAAAACATAATTGAAAATGCCCGAGAGGACAAAGCCCTCTCGGTTACTACCCTATTGATTACCGAAGTAAACTCAAAACGTTTTGCGGTTGCTGATTGGCTTGCGCCAACATACTTTGACCCGCTTGCTGCAATACTTGCGTTCTTGCCAGTTCCGCACTCTCTTTCGCATAATCCGTATCTTCGATTCGGCTACGCGCGGCCGAGATGTTTTCATTCACATTCTGCAGGTTGGAGATGGTGTATTCCATCCGGTTCTGCATCGCACCCCAACCGGCACGAATAGTGGCCACACTTTTCAAAGCCTGATCCACCTGAGACATCACGCCCAGCGCAGAAGCCGCTGTTTGTACCGTCCCGGTCACACCCAGCGAAGAAGCCGTCATGCGTTTCAAGGACACTTTCAACGTGTTCATCCCATTGGTTTCCCAACCGGCATGGATGGAAATGTTATTCGCGGAAGCCATCAGTTTGACACCGTTGAATTTGGTGGTCGAAGCCACCCGGTTGATTTCCTGACGTAACTGCGACACCTCTACATTCATTTGTGCACGTTGTGAAGACGTGTAGGTTTCGTTGGTGGACTGAGTGGCCAACTCACGGATTCGATACAGCATATTCACTGTTTCTTCCGCGGCACCGTCTGCGGTTTGTACCAGACCAATCCCGTCATTGGTGTTGCGAATCGCCATTTCAGTACTGGTGATTTGCGCTGTCATCCCTGTAACAACTGCTTTACCGGCCGCATCATCTGCGGTTTTGTTGATACGCAGACCGGAAGTCAAACGTTCCATTGCTGTGCTCATCTCATTGCTTGAACGATCCAATAAACGCACCGCGTTCTCGGAAGGGATGTTCGTATTAATTACCATTGCCATGATACTTTACTCCCATGTGTAGTCGAAATTAAAGGCCACCTTCCTTACCTTCTATTAAGCAAAGTTGGAAACCTCTGTGCTTCAATAGGGTTATCGGTATCTCACCTAAAAACTTGATGCTTTTTTACAAAAAAAATGACTTCCCCTTCAACAAATACGCTTTTTAAACAGCGCAAGGGGTCAAATATAACCTCCGGTTATAAAGGAATAAATGCTAAAAATAAAAAAGCGGATGTTAGGTTTCCCCTAACATCCGCTTTTTTAAGGCTTCGAGCAAAAAACAAGCCCCTAGCTAAACAATATCGCTGACTATATTTCCAGTTTTACTGTCTAGAGAAGCGCCTTTAGAAAGCTCAGCTTCTAAATATTCAACCAATCTACGAGAGACATCAAGAAATTCTTCTGAAGGAAATTGTTTTATCACTTCATTTGAATCACCATCGACCAACGAATAAATGTTGCGACCGGTAAGTTCATCTTTTTGGAAACGCATAAAGTTATCCAGATTCTCTAACATATTATTAATGTTATCAACCAATGCCTCCATGTCTTCATTCGATAAGACTTTAGGCACCTCTTGCGTTGCCGATTGAGAAACCCCTGACTTTAACGAATCCCGAGAAGCTTGCACTTCATCAGAAACGCTGAGCTTGTTCAAAGGAGTCGATGGTTCGGATGCTTTGGTATCCTCTGAACGAGACTGTACAACAGCACCTCCCTGCAACAGAGCTCTGATACTTAACATTTCATCATTAAGAGTATTCATGTCATACCCTCCCCTATCTATAAACAAGCCCAGTGAGCTAATTCAAAGTTTACACTAAGATTAACTCAACAGTGACAAAACGTTTTGCGGTTGCTGATTGGCTTGCGCCAACATACTTTGACCCGCTTGCTGCAATACTTGCGTTCTTGCCAGTTCCGCACTCTCTTTCGCATAATCCGTATCTTCGATTCGGCTACGCGCGGCCGAGATGTTTTCATTCACATTCTGCAGGTTGGAGATGGTGTATTCCATCCGGTTCTGCATCGCACCCCAACCGGCACGAATAGTGGCCACACTTTTCAAAGCCTGATCCACCTGAGACATCACGCCCAGCGCAGAAGCCGCTGTTTGTACCGTCCCGGTCACACCCAGCGAAGAAGCCGTCATGCGTTTCAAGGACACTTTCAACGTGTTCATCCCATTGGTTTCCCAACCGGCATGGATGGAAATGTTATTCGCGGAAGCCATCAGTTTGACACCGTTGAATTTGGTGGTCGAAGCCACCCGGTTGATTTCCTGACGTAACTGCGACACCTCTACATTCATTTGTGCACGTTGTGAAGACGTGTAGGTTTCGTTGGTGGACTGCGTGGCCAACTCACGGATTCGATACAGCATATTCACTGTTTCTTCCGCGGCACCGTCTGCGGTTTGTACCAGACCAACCCCGTCATTGGCATTACGAATGGCCATATCGGTACTGGTGATTTGCGCTGTCATGCCAGTGACCACCGCTTTACCGGCTGCGTCATCGGCTGTTTTGTTGATACGAAGACCTGAGGTCAAACGTTCCATTGCAGTATCCATCTGAGTACTTGAACGATCTAATAAACGTACCGCATTCTCCGATGGGATATTGGTGTTGATTACCATTGCCATGATCTTATCTCCTTTTACTATTACTTAATACGCGATTGTTATTATTTTTATAGCTTCATCAATCGTCAGAATCTTTCCCTTCACTGTTGGTAACGGCCGATTTTTATAAACCTTTAGAAAAAAAATACATTTTTTTTAATTTTTTTTTGGCATACTTCCTGTTTAGGGTTTCAGGAAATATAAAGAGCTTGAAAAACAAAGCCTTTCAACCCAGAATTTTCTTTCCAACCATATGCAAAAAATGAGAGTCTATGAATACCATCGACACCCAAAATGTCTACACCAATGCTTTCGGTGACCAATATTTCCAAGAGATCAATCAATCGGCTTTTGATAACATCGGTGCAACATCGACCTTCAACAAGGTATTCAGCCAAGTTCTTGATCAAAAAAACACTCTATTTATTATTGTCGGTTCGGATTCTGGCTTACTGATTCCATACCTCGAAAAATATCATTCTGGCAAGGGTCGGCGCTATATTGTGATTGAGAAACCGGAACTCATGGATTACATCCAAAAGAATATGGATTGGGATGAGGATTTGATTAGTCTGAAGCCGGAAGATATTAACTTCTCTGAATTATCGGACAGCTACACAGACTACGTTGCCCATAATCGATATCAGCTGCTACGCTCCTTAGCCGTCCTGGACCGGAAAAGTGAACCCTACCAGCAGCTTTGGGAAACCACACTTGACAAGTTCAATATTTTTTCTATTTCTGAAGTCGGGTTCGCCATCAATAACATTTTTGTTGACAGCCAACTGAACAATTTAGCCACAAACCATCATCCCCTCTCTCTCATCGAAAATACACTGGAGGGTAAAACCGCCGTCATTATGGGCGGAGGCCCCTCTCTTGACGAATCGATTAACTGGGTCAAACAGCATCAACATCAACTGATTATATTTGCCGCTGCAAGGATAGCCAATCGTCTGAAAAAAGAAGGCATTCACCCTGATTTCTTCGTTACCGTTGATCCGCATGATGTCAGTTACGATAACAGCAAGCCGATACTGCAGTTTGCCGACTCCGCCATTTTGGTTCATTCCAATAACGCCAATAATAAATTATTGGCTGAATGGGGGGGCGCTCATGCCTATCTGGGGCTGATGTACCCATGGCTTGACGATGCTCATCCTCAGCCAGACAATTTAAACATTGTCGGCCCGACCGTGACGAACACAATGACCTCCGTGGCAGCCTACCTCGGTGCCGAACAAATATTATTTTCCGGCGTCGACTTTTGCCATGCCGCAAGCGGCCAAAGCCATGAATCCGAAAGTGTCGAATCCAAAACGGGTAAATACCTGAATACCGCAACCAACCGAGTTAAGACTTACAGTGGGCGTATTGCCGAAACCACACCGAGTTTTGCCAATGCCCGTGAAGGCATGGAAGAACTTGTCATCTATTCGTTAAAACATTTCAAAAGCCGTTATTTCACTCTGAGCCAAGAAACGGCGTTTATGGAAAATGTTGAATACAGACACCCTGACGAAATCCACCTGTCCGACTTAAACAAAAATTCCGCCCTAGCGTCCATTAAAGATGTCTTAACGTTTGACTTAGAGTCCTACAAAACGCACTTAAAAGACGCCAAACGTTATTGCCAGGAAATACACAGCTTATGTCAAACTGTAATCAAAGAATCTAAACAAGGTAAAAAATACGCCAAGCGCCTTTTTAAAAACTTAGATGAAACCGACCGTTTGACTCAAGACATCATTCAGCTGATACGAAGTGTCAATCATCAACTCGGATCACATGCTGAATTCATTTTCAATTACTACACTAAAGCCTATAAAGACTTCATGGACCCCAGTATCAACCAGGAAGAAATGACACGTGACGAGATCAAAGAATCTTTTCTACGTTATTTTTCAGGCCTGGTGGATTCAGCCACCCCGTTGAAAAAAGCGATTGAAACCGCCATTGACCGCTTAAACCACCGCTTAAAGGAAACGGAAGGCACCAAACACTTCGATAAATTAATCCCCAAATGGCGAGAGTTACACGAGGAAGGCCGACCGCTCGTCTGGTTAAAAATGAACAACCTGTCCTTAGAGGATCTCGACGCTTCTCAGCGCAAAGCAGTTGATGAACTTTTAGACGCTTATGAAACCGAGCTGAAATCCACAGAAACAAAGCAGCATCGTCAGCTAAAACTGGAAGGCGAAAAGTTATCCAACCTGGCCGAAAGAGCCCGCCGTTACTTTGCAGAAAACCGTCCGTACGATTTGCAAGAACTGATCAATTACATTTCGGAACGGGATAATCCTAAATCAAAAGATCTCTGTCATTTAGGAACCGGTTTTTTGTATGAATTGAAAGGTATGCTGGACGATGCCATCGACCAATTCGTTCAAATTAAAGACCAACAACTTCTCATGACAGGATTGAAACGCGTCGTGAAAATATCGTTAGAGAAAAAAGATTATCACACAGCGTTAAATGCGCTCGAAGTGTTAACCCATTACTCCGACGAGTTTTTTGTAGCCTACGCCGATATTTTAGCGGCCACAGGCGACGGGCCTGGCGCGGCCGAAATCTACATACACTATTTAAACCGCAACGAAAAGGATGTCGCGGCGCGGATAAAACTGGCCAAACTTTTGATTTATCTCGGGCTTCAAGACGATGCCATTCAAACCATTCAAACCATTCAAGAAATGGAACCGGACAACATCGTTGCGAATGAGTTAATGAATTTAGCCACCCGCCCGAAAAATTAACCTTTCTTTATTCACCAAAGTCACAAACATTTAAAGCCGGATAAAATCTGGCTTTTTTGCGACTTATTTAAAATATACTTCATAATCCGCTTGCGCTTGTTCGTAATCGGGGATATGGCCGATATCCATCCAATATTCCGTCAATGGAAAACCACCTGTTTTTCGATTATCGTCAATCAAAACATCCACCAAGGTTGGCATATCATAAAAACTGTCTTGCGGAATCTTCGCCAATACCTCTGGCGAGAGGCAATAAATACCGGCATTCACAAAGTATCGATAAATCGGTTTTTCCACCATTTGATTGATATAAGGGCCTTCCATTTCAATCACGCCATAGGGTACTTGATGCGAATATTCACGAACACAGGTTGTAACACAGTTGCCATGCTCTTCGTGAAACTCCAGCAAAGAACGAAAATCAATTTTAGTTAACAAATCGCCATTCATAACGATAAAAGGCAGGCCTGGTAATTTTGGCAACAACCCCAAAGCGCCGGCCGTTCCCATCGGCTTGCTTTCTTCAATATAGGTAATATGAATGCCCCACTTCTCGCCATCCCCAAAATATTGACGAATTTTCTCACCCAGATAATTAATGCAAAAATAAAACTCCGTAAAGCCTTGTTCTGCAATGTGTTTCACAATGGTTTCCAAAATGGGTTGATTGCCAACCGGCAACATGGGTTTTGGAATGGTTTCGGTTAAAGGACGCAACCGCATCCCTAGCCCACCCAACATTAAGACCACCGGATTATCACGGCGTGGCGTGGCTTGCGTTTTACGGTAATATAGACCAACCACTTGATGGTGGTCGTTCAGAATTGGCATATGGCGCAACGAACGCCGTTTCATATGCTGATGCCAAACCATTTCCGTTTCCGATTGATACCCCACTGTCGGGTGCGGGTTAGCGACCAAGTCGATTGGGCTATCCAAGGTTTCCCCTCTCAGCAAGCCACGACGGATGTCACCATCGGTAACCGTGCCAAGCAACTTTCGATCTTGGGAAATGACCAGGACAATTTGCATTGCCTGTTGATCCAATACCGTCAAGGCATCGCGAATCGTCGCCTTTTCGTCTATCGAAATGGCTTGCCAATCAAATAAATCCATCGCATCTCCCAACTTCATTTTCCTTTTACTTCATATGGACCTGTCGCATCTTCAACAGCGCTTCCACTTGATACACATTCGCCAAATCATTCACATGCATACCGGAAGCCGCGTCCATCATAAACAGACTGGATGCCCCTTTCACAACCCATTGACGATGTTCTCTTAAAAATTGGGGCGTGACAATGCAAATAGCGTCATTAATCAAATAATGCCCATCCGTTAAAGCCGCTTCTTCCACAGGCAACTGCGACTGACAACTGTACTCCCAGCCCCCATCCTGCACGCTCAGGTATTTATGGAGGGATTCACTCACCGGATGCACACTGACCAAAGAATCCGAATCATTTTCCAAAAACTGCAAAATAGCCGCCTCAATTTCTTCGATGGTACGTAAAGGCGTCGTCGGCGATAACACCACAACCACATCCGGCAACTGGTCACACTCCTCCAGACGATCCAAGGCATGAAGAACAACTTCAACCAGCCTATCTTGATCTGTCAAGGAGCGATCCAAGCAATCGTTATCGGTTTCCACACCAAATGTGTCGGCAAACTCAATAACTTGAGCCTCTTCGCTGGATACGATTAACCGATTAAAGTATTGGCTTTTTTGCGCCTCTTCAATCGTATATTGCAAAAGCGGTTTGTCTAAAATCGGATACAGGTCCCGAGCAATGAAACCGATCTCGGCATCATAGGCTGGAATAATGCCTAAAATTGTTTCTTGTTCAATCATACCTTTCCTCGTCTTTTAAACTCCGGGGTATCGTCCATTCCATGCTTCATAGCGTCAAAGTCACTCAATAACTTATGAATGAGTAAATCGGCAGACGCCTGCGGACAGGGCAAAGACCGTTTGGCTCGATTCCATAAATAATGGCGCGTATCGCCCCGTAACCCTTTCTCAAGAACGAATAGTAACTCATCTTCTGTATCGACCGACAACAGTAACTCTTCAGTCACCAACGGCAATTGTTCCAGTTGGCTATAGGACTGCCACCATTCGATCAAAGCCGGCTCAAACCATAAATAGACACTGACATTAAAGGGTTCAGCCGCCACTTCATTCAAATACAGGTTATCAAAGCACGAACTGGAAAACGCACTCAAAACCAAATCACATACCACCAAACTGTCTTTAATATCCCGGCACGGATTCATTTCGACTTGATTGCCGAACGCCTTCCGAAACATGTCCAACGTCCGATCGCGTTGCTGACGGCTTTCTTTCGGGTGTGGTCGATAAAGTAACTTAAAGGGTCGCTGCCATTTCGACAATTGTCGAATCAAGCCTTCCACGGTTTCAAAGTAGCCGAGAACGCCCGGAATCGGTTGCCCAAAAAAACCCACCAAAATGGTATCCGAGTCCAAACCGACCAGGCCTGGACGATTTTTCCGCCTGGACGACACCGGATCATAATAACGATAACCGGCATGTTTAAGCGACCCAATCGGAACACTTTCTATTCGGGGGTGTCGCTTATGCGTCAATCGCGCCGCTTCCTGGTCAATCACAAAAACCGTTTTGGGCAAAGCGCCGGAAAGCCGATTCATCCCGCCCCAAGAATTTTGTAAGGCATAAGAATGAATCTGACATTGCTCCGCATAATGCAAGACCGCTTCATCAAGCCCCGTATCCGGGCCGGAGATCCCGGTCAAAACCGCATCCGGTTGAAAGCGCTTAAATATGGTTTGCAAGCTCCCTTCTTGTAAGAGTGCCTTGCAATCCTTTTCCGCGACCCGCTCCAATTGTTCCCTCGGGATCAACGCTTTTAAGAGCCCATAGGCCGGCTCCTGACAAAGCACCTTTAACTGGAATCGATTGCTTCGAAACAATTCCGGAATCAATCTTTCAAAGGAAACGGCCGTTGCGGGGTCTCTCGCTGTTATCAATAATTTCATCATCAAATTAATTGGTCGGCCACAATCCTTATGGTTTATCGATTCCCAGTTCAATTCACTGTTAAGGTTATATAAAAATACGGCTTTTTACCACTCCGAATTCAATCCTTTTTAAGCACGTCATCCTAGGAACGACAGGACGACTCGCTATCCTTCCTTTGGATCAAGGACGGTTTTGTGCCTGCCTCATCAGTGCCACGAATTTATCCCACTCTCTCTGTGGCACAGGCCCCTGTTTAAAAATTGCATTTTCCAGTAAGACCGCCATGGAACGAACCGACAATGCCATCATGGCAGGCTTTAAATCGCCGTCAAATCCATAAGCTTCACACATACGTGTTTCGAGGAGCTCGACCGTGTTCAACGGTTGTTTCCACAACAACCGTTGAACCGCCATGGCCAAATCAAATACCGGAGGAAAAAAACTGTAACGCGCATTTTCATAATCGATGACACAAGGCTCGCCTTCAAACGACAAAACATTGCCCGGGTTCAAATCACCATGCACCATTTGCGCGTCACTTAAATCAAAATCCAACAGTGCATAATGCTCAATGAATAACGCTAACTCGGCTTTAGGGATGGTCAACTCGCCCACCACCAGTTTTGAACCCGAAAAAGCGTCAACCCACTCCAGAACGTGATCGAACCCGGTTTTTCGCTCCAACCAGTTTTCACGACATTGTGCCTGAAAAGGGTGCCGTTTCAGTACCTGATGTAAGCGTGCTAAATATTGGCCAAGCCTAGCGGCGTGTTCCGGTTGCGCGGGCCAGGGAGAAAAATCGAGAAAATCACTGCCGACCACACAGACCCTAACCCCCTGAAAGTCACCTCTGGCCATGTTCAAAAACCGCGCCCGCACCCCGGCTTGGTTTAGATCTCTTTCCAATTGAGCTGAAAAACTTTCCAAGTCGTAAAAGGCCTCCGGTAGCAGCTTCCAAAAACGGCGACATGGGTCAGACCCTTTTTCGTCAAATCGATAAAAACCGTATGGAAATTCATAAGCGGTCTCCTGCATCCGAAACAGCTGGCCCTCAGTTTCATCCAGAAACTGACACAAAGCCGCATTGTCAGAGGCCGATAAGGCCTCATAACACACTCGCTCTGGCGCATGCGCAAGAAAGGCTGGAGGTTTATGCATTTCGTGGCTCAAGGTCACTCCATCGAATCACGCTGCCACCTGCAATGGGGTGCTTCAAAACGGCTTTATCCACTTCTGGCCAGGCCTGGGTACCAATGCCCAAGGCTGGGAAAGCAAAATCCACCATGTCCAGACTTAAAACGGCACCCGCGGGCAAATCCGTTTTAGCAACCAGCCCCATTCGTGCACGGTGTGGTTGGGTTTCCAACGGCGCTCGTCCATCCCCCAAAGCGGCATGAATTTGTTGAATTTGCTTGAGCGTTTCACCTACTTGCGAAACCGGCATGGCATGATAAACGCCTTGATCCATTTCCGCACCATCCGGATAAACACCCTTCTCCAACACCGCCACATCCATCACCGTAGCGGCCAATAGCATTTCCGTCCCGGCATGATGGTCCGACAACCCCACCTGACAACCGAATGTTTGACGTAAAGTTTCCATAAAACGCAAATTGTGTTCAGAAACCGGTGCAGGCGGCGCTTTAGGACTCTGCTGAATAATCAAGTGGCGAACTCCGGCTTTCTCGGCCCAATTCACCGCTCGCGCAATTTCGCCTAAGTTGGCCCGTCCCGTATCCATAATCATCGGCAATCCAAGCTGGGCAACATATTCAATCAACGGTTGGTGCGTAATATTAGACGATGCAATTTTTAACGCCACGCAGCCTTGGTCAGCGGCGAACGTTGCGCCTTCGAAATCGTAAATGGAAACCACCACTTGCATGCCAAGGTTTCGACAAAGCGTAAACAAGCGTTCATAACCCTCTAGACTGACCACTTTACGTTCAATCAAACGACGGTAATTTTCTTTTTGAAGCTGACCTTCGCGTACTAAATATTCGTCTTCATAATCCACGTCCAAGGCAATATCGGCTCGTTGCAAGACTTCGCCCTTCACCGTTTTCACACCGGCTTCCGCCAACTGCCGTATCATTTGTTCGGCCTGTTCCATATCTTGATTGAAAAAGGTTCCGATATCCGGCAGCAACAGCGGGCATTTCCCCGCTCCGACCATAACACCACCAAGTTGAAAGGTCTTATTTTTGTCCATTAATGTAGTCCTTCCAGTAAGCCTCTGCCAAGGTCAAGTCTTCAACCACATCAATATCAACAGACCGATATTCCGGCATCGCGTAGATTTTAAAATTTTGCGTGTAAAATGATTCATTTTCTCGGTAAGTCGATGTCCAGCCCAAATAGATGGCACCGTTTGGGTAAAACATTTCCTGATAATCCTGACGACGACTGATGCCTTTAAACAAAGCTGAATTTTTAACCAAAGGTGCCGCCTTTTGGTGCCCATCCAAGGTGAAAACAAACTCCGGAATGCAGGGCGACGCTTTCATCGAAACAACCGCATCCGTTTCCGAATCCAGCAGCTCAAACGCATTGACTATATCCGCACCGCTTCGCAAAGGGCAGGTCGGTAATAAAATGGCACAGCAATCATACGCTTCTCCCTTAGCGTCACATTGATCCAACAAATCGTTTAACACCATCGCGCTTGTCGCATTATCGGCCGAAAGCGCGTCTGATCGTTTGATCGCTTCAACTTTCGGGTTGTTATAACGGTTCGCAATCTCAAGCGTTTCATCATCATCGCTGCTGACCACGATTTTTTCAAAACAGTTTGAAGCCATCGCCGCTTCAAGCGTCCAACAAAGAAGTGGTTTATCGATAAAACGGGCAATGTTTTTGCCCGGAAATCTTTTCGATCCCCCGCGTGCGGGAATCAAAGCAATCGCTTTTTGAGTACTGTTGGACATAGTTACCTTTTTCTCAAACACAGGATGTTTTCTAAACGAGCGAATTGATCATTCAAGCTCGGGTTATTGCACATTTTTTAACGTCATGAACGCTTCGGCATATCGACAACCAGCGACCTGACCTCTGAGCCGTGCTAAAGCTTCTAGAGCCTCGCCATTCCGAGGGAACGGCGATGGAGCGACCTCACTTTCATACAAAGACATCAACTTCGTTTTCTCGTCCAGAAAATCCGTGATATCAAAGTAAAAATCCGGTTGAAAGGGCTTCGCATCCGGGTTGATACTAAAGTCGGTTTCCGAGAGCGTCTCATAGACTTTAATGTTTTTAATATAAGGAAACCGAAACGACTTGGAGAGCGGCGAGCACGCATCAAAAACGATTTTATGATCGCTGTGAACATCGCCCCGGTTCGGAATTAACAACGTATCCGGTTCAACCGTTTCAACCACTTGGACAAAGGCTCCCACCAAATCCGATAACGGGAGTGTATCCAGGCGTGCAGGCGGGAACTCAAGATTAAAAACTTGAGTCACCCCAACGCCTTTGGCCACCGATTGAATTTCCTGATTTCGCTTTTGAATCTGGTCAGCGGAATACCCTAAAGCTTCATTCATATGGGTCACGATTAACCAATAAATGTCAGCCCCGCTGTTTTGCAACCGTAATAAAGAACCGCCACACCCTAAAATTTCATCATCCGGGTGTGGGGCCACCACTAAAACGCGTTTCGAATCTTTCATTTATTTATCCGGTTTCGTTTATGGGCATCTCGAATAAGCCACCTTTTTGTCCCGCAAAATCTCACCGGTGGGTATTCGAGGTGTCCTTATTTAATACTTATTTAATACGTTATATCTTTAATCATCCATTGATCATCAAAGTCGATACCTTCAAGCGCATCAGCGATTCTACTGGCTGAATCACCGCTTCCGTAAGGCTTCTCCCCTTCTTGAACCGATTGCCGATATGGCAAATCATAAACGGCTTTCTGTAATGCAGAAACAATCTTGTCACTTTGGTGGGGAATAAATTGCACATTATTACCGTGAAGCCGTCCTTTTTGGCGGTTACCCACATTGATGACCGGCAAGGATAAAGCGGGCGCTTCCATAATGCCTAAACTGGAGTTTCCAAGCAAACAACTCGCCCCTTTCAGAAGGTTAACAAATTCCAGCCGGGGCAAATTCTGCGCCGTTACAAAATACCCTTCGGGCGCCTCATCTTCAATGCACCGAATAATTTCCCGTCCACCGGAATCTGAATTCGGGTAAATCACCACAGCGGGGTGCCCAAAAGCTTTAACCGCCTGAAGTGTTTGTGTCATTTGAGTATAAGCTTCATCCGCTTCAGAAGAAATAACATGTTGCAAGACCACAATATAAGGCTTTTCGCCGGCTAAATCGATGCCCAATTGTTGACCCAAAGCATCACGAGAAAGCGTCGGCGTACTCATTAAGCGATCAATCCCCGGAGTACCGACATTGAACACTCGAAACGGTTGCTCCCCCATCTTAATCAGTCTTTGCGCGCTTTCTTCATTGGTGGTGAAATGGATGGTTGCCAACTTGGAAACCGCGTGACGCACCTGATCGTCTACATTCCCTACAACCCGGTCTCCTCCGGCAATATGCGCTACCGGAATATCCAAATAAGCGCCAACCAGAGCCGTCACAATCGATTCTTCACGGTCGCCGACAATGAGTAATAAATCAGGCTGCTCCCGCGTCACCGTTTGCGTCAGCCCCAAAACTTCCATTCCCAGACCTTTTATCCGTGCACTTTTACGATCGCTATCCAATAAACTCTCGATTTCATCCGCAATCTGAAAACCGTCTTTACGAATTTCCTGAACCGTTTCACCAAACGTTTTAGATAAATGCGCACCCATCACGGTAACGGAAACTTGAAACCCTGCTCGACGAGCGATTTCCGCTAAAACCGGCTGCAAAATATCATATTCCGAACGAATGCCAGTAATGCCCATGACCTTCATTAAACAAAGACCTCTTTGTAGTATCGATACATTTTCATCCCCCATCGAACGGGGACGCTTTCAATCCGCTTTCCATTTTTCAGATGGTTAACGATTTGCTCAATCCAATTATTCGTCGCCGCAAAACTCAAGGCCATACCACTCGATATTCTGGGGTTCACTTCGATAAAAGACAGACCATCTTCATTCACAAAGCATTGAAAATTCACCGGACCGATAAAATGAATCGCTTGACAGGCTTTTTTGACGGTTCGAATGATTTCAACATGGTTTTCGGTTAGGCCGCTGGTCGATTTACCGGCCACTACACCACCACGCCGACGCGGAATAATATACACGGGTTCTCCCGATTGGTCACACAGGACGTCCACCGTGTACTCAATGCCAGAGGCCACTTCTTGGCTGATAAGCCCGCTCATATCTTCTGGCTGAGTCCCCACCTCAATACCTTGGCCTCCTCGACCAAACCGTGGCTTAACCAAGGCATAATCGGCTTCCAGGCTTGTCTTAGGGGTCGGAATTCCCACCGCCGTAAAAAAACGATAGGCTTGCCATTTATCCAAAAAACAGTTCAACGTGTCCACTGGCGAAGCCACCAAAGTAATCTTCTCTTCATTCAGCCAGGCCTGGCCTGACCAATCACTCAGGGTTTCATCCAAAGAGGGCAGAATGGTATCCACGCCATGTTGAATCACTTTTTTTTGCGTCACCGACCATAAGTCCTCTGCCGAAACCCTCGGAAGTTGAATAAAGTCATCCGCTAAATAACGCCCGGCATTTTCCTCCGAAATATCGGAAGCAATGGCTTTAAACCCCGCCTGTTGAATGTTTTCGATCAGGAAAGCGGCCGCCAGACTTCCGGAAGCCTCGGTCATAACCTTGTATGTCATTGCTTCTCTAAAACCAAATGCCATCTGGAAATGTAAACACCTGAATGGACTTCTTCCTTTCGAATCAAAAAAGCTTCTTTGATATCAAACAGTCCTTGGCACAATTCCTGAATACGGCCGTAGTTGTAGTAAGATTGCACCGTGCCGTTTTCATGCTCGGTTTCAACCACTTCGTCTCCGCTATATTCTTTGGCGTGTTTAAAGTCATCACCGGAAATCAAGTCGCAATAAAAAAGACCGCCGGGCTTCAAGGTTCGCCCCACTTCGGCTAACCCCTG
Organism: Hydrogenovibrio sp.; assembly: GCF_965140365.1. Taxonomy (NCBI): domain Bacteria; kingdom Pseudomonadati; phylum Pseudomonadota; class Gammaproteobacteria; order Thiotrichales; family Piscirickettsiaceae; genus Hydrogenovibrio; species Hydrogenovibrio sp. The sequence goes on from NZ_OZ223196.1 coordinate 1,557,882, forward strand.
CCTGGCAATATCAAAATACATGCTGTCTAACACACCGTGGCTCATCGCAAAATCGAAAAAAGCGTCTTCCCACGGCAGCTCTGTGATACTGCCATTATGAGCCTGATCATCGGGAATCCCCAAACCTTCCGCTTCAAACCAGCTTCTAGCCAAACGAATCGCTTCCGAAGAGAGATCCACGCCATAAGCATCCAATCCCATTTGGCTCGCAAAAACCATATGGCGTCCCATACCGCAACCTACGTCCAACACTTTAGGTGCTGTAGAAAAGTCGACGCGATTTTCAAATTCATTGACGCCGGTGCGTTTACGAATGTATTTTGCAAAAAAGCGAATAATTTCTTCATGCGGAAAAAAGACATGACCGCCTTTTCTCAAGTAACTTTCATCCCATTTTTCTTTTTTCAATTTGTCCGACATAATTCATTCCATTTATTATTCAATCATTGCATAAGCGATATTTGGATCAAACGGGAAGCGCTGAATTCGTAACTGATTCAATGTCAGCGTTTCAAGTAACGCCATCGTTTCACCCGGCCAGTTCGGGTTATTGATTTCGTCAAACACAATCACAGCTCCTTTCGGCATTCTCGGAACCATCTGCTCTAACATCACCTTCGTCGGCTCATACAAGTCAAAATCACACACCAATAAACTACACAAAAAATGTGGATTTTCTTCTAAAAAAGCCGGTACCGTCTCGGCCACATCCCCTTTCACCAGTTTAATTTTCTCAAATTGATTTAAAAAACGATTTTCATCATAAACCTCGGTTAAGTCTTGAAGCTCTTGGAAAACATCATAGCCCGTATCAAACCCGCCCGTCACCCGTTGTTCATTTTCATGAGCCGTTTCCTGATCTTTGGCGTGTGTAGACGGGAAACCACCAAACGAATCAAAGCCGACCACCCAACGATCCAATGCATAAGGCTCCAGTGCAGACGAAAGTTTTGCCCAACCGAATAAACCGGCTCCGTGATGAACGCCTCCTTCCACAATCGAACCCTTGACAGGCATCTGTAATTTAAAAAGCTCATATCGAGCAATGAAACGCGATATATTTTGTCTTCGGGCATATTTTTCAAACTGATCCAGTTTGGCTTGAAGGCCACTGGTATTTTGATTCCAAATTTTTTCAATCATGTTTGTTTCCTAGAATTATAGACGCTTCGATTTCAGCATCTTTCATATAAGCTTTATCGGCCACGATGCCAATCACCTGATCCCAAAAACGGGCTTCAATCCCCCGATCACTCCTTTTCAAGGTTAAATTACGTTCAGACAAGGTCTCACCCGGCTGAATAGCCGTCGCGGCCACAATTCGTTTACGAGCAACAGACATATTGCACTTTTCTGACTCAGACGCGACTTTTTGACCGGATCCCATGGCCATTTCAACATGACGAATCGACGAAACCATACTTGCCAATTCTGGCGGCTCCAAACTGGCTTTATGGTCCGGCCCGGGTAAAGAACGATCCAATGTAAAATGTTTTTCAATAATCGAAGCCCCCAATGCCACCGCCGCAATCGGCACTTCGATGCCGAGGGAATGATCGGACAAACCGATGGGCACATTCAGCGCCTCTTTCAGAGTTTTCATCGCGCGTAAATTAACATCTTCATAAGGCGTCGGGTAAGCCGTATTGGCATGCAATACGGTTAAATTAGAGACATGCAGTCCGGCATTAAGCAAAGTGGCCACCGCCAGTTGCACTTCTTCCAAGTTTCCCATTCCGGTCGATAAAATGGTTGGCTGATTCAAATTCGCGATTTTCCGCAAATAAGGCACCGACAACAATTCCCCCGATGGGATTTTCCACCGCGTTACACCCAAAGCGCTTAAAAGATCAATACTGTCGGAATCAAACGCCGTGGACATAAATTCAATCCCGGTTTGATGGCAATGCTCGATCAGGGTTTGGTGATCGGAGTCCGATAACTCTAGCGATTTCAATAAATCGTACTGACTTTGTTCCTGACCGGTATTTTCCGTTTGATAATCGGCCTGTTTGGCGGATTTAGACACTAGGGCTTCGGTTTTGAACGTTTGAAACTTCACCGCATCCGCACCCGCCGCAACCGCGGCATCGACCAAGGCTAACGCCGATTCTAAATGGCCGTTATGGTTCACCCCGGCTTCGGCGATAATGAAAGTACGGAAAGTACTGTTTGAGTTTGCCATTTAATCTCCTGCCCCCGTTTCAACGTACCGGACGGCTGGCTGCCCGAGATAAACACCCGGTTCGGTAATATCCTTAACCACCACAGCGCCTGCGCCAATAACGGTTTTTTCAGTAATCTGCGTTGATTGCACCACCACCGAACCGCTGCCGACCAAACAATCATCGCCAACACTCACTCCGCCATTCAATAAGGCGCCCGTCGCAATATGACAATGATCTCCGATACGAGCATCGTGCTCGACCAACGCTTTTGAATTGATAATACTGTTCACGCCAATTTCCGCTCCGGGATTCACCAAGGCATGATGCATCACCACCGTACCCCCGCCGATTTTAGCCGATGCGGATACCTTCGCGAATGGCGAAATCACACTGGGGAAATGCCCGCCCAAATCAAGCACCTGTTGGTACAAACGACGCCGTACCGCTGAGGACTTAAGCTGGCCGACGGTCACCAGACAAGTCGGCACTTTTTGAATCCAGTAAGGCAGATCGTCATCAAGCCCGATGACCGGATATCCCAACACACAGTCGGTTTGCGATTCGGGGGACTCAATAATGCCGACAATATCATAAGCATCCGTGGCTTCAATCACCTCGATCACCGACGCGCAATGACCGCCGCCCCCCAATAACAACAAAGGCGTCCGATTCATAACCCCGTGCCCTCTTTTGACGAACCTTGGCAAGGAATCCCGCTCGGCAAATTTACAACCCGATTCGCCAGCCACTCGGTATTCGCCAGCTCGGTTTGCAGGCAGGCCTGGTAGATTTCCAACTTATGCATCGGTGTCCAGAGTGGCCGGGTTTGGATCTTCTGCTCATTGGTAAACGCCAGAAATGCCTCGCGATGAGCGGCATCGTCACACAAAACGGCATTCAACCAATAATTGGATTCCGCCGCATGGCCATTATTGGCATCATCAAAAAACGCCAGGCCTGGCGTTTTTTCAATAATCGTTCGATAACGTTCGGCCAAAGCGCGTTTTTGCTGGCGAAACGCCGGTAGCTTTTGCATTTGCGCTACGCCCAGCGCCGCGTTCAAATTCGGCATCCGCAGATTAAACGCCACTTCGTCATGCTCAAAATGCCAAGCGTGCGGCACCTTGGCGGTGGTGCTGAGGTGTTTAGCATGCTCTGCCAATTCGGCATTGTCGGTCACCAACATGCCACCGCCGCCAGTGGTGAGAATTTTATTGCCATTAAAACTGAACACACCGACATCGCCAAACGTACCGGTATGGCGCCCTCGATACTCGGAACCGAGGCTTTCAGCGGCATCTTCCACCAGCTTAATGTGATGTTCTCGGCAAATATCCACCAGACGGTCGATTTCGCACGGAAACCCTAAGGTGTGCATCGGCACACAGGCCGCAATGCGTCGGCCGGTTTCAGTATGCACGCATTGCCCGTTTTCAAAATGCGTTTGTTCGGCGAGAAAACTCGCCAAACTGTGCGGACACAAACCCATGGTTTTACGAGACACATCCAAAAGCACAGGCTCCGCGCCACACAACTTGATGGCATTCGGCGTGGCCACAAAAGTCAAAGACTGCGTCAACACCAAATCCCCCGGTTGCACACCGACCACTTTCAGCGCCAGAAACAAGCCCATGGTGCCATTCACCACCGCAACCGCATGCTTGGCGCCGGTAAAGTCGGCCATGGCTTCTTCAAAGCGGTTCACATACTGACCTACTGACGACACAAAGGTGCTGTCGATGCAGTCCGATACCATGTGTTTTTCGGTGTCGTCAAAACAAGGCGCGTGCAATGGAATCAAGCCGTCTTCAGCGCTCGGCACCGCATAGGTATCCCGGATAAAATCAATCAGTGTTTGCGTGTCGGCCAAGCGGTCAGACATTGTAAATGCCCGCTTTGTATTGTTTGAGATTGTCCAGGTTGCGGAACCAACGAACGGTTTCTTCCAGGCCTGTTCGCAGGTCGTATTGCGGCTCGAAACCGGTCAACGATTGAATCAAGGTGTTGTCACACCATAGGCGAAAGACTTCCGAATCCTTAGGACGCAAGCGCGCTTCGTCGGTCACGAACACCACATCGGATTCCATGATGTCTTTAATCATCTCCAACGTATCCTGCACGGAAATTTCAAAGTTGGAACCAATATTAATGGTTTCACCAACCGCATTTTCAGACTGAGCAATCGCCATCATGCCTCGGCAAGTATCGGTCACGAAATTAAAATCGCGTGTCGGGCTGGTATCCCCGAGTTTGATTTCTTTCATGCCATTGGCGATTTGGGTGATGATGGTCGGAATCACGGCTCTGGCGGACTGTCTCGGCCCGTAAGTATTGAACGGTCTTGCAATGGAAACCGGCAATTCAAAGGCGTTGAAATACGACATCGCCATGGCGTCGGCGCCGATTTTACTGGCACTGTAAGGCGATTGCGGTTGCGCCGGGTGTTTTTCGTCAATCGGTACATACTGCGCGGTGCCATAGATTTCCGACGTGGAGGTATGCATCAATCGTTGAACGCCGTTATCCAGGCAGGCCTGGGCAATATTCAAAGTCCCGTTGATATTGGTTTCCACATACGAATTCGGCGCGACATAGGAATACGGAATCGCGATCAAAGCGGCCAGATGGAAGACCGTGTGACAATCCTGAGTGATTTTTCGGCACAGAAACGGATCCCGAACGTCCCCGGCCACCACTTCGATGTCGTCCAGATAAGGGGATTGATCCAGCCAGCCCCAGGAATTGAAGGAATTGTATAACGCCAGGGCGCGGACTTTGGCGCCGGCTTTCACGAGTTGCTCCGTTAAGTGCGAACCGATAAAACCGTCCGCGCCCGTGACCAAAACCTGTTTTCCGTGCCAATATGCTTCCGTCATTCCCTCTCTCGCTTTTATTGTGTTTGTCTTGAAACGGTCAGGTTTCCTGCAACAACTCCCGATATTTGGTTTCGGCTTTCATGACCTTATCCAAATAACGACGCGTTTCGTCCGAATGGTGATCGTAACGTAATTTACGATACACCTGATTCGGCTTCATATGGTTCAAACGTTTAATTGCTGCTCCCGGCGTTTTGCCAAACAACCCCAAGACCGTTTTGATGCCACCATTATAAGAAGAAATGGTCACCATTTGCTTGATTTTATCATCCAGAATATCCGACAGATAATCATGCTTCAACAAGCCAAGATAAGCTGTTCCCATGCGAATGTTCTTTTCGGAATCAAACAATTCGTCAAGACTGGGTTGACCGGGTTTGGCGTCAATATATTGGTAGACATCCTTTCCGGCCGCTTCCGCCTTGACCTGCATCAAACCAATGGCATTGGAGCGACTGACGGCTTTGGGGTTAAAGGCACTTTCGGTTTCCATCACCGCATAAACCAAAGACTCCGGCACGCCAAACTCGCTCGCGTAGGTTTTCACCCAGGCCTGGTAGTCTTTGGCCGGACCCGACAAACCACTTTCATGCAATGGAATATGCAGGGCAATAAAGTCGCCCTCTTCATCCGACAACTCTTCCACTTGGTGTTCCATCAGATAATCGGCGTAGTCGAAGGCCTGTTTCGGGTAACGGACCGGATTTTGATTTTGGTCCAACACTCGACGATAAAAATACGGGCGTTTGCGCAAATTCATTTTTTCACGGGACAGTAGTTCATGCCCAGCCGTCGGGCGATCCAGCAGCAGCACACGGCTAACGGCATTTTTAATATTTCGTGTAGAGGCGATGGCTTTCGGAAATTCAATCACCAACTCATCTTCATACACAACCAAAACCGGGCTGGCCGAACTGGCATCAGGTTTAACGGAAGCATTTTTTCCCACCGGTGAGGTGACGGACTTGGTCACGATAGAAGAAGATGAAACGGGTGCTTTCAACTCAGGCAAAACGGCCTTTTTCGGCTTAGCCGGAGTCGTTTCGTTGGGAAAAGATTCTGTATAGGCTTTCTTAGCCAAACGATTATCGTCATCTTTTTTGGGAGAGGAAATCATATGACGAATGCCAGACTCCGCGACCACTTGGCTTTTTGGCGGCTCCGTAAGCACCGATTGCGACAAAACCCAATGTTGAAAAGCGGTCATTACACCACTACTCACCACCCCGAGCATCATGACGGCAAACATCAAATGAAAAAAAATTTTAGGCAATGACACGTGCACCCTCTGTCAAAAATCCGTAAAAAAAGTTGTATTCGACAGGACGTAGCAATTTAAACGCCAATTTTGTTGCTGAGCCGACAAAATAAAAAGCCTCTTGAAAAAGAGGCTTTAAAATATCCAGTCTGGACGAGAATTATCCTAAATAATCAAACAACGTCATGCCTTGAACTCGGGAGAAAACCTGTTGAGCCATTTGCAGAGCGTTCTGTTTCATGGTGAATTCCGAGATTCCTTCCACCACATCCTGATCCTGCAAATCTGAACGACGCTGATTCAACGCAATGCCAAACTCTTGGCCGGACTCATCTTGGTTTTGAATACGGTTTTGGCGGCTACCCACTTCGGCCAAAGCATCCGACATAGCATCCAGCCCAGCTAATAAATCGGTACCGATCTCCGCCGGTGGCTGATTGCCCTGGTCCAGTTCATCTTTTAATTGAACCATGACATTCAACAGATTACGATCCACCCCCGGCGGTAACGAACTGGCCCCCGGCACATCAAAAACCTTGGAGCCGTTATCCGTCACACGTACTCGGCTTGGATCGCCGTCATCATCTGGGCTTAGTTGATTGTTATCGTCAAATGCAATCTGCACAAAACGCGATCCATAATTCGCTTGAACATCATAATCCGCTCCCGCATTCGGGCTACCGATGTAAGCATAGTATTCATTCCCCGGCTGCAATCCGCCGGAGTTTGCGGGATCTTTAACAAAAGCGGCATTCGCTGTTACATTGTTCCCCGCAAACAGTAACTCTTCTTCCGAGTTACTGCTGTTCATAACGTTCGCCATTCCTTTAATTAATTGACCGATTTCCAAACCCGCCGCTTGGCGCTGCTCAGGTGTATAAGTTTCATTCATCATTTGAATGGTCAACTCACGGGCACGCTGCGTTACATTAACAGCCGAGTCAATTTGAGTTTCCTCATAAGACAACATGGTTTTGGCAAAATCACCATTCTTCTTAAACTGCGCTAGGTCATTCATACTTTGATTCAGCGCATGGATCTGACCAATGGCTAAAGGGTCGTCACTGGGCTTGTTAACTCTTTGACCGGAACTGAGTTTTTCCTGGATTGCCAATACCGAATTTTGGTGTTTTTCAATCGAAGCGAACGATTGCATATGAAATAAGTTGGTTGAAATTCTCATTTTTTTCTCCTTCAACCCTTAACCGATAGCATTGATTAATGTCTGAAATGTCGATTGTGCCGTCTGCAAAATCTGTGCTGAAGCTTGGTAGGCTTGCTGGAATCGCAACAAATTCGCGGCCTCTTCATCAAGGTTAACACCGGACAAAGATTCCCGTCTCGCCACCATTTCGCCATAAACATTGTTCTGAGCAACTTGCTGAATTTCGGTATTACTGACATAGGCACCGACATTCGTCGCCATTGTCGAATAGCCACCCAACAAGGTCTCAGAGGCCTCACCTGTCAAATCGGAGTACAACAGATTCTTATTTTGCAGACTGGCCATATTCGCCATATTGACGTTATCCCCAGCCGCCCCCGGTTCAGGCGGACTGGTTGGCGATACCGGATTGCCAGTCCCTGTTTCAACCGGCGACTGGCCTCGCGTCGCAACGCCTTCCGAACTACTTATTTCCGTTTTAAAGTTCTCCAGCATATCTTGATGCGGCTTCACCAAAAACTTTTCGCCCGGCTGTACGGCGTTAATGCCACGAACATCAAAACGCAAACCTTCGATATTTTCAATACCATTGTCCGGTGCACCTAAAGTGATTTCAACCGGTGCACCGGTTGAATCTTCTACCGCATTTCCGGTTTTATGGTCAAACACTTCAAAATTACCGGCCGTGTTAACCCGTAATTCATATTCTCGTGCTTCAAAATTACCGATTTCCGTCAGAGCCTGATCCAAAAAACCTTGCTTCGTACCATAACCTACCGGCTGAGCATCTGCGGCAGGCGGAACGGCGGTCGAGGAATATGGGGGGTTCGAACCTTGTACCGGTGCGTTCGGATCATAAACCGGAGTAAAGTTCACCAAGATATTGGTTCCGTCTTCCGCGCCACCACCGGCAATCTCTTTATTCTTACTACTTGCCGTTGCATTCGTGTCCAACGGTTGATAGAAAGATTGGCCGGGTTCACCGTTTTGATCCCAGCCCTGATAATGTTGCCAGTTAACGGACGCCGTCAAACCATTAATCACCACGCCAAGCTCGTCTTTGGACTTGTCCAGCATATTATCCCGGAAATCCAGAACCGCCCCCATTTCGCCGCCGTTGATATGATCGGAAATCACCCGCTTTTCGCCATTCACGTTCATGTAAATTTCATAACGGTTATCATGCGTAAACTCAGATAAGCCAGAGGACAACTTCGTAACGGTATTATCACCAATTAAAGAATAACGCCCATCCCCCGTCGCTACATTCACTTTACCATCGGGCTGTGGGGATGTTTTGATGTCCATGTATTGACTGAGTTGTTTGATTTCCTCATCCCGCTGATCCATTAAATCATTCGGTTGTTGGCCGTTAACATGCGACAGGTTAGCGATTTGTTGATTCAATTGATTAATGCTTTCGAGGCGTTGGTTCACCTCATCCACCGTATTAGAAAGCTGTTTATTGACCTGATCACTGGTTTCATTTAAGACGCTGTTCATATTACCCAAAAGGTTTTCGAGGCTTTTGGATTGATCCACCGTTAATTTGCGGGCCGTAGACGATGTCGGGTTATCCGCCAACTCCTGAAACGAATCAAAGATACGTCTCATAAAATCCTGAACCCCTTCGTCATTACTCGCAACCACCCCTTCAACTTGCTGAGCTAAAGACAATTGCTCATCATAACGACTTTTTAGGCTGTAACTGTTTACAAGCTGGGTTTGAATGTAACTGGCATAAATACGCTCGACACTTTCGACTCGAGAACCCCCACCATTATAGGAAGTGGTCAAAGCATGAGTGGCATTACTGGCAAATTCTGCACGTTGCCGGTTGTAACCTTCTGTAGCCACATTCGCGACATTGTTACTGGTCACGTCGATGGCATTTTTGAAGGCATTGGCCGCGCTGGAACCGATGGATAATAGGTCAGCCATTGTGTTTTCCTCTTTCTGGTCTCATTTATCTGGTCAACCGTTTATCGAAAACGTCGTAATGCCAGACTGTCTGCTGTCGTTTGCGCCGGTGTTATATTTTGTTTTGCCTGAGCGTCTTCCACTTGTGTGCTTTCTTGACTCTCTTGCTTAGGACCCTCGTGTTTAGGACCTTGATTTAACAGATCTTTATAGTCTGATTTTGACACAGTCGGCAACTTAGGCGCAAGTTCTTCAACTATTTTATCGGCCAACCCAAGAGAACCTTTAGTGGAGAGAACCTGGCTCAACTGTCGATCATACCAATCCCGATAAAAACTGCCTTGGTCGCCGTCTAACCAGCCATCATCCAACTTGACTTTACGGGCTTCTTTCAGAATTTGCGATAAAAACAGTGCTTCAAACTGTTCTGCAACAGGGCGCAATGCCTCTCGCTGATCGTGCTTGGCGGTCTGTTTCAGGTCGTTAAAGCTGCCGCCGTTACCGTAAATTTGTTGATAGGCCTCCAGTTTCGGGACCTGTAAATCCATTCCCGACATCATCCTCTCCTTAAATAACCATTAAGTCCGCTTGCAACGCACCGGATTGCTTTAACGCTTCCAGAATCGCCACCAAATCACCCGGTGCGGCCCCGACTTTATTCACGGCCTGAACGATATCATCCAACGTCACGCCTTTCGGAAATTTGAACATACGACCTTTTCCTTGGTTTTGCACACTGATTGAAGATTCCGGAGTCACGGCGGTTTCCCCACCGGCAAACGGGTTGGGTTGAGAAACATTGTCAAATTCGCTGACTTTTACCACAAGGTTTCCGTGCGTAACGGCAGCGGCCGAAACGCGAACATTATTGCCAATGACCACCGTGCCTGTTCGTGAGTTAATGATCACTCTCGCCGCTTCAGCGCCCGGCTTCAGCTCAATATTTTCAACAATCGATAAAAACGCGACGCGTTGATTCGGAATACGAGGTGCCATGACTTCCACCGACTCGCCATCCAAAGCATAAGCGGTGCCGTCACCCAGCTTTTTATTGATGGCCTTCACCAGGTTGGACGCCGTTGTGAAATCGGCATTCTTGAGATTCAACGTAATGGTATTGCCCAAATCAAAACCACTGTTAACGGTTTTTTCCACGGATGCGCCACCCGGTACTCGCCCCACACTTGGAACGTTGACCGTAATACGGGAACCATCGGCACCGGTTGCATCCAAACCGCCCACAATCAAATTTCCTTGAGCCAACGCATAGACATTGCCATCCACCCCTTTCAACGGCGTCAACAGCAAAGTGCCCCCTCGTAAACTTTTGGCATTCCCCAAAGAAGAAACCGTTACATCAATCCGCTGACCGGGTTTAGCAAACGCCGGTAAATCAGCATGAACGGCTACCGCGGCTACGTTTTTGGAATTGGTTTTGGTGCCCGGCGGTAAATTGATGCCAAACTTATTCAACATACTCAGCAAGCTCTGATCGGCATAATCGGTTTTGTCGCCGGTACCATTTAACCCGACAACCAAACCATAACCAATCAATTGGTTGGAGCGCACACCTGCCACATTTGCCAAATCCTTGACTCTTTCGGCATAGGACACGGCACTCCAAACAAGTAAGATCGCCATTAAAATGACATTTCTTCTGGTAAACATGATTTTCTCCTATCATTTAGGACAATTTTATTGTTATTTTAATAACAGCTTAGCATCAGTTATGCCATAACAGACAAAAACACAAAAAATAGCTCAATAATTTGTAGGGTAAGCCGATAAAGATGGGTTATTGAAAATAATAGATAAAAAAATGGGGCGCCGAGCGCCCCCAAAGACCAGAAAAAACGGTTATCAAAAAACGACCAGGCCTGGCCGTTTTGAAGAGAATAAAAAACCGACTTGCAAAAAGGAGATTGTAAAAAAAACAAGTCGGAAAAACTTAGCCGCCGTTTCGGTGCGCGGCCCACCAAAATCAAACTCGAACCAAAATCACAGCGGCCAGTACTTGTGCAAGAACTGAGTCCCCGCGCTTGGTCGGTTCATGTCACCGGAGATGCCGGTATCTTTATAAATCAATCGAACATCCGCCACTTTCGCCGAATCAATGGTGTTATCTGGGCTGATGTCCTGTGGTCGGATAATCCCCGCAAAACGAATCACTTCTTCCCCTTCGTGGATCGTGATCCATTTTTCGCCTCGAATCACCAAATTACCGTTTGGGATGACTTCGACAACGGTCACCGCAATCGAGCCACTCAAGCTGGAGTTCTGTTTGACGTCTGACTTGCCATTGAAGGAGCCATCAGACCCATAACCAATGCCGATTCCCGTCCCCAGTCCGGGCACCGAAATATTCCCGCCAAAAGCCGTTGCATTGGACCCAATCGCCGCCTGGCCATTCAAACCGAAGTTCTGTTGATTGGTTTTGTTGTATTTTGCTTCGTCTTTTTTCTTGGCATCGAACTTTTCAGCCAAGTTAATCGTAATAATATCCCCAACTTTGTGTGCACGGGAATCATCAAATAAACTCAAGTTATCACCCGCTTGATACAGTGAACCATCTCTTGGTACGGTCTTCGCGGGAATATTCATCGGATAATTCGGCTCATATGAAAACTTCTCCATACGCTCCGGAACGGTTGAACACCCTGACAGCATCATGGATGATACAGCCGTCGCCATCGCCACTTTGAGTAAGGGCGACGACACACCTTGTAATGGTTGTTTTTTTCCAGTCATTTCTCACTCCTTAGGCTAAATTTTTTAGCCGCCAGATGGTTAAACGTTATTATTTAAGTATTGCATCATGCCGTCTGCAGCACTGATGGCTTTTGAGTTCATCTCATAGGTCCGCTGGGCTTCAATCATGCCGACAAGTTCTTCCACCGTATTCACGTTTGAGGATTCCAGCGCGCCTTGAAGGATTCCGCCGGCTTCTTCCACCTCAGGGTTTTTCACGTTTGGCGGTCCACTGGCCAGTGTTTCCATATAGAAGTTCTTCCCAATGGATTCCAGTCCGGATGGATTAATAAACGTGGCCAGTTGCAGCTGCCCAAGCTGTACAGGTTGTGGATTACCGGGCTCTTTTGCGGAGACCACGCCGTCATTCGTCACAAAAACTTCCGTCGCGTTCAGCGGGATATTGATATTGGGTTCCACCAGATACCCGGATGAAGTCACTAAGTCACCGTTTTGATTGACTTCAAACGAGCCATCACGGGTGTACATCAAATTCCCATCCTGGTCTAATGCCTGGAAGAAACCCTTACCTTGAATCATTAAATCCAGTTCGTTATCGGTAATAATAGGGTTCCCTTCGGTATGAATTTTTTGCACGCCAATGGCTTTCACCCCGGTTCCCATTTGCAGGCCGGATGGCAAGGTATTTTCTTCATTCTGGGTCGCTTGAGCCCCTGGCTGACGGACATTTTGATACATCAAATCCGCAAATTCAGCACGGCCGGTTTTATAACCATAAGTGTTTGCATTGGCCAGGTTGTTGGAAATGGTTGCCAATCTAAAATCCTGGGCTTCAAGACCGGTTGTCGCAACATAGAGTGTTCGATTCATTTTAAACTCCTAAATTCCCTAGCTTAACTTCACAAGACTGTCTGACTTTTGAGCATGCGTCTTTGAGGTACTCATCATTTTGATTTGCATCTCATATTTTCGTGACAACTCAATCATATTCGTTAAAGCCTGAACGGTATTAACATTACTGGTTTCCAAAGCCCCATTAACAACCTTCACAGGTGCTTGCGGCAACTCACCGTCTTCAGTACTGCGAATATAACCATCCAGCCCTTTTTCTAAATTCTTAACATCGGGGCTCACCATACGAACCTGATCCAACACCACCATCAAATTATTCGGCGCGTCGGCCGGCAAAAAGGAGATGGTACCGTCATCGCCGATCTCGATGGCTTTCGCGGGTGGAATATTAATCGGAGCCCCGCCCTCGTTGAGAATCGGATCACCTTTAACGTTCACCAAGTCGCCCTCTTGCGTTACATGCATGGAAGCGGAACGGACCAACGCTTCAGACCCGTCCGGAGCCTGGATACCGATAAACCCATTTTCTTTGGTCATGATATCCATATTCCGCCCGGTCACCTTGACGGCTCCCGGCGTAAAGTCGGTCGCCGGTCTTTCATCCAGTGCATAAGTACGCGTATGCCAGCCCGGCCCTTCCATGTGTTGCGCGCGGAACTGGTTGAAGTCCTGCTTAAACCCATCTGTATTGGCGTTGGCCAAATTATTGGCATTATTCGCCTGGGAAAGCATCACTTCTTTGGCGCCGCTCATTGCGATGTATAACATACGATCCATCAGCGAAATCCTTACTTTTATCCAGTCTTGAAAGAATGGAGTCGCCAAAGAGGCGGCTCCCATAGAAACACTTATATTTAAATGGCTCTAACGGCCGGTGTTTCGACTTCCTTGTGTGTTAACGTTATGTACTGCTATTCGTCAAATTTCCGACGCTTCGAAAATCTGTTAAAGAGTTAGTAGCACTTGCCGTGCCAAAATTAAGCAAAAAAGAATTAAAGCCTTCAGAATTCGGCCGATAAAGATATATAGGAAGGATTAAATAAAAAACCGGCAAAAAATGCCGGTTCTTTTGTGCCACAAAATCAATTACAGATTCAGAATGGTTTGTGTCAAGGTTTGTGACGTTGAAATAACCTGAGCACTCGCCTGATAGGTTCGTTGCGTTTGAATCATATTCACCAATTCACCGGTTGTATCCACATTAGAGTACTCCAAGGAGCCCGCACTGATCGAACCGTAACCATTTTGCTCTGGCTTACCTATTTGAACAGGGCCTGAACCAAAGGTTTCAGCATAGGTTTGTCCACCGAGTTTTTCCATGGCATTTTTATCGTTAAAGTTAGCCAAAGCCAGCTGAGCCACCGGAACGGAACGGCCATTGGAGTAACGCGCTTCAATCACACCATCCGAGTTGGTATTAACTCCGACCAAATCCCCGATGGCATAACCGTTTTGAGTCGTACCGCGCTGAATATAAGCCCCACCGAACTGGGTGATTTCTTGCATATCTAAATCGATTTCAAAGCCGGCTGGGGTGCCTTGAGTCGCGCCACCCAACGGATCGGTTGCCCCTGTCATAGGATTGTCAATCATAAAGTTAAGTTTTGGGTTACCCGTTACCGGAACCCACCCAGCAGTACCCAAGTCGGTAGCAGGAGTACCTGCCGCCGGATCCGAGTCCGGACCACCGGCAATCGCTGCAGTTGGGTCATACTGACCATTCGCATCTAACGTTGGGGCATAGGCTCCCAAATAGTTACCATCCGTATCGAATCGCAATTCATACACCTGGCCAGCTCGGTTGGATGGAGCTTGAGGGGGACCGACATTTGGGTCCATGACATGCCCTGTATACTGTGGATTACCTTGATCGTCTTCCGCAGTAATAGTGTATTGCACGATCCAAGAAGTATATTTTTCACCGGAAGTGTTGGCTGAACTAGCATTCGGTTCCGGCACCACATCACGTTTATAGAAGCTGGCATTCAGCGTATGCTCCCCTCCCAAACTATCGTAAATAGTTTTTGGAGGTGCAAAATAGTCCGGCGAACCATCAAAAAGACCACCTGAACCGGTATTATTTTCAGGGTCAGCTAACTTCGCTAAGTTCTGGCTTGAACCAACGGAGTCATCCGTCCCATCGACACCGGTATTGGTGCCAGTTGGATCGACATTATTCACTTCATCGCCATCTAAGTTAATGTCATAGGTCATTTCTGTAGTGGCTTTGGGTATTTTATTCAAATCATCCAAATCAATCGAGTTTAACGCCGTACTGAACACAGGATTGGTTTCCGTTGACAAGGTTTGATCCAATAAATACCCCTGTAGGCGGTTGCCCCTCTGATCCGTAATATACCCTTCTTTATCCAGTTTAAAAGAGCCGTTACGGGTATAAACATTTTCATATTTTCCGGTTTTATCTTCCAAAATAAAGAGGCCTTCGCCATCAATCGCCATATCCAGTTCACGGCCGGTATCATTGATACTCCCCACGCTGAAATCCTGCGTAATCGCCCCGACTCGAACACCGTTGCCAGGCGATTTTTGTGCGCCGGAAAACATGTCTGAAAACTCAGCACGAGAAGACTTAAAGCCAACTGTCTGCGCATTCGCCAAGTTATTTGAAATAACGCCTAAACCATTGGAAGCGGCGTTGATACCACTCAGTGCGTTTAAATCATAAGTTGCCATTGTTCTACCCCTTCTCTATTCGCTAATTTTTCTAACGGCGGACATGTCGACATCTTCACCTGTCGCCAACGTTAACTTCATCGTGCCATCTGAGTTAATGGACACACTGTTTACTTTTGTGCTCACCACCGTTTTGACGGATTGCATTTCACCATCTTTGTCCGTGCCGTAAGCAATTAATTTATATACGCCACCTGCCATAGGAGTACCATGATCATCGGTACCATCCCAAGAAATGGTTTTCTCTCCGGAAGCGAGATCACCAACATCCAGCTCCTTAACAGCTCCATTGCCATCCGACACCACGACGGTGACATCCGTCAGGGGCTCATCCAGGTTCAGTTTAAAAGATGACTCAGAACCTTCTGTGTGACTGAACTCACCGCCTTCGGCCAATACCGATTTACCAATCAAGGAAGACGCTTGCATGGTTTGCAAGTTTTGAAAACCTTCCGTCATAGACATTACAGAAGCATTCAATTGGGTTGTGGCTTCCAACTGACTCATCTGCGTCATATCAGTGACAAAGTTCGTCGGATCCATCGGCTTATTCGGGTCCTGATTTTTTAGCTGCGTCGTCAGCAAACGTAAAAAATCCGTTTGATCCATTGTCTTATTCGGCGCAAAGGCAGCAGGATTGGAACTGTCTTGCGTCGAAGCAATGTAGTCCGACACAGAGTTATTTGAAACGGCTGTCGACATAACTTACTCCTATTTACCCATCTGAATGGTTTTCAATAAAATTTGTTTAGTGGTGTTCATCACCTCGATGTTCGTCTCATAGGTTCTGGACGCATCCATCATATTGGCCATTTCCTCCACCACATTGACATTTGGTCGGTAAATATAACCTTCATCATCCGCCATTGGGTGATTCGGGTTGTACTCCATAATAGCCGGTGCTTCGCTTTCA
Source organism: Hydrogenovibrio sp. (assembly GCF_965140365.1). Lineage (NCBI taxonomy): Bacteria > Pseudomonadati > Pseudomonadota > Gammaproteobacteria > Thiotrichales > Piscirickettsiaceae > Hydrogenovibrio > Hydrogenovibrio sp. Next base: position 1,574,437 of record NZ_OZ223196.1, read on the forward strand.
ACAATATCGTCGATCATGACGCCACCCACCGGACGACCGGTTTCTTCATTCAAAATCGTCTTGAAAACCGGCTGTTTGGAACGATAGGTCTCATCCGAGTTGGAGCTGATACTGTCAACGTTGGCCATATTCGATGCAATGGTATTTAATCGAACCGTTTGCACATGCATCCCGGTTGCAGAAACATCAAGGGTTGGAAACATACTCATGATTATTCTCCTCTCAAGGCGCCGCGAATGCTGGTGATTTTGCTATTCATAAACTCCAGAGTCGCTTGATACTGCATGGAATTTTCCATAAATTGCGCTTTTTCAATATGCGTTTCGACCGTATTACCATCCAATGATGGCTGGGTCGGCATGCGATATTTCAGAAAATCATCGGTTGATGCTTCTGCAAAGCCTTCAATATGACGGCTATTCGTCATTTTCATATCCGGCTTATAACGACCACTTTGCATATTTTCTTCTGCCGCTTGCAATTCTTTCCGCCAATCCAAGTCACGCGCTTTAAAGTTCGGCGTGTCGGCATTGGCCAAGTTGTTTGCCAAAATGCCTTGGCGCTCTTTACGAACCGCTAAGGCTTGCTCATGTATGCCAAAAACAGATTCCATAATTTTTTCCTTTCTGATCTTTTTCGGTCGCGCCAGACGTGCTGTCAAACAACCGTCAAAATACTATTGTTTTTATTGTTCTATCGAAACGTAGCAATAGGAATGCCAAATATTAAAAAAAGGCTAAAGGACTGAAAAATTGGCCGTTTATCGGCTGAGGTTGAAAAAACTTTAGAAAAAAAAGGCCATTTTTTTCCGAATTCGGCAAAATTTGCCGATAAAAGTCATAAGAGATTGTTTTTTAACGTGTTATTTTTTGAGTAAAAAGGCAGGTTTTAAATACATTAGGCAAAAATGGCCAGGCCTGGCCGTTTTTGCCATTAAAGAAATCAGAGATTACCAGGATCGTACTTTATCGCCGATCTGGATAAGACCGTCTTTTGCGAGAACTTCACCCACCGCAAAACGCGACTGGATCCGTTTGATTTTAAGAAAGCCGGACGGCACAGAATCCAGACCCAAATCGTTTCCTTGGTATCGAACCGGGCGGCCGACATTATGATAAACCGCCAACTCGTCACCCACTTGAGCACCGGATTCGTTGGAAAGATAGATCACATAATCGTCGCCACGAATATCAATAATACGGGTTTCAACCGGCTTGCAGCGCATATAACCATAAACTTGCTGAGTTGAGTTGGCTAACAACGCATGGAAAACCATGCCTGTATTCGTGTCGAAAAACGCATTGGTGCCAAACGGACGCTGACGCCCGACCGTTACATCGCCTTTAATATCAAAACCGTTACGTTTTTCCAGCACAATATCGTAATTATATAAATCCACAATATAGGTGTCCGTCTCAATAAAGCGCGTGTTCGGTTGAACTTCACGGCTATAAAAACGTTTAAAGTCATTCCACAGTTTCGGGTCATCATTGTGTCTGGAAATAGAACGAATCACCGTCAATAAAAGATATTGCGCTCCCGTGCCCTCCCGGATCGGTTCTAACACATCCGGTGATAAATTCGGCGCTACGGCCTGAGTGGTATCCAATAACGAATTATCTTCAATCATCACCATATTGCGGTAACCGCGATCATACAAACGCCGTTGCAATTCCGTTTGGAAACCGCCTAACAAGTTGGAGATGTCGGTCGCACCTCGGCTATCGGTCGTAATGGGACGAGCAATGGCCAGTTTAGGTTGATAATGGTTTCCCGGCACATTGTTACAGGCTTGTGGGTCTTCCGTCAGGCACACTTCCATTTTGACTTGATAAGTTTCCATCTTTTTGAGCTTCTGCTCATCCAGAATTTCAATGCCTTTATCATCAAAACGTTTGTTGAAATCGGCTTCTTGTACCCCTTCCTCGACAATCAAAAATTGGGAAACCTTACTGTTTGAGGTAAAACGCGTGGCGTCTTTTGTGAGCATGAAATCCTTCATGACTTGGTCAGAAGACACTTTCAAGTTATTCTGCATGCTGGCTTGCTTCAAACCGTTACGAATCGCCATTTGCCTGGCAAATTCTTTGGAAACACCATCCATCGACGCGACCCCCGTCACCACGACACAACGACTGGGGTACTCTTTTTTCACACCATCCGTAACGGGAGCCGCCCAAGCGGCCGCCCCGAACATCAAGATGAAAAAAAAGACAAAAAGCCTCTTAGTCACCTGTTTCATAAAAGTTCCAACTCTCACTCAATTTTGATCAGGAAGCCTGTGCTTGCTGTTTTTGCGTGGTGACAACATCGATACGATCAATAATGGCCTGTGCCAGTTCTTCGGGATGCCACTTCGACATAAACTTATTCGCCCCGACCTTTTCAGTCAACGTCTCATTAAAACCACCACTCAACGATGAACTCAACACCACATACAAATCACTCAAGCGCGGGTCTTTACGAATATTGGTGGTCAGGGTATAACCGTCCATTTCCGGCATTTCGATATCGGAAATCACCATCAAGACCCGATCTTTTACGGCTGGACTAATGTCTTTGTCAGCATCATCGGCCCATTTTTTCAGGAAATCCAAAGCCATTCGGCCATTAGTGACGATTTTGTTGGTAATCCCAAGCTTATCCAACGTGGTTTTTAATTGGTTACGTGCCACCGCAGAATCATCCGCCGCCAAAACAAAGAAGTCATGCCCTTCTGTTTTGGATTGATTTTGATGTAAGAATTCATCCGACATCTGCTCTTGCATTCCCGATACTTCGGCCAATACTTTTTCGACATCCACAATTTCGACAATCTGCTCTTGAGCTCGGGTAATGCCTGTCAAGTAATTGACGTTTTGCAGGGAATCCGGTGGCGGTAAAATATCTTCCCAACGTAAGTGGACGATGCGATCGACATCCTCTACCAAAAAACCTTGTACGGAACTGTTAAACTCGGTCACAATCGTCAAAGAGTCTTTATATTTATCGGCTGGAACCGCCGGCAAGTCCAAAGACTTGGCCAAGTCAATCATCGGCATGGTTTGCCCACGAATATCCGACACGCCGACCACTCTTGAATCCGCTTTTGGAACCGGTGAAATGAACGGTGTGCGAATCACCTCACGAACCTTGAAGACATTGATTCCGAACAACTGATTGCCGTGAATCTTAAACAGCAATAACTCCATGCGGTTCATACCCGCAAGCGACGTTCGTTGGTCAACCCCTTTTAGAAAACTTGACATGGATGCCACCTTCTTCTTCATTTTGATTATCGTACTCTATTCGCCAACACCCATCGTATGACGCATAACGAATACAACAATGATAATTCAATCAATATCAGTTAATATAACTGAATTCTCTAAAGCAAGCAAAACACAAGCCGGTAAGCAAAGTCACCTATGCACTCACTCACAAAATGGACAATCAAATACTTGCCTCTTCTGGGCCTTGCGCTGAGCACAAGCCTCTTATGCCTCCAGCCAGTTCAAGCCTCACAAAGCGATTCCCGCTCTGAAAACCAACCAATGCAAGTGCTTTATGACATGGTGCTGAAACACCTTAAGCAAAAAACCGACCAAAAAATACACAACCCGTCTTACGACATTCGAAAATTCAGTGATCGACTGCGCTTACCCCGCTGCGAAAAACCGCTCGAGCTCGAAGACAAAGCCCCAGAAAAAACGTTTGGGCGCATGACATTCAAACTTCAGTGCCCCGCCCCGGAATGGAAAATTTTTGTCACCGCCACCGTAGAGGGCGATTTGCCCGTTGTCATGACCACTAAAGGAATTCTAAAACAGGCCGTTATTCAACCTGGCGACGTCAAACAAGTTTTCATGCCCTACCAAAAAGTTCGGCGAGGCGCCTTGATTAACGTTGATCGAGCCGTCGGCATGCGAGCCAAACGCGCCATTCCACCCAATACCATTTTAAAGGTTCGGCATTTGCAACCGCCTTATATGGTGTTTAAAGATAATAATGTGACTATTATTACCCGTGTCGGCCACATCAAAGTCAAATCCATTGGCGTTGCTTTAAAAAACGGCATAAAGAATCAGCAAATACCGGTTAAAAACCTTTCTTCACAAAAAGTGGTAAAAGGCATAGTTATTGCTCCCAATACCGTTGTAATACCTTAAGGTAAAAATAAAATTAAAGTATCGAAAGGTTCAGCCGTTAAAAGTACTAGAACAAATGTCATAAGTTGTTAAAATACATTAAAGGTTTGGGGATACCGTTATGGATATTAAGAATATTAATCAAAATCTGGTGAACGGCCGATTAAACGAATCGGGAAATGGTGCACCGAAAAATGCTGGTGGGCAGAATGTTGCGCAGCCAAATGCCAACACTGACAGAGTCACATTGACAGACGTTTCAACGCAAATGCAAACGCTTGAAAAACAAGCGGCTGCCAGCACTGTTGACAACTCAGCCAAAATTGAAGAATTAAAAGCGGCAATCCAAGATGGTCGTTATCAAGTAAACGCTGAAAGCGTTGCTAATAAATTGATTCAAACCGAGACGTTATTCACAGGCAGTTAATTGAATGGGTCAAGCCGCAGACACTCAAAACTTATCCCCGCTTTTAACTGAGCTGCTTGACCTTCTGTCTCAATTCGAATCCGTTCTGGAGGCAGAAGCCTCTGCGCTAAAAAGCGCTCAACTAAACAACTTAACCGATACACTCCAAAGAAAAGAACAGCTTTCTCAATCGGTATCCGAAAAGTTTGATGCTTTAGCGACACATCTACCAAATGACGTGAACCTGTCCTCTCCAAAAGAGGTTTCTTTATCCTCCCTACCAGGCTTAAAGCCAGAAGACAAACAGGCATTACAGAACATCTCTGAAAAAGCCAAACATTGTCATAAGCTAAACACCATTAACGGCATGACCGTCCAGTCCTTAAGACACTTAAACCAAACCACACTCAACCTCCTGACCGGGCAAGAAAACACCAAAACCTATAGCGCTTCCGGGAAAACCGTTCCCAGTGATCAAAAATCCAACCCGCTTGGAAAAGCTTGATAACCGTTCACTCTGACTTACACCCAATATTTGGCGTAATTTCTGCTTGACGATTTTTTTGAATTTAATAAACTCGTTTCATGCATATCGATTAAGATATCCTGAAAACGCAACTTAAAAGAGAACCTTTATGTCGTCGAAAAACAGTCGATCTTTTTTCAGAATTGATGTCATGCTACCGTGCAGCTATCGAATCGTCACAGAAGAAGAAGCGATAAATCAGCCTCTTCCAACCGCACCTGATGCCGGTTACATCGAAAAATATTTCATGGAGAATTTGACACAACTGGACGAGCAGTTAAGCACTGTCATCTCTCAAATTGGTCAGAAAAGTACTTTACTTGCCACCGCTTTAACGGCAATGAACAGTAAAATCAACTTTCTGCTACAGACAGTGGATAGAAAACAACTGGTTCACGCTATCCCGCAGCGAATGGTGAACATCAGCGCCGGCGGTGTTGCGATCAAAATTTCGGAAAACGTCGATACAAATGATAAGGTCGACTTGTTATTCCAGCCACTTGAAGAAGAATCACCTGTTCTGGTTCGTTGCAATATCGTTAAAATTATGCCGGAAACCGACGGTTCTGCCGCTACCGTATCATTAGAATATCAAAACATGACCGAAGATGATCGTCGCAAACTAGTCTACTTCATTCAAAGTAAGGAAATCGAGTTGGCCAACCAAATGAAAAAAGAATCCCAGTAAACCGGTCTTTTTTCCATTTAATCTCCCGATATAAAAAAACCGGCTTTCGCCGGTTTTATTTTTTTGAGTCCGTGGAAACACTTTCTAAGGAAAAGAATACGCTCGGTCAAGGTCGCCATCATAAGAAGGTTTCTTCTCCGATGTTTCTTTTTGACGCATAAACTTCTGGAGTTCAACTCTCAATAACTCAATCTCTTTCAGCCCCTGCTTCAGATCACTGGTATAAGCGCGATCTTTCTTAGCTTGCTGTTGAATCAGCTTACCTTGTTTATAGACCTTGCTTTCAAGAATCCGCACCCGAGTACTGATACTTGCGGCTTCGGCAATCGATTGGAAGGTCAAAAACATGACCACCACCGAAGCCAAAATGGCTGTTCGATTCATTATCGTTTCTCCTTATACGTCACCAAGACGCGAACGACACTGACAAAAGCTAAATATCAGTGCTCTCCAATCGTGTGACAAGTCAGTGTGCGGCATAAATCGTCCGCTGAAATCGTTGTTTCTTCTTCTTTTTTAGAATAAACAAACGCATTGTAGAAGAAACTTTTATCAATATAGACTTCCAAAATGGTCTCATAGTTATGATCCGCCATTGGCGTGATACTCACCACTCGCGCACCTCGGACAATCGCATTGACACGAGCGCGGAAACTGTCATTTTGCGCGGTCAAAGTGGCCACCGATGTATTACTGTCGATTTTAATGCCATACAACTGCTCAGCCAAAGAACGATAGGCATCCAGTTTTGCCGAACGAATCGCCATCAAACGACGCTGCCCCGGAGTGTAACCTTCATAGGTACTTTCGGCACCATAACCAATACCGGAAATTTTAATTAACTGCGGTTGTAAGGCACTTTTTGGCACTTTGTACACAACTGGCTGTTTCGCAACCATCTCTTCGACCGTTGGTGCCTCTTTTTCAGAAGAAGCTTGATCCGACATTTTCGCCGAGCCGGCTGAAGACTCTTCCGGAGCAGAAGCCGGTTGAGGTTTAGCCACTTGAACAGGGGCTGGCGTAGGAGCCGAAGTGGACTTCACTTGCGGTTGGGTACTGCAACCAGCCAAAACCATTGCACTGGCCATGGCGGTTGTTAAAAATAAGCTCTGTTTATTCATAACAGTGTCTCCATTTTACTCAAAAAAATAAGGTTTTGGGTAAGCTCGATGAGTGATCCAACGGTTGGATCGCTTCGGCTCACACCGGTTAATTTGTTCACTGCATTTCAGCCCATTCACTGAGTATTCCGGACCCGGCTGATAATGCTTCGGAATCAGTTCATTCGTGTAATAGTCGGGTACCCGGTATTTCGCATCCATGCCGGTACAAGCGGTCATCAAACCACTGACCAGCATCAACCAAACAATTTTTTGCATACTTCCGGGCATTTAACGCTCTCCCAACAAAGGTCGTCCTATCCTTAGTACGAATCGAAATAAGGATTATTCGGCGCGCTGTATTCATAAGCTCTGGCCTTTTCCATCGCACGTTGCTTCTGTTTTGCCAGCTCCTCTTTTTCAAGCGCTTCGGCTTTTTTCTGCTCATCGGCCACCTTGACCTTTTCTTGCAGCATGCCTTGCTCGACTTTCTTAACCGTTCTTAATATCGACTTGTACTGAGACTGTAAAGACTTAACACGGTTATTGATTTCATTCACTCTTCTTTGTGTAACGACCATTCGAGAGCTGACTTTATCCATTTTCTTCACCAACTCCGGATCCACGGCGGCCACCTGTAAACTTTGAGCGATAGGAACGGGTTGGCTTGCCTGAGGAATAACGGTTACGCCCGTTCCTTTCTGCTCAGTGTTTTTAGTGTCTTTTTCCGGTGAAGCCCCCGCTTCAGAAACGGTATCCGCTTCTTGGCTCGGCATCATCTGTACTAAATCACGGTTCAGCTGTTCAACCTGGAAACTCAGCGCATCAAGCTTTTTTTCTAACTGCTTAACGGTTTTTTCTGAGCTGGCGCTTTTGATCATGCTCTGAGTTGAGCCGGCATGAATATCTTCCAATAAAGATTGTGCCTCTTTATCCAGCCCAGGGTTGGAAGCTAAAGCGGCCCACACCCCGGTACCTATCGCCACCAAGACCAAAGTGATGGTGATTGAGCTGAAAATAATGATCAGTTTTTTAATTGAGTCCATTTCGGCCACCGTTAACGTATTTTGATTTTGGTTTTGATTCTGTTGCTGTAATGCCGCTCGCTTCTGCAAAAAGCTTTCCGCTCCTTCTTCAGCAATCGGAGCGGCCGTAGGCGATTCGTCGCCCATATTCGCGGCGTCCGGTTTCGAAACCGGTTCGTCTTTAAACATTGGTTCCAGAGCAGATTCCGGTTCTGGCGGTGCCTCCGGTTCCGGAGCCGGCATTTCCGGTTCTAGCGGTCTTGTTTCTTCCTCGTCAGGTGACGGAAAGTTATCCATAATTCCGCCCCCGGTCTCTGCGGGTTCTTCAACAGCAGGCTCGTCAACAGCAGGTTCCGGTTCAGCGGGCTCATCAACCGGCTCAGGCGCTTCTTCTTTTGGAAGGTCATCGAGATTCCCTTCATCAAGAGAAGCTACCTCCTCGGCTTGATCCGCTTGAGTATCGTCTTGATCATCTTCTGCCGAAATCGCTTCCAGCTCGGCCTCATCCAGTAAGGCATCGATGCTGTCTAGATCATTCGGATCAATGGTATCATTGGATTCAGCCACCGCTTATTCCCCAAACTTGCCTATTATCAGAGAGCTTCGCACCCAAAGGGCATAAACACGAGATGGATACACGGCTAAAAATGGCTAAAATTTTCCTGAATGTCGTTGAAAAACTCGTTAATAGCCAGCTATTAGCTTCGTTTTCCGCCTAATTCAGAAAAATTTTATCTCCTTTTTTACTCGCGCCCCGCTCGTGCAAAGCTCTCTATCAATTTCTTAAAATTCACCAGGCCTGGCCGTTTTCGCCAAACCGGATACACTTGAAATTACGGCGTCAGCCGCTCAAACACCCCTGTGTCTAACCAGTAGACATCCGGGTAGATATGAAAGCGCTGTTCACTGTCCACGCTTAAGTCACCTAACTCAGAGCGCATGACATGCGTATTTTCTTGCGTCAAATTTACAACGGCTTTTGCCGCCAACTGACCTAAAGCATAAAAAATGCCAACTCCAGGATCGCTTGCCTTTGAAGACTGTTTTTCCCGGACCAACGCGGCATAATAGCTTGGAAGAATAGCAGATGTAGACTGCCAGTAAGGAAGGCTGGTTACCAACTGATCCACAGGCGGTAGCTCAGATGGTAACCAGTAATGCGCCAGAGCATTCAAATGGTAATACTCCAGCAAAGGGGAAACTTGCATCGCCAAACGATAAGGTAAAAAACTCACCACCACATCAAGGTCTTGCCTCGGGCGCTCGTCAAACTCCAATCGGTGGTCAATAGTGTGTTGTAACCAACCTTTTCGGCCCTGAGATTGCCGCGCATGCAACGCTTTTTCCAAAGCCGCGTCAACGTGTGAATCAATTTTGGTAACGTCCACGACCTCAATCGGCAACAGCGCATCGGTTTGTTTAAGCAGCGCTTCAAAACGTTTAACCAGCCGCTGAGATTTTTTGTCACCGTCAGACAGCAATACAATTCGTTGCGCATGACTTTCCTGCAAATACGTTATTAACGACGTCAGCGCATCGTTAGCCGACGACGGAGAGAGAACGCGCAGCGCATCACCAAAATCCGCCTCTTCAACCTCATTAAAAGCCAGTACCGGCGTGTGCAAATCCAAAGTTTTCAGCTCGGCGACATGCGATTTCTGTAAAGGGCCAAAAATGAAACTGGGTTGATATAAACGAACCCATTCCCAAGCATCAAACATGGAGTCATAGATATTGGTATCCAACACTTCCAGGTCATAAGGCATGGGCATTTCCTGAAAAGCCTCCTGTAACCCCTGATAAACGGCTTGCCCGGCCTGGGAATAAGGTCCGCTCATGGGCAAGAGAGCCAACATTTTCTTTGGATTGAAATGGAATTGCCCAGCGTTTAACGGTTGTAAAGTCTGCTGTGCCGAATCGTAATAGGTTTGCAATCGATCGAAACGCGCCTGCATTGTCGAATTAAGAGACTTCGGCGGTAGCAGGGTTTTCAACTCTTTCAAATAAACACCGACTTGGGAAACTTGCTGATTTTTTTGCGCCAATTCAGCTTTCAACAACAGAATTTCCACATCGATCATTTGAATCTGTTGATCCAACGTCAAGTCCTGACTTTGCAAGGTGTTTTCCGACAGCGATGATACAACACGGCCTTCTTCGGCGAAACATCCCCACGGAGAGGCAAATATTGCCACCATTGCCCCCCAAGCCAACAGGTTTCGATGCATACTCATGATACCGTCGGTCTACTCTAACGACTTGGAAACAATTTCATATACATCTTTCGACAGCGCCTTTTCCGCTGCAATCCGTTGTAAAGCGGCATGCATTTTTTCCTGACGATGACCTTTAAAACGTTTCCAGGCCGTAAAAGCCGTTACCAGTCGGGCCGCCACTTGCGGGTTAATCTTGTCCATTTTAAGCACTTCTTCGGCCAATAAGTCATAGCCACCGCCCGATGCGTCATGGAAAGCCTTCATATTGAGTCGTCCGAATACACCTAATACACTGCGAACCCGGTTAGGATTACGATAATTAAAGTCAGGATGCTCCAACAAACCTCTCACAACTTGCAAGGCTTGGCTTGATTCCGAGCGTGCCTGAAGTGAAAACCATTTATCCATTACCAAGCTGTCCTTGTGCCAACGCTGATAAAAGTCCGACAGGCAATCGGCTCTTTCTGGAACATCTAAATGATTCAACGCGTTTAAGGCCGCCAAAACGTCGGTCATATTTTGCTGTTTTTGGTATTGCGCCACTAACGTCTCGATGGATTCATCGCCATAGGCTAAATACATCAAGCATTGGTTTTTCAGCATTCGATCTGCAATATCATGCTTATCGTAGCAATAGCTTTTTTCGGATTGCAACTCAGTGTAAGTTGCCTCCAAGGCCGGCTGAAATACCTGCGCAATTTGATGCTTCTGATATGCCAGTGCCTGCAACACGCCATTGACATCAATCGATTCGAACTGTTCGAACACATAAGGCACATCCGGCAACCCCATGGCCAGTGCTTTCAAGGCCGGGTCTAGCCCTTGCGCTTCCAAAACTGCTTTAAAGGCGCTCTGATAATGCGCTGAAAACACCATGCCGTCACCGGCCTGGAAACGGGCGACATTGTCTTTAATGTTTTGCAATGCAAGGGTTTGAATCGACTCCCAGCGAACAAAACTGTCCGAATCGTGGGACGCCAACATCATTAACTCGTCGTCGCTGGCGACATAATCCAGATTGACCGGCGCGGAAAAATGGCGCAACAAAGATAAATGCGGTACTTGAGACAGCCCGGTAAATTCAAAGGTCTCCGAAATGTCGGTTATTTTCAATAAATGGCCTTTTTCGGTTTCAAACACCTTGTTTCGGCTATTTTCACCAGGCCTGACCGGCAAAGCGGTACCGGAATCGTCCAAAAAGCCGAATAAAACCGGAATCAATAACGGTGCGTGAGTGGATTGCCCCTTTAAAAATTGTTCGCAGTGGAGCGTTAAGGTACCGGTCGCGGCATCGAAATGTTTTTCCACCTTCAGCGTCGGCGTTCCAGCTTGCGTGTACCAGTTGTGCATTTGAGACAAATCCACATCGTTGGCCGCGCCCATTGCATCCCGGAAATCTTCAACCGTTACCGCCTGCCCATCAAAACGTTCAATATAGCGGTTCATTCCCTTTTGAAAACCGGCTTCACCGAGTAACGTGTGATACAAACGCACCACTTCCGCGCCCTTTTCATACACCGTCATCGTATAAAAATTGTTCATTTCAATATACGACTGCGGCTGAATCGGGTGCGACATTGGGCCGGCATCTTCCGGAAATTGATTGCTCCGCAGACGCTTAACGTCTTCGATTCGTTTCACGGCTGGCGACAGCATGTCCGATGTAAATTCTTGATCGCGGAAAACGGTTAAGCCTTCCTTTAAGGTCAATTGAAACCAATCACGGCACGTCACCCGGTTGCCGGTCCAGTTGTGAAAGTATTCATGTCCGATAACGGATTCAATCCCTTCATAGTCCATATCCGTCGCCGTTTCAGACCTGGCCAAAACATACTTTGAGTTGAACACATTCAGGCCTTTGTTTTCCATGGCGCCCATATTGAAATCGTCCACGGCCACAATCATGTAAATATCTAAGTCATATACCAAACCGAAACGCTCTTCATCCCATTTCATGGAACGTTTCAGCGACGCCATCGCGTGCTCGCATTTATCCAGGTTTTTCGGTTCAACATAAATACGTAAATCAATCTGCCGCTGGTCGCGTGTGATAAACGTATCTTCCACCTCTTCCAGGTTTCCGGCGACCAGTGCAAATAAATAACAAGGCTTTTTATAAGGGTCTTTCCAAATCGCATAATGGCGGTTATTCGGTAAATCACCCACTTCGACCAAATTACCGTTGGAAAGCAGTACTTTATTTTCCGCTTTGTCGGCAATGATTTTAGTGGTGAAATAAGTCAAAACATCCGGACGATCCAGATAATAGGTAATGCGGCGAAACCCTTCCGCTTCGCACTGCGTACAATAATTACCACTGGTCCGATAAAGCCCTTCCAGGCGTGTGTTGTTTTCCGGATCAATTTCGGTTACCACTTCCAGGTCAAAATGCTCCGGCACATCGGCCAAGATCAATTGCGTATCCGTCACCTCATACTGTGTGGGCATCAACGCCACACCATCCAAATCAACCTGCGCCAGCTTTAAACCGTCTCCATCCAATACAAAGGGGGTTGCGGCATCGCTGATTCGACGGACACGCATACGGTTCGTAACGCGCGTAACGTTTGGCGACAATTCGAATGTCAGAAAAATGGACTCAATATCAAATGCTGGGGGTTGATAATCGGTTAAGTAATGCGTTTTGGGTAAATTTTGTGTCATAAGAATATCGGGAGCTCGGTTGAATCGTTGTATTGAATGTTTCTTGGTGTTGATTGTAAAAGACTGGCGAAAAAAAATCCGAAAAAAAAAGCCTTCCTGCCAAAGACAGAAAGGCTTTTAGGGAAAGTTACAGGAGTGTCTTAGTAAGAGAACTCAGCGCGACGATTTTTCGCCCAGGCGGCTTCAGTATGAGCTGGATCGATAGGATCTTCTTCACCATAGCTGATAACATTGATACGACTTGGGCTAACGCCTTCAGCGACCAATGCGTTTTTCACCGCGTTTGCACGACGCTCACCCAACGCCAAGTTGTACTCACGGGTGCCTCTTTCATCACAATAACCTTTAATGGTTACGTTTGCAGTGGAGTCCAATGCCATGTAATCGGCATTCATTTTGATGATTTCATAGAATTCTGGTTTCACTGCAGAACGGTCGAAATCAAAGTTAACCACTTTGCCCTGCAAAGTCGCTTTCAATTCAGCCGCCGTTTGTCCGGCATCATTTGTCGCTTCAACGACTTCAACAACTTCTGCTTCTTCAACGACCACTGGCTCTGCATTTTCAGCTTGCGTATCCGTTGATGAACCAGACTCTTCTGTTGTTGGCGTAGAGCTACAACCGACTAGCGCGAACCCCAAGAAGCCAACTAAAAATAGCTGTTTAAGACCTGATAAAGACATCGTAAATCTCCCTAAAATGTTAAAAAAACGTATTTAAAATATAACCGAAATTCAAATATACCTGAATTCCAAAGAAAATTGAACTCAAAATAAGAATTTATGTAAAAAACCTTATTTTTTTAGATTTTATTTACTCCAACAGAAAAGCTTAAAGCAAGTTACATCATCGAGGACGCCATGTTTTGCAAGCCATCCATGTCCTGAATAATAACCTCTTTGCGCTTCCAAATCATTAACCCTTGCTTTTGAAATTTTCCGAGAATGCGCGAAACGGTTTCCGGTGTCAGGTTAAGGTAACTGGCAACATCGCGGTGTAGCACATTCAACCGAAACTGAGTGTGCTCGTAACCACGCGCTCGAAGGCGTTGCGACATCATCAAAACAAAATCGGCCAAACGTTGTTCCGCCGTCTTCTGCGTCAAAATCGTTGAATGCAATCGGCCTGTGACGATTTCATGACTCATTAGACTGAAAATTTGAGCATTCAGATTTGGGACTTCCGATCCCAGTTTAGTCAGTTGTTCATAGGGCAAAGCACAGACCGTGGTCGTATCCATCGCTACCGCATAAAATTCATGCTGACAACAAGCCAAGGCTTCCATCCCAACAATGTCGCCCGGCAGATAAAAACCATGTATCACTTCCAGCTCATGCTCATTGACGGAAAAAACTTTTACCATTCCAGCTCTAATTGCATACAGAGAAGTAAACGCGTCTCCTGCCTGATAGAGGTACTCCCCCTTCACTAAAGAGGGTTTTCGGTCGACGAGTTGATCCAACCGCTCGATATCGGTATCGTATAACCCATTGGCAAAGCAAATCCCTTGCATTGCACATTTGGAGCAACTTGCGTTAAAACCGGAATGCTTTTCTGTCATAACACCACTTTTTTGTAAAATCCCTTTTTCGGCGATTCTACCAAAATATCTTTTCAAGGACACAAAATGTATGAAAAAAGACCCGGCATTTTGAATTCGTCAAAAAACGCATAACTTGTCCTAAAAATAATTTTATTTTTTACTTAAAACTTCTTATAAATTTAAACTGCCTATTTTTTAATCAATTTATAAAAACAGTAACATTTTTAAAGCATTTAGCCGCTCTAAAAAGAAATCTTCACAAAGTTATCCACAGGTTCTGTGGATTATAATTCAAAGCACAAAAAAGCATGATAAACTTTATAAAAAACCTAATAATTCATAAAATACAATGTGTTACGACACATTAATAGAATGCAAATTAATTTAAAAAACTAATACCCCCTATTCTCCTGTCAAGTTTTTTTTGAAATTATTCACTTTTATCGACAGAAGGCTTGCATCCCTCTTAAACATTGGATTTATGGTAAAATTTACGTCATAAAACGGTCATTATTAAGGAACACCTCATGGCGAATATTTTAGGCATTGGTAACGCGGTTTTGGACATCATTTTAAAAACGCCGCATTTTCCGCAGGAAGATGAAGAACTGCGAGCACTTTCCCGACTGCATCAAGTCGGCGGCAATGTATGCAATAGCCTTTATGTCTTGAACCAACTGGGGCACCAAACCAGTATTATGACAACCGTTGGCGGCGACCAATCTTCAAAACAATTGCTAAACGGTTTACAAGAGCGCCATATCGAAACAGAACACGTTCAACGTTTTATTCAGGGGCAAACGCCAACGTCTTATGTATTATTGAATGAAGCCACCGGCAGCCGAACCATTACCCATTATCGAGACTTGCCGGAACTGAGCTTTGATTTTTTTGCCAAAGTTGAAATCGAACAATATGACTGGCTGCATTTTGAGGGTCGAAATATTGAAAATTTGACCGGCATGCTCAATATCGCCAAAACCTTTTTAAGCCATCAACCCATTTCACTGGAAGTGGAAAAGCCTCGTGACGGCATTGAGGCACTTTTCCCGCAAGCCAATGTCATTTTCTTCTCACATCATTATGCAGCCGCCAAAGGCTATGCCGATGGTGAGACATTGTTAAAAGCCATGCAGAAAAAAGCCCCGCAAAGCCACTTGGTGTGTACTTGGGGAAAACAAGGTGCCTGGTACGCCTCTCCGAATGAAGCTATCCAGCACCAGCCCATTGACGCCATCCCACATACGGTTGATAGCCTAGGCGCGGGCGATACGTTTAATGCGGGTGTCATTGACCGTCTTTTACACAACGACTCTTTGGCCGCAGCGGTGCAAGCGGGAAGCCGACTGGCGGCCCGAAAATGCCGCCAGACAGGCTTAGATAACCTGATGAGCGAAATCAAAGACAAGCAGCCCCTCGCCAACATCAAACAGGTCACCAATGCCAAAACATTGGTTGTTCCCTGCGACGACTTACCGCACTCCGTGGTGCTCATTAAATACGAAGACCACATCAAAGCTTATGAAAACAATTGCCCGCATCAGGATGTGCCATTAAATGAAGCCTACAAAATCGACGTCAATCCTTTTGACAACACTTTAAAATGTTCGGTACACGATGCCTTTTTCAATATTGAAGATGGGATCTGTGTGGAAGGCCCTTGTATGAACGAAGAGCTAACCGCTGTCGCGATTGAAATTGATGAACAAGGGGATATCTACCTCGCACAATAAAAAAACGACCAGGCCTGGTCGTTTTTTGAATTGACTCACAATGAGCTACTGTATAACCTTACACACCTACTTTCGCTGACGGAAAACCTCATACAACGTCACCCCGGTGGCCACCGAAACGTTTAAACTTTCCACCGACCCCACCATCGGAATGGCGGCCAAATGGTCACAAGTTTCACGGGTTAACTTACGCAAGCCTGAGCCTTCAGCTCCCATGACCAGTCCAACCGCCCCGGTAAAATCCATATCGTAAATGGTGGATTCGGTTTCGCCATCCAATCCCGTCACCCACAACCCGGCTTGCTGCAGTGTTTTCAAAGTACGCGCCAGATTTGAAACCACCACCACTTTGACCGTCTCTGCCGCGCCACAGGCCACTTTTCGAACCGTTGCATTGACGCCGACGGAATTATGTTTCGGCAACACCACCGCCGTCACGCCCGCGGCATCCGCGGTTCTCAAAATGGCTCCTAAATTATGCGGATCCTGCACTTCGTCCAGGAACAAAAAAACCGGCTGGTTTTCCGTTTCCATCATCGACAGCAAATCGGATTCTTGCAATTCCGCTTGCTTAGCAATCATGGCCACGACCCCTTGGTGCACGGCATCAAAACGATTGAAGTAAGATTTGGGTTCCAACTGATACTGAATCCCAAGCGACTTGGCTTGGGCCATCAAAGCCTGAATGCGTCTATTCTCCACACCTTTTTGAAAGGTCAGGGAATAAACGAGATGTGGCGACTGTTTCAGGAACTTTTCAATTGCGTGAATGCCGTAAAGGATATCTTGCTTCACGACTTAGCTGCCTGACTTTTTCTTGCCGCCGCGCCCACGTCCACCGCGTTTTTTACGGTAAGAACGCTTACGCTTTTTCGGTTTCGAATCTTCCGACTCTTCTGTAGAGGCTTCTTCATTGGTCGACTTCTCTTCAACCGCAGGTTCCGCGTCTTCATCCGAAGACAAAAAACGTAAATCGATTTTACGATCATCTAAATTGACCTGAGCCACTTGCACTCTCAAGCGGTCGCCTAGACGGTAGACTTTGCCCGTTCTTTCCCCTTTCAGACAATGGCGGGACGCATCGTAGTGGAAATAATCTTCACCCAGTTCAGTAATGTGTACCAAACCTTCAACGTACAACGGATCCAGTTCGACGAACAAGCCGAAGTTGGTCGCAGCGGTTACCACGGCGTCATATTCTTCACCCAATCGATGTGATAAAAACTCACACTTCAAGAAGGTTACGGCATCACGTGTCGCTTCGTCGGCACGTCTTTCAGTGGAAGAGCAATGCTCACCAAAGGATTTCATATCTTGCTCAGAATAACTGAACTCCGTCACGGGTTGCTTAGTCCAGGCAAAACGAATCGCACGGTGGATCAACAAATCCGGATAACGACGAATCGGCGACGTGAAGTGCGCATAATATTCGTAATTCAATCCAAAGTGCCCTAAGTTTTCCGGCTGATATACGGCCTGATTCATACTTCTCAGCAACACGGTTTCCACCAAATGCTCATGTGGCGAACCTTTAACCGCTTCGGAAACAGCCGCGTAATCATGCGCATCCGGCTCGTCGCCCCCTTCCAATGTCAGGCCAAAATCGCCCAAGAAAGTTCGAAGGTTAGCCAAGCGTTCTTCCGACGGCTTGTCATGCACACGATACAACATCGGAATCTTATGCCATTTCAAATAACGGGCTGTGGCCACGTTCGCCATCAACATGCATTCTTCAATCAACTTATGCGCGTCGTTACGAGTCACCGGAACGATTTTTTCAATCTTACGGTTGTCATCAAAGACAATACGCGTCTCGGTAGTATCAAAATCCAAGGCACCGCGTACATCGCGCGCTTTCTTCAAGACTTGATACAACTCATTCAAATCTTCAATGTTCGGCACAAACTCCGCATAAGTTTGACGGTGTTCGGAATCTTTATCCGTCAACATTTCGTGCACCTTGTTATAAGTCAAACGCGCTTTTGAGTTCATGACCGCATCATAAAACTGCGTTCTTTCCAGTTTCCCGTCATCGTCGATATACATATCGCAGACCATACATAAACGGTCCACTTTCGGGTTCAAAGAACATAAGCCATTCGACAGTTTTTCCGGCAACATCGGAATCACCTGTTGCGGGAAGTACACCGAATTACCGCGTTCATAAGCTTCTTTATCCAAAGCGGTTCCCGGCTTCACATAATGCGACACATCGGCAATCGCCACGACCAAACGCCAGCCTTTCTTACGACGTTTTGCAAACACGGCATCATCGAAGTCTTTGGAATCCTCACCGTCAATAGTCACCAACGGCAGGCTTCGCAAATCTTTACGGCCCGCTTTATCTTCTTCCGTCACTTCATCTGGAATTTCATCCAATTGCTTCAAGGCCTCGTCGGACCATTCATTCGGGATATCATAAGCATGAATGGCGGAATCGATTTCCATTCCCGGAGCCAAATAGTCCCCGACCACTTCAATCACTTTACCGATGGCGCTGGAACGTTTGGTCGGCTGGTGAATCACCTCAACCTTAACGATTTGACCTTCTTGAGCATCCAGAACACCATCTTGCGGGATGAAAACGTCCTGCGCAATCTTGTTATTGGTCGGCTGCACCCAAGCCAAACCATCTTCAAAGTGCAAACGCCCCAGAAGCTGCTCGTTGGCATGCTCGATAACCTCAACAATCATCCCCTCACGACGTCCCTTACGGTCGACGCCAATAACAGAAGCAATCACCAAGTCGCCGTGAAACACCTTGTGCATTTCCCGGTCACCCAGGAATAAATCGGAACCACCGTCTTCCGGCTGAACAAAGCCGAAACCGCCCGGATGGCCGATGACTTTCCCTTTGATCAAATCCATTTTCTGGATTAACCCGAAAGCGCCTCGTCGGTTTCTCAGCAACTGCCCGTCACGCACCATGGCTTTCAAGCGGCGAGATAAGGCTTCAAAGCGTTCATCATCGTTAATATCTAAGCTGTCGGCAATCTGTTTGATACGCAGAGGTTTTTGCTCGTTTTCCAGCAAATCGATAATGAACTCTCGACTCGGAATCGGGTTTTCGTATTTGTCGGCCTCGCGATCAGCATGCGGATCAGCGGTAGGCGTATCAGGTTGGGTTTGCGGATGGGATTCTTCTTTCATCGTCTCTACAGACGACTCGATATTTTCATTTTTACTTTTTTCAGTCACTCGAAATTCAACTATTTTTGTGTCTACTTTTGAAAAATCTAAAGTTATTCATTCCACACTTTAAAGGATTTTTCACTCAATTTAAACCGTCTGAAAGGCCCCTATCAAGGCAACCATCTTTCCATTCATTCAGTCAGATTTAAATGTTTAATTTTAAAAAGCCCGAACCAAATCGGGCGCGCCTATTATATACCAATTATAACAATATGTAAGTATTAAGATTTTCGCCTCGCTCACGCCCGGCATTTTAATCAAAAGAAACCCTTAGCAGGTTTCCAAAGCATTTAGCGTTTCAGACGAATACAATTCTTTTGCCAGTAACTGAATGGCCGATTCAACCGCCTCTTCAAGCACCGGATGATAATAAGGCATTCTCACCAACTGTAAAACATCCATTTCCTGCTCAATCGCCCATGTCAACAAATGCGCCAAATGCTCGGCCTGGGGCATCATCAGCTCCCCCCCGATCAAACGCTTAGATGTTTTATCGGCGAATAAAGAAATCATGCCACGGTCTTCACCCATGACAATCGCTCGGCCGTTATTACGTTCAAGATTGAACTCAACCACCACACTTTCGTCCAAATCCAAGTCATCATAACCACACCCGAAAGCCGCCACTTGCGGATGGGTAAACGCAACCCCCAAAGCGGTTTTACGCTTGTAAGATTGAACATTTGGATAACTCATGGTATTCAAGACAGCGATTTTTCCTTCATGCCCGGCTTCATGCAAAATTGGACGGAAAGCATTCACATCCCCGGCAATAAACACCGGTAAGTCGGCGACCTGCATCGTATTCAAGTCAAATGGCGGCATCCCTCTTTCGTCCAGTTTCACCCCCAAATTTTCAATACCAATTTGGTCGATATTCGGGCGACGACCAAGCGAGGCCAACACGACATCCACTTCAAAGGATCCGGACGAAACGGTAATTTTCGCGCCCGATTCCGTCGCTTCAATTTCCGCCGCTTCTCCAAGATAAATTGGGAATTCCTTGGAAATTAACTTAACCGCCTCTTTTGAAACACTTGGCGATCGCAACCCGGCAATGCTGTTGGTCATTTCAAAACCAATGACCTCAACCCCCAAACGCGACAGGGCCTGCCCGAGTTCCAGACCAATCACCCCCAAACCAATCACCGCAATCCGTTTCGGCAAGGTTTCCAACTCAAAAATTTCATCGCTTGTCAGCAACCGGTCGCCTAACGATTCCTTCCAAGGTGCGGGAACCACCGGTCTGGAGCCGGTGGCAATGATAATGCGCTCGCCTTGAATACGTTCCCCGTTAACCTCCACAGTATCCGGTGCCACAAACTGAGCATACCCCTTAATCAACTGGCTATCTTCTAAGGTATCCGTGGAACCGGATTGCACTCCGTTGGTAAAACGGTCACGAAACGCGCGAACCCGCTTCATCACGGCAGCATGATCAATTGTCAAGCCATCGGCACCGTCAATGCCAAAATCATAAAAGTGTTTGCGGGCATGGAAATGCTCCGCGCAATGAATCAAGGCTTTTGATGGCATACAGCCCACACGGGCGCAGGTGGTTCCAAAATATCCGCCATTAATCATAACGAAATCATCGGTTTCACGACGAATCTGGCTTAGTGCTGTCAAACCGGATGAACCCGCTCCCAAAATAATGTACTTAACCTGTCTCATTCTTTTACCATCTCTAAACGTATTTTCAATCGATTCAATCGTGCCACAGCTAACATAACCCCCTCATTGGAGGCCGCTGCTGCCTATCTATTATTCACGCGCAGTGGGTTTCATTCTAACCCTAGATTATGACAACTTAAAGAAATGAAACTGAAATCGGTGATTTTTCGCAATTTTGACTTGATTAATATGTGAGTCAAAATACAATCAAACCTTCTGACCCATTTGAGATAACGAGTTTGCTACAAAAATCGAAACGTGCGTTGTTACTGGCCGTCTTTGGAATAACACTTGGCTTGGCGCCAGTGTATTCACTCGGAGACCCAACCCCGCCTTTGCCTGAAATATCCATCTCCGAACGCATACTCAAACCGTTCCATGGCGATTTACCGGAACTGCGAGAGCGACGGTTGATACGAGTTTTAGTGAGCTACACTCGCACCAACTTTTTTCTCACGCCTCGCGGGTTCCGAGGGGTGGAATACGACCTCTTAAAGGCTTATGAAGCCTATTTGAATCGTGGCCCAAGACGACAACGCTATCAAACCCATTTAACGTTTATTCCAACCACCTTCAACAAAATATTGCCGAGCCTACAAGCGGGATACGGCGATATTGCCGCTTCCGGATTAACCATCACACCAGAACGACAAGGGCTGGTCGACTTTACACAGCCGTATATCGAAAACGTGAAAGAAATACTGGTTTCCAACAAAAATGCCCCGCCCATTAACAGTTTACTCGATTTCTCCGGCAAGCGCGTCATCGTCGTTCGGAACAGCAGCTACATCATCCACTTAGAACGCATCAACCAAACCCTTGGCTTTTTAGGCTTGCCCACCATGGAAATCATCAAAGCGGACCCTTTAGTGGAAGCGGAAGACATATTGGAAATGCTAAACGAAGACATCTACCAGTACACGGTGGTTGATAATCACATTGCCGACATCTGGCAAAAAATTCTCGACAATATAGCATTGCACCCCAATATCATCATTCACCACCACAGCAATATCGCTTGGGCCGTGCAAAAGCACCATCCGAAACTCTTGGCCTCGCTGAATACATTCATTGAAGACTATGCCGAACCGGGGCGCTTTCTGGGCAACGCCGTTTACCGTAAATATTTTGAAGATACTTATTGGATTGAGCGCCCTCTAACGCACGACCTCTTGAAGCGAGTGAATTGTTTAAAATACTATTTCCAACTTTACGCCGAATTCTATGGATTCGATTGGCGGTTGGTTGCCGCCTTGGCGTATCAGGAATCACGCTTTGACCCCAGCAAAAAAAGCCACGCGGGCGCCATCGGTATTATGCAGATCAAACCGTCCACAGCACGCGACCGAAACGTCAATCTGCCAAATATTACCGATCTGGAAACCAATATTCACGCAGGGGTAAAGTATTTAGCTTTCCTTCGAGACCGCTATTTTTCAAGCACGGATTACACCCCTGAAGAAAAAGAGAACTTTGCACTTGCGGCTTACAATGCCGGGCCACGCCGGGTATTACAGCTACAACAGAAAACTCGTGAACTGGGGCTGGACCCGTACAAATGGTTTTATAATGTCGAAACAACGGCCAGACAAGTCATCGGACATGAAACGGTTAACTACGTCACCAGCATTCAAAAAATGCGTATATTCCTCGATGCGTCGAAGCGGTTAGATCAAAACAAACGCTTACTGCTGAACAACGGCCAGGAGGATAATGACCAAGCCAATCTTCCGGCTGCAACCCTTAACTGACCCGCTGCCCCATTTGCTAGCCAGTGGATTTGGGACGATAGACTTTTACATTCTCAAAGCCCGCATCACGTAAATATTGAGCGTGCAGTTGGCTCATGACCCCTTTTTGGCAATACAGCAAGTAACGCTTGGAAGCGTCCAGCGTCTTAAAAGCTCGGTTCAACTCATGAAACGGTATTGTCAAAACAGACTCCATCCCCAAGGGATGCGCCTTGGCCATTTCCGCCTTGCGAATATCAATAACAACATCATCCGGCCCAATGTCATCGATAATTTCCACCGCTTGCGCCTGATTGACATTTTCAATAATCGAATCCACCGGAATCGCTTCCGCCGACGCCACCGCTTGATCCAACACGGCATAATCAAATTTTTTCGCTTCCACCGCCATGCGTTTAAAAGACCCATGCGTAATCGGGTTTTGCGAAATCACACCACAATATTCCGGCATATTTTCCGCAAATTCACGCGTACCGATTTGGTCGGCAATCGCCATAATATCCGGTTTGCTCATCACCGCTAACGGACGCAATACCAGTTTTTCGGACACCTGATCAATTAACGCCAGGTTACGCAACGTCTGGCTCGAGACCTGCGCCACCGACTCTCCGGTTACCAAAGCATCAATTCCCATGTCATCCGCCACACTTTCGGCCGCCATAATCATTAAACGCTTCAGAGTAACCCCCATATACGGTTCCGGTGTACTGCGGAAAATCTCAGACACCACCGCTTCAAATGGGATGGTAACGAACATGACTCGATGCGAGGCGCTAAACTTTTCCCACAGATACAAGGCCACTTGTTTAACGCCAATCTCATGCGCGGCGCCCCCCAAGTTGAAAAAAATGAAGTGGGTTTTCAAGCCACGTCGAATCGTCAAATAACTGGCGACCGTCGAGTCAAAACCACCGGACATAAGGGACAAAACATCCCCTTGAGAACCCAGTGGAAAACCGCCCAGGCCTGGGCGACGGTGTTTAACGATATTCAGTTGATCCTGGTGATATTCCAATTCGATTTTGACGTCTGGATGGTGTAAATCCACTTTATCCGGGTTGCCATGACGGCATAAATGCGCGCCGATGATACGCTCCATATCAAATGATGAGAAAGTGTGGTTTCCGGTGCGTTTAACCCGCACCACAAACGATTTACCTTCGATTTTCGGCAGCGCAAAATCCGCCACCCGTTGCGCCACTTCGTCCAAGCTGGTGGTGTAAAACTGCTCCACCTCCAGAAACTGTTCAATACCCGGCGTGTTTAATAACACTTGGCGGACAAAATCCGCTTCGTCCGGCTGGCAAAAAACCTCAATTTTATCCCAGTACCGCTTGGTCTCGACTTCGGGGATTTCCCGGCTCAGCAAATTCCGGAGGTTAAAATGTAGCTGATTGACCATTTTTTTCTTAACGGCATGGCCTTTTACCATGATTTCCGGAAAAAGCTTAATTATAAATTTCATAAACGACGTTCAAAACCCTTAACCTAAAAACAGGGATTCCCCCTTGCATCACACCAAACTGTTACTCATCAACGCCATACGAATTTCATCAATGACATCATCTTGAATCAGCAACTCTTCTTGTGCGTTATGCAGCATATCCTTCACCTCCGTTCCAAGAAAACTGCCGAAGCTGACTTCGCTGACAATTGCATTGGCCACTTGAATCAACGCCACTAATGTTCGGACATATTCGTCTTTAATCACACTTAGATCACGCTGATGGTGAAGCAACATCACCTGAGCAAAAACGGAATCCAGATGCCATTTTTTAGCCACCAACAAACCATAAACGCCATGATGCGCCTGGTAGGTTGTCTTTTCTCTGACCAAGCCGGTGTAACAATTCGTGAGCGTATTGTAGAAAGTGGATTGGTAGTTGCCAAATTTCATTTCCATAATAATCGCCCCGGCGTTATGAAAAACCCCGGCCAGATAGATTTCATCCGGTGAAATATCGCTGACCCAACGCCCCAGTTCCGTCGCCACATTCGCCACATCAATGCTGTGGTCCATCAGATCGTCGAAAATAATATCGGAGACTTGTGTTTTAAACCCCAGGCTGAATACTAGGTTTTTCAAACGATACAACCCCAATGAATCAATGGCACCGCGAATGGTACTGACCGGATCGGAGTCTTTCGGCAAAAACTGCGCCTGATTCGCCACTTTGATGAGCTCGCCGGACAAAACGGTATTACGGCCGATGATGTCCGCCACTTCACCAAAGTCCGGAAAATCGGTTTTTTGCAGTAAGCCCTGAAGCTCCAGCAATTCGGCTGGAATGGTAGGGATTTCAAACCCCTCAAGTTGCTGATGCGCGGCCAGCATTTGTTGCTTTAAATCCATTTAATACCGTTTTAGTTTGCGTTTCATTCATGGGTTCATTCCAACCAAGCATGACAGGTACACATTACCCTGTGCAAATAACCGGATGGAGTGTGCGATATTATAAAACACCCAGGCCTGGTCGTGTCAGCTTTATCACCCCGACACCCGGCCACGCTTTTACCAGCAATTCCATCGTCTTAAGGTCGCCGGGCTTTGCACTTCCCAGCTTGATATTTGCTCCCTTGCCTGTTATGCTTACGCCAGTTTTTTATCGACTATAAAGAGAGAATCTCAATGAAAAGATTGGATCAAGTATTAGCACGTGACGGTGTTCCAGCGGAATTGGAATTGGTCATCGACCACATCATGATTGCTTGTAAGGACATCGCTTACAAACTGGCACAAGGTGAATTGGCCGGTATTTTAGGTGCCACTGAAGACGAAAACATCCAAGGTGAAACCCAAAAGAAACTGGACGTCATTTCTAACGACTTGTTGAAAGATATTCTGATCGACAACCCATATGTTAAAGCCATCGGGTCTGAAGAAGAAGATTACACGGTTGCCAGCACCACCCCAGGCAAATACTTGGTAACATTCGATCCATTAGACGGTTCTTCAAACATCGACGTCAACCTGTCCGTTGGTACCATCTTCTCGATTCTTGAAGCGCCGGAAGACGACCGTGCTGCAGACGA
This sequence comes from Hydrogenovibrio sp., assembly GCF_965140365.1. Lineage (NCBI taxonomy): Bacteria > Pseudomonadati > Pseudomonadota > Gammaproteobacteria > Thiotrichales > Piscirickettsiaceae > Hydrogenovibrio > Hydrogenovibrio sp. The sequence goes on from NZ_OZ223196.1 coordinate 1,600,115, forward strand.
TCAATCCATTTTCTTGCAAAACGGACGCAAGCAAGTCGCGGCCGGTTACGTTCTTTACGGACCATCCGCCATTTTGGTTCTAACCACGGGCAACGGCGTCAACTTCTTTACGCTAGACCAAACCGTCGGTGAATTCGTCCTAACCAAAGAAGGCGTGACCATCCCGGCCGACACCTCTGAGTTTGCGATCAACATGTCGAACCAACGTTTCTGGGAACCGGAAATGAAGCAATACATCGACGACTGTTTGTTGGGCGAAGAAGGTCCTTTGGCCAAACGCTACAACATGCGCTGGGTAGCTTCCATGGTGGCGGAAGTTCACCGTATCCTGGTACGCGGCGGTATCTTCATGTACCCTTACGACAACCGCGATCCGTCTAAAGCCGGTAAACTGCGCTTGATGTATGAAGGCAACCCGATGTCCATGTTGATTGAACAAGCGGGTGGGGCCTCCTCAACTGGCCGCATGGACATCATGGACGTTCAGCCAGAAGGCATTCATGACCGTGTTCCGGTGGTGCTTGGTTCCAAGAACGAAGTTGCTAAAGTGGTTGCATACCACACAAAATAAGCTTACAGTTTCTGTAATGTTTACGAACACCCGCTTCCGGCGGGTGTTTTAGTCTCTAACCACACTTTTTACCAGAGAAATTTGCACAAGCCAGAGACGAAAAATTCTTTCCGATCTCGTACCGATGCCCGCTTGAGTGCATTGGGTGCAAAAGGCTCTATTCAGTATTAAAAAAGGAAATATCATGGGTTATTCAGCCGTTCCAGCCGGAAAAGACGCTCCTAACGACATTAACGTCATCATTGAAATTCCGGCGTTTGCGCCACCGATCAAATACGAAGTCGACAAAGAAACCGACCTGGTTTGGGTTGACCGCCTTCAAGGGGCCACCATGCAGTACCCAGCCAACTATGGTTATATCAACGACACCTTGTCCAATGATGGCGATCCGGTCGATGTTTTGGTAGTCACTCCCCATCCATTGATGATCGGCTCGGTTATTCGCTGTCGCCCAATCGGGATCTTCCACATGACCGACGACGGCGGTGAAGACGCCAAGGTCATCGCCGTGCCGGTCGACAAGCTGACACCCATCTACAAAGACGTGGAAAAAGTTGAAGACATTCCGCTTTTAAAAGAACAAGTTGAACTGTTCTTCAGCCACTATAAAGACATTGAACCAGGCAAATGGGTGAAAGTCGACGGCTGGGGCGATGTCGAAGCGGCCCGTAAAGAAATTTTGGACGGCATCGAACAATACGAAGCCACTAAAATGGGTTCTCAACCAGCCTAAGTTTCATGCAAAAAATGACCAGGCCTGGTCATTTTCAATGATAAAAAAGCCCCGCCTTTAAGCGGGGCTTTTTTTGCATCCGAAAAAATGAACGTGACCGTGAATTACGTCGGTTCCATCAAAGCCTGCCAGGCGTTTGATACGGCGGCCCGTTCCTCAGTAAACTCTTGCACCGAAACAAGTGCCTTTTCATTCTGCAACGCCAAACGGTGATAACGGTTACGGTAAACGCGATACGCCTCAATGAGTTGATCGGCTTGTTCGGCCTCTAACAATCCAACCGACTTAATCGTTTCCAGCAGCCGTATGTTATCCGACCAATCGATTAAAGACTCATATTGATGCGCGAAGCCAAGCACCAAATATTGCACCATAAATTCAATATCGACAATCCCGCCAGCGCCCTGCTTCAAATCAAACCGCTCCGCCGACGTCTTGTCCAGAGACGCACGCATTTTATGACGCATCGACACCACTTCATCTCTCAAGTCACCCAATGATCGCTCTTGAGCGATAAAGGCTTTCTTGAAATCGTAAAAATGCGTTTGCGCCCGTTCAGAACCGACGATGGCCCGCGTACGTACCAGTGCTTGATGTTCCCAAACCCAGGCTTTATTTCTTTCATAAGCCTCAAACGCCGCTAAATCCGTCACAATCATACCGCTGGCCCCATTCGGTCTCAAACGCGTATCCACTTCGTACAAAACCCCGGTTGGCATAAAGGTCGTCAGCAACGAAATCACCTTTTGCGTCAGACGCATAAAGTAAAGATTGTTCTCCAGCGCCTTTGGCCCATCACTCATTGCCGACGGATTCAATTCATCGTACAAAAAGACAATATCCAGATCGGAACCGTAACCCAGCTCAATCCCGCCCAGTTTACCGTACCCGATAATCAAAAACGGCAGCCCGGCTTGCGGGTCATAACCGCCGGGCAAACCACTGCGTTTCTGTAAAAACTGCCAGGCATATTCGGTGGTGGCTTCCAGCACCGCCTCGGCGATCCAAGTCAGGTAATCACTCACCTTCATAATCGGCAAATGGCCGGTAATGTCAGCCGCCGCCACCCGGAACACCTGAGCGTGCTTCCACTGACGAATTTGGTTCATAAACGCTTCGTCGTCATCAAAAGTTTCTGCCAAAATCGCCGTGGCTTCCTGTTTCAATCCGGCCAAATCAAGCGGCTCATACAGAATGCTTTCGTCCAACAGCTGGTCTAACAGTGCCGGATATTTCACCAACACTTCGGCCATCCAGGCGCTCAAAGCACAGAGTTGCAACAAGTGTTTAATGGCTTGCAGATTTTCTTTCAGCAACACCAAGTACACACTGCGATTCATGACACTGGCCAACACATTCAAGGAACGCTCCAACGCCAAGGTTTGGTTGTCCACCTGACTCAATTCCGTGAGCACCAAAGGCAACACCGCTTTAAAGCGCTCAACGGCTTCCGCACTGGCATGCGTATAGGAACGAGACGTCATAAACTTATTAAGTTTGTTGGCCACTTCATCTGGTTGTTCCAGTGAAAGAGATTGCAACCCGGACGAGACGATTTCATCCGACAGGCAGGCTTCTTTTAAGGTTTTATCGGTCACGGCTTCTTGCGCTTCGTCCGCAAACACCAGGTCGAATTCCGATTGCACAAACGTCAAATGCCCATTCAAGGCCGCTTTAAAGGCATCATAGTCACCAAAACCCATCGACTCGGCCAAGGCTTGCTGTTGACGCGCATCGACTGGTAAATCATGGGTTTGCTGGTCGTTCCATTCCTGCAAACGGTTTTCGGCTCGTCTCAAAAAGACATAGGCCGCCAACAAACGCTGCTGAGTAGCTTCATCAAGATAATGACGCTGGACCAAAGTGTCCAGCATCGGCATCAATTGACGCCCCTGCAACAATTTTTCGCGGCCGCCGTGCACCAATTGAAAGGCCTGGACAATAAATTCAATCTCTCGAATTCCGCCTGGTCCGAGTTTGATATTACGGTGCATATCTTTTTTCTGAACTTCAACGTTAATCATCGCTTTCAGATCACGCAAGGCTTCAATCGCGGAAAAGTCGACGTATTTACGGTATACGAACGGTCGCAAAATTTCGAACAGTTCCTGCCCTTTCTCATGATCCCCGGCGATAATACGCGCCTTGACCAGAGCATAACGCTCCCAGGCCCGGCCATGCACTTGATAATAAGTTTCCATTTCCGCAAAACTGACCGCCAAAGGTCCGCTTTGACCAAACGGGCGTAAACGCATATCCACCCGGTATACGGTGCCGTCGGCATTGAATTCGGTGAGTGATTTATTCATCGCCTGACCAAGCCGAATGAAAAATTGATCGTTCGGAATGGAACGGTCGGCACCTTGCGTTTGCCCTTTTTCGGGATAGGCAAAAATCAAGTCGATATCCGAGGAGAAATTCAGCTCCCGACCGCCGAGTTTTCCCATCCCCAGTACAATCAATTTTTGCGGCTCACCACTTTCCTGACCGATGGGTGTGCCATAACGCTGAGCTAATACCGCATAATGCCAATCCAACGCGCCCGACACCAGTGCATCCGCCAAATCGGATAAATCCTGCAGAGTTTCCTCCACTTCAGCCAGGCCTTTCAAATCACGGATGGCGATGCGTACCATTTCGGCGCGACGATACTGCCTTAACTGCTGGTTAAGTTGCGCCAAACTCTCGGATGCCACTAAAGCCGTATGGATGCGTCCCACCATTTCACCCGGGGAATACGGATTTTGCCAAGTGTCTTCGGCTAACAGCTCCGGAAACCGTTTGGTTTCCCGCTCAACAAACAAACTCCAGGATTGCACTTGTTCCAGACTGATTTCGTGACTCATGCTTTTACTCTTCTTATTCTTGGAGAGCTTTGCAGGGGTGGGGCGCGTGGAAAAAATGAGATAAAATTTTTCTGAATTAGGCGGAAAACGAAGCTAATAGCTAGCTATTAACGAGTTTTTTAACGACATTCAGGAAGATTTTAGCCATTTTTAGCCGTGTATCCATCCCGTGCAAAGCTCTCTTGGTTCTAATCCAATTTTTAGCCAGGCCTGGCTAAAATCATGATTCGGCTTTGGCTTCAGGGGGTGTTTTAAAATCTTTCAAATAATAAACATATAATTGCGTTTCGCGTCGATCCGACAAAGCCCAAACCTCACTGGGCTCGACATCCGGCACGGCAAAACTGTTGGATACGAACACCGCATCCTCGCGCATTTCTTCGCGTACTTTTTGCCACAACTTCGGCATGGGTTCCGGGGATAAAAACGCATAGACCACATCGTAATAATCCAACTGTGTTTTCCATAAATCCATGGCAAAGACGTCACCGCCTCTCAATAACGAATAGAACTTAGCAATCAGGTAAGGAATCGGGGCCGTTTCTACCCCATCGGAACGTTCGACATTGACTTGTTGGGCCATGAAAACCACGTTCCCGCCCAAGCCGCACCCCAAGTCCAGAAAACGCACCGACTTGCGGCGTTTGATTAACCGTTTCAGTGCATTACGCGTGGTGGCGTTGGTCAAATACAGCGGAACGCGCTCTTTGATAGCGTTGAAAAACACCAGCCAAAGCACCAGAAACACACCCAATGCCCATATGGGATTAATCGCATAATGCACGCCAAGATACAAGCCAACCGGCAAACCGAATTGAATAATACGCCACCAGCACGGCAGCCCCATCCGGCAGCTTAAAAAGGCGGCTAACACGCCTTGCGCAATGACCAAAGCCCACAAAGGGTAAGGCGGCGCGACCACCCACGGCAACCACCAGACAAGCCCTGCCAGCACAATCAACGCCACGATTTGCGCCAATAAGGCAATGACAATCTTAGGAAATTTCCCCAGTGTTTTTTTGATTGCACCAACTTGTTTCAAAACAGCACCACAAAAAATTTTTTATTTTTCAAAAAAAACGCAAAAATTGACGTAACCCTATGTTTTAAAAAAATAATTCAAAACTGGCATAAGCGACGCTTTAAAAAGCTTGAACATTCTTTAATAACAAAATACAGAGGTTAGTATGAAACTTGTAGTCGCAATTATCAAACCTTTTAAGCTTGATGATGTTCGTGAATCCTTGCACGAAATCGATGTGCATGGCATGACCGTCACTGAAGCGAAAGGTTTCGGCCGTCAGAAAGGCCACACAGAAATTTATCGTGGCGCTGAATACGCGATCGAATTCCTACCAAAAGTGCGCATTGAAATTGCGGTACCAGAGGAGAAAGTGGAAAGCGTAATCGAAGCCATCGGCAACGCAGCAAGAACGGGCAAAATCGGTGACGGTAAGATCTTTGTCAGCCCGATCGAACAAGCTGTTCGTATCAGAACCGAAGAAAAAGGTGAAGTAGCGCTTTAAGCAGAGGCTACCCTTTACAAGTCTTGATATTTAACGGTAAGGAACTCATGTTATGGAACAAGTATTAGAACTCGGCTATGCATTGGATACGTTTTATTTTCTAATGTCTGGCGCTTTGGTCATGTGGATGGCCGCCGGTTTTGCCATGCTGGAAGCAGGCTTGGTCAGAACCAAAAACACAACGGAAATTTTAGCTAAGAACGTCGGGCTGTTTGCCATCGCCTGTATCATGTATATGTTTGTGGGTTACAACATCATGTACGGCGATGCCATCAGCTCGATCGTCCCTGGTCTAAGCTTCTTCATCGGTGGTGATAACGCGACTGCAGCGGTTGTTGCAGGTGGCGATGACGCACCTTACTACTCAAACATGTCTGACTTCTTCTTCCAAGTCGTATTCGTTGCAACGGCCATGTCGGTTGTTTCGGGTGCGGTGGCGGAACGTATGAAGTTGATGTCTTTCTTCGTTTTCGCCATCATCTTCACGGGTGTCATCTATCCGGTTGAAGGTTACTGGAAATGGGGCGGCGGCTTCCTAGACGGTCTTGGCTTCCTAGACTTCGCTGGTTCCGGCATCGTTCACATGGCCGGTGCGGCGGCAGCACTTGCAGGTGTCCTACTACTGGGTGCCCGTAAAGGTAAATACGGCCCTGACGGCGAATCTCGCGCTATCCCAGGTGCAAACCTTCCGCTTGCGACTTTAGGGACATTTATCCTATGGTTAGGTTGGTTCGGGTTTAACGGCGGTTCTGAGCTTAAAATCTCGAACGTTGACGAGGCAAATGCGGTTGCAATGATCTTTGTTAACACGCTGCTAGCCGCTGCTGGTGGTGTTGTCGGTGCCCTATTGATGTCTAAGATCAAGTTCGGTAAAGCGGATTTGACGATGATGTTGAACGGTGCTTTGGCTGGTTTGGTTGCGATTACAGCCGAACCACTCACGCCAACAGCCTTGTCCGCGACACTGATTGGTGTTGTGGCCGGTATCATCGTGGTCTTCTCAATCATCATCTTGGATACGAAGTTCAAGATCGACGATCCAGTTGGTGCCATCTCGGTTCACGGTGTCGTCGGGATCTTTGGTTTGATCGCGGTCACCTTCACAAATCCGGATGCGAGCTTGGTCGCTCAGTTGATCGGTGCCGGTGTTATTTTTGCCTGGGTCTTCATCACAAGCTTGATCGTGTGGGGCATCATCAAAGCGGTCATGGGCATTCGAATCTCTGAAGAAGATGAATTCGAAGGTGCAGACCAATCTGAATGTGGCATGGAAGCTTACCCAGAGTTTACAAAGTAAGCCTTCTTTCACGAAAATAAAAAACCGCCAGGCCTGGCGGTTTTTTTATATTCCCAATCTTTGCTCTTTAAAGCGTCCGAAGTTTATACAACCACTGCATCAAACGCATTTTCAGCGTCGGCTTCGTTTTGAGCGGATGTTTGAACTTCAATACCATCGCCTGCGCATCCGGGTTATGTAACGGATGAAAGTACCATTTGCGAATATCCTCTTCCTCCATACCCGAATCCAGCGCAATCAACTGCCAAGGCAAAAAAGCGCCCTCTTCCTGACTGACCGGCCCGGTTGGTCCAATCTCCAACAAAATTTTCGACTCCAACATCACGGTCTGCGTTTGCCCGGATTCCATCCAGATTCGAACCACTTCGCCCTCCTGCAACAAAGTGCCATAGGGCAGAAACAGATAACGCGCATTTAAATTGGTCACCGGGTTATCGGTTAACGGCGGGCCGTCCGGAAATTGAAACTGGCAGAAATTAGCGGGGCAACATGACATCGATAGGTTCACTTTCAAACGAAATAAAAAAGCGTATAATAAATAACAGCTTAAGGAAATAGCAAGTCTTAAAAACAGAAACCTTACTCACGCACTGTAAGGAGGAGCATATCATGGCCATTGACTCCCTAAACGCCACCGACTCTTACGCAACGTATCTAGACAACCGCTCCACGTCCGTCGGCCAAAGTGCGGCATCCGGTTCTCGCATTAACAACAGCGCCGATGATGCGGCCGGTCAAGCGATTGTTTCGGCTTTAACAGCACAAATTGACGGTCAAGATATGGCGATTAAAAACGCCAACACCGGCATCAACCTAATTCAAACCGCCGATGCCGCCAGCCAATCGATTACCGAACAACTGCAATATTTGAACGATTTGAGTGTACAAGCTCAAAACGGTACCTATTCCGCCAGCCAACGGGATATGTTAAACCAGGCCTTCCAACAAGGCATGGAAGGCCTGAATCAAATCGCCGAATCCACTTCGTTCAATGGCATCAGCTTACTCAATGCAGACACCAGTACGGTAGACATCGCTTTGGACACAAACAGCCGTTCAACCATTGATCTACCCAACTTAACGATTGATGCTCTGGGCCTGACGGGTTCCAACCTGACCACCCCGGACCAAGCCGCAGCGACACAAGCGCTCCTAACGGAAGCGCTGGGCTTAACAACCGATAGCCAAGCGCAATTTGGCGCACAGCAAAACGGTTTAACCGCTGCCGTGGACACCATTGCCAACCAAAACCTGAATGCCATGGCCTCGCGCAGCCAAATCAATGATGCCGACATGGCGCAGGTTTACGCCGAACAAAACCGCCAACAAGTGCTAAACAATGCCGGGGTGGCGATGCAAGCCCAGAACAACCAAAGCTATGAAAGTGTCTTGGCCTTGCTTGGCTAAATCAATCACTCAAACGGCCAGGCCTGGCCGTTTGAGTGATTGATACTCTGAATCCAAATACGGTGCCGTTGAATACACGCCTATCCATTCAAATCGTTTTTTCTCTCATAAAAGCCCCATTTGATTTGCTATAATCCCATGAATTTCATAATTTAAATACTCAGGGCATTCCGACACGCGTTCCAGGTAAAAGAACCCCGGAATTCCCTCCACGTAAACCCGATTAAAGACCGAGAAGACACAAACCAAACATGGAAAAGCATTTCGACCCTAAATCTATTGAAACAAAGTGGTATCAAACTTGGGAAAAGAGCGGTTACTTTAAACCGCAGACCAGCACGTCCGGCGACACTTACAGTATTATGATTCCCCCACCGAACGTGACAGGCAGCCTGCACATGGGCCATGCTTTTCAAGACACCATTATGGACACCCTGACCCGCTATCACCGCATGAAGGGCGATGAAACCTTGTGGCAACCCGGTACAGACCACGCCGGTATCGCCACCCAAATGGTCGTCGAACGCCAATTGACCGCAAAAGGGTTGAGTCGGCATGATTTAGGACGAGAAGCCTTCACCCAAAAAATTTGGGAATGGAAAGCCGAATCCGGTGGCACCATCACACAGCAGCTTCGTCGCTTGGGCGCTTCACCGGACTGGAGCCGTGAGCGCTTTACCATGGACGACGGTCTATCCGATGCGGTGAGAGAAGTCTTTGTTCAGTTACACAGTGAAGGACTGATTTATCGCGGGAAACGCTTGGTCAACTGGGACCCGGTTCTCCATACCGCCGTATCCGACTTGGAAGTCTTGTCCGAAGAAGAAATGGGCAGCCTGTGGCATATGCGTTACCCATTAACCGACGGCTCCGGGCACCTGATTGTCGCCACCACCCGTCCGGAAACCCTGTTCGGTGACCAAGCCGTCGCGGTTCACCCAGAAGACGAACGTTATCAGAGCCTGATTGGTAAAACCATCACCTTGCCGTTAGTCGGGCGTGAAATTCCGATTATCGCGGACGATTATGTCGATATGGAATTTGGAACCGGTTGTGTCAAAATCACCCCGGCACACGACTTCAATGACTACGAAATGGGCAAACGCCACGATTTACCGATGCTGAATGTCATGACGGTCGATGCCGCCATGAATGAAGAAGTGCCTGAAAAATACCAAGGCCTGGATCGATACGACGCCCGTAAACAAGTCGTCGCCGACCTGGAAGCGGCCGATTTAATGGAAAAAATCGAACCGCATAAGTTAATGGTGCCGCGCGGAGACCGTTCGCACGCTGTCATCGAACCCTTCCTAACCGACCAATGGTATGTCGCCGTTCAGGAACTGGCCAAACCTGCGATTGACGCCGTCAAAAATGGCGATATCGAATTCGTTCCAAAGAACTGGGAAAATACCTATTTCGAATGGATGAACAATCTGCAGGACTGGTGTATTTCTCGCCAAATTTGGTGGGGGCATCGCATCCCGGCCTGGTATGACGACAAAGGCCAAGTCTATGTGGCGCGCAGCGAAGAAGAGGCGCGCGAAAAATACCAAATCGCCTCCGGGGTCACGTTACACCAAGACGAGGATGTACTCGATACCTGGTTCAGCTCGGCCTTATGGACCTTCTCCACACTCGGTTGGCCGGCGAAAACACCTGAACTGGAAAAGTTCCACCCCACCTCCGTTTTGGTCACCGGGTTCGACATCATTTTCTTCTGGGTGGCCCGCATGATTATGATGACCCTGAAGTTCACCGGACAGGTGCCATTCAAACAGGTTTATGTCCACGGCTTGGTTCGTGACGGCGAAGGCCAGAAAATGTCAAAATCCAAAGGCAATGTTCTGGACCCGATTGATCTGATTGACGGCATTGATCTGGAAAGCCTTGTCGCCAAACGGACCACCGGCATGATGCAACCGGAAAAAGCCGCCAAAATTGAAAAAACTACCCGCAAACAATTTGCCGACGGCATCGAATCCTACGGAACGGATGCTCTGCGTTTTACCTTCGCCTCACTGGCTTCGACCGGTCGAGATATTCGCTTTGATTTGAATCGCTGCGAAGGCTATCGAAACTTCTGTAACAAACTGTGGAATGCGACACGTTACGTATTAATGAACACCGAAGGCCAAGATACCGGCCTAGACGATACCCAAGAAATAGAACTGTCGTTAGCCGACAAATGGATTGTATCCAAACTGCAAAAAGTAGAAGCCGACGTGGCGAAAAGCTTTTCACAGTACCGCTTTGACTTGGCCGCCAGCACACTTTATGAATTCACTTGGAACGAATACTGCGACTGGTACCTGGAACTTTCCAAGCCAATCATCAACTCAAGCACCGCCACCGACGCTCAAAAACGCGGTACACGGCGCACATTAGTACGCGTTTTGGAAACCATCCTAAGGTTGCTACACCCAATCACCCCATACATTACCGAAGAAGCTTGGCAAACGGTCGCCCCGCTTGCCGGCAAAAAAGGCGATACCATTATGTTGCAGCCCTATCCGGCTAGCAATGAAGCCTTAGAAGACGAGCTTTCCGAAAAAGAATTGGAATGGGTTAAACACGTCATCATGGGCGTTCGAAAAATCCGTTCCGAAATGGATATCGCGCCAAGCAAAAAACTTGCAATTATGCTCAGCAACTTATCGGAACAGGATACAACCTGGCTAAACCAAAACCGCGTTTTCTTACAAACACTCGCCAAGCTCGAAGACATTACCTTGTTGGAGAATGAGGATGCCGCACCGGAATCGGCGGTCGCCCTTGTCGGCGAAATGAAAATTCTGATCCCTATGGCCGGTTTAATTGATAAAGAAGCGGAAATGGCTCGTCTTGATAAGGAAATATCTCGACTGGAAGGCGAAGTAAAACGTTTCAGCGGAAAGCTTTCAAATGAGAGTTTCGTATCCAAAGCCCCCGCGGCCGTAGTTGAAAAAGAGAAACAAAAACTGCAAGATACTGAAATAGCATTGAAAAACTTAAAGGATCAACATGCAAAAATCAGCCAAATCTAATTTCAAACTCCTGCCACTTATCTTGGCTTCAAGCTTGTCGGTACCACTGTTTTTCAGCCCGAATGCACAAGCCGAGCTGCAAACAGGTTACACACATTACGTAACTGACTCTGTTGAAATCCCGCTCCGCAGTCGCCCAGGATACAAATATAAAATCCTGAGAATGGTTCGCTCTGGGTCGCCTGTTACCATCCTGGAAGTGAATGAGGATGGCTGGGCAAAATTGCTTTACAAATATAACGGTAAAGAAACGGAAGGTTGGATGCCGTCCAGCGTTCTACAAAGCCAACCTATTGCCAAAATGCAATTGCAGGAAAAAGAGAAAAAAATTGCTCGCATTGAAAAGCAGCTCAACCAGCTCAACCTCGAAAAAGAAACACTTCAAAACCGATTCGTTGATACCGACAATGAACTGAAAGAAGTTAAACAGCAGAACTTCGAGCTAAACAAACAACTGGAAGAGATTGAAGCGATTTCCGGTCAATCCATCAAGCTCAACGAAGAAAATCAGCGCATGGTTCAGGAAATCGACCAATTAAACAATGAGAATGCCATTATGAAAGAGCAAATCGATCAGGCGGAAGACGTGGTTCAACGTCAATGGTTCTTGACCGGTGGCGGCGTTCTCTTACTGGGCTTATTACTTGGCCGTTTTTTCCGTATGCCAAATCGAAAAAACAAGTGGAATACCCTATAAACCGGGCTTTTAAACAATTCGCCAAATAAAAAAACCGCCAGGCCTGGCGGTTTTTTTATATTGATATTGTCACACTCTCACCTTGCTAAGCACCCGCGCTTACCCACGCGAGGCAAACTTTCCTTACCTTCAAGCCCCAACCAAACCGTCTCAGAGAGCCCTTACAAAGATGAAAGGCACCCACCTATAACACGTCTACTATGGCAAATCTTGGTGGCTTTAAACTCCACTTAAAACTCATACACTAACCCGAAACAATCAAAATATAGCAGAATGGAGAAGCCTGAACCAGAGAGCATTGATAAATGTTAAAAATTCCAGGCAAAAAAAAACCCATCATAAAGATGGGTTTTCAGGAATATAAGCTTGGGGATGACCTACTCTCACATGGGACCTCCCACACTACCATCGGCGCTAAGACGTTTCACTTCTGAGTTCGGAAAGGGATCAGGTGGTTCCATCTCGCTATGGTCCCCAAGCAATCGGGTTATGTAAGCTGTTCTTTCAAACAACTCACTGAATTTGGAAAAATCTCTTAAGCGTGCAGTTATTTAGTTGCTTAGCACTTTAGTAAGCGCCGTCACAATGTTCTTAAAGCGTTCTTTATCTACTCAAGCTCAAACATGTCTTTGCGTCACTTTCAGTCATGACTTCAAAGTTACTTTTGAGTTGTATAGTTAAGCCTCACGGGTAATTAGTACTGGTTAGCTTCATCCATTACTGAACTTCCACACCCAGCCTATCAACGTCATAGTCTTTAACGGCCCTTCAGAAGACTTAAAGTCTAGGGAGAACTTATCTCGAGGCAGGTTTCCCACTTAGATGCTTTCAGCGGTTATCCTTTCCGAACATAGCTACCCGGCAATGCCACTGGCGTGACAACCGGAACACCAGAGGTTCGTCCACTCCGGTCCTCTCGTACTAGGAGCAGCCCCTCTCAATTCTCCAACGCCCACGGCAGATAGGGACCGAACTGTCTCACGACGTTCTAAACCCAGCTCGCGTACCACTTTAAATGGCGAACAGCCATACCCTTGGGACCGACTTCAGCCCCAGGATGTGATGAGCCGACATCGAGGTGCCAAACACCGCCGTCGATATGAACTCTTGGGCGGTATCAGCCTGTTATCCCCGGAGTACCTTTTATCCGTTGAGCGATGGCCCTTCCACACAGAACCACCGGATCACTAGAACCTGCTTTCGCACCTGCTCGACGTGTCTGTCTCGCAGTCAATCACCCTTTTACTCTTGCGCTCATTGCACGATGTCCGACCGTGCTGAGGGTAACTTCGCGCTCCTCCGTTACACTTTAGGAGGAGACCGCCCCAGTCAAACTACCCACCATACACTGTCCCTGAGCAGGATTCACTGCCCTAGGTTAGAACCTCAATAATATCAGGGTGGTATTTCAAGGATGGCTCCACAATGACTGGCGTCACTGCTTCAAAGCCTCCCACCTATCCTACACAGATAGTATCAAAGTCCAGTGCAAAGCTGTAGTAAAGGTTCACGGGGTCTTTCCGTCTAGCCGCGGGTACGCAGCATCTTAACTGCGAGTTCAATTTCGCTGAGTCTCGGGTGGAGACAGTGTGGCCATCATTACGCCATTCGTGCAGGTCGGAACTTACCCGACAAGGAATTTCGCTACCTTAGGACCGTTATAGTTACGGCCGCCGTTTACCGGGGCTTCGATCAAGAGCTTCGCCTAAGCTAACCCCATCAATTAACCTTCCGGCACCGGGCAGGCGTCACACCGTATACGTCATCTTTCGATTTTGCACAGTGCTATGTTTTTAGTAAACAGTTGCAGCCACCTGGTCTCTGCAACCCCCAATAGCTTACGCAGTAAATGCTTCACCATCAGGGGCACACCTTCTCCCGAAGTTACGGTGTCATTTTGCCTAGTTCCTTCACCCGAGTTCTCTCAAGCGCCTTGGAATTCTCATCCTGACCACCTGTGTTGGTTTGGGGTACGATTCTTTATGACCTGAAGCTTAGAAGCTTTTCTTGGAAGCATGGCATTAACCACTTCGTCCAAAAGAGGACTCGTCATCAGTTCTCAGCATTAAGATCCCGGATTTACCTAAGATCTCTGCCTACTACCTTAAACTTACAACCATCAGTAAGCTGGCCTAGCCTTCTCCGTCCCTCCATCGCAGTCATAAAAAGTGCAGGAATATTAACCTGCTTCCCATCGACTACGCCTCTCGGCCTCGTCTTAGGGGTCGACTAACCCTACGTCGATTAACGTTGCGTAGGAAACCTTGGTCTTTCGGCGAGGGAGCTTTTCACTCCCTTTATCGCTACTCATGTCAGCATTCGCACTCGTGATACCTCCAGGATACTTTACAATACCCCTTCGCAGGCTTACACGACGCTCCTCTACCATGCCTTACGGCATCCACAGCTTCGGTACACTACTTAGCCCCGTTAAATCTTCGGCGCAGGCCGACTCGATCAGTGAGCTATTACGCTTTCTTTAAAGGATGGCTGCTTCTAAGCCAACCTCCTGACTGTCTGAGCCTTCCCACATCCTTTCCCACTGAGTAGTGTTTAGGGACCTTAGCTGGTGGTCTGGGTTGTTTCCCTCTTGACTACGGACGTTAGCACCCGCAGTCTGTCTCCCATGATTGCACTTGCTGGTATTCGGAGTTTGCAATGGGCTGCTAAGCCTTGACGGCCCGCTAGACCATAACAGTGCTCTACCCCCAGCAGTGAGACATGAGGCTCTACCTAAATAGATTTCGAGGAGAACCAGCTATCTCCGGGCTTGATTAGCCTTTCACTCCGATCCACAGCTCATCCCCGCATTTTTCAACATACGTGGGTTCGGTCCTCCAGTACCTGTTACGGCACCTTCAACCTGGCCATGGATAGATCGCCCGGTTTCGGGTCTACGCCATGCTACTAATCGCCCATTTAAGACTCGGTTTCCCTACGGCTCCCTTATTCAGTTAACCTTGCAACATAACGTAAGTCGCTGACCCATTATACAAAAGGTACGCAGTCACCCCGAAGGGCTCCTACTGCTTGTACGTACACGGTTTCAGGTTCTATTTCACTCCCCTTCAGGGGTTCTTTTCGCCTTTCCCTCACGGTACTGGTTCACTATCGGTCGGTAGAGAGTATTTAGCCTTGGAGGGTGGTCCCCCCATGTTCAGACAGAATTTCACGTGTTCCGTCCTACTCGAATAACACTTAATAAGATTTCGCATACAGGACTATCACCTTGTATCGTCACACTTTCCAGAGTGTTCTGCTATCTTAATAAATGCTTTAGGGCTGGTCCCCGTTCGCTCGCCGCTACTTGGGGAATCTCGATTGATTTCTTTTCCTCCGGGTACTTAGATGTTTCAGTTCTCCGGGTTAGCCTCCCACAAGGGGATATCCATAAAGGATGGGTTTTCCCATTCGGAAATCCTCGGATCAAAGCTTGTTTACTAGCTCCCCGAGGCTTATCGCAAGTTACTACGTCCTTCGTCGCCTTCTACCGCCTAGGCATCCACCGTGTACGCTTAGTCACTTAACTATACAACTCAAAAATAACCTTGACCTTTTGTGTTGATTCATCGTTTTTTAAATTCATAAAAAACCATGTCTCAATCAAAGCCTATTTCGTTGCCATGACTAAAAGTTTTACGCTGACATGTTCTCGCTTGAGTTTGTATCATCACACTTGCGTGTGTTTGAACTCTTTAAGATACATTGTTACCTTGGCATTCAAACCGTTGGAGTGGTTTGAATGTCAATCATACAGAATATGTCGGTATTCTGTATGTTCTAACTACTTGTCGGGCGTTATTTAAAAATAACACTCAACAATTACTTAGAGATTTTTCCTAATTGTTAAAGATCTTTTTCGCTTGGCCTTTCGGCGTTTGCTTTTCAGTCTATTGTCACCAATACGACTGTGAATAACCTCTGCTTTGTCTTTTAAAGCAAAACCTATTCACAGGTGTAGTGGTGGAGCTATGCGGGATCGAACCGCAGACCTCCTGCGTGCAAGGCAGGCGCTCTCCCAGCTGAGCTATAGCCCCTTATAGCGTCGATATTTTGCCTTATACTTCGTTACTTTCGCGCATCGCTTGGTCACTTACTACTGTAAGCTCCCGGCGCTCTTTGCTCAAGTGCCTCGTCTAAGCCTAAAATCTCTTGCTCTAAGCTTGTGTTAATTAGGATTGCCTTCCCTAATAAGTTTTTAATTTTGTTCTAATCAAGGCAAATATTTGCGAAGCTTATTAACAATAAGCGAGTAAACATTTAACGCAGAGTAGGACAAAATTGGTGGGTCTGGGTGGATTTGAACCACCGACCTCACCCTTATCAGGGGTGCGCTCTAACCAACTGAGCTACAGACCCAGGTCGTTCTCGTTTTTCTCAGTAATTCAGAGACAATTTATGTGAAAGCTAGCTTAGGCTCGTGGCCGTCTTTGTCTTAAAGGAGGTGATCCAGCCCCAGCTTCCGCTAGGGCTACCTTGTTACGACTTCACCCCAGTCATGAATCACAAAGTGGTGAGCGCCCTCCCGAAGGTTAGACTACCCACTTCTTTTGCAACCCACTCCCATGGTGTGACGGGCGGTGTGTACAAGGCCCGGGAACGTATTCACCGTGACATTCTGATTCACGATTACTAGCGATTCCGACTTCACGGAGTCGAGTTGCAGACTCCGATCCGGACTACGAAGGGTTTTATGAGATTCGCGCACTGTCGCCAGTTGGCTGCTCTTTGTACCCTCCATTGTAGCACGTGTGTAGCCCATCCCATAAGGGCCATGATGACTTGACGTCGTCCCCGCCTTCCTCCGGTTTATCACCGGCAGTCTCTTTAGAGTTCTCAACTAAATGGTAGCAACTAAAGATAAGGGTTGCGCTCGTTGCGGGACTTAACCCAACATCTCACGACACGAGCTGACGACAGCCATGCAGCACCTGTCACTGCGTTCCCGAAGGCACCAATCTATCTCTAGAAAGTTCGCAGGATGTCAAGGGATGGTAAGGTTCTTCGCGTTGCATCGAATTAAACCACATGCTCCACCGCTTGTGCGGGCCCCCGTCAATTCCTTTGAGTTTTAATCTTGCGACCGTACTCCCCAGGCGGTCAACTTAGTGCGTTAGCTACGCTACTAACCTTTTTAATAAGGCCAACAGCTAGTTGACATCGTTTACGGCTTGGACTACCGGGGTATCTAATCCCGTTCGCTACCCAAGCTTTCGCACCTCAGCGTCAGTTTTAGGCCAGGAAGTCGCCTTCGCCACTGATGTTCCTCCTGATATCTACGCATTTCACTGCTACACCAGGAATTCCACTTCCCTCTCCTAAACTCTAGATTGCCAGTATCGGATGCAATTCCTAGGTTGAGCCCAGGGCTTTCACAACCGACTTAACAGTCCGCCTACGCGCGCTTTACGCCCAGTAATTCCGAATAACGCTTGCACCCTCTGTATTACCGCGGCTGCTGGCACAGAGTTAGCCGGTGCTTCTTCTAAAGTTAACGTCACAGTTAGCTGTTATTAGCAACTAACCTTTCCTCACAATTGAAAGTGCTTTACAACCCTCGGGCCTTCTTCACACACGCGGCATGGCTGCATCAAGGTTTCCCTCATTGTGCAATATTCCCCACTGCTGCCTCCCGTAGGAGTCTGGGCCGTGTCTCAGTCCCAGTGTGGCTGATCATCCTCTCAAACCAGCTATAGATCGTTGCCTTGGTAGGCCTTTACCCCACCAACTAGCTAATCTAACGCGGGCTCATCCTTTAGCGATAGCTTACAAGTAGAGGCCACCTTTACTCCGTAGAGCATATTCGGTATTAGCATACGTTTCCATATGTTGTCCCCAACTAAAGGGTAGATTCCCACGCGTTACTCACCCGTCCGCCACTCGACGCCTGAAGAGCAAGCTCTTCATCGTTTCCGTTCGACTTGCATGTGTTAGGCCTGCCGCCAGCGTTCATTCTGAGCCAGGATCAAACTCTTCAGTTTAATCTTTTTACTCGATTTTTTTGTGTGCTTGTCTGCACGTATTAAACACTCGAAATTAACAGGTACATGTTTCACATAAATGTGATTAACCATATACATAGTTGTCGAGATATTTATTTTTGGACAGCTACTTACCTAAGTAACTTCCACATAAATTATCTCTGAATTACCTGATTTTTAAAGAACTCTTGGTCTTGCTTTTCCTTAACTCAGTGCGCTGCACCCTGTCTCGGTAAGCCGCGTATTATAGGCGCTTGATTTTGTTTCCGTCAAGCTTTTTTTACGCTTTTTTTCTTTCCCGCTTCGGCCTTTATCAACTTCGTTTCCGTTGTCGTTTTGGCGTCTCCGTGAAAGAGATGCGTATTCTATAGCCTCTCCAGTTTTTTGCAATAGCTTTTTGCAGTTTTTTTGAAAAAAATTTATTCCATGTCCAAAATAGAGTTGTTTTGGCTCTTTGGAGGTGTGTCTAAATTCAACGGTTCCAAATTGAGCCCTTTGTCTTCAATCTTCGGATCTTTAAAGGTGCCAGTGACTTCATAACGATAAGTGACGAGGTCTTCATTAACAATCGGCACAAGCTTCATCAGCGCATAAGCGGCCAACCCCGCCAAAGGCGTCGCCACACCACTGATCGCGGCAATCGCCGGGAGCGTACTGCCAATAGCAGGCGTAATACGAGCCGATAAATCCAGTTCACTCTTCACCAAATCAATTGCACCGCTCACCTGTGCTTTAGCGGCTGGGGCTTTTAAATTCAATTCGGTTAAATCCAGTGTACCTTGATTAAAAGTGGCTTTTCCTTTTATATCGTCATAGGCTAAGCCGGCATCGGTTACATCTTGAATGTTCAATTTCAAGCGCCTTGCCAATGATTCAAAACTAAGTAAGCCAAGTATTCTAGCTATCCCCGGCTCGGCATCTTTAATCACCCCATCCTTGAATTCAACGTCCAAATCTCCGACTAAACGTGTTTTTGATAAGCAGGCATAACTGCCCGGCCATTGCAATTTCGCATCAAGCCAGGCGTAGTTCCCTTTAAAACCTTTTCGAACCCCTATGAAATCAACCAGAGCTTCAGCATTTTTACTTTTAATAGATGCATTTAAGAAACTTCTATTTTTTGCTTTGTCATATCGAAAAGAGCCTTTAAATGATTCCTTTAGTTGTTTTGGTTGCACGATGATATCGTTAACCAACGTTTCCGATGCACTATCCAACAATATAAAATCGGCCCGTGACAACTGACGATCATTGATTTGAATATTTTTCCCTCTAAAAATAATTTTGGTATTTTCCTGGGGCTTAATGCTTTCTTTCGGACACGGAGCTTCGACTTGTGTTTCTTCCGGTTTTTTGGGATCAACCTTCAATCTCAGCTTGTCCAGATTCACACTATAATCGTTTGGCGATGTTTGATTGATAACCATATCCATATTTGGGTTATGAATTTGCAACTCAACATAAGGCGACCCTGCAACAGACTGCCAACCGGCCGTAACGTTCTTCAAACGATAATCTAAAACGTCAACCCTTTTAAATCGAACGGCCGACGGCAACCAACGTGCTTTTTTCCGCGGTTCATCAGCTGGCGTGCTTTCTGTTGAAAACCACTCTTGTTTGATTTTCGGCCAGGCCTGCTGCCAGCCTGTCACATCCAAACGATCAAACTGCCCGTTCACTCGCCAACCGTCTTTTTTCAGAACCAGTGGCTGCTCGTTAAAAGCGATGGATAAGCGTTGTAAGACATCCTTATCCAAGGAATACAAACCGTTCATCGCCATTAACGACCCCAGAGAAGCGGAAATGGCCAATTGCCGCCCTTCTTGAACCACGAATTGCGCTTCAAGCGTTTTAGGGCGAGAGCCGCTTTCGGCCATCGCGGCTTCGCTAAGCGGCGCTGGTAAGCGACTTTGAATGGCCGTTAAATCCAAACGCATGTTAACCTTAGGAGCGGCACCATCACTAAATGGGATGCTGACATCCGCCTTCCAAGGCAAGTCGCCTTTATATAAATCCGTTTGATAATGCGCCTGGCCGGATGCCGTTATCTGAGCTTCTTTTTTATGCGTCACCACCCGAATATTCGCAGGGCCGTTTTCAAACTCGGCGGTCAGGCCTTTTGAGGCAACCGTTTTTTCAGAAAACCTTAAGGGGCCAACGACATTTTTCAGTTTCAAGCGATCAAACAGTGTTGCATTCACACCATGAAACTGAATCACGCCATCCACCGTTTCACCTTTTTTGGCATAACCGTACACTGGAATCCAAATTTTCGGCAAAGACACGGACACTCGGCCAGTCATATCCAGGTCTTCCTGCAAAAAACCGTCAATGCCAGCCATTTCCGCCACCGGAGAACTCAACAAAAAACGCTTGGCATCCACTGCGGAAGCTTCAGCATCACCGGAAATTTGAACCGCAATATTTTTCGTATTAAGGTGATTGATATCCACCACAACATTTCGAGCTTTAGCATTCTGAAGCATCGCTTTGTCCGCTGAAATTCGTAGATCGTAAGGCGTAAACTCTAAATGTGCCGTAAATTTTTCCACGGCCGGCCAATCCGGCTGAAACTTCAAAACCGTATTGTGGACGGTCCCGGTCGCTTTAAAGACTCCTTCGCCGTTTTTAAACGGAAAATCATTCAGGTTCCCTTTTACAACTAAATTGGCGGTCGCACCATCCCCCGACACCAAAGCCGTTTTGAGCCATTCTTCCAGGTCCGGCGTCATTAATTTATAAGGCAAATAGGCTTTTACAAAACTCAATTGTTTCGGCTCAATGTCGATACGGCCATCCACTTGACCGCTAAAATCGCCTTTTGCCGACACCTTTACCGGCATACCATCCAATGTAAAATTCGCATTCGGAACCGACCAGCCTTTAAAACCGCCTAAAAGTTGGAAATGAAAGCCATTTGGTAACTTCATTTGAATCAGTTCGTCATGCACCATCGACACCGTCCATGCAATGGGCTCATCCGTTTTCAACCAAATATCTTCGCCATGCTTATCAATGAATAAGTCTTTTAACGCCAGGCCAGGGATATTTTCATTTTCCGGCAATTCCAGGCTGGGAATTTGCAGGGTCAGGGATGAAAATGCAATCTTCTCCAGATCAACCTCACCCTTAACATTTTGCAGTTGCAGCGCTTCTAAATTATCGCCAAACCCTTCATAGTTCAGGTTCGCCAACAACACATTAAACAAAGGTTTGACCACTTGGAAATCGAGTTTTTGCGCTTCAAACTTTAATGTCTTGTTGTCCGTCAAACTGACAAAAATAGGCGAAACACTTTTCACGTAACGCGGCCCTAAACGAATGCGTTCAACTTCAAAGCGCCAGTTTTCCAGCGCGCCGCCTTTAAATTGATTTTCCGCCGTCCAATTCAAGGCTAAGCCCAAACTTTTCGGTAAAAGATCATCATTTTGCGGCCACGTCAAATCTTGTGCATGAGTGGTTACTTTTAATTTCGATAATTGCCCACGCCGCATTTGAAGGTTTAAATCGCCTAACAATTCGCCCGTCGGTAGCTTTTTTGACCAGGCCTGGGGCATAACTTGATACATGCTTTCCAGAATCAAAGGCGTCAGAAGATTCGCATTCATCTCCCCTTCGGTCAACCGCCCCCAACTGTCGATCACAAAATCCCCTTTCAATTGCAGACGCGACGTTTCTTGCTGTGGATTGGTTAATCCTGCAACACCACCGAATGACCACTTCAAGCCACGATACGCCTGAAACGTTTCAATCGAAAAGTGTCCACCAACGCCTTCATAAACCGGAACATCAAATGAAATATCTTTTAGAGTGATTGAGCGCCACAGCTTTGCAAACGGGATATTCAAGGCGTTCAATTGAAATGAATCATTCTGAGGCGTCAAACCACTCCGCCTATTTTCCGAGAAGTCCAATTTCAACCCGGTAACGTGTAGTTTTCGACCATAACTGACATCATAAATAAAAGGGGAAAAAATATTGAGATCCCCCTTAGCCTCTTTTAAGACAGCCGTAACAGAGGCATCATGGTAACGAAGCTCGCGCAAATCAAACCGCAAGCCCAGCCAGTTTTGCTCGATTTCAATATGCTCAACTTGAACCTTGGCATCATTGAGTTTTTCGACATAGGATAGAAAATGGTCTGGGGCGTATTGCACCCAGGAAATCAACAGCCTGACCACCAGCAAGTAAATGACAAACAAGGCCAGTAAGAAAAAAGAAAGCTGTTGAAGCCGTTTCAACATCAGGAAATCACCACATCAAACTGCTCGATAAAGTAACCACTTTCGGCCTGAAAACGAATTCCCTTATTCAGAAACGTTTCCAACTCGGCCACATTACTGGAAGCTTCATCCAAAATATAAGACACCACGGGTTCGGAAGCGATAACCCGGTAAAAGTCGGCATCAAACGACTTCGCCATGCGCGTAATTTCACGAAACACTTCAAACGCAATAGTTTCAGGTGTTTTCACGGTTCCGCGGCCGTTACAGACCGGACAAGGTTCACACAACACCCTTTCCAAACTTTCACGAGTGCGTTTGCGCGTCATTTCCACCAATCCCAAGTTGGAAATTTCGGTAATGGTCGTTTTGACCCGGTCACGAGATAGTTCGCGCTGCAAAGCGGAATACACCATCGATTTATGCTCAGCGTCGTCCATATCAATCAAATCCAGAATAATAATCCCGCCTAGATTGCGAAGCCGAAGCTGTCGTGCAATGGCTTGCGTAGCTTCCAGGTTCGTACGGTAAATGGTTTCTTCCAGATTTTTATGTCCGACAAACCCCCCGGTATTGACATCAATTGTCGTCATGGCTTCGGTTTGATCGATAATGAGATAACCGCCGGACTTCAACTCCACGCGTTTTTCCAAAGCTTGCTGAATTTCGTTTTCGATGTTATACAAATCGAAAATGGGGCGTTCGCCGGAATAAAGTCCCAGTTTGTCGGACAAGTCCATGACATAGCTTTCCGAAAATTCGACCATTTTTTTGTAGGTTTCCGACGAATCGACTCGAATTTTTTCGATGCGATCAATGGGCACATCTCGCAGAATATGCAAATACAACGGTAAGTCCTCATAAATCAAAGCTGATTTTCGAACCTTTTTGGATTTATCCTGTATCGATTTCCACAAGCGTTGCAAATACACCAAATCCGCTCGCATCTCATGAAATTCGGCCCCCTCGGCCACGGTTCGGACAATGTAACCACCTTCCGAGTCTTTTACCTCCGGAATGGCATTAATCACTTCCCGCAATCGATCACGTTCCTCCGGGTCTTCGATTTTTTGCGATACGCCAATCATTTTCTCATCCGGCATATACACCAGCATTCGAGAAGGAATCGTGACTTGCATCGTCAAACGTGCTCCTTTCGAACTGATGGGATCTTTGACGACCTGAACCATCACCTGTTGCCCGGCATGCAGGAATTTTGTAATGTCTTCACAATCTTCATCGGCTTGCTTGCCGATTGAGCGTTTACAAATATCCGATACATGCAAAAAAGCCGTTCGTTCCAACCCGATATCGACAAAAGCCGCTTGCATTCCCGGCAGCACCCGGTCGACTTTACCGATATAGATATTGCCCACCAAGCCACGGTTATTGGCCCGTTCAATCCAGACCTCCTGCAAAGCACCGTTTTCAACCCAAGCGACCCGAGTTTCGGACGGCGTGACATTCACCAATATTTTTTCTTCGTTATACATGTTTAATCCAAATAAAATTCTGATTCGGTCAACAATTGATCCAATTCGTATAAAGGCAGTCCCATTACGCTCGAATAACTGCCCTGCAACTGCGAAACAAACTTTGCACCGAGCCCTTGAATAGCGTAACCGCCGGCTTTTCCTTCCGGCTCACCGGTTTTCCAATAGACCTCGAACTCCGCGTCGGAGATGGCTCGAAATGTCACCTTACTTCGGGACAATTTCGAAAACACTTGGCCGTCGTACACCACAGCCACCGCACTTAACACTTCATGCTGTGCGCCGGATAACGCCCTCATCATTCGCTGGGCATCCATTTTATGGCGCGGCTTGCCAAAAAGCTTGCCGTCTTTCAATACCACTGTATCGCTGCCAATCACCCAAGCTTTCTTTTCCGGCACTTTATTAAAGCCGGAGAAGGCTTTCTCAATTGCCATCCGAATCACAAACGATTCCGGGCTTTCATTCGGTAAAAAGGTCTCCTCAACCGGTGCTTCAACCAGCTCAAAATCCACCCCGATTTGTTCCAACAGTTCTCGTCGCCTTGGCGAGGACGACGCCAAATACACTTTCTTACTCATAAATCTCTCGAAGCATCCAATTCTCGGCGCAACCGCGACGAAATATCGGATATGATTATCCATTAAATTACACTTATTCTAACGCTTTCGTAAGATTACTGAGGGAGTTTATCCATGGATATTATCATTACAGACCATTCGCCGGAAAACCTTGAAGATAAATTTGAAAACCACTTCCTCTATCAGAACAGCGATTATTCAATCATGTGTGAAAGTACGGAAATTCCCTGGTTGCAATTCATCCCAAACCGGCCGGTTGACCCAGCCTATGCTGGGCGACTCTATGCTGAAATGGTTGCGCTGGCGGAATATTTAAGATCGGAAGGGTTTGGCGAACACTACAACATCGCCAAAATCGGCAATAAGCTGCCCTATTACCACATTCACCTAGTGATGCGAAACCGAAACGACCAGGCCTGGCCGGAAACCATCTGGGGGCTGGATTTAACAGAAGACGTGTCGATGATTGAGCGGTTTAAAACGTGCTTGGAACAGTATTTTGCCCAAGCTTAAAAATTGACACTGAAACCCAAGCCGTCAGTCCTGGTAAAAATCACGATACCACTGCACAAACCGCGCAATCCCACCTTCAATTTCCGTCGCCGGTTTGAAACCGACATCGGCCATCAAATCCGACACATCCGCATAGGTTCTCGGCACATCGCCCGCTTGCAGCGGCAATTGGTTTTGAACGGCTTTTTGGCCCGTCGCCGTTTCAATGGCTTGGATAAAACGTTGTAAGGTAATCGGTTGATTATTGCCGATATTGTAGATTTTATAAGGGGCTTGCGCCGTGGTAATGTCTGATTGGTGCATCACCGGAATATGATCCATCACCCGCACAACGCCTTCGACAATGTCATCGATATAGGTAAAGTCCCGCTCCATTTGGCCATGGTTAAACACATCAATGGTCTCCCCGGCCAAAATCTTGCGGGTAAACGAAAAATACGCCATATCCGGACGCCCCCAAGGACCATACACAGTGAAGAAACGCAATCCAGTCGTTGGAATCCCATACAAATGGCTATACGTATGCGCCATCAATTCGTTGGATTTTTTCGTCGCGGCATAAAGAGAAATCGGAAAATCCACCCGGTCGTCGGTTGAAAATGGAATTTTGGTATTCATGCCATACACCGAACTTGAAGAGGCATACACCAGATGCGCCGTTTTTTGATGGCGACAACCTTCCAGAATATTCACAAAACCGACCAGATTGGAATCCACATAAGCATGCGGATTTTCAATTGAATAACGCACCCCCGCCTGAGCGGCCAAGTGAATCACACGATCAAAGGCTTGAGCTTCAAATAGCGCTTGAGTCTCGGCTCGGTCGGCAATATCGATTTCCACAAACTCAAAGGCCTCCAAAACCGACTGTTCGGCGCAGAAGCGCTCGATTTCCGCCAGCCGTGCACGCTTCAACCCTGGGTCATAATAATCATTCAGGTTATCCAGCCCAACGACCTCATGGCCTTTTTTCAATAAATCGAGCGTAACATAGAAACCAATAAACCCGGCCGCGCCGGTCACCAATACTTTCATCAATCCTGTCCAAATAAATCACGTGTGTAGACTTTATCACACACATCTTTAATCTCATCGGTAATACGGTTGGCCAACACGATATCCGACATGGCTTTAAACGTTTCCAAAGATGGCACTACTTGCGAATTGAAAAAGGTGTCTTCCGTCAGCACCGGTTCATAGACCACCACCTCAATCCCTTTGGCTTTGATCCGTTTCATCACGCCCTGGATGGCCGACGCGCGGAAATTATCCGAACCGGATTTCATCACCAAGCGGTAAATACCGACGACTTTCGGTTGCTTACGAATAATCGAGTCCGCGATAAAGTCTTTACGGGTCGTATTGGAGTCGACAATCGCCTTAATCAAGTTATTGGGAACTTGGTCGTAATTGGCCAATAGCTGCTTGGTATCCTTCGGCAGACAATAGCCGCCATAACCGAACGAAGGGTTATTGTAATGACTGCCAATGCGCGGGTCCAACCCCACCCCTTCAATCACCTGACGCGTACTGAGACCATGGGTTTCACAATAGGTGTCCAACTCATTAAAGTAAGCGACCCGCATCGCCAGATAGGTATTTGAAAACAGTTTCACCGCTTCCGCTTCAGTGGAATGGGTAAACAAAACCGGAATCTCTTCGGCAGGCTTAGCAGCGCCTTCGACAAGCAATTGCGCAAAGCGTTCCGCGCGCTCGGACTCTTCACCCACAATAATGCGCGATGGATATAAATTATCGTAAAGTGCTTTGCCCTCGCGCAAAAACTCTGGCGAAAACACAATTTTATCGGTATTGAATTTTTCTTTGACCGACTGGGTATAACCGACCGGAATCGTCGATTTGATAATCATCACCGCTTCAGGGTTGATTCGAACCACATCCGCAATTACGGCCTCAACCGAACGCGTATTGAATGTATTGGTGTCCGTATCATAGTCGGTAGGCGTTGCGATAATGACAAACTCCGCGTCCCGGTAGGCCTCTTCCGCATCCAGAGTCGCGGAAAAGTTAAGCTCTTTGCTCAGCAGAAACTCTTCGATCTCAGCATCGACAATCGGCGATTTTTTGTTATTAAGTAAATCGACCTTTTCTTTGACAATGTCCAACGCCACCACTTCATGATGCTGCGACAGCAACACCGCCAAAGACAACCCTACATACCCTGTACCGGCCACAGCGATTTTCATAAAAATCTTCTCATAATTTCAACAAAATGGTAATTATTTTCCATCATTCGATATTGGAGCCCTGAGCATCACAAGAAGCAAACTAGTGACGAAAAAAAAGAACAAAAATTGTTTTCTTTGATATAAAGGAACTTCTGGCATAAACGACAAAAAACTTGCAATCATAAACACAAGTCCAACAACACCTAAGGACTTACTATAATAATTTAGATTTTTTGTCTGTTGAATAAAAATAACGGATAAATACAAAAACAATAAAATTAAACTAAAAACGCCAAAAATTCCACTTTCCATCGCCGACATCAAAAACTGATTATGAATCTGTCCAAATGACAAATATTTATTCTGAATCCCAAACTGCTCAGAAAAAATGCCCTCTGTTTGCTTTTTTAATTCATTCGGAAATTCATCTGGCCCAACCCCTATCAAAGGATGCTCTTTAAATGAATTCCACCCTGCCTCGTACATCACAAAACGCTGCCCCAAGCTGGTTAATGGGCGGCCATCTATATAATCCTCTACATCCGTTATTGCTTTTACAGTTCTTTTTTCCACCAAGCTGTATAAACTGGACTGCGTCAACAAAATCACTACGGCTATTACAGTCACGGTTCCACCGAAAAGCACCCCTTTTTTTTGATTTTTCCATAGGTAAAAACTGTAAAAAATAGTCCATGCAATAATGGCTTCAGGCCAACCAATCCAAGCGGTACGGGATTGCGACAATATGGCCCCAGTCAAAGCAACTGCTAAAGCAACAAATAAAGCTAGGCCCCAAAGCCATCCTAGCCTTCTTAGCCAAAACAGCCCACCTAATAAAATTAAAAATAACGTATTTGCATAAATTCCAAAATCGATGACATAACTAGATCCAATATCTCCATAACGATGTAAAACAATAAAAGAGCTCAAGTTTTCAAACCCATTAAGAGTATAGGTTTCATAAAATAAAACCCAAACAACCCAAACCACTGAAAGAATTAAAAACTTCCACAGCTGAACAACGGAAACATTTACCTTAACCGCTAAAAAAAACCAAATCGCAAAAAATGCTAAATGGAGCAAATTCTCCACATACTGTTTCAGTCGATCTCCATAAGCCATCTCCATGACAGCATGAATTGCACTCGGAATAATATTCAAAATAAAGAAAATCAACAGAAACCATAACCATGACTTGTAAAATGGGCTGAGTGAGCGTTCTGAATTTCGATGTACCCATTTTTGATAAAAAAACAGTAGCACTAAACACACAATAGGTAATTCATGAGGAATAACGAAACTTTCACTCGCAATAAGGCTTCCCAAAAAAAAGAAACTACACCCTAAAAAAATGAACTTTAACGTATTATTTGTTTCGCTCAACTTTAAATCCTTCGATATAAAGTTCATCAATATTACAATCAATAAAATCGGTCACGGCATCGGCGGGTGAATGCACCATCGTACGCCCATGTAAGTTAAAGCTGGTATTAATAATCACGCCATAATCGGTCTGTGCTTTTACAGCTTTCAATAATCGATAATAGTTTGGATTATCTTGAGGCTCAACAAATTGCGGTCTAGCCGTTCCATCAACATGAATCGCGCTTGGCAAATCGTCCCAGAACTCTTTTCTCATCCGAAAAGCAATGGCCATATGCTTATGTTTAAAGCTGGACTCAAATAAACGTTCTCGTTCATCTTCCAAAATAGACGGGCAAAATGGCTGATAAAGAGGTCTTCTTTTAACCGTTGAGTTAATACGTTTGGTCACGTCCGATAGTCGAGGGTTCGCAACAATACTCCGGTTCCCCAGGGCCCTAGGGCCATATTCTTCACGGCCGTGAAATAGCGATACAATCTTGCCCTCTGCAATGGATCCCGCGGCTTTTTCAGGCCAATCTTCTCCGATATACTCAAAAGAGACTTCGTTCGAACGATTCGTGAGTTCTGTTTCTATTTCTTCTTTTGAATAAGAAGCGCCAAAATATGGCATATAGTAATCTTTAAGCCAAGTCACATCTTCTTGCAACTCAACTGCTTTTAAAATCGCTGCGCCGGCGGCAATCCCATCATCCCCCATCGCAGGAAATACATAAATATTTTTAAACGGCGTACGCTCATAGACGTTCAAACTCATAATAATGTTGGCTGCAACACCACCTGAAAAACAAATTTTATCTGCGCCTGTCTGCTGATGTACTTTATTTAAATAATCGACAATTACATCCTCAAGCCATGTCTGTACCGTCGCGGCAAACACCTCATCCCCTAGCTCCGCACGCTTACTTCTTAAAAATTGATCATTGGATAATTGTTTTGACGACTCGACATCCAACTTTATATTCAACCCTTCGAATGAAACCATTCCTTTCATGTAATTTAAAAAGTCTGGGTCAGCTTTGGCATAGGCGGCCAAGGCCTCCACTTTACCTTCATCACTATTCGGGATTAAATCCATCGCCGAAGTAAAATCATTATAGATAAATCCAATAGACGTCCCGTCATGCCTTCCATTTTCAATCGGATCAGACACAGAAGTCGCTAAACATTCGTATTCGTTCAGGCTATCGAAGCGATATAGCTTTGAAAAAGCATCATCACCAATACCATCAATCGTGAAAGATAAAATACCTTCTTCATTCGAGAAGGGTGAGAAAGCATAAGCTGACATCGCATGGCATAGATGATGGTCTTTATGATCAACCTGATCTGACGATACGCCGATCAAATTTTGATAATACAAATCAATTTTTGATCTGGCTTTCTTGAAATCGAAAGAAAGTTTTAACTTCTTGTATAAAAAGTGATCCCACAACCAACGACGATACTCTTTCGACCTCAAGAACAGTTTAGAAAACAGTTGCAAACCTAAAAAAGGCTTCTTTTGAATGGCAACCAACTCTTTTATATACTTAGGTTTACAGACTTGATAAAGAAAATCATACCAATACAGGTCTGAATAATATTTACGGTTATCCTGCTTTTCATAACCACTAATAACCCAATCAACCTCTTTTAAGAACGGATAGGCTTCTACTGTTTTCCGAACAGAGGCTCTGTCATGTTTAATACGGGTAATACGCTCATTTGATACCGCAAAAATTTCTTTTTTTTCGGTATCTAAATAAAAAACCGAATTATCATGCCCGTAAAATTTAGTGCCTAAAATCTTCACTTAACACATCCTTTTCTTTTGTTTTGGTTCTGCTATATCATTTTTTATTTTAATGAATTCATTTCATCAAGAAGTTTATATTCTGAAAAACTGTTCAATACCCGCACGCCCGCATTCTCCAAAAAAGATCGTGGAGCATCGTAAGCGGTTCCCCTCATAGAAGCATATACATCCATATCAACATTTAACTTTTTCATTTCTAACAATACGGTTGAAACATCACCCAAAAGCCCTTTAATATTTAAAGCTCTAATCAAAATTTCAAAAGGCAAAGATCCCGGCAAAACTAGCTGATTAGGGAAAGTCTCTTTAATTGTCAATGGATCAAACCGTTTTTCTCGAGGGTGGTATTTCACAGCAAACTTTATCCCCTTCCCATTAAAATAATGTAATAATTCTAAAACATCTTCTGCATATTTTGGATGATGTGCGGAACCGTCTTTAAACAAGCCTAGAACAATAACGACTTCCACTTTTTTGAGAACCTTATAATCAACATGGAAAGCTTCAAAAAACTGAGTTAAATCTTTTTCAGATAGTACTTGATACCATTCTGGATCAAGTGCTGTAATTTTCTTATTGACAGTGGGTTTGACCGCATCTGGAGTTAATAAAAATGCCTCATCCACCCAAGGAGATGCTAAGTTATGTCCGACAGGTGCCTGATACCAAAAACCAAACCGTAACTTTCTATTAAAGACCTCAAACCGGCTTAATTTAACATGATTAGTAGGGTGATAACTTGATAAACCATCATCAAGCAAATAAAACGTTCTCCCCTTTGATTTGTGTAACAGGTGGGATGCATATTGTATAAATGGATCAATAATTGAACCTGAAATCACGTTATCAACGGCAAACTGATTAAAGATTCTTTTAATCGTTTTGAGCCTTTTTTTGCTTCCTCCAGTAGGCAGTTGAACAACGTGATCAAAATATTTCTCACTTAACTGCAAATATATTTCGTCTTTAGGGAACTGGGGGTCCAAAAACAGAACGGAAGGCTTTTGAGGCCAATGTTTTTGGGTCAGGTAAACACTAAGTAACCAGTGCCTTGGAGTAGATGCAATAAATAAGTTATTCACTGCCTCCCCCCCTTAACTGAAGAAACTTTTTCCAAACCAAATCCGGTGTTATTTCTTCATAACATGGTGGGAAAACACTAAACTGTTTAATCTCCTCTCTTACGCAATTATTTCGATTCATGCACGGAGCGCATTCCAGATCAGAGCTAATATCAATACCGTTCGCTGCAGGAATCGCCGCTTGTGCACTTGTCGCACCAAACAGCCTTATCGTTGGGACCCCCAGTGCCGAAGCAATATGTGTCAAACCGGTATCACCACCAACAACCCCTTTTGAAGTCGCAATCAAACACGCCAAATCACTCAATGGCATTTTGTCCAAAACTCGCGCCTTTTCAGGGGATTCTGTGGCGACTCGTTGAGCGCGCTTTTTTTCATTTTCATCTCCCCAAGGCAATAAAACCTGATAACCGTTTTGGCTGGCTATTTTCAAAAGACTCTGCCAATAAGGTTCAGGCCAATTTTTAACTTCACCACTTGTCGCATGAACAAAAATCAGGTATGGCGCCAATTCATCTGGCTGTCGTTGCTTACAGATAGACGCATGCTCAACACCATAATCCACAGTCGAGGAGCTATACGAATAACCAAAAGTTTTTGACAACAGTTGCCGATGAACATCGACTAAAGTTTTCGATACATCCAATGCAATATCTCGAGAATAAATATTTGATAACCGTTTATCCTGAACCATTTCTGAAAGTGCTGCCAAAGATGGCCCTATAACGGGTACTCCTAATCGGGATAACAAAGACGCATCCTGAAAGCCAAAATACAAATCAACGACCACATCATATTGCCGACGTTTCAACTTTTTAATCAAACGATGAGCCGCCAAACCAAAAAAAAGTTTATTTAATTTTCTAAACCGCTTTCGATTAATCGAAAACACCCCATCAACGTAGCGGTTCCAGCAAGGAATATCTTTATATTGTTCATCAACATACCAATCTACTTCAAATGCCGGATTGTTTTTTTTCAAATCCGATATTGCGGCAAATGCATGGATGATGTCCCCAAACGAAGAAGGTTTAATAATCAAAATTCTCATAACTTAAACCTGTAAATCTCGATAAACATCCACAACTTTAACCCCCGCCTTTCTTAACATCGGTAACGGCGTCCGATCATGGCTTCCAATCAATACAACGGTAACATTCGCATTGGGCAAAAACGACTTGGCTTCCAGCAAAATCGTGGAAATGTCGCCGGTAAACATTACATCCTCATTTAAGTTCGGCAGCAACAGTTCAAACGGGATTTCACCCGGCAAAACAGTTTGTTTCGGAAAACGTTTTTGAATCTCCAGTGGGTCGTTGGCTTTATCCCGAGGGTGATATTTCAACAAAAAACGTTTTCCGCTCTGATCCAACTTCGTCAAAAAATGCACCACGTCTTCTGGATAGTCTTGCGATGTTTCAATCGCTTTTCGATAAATATCCAAAATCACCACCACATCAATATCAGCTAACTGAGGTGCCAAACCATAAATTTCATTTAATTTTGTTAAAACCTCGGCGTTGTCCAACACGGACAACCAATTTGAATCAATGCCATACACATTTTTTTCCGGCAACGCTCCTTGTAACTTCTCCGGAAAAAACAAAAATGCACCGTCTATCCACGGCGCATTAATTTTAAGAGGGTTCGGCTCTTGATACCACCAACCGTATTTCAGTTTTCGGCTGAATAGGCGTAACGCGGACATCGGTTTTCGACTCGTCGCCTGGTAACTGAACAGCCCATCATCCAATAAATACGATGCCAAATTCGGGTTTTGAATTTTAGCCGCCTGAATCGCAAACTGTACGAAAGGTTCATTAACCGACCCTGTTAAAACATGGTTCAAACGATGCCCATCCAGAAGTTTCGCCATCGCCCGAATTTGGACTTTTTCAGAGCCTGATGGCAAGATTTCCGCATTCGAAAAATAGTCTAAATTAATTGCATCTTCCGCCATCCTTTTTGGGAAGCTAGGCTCGAATACAATCATGGCCGATTCGTCTTGATAACGGGTCAATCGTAAAAACACACTAATCAACCAATGCCTTGGCGTACTGACGATAAACAGATTAGACAAAACCCTCTCCCGGTGCTTTAACAGCCAGCCCAGCCTGCTGAAACAGCGTCAAAAAGCGGCGCTGAAAAGCGTTATGTTCATCCAAAATAGCCGTTCCATCCAAATCCGGTCTCAGCCATTTTGCCATTAACAGCGAACTGCCAACATCACCAAACAACTTGGCGTTCGGCTTAAACAGAGGCAATAAAAATTCAAATGCAATACTGGACGGAATCACCTTTTCCACCCCGAGCGCTTTGAGTTCAAAGGCATCTGCACCTTCCATTCTGGGGTGATACTTAACCGCGACTCGCTGTTTGTCTTGGATAAAATGTTCGATCATCCCTTTCAAATTCGTTTCATAGCCCGGCATTTTTTGAATATTGTTCGGGTGCGACAGCAATATCACCACATCAAGCGATCGATAGTCTTCTGGTGACTCGCCGAAATGCGCCAACAACGCCTCACTCAAAGTGGCGAGCTCCGGCGCGGTAAAAAGCGTCGGCCGCAATCGATGACAATTCTTAGCCTTAAGCGGATCACACACCAAGTCAGGCGCCATCACCCAAACATCGTTGATCCATTCCGATGCACCGATGGTATTGGGCTCTTGCCACCAGGCACCGTAAAACAGTTTTTTCAATCCCGCATTAATACGATCTTTCAAGGGATGGTGCGGCCGGCCGGCGTAAGAATACAATCCATCATCCAGATAATGCCCTTTCGCAGGATACCCGGCTTGCTTCAGAAGATGCATAATATATTGAAACTCCACACGACGGTCACTCCCCACCAAGACATCGGAAAAATGACGACTTTCCAACAGCGGTTTCATTCGTTGGAAATTTTCTCGACGCTCTGTCAGTTTACGCCAACCAACTGCAGTACCGCTGAAGAGATTAACGTCCTCGAATGGTGAATCCGGCCAGGCCTGCAACACCTCATAATAAGGGTTTTCATTCACCCGTTTCTGGTCAATCAACCAAAGCGCCGCCGACTGCTCATGTCGCTGTTCAACCGCATGTGCGGCCGCCAGCAATACATTCAGTGGTGTGGAAGGCAAATACAATGCGTGTTTCAAAACATCCCCATTTTGAGTCTAGCCATTATCTACCAACACTGCTTTAATCGCATCACGAGCACGGTCGTCTTTCACTACCACGCCGTATTTCGTCAACACCTGAATGGCCTCATCATCCAAAACCAGGCGTTTCCACTCTTCATCCAAACGGCCTTCTTCCGACATTCTTACCCAACGGCGATAATGATTTCCCATTCGGGCACCGATTTTCAACAACGGTTTACGGTTTTCCACATGCGTTTCAAAATGATGACGACTACCAATGGCATAATGAAACACTTCCACCGAATCGCTTTCGGCGTAATTCAACTTACTCCACAAATGCCAGGCTCGATGATTTCCACCCTTAGCACGTAAAAAACCTTGCAGGTTGACCATCACCTTACCGTGAATCTTACTCAATTGAACCGACATATTATCCTGTTTTAACTCGGTGCCCTTTCCGTAATCGATTGGAAACAACGTCCGGTAAACTCGCTCATAAAACGGCTTGTTTTCCGAATGACAATCCAGCTGC
Organism: Hydrogenovibrio sp.; assembly: GCF_965140365.1. Lineage (NCBI taxonomy): Bacteria > Pseudomonadati > Pseudomonadota > Gammaproteobacteria > Thiotrichales > Piscirickettsiaceae > Hydrogenovibrio > Hydrogenovibrio sp. The sequence goes on from NZ_OZ223196.1 coordinate 1,635,118, forward strand.
ATGTCATAGCGCCGACAATGCACGATGGACTTGCTGCGCGTCAACCCGGTTTTCAAATCCTGCCCTTCTTTCGGCAACCAGAATTCATCGGCATCATTGGAAATCACCCAATCCGCCTGCATGTCCTCACGGGCAATCAAAGCCATTTCCGTGCGCCAATCACTTTGGCGATAATCGGTAATCGGGCGTGAAATCACATGCAAATCAAATTCCGATACCAGTGCTTGCAGTTTTTCCAACGTACCGTCTGTTGAGCCGTTATCAACCGCCACGAAACAATCTACGCCCTTGGCGGCATGAAAACGAATATTGCTTTCAATGATATCTATTTCGTTTTTGACCATGTACGTCATGGCCAATCGAATCGGTTTTCCTGAGAACTGACGCCAGGTAAACAACTTCAAATTTCTAAGGTACACTCGCTCTCCTAAGTACGCTTTGTTACGCCAAGGCGCTCAACTAATTCCGGCAATTTTTTGGGCGTTAATCCCAGCTTTTCATAAAAGCCCAAGAACTGATCGAAGTGGCCGGACGATTCCCCCAACTGCATGACCATCACTTGCACGCTCGGGCGAAACAATCGCGTCGTGAGGATCGTTGTACTCATATCTCCCAGTACAAAACAGTTGGCCGGCAGCGACGGCAGAATGACCTCAAACGGTACATTGGCCGGAATTTCAAACACACCGGGCAACGACAACACGGATAATACGTCATTTCCCAGATCTTTTGGGTGGTATTTTACGGCAATTTGCCAACCATTACTGGAAAGTCTGGTCAACAAATCCCGCGCCTCCAATTCATAACCGGGCACTTGGCGCATATCATTGGTTTCCGGCAGGGTCAGCACCAACTGGCAGTGTGCAAGACGCGCTTGGTCAATAGCAAAGGATTTTAACCAGGCCTGGGTCATTTCCTGCAAGCGTTTATCTTCAAACCAACTGGACTGCAAGAGCTCGGCAACCTTCTCTTTCAATAAAGGTGTCACCCAATCAGGATAGGCTACAATCATCCCATCAATCCATTTGCTGCCACCGATAGTCGGCGGTGTTTGCCACCAAAAACCGTAAACCAGCTTTTTCAGCCAATCATCGACCACCCGATCTGAAAAGCGTTTGGACGCCTTACGGCCGACATAGGTGTAAAGCCCTTCATCGAGATAAATACCTTGCGCTTTAACACCCAATTCTCGAGATTGATGCATGATCCACTGAAATTCCAGATGACGATCGTTACCGACATACACTCGTTCCGGTTTGAAAGCGCCCACTTCCGATTTCAACTCCTCAAACAAACGCTTTCGGCTGGCGACTTTATCCCACCCTTTCCCGCTCGGCCGGAAAAACGTTTTCGTATCCACAAAAGGCGAATTTTGCCAGGCCTGCATGGATTCTCGAAAGAAATCCATCCGGCGGTTATCCGCTTCTTGCGCGACAAAAAAGAGCTTGGCCTCTTCCTCATCACGGCGGGATAACGCCACGGCAAGAGACACCAATAAGTGCAACGGCGTGGAGACTAGGTAGTAGGCCGTTTTTTTTGTCATATTCGTTGTCACCCAGCCCTCTCCAACGCATTTAACACGTCGTCTGGCCGCAGGTGTTCAAGTGATTGTTCGGCCAGCTCTTCAGACTGAAAACGTTTCAGATACTGATGCGCACAGGGCGAAGCCAAACGGAGAACATTCGCCCCCAATGCTCCGACCAACTCGGGATCGGTAACCCGGTACAGCACCACCATCGGAGTCTCCAAAGCCGCCGCCACATGCGACAAACCGGTGTCCACCGACACGATACCGTCCGCAAACTTCAACAGCCGAGCCATGGCATTCAACCCCAGAGACGAATCCGGCACCCAGGCCTGGTCGTTTTTAAGGGATTTCGCCAATCGCAAAGCCCGTTCGTGCTCCGCTTCGGTTCCCCAGGGCAACACCACTTTTTGTCCTGAAGCCACCAGTTTTGCAAGCAAGTCTCGCCAATACGCCTCCGGCCAAAGCTTGGTCTCCCAAGTCGTGCCATGCAAACACACATAATAAGAATTATTTTGAAAGTCCGCCGGCAAACTGTCGGGGCCTTGCCAGTTCGAGGTATCCAGTCGATACTGAACCGGTGACGCAGAGACATCTTCATACTCCAATGCCGCAGAAAACAGTTGCCGCAACCGCACGATCGCGTGTTGCGCCTTCGGAACCGAAATTTTTCGTTGATACCCCAAGCTTGCGGGCGGCTCACGCACACTTTGCCAATCCATTCCGACACGCTCACCGCTACGAATTTTGCGCAGGACCCAAAGGCTTTTCAATAAGCCTTGTGCGTCCAGTACCACGTCATAATGGGTTTGATTAATCGTTTGAAAAAACATTCGAATTTCTTGGCGGGTAGACCCTTGCCAGAAGTTTTTGCGCCAACGTCGCAGCGCGATGGGAAAGACTTGATTGACGGCCGGATGCCATTGCGGAATTTCGGCAAAGGCTTCTTCCACCACCCAGTCGACTTGCAAATCCGGCCAGGCCTGAAGCGCATCACTCAAGGCCGGAAAGGTATGAAAGACATCCCCCATTGAGGACATTTTGATTAACAGTATCCGCATTGACTTCGACGCGATTACCGAACAAAATCCAATACACGCGGGTTTTCCGACAACCAAGCCAGATATTTCGCCACACCTTCAGCCACGGAATGGAAAGGCTTATCGTAACCGGCCATTCTCAAACGGGTATTATCCGCTTGGGTAAAACTCTGGTAAGCCCCTTTCAAATGCTCGGGGAATGGAATGTATTGGATTTCACCCTGACCGTGAAACTGGATGACCGCTTCGGCGATGTTCTGAAATGGCTCTGCCGCCGCCGGCCCTAAATTAAAAATGCCCGACTGTTCTGGGTTTTCCATAAACCATAGATTCACGTTCACGACATCGTCGATATAAACGAAATCGCGCGTTTGCATACCGGCTTCATAACCATCGTAGGCGCCGAACAATTTCAACGGTTCTCCGGCCAGTAATTGGTTATGCAACTTGAACGCCACACTGGCCATATCACCTTTATGTTGCTCGCGCGGCCCGTACACATTGAAATAACGGAACCCGGCGACCTGACTTTCCGCATGCGGCAGCACGCGGCGAACATACTGATCGAACTGAAACTTGGAATAACCGTAAACATTCAGCGGCTTTTCGTATTCACGTTCTTCGACAAACGTCGGCCCGTCGCCATAAACCGCGGCCGACGACGCATATAGGAAGGGAATTTTGCGATTCAGGCAGTAATTCAGCAAATCTTTGGAATACTCATAATTGTTGTCCATAACATACTTACCATCCCACTCGGTGGTCGCCGAACAGGCCCCTTCATGAAACACACATTCGATATCCGGCAAGCCTTCTTCGGCAAAAATACGCGACTGAAAGTCTTCTTTATCCAAGTAGTCGGCGATGTCACAATCCGCGATATTGATGAACTTTTTACCGTTCTTCAGGTTGTCCACCACCAAAATGTCGCTGCGCCCTTGTGCATTTAAAGCTTTGACAATATTCGAGCCGATAAACCCGGCGCCGCCCGTGACCACAATCATGAATCTTTCCTTCTCAATTCAAATCATGAGAATTCTATCATTAACCCCACGCCAGTTGCGAAAAAAGGTAGAATAGGCGCCAAAAACACAGACGCGACACATGGAAAAACTGCAAACAAAATGGGGGCGCTTCAAAGCGCACATCGAAGCATGGCTGGTCGACCACGAAATCCTGCGATTCTTTTATCGCAACTTTCATCGGTTGTCAGAAAACGCCTTCCGCAGTAACCACCCGTCACCGGCTTTCATTAAAAAACTGAAGCAAAAACATGGCATCAATACCATTATCAGTTTGCGCCGTGCCGACAAGACGGGGCAGTACCAACTGGAAAAAGAAGCCTGTGAAAAACATGGCATAACGCTCATCAATCATCCTATGTCATCCAGAAGCTTTCCAGATGTAGACCGCATCCTCCAAGCCAAAGACATACTGGAAAACGCAAAATACCCGATTTTAATTCATTGCAAATCAGGCGCGGATCGGGCTGGCATGATGAGCGTTTTTTACAAACATTTCATTCTTAAACAACCGATCTCGGAAGCCTTGTCCGAACTGAGCATGAAATACGGTCATTTTCGCTGGGCTGACACCGGCAAGCTGGACGTGTTTTTCGACACTTTTTTGGCTTATGAAAAAGAAAACCCCGACACCACCTTTATCGAATGGGTCGAAAACCATTATGATAAACCCAAACTGAATCAGGCATTCCACGCCGCCGGTTGGGCCAACATCGTCGTCAATCGCATTCTAAAAAGAGAGTAATATGTTAGACCGACAAACGCTGTCACTCTACGGAAGACTGCTGCGATACATTCGCGACTACAAAGCGGCCATATTCATCACCCTGATCACCATTGCCGTGATTGCCGCCATGGAACCGTTGAGTGCTATCATTCTCGGCAACTTGGTCGATGAAAGCCTGATTGAAAAAGACCCTAATTCCTTTGTGCTCCTGCCACTGCAATTGGCGGGCGTCTTCATTTTAAAAGGCATCGCCGAATACTTCAGTAAAGTGATGAGCACTTGGATTGCACAAAAAGCGATTTTGAACATCCGATCCGAACTCTACAGCAAAATGCTCTTCCTGCCCAAGTCACACTATAATGAAACCTCCACCGGCAGCATGATGTCGAAAATCACCTACGACGTCACCCAAACCGGCAATGCCTTGTCCGAAGCCTGGATCGTCATCACGCGCGACAGTTTGATCATTCTCGCCTTACTGGCCACTTTAATCTATTACTCCTGGCAGCTAACGCTGGTCATGTTGGTGATTGGTCCAATTGTCGCCTTCTTTATTGACCGGGCCGGCAAACTGATGCGAACATCGAGTACCGATATGCAGGATGACATGGGCCAACTCACTCACAGCTTGGAGGAAGGCCTGAAAGGCTATCAAGACGTTAAAATTTACGGGTCAGAGACCTACGAGCTTAATCGCTTCAAGACGTCGGCCGAATCCCTTCGCCGAAACACCATGAAAGTTACCAAAGTCTCCGCCTTGAACGTGCCGTTGGTGCAAGTCATCGCCGCCATTGCGTTATCCATTGTGGTTTACGTCGCCGTGCAAATGGTCAACGCGGGTACCATGAGTGCCGGTGACTTAATCACCTACGTCACCGCCATGGGCTTGATTTTCGAACCCATCCGCCGCATCACCAACATCAACGCCACCGTCCAGAAAGGGATGGCCGCCGCCAAAAGCATCTTCACCATTCTCGATGCGCCAAGCGAAGAAAACAATGGCACTCAAACATTGGGGCAGATTGAAGGGTGCATTCGCTTTGAAAAAGTATCCTTCACCTACCCCGGTGCCGAGAAACCCACGCTCACCCAACTGGACCTGACGATCCCGGCCCGAAAAACCACTGCATTGGTCGGCCAATCCGGTAGTGGCAAATCCACACTGGCGAATTTGATTGCTCGGTTTTACACCGTCACCGACGGCCAAATCACCCTGGATGACATACCGCTCAACACGATTGAGTTAAGCAACCTTCGGCAGAACATTGCCTTTGTCAGCCAGAATGTGGTTCTGTTTAATGATACAATAGCGGCCAACATCGCCTACGGCCATGATGAGTTTGATGAAACAGCGATTATCGCCGCCGCCAAAGCCGCTCATGCCTGGGAATTCATTCAAACCCTTCCCGAAGGCCTCTATACGACCATCGGCGACAATGGTGCCTTGCTATCAGGCGGCCAACGCCAGCGCATTGCCATTGCCAGAGCATTTTTGAAAAACGCCCCCATCCTGATTATGGACGAAGCCACCTCGGCACTGGACAATCAAAGTGAAAAACTGATTCAAGACGCGATGAATACACTGCGTAAAAACCGCACCGTCATCATCATCGCTCACCGGCTCAGTACCATTGAAAATGCGGATAAAATCGTCGTACTGCAGGATGGCATCTTGCAGGAACAAGGCCATCACGATGAACTAATGGCTTTAAACGCCATTTATTATCAACTGTACACCCAAGGAAATTTAAGTGAGTAACCCCCGTCCAGACACCTTTCGGCTAAGCTTTTTGTGCCCAAGGTATTGGGGAATATGGGTGGGTTATGGCTTACTCCGTCTGATAGGGTGGCTCCCCTATCAAACCAAATTCACCGTTGGAAAGGCCATTGGCCGCTTACTTTACCGAGTGGCACCGAGTCGCAGACGCCTAGTGCGCAAAAATCTGACCATCGCCTTTCCGGGAAAACACGATAATGACCTCGAATCGCTTGTCAAAGATCACTTTGAGTCGCTCGGCATCAGCCTGATCGAAACCAGCATAAACCTATGGGGCGAACACCGTAACACCTCGCATCACAACCAACCAAACCCGCACTTTCATTTCACCGGTTTGAAAAACCTGGAAAACGCTTCAGGGCAAGGCGTGCTATTAGTGGTGCCACACTTTACCACCATCGAAACAACGGGCTTAATGCTCTCAAAAGTCATTCCATTTCGTCCGATTTACCGAAAACACGACAACGCCTTAATGGAATATTTCATCACCAAAAGCCGCACATTAGTCACGGATGAAGGCGATACCGTCAAACCGCTTATGAATACCGACACGCGCGCCATGATCAAAGCACTCAAAAAAGGCGACGCCATGATGATCTTACCGGATCAGCGCTATCGTGCGAAAGGCAAGGTTGACGTCCCCTTCTTCGGAAAAAACGCCCCCAGCAACCCTGGCATTTGTAAACTGGCCAAGCTTGGTAACGCCAAAGTCTTGCCGGTTTTCACCCGTCGCATCGGCATCGATTATGAAATGACGATTTTACCAGGCCTGGACAATTTTCCCTCTGGAGACGATTATCAGGATGTTTTGCGATTGCATGCATTATACGAAGCCGAAATCCGGGAAAATCCCGCCCAATATCTGTGGAGCCACAACCGCTGGAGCTTGAAGAAAGGAAAGGATTTTTAGGCTTACTAAGGAACCTATGATTGAATCGGTTTGAGTTTCTGCGGGACTTAAAGCCTACCTATTCTAGGCGTGGCTCGCCGACCTTAGTCATTCTAAGGTCAAGGGTCACAACAACGAAGAGGTCGGCTTTAAGCCTCGCCCTCAGGGGCTTAGCCAAAATTACCAGCTCAGCGTTGTGAAGTTTTGTAAGGTCTAGACATTACTTCAACTTCACGCCTTGATCTGGAAAATTTGGCGTTGCCAGAAGCCAAACCGATTCAATCAGAGGTTCCCTAAAAACACGTAAGCCGACAGGAATACATCAGACGCGCTGATATTTAACCATTGAAAAATGCTATAATATCATCAATATTTTTAGAATTTTAATCATAAACGGAAAGAATATGGCAAAGGAACTTCGCGATAAGCAACTTCGATCTCGAGTCAAACTACTGGGGTCTCTTCTGGGGGAAGTCATTGAAACCCAAGTCGGAAAATCCACACTCGACGCCGTGGAAACCCTCCGAAAAGGTTACATCAAACTCCACAAGGAAGACGACCCAAAACTTCGTCAAGAACTCAAGCAATTCATCGAAGAACAATCGCCTGAAAGCCTTATTCTCATCATCCGAGCCTTCAACCTCTATTTCAGTTTGGTCAACCTGGCCGAAGAAGAACATCAATACCACGAAAGACAAAGCCAGTTGAAGTCCGACGGCCCACTGTGGATGGGCTCGGTTCTGAACACCATCAGCGAATTCAAGCAAGAAGGCCTTTCCGCACAGGAAGTGGAAACACTGATTAACAAACTGTGCTACATTCCGGTATTCACGGCACACCCGACTGAATCAAAACGTCGTGCGGTCATGGAAAATTTACGTCGTATCTTTATCACCTTAGGCGAATTGAACGAAGCGGAAGCTTACAATAATCCTTACGCTCAGGAAGAAGTCATTAAACGGCTGCAGTACCAAATTCAAGTGCTGTGGAAAACCGACGAAGTCCGCCGCATGAAACCAACGGTCGAAGACGAAATCCGCAACGGCATCTACTATTTCCGCCAATCGTTATTCAAAGCCGTGCCACGTGTTTACCGATACATGGAACGCGCTTTAGCCCGACACTACCCAGAAGATAATATCGAAACGCCGAACTTCTTAACCTTCGGCTCCTGGATTGGCGGCGACCGCGACGGCAACCCCTTCGTCACCCACGAAACCACGGTTAACGCTCTGTTAATGCAAAGCCGCGCCGCCATCTATGAATACCAACGCCGCGTGTTTGAGCTCAGCACGCATTTGACGCAATCGCGTTATATTTCCGACATCAAACAAGAAGTCATTAACCGAGCGACCATTATCGATGCCGACCTTCAAGAGCGGGTTTTCCACAAACGGGCCGACCGTTTTCGCGACGAACCTTATCGCCGCTTCTTGTATTTGATGCACGGGCGTTTGCAGGACAATTTGGCCTATATTGAAGCGCAGTTGAACGATGAACCGACGGAAAAACCGAAATTCGGCTATAAAAACGAACAAGATTTCCTCGACGACCTGCAATTGATTTACGATTCACTGTGTGGTCACGGCGATCAGGAAGTGGCCGACGCCAACTTAAAAGACCTGATTCGTCTGGTCCAAACCTTTGGTTTCTACCTGATGCGCTTGGATATCCGTCAGGAATCCACCGTGCATACCGATGCCGTTGCCGATCTGTTGTCGCACCTTGGCATCGACTACATGAGTCTTTCGGAAGCTGAACGCCTGGACCTGCTGTCGCACCAGGTATCTTCCCCGACCATTATCGACACCCAGCACCTGGACTTAAAAGACATGACGTTGGAAGTATTGGAAGTCTTCCACGTCATGCGTCGTATGCGCGAAGAAATCAGTGAAAAAGCTTTCAATAACTACGTCATCTCCATGACGCACGAAGCCAGTCATGTGATGGAAGTGTTGTTCCTGGCTCACCAAGCCGGCCTGGCGGGCTACAATGCCGGCGAGCCTTACTGTAAAATTCGCGTCTCGCCGTTGTTCGAAACCATTCAGGATTTAGAGCACATCGTACCCGTCACCTCTGCGCTCTTCGAAAACCCAACCTACCATGCTTTGTTGAAAGCCTCCGGCAACCAGCAGGAAATCATGCTGGGTTACTCGGATTCCGCTAAAGACGGTGGCAACCTATCCTCGGCCTGGACACTTTACCAGGCCCAGCAGCAAATCATGAAATTGGCCGACGAATACAGTATCGACTGCCGCTTGTTCCACGGACGCGGCGGCACGGTCGGTCGCGGTGGCGGCCCAACTCACAGCTCCATTCTTTCGCAGCCGACCGGCACGGTTCGCGGCGAAATCAAATTCACCGAACAGGGTGAAGTGCTATCTTACAAATACAGCAACGCTGAAACCGCCATGTATGAATTGTCGATGGGCATTACCGGCTTGATGAAAGCCAGTAAATGCTTGGTACGCAAGCCACAGGAAGACAACCCAGCGCACTTGGAAGCCATGCAAAAGCTAGCCAAAGAAGGCGAACAGGCTTTCCGCGATTTGACAGACCATACCGAAGGCTTCTTCAAGTTCTTCTATGAAGCGACACCGGTTACTGAAATCGGCCTCCTGAACATCGGTTCTCGTCCGTCTCACCGTAAAAAAGGAAACTTATCCAAGTCTTCCATCCGAGCCATTCCATGGATTTTCGGTTGGGCGCAGGCGCGCTTGACCTTCCCGGCCTGGTACGGAACCGGTTTTGCTCTGGACAACTGGATCAAAGCGCAGGACGATGCCCAATTGAAAGATATGTATGAAAACTGGCCGTTCTTCCGCGCCTTATTGAGCAATATCCAAATGTCATTGTTCAAAACCGACCTGGTCATTGGTAAAGATTACAGCGAATTGGGCCATGACAAAGTGCAATCAGAGAAGATCTACGACATGATTGCGGCCGAACATATCCGTTCAGTGGAAAATTGTCTGGACATCAGCGGTAACGAATACTTAATGGCGGACACGCCATCGCTGGCGCTATCTTTGTCAAGAAGAACACCCTACTTGGAGCCGTTGAACCACATTCAAATCGCCGTTCTGAAACGCTACAAGGATGAAAATACATCCGAAGAAGAAAGAGAAGTCTGGTTGACACCACTTCTTAACAGCATCAACGCGATTGCAGCGGGTATGCGAAATACCGGTTAACCCGGGTTTCAAATCAAGCACAGTGTTCTGCGCAATCAGCGCAAAGCGCATGCTTGACTAAACAACTTTTACCAAAATCGGTTATAATACCGAGCTAGCTGATTTATTGACAGGAAGGGTAAGCATGCAAATCACCTTGCTAAAATCCAAACTCCATCGGGTTACCACCACGCATTCGGAACTGGACTACGAAGGTTCCTGCGCGATTGACGGCCACTTTTTGGAAGTGGCAGGGATTCGAGAATACGAACAGATTCAGATCTATAACGTCAACAACGGAAACCGTTTTACGACTTACGCCATTCGCGCGGAAGATGGCAGCGGAATCATTTCCGTCAATGGCGCGGCGGCGCATAAAGCCTCGCCGGGCGATTTGCTGATTATTGCAACCTACGCCACCATGGAAGAAAAAGACGCCGATGAACATAAACCGATCATGGTGTATTTCGACCAGGATAACCAGATTACGCATACTCGGAACACCATTCCGGTTCAAATGCAGCAACTGGCATAAAAAGCGTTAACCGCCAAAATCTTACCATCATCAATAGCCCTCACCGGGCTATTTTTTTATCCACACAAAAACCCACTCTAATTCGAACTCTCAACCGTGTTTTCGTCAAAATAATTCGGTTCAATAATGATTTCCACCCGACGATTCATGGCAAAGGCTTCCTCCGTTTCTTCCAACGATAACGGCGATGTATCGGCCACGCCAATGACCTCAGCCTGACTCGGCCGAATAATGCCATCCAGAATCAACTTTTGAACAACCGCTGCGGCACGGGCGCTGGACAGCTCCCAATTGGACTTAAAACGCCCGCCCGTCACCGGACGCTTATCTGTGTGGCCAACGGCTTGGATCCTAGCCGTTTCATGAATATAAGGTTGTAACTTATTGAGATAATTAGAGAACCCTAGCTTTAACTCCGCCCGGCCGGTTGGAAAGGAAATGCTTTCAGGAAAAGAAATACGCACCCGCTTTTTTTCAGGATCAAAAGACACCTGAACATCACTTTGCTGACTGGCCATGGCATAGGTTTCCACCAGGCTTTCATATAATGGCTTGAGGTTTTCAATCGGTGTTTCACCGTCTTGATTCTGTTCCGCCTTGCGTTGTTCATCCACCTGCTTGAAATACTGCACCTGAGTCTGAGTCAAATCCGAACCATGACCCAACGTATGCGTCAGGGATTTAACAATCGCCTCATACTTATGTGCATCCAATGTCGACATCGCAAACAACAACACGAAAATGGCCATTAACAGCGACATTAAGTCCGCAAATGTGGCCAACCAAGGCGCATCATTACATTTTTTCTGGGCCATTAAAGTTCTTCTTCCATAGACGGTCTTTTTTCCAAATACGGCGACAGCATGTCTCGCATGATATTGGGGTTTTGTCCCTGGCTGATGGCTTCCAAACCGTCAATAATCATTAGTTGACGCAAGGACTCCTCTTGCCCCCAAGTATTGATTTTATCGGCCATTGGCAAGGCAAACAGGTTGGCGATCATCGCACCGTAAAGCGTCGTTAACATCGCCACCGCCATCGCCGGACCAATGGACGCCGGGTCCGACAAATTCGACAACATTTGAATCAAACCCACCAAAGTACCAATCATCCCAAATGCCGGCGCCGCGCCACCGATGGATGCAAAGACACCCGCACTGGTTTCGGCCCGCTCCACCAACAACTTATTTTCTTCGAGAAGCGTCTGGCGAACCAAATCCTTGGAATAACCGTCCACCAGCATACGAACGCCGCGATGGTAGAACTCATGATTGATTTCCATATTTTCCAGCGCTAAAAAGCCTTTGGAACGTGAAGTTCTCAACAAATCTTCGGTCAAATCAATCAATTCGTTTTTATCTTTAATATCCGTCGTCGGCATCAAGATGCGAAACGACATTGCAATAGCGTGCATGGCTTCATGAAACGAATAGCGAATCATGGTAGCGGCAATCGTACCGCCAATCACGATCATCAACCCGGGGATATTAATAAAGATTAGAATAGAAGAGCCCATCGACATGGCGACAAGCACAATGGCGACCCCAAGAAAAAGGCCTATGAAGGTTGAAAAACTCATGATTTATACCTTGAGAGCCTTGCACGAGATGGAGGCACGGATAAAAATGGCTAAAATTCCCCTGAATGTCGTTGAAAAACTGGCGAATAGCCTGCTATTCGCTGCGTTTTCCGCCTAATTCAAAAAAATTTTATCTCATTTTTCTATCGCGCCCCACTCAGGCAAAGCTCTCATCTTATTTATATTATCGTATTTCGATTTTAAATCGTTATGAAAAGGCCCGTTCTGACCAGGCCTGGTTAATTTCAGGTGATTGACAGCGTTATTTCGGTTAAGGCGTCACCACAATATTGTCCAGCAAACGCGTTGTACCTAACCGAGCTGCTGCCACAATAACGCACCTTTCGCCGACAGCTTTAACAGGCTGAAGTGTCTCCGACTGCAAAATTTTCACATAATCGACCGAATCAAAACCGTCCGTCAGCAACTGCTGACTCGCAGTGACTTCCATCGCTTCAAAGTCATCATTTTCCGATTCAATCGCCATGCGAACCGATTGCAACACCACAAACAATTTCGGTGCGATGCGGCGTTGCGACTCGCTCAGATACTGATTTCGTGAGCTCAACGCCAAACCGTCTTCGTCTCGTTTGATGTCGGCGCAGACCAATTCAATCGGCATAGTCAGGTCTTCAACCATGCGTTTCAAGACCGCCACCTGTTGAAAATCTTTCTGACCAAATATCGCCACGTCCGGTTGAACCATATTAAACAGCTTATTCACCACCGTCGTCACACCGTCAAAATGGCCCGGTCGTGTCGCACCTTCCAAAATACCGGTCAAGTCGGCCGGCACCGTGACTAATGTTTGAACTTGCCCGTTCGGGTACATTTCATCAACAGACGGAGCAAACACCGCGTCCGCTCCTGCTTCTTGCAAAGACGCGCAATCTTGCTCATAGGTTCGCGGATAACGATCAAAATCTTCATTCGGGCCAAACTGCAACGGATTGACAAACACACTGACGACCACCCGGTCCGCTGTGTTTTTCGCCAACTCGACCAAGCTCAGATGACCCGCATGCAAATTCCCCATGGTCGGCACCAGCGCCACACGTTCACCAGCTGATTTCCATTTCGCCAGGGTCTCTCTCAAAGACGCGACTTGATCGAACTGAAGCATCATTCCCCCACACAGTGTTCCGGTGTTGGGAAACGCTGATGTTTGACATCCGCAACGTACTGCGCCAAAGCGGTTTGAACCGAATCGGCTTCCTGCAAAAAGTTTTTGGCGAACTTCGGCGCTCTCCCAAGCGTTAAGCCCAAGACATCATGCCACACCAAGACTTGCCCGTCCGTCTCCAAACCGGCACCAATACCAATGACCGGAATCGACAAACGGTCCGTAATGGTTTTCGCCAGGCCTGATGGCACACATTCCAGCACCAACATTTCCGCCCCCGATTCCTGCAAGGCAATCGCGTCATCAAGCAGTTTCTGCGCTGTATGCTTTTCTCGCCCGGCGACTTGATAGCCTTTCAACTGCACCGATTGCGGCAATAAGCCCAGATGCCCGCAAACCGGCACCCCAAGATCGGTCAAGGCTCGCACCAATGATAAGACACGCTTACCGCCTTCCACCTTCACCATGTTCGCCAAACCTTCCTTCAACAAACGTGCCGCCGCCGCCAGGCCTTGCGAAACATCCGCATCGGCCATAAACGGTAAGTCCGCCACACACCAGGCCTGGTGGTTTTTACGCTGCACCATCTGGGTGTGATAGACCATTTCATCCAGAGACACCGGCAAAGTATTGTCATGCCCTTGCACAACCATACCAAGCGAATCCCCGACCAACAAGACATCCGCACCAGCTTCCACCGACCAATATGCCTGACTGGCCTCATAGGCCGTCAGACATGCGATTTTCTCGCCTTCGACTTTCATTTTTTTGAGTTTGGATAAGGTTTTCATAGTGATTCCTAATGATTTTGGAAACCGATTTTGGAAACCGATTTCTGAAATTAAATCGGCTTGACGAAAATGTCCGATACCCGCTCGGCCAGCTCTTTAAAGGTGCGGCCACTCGGCATCCGCCCATCCGGCAAAAGATCCATCAGCGGCAACAGGACAAAATCGCGTTCCGTCATAAACGGATGCGGTACCCGTAAGCGTGCATTGTCAATGACTTGATCGCCATACAACAGCACGTCTAAATCAATTAACCGTTCACCCCAATGGCGCTTTTTGACTTTACCTTGCGTTTGTTCGATGTCCTGCAATGCGTCCAACAATGCCAGCGGAGCTAATTGCGTTTTAACCCAGGCGACAGCGTTCACAAAGTCCGGTTGATCCTGAGGCCCTTGCGGCCGAGAAGCATACAATCTGGACACCCCTTGCCAACGACTATCCGGCAGTTTTTTCAAACGTTCAATCGCCGTCAACACCTGGTGTTTCGGATCATCCAGATTACTGCCAATACCGATAAAAACATCGATTTCCAAAGCCATGCTCATCGCGGTGTCTGTCAGCTATCGTCCGACGAAACCGTTTGAGCATGTTCATCCCGCCCCTGACTACGCTTGCGGTAAGGGTTTCGATTACGTCTTGGGCGACGGCGGCGGCTTTTCGGTTTTTCCACGTTATTGGCAAAGGCCACCTGGTCAACTGAATCCAATTTTTGGTATTCCGTCCACCAATCGAACACTTCTTTTAAATCGCTTTCATCACCGGCCGCGGCACGAATGCCCATAAAGTCATAGGCCGCGCGAAAACGTGGATGCTCAGACAAACGCTGAGGCCGGTTACCATGACGATTCAATAAACGAAACTGCAGACTCCAGATTTCTTTAATTTGAGAAATAAAACGTTTCGGGATCGAGGTGGAATAAATTTGCTGATCAATCACGTCGCTGGCCGCTGCAAACATAGCATCCTGGCGCGCGAAGCCCTCTGCCAAATGCTGTTCCATCCTTTGCAGCATCGGCTCCCACAGCATGGCCGCAAACAAGAAGGAAGGGTTGACGCCCTTACCGGATTGAATGCGCGCATCGGTGCTTTTCAAAGCTTCAATCACCAACATACGCGGAAAGCCTTCCGACTCTTGTGACAACAGGTGGTGTGTTTGCGGGAACAAAAAAGTGAACAGACCAAAATGACGTAACTTTTCAAACACTTCAACCGCCACGCCGCTGTGGAACAGTTTGAGTACCTCTTCAAACATCCGCGCATGCGAAACATCTTTGAGCAAGTGTCCAAGCTCGTAAATCGGCGCTTTGGTTCGTGGCTCAATTTCAAAGCCCAATTTAGCGGCAAAACGCACCGCACGGATCATCCGAACCGGGTCTTCCCGATAACGGGTTTCCGGGTCCCCAATTAAACGTAATTGGCCTTTACGCAAATCTTCCATGCCACCGGTGTAGTCCACCACTGAAAAATTGTGTATATCATAGTAAAGACTATTAACGGTGAAATCGCGACGCCAGACATCTTCATCAATGGTGCCATAAACATTATCGCGCACCAAGCGCCCGGAATCATCTACCGCACGGGTATTGTTCACCTGTTTGCGATTACCGGACTGATGCCCTTCACCCGCCCCGCGAAACGTGGCCACTTCAATCGCATTTCGTCCGAAATACACATGAGCCAACCGGAAACGCCGCCCGATCAAACGACAACGGCTTTTAAAAACACCCTTAACCTGTTCCGGTTCGGCATTCGTCACCACATCGAAATCCTTTGGCTCCAACCCCAACAAAATGTCGCGCACCCCGCCGCCGACTAAATACGCATCGTAACCGGCGCGTTTCAAACCATAGAGCACATCCAAGGCTTCTTTATCAATTTGTTTACGGGAAATGCCGTGCTGTTTGCGTTCAATAATCTTGAGTTCGGAAGGCGATTGAAATGCGGAATCTGAATCAGAGGCAGAGAAAAAGGTTTTTATTTTATGAATCAATCGTTGCATATGTTTTAAAAAAGATAGGATTTTCGAGTGGTTAAAGCAAACATTTTAACGACTTTTCCACAGACTGCAATCAAGAAGCACCCGTTTCACCTTCAAAGCACGGTAAATAAAAACGCTTATTCACCCGCCCAAGCGCCCACATAGGCCCCGAGCACTCGCTTTTTCACGGCAAAAGTGCGAAAATAAATAGTTTAATGACCAAGCCTGAGTTCAGATAAAAACATGCAGGCAACAGGTCAATACACATTTTTTGCTTTAAATCACCGGACATTTTTAACTCAACCAACGGAAAACACCATGAACAAACCGACATTATTCAGCGGCATCCAGCCTTCAGGCGACCTTATGATTGGCAACTACATCGGGTCCATCAAAAACTGGGTGCAGATGCAGGATGATTACAACTGTTTATTTTCGTTGGTCAATATGCACGCCATCACCGTTGAACAAGACCCTCAAGCGCTGGCGAAGCGCAGTCTGGATTTTGTCGCTTTGTATCTGGCCAGCGGCATCGACCCGGAAAAAAGCACCGTTTTCATCCAATCGCACGTACCGGAGCACGCCGAACTGGCCTGGTTATTAAATTGTTCTACCTACATGGGTGAACTCAACCGCATGACCCAGTTCAAGGACAAGTCACAAAAACACGCCCAGAACATCAATGTCGGCCTGTTTGACTACCCGGTTCTAATGGCGGCAGACATTTTACTGTATCAGACTGAAATGGTGCCGGTCGGTGCAGACCAAAAACAACATTTGGAACTGACCCGTGATTTGGCCGTGCGTTACAACAACCGCTTCGACCGCGAAATGTTCAAGGTACCGGAGCCGTTCATCCCACCTGCGACGTCCGGTGGGCGCATTATGAGCTTACAGGACCCGACATCAAAAATGTCTAAATCCGACGAAAACAAAAATAATTTCATCGCGTTATTGGACGACCCGAAAACCATTATCAAAAAATTCAAAAAGGCCCAAACCGATTCCGGCACGGAAATCACTTACGACGTGGAAAACAAACCCGGCGTGTCCAATCTGCTCACCATTTACTCGGTCATCAGCGGGCAGTCCATTGACGAGGTGGTTAAACAGTTTGAAGGCAAGATGTACGGTCACCTGAAAGTCGAACTGGGTGAATTGGTCGTCGACTATTTGCAACCGATCCAGGAACGTTACCACACCATTCGCAATGACGAGACCGAGCTGAAAGCCATTTTGAAAAAAGGGGCTGACACCGCACGTGAAAGCGCACAAAAAACTCTGCGCGACGTTCAAGAAGCCATTGGTTTCGTATTACCATAGCGCGATAGCGCGCGATCCTTAATTCCGTCGAAATAGCCAGGCCTGGCCGTTTTGACGGAATCAAAAGCGCCTTCCCCCGCCGCGTTCTAGGTCGAAATAAACACTGCAACGCCATATAAAGTACGGCTTCATTTAACCCTACATTTTTCAGGCTTGATTCTTTCTACTTTTTTCGCCTAAAATGTTACACATTAGTAACGCATATAATTTATAATCCAGTAACAGTTTTATTTTTGGCCTCCTCTGCCCGGTTCAGATTGAACGCCGGGCAATACAGTCGATGCCGTAATTGCTCTGATTCCTCATTTCAAGAACATAACAAATGGTAGGTAAAATAATGAAAAGTTTTACATCTCGCTCAGCACTCAAATTCAGTACCCTGGTTTTATCCGCGGGTCTTGCGGTAACACTCAGCGGATGTGACATGCTGACGGGTGGTGACGCCAAGAAAAACGCCGGTGCTGGCATGCACCGTATGCCACAAGTCGGCATTCAAAAAGCCGAACCTACCCAAGTTCCCAACTCGCTTTCATTTACCGGCCGGGCGGTGGCATCGACCATTGCCCAAGTTCGCCCACAGGTAGACGGCATCATCACCGAGCGTCTTTTTGAGGAAGGCCAGCATGTGAAAAAAGGCGAGGTTTTATACCAAATTGATGATGAAACCTATCAGGCGCTGTATGACAATGCCCAGGCTGAAATCGAAAAATCTCAAGCCTTATTGACCAATGCAGAATTGAAAGTCAAACGTAATCGCCGCCTGGTCAAGATTAATGCCGTCAGCGAACAGGTGCTGGACGATGCCATGGCGACATTACGGGAAGCCAAAGCCAACCTGGAAGCCAACAAGGCCGCTTTAAAAACCGCCGCCATCAACCTGGCCAGAACCAAGATCAAAGCGCCGGTATCCGGCATGATTGGACGCTCAACCTTCACCGAGGGGGCGCTGGTCATGAACAACCAACCAGAAGTTTTGGCCACGATCCAACAGCTTGACCCGATTTACGTCGACTTCTCCCTGCCGTCTTACTACGCCGCGATTCTAAAACGTGAAATGAAAAAGAATCCTGACATGAATATCGAAAAATTCCCAGTCACGATCAAGTTCGATAACGGCGATAAATACGAGCACACCGGGCACATCAAGCTCTCCGAATTCAGTGTCGATGAATCCACCGACACCATCATTCTCAGAACCGAATTCGACAACCCGGACACACAATTGCTACCCGGCATGTTTATCCGTGGTTCGGTGATGACCGGCTACCGCGAAAACGTTTATCTTGTACCGTCATTGGCATTGAGTCGCGATGCTCTAGGTCATGCCTTTGTAATGGTTTTGGCACAAGACGGTACCGTCACCGTTCGCCCGGTCAAGGAAGATGGCTTATATCAAGAAAGCTGGGTGATCACTGACGGCTTAAAGCCAGGGGATCAAGTCATTATCAAAGGCCTGCAATTTATCCGTCCGGGCGTGAAGGCGGCCGTTATGGGAGCAAAACCCGCTGCTGAACCAAAAGCCGACACAGCACCGCAAAATGCTAAGGAAGGGAAATAAACATGGCATCAGAAAAGCTTAGTAAAACCCGTCGCAGCTTTGCGACCCACTTCATTGACCGCCCGGTCACGGCTTGGGTAATCGCTTTTTTGGTCATGATTGCCGGGGTAATCTCCATCAAAAGCTTGCCAGTTTCCCAGTTTCCGTCCATCGCACCGCCGATGATCAGCGTTCAGGCCACCTACCCTGGTGCCTCTGCACAAGTCATTGAGGATACGGTAACCCAGGTTATCGAAAATAAAATGAAAGGTTTGGACGGCTTACTGTATATGGCTTCAACCAGTGAATCGACTGGGCAAGCTGAAATCAAACTCTTCTTTAAAAATGGCACCGATGCCGACATCGCCCAAATGCAGATTCAAAACAAGCTGCAATCGGCCATGTCTTCCATCCCAGAAGCCGTTCAAAAGCAAGGGATACAAGTTGCCAAAACCGCACGCAACTTTTTGATGGTCGTGGCCATGGTCTCGCCCGATAAAAGCCTGACGGCAATCGACCTCGGCGATTATATCGCCACTCATATCATTGACCAGATCAGCCGTGTCGAAGGGGTGGGCGAAACCTTACAGTTCAGTGCCGAATACGCCATGCGCGTCTGGCTCGACCCTCTCCAACTGGCGAAATATAAATTAACGTCAACCGATGTCGTCAATGCCATCCGGGCGAACAATGCCGTGGTCACCGCCGGGCAGTTGGGGGCCATTCCAGCGGTTAAAGATCAACCGATTAACGTAACCGTCAACCTGCAAAGCCGCTTGAAGTCGGTGGACGATTTCCGCAACGTCATCATCAAAACCGATGAAAATGGAGCGGCCATTACCGTTGGCGATATTGGTCGCGTGGAAGTCGGTGCGAACACTTACAGCAAACTGGCGCGTTATGAAGGGACTCCGGCCGCCGGTTTTGCGGTTAAAATCACTCCTTCCGCCAATGCATTGGAAACAGCCGAGCGCGTCAAAAAACGTATGGCGGAATTATCTCAAATCTTCCCGGAAGGTATGGACTACCTCTTACCCTACGACACCACGCCATTCATTCAAATTTCCATCGAATCGGTGATTCAAACCTTAATTGAAGCCGTGATTCTGGTGGTATTGATCATGTACCTGTTCCTTGGGAATATCCGTGCCACCTTTATTCCAACCATTACCGTGCCCGTGGTATTGTTGGGAACGTTTGGCGTCCTGGCCTTTTTCGGATACTCCATCAACACCCTCACCATGTTTGCCATGGTCCTCGCTATCGGGCTCCTGGTGGACGACGCCATTGTCGTGGTGGAAAACGTCGAGCGGGTGATGCACGAAGAAGGGCTCCCGGCCAAAGAAGCGACGCGCCGTTCCATGAACCAGATTTCCGGTGCCCTAATCGGCATTGGTTTGGTTCTGAGTGCCGTCTTCCTGCCGATGGCCTTCTTCCCGGGGTCCGCCGGGGTCATTTACCAACAGTTTGCCGTCACCATCGTATCGGCTATGGTCCTGTCGGTCATGGCGGCGTTTATTTTAACGCCGGCCTTGTGTGCCACCATTCTAAAACCCGTGGATAAGGAAAAAGAAGCCCGTGGATTCTTTGGTTGGTTTAACCGCAATTTCGCGCGCGCCACCAACGGTTATGGCCGTGGCGTTCAGGGCATTATCAAACGCCGTTATTTCTTTATGTTGGTTTACGCGCTGATCGTGGGCGCAACCGGCTACTTGTACATGAAAACCCCATCCGGTTTCTTACCGGATGAAGACCAAGGGTTTATGTTCACCCAAATCATGATGCCGTCCGGCGCCACACGTGAACAAACGCTTGAGGTGGTCAAGCAAGTGGAAAACCACTTCCTGACCACAGAACGCGAGAACATCGACAGTCTATTCACGGTACTTGGCTTTAACTTTTCCGGCACCGGTCAGAACACGGCCATCGCCTTTATCAACTTGAAACCTTGGTCGGAACGTTCCAGCCCGGCACAAAGCGTCAAAGCCATCGCCGGACGCGCCATGGCCAAGTTCGGCCAAATCAAGGAAGGCATGGTATTCGCATTCGGCCCGCCACCGGTTCTAGAGTTGGGGAATGCTACCGGTTTCAACCTCTACGTGAAGGACAATGCCGGTCTTGGACGCGATAAACTCTACGATGCCCGAAACCAGGTGCTGGGCATGGCGAGCCAGAACCCGGACCTGATTGGTGTTCGCCCGAACGGCCAGGAACCAGCGCCGGTACTGGAAATGAAAGTCGACAAACAAAAAGCCGAAGCTTTAGGCTTGAAAATCGAAGACATCAATACGGCGCTGTCCGTCGCTTGGGGGAGTGCTTATGTGGATGACTTCATCAAGCAAGGCAAAGTGAAACAAATTTACGTGCAATCGGATGCGCCTTACCGGATGCTTCCGGAGAATATGCAGGATTGGTACGTTCGCAACGACCAGGGCGAAATGATTCCGGCCACCGCCTTCCTGACCACTCAGTGGACCAAGGAATCGCCGAAATTGGAACGCTATAACGGGGTGCCTGCTTTGCAAATCCTCGGGATGTCGCCACCCAACATCAGCTCCGGTCAGGCCATGCAAACGGTCGAGCAAATTGCACAAACCCTGCCGAAAGGCATTGGCATCGAATGGACCGGTTTGTCTTACGAAGAAAAAGCGGCCGGTTCCAAAGCCACCCTGCTTTATGCTCTGTCGATTCTGGTGGTCTTCCTGTGTTTGGCCGCCCTGTACGAAAGTTGGAGTTTGCCGGTTTCGGTTATGCTGATTGTACCCTTAGGTGCGTTGGGCACCCTGGTGGCCGCGAACTTCTTCCAGATGCCGAGCGACATTTATTTCCAAGTGGGCTTATTGACAATCGTCGGTCTGGCGACCAAAAACGCCATCCTGATTGTCGAGTTCTCTAAAGAATTGGTGGAAGACGGTGTCGAAGCCGTTGAAGCCAGTATCCGAGCCGCAAAAATGCGTTTAAGACCGATTCTGATGACCTCTCTGGCCTTCGGTTTCGGGGTTCTACCATTGGCGTTGAGTTCGGGCGCCGGTTCCGGTGCGCACCATGCGATCGGGATCGGGGTATTGGGCGGAATGGTCAGTGCCACCGCACTGGGTATCTTCCTGGTACCAATGTTCTTCGTTGTGATGCAGCAATGGTTTGCCAAGAAATTGAGCAAGCCGGCCGCGGAATAACGAAGGCAGACAGTTTTAAGTTTTCTTTCGATTGCCCGTCAAAAACCGCCAGGCCTTTATACCCTTTAGGGTGTGGTGGTTTTTGATGGGCTTTTTTATACCCCCTTTTCAATCACACACCGTAACGGATTGGCCCGGCAGCCATCGCAAACCGAAAGCCCTCATTCTTAACCGGCTTAAGACATGGGCCAAGAATCACCCAAGACAACCTTACCGTCCTGACTAGCCCGCCCCTTCGTAATAATGGCATCGCACGACTTTAAACCTATGCCCCACCTTTTCTCCCTCTCGTCTGATAAACGATAAGCCCCGATGAGTAGGAACCGACCTTTATCTAGCAGATATAAAAAAACCCGTAGACGATAACGCCTACGGGGTTCATGGATAAGATAGCCGGCGACTAAACGTTAGCTCAGACGCATTTATTTGCCAAGTGACACATGGTAGTGTGGGTCTTCAGACACATTGACTTCCACCAAGTCTCGGGCTTCGTCCAATAGATTTTGGCACTCGGGACTCAAGTGCTTCAGTACGATTTTCTTGCCTTCCGCTTTGTATTTTTTCGTCAGGCTATCAATGGCTTCCACCCCAGTATGATCGTACACTCGGGAATGCTGAAAATCGATATGCACACATTCCGGATCGTTTTTTGGATTAAACATATCAATAAAGTTCTGGGACGAAGCAAAGAACAAAGGCCCGTAAACCTTATAGATTTTGCCTTGTCGACCGTCTTCGGACGTCATTTCCGAGGTTTCCACCATGACTCTTTGCGCGTGCTGCCATGCGAATACCAATGCCGACACAACCACACCGGCAATCACCGCCACCGCCAAGTCGAAAATCACCGTCAAAACGGTTACCAACACCATCACAAAAGCATCCATCTTGCTCATGCCGCGCATGATATTCCAGCTCGACCAGTTAAAAGTGGCAATCACCACAAAAAACATCAAACCAACCAAGGCACCAATCGGGACCATCTCAATCCAGGGAGCCGCAATTAACACGATCACCAGCAAGCCAAGCGCCGCCGTAATACCGGACAAGCGCCCGGTACCACCGGAGCTGACGTTAATCATCGACTGGCCAATCAGGGCACAGCCCCCCATGGTGCCAAACGTACCCGCGGTACAGTTAGCCGCCCCCAGCGCGATACATTCACGATTACCTTTGCCGCGGGTTTCGGTAATATCGTCAATCAACGTCATCGTCAACAGCGACTCCACCGAGCCGATAATGGTCAAAATAATCGCATATGGCAAAATAATCCAAAGCGTTTCCAAACTGAAAAAGTTGTCCGGCAAAGCCATCATCCAGGTCATGCCCTGAAAACCGTTTTCCGTCCCATCACCGAATACCAGCGATTCCAAGGTGCCCGACACGGCCGCCTTATCGCCCACCGTAACGGTATTCATATCAAAGAAAATCACCGCCAAGGTGACCAGTACTATCGCCGCCAAAGCCGACGGCACCGCCTTCGTCAAACGGGGCAGCAAGTAAATAATCGCCATGGTCGCCGCAATAATCCCCATCATGATGTACAGACTGTTACCGGATAACCAATCCCCATCCGAATCCTTAAACTGGGTGAACTGAGCAATCAAGATGACCAGTGCCAAACCGTTAACAAACCCGAGCATGACCGGACTCGGCACCATGCGGATAAACCGCCCCCACTTCATCCAACCGATGAATATCTGAAACACCCCCATCATAATGACCGCCGCAAACAAATAGGTGGCGCCGTGTTCCATCACCAAATGCATCATCACCACCGCCAGCGAACCGGCCGCCGCGGAAATCATACCCGGCCGGCCGCCGAACATGGACGTAATAAAACCAACAATAATGGCGGCGTATAACCCAACCAAAGGGTGAACTCCAGCGACGAAAGCAAAGGCCACCGCTTCCGGCACCAGAGCCAGCGAAACGGTAATGCCCGACAAAGTGTCAGCTTTGTATTTACGCCAATCAAAGGCGCTTGAGGGAGACTGAGTCATCTTGAATCCTTTCTTTTGAAAACCGCGCAAATTCTAACAGAAAAAGCGTAAAATGATGCGTTTTATCCCGGTCAAGGCTTAAAACCAAACCGCAAAAAACCTTTAAAAACAAATGGAAAAACAAAGGGCATCTTATGTGGATTAACCATATCGGTGAAATCATGATGGGCGTTTTCATCCTGCTCATCGCCGCGCATTTCGGACTGCACTTCTACTTTAAGTCCGTCAAACGCAAAAAAGCCAAACAACAAAAAACCGCATCGGCCACGGACTCGAGCCCGCCGTCGGACAAGGAACCTAACGAATAGGTTGATTAAAAACGCCCAGGCCTGGGCGTTTTTGGTATAACGAAAATACGACGCTGAATCCCGTCGTTAAAACGAAAACTTACTCGATGTAAGAACAGCAATAATCGGCAACGGTGTTCACTTTGATGCCGAATTTCGAGTTGGCCGGCACATTAAAGGTTTCTCCCCCAACCAATGTTTGCCACTCGGTTTCACCCGGCAACAACACTTCAACTTCTCCAGCCAGCATTTCCATGATCTCGGCCGCTTCCGTGCCAAACTCATACTCACCCGGCAATAGGATACCTAAGGTTTTCTTACTGCCGTCCGCAAACAGCAACGTACGGCTGGTCACTTTTCCATCGTAGTAAATATTCGCCGCTTTGACAGCGGTAACGTTTTCAAACTGAGACATGGCCCATCCTTATTTCAGACACAAAAAAGAAACGTATTATAGCGGAAGCCATTCAGAAAAAGACGTTAACGCAACGAATGGGAAGCGTAATAAATCTCACGCAGGAAAATTAGCAACCCCACAATCAAGGATGCCATCGCCAAAATAAACAACACCGCGATGAACAACGAACCGTTGAACGCGAAGAACGCGCTCAGAAACATGATCATAATCACCAGCGCCACCAACAAAGCGGTCATGGTACAGGCCAGAATGGCATGATTGAGATAACGACGACGCCGTTCCAGGAAGTCCAACCGCTGGCGAATTTCGCTGGAACGCCGGTCAATCGGGCTTTGGGCTTTTTCCATCATCAGAATATTACTCAATTCTTCCGACTTGGATACGATGCGTGACAAACGCCCGACTAACACCCCGAGCAAGCTACCGATACCGGCCAATAAAAACACCGGCGCCACGGAAAGCTGAATCAAATGTGACACCGTATTCACAGGCACGGCATCGGAAAACAACTCGGTCATGAAATCCCTATCTATGCTTTAAAAAGAACACGCCTTACCAACGTTGATGATCCGCACCGATAAACTCGATCTGGTAGCCATCCGGGTCTTCGGCAAATGCAATAATGGTACTACCAGCATTCATCGGCCCCGCTTCACGAATGATTTTGCCACCCGCCGCTTTCACCGCGTCCGCCGCCTGATACACATCGTCCACTTCAATGGCGATATGTCCATACCCTTCCCCCAAGTCGTACGAGGAAACGTCCCAGTTATAGGTCAATTCCAAAACCGTGTTGTTCTCTTCATCCCCATACCCCAAAAAGGCCAGGGTGAATTCGCCTTTCGGGTAATCCTTACGGCGTAATAACTTCATTCCCAAGACGTCGGTATAAAACTGAATCGATTTTTCCAAGTCACCCACTCGCAACATGGTATGCAATAAACGCATGCAAACTCCTCACACTAATTCGTTTTCATTTTTCGGTTTCAAAAACAGCAATACGACCAGCGCCAACGGGCCGAATAAAATACCCAGCACCGCCCACGCATACGGAGAGCGCCCTTTCATTTCCGCCAGCTTCATGCAAATAATGCCGATAACCAGCAGCAACAGTAACCATAGTAAATGCATTTTAACGCCCTCCTAGTTCAAGAAGCGGCCGATTTAAACGCTGACTTTCTCCAACGCTTGCTCGATATCCGCAATGATATCATCTATGTGCTCAATGCCAATGGACAAACGCACCAAATCTTCCGACACCCCGGCTTTTTCCAATTCTTCCGGACTCAACTGGCGGTGAGTGGTGGTCGCCGGGTGGCACGCCAGCGATTTGGCATCGCCGATATTCACCAAACGCAGAATCATCTGTAAGGCATCGATAAACTGACCGCCGGCTTCGCGCCCGCCTTTAATGCCAAAGCTCAAAATACCGGAACCGGAGCCTTTGGTAGTCTTCATACAGACTTCGTGATATTTGTCATCCGGCAAAGACGCATAATTCACCCAGGACACTTTTGGGTGTTTCTTCAAATATTCAGCCACTTTCAGGGTGTTCTCACAATGGCGCTCCATGCGCAGCCCCAGGGTTTCCAAGCCCTGCAACAGCAAGAAGGCACTGTGCGCCGACAAAGCTGCACCGGTATTGCGCAACGGCACCACGCGGCAACGGGCAATAAAGGCTGCCGCACCAATGTCACGCGTATAACTCACGCCATGATAAGACGGATCCGGGTCATTCAACATCGGGAAACGGTCTTTATTCGCCACCCAGTCGAATTTTCCGGAATCAATGACAATGCCGCCCAAGGTCGTGCCGTGCCCGCCGACAAACTTGGTCAAAGCGTGAATGACAATGTCCGCGCCCAAATCAATCGGACGGCACAAATACGGCGTCGCCACCGTGTTATCCACCATCAACGGCAAACCGTGCTTATGCGCGATTTCCGCCAGGCGTGCCACATCCACCACATTACCGGCCGGATTCCCGATGGATTCACAGAAAATGGCACGCGTTTTATCGTCAATCGCCGCTTCAAAAGCGTCGTAATCGTCCGCCTTCACCATTCGCACTTCAATCCCCTGACGCGGAAACGTATGCGCAAACAGATTATAAGTGCCGCCATACAACTGGCTGGTACTGACAATGTTGTCCCCGGCCTGGGCAATGGTTTGAATGGCATAGGTAATCGCCGCCATACCGGTGGCGAGCGCCAACCCTGCCACACCGCCTTCCATTTCCGCCATGCGTTTTTCCAACACATCACACGTCGGGTTCATAATACGGCTGTAAATATTGCCAGGCACTTTCAAATCAAACAAATCCGCACCGTGTTGCGTGTCGTCAAAGGTATAAGACGTGGTTTGGTAAATAGGTACAGCGGCCGATTTCGTCGTACTTTCCGATTCATACCCGTGATGCAGAGCGATGGATTCCAGTTTCATATTGATCCTTTATAAGTTAGCGAGGCAATGCCATACCTTAACCCACTCGGAATGGAAAGCCGGTTAAGACATTGTTATTGCAATTATTTTATTGTTTTCAATGCCATGCCAGTGAACCTATATTAAAAATTTTCATCTCAACACGATAAAAATTAATACTTTATTTTCAATAACATAGATATTTTAAATACCCTTAATACTAGTGATATTTCCGTAATCTGTCAAATGGATTCTAGCAGCCTGTCGGACTTAAATGATCGATGCGAAAGAAAGTCTGGCTTGCGTCAGTTTTCGTTCAATTTTGAGGCGAATAGCCCGCTATTGAACGAAAAATTGGGCCAAAAATGGTCAAGTCCAGCTTTTTTGCAGCCGATTGGCTTAAGTCCGACAGGCTGCTTGCCAAATCATCCACCCCAAAAACCACCAGGCCTGGGCAAAACCGCATTAGGCACCATCAAGGGTTTGTCACCCATTTTTGCGCAATGCCGATGGCCAACACCACCGCCAGCGCACTCACGCCAAAGGCCCAATCCGCGCCGCCGGCATACCAGGCATAACCGGCCGCCAACATCCCCAAAGCCCCGCCCAATCCATGACTGGCGGAGGCATAAATCGCCTGCCCTTTGCTTTGGTTATCACCATAAAAATGGTGGTCGATCAGATAAATCGCCGCGGCATGGAACAGACCGTAACTGGCGGCATGCAACAATTGCGCAAACGCCAACAACGGCCAGCTGTCGGGAACTAAAGGAATCATCCCCCAGCGCAACAGCGTCAACACCAGGCTGACCATTAACAGCGTTTTGACCCGAAAGTGCCGGAACAACGGCACCATCCAGAAAAATACCACAATTTCCGCCAGCACGCCCAAAGCCCACAACCAGGCGATGGCATTTTTGCTGTAACCGTGTTCGTCCAAGAAAATGCTGTAAAAGCTGTAATAGGTGCCGTGCGAGAATTGAATCAGAATACTCGCCACCAGCAAACTCGCCACCCAGGGTTGCTTGATAATCGCCCAAAATGAACTGGCGTGGTCTTCGTGCCGCACCATGGAATGTTCCTGCACCGCAAAGGTCGCCAGCCAGATCACCACGGCCAAGCCCACCAAGGTCCACGGCAAGGTCGCGATCGACCAGGCCTCTATCTGCCACCCCAGCCATAACACGGCTGCAATAAACCCGACCGACCCCCACAGCCGCACCAAGCCATAGCGTTCCTTCACGCCTTTCAAGGTGGTGAACGTATAGGATTCAAATAATGGCAAAGCGGAATGAAAAAAGAACCCGAAGCCAAACACCGTCAACAACAAGCCCAGAAACGAATCGGTGGTCACAAAGCCAACTGAGAACACCACGGTTAAAAACGCCGTCCAGCGCAACCAGAAAATCGGTCGGCCGGTTTTATCCGCCAACCAGCCTAAGACATTCGGCGCCACGATTTTAGTAGCGATGAACATCGCCATCAGTTGGCCGATTTGAATGGCGTTGAAAGACAGCGACTGATAATACAAGCCGATATACGGAATCAGGCCGCCGAACAACATGAAATAGAAAAAGTAAAAACTGGAAAGCTTTGGATAGGCTTGTCGATAAAGCTGTTCCGGCATGCAAGCTCCTCAGAGACTCGAAAACATCACACCCGTTTGCAACGGGCGCGTCTCGAACCATGATCGAGATTTATAAAACATCATTGGCTCGAGCCGAATTTGAAATAGAAAAATAAAACTCAATGAGCTGAGATTAGGTGAAATTAGGCTTCCGGATGCGCCAAATCCATAATCGGCGGCACCACATCTCCGTTTTGGGCACGGTTTCGCATAAAATGATCCATCAGCACCAACGCCACTTTCGCCTCGGCAATCGGCGTGGCGCGAATACCCACGCAAGGGTCGTGACGGCCTTTGGTAACCATTTCGACTGCTTCGCCGTCGCGGTTAATGCTGCGCCCCGGCGTCATAATGCTGGACGTCGGTTTCAAAGCGATGTGCGCAATGATGTCCTGCCCAGTGGAAATACCGCCCAGAATGCCACCGGCATGATTGGAATCAAAGCCTTCCGGCGTCATCTCATCGCGGTGTTCGGTGCCGCGTTGCGCAGCGACGGCAAACCCATCGCCGATTTCCACGCCCTTCACCGCATTGATGCTCATGAGCGCATGCGCCAAATCGGCATCCAAACGGTCAAACACCGGCTCGCCCAACCCAACCGGCACATTCTTCGCCACGATGGAAATTTTCGCGCCGACGGAATCCTTCTGCTTCAGCAGATTGTCCATGTATTCGCGGATTTCTTCTTTTTTGACCGGGTCCGGGCAAAAATATTCGTTATCGTTATCGAACGGCCAAGTCACGTTTTCCACCGTAATCGGCCCCAACTGTGACAGATAGCCTCTGATTTCAATGCCCAAACGCTCTTTTAAATATTTCTTAGCAATCGCACCGGCTGCCACGCGCATGGCGGTTTCACGCGCGGAAGAACGCCCGCCGCCGCGATAATCACGCACGCCGTATTTCTGAGTGTAAGTGTAATCGGCATGCGCCGGACGAAAGGTTTCCGCCACTTTGGAATAATCTTTAGAACGCTGATCGGTGTTATGAATCAGCAAGCCAATCGGCGTGCCGGTGGTTTTGCCTTCGAACACGCCGGAAAGAATCTGCACCTTGTCGTCTTCGCGGCGCGCCGTGGCGTGTTTTGACGTGCCTGGTTTGCGACGATCCAATTCAACCTGAATGTCCTCTTCTGTCAATTCCAGTCCCGGAGGACAGCCATCGATAATCGCACCCAACGCGATTCCATGGCTTTCACCGAAGGTGGTCACACAAAAATTTTTCCCTAACGTATTGCCCGACATAATTTACTTTCTCGAATTTCTTTCATGGAATTCTGCATTATACTAGGAGTCACGCCAAATTACCTCAATGAACCACAAGAATGAACCTTAAGCTTAGTCAGGCCAACGCAATGAACTCATCGCTCAAATGGCGGCATCCCAAGCCTTTTATCGAAAACCATATCGTCACCGAAGACGAAATTGACTTTCTCAATCACGTCAACAATAAAGTCTATTTAAACTGGATGGAACACATCGCCTGGCAACACAGTCTGGCGGTAGGCATCGACGAGTCGGTACAACGCCAAGTCGGAAAAATCATGGTGGTGCGCCAGCATGAACTCAACTACCGTGCCGCCTGTTACCTGGACGACGAATTGCAAATTGGCACTTGGGTCGGCGAGCAGATCGGCTGCTGCCAACGTCGGCGCTACTATCAGATTTTCCGCCTATCGGATGGTCAGGAAGTGTTTTTCGGCCACACACAATGGGCCTGCATGAATCTCAAAACCCACCAGGCCTGCAAAGTACCACCGGAATTCATTACGCCGTATGAATCGCCGTAATGCGGCATACTCTCATTTATTGCTCATTTATTGCTCAGACAAGGTCACGATTAAGCCTTTATTGGAAAACCAATAACCACGCCCCATGCCACTGTTGGCCATGGTGCCCGGAATATTGTGCTGCCCACGCACCAAAGTACCCACCGGAACGGTTTGCCCCTCATACTGGCACTGCGGCGTCTGCAAGGTATACTCATAACGTCGATGACGCTTATTCAACACCGCCGTTCCCTCGATAATGCACCCTTTCGCCTTACCGTTAATCACTTCCAGTTTCACCGGCAACGGATTTTGCGGTGTAGCATCCCCGTAAAGACCATTCAAAAAAATCGCTCTCGTTTCCTCCGCTTCAACCGCCAC
The DNA here is from genome assembly GCF_965140365.1 of Hydrogenovibrio sp. Lineage (NCBI taxonomy): Bacteria > Pseudomonadati > Pseudomonadota > Gammaproteobacteria > Thiotrichales > Piscirickettsiaceae > Hydrogenovibrio > Hydrogenovibrio sp. Next base: position 1,666,215 of record NZ_OZ223196.1, read on the forward strand.
CGGCAACCCCAGCATACTCACAACCATCCCAATGCCTAAGTGTTTGAACCCCATAACCGCTCCTTGTAATCAATTCAAAATCGCTTTAAGTCGTCAACACTGAATACAGCGATACCAAACCTATCCTAACGCCGCCCGACTTTAAAAAGATAATAGAATATAATGAGATACTAATAAGTATTCGTAATAAGCCGTATGCAGACACCCTCAAAGCATTTGATTTCTTAAAAGATTCTCTTGGCAAGACGTAAACGATTGCTTACACTTTAACCGAAAGTCCCACGACAGCGGCAACGGCGCCAGACTCGTCCGACAAAACGGTTTTTATAATCGAATCATTAAGAGACTGAGCATGTTAAGCATTGAACCCGGCGCACGCCAAACCTACATCGAACACCTGTGTTTTATCATCCCCTTAAAACCGTTACGCAATACCCCCAATGTGCAGTTTTTCAGCGTTGAAGGCGTCACCGACGGCCTGGCGGGCGTGGATTTGGTGATTCACGAACCGGGCGGAAAAAGCCCATTAATTGCCGGTGACGACACCTGGTATTGGTACATGCACACCGACCAAGAAGATAAACTGGTGGTGCATCAAGGCAAGCGTTTAGTGGAGTTGTATTCGGAAAAGCACGGTCAGGTGGAACGCTTTGAAGTCACCGCCGATGCGGTCTATCACAACGGCGATAAAATTCACGACGGCGCCGCCATTCTCGGCTGGGAACCTTATGTTTTCCACCGCGTGCATTCACCGGAAGGCAGTTTGTCCACCAACTACGCCAAGCGTTTACAAGGCTTCGACCTCGACACCAATTTCAATATCTATCAACTCGATACCGCATCCGGTGCCTATGACGTGGCGCGTTTAGGCGCATTGGACCAACCTTAAAACCGGTTAATCCCAACGCGAACGATTAGACCATCAAGGCGATGGAATGGTGTATTGCGCGTGAATACGCTCGATTTGATACAACACTTCATCGCTTAACTGGACGTGAATGCTGTCGATGTTCTCTTTCAACTGTTCCATGGTGGTCGCGCCAATGATGTTCGCCGTCAAGAACGGGCGGCTGTTGATAAACGCCAGTGCCAATTGCGTCGGCGTCAAACCGTTACCGCGCGCCAAGGCCGCATACAGTTCGGTCGCTTTCACCGCATTGTCGTTGGAATAACGGTCGTAATGCGGAAACAAATTCAAACGCGCATTCGCCGCCGCCGAATCGTTTAAATACTTGCCACTCAGCACCCCGAAGCCCAAGGGTGAATACGCCAACAAACCGACGTTTTCGCGGTGCGACACTTCCGCCAGCCCCACTTCATAACTGCGGTTCAACAAACTGTACGGATTCTGCACCGTCACAATCTTGCTCAAATCATGTTGCTCGGCCAACTGCAAAAATTTCATCGTGCCCCACGGCGTTTCGTTCGACAAACCGATGTGGCGGATTTTGCCCTGGTTAACGAACTGCGTCAGCACTTCCAGCGTTTCTTCCATTGGCGTCAGGTCGCTCGGGTCTTCCCCCGCTTCATAGCCCAACTGACCGAAAAAGTTGGTGTTGCGCTCCGGCCAATGCAGTTGATACAAATCCAGATAATCGGTTTTCAAACGCTTCAAAGACGCATCCAAGGCCTGCGTAATCTGCTCGCGGTTGAAACGGCTTTTGCCACCGCGAATGTGTTGTGAAATTTCCGACGGCCCCGCCATTTTCGACGCCAAGACGATTTCATTTCGCTTGCCGGTCTTCGCCAGCCAGTTACCGATGATTTCCTCGGTTCGGCCATAGGTTTCAGCACGTGGTGGCACGGCATACAATTCGGCCGTATCCCAGAAATTCACGCCCTGATCCAAAGCGTAATCCATCTGTTCAAACGCCTCTTCTTGCGTATTTTGCTCGCCCCAGGTCATGGTGCCCAAGCAAATGCGGCTGACCTGAATATCGGAATGTCCTAACGCGTTGTAAAGCATGACGCCTCCTAATGAGTTGAATCTTTGGTTTGAATCGTTATCGAACTTGGCTGAATTTTGCTTGATTAATAACGACTTTTCACCCAACCGCTTTATCTATGAAACAGCCAGGCCTGGTCAAAATCAAGGCATTTTAATGCCGGTCGGTTCGTCTTCCTGTCCGCGACGTTCGCGGTCTTCCAACCGCCAACGGCGAATCAGGTTATGGATGTAAATCAACAACACAAAAAACGCCGTGGACACCACGCCCAGAATCAACAAAGTCCAATTCTCCGCCGGCACCGTTTCCAGCAGAATCAGTTTTCGGATAATCACCACAAAGGCGATTTCCAAAAACGTCAGTGCATACACGAAACTGTCCTTGATAAACAGCGCCTTCACAATCGCCAGAACGATCAGCGTGAACAATGCATCCGTCAGCAGAATTTTCATCGACGGAAAATTCAATGCGCCTTGATGCGATAAAAACTCGAACAACTTGCTCGAAATACTGAACAGGCACGCAGCCAGATACACAATCATAAAAATCGTCAGAATGATTCGCAACACATTGACGGACTTTTTGAGTTGCTCCTCAAAATCTTCTTGAAAAAAGTGATTAGCCTTTTTCAAAAACGCATACAGTGATGACATCTTTTAAAACACCTTAACACCCGAGAACCGGGCCATAAAACATAGGAAGGAAGAAATTTATTGTAGCAGATTCATGCCCGCACCAATAACGAAAATCACCAGGCCTGGTGATTTTTAGGTATTACTTTATAATTAATAATTACTATTATGAGCAATATAAATCCGTAGATTCAAATACCTATTTATTTGTTAGACCTGTTACAAATGAAATATTAATTTTTCATGAGCAAAACCATGCAAGGTATCATTCACAGGTTATGTATTTCGAGAGCTTCCAATGAAATTGGATAATGAACTGAATAAATGTCATAAGATTGTCGATAGCGCTTTAAAAGGTTATTTGGAAATCTTAGAAAAGAAATCACTGCTTGAGCAGTCGATAACTTCCGCAAGAGATATGACGAATAACTTGACCCCCTGCACTTTAAGCTCGGTAAAGGTTATTCAAGAAACCCTATATTCATCTATATTAATTGATGTTCACGCCTGGCTCTTTGATCCTTCGGAAAAGTCTTCAAACTTAAGCATACGTAAGCTATTAAAAAAAATGGAAGACCCTAAACGTGAGGATTTTAGAGAGTTTCTTAAAAAATACTATATTCGCCCCCCTTCGACCATTTCCCTAAGTATGGATACGTCAAGTTCATGGCAGAATAGATACAAAGAAGAAAAAGAACAGGAGTTTAATAAGTTGCTATCCCAATGCTTGGAATCATATCAAAGCTTTTTAAATTCAGAGTTTGGTAAGCGGATTATCGGAATTAGAAGTAAGCTATTGGCACATAAAGAAGGTGTTTATTCTACCCAAGATAATGGACATTACATTGGTGAGGCTATTGAAGCTGTCGAAAAAATGCGAACAATCACTCTATCCTTTAATAAACTAATGCAAAAATTCTCATACACATACGTTGTCGAGGAAGTTGAGCAAAGCGCTAAGAAGAAGGCAGAAAGCTTTTGGAACAATCTAGCACAAACATAGACGGATATATTATCTCCTTAAGACTTCGGCCGCAGTTTTAAAACGCTTCAAAGCTTCATCCATTGTTTCCGTCGGCACTGCAATATTAATCCGCATAAACCCTTTACCCACTTCGCCAAAGCTTTCGCCGTCATTCAAGCCTAGTTGCGCAGTTTCGGTGAGCCAGCGTTTTAAGTCTTCTTGGTTTTGAAACTTTGTGCCAAAGAGTTCAGAAAAATCCAACCATACCAGAAAAGACGCTTCCGGGCGCATGACGCGTACCGCGGGCAAACAGTCGGCCAGAGTTTGTTCCAGTCGGTCAATATTATGTTGCAAATGCACCAGCAAGGTGTCGCGATAGGCTTTTCCCGCTTCCGAATAGGCGGCTTGCATGGCTTCTTTGCCGAACAGGTTTAAGTCGTGAATGGAATTGGCGCGACAGACTTTCAGATAAGCCGCTTTCAGGGCGCGATTGGCGATAATGGCGTAACCGCTTTGCAGACCACCGAGATTAAAGGTTTTACCCGGTGAACTGAGCGTCACTGTGTTTTGCGCCACCGCTTCCGACAACGACGCCATGGGCGTGTGTTGCAATGGCGGAAAGGTCATGTCGGCATGGATTTCATCGGACACCACCGTCACACCATGTTTCAAACAAATATCCGCTAAGCGTTGCAATTCTTCCCGCCGCCAAACGCGGCCGGACGGGTTTTGCGGATTGCAGAACAAAAACAGCTTCACCTCGTTTTCGGTAATGGCGGCTTCAAACGCGTCAAAATCGATTTGATAACGATTGTCTTGCAACACCAACGGCGCTTCTACAAGACGGCGACCGTTATTTTCCGGCGCGTGCAAAAACGGCGGGTAAATCGGCGGTTGCACTAACACGGCATCGCCCGGTTCCGAAAAGGCGGACACCGCCATAAAAAAACCATTGGCGACATTGTGCGTGAACAGGATGTCCGAAGCCTTCACCTCGTAACCGTATTGCGCTTGCCAATCGATAATCGATTGATACAGGCTGTCCGGCATGACGTTGTAGCCCAGAATCGGGTGTTCCAAACGGCGTTTCAAAGCATCCAGAATAAAATCCGGCGTGGGCAAATCCTGATCCGCCACCCACATCGGCAACACCGATTCGGAACCGAACAAACGTTGCCGCGACTCGTATTTTTCGGAATCGGTGCCTAAACGGGAAATGGCGTGTTCAAAATCTGGAAACATAGTTGCCCTTTTTAAACGATTGTTTACACGTCTCAGGATTTCTTTTTCCAAAGCGTAACTTCGGACAAAGAATGCTGGAACTTGCGTTGGGTTTCGCGAATCACAAACGGCAACTCAAACGGTTCTTGAACCCGCTCGAATTCGGAATCCAACACGGCGTGCAAGCCTTCCAAGGTGGTGACGTTTTCACCGCTTTGCGCGTCCTTGTAACCGCCCAGCCAATGTTCTTTAGCGGTGAACTCTTCCAGCCAGGTGTAAGGCGATGCCAACAACAGCAGTCCGCCGTCGTTCATGCGTTCGTGAATCATGCTCAAGAAGCGCTTCGGTTCGTACAAACGATCAATCAGATTGACGGCCACTACCATGTCGTACCCGGTGAAATGCGGTTTCAGATTCGCGGCATCCTGTTGCATAAACTCACAGCGTTGTGCCACGTCGGACAAGCCTAAATCGGCCAACGTCTGCTCTTTAAAATCCATGATTTCACCTTCCGTCGGAATGGTGTAGAGCACATTGCCGGACTCTTTCAATTGGTTGGCGACCTGAATGAAACGCGCCGAGAAATCCAAACCGGTGACCTGCGCGAAATGATGCGCCAATTCAAAACTGGCACGGCCGACCGAACAGCCCACTTCCAACACGCTCAAGTCGTCGCGACCGGCCAAGTCGTCATCGTCGCGCGCCGCTTTAATCGCCAATTCGGCATAAGCCTGCGCGAAATTCGCCACGCCGAAATATTCGTCGCCGTAATGGAATTCACAGTATTGCGACACCAGGTCATCGGTTTCATAAGTGGAGAAATGGGTTTGAACGCTTTCGTCCGACTCAATGTAACGGAAACCGGCGTGCTGGAAGAAGTGACGACGGAACGCATAGCGCGAATGGCCGTTGGCTTCGTTGCCGGTGGAAATCCAGCTCCCGCCTTTGAACAGGTTATGCTGGTTATCGAACGTCGGCGTGGTGAAGTCATCGTATAACGGATGCACTTTAAAACCGTCATAAGGATAAATCGGCGTTTGCGTCCATTGCCAGACGTTACCGACCACGTCGAAGAAATCGCCGGTTTCAAAACGGTTCACCGGCACCGACGAAGCGTATTGCTGCAAATTGATATTGGCCTCACCCTGTTTTTCCAACGCGCGGGTATGGTCTCGCAGCCTTAAATATTCATCTTCACTCGGCAAACGAATCGGACGACCAGTCTGATGCCCTTTCCAGTTACAAAAGGCATTGGCTTCCAGATAATTCACTTCCACCGGCCAATCCCACGGCATGGGGATTTCATCGGTCATACAGCGTAAATACCAGGCCTGGTCTTTTTTCACCCAAAAGGTCGGATGCTTGTCCGGCGTGAACTGACGCCAGCGATTGCCCTCGTCGGTCCAATATTCCGGGTTGTCGTAACCGCCGGCCTCGACAAACTCCAGATATTCATGATTGGACACCAAAAAGGCGGCGGCTTTAAAGTCGTTGACATCGGCTTGATGCTGACCGTATTCGTTGTCCCAACCGTAGGTTTCCGCCGGGTCTTGATAGTCGATGGTGACCCGCCCGCCGGGGACGTCAAACAAAATGTTTTCCGGTGCTTGACCGCTGTCCGGGCACACCGGAAACAGCGGGTGCGGCTTGACCGATTCAATCGGCAATTGGCGAATCAGCACCGACGAGGTTTCCAAGTGGATACGTTCATGTTCAATCCCCATCATCACCGGCCACATGGGGCTTTCCCAATCAATCGGTAGGTGGAAATCCACGGTATCAATCAAATGGTTCACCGCGTCGCGCACCTGCTGGCGGTATTCGCGCACGGCTTGGACACTCGGCCAGTCGTAATGCGATTCGTCCAAATCATCCCAGGACATTTCATCCACGCCGATGGCGCACATGGATTCGATTTGCGGATTAATACGCTCCGGCAACAGCTTGGCCAGAACCAGTTTATTGGTGAAAAAAGTAGCCGTGTGCCCGAAATAGAAAATCAGCGGATGGCGCAGTTCACAGGGGCGCTCGTAATAAGCGTCGTCCGACACCAGCGTTTCGAAAAGGGTTTCATAAGTATCGTAAGTGACGTTGAAATAGGCCTTGATTTCGGCGCGTTTGGCTTCGATTTCACCGTGATTCAAATACACCGGTTTTGAAATCAAATCATCTCGATTTAACATGAATACTCCGTGAACAACTGCTTTTTATGGTTTGAACTAACTTAAAATAATATGACTCGACCTACATCGACAACATGACGCCGCTATCCGGCAAATCCTCAAAACTCGGATAACAGGTAGTCAAACGGCCGGAGGCAATGCCGCCCTGCTCAACCAACCAGGTTTTGACCTGAATCTGACGCTGACGCGCCAATTGATAGAGTTTGTCTTCCAACTCTGACCCCTTCAGCCCTTGTTTAACCCAGTAATCGCGGTCGGCTTGGTTGTAGAAACCGCACACTTTCAAGGTGACGGATTTTTTATCCTTCAACAGCTTGGTGATTTTCTTCAAATACTCCGGCATATCCGCGCGCCATTCATCCAGGCCTGGCTTATATTGCACCGGCTGCAACGTCATTTCCCCGGCTTTTTTATAGGCGTATTCCGCCGCCAGATAAATCGCGCCGTATGGTTGTAACGTCATTGCCAGCATGGCTTTCGAACCGCCTTTCATCGCATTAAAGAAAGCAACCGAAACCACTTGTGCAATATTGAAACCGGGGTCGGACAAATCGCCGTTAACCGGCACGTTCAAATTGATGTTGTTATCACCGTCGCGTAACAGATTCAGCGCCAGACTCATGGAACCGGTACTGGTCGCTTTTCCGAGATCGCTGGCCGCCTTATCCACGTCAGAAGCGGCCTTCTCGATGTCATTGCCTTTAGTCGTTTCCGACGGGACCGGGACGGAATCGGCTTCCATCTCAAACCCGACCAGTTTCAAACGGTTATCGGCGTCCAGAATATCTTGTTTGATTTGAATGTCCGACTTCATATTCAAGGAGCCGCTTTGAATGCGATAGCCAAGCGAACGACGAATCAAAGGCGAGAAAGCATACAAATCCATATCTTGGATATTCGCCTTAATGTCGGCATTCACTTTCGGCGAAAACGGTTGGAAATCGCCTTTTACCGTCACCTTGGTAAATTGGTCAATCGCCGCCTTGATGTCCAGCGGGGTTTTTTCGTGGGCTTGTGTCGAATCCAAACGCCCCAAGTGCCCGGTTTGAATCCGCATATCCTGATGCAATGGCGGCGTAATGCCCGTGGAGGTCAAATAGACATGGCTGTCGCCGGTGATATCAAACTGCTGCAACCGGAAAGGCGGTGCTGTTTCCTTGGAAGCTTGAGCCGCGTCTTTCTTAGCCGCTTTTGGTTCTGACTCCGCTTTTTCGGATTTCGGTTTTGGACTCGGCTGCAAAGCGGCCTTCAAAGCTTCGATTTGCCCTAATTTCGTATGTTCATTAAAGGCCAGCGTCACATTCATATCCTGCAAGGTCACTTGGCCGACATCCACCGCTTGATTGTTTTTCACACTGGCTCGGTCAATCGTCACAGCGCCGGTGGATAACAAAGGTTGCGTGTATTCCTGGCTGGAGGCCACCTTAAGTTCTTTTACATTCAACCCTTTCAACGATACGGCTTGTGGCGCGGTAAAGGCTAGGTGGGTATTGAGTTGAGCCACATCGGCGACCGTCATTTTGGTACGCGTATTGTCAAGTTTGACCGACTGTAACGCCAGTTGTCCGGCGGTTTCCACTTGAGGTGAATCCGCCACGGTGACATCGGTTTTGCCTTTCCAGTCCAAGGCTTTCAAACTGGCGGACAAATCTTGATACGCCGCCGCCAATTGTTTTACGTCGAGATGTCCATCGGTTTGCACCGTAGGATGCGGCAAGGTGCCGACTTGAATGCCGCCCCGCCAATTCAAACGACTGACGTCGGCCTTGGAACCATCCGCATTCACCCCAACCGCCGTCAAGGCAATGCGGTTGTCGGTTAATACAATATCAACCGGTGTTTTCGTGTTCTTCGACTTGGCGGAGTTTTCATCCATTTTTTCGGTCGGTTTAACCGTGACTTTGACCGGTCCGGCCCAATCCAAATCTTCTATTTTAGCTTGAGTTTTCGGTTGCGAGAACCCAAGCCGCGCCATTTTCAAAGCGCTGCTTGGCAATGAAACCACCAACCCGGTTTTGTGCGATTGGTTCATGTCCAAACCGCCTTGCCAATCCAATTGATTGACATCGGCTTTGGCATCGTCCGCGTTCACGGCCAGCTCAGAAATGGCAAGGTGATTGTCGGATAAAGCAATATTGATGGGTGTATCCGCTTTCTCTGATTCGGTTGCTTTCTCGCCCGATTTAATCGTGACCTTAATCGGCCCTTTCCAATCCAAATCCTTCAATTTGGCTTCCGTGCCGGGTTGTTTGAACAAAAACTGCTCCGATTTCAGAGCATTACTCGGAAGCGTAATCACCAGCCCGTTTTTGTCGGATTGAGAGACATTGAGTTCGCCTTGCCAATTCAGGTGACGATTGCCCAACGTCATGGCTTGATCGGCCAAAGCCAAGTGCGACACTTTCAATTCGCCATTGGTTTTTACTTTCGGGATTCCGTCCGTCACGTCAACCTGACTGTGGTTATTCCAGTGCACTTCGCCCAAATTAATATCCGCCGTCTGGGCGTGCAAACCAATATCTTTTAAGTGCCATTCGCCTTGAGTTTGCACCGCCGCGTGCCCTTTTCGAACCAAAGCTTGAATATCGCCGTCCCAGTTAACAAGCGCGCCGGTCATGCGTAAATCGGCCTGCTCAAATGCCAGCTTTTGGAATGAAAGGCGTCCTTTTTGAGTGACCTTAAGCTCTCCGCCTTCATTGACGACATCCAGTTTCACATCGCCGAACACCAAGCCGGAAAGCTCTAAAATTTCCGGCGGCAGGTATTTTCGGTAGGTCGCCAAGTCGAGGTTTTTAACAACAATATCACCACTTAAACGTTGCTTTTCCGCAAATGGCCAGACCTGAAAATCGCCCACCAGATTGTTTTGATCTTCTTGAATTTCAAACGTCAGTTCGGCGGCATCATCCGGCTGCCAATTGATGGCTTTTTCAAGCAGCACCTTGTCGAACTCGATGCGTTTATCCAGTTCCGGTGTTTTCAGTTCCAACACGGCTTTGTTCAGTTCCAGCGACTGAATACCCAGTCCCCACGAAAACGGATCTTGGTGTTCTTCAGGCGGGGGTTCTTGTGTCTTTTTGTCCAGCGAATACGATAATCCGGCCACCTGAATGCGTTCGCCGGGCTGGTAATCGATTTCAATTCGAGTATCGAAAATCGCCAGCTCTTGAATTTTGATGTTTTTTTGGAAAAGCGCGGCCCAGGAAAGGTTCACTTTTAAGTGCCCCAAATGCAGGTATTGGTGGTTTTTGACTTCGACATTAAGGTTGAAAATTTCCAGACGACCGGTAAAGAGGTTCACCGATACCTTCTCGATACTCACTGACTCCGCACCCTGTTTTAACAAAGCTTCTTCCAAGCCTTTTTGCAACATCCAGGGCAATGCCAATAAAAAGACACCAACCAATAAGAATGTGTATATGAGTACCTTATAGCGAGTTTTAAGCGACTTCCAACGTGAATATAATGCGGTCATACGGGCCTCAAAAAGGGATTTCTTTCATTGTAGCAGAAAGATTCTAAAGCCAGTAGATGACAATGGTATTTCAGTGTCACGAAATCCGAAGACATAAAAAAACCGCCAGGCCTGGCGGTTTTTTATATTGGGTCACATCCGAGTGTGCCGTTCAATACAGATAGAAACTATCCTGTGCTTGACGATCCGGCCAGGACTTGAGCGGCGTACGGGCATTGAGCGGTTGCACCGGGCGCGCGTTGGTGCCTAAATATTCTTTCATTTGCGCCAACTGCTCGGCAGACGCTTCCACCGGCTGCTTGAAGACCATCCAGTAAACACCTTCATCACACGGCGGCTGAGTCATGGAACCGCTGTATTTGTAGAAACGTTTATCCGTCGGAAAAAACGCTTTTGCCGGATGCACCAGGACTTTGTCGTGTACATCCAGTTTGTTAAGTTGCTTCGGCAAACGGTCTAAAAACGCCGCCAAGGCTTCATTGGCCTCGCCTTCCTGAAACAGGATACTCACCACCACATAATGACCATCGCCGTTCTTATGCACCAGCTGCATTTCCATCGGGTAACTGAAACCGTCGATTTGATGTTCGGATGGCGTATGGAATTCGTATTCGGTTAATTCATAGCGTTGCCCGTTCAGCATAATGTAACTGCCCAACGGCACCTCCACTTTCAAAACGTGCCCGTCGTTGATCATCTTCAAAATGGTTTTGCGGTAATACACATCAAAGCCGTCCAGAGAAGTGGTGCCCACGGCATCGTCGCGTTTAAAGTTGATGGGCGACTGGTTCTGTCCGAATTGGCAGGTCGCGTAAGCGATCGACAGCTTGCCCCAATGATTCGGCCCGTCCTGGCCGAAATAACTCCAATCCACCGGCTTGGTTTCCTTCGGCTTGGCTTGTGACTCATCCGTTTTGGATTTGGCGGCAACTTTCGCCTCAGACGTGTCCTGATCGGCGGCTTTCGGCTTCGGTTTTTCAGCGGGTTTTGGCTGACTCACCGCAATCTTTTTCTGCTTCTCCGCCTGTTTTTTCGCTTCGGCGCCCAAATCAATCAAGGGGGGAACCTTGTTGTCGGCCGCATACAACGGCAGACAGACGAGGTAACCGAGCAGAATCAAAAAACTGGACCTTGTGTTCATTCGTTTTCCTTCTTTATCTCATAATTGGATAAATCATTAGACATCGGAAAAGGCTAAGCAAATACCTAACCAAATCCATTCTTTTAAACACAAAAAGTCGTTTCGTTGAAAATTTATCGTACCGATTTACCCGTTTTTGCGGTCGTCAAACAGATCTTGAAAGGTGTCCAGTTCGGATTTTTGCAGGGCAAACACCCCTTCGCCGCCGTGTTCAAATTCAAACCAGTAAAACGGCACTTCCGGGTACGCTTGTTCCAAATAAAATTGCGACACGCCCACTTCCACAATCAAGGTACCATCCTCTTTCAAATATTGTGCCGCGTCCGCCAGAATTCGGCGAACCAGGTCCAAACCATCCTCTCCGGCTTCCAGCCCCAAACGCGGCTCCTGATGAAACTCTTCCGGCAAGGCCGACATTTCAATGGCATCCACATACGGCGGGTTGGACACAATCAAATCGTACTGCTTACCGTCCAAAGCGCTGAACAAGTCCGATTCGACCGCACGAGCGATGCCCTGCAAATCATAACGCTCAATGTTCTGCTGTGCCACGGCCAGCGCATCCGGGGAAATATCCGCCAAATCCACTTGAGCATTCGGGCAAGCCTGCAAACTGGCGATGCCGATGCAACCGCTGCCGGTACACAAATCCAAAATATCGGTCACCGCTTCCGGCTCCACCCAGGGGCGATATTGCTCGGCGATTAATTCGGCAATCGGTGAACGAGGTACTAAAGTGGCTTCCGAAACGTAAAACTGCAACCCGGCGAACCAGGCTTCGCCGATCAAATAAGGGGTGGGTTTCCGGCTTTCGATTCGCTGTCGGAACAATTCCGTGACTTCGCGCTTTTCAGTAATGCTTAAACGAGCCGACCAATAATTATCGGGAATATCCCAAGGCAAACGCAAAACGTGAAAGACCAGTACGCGCGCATCGTCAAACGCATTGTCGGTTCCATGGCCAAACGCGAGGTTGGCTTTCTGAAACAAGGTACCACCCCACCGTACGAAATCGGTCACGGTTTCCAAGTGTTCATACTGATAATTAAAGTTTGTCATCTTGTCGTCTCTTGGTAGTGGAATTCAGGCATGCCATCCGATGGCGTCGGTTCAATTCAAGCGCTCGGTTTTTTGGCATGCTTAGGGCGAAAGGCTTTCACAAAGGATTCGTCCGTTTCCATATAAGCCCCTTCAATCAAGTCGATGCAATAAGGCACCGCCGGGAACACGGCTTCCAAACATTCGCCAATGGCGGATGGTTTTCCGGGCAGGTTAATCATCAAACACGCGCCGCGCGTGCCGGCAATTTGCCGCGACAGAATCGCGGTCGGCACATATTGCAGCGACACGGCGCGCATCTGCTCGGCAAACCCATCCAGAATTTTATCGCACACCGCCTCAGTCGCTTCCGGTGTCACATCGCGTTTCGCCGGGCCCGTGCCGCCGGTGGTTAAAATCAAATCGCAGAGTTCCTTATCCGCCAACTCAATCAAAGTGGATTCGATCAAGGATTGTTCGTCTTCAATGATTCGCGAAACCGCGCCCCATTCCGACACCAGAGCTTTGCCAATCCATTCACGCATGGCCGGCCCCCCTAAATCTTCATATTCCCCTCGACTGGCTCGATCTGAGACTGTGACAAATCCCACTTTGATTTTTTTCATACTGTACTTCCTGTTGATAACGTTGAATATTCACCAGGCCTGGTGAATATTTCGTTTTATCTAAATTTAATTGCTCATATGATACTGCATCTCGTCAAATCAGAGAACCGAAACTCCACGACAAAATGCACCCGTCACGGAAATGCAAAATTTCTATTGCGAGCCCTTGAATTTCCACACCGACACCCTATTAACACAACATCTAATTTCAAAAAGACGCGAGTGATATGACAAAAAACGACGATGCAAACGCCCTAAAAGACTTGCTCGACCAAGCCCTTGAGGAAGCGACCCCGGAGATGAACGACGAAGACATCACCTTCAGCGAATTCGTTGACCATACCGCCGAGTATGACTTGTCCGATCAAGCTGGGAGCAATAATGCACTGGACGGCGAACATATCGCACACGACGGTGATGCTGCAAAAGACAGCTCCGCCCATATGCTGGTGAAAGCGAATATGTCACGTCCGGAAGCGCTGTTTTTACTGCCGGTGAAAGAACGTCCGTTTTTTCCGGGTCAAACGTTGCCTATTATTCTGGACAAAGACATCTGGCAAGACACCATTCAAAGCGTCATTGACAATAAAATTCAGTACATCGGCATCATTTATGTCGATACCGACGACCACTTCAAAGCCGACCCGAGCGACTTCGCCCAAACCGGAACACTGGTGCGTATCCACGATCCAAAGGTCAAACCCGATTACATTCAGTTAATTGCGGAAGGCATTTGCCGTTTTCAAATTTCCGAATGGGTGCACGAAGCACCGCCTTACCGTGCCCGCGTGACCTATCCGGCCGACATTCGAAATGGCAACCCAAGCGAGTACAAAGCCTACGGTCTGGCGATTATGAACGCCTTCAAAGAACTGTTGCCGCTGAACCCGCTGTACAGCGAAGAACTGAAATACTTTCTGAACCGTTACAGCGCATCCGATTCCCACCATCTGGCCGATTTCGCGGCCAGCTTAACGGCGGCCAGCAATGATAAACTGCAAGACTTGCTGGATACGCTCGACTTGAGCGAACGCCTGGAAAAAGTGCTGAACCTGTTCAAGCATGAAATCGAAGTGACCAAGTTGCAGTTCAATATTCGCGAACGCGTGGAAGAAAACCTGACGCAACAACAGCGTGAGTTTTTCCTGCATCAGCAGCTTAAGGAAATTCAAAAAGAACTGGGCATGGTCAAAGACGACCGCACCGCTGATGCCGACCTCTTCCAAGAGCGCATCGAAAAACTGGCGCTGTCGGAAGAAGCGCAACTGAAATCCGAAGAAGAATTGAACAAAATCAATATGTTGGACCCGCAATCGCCGGAATACGGCGTGGCGCGCAACTGGCTGGATTGGCTAACGCAACTGCCGTGGGGTCAATACAGCAAAGACAAACTGGACCTGAAGCGCGCCAAGAAAATTCTGGATAAAGGCCACGACGGCCTGACCGACGTTAAAGACCGCATTCTGGAGTTTTTGGCGGTGGGCGCTTTGAAAGGCGAAATTTCCGGTTCCATTATTTGTCTGGTCGGACCACCGGGGGTCGGAAAAACCTCCATCGGTCGTTCGATCGCCGATACATTGGGGCGTAAATTCTATCGCTTCTCGGTCGGTGGCATGCGTGATGAAGCGGAAATCAAAGGACACCGTCGCACCTACATCGGCGCCATGCCGGGAAAATTCGTGCAGGCCTTAAAAGATTGTGGCACCGCCAATCCGGTCATTATGCTGGACGAGGTCGACAAAATCGGTTCCTCTTATCAAGGCGATCCGGCATCGGCGCTTTTGGAAGTGCTGGACCCGGAACAGAACACTGAGTTTATGGACCATTATATGGACGTACGCTTCGATTTGTCGAAAGCCTTGTTCATCTGTACCGCCAATACACTGGACACCATTCCAGGCCCATTGCTGGACCGTATGGAAGTGATTCGCTTGTCGGGTTACATCACCGAAGAGAAAGTGCAGATTGCCAAACACCACCTGTGGCCAAGCTTATTGAAAGACGCCGGCTTGGATAAAAAACAGGTGCAAATCACCCCGGCCACCATCCGTCATGTCATTGAAGGCTATGCACGGGAAGCCGGTGTGCGAAACCTGAAAAAACAGCTGGCGAAGTTGATTCGTAAACTGGCGATTCGTTTTGTCAAAGGCGAGTTGGAACAAACATCCATTCATGTGAACGATTTGGAATCCATGCTGGGTCAGCCGCGTTTTTCGCCGGAAAAGACCAATCAACAACTGGGAACCGTCACGGGTCTGGCGTGGACGTCAATGGGCGGCGCCACCCTGACCATCGAAGCCAGTCGTGTTCATACCTTGAACCGCGGTTTCAAGCTCTCCGGTCAGCTCGGTGAAGTCATGCAGGAATCCGCCAGCATCGCTTACAGCTACATTGCGTCCAACCTGGATAAATACAAAGCCGACCCGGAATTTTTCGACAAAGCATTTGTCCACTTGCACGTACCAGACGGCGCCACGCCAAAAGACGGCCCGAGTGCCGGTATCACCATGGCGACGGCCCTCCTGTCTCTGGCTCGTAACGAAGCGATTCAAAAACCTTTGGCCATGACAGGCGAACTCAGCTTGACCGGACAGGTGCTACCGGTGGGCGGGATTCGAGAAAAAGTGATTGCGGCGCGCCGTATCAGTATTCGAGAACTGATTCTGCCGGAAGAAAACCGCAAAGATTACGACGAACTGCCGGATTACCTCAAGGAAGGCATGACAATTCACTTTGCAAAACACTTTGACGACGTGGCAAAACTGACGTTCCAGATTCGCAGCAAGTCAAAGGCCTTGAAAGCCTATTTGAATAAAGCCCCGTCCACAACTTCGGAAACCGAAACGGACAAGCACGGAGACTCAGCCTCTTAACAGACACCCAGAGCTCCCGGAAACGCAAAAACCACCAGGCCTGGTGGTTTTTTTATTGCCACCGTGTTGTGACATAAAGCCATAAAGCGCTTAAAACGCTCATAAAAAAAGCCCGCATAAGCGGGCTTTTTATTTGACTAATCGTTCGTTCGATTAAGCCATTTCACCTGGGTAAGCTTCAATACCTGGGTTGCCTTTCACGCCAACCAACTTAGGATGGTTAACTTTCTTCAGCTTCATGTCGTTTTTGTGGTTACGTAGGTAATCCGCAGCAACGTCCCACATCAAGCGGCCGTCACCAACGGAATCCACTTGAGCCCAACCGGAAACCGTATAGGTTTTGCTGGCTTCAAGCGGCGTACCGTCGTCCAAACGCATGTCGGAGATACGGTTACCCAAAGACGCATTCGGTTCACAGGTATAGTCCATACCACCCAAACGAACCATGTCCCCACCGGATTGTAGGTATGGGTCTTTTTGGAATAGGTTTTCACAGATACCTTCTAGGATATCTTTCATCTGTGCACCGGTCACTTCAGACTTATACGTCTCACCGTAAGTCATAGACGTTTCGTCCATAACACGTGCCATGGTGATGGTTTCACCCGCCAATACGGACGTACCCCAACGTACACCGGCCGACATAGCGATTTGCGTGTCGTGCTCTTCGCGCAGTGAGTTTACGATGATTTGGTCCCAAGTCCCCATGAAGTTACCACGACGGTATAGAGTATCTTCCGCCACAGCCAATTCTTCATTTAGGATTTCGTCGTAAGTCTTACCTAGACGATCTTTGTTGTAATAATATTTCGGGTTACGCGACTCAATAATGTCTTTGTTATAGACTTTGGTGCCTAAGTGTTCGATGAAGGTCTTAACGCTTTCATCGGCCGCCAAAACATTAGAGAAAACTGGCAACAATTTGTAGTCAACACCTCTCAATTTACCGTTTTGGATATCCAAGTCCATGCAACCAACGAACTTACCGTTAGAACCGGCGTTCGTTACGTAACAAACACCACCATCTGGCGTTTTCACGTTGATTGTCTTAGGAATACCGTCGTGAGTGTGACCACCGAAGACCGCATCGATACCGGTAACGCGAGAAGCCATTTTGATATCCACGTCCATACCGTTGTGGGAAATCATCACAACCGCCGCCACTTTTTCGTTTTCACGAATGTGATTCACGGTTTCTTGCAAAGCATCTTCACGCAGACCGAAAGACCAATCCGGGAAGTTGGACTGTGGGTTAGCGTTCGCTGTACGTGGGAAAGCTTGCCCCACGACCGCGATGCGCTCACCGTTAACGATTTTAATTGAATAAGGTTTGAATGGACGTGCATCATCTTCATCATACATACCCAAACCATTGTGACGCTCCGTCATTTCACGGTAAGCATCACCAAACAAAGAATCTTCTTTGATACGGATGTTCTGCGCCAAGAACTCACCCTTGAACTTGCCAAGGTTGGTTAGGACTTCGTCTTCATGGTAAGTGAATTCCCAGTGCCCTGTCATAATGTCCACACCCAACAGATTAGACGCTTCAACCATATCTTGACCACGCGTCCACAAAGCGGTACCGGAACCGTGCCACAAGTCACCACCGTCCATCGTTAAAGTGTTTTCACGACCACCGGCCGCTTCACGCAACTTGTCCAACAAGGTTTTAACGTGTGCGAAACCGCCCACTTTACCATACTGCTCAGAAGCGTCTTGGAAGTTCAAGTAAGTGAATGCATTCGCCAAAGGCGTGTTTTCAGGAATATTTAATTCATTTAAGAAATAATTACCAACAACGTGCGGCAATTTACCGTAAGCAGGACCGGTACCCAAGTTAACGTTTGGTTCACGGAAGTAGATCGGCTTTAACTGCGCGTGTGTATCCGTTAGGTGTAACAAACGTACTTTTCCTTTCATCGGAACATTGTACATATCGGAAGAGACAGCGGATCCCTTGCTTGGGCTTGAAGACATCGCTTTCGCTGTACCAGGAAGCATCCCGGCGGCGGCAGCCATAGACATTACATGAAGAAATTCACGACGATTTAAAGACATATTGTCCTACTCCGTTTGAAATTTAAAAAACGATTTCAGGCATCACAAACTACCTGAAACAAAAGCGAAAAATAAAGTTGTGTAACATTACTGGAAAGCGCCCTGTAAAGTCAAATAAACTAAAATAATGCTTGATAAAATTTTATTTATCGACAATAGGCTTATTTTATATAAGCACTTTCTAATCTATTTATCCAATACCCCTTAACCGACCCACTTACGGGCGTTTCGGAACAAACGCATCCAAGGCGCGTCTTCCTGCCAGTCATCCGGATGCCAGGAGTTTTGAACCGTACGGAAAACACGTTCAGGGTGTGGCATCATAATCGTCACACGTCCGTCCTGCGTGGTCAGACCGGTCATCCCGCCCTCGGAACCGTTCGGGTTAAACGGATAGGTTTCGGTTGGATTCCCCACCGAATCCACATAACGCAAACCGACCAGGCCTGACACATCCGCTGCGGAACCTACACCGAAGTCCATACGTCCTTCACCATGCGCCACCGCCACCGGAATGCGCGTTCCAGCCATGCCTTGCAACAGAATCGACGGCGACTCTTGAATTTCCACAAACGAGAAACGCGCTTCAAACTGCTCGGAACGGTTACGAACAAACGCCGGCCAATGCTCCGCGCCCGGAATAATCTCTTTCAAATTCGACAACATCTGACAACCATTACAGACACCCAGTGTAAAAGTGTCTGCTCGCTGGAAGAACTGCTCAAACGTTTGGCGCGCCGTGTCATTGAATAAAATGGAATTGGCCCAACCGCGACCAGCGCCCAAGACATCACCGTAAGAGAAACCACCACAGGCCACCAGACCACGGAAATCATCAAACGCCACATCACCGGATAAAACATCCGACATATGCACGTCAATCGCATCAAACCCGGCACGATCAAACGCGGCGGCCATTTCCTGCTGACCGTTCACGCCCTGTTCACGCAAAATCGCCACTTTCGGACGCTGGCTGCGACTGAAACTTGCGGTAATGTCTTCATTCGGATCAAACGTCACCACCGGACGAATTTCGGTGTTGGCATCTTTTTGAATGGCGTCAAACTCTTCTTGAGCGCAGGCTTCGTTATCGCGCAAGGCTTGCATACGATAACTGGTTTCCGACCACCAGGCCTGGTAAGTTTTGCGGTCACCGCTCAACAGAGTTCGTCCATGGGCGACAATCTGAATGGCGTCGTCGTCACTTGTCGTTCCAATCCAATGAGCCATATCGGCTAAGCCATGCGCTTCCAACAAACCGGCAATCACCGCTTCGTCATCCGATGACACCTGGATCACCGCACCGACTTCTTCGGCACACAAGGCCGATACCGGCTCGTCACCCAAAGCGCTGGTATCCAACGTCAACCCACAGTGTCCTGCAAAGGCCATTTCCAACAGAGTAATCAAGAAACCACCGTCGGAACGGTCATGGTAAGCCAACATCAAATCATCGGCCATCAAGGCCTGAACAAAGTCGAACAACCTCAACAAATCGTCGGCGGAATCCAAATCTGCGGAGACATCACCGATTTGGTTATAGACCTGTGCCAAACAGCTACCGCCCAAACGGTTTTGGCCGCGACTCAAGTCAATCGCCAAAAGTTGGGTGTCCCCCAAGTCGGTACGCAACTGCGGCGTGACCGTTTTGCGAACATCTTGTACCGGTGCAAAAGTGGTGATATTCAAGGACACCGGAGAGGTGACGGACTTAGATTCGTCCCCATCTTGCCAAACGGTTTTCATCGACATGGAGTCTTTACCGACCGGCACGGCAATGCCCAACGCCGGACACAGTTCCAACCCGACGGTTTCAACGGCGTCGTACAGGGCTGAATCTTCCCCCGGGTGACCGGCGGCGGCCATCCAGTTAGCGGAAATTTTAATGTCACTCATTTTGTCGATTTTAGCGCAAGCGATATTGGTAATCGCTTCGGCAATCGACAAACGGGCCGATGCTTTCGGATTAATCAACGCCACCGGCGGACGCTCACCCGTCGCCATCGCTTCACCGGTATAACCTTGGTAATCCGAACAGGTAATACCCGCATCCGCGACCGGCACTTGCCAAGGCCCAACCATTTGGTCGCGTGTGACCATGCCGGTAATGGTGCGGTCACCAATCGTAATCAAAAAGCTTTTGCTGGCAATGGTCGGCAACTTCAACAAACGTTCGGTGACATCGTTAAAATCCAGTACCGCCGGTTCAAACCCTGGTTGCGGCACTCGGCGGGACGTTACCTGACGGTGCATCTTAGGCGGTTTACCCAGCAACACATTCAATGGCATATCGACTGGATTGTTGTCGAATTCCGTATCATTCACCACCAGTTTTTGCTCGGCGGTCGCCTCACCGACAATCGCATATAAACACCGTTCACGGCGACAGATGGCTTCAAACTGTTCAATTTGATCCGGGTAAATGGCCATGACATACCGTTCCTGCGACTCGTTACACCAAATTTCCATTGGCGACATACCCGGTTCGTCATTTGGCACATCACGCAACAGGAAGCGCCCGCCTTTACCGGCATCGTTCACCAGTTCCGGGAAGGCGTTTGACAAGCCACCGGCACCCACATCGTGAATGGAGGCAATCGGTGAATTTTCGCCCAAATAGGTACAACGGTCGATGACTTCTTGGGCCCGTCTTTCCATTTCAGGGTTTTCACGCTGAACGGAAGCAAAATCCAGATTCTCCGCACCGGCCCCACTGTCCACCGAAGACGCCGCGCCGCCGCCCAAACCAATTAACATGGCCGGTCCACCCAGCACCACCAGTTTCGCACCGGCTGGAATATCGTTTTTCTCAATGTGCATTTCACGGATATTCCCTAACCCTCCGGCCAGCATAATCGGTTTATGGTACCCTCGAATTTCTTCGCCCTCGTGGGTAATCAACGCATTTTCATAAGTCCGAAAATACCCGTTAATCGCCGGACGCCCGAATTCGTTATTAAACCCGGCCGCGCCCAAAGGGCCTTCCATCA
This sequence comes from Hydrogenovibrio sp., assembly GCF_965140365.1. Lineage (NCBI taxonomy): Bacteria > Pseudomonadati > Pseudomonadota > Gammaproteobacteria > Thiotrichales > Piscirickettsiaceae > Hydrogenovibrio > Hydrogenovibrio sp. The sequence continues at coordinate 1,687,365 of NZ_OZ223196.1, forward strand.
TAATATCGAAGGCCGAAACGATTCGGTTTGGCTTGCCGTAAGCACGTTCCCAAGGTTGTTCAAACCCCGGAATATTCAAATTGGAGACAGTGAACCCGGTCAAACCGGCTTTAGGTTTGGAACCACGGCCAGTCGCACCTTCATCTCGAATCTCACCACCGGACCCAGTGGCCGCACCCGGCCAAGGGGAAATGGCCGTCGGGTGGTTATGGGTTTCCACTTTAATTTGGAAGTGGACGTTTTCATCGTTATATTGATAACGGCGGTTTTCAGCATCCGGGAAGAAACGTGTCGCTTGATAGCCTTCCACCACAGCGGCATTATCACTGTAAGCGGACAACACGCCTTGTGGATTCTTCTGGTAGGTATTGCGAATCATGCCGAACAAAGAATTCGGTTTATCCTCACCGTCAATCGTCCAATCGGCATTGAAAATTTTATGACGACAGTGTTCGGAATTCGCCTGAGCAAACATCATCAACTCGGCATCCGATGGATTGCGGTTCAAACCGATAAAGGCGTCAACCAAATAATCAATTTCATCCTCCGACAAGGCCAGCCCCATATTACCGTTGGCTTCTGCCAACGCCGCTCGTCCACCACCTAAGACATCAACCGTACTTAATGGCTTAGGGGGTTGATGCGAAAACAAGGCTTCCAAAGTCGGCAAATCGTAACTGACCTGTTCCATCATACGGTCATACAATTCCGAAACCATCGTTTCATGAGCGGCCCCATCGGCTCCATTCAAATAATAGACGACGCCACGTTCAATACGGTGAACCGAATCCAGGCCACAGGTATGGGTAATATCGGTTGCTTTAGAAGCCCAAGGGGAAATGGTGCCCAGACGCGGTGTAATAATGCAGCCGTTATCACCTTGTTCGCTCAAAACGTCTTCAGAGCCGTTCAAAAGCACGCGCAGTTTACGCCACTCATCTGGCTGTAAATCCGCAACGCCCTCATTCAGATCAACGAAATAAACATATTGCGAAGCCAACCCCTCAATGACGCCTTTGTCAGACAGCTTATTGAGCAATTGATTCAAGCGGTAATCGGAATGAGCGGATTTTCCCCAGATAACGTGCATATTTTTTTCCTATACAAAAAGGCCTTTGCGTGAATCGATGACACGACTAAAAGCCTCATAAAAAACCCTCGGAAACACCAAGGGCTATCTTAAAACAATTTTGAATAAATTCGAATTCGTCCTATTCGGCCAACAAGCCCAACGACTGGAAGATGTAGTGGCGCTTCTCAGCCGTCAGCGGCTCACTGCCCTCCGGCGACTCCACTTTCAACAGACTGCCTTTCGTCGTACCGTCCTCGGCCATCGGCGAGACAGAGAATTTGACGATTTCCGGCAAATACTTCCCAGCCTCTTTATCGTCTCGCCAGAAGGCCAGCTTGGACATGAGAGTGTTTTCTTTTCGTGCCTCATCCGGCACTTTCACCCAAACTTCGCGGGTATCCGCTTTAATACGGTCATAGTGCCAATCGGCACGGTACAGCATCGCCTTCAAGTAGCTCCAGGTTTCCGCCGCGTCGGCTTTGACACGCAACCCTTCATATTCATCGTCGCCTTCAACAGAGACCAATCCCTCGGTGGATTCTATGGCTTTCAAGGATTCTTCCTGAGAAGCCCCAAAGAAAATCATGGACTGATAGATGGCTTCCGCTTCAACCATCGGGTTATAAGGGCGAACACGCCAACCGGAGGACACCACCATGGCTCCGTTTTCCGATTCCGCCGCATCTGGATCGGCCACCATGTAGTGATGGAAATACACTTTCGTCACCTGGCGTTCTTTATCGTATTCGACCTGAGCGATCAGGCGGTCATAAAGCCCTTCTGCCTGCTCAGGTCGCCAGCTGTTCAAAAGCTTCGTTAAAGGCCCCTGATCGTCCAACGGCACCAGCTCCTTACGCGGTACGAATTCGGTACGAATGAAACCGGTATCTTTTCGAGCTTCCGCAATCGGCATCCCCAAGGATTCCAAAAACGCTTGCGTGCCATCCCAGACTTTCTCGCTGCTCATGCCCTTGATTTCCAACCAACGCTCGGACAAATTCGATTTCACGGTCAAATTATTGGCGCGATAGGTCGGCACATAACGATACTCTTCTTGAGCGGTTTGATTGGCGGAATTTTCCAACGTCACATCAAAGCGATCCTGGCGTTTGGCCGGAGCAAATAGGTTGGGCGGAACGTCTAGGTTCTGAGAAAGGGATTTTTCGGTTTTGCGATAATCGGTGTCGGCATCGTAATCCAACACCTCTTTGGCGTTTTGCCCACTTGAAGGCGTGGAAGAACACCCGACCATTAGAGCGGGCAAAGCAACCATCACAATACCGTACCCAGCTACGTTCAATAGTTTTTGAGAAAGGATCTTTAATTTCATTCGTTTACAGGGCTCCTGCCGTTCGCAATGCTTGACGCACCACTTCGTGATACTTTTCTGACAGCGGCGTCAACGGCAAACGAATGGCTCCGCCCATCAACCCCATTTCCATCATAGCCCATTTAACCGGAATCGGGTTGGCTTCAACAAACAGGGTTTGATGCAATTCAGCCAGCGGCGCATCCAGGCGACGCGCCGTTTCGGCATCACCGGCAATCGCCGCATCATAGACTTCGGAAACCTGCTGCGGACACACATTCGCCGTCACGGAAATGCCTCCATGGCCTCCGGCCAGCAGAAAATCAACGGCCGTACCGTCATCGCCGGTGTAAAGATCAAAATCATCACCCGTCAACACTTTGATTTGTGCCACACGTTCGACATCACCCGTTGCTTCTTTCACGCCGACAATATTTTTAATGCCAGACAAGCGGCCGATGGTTTCCGGTAAAAGGTCACAGGCCGTGCGGCCCGGAACATTATAAAGAATTTGAGGGATATCGACCGTCTCGGCAATCTTTTTATAATGCAGGTACAACCCTTCCTGAGTCGGCTTATTGTAATAAGGCGTCACCAACAAGCAGGCATCTGCTCCCACTTGCTTGGCATATTCGGTCAACTCAATCGCTTCGGTCGTGGAGTTGGCACCGGTTCCGGCAATGACCGGAATCCGTCCCGCGGTTTTATCGACCACAAAACGCACCACTTCACGGTGCTCTTCAAAGTCTAAAGTGGCCGATTCCCCGGTCGTGCCCATGGCGACGATGGCCTTGGTCTTGGATTTGACGTGAAACTCAATTAATTTTTCAAGCGCATCAAAATCCACTGATTCGTCCGCCCGCATCGGCGTGACCAAGGCAACCATACTCCCTCTAAACACGATGATTTTCTCCAAAAAATGAATGTAAAAACAAAAGAGTAATATTACCTTCTAACCCCCTTTTCTTCAAGCGATTATTTTGCTCCTCATGTGCTTTTAAAGCTGTCGTCATCTTTTCATAATTTTTTCATTGAACAATTTTTTCAAACCCTGCATACTGATTAAAAAAAGGAGCAAAAATGACTGACAAAGCACGACTTGGCGAGAGCATCCCTTCTTTTTCTTTACTCGCCACTAACGACCGAACCATCACCGATTCCGACTTTTCCGGCCATTACACCATTCTCTATTTTTACCCGAAAGACAACACGCCCGGCTGCACCACCGAAGGCCAGGATTTCAGCGCCGCTTACGATGAACTGAAACAACTCAACGCTCAAGTTTTCGGCGTTTCCAAAGACTCCATTCGAAAACACGAAAATTTCAAAGCCAAATTCGACTTTCCTTTCGAGTTGATTTCCGACCCGGACGAAACCTTATGCAACCTGTTCGACGTCATTAAATTGAAAAAGAATTACGGCCGCGAATACATGGGCATTGAACGCAGTACCTTTCTGATTAACCCGGAAGGTAAACTGGTTCACGAGTGGCGAAAAGTCAAAGTAAAAGAACACGTCAAGGAGGTCATGGACACACTCAAAACCTTTTCAGAATAACGAACCAGCAAATTGCCTCGTATACCATAGGATTCCATCGATGACCAACAGTCCAAACAGATTATTCATTCTCGACACCAATGTGTTAATGCACGACCCGATGGCGCTATTCAATTTTGAAGAGCACGATATTTTCATTTCCATGACCGTACTGGAAGAGCTGGATGCCGGCAAAAAAGGGATGTCGGAAGTCTCTCGAAACGTTCGTGAAACCAACCGACTCATTGACCAGATCATCAGTAACGCCAGCTTTGACGACATCAAAGCAGGGCTGGATTTGGAACGCATTCACCCCAATAAAGAATCGGAAACGCTGCACCTGGGCAAACTGTTTTTCGAAACCGAGCCGCTCATCGCCATGCTACCGGAGTCCTTACCGAGCCACAAAGCCGACAACCACATTCTGCAAACCGGCCTCGCCCTAAAAGAACACTACCCGAACCGCAACGTCACTTTGGTGACGAAAGACATCAATATGCGGATCAAGTCGTCGGCCGTCGGGTTGCATTCCGAAGACTATTACAACGACCGGGTTCTGGAAGATGCGGATTTATTATTCACTGGCTGGGAAGTGCTGCCGGAACATTTTTTCGAAGAAAACTTCAGCAAAATGAAATCCTGGCAGGAAGACAACAAAACCTTCTACGAGCTGGAAGTCACTGACGATAACCTACACTGGTATCCAAACCAGTGCTTGATTAGTGAAAACGAGTCAGGCTTCAGCGCCATTGTCCGCCGAAAAGACCACCATTCAGCTGTCTTGGAATACATGCACAATTTCGAACAGTCCAAAAACAGCGTCTGGGGCATCACCGCACGTAACCAAGAGCAGAACATGGCCATGAACTTTCTAATGGACCCTGAAATCGATTTTGTCTCTTTGCTTGGCACAGCGGGAACCGGTAAAACCCTATTGGCTTTGGCCGCCGCCTTGGAGCAGACGCTGGACGAAGGCATCTACAACGAAATCATCATGACCCGTGCCACCATTCCAATTGGGGATGACATCGGTTTTTTACCGGGAACGGAAGAGGAAAAAATGACACCTTGGATGGGTGCTTTAATGGACAACTTGGAAGTGCTGACTCAATCCGATGGTCATACCACGGATTGGGAAAAAGAATCCACTCAGGAATTGCTGAACAAACGCATTAAAATCAAATCCTTAAACTTCATGCGCGGCCGCACCTTCCAAAACAAATTCATTATTCTCGATGAAGCGCAAAACCTGACGCCCAAGCAGATGAAAACCCTCATCACTCGCTCCGGCGAAGGCACCAAAATTGTTTGCCTCGGGAACATCGGGCAGATTGACTCCCCTTACCTAACGGAAACCACTACCGGCCTAACCTATATTGTCGACCGCTTCAAAGACTGGCCACACAGTGCGCACATTACGTTAAGACAAGGCGAACGCTCTCGTTTGGCGGAATACGCATCCGAAAACCTCTAATGCCTTTTCAGCGGATACCCTCTATCCGCTGCCTTTCCTTGCCCCAAAAACAAAAAAGCCAATAATGACCAGGCCTGGTCATTATTGGCTTTTTACGTTCAGTTGGCTGTATCGTCAATGGCGCTTTCGAAAAGCGCTTTAAAGCAACACTTACCCGCGTGAAGTATACTTTTTCATATCCTCTTCGGTCGGCAACTGAAAGCCTTGCTCAACAGCTTTTTCTTTACAGTATTCCACTGCAAAGTCCAGCAGTTCGCCCACCGCACGATGACGGAATTTGTGCTTCTGACGCACATGAGAGAAAGGACGCGTCAACGGCGGATCCAACGGTAGGGCTTTGAGAGTCCCCAATTTCATTTCTTTGACAATCGTGGTACGAGAGACAATGGCAATCCCCACATCCGATTCCACCGCCATCTTCACGGCTTCCGGGCTACCCAGCTCCATGACCACATTCAGGTCGGAATAACTCAACCCTTGTTCACGAATATAGTTATCAATGACGGAACGCGACCCGGAGCCTTCCTCACGCGAAATATAACGATACTTTCGCACATCCTCGATGGAAATCTTGTCACGATTCGACAGAGGATGGCCTTCCGGTACAATCAACACCATCTCATCCAGACGACAGACATCGACTTCCAAATTCTTATTATAAACCGGCGCTTCCACCACACCCAGATCGATCATATTGTTTTCGACCATGGCCACAATGGCATCGGTATTCCCAACCTGCAAACGAATATTGACGTCTTCGAATTGTTTTTTAAAGGCACCCAATAAGTTCGGCAACATATACTCGGCAATGGTGGTACTGGCCCCGATAAGAAGACTGCCCGTCACCTCACCGGTGAGCTCCCTCACCTCACTGTTCATTTTCTCATAGTGATCGAGTATTTTTTCGGCATAGTCATACACAATTTTACCCGCCTCGGTAAGCGTAATCTTGTTGTGCGTCCTGTCGAATAAGCGAGTGTTAAAGAATTCTTCAAGTTGTTTGACTTGGAAGGTGACCGCAGGCTGGGTCATATGAAGGGTTTCCGCTGCCTTAGTAAAGCTCAATACTTTTGCAACCGTGTAAAATACTTGAAGCCGTCTATCAGCCATTCTTAAAATGCCTTTGTCGTCTATAAATTTTTTTAGTGTTTAGACTATAGTTCTATCATTCAAAAATGTCAAAATTTATTTTATAGCCGCGCCCCCACCGCACCTTATATTATGAGATGCTTTAAAATATTACCTGATGAATTCATTGATTTTTTTTATCCTTCTTCAGGTCGGAAACAAGGGATCTCACCTCCGCCAAAGTACGCTCATTTTCGCGGCGAATCTGTTGCAATAAAAAGTCGTGTTCCTCGCGCCGCTTCACTTCCAAACGATCCAAACCGTGACCGATATTTTCGGTGTGGAATTGCTTCATGCGTCGTTCGACTTCCTCCACACTTTCCGAAACCTTTTGTAAGGCTTCGTCGCTATGCACTTTGTTCAATTCCGTTTGCTTGTCCAAATGGCTCTGTAGCAACTTGACGTTTTTTAAAATATCCTTTTCGCGCTCTTTTTGATCGGAACCGATCAAAAAGGCCGAGATATTCGCCGTCACCAACGAGAATAACACCACACCGAACACAATCAATACCGTTCCGAAAGCACGCCCTTTTTCGGTCACCGGTACCACATCCCCGTAACCAATCGTCGTCACCGTCACCAACGAATACCAAAGCCCATTCGAAAAGGTCGTGTCTTCCAATGCCGCGAAGATAGCGCCCGATACAACAACAAACACCACATACACCACCAGGACCACACCGAAGTTATTACGCTTCAACAGCAGAACAACATCAATGAAAACATCCGACATCACGCGCAGGAACAGTAATAACCGCAACGCTCGGAAAATAGCGGCCCAGTGCCCGCCATAATCAATCCAAGGGAACACCAGTATCACGATCAACACATTCAGCCAGTTATGTAATAAATAGCGTTTTTTATCGCGCACCAGCCAAAGGTTCACCACAAGCTCGGAAGCAAACACCCCCCACACCATCGCGGATATCCAAATACTGTCGCGATCATGGTCCGCGTAATCCAACACCAACTGAACCACGACCACCAACAATGCAACAAAGACGGCATAAGAAAAATAACGCCCAACGCGAACCGCCTTTTCGCCTTCAAACTGGCTGACGCCTTCAACACCGATAATGGCTTTTAAATTCATGACTCCATCTTTCCGTTATTTTGCCAACGCCGGTAAAACTTCCCGGCCATTTAAGGCCTGACTCATCAACCAGCGCTTCAAAGGTTTGGCCTGATCCGCCAACGGCAACACCCATTGCCGCACTTGATTTTTCACACCCTGATCCTGTTTAAACAGCCAATCAAACCCTTCCATGGAACGCTGAACGATGAAATTGTCACCACGGCGCCAGCGTTCATAACGGCGCAACACCGCAAAACGATCCCAATGATCGGGACTCGCCTGCTTTGCTTCGGTTAACACTTCCACTAACGCGGCTGCATCCAGCAGACCGAGATTGACTCCTTGACCGGCTTGCGGGTGAACAGTATGAGCGGCATCGCCGACCAGTGCAAAATGCGGTTTCACATACGCCTCGGCATGGCGACGCACCAACGGAAACGCCGAACGCTCACCGACTTCAACCACCTTCCCCAACTTACGCCCGGACGCTTCGGTAATCGCTTCCGCAAAGGCGTCGTCCGACAGCGACAAAGCCCATTGCATTTGTTCCACCGGCAAATACCAAGCAATGGAACTCATATTATTGTCCATCGCCAGATAGGCGAAAGGACCGTCAGATTGATAACGCTGCCAACAGGTATCCTGATTCGACAACTCGGTTCTCACACAGCCGACCACCGCACATTGCTGATAATCATGCGCTTGAACCGCAATCCCGGCCATGTCACGGGTTTTCGATAAAGCACCATCCGCCCCCACCACTAAACGTGCTTGCAGGCAATCACCATTATCCAATTCCACCCAGGCCTGGTCATTTTCCAGTTTCAAATCCTGTATGGATTGACCCACAATGCAATGCAGATTCGGGTAGGAAGGCATCTGTTCCCAAAGTGCGGACTGAATCACATTGTTCTCAACCACATAGCCCAGATTCGATTCCTGAACATCCCGCGCATCGAAATGCACTTCCGCATCGGAAATCGATTCCCAGACGTGCATATCGGTAAACGCATGACAGCGACGGCGCTCGATGCCTTCCCAGGCATTCAAATGTTTCAGAACATTTTCCGACGCACGTGTCAAAGCACTGACCCGCGTCTGGTATGGCATCTCTTCGGACCATTCCAGCGAAGGTGCCTGGCGCTCCAACAAAGTGACGCCAAAACCGGCTTGAGCCAGCCCCAGTGCCACAGAGGCCCCCACCATGCCACCGCCGACAATCACCACATCGGTTTGCATTGGAGCATTGTTCGGTTTTGATGGCTGGGTCACGACGACACCCCCATGGTCATTTTAGTAAATCGTTTCCGTAAACCGGGCAAAGCGTTCATCGCCATTAAGCCTAAGCCGCGTAAGTGCCCCACCACAGGCGACGCCACCTGAAACAGCTGAATCAAACCATCGGTCAGCCCCATGATTTTTTCATGATGCTGGGCGCGTTCCTGCGCATAAAGCGCCAAGAAATTTTCATCCCCCAAATCGGCGACCTCCATTTCACCGTCTGGCATCATTTCCAGAAACACCGCCACATCGCGAATGCCCAGATTCAGACCTTGTGCCGCCACCGGATGCTGAGTGTGTGAGGCATTCCCCATCAACACAGCTCGCTCGGCGTAAAATGTCGGCACATAGGTTTCCGTCAGCGGGTAAGCCACTCGCTCGCTGACGCGCACAAAACCACCGAACCGCTCACCCATGCGAGCCGTAAACTCGCTGATAAAGTCGGCATCACTCAGAGCCCGCACACGGTCAATATCGTCTTTCGACACCACCCAGACCGCTTTACTTTCATGACCGTGCATCGGCAACAACGCCACCGGCCCTTGCTCGGTAAACCGTTCGAACGCCCAGCCGCTCGGATGTTGTTCGGATTCAATTTTGGCAATCACACCAAAGGCCTCATACGCCTTGGTCTCAATGGGTAAATTCAAACATTTTCGCACCGTGGATTCGGTGCCGTCGGCCCCCACCACCAAGGCCGCTTCATAATGGCTGTTTCCGTCCGGCGTGATCAACGCTACTCGACGGCGATTCCCTTGAATAGACAAATCCACCAGGCCTGACTCGGACAGCAACGTCACGTTCGGCGCTTTTTGCGCCGTTTGCCATAAAACGCGTCCCAAATCCGATGCAGTCACACTGTAGCCCAACGCAGGAACCTGCATCTCCTCGGCATGCAACTGCGTCAACCCCAAATACCCTTTTTGTGATACATGAACATCTGTGATCGGCGTGGTCATCGGCTCCAACTCAGGCCATATATCCAGCCTTTTCAGCACCTGAACGGAACCATAGGTCAAGGCCAGCACTCGCCCGTCGAAGGAGCCGGTTTCGCCTTTTTCAAAAGCGTTTTTTTCCGCCACGACAACCGGATGCCCCGCCTGACCCAAGCCAATAGCCAACAACAACCCGACCGGCCCGCCTCCGGAAATCAATACATCGGTTTGATTCGTCGCCATGACCTGTTTCCTCTTATGCTATTGATATTAAACCCGGCTTAACGCTGTGCCATCCAGCTTTCAATTTCGTCCACCGTGCGCGGTAACCCTTGCGTCAGAACCTCGTGCCCCTGCTCGGTCACCACCACATCATCTTCAATGCGAATACCGATGCCGCGATAGGCGTCCGGCACCGCTTCGGCGGTTTTGGAAATGTACAGCCCCGGCTCCACGGTCAGCACCATGCCGGGCTGCAAACAGCGCCATTCGCCGTCTTGTTTATAATCGCCGACATCATGCACGTCCATCCCCAGCCAGTGGCCAGTGCCGTGCATAAAAAACGCCTTGTAAGCGTCCTGCTCAATCAACTTTTCGATCGAACCGCTCAAAATGCCCAGCGCCACCAGTCCTTCGGTCAGCACCTCGACCGAAATTTCATGCAAACGATTGTAGGGCACACCGGGTCGAATCGCGTCTATGACCGATTGTTGCGCCTTTAACACCAGATTATACAACTCGGCTTGCGGGGCCGAAAAACGACCATTCGCCGGAAAAGTATGGGTAATGTCTCCGGCATAACCGGCGTATTCCGCCCCGGCATCCACCAACACCAACTGACCGTCTTCGATGCAGGCGTCATTCTCGGTGTAATGCAGAATGCAGGCGTTGTCTCCTGCCGCCACAATGCTGTTGAAGCCGACGCGCGGCGATCCGGCTTGTTTGAAACCGTTTTCCAATTCCGCCTGCACCTGGTATTCATAACGCCCAGGCGCGGTGGCTTTCATGGCCGCCAAGTGTCCGGCCACCGACATTTGTGCCGCATCACGCATCCACTCGATTTCCCGGGCGGATTTAAACAAACGCATTTCATGCAAAAGGGTATCCAGGTCTTGCAACTGGCTTGGCGCTTGCACGCCTTTGCGGGCTTTGGCTTTTTGTGCGCCGATCCAGCCGGATACCCAGTCCGACCAATGCGCCAACTCGGCGAAACTGAACACCAAGTGTTCCGCCCCTTCCACCAGTTCGTTCATTTGTTCTTCAAAATCGTCAATTGACCAGGCCTGGTCAATTTTCAAGTAAGGTGCCGCAGCGTCAACGCCCAATCGACGCCCCTGCCAAATCTCCTGCTCTTCATCTTTCGGCCGTAAAAACAAGTGAGTTTGACGGCGCTCACCCTGCTTGACGAACACCAACACACAATCGGGTTCGGCAAAACCGGTCAGATAGAAAAAGTCCGACGACGGACGAAACGGGTATTCCACATCGCGGTTACGAATCTGCTCTTCGCCGGCGGCCACAAAGGCGACAGACTGTTCCGGCAGCTGATCAAATACCGCTTGGCGGCGCTCTATAAACGGAGTGTAATCGTGTGCCATCAGTGCAAGGTATCCGTCGGTGCATCCTGCATCATAATCGGCGAACCTTCCACCGGGTTCAGCTCTTCGTTAATGGTCAAAACCCCAATTTTAACGAATTCGATTAACTCCATAAAATCGGACTCTTCCTGGTCACCGGCTTCATCCAAACCATCGATTTCAATACGGGCAATATCACCGAAATCACGGAACAGCTCAGCCACATCGCCTTTTAGTTTCTGCTCCGACTGGCCCGCCAACCCCATACCGTACAAAAACCCTTCACACCACTGGCCGAGCATTGCTGCGCGCCAAGGCAGGCCTTCGTTTTCTTCCGGCAAACACATGGTCAACTCAAAACCGGACCCGTTCAGAGTTTTGTCGGATTCCAGATAGAGTTCATGCAACAAAACCAAAAAACTTTCTTTCACGGATTTGACCCCGGCCTCTTCCAGAATACGCTTAATCCAAGCGGCTTCTTTCAAATCCGAATCGCCACACATCAACCCGACCAGCATGCCCTGTAAAAAAGAAGGCGATTCCAGTTCCGGGTGGGCTTTCAAGGCCTCATTCATTTGATCAAAATCCATGTTCGGTTCAGTCCTATTGATTCATCAGTTCATTAAAAAAGAGGAAGGGGCCTGGCAAGCTTCAAGCGACCGCATCACTCGACACCACAAGGCCTTACATTATGACGGGAATCATACCATGAGCAACTCATTGAACCAAGATGAACGCATACAAGCCTTCTTAGCGGTGTCGTTTTAAGGATTAATCCGGGTGACAAACCCTATTGAAATGCGTACCATATAAATAAGCGGCCAAAATAAAGCCACATTCGGCTGTCGCCACTTTGAATTCTATTTGGATGAGAGAACTGTCATGCTAACGTTATCTTTAATGAACCACACGTTTGAAGTGCCTTGCGAACCGGAAGACCATGAACGCCTCATCGAAGCCGCGACGCTACTGGAAGACAAACTCGACCAGGTCACCACGTTAAAAGGTGAAAGCAAAGTGTTAATGGTGGCACTGAACTTATGTTATGACTATTTACAAATGAAGCAGGACACCACACAGTATTGCCTGCGTTTAGACGATCAGTTGGAAGACGCCATGACTCAAATTGCCAACAGCCAGGACGGCAAAGACTAACGATTCCCGGCCCCAATCCGACTCATGCGATAGAAGCCATTTATCCCTCTCCGGCTTATCATCAAAACATCCAATCAACAAAACCCGACATCCCCTATCAATGACCTTATAAATTGTTATAATGTACTCACACGGGCTAGGTTCAAATCCCCTGCCGATAGCTATGACCTTGGGGCCAGAAACTTTAGACGGTGAGCATCTCGCTTATGTCCGAGAAGCCTAAGTCTTTAGAGGAGGCTGCCACCTGAACTTTACGGTTCAGGGATAAATGGCCTAGTCCGTTCCCTTTTTATTGACAACGTCGTCAAGGTCGCGCTTTTATCCAACCGAGATTACCGGCTGACATGAATCTAAGACAAACCTGCCGCCAACAGCGCAACCAATTAACGCCTCGACAACAATTCGAACACGCACGTCTCGCAACGGCTCGACTCCTCAGAAGTTCCTGGCTACAACGCCCAAAACGCATTGCCGTGTATTTATCCCAAGACGGCGAACTCAGCACCGAACGTTTGACCCACCAACTTTGGAAAAGTCATCATCACGTTTACCTGCCGGTTTTGAAAACCTTGCGCGGTCGCCATATGGCCTTTGCCCGCTACACGCCGGACACCCTCATGACGCCAAACCGATTCGGCATACTGGAACCGGACGTACCGAACCATCAGCACTTGACGGGCAATCAACTGGATGTCGTTTTAATGCCCCTCACCTGTTTTGACGAACACGGCCATCGCACCGGCATGGGCGGCGGCTTTTACGATCGAACCTTCCAATTCAAGCGCTGGTTACCGACATCACATTCCCGCCCCAAGCTGATTGGCTGGGCGCATGAATGTCAGAAAGTGACACAGATTCCCAGTGAACCCTGGGACATTCCGCTGGAAGGCCTGGTCACCGAAAAACACCTGTACCGGTTTCGTTGACCTCTTAAAATAAAAAACGCCCAGGCTTGGGCGTTTTTTATATAAGACAAACAGAGCGCTTGAAATCGGCCATCGATCATCGGCCTTAAACAATTCAATCTGAATTATTCAATCGGCCGCAAAAACAACTGATACCCGACATTATCCTGTTCCGGGAAGAAACGATAGCCGAGGCTCTGCAAATAGGATTCGAATTGCTCGATTTGTGACGGCGGCACCTGCACTCCGACCAATACCCGACCGTAAGCCGCGCCGTGGTTTCGATAATGAAACAGGCTGATATTCCATTCTTCGCTCATTTTAATCAAGAACTGCAACAGCGCTCCCGGGCGCTCCGGAAACTGGAAGCGATACAACATTTCATTATCCACGCCCTTGGCATGACCGCCGACCATATAACGTAAATGCAATTTCGCCATTTCATCGTCGCTCAAATCCTCCAACGGATAATCGCAGGCTTGCAACTGCTTGACCAACTGGTCTTTCTCGGCCTGGCCGCCTTCGGTGCGAACACCGACAAACACCACCGCCTTATTGGCGTCGGAATAACGGTAATTGAATTCGGTAATGGCACGACGGTCACCCAACAATTCACAGAATTGCTTGAAACTACCCGGGCGTTCGTCAATCGTCACCGCAAAAATCGCCTCGCGCTTCTCCCCGATTTCGGTTCGCTCGGAAACATAACGCAACCCATCAAAGTTCATATTCGCGCCACTGACAATGACAGCCATGTCTTTGTCGGCCACGCCTTTTTCCTCGACGAACTTTTTCATCCCCGCCAAGGCTAAGGCCCCTGCTGGCTCGGCAATCGCACGAGTGTCTTCAAAAATATCCTTCACGGCGGCGCAGATTTCGTCGGTTTTGACAGTCACCATTTCGTCCACACAAGTTTGCGCGATGCGAAACGGAATTTCACCGGCCTGTGCCACGGCGACGCCATCGGCGAAAATGCCCACCGAATCCAGTTTGACTCGTTCACCGGCTTTCAAAGCTTCAGTCATACAGGCGGCATCTTCCGGCTCCACACCGACAATCCGCGTTTCCGGCGCGACTTGCTTAATCACCGCGGCCACACCGGCGATCAGGCCGCCCCCACCCACCGGCACGAAAATCACATCGAACGGTTTGCTTTGACGCAACATTTCCAGCGCAATCGTGCCCTGACCGGCAATCACATCCAAATCATCATAAGGGGGGATATAGGTATAACCATTCTCTTCACAGAGCTTGGCCGCATGGGCGGCCGCCTGATCGTAGGCATCACCGTGCAATACTACTTCGCCACCGAAATTCCGAACCGAATTGACTTTAATCATCGGCGTGGTGCGCGGCATTACAATCGTGGCTTTAATGCCCATTTTAGTGGCCGACAACGCAACGCCCTGCGCATGGTTACCGGCGGATGCCGCAATCACCCCACGGGCTTTTTCTTCATCCGTGAGTTGGTACAAACGGTTATAGGCACCCCGTAACTTGAACGAAAACACCGGTTGCAAGTCTTCACGCTTCAACCAAATATTGTTGCGCATGCGTTGAGAAATCAGCGGCGCCTTCTCCAAAGGCGTTTGCTCGGCCACGTCGTAAACGGGCGCTTTCAAAACACGGCGTAATATGGTTTCTGGCATGGTGCATCCTTACAGCGTTGGTTCAAATCGAATATTGACCAGGCCTGCGCCCGATCGAAAAACAAAGCTCGATTATATCAAAGCCAGCCTTCGCCGTTTTGAAATCCCGTCAGGAATTCAAAAACGGCCAGGCCTGGTGATTCATGAGACACCTCTGTCACACTTTTCCGTAAATTTTGTAAGGTTAATGCTTTCTCAACTTTTCCACCATCCTATTGCCAGACTTACACAAAGATTTCTCAAGAGTCTGGTACGAATTCTTACATACAATACGTCGAAATTATAAATCTAAAAACTGTCGTCAGACACACACCGTTTAGAGTGTGATTCTGACCTTAACGTAAGGAACCAACCATGAAGCCTACACCGCTTTATTTCGCTATCCTCAGCGCCCTGTCCTCTTCGGCATTCATTCCAACGGCCATGGCAGCCGAAACCGCCAAGCTGGACAAAATCACCGTGGAAGCACAGGATGAAATCACCCCGCAATCCGATACCGTCAGTACCGAATCTCTACTGAACACAGGGAACAGCGAAACCGGTGCGGTGCTACGCGAAATCAACGGTGTCACGGCGTCCCGCAAAGGCGGTCATGGGCTTGATCCACAAATTCATGGGCAAATGCAATCACAATTAAATGTACTGTTGGATGGCGCGAAAGTCGCGGGTGGTTGTCCGAATCGAATGGACCCGCCCTCCTCATACGCCGAAATGTCATCCTTTGATGAAGTCGAAGTTATTCGTGGCGTGAAAACCGTTACGCAAGGCGCGGGCGGCTCCGGTGGTACGATTCTGTTCAAACGCAATAAACCGCAATACGATCCGAATAAAATGATTTCCGGTGAAATCTCCGTTGGAAAATCCAATGTCATGAATTACGAAGCCGATGCCACGGTTCGTGCCGTCGGACAAAAAGGCTATGTCGTTTTACAAGGCTCTCGCAAAGACGCCAACAACTATACAGACGGCAACGGTGATGTCGTCAGATCGAGCTACAATACCAACCAAGGCCATGTGGATCTGGGCTGGACACCGAATGAACACCACCACTTAAAATTCTCGGCTGAAAAGAGCCGTACCGAAGATGCCCTTTACCCTGGCGCGGGAATGGATGCGCCGGAAACAGAAGCCGATATGCTACGTTTGCAATATGAAGGTCGTCAATTGTCCAAAGCCGTCACCGATGTGGACATCGATTTGTACCGTTCCACCGTTGATCACACCATGAACAACTATGATTTGCGCACCCCACCATCTCCGATGATGCTACGCGAAACACCGACCTCAACGGAAACCAATGGTGCCAAAATCAAACTGACCAGCCACATGGGCAACACTCAAGTCGATTACGGGGTGCAATATGAAAGCGTCAATAAAGACGCGACTTTATGGAACCGTTACGCCAATCCAAACACGTCTTTGAACTATATGTGGCCGGATGTCACCAACACCACCAAAAGTGTCTTCGCTGAAACCAATACCGAATTTACACCCAACACCAACTTAATTGTCGGCGTTCGTTACGACGACGTCTACGCCAAAGCCGATAAAACAAACGACGCGCCCTCCGGTAAACCTGCCAACGTTCCGAACGATGTTTATGCCAAAGCCTATTCGGATTACGATGGCGAAGACTCGGCCAGCGAGGGGAATTTCAATGCTCTGATTCGTCTTGAAAACCAATTTGGTGCCGGTTACAACTGGTACCTGGGGGCGAGCCGCACCATGCGTACGGCCGACGCCACCGAACGTTTCATGTCGAAATGGGGCATGAACATGAGCACAACCCCGCCACAACAAGCTTCATGGATTGGTAACCCAAATATCAAACCGGAAGAGCACAATCAAATCGATTTCGGCATCGGCCAACAAACCGGCACCTTGCAGTGGAATGCATCTGTTTGGTATGACCGTGTCAACAACTATATCTTGCGTGATTTGGCAACTAATCAATATGACAACGGCGTCAAAACCTCTGCCAAAGATAAAACTGAAGTTTATGTGAATGTTGATGCCGACCTGTACGGGGCGGACTTGGAAGCCGATTACGCCGCGACCAGCGCTTTGACTTTCGGTGGTCAGTTCAGCATCACCCAAGGTCGTAACACCACCGACAACCGTAATATTGCGATGATTTCAGCTCCGACCGGGCAATTGCGCGCCACTTACCAACCAAGTAACTGGCACCTTGGCGGGCGCTTTAACTTTGCACTGGAACAAACCAATATCGATAAAGACTACACACCAACGTCTGACTACGGCGACACCCCGGCCTGGAGCACAGTCGATGTCTTCGGTGGCTATCAAATCAATCGCCACTGGATTGTCAAAGCCGGTGTGGACAATCTGTTCGACCAAGCCTATTATGACCACTTGAACTATGATATTACCGAAGGTTCCAACGTTTATAAATACAATGAACCGGGACGTAACTTCTGGGCGAAAGTGACGGCCAAATTCTAAGCTTTTCAACATCACGTAACCCAAAGGAGCTCCGGCTCCTTTTTTGACTTGTAGGTATTATGAAAAAATTTATCTTCTTCACCGTTTTACTGGGCATCCTCATCGGTCTGTTTATCTTGGCCTGGCCGTTTTCCCAACACAACTCGGAACAAACCACCGCTCACTTGATTCTGAACGAAAAACCCGTTGGCGGCGACTTCACCTTACAATCCACAGATGGACCGGTATCGCTTAGCGACTTCAATGACAAGCTGGTATTAGCCTACTTTGGTTACACCTTCTGCCCGGACATCTGTCCGACGAACCTCGGCAATTTGGCCGTCGCTTACCGCCAACTGACGGACGAGGAAAAAGCCAAACTGCAAATCCTGTTTATCTCGGTCGACCCGAAGCGTGACACACCAGAGCGCCTCAAACAATACGTCGATTATTTTGACAGCGGGATTATTGGCCTGACGGGGACCAAAACCGAACTGGATGAAATAGCCAACCGTTACGGCGTTGTTTACATGATTCACCAAGACGACCCGAAAGACGAACACTACTCCGTTGACCACTCGGCCTTTACCTATGTCATCACGCCCGGCGGCAAGCTGGCGACACAACTGCCACACGCCACCAGCCCGGATGATTTTGTGAAAACCATTCGAACCTATTTAAACCAAACACAACCTTAGGAGCTTACATGCTTAAGTCCTCTCTGGCCCTGCTGGCCACAGCCTTTTCGCTCATCAGCGTCAATGCATTTGCCGATAACGCCGCCGACATCGAAGTCGAACAACCGTATGTTCGCGAAGTGCCACCCGGAGCCATGGCCACCGGCAGCTTCATGACGCTCACCAATATGAGCGATCACGACATTGAATTGGTCAACGCAAAATCCAACGCCGCCAAAAAGGTCGAGTTGCACACCCACATTCACGATGACGGCGTCATGAAAATGCGTCAAATTCCATCCATCAAAGTACCGGCCGACGGACAGGCCCACCTGAAACCCGGCGGATTGCACATCATGCTCATCGGGTTGAAAAACACGCTTAAAGCCAGCCAAACCATCGACATGACATTGGTCTTTAAAGACGGTAGCAAAAAATCGATTTCCGTGCCGGTCAAATCGGTGATGTCGCACTCCGGCCATATGATGTCGCATTAAGCGATCTGCATTCAGCCTTTATCGGTTTTTTTACAGCCCCATTGTAAAAAACCGGTTTCCATACTCTTTCCACCTTTCAGGCTTGAAAACCTGTCAATCATCCCTATAAAATCCCCCGAACAAAATGACTTCAAATAAAACAGGTTATAAAACAATGACAGGCCAAAACCTTTCCCTTTATGCATTGATTGTTGGCGCCCTGACCTTTTCTTCAGCGTCACTGGCGGCCGAAGACGCCAAGCAATCGATCAAAGACCAGAAAACACTGAAACTGTGTGTCGACTATAATGGGTTGACTTCCGATGACGACAAACAAGCCTATATCACAGAACTGGACCGTCGAGGGCAACTCAGCGTTAAAGACCATGAAAACCTGAAGACAAAACACGTCGTCAATGGCTCCACCATGTGCGGCATGTACATGATGCTTGGCAAACCTCTTCAAG
The DNA here is from genome assembly GCF_965140365.1 of Hydrogenovibrio sp. Classification (NCBI taxonomy): domain Bacteria; kingdom Pseudomonadati; phylum Pseudomonadota; class Gammaproteobacteria; order Thiotrichales; family Piscirickettsiaceae; genus Hydrogenovibrio; species Hydrogenovibrio sp. The sequence goes on from NZ_OZ223196.1 coordinate 1,706,523, forward strand.
AAGAAGGCATGCAGATTCGACCAATGGTTTACAAAGTCGTACACGTTTATCCGAAAAACTATTACGTCACCCAAGTGGGTATGGTGGTTGCATCCTATGACCGCAAGCCTGGCGAACTGCCACCGAAGTTATCGGAAACCAAACCGGCCGTTCAACCACCTCCGGTTATATTTAATGCCCCGGGCGGTAGTCCGCACCACTAAAACCGCATCGTTTTCTTTCAAGCCGTTTTCGGCTTGAAAGCCGCTCTCCTCAGCTCAACCCTTTCTCCATAGGCTTCGCGCACCACACGCTATACATTTTTCTTTAAAGTGATTAGAATACTGTCATCTTTATTTTTATGATTCAGGATGGATACAATGACACAAGACGAATTGAAACAAGAAGTGGCTAAAGCCGCCATCGATTATGTTGTACCGGATACGTACATCGGCGTTGGAACCGGTTCCACAGCGAACTTCTTCATTGATGAACTGGCTAAAATCAAAGGCAAAATCAAAGGCGCCGTGGCCAGCTCCGAAGCGACGTCCGAGCGTTTGAAAGGTCATGGCATTCCGGTTTTGGAACTGAATGCCGTGGACGAACTGTCGGTTTACATTGACGGTGCCGATGAAGCCGATCCAAACCTAAACCTGATTAAAGGCGGCGGCGGCGCATTGACGCGCGAAAAAATCGTCTTGGCAGTCGCCAAACAATTCGTCTGCATCGCCGACGACAGCAAAAAGGTCGACGTACTTGGTCAATTCCCCCTACCGATTGAAGTCATCCCTATGGCGCGCAGCTATGTGGCTCGCGAAGTCGTCAAACGTTTCGGCGGTGAACCGGTCTTGCGCGAAGGCTTTACGACCGATAACGGTAACGTGATTCTGGACATCCACGGGTTGGAAATTGTTAACCCGGTGGAGATGGAAGCCGAACTGAATAGCATCGTCGGTGTCGTGACCAACGGACTGTTCGCGGCACGCAATGCGGACATCTTCCTGTGCGGCACGTCAAATGGTGTTGAAACCATTAAACGCCCTTAATCCACCCACAAACTGTTTAACAGTAAGAGACAGCCATGAACAACATCGGTAGCAAACTTTTCGGTCTTCTCGTCGTGATTCTCATTGGCGTATTGCTCTACCTCACCGTCTTCTCCGACGGGTTGGGCAAAGCGCCGGACATCACCGTCAAAACCGCGCAGGGTGAAACACTCCAACTCAGCAAACCGCTCAAACCGGTATTGGTCAGTTTTTGGGCGACCACCTGCCCTGGCTGTATTGCCGAGATGCCGCACCTGGCCCAAATGAAAGAAAAGTTCGGGGATAAGTTCGAGATCGTTGCCATTGCCATGTCGTACGACCCGGCGGAACAAGTCGCCAAATTCATCGAAAAGAACCCTTACCCTTTCTCTTTTGTTCGCGACACTGACGGCCAAATGTCAAAAGCATTTGGCGAAGTCTTGCTGACCCCAACCAATTTTTTGATTGCCCCGAACGGAAACATCGTTTACCAAAAAGTCGGTGAGGTCGATTTCAAACTGGTCACCGAACGCATTCGACAAATGACACCGGATCTGTAATTCAGATTTCCGGTTTTCACCCGCCACAATCAACTGATAGGAACCGATTCTATGTCACATTCACACGCCCTTTTTCAAGCCGCACAAACTCACATTCCGGGGGGCGTCAACTCGCCTGTCCGAGCGTTTAAAGGGGTCGGTGGCGAACCGGTTTTCTTCGAATCGGCAAAAGGGGCCTATCTAACGGATGTAGACGGTAAGCAATATATCGATTACGTGGCTTCCTGGGGGCCGGCGATTTTAGGGCATACTCACCCGGAAGTGATTGAAGCCGTTCAAAAACAGGCCGAAAAAGGCTTGTCGTTCGGCGCGCCCACAGAACTGGAAACCACCATTGCCGACCTGGTTTGCGATTTGATTCCATCCTTCGACATGGTGCGCATGGTCAGCTCAGGCACCGAAGCCACCATGACCGCGATTCGTTTGGCCCGTGGTTACACCGGCCGCGATAAAATCGTCAAATTCGAGGGTTGCTACCATGGCCATTCCGACTCTTTATTGGTCAAAGCCGGTTCCGGTGCCCTCACACTAGGTGTGCCATCCTCTCCAGGTGTGCCCGCCTGCCTGGCGGAAGAAACCCTGACGTTGACCCACAACGACTCCGATGAAGTCCGCCGCGTTTTCAGTGAAATCGGCGATCAAATCGCCTGCATTATCGTTGAACCGGTGGCCGGGAATATGAACTGCATTCCGCCGGAAGACGGTTTCCTACAAACCTTGCGTGACGTTTGCGACGAATCGGGTGCGGTGTTAATTTTCGACGAGGTCATGTGTGGATTCCGTGTCGGTTTAACCGGTGCACAAGGCCGCTACGGCATCACCCCGGATTTAACCACTTTCGGCAAAGTAATCGGTGGCGGCATGCCGGTCGGCGCCTTTGGTGGCAAACGCGAAGTCATGGAACACATCGCTCCGTTGGGGCCTGTGTATCAAGCCGGGACACTTTCCGGAAACCCGATTGCGATGTCGGCCGGTCTGAAAACCCTGCACCTGATCAGCAAAGACGGTTTTTTCGAATCGCTTGAAGCCAAAACCAAGCAGTTAACGGAAGGTTTGCAACAAGCCGCCGATGACGCCGGCATTCCCTTTACCACCAATCAGGTCGGCGCCATGTTCGGTTTATTCTTCACCGAAGAAAAAAACATCCGACGCTACGCTCAGGTTGCCAAAGGCGATATGGAACGCTTCAAACGTTTTTACCACGGCATGCTGGACGAAGGCATTTATTTGGCACCGTCCGCATTCGAGGCTGGATTCGTTTCCAGTGCGCATACCGAAGCCGACATCCAAGCCACCATCGAGGCCGCTCGCAAGGTAATGGCGACGCTGTAACCTGACTTACCAAGGCGCGTCAACGCTTCCGTTGGCGCTCCACACACATCCAAAATACGACCATCCTCATCCGAAATGTCATCGAGTTTTCAAGCAGAAACCCTAATCGAACTCTTCAACGCCTCCTTTATTCCGCTCCGGAATACCAAGCTGGTATGCTGCGAGCCTGAACCGATTTATCGCCCAGCGGATCAGACGCACCCACACCATCGCATTATTTTCGCGCACGGTTTCTTTGCATCGGCTTTGCATGAAATTGCCCATTGGTGCATTGCCGGGCCGGAACGACGTTTATTGGAGGATTTCGGCTATTGGTATCAGCCGGATGGGCGGACAGCCGAGCAACAAGCCGAATTTGAGCGGGTGGAAATCAAGCCGCAGGCCTTGGAATGGATTTTTTCCGCTTCTGCGGGATTCCCGTTTGTTTTCAGTGCGGATAATCTCAGTGGTGGCGTGGGGGCTTCGGACACTTTCAAAGAAAACGTCCTGCGCCAAGTGAAAGCCTATTTATCGGAAGGGTTGCCGGAAGATGCCCAGGCCTGGTCAAATGTCCTATTACAGCATTATCGGCCAGGCCTGGCGCTGCAGGCATCGGAATTCGATTTATCCCAAGTTCGTTGAAACAGGTTATTTTTTCGTTATTTCTTACGGCGCGGCACCACTGCCCAAACAATCACCAAGACAAGAACCAACAATAAACCCATTTCCAGTAACGCCCACATGGCTCAAATCACTCTTCAATCTTTACCACGGAACCGTGTTTGCCATCGGTGACCTTCGCTAAACCGGTGGAAACTTTACGATCGATGGTTTCGATATCGTCGTACACCGCGACCTTGACGATCACGGCGTTCAATTCAATGTTTTTGATTTCCTGTTGTTTGTCTTTCACCACCAGCTTTTTGCTGCTAACCACCTTACGGATTTTTTCAATGTAATCCGGAATTTGATGAATTGGGAAAGACGGTGGCGGGAAAACAGCAAATTCATCTTCCTGCAATCGCATCATTTGCCAGGTTTCTTCCGTTTCCGACTGAATGATTTTCACCACCAATCGAATGATACTGTCACCCAGTAGCCAGGAAAATGCTTCGTTATACGAATCCAGATTCTTGATGTCGAAAACAATGAAGTGGCGCTTGGAAATAACACCCGACATGGACTCTTTGAGAAATTCTCCCAATGTTTTTTTGAAATAACTTTTGTCCGGCAACCCCGTCAGGAAGTCGCGACTCATGTTTTGTTCGATTTCAATGACTTCGTTTTGGACGTTCTCCAGTGACTGAACGTTTTTCTGCATCCATAAAGTCGTTTCCAACGAACTGGATTCAACCGTCTTTAACTCCATCACCGCTTCTGAAAGAATAATCTCAATCGCTTCCCGCGTTTCGGCAATGGTCAGGCTTTCGCGCATATCCCCCAGAGTGTCCTGATGCGAACGCACACTTTCGACAAAATCGTAAATCTTTTTCTTCAGGTCATTGGCTTTATCGATGATTTGCGTGGTATTGCGATTCAGTCCGAGGCTTTCTCGGAAATGTTCTTTCAAGACATACACTTCATAGAGTTTTTCGTAAGACGCATCGGAAATGGGCTGCCCGGTCGATAGAAAGGATTTCATGCGGGCAATTAATGCTTTATTTTCGCCCAAATAATACAAAAACCAAATACTGAACGTGACCGGTGACGGTTCGATATTATTCTTAGTGAGGTGTTCTATCGCTTTTCGTGCGACGATTTGGTGATTCATATATATCTTCCCGTAAAGTTAACCCATGACCCGAAGCCAATAAAACGTCCCTGTTTTAGGCTTCGGCACGCTCCGATAACATCTCCAACAAACGGTGATGAAGGCCGCCGAAACTGCCATTACTCATCACCACAACTCGGTCGCCGGGGTCAAGTTCCGCCACCAACCGTGCCAATAAGGCATCATAAGATTCCTCAACCGTTACCGGGCATTCAAAGGCGTCGGTTTCCAATCGCCATTGCCAGGCCGGGTCAATAAAGGCATAAACGGCATCCGCTTGCGAAAAGGCTTTTGGCAAGGTCGAGCGGTGAATCCCCATTCGCATGGTATTGGAACGCGGTTCAAATACCGCAATCAAGCGGCCCGCCTGACCATCGGCTTGCATTTGCGCCCGTGCGCCGTCGAGCGTGGTGGCAATGGCCGTGGGATGATGGGCAAAATCATCGTAAATCAACACCCCATCGGCCTCGCCTAAGCGAGTCATGCGGCGGCGCACACCTTTAAAACGGCTCAAAGCTTGCACGCAGTCGGTCACCGGCACACCGCAATGACGAGCGGCGGCAATCGCACTCAAGCCATTACGCACATTATGCAACCCGGTCATCCCCCAACCGACTTTTCCGCAGGATTCACCTTGGAAAAACACTTCGAACACCGACCCGTCGGCTTCTGTCAATTCAAAATACCAATCGGCTTGAGAGCCGCTTTCGCCCTGCGATTCCAGTGGTGTCCAGCACCCTTGTGCCAGAACATCATCAATCGCCACCTCGGCCTTGGGGTGGATAATCATGCCATTCCCCGGCACGGTTCGCACCAGATGGTGAAACTGTTTCTGAATGGCCGCCAGATTATCGAAAATATCGGCGTGATCAAACTCCAGATTATTCAGCACGCAGGTTCTCGGATGATAATGAACGAATTTTGAACGCTTATCGAAAAACGCCGTATCGTATTCATCCGCTTCGACGACAAAAAACGGTGCCTTCCCCAACCGAGCGGATACCCCAAAATTTTCCGGCACACCACCAATTAAAAACCCAGGCGACAAACCGGCCTCTTCCAATATCCAGGCGACCATTGAAGCGGTGGTGGTTTTACCGTGTGTACCCGCCACCGCGACCACCCAACGATCTTTCAGAATATTTTCCGCCAACCATTGCGGACCGGACGTATAGAACTGCTGAGCATTGAGCGTTTGTTCCACCGCAGGGTGACCTCGACTCAAGGCGTTTCCGATGACCACCGTTTCCGGCTCGCGGGCGAGAAAATTGTCATCGTAATTGGAAACATCAATGCCGGCTTGTTCCAATTGCGTGCTCATCGGCGGGTAAATGGCTTGATCCGACCCGGAAACATTGAACCCCATGCTTTTTGCCAGTTGGGCAATTCCTCCCATAAAGGTTCCGGCAATACCTAAAATATGAACTTTCAAGTACACTCCCTGTCAAATGCCAACCTGAAAGACTGCATTCCTAAACCGTTTAACGGCTGTAGGAGTAAATTTTTTAACAATCTTTGCGGCATTTGGTTATCTTATTGAAGATTTCTGAAAAAGCAATGCTTTTGCTTGCCGAACGACAAACAACCTCTTAAACTGATTTTATGACCTATACATTTATTGATACTCAAGCGGACTTAGCGGCTTTCTGCGACCTGATTCAAGCCGACAACTGGTTCGCCATCGATACCGAATTCGTGCGTACCGATACCTATTTTCCCAAACTGTGTTTGATTCAGATTCAAAGCCGTTCAGGGCATGCCGCCATTATCGATCCGATGGTCATTGAAACTTTGGACCCCTTGTGGCGATTACTGGAAAATCCAAACATCCAAAAGGTGTTCCACTCCGCCCGTCAAGACATTGAGGTATTGTATCAAGTTTCCGGCCGCATGCCGGTGGCGATTTACGACACTCAAATTGCCGGGGTTTTTCTTGGTCATGGAGACCTGGCGGGGTTGGCGAGAGTCATTAAAGCCGAACTGGGTACCGAGCTGGAAAAAGACCAAACTCGAACCGATTGGAGCCGCCGCCCGTTGACCGACAAACAGCTGGAATATGCCATCAACGACGTACGATATTTGGCCCCTTTATATGAACGCTACCAAGACAAACTGACCGAATCACAACAAGCCGCGCTTTCGGAAGATTTTGATGCCCTACTGAATGAAGACCTCTACCGTCTCGCGCCTGAAAACGCCGGTGAAAAAATTAAACCCATACAAAAACTGCCTCGTAAGAACAAAGCCATTGCTTGTCGTTTAGCCGAATGGCGGGAACTTTACGCCATCAATCATAACAAACCCAAACGTTGGGTGCTGTCCGACGATGCGCTCGTCGCCATTGCCAAACGCCCACCGAAAGCACGCGAAGCTCTGTATAAAGTGCCGAACATCAAATCGTCTTCGGTGAAAAACTTTGGTGACGAATGGATTGAAATCATCGATGAGGTGTTTGCCAATCCGGACGCCTGGCCCGAAGCGGCCAGCAAACCGGCTCCAGCTACGCCCCAAGAAGATATTTTCATCAATATCGGTTTTGCGTTATTGCAACAAGTGGCTCAGGATTACCACATTAACCCACCGAATATTGCCGGAAAAACTGATTTGCTCCACCTGATTCGCCATCCGGACAACACGCTTTCCGGGTGGCGTCACGCCTTATTTGGTCAGCCATTTACCGACTTTTTAAACGGCAAAGGTGGCTTAGCCGTTGAGGATAACCGCCTCATTCAAAAAACTTTCATCCCATAAATTGCACTATATCTCTTATAATCATTTCATATCAAAAATGTGAAAGGATCGCAGTCTATGTCGCACCCGAGAAATGTCATTTACGCACAAGCCGGCGGGGTTACGGCCGTCATTAACGCCAGTGCCGCAGGTGTCATCGAAATGGCGAAACGTCACCCGGAAAAATTCGGTAAAGTCTATGCCGCCATCAACGGCATCGTCGGCGTATTGGAAGAGCGATTGACCGATGCTTCGCGCTTCAGCGAAGACACTTTGGACCGTCTAAAAACCCAACCCGGGGCCGCTTTTCAGGCTTGTCGCTTCGACCTCGACAGCATTGATGAAAACCCGGGGCAATACCAACGGGTGCTGGAAGTGTTCCGAACCTACGACATCGGCTACTTTTTTTACAACGGCGGCAATGGTTCCATGGTCACGGCGCAAAAAGTGGCCGATTACTGTTCAGCCCACGGTCATCCGGTCACATGCATTGGTGTAGCAAAAACCATCGACAACGACCTCGCATTGTCGCATTGCAGTCCAGGGTTCGGCAGTGCGGCCAAATACATTGCCACCAGCTTACTGGAAGCAACGATGGACCTGTTTTCAATGCATAATACGTCCACCAAATTTTTTGCATTGGAAGCCATGGGCCGTAATGTCGGCTGGTTGACCATCGCCGGCGGACTCATCAAAACCGCCATGCCGGACGTCCCCTTACTGATTCTGCCCGCTGAACGCCCTTTCGAACGCAACAAATTCCTGGAACGTGTCCAGCACCTGATCGACAGCAAAGGCTACTGCGTTTGCATCGTTTCCGAAGGACTGATGGATCCGGACGGCCATTACATATCCATCGAAAACGTTGAACACACTCACAACAACGATTACACCCAACTGGGCGGTGTGGCCCACACCTTATCCGGCCTGGTAGCCAACACCTTCAATTGCAAAACCCACAGTGCCGTACCCGATTATTTGCAGCGTTCCGCCAGTCACCAAGTGTCGCAAACCGACTGGGAAATGGCTTACCGAGCCGGCAAAGCAGCTGTACAAGCTGCGCTGGATGGACAACACGGCGTCTTGCCGGTAATTGAAGTCATCGACACCCAACCCCTGGTGTGGCGTTACAAAAACGTCGACTTATTTGAAGTCGCCGATTTGGAAAAATGCGTCCCGGACGAGTTCCTCACCGAAGATGGTATGGACATCACCCCCGCCGCCATTGATTATTTGTTACCCCTCATCAAAGGCGAACGTCCTATCCAATATCGAAACGGACTGCCGGATATTTACCCGATGCATTTTGACTTGGTCGAACAACAACTCCCCAAATACAAAGCCGTCAAATAAACAAACCGAGAAATTGACCAGGCCTGGTCAATTTCAACCAAAAACCGTCACGATTCTTTTAAAATAGCGCCCGTTGCACTTTTATAAAAACAAGATTCATTTTTATCAGGAAGCAAATTTATGGACTTCTCAAGCATTGACTTAAAAAGCCTATGGGAAACCTATGGCATTGAATGGGGTACAAATATCGTTCTGGCATTGATTATCTTCATTGTCGGACGCTGGGCCTCTAAACTGATTTCCGGTATTGTTCAACGTCTACTCAAACGCGGCAAAATGGATGACATGCTGATTAATTTCATCATGTCGATTCTAAACGCCGTCCTGCTACTGTTCATCATCATTGCCACCTTGAGCCAATTAGGTATCGACACCACCTCTTTGGTCGCCTTAATCGGTGCCGCCGGTTTGGCCATCGGCCTGGCCTTGAAGGACTCTTTGCAAAACTTTGCTTCCGGTGTCATGCTGATTTTATTCAAACCATTCAAAGTCGGCAATTTCGTGGAAGCCGCCGGCACTTCGGGTGTCGTCGAAAGCGTAGGCATTTTCAGCTCCACTTTCCGCACCGGCGACAACCGTGAAGTCATTATTCCGAATGGCAATATCTATAAAGGCACCATCACCAACTACTCGGCCCGTGAAACCCGCCGTGTTGATATGGTGTTCGGCATTGGTTACGACGACGACATTAAGCAAGCCAAACAAATTCTGACGGATTTGGTCGAATCCGACGAACGCGTCTTGCAAGACCCGGCTCCGACCATCGCCGTCTCCGAGCTGGCCGACTCCAGCATCAACTTCGTGGTGCGTCCTTGGGTTCAATCCGGCGACTATTGGGGCTTGAAATGGGGTATGAACGAAAAGGTCAAACACGCCTTCGACGAAGCCGGTATCGGCATCCCTTATCCGCAAATGGATGTACACCTGCATTCTCAAGAAACCGACTCCAAATAACGATTTCATCTAAGAATTAAGCATTAAAAGTATTAAAGGTAGTAAAAAATGACAAGACAAACCCTCGCACTCCTAACCCTTTCATCACTGTTTGCCAGCAGCCAGGTCATGGCCGCTGAAGCGAAGACCGACAAGGGCCTGCACGGTTCCGGTGAAGCCGGTTATTCCGAAACCTCCGGCAACACCAATACACAAGCCATTTACGCTTCCTTGAAGCTGGATTACACTCAGGAGATGTACAAGCTGAAAGGCAAAATCGACGCCTCCAATAAAAAAGAAGACGGCAACCGCACCGAAGAACGTTATGTGGGAGACCTGCAAGGAAACCTGTATTTTTCCGACTACCAAAAAGCCTACGGTTTCGGACAATTCCGTGCGGAAAACAACCGTTTCGAAGACATTGACCTCAACACCTACACTCTGGTCGGTTTGGGTTACAACTTCATTAAAGAAAAGGACTTGGTTCTAACGGGTGAAGCCGGTATCGGTAACCAAACCCAGGATTACACCAAAGACAGTGGCGAAAAAGACTTTTCGCAAGTAATTGGAAAGCTTTACGGGAACTTCGAATACGGCTTTAACGATAATGTTCGCTTCTTACAGAACCTGACGGTATTCACCGGTGAAAAGCAGACCAAATATGAAAGCAACACCGGGTTGAAAGTTAAACTGAACGGTAACCTTAACCTGAAACTCAACTACCAATACCGTCACAACGACAACCCCGCCGCTGGCAAGAAAAAAGACGATACCGAAACAATGTTAACCTTGATGTACGACTTCTAAGTCATTCATCACTTCCACTAAAAAAACCGGGACCATCCCGGTTTTTTTATGTCTTCAAATCACCATCTAACCAAAGTTGAAACACAACCCGATGAAATAAATTTTGTATTACCTTACAAATTACTCTAGTATTAAAAGCCAGCGATATAAACAAATCCTGTAAACGAAGACCAAAAAAAATGAATCTGCCTTCCTTTAAGCGCTTGTTCTCTTTTTTCCTTTTGATGACGTTAAGCGCTTCAATTTTTGCTTCCGAAACGGTTAAAGTGCAACTACGCTGGCTGCACCAGTTTCAGTTCGCCGGCTACTATATCGCATTGGAAAAAGGCTATTACGCCGAACAGGGCTTGAATGTCGAATTGATTGCCGGCGGGCCGCACGCCCTAAAACCGATTGATGATGTCTTAAGCGGCAAAGTCGATTACGCCATCACCGGTTCCGGCGTCGTCATTGACCGAATGGAAGGCAAACCAGTGGTGGCTTTGGCCGCCATTATGCAAACCTCGCCAATTGTGTGGATTACTTTAAAATCCTCACATATCCGCAGCCCACATGATATGGCCGGGCGCAAGCTGCTCATCATGCCGCCGCCGGAAAGCGCCGAACTATTAACCATGCTCGAAAGCGAAGGCATCCGCACAGAAAAACTCAACATCCAAAACACCAGCTACCGCATCGAAGATCTCATTGACGGCAAAGCCGACGCCTACGATGGCTACATCTCCAACGAGCCCTACTACCTCAAACAAAAAGGCGTCGAATACAACATCATCAACCCCAGAGACTACGGCATCAATTTTTACAGCGACGTGCTCATTACCAGCGAACAAAAAGTGGAAAACAACCCGGAACAGGTCAGCCACTTTATTAACGCCACTTTACAGGGTTGGGAATATGCCCTAAAAAACATTGACGAAACCATCCAACTCATCCATCAAAAATACGCTCCGCAAAAGGCACTTGAGCACCTGCAATTTGAAGCTCAAACCCTCAAAAAGCTCATCATGCCCGAGCTGGTTCAAATCGGCCACATGAACCCGGGCCGTTGGCAGTTTATCGCCGACAGCTACCGTCAACTGAACATGACCGCCGCCGACACCGATTTGGACGGCTTCCTATTCAAAGAACATCAAAAAACTGACTACACCTTGGCGCTTAAAATCGCGTTGGCCAGCGCCATACTTTTATTGATTGCAGGCCTGGTCATTATCAAGTTTCATAAGTTATCGCTTGAGCTGAAAAAAACCAACCGACAGTTAGAAGAACTGACCGTCATTGATCAACTCACACAAGTCAAAAACCGCCGTGGACTACTGGAAAAATCGGCCTATGTGCTCAGCCAAACGCGCCGAAATGGCTCGCCCTGCAGTTTTCTAATGCTCGACATCGATAACTTCAAACGCATCAACGACAATTACGGCCACCCAGCCGGTGACGCCGCTTTAATCAACTTGGCGAAGATCATTTCAGCGAACCGACGAAAACATGACATCGTCGCTCGTCTCGGGGGCGAAGAATTCGCGATATTGTTGGTGGATACAAATTTGGACGAAGCAGAAAGCGTTGCACAGAAAATTTTAAAAGACATCCAGAATTCGGTTATTCAATGCCCGAATAGCCGGACCGAATTCTCCATCACCGCCAGCATCGGCATTGCCTTAGCCGAAGGCGAACTGGAAACATTTTGGCATAAAGCCGACCAGGCTCTTTACCATGCCAAGTCGAGCGGACGTAATCAAATTTCCATCGCTTAACAGCGTAGCGACACCACCAGATACAGATGTATGGACCGAAAATAAAGCGTCTAAAAGGAATTTAAATAAAGAAAAATGGCGGTGAAAGAGGGATTCGAACCCTCGATAGGGGATAAACCCTATACTCCCTTAGCAGGGGAGCGCCTTCAGCCTCTCGGCCATTTCACCGTAATGGTTCGGATTAAAAGAGCTTTAATCCTGTAGTTTGTGGCGCGTATGATACCCTGATTTAGGGTGCTTGTAAACAGCGTTTGGCGGTTTGGCGTCAATTTTTTAAATGCCTTGCCATTACTTCGCCGCAGCGATCTTGTCTTCGACAATTAGGGTCGCGTCTTGCTGGACGTCTTGAGCTTCTTTTTCTTTGATCAACAGTTCTTCTCGCTGAATTTGCACCTCCTTTGGCGCTTCAATTCCCAAGCGTACCTGACCACTTTTCAAGCCGACTACGGTCAACTTGATGTTGTCGCCAATCATGAGCGTTTCTCCAACACGTCGTGTCAATACCAGCATGATTCAATTCCTTTGTTATGCATTTCTCAAAGGCTATAGTTTAAACTTATTGCACCCCAAATTCTATTTATATTTCTTATCACTATCATTAAGACTAACTAATAAGGTTTACTTATTTCAGGCAATAAAAAACCCGGATAAACCGGGCTTTGCTACTAATCGCTGCGTTTATTTATCCAACTCAAAGGCTTCGTGCAAGGATTGAACCGCTTCCTCCAAATGCTCTTCTCCAATCACCACGGAAATCTTGATTTCGGTGGTTCCAATCATTTGGATATTAATATCATGGTCCGCTAGCGTTTTGAACATCGTACTTGCGATACCGGAGTGTGATTTCATCCCCACGCCAACCATGGAAATTTTAACAATGGTATCGTCGGATATGACCTCACGGGCTCCCAGCGCCATCGCATGCTGTTCTAAAACCTTTTTCGCGGCATGCAAATCACCACGTGCCACCGTAAAGGTGAAATCAGTGGTGCCATCGACACTCTGGTTTTGAATAATCATGTCGATTTCAATATTGGCATCGGAAATTGGCCCCAAAATCTGGAAGGCTACACCCGGCTTGTCCGGCACCCCTAACACCATCAATTTTGCTTCATCACGGCTGAAGGCAATGCCGGATATCAAAGGTTTTTCCATATCTAAATCCTCAAAATCTTCTTCCGAGATGAGAAGCGTCCCACCCCCTTCTTTCATAGACGACAAGACGCGCAACGGCACTTTGTATTTGCTGGCGAATTCCACCGAGCGAATCTGCAATACCTTGGCACCTAAACTGGCGAGTTCCAACATCTCATCGAAGGTCACCACATCCAAACGTTTGGCTTCCGGTACCACGCGCGGGTCGGTGGTGTAAACGCCGTCCACATCAGTGTAAATCTGACATTCATCCGCTTGCAAAGCCGCCGCTAAGGCCACAGCCGTGGTATCGGAACCGCCGCGTCCCAGCGTGGTAATATCCCCTTCTGGTGTCACGCCTTGGAACCCGGCGACTACAACGACCTTACCTTGATTCAGTTGCGACTTAATCTTATCGGAATCGATTTCCTCGATACGCGCCTTGGAGTGAATATCGTTAGTCATAATCGGCACTTGCCAGCCGGTATAGGAAACAGCGGCGTAACCATTTTGCTGTAACGCCATACTCAGCAGCGCAATCGTGACCTGCTCGCCCGTTGTCAGCAACACGTCCATTTCCCGGCGGGAAGGCTGCTCTTGAATTTCATGTGCCAGCGCGGTCAGCCGGTTTGTTTCACCACTCATAGCGGAGACCGCAACAACGACCTGATGCCCTTCATCCACGAATTTCGCGACCTTTTTCGCGACATTCTGGATACGTTCGACATTCCCGACCGACGTCCCGCCATATTTTTGAACAATTAATGCCATGTATGATTTTGCCTTCTTAACGAAACCATGTTCTGCCCACCTTGCCGCCGTAAATCGACTCGCCTCAAGTCAAAAAACCGCACAGGGCAAAACGCCCATGTGCGGTTAATCTTGAGGTTTCGATCGCTTATCGAACGATTCGGATAGGATTTGTTTGAAACCAAGGGTAACGGCGCCTTTGCCGTTTTCGACCAAGCCTGGCCGAAATAAACCCGAATATTTCACAAATTTTCACTGACCTTGCTGGCTCTTTGATTCCACACCCCATATTTTCTCAGTCGGTCGTAATCGTCGATAAGACACTTCTTCGAAAATTGTCTTGTGAAAACAAAGATTCAGCGCAATCTCGGCACAAATTTATGAAGTATTCGGGTTAAGCTTTGCTCGCTACCCACTCTTTTACGGAAGCCAAGGCCTCCTTTAATTTGCTCGGATCTTTACCGCCGGCCTGCGCCATATCCGGACGCCCACCGCCTTTACCGCCCACTTGTTGCGCGACGTGGTTTACCAGTTCGCCCGCTTTCCATTGTGACGTCAAAGCTTTGCTCACCCCGGCCACCAAGCTGACTTTTTCGCCGTCCACAGCGGCCAAAACGATGGTGGCCGGTTCCAGCTTATCCTTCAATTTATCCAACGTTTCACGCAAGGTATTCACGTCGGCCCCTTCGAGTTGAGCGGCCAGGACATTGACCTCACCCACTTTCTCGACCGCACTTGCCAAATCGTCGCCTTGTGAAGAGGCCATTTTAGACTGCAGTTGCTTCAACTGTTTTTCCAGTTCTTTCTGGTCGTTTACCAACTGCGTCACTTTAGCGTCCACTTGCGCCTTATCGGTTTTCAAGCGCCCAGCAATATCCAGCAACACCTGCTCGGTATCATAAATGGTCTGCCAAGCCGCTTCGCCGGTCACCGCCTCAATACGACGGACGCCGGAGGCGATGCCGCTTTCTGAGGTGATACGGAAAGGCCCAATCTCTCCCGTCGAGTTGACGTGTGTTCCACCACACAGTTCGATGGAGAAATCGCCCATATCAACGACACGAACCACATCACCGTATTTTTCGCCGAACAAGGCCATAGCACCTTTCGCTTTGGCCGATTCGATGTCCATTTCTTCCATCTGCACATCGGCGTTCAACATAATGTTATGGTTCACCAAACGTTCTATTTCCAACAGCTGTTCCGCCGAAATCGGTTCAAAATGCGAGAAGTCAAAACGCAATCTTTCCGGTTGCACCAAAGATCCTTTTTGGCCAACATGCGTACCCAATACTTGGCGCAAGGCGGCGTGCAACAAATGCGTGGCCGAGTGGTTGCGTTCAGAGGCACGACGCGCTTTGGTATTGATATGAGCACAAATCGTTTGGCCGACACTGATCGCTCCAGCGGTCACTTTACCGATGTGCAGGAAGGTCCCGCCTTGCTTTTGACAAGTGTCGACGTGGAAACTGTTCATACCTTCGGTCAAGCTGCCCTGGTCACCGACCTGTCCGCCGGATTCAGCATAAAACGGTGTGGCATCCAGAATGACAATGCCTTCCTGCCCTTCCTCCAAACGTTCTACTGACTTCTGCCCAGTAAAAATCGCCATCACCTTGGCATTGGCTTCGTCCTGATCGTAGCCGGCAAAGTGAGTCGGTTCGTTGTAATCGACTTTATGCTGACCTTGTGAGGCAAAATTGCTGGCGGAACGGGCACGAGCGCGCTGCGCTTCCATTTCTTTTTCAAAACCGGCCTCATCCACGGACAACCCCCGTTCACGCGCCACATCGGCCGTCAAATCGAGCGGAAAACCATAGGTGTCATACAATTTAAACGCCGTTGAGCCACTGATGACCTTACCGTTCAATTGCGCAATATCGTCTTCCAGGATTTTCATGCCGTTTTCCAGAGTTTCGGCAAAGCGCTCCTCTTCCAGTTTCAAGGCACGCTCAACGTTGGCCTGTTCTTTCACCAATTCCGGATAGGCTTCCCCCATCTGTTTGACCAAGGTCGGTACCAAACGATAGAAGAAAACGTCTTTTTGGCCCAGTTTGTAACCGTGGCGAATCGCGCGACGGATAATACGGCGCAACACATAACCGCGACCTTCATTGGACGGCAGCACACCATCGACAATCATAAAGACACAAGAACGGATATGGTCGGCAATCACACGCAAGGAACTGTTGGCCAGGTCTTTTTCACCGGTCAGTTCGGCGGCTTTGGAGACAATCGCCTGGAACAGATCGATGTCGTAGTTGTTATGTACATTTTGCATCACCGCCGCCAAACGCTCCAAGCCCATACCGGTATCGACCGACGGTTTCGGTAACGGCGTCAAAGTGCCGTCTTCGGAACGGTCGAATTGCATGAACACCAGGTTCCAGATTTCGATGTAACGATCGCCATCTTCATCCGGCGACCCAGGAGGCCCACCGGCGACGTCCGGGCCATGGTCATAGAAAATTTCCGAACAAGGCCCGCATGGCCCGGTGTCTCCCATCGACCAGAAATTATCTTTAGCGCCGCAACGCGAAAAGCGCTCGGCACTGACGCCCATGTCTTTCAACCAGATGTCTTCGGCTTCCTGGTCTTCTTCAAACACTGTGACCCAGAGCTTGTCTTCCGGCAACCCCAACTCTTCCGTCAGGAATTGCCAGGCATATTGAATGGCTTCACGCTTGAAATAATCGCCGAAACTGAAGTTCCCCAGCATTTCAAAAAAGGTATGGTGGCGCGCCGTGTAGCCAACGTTTTCCAAATCGTTGTGCTTGCCCCCGGCCCGAATACAGCGTTGCACGCTGGTCGCACGAGAGTAATCACGGGGCTCCTGGCCTAAAAAGGTTTCTTTAAACTGCACCATCCCGGCATTGGTGAATAACAATGTCGGATCGTTGCCGGGCACCACAGGGCTGGAATGCACGGCGGTATGGCCTTGCTTTACAAAAAAGTCTAAAAACGCTTTTCTGAGTTCTGCGCTGGTCATATAAATAAAGTTCCTAAAAAGTCAAAAATCAGGTCTAAAATTTCAGTTCCGTTTCACGCACCCGATGACAGACATTCCATGACCGCCGCTCGTCCTTTTCCGGCGGCCATTCCAACTGTTCAGGTGCATGTTTAAGAGACGATTTGTCTTGCTATGGTTATGTATTATTGTGACAGTATCGTCTTGTTTATTCGTTGTGTTCTATCTCGTTTCAGGCACCACGAAATGCTTTCCAAATCTGAGACTGGGAAAAGCCCCGTGATTGTAAGAATCGCATTCGACGTGCCTGCTCTTTAGCTTCTGAAGGCTTGGCACTGTCGCCATATTTTCGCTCCAAAGCCTGGATCGCAATATCAGCCCAGTCGGCCTCTTCCATCGCTAAAAAAGCTTCCACCAAATCCTGTCGATCGGTGCGCATCTGCAAAGCCTGTTTGATTTTATAAGGCCCTTGCTGTTTCTCAATCGCTTGCCGGACATAGGTTTCGACATACCGCTCATCCGATAACCAACGGTGTTCTTCGCACTTGTCTAATACAATATCCACCAGGCCTGGGTAATCTTCGGAGTGCGGGAATTTTTGCGATAGCTTATACCCTAACTCCTTACGGCCATGCTCGCGAAGCGACAACAAATACACCGCGCGCGATTCCATTTCCTGAGCCAGCGTTTGCGCGTCTTCCGACCCCAAAGAATCCATACGTCGTTTGGCTCCCCGTTATCAATCAGGCTTCGGCTTCATCCCCTTCCGGAGCAGCCTTCGATGAGGTCGGCTTTGGCATCAAACGCTCTTTCAATTCTTTTTGAAGGGTTTCGGAAATCTCCGGATTGTCTTTCAAAAATTGACGGACATTGTCTTTGCCTTGACCGATTTTTTGGCCTTCATAGCTGTACCAGGCACCGGCCTTATCAATCAACTTTTCCTTCACGCCCAAATCAATGATTTCCCCTTCACGGGAAATTCCCTGGCCGTACAGAATATCGAATTCCACTTGCTTGAACGGCGGCGAAACCTTGTTTTTGACCACTTTCACGCGGGTTTCATTCCCCAAAATTTCTTCGCCTTTCTTAATCGCTCCGATACGTCGGATGTCCAAACGCACCGAGGAGTAGAATTTCAAAGCATTCCCGCCAGTGGTGGTTTCCGGGTTACCGAACATCACCCCGATTTTCATACGAATCTGGTTGATGAAAATCACCAATGTATTGGTACGCTTAATGTTAGCGGTCAACTTACGCAATGCCTGCGACATCAAACGAGCTTGCAAGCCCATGTGGGAATCGCCCATATCGCCTTCGATTTCCGCTTTCGGTGTCAAGGCGGCGACCGAATCGACAATCACGATATCGACCGCACCGGAACGCACCAACGAATCGGTGATTTCCAACGCCTGCTCCCCCGTGTCCGGTTGCGACACCAGCAGGTTATCCACATCAACACCCAACTTCTGAGCGTAAATCGGGTCCAAAGCGTGCTCGGCATCCACGAAGGCGGCGGTACCGCCAGCTTTCTGCATTTCGGCGATAGCATGCAACGTTAAAGTGGTTTTACCGGACGACTCCGGGCCGTAGATTTCAACCACTCGGCCACGTGGCAAACCACCGATACCCAATGCAATATCCAACCCAAGTGAACCGGTTGAAATAGCGTCAATGTCGCGGACCACACCTTGGTCGCCCATGCGCATGATGGAACCTTTACCAAATTGTTTTTCAATTTGTCCTAACGCCGCCTCGAGCGCTTTACGCTTATTCTCATCCATTAACATCACCGTTTTTTCATTACATCCGGTACCGAAGGCCGCCGGAGGCGACTTCAGAACCATTCAAATTACATTAAAAAACCCTTGCTTTCCTTCTCCCGCAAACGCCATTCACGAAAAAAACAGAGGCAAAGGTTGAAATTTTATTGGGGCATGATTATCCCATAATTCCGTGGATTTAACACTTTTTTTATCGGCTGTCAGCGCCTGCGGAATTTCAGGAAGAAATCCAGAAAAAAACCAAAAAAACCATAAAGGTCGAACGTTTTGGCCCTTCAATCCTCTTTGAGCAAACGTAACACTCCTTGCAACGCTTCCACTGTGCAAGCTAACCGAACCGCATTGCGATCACCGTCAAAATGGTAAAGCTTGGAAATAATTTCATCGTGCCCCTGCATCGCCCAAGAAATCCATACCGTGCCCACCGGTTTATCCGGCGTGCCGCCACCTGGCCCGGCAATACCGCTACAAGCCACACTGATGCCGGCATGTGATTCTTGCAAGGCACCAATCACCATTTCTTCAACACATTCTTGGCTGACCGCGCCTTTATGTTGCAAAGTCACTTCCTTAACGCCCAGCATTTCGTTTTTCGACTCGTAACTGTAAGTTACAAACGCCCGATCAAACCAGGCGGTACTGCCCGCCACACTGGTTAAGGCCTCGGCAATCAAACCACCGGTGCAGGATTCCGCCGTCACGATCAACTTATCGTGCTGTTTCAGGGCATCACCCACCTCGGCCACTAAGGATTCAAGGCTCGAACGGCTCATCATTAAAGGGCTCCTTATTGATAGAAAGTGTTTTATCGATTAGCATACCTTTTTTTACACATTTTTTACAGTGGCGACGTTGGCGAAATCTCACTTTCTGCCATTCACACATGGCTTTTCCGCTAAAATACTCGCCCAACGAACCCCGACAAGAAACTTCAACCAACCGGAACCGACCGCAAACAATTATGGCCGAAAAAACCACCCACACCCCTATGATGCAACAATACCTAGCGGTTAAAAACGAGCATCCAGGTCATTTGCTGTTTTATCGCATGGGCGATTTTTACGAACTCTTTTACGACGATGCCGTCAAAGCGGCCGAGCTGTTAGAAATCACCCTGACGGCACGTGGGAAATCCGGCGGACAACCGATTCCGATGGCGGGCATTCCACATCACTCTGCAGACAGCTATCTTGCCAAACTCGTCAAACTGGGCGAATCCGTCGCCATCTGCGAACAAATCGGCGACCCGGCCACGTCAAAAGGTCCGGTGGAGCGCAAAGTGGTTCGCATCATCACACCGGGCACCTTGGTAGAAGACGCCTTATTGGAAGACAAGTCGGAAAACCTATTGGCCGCCATTACCAAGCTCGACGACGCTTACGGTCTGGCCTATTTGGATGTGGCCAGTGGCCGTTTTGAAGCCACACAACTCGACGATGCTGTGCAACTGACCGCCGAAGTGGAGCGTCTCAAACCGGCGGAAATCATCTTGCCGGATGATCCGTTACTTGAACAGAATTTGCCGGAAGCCATTCAAAAACGCCCAGGCCTGGTGCGTTATCCCGCTTGGCACTTTGATGTCGATGCCTGTCGTAAACGCCTGACCGACCATTTCGGCACACAGGATTTGGTGGCGTTCGGCTGCGAGCAATTACCCACCATCATCGCCACCACCGGCACCATTCTGCATTACGCCCGCGCCATGCTGCAAAGTGATTTGGAGCATGTGTTCAGCCTACAAACCTACCGCACCGACGACGCCTTGGTGCTGGACGCCATGAGCCGACGTAACCTGGAACTGGACACCAACCTCAACGGTGGCAAACACCACACGCTGTTTTCGATCCTCGACAACGCTACCACGGCCATGGGCAGTCGTTTGATGAACCGCTGGCTCAATCAGCCGCTGCGCAATCGCGACATCCTCAATGCCCGTCTCGACGCCATCGAAGATTTGATTGCACAACACAGTACCGACGATTTTCAGCAGGTTCTGAAACCCATCGGCGACTTGGAACGTATTCTCAGCCGAGTATCGCTTTATTCCGCCCGACCACGCGACCTGTTGCACCTTGGCCGCTCCCTCAACCAGTTACCGGAACTGCAAGCCTTACTGGCCAACCAGGCTGCCGAGAAATGGCAGCAAATCGTCCAGCGCCTCGGCGAATACCCGGAACTGGCGGCTCAGTTGGATAACGCTCTGGTGGAAAATCCGCCCATGGTCATGCGTGACGGCGGCGTGTTCGACGAAGGTTACGACGCCGAACTCGACGAACTGCGCAATTTGAAAAACGAGGCCGGTGATTATCTGTTGGCACTGGAAGAGCGTGAAAAAGAGCGCACCGGCATCCAAACCCTGAAAGTCGGTTATAACCGCGTACACGGTTATTACATCGAAGTCAGCAAACTGCAGTCCGACAAGGTGCCGGCCGACTACGTCCGTCGCCAAACCCTGAAAGCCCAGGAACGTTACATCACACCGGAACTGAAAGGCTTTGAAGACAAGGTACTCAGTGCCAACGAAAAAGCCCTGGCCCGCGAAAAATGGCTGTATCAGCAATTATTGGAACGCCTCAACGAGGACTTGAAACCACTGCAACAGACCGCTGCTGCGTTGGCGGAAACCGATGTACTGAATGCACTGGCGCGTCAGGCCATTGCATTGAACCTGACCCGCCCGGTGTTGACCAGCGAACCCGGATTGGACATTCAGCAAGGCCGTCACCTGACGGTCGAAGCCTTGTCCGACCAACCGTTTATCCCCAACGATACCTGTTTCGACGATGCGCGTCGCCTGCAAATCATCACCGGGCCGAACATGGGCGGTAAATCCACCTTCATGCGCCAGACCGCGTTGATTGCCATTATGGCTTACATGGGCAGTTTCGTCCCGGCGGAATCGGCGACCTTAGGGCCCATCGACCGCATATTCACCCGCATCGGGGCATCGGACGACCTCACCTCCGGGCGTTCGACCTTTATGGTGGAAATGACCGAAACCGCCAATATTTTGCACCACGCCACGCCGGAATCCTTGATTTTGATGGACGAAGTCGGCCGTGGCACCTCCACTTTCGACGGTTTGGCACTGGCCTGGGCCATCGCCGAACAGATGGCGCAAAGCATTCAAGGTTACTGCTTGTTCGCGACCCATTATTTCGAGTTGACCACCTTGGCGGAACAGTTCAACAACACCGTCAATATTCACCTGAACGCCATCGAGCATCAAGACAAAATCGTCTTTATGCACCAGGTACAGGAAGGCCCGGCATCGCAGAGTTACGGTTTACAGGTCGCTGCGCTGGCCGGGGTGCCGAATGAGGTGATTCGAAAAGCGAAAACCCATCTGCATCGCCTGGAAAACCAAACCGCCGCGCAAAGTGGCCGAGTGACAACAACCGCTGGCGAGCATGAAGCCTCGGTGCAGCAATTTGATTTATTCGCGAGCGGCCCGGCCAACCCGAAAGAAATCGAAACCTTGTTGGACGAACTGGCGGACTTGAAAGTCGACGACTTCACCCCCAGAAAAGCGCTGGATAAATTATACGAATTGACCGATATCGTAAAAGAATTTCGAGGATAACCCATTATGAGAGCAATGATATGGAAGCGATGATTATTGACGTCACCCAGGAAAATTTCAATGAAATGGTGGTGAACAACTCCATGCACGTGCCGGTGTTGGTGGACTTTTGGGCCCCTTGGTGCGGCCCCTGTAAGCAAGTCATGCCCATGCTGGAAAAACTGGCCAAAGACATGGCCGGGCAATTCATTCTGGCAAAAATCAATACCGAAGAACAGGAAGAACTGGCCAACCACTTTCAGATTCGCAGCATTCCCAGCTTCAAGATTTTCCACCAAGGGCATGTGGTGGAAGAACTGCAAGGCGGCCAACCCTTGTCCGCCTTCCAAGAAGCCCTGAAACCGTATCTAAAGCCGGACGAGTCCGAAGAACTCCGCGCTCAAGCCCAACAGGCGTTTGGCGAAGGTGATTACGACCGCGCGATGCAACTGCTGGGCCAGGCCTCACAAGCCAACCCCAATAACTATCGCATTCACCTCGATTTGGCGAAAATGTACTTTCAACGCGGCCACGTGGACGAGGCGAAGCAATTACTGGAAAAATTGCCAGACGAAGCCAAAGATTCCGACGAAGGTAAATCACTGCTGGCGCTGTTCAAGTTCAGTCAGATGGTGGCCGAAGCGCCGGACATCGAAACCGTGCAGAAAAACCTGCAAACCAATCCGAACGACCCCGAAGCGCTTTATCACCTGGCCGGTTACTTAATGCTGCACCAGCAAGTGGAAGAAGCCATGAACTGCTTGCTGAAACTTTTCACCGTGGACCGCGATTTTCGGGATGGCATTGCCAAAACCACCCTGCTGGAAATTTTCGACCTCTTGCATAAAGAACATCCACAGCTGGTCAACGCCTATCGCCGAAAATTGCAAAACCTATTGTTTTAAAGGTTAAATGACACATGACACTGACACAGGAAACCCTACGACAAACCCCTGTTTTCGGCATTGCGGGAAACTTTGCCGAACACTTGAACCAAGCCGGTGAAGACGCCGACTTCGTCCAGGTCAAAACCGAAAACGATAACGCGCCAAAAGGCATGTTCCCGATTTACATTCCCGGCCACCCGTCTTTTCTTGGCACCTATCCTCTCTCCAACGAACGGATTCAGGCCGACTTTTCCAACCCGATCAACGTGCAAATGGAGCCGGAAATTTGCGTGCTGTTCGATGTGGTTTACAATGACGACGATGACATCACCCAATTGAATGCCAAGGCTTTTTCGGCGTTTAACGACTGCTCGATCCGTCGCCCCAACGCCCGAAAAATCAGCCAAAAGAAAAACTGGGGCGAGTCCTGCACCGGTATTTCCAACCAATGGGTGGAAATCGACCGTTTCGACAAAGGCGGCATTCTCGATCACTACCACATCACTTCTTTCCTAAAACGCGCCAACGACGTCGAAGCCTACGGCATGGACAGCCCGGTACTGGGGTACAACTATTTTTACAGCACCTTAAAAGATTGGATGGTGAAAACCTTCAACCAACAAACCGACTTCGGCCCACTGGAAAACCTATCGCCGATGTTAGCCGAAGCCGGCCACCCAACCCAAATCATCGTGACTCTTGGCGCCACCCGTTACACTTCGTTTGGTGAAACCGGTTACTTAAAAAACGGCGACCGCATCGGCGTGTTTGTATACGACAAAAATGCCGTCAGTGAAGCCGAGGTGAAAAACGGCTTTCAAAACGAAACCCTCCCCGACAACTTCAAAGGTTCCGCTCTGATTCAATCCGTCACCGACGCGAAATAATCTAAGCTCATCCAAAACGCCCAGGCCTGGGCGTTTTTATGAACATTGAAGTGCCAACACCCCCACCGCGTATTTTCCCGATTTTAAAGGTTTACTTTTGCGCGAAAAGTCGTCAGAATTCGCCACATGGACGCCGAATCATCTCGGCGATTCTCCGACCTGGGAATAGTCCCCGGATACCGCCCGACCATCGCCCCGACTCTTAAGGACGTGATTATGAATATTGGTTTTATTTTTGAAGATTGGAACACCATTACACCGGCCAAAAACTCCACCGTGAGAATCATCAAGGAGTGCTTGGAACGCGGTCATAAGGTCTCCATTCTGTACCCAAGCAACCTGACAGTGCGCAACAATGTCACGCATGGTTACGTCAAACGAATTCTGCCGATGGACAAAATTCCGGACAATATTCTGCAATTCTACAAGAAGGTCAAATTCGAACAGAAAATGATGCCGTTACACGGTCTGGATGCCATTATGGTTCGCCGCGATCCGCCCATTGATGCCATGGTCTACAATTTTCTCGACTCGGTCAAAAGCGAAGTCGTCATCATCAACGACATCGACGGTATTCGTAAAGCCAATAACAAACTTTACACCACAACCTTCAACGACCCAAGCAACAGTTTTCTGCCCATTACACATGTGTCCAAAAACAAGGAATACATTCGCCAGATGATTGATGAGATGCCCGGCGACAAAGTCATTTTAAAACCGCTGAACGCCTCCGGCGGACACGGTGTGATTGTCTTGGAGAAAAACGCTCAAACCAGTATCAACTCCATTCTGGACTTCTACATCCACACCCAGGAAAAAAGCTATGTCATCGTGCAGGAATATATTGAAGGCGCGGAAGAAGGCGATGTGCGCGTATTGATGCTGAACGGTAAATTCATCGGTGCATACAACCGCAAACCCCCGGAAGGCGATGTGCGCGCCAACATTCAAGTCGGCGGTACGGCGCACAAATACAAAATGACCGACTCGCAAATGGCGATTTGCCGCAAAATCGGCCCGAAACTGGCGGCAGACGGCCTGTATTTCGTCGGCGTCGACATGATTGGCGACAAAATTCTGGAAGTGAATGTGTTGAACCCGGGCGGCATCACCAATATCAATGCCCTGAACAAGCTCAAGCTGCACAAAAATGTGGTCGATTTCATCGAAGAAAAAGTCAATGAAAAGGAAGAGAAACGCGCGGAGCTGGAATTCTTACTGAAACGTCTCAGTGAATTCCGCCAATCCGATAAAAACGAATAATTCGGTCGCCCCTCAAACACGAATCCGAATTTTAACCAGGCCTGGCAAAAACTCGGATTCGGCTAAAACAGACTCCAGTTCAGGCGCGAGATAATCAGCGTCGACCAAACCAGCAGACACAACCCCATCATCACAAACACCGCCGCCGAGCCCATGTCTTTCGCCAAACCGGATAGCTCGTGCCACTCCTGACCGTGGCGATCCACCACCATTTCCACCGCGGTGTTCAATAACTCCACCACCAGCAATAGAATCACCGAACCGATTAACAGAATAAACTCCACCGCATCGTTCGACAGCCACATGGCAATCGGCGTCAACACCGCCAACAATACCAATTCCTGCCGGAATGCCGCTTCGTTTTGATAACAGGCCTTAATGCCTTGCCAGGAATAACCGGCCGCTTTGACAATGCGAACCAAACCTCTGTGCCCGGGCTTCATGCAATGCTCCTTGAAAGCTCAGCCGTTAAGCGGCGTTGGTCTGGTGACTGATTTCCACCCATTGCAACAGCTTCATCTCGCCGTCTCGGGTTTCGACTATCGCGGTGCAGGATTCCACCCAGTCACCGCAATTGAGGTATTCCACCCCGTTGATTTCACGGATTTCGGGGTGGTGGATATGACCGCAGATCACCCCTTTATAGCCCTGTTTTTTACAGTCCTCCACCACCGCGTCTTCATAGGCCGAAATGAACGACACCGCCGATTTGACCTTTTGTTTGATAAACGCCGACAAGGACCAGTACCCCATGCCGAACTTATGACGAATGCGATTGAAATAACGGTTGACGACCACCAGGCTTTCGTAACCCCAATCGCCGATGACCGCCAACCATTTCTGGGTTTGGATGACGCTGTCGTATTTATCGCCGTGTACCACCAACAACTTTTCCCCGCTGGTGGTCACATGCACCGCCTCATCCGTCAGGCGGATATTACCGAAATCGACACCGGAGTAACGGCGCAGAAAATCATCGTGATTACCGGTCACAAACACCACTTCGGTGCCGCGTTTGGCTTTGGTGAGAATACGGCGAATCACATTGGTGTGTTCCTGCGGCCAAAAAATACGTTTTTTCAAACGCCAGCCATCAATAATATCGCCCACTAGATACAGTTTGTCACATTGGTTGTATTTCAGGAATTCGGAAAGAAACTCGGCTTTCGCACCTTTAGAGCCCAGATGTACGTCGGAAATGAATATGCTTCGGTAGTTCGACATCTGATGATTGTTTTCCGCAACAATCAAATCGTCCGCTTCTATGGATTCCATCCAATCCGGCATAATCGCTAAAGGCGTGTCTTTCATTTTCCATCCCATCGTTAACCTTGTTTCGGGCAAGTTTAAAGGGGGCACTTGATGGATACATGACGCTTTAGTGACAATTAAATGACTGAAAAAACAGCCTTTTTCATATTAAGTTCACACAGGCGTCAACAAGGCACTCTAAGGTAATCGTAAGACTCACATACAACATACATATAACATAAAACAGCAGCGTCCGATGATATGAACACACCCGATTCCGCCGCGAACACCGCCAAACCTTACGCGCAAGCGCCCTTCAACACGCGCGGCATTCAGCGTCTTTCGCTGGTTACCGATGCCTGGCAACCACAAGTGAACGGCGTGGTCACCACCCTGTCGCAATTGATCGCTCACCTTCGCCAGCAAGGCATTGAAGTCGATGTCATCCATCCCAACGATTACGATTGCGTGCCCTTACCGACCTACCCGGAAATTCCGCTGGTCTGGCGCGCGCGCGGATTGGAACAACGCCTGCTGGAATTCCAACCCAATGCCATCCACATCGCTACCGAAGGCGCTTTGGGCTGGAAGGCACGCCGTATTGCCCGCAAACATGGTTTACCTTTCACCACCGCTTATCACACCAAGTATCCGGAATACATTCACGAACGCTTTCCGGTGCCGACGGACTGGGTCTATAAAATCATGCACCGTTTTCACAGCCCGGCGCAAAACACCTTCGTTCCGGGCGAGTCCATTTTGACGGAACTGCAAAACCGGCATTTCCAACACGTGGTGCTGATGACGCGCGGCGTGGATACCGACATTTTCAACCCGACCCGCGCCCGGCCTTCCGAAAAAGACACGCCGATGTACCTCTACGTCGGACGTATCGCGCCGGAAAAAAACCTCGCCGCTTTTTTGGATTTAGAATTGCCCGGTCACAAGGTTGTGGTCGGCAAAGGACCGGATTTGGAAAAATTGAAACAGGTTTACCCTGATGTGGAATTCACCGGCCCTAAATACGGCGCGGAACTGGCGCAATACTATGCCTCGGCCACCGTCTTCGTATTTCCATCCTTGACCGACACCTTCGGCGTGGTCAATCTGGAAGCCATCGCTTGCGGCACGCCGGTGGCCGCCTTTCCGGTCACCGGCCCCAAAGACATTATTACCGACGGCGTCAACGGTGTACTGAGTTGGGATTTGAAAGCGGCCATCGAACAGGCCGCGCAACTGAAACAACACCCAAGCAAGATTGCGCAGTCCATTCCACAGTACACTTGGCAAGGTGCGGCGCAGCAATTCGTCGACCACCTGGCGTTCATTGAGCAGGTCGATTCCCGGCAACCGGCAGACAAGACGGTCAAAATCTCTTAAAATACCGATAAGCTGTTCCACAAAACCGTTTATCGAGGAAAATACCGTGCCTAAAAATAAAGCTTTATTATTGTTGATCATCGCCTGGTTGATGGGCTTGATCGGTCTTGTGATGGGGCTGGTATTTGACCCTTTATGGTTTGCTCGCTTCGGCAGCTTGGTGGTGCTGTTTTCCGTGATGAGCGAATTCAGCCTGCTTCAGGTGGAGTTGCGCACCCTTTACGGTCGCTTGGACCAAATCGATGCGGAAGACGACATTCCCGATCTCAGCCCCTCGAAATGGCACCGCAAAAAATTCCGCATGACCCATATCGCCATTATCATCGGCACCTTGATCTGGGGCTTCGGCGATTTAATGCTGCCGCCTTACTGAGTCACGCCCTAGCCGTTACATCCTCAAACCTGCCAGGCCTGGTGGTTTTTAAAAGAACAACCATCGTCCATTCAATCATCACATCAAACCGTCATAAAGGCTTCAATAAGCTGTCATCCTACGATTGAAGGCG
The DNA here is from genome assembly GCF_965140365.1 of Hydrogenovibrio sp. Lineage (NCBI taxonomy): Bacteria > Pseudomonadati > Pseudomonadota > Gammaproteobacteria > Thiotrichales > Piscirickettsiaceae > Hydrogenovibrio > Hydrogenovibrio sp. The sequence goes on from NZ_OZ223196.1 coordinate 1,735,115, forward strand.
CTTTTTAGAATAAAGACTTTCATCCAAACAAAACCATAAGGAACGACGATGAAGGTCTGCCTTTTTACCGATACGCTCGGGGATTTAAACGGCGTCTCACGCTTTATTCAAGACATGGGCGAACAAGCCGCGCAACATTCCGACGAAGACTTTGACCTGCAAATCGTCACCGCCACCGCCAAACCCATTCCGGACGCCCCGTATATCCACAATCTTCCCTGCCGCTTTCGTCTTCCGATGCCGTTTTATCAGGAACTGGATTTGGTGTATCCGGATACGCGCGCCATCCGCCAGTTTCTGGAAAGCTATCAACCGGACCATGTCCACATTTCCACCCCCGGCCCGTTTGGTTGGGCCGCCAAGCGTCAGGCGGAAAAGCTTGGGCTACCGCTATTTGGCACTTACCACACCGATTTTCCGGCCTATCTGTACGACCTGACCCGATCCCGCTGGGTGAAAAAACAAACCGACAAAACCATGGCCAAATTCTACCGTTCCTTCCAGCATGTTTTCTCGCGCTCGGATGCCTATCTCGGCATTATGCAGCACGATTTGAAACTGCCGAGAGAGCGTATTTCCACCCTATTCCCCGGCACCAATCTAGCCAAGTTCCATCCCAAACACCAACGCCGCCAGGTCTGGTCGGATTTCAACTTAGACCCACAGCGTTTAAAAGTGCTGTATGTCGGACGCATCAATATCGAAAAAAATATACCGTTTCTGTTGGAAACCTGGCAAGCCTTGTTGGCGGAAACGCCCGAGCTTCCAGCCGACTTGATTCTGGTGGGCGAAGGCCGTTTCCGCAAATGGGCCCCAAAAATGAAACCGCATCACATCCACTTTCTCGGCCCGGTTCGCGATGCACAAACCCTCTCCGAACTCTATGCGTCCTCGGATTTATTCGTGTTTCCGTCCATCACCGACACCTTGGGGCAGGTCATTATGGAAGCCCAAGCCAGCGGCTTGGGCTGTCTGGTCTCCAATGTCGGCGGCCCGCAAACCCTAATCGAACCGCAACAAACCGGCCAGGTGCTCGAAGCCAATCACTTGAACACTTGGAAAAACGCCCTACACGATGCTTTGACAAAAGATGACATTCTTCGTCATTGGGCACAGAATAGTCGACCGAACATCGAGCAATATGATATTGTTAAATCTTTCCGACAATTTCGAGCGACGCACTTGACAAGCTAGTGTCGCGCTTGCGATGCTTTTAACCGAACGACTATGCCCCGACCGCTGAAACCCTTGCAACACAAAAACCAACTGAAAGGCGAAGCCTACAGTTTGGCTCTGTCCATTCTGGAAGCGCACTTTCCGATTTTCGCGTTTTTCACCGTCGCCGCACTCGGCGCGCTGCATGCCTATTTTTATAGCTTGCTCGTGGCCACAGTGGTACTGATCATCTGGTTTCTGGCGCGCGGCAAACGGCACGAACTCAAACGCACCGAAGCCTATAAAAATCTGGCGCTGACCAGCCTGTTTCTCACCACCCTGTTCGCGCTGGTGTTTCTGGCGTTGCAAACCACCTCGCCTAGCCATGTGGCCATTATTCTGTTCCTGCAAGTCTTATTCAGCTACCTGTTTCTCGGTCGCCGCCCGGGCGAAACCCTAGACCGCACCCACTTAATCGGTGTCATTCTCATGACCGGCGGGGCCATGATTGTGTTGTTCCCGGACAAATTCATCCTGGTGCTCGGCGACGGCTTGGCTTTACTGGCCGCGGCCATTGCACCCATTGCCAACTTTTTCCAGAAACGCGCCCGCGCACAAGTCTCGTCCGAAACCATTTTGATGACACGCAGCCTCATCGCTTTGCCGTTCGTCTATCTGTTGGCGGTCACCTTCGAAACCACCCCCAGTTGGGAAGCGATTGAAGCACAGTGGCTTTGGCTGTTCCTGACCGGTTTTCTGGTGTTTTTCATTTCAAAAATTTTCTGGGTGGAAGCCTTACACCTTTTGCCCATCACCAAGGTGAATGCGCTGTTTGCCTTCTCGCCGTTGCTCACCTTGGTGTTGGCGTATTTTTATCTGAACGAAATCCCAACCTGGTCGCAGATTCTCGGCGCTCTGCCCATTATTATCGGCAGTTATTTCATTACCCAAAAGCCGAAACCGGCTGGGCTGAAACGCTAAAGAAATCACCAGGCCTGGCTGTTTTTCGCTAAGTAGAAGTGCTACACTTGCTATAAATGAATTTACCTTTAAAATAAGAATTATTATTACTTGAAAGAGACGCACCTTATGAAAAAGACACTTTGGACATTATTGCTGGTTTTCGGGTTGAGCGGCTGCTCCACGGTTCAGGTCAGCGACGACTACGACACCAACACGGACTTCAGTCAGCTGAAAACCTACGACTGGCTACCGGCAAAGGACCAAGTCAAACCAACCGCTGAAGAGTTTGAAAAGAAAAACCCTCTCATCGCCGAACGCATTCAGAATGCGGTTCTGGCCAATATGAAAGCGAAAGGTTATCAGTTCGTATCCAAACAGCCGAATGCCTACATCACCTACCATGTCGGCGTCAGCTCTAAAATCCGTTCCACACCGGTCACGACTTCCATCGGCTTTGGCACCGGTTTTTACGGGGGCTACGGCGGTTTAGGCGTGCAAACCGGCTCCGATATCGAAGAATATCAGCAAGGTAAAGTGGTGTTGGATATTCTGGACAGCAACAAAAAACTGGTCTGGCGCGGCATCAGCACCTCGGATGTGGATCAGCACGCCGACCCGAAAGAAATTACCGAACAGGTGAATGAAATCGTACAAAAACTGCTGGCGCAATATCCGCCCAAAAAAGCTAAATAAGCCTCTCGACAGGGCCAATAAAAAAGCCGTTCATTGGAACGGCTTTTTTTATGCCTGACATTCAAAGCCAGGCGATGGACAAATCTCAACGAAAGCTTATTCGTTTTCGGCCAGATACGCCTCATAATCACCGTGATAAATTTCCACACCATCCGACTTCATCACCATCAGGCGTGTGGCCAGTGAGGAAACGAACTCGCGGTCATGAGACACAAAAATGACCGTGCCTTCAAAATCTTCCAACGCCTGGTTCAAAGACTCGATGGATTCCATATCCAAGTGATTGGTCGGTTCGTCCATAATCAGAATATTCGGCTTCTGCAACATCAACTTACCGAACAGCATGCGCCCTTGCTCACCACCGGACAGCACTTTCACCGACTTATCGATTTCTTTTTGGGAAAACAGCATTTTACCCAATACCGAACGCACGGCCTGCTCATCGTCTTCCGGCTGCTTCCATTGCGACATCCAATCCAACAGATTCAAATCTTCTTCAAATTCATGCGCATGGTCCTGAGCATAATAGCCAATCTGGTTGTTTTCCGACCATTTAATCGTCCCGGCATCGATATCCGTATCACCGACCAGGGTTTTCAAGAAAGTGGTTTTCCCGATACCATTCGGCCCAATGACCGCCATTTTTTCACCGGCTTCCAACATCAAGTTCAAGTCTTTGAAAATCGTCAGGTCATCGTAAGATTTGCTCAAATGCTCAATTTCCAGCGCCAAGCGGAACAACTTCTTATCCTGCTCGAAACGGATAAATGGATTCACTCGGCTGGACGGCTTCACTTCCTCCAACTCGATTTTATCAATCTGCTTCAAGCGCGAGGTGGCCTGTTTGGCTTTGGAGGCATTGGCCGAGAAACGGCTGACAAAGGATTTCAGTTCATTGATTTGCGCCTTTTTCTTGGCGTTATCGGCCAACAAACGCTCACGCGCTTGAGTGGAGGCAAACATATATTGGTCGTAATTGCCCGGATACACACGCAGCTCACCATAATCCAAATCCGCCATATGCGTACAAACCGAGTTCAGGAAGTGGCGGTCGTGCGAGATGATAATCATCGTGCTTTTACGTTCGTTCAACACGCTTTCCAACCAACGGATGGTATTGATATCGAGGTTGTTGGTCGGCTCGTCCAGCAACAGAATGTCCGGATCGGCAAACAAGGCTTGCGCCAACAATACCCGCAGTTTCCAGCCCGGTGCGATTTCCGACATGGGACCGAAATGCTGCTCCACCGGAATTTCCAGTCCCAGCAACAACTCCCCGGCACGTGCTTCAGCGGTGTAACCGTCCATTTCACCAAAAGCCACTTCCAGGTCGGCGACTTTGATGCCGTCTTCTTCCGACATTTCCGGCAAGCTGTAAATGCGGTCACGCTCTTTTTTGACCTCCCACAGCGCCGTGTCTCCCATAATCACCGTATCGATCACGCTGAATTCTTCATACGCGAACTGATCCTGACGCAGTTTACCCAGCACATCGTCCGGGTCCAAGCTGACGTTACCGCCGGTCGGCTCCAAGTCCCCACCCAAAATTTTCATAAAGGTGGACTTCCCGCAGCCGTTGGCGCCAATCAAACCGTAACGATTGCCGTCGCCAAATTTAACGCTGATGTTTTCGAAAAGCGGCTTCTCGCCGAATTGCATGGTGATGTTCGCGGTTGAAATCAAAATGGGTACCCTTTTAGGAATCTGGAATCAAAAATCGGCTTTAAAAACCGAATGTTAAAGAAGGCGCTATTGTGGCACAAAACACCACAAAAAACGACCAGGCCTGGCGGTTTTCGATTATGTTACCTTGTTTTAAAAGGGTCACTTGACAGCGATAAAACCCCTTATGCTATAGTGGTTACTCAATCATCCAAAATGGAAGCCACCATGAAAGTCGCCTTTTTCAGCACCACCAAAACCGACAAAGCTCTCTTTGACAGACTCTCACCCGATTACCCGGTGGACATCGACTACTTTGATGTGCACCTTAACGAGAAAACCGTGCCGCTGGCCAAAGGCTATCGCGCGGTATGCGTATTCGTCAACGACGCTTTGTCACGCCCGGTCATCGAACAATTAGCGGCCGGCGGCACCGAGCTGATTGCATTACGGTGTGCCGGTTTTAATAACGTCGACAGACAAGCGGCTCGTGAACACAAACTCACCATCTTGCGTGTGCCGGCCTATTCGCCGATGGCGGTGGCGGAGCACGCTTTGGCGTTAATGATGAGTTTGAACCGTAAAACCTACCGTTCTTACATTCGCGTACGCGACGGCAACTTCACCTTGGAAGGCTTGCTGGGGTTCGATATGTTTCGCAAAACCGCCGGCGTCATCGGGACCGGCCGCATCGGTTTGGAAATGACCCGCATTCTCACCGGCCTAGGGTTAAACGTTCTGGCGTACGACCCTTACCCGAACCAACAGGCCGAGGAATACGGCGCCGAATACGTTGAGCTGGATGAACTTTATCGGCAAAGCGACATCATCACCTTACACGTGCCGTTAATGCCGGAAACCCACCACCTGATCGATGAAACCGCGTTGAGCAAAATGAAAGACGGCGTCATGTTGATCAACACCAGTCGGGGGGCCTTAATGGATGCCGATGCGATGGTACAAGGCGTGAAAGACCGCAAAATCGGCTACCTGGGCATCGATGTCTACGAACAGGAAGAAAACCTGTTTTTTGAAGACCACTCGGAAGAAATCATCGACGACGATACCTTCGAACGCCTAGTGACCTTACCGAATGTATTGATTACCGCGCATCAGGCTTATTTTACGGCGGAAGCGTTGGATAACATTGGCCAAACCACACTGGAAAACATTCAAGACTTTGAACACGACGACATCGATCAAAGTCGCTGCGTGCTATGTGAACTGTAATCCGCTGTAGCACCACTTCTGAACGCCATAAAAAAGCCCCAGGCCGAACACAATCGACCTGGGGCTTTTGTCGCTCTGGAAACGTTCAGTGACCCAATCAGATCACCTCACTCAGCAAGGCATTCATACGTTTGATGAAATCCGCCGGATTTTCCAAATGGTCGCCTTCCGCCAGCTGCGCTTGCTCCAGCAGGAACAAAGACCATTCTTTGATTTTAGCCTCATCTTCCAAGCCATCCAGTTTTTTCACCAAGGCATGATCCGGATTCAACTCCAATACCGGGTTTTGTTTCGGCATGGCTTGCCCCATCTGCTCCAACATACGCGCCATGTGCGCAGAGACATCACCGTCCGCCGGAACCACACACGCCGGAGAATCCGTCAAACGGTGGGTGATTTTGACGTCGGACACGGCGTCTTCAATGGCTTTTTTAACTTTTTCGGTCAAGGCTTCACGGGCTTGCTTGTCTTCTTCCGACAAATCCTTTTCGGCTTCGTCTTCGAATTCTTTCAAGTCTGCGGCCGTCACCGATTTCAGCTGTTTGCCTTCGAATTCGGTCAAGTGCGATACCAACCATTCATCGATGCGGTCGGTCATCAACAACACTTCAATCCCTTTCTTACGGAACATTTCCAAGTGCGGGCTGCCGGAAGCGGCGGCATAGGTTTCCGCCGTGATGAAGTAAATGGCTTCCTGATCGTCCGCCATGCGGTCAACATAATCCTGCAACGATACACGCTGGGTCGGCCCGGAAGATTCATGGGTTGATGAGAAGCGCAACAGCTTGGCGATTTTTTCGCGGTTGGCAAAATCCTCGATAATCCCTTCTTTCATGACATTACCGAACTGATCCCAGAAGGTCTCATAATCGGTTTGATCATCGGCCTTAGCCATTTTAGCCAACTGGTCCAGCACGCGTTTCACCGACGCGGAACGGATTTTATCCACCACACGGTTGCTTTGCAGGATTTCACGCGACACGTTCAACGGCAAGTCATTGGAATCAATGACCCCACGGACGAAACGCAGATAGCTCGGCATCAAATGCTCGGCGTCGTCCATGATAAACACACGTTTCACGTACAGCTTCAGGCCATAACGACGGTCGCGATCATACAAGTCGAACGGCGCACGTTTTGGAATGTACAGCAAAGAGGTGTATTCCAAAGTCCCTTCCACTTTATTGTGTAAGTGAGCCAACGGGCTTTCATAATCATGCGAAACCGTCTGATAGAAGTTGTTGTAATCCTCGTCCGACAACTCGGACTTGGGTTGCGTCCAGATCGCGGTGGCCTTGTTGACTTGCTCCAGCGTTTTCTCACCGGTTTCCTTACCTTCATCATCGGTTTCGGCTTGCCACATCTTAATCGGGAAATTGATATGGTCGGAATAAGTGGTGATGATGTGCTTCAGACGGAAATCATCCAGGAACTCGTCCATGTCTTCTTTCAAATGCAGAACGATTTCAGTTCCTTTCACATCCTTTTCGACGGTTTCCAAAGTATATTCACCTTCACCAGCGGATTCCCAGCGTGTGCCTTCGGCTTTGTCGTCCCCCGCTTTACGCGTCGTCAGCGTGACTTTATCGGCGACAATGAATGAAGAATAAAAGCCCACCCCGAATTGACCGATCAAATGACTGTCTTTGGCTTGGTCTCCGGTCAGGCTTTCCAGGAATTTTTTGGTGCCGGAATTGGCAATCGTTCCGATATTCGCGATGACTTCGTCACGCGTCATACCGATACCGTTATCAATAATGGATACGGTGCGAGCGTCTTTGTCGAAACCGACCTGAATCGCCAACTCGGATTCGCCTTCAGACAAGGCATCATTGGAAACCGACTCGAAACGCAATTTATCCAAAGCATCGGACGCATTGGACACCAACTCTCTCAAGAAAATCTCTTTATTACTGTAAAGGGCATGAATCATCAGTTTCAGCAACTGATTCACTTCGGTTTGGAACGCATGAGTTTCCGTATGGCTCATTTAAAGCTTCTCCTTCATTGAGGTTAGTCTTTTGTTTATTGGAGAGCTTTGCACGGGATGGATACACGGCTAAAAATGGCTAAAATCTTCCTGAATGTCGTTGAAAAACTCGTTAATAGCCAGCTATTAGCTTCGTTTTCCGCCTAATTCAGAAAAATTTTATCTCATTTTTTCCTCGCATCCCACCCGTGCAAATCTCTCTATAGGTTTAAAAAGTTAGGGATTAAATAGGGCCAGGCCTGGTCTTTTTCAAGACTTGAACGCATGTTTTTTTCATATCTGGGCTCTAAAACCAAAAAAAGCGCTCGGAGAGCGCTTTTTAACCTATCGAAAGGCGGTGGAAATTATTCGTTTCCGGCCACAATTTCTAAAGACTGTTTGATTTCGTCCGGTGCATTAGCAATTGACATGAAGCTGCCGGATCCCATCATGGACAAGCTTGGCCAGTTGATGGCGATACGGAACTTCCCGTTCAAAGCCAAAGCTTCATCCCCGTTGACCAACAACTCATATGGCAAATGCGCCGCGTGAGAATGCCCTTCCCCGTCGATTTGCGTCAGAATGTTTTTGTCCGCCCCTTCGGTTTTGGAGAAGGCCACACCGAATACCGTCATGTCCTTGCCCGGAATATCGATGCGATAAACTTGGGTCACCCCACCGCGCCCTGCTTTCAAACCGGCTTCAATGGTATTGACACCTTCTTGATAAGAATCGAACTCTTGAATTTCATCGACGTCGTCGAAATACGGCATCATGAATTTATAGTGGTATTCGCGCAACTCGTCGGCCGTTAACGGCTTTTCCGCACCGAAGCTTTTTTGGTTGCCTAACGCTTTTTCCATCGCCGCTTGTACTGGCTGAATATCACCTTTCATACGATACACATTCCACATGTACGTTGGGTTGGTGTAAGACACCTCGGTTTGGTTACCACGCTTTACAACAGAAACACGTTCCATGGCACCAAAACCACCGTTTTTGGAGAGACCAGCCAGGTTTTTCAACGCATCGTTGGTCACAACAATGACTTCACTATCGGCATTTGGCTTATAACTGCCAACCACTTCAAAACCGTTTTCGGTGAGGGCTTGCTTCGTTTTATCCACGACAGCGGAAACACTGCCCCCTGACGAAGAACCCAAAATAAACGGCATATAGCCGGCGGCCATAGCCGATGTCGCCGAAGCCAATAACGACACCGCCAGAGAAGCAGTCAAAAAGAGGGATTTAAATTTCATGAGCGATCCATTTATATTGTTAAATTTACGGAGTCATCATTGTTATCAATTTTCCGTAAGAATTAAAATTCAATTTATTTATGCTTAAATTAAGAAAATACTAAAACGCTAATATGTTTTGAGTTTTAAGCGTAATCACGTGTCTAAAAACGCAAAAGCGCCTAAAAAGGCGCTTTTAAAAACAGCAACAAACGTGTTATTCCACATCAGAAAAACTCGATTTCTTCCTCTTCTTCATTGGATTCGGTCATACGATCACGCATACGGCCTTTCATCACCTCAATCGCTTCGTCTGCCGGCATCTCCTGGTCAAAGATCAAGTCGAACAACTCTTCTTCCTCACGCATCGTCGTTCCCTTACGAACCTCCGATTTAAATGCCTCCCACTGCGCTTCGTCTTTGGCGTGCATTTCATGAGAGACAATTTCCGACAGGCCTGATAAACCATGCGAAACATGGTTTAAGCGCTGGCTAAGCTTGTCGTAAAATTGGAACGCAATAATGGCTTGTTGCATTTTTAATGCCAAATCGCCAGTCTGAGTCAGAAGCGATTGATTATGCTCTTCAATGCCTTCCACGTCGGTGGACATTTCGGCAATTTTTTTACTGGAACGCTCAATGTCTTCGATGTGCTGAGACATATAGGAAAACGAATCGATCAGGGTATTGACCGAGTTATCCCCATCCGTAATCGACAACTCGATTTGAGCCACGGATAAATTTAAAACCATGATGGTTTCTTGAACTTCTTTGGCGCCTAATGCGAACGACATAATTCCCTCTGGTCTGTCTTTGTTATTTTTATAATGGAAGGGGCCTGCCCTTCCCGCGGTTATGCCGCATTGGAATGGAGGTTACCGCCCTTATGAGATGACAAGGTTTCTGTGATGTCCAAAATCAGCGAAACCGTCCCGTCGCCCAAAATGGTGGCGCCGGCAATGCTGCTGATTTTCATGAAATTACTTTCCATACTCTTAATCACCACTTGCTGTTGCCCCAACAGGTCATCCACAAAGATCCCGGCACGGCGTCCACCGTCTTCGACAACGACCAACAACCCTTCTTCCAGATCGGTACGCGCATCGGATATGCCGAGCTTGTCATGCAGACGAATCACTGGAATATAGCTGTCACGCAGCTTGTACAACTCGGTCTGCCCGGCAATGCCTTTGACCAGCGACTTGTCGACCTGGATGGATTCGACAATCGACACCAACGGGAAAACATAGGTTTCTGAGCCGACTTTCGCCAACTGACCATCCAGAATCGCCAAGGTCAACGGCAAACGGATGGTGAAGACACTGCCTTTCCCTTTTTCCGTTTTGACTTCAACCGAGCCGCCTAAGCCGCGGATATTACGACGCACCACATCCATACCAACACCACGACCGGAAACGTCACTAATGACATCGGCGGTAGAGAAACCTGGATGGAAGATCAAATCAATCACTTCCTCATCGCTCATTTTCACGTCTTCGTCAATCACGCCTTTTTCAATGGCTTTTTGACGAATGCGATCCGCGTGAATCCCGGCGCCGTCATCCGTAATCTGAATCAGAATATTGCCACCTTGGTGGAAAGCCGCCATTTTCACGGTACCGGTTTCCGGCTTTCCGGCTGCAAGACGAACATCCGGCGCTTCCACGCCGTGGTCAATGGAGTTACGCACAATATGCACCAGCGGATCGGTTAAGGCTTCCAACATGGTTTTATCCAGTTCGGTGCCTTCCCCTTCCATGACCAAGTCGATTTTTTTACCCAGTTTTTGGCTAACATCATGCACTATACGCGGCATACGGTTAAAGGCAAAACTCACCGGCAACATACGGATGTTCATCACACTTTCCTGCAAGTCTCGCGTATGACGCTCCAGGTGTGTCAGCCCTTCTTTCAATTTATCCGCCCAATCCGAGGTGCCCCCCTCATTTTGTTCGGCCTGCTCCCCGAACTGACTCAACATGGACTGGGTAATGACCAACTCACCAACCAAGTTAACCAATTGATCGATTTTGCTCAAATCAACGCGAATGGAGCTATCTTGTTTCGGAGCAGGCGCTGAGGCCTTAGCGGAGGGCTTTTTCGCTGCAACAGCAGGTTTGGCTGCTGTTGCAGCGGGCGCTTCCGGAACGGAAGCAACATTTTCAACTGGTTTTTCAGCGGGCACGTCCTCGACTGGCGTTTCGGCCGTTGGCGGGGTGATGGTGATTTCGGCACCATCACCATCAATCCATTCAAAGACTTCTTTAACGTCTTCTTCGTTGATGTTGTCACCGGACAGGTGCAGCGTCCACTTCAAGAACAGTTCTTCCGGATTCAGCTCAGCAATGTCTTGCGGAAGTGCCGAATCATCCACGGTCACTTCAACGGTGCCCAGCGTTTCGAGCTCACGGAATATACGAATGGGCTCATTACCAGTTTGCAATAATTCTTTTTCAGGAATGACTTCAATGGTCCAAACACCACCGCCGCTTGGCGCAGGCGTTGCTGATGACTCAGTCACGCTATCTGCTGATGGCGCCGTTTCACCAGATGCACCGTTACTTAAGATATTTTCCAAGGCTTGTTGGACTTCAGATGCTGTCGCCTCATCAATGTCTTCGTGGTTTTGCAGACGCGTCATCATGTCTCGCAACACATCTACCGCTTGTAACATGACATCCGTCGCTTCCTGTGTCACATCGCGGCGTCCGTCGCGCATTTCATCCAGCAAGGTCTCCAGAACATGGGTGAAATCGATAATTTCATTAAACCCGAAGGTACCGCTCCCGCCTTTGATGGAGTGGGCTGCACGGAAAATTTCATTGATTTTTTCGTTATCCGGGGTACCTGGCTCCAACTCCAGCAGCCCGGCTTCCATTACATCCAACCCTTCAAAGCTTTCTTCCAGGTAGGTCTGGCGAAATGTTTCCATCATGTCCATAGCGGTATCCTCAGAACAGTTCTACATCACCCTCAACAGGCTTCGATCCAATATTATTAATATAGCGGCTTTCTTCAGCAGCCAATGTCTGGTTGTGCATCGCATTCAAGCGTCTGACCCGAACTCTGCCCGAGTTCGGATAGTATAAAATCTTTCTCGGATAAACATCCCCGATGTCTTGAGAAACAATCTTGAAGCCTTCCGTATAAATGTAATCAAACGCAAAGCCAATATTGTACCAACCGATGTTCGTAGTGGAACTCATGATACGCCCGCCACCGAAGAGCTTAAATTCCAAGCGTTCACGTTTGGCACCCAAATTCAGCAAAGCGTTCACCAAGTTTTCCATGGCATAGTTGCCATAACGATTGGCATCGGACAGTTCGGAGGCACCGGTACTATTTTTATCGACCGGCAACATAAAATGGTTCATACCACCGACACCGGTGACCGGATCTCGTACACACGCCGAGATACAAGAGCCCAGCACCGTTTCAATCCGTTCGTGTTCTCGGGTTACATAAAACTCGCCCGGTAAAATTTTGTAGGTTGTAATGCCCTCGGCTGGATCCACACTTTTTTGCATAATTCGGTCAAACCCGTCTGCGGTACTTGTTGTTTTTATAGCTGTAATACTCGCATTTATTCAAAAAAGTGGCAAGTATTACTTGCATAAATTTATGAGAGGTTTGCATGAGTGGGGCGCGATCGAAAAATGAGATAAAATTTTTCTGAATTAGGCGGAAAACGAAGCTAATAGCTGGCTATTAACGAGTTTTTCAACGACATTCAGGAAGATTTTAGCCATTTTTAGCCGTGAATCCATCTTGTGCAAAGCTCTCTTATGGTTTTTGCCGGGCTTCTCGAGCTTGTTTTTGCGCTTGTCGCCGCTTTTTGAAAAAACGGCTCAACATTTCACCGGTTTCATCGGCCATCACACCTTTTGTCACAGCCACCTGATGATTGAGCTGCTCGTGCTGCACCAAATTCATCAAGGAACCGGCCGATCCAGTGCGTGGATCGGCGGCACCGTAGACCAAGCGCTGGATACGAGCATGCACCAACGCACTGGCACACATCGGGCAAGGTTCCAAGGTAACGTAAAGGGTCAAATCGACTAATCGGTAATTTTGCCAGGCCTGGCCGGCGGCGCGTAATGCCACTACTTCGGCATGAGCGGTAGGATCATGAGTTTGAATGGTTTGGTTCCAGCCTTCGGCCACCAATTCATTTTGGTGTACCAACACGGCGCCGACGGGCACTTCGCCCTGGCTTTCGGCTTTTTCGGCCAACGAGATGGCATGTTGCATCCAAAACCGGTCTTGTTCGGTTTGCGATAAAGAATCAGGACACAACATGAATCGAATGGATCAGATTTATTCCCACTCAATCGTCGCCGGTGGCTTACTGGAAATATCGTAAGTCACACGGGTAATGCGTGGAATTTCATTAATGATGCGATTGGAGACCTTTTCCAAAAACTCGTATGGCAAATGCGCCCAACGTGCGGTCATGAAATCAATTGTTTCAACCGCTCGTAGCGATACGACATAATCGTAACGACGAGCATCCCCAACCACACCAACAGACTTCACTGGCAAAAAGACGGTAAAGGCTTGAGACGTTTTGTCGTACAAATCCGCCGCTCTAAGCTCTTCAATGAAAATATGGTCGGCCAAGCGCAGAATATCGGCGTATTCTTTTTTCACTTCACCCAGAATACGGACACCCAAGCCTGGACCTGGGAATGGATGACGGTAAACCATATCGGATGGCAACCCCAGTGCAACGCCCAGTTTACGAACCTCATCCTTGAACAGCTCGCGCAAGGGTTCCAGAAGCTCCAGCTTCATGTCTTCCGGTAACCCACCCACATTATGGTGGGACTTGATGACTTTGGCCTTACCGGTTTTCGACCCGGCCGACTCGATGACATCCGGATAAATGGTCCCCTGAGCCAACCACTTCACGCTGGTCAATTTACCCGCTTCCTGATCGAATATTTCAATAAACGAATGCCCAATGATTTTGCGTTTCTTTTCCGGGTCGGCTTCGCCTTTCAAGGCGTCCATGAAATAGTCTTCCGCATCGACACGAATGACCTTAATACCCATATTTTCGGCGAACATCGCCATGACTTGATCGCCTTCCTGATGGCGAAGCAAGCCGTGATCAACAAACACACAGGTCAGCTGATCACCAATCGCTTTATGCAATAAGGCTGCCACGACCGAAGAATCCACGCCACCCGACAAACCAAGCAAAACTTCATCCGTGCCGACCTGCTCACGAATGCGCTCCACACTGTCATCAATAATATTCTCAGTGGTCCAGAGTTTTTCACAACCGCACAATTCCACAATAAAACGCTCAATGATGCGTTGGCCTTGTTTGGTATGCGTCACCTCAGGGTGGAATTGAATACCGTAAAAGTGTTTTTCTTCATTGGCCATCCCGGCCACCGGGCAATTCTGAGTGGACGCCATCAGCTTAAACCCTTCCGGCATGGCATCAACACGATCCCCATGTGACATCCACACATCCAACATGCCGTGCCCTTCCGGTGTCACGTGGTCTTCAATGTCTTTTAGTAAATTCGTGTGACCACGAGCGCGTACCTGAGCATAACCGTATTCATGTTCATTCGCATGAATCACTTTACCGCCGAGTTGTTCCGCCATAGTTTGCATGCCATAGCAAATTCCCAGTACAGGAACCCCCAGTTCGAAAACCACTTTCGGAGCCACCGGCGCATCGTTGCCGATGACCGTTTCAGGCCCACCGGACAAAATAATGCCTTTCGCACTAAAATCGGTAATGGTTTTTTCTTCGACATCCCAAGGTTCAACCTCACAATACACACCGATTTCTCGAATGCGTCGAGCAATCAACTGGGTATATTGCGAACCGAAATCCAGAATTAAAATCCGATCTTGATGAATGTTGTTTTGTGACATATCTAGAGGGTATCCAACTAAAAACTAAGAAAATAGACAAATTTGAAGTGACGCGCGCTTGAGCGCGCGAAACGGGGCGTTATACGCGATAGTTCGGCGCTTCTTTAGTGATCGTGACATCATGGACATGACTCTCCGACATTCCGGCACCCGTCACACGTACAAAGCTTGGTTTGCTATTGAACTCCTCAATGTCTTTACAACCGGTGTACCCCATACTGGAGCGAATACCACCCACCAACTGGTGAATGATTGGCGCCAAGGCACCTTTGTAAGCCACGCGTCCTTCAATCCCCTCCGGAACCAGCTTATCGGCCGCATTGGACGATTGGAAATAACGATCGGAAGAACCTTGTTTTTGCGACATGGCGCCCATTGACCCCATACCACGATACGATTTGTAAGCACGGCCCTGGTAATACTCCACTTCACCCGGCGACTCTTCCGTACCGGCGAACATGCTGCCCAACATGACGGCAGAGGCACCAGCCACCAAGGCTTTAGCCACATCGCCAGAGAAACGAATACCGCCGTCGGCAATAATTGGCACACCCGTTCCTTTCAAGGCCGCGGCCACATTGGCGATGGCCGACAATTGCGGCACACCGACACCGGCGACAATACGAGTGGTACAAATTGAACCAGGACCAATCCCAACCTTCACGGCATCCGCACCGGCTTTCACCAAATCTTCAGCGGCTTCTGCCGTGGCAATATTCCCGCCAACCACATCAATTTGCGGATAATTTTCCTTGACCCATTTCACACGATCCAATACTCCTTGAGAATGGCCATGCGCCGTATCCACGATAATGACATCCACACCGGCTTTCACCAAAGCGGCCACACGATCCGGTGTATCCGCACCGGTTCCGACCGCGGCACCAACGCGTAAACGCCCATTGGAGTCTTTAGCGGCATACGGGTGCTCAGACGATTTTTCCATATCCTTAACGGTAATCATCCCTTTCAGCTTAAACGCATCATCCACCACCAACAGGCGCTCCAAGCGATGTTCGTGTAACAGTTCCAGCACGACTTCGCGTTTTTCTTTCTCTTTCACCGTCACCAAACGGTCTTTTGTGGTCATAATTTGTGACACTGGTAGCGACAAATCATCCACATAACGCAAATCCCGACTGGTCACAATCCCAACCAAGTCCTCGCCATCCATAACAGGCGCTGAAGACACGCGGTTTTCTTGCGTTTTATCCAATACCGTTTTCACCGTATCGTCAACCTGTACGGTAATCGGCTCCAAAATCACACCATGCTCGTATTTTTTCACTTTCGTGACCACATGCGCCTGTTCGGCAATGGTCATGTTCTTATGCACGATCCCGATACCACCCTCCTGAGCCATGGAAATGGCCAATCTGGCTTCCGTGACGGTGTCCATCGCCGCAGACACGAATGGAATATTCAACTCAATGTTACGTGACAATCGTGTTTTCAACGACACATCGGAAGGCAACACATTCGAATGAGCGGGCACCAATAAAACGTCATCAAAAGTTAGGGCTTCTTGCAGGATGCGCATATATTTATCTACCTTTATAAATTTTATAGGCCAATTAGTATTTTTTGCGTTCTCCAGATTCAACGGGAAAAAACACCAATTAAACTAATTATTACAACAAGTTACGTATAATAATTAGTTAAAAAGCCTAAATAAAACATGAATTTTAGCTGAGTAGTGTACATTATAAGGATTGACAGTGTCGGGGTAAACTTAATAAGTTATACACCCATACGAAAAATGTAAAAAAACGGGGTAAATTCACTGTTTTTTAGCTTTTATTCGTTCAGATTTGTGATTAGAATAATACCGAGCTTAGAAATCTTACAAAAACAAGCTTATTTTCGAACTGGAGGATATACATGAAAAAATTATTTGTGAGTGCTGCTGTTGTTGCCACTATGTCGCTAGCCGCATGTTCAACAAACCAGACTAAAGAACTGACTTCTTACGACGACATTATCGGTGAAGCGGCTTCCGTTCATGCTGAAGCGGCTAAAGACGGTTATGTCTGGAAGCAGAAAAAGATGAAAAAAGCGTATGTTGATCACTACATTGCACTCGCTGAAGAAGCCAAGAAAAAAGGCGACGACGCTAAAGCAATGAAATATGCGAAAGAAGCACTTAAATCCGCAAACGCTGAACTGAACCAAGAAGTGAAGTATGCGGACATCCAACCAGGATGGATTAAAAAATAAGCTTGGCACTTTCAGCCAAACTGAATAAAAAAACCGCCAGGCCTGGCGGTTTTTTTATATCTAACGTTTTCGACTCTAAACTATTTGCCATTCAAATACTGCTCATCCGTAAAGCAACTGACCCATTGTGGTTTCATCAGAACCAGCGCTAGAATCAGCATGCCGTTCACAAACCCTTCCGGAATCGCCATCAGTGGAATATACGGGATAAACGAACGTTCTAACGTTTCCAGGGTTTGCGCCCCGCTCAATCCCATAACCGCAGCCGAAGCCAACAACGACACCACCGAACTGATCCCCGCCGCAAAAAAACCATTCAGCAAAACAAATACAAAGAAATTACGATCCAGATATTTATACGCCAAAATCGCAATCCACCACACGATCAAAATCGGGATCACCGCCATAATGACCAAATTAATCCCATAAGCCATCCAGCCGGCATTCCCGAGAATCGTTACGCCCAGCAAGGCAATGCTCATACACAAAATGGCAAATTGCGCACCAAACATCAAAGTTGTCAAAGCCGCCAGCAACAAATGAAACGTAATACCACTGCCAATCGAAGCACCGGAATTCCACAACAACAGCACAATGACCGTCATCCCTAAAAATACATGCTGAGCTTCCTTATCCTGGATTTTGTACCAAGGAGCCGTTCGTACCGCCCAAAACAGAGCCACCGCGCTTAGAATGCCGCCTCCGGCCAACCATTCCCATGCCAATCCCGCATCTTGCAGATTCATATCGCCCCCTGTCGCCACGTTTATTGTTTTAAAGTATTCAGCCGCATTTCCAACAAACTTTACTGAGAAAAGTCGTTAAATCGATTATTATTTTACCCTCGCAAAATCAACCTGGGGTCAAAATGCGTCCTTTTAAAATCATTTTTGCCTTTTTATACGACTTACTGCTACTCTTAGCCGTCTGGTTTGTCGCCGCCATCCCCTTCGTCATATGGCAAGGTCCGGGCTTTGAAAAAGAAGCCGTCAAGCTACTCGCTTTTCAAGTCTACTTACTGGCCATCACCTATGTCTACCTCAGTTATTTCTGGGTACTCAACGGCCAAACACCTGGCTTACGCGTTTGGCAGCTGCAAATCCTGCGCCGAGACGGCTACATCATGACCCGTCACAATGCTAATCTACGATTTTTAACCGGCATTTTACTCTTCCCGATCGGCTGGATTGGGTTGTTTATCGGCCCCCAAAAGCAAACTTTGCAGGATTGGCTCGCACAGACTAAAATAGTGCCCACTCAAAAAACGGAATCCAATCAATGACGATCATTATCCATGAAAATGCACTCACTTATGAACAAAGTAAAGAGCTGTCTCGCGCATTCGGCAAGCCGGAAAAAAACAAAAACCACTTTCGAATTCACGCCGACCAAATCGACCTGGACAAGCTGAAAAATCTGTCCGAAAAATGGCAAATGGATATGAACGTTCTGCCGGAAACCTTTGATCCGACCGATGTTAAACTGGTGATCAGCGATATGGATTCCACCTTGATCGGCATCGAGTGCGTCGATGAAATCGCCGATATGATGAACATCAAGCCGCAAGTTGCGGCAATCACCGAAGCGGCCATGCGCGGTGAATTGAACTTCGAAGCGTCATTGACACAGCGCGTTCAATTACTGGCTGGCCTGGAAACATCGGCTTTACAAAAAGTATACGACGAACGGTTATTTTTAAACCCCGGTGCCGAAGCTTGGTTAAGCGGGTTGAAAGAATCCAAAATTGCGTTTGCGCTGGTGTCCGGCGGTTTCACGTTCTTCACGGAACGACTTCAAAACGAACTCGATATCGACTTCACCCGGGCCAACTTATTGGAAGAAGACAAGGGTCGCTTGACGGGTAAAGTCAAAGGCAACATTGTCGGCGCCGAAGCCAAGGCGGATTTTTTACAAGAATTATGCGACCGACTCGGTCTATCCCTGAATCAAACCATTGCCATTGGGGATGGAGCCAATGACTTATTAATGATGAAAGAAGCCGGACTCAGCATCGCTTATCATGCAAAGCCTAAGGTACAAGACCAGTCTAACGTCGCACTCAACTACGGCGGCCTGGACAAAGTATTGGATTTTATCGGCTAAACACAGCTTAACTCTTAAGCTTGAGTGACCCCCGATATAAAAAAGCCCAACAATCGTTGGGCTTTTTTGATTCAATACGTTTACCGAGAATTAAAACAAGTTTTGTTCATATTCCTGAACGGCAACCACCACATATTTTCCTAGAGTCGATTCGTACCCAGGCCACTGGCTGGCGGTTTTCTTCATAAACGGTTCTTCCATCAGCTTCGGCTTGATTTCAAAATCCGACATCCCTTCATCGTAGTATTCACCTGTCTTGTTATACACCACTTCGCAGAAGGTTTTAAAGTCACCGATCAACTTCTGATCGTCATGCTTACCGTGCCCTGGAATAAACTGTTTTGCCGGCAAGGCCGACAGCTGATCCATTGCATTGATGGAGCCCAGATATGAGCCATCCGCCATATTGGCAATACGACGCATCATCATATCACCGGAATAAACCGTCTGGTCTTCCACCACTTCCACCGCCAAATCAGCAACGGTATGAACCTTCCCAAAGTGATGGATTTTCAAGGTCGTATCGCCGACTTTCATCACTTCACCGCCCTTCAACACTTTTGTCGGGCTGGTGGCCACCGTGCCGCTGACGGCATTATCGGTATTGCGTTGCATGAAGCCGATCCAGAATTCACCGGAACCGTTTTTGATTTGATCAATCACTTCTTGGTGAGAATAAATCTCGACATCCGGGTTGGCTGCAACGAACGCATGGTTCCCCAGCCAATGGTCGCCGTGAAAGTGGGTATTAATGACTTTTACGACCGGCTTATCCGTGACGGTTTTAATCTGCCGCAAAATCATCTCACCGATCTGTACCGAACCACCGGTATCGATCACAACCACCCCTTCCGACGTCACAATAAAGCCCGGATTACTGAAAAAACCAAAGTTTTGCGGTGAGGGTTCCGGGTCTTGAGCCAACAGGTAATAACACCGATCCGATACTTTCGTCACCGGCACATCCGGAACGTCAGGGCCACGAAAGGCCATTTCATCACTGGCATACAAAGGCTTTAGCGCAGACATACCGACCAAACCGGCCGTCAAGCCAAAAGCGCTTTTGAATAAATCACGACGTCCCATTGAACTCATATCGTCTTCCTTTTGTTCTTTTACAATTCGATTTTCGAAGGGTGGCTATTATAATCAATGCTTTTTACAACTGCCATTGATGTTTTTTATCGCCATTTCTAACCAAGCCACCACTTTTAGCAACCACTTCCACCGGGATTCAAGGTTTCTTAAAAATCTTCGATGACTTATCTTATATAATGCTTGCGTTAAAGAATTCAACCTTACTCGAAAAATTGGCAAATATTATGGAACTACTGAAATCCTACCTTGATATCTCCGTATTCAGCTTACTGGGACTGATGAGCTTTATCATGGTATGGCTTACCATCGAACGTAAACTGTTTTTTTCCCGCTTAGACCTTACCCAGTTCGACAGTTTGGAAGCGCTCAAAATCGCCACCACCAACAACCTGACCACCATCGCCAGCATCGGCTCCAATGCACCTTATGTCGGCTTATTGGGCACCGTACTCGGCATTCTGGTGACTTTTTACGAACTGGGACTGAACAACCAAATCGAAACCGGCCAGATCATGATGGGCCTGGCACTGGCGTTGAAAGCCACGGCGGGCGGTATTGCCCTGGCGATACCCAGCATCATCATCTACAACGGGTTACTCCGTAAAGTGGACACCATCGAACTGGAATATCTGGCGATGCAAAAACGTCAAGCCCAAACGTAACGGCTGGAACAAAGTCTATGAAACGATTCGATCAAATCAATGTCATCCCAATGATTGACGTCATGCTGGTGTTACTGGCCATTGTGCTGACATCTGCCAGCTTCATCGTGCAAGACAAACTGGGCATTGACCTGCCCGAAACCCAGGAAACTCAAAGTTATCAACCACCCGACACGGTAGATATCCGCCTGGCCATTGATGCCGACAACCGGTTTTATCTGAACGACAATGCCATTGCATTGACCGAATTGGAAAGTACTTTATTGACAGCCAATCCAGACAAGCCTATTGAAATCCGGGTCGATCGCAACACCGACTTCGGTTATTTCACTCAATTAATCGACTTGCTCAAAAAGCACCAGCTACACAACTTGAACATTCTGACAAGGAAACAGAATGGCTAAACCGGGCCGTCTGGCATTTTTCATCACCTTTACGCTTTACACGGTGCTGGGCGCTTTTCTGTGGAAATCACTGAAAACGCCTGCACTGGAAACCCAATTGGCGCCGGTGGAAGTCACAACCGCTATGTTCCAGTCCATGCCGGAGCCAGAACCTAAGCCGGAACCTAAGCCGGAACCTAAGCCGGAACCTAAGCCGGAACCTAAGCCGGAACCTAAGCCGGAACCTAAACCGGAACCTAAACCGGAACCTAAACCGGAACCCAAACCGGAACCCAAACCGGAACCCAAACCGGAACCCAAACCGGAACCCAAACCGGAACCCAAACCGGAACCCAAACCGGAACCTAAGCCAGAACCTAAGCCAGAACCTAAGCCAGAACCTAAGCCAGAACCTAAAACCAGCCAAACACCGCCGCCAACGTCCCCTCCGGCGAAAGAACTGGCGCCGCAACCACCAAAATATTCGGCGGCCGAACGTATTAAAGCTGAAGAACGCTATATGGCCGAACTCAATCAACGGCTGGCCATGCTGGCGCAAGAGCATTACCCACGCCGTGCCAAACGGCGTCATCAGCAAGGCATGGTGACACTGCACTTTACCTTACATGCCGACGGGCACATTACCGGAGAATCCATCGCCACACCGAGCCACTATGGACTTTTGAACAACGCCACTCTGGAGATTATCCGAACCTCACTTAACCATCGCTACAAACCCTTTCCAGAAGAAATGGGTACCTCACCAAGGGTGATTGAAGTGCCGATTGAATACATTTTGCGTTAAATACATTCATTCATCGGCTGCCACTGGTTTCAGTCGGCTTTTTTGATAAAATGGCGTTTCACAAATACCGAGTGGACACTATGAATTATCAACCTGCCGAACAATCGATTGCCGACGTACAAGCCGACTTGGTGAAACGCTTCACCCATTTCGACAACTGGAAAGACCGTTACAAATATCTGATCGATATGGGCAAAGTGTTGCAGAAAATGCCGGACGAATACAAAACCGAAGACAATCGTATTCACGGCTGTCAATCGCAAGTTTGGATTCACATCGAAGAAAACGATGGCGTACTTTATATGGAAGCCATGTCCGATGCGGCCATCGTTTCCGGTCTGATTGCTTTGTTGCTGAAAATCTACAATGGCCGCACGCCTCAAGAAATCAAAGAAGCGCCCCTCGACTTTCTGGCCGACATCGGGTTATTGCAACATTTGTCCGCCAACCGCTCCACCGGCTTGTACCATATGATCAAACGCATCCAAGCGGAAGCGTCGGCCCGTCTGTAACCACAAATCTTCCTTTCCACCAGGCCTGGCCATTTTCATTTAAACCCCACGGATAATAAAAAAGGGCTCTAAGAGCCCTTTTTTAATGTGATGACGTTTAAACTTTCAAGCGTCCCAAATCAGAAATATCAGTCATTGATGTTTTCGTCGTAATTATCGATGAAATCGGCTTTCGACACATCATTGATCATGATTTCAATATCCTGACCGTTTTTGGTGTTGGAAGCATCAATCGTCACTTTCAAATCGTTTCCATCACCTTCCCCATCGGCGAAGTTCAGATAAGTCTCCAGGTTCGCGGCATCCAGCTCGATGGAATCTTTCAAGACTTCCGACAAATCGAGAACGTCCACACCGTCTTCAAAGTCGATAATGGTGTCCATACTATCTTCGTCCTGAGCGATTCGGAAGGTATCCGCACCGGCGCCACCGGTCAACTCATCACTACCGGTTCCGCCGACAAGAACATCATCCCCTTCACCGCCGAACAGGAAGTCCGCACCGCCGAGGCCGTAAATCACATCATTACCGTCGCCTCCGACCAGTGTTTCACCATCGGCCGAACCATCAATGGAACCGGTTGAATCTACCGTCACATCCGGGGTGACCGTTGTGGAGGACACGACGGAGGTCTCCTGCGTATCCGTCAAGACAGAATAGGCTTCCACCGTCACCGTTGGGAAATCACCGTCGACCGAACCGGTCACCAGGGAAATGCCAGAGGTTTGCAGGTTGGTAATCGCCGTCGTGTAGTCCGGCGAGGTCGAGTCGGCCAAGGTAATAACCCAATCGGTACCGTCCTGTTCGAGCGTCGCGCCCGGTAAATTGGAAATATCCACCGTCGAAACACTCGAACCCATGCCGGATAACTTGATAGCCAAGACTTCCGAACCGTCATTATCCAACAAATCCAATCCGGCCAACAGCACCGGAATACTGTAACCCGAACCGACAACCGTTTTATCGGCAACCGAGGTTACCGACGTCGGGCCGGTCACACCACTGGCTTTAGACTCCAAACGCATTTCGAAAGTACCGCTCGTAGAGCTGACACTTCCATCGGCATTGTGGTTATTGGACGATTCCACCGTCCAGGCGGAGACATCGATATCATGCGAACCTTTAAAGCCAACCGGCGGCGTAACGGCAATATCGTTGACTTTGTCATAAGTCACGCCCGTCACCGTATAAACGCCCGAATCATAAGTCACGTTGCCGTAAGCCACGCCATCCACCGTAAAGACCATACCATCCGGCAAAGTCTCGCCATTACCGGTTAAGGTAAAGCTCACGGTTTCCGAACCGTCGACATCGTCCAGGTTCATATTCAAGTTGATGGCGACCTCACCACTTTCGTCTCCAAACGTGGCGGTTGGGTTCATGCTGAGGATATCATCGGCCTGAGCAATGAACTCGACATCCACATCAATCGTCTGAGTATTGCCGGAACCGCCTTCACCACTGGAAACGCTGAGCGTAATGTCGTCCAAAGTTTCACTGACGTGCTCAACCGTTGGCTGAATACCAATTTTTTCCAGGTCTGCCACATCCGATACATTAAAACTGTAATCGTAAATGAAGTTACCATCCGCATCTTTTCCGGAAACTTGACCGGTTTGTTTCACACCGTCATAGTAAACCTCATAACCAAACGGAACCCCACTGAGCGTTGCACTGGAAACCGATTCCGTTGCATCTACCATAGTACCGCTGGTGACCGACAGCATCGCCATCTGGTCTTCCAAACCGGACATTTCGGCCGTAAAGCCACTGATTCTATCATCAACCGGTGTGACATTGACGACTTGTGTAATACTGGTCGTTTCCGGGCTGGTCGTATAGCCGGAAGCCCCAGCGTCTTCCTGAGTCGTTACCTTGGCGTCAATGGTCAAGGAACCGTAATGATTTGCCGGTGGTGTATATTCAAAGACCACATCCGTATCCAAGTCATTGATACCACTGATTTCGATGTAGCCGTCACCATTGGTCGGCAAAGTCGAAACGTCCACGCCGTTATAGGTAATGGTACCGTGCGTAGAAGCATCGCCATCGGTATAGCTCTCGGCAAACTTCACATAAACTTTACCATCCTGAATAATAGTGCGTGCACCGTCCGCGGCATTGTTCAAGTCCAACGTAATGGTTTCCGCGACTGGGATAGCGCTTTCCGCGACATTCGTCGCATCGACCGAAATCGTCGTCGCATCGGAAACCGGCGCCAGTTCGGCATCGAAGCCGCCGACACCACCATCCACACCATAGGCATTTTGGTCACTTGGATTTTCGCTGGCATAAGTCACCACTTCGATATCAAAATCGACTTTTTCGACATCCAGAGTATTTTCATTACCACTTGGCGACACCACCACTGAGGCCAACAAATTGTTGATGTCTGTCACATCCCCTTCGCCGTAAATGACGTAATAGGTTTCGCCATCCACCACTTGCGTTTCGGTGGTGCCAGAAACACTGTAACCACTCGGCAGATTCGAGACCAGAATCGCAAACTTTGAACTGTCGCCTGTTGTAGCGCCATCGGTCGCCACCACCAAATCACTCAAGTTAAAGCCAGTGTCTTCCGTCAACTGAACGGTTTTCGGCGTGAGCGCCAAGTCCATCGGAGTGCCTGTCTCGTTTTGAACGCCGCCGGCGCCCGTTCCATCAAAAGCAGGATCCGCAATCAGTTCGAACGTTTCCGAATTCGTTAAGGTCGTCGAGCTACCATCCTGATGCGACACCGTAATGGTGATCTCGCCATTGGTGGTAATGTTATTAAAATGAACCGCTTCACCATTGACTAGGAACTGAATCGTGTTTAAAGCACCATCCGCATCCAGCGCCAAGTCGGAGGCATTAACGGTCCAATTACCAGAATTGACGATGACTTTAGCCCCCGAACCGTCATCCACTAGCGTATCACCGGAATAAGTACCGCCAACCACTTCGACCCCTTCTGGAACGCCGCTGATGGTAATGGTCGTGACTTGTTCACTGCCATCGACATCCGCACCATTGGCTTCACTAACCATGTCGTCCGAAATCAAACTGAACGGTACATCAATCGTGGTATTCGTTTGATCGACAGTGACGGAGTAACCATTGACATCATCACCGGAAACCGACAGATGTGCATCGGCATCGTTCGCACTGATACCCGCGATGGAAGACGTCGCTGTATCGGTCACGCCATTGACGGTCACGTTATAGGTGGCTGAAATATAGCCGGTATCGGCATCGTCATATCCGCTTGCGCCGGATGTATCCAGATAACTCGTACCATCGGCCGTTTCATCAACCGTTTTATAACGTACGTCAAAGCTGTAATCATCGTCTGAATCGGCCGGAATGGAAGCCGTCACACTATCCGTGACATTTCCAGACGCATCCACAGAAAGCGACACCCAACCGCTGCCGATTGGGGTACCGTTAATGGCCAAATCAACACCGGCCGGAATCGTATCCGCATTGATCCAAACCTCCGTCAATAGCTCATCGGAATCCGAACTGGCGAACGAAAAGTCCAGCGCTTTTACCGTATCTTCATTTTGCGTCGCAGACGTATTCAAAGAACCGTCACCACTCAATTCCGGCGTAATCAATAAATTGAACGGAATGGTATCCACGACGGATTTGTCTCCGTCGTTCTCATAGGTCTGCACCTGCAATTCAAAATCCACTTCACCGCTGTAATGGGTTGGAACGGTCATCGACACACCAGACAATTCGCTGGATTCCACTACCCATTCCCGGGCTTCGCCGGTGGCCGACTCATCCAATAAAGTGGCACCTGTAATATCAAACCCGTCTGGCACATTAGTGATGGTGACAAAAACCGTTTCCGAGCCATCGCCATCAACCGATTGAATCGGATTGGCAACCTGGTCTTTCAGCAAGCCACTAAGTGAAATTGCACCGGAATCCTCTTGGACGATGGCATGATAATCATGCGTCGCACCATCGGTATCCTCAATCGTGGTGGTATCGACCGGATCTTTGTTAATGGCTTCATCCGCATCACCAGTCACTTTGATGGTCATATCCAACGGATTTGACCAGGCACCAGTGTCGGTCACATTCGAACCGTTCACCATCGCAGTGTCATTGGAACGTGCTTCGATTTGGATATCAACGTCTTCGTTCAAGTCGTGCACCGGAATGAATTTAAAATCCGCTGCATTGCTGTAATCGTCAATTTGAATCGACCATTCCGTCCCGTTCTGGACAATGGTGAAATTACCAAATGAATCACCGGAGGCCATCGCTGTGACAGCACCGCCCGGTGCGGTGATTTGACCATACTCGATTAAATAACCGTCATAGTAAATCGCCGCGTCTTGTGGCAAAACAGATAACTTGACGTCAAAACTCTCGGAGCCGTCTTTATCCGACGTAGTGATGGAGCCGGACAGATCGATTCCATTGGCCGCCGAGGCCAAGGTAATGCTGCCGTCGACCTCTCGACCGTCGTCTTCATAACCAAATGGCTGTTTGATGGCAATGGTCACATCATCGGCAATCGGGTTCACATAGACATTGAAGACATCGTATTCCGTCGATTCGATTGTCGACTCGGAATTGTCCGCGGCGTCGTCATCGACATCGGTTGAAACCACTGTCATATTAATCGCGATGTCACCACTGAAACCGTCCGGCGCTTTGAACTCGACCGTCGCCAAGTCTGCCGCATCAATGGTGACACCTTGAGTGGCATCGGTCACGGTCAGAACGGTTGCGCCACCATCCACAGTGAACGTCGAGCCAACCGGTGCATTCCACAACTTCACCTGCAAGGTTTCATTACTGTCTTCATTCGTTACCGACAAGGCACCGGCGCTGTTCAGATCCAGCCAACCGCTGTCCTCATCAATAACGGCAAAGGTTTTATCACCTTGCGTGACAATATCGTCATTACCGTCAGCGTCCGTATCGTTATAGGCATTATTATTGTCTTTGTCATACTGTTCGGCGATTGGTTTCACGACCACCGTATGCGTTTCGTTGGAGAGTGCTAGATTACCTTGGTCATCGGTCTCGAAAACGTAATCCAACTCCATATCCAAACTGCTGTGTGGCGGCGGCGTAATCTGAGCATTTGCGTAATCGTCGAAGACATAATAGTCTTGACCGTTCAGCGTAGCGGTTGAATAGGTCGAGCCTGAAATCACCGCGCCATCCGTCATAAATGCGTCCAAATCGGACTTCAGAATACCGGCACGTGTCAGCGTTTCCCCACCGGTATCCGCATCGGAAACGGTAACCGTTCCAAACAAATGAATGGCAGAATCTTCCAGGCCTGGCGCCGGCGTCGACATGGACACATCCCCACCTACTGGCGTGACATGCAAATCCAAATAAACCTGAGCGGTTTCAACCGAAGCGCTTCCAGTCGAGTCCGAGTCGGTATCCTGAACATTCAGGGTAATAACGACATCTTCCATATTGCCACTGAAGTCCGCCGGTGGCGTGATTTTGAAGGTCGGATTTTCCGACAGTTCATCGATGGTAATTTTATGACCGGAAGAACTGATATTGCCCGACGCGCCCGCGGTATAGGTATGAGAACCGATTTGAACCTGTGTGCCCTCTTCCAAACCGGAAATGGCATACCACATTTTTTCCGAGCCATCGGCATCAACAAAACTTTCCTGTAACGTCGATGTCAGGTCGAAAGTTTGGTCTTCTTCAATGGTCAAATCGATGGTATCGTTTGCACTATCCGTGGTTTCCAGCGTCACTTCCGCGGCCGAACCATCCAACGTCAAGGTTGGTGTATCGGTTACGGCTTGCACATCCACTGTGACGCTGGTCGAATTATCCACGCCGCTGACACCGGATAAAGGCGTTCCGGTGGCATCCACTTCATACTCTGTCACGCTCATGGTCACATCGAAGTTATCGCCAGAATTGGCGGGCGCCTGTACTTTAAGCCCTTCAAAGTCGGTACTGGACATGGACGCATCCGCCGACACGCCGGAAATGTGCTCGCCATCAGTCAATTCGATGGTAAATTCGTCGTTTGTACCGGTAGAGGTAAATAGTAGCGTTCCTGAGCTGGTCATAATGACAGCACCATCCGGCAATCCACTCAAGGTAATCGGCCCCAGTTTCTCGGTATAATCCTCGGCACCGGTGCTCAAATCAGTGTCATCCGACACCTGCGGCGCATTCAAGCCCAATGCAATGGACTCATCTTCATTGACCGACACCGTATCCGCATCCACGCTGAGCGTGGCCGCGTCAGAAATCGGCGTCACCGTGATGTCCAATGTACTGGTAGCCGTATCGCCATCCGCATCCGTCACACTGTAGGCAATCGGTGGAATCGTGCCGCTGAAATTGGCCGCTGGTACAAAGGTGAAGGTACCGTCACCATTATCAAAAATGCGTCCTAAAGCCTCATCCACCGCATTATTGCTCAAAGAACCGTCCGCTTGGATGTATGCCTTACCGCTATCAAAACTGGAAACCGCAACGCCACCTAATGTCGTGGCCGCCGAATCCACATCTTCACCGGCCAATTCAAACACGGTTCCGGCACTGTCTTCATCCACCGACAAAGAAACACCATCCGCATCAGGAACGGAATCCTCCACATTGACCGTGACAGAACTGGTGGTCGAAGCACCACTGTCGGTATCAGTAAGCTCGAAACCGAACGTCAATTGCTCAATGTTTTGACCATTGCCGTCTACATGATCAATTGGCTGGTGCAGTACGAATTCATAGGTTTGAGTGGCTTTATCAATCGTCACAACAAACACGGTCTCGGAAGTGTTTGGCACAGCTTCAGCCGTACCGGTATGCCCGGTCAGCGTCATACCATCAGCTGACAAGGTGTAATTCACAGGCGTGCCATCGGCCGTTGTCACCAAAGGATAAGGTGTATCCGTATTTTCAAACGTCAAGGTATAATTTGGCGTACCCGCAACGGTTACACCCAACGATTTAGGGCCGTCGGTATCGGTCGAGTCATTGCCGGACGCATCTCTTAAATCATCTTCCTGGACATTGGAAGCCGTGCTGGCACCCACCGACAAATCATCGTAAATGGTGGTGGCCACCGAATCGTCTGTTCCAATGGCGACGGCTTCAAATTCACCATCCGTATCGGTGATTCCGTTCAGAGTGACGGTATAGACTTCGCCAGCCGCCCCTTCGTCGGTAAAATCATCCAACGTATCCACCGAAAATGTCGATTGACTGGTACCTCCGGCAATGATAACCGTCGTCGTGGAACTGTTTTGATTGTAATCGACGCCGTCCGTAGCATCATTTGTTCCGGCGTCTGTATCCACGCCATACACAACGGTTACTGAAACGCTGCTACCAGCCGGTACGGTTACCGGATTACCATCACTGTCGACCAGTTTAACGGTATAACCGGCCTGCTCGCCTTCCGTTACCGTTGCATCGCCGGTAATGATAGCGTACACCGTATCTTCGGTACCCACAGATGTATCGTCTTGAATCGTCGCGGTGCCTTCAGCCGGTGTCGTATTCGTCACCGTGCCCGAAGTCACATCCGCTTGTAACGTGATCGTTTCATCGCTTTCGTCCAGGTAGTCGTCCACCAGTTCGGTACGGATTTGCACACTGGTCTCGCCAGCTGGAATTTCAACACCTGTCGCTGGCACACTTACCCAACTGGTGCCGTCGTAATATTCCAGCTGTGGCGTTGTTCCGGTATCGGTTCCCACTGTACCGGTTCCATCGTGCAAAGTAGGGGTAAAGACGACCGTTTCGTCACTTGGATTACTAAGACTGACGGTGAATTCAATGTAATCGTCCGTTCCTTCCGTAACGTTTTCGTCACTGACACTTAAGGTCGGGGTGTCGTCGTTACTATTACCCTCGTCATCCAAAGTGCCGTTATCCAGAATCGTGGCGGTGCCACTGGCATCGGCGATGGTCACGGTGTTGCCACCATTGTCGACCAGACTGCCGCCGGCGGTCAGAATGACCGTTTCCGGTCCTTCGTAAACCGTGTCGTCGGTGGTGTCGATGGTGACATTTAGGTCGGTAATTCCGGCTGGAACTGTGACGTCTCCGCTGCCGTTTGGTGTAAGAGTTTGTGTAACACCACCGCCGTCAACGTAGGTGACGACCATATTGCTGTAGTCGTTGCTTTCGGCCGTGCCGTTGCTTAACGCTAGGTTGATGGTGACGTCGTTTTCCGTGGCGTTGGAGAGACTGACTTCATAGGTGGCTTGATTGCCTTCGGCAACCGTGACGTCACTGACACTTAAGGTCGGGGTGTCGTCGTTACTGTTACCTTCGTCATCCACCGTGCCGTCATCCAAAATCGTAGCGGTGCCACTGGCATCGGCGATGGTCACGGTGTTGCCACCATTGTCGACCAGACTGCCGCCGGCGGTCAGAATGACCGTTTCCGGTCCTTCGTAAACCGTGTCGTCGGTGGTGTCGATGGTGACATTTAGGTCGGTAATTCCGGCTGGAACTGTGACGTCTCCACTGCCGTTTGGTGTAAGAGTTTGTGTAACACCACCGCCGTCAACGTAGGTGACGACCATATTGCTGTAGTCGTTGCTTTCGGCCGTGCCGTTGCTTAACGCTAGGTTGATGGTGACGTCGTTTTCTGTGGCGTTGGAGAGACTGACTTCATAGGTGGCTTGATTGCCTTCGGCAACCGTGACGTCACTGACGCTTAAGGTCGGGGTGTCGTCGTTACCGTTGCCCTCGTCGTCCAAAGTGCCGTCATCGAGAATGGTACCAACACCGGTCGCATCGGAAATGGTCGCCGAATTGGTTGGATTTGATAGAGTCACCGTAAAGGTTTCAGGGCCTTCGTAAACCGTATCCTGTGTGGTTTGTACCGTAAAGGTTTTTGTCGTCTCGCCTTGGGCAAAACTCAGCGTGCCTGTTGTCGAGGTAAAATCGCCGGATTCAGCGGTATCACCACTCAAAATTCCTGTCGTAAAGTCGACTTGTTGTGTCGCTTCGGCATCGCCTGTACGCGTCACCGTAAAGGTCATCAAGCCACCTTCATGAACCGTCACGTCCCCCACACTGAATTCGGTAGGTGCATCATTATCCTGAATCGTCGCAGTGCCTTCAGCCGGTGTCGTATTCGTCACCGTGCCCGAAGTCACATCCGCTTGTAACGTGATCGTTTCATCGCTTTCGTCCAGGTAGTCGTCCACCAGTTCGGTACGGATTTGCACACTGGTCTCGCCAGCTGGAATTTCAACACCTGTCGCTGGCACACTTACCCAACTGGTGCCGTCGTAATATTCCAGCTGTGGCGTTGTTCCGGTATCGGTTCCCACTGTACCGGTTCCATCGTGCAAAGTAGGGGTAAAGACGACCGTTTCGTCACTTGGATTACTAAGACTGACGGTGAATTCAATGTAATCGTCCGTTCCTTCCGTAACGTTTTCGTCACTGACACTTAAGGTCGGGGTGTCGTCGTTACTATTACCCTCGTCATCCAAAGTGCCGTTATCCAGAATCGTGGCGGTGCCACTGGCATCGGCGATGGTCACGGTGTTGCTACCATTGTCGACCAGACTGCCGCCGGCGGTCAGAATGACCGTTTCCGGTCCTTCGTAAACCGTGTCGTCGGTGGTGTCGATGGTGACATTTAGGTCGGTAATTCCGGCTGGAACTGTGACGTCTCCGCTGCCGTTTGGTGTAAGAGTTTGTGTAACACCACCGCCGTCAACGTAGGTGACGACCATATTGCTGTAGTCGTTGCTTTCGGCCGTGCCGTTGCTTAACGCTAGGTTGATGGTGACGTCGTTTTCCGTGGCGTTGGAGAGACTGACTTCATAGGTGGCTTGATTGCCTTCGGCAACCGTGACGTCACTGACACTTAAGGTCGGGGTGTCGTCGTTACTGTTACCTTCGTCATCCACCGTGCCGTCATCCAAAATCGTAGCGGTGCCACTGGCATCGGCGATGGTCACGGTGTTGCCACCATTGTCGACCAGACTGCCGCCGGCGGTCAGAATGACCGTTTCCGGTCCTTCGTAAACCGTGTCGTCGGTGGTGTCGATGGTGACATTTAGGTCGGTAATTCCGGCTGGAACTGTGACGTCTCCACTGCCGTTTGGTGTAAGAGTTTGTGTAACACCACCGCCGTCAACGTAGGTGACGACCATATTGCTGTAGTCGTTGCTTTCGGCCGTGCCGTTGCTTAACGCTAGGTTGATGGTGACGTCGTTTTCCGTGGCGTTGGAGAGACTGACTTCATAGGTGGCTTGATTGCCTTCGGCAACCGTGACGTCACTGACACTTAAGGTCGGGGTGTCGTCGTTACTGTTACCTTCGTCATCCACCGTGCCGTCATCCAAAATCGTAGCGGTGCCACTGGCATCGGCGATGGTCACGGTGTTGCCACCATTGTCGACCAGACTGCCGCCGGCGGTCAGAATGACCGTTTCCGGTCCTTCGTAAACCGTGTCGTCGGTGGTGTCGATGGTGACATTTAGGTCGGTAATTCCGGCTGGAACTGTGACGTCTCCACTGCCGTTTGGTGTAAGAGTTTGTGTAACACCACCGCCGTCAACGTAGGTGACGACCATATTGCTGTAGTCGTTGCTTTCGGCCGTGCCGTTGCTTAACGCTAGGTTGATGGTGACGTCGTTTTCTGTGGCGTTGGAGAGACTGACTTCATAGGTGGCTTGATTGCCTTCGGCAACCGTGACGTCACTGACGCTTAAGGTCGGGGTGTCGTCGTTACCGTTGCCCTCGTCGTCCAAAGTGCCGTCATCGAGAATGGTACCAACACCGGTCGCATCGGAAATGGTCGCCGAATTGGTTGGATTTGATAGAGTCACCGTAAAGGTTTCAGGGCCTTCGTAAACCGTATCCTGTGTGGTTTGTACCGTAAAGGTTTTTGTCGTCTCGCCTTGGGCAAAACTCAGCGTGCCTGTTGTCGAGGTAAAATCGCCGGATTCAGCGGTATCACCACTCAAAATTCCTGTCGTAAAGTCGACTTGTTGTGTCGCTTCGGCATCGCCTGTACGCGTCACCGTAAAGGTCATCAAGCCACCTTCATGAACCGTCACGTCCCCCACACTGAATTCGGTAGGTGCATCATTATCCTGAATCGTCGCAGTGCCTTCAGCCGGTGTCGTATTCGTCACCGTGCCCGAAGTCACATCCGCTTGTAACGTGATCGTTTCATCGCTTTCGTCCAGGTAGTCGTCCACCAGTTCGGTACGGATTTGCACACTGGTCTCGCCAGCTGGAATTTCAACACCTGTCGCTGGCACACTTACCCAACTGGTGCCGTCGTAATATTCCAGCTGTGGCGTTGTTCCGGTATCGGTTCCCACTGTACCGGTTCCATCGTGCAAAGTAGGGGTAAAGACGACCGTTTCGTCACTTGGATTACTAAGACTGACGGTGAATTCAATGTAATCGTCCGTTCCTTCCGTAACGTTTTCGTCACTGACACTTAAGGTCGGGGTGTCGTCGTTACTATTACCCTCGTCATCCAAAGTGCCGTTATCCAGAATCGTGGCGGTGCCACTGGCATCGGCGATGGTCACGGTGTTGCCACCATTGTCGACCAGACTGCCGCCGGCGGTCAGAATGACCGTTTCCGGTCCTTCGTAAACCGTGTCGTCGGTGGTGTCGATGGTGACATTTAGGTCGGTAATTCCGGCTGGAACTGTGACGTCTCCGCTGCCGTTTGGTGTAAGAGTTTGTGTAACACCACCGCCGTCAACGTAGGTGACGACCATATTGCTGTAGTCGTTGCTTTCGGCCGTGCCGTTGCTTAACGCTAGGTTGATGGTGACGTCGTTTTCCGTGGCGTTGGAGAGACTGACTTCATAGGTGGCTTGATTGCCTTCGGCAACCGTGACGTCACTGACACTTAAGGTCGGGGTGTCGTCGTTGCTCCCATATTGTCCATTATCATAAATCGTGGTTTCCACAGGTGTAGAGTCAATCTGAACGTTTTCAAACTGTCCCTGCTCATTAACCGATGCAATGGAAATAGCGTATTGCTCAGGCCCTTCAAACACAACATCTTCAAGCGCTGGTACGGTAAAACCAAACGATGATTGCCCTGCCGGGATTGTGACACTCGCGGTTTCGGTAATATCGTTACCTTCCGCCGTTTGATAGGTATAGGTCAACGTTATTTCTACCGACTCCGTTAAGACAAGCAACTGCCCATCACCATCCATCACGGCTACTTCATAACTTGCACCCCGCCCTTCGGCCACCGCAGTTTCCCCGGAAAGGATAAAATTTGCCGTATCCGCAGGGCCTGTTCCGGAGTCGTCTTCAGTGCTTCCGTCGGTAATGGTGGTCGTGACAGGCAAAGGCAAATCCGGCTGAGTTGAATAACCCCCTCCTTCCGTAGAGAGCACCGAAACTTGATAGGTTTCGTCACCTTCTTCGAAAGCGTCGTCATTAGTATTAACGACAAACGTCGCTGTCGTTTGACCGGCCTCAAAAGTAACTGTTTGAGTCGGCGCTTGGTAGTCTAAATCGGATGCCGTTCCATTCGCAAAAGCCAGCACGACGGTAAAAGGTTCCAGTGGCGGTGTATCCAATGTCAATGTATAGGTAGCCACCCCGCCTTCTGTTACCACGGACACCCCTGTCAATTCAAGATTCGTCACGTAAGCGTCTTCATTTTCCCGCCCGTCGTCTTCCGTCTCATCCTCAACAATCGTGGCTGATGTAGTTGTATCATAACCCGCGGTGACTTCACCTTCTGCAGCCGTTCGGGCATAGGTTTCTGCCTCACCATTCGACGAACTGATCGGCTCTTCCTTATCTCCTTCACTCAGCGACTTAGAACGATCTTCAAGAATCTTAGCAATTTCCGGCGGTAATTCATCCCCAGCTTGTTGGAGCTCATCAAAATTACCTTCTTCAACGGCACGTTGCAAAGTTTCGAAGCTAGTGGCTTGATCTTGCGTCATTGAGCTGATCGAGCTGGCCGGGATGACATCATTATCAAGCACCATACGGCTGTCACGGCCCAACGCAATGATGTTACCGTCAATCAACTGAACGGAAATGGATGCATTATCAGACGTGACAATGGTTTCATTTGGGTACAGCTTCCCTTGTGGTCCCAACCCGCGGGTTTGTCCAGTTTGTGTATCAACAACCTGAACATTGCCTTCCACACCAATTACTTCACCAACCGCAATCGCCATAATGATTCTCCCGAGCGCATACTGTTATTTTCTATATGAAGCTAACTATAAGGAGATATGAAAATAATTCCTATTGACCCTAGGGTCATTTTTACTTGTTTTTTTGAAAGGAAGGGTGTGGTTGGACGGAAATAAAAAAGCCCTCGGAACGAGGGCTCTAAAAAGAAGGATTGTGATTAAAAATCAGGCGATTTTCAACTGTTCCTGACTGGTCGCACGCAAAGCGGCAATACGATCTTCCAATGGCGGGTGAGAACGGAACAAATCGCCAAAGCTGGACGCTTTTGCCGAAATCCCGAACGCCGCCATTTGGTCCGGCAGTTCGCCTGGCTGCATGGTTTGCAAACGCTGCAAGGCCGCGATCATATTTTCTTTACCGGCCAGGTAAGCGCCGCCATTATCGGCATGAAACTCTCGTTTACGCGAGAACCACATAGCGACAATACTGGCTAAAATGCCAAACAGAATCTGCGCCACAATATCCACCACAATAAACGCCAAGCTATGGCCTTCACTTTCGTTTTTAAGCACCACTCGATCCACAACGTACGCCACAATTTTGGCAAAGAAAATGACAAAGGTGTTTAACACGCCTTGTAACAACGCCATGGTCACCATATCGCCGTTAGCAACGTGCGCGACCTCATGCCCCAGAACAGCTTCGACTTCGTTTTGACGCATATTACGCAACAAACCAGTTGAAACCGCCACCAGTGCGGAATTTTTGGTCATCCCCGTGGCAAAAGCGTTGGGCTCCGGCGAGTCGTAAACCGCCACTTCCGGCATGCCGATACCGGCTTTCTCCGCCTGTCGGCGCACCGTATCCAGCAACCATTGCTCATCGGCGTTACGAGGCTGTTCAATAACCTGCGCTCCGACCGATATTTTTGCCAGCCACTTGGACATGGCCAAAGAGACAAACGAACCTGCAAAACCAAAAATGGCCGCAAAGGCAAACAAGTTACCTAAATCCAAATTGGTGCCCTGCATATAATTGCCGACACCTAACAAGTTCATCGTAATCATGGCCACAGCCAAAACCGCGATGTTTGTTAATAAAAATAAACCGATTCGCTTCATTCAAAACCTCCAATGGTTACCAAATCGTCTGTTGTTGAGAGTTCAGTCTCTGTTGTAACACATTAACTGTAGATAATGACTAATATAAGGTTTTTTTATAGAGTTTCAAGCGAATTTTAGACAAGATTCAAACTGCCTTAATCTTTTCACAATTCCACCCACTAAAAAGTAAAAAACCGCCAGGCCTGGCGGTTTTTATGATTTAAGGCTGTAACTTCTCTTTCAGTATCTGATTAACCTGCGCCGGATTAGCTTGGCCTTGCGAGGCTTTCATCACCTGCCCAACAAAGAAACCGAACATTTTTTCTTGGCCACCTTTATAGGCTTCCACTTGCGATGGGTTGTTCGCCAAAACGTCATCGACCATGGCCTCAATCGCCGACGAATCGGTGATTTGTTTAAGGCCTTTCTGCTCGATCACCGTATCAGCATCCCCTTCACCCGCCCAAATAGCGTCAAACACCTGCTTGGCAATTTTTCCGGAAATGGTCTGATCCTGGATGCGCGCAATCAAACCGGCTAGCTGGGGTGCGGAAACGGGCGAATCGGCAATATCCATACCGTTTTGGTTCAAGGCTTTCGACAACTCGCCCATCACCCAGTTAGCGGACACTTTCGGTTCATTGGTTTCCGCCAGCACCGCTTCAAAGTATTCCGCCATGGCACGCGAACCGGTCAGAAAAGCCGCATCGTAATCCGACAACCCGAAATCCGCAACATAACGCTGACGTTTCGCCTCCGGCAACTCCGGCATTTCGGCCCGGATCGCTTCAATGTCTTCATCGGTAATCACCACTGGCAACAAATCTGGGCATGGAAAGTAACGGTAATCGTTCGCTTCTTCCTTTTCACGCATGGAACGGGTTTCGTTTTTATCGGCATCATACAAACGGGTTTCCTGCACCACTTGGCCGCCGGATTCAACGATATCAATCTGACGCTGAATTTCGTACTCAATCGCCTGCTCGATAAACTTAAACGAGTTGATGTTTTTCAGCTCGGCGCGCGTCCCGAAGGGTGTGCCCGGCTTATGAATCGACACATTGGAATCCACACGGAAAGACCCTTCCTGCATATTGCCGTCGCAAATTCCCAGATACTGCACCAACTCATGCATTTTCTTCGCATACGCCACCGCCTCTTTGGCCGACCGCATATCCGGTTCGGACACAATTTCCAACAATGGCGTCCCGGCACGGTTCAAATCCACCCCAGTCTGCCCAGGAAAGGCATCATGAATCGATTTACCGGCATCTTCTTCCAAATGCGCGCGTGTTACGCCGATTTTTTTGGTTTCGCCATCCACTTCAATTTCCAAAAAACCGCCCTTATCGACGATTGGAAACGAAAACTGCGAGGTCTGATACCCTTTTGGCAAATCGGGATAAAAATAGTTTTTACGGTCAAACACCGAACGCTTACCGATTTCGGCATTCAATGCCAACCCCAACGTAATCGCTTTCGGAATCACCGCTTTATTCAAGACCGGCAATTGTCCCGGCATCCCCAAATCCAACAAGTTGGCTTGAGTGTTCGGCGCCGCGCCATAGGCAATAGACGAGCCGGAAAAAATCTTTGTTTTAGTGGTTAATTGAGCGTGAATCTCTAAACCAATCACAACTTCCCAAGTCATTGTCCATTCCTTCCTCATTGATAATCCGCAGGCATTTGTTGATGCCAATCGGTATTTTGTTGATATTGGTGTGCCACTTTCAACAGCATCGGTTCGCTGTGATACGGACCAACCAAGTGCAAACCAACCGGCAAACCGCCAGAAAAACCGGCCGGAACGGACATGGCCGGCATGCCGGCCAAGTTGACAGGAATGGTGTAAAGATCCGCCAGATACATACTGACCGGATCATCGGATTTTTCACCGATATTAAAGGCCGGCGATGGGGCCACTGGTCCAACAATCACGTCACATTGCTCAAACGCTTTGACAAAATCGTCACGTACCATGCGGCGCAGCTTCTGGGCTTTCAAATAATAAGCATCGTAATAACCGGCCGACAAGGCATAAGCGCCCACCATAATACGGCGTTTCACTTCCGCACCAAACCCTTCAGAACGGGAACGCTTATACAAGTCCTCCAAATCCTGCGGATTCTCGCAACGGTAACCATAACGCACACCGTCAAAGCGCGACAAATTGGACGAGGCTTCCGCCGGCGCCAGCACATAATAAGATGGCACCGCCAAATCTTTGTTCGGCAGACTCACCTCGACAATTTCCGCTCCCAAGGCTTCCAACTGGGCAATGGCGTCTCGAATGACTTTTTCCACACCCGCGTCCAAACCATCACCGAAATATTCCGCCGGGACACCCACTTTCAGGCCTTTGATGTTTTGCCCCAATTCGGCTTCAAAGTCAGGCCTGGTCATTTCAATACTGGTGGAGTCTTTCTCGTCAAAACCGGCCATAGCATTCAATAACCAAGCGGTTTCTTCAGCGGAACGCGCCATCGGTCCGGCTTGGTCAAAACTGGAGGCATAAGCGATCATCCCGTAACGCGAAACCGCTCCATAAGTCGGTTTAATCCCGGTCACGCCACAGAAAGAGGCCGGTTGACGAATCGACCCACCGGTATCGGAACCCGTTGCCAAAGGCGCCAGGCCTGCTGCGACCGCAGAGGCTGAACCACCGGACGACCCGCCCGGCACGGTTTGCAAATTCCAAGGGTTTTTCGTTGGCCCGTAATAACTGCTTTCGGAAGACGACCCCATCGCAAATTCATCCATATTGGTTTTACCCAAAATCGGCATGCCTTCCGCTTTCAGCTTATCCACAATGGTTGCATCATAAGGCGCAATAAAGTTATAGAGCATTTTCGAGCCGCACGTCGTCTTGACGCCGTCGGTACAAAAAATATCTTTATGCGCCACCGGAATGCCCGTCAAGGGTCCGCCTTTGCCCTCGTCCAGCATCACATCCGCCGCCTTGGCCATTTCCATCGCCAATTCCGGCGTCACGGTCACATAAGCGTTCAAATCCGCGTCATAGCGCTCAATGCGGTCCAAATAGTGTTGGATAAGCTCAACACTGGTGATCTCACGTTTTTTGAGCTTGTCGCTCATTTCTTTAACAGATAAAGTGTGCATCTGAATGTCTGTCTCTTTTAGTCGATTACTTGCGGCACGAGGTACATGCCATTTTCTGCGGCCGGCGCCAACGCTTGATATTTTTCATGCTGGTCTACTTCGGTGACCACATCGTCACGCAAACGCTGCACCTGGTCCAACGGGTGCGACATAGGTTCAACCCCTTCGGTGTCCACCGCCTGCATTTGTGTGAAAATATCCAGGATGCTGGACAATTTATTCGCCAAAGGCTCAACTTCAGACGCTTCCACCGAAATGGCTGCCAAACGCGAAATTGACTCGACATCAGTTTTATTCAAGGACACATCGACTCTCCATAAACCAAAAATTAAAACCTTATTAAGTTACCACATTTCGAACTTTTCAAAAAGAGACAAGCAACAAAAACTCCAATAAAACCCGGCAAAGAAACACTCAACAAAACACAACTTGCCGAGCCCCATGCTTATAAATGGTAATTTAAGGTTTTATACGAATTTCTATGACAAATAAATGACTTTTCATAACGAGTTTGATATAAAATGTTTGGGTTATTTCTGGGTTCATTTTCCAGCTCAATCAAAGACGATTGAAAAAGTGGCTTTCACCAAAACCAATCACTTTGACAAAGCGCCCACCCGGCGACGAAAAACCCATAAAAATTGAAACCAACGAAACAAGCTATTTTAAGGATTTGCCTCAATGTTGCGTAAAATCATCGGACTCTTTTCTAACGACCTTTCCATCGACCTCGGTACCGCCAACACCCTAATTTATGTCAGAGGAAAAGGCATGGTTCTGAACGAACCCTCCGTCGTAGCAATCATGAACAACCGCCAAGGGTCCAACTCGCGCTCCATTGTCGCCGTCGGTGAAGGCGCAAAACAAATGCTCGGCAAAGAAAACCAAAAAATCCAAACGGTTCGTCCGATGAAGGATGGCGTCATTGCCGACTTTGAAGTCACCGAAAAGATGTTGCAATCCTTTATACGTAAAGTACACGAAGCTCGCTTCTTTCAACCAAGCCCGCGTGTTTTGGTTTGTGTGCCTTGTGGCTCCACACAAGTTGAACGCCGCGCGATTCGTGAATCCGCCGCCGGAGCCGGCGCGCGTGAAGTCTACCTGATTGAAGAGCCGATGGCCGCGGCCATCGGTGCCGGCATGCCGGTCAGTGAAGCCACCGGCTCCATGGTCGTGGATATCGGCGGCGGCACCACTGAAGTCGCCACCTTATCTTTGAACGGCATTGTCTGGTCGGACTCGGTCAAGGTCGGCGGCGACCGCTTCGATGACGCCATTATCAAATACGTGCGTCGTAACTACGGTATGGTGATTGGGGAAGCCACCGCCGAGAAAATCAAAAAAGAAATCGGCACGGCTTACCATGAAATTGAGCCGGATACCTTAGAAGTGCACGGCGCTAATATTGCCGAATCGGTTCCTCGACGTTTCACCTTGAACAGCAATGAAATTTTGGAAGCGCTTCAAGAACCGCTTTCCGCCATCGTCAGCGCAGTGCGTACCGCACTGGAACATACCCCACCGGAGCTGGGCGCCGATATCGCCGAACATGGTATTGTTCTAACCGGCGGCGGCGCTTTGTTGCGCAACATCAACACCATGCTGTCCGAAGAAACCGGTGTTCCGGTCATCATCGCAGACGACCCTCTAACCTGCGTAGCCCGTGGCGGTGGTCGTGCGTTGGAGCTCATGGATGAAAAAGGAATTGACGTTTTTTCATTTGATTAAAATGCTTTTGCCCTGCCTCAACCTCAATTCAGCTTTTTCAAATAGCCTTCTTGTCGCAAGGAGGCTATCATCAATCTAAGTTCCACGTCACCCCAAAAAGAAGGCACTCAATTCGTTGTCTTTTTCATCCTCTGCATCGCACTAATGGTTATGGACCATTACAGTCATCTGCTGTCTAATTTTCGTAATCTTTTGCTCACAACCATTGAGCCGATCGAACGCACCGCCACGCTGCCACTCGACATCTACAACTGGATGCAAAAGGATTACACCACCATCAACCAGTTGCGTTTGGAAAACCAACAGCTTCAAACGGAAAACCTGTTGCTTAAAGCCCAACAACAGCAAATGGCGAAACTCAAACTGGAAATCGATCGTTTAAATCGCTTACTCGGCACCGCCAGCCAATTGGATGCCTCAAAAATTCAAATCGCCACCGTCACCGCTTATAGCCAAACGCCTTATGCGCAATTTTATACGCTCAACAAAGGGGCTTTGGACGACGTCGACATTAACCAGACCGTCATCGACGCTAAGGGGCTTATAGGACTCATCACCCACTTAACCCCGACCTCCAGCCGAGTGCAATTGATTACCGACCCGGACATTCAAGTTCCAGTACGCATTCAACGCACCGGACAACGCGGCATTCTCAGCGGATTAGGACACGACCGCCTATCGTTAATGTTCATCCCCAACTCCAGTTCGGTTCATGAAGGCGACCTGCTGGAAACCTCAGGCCTGGGCAATATTTTCCCTGAAGGGTATCCTGTGGCGAAAATTTCGAAAATCAGCAATCTCAAAGATGAACCCTATTATGAAATAGCGGCAGACCCCATGGCCGATTTAAACCGCTCTCAAAAGGTGTTGATCTTGTCGAACCAGATTGGAGAAATCGATGTCCGATAAAGTGTTTTCCCTTCGTGTATCCGACATCAAATGGCTTTTGCTGTTCAGTTACCTGCTGAGCATCGTGCTCGACAACATGATGATTTTAAGTTTTAAAATTAACTTCATCCCCTATCTAACAGTGTTGATGCTACTGTTCTGGACCACGCAAATACTCGACAAAACGCATTTACTGTCGGCTTTTCTGCTCGGCTTGATTTTTGACGCCTCACTCAATACACCGTTGGGCGCACACAGCTTAATTTTCATCACCTTGACGTTTTTAATGTTACGCTCCCGATTGCGATTCAAGGGCTACCCACTCTGGCAACAATCCTTAATCATCGGTACTTATATCGCATTATTTCAAGTCATGAAT
Organism: Hydrogenovibrio sp.; assembly: GCF_965140365.1. Classification (NCBI taxonomy): domain Bacteria; kingdom Pseudomonadati; phylum Pseudomonadota; class Gammaproteobacteria; order Thiotrichales; family Piscirickettsiaceae; genus Hydrogenovibrio; species Hydrogenovibrio sp. The sequence goes on from NZ_OZ223196.1 coordinate 1,778,028, forward strand.
TGGTTTCTGTTTCACCCGGTTCTTGTTGGACATGATCTCCTTTATTTCTGGTCCGAGCCGTTTATTGCCGCCCTCATCTGGCCATTTTTCTCAACGGTAATGCAACGTCTAACACAACGATTTGTATTCAGCTGATTCGCCATGAGAAGCCGACACCACTTTCAAACCGAAAACGAAATCAGTCAGCAAAAACGTCTTTTCCGTGCGCGCATCTATTTTGCACTGGCCTTTGCGATTGTTTTCTTTTTAGTATTATTGGGACGCATGACGTATCTGCAATGGGTTGGCTACAGCCATTACCACTCCATGGCGGAAGGCAATCGCATTTCCGTGGAACCGATTCCTGCTGTACGCGGCCGGATATATGATCGCAACCACATATTGCTGGCCGACAACCAGCCGGTCTTTGTGCTTAGGTTTTCCAAAGACAAAATTCAAAGTATTTCCGACACTATTAATCGACTGCATGATGTTTTGCCAGACCTGCCGGAACAGAAACTAACCAAATTCGAAAAACGCCTGAAAGTTTCCAGCAAATATCGTCCGATTTATTTGCCCTACACCCTTTCCGAAAACGAAGCCGCTCGCTTTGCCGGCAACAGTTATCAGTTTCCCGGCATTACGCTGGTCGCAAAACTAAAACGTACCTACCCCTTTGGTTCCGCCGCCGTTCACGCCTTGGGGTATGTCGGCAAAATCAACCAAAAGGAATACACCGGCTTGAACGAATCCCGTTATGCCGGCACCGATGTCATCGGTAAACTGGGCGTGGAAAAATTCTATGAACCGATTCTGCACGGGTTTCCCGGTCTACAGCAGGTTGAAACCAATGCGCGCGGTCGAGTCATTCGAAAACTGGAAACCGTGCCCGCCAAACCAGGTAAAGACATTCAACTCACCATCGACATTCGCTTACAGAAATACATTGAAAACTATCTGGATGGCAAAAAAGCCGCCGTGGTGGTGACCGACCCGAAAACAGGCGATATTCTCGCTTATGTCAGCTCACCGGGCTATGACCCCAACCTGTTCGTAGACGGCATCAGCCAAACCAACTACCAGAAACTGCTTACAAATCACAACCGGCCGCTGATCAATCGGGTATTAAACGGACAATATCCGCCAGGTTCTACCATTAAACCCTTTGTCGCCTTGGCCGCCATTGAAAACAACATCATTTCGCCCGAAAAACAAATCTACGACCCCGGTTTTTTCGAGTTTAAAGACCATCGTTATCGCGATTGGAAGCGACAAGGCCATGGATTGGTCGACATGAACACCGCCATTGCCCAGTCTTGCGACACCTATTTTTATGAACTGAGCCTAGACATGGGAATCGACCTGATTCACGACTCCCTTTACCCTTTTGGGTTTGGGCATCACACCGGCATTGACCTTTACAATGAATCCATCGGCATCCTGCCCTCCAAGGCCTGGAAGAAAAACACCAAAGGCGAATCCTGGTATAAGGGCGAAACCATTATTGCCGCCATCGGCCAGGGATATTTTTTGGCCACCCCTTTACAGTTAGCCAAAGCCGTCTCCATCATGGCCAACCGTGGCGAAGTGGTCGAGCCCCATCTACTGAAAGGCATGGCCGAACCCGAGAAAGAACAAATTCCAATTCAAAAAATCAAAAACTGGGAAGAAGTCATTCAGGCGATGGTCGATGTCATGCACGGCTCACGTGGGACCGCAAGACGATACGCACGTGACTTGCCATTCAAAATGGCCGGCAAAACCGGAACCGCTCAAGTATTCAGCCTTAACGAAGCGGAATACGACGAAGAAAACATCAAAAAAAGCCTACGTGACCACTCCCTTTTTATCGGCTTCGCTCCGGTTGAAAAGCCGAAAATCGCCATCAGTGTTATCATAGAAAATTCCACATTAAAGGCTGCTCCCGTGGCTGTGGACATCATTAAATACTACCTGACCGAGCTACACGATGAGAATTGATTTACCCGCCAAGGAAAAAGTCTATCGCCAAAACAAAGGGCTTTTGGTTTCTTTGCACATTGATGGTTGGTTGCTACTTGGTATTCTCGGTTTGATTGTGATTGGTAGCCTCGTTGTATTCAGTGCTTCCGGTGCGGATATAGAAGTACTCTCACGTCATATGGTACGAGTCGGCTTTGCCTTCGCACTCATGATTCTGTTTGCCCAAATCCCGCCCAACCTCCTAATGGTTTACACCCCTTGGGTTTTCGCCATTGGCACCCTCATGCTGATCAGCGTTCTGCTGTTTGGGGACTTCGGTAAAGGGGCCAAACGCTGGCTGGACTTAGGCTTTTTCCGATTCCAGCCGTCGGAAATCATGAAACTCGCCCTTCCCATGATGATTGCCTGGCTATTCGCGCACGACACCTTACCGCCCTCCAACAAAAAAATGCTGGTCGGCATTGGATTGGTTGGTTTGATTTCGGGGTTGATTATCGTTCAACCGGATTTAGGAACGTCTATCCTGATTGCCATGAGTGGTTTATTTGTCTTGTTCTTTGCCGGTCTGTCCTGGAAGTTCATTTTATCGGCCATGGCCTTGGTCGCCGCGAGCTTACCGATCATCTGGAACTTTTATATGTACGATTACCAAAAACAACGGGTTTTAACCTTCCTCAACCCAGAATCCGACCCGCTGGGTACCGGCTACCACATTATCCAATCCAAAATCGCCATCGGCTCCGGCGGCATTGAAGGCAAAGGGTTTATGGGCAGTACACAAGCCCACCTGGAATTCCTGCCCGAAAGCACCACCGATTTCATTTTTTCAGTACTGGCTGAGGAATTCGGTTTAATCGGCGTCGCCATCTTGCTACTGCTTTATTTACTGGTCATCGCCCGCGGACTCTACATCGCTTACCAAGCCCAAGAAAACTTCGCACGTTTGGCGGCCGCCAGTCTGGTGATGACCCTCTTCGTTTACGTGTTCGTGAATATCGGCATGGTCAGTGGCCTCCTCCCCGTTGTTGGCCTGCCTTTACCCCTACTGAGTTATGGCGGAAGCTCGCTGGTCACGTTAATGGTCAGCTTCGGCATTCTCATGTCGATCCACACCCATAAAAGATTGCTTACCTCATAACAGCTCTAAAAACGGTTTCACCTCCATTGTTTTTCCATGCTTTTAAACGGGATAACGGAAGGGACTCTCTTTCGGTTTCTCCCGCTTTGTGTTAAATTACCGTGATTATTAATTGCTAAAAAGATACTGATATCCCATGGTTAAGACGCTTGGTTTTATTTTCGCATGTTTCGCATTCCTCAACCCGGCTTGGGCCGACACAATTCAGACGGCCCCACCGGCCCAACCGGTTCCGCACGTCGTGCCGTCACCGCCCAAAACAGCGGCTGAAGCCTATATTCTCATTGACTACAACAGTGGTAAAATCATTGCCAGCGACAATGCCGACATGCGCGTTGAGCCGGCTAGCTTAACCAAAATCATGACTGGCTATGTCGTGATTAATGAGTTGAGCAACGGCAATATCAGTTTAGACGATATGGTCACCATCTCTCCAAAAGCCTGGAAAATGCCCGGTTCTAAAATGTTTATCGAAGTCGGAAAAAAGGTTTCCGTCCGCGACTTAGTGAAAGGCATGGTCATCCAATCCGGCAACGATGCCAGTGTGGCTCTGGCCGAACACATTGCTGGTAGTGAAGAAGTGTTCGCCGAACTGATGAACAAATACGCCCAATCGCTTGGCATGAATCATACCCATTACATGAATGCCACCGGCCTTCCGAACCCGGACCATTACACCACGGCTGAAGACCTGTCCATTCTGGCACGCGCACTCATCACCAAATTCCCGGAAGAGTATAAGTGGTACGCACAAAAGAAATTTACCTTTAACGGTATCACTCAATACAACCGTAACAAGTTACTTTGGCAAGACCCTTCCGTGGACGGTTTGAAAACCGGTCATACAGAATCCGCCGGTTATTGCCTAGTCACCTCCGCCAAACGTGACGATATGCGTCTAATTTCTGTCGTACTGGGCACCAACAGTGCCAAACAACGTATTCAAGAAAGTCAAAAATTACTGAATTACGGTTTCCGCTTCTTCGAAACCCATAAACTGTATCAGGCCGGACAGCGTTTGAACGATGCACGCGTTTGGGAAGGCCAACAGGATACCGTCGGACTCGGTTTGGCAAATGACCTTTATGTCACGATTCCACGAGGTCAATATAAAAACTTAAAAATCGAATCCACCATTGACTCAAAAATCACGGCGCCAGTCGGCAAAGAACAACCGCTTGGCGAACTGAGTGTCTCATTAAATGACGAACCGATTACGCAGAAACCATTAATCAGCCTCTCGCCGGTAGAAGAAGGTTCTTTCTTCAAAAAAATCCTGGATCAGATTAAGCTGATGTTTCAAAGCTTACTCGGGTTCCTCGGCCTTTAATTAAAGGATAACCTATGGGAAAATCACAACAAATCGCCTATTTAAACGGCGATTTTATTCCCATTGAAAAAGCTCAAATTTCCCCCCAAGACAGGGGGTTTTTATTTGGTGACGGGGTCTATGAGGTCATTCCCGTCTACCAAAAGCAACTCTTCACATTTGAGCCCCACCTAAAACGCTTAAAAAACAGTCTTACCGCTACCGGGATCATGAACCCGCTGAATGATGAAGGCTGGCTCAAACTGCTGCAAAAACTAGTCGACATCCACCCCTGGCCCGATCAATTTATTTATCTTCAAGTGACTCGCGGCATTCAAATGCAGCGCGACCATTTGCCAGCCGATGACTTAAGTCCGACACTCTATGCCTATTCCAATGAACTGAAACCGGTTTCAGATGACATCAAAACACATGGCATCAAAGCCGTCACACTGGACGACCTGCGCTGGCAGCACTGCGACATAAAAGCGATTACCCTCTTGCCCAATATTCTGATGAAAATGACCGCCAAACAACAAGGGGCAGACGATGCCATTCTGATCGGACAAGACGGTTTCGTCACCGAAGGCACCTCCAGTAATCTGTTTATTGTTCACGACGGAAAACTGGCAACCCCCCCTCAAAGCTCCTCTTTGCTGTCCGGCATTACCCGAGAAGTCATTTTGTCGTTGGCGAAAGAGCATGATATGGCGTATCGCGAAGCCCCATTAACCCTTTCAAATTTGGAAGCCGCTGACGAAATTTGGTTAACCAGCTCAACCAAATACGCCCTGCCGGTTACATCGCTTAATGGGCGTCCTGTCGGCAACGGCCATCCCGGCCAGGCCTGGCAAAAAATGCAACAACACTTTGAAAAAGCCAAACAAGCCCATATAAATAAAAAATTGAACGCGTAACCCTCTCGAACAATAACGCCGATAAAAAGCAAACAACATGAGACACTGAATATGACGGTCGATTTACACACTCCCGACAATGAATCCCTAATTGAGTTCCCTTGCGACTTCGAACTGAAAGCCATGGGGCGAAATAACGGCACACTGGTGGAAACCGTATTTGAAATCACGCAAAAATACGCCCCGGATGTCTCACGAGACAATATCCGCATCAAAGACTCCAAAGGCAGTCGGTTTATTTCCGTCAACATTACCTTTCACGCCACCAGCCTCGAACAGTTGCACGGCGTTTACGGTGAACTGAAACAGCACCCTGAAATATTAATGACGCTCTGATCCGTTATGCCCGTTCACATTCGAGTACTCGGCCTGCAACCTTATAATGAAACCTGGCAGGCCATGCAAAATTTTACCAACGAACGTACCGATGACACGGACGATCAAATCTGGCTGGTCAACCACCCGCCGGTCTTTACCCAAGGCTTGAACGGTGATGCCAAACACTTGCTCGGACACGCCCTCGAAAACGACATCCCTATTATCCAAACCGACCGGGGCGGTCAAGTCACCTACCACGGCCCCGGACAAGCGGTCGTCTATTTATTGTTGGATCTCAAACGTGCCAAACTTGGCGTTCGTGACCTGATCAGTCGAATGGAAAACGCCATTATCGCCTACCTGGACACCCTCCACATAGAAGCAACAGCTCGCTCCGATGCGCCTGGTGTTTACGTTAACGGTGACAAAATCGCCTCCCTAGGCTTAAAAATCCGAAAACAACGCACCTATCATGGCTTAGCACTCAATCTCGCGATGGACATGACGCCTTTTCACTGGATCACCCCCTGTGGCTTGGAAGGCATTCAAATGACTCAAATTGCCGATGAATTAGAAGATGCGACGGCCGTTCCCGACATGAACGCCTGCCTGACAGAATTGAGTCAAATTTTATTGGCTCACCTTGAACCGGAAATCACCGACGAACACCCGGCATTTCTTGAATAAAATCGCTTTGGCACTATAATAACGTCTTTGTTTTATTAGGTTTTCCAGCTTATGACGTCACCACAAATGCACGAAATTTCACTCGACGCCATCACCGGCTTGCAAAAAGACAGCCTGAAAGCGCGTAACGAACAGATGTCAAAAGGCGAATACAAAACCAAATCGCTGAAACACCGGCCGGACCCAAACCAGCCCAAGCTCAAAAAACCCAGTTGGATTAAAGCCAAGCTGCCATCCGCGAAACACATTGGCCGCGTCAAAGAGCTCAAACAAATTCTAAGAGAACAAGGCTTAAACTCGGTGTGTGAAGAAGCATCCTGCCCCAACCTGGGCGAATGCTTCGGTCATGGTACCGCCACGTTTATGATAATGGGCCACATCTGCACCCGGAAATGCCCTTTTTGCGATGTCACCCACGGCCGCCCGAATGCGTTGGACGACAATGAACCACAACACTTGGCCAAAACCATTGCCGCCATGCAATTGAATTACGTTGTCATCACTTCCGTCGATCGAGACGACTTGCGAGACGGTGGTGCCAATCACTTTTTGCAGTGTATTGAAGCCATTCGAACCACCACACCGGACGTCAAAATCGAAACACTGGTGCCGGATTTTCGCGGTCGCCTGAGCGTTGCGCTGAAGACCCTATCGCAATCCGCTCCGGACGTACTGAACCATAACCTGGAAACCATTCCCCGCCTCTATGACGAGGCACGCCCGGGAGCCGATTACCAAGCCTCCTTAGACTTGCTGAAACGCTTTAAAGACATGCGTCCGGAAACCACCACCAAATCCGGCCTGATGGTCGGACTGGGCGAGGAGATGGACGAAATTCTGGATGTCATGCGGGATTTACGAGCGCACGATGTGGAAATGCTAACCATCGGTCAATACCTACAACCTTCTGACTTCCATCTCGGCGTCAAACGTTATTGGACACCGGACGAATTCAAGCAACTGGAAGTGGCCGGCTTGGAAATGGGCTTCACTCACGTGGCATCCGGCCCGATGGTTCGTTCTTCGTATCATGCCGACCTCCAGGCACAGGGCCAATTTGCTTAATCGTCTTACATAGGACTCCCGATTATGAATAATGCCATTCAGCGTTTCTTATTCAAACACCTCAATATCCGTGGGCAGCACCTGCAAATTGACCAGGCCTGGCAGGAAATGATAAAAGACCGCCACTATACCGCGCCTTTGACCAAGGTGCTGGGTGAATTGACCGCCATGGCCGTGATGCTCGCCAACGGCATGAAACACACCGGCAAAGTCTCCATTCAAGTACAGGGAAAAGGGCCGGTGAACTTATTAGTGGTCGAATCCACACACGACTTGAAAATACGCGGTGTTGCCAAAACCAATGCCACTCTGTCCACCGAATCCACACTGGAAGAACTGCTCGGCGATGGTCAAATACTGGTCACCATGGAAAACACTCAAACAAACGGCATTTTCCAATCCTATGTACCGCGTGAAGAAAACGACATCGCCCAGTCGTTTGAGGCCTTTTTGAGTCAGTCCGAGCAACAACCTTCCAAACTATGGCTGGCCGCCAACGAAAGCGGCATTGGCGGCGTCATGATCCAGAAAATGCCCACCACCGATGAGCAAGACGAAGATGGCTGGGAGCGCATCTATATGCTTACCGACACCTTAAAGGATGAGGAACTGATTGGACTGGATGCGCGCACCCTGTTGCATCGGTTATTCCATGAAGAAACCATCGAACTGTTCGAGTCCCAAGATATTGAATTCGAATGCCCGCAAGATCGAAAAAAAGTGGAAGACATGCTGCTATCACTCGGCGAGGCTGAAGCACGCAAAATTCTGGAAGAACACGGTGAAATTGTCGTACACAATGAAATCTGCAACTATCACATCCGCTTCACAGAAGAAGATGTTGACGCCCTGTTCAAGGCATCGCCAGACTCACCGTTACTCAGCTAAAATTATTCGGCAAACGCCTGATCCAACTGTCGAATTAAAGAACGGCCCAAACGGTAATTCAAGCCGCCGGCGGCGATGGCTTCGGTGGAACCTTCCAGCACCTTTGCGCCGATTCCACCCCCTATCTGCGAAACCACTTCATCGCTCAACAAATCCACTACTGACGTGACCGCCAAGCCCTCCAAGGCCAAACGCAACAGACGCCAGTTCCCAGCCCAACCTGTTCGCAAACCATACACCTGAGCAATCAAACGCAAAGTCCGCATGCCCATCCATAGGAACAAAATAGATTGAATCAAGCTATTTGGGCTTAGAAACGCCAAGCCGCCGGATGTCATCGACACTTTATTGAGCTGCTTTTTAGCCGTCACTTGAATCGGCAAAACCACACGATCACGATAGATCATCAACACCTCATCATTGGAATGGTGGGAACGAAGTGCTTGATGAAATTCCTGATAACAATGCCGAGCAAACGAGCTGCCGGACTGCAAGTTTTCACGGCGTTTCAAAGCCGCCAAAGTCGCGGTTTTATCGTCTTTGCGCTGAAGAGCATCTAAAGAGTCTGACACACTCAAAAAGCGCTTGATTGAAAGATAGCCTCGCCATTCTCGTAACACGAAAGCCAATAGCAATAAAACAAAGACAAACAAAATCGCGGATAGCGTGATTGACAGCCAAGGGGTTGAGTCCGTCAACGCTCGAATCATCAACATGGCATCGGTTAGGCCAAACGCAATCATCACCAACACGGCCGCCAATATCAACCATCCTCCTAACCGAAAAGCCGGTACAACCGATTTTTGTTCGATAACAGGCTGTTCATCTATTGCATCATCAAGATGAATTTCCGGCTGCGACTGATTCAACGTTTTTTCCGAAATTCTAGAACGATATTCCGGGATATAACGCTGAGACAATGGTTCTTGATCATCCTGACTCATGAGACCCCCAGTAAATATTCAAATAATCGATCAACGCCTTGGGAATGCTGCATACGCTTCCACCAATCCTTCGGAACACCCGCCTTTAAATAAGGGTAATTTTCATGTTCCCCCAATTCAGACATAGTTTCTGGCAAGGGTTCAAAAACCGCTTCTGTATAGTCCCCTGATCGATTGGTATAACGCAGGGCCTCCGATATCTCACCTGGGTCAGTCACCTGCAAGGCCGAGGCTAAAAAATGCTGAAAATCCACCTGCTGTTCACTCAATTGCGCACGCGCCCCTGAGGTGATTTCCTGTAGTAATTTCAACAGAGCGCCATGTTGAGACGCTGGCACCAGATCCACTTTTGTAGCCACAAAGGCCACACGAGAAAATTCCGACCGACTTAAAACCCCAGGCTTATACCATTTAGAGCGCCCTTTTACCAAAACCGACGACAAGTGAGAGACGGTTTCTTTAAGTTGATTGAGGTGCGCCCGACCATGGCTTAAGCCCTCAAGCACATCCACCAACACCACTTGCTTATCCGCCTTCAAAAAATAAGCCTCCCGTAAGGGTTTCAGCCAACGGGTTTGAAAAACTTGATACCCTTGTGTAAAACGTTGTGTCCAAGGGTGAGCCGGATCACTGCATATTGATGTCGGCAAAGGGGCGAAGCCATGCCGTTGCCAGTCAAAGTCACTGTCGGGCAATAATAAAGCTCCCGGTTGCAGCAGTGTAATGCCCCCCGCTTTCGCTTTTTGAAGATAATCCCGATAAGCGGAAATGTAACCCTCCACCACATCATCGTTTGGCATTTGATCAAAATCAAACACATCGGTAAACGCCTGCCACTGCTGAGCAAAAAAACGCTGAGGACGGTTTGACTGCTGTGCCCAGGACGAATCCGACCAGGCCACAAACGGTTTTTCTAACATCGGCAAATCCGTCAACCACTCACCCGGATAATCGTAAAATCGAAAAACCACCTGACGTTTGCGCCCTAAAGCACGTTTCACCCAAAAACTGGCCCGCAGTGTCAGCACCAATTCAAAACCATAAATGGCCTCTGTCGGTGGGGGCCAATGCCCATTCTCCAAGGCATCTAAACTTTGCTCCAAAGGGAAAACCGCTTCATATGGAATCGGATTCAAGGTCACGTCTTCCACCAAATCGAGTGGCAAAGCCTTTAAAAGCGGTAGGTTTATGCTTGCGCGATGCCGTTCCATCAACAAAGCCATCAGCGAGGTAAACAACATAGACTTACCACTCCGACTCAACCCCGTCATCATGATATTGTGTACTCGGCGACTTCCCCAGTGCTCCAACCAATCACTGCCACGGTTCAACACTGTGCCAACGGTTTTTATGAATGTCTGAAAAGCATTTTTTCGCATGCCTTTACGCATATATTCAGGCGACACAAAGGACTCCTAACAAAATAAACTTTCTCTTCGGGATGAGCTTCATGTCTATTTAATCATCTTGTTTCCGCGTAAAGACCCAGTCTTTTTCGGACGATAAATCCGGCGCAAAACGATAGCCATCGTAATCGAAATACTTTAAATCCTCGACCTGCTCCACTTGGTTTACGGCGGCATAGCGCGCCATCAAACCACGCGCCCGTTTGGCGTAAAAACTGATCATTTTATATTGACCGTTTTTCCAGTCTTTGAACTGCGGCGTAATGATATCGGCGTTCAACTCTTTTTTCTTAATCGCTTTAAAATATTCATTGGAGGCTAGGTTCACCACCAAACGACTGTCTTGTGCCGCCAACTGTTGATTTAAGGCCTCCGTCAACTCGCTTCCCCAAAAGGCATACAAATCTTTTCCGGCGGGGTTGGCGAACTTGGTGCCCATTTCCAAACGATAAGGCAAAATCCTATCCAAGGGTTTCAATACACCGTACAAGCCGGACAAAATACGCAGATGAGTTTGCAAATAGGACATTTGATTCTCATTAAGCGAAGAGGCTTCCAGCCCTTGATAAACATCCCCTTTAAACAACAATACCGCTTGTTTGGCTTGTTCGCCAAACGGTTGTTCCCAGGCTTGGAAACGCTCGTAATTTAACTCGGCCAACTTGTCACTTAGATGCATCAACCCGGCGATATCCACCGGCCCGAGTTGTTTTAAATCATCAATCAAGCGTTGTGATTGCGCAAGGAAATCGGCCTCAGAGGACGGTACGGATGCCGGGGCCGGCGTTTCATCCAACGCTTTGGCCGGCGAGACTAAAAACAACATATTTGCTCCTAGGAAGGAAAATTCAAATGAAACTTATTTTAGCGTCAAAACGCAAAAAGGGAAGCCACGCTTCCCTTTTCGGTTTAACAATCTTTTGTCATCCGCTTAAAGACTGTCGGGAGTCAAGCCTTGCTCTTCCAAGAAGTGACGCAACTTGGTGACTTCTTCTTTATTGGCCAATTCATGCCCATGATGCGGCAAGCCAAGCGTTAACTCGGCCTCATTCAATTTAATGTGCGCTCGATTGGCGTTGGACACATCAATATCCGCCCCGAAATGCTCCAAAGCCGAAGCCAGTTTTTTCCAGTCAATATTCGTCGCAATCGGGTGCGCAAACACTTTTTCAATCGTCGCTTTATGTTTGTGGCTCATTTATCATCCTACTGATTTCAATCAATTCATTTGAGTTAATAACCGGGCGCTATCCATCGCCCTTCTCGACGTTTAATATACTCTAATTGACGTAAAAGCCAACTTAAAAAATTCTATGAAGAGGTGTTATTTTGGGTAATGGCGTCGAGCGGCTTCCAAACGCTCTACCGTTCCAATATCATCCCATAGACCGGAGTAAACCTCTCCCGTTACCTTGCCTGCTGTCATCGCTTTGCGCAACAACGGTGCTAAGGGTTCAAAACCAGGAGTCAGTCCATCGAACAAACTCGGGTGTAATAAACTGATGCCTGCGAAAGTCCAATCGCCTTCTGACATCACTCGTCCGTTGTGCAAACCGAAATCCCCTTTTGCTTTAAATGCCGGAGTCGGCACCAACACCAAATGCGCCAAGCTCCCCTTTGGCAAGGCCATTTTCACCAGGCCTGCAAAATCATAATCGGTTAACACATCGCCGTTCACGACCAAAAACGGTGTATCCCCCACCGTCAGATTGGGCAAGGCTTGCAAAATCCCCCCAGCGGTTTCCAAGCCACCCTCCGGCTCCGGAGAATAAACAATGCGCACACCGTAAGCCTCCCCATTCCCCAGTTTGGCTTCGATTTTGTCGCCCAACCAGGCATGGTTGACCACCACATCCGTCACACCGGCTTTAGACAAGGCCAGCAGGTGGTGTTCAATTAACGCCAGGCCACCGACTTCCATCAAGGGTTTGGGCAAGACATCGGTCAACGGGCGTAAACGATTGCCGCGCCCAGCGGCCAGAATGATCGCTTTATGGGGTGCCATAACCGTCATCACACCACCTGACGCGGCTTTGATAACGCCGGCAACACTTTGGTTTCCAGCAGGTCGACCAAAGCGCGTGTTTCCACATATTGCGGTGCCATGTCGTATAAATACTGCACAGTGGTCGGAATATCATTTAAATAGCCATCTTTACCGTCCCGATGATACAAACGGGCGAAAATGCCGGACGCTTTTAAATGCCGCTGAATGCCCATCAAATCCATCGCTTTAACGAACCCTTTCCACTCATCTTTCGCCAACAACCTCGCTTGCACCAAACTCAGGAAATACTGTCGCTGCCACTCGGAAACCTGCTCAATCGGCCAAGTGATATAACAATCGCGTAATAAGGACACAGCGTCGTAGGTTAGCGGGCCTTTCACAGCGTCTTGAAAATCCAAAACCCCCGGATTACCCGCGTCCAACACCATCAGATTACGACTGTGATAATCGCGGTGCACGTAGGTTTGCGGTTGATTCAATGCCGATTGCGCCAGAGCGGACGTCAAATTCTGCCAGGCCTGGCGCTCGGAAGCCGATAATGAGACCTCCAAATGCGTTCCCAGTAGCCAATCGGTAAACAGCGCCATTTCAGTATTCAGCAAAACCGCATCGTACTCCGGCAAGGCGCCGGCCTGTTGTTTGCCTTTTGTTTGCAGAGCCACGAGCGCATTCAACGCATCCGCATACAAGGCATCCGCCGTCTCTTCGGACTCGGTGGTCGTCAAACGGTTCAGATAGGTTTCATTGCCCAAATCCTTCAACAATAAAAACCCCTGTTCCAAATCCTGCTCCAACACACTGGGCACTGTCAGCCCCATTTTCTCTAGCTGACCGGCAATGCGCACAAACGGCTCACAGTTCTCATGCTCCGGCGGCGCATCCATAACAATGCGGGTTGAATCCGGAGCATCATGAAGACGAACATCAATTCGGTAATAACGCCGAAAACTGGCATCGCTTGAGGCGGCGACAGGGGATGAGACATCCCCCCCCTGCAAAGATGGGCACTGGCCAAGCCAGCTCTGTAATTGTTGAAAACGCTGTGACATCGACTTTATTTCGGCTCCTTTGCCCGACCGAAGAATGGTTAATTGTTTTGTAATCCTGACAACAAAGCCATCACCCAACGTATTTTAACGCTTCAAGGTAACGTCGACGCTGTCTTTGCGGTAGAATACCTGAATTATTCATCATTTACGATTTAACGCTGGATGTCAATTCGAAGCCGCTTCATTTTATCAGGTTTTTTACTGTTACCATTGTGGTCTCCCTCCCTATTGCAGGCCGCCGATACCAGTCCGTTAAAAGCCTCCCCGGTTTCTTCCGACCCAGCCTGCTTGCCGGCCTGGATTGCACCACCAATCACCCCACCAGGCGCCCAAGCGGATCATTCGGCTGAAGCCGATCGCATTTCACAGCCGAATGAACTCACCTACGACCTAAGCGGCAACGTGGTTCTGAAACGGCCAGGCCTGGTGGTTTTTTCCAACCAGTTACAGCTCAATCGCTTGAATGAAGAAGCCAAAGCATTTGGGCAGGTTCAGTTTCAGCGAGACGGTTTGATTGTCACCAGCCGGAGCGCACACCTAAACCATCAAAAGCAAACCGCACAACTTAAAGGCGCTCGTTATCAGTTCATCGACACCCGGGCCCACGGCACAGCTAAACAAGTGGACGTTAATCAAAAAACGAACCTGGCCGAACTGGAAAAAGCTACCTTTACGACTTGCCCGCTGGTGCAATACAGTTGGCAGGCTCGCAACGGCGACATTCAAAGCTCAGAAAAATACGATTGGGAACTGGACTTCGGGCATTTACAAATCGATAACAACAAGCGCCGCATCTATGGTTACAACACTTGGTTGTATTTCCAGACCGTACCGGTGTTTTATACGCCTTACATCGATTTCCCAATGGATGATCGCGCCAGTGGCTTCCTGTTTCCCACCATCGGTAGCTACCGTCCTTTAACGCGTGACACGGCCGAAAACTATGTGGCCGTTCCCTATTATTTCAACCTAGCCCCCAATTACGACGATACCCTAACCGTGATGAAAATGCAGGATCGTGGTTGGGTGCTAGACAATGAATTCCGTTATCTGCTCCCCAACAGCAGCGCCCAATTGAACTTAACCGGCCTGAACGACCAAGTCACCTCAAAAGAAGGGTTGGGCTACATCGACGAAAACGGCGACCCGGCTTATGGCGACAAAATCGATCAGCGCTGGCGAGCCAAACTGGTGGCCCAGCAACAATGGACACCCGGTTTAAGCAGTAACATTCTCTGGCATGAATTGTCCGACAAATATTTCTACACCGACATTCCGGTGGAAAGTGCATTGGACAGTGCCAGTTACACACAGCGTTACATCAACCTGAATTACAACAAGGAAAATTTTCAGGCGGGTGTTCACATCTTAAATTACTTACGCTTACGCGACGATGCCGACTACAACTATGAAAAGCGCCCGGAAATCACACTAAACTATTTCCACCCGTTCGAAACCGAGGGCCTGCGAAATGTCAGCGTCAACCTGCCGGTTGAATCCACTGAATTCCAAATCGACAAACAAGCGCACAAGCCGGAAGCGCAACGAAATGTCCTATCGCCATCTGTGCAATACCAATATTACCAGCCTTACGGCAGCTTTAAAGCCGAAGCCGTCGCCAATAAAGTCCACTATTACATGCAAGACAACGGCTACAATACCTCCGGCCAAAACCAGCTCGACATCACCGTGCCGCAATATGCGTTACACGGAAAGCTGATTTTCGAACGGGATTTTTCTCTAGCCGGATTTGACATGATCCAAACGCTCGAACCGGAAGTGCAGTATTTGTATGTGCCCTATCAAAATCAATCGAACATACCGTTGTTTGACACCACCGCTCGCAGTTTGGATTTTACCAACCTGTTCAGCTACAACCGTTTTTCCGGTTCCGACCGCATTGGCGACACCAACCAAATATCCGCCGCCCTCACCACGCGTTTTTTGAAACGTGACGGCACGCCGGTGGCCGAAGCCGGCCTCGGGCAAATTTTTTATTTAGAAGACCGTCAAGTCACACTCAACAGCACCGCAACCGAAGCGGAATTGACACAGAACACCCAAAACGTGTCCGACTATTACATTAAACTGGGCTTTACCGCTGGCCCGGTTTACTTTGCCTCCACCAGTCAGTACGATAGAAGCAACTATGACTTAACCAACAGCAACAGCCGCTTCAAGTTTGGCTTATCATCGGACTTTAATCTGCTCATGACACACCTCATCACCAACCGCAATCAACCCAACAAACAGGAAGACCTAGCCGCCGGACTGACCTGGCAGTTGACACCGAAATGGGGCCTTGGAGGGTATATCAATTACGACTTCACCAGCGAACGAAAAACCGAAGTGCAAAGTGCCATCCGTTACGACAGTTGCTGCTGGGCCTCCGAATTGTCACTTAAGGAAACACAACTGGACAATGGACTGTATAATTACAGCATTCAATATTTAATCGAATTCAAAGGGCTCAGTTCCGTCGGCACACCGTTCAAAGAATACTTGAACGACAAGCTGAATTTTTAAACCGAAATGCCCCATCACGCTTAGAGACTTTGCATGAAATCAACAACATTCACCCGCTTTTTCACTTGGTTGGCCCTACTCGCTATTTTCCATTCCGGCCAGGCCTGGTCTGAAACGCAACCACAGTTGCTTGACCGGGTCGTTGCGGTGGTCAACGACGACATTATTCTCAAAAGCCAGCTGGATCGCGAAGTGGTCATAGCCCGCCAAGAATTGCAGACGCGAAACATCACCGTCAGCGATATGGACGAACTGAGCATGAAGGTACTGGATCGCATGGTTTTGGAAAAGCTGCAGTTACAGCAAATCAAGCGCATGGGTTTAAAGGTGCCGGATGAGGAATTGCTCGGCCAAATTCAACAAATTGCCGAACAAAACAATCTTTCGGTGCTTGAACTGCGTGACCGTCTCAACTACGCACGCCCGAACGGCTTCCAGGAATTCCGTGAACGAATTCGCCAGCAGATGCTGTTCCAAAAATTACGCGAAGCCGAAGTGCTTTCCAAAACCCAAGTGACCGAAGATGAAATTAATAACTTCATCCAACGCCAAAACCTGATCGACAACAGCGACGAATACCACCTGAAACACATTTTGATTGGCTTACCCGAATCCGCAACCCCGGCCCAACGTGATGCCGCACGCAAAAAAGCCGAAGACGTCTTGCAAAAACTGCGCGAAGGTGAAGACTTCAGCCAAATGGCGGTGCGTTACTCGGACGGCAGCAAAGCCTTACAAGGCGGCGACCTAGGCTGGCTATCCAGTGATCAAATCCCCACGTTTTTCAGCAAAGCATTCAACCAGCTGCAACCCGGCGAATTCAGCGACATCATCCGCAGCCCAGTCGGCTTTCATATTATTGAATTGGATGGCAAGCGCAATAAAAACAGCAAGCTCGTCAAGCAATACCACGTATATCGTTTCATCCTATTGTCTGACGATGCCAAACATCTGAAACAACCCAGTAATACCTTGATCAGTTTGGCTGACAGCATCGACAGCCTGGAAAAATTCAAGCAATTGAACGAACAGTATTCCGACATCCCGGCGTCCGTCAATGCCAACGGCAACCTTGGCTGGCAAACGGCTCGTGACTTACCGGCCGAATATTTTAGCGCCATCAACGGCTTGGAACCTGGACAAACGGCACGCCCCTTCGCAACCGATGAGGGCTGGGTCATTCTCTATTTGGACGGCATTCGTGAGCAGGATGTGACGCTGGATGACAAACGTCAACAAGCCATGCAAACCCTGCGCATGAAAAAAGCCAATGAAAGCTATGAAATCTGGCTCCGACGCCTGCGAGACGAAGCCCTCGTCGATATCCGTTACCACGATCCGGAGATCATGAAACCACAACCCAAACACGACGAGGGGTCCGAACAATAAATGGCCGCCACACAACACCGACTCGTCATCACCTCCGGCGAACCGGCCGGCATCGGCCCGGAACAAGTGGTTCAGCTGGCACAACAAGATTGGCCGTTTGAATGGGTGGTCTTGGCCGATGCCGACCTACTGAAAGAAAGAGCCAAACGCATCGGCTTACCGATTCAAATCGAACGGTTTACCCCCTCACAAGCGCCCACACCAAACACCGCCGGAGTCATTAAACTACATCAAATTGACCTAACCGTAGCATCCACCCCGGGGCAACTGGCCGTTGAGAATGCCGGCTATGTCCTCAAAATGCTTCATGCCGCCATTGACGGATGCATGAACGGTACCTTTGATGCCATGGTGACCGGCCCCATTCATAAGGGCATTATCAATGAAGCCGGTTTGAAGTTCACCGGCCATACCGAACTCTTAGCCGACGCCTCGGGAACCGAGCGTGTGGTCATGATGCTGGCAACCCCCGGCTTGCGAGTCCCTCTAGCGACCACTCACCTGCCCCTTTCAGAGGTTCCGAAGGCCATTACCCCGAAATTATTGGAAGACGTCATCGGCATCCTGTACCAATCCCTTCAAATACAATTCAAAATTTCCGATCCGAAAATCTATGCGATGGGGTTAAACCCTCACGCCGGCGAAGATGGTCATCTGGGACGTGAAGAACTCGATATCATCATTCCAACACTGGATCGTTTGCGCGCAAAAGGCATGGATTTAATCGGCCCATTGCCCGCCGACACCATTTTCAGCCCCGACAACCTCAAACAAGCGGATGCTTTTCTGGCCATGTATCACGATCAGGGACTGCCGGTTCTGAAATACGTTGGCTTTGGACAAGCTGTGAACGTCACCCTAGGGCTGCCTTTCGTGCGCACCTCAGTCGATCACGGCACCGCCCTGAACTTGGCTGGACAAGGAAAAGCGAGCATCGACAGCTTCCGCTACGCCATGGAAGTGGCCATCGAAATGATTCCTGAAGAAGGGGCCGCTTGATGGCGCAACGACAGAAATCACATCAGCACAAAAAACGGTTTGGGCAAAACTTTCTCAATAATGACCGTGTCATTCAACAAATTGTCATGGCGATCCAACCGAAACCGGATCAGCATTTGGTGGAAATCGGCCCCGGCGAAGCCGCCCTGACCCGCCCGCTTCTGGAGGCTGTGGAAACGCTTGACATCATCGAAATCGACAACGACCTGATTGCCCCGTTGACGCAAACGCTCGGCCACTACCCGGCTTTCAATCTACACCACACCGATGCATTGAGCTTTGACTACCATCAATTGTTGAAAGACGAAAACGACCGGCTTCGAGTGGTTGGAAACCTGCCTTATAACATCTCCAGTCCACTGCTGTTTCACCTGATGGAGTACGGCCAAGCCATTATCGATATGCATTTCATGCTGCAAAAAGAAGTCGTGGAACGTATTACGGCCAAACCGGGCAGTAAAACCTATGGTCGCCTGAGCGTCATGCTGCAATACGCCTGCGCCACCGAATACCTTTTCACCGTCGGTCCGGAAAACTTCACGCCGCCACCCAAAGTGGACTCCGCCATCATTCGTTTAACCCCTTACCAAATCAAACCCTACTCGGCTCAATCCGACTCGGACCTAGCGAACCTCGTGCGCCAGTCTTTTTCCCAGAAGCGTAAAACGTTGCGTAACAACCTCAAAGGCTGGTTAACCGACGACGATATCGAAGCTTGTGGCATACGCCCCTCCGATCGAGCGGAAACCCTTTCCGTCGCCGATTTTGTCGCCTTATCGGATCGTTACACCGCCAAAGGAGCCACCTGATGGCCACCTATGTGATTGGCGACCTACAAGGCTGCTTCGACGAACTCATGACCTTATTGGAAGCCATCCAGTACGACGAGCAAAACGATGTACTCTGGTTTGCCGGCGACATCGTGAATCGCGGCCCCAAATCCCTAGAATGCCTGACGTTTGTTAAAGAAATTGAAGAAACTGGTCGGGGTAAGATGGTGTTGGGCAACCACGACTTTCATTTACTGGCCGCCTACTCCGGCCTGGAAAAATACGTCTCCAAATCCGATACCTTAACGGATATCCTTCAAGCCGATAACGCTCCGAAACTGATTGACTGGCTGCGTCGTCAGCCATTGGTCATTAAACACGATTACTTGCCTGCCGCTATGGTGCACGCCGGTATTCCACCTCAGTGGACCGTCGCAGAGGCTTTAAGACATAGCCAAGAAGTTGAGCAGCATTTGCAATCCGAGCACTGGCAAACTTTTATCCGAGAACATCTGTTCGGTTCGGAACCGAGAGAATGGCAAGACACCCTCACCGGTTGGGAACGTATTCGGTACATCGTCAATGCCTTTGCCCGCATGCGTTACTGCAACAATAAAGGAAAACTTGAGTTCAAGCAGAAAATGTCGCCCACACAAGCCGACGACTTGAAAAAAAATTACCAACCCTGGTTTGCGCACAGTAACCGTCGAAACAAGGACTACGAACTGTTTTTCGGGCACTGGTCAACGCTGGGCGCAGTGGATGCCTATAACATACACGCCACCGATACCGGCTGTTTATGGGGCGGCGATTTAACGGCCTATTGCCTTGAGACTCACACTCGACATACAATAAAATGCGATATGCAATGCAAGCCGAAAAAGAAAACCGCCCCCCACCCTAAAAACGGATCAAAACCAGAGTCATAAAACCCTATGGAAACGAGTGAAAACAACCTACCCGACGCGTCACAAGAAGACATGACGCTCGAGCCTCGAACGCCAACCGCGGAAGAAATGCTGGACCGCTTGCACGCCGTTAACCTGGACGACTTTGACCTTCAAACCATCACCGATGAACTGAAAGGCAACAATGCCTGGCTATTTGTGCTGACCATGCCCATTACGGCGATTTTACTGGTTGTTTTTACCTTACTCGGCACCTTTATGACCGGTTACTTTATTCTGAGTTTTATCGTCTCTGCGGGGATTTTATTCGTGATTGGGAAAATGATTGATCAATACGAACAGAAATTCCGGCATCAAGCCCGCCTAGAAGTGATGCGACGCATCAAGGAAGCTGAAACCGAAGAAGGGCTTGTGCCTCATTTTAAAGATTTTCTACCCAAAAAATACCGCCACCTCTGGCAGAGTCTTAAAAAACAGAATTACATCTACATCGAACAATACATTGCCGCCATCACACTCTTGCAACAACGCTTGGACAGTGATAAATTCATTCGTATATGGCGACTCAAACACCCTGAAACCGCTCCCGATGATGAGGCAATGGAAGACGACTATTACGTCAGCGACTCAACGCAGTAACATACTTAAATAACGCCCATAATACTTAAGAGGCCATAAATGCACCTACCCACTCGCCCTATCCAACCGGATGATCACGTTCTCATTGCACTTGGACCAAACGGACACCCGACCTTTAAAACCATTCACCCCAGTGAGCATTACCTCAATCACTTAGGGCACCACATGGTCAACTGCAAAAAATCTCAGTACGAAACTCACATGGTGGTATCGTCCCACAATGTGTTTACCTTAACGAATCCAGATTACCGCTTCGACGAAGCACTGGATCAGATTATTCGGAATTTGATTTTGGACCGATACCCGAAAAGTATCTAAAGACACGCTTAATAGCGTTGACTGAGATAGCGCTGAAATTCTTTTAATTCCGAACGCATTTGCTGAAGCAACCCCATCGCATTTTCAGCCTCTCCCTTGAGGTCGACATCCAATACATCGGATTTACTTAATCGGGCTTTTGCGCCCGGGATAGTGAACCCCTGTTCATGCAACAGGGATTTAATTTCGATCACGACTTCGACATCGCGCTTTTGATAGTAACGACGACCACGGCGTTTACTGGGCTGCAACTGTGGAAACACCTGCTCCCAATACCGCAAAACATGCGATTTCAACTGGCAGAACTCGCTCACTTCCCCGATCGTGAAATATTTCTTATCGGGTAAATCGATCTCCAGCTGCTTCGGATTTTCCGTCGACTTAGGCTTTACCATGGTTATCTATCTGAGCTCGTAATTTTTGACCGGGTTTGAATGTCACCACACGGCGTGCGGAAATCGGTACATCTTCACCGGTCCGTGGATTTCGACCAGGCCTGGCGCTTTTGTCTTTTAATTCAAAGTTACCAAACCCGGAAAGCTTGATCTGTTCACCCTTCACCAGGATATCCGACATTTCATCGTAAAACTGCTCGACTAAATCTTTCGATTCACGCTTATTGAACCCGAATTTCTCGGATAAGGTTTCCGCAAGATCTGCTTTGGTCAATGCCATGTCTTTTCCTCTCAATACAATACGTCAATTAAACCTTTTCAAGGCCGTTAATTCAACTTTTATTCGATTCATCGTCCATTATTGCCGTAATTCGGCCTGGACGTTTTCTTTTGCCATTTCAATTACTTGAGAAACCAGCGCATCGACTTCTTCATCTTGAAGGGTGCGTTCTTGGTGCTGAATCTTCAGTGTCAATGCAACACTTTTATAACCATCATCCACCCCTTGTCCGCGGTAAATATCAAAGACTTCAATCCCCGTTAAGAGATCGGATTTGACCAAATGGATGGCGTCCAACAACGCACGCATCGGCAAGTCTTCCGTCACGACAAACGCCAGATCACGTTGCACTTCCGGGAACTTGGAAACCGGCTTGGCTTGTGGCACCTGCGCTTTGGAAATCGCATCCAAACGCAATTCGAACACATACACCTTGCCGGATACGCCGGTTGGCTTCAACAAACTTGGATGCAACTGCCCCATAACACCAACGGTACGACCGTCTTTGACAATTGCGGCCGATTGGCCAGGGTGCAGCATCGGGTATTCTCGGGCCTCAAAACGTACCTTATCGAGAACGTGGCTCATTTCCAACAAGGTTTCCACATCGCCTTTCAAGTCAAAGAAATCGGCCGCACGGTTATCACCCGCCCAGTTTTGTGGATTCACATCACCGACAATCGCTCCGCCAATCATCGGGGTTTGCAAGGTTTCACCATCCTGACGGTTAAACACCAAGCCGGACTCAAAAATGCGAATGCGGTTTTGCTGGCGCTTCTGATTGTAAGAAATCGTCTGCAACAGCCCTGGAAATAGCGTCGTGCGCATGGCTTTCATATCGTCTGAAATCGGGTTTTGCAAACAAATGGCCGGGCTGTCCGGTACCAACTTGGCCTGCAATACTTCATCCACAAACGAATAGGTCACCACTTCAAAATAACCTCGGTTCACCAGCGCCTTACGAATAACATATAATTCCTGTTCCGCTTCAGGAAGCGCCGGCAAGCGCATGGGCGCCTCCACCTCGGTATCCGGTAAATTGTTGTAACCGTATACACGGCCGACTTCTTCTATCAAATCGGCTTCGATTTCCATGTCAAAACGATACGTTGGTGCCGTCATCTCCCAACCGCCGTCAATCGCCTTCACATCAAAGTTTAAGCGCTCGAAAATCGCTTCGATTTCAGCGTTGAGTAAATCAACACCCAACAGTTTCGCCACACGCTCCGGCCGCAGTACAATCGGCGCAGGGCTTGGCAAATTTTCGGCGGAAACCGTCGAAGACACTTCCGAAACCTGCCCCCCGGCAATATCGGTAATCAACTGCAAGGCTCTTTCCAAAGCACGTTCCGGCAAATAGGCATCCACGCCTCGCTCGAAACGGTGGGACGAATCGGTATGCAAACCGTATTGACGTGCTTTTCCGATAATGGTCAACGGTGCAAAATGCGCGCATTCCAGAAAAATCCGCTGTGTCGTGTCCGATACGGCCGTTGAGTGACCGCCCATAATACCCGCCAACGCAATGGCGCCGGAATCATCGGCAATCACCAAGGTGTCGTCTTGCAGCGTCAGCTCTTTTTCATCCAGCGTCACCAACGTTTCACCCGATTGTGCATAACGGACTTGAATATCCCCTTGCAGTTTATCCGCATCAAACGCATGCATCGGCTGTCCCAATTCCAACAACACATAATTGGTCACATCCACCAAAAAGGTTTTCGGTGAAACGCCACCGCGTTCCAGGCGCTGCTTCATCCAAAGCGGTGTTTCGGCCTGCGGATTCAAGCCGTCCACCACGCACCCAAGATATTTCGGGCAGGCTTGAGCTTGTTCGACCACAACACCTTGTGAACAAGCGCCGTGTTTCGCCACTTCCTGGCTTTCAAACGGAGCTTTGAAAGGCGTATTACTGATGGCCGCAATATCACGAGCCACACCTTCCACACTCAAGCAATCCGCTCGATTCGGCGTTAGGTCCACATCAATGACGTGATCGTCCAAATTCAAATACTCACGAATATCTTGGCCAACCGGCGCCGCTTCCGGCAGCACATACAGGCCATCCACACCATCATCCGGCAAGCCAATTTCGGTGGCCCCGCATAGCATGCCGTGTGATGGCACACCGCGCAACTTGGCCTTTTTGATTTTGAAATCGCCCGGTAACACGGCACCGACTTTCGCACAACAGGCTTTCATACCGGCCACCACATTGGGTGCGCCGCAGACGATTTGCAGGTTTTCTTCTTCGCCGACATCCACCTGGGTGACATTCAACTTATCGGCGTCCGGGTGCTTTTCCACCAACACCACATGACCCACAACAACATTTGAAAAATCGGGAGCCACCGGCTCCACGCCATCCACTTCCAGGCCGGCCAAACTCAATTCTTCCGCTAAGGTTTGAGAATCCCATTCCGGGTTCGTCCACTCTCTTAACCAACTTTCACTTACTTTCATAATGCTTATCTTCTCATCAGGCCTGGTGATTATTTAAACTGTTTCAAAAAACGAAGGTCATTCTCAAAGAACTGGCGCAAATCCGTCACGCCATAACGTAACATCGCTAAGCGCTCCACACCTAATCCGAACGCAAACCCGGAATACTGCTCGGCATCCACATCGACGTTTTTCAATACATTCGGGTGTACCATGCCGCATCCCAAGACTTCGATCCAACGGCCGTCACCGAATAAATTCGTGGCAATGTCCACTTCTGCGGACGGCTCCGTAAACGGGAAATAAGACGGACGGAAGCGCACTTTAAGATTTTCGTCTTCAAAGAACTGGCGTAGAAATTCGATAATCAGCGTGCGCAACTGCGCAAAACTAGCATTTTCTTCAATGACCAACCCTTCCACTTGATGGAACATCGGCGTGTGCGTCTGATCGGAATCGCAACGATACACTCGCCCTGGCGCAATAATACGCATCGGTGCATCTTTGTTTTCCATGGTTCGAATCTGCACGCCCGAGGTGTGCGTTCTCAGAACGGTTTTCTCATCGAAATAAAAGGTATCGTGCATCGCACGCGCCGGATGCGTTTCAGGAATATTCAAAGCTTCGAAGTTGTGCCAATCGTCTTCGATTTCCGGCCCGGTTTCAACATCGAATCCGGCCTTGGAAAAAATCGTTTCAATGCGGCGCAAGGTACGTGTAACCGGGTGCAGCCCGCCCATATCCAAACCACGGCCCGGCAGGGAGACATCGATGGTTTCGCTGGCTAGCTGGGCATCCAGAATCGCCTTTTCCAGCTCCGCTTTTTTTTCGTTCAAAAAGCCTTGTACGGCTTGCTTGGCTTCGTTAATCACCTGCCCCGCTTTGGGTCTTTCCTCAGCGGAAAGCTGCCCCAGCGTTTTCATCATGGCGGTCAGTTCACCTTTTTTCCCAAGGTATTGGACGCGAATTTCGTCCAAGTGCATCAATTCGGAAACGGAATGAATCGTTTCCTTAGCTTGCGACACTATCTGCTGCAGTTTTTCTTGCATGATCTAAACGACCTTTAAAAATAAAAAATGAGGAATGTCTGTTGTTCGCGCCGTCTTCCCGGCGGTTAATGCATCACGCTTATTTCAGCTATCAAAACAAGGTGAGGGGGTTTATTTTTAAACTCATTCACCGGTACGTTATATCGAGTTATATCGAAAGACAACTGAGCTTAAAAATAAAAAAGGAGCTTATTAAAAGCCCCTTTAAATGGGTTCCGTAGGAACCTCTATCGTTATGCCAAGGCCGCTTTTGCTTTTTCAACAATGGCGGAAAACGCTTCTGCGTCATGGATAGCGATATCGGATAGCACTTTACGATCCACTTCGATTCCCGCTTTGTTCAAACCGGAAATGAAACGGCTGTAAGTCATACCATTGATACGTGCCGCGGCATTGATACGTGCAATCCACAAACGACGGAATTGGCGTTTCTTCTGACGACGGTCACGGTAAGCATATTGACCCGCTTTGATTACTGCCTGCTTGGCCACACGGAAAATCTTTTTACGAGCTCCGTAATAACCTTTTGCTTGCTTTAATACTTTATTGTGTCTCTTGCGTGCAATCACGCCTCTTTTAACTCTTGCCATGGGTCAACCTCCTTATGCGTACGGTAGCATGCGGCGAACCATTGCCACATCGTTATCATGAATCATGCTTGCAGCACGTAAATGACGTTTACGCTTAGTCGACTTCTTGGTCAAGATGTGACGAAGATGCGATTGTTTGCACTTAAAACGGCCGGAGCCGGTTTTTTTAAAGCGCTTTTGAGCACTTTTATTTGTTTTCATCTTAGGCATGGCTAAAACTCCAATTGCCGATATTCCAGCGAGCCGGAATACCATCAGTTTTTAGAATGTTCGGTACCTTTGGTACCGAGCGCATAACAATAAACAGCACTGAAGAGCTGCACCGGTAACCACGTTTTACACGCCGCCCCAGTTATTGTTTTAAGGTTCCCTTTTTACACTTGTGGGAGCAAGCTTCTATCGAAAAGCCTTCAACTCAGAGAGCCGAAGTTTTCCATAAACTCTTTGCCGACGTTATTTTTTAATGGGCGCGACCATCATTTGTAATTGACGACCTTCCATTTTCGGCATCTGCTCAACGGTGGCGATATCCTGAATATCATCGCGCACACGTTCCAACATTCGCATGCCCAGCTCTTTGTGGGTAATCTCTCGACCACGGAACCAGATGGTGACCTTGACGCGGTCGCCTTTTTCCAGGAACTTCGTCAGGTTTCGCATTTTCACCTGATAGTCCCCTTCTTCCGTTCCAGGGCGGAATTTCACTTCCTTGACCTGAACCTGCTTTTGTTTTTTCTTAGCTTCGTGCTTTTTCTTTTGTTGCTGATAAACGTATTTACCATAGTCCATGATGCGGCAAACAGGTGGGCTGGATTTTGCGGAAATTTCCACCAAATCCAATTCAGCGTCACGGGCGATTTCTAGAGCTTCTTCAATAGAAACAACGCCTCGTTGTTCGCCTTCCGCATCAATTAAGCGGACTTCTTTTGCCGTAATTCTGTCGTTAATGTTGTCTTTAGGCGCCTCTGGTTGCTGCGGCCTACCACGACCTCTTCTAACTGCGATAGCAATATCTCCTCAATAAACTATATTCTGTAAAACTAAGATTCAACAACACGACCCAGGTGTGAAATATCATCTACAAGCAGGTTGAGCAGTTCTTCAAACGAGAAACTTCCCAGGTTTTCACCGCCACGGGCACGCACGTTTACGGTACCGTTTTCCATTTCTTGATCCCCAACAACGAGGATATACGGCACACGTTGCAAAGTGTGTTCGCGAATTTTAAACCCAACCTTCTCATTTCTCAAGTCTGTTTCGACTCTAAACCCATGTTTTTTCAATTTTTTAGCAAAATCGGCCACATAATCATTGTGGACTTCGGCAATGGAGGCCATCACCATTTGCACCGGCGCCAGCCAGGTTGGGAACTTACCTTCATAGTGTTCAACCAAAATACCGACAAAACGTTCCAGCGACCCGAGAATCGCACGGTGAATCATGACCGGGTGATGTTTTTCGTTATCTGGTCCAATGTAAACGGCATTCAAACGTTCAGCCTGCGTCATCGAGAAATCCAGCTGAATGGTGCCGCACTGCCAGACTCGACCGATACAATCTTTTAACTGAAATTCGATCTTAGGACCATAAAAAGCACCTTCACCCGGCTGCAAAGCATATTCCAAACCAGCGTCTTTAAGGGTCTGTTCCAGCGCCTCTTCGGCCGCATCCCAAACCTCATCGGACCCCACGCGCTGCTCAGGACGCGTCGAAAACTTCACTTGAATATTATCAAACCCAAAATCCGCATAAGTCGTAAAGACCAAATCAATACAGGCCTGCACTTCTTGTTTGATTTGCTCCGGCATACAGAAAATATGTGCATCATCCTGGGTAAAAGAGCGCACACGCATCAAACCGTGCAAGGTACCAGACGGCTCATTACGATGCACCAAACCGAACTCGGCCAAACGAATCGGCAAGTCACGGTAACTGCTCAAATTATGGTTGTACACCTGAATGTGTCCCGGACAGTTCATCGGCTTAACGGCATAATCACGGTTTTCGGTTTCCGTGGTGAACATATTGTCCTTAAATTTGTCCCAGTGGCCGGATTTTTCCCACAAGGAGCGGTCCATAATTAATGGCGTGCGGATTTCATGGTAATCGTTTTCACGAAGCTGTTCACGCATATAATCTTCCACGATGCGGTACAGGGTCGAACCTTTCGGGTGCCAGAACGCCATGCCCGGTGCCAACTCATCCACATGGAATAAATCCAACTGTTTCCCCAACTTACGATGATCGCGCTTTTCCGCTTCTTCCATCATCGCCAGGTAATCTTTCAATTCTTTTTTATCGGCAAACGCCACACCGTAAATACGTTGCAACATTTTATTGTCCGAATCGCCACGCCAGTAGGCACCAGCAACGTGTGTCAGCTTAAACGCTTTGATAAAGCCCATATTTGGCACGTGCGGGCCTCGGCACATGTCGATGTATTCCTGATGATAATAAAAACCGAACTCGGTCTCTTCCGGCATATCTTCAATCAGCTCGACTTTATAATCTTCGCCGCGCTCTCTAAAAATCGCCAGCGCCTCATCACGCGGCGTCATTTTCTTAATAACTTCGTATTTGGTTTTAGCCAACTCCGCCATACGCTTTTCAATTTTTGATAAATCTTCCGGCGTAATCTTTTCTTCCAGATCGATGTCGTAATAAAAACCGTTTTCGACAATCGGGCCGATCGCCATCTTGGCCGACGGATAAAGCTGCTTCAAGGCATGCCCCAATAAGTGGGCACAGGAATGGCGCATAATGTGCAAACCATCCTCATCTTTCAGAGTGATTATCTGCAGATCGGCATCTTCCGTAATCAAATCACACGCATCTTTCAGCTGACCATTCACACGACCGGCCACCGTCGCCTTGGCCAACCCCGTCCCGATATCGGACGCAACTTGCATGACAGTAACGGCATCTTCAAACGCTCTTTTCGAGCCATCCGGCAAGGTAATGATAGGCATGATTCAATCTCTTTAAAAATTTATTCAACTATTCGGTACAAAAATTCGATACAACGTTCTAAAGGCGCTGACGACAAAGACTGAGGGCTGATTTCCCGAAGAAAAGTCAATCCGCGACAAAGCGGACGATTATAACACGAAGGATTACGTTTTAGCAGATTAAAATGAAAAATAACCACTAATGTGTGTTCGAGGCAAACAATGCGTTCACCTCGATAAATCAAGGCCTTAGAAGCGTTGAGGTTATTCAAATAGAGAGCTTTGCATGAGTGGGACGCGAGGAAAAAATGAGATAAAATTTTTCTGAATTAGGCGGAAAACGAAGCTAATAGCGGGCTATTAACAAGTTTTTCAACGACATTCAGGAAGATTTTAGCCATTTTTAGCCGTGAATCCATCTCGTGTTAAGCTCTCAAATATTAAGGCGAGGTCGTCGTGGTGAGGCCCAACGCATTCCAAGCCTGCATACCACCCCGATACCAATAGATTTTATCGGCCGGATAGCCCATATTCACCAACGCCTTGATATTGGTCGGCGACTGGCCGCACCAAGGACCGTTACAGAACATCACCAAGGTTTTCGCATTGGAAAAATCCCAAATACCGTCATCCACTTTGGCACCAAAACGGCTGGTCAGCAAATCTTCCACAACAAAAGGCTGATAGGAGGAAGACTCTGGATACAATTGCGTCCACGGAATATTGATGGCACTTGGAATCGAGCCTTTTCGCACCCAATCCGGGGTACGCGAATCAATAATCAAAATGTTCTTATCGCCATCAGAACGGGCTTTGAGGAACTTCAACATTTCAATTTCGCCAATCGTATGTACACCGGGCAACAACTGCATCGGTTGCACACAAAACGGCGGACAAGGCCGAGAGGTTAGAGCGTAATCATCAACAATCTTGTTATTCACGTCCTGATTACGTTTGATCACATATTTTTTACCGTTATCCATCACCGTAATGGATGCCAAGTCTTTGGTGATATTAACTTTCTGTTCAGCCGAATAAGCCAACGTCGAGCTAAGAGAGAAGACCAAGACGGCCGTAAGAAACGATTTCGCAAACATGATACACCTCCTGTTCCAAAACAGATTACATCCGCTGCAACTCAACCTTAACAACCTACTCGCACGCTGTCAAAAAAACCTAGCTCAAAACAAGGTTATTTCACAATCTTTTCACAAATACGGCCAGGCCTGGGCATTTCCGTCATTTCAAAAATGACGTGGTGAGCACTGGCTTACTGGATTCGCTGTTTTTTCCAAAAAATTCCGCTATAATTAAGCGCCCATTTTGAGACGGCCGAATTACCCCAAAACGAAAAAGCGGGTAAAGACAATCAATAACAACCTCGTACTCAACGGAACCAGAACAAAAGGAACAACGCCATGAACTTCGAACAAGCGCGCTTTAACATGGTCGAACAACAAATCCGCCCTTGGGATGTACTCGACCCGAAAATACTGGACTTGTTCATGTCAACACCGCGCCACGAGTTTGTGGCCGAATCACAGCAAGCATTGGCCTACAGCGACATCGAATTGCCGATTGGCGAAGATCAAACCATGTTGCCGCCACGTGTCGAAGCCCGTTTGCTGCAAGCACTGGATCCAGCCGAAGACGAAACCGTCCTGGAGATTGGCACGGGTTCCGGTTACACCACCGCCCTGTTGGCTAAAGCCGCGAAAAGCGTCACCACCGTAGAGCTCTTCCCAAGCTTACAAAAAACGGCTCAGCAACGCTTGACCGAATTCGACAACATTACTTTCAAACAAGGCGACGCCAGCCAAGGTTGGGACGATGGCCAATCCTACGACGTCATTTTCCTGACCGGCGCCGTAGCCGAATTGCCGGACAGTTACAAACAGCAACTGAACCTGGGCGGTCGCCTCGTCGCCGTCCAAGGTGAAAAACCCACTATGACGGCCGAAGTCTTAACCCGCATCAGCGAAACAGAATGGGAAACGGAAGTATTGTTTGAAACCGTCTTGCCTTACTTGGTCAATGCCGAACCGAAATCGCATTTCTCTCTTTAATCAAACAAGAAAAAGCCCCTCCTTCACTGCAAATCCCGGTCGGTGCGAACCCGTAAAAAGACCGGGAAACGGGGCTTACCGGACTGAGTCAAACCATAATACTTAAACGTCACCCACGTATTGAGCGTTGGCGGATTTTCACGCTCCGGAACACTTAGGCCAGACCCCAGTTTAATTTGCTGCCCTTGCCAATCACACACCAAAGACCCCACCAAGCCTTTAAAACGACCCTTGCCCGGCGTATAGCCAACCACTTGGCACTCGTCATCCCAATAGGTTTTCACCTTCAATGCCGTTTGCGTTCGGCCAGTCACATAAGCTTGTGAAGCCTGGCGCAAAACCAACCCTTCGGCTCCCTTCTTAACCAATCGCTCAAGCATTTCCTCCACTTGAGCCGTGGTTTCAACCGGTATTTGAGGGATCAGCCTCACCTGCGGTAAAGGCTGCTTTTTCAGATAGGCTTTCAATACCGCAAGCCGTTCCAGCAAACCGCCCGGCTGATTCGGCACATCAAACACTTGATACGTGATTTGCTTCCATCGATTATCCGGTTCTTGCTTGCGCACAATGGAAACGATGTTTTCAAAGTCCTGGCGCTTGGTCCAAAGTTCACCGTCCAATTCAAACTTCGGAAAGCCTTTCAAAAACCACCCTGGAGCATGAATCACCTGACCGCCGCGCGATAACAACTGCTGACCATCCCAGTAAGCCCGAACGCCATCCAGCTTTTCACTCATCAGCCAACCTCGAACGTCGACTTTACCCGGATCATACACCTTAGGTAAAAAAAGGTCAGGACTGTCTTCTGAGTTGGCCGTCGGAAAAACCAGCAAACCACTGCACAAACAAAAAAGGAGGCCAAGCCTCCTGATTATTAGATTCATCTGCTGTCTCGATTATTTCTTATCCGACAACAAAATATCGCTCTTATTCTTCTCAAGCGTTTTGGCGCCAATGCCTTTGACATTCGCCAGTTCATCCACGGACTTAAATCCGCCATGCGCTTTACGGTATTCAACAATCGCCTGCGCCTTTACTTCACCCACACCACTCAAAGCATCGGCAATTTCACTCGCCGAAGCGCTGTTGACATTCACCGGTGCCGCCATAACGTAGGAAGCAAAAAACAAACTGAAAACAAGTGCAACTAATCTAATCATCGTTATCATCCTTTTAATCTTACACATTAAAAATTACGCATTAAAGCGCAATAAAAATAATAACGTAAAAATACTTAAAACACAAAACCCCGCATTACGGGGTTTTGTGTTGTTTTCGACAACGTAGCAAACTTAAAAAAACGTCAATCAGTCAGACAACGTCGTCAGTTTGACCTCATAAATCGCCGTCGTACCGCTGACTTCGTTGCCAACGATCAAGTACGGCTTTCCTGAGCCGCTATCCGATGCTGAAACAAACTTAAAACCTTCTGGCCCTAAATCGCCTGCATCCACACTGTATGTCGAACCGGAATTATCGTCAGGATCAACGGAAAGATCCCGATCATTGATATATTGAACATATTGTGGCGCGTAAGGGTTGGACACATCATAAACCATAATGCCCCCCATTCGCTCCAAACCGATGAATGCATAGGTATGACCATTA
The DNA here is from genome assembly GCF_965140365.1 of Hydrogenovibrio sp. Lineage (NCBI taxonomy): Bacteria > Pseudomonadati > Pseudomonadota > Gammaproteobacteria > Thiotrichales > Piscirickettsiaceae > Hydrogenovibrio > Hydrogenovibrio sp. The sequence continues at coordinate 1,810,625 of NZ_OZ223196.1, forward strand.
ACCTGCCCTACCGTAATCGCCTCCGGCTCTGGACCTTTATTATCGGAACGATCATCCCCGGCATTTTCGGCATTATCGTTATTGAAATCATCACCATAACGTAAGGCCGTCAAACGTTCAAAATCGCTACCAGAGTCAAACACCTGCTCGCCGGTTTCGGCATCCCAAATCGTAAAAGATCTAGCACCATAAGCGTATAGTTTTTCGAAATCCGTGCCACCGTTTTGAACAACGCTGGTATGGTAAGAAAATTTCAAACGTCTTAACTCATCGTCATCGCCAAACCCGCCGTTATCCGAAGACGTCATATTCGAATCCAGGGTGACGTTATCGGAATCGTAATAATCCTTAGCCGAAAACGCATCAACACAGTTATCCGAACTGTCGAAATAATAACCCGCCGCTTCGCAAGCCGCCTGATCCGTTACGTTTTCCAACCAATCCTGGCGATCATCCCCCTCGTTGGCGGTTAATAAATAGGTTTTGCCATTGTAAGTCATGGACGTAATGGAATCCGGCATATACATTCCCATCACCGGCCAGTTCTGAATATGAACACCGTCCTTCTGACTGGCATCTAATTCATTGCCGGGAATCGAATGGTCTTTAAATCCTAAGCCGATAATTTTATCAACCGAGCTATCATTTAAATTAATCACCGCAACCGCATTGGATTCCTGCAAGGTCACATACGCCTTCGAATTATCAGCTGCCACCGAAATATACTCTGGCTCAAAACTCTGGGCCACCGTCGCTTTATTATCCAAAGTTGTCGCGCTGAAACCATCCAACACCATTTTATCGGTCGGCAATTCACTATTTCGAGAGCCACCGACATTGAAATCGGTAAAACCAATGTTGGTCACGGAATAGTCACTCATGGAAACCACGCTGACCGACCCTTCCGGATCCACGGAATAATCACTGTTCGGCTCGCCTTCATTGGCCACCAACACCTTCGAACCATCCGGTGTAAACGTTACCATATCCGGCAAGGCCCCCACTTGGACGGCACGGGCATAAGACAAATCAGCCGTATTCAAAAAAACCACCCAACCATCATTGGTTTTAGGATTCGCCTGCACCGCCACAGCCGCATAGTCTCCATAAACCGAAATACTGTTCGCGGCTCCCACTTCGGAAGTGGCTGAAACAATCGCGTTATCAACCAACATTTGGGCCAGATCCAAACTGCCATATAAAGCCGGTTGCGCCGACATCAAATCCGAAAATACGTCCACTCGCCCACTGTCGGCATTGACCACAAAAATACGATTGTGGTGCTTATCATAGTCGACAATTTCCGCCGCACTAACATCAAAGCCCTGAGAAGCCGTACGACCAACACGCTCCAACCCAACCACTTGGCTGGATGCATCTTTTCCATCCACTCCATCGGAACCGTCATCGCTACTGCCTCCGCAGCCACTCAAAGAAAGTGTTGATACCGTAAATACCAACCCCATTGCCACACTCAGTTTATTCAGAGTCATAATACCCTCTCGGTTTATGTTATTGATCAAATTTAAAATTCGAATCCAATCCTATAAACTTCGAAGCGCTCTTTAATGACACCTTCTTGATAGATTCATGACGTTCAAATGACCATCCAACGAAACATGAATGAAAAGACATAGATAAGAGGCATAAAAAAAGAGGCCAAAGCCTCCTTTTTATAATTACCTACCAACCATAGAGAGTTAAATCTTATGTGACCATCGCCTCACGGCGCTTTTTAACCGCACGACGAATCAGCGCAATGAATACACCCAACATCAACCCCAACACACCGGCCACGGCCAAAATCAATGCTTTTTTGGGTTTTACCGGCTTAAAAGGTTTGCTTGGCGGTTCAACAATTCTTGTAACGTCAAAATCGGCCTTTTTCACTTTATCCTCAGCTTCTTGAAGCTTTTCAATTTCAACCTTTAAGTTTCTCAAAGATTTAGAAAACGGTAAGTTGTTCTGGCGTTGTTTCAATGTATTAATACGATGGTTAACCTCTAAAGCTTTCAACTTTTGTTTCAAATCCGCCAACCCAGAAATATAAGCATCATCGCTTTTACGATTCTGTAAGTTTTTAATTTCTGCCGCCAATATTTCCGTTCCTAACCAATAACGTGATGGATTGGCATTATTTATCACCAACTCTGTTCTTGAACTACCGGAATTGCGTTTATAGTCCAAAGGATCGATTGGCTGATGAATCCCCAATTTTTTGGCCAAGGCATAATCCGCTTGCAAGCGTTCGATCTGAAATTCTCTTTGAAGCTTAACCTTTTCTTTTAACAAACGAATTTGTTCATTAATTTCCGCCTTCGATTGCAAATCCTTTTCTGTTAAAGCTGAAATCTCCGCTTCAATTTCCGCATTGATACGATTATCCTCAATCTGATAATCTTTATTTTTTTGTTTTATTTTCTCTTCAATCGTTAGAATAATATTATCTTTAATATCCTGCTTTGTGCTCGATAAAACCCTATCTAAATAAAGAGAAGCCAATAAATAAGCCTCTTCCGCCCCTTTTCCAGAAACCACAACCGACGACAATAGAGAATCTCCAACCAACGTCTTCTTTTTACTCTCAACAGGCAGGTTTACTGCAACTTGCTTTTCTAAATCGGCACGGATTGCAGACACATTCGCGCCCTTAGCATACAAGAGTCTCACTTTGTCATTTTGACTCAACCATAAAATATTTTCTGGGGACACTAGGTTTTGCGAAAAGTTTTGATATACATCTTGCGGCGATTCAGACACGACCCCTGGAAAGTTCAAAGTCGCCACATCCTTTTCATAAGGCGGCAAAAAGGCCATAGACACCTCATACGTTTTAGGCCCCAAAAAAGCCCAAACAGCGCCCAAACCAATAAAAGCCAACGTAATGCCGACAATTGTCTTTTTTTCCGCCACTAAGCTATTCCATAGCTCAAATAAATCTATCTCGTCATCTGCAGGATAATAATCTTCATTCAATGCCTGAGCGGGGTGTTTTGCCATTGCCAAACCTCATTTTTAAATATTCATTTAACTGTGCAAAAGTATATCAATTTTGGCCAGGCCTGGGCATTTTTACGACAAGCTTTTGACAAAGAACCAATTCGAACTGTCATCGCGAGGAGCGTACGGCGTGACAATCTTGACCATGCCTGTACTCAAGGGACAAAGAGGACAAACGTTAAAGCCAGTCCCCATCTGTGCACGGCATTCCTCCCACCAATGCTTTATACGCGAAAACCCTAACTTTACAATAGGTTTATCCGCCCGATTAAAGTATAATTCTCTCAGGAGAACTTCAAAGTAGCCATCGATCCATTGGGTCCGATCCATTGGGTCGATTTTACAGTTTATCTTTACTTTGACATTAGGAGCATTCCCCACGGATGGGCGCAACAAGCACTTGCGTAAATGTTGTGTTAAAAAATAAACAAACCAAAAGTTGTACCGCCTATGCTAAACGCCATTAAACCCGACCATTCCGGTTTTGTTTGGATTCACCGCGTCATTGACGCCTTCCTACCTATCGGGTTACTACTAGCACTCACCCAGCTTCAAAACATTCCATGGCATGACCGCTACTTAACCATGGGGTTATTAGGCGGGTTTATTTTTGTCATCGCCAGCCAAATGGTCGGCGTTTATCGCAGTTGGCGAGGTCGGTCCCTGTTTGCCAGCGCCAAACTCATTTTAAACGCGTGGTTGTTGACTTGGGCCACACTGATCGTAATTGCTTTTTTGTATAAAGACAGCGAAAACTTCTCACGCCTGGCCGTCACCCTTTGGGCCATCATCACACCAATCATTTTAATCGGCTACCGCGTCGCATTGCGAGCAATCTTGGCCAAATATCGTATGCACGGCAATAACACCAAAACCATTGCCATTATCGGCGCGGGTAAAGTGGGCCAACATATTGCCAACATCATCCAAAACAACCCCTGGTTGGGCTATCGTGTATGTGCTTTTTATGACGACAACACAGAACTTCACGGCACCGAAATCAATGGCATTCCAGTCAAGGGATGCACCAATCAAATCGGTAACATCGTTAATCAAAATCACTACAGTGAAATTTATATTTGCCTACCCTTACGAGCCGAACAAAAAATCAAACAAATTCTTAACGAACTCACCGACACCACCAGCGTGGTGAAATTCGTACCAGACCTGTTCACTTTCGACCTCATGCATGCAAAAACCAGTGAGCTCAAAGGTATTCCGGTTTTCAGCGTGTACGACACGCCTCTCAGTTCGACCAGCAATCAAATCATTAAAAGACTAGAGGACGTTGTCTTCTCATTCATCATATTAATATTCATCAGCCCAATACTGCTATGGGTTGCCTTCATGGTTAAAAAAAGTTCCCCCGGCCCAGTTTTATTCAAACAAAAGCGCTATGGGCTTAATGGCAAAGAAATTAAGGTTTACAAGTTTCGCTCCATGACTACTCAAGACAATGGCGCCGTTATTAAGCAAGCCACACAAAATGATCCCAGAGTCACGCCTTTTGGTGCTTTTATTCGTCGTACAAGCTTGGATGAACTTCCTCAATTTATTAATGTATTGCAAGGAAAAATGAGCATTGTCGGCCCCAGACCTCATGCCGTAGCTCATAACGAAGAGTATCGGAGGCTTGTCCCCAAATATATGCAGCGCCATTTAGTGAAGCCAGGCATCACGGGCTGGGCACAAATCAATGGCTGGCGAGGTGAAACGGATACGTTAGAAAAAATGGAAAAACGAGTGCAATTTGATTTGCACTACATCAATAACTGGTCATTATGGCTGGATATCAGAATCATTATCCTGACGGTGTTCAAAGGTTTTGTAAACAAGAACGCCTATTAAACAATAGGCACTTTGAACATCATCAAACTAGTAGCTCCTCTATTTCTTTTACCTTGTTCCTGACAAGCTCTTCGCCCCCCTTACTTTCGACATTCAATCTCAGCAGTGGTTCGGTATTAGAAGCACGAATATTCATTCGCCAATGTCCGAAATCCAGGCTAATACCATCCGTCTTATCCACCAGAGGATTAAGGGAGGCAAAATGTTCCATTACTTTTTCCAAGACGACTGGCACATCTTGAACCTTATAATTAATCTCACCACTACACGGGTAAGCTTTCATGCGCTCACTGACCAACTCCGATAAAGGTTTTCCTGTGCTAGACATCAACTGCATAATCAATAACCACGGAATCATACCGGAGTCGCAATAAGCAAAATCTTTAAAGTAATGGTGAGCAGACATTTCACCGCCGTAAATAGCATCTTCCAAACGCATCCGCTCTTTAATAAACGCATGCCCTGTTTTCGATTGAATGGGTACACCACCTGCTTTCTCTACTTGGTCAATCGTATTCCAAGTTAAACGCGGATCATGAATGACTTTGCCCCCTGGCTGTTTGTCCAGCAACGTTTCAGCCAACAATCCAACCAAATAATAACCCTCGATAAACTCACCATTTTCATCAAAGAGAAAACATCGATCAAAATCGCCATCCCAGGCAATACCTAAATCCGCATTATGTTCTTTCACAGCATTTGAAGTAATGGAGCGCATTTCTGGCAATAATGGATTTGGCACTCCGTTAGGAAAGTTACCATCGGGTGTGTCGTTTACAAACACACAGTCAAACGGTAACTTCTCAGCAATTTGTTTAATTACGGCCCCTGCAGAACCGTTTCCTGCATCCATCACCAATTTAAGCGACTTTAAAACTGACATATCTACATAAGACATTAAATGCTGAATATAGGCAGACTTTTCCGGTTGAAAATCCACCAGGCCTGGTGATTTCTCTCTATTAAACGCTTCATCTAAAACCCGCTGTTCAATCGCTTTTAAACCAGAATCGCCGGAAATCGGTTTTGCCCCTTTGCCAACCAACTTCATGCCGTTATAGCCCTTTGGATTATGGCTGGCGGTAATCATAATCCCACCATCCAACTTTCGATGAAACGTAGCGAAATACACTTCTTCCGTACCACACAAACCAATATCCACAACATTCGCGCCAGCTTCAGTCAAGCCCTTTTTTAAAGCCGCTGCCAGGCCTTCACTTTCCAACCGGATATCATAACCCACGGCCACAGAGCTCGCATTTAACTCTTCCACAAATGCTCGGCCAACTTTGTAAGCCAGTTCTTCATTCAACTCTTCCGGCACCTTGCCACGAACGTCATAAGCTTTAAAACACGATAATTTATTCATACTCTCTTCCATAAAAATGCCAGCATTTTGCTGGCACTTAAATTAATCACACCAATTCCATTGCTTACATCAACGTCCATAAACATCTTCAATACGAACAATATCATCTTCGCAGGTATACTCACCGACCTGAACCTCCACCATTACCAGGTCAATTTTTCCGCTATTTTCCAAGCGATGCACTTGGCCCATTTGAATATAAGTTGATTCATTCGGGCGAACTAAAAAACATTCCTCATCCACTGTCACAGTCGCTGTTCCAGACACAACCACCCAATGCTCATTACGATGAAAATGTTTCTGTAAAGATAGCCGCTGCCCCGGCTTCACCACAATGCGCTTGACCTTATACTGATCGGAATCGACCAATACTTCATAAGTACCCCAAGGTCGATGGGCCAGACGATGCACCTCGGCCAACTCCGGTTGTAATTTTTTGATTTCCGCCACAACCTGTTTCACTTTCTGAGAACTGCCTTTTTTAGAAATCAAAATCGCATCTGACGTATCGACCACCAATAAATCTTCCACATCCACCAACGCAATTTGACGATCTCGTGACACCACCAAATTATCCTTAGCATCCACACTAATGACATCCGGCGCATTATCCGAACGCGCCAAAACCGCATTATCCAGGCCTGGTTGTTTTACCTCATCATACAACGCATCAAAACTACCCAAATCCGACCACCCCATATCACACGGCACCACCTTTACCTTATCGGACTTTTCCATCACCGCGTAGTCAATAGAATCTTCAGGAATCGCCTGCATCGCTTCAAAGTCAATTCGGATTTCCGAACAATCCTGCTGTTTCGGCAATGCTACGCGACAGGCTTCCAACATCTCCGGTGAATATTTTTCAAGCTCTTTCAGCAGAACGCCCGCCTTAAAGCAAAACATACCGGAGTTCCAATAGTAATTACCTTGCTCTATGTAAGATTGGGCCGTCTCAACATCCGGTTTTTCTTTAAAAGAAAGTACATCGTGATCCGATGCTTCAATATAACCAAACCCTGTTTCGGCATAAGTTGGCTGAATGCCAAAGGTTACCAAACTACCCGCCTCGGCTAACTCTTTTGCCTTCAATACGGCCTTCTCATATGCGGCCTGATCTTTTACCAAATGATCTGATGTCGTAACCAAAACCACATCATCCTCATCCAATAACATACACGCTAAAGCTATCGCAGGTGCCGTATTCCGGCCAATTGGCTCAAGAAGAAATTGCGCCGCATGCTCACTAACTTGTTGATATTGGTCAACGGCAAGAAAGTATTGGTCGATATTAGATACGATTAAACTGTGGGAACAGATTAGGGCGTTTCGTTTTACGGTCTGCTGAAACAAGGATTCGTTATCGAATAAACGGACAAATTGCTTTGGCAACATGGCGCGACTCAAAGGCCACAAACGCGTACCCGACCCACCTGACAAAAGAATATTAATCATTACTTAGCTCCATACATCCAGCGTAAAGTATCCTCGATACCATATTTAAAATCAGGCTGAATCAAATCATTTAATTGCGACACATCGCCAGACAAATCCTTTATTTCATTAGCACGCACAAAAGCAGGATTTACCTTTACTTGCATTTTATAACCAGCAATCTGATCCATTAACGTCATAATGCGCATCAAACTAATCGTTCTACCAGAGCAAACATTTACAGTAACGCCGGACTTTTCAGCCAATAACAAATCATGGTATATGCAACATATATCACGAACATCATTAAACTCACGCGAAACATCCAAGTTTCCTAGCTCAATTTCAGTTTTTCCCTCTTGGTAAGCTTTCACAATCTTAGGAATTAAAAAATGCTCAGCATGACCAATACCGGTGTAATTAAATGGACGAGTAATAACCAACGGCAACTTATCCAGATAGTTCTGCGACATATGCTCCATAGCCAGCTTACTGCAACCATAATGGCTCACTGGTTTAGGGCACAATGCTTCAGAAAGTACAGAACCAATAACATTGCCATAAACCGTTGCACTACTGGCAATAACGACTTTTTGCACAGGTTTATCAAGCTGGCATAAAGCATCTAATAAATTTAATGTACCGACCACATTGACTCGATAAATCAAATCCGCGTCCGCTTCTGCCGCAAAAGATATACCCGCCAAATGAATGACATAATCAGGCGAGCAAGACGCTACTTCAGAGAATACCGAATCTCGATCCGTCAAATCACTTTTTAAGCCCACAACCTCGAAACCGGCCTGGGCTAAAAAAGCTGCTAAATGATGACCAGTAAAACCCTCTAACCCGGTTATTAAAACTTTAGAATGAGAAGCCGACTTCATTTCGTCTCAAATCTTCTTTTACCATCATTACACAAAGCTCCTCAAGAGAAGTCTTTGGTTCCCAGCCAAGTTCACGCTTTGCTTTTTCTGGATTACCAATCAACAAATCAACTTCCGCTGGACGATAAAACTTGGGATTAACTCGAACAACAGTTTTGCCACTAGCCTTATCAACCCCAATCTCGTTTTCAGCTTCACCTTTAAACTCAAGTTCAATATCAACGGCTTTAAAAGCTAAGCGTACAAAATCACGTACTGTCTCTGTCCGATTGGTTGCTAAAACATATGTACCAGGCTTATCCGCTTGAAGCATTAAATACATACCCTCAACATATTCTTTAGCATACCCCCAATCTCGCTTGGCATCCATATTGCCCAGCTCTAAACAATCCAGTTTGCCGAGTTTAATTTTTGCCACCGAATCGGTGATTTTACGAGTGACAAACTCACGCCCACGCAAGGGAGATTCATGATTAAATAATATGCCGCTAGAGCCAAAAATGCCATACGACTCTCGGTAGTTAATCGTCATCCAATGCGCATACAGCTTGGCAACACCATAAGGACTACGAGGATAAAAAGGCGTGGATTCGACCTGAGGAATTTCCTGCACCTCACCAAACATTTCAGAAGTGGAAGCTTGGTAAAACTTAATCTTAGGGTTAAAAATACGAATCGCTTCTAACAAGTGCACCGCGCCCAAACCGGTAATATGCGCTGTGGCTAGTGGTTGTTCAAACGAAACACCAACAAAACTTTGTGCCGCCAAATTATAAATTTCATCCGGCTGTATGTCAGATACCATACGAATCGAGTTAGAAGCATCGGTTAAATCATATTCAATCAAATGTAAATTAGGATGATTCTGAATCCCTAACTCCTCGATCCGCCAAAAGTTAACCGAAGCCGTACGGCGAAAAGTGCCATAAACCGCATAACCTTTCTCTAACAACAACTCGGCCAGATATGCCCCATCTTGACCTGTAATCCCAGTTACTATTGCTTTTTTCATAAGTTTTCTGTCCACTCTTTATATTCTTTTTCTACAAAGTCTTTAAATTCTTGTCTAAAACGCGCGTCTCTGAAACGCTCAGCATTTTCCACGCAATGCTCTGGTCGAATTTTGTAACCATCTAACTCAAAAGTCTCAATCGATTGTGCTAATGCATCGACGGTTTGCTCTCTAAAAAACACACCCGTTGGTTTTTCAGAATCCAAACCCACAATCGTTTCTAAAGCACCGCCTTTGCCAAATGCAATAACGGGCGTTCCACTCGCTTGCGCTTCTAAAGGTGCAATACCAAAATCTTCTTCTGCAGCAAAAATAAACGCCTTAGCTTTAGCTAAATGGCTTTTTAAAACATCAAATTTTTGATACCCAAGCAAAGTGACATTATCGCCCGCTAAGGCCTGTATCTTTTTAAAGTCGGGCCCATCACCAATCACCACCAATTTTTTATCAGGCAGTTTTTTTGAAAAAGTCTCAACGATCAAGTCGATTTTTTTATAAGGCACCATTCTGGAAGACGTAAAATAAAAATCTTCATTCGTGACATCAATCGCTACAAAATCATCAACGTAAACGGGCGGATAAATAGTGACTGAATCACGACGATACACTTTGTTTATTCTCCGCCCTATAAAATCGGAAATAGCAATGAATTGATCCACGCCATTAACAGTACGTAAATCCCACAATCGCATTTTGTGCAGCAACCACTTGGCCAGCCAGCCTTTTAATCCCTTATCTAATCCTGACTCACGTAAATATTGATGCTGCAAATCCCACGCATAGCGAATAGGTGAATAACACATACAAATATGCAATTGATCGGGACCTGTAATTACGCCTTTAGCTACAGCATGAGAAGAAGAAATAATCAAGTCATATTCGGAAAGATCAAACTGTTCAACCGCCAAGGGCATAAGCGGTAAATAATTTCTATACTTGGATTTTGCCTTTGGCCACTTTTGGATAAAAGATGTATTTACCGACTTGTTCAAAATAAAGTCTCGCTCACCCTCATCTAGAAAATCAACCGTACTGAACAAATCGGCTTCAGGGTAAACTTTCAATATCTGCTCTAGTACTCTTTCCGCACCGGCATAGGTTACTAGCCAGTCATGAATTATTGCGATGCGCATCTAATAAAACCTTAACTATTATAAATAATGTATAAAATAAAAAAAATGACGACAATAAATAAACCCCTTTTCCTGTTGAAATGAAATTTATCGACAAGGAAAAGGATATAATTAAAAATAGATGTGCATAAACTGGGAATAACAGCCATTTAAATTTAAATCGCCTATTCATAATAAAAGAAGCTAAAGCCCCTAAAAAAAAAGATGGAATAATACCCATAAATCCGAAATCATAAAATAAATTCCCCCACAGGGTACTATAAACACCTTCTCTTAAAACATTACATGTATTCTCTCCACTAATACCAATATAACTTAAAAACTTAACAACCACTCCAAATGTACTCGAACCGGCGCAATAGGTAAAAGCATTGTAATTATCCACTACAAAAAATAATTCAAAAATCGAATGAGATAAATATTGCAATAAATTTATAAAACCAACAATAAGAAAAAATAAAAACATGCTAATGCTTTCAACTTCATCGAGCCAATAACCGTAGCCACTAGCCATAGGTACGAAATAGGCATAACCAGAAAGAGTTGCCGATTCACCGACACTCATACCAATTACTTCAGCCCTAATCGAAAAAACATAACCGAAAAAAACCAGAAACAAGACTACTAAAGCAAGGCCTGTTTTTTTTATAAAAAAACTAAACTTAATATACTCAAACATATATAAATAAAACAAAACAAAAAACATTGCTATAAATACAAATATTCTTGCACCAAGCAATATAGATACACCTATTTCAAAAATTAAAGGAAAGAATATTAATAAGGAACGGACAGCTCTAAAACTTAGTACTTTAGTTTTTAACATTAAAAAATATAGAAAAGGTAATATGAATGCTACTGGATAGAAAAAAGCCGAGATAACTCCAAAAGGTGTAGGGGCCGTTTCCATCAAAGTTAACCGATTAAATGAAAAGCTAGCAAATAAATCGAAGCCTCTATAATAGAATATATCGATAACATGTAGAAGCACGCCAACATAAGCAAGAACTATTGCTAATCTCAAAGCCAATTTAACATCCCTTTCATCTATAGATAAAACTTCATAACGTACAATCTTAAAGTGAAAGTCAAATAGGCTATAACCAACAGTAAGCGAAAAAATCGCAGATGCCAGATAGAAAACAGCCAACGATGAAGGCACATACCATACATCTAATGGAAGAGTAATCAAACCGAATCCTATAATTGATAAAACCAATGGAATGAACACCAAAGGGTTCAAAATTTTAATTTTTATTGAAACCATATATTCATCAACATATTAAGAGCACCTATAAATATAAGAAACATCACAATATTCTTTACGTCAAAACCATTAAGACCGCCTGCCAATACAACTTGAGACGCAGAAATTACAGCGTAGGAAATAAGCCAGTACTGAACAAGCTCAGTAACGCTAGGGTTGTGATTATTAATAAACAAAACACCCAAAAGCAACAAAAAAGTTAGCAAACCTAATAAGTTAGTTACAATATTAATTTTGTATTTTCTTTCACGCAGAAAAAAACCATCAAGCAAACTGGTTAAGGACCATAAAGCGATACATGAAACCATCATGATAGCCAAAGAGGGTTCAAATTTCGGCAATGCAAGACCCAACGATATAAAATAATAACTGAAGCCATTAAATAAACCATACATACAGGCTGCCCCAATAAAAACGGCAGAGGGAATAATAATGATGAATTTAGAAAAAATTTCATGTTTTGTTTTATAGATATCTTTAAAAAAAAATACCGTTATAAACTGCTGAAAAATAACCGCTATCGCTAGATACCTAAAAAGTAAAGAAAATTCTGCCACCAATTGAGGAGAAATGAAATAACCTAGAATTTTAGGAACATGCAAAACTGCAATAGATAAAAATACTCCCGTAATTATTGACAGATTCTCAGAAAAAGAAAATTCAAACCGACATTGATTAAAGCACTCACTTTTAAAAATCTTAATAAAGAAAAAAAATTGAAAAACAAATACCCAAAAAAAGATCCACAATGCTTCATCAAAACCAATAAAGTCAACACTCACTAGATAAACTGCTAACATCAATGCTAAATAAATAGTTGAATCATTTAATGAAGCAACTCTTCCCATTGCTTTTGAACGAAAAAATGAACCTAAAGCCTGTTGAAGAACAAAAACAATCACAAATGAAAAGGCTAAATAATAAGAATAGCCCCCCCAGTTCATAAAACGTAAAACAAGAAAAACGATTGCCAATAGAAAAGATATTGAAATGATGTACACCATTGCACTAAAAACAGCACTATCTTCCTGTTTTAGTATTCCGAATGATATAGCTCTTGTTGAACCGAACAATAGAAGCAACGCACCAAGGTAGGCTGTCGACAGAGCAAACTCAAGAAAACCATAATCATCTGAGTTTACAACCGAGGCAGCATATAGTGGAGCGATTAATGTAATAAACTTAAAAAAGGAAAATAATGAAAGATCTATTGAAAGTTTTCGAATAACTGTAAGCATTAGTTATCTTTCTTATTTAGAACTGTTTCTATACTACAGGGAGCCTGTTTATATTTTTTAAATGCCTCTTGATAACTTAATTGCAGATGGCGTAAGGGGGGAGAAGCATAAAATCCACCTTGAAAAATTGATTTACTGACAACAGACATTGATCCAATGGTGACCCCAGAACACAGTTTGATGCCTGGGTTAATCAACGACATTGAACCGATGTACACATGGTCTCCGATCCGAATACTTCCATCTATACGAACCCTTTTTCCAGATTTAGAGTCGTGCATATATCCATGTGTCCACAACTGCGATGATTTACCAGCTATAACACTCGAGCACCCTAATATGACTGGCCGAGTACAATCAATAGTATGGCCAGAAGTAATTTTCGAGTATGCCCCTACTTTTAACATTGACTTTCCCCATGTAACCGGTTTATATGAGCGTTTAACATGGTTAAAATTACCCAATGCTGCTTTAAAACCAAGGAAAAAATAAAGGGGGCCTCGTATGTAGTTTAAATGCCCTAAACTCCCACTCGAATTGATTTTTAGATAGTCAACTATACAAAAGTTTAGGTTGCCTACTCGACTTCCACTTTCTAAAAAAACATTTTTAGATAAAATAATGGAATGTCCAATCTTGACATTACGACCTATCTTCCAACCAAATAATCGAAGCAACCAATTTTTTAATATAAACGCAGGAAGCACAAAACAAAAAAAACCACTAATGTATTTAGCCATCTTGCAACACCTTTAAAAAACCTTCAAATACCCTCTGAAGATTATCATTTTCTACACAATCTGGCATTGATAAAGGGTCTGAAATAGTTCCTTCATATGAGTTATCTAATAAATACTTATACCCAGATCCTTGTATATAATTGCTTTCAGGTTTTATGTGCTCGATATTCTTAATAAAAGACAATTCACTTGTCTCAGGAGAAAATAATTTAACCATATGAAAGCTAGGAGAAAAAATGCGTTTGCCAGAAAATAATGCTTCTAGACAAACCGTGCCTGTTACTGAAAATATATAACAAACATCATCAAATATATCCGACATGGATGACCGAGTGGACATAAGCTTTGTATTTTCTAGTTTAGAAACAGTATTTAATAGACCCTCTGTCAGTTCATATTTAACTCTAGGATTTGGCTTAATAAGCAAAGTCCAATCACTTGGAATGTTATCAGCCAAAAATTCAATCAAATCTTCTTGATTATTATATGGATATCCCCAGACATCCAAGTTCGCTTCTGGTTGAAGTTGGAGTGGAAATAATAATGTTTTATTCCAGTCCAAATTAATCTGTTGATTGCAGGCCAAACCATCCCACTTTCGTGCTAAAAGAAAAGTTCTGAAATTTATTTTTAACTTTGCAATCGGTGAAGGTGTGTTGAATCGCTCTCCCATAAGCCAACTAATCAAAGAAAGCTGATAATTTTTTATTTTTTTTAAAAATCTTACATCAAAACCAAATCTATTTTTTCTAGCTTTCATATAAGCCAGATGATAATCTTTTGAAAGTAATTTTTTTTCATCATTCTCATATGCTGATAGGTTTTCATTTGATAAGGTTTCTTCATATGGTTGCAAGGTATCATAAAGTAAAAAAGAAAAACGATTATTTGGATAACGACTCAAAGTAGGATTCAGATATTTAATACTTTCATTCCGGCAAATATCAATTGCCATCAACTCATGAAATAAAGTTGATTCACCAAAAACAAACTTATAGCCCCCTTTTAAAATGACTTTTTTTATTTCATCATAATAATATTGATAGTGATTTACTGGTCTTCTAAAGATATAAGCTAAACGATCCTTTTGCGATAACTCGTAAAAAAAATCATTATTTTTTGAAAAAAATAAATCTTTTTTGGTGGGGTATGGAATAGAAAAAGATTTATGTTTTTTTGGTTTATAAAAATGATTCTGTACTAAAAACTCGACCTCATATCCCTTTTCAATTAATAAATCAGCTATCTCGACCCAAAATTTCGTTTTGGACCGGTTTTCTAAAAATAAAATTTTCATTAAATTACATCCATTTCTTCTAAAAGACCATTTTTAAGAAGTGGATTAGCCAACTCAAATAACTCTGAGACTCGGCAATCAAGTTTTCTTGCTATGTCAATCAAGTCATAATTACCATCAGAATAAGCAATTAAATTGCTTATTAACTTAATCTTATCAAACGTATCCTTAGTACTCACATTAGGATACAAACCTCTTTTTCCCAACTGAGGTTCACACATTACTTGTACTTTAAACTTCCTATTTAGCTCAATACCCTCCAGCGCCTCCTTTACCAAATCATAACCACCTTGTAACCCTTCAGCTGTAACCAGCTGAAGATTATCAAGAGAAGTATGATATTCGGGAAACTCGCCAAACTTTGTTCGCATTAAACAACAAACAGGCAAATCAATCCCAGGGCTACAATATTGCCTCTCATCACTTCCACGTTCGACATATGAATATTCAATAAAATTTTTATCTATAATACTTGCCGCGTATGTAGCAACTTTATCTGCAAAAGTATTACCGATCCTAGATCTCAATATTGAATAGTTTTCATCATCACCAATACAGGTCAAAACGAAACCAGCTAGAGTATTAGCCTTCATTTCCCGCCAATGTTGGCTTAAGTAAACAATAGATCCGATTGTTTCAGGTATAAATATAACCCTATACGTATATTGCCTATCAAGTGACAACAACCAATTCGCTATAGCCATTGTAACAACGGGACCCGATAATTCGTTATTTACCATTGAAGGATGACACACATAAGTAGAAAGAAGAATTTCTTTCTTCTGTTTACCAGGTATTATCAACTCTCCATAGTTCAAAAAACCAGGTTGCAGTTCACTATTAATAACTACACGATATTTTCTTAATCTATCTAAAGACAATCTTTGGTTATGAGTTAAGCAGAAACCCCACCTTCTCGAATAATATGATGTTATATAAGGTATAGCATCAGGTTGACTCGGTAATGAATAGAGATGTTTATCAAGCTCTTCGAAGTTTACCCACTTATCAACAGGCTCTGAATAACCTACCAAATGCAAGTTATTATTTTTAAAGTCTACAATGATATTTCCGTCATCATCTTCTATAAAGGCTTCAGATACATTCCATTCATCAGGTACAGTCCAATCAAAAGCTTTATAACCAGTGGGTACTGATTTTATTTCAAGACCATGTAGTATTTCTTGAATGTAACGTAATGTCTTCCGTACTCCCTCTCCAGTGATACTGCGATTTATCGGAAATAAATCCTCTGCCCACTGATGCATGACCTGGCCAATAGACTGTTCTTTCATTCTCAACCCAATTTTTTATTAACGTAAGCTAAAATATCATTAATAGTTAGAAGTTGATCTATATCAGCATCCGGGATTTCAATCCCAAACGCTTCTTCCATATTGAATAGAACGCCCGAAAAATCTAACGAGTCAATTCCCTGTTCCCCCAATGGCTTTGCAAGGTCTAATGCATTTACATCTTTGACAAGGTTGGCGTTTTCAATCGTTTCTAAAATCTGTTCTACAGTTACTTTGCTCATTTTCTTACTCCTATTTCATTTCAAATATGGCGGATGCCCAAGACAGACCTACGCCAAAACCACTCAAGCCAATTTTTTGGCCTGATTTAAATTGATTTAAATCGTTACTTAACAACATAGGAATGGAAGACGATACGGTATTGCCGTACTCATACATATTAAACACCACTTTTTCAGGCTCTAGACCTAAACGCATAGTGATGGTATCGACAATATATTTACTGCCTTGGTGCAAGTACCATTTGCCTATGTCTCTTTTGTCTAGGTCTAGCCTTTGCAATAGCTTCTCAATCGACTTTGGAACAACACCCGCCGTAAAGTTAAACACGGCTCGCCCATTCATATAAAGCTTATCCTCATTAACGAGATTTTTATAACCTGCACCTTTGGTGCCAAAGTCGTAACCCAAAGCCACCAGGCCTGGTTGATTTTCTTCCAATAAGGTTACAGTCGCTCCATCGCCAAAAATTAATGCTGTATTTTTGTCGTCGGAATCAATAATGTCGGAATAAGGGTCGGCGGTAAATAATAAGCCGGTTTTAAAACCGTTTGCTTGCATAAATGCGCTAATAATCGACAAACCATAAACATACCCGGAACAGCCAAGCGAAATATCAAAACAGGCGCAAGTCTCTGGCAACCCTAGCGCGCTATGAACGATGGCCGAAGTATGCGGAATATTTAAATCTGGATTTTGTGTCACCACCACACAGCAATCCACAGTGCTTTTGTCTAACGCTTTTTTGGTCATCAAGTCTTCAAAAGCTTTGATGCATAAATCTGATGTTTTTTGCTCCGATGCTTTGACAGCACGTTGCACCACACCAATTTTTTCACGAATAAATGTTTCGTCGGTTTCAAACTTTTCAAGCTGGGCTAAGTTTGATACGCGGTTTTCTGGTAGGTAGGTTCCAATCGTTGTAATCGCAATCATCTTTAACCTCTGACCATCGTAAAATACACGCTGCCAATGACTTTACCATCTAGCAAAATATCGCTTTTGGTCAGCCTAAAGTTGAAGTTTTTAATCAGTTCCACTTCTATCAGAGCATCATCCGATATTAATTTTGTTTGTTCTAAGCGGGTAAAATACCACTTACCCTTTTCATCGGGATAGAGAGACTGCAATAAATACTTATTCATCGCGACCAAGTTTTCACATAAAGTAAACCCAGTGACCGCACCCAAACGAATCGTTTGGCTATCAAGATCAATGCTTGTTTTTGCGATAATGTTGTCTTCATCGTACTCATAACGGCATTCAATCGGTTCGCCATTTTCAACAAGCTGATAGTGTTTTTCACTTCCACCTTCTAACCAGCGAATATTGACTTTCGCTTCTGAATTATCAATACCATCTACAACATCCAAGTTGGTGTGGGTAATACCATTAAACTTTAAATCGATTGCACTTAAATCAGAATCAGCAAACTGTTTAAACAACGCGGCGACAATATCCGTGCCATGTGCATAAGCTCGATTGCCTTTAAAACAGAAATTGAGTTTGGTAGTCATAAAATTTATTTCCTATAGGGTCTATTTTTCGGTGGTGAATCAAACCAGCAGTAGATATTCTTTTTGAACTGCGCAACCATTGATTTAAATAATTCATTAGTTTGATAACTATAGATTTTGCCCCGCCCCACATCCGTTTCTTTTACTGATTTACGTGTTTGAAACTCTTCAAAAATCCTTACATTTTTATTTCTTGTCGCTTCAACTTCACGATAAACAACAGGTAAGCAATAACTTTTTTCCACTCCAACACCATTTTGCATTACTTTATGTGGAAACTCTTTTATATACCTATATGGAACATTCATTACGACTTCAGCGTGATGAACCAGGCTACACGTAATGTTTGGCGGCAAACCAAGACTTATGGTTAATGGATTCTTCAAACTTAAGAGCTTGTCATAAGGTGAATCTATTCCATAAGGGTGAATCAAATCTTCCCCGCAAAGATATTCTGCCTTTGGTCCAATGGCACAAAATGACGTAAACGGATGAGAAGAGCGGACACTTCTAGAGTGTTTTATAAAAAAATTTGCAACCGCACCATGCATAGATGGCGTAGTCTTTTTATCAAAAACCTTATCCGTATTGACCAAGTCATGAGTGAATGTAGAAGTCATAATTGTTGTGCTATCGCCAAACACATCAACTAGCGAGTTTAGCAGAGAAACAAGATATTGTTCTCTATTACCAAATTCGCCCAGCCCTAGTTTTCCTAAATCACCGGAAATAAAGATTGCCTCGTGTTCATTGGAAAACTTAAGCGCTTTAAAACAATTTACTAAATCGTCGTATGTATAGTGATATCTCATTTTATTACTTCAAAACTCATAGGTTGGCCTTTAGAAATATATCCTTTCGCAACTTTACCAATCACAAGGTCTAAATACTTCGGAGGTAAACCATAGCCAGGCCTAATGCTTTTAACATGCTCTGAGGTAATGGTTTCACCCGCTTTAATGTCTTTTACAAAGTACAACGAGCGTCTAAATTTAACATTGCCTTGTTCGCTAGATTTTCGGCCATAATCCACTTTCCCTAGGGCTTGCCAGGCGGTTTTAGCGTTATCACATAGCGCTTTCAGCTCTAATTCTTCGAGTGAAAAGCTATCATCAGGCCCGCCGCCATTTCGGTCAAGCGTGACGTGTTTTTCGATAATGGACGCACCTAGCGCGACACTGGCGATCGCAGTTGTATTATCTAAGGTGTGATCTGAAAGCCCGACCGGAACACCAAAACATTGTTGCATGTCTGGAATTGTCAACAAGTTGTAGTCTTCTGCCGGCGCGGGATAACCACTGACGCAATGCAAAATTGCAAGCTCCTTACACCCTCCCTCTCTTGCAGCATCAATGGCTTCTTGAATTTCTTCCGCATCGGCCATCCCCGTGGAAATAATCATCGGCTTACCAGTTTGCGCGACATATTTGATTAAGGGTAAATCAACCGCTTCAAAACTGGCGATTTTATAGGCGGGTACATTTAAATCTTCGAGTAAATCGACTGCCGTGTTATCAAATGGTGAACTAAAAATGGTGATATCGAGCTTTCTGGCGTAATCAAATAGGAGCTTATGCCAATCCCACGGCATATACGCACTATCATAAAGCTCATAGAGGCTTTGCCCATGCCAAAGGCCTCCTTCAATCATAAATTCCGGAGTGCGCATATCCATGGTAATTGTGTCAGGACGATAGGTTTGCAACTTGACTGCATCTGCTCCAGAACGCTTCGCCATCTCAATAATTTTATAAGCATTTTGAATATCGCCATTATGATTTGCTGACATTTCTGCTATCACATAAGGTGGACAGTCCGAGCCAACTAAACGATTGTCAATTTTAAACTTTAGCATCTTATTCTTTACCACTTTGAATTCGTTTTTGCATACAAATGACACATTGATCATTTATTCGTTTTTCTGCCGTCTTAGTAAAGCCATTTTTTTCATAAAAATTTATCGCTCGTATATTTTTTTCAAACACTTCCAACTTTAAGCACTTTAGCTCCAATATGTCTTGAGCATATTGTATGGCGACTTCTTCAAGGATTCGACCTGCGCCAGTGATTGACACAAAGGGATTAGCATACAAGCCAAAATCTGCCGCCCTCTCGGTTTGGTTAATGTTTATAAAATTTATAGAACCGACAATACTTTCGTTCTGTTTAACAATAAAATACTTTTTGAGTGCATCAGATTTTAGTTTCTCGACAAAATCAAAGTGTTGCTGCTCGCTAATATCTTCTTGGTTATACATCCACTTCTTTATATCAGGATGATTTCGCATTTTAAGCACACAAAACGAGTCATCTCTGGATGCATCAGTAAAGTTTAACAACGTCAACTGACCAAAGTTTTGTGTATCAATCTGCATTAGGTAAATTCCTGCATCGTCTCAACCACCCATTTAAGGCCTTGACCATCGACAAACTCCGAAGCATTTTTTACCAGCAAAGTTATTTTTGATTTTGCCTCAGTCACTAGGCCTGGTAGTTTTTGGATTTCATCCAGCAATATGACAATATGATCTTTTTCCAAAGCATTGGCAATTTGGCGCTGGTTGTCGGCAATCACCATTTGAATGGTTGGCAAACCCAAACAACAGCGCTCCCAGGTCGTGGCACCTGCCGCGCCGATTGCTAAGTCGGCATTCGCCATAATTTCGGCCATATTACTGACATTGGTTTGTACAGTCGTTTTGATTGACAGGGTTTGTGCTTGTTGTTCCACCGTTTCCAAGTGCGGGGCGGTTGCCCCCATCACCACAATGATTTCTTTAATGGTTGTTTGTTGCAGTTTATCAAGTTGCTGCAACACTTGCCCGGTGTAGTTATCTGGGTCAACGCCACCCATCGTTACCAACAGCGTTTCAATTTCTTTTTGATTCGCACGGCGCTTCAAACTGATTTCCCGCCATTGCGCAAACTCAGGTCTTAAAAGCGCATAAGTCGGACCGGCTAAAATCTTACAGGTTTCCGGCACGAGGTTTTGATACTTTTCAGAGTTAGAACCGTAGTTTTGGTCCACCAGCAAATCACACTCATGGTTTCGATCACCCAGATCATCAATCACCATGAGCTTTTGGTAATAAGGCTCTAGCAGTTTTTGCCAGGCCTGGTCAATTGCATAATGATCCACAACCAGCCAATCCGGCTGGATTTCTTCCAAAATTGACTGACAGTCTTTTGCGTCCTGTTGTTGCGTGACTTCGAGCCATTCTGAATGAAACAACTTAGGAAATTCTTTTAATCCTGTTTGTTCAGAATCACTTGAACTAGTGACAAGCGTATGAACGGTAAACCCTTGTTGGCGAATTTTTTCGATTAAATTGCCTACATTATCCCGACAAATAAACTGAACTTCCGCATCCTTTTCAACTAAAGCTTTAGCTAAGGTGATGCAGCGCATCACATGCCCTGTGCCGATCTTAATTGAAGCATCGGTTCGGAATACAATTCGCATTAGTTTAAACGCTTAAAACCAGCATGACATATAGGGCCATCAAGCAACGTACTCACATTTCGTCCCTCTTCACATTCTTTAATGAGTGCGAAAATTGGTTCAAGATTTTCAAAGTAGCCGTCCAAAATCTCAGGCGTATGTTCAGTACATACATAAACCGCATTACTTGCTAAATAACCTTTTTTCAACATCTCTTGGGTAATCAAAGTCTTATATGCCAGTGCATCCTCAGATGAAAAGGAAAAACCAGAAAGCGCAGGCAAACCCCAGCGCTTTATTTCAAGTTGATACTTATCCGCAAGGTTTTGCCATCGAGTTGAAACTTGAGTACCTGTTTGTGTAATTTGTTCCCAGGAACGGGTCTTCTCCATAACCTCTAAAGTTTTTATTGCTGCAGACGGTCCAATACGTTCTGTCCAAAAAGTGCTACTGATAAAAGTTTTCTGAGCCGCTTGCATCACTTCAGCACGACCAATACAAGCAGAGATAGCATAACCATTACCAAGAGCTTTTGCGAAAATTGCCATATCTGGCTCAACGCCATATTTTTTATGCAACCCTCCAAAGGTTTCTCTAAACCCTGAAGTACATTCATCAAAAATAAGTACAATTTTATTTTCGGTCGCCAAATTCCTAACCTTTTGCAAGAAGTCATCTTCCGGACCAGCGTTTCGAGAAACTTCCATTTTTATGGCTGCAATTTGTCCTGGGTTGGATTTAATAAGATTTTCCAACTCATCAATTCTGTTGTAATTAAAAGGTAGCGTGGTGCCAATTAGGCCTCTTGGCACCCCATTTGGCTCCAAGCCAGGTAGAAGATGTCCATCGAGGTTCTTATCATCCCTTAAATTAGTAGATAGATACCAATCATGCCAACCATGGTAACCGCATATCGCAATTTTGTCTCGCCCAGTCGCTGCTCGAGCAATGCGAACCGCAATAGAGTTAATCTCTCCTCCTGAACGAGCAAGGCGCACCATATCAGCCCACGGGTGAAGCTCAACAAGCTTTTCAGCTAAATACACCTCTTCTGGACAGTTAAATGTAGACATATTGCCATTTCGTACAGTTTGCATGACCGCTTCATCTACTTCTGGGTGACCATAACCAAGAGTATTGGTACCAATTCCCATAATAGACATGTCAATGTATTGGTTATCATCCATATCCCAAACCGTACACCCCTTAGCCTTACTAAAATAAGCGGGCCACTTCTCAGGCAGAAACATTTCAGGTCGTTTGGACAACAACATATTGCCGCCAGGAATAATTCTTTTTGCCCTTTTATACAGTTTTTGACCTGTTCCCATAGTTTCACCTTCATTACGCTTAGTTTCTGAGTTCATTTCAAATAATTCTGGGGAGTTTTTATATAAATCCAAAACTTCTGTCCATGAAAAAGAGTTATTAGGATAAAAGTGTTCGAAAACAGCTTCTATCACTATGAGATCTTCAGGGTCATCGACAGTCCAACGAAGAGCCGATAGATCTTCAACATTAGTCATTCCTGCTTTTGAAATACTTTCATTATTTCTTAGATAAGGTGTGACATGCTCCCTATCAAAAGAAGAGGTGGCTTCAGTCTGAGCTTTGGATAATGCACCAAAAGAAAAAACTTCTATATCAAGGCCATCAGGATAAGTAGGAGGAGTGATATTACTAAAATAATCAACCTTAGCCGCCTTAAACTCTTTGATGCACTTATCTACCAACTCAAAATCAACCAAAGGGCAATCACCAGTTATTCTCACAATAACATCTGCACTAGACTCTTTTGCTGCATTGTAAAAACGGTTTAAAACATCAACTTCACTTCCCCGTGTGCATTGATAACCCAATGACTCTACAAAATCCTGCAAAATATCATTTTTTTTATCTTCAGAGCTTGCCACAACAATTTGATCAAGTTCATTTGAACAAGAAAGCCTTTCGAGCAGCAACTCAATCATAGGCTTGCCATTTATATCCTTCATAACCTTATTTGGCAACCTAGTCGACCCCATCCGGGCTTGAACAATCGCAACTATTTTCATAATTTATTCCAATTTGAGGGGTTAAGTAACATAGAATCATCTGTCTTCAAGGCCTCGGGAACAGGTAGGTAATCTAAGTTCTTTACATTATTAACTATTTGCTGCAATTGAAGACTAGAATCCACCCCAACAATAACCTTAGAGATCTCTTGTCGCTTCATTAAACCTGCTAAACATGCTGTCATGGGGCTTACACCATTGTTAGCGCACCACTGGTCTAGCTGACTGAAAAGCCCATTCCAACGTTTAAATTTATGTTGACGTTGTTCAGCAGGCATAAGCAAAACACCTTGAAGAAAAGCAGAGCGCACATGAACTTCAACACCTTTTTTTTGCAGTTCAATCAACCACTTATCCCACCTATTATCAAGTATATTAAGAGGAAGCTGAACTAAATCGATATCATAGTTTGGAATAAGCTTCTCTAAATCAGCTGGCTCATATACTGATATTCCGATTTTTTTTGACAAGTTTAATTCTTTTAGTTTGTTTAGAGCCTTATAAAGTTCATGACCATTATTTGAAAGTAATTCCAATGGACGATGAAGCAAAACTCCATTTAACTTTCTACAGCCAAGCCTTTTGGAAGATGCTTTGATCGAATCGATAACCCAACCATGAACTTCTGCTGGAGCTAACTCGAGACAACTTGGTAACTTTGTAATAACATCAAACCCCTCAACGCCAGCCGTTCCTAGAACACTTTCAGCATTACCATAAGCAATGGCAGTATCGAGAGCTAAAATACCTTCTGATCTAGCTAATGCTAGGGTTTCTTTGACCATTTCAATGGATGGCTTGCCAACTTTGTTAGCTACACCATATTCAACACCAAACTGAGCACTACCCAATGCGAGTTTTTTTATCTCAATCATTCAAAATACCCAGCTTAAAAACACCCTGTCGTCCATCAACACCCTCAACTTGAGATTCAAGAAAACCCTCAATAGAAAAACGACATTTCCTTAAAACTTTTAACGAACCTAAGTTTTTTTCATAGACTCCAGCACAAATTTTTTTCAAACCTAACTGCTTAAACCCAAAATCAACAACTGTTGCTATCATCTCAGTCGCTAAACCTTTCCCCCAGTACTTTTTTTCACCAATAAAATATGAAACATCACCAGTTAAATGAATCCGATTAATTAGACCAAGCTTTATATTACCAATATGAATTAAACCGCCTTCATCTCTAATAAAAACTCCAAAAAGATATGCTTCATCACTTAAATAACACTGGCGAACAAATTCAGAACAGCTTTTTAATGTTTGATTAACAAACCTAGTCTCTAAGAATTGATTTATATCAACATCATTCAACCAATCAACATAAACCTGAGTAACATCATCTTCACTTAAAATTCTTAAGCACAACCTTTCTGTTTTTAATTCGACCAACTTTTTATCCAAAATCACAATAAAACCTTCTTCAACACTTTAACCACTGCATCTTGTTGCTCGTATGTCATTCTGTGAAATAACGGAATACTGATTGCCCGGCTGTAATAATGCTCTGCGTTTGGGAAATCACCTTGTTTAAAGCCCTTTTGCAGATAATAAGGTTGTGTGTGTACCGGAATGTAATGCAGGTTGACGCCAATGCCGTTATGGCGGAGTTCTTCAAAGATTTGCCGATGCGTTTTGCTTACCTTGTCCAGTTCAATCTGAATCGGATAAAGATGCAAAGCGGAATGGGCATCGGGATTTTGACCAGGCCTGGTCAAAGGCAAATCATTAAGCAATTCATCATAGCGCTCTTGTAGCTGATGACGCGTAGCAACAAAGTCATCGAGTCGCTTCATTTGCGAGACACCTAAGGCCGCTTGCATTTCTGTCATGCGGTAGTTGAAGCCTAGATCAATTTGCTGATAATACCAGCCGCCTTCGGATTCTTTGGTCATTAACTTCGGATCACGAGTCACACCATGACTTCGTAAGAATTGCATTTTTTCGGCCAGGTCGGGTTGATTGGTGGTGGCTAGCCCCCCTTCTGCGGTGGTGATGATTTTAACCGGATGAAAGCTGAATACGGTGATATCTGAATATTGGCATCCGCCAACAGGCTTATCAAGGTACTTTCCTCCAATGGCGTGTGATGCATCTTCGATGATCTTAAAACCGTATTCTTGACTAAGCTGATGAATGCGTTTCATGTCGCAAGATTGACCGGCAAAGTGCACTGGAATGACGATTTTTGGCAGATTATTGTCGGCTTTAGCTTGGATAAGTTTTTGTTCCAGCTTGTCCGCACACATATTGTAGGTTTCCAGATCGATATCGACGAAATCAACTTTAGCGCCGCAATATAGCCCGCAATTGGCTGAAGCCACAAAGGTATTTGGGCTTGTCCAAAGGCTATCACCCTCCCCAAGATCTAAAGCAAGACAGGCAATATGCAAAGCCGATGTCGCACTATTCACCGCGACACCATATTTTGCACCACAATAATCTGCCACTGTTTTTTCAAACAAAGGAACTTGCGGGCCTTGGGTGAGAAAGTCCGATTGCAGAACGTCCAGCACTGCATCAATATCTTGTTGGTTAATATCTTGTTTGCCGTAGGGAATCATGATTTAGCTCAAATTGAGTCAATGTTTTTAGCCATGTCTAAAAAGGCTTCATGCGTAAGCCAATCATCATTATTACCGGAATGGTATTCAAAACCTTGCTCAACAGGTTTACCCTCTTCACCTAGCTTGTTTTTAGTAAAGTCTGACTTATGCGCAAATTGAATGGTCGGGCAGATGACATAATGATCTTTAAACTCTAGCGTCAAATGACTATCATCGGCTGGGCACATGATTTCATGCAGCTTTTCACCAGGCCTGATACCAATAATTTTGATAGGCAAATCGGGTGCCATAGCTTTTGCGAGTTCAGTCATATACATAGATGGAATTTTGGGAACAAAAATTTCACCGCCTTGCATACGTTCAAAGTTTTTAAGGACAAACTCAACACCTTGGCGAAGCGTAATCATAAAACGTGTCATATCGGCATGGGTAATTGGCAGCTCTGTTGCGCCATCCGCAATGAGTTTTCTGAAAAACGGTACAACCGAACCACGTGAACCAACAACATTACCATAGCGCACCACTGCAAAACGTGTTTCACGCCCGCCAACCATATTGTTGGCCGCGACAAATAATTTGTCCGAAGCCAGCTTTGTCGCGCCATAAAGGTTAATTGGGTTCGCGGCTTTATCAGTAGATAAAGCAATGACTTTTTTAACGTTATTCTTGATCGCCGCTTTAATTACATTTTCCGCACCGTTTACATTGGTTTTAATGCATTCCATTGGGTTGTATTCAGCCGCTGGCACTTGCTTCATAGCCGCCGCATGAATGACATAATCCACACCTTCCATGGCTTCTAGCATTCTGCTTGGGTCTCTGACATCTCCAATAAAATAACGCATACAGTCATCGTTGTACCTTTGTTGCATTTCAAACTGCTTTAACTCATCACGGGAAAAAATGATGATTTTCTTAGGTTTATATTTTTCCAAAATAATTTGAGTGTACTTTTTACCAAAAGAACCCGTACCACCTGTGATAAGAATTACTTGATTATTAAACATTATTTAATTTTATCCTTTTTTATAGAAAAAACTTATTCGACCGTGACGCTTTTGGCGAGATTACGAGGCTGATCTACATCCGTGCCTTTGATCAAAGCCACGTGATAGCTCAACAATTGAAGTGGAATATTAAAGGTAATCGGCGCGGTAATTCGACCCACATTACTCGTGGCCTTAACGACTTTCATACCACCTTCGGAGTTTGTATTGGCCTGCTCATCTTCGAACACAATCATTTGTCCGCCACGCGCTTTGACTTCCTGAAGGTTAGACTTTAGTTTTTCCAACAAATCATCATGTGGCGCAATCGCAATCACAGGAATATGTTCGTCAATCAATGCTAAAGGCCCATGCTTTAATTCACCGGCCGGATAAGCTTCAGCATGAATGTAGCTGATTTCTTTCAGCTTCAGAGCCCCTTCCATAGCGATGGGGTACATAGTGCCGCGCCCCAAGAAAAGCGCACTATCCTTGTCCGCAAAGCTTTGAGCAATTTCTTTAATATCGTTTTCATGAGTCAGCGCTTTTTGCAGCAGGCCTGGCAGTTTTTGCAACCCGTGAATGATTTTGCGTTCTTGGGTTTCGGACATCAAATGCAACGCTTTACCAAGCGCCGTCACCAGCAAAGACAAGGCGACTAATTGAGTGGTAAAAGCCTTAGTGGAGGCGACACCGATTTCCGGCCCGGCATGGGTTAAGAAGGTTAAATCGGATTCGCGCGTTAAACTGGATTCGGGCACATTACAGATCGACAAGGTGGCAATCGTTTTATCCCCTTTCAGGGCCTTGATTTGTTGAAGGGCGGCCAGGGTATCAGCGGTTTCACCGGACTGACTGATCGTCACAAAAAGCGTATGATCGAGTAGCACCGGATTGCGGTAACGATATTCACTCGCCACTTCCACCTGACACGGCAAGCCGATAATGTCTTCAAACCAATACTTCGCCACCAAGCCGGCATGATAGCTGGTGCCACAGGCAATAATCTGCACCTGCCGAACCGTTTGAAAAATGGTTTCAGCATCATGACCAAAAGCCGACACTAACATATGATTTTGTGTAATCCGACCTTCCAATGTATCAACGACCGCCTGGGGCTGCTCGAAAATTTCTTTATGCATATAGTGACGATGATCACCCAGATCCACGGAATGCATACTCAAAGAAGACTGTTTGATTTCTCGTGCGACTTGCTGCCCATTTACATCATAAATATTGACACTTTCACGGGTAATTTCAGCGACATCCCCCTCTTCAAGAAAGATAAAGCTCTGCGTGACTGGCAACAAAGCGGACACATCCGAGGCGATAAAATGCTCTCCGATGCCAACGCCAATCACTAAAGGACTGCCCTTACGAGCCGCAATCAAGGTATCTGGATACTCAACCGACACCACGCCTAACGCATAGGCCCCTTCAAAATGCGCAATGGCTTTTTGCACGGCTTCAAGCAGTGTTTGAGATGATTTCAGTTGCTCGTGCACACAGTGCGCGACAACTTCCGTATCGGTATCGGAGGTAAAGCGATAGCCTTCGGTAACTTGGTGTTTTTTCAGGGATTGATAGTTTTCAATAATACCGTTATGAACAACGGCAACTTGATTATTGCAAACGTGTGGGTGCGCATTATTTTCGGCGGGCACGCCATGTGTGGCCCAACGGGTATGGGCAATGCCAATTTGGCCGGAAAGCGGGTGCTTGGCTTCTGCAATTTTGGCTTCCAAGCTTTTTATTTTTCCCAAAGCCCGAACGCGTTGGATGGTGTTTTCAGAATCCAGAACCGCGACACCGGAAGAATCGTAACCACGATATTCCAACCTTTTTAGGCCTTCCAATAAAATCGGAACCAAATTCCGCTCGGCAATACCGCCCACAATTCCGCACATAAATTCGTTACTTCTTTTTTATTGACTCTATTTTATTAATTCTAAGTTCTTCTAATAGGGTGTTGCATTCACGCTTTTATATTAGTGCAACATAATACCTTATTCGAGCATTTTTATGGGCGATTTATGCCGATTCTAACAACTTTTTTAAGTATTTTTCACCCTAAAGAAAACATGTTACACATCTGTAAACAATAAATAAAAATACGAAAAATTCTTATTTAAATACTTTCTGTAGAAATAGCGATAAATACTAATCTTTACGCTCTAAAACCGATTGGTACACCACCTTTTTTTTCAAACCGAAAAAGCTCGCCACAATTTCCGAAATCTGTTTCACCGGCAAGGATTGCGCCAGCAATATTTGAATCAAATTTTCCGCTTCAGCACTCAGCGCCGAGGCATCAACCTCCACCACGGCACAGCCCGACAAAATCAACACAAATTCACCGCGTACTTTATCGGGATGTTGTTCAAAAAAGGATAAAACCGCTTCTACACCACCAGAAACAAACATTTCGAACTGTTTCGTCAGCTCTTTGGCGACGACCATTTCCCGATCCGGACCAAACACTTCTTTGAAAGCCGCCAGGCTTTCCAACAACCGGTGCGGCGATTCATAAAACACCATGGTTCTCGGTTCAGCCACCAAGGCTTCTAAAGCATGCAAACGTTTTTGTTTTTTCGCCGGCAAAAATCCCTCAAACGTAAATCGGTTAGTCGGCATCCCCGCCGCACTCAAGGCCGCAATCATCGCAGACGCTCCCGGTACTGGCTCCACTCGCACCTGCGCGTCACGCAATAAGCTCACCAGATGATATCCCGGGTCACTGATCAACGGTGTCCCGGCATCGGAAATCAACGCCCCCGTTTCGCCTTTTTCCAAACGTGCCAGCAATTCGTCCCGCCGTTCCAATTCGTTATGATCATGCAAACTGATCAAAGGCTTATTCACCCCATAATGCTGCAACAGTCTTTTGGAATGTCGCGTGTCCTCCGCCGCCACCCAATCGACCGATTCCAGCACTTCCAGTGCGCGCAAGGTAATATCCTTCAAATTCCCGATGGGCGTCGCGACAATGTATAAGCAACCCGGCATCGCAGTTTGAGATTCTGTCATCATTTCAGTCATTCATTTTTACCTGTTTCGCCGTGACGTCTATCGAACACACAAGGACGTCATCATTCAATCCTTTCGTGACGGTCATGACATTATCAATTTCAACGTAATTCGTTATAATGAGAGCTCTGCACGAGATGGATGCACGGATAAAAATGGCTAAAATTTCCCTGAATGTCGTTGAAAAACTGGCAAATAGCTCGCTATTCGCTGCGTTTTCCGCCTAATTCAGAAAAATTTTATCTCATTTTTCTATCGCGCCCCACTCATGCAAAGCTCTCATAATGATTACAATATTTCAATCGCGACCATTTCACACAAACTTAAACGCGAACTTAAACGCAATATATAACTTGGGCCATTCTAACCAAAATGCTTAAACAAATCGCTATCATCCCCGTCCTTTTCTTCTCGGTTTTATGGCTGTCGAGCTGTAGCACCCCGTCCACAAAAATCGAAACCGTCGAAAAGGTCATGACCGACCCCAAAAGCAGCGCGGCCGAAAAGCAAGCCATTCTGCTAGAGCTTGAAGGCGCGATTCGAGAGGCTAAAAAGCGCCAGGCCTGGCCGGATTATATTCAATTGAGCCAATCGCTATGGCAAAAAGTCGGCCCATCCGATCAGCTCGCGATTGAATACCAAATCTGGTCCACGCTAAAGCAACTGCCGCCGAAAACCCTGGCACAATTACAAGCTCAGGCAGAAACCAATCAAAACATTGAACTACTCGACTGGCTCGCATTGGTCGAGGCCACACAACAGCGCCCGATTTGGCAAAAACAATCCCTGCAAGATCTGGCCGAGTTCAATACCGGCGCGCTCTACAACGAACATTTACTCCCCCAACTTCAAACCCGACTGAAGCACCCGGTTTCCGTTAAACACCTTGCCGTGCTCCTGCCGTTCAGCGGTCAATACGCCAACATCAGCGAACAGATTCGTGACGGCATTCTGAAAAACCACTTCGCACACCAACGCGATACCATCATCCGCTTTTACGACAGCTCGGATTTGAACAATCTCCAACAAACCTATTTAAACGCCGTTCACCAAGGTGCCGAATGGATCATTGGCCCACTCACCAAAGAAGCCGTGGAAACCTTAGCCGCCTTAAAACCAAACAACCTGATTGCCTTGAATCACGTGGAGCAAAGCCAGGTGAAACAATTCAATTTCAAATCGGAATCCGAAGCGTTTCAAATCAACCAGAAACTGCAATACAACAATATGAAACGCATCGGCATACTTACCAGCACCGCCAATTCCGATGCCGCCCTGGCCTCGCAAATCGCCGGGGACTGGAAACAAACCAAAGGCCATGTCGCGGTACTCAAAAGCTACCCAACCAAAAACCCGAATCTGCGTAAAGCCCTCGGCAGCGTCATCAACGAAACCAACAGCCAAGCTCGCAAAAACAACCTTTACTGGCTGTTCCGGGAAAAAATTGAATTCACGCCTCGCACCCGCCAAGATTTAGATGCCATCGTGCTGGTCGGTAACACGCGCCGCTTGGGCGTTTTCAAACCGCAGTTCAAATTTTTCGAACTGGATTTACCGATTTACGGCACCTCGAAAATCACCCCGGCTCAACTGGATAAAACCCCGGCCAATCGCGACCTCAGTGATTTGATTTTCCCAACCATGCCCGCCGCGCTTAAACCGACGCCGCTCAACACACCTTTTGAAGCCTTCGGTTGGGACAGCCTGACCATTGTCATGAATCAGGACAACCTGGCACCCGGCGTTTGTTTAAACAACGGCATGACGGGAAGGCTCTCCATTCAGGAAAACGAAATCGACCACGACTATGTCTGGGGCAAATACAGCTCGGCAGGCCTGGCTGAAAAAGCGCCTGACATTCGACCATCCGAAACACAAGAAACAACACCGGAAACACCGCCACAAGAAACCGGCTCCAACCTATTGGAAACGGCGCAAAACTAATGGGCTGGTTCAGCCAGAATAAAGGACGGCAAGCGGAACAAAACGCCAAACACTGGCTGAACCAACGCGGCATTAAAATCCTCGCCGAAAACCATCGCTGCAAAGGCGGTGAAATCGACCTCATTGCACTGGATGCCGACAGCACCTTGATTTTCATTGAAGTCAAAGCGCGCCAAAACCGCGGTTACGGCCACGCCACCGAGTTTGTCGATACCCGCAAACAACAGCGCATCCGGCGCTGCGCCGAAGCTTTCCTGCTTCAACACAGCAATTACCAAAACCACGCCATGCGTTTTGACGTTCTCGCCTTTCACGACAACACGTCAAACACACCGGAATGGCTGCAAAACGCCTTTTAACGTCGGCTTTTTGCAGACCAAGCTAAATTACTTCTCCACCACCAAACGCACAAAACGATCATTGCGATAGCTCAAACGGTCCACCAATTTGAAGCCGCCGAGTTCCAACATATACACAATATCATCCGGATGATAACGATTGTGTTCCTGAAAATGCTCAAACGCATCTTCCAAATCCGCCACCGTAGTGTCCTCGCCCCACACTTGAGTTTCGGTATAACGGTGCTCCAAATAATCTTTCAGCGGCTGTCGCACCACATCCACCACACACAAACGACCGCCGGGTTTCAACCAATCGTACGCCGCCTTAAACATTTTGATCGGCTGCGTCAATTCATGCACCACCATATTCGCCATCACCATCGACACGCAACCCGGCGCAATGTCCGCCTGTGGAAGATTCAAATCGTCTTGGACGATGCGGGCATTGTTCGGCAGCTCGACGGTATGTTCCAACATATAAGGCGCCGCTTCCAGCCCCGTGACCGTCGAATCGGGATAACGCCGCGCACAATCCCGCACGAACTGCCCGATGCCCGCCCCCATATCGACAATGCCATCGCCGGTTTGATGGTTTGCGGCCACCGTCGCTTCCCAAAACTGCCAAAAGTCGTCATCATGACGTCGTTCATAGCTGCTGGAAATGGCCTGCCGGGCTTGAACAGCATTGCCACCGTGATGTTTTAAAATTTGTTGTTGCGTTTTTTCAATCGACACACTCATCTCACTTTCACTCTTCCGGTTTCACTTCCACCCAGGCATCCAGCGCGGTGAAGTACAAAATCCACTTCTGCGGCCGTTCTTCCATGGCCTTAAACAAATCGCCGTACCGTGCCAATTGCGGTCGGTAAACAGCCACCTGCTCTTTAATAAACATGTTTCGGTCTTCCTCAGACGCCCCCGCTTCCAACCAGCTGGTTTTATAATCCACAATCCAGCGAACGCCTTGGTCATCGACAAAGGTGCGGTCCACAATATGATTGGCCTGCCCGGCCTCGCTGATCGAACTCAACGCCAACTCCACCGCCGACTCGGCATGCGATGGCTTCAAAGCCCAAATCAGCGATTCGTTGTGGACGGCGTTTTGCAATGAACGCATGACCCGAGCCATCGCCGTTTCCAGTAATTCGCCGTTCAAGCCATCTTGCGATAGCTGGTGCCGATAAAAAGCGTCATAACGGATTAATTCCAACTCTGTCGGTACGCCCTGGGCCACCCAAATTTCCAGCATTTTATGCACAAAATTGCCGACACTTTTCGCCAGCAATGTGATTTGCCAGTTCACGCGTTCCACGCCGCTATTAGAAGTAACATTCGTCGCCGAATCCCCCTCATCACGACCCGCTTCATCGTCAGGCATCAAGGTTTCCGTCGCACCGCGCTTCAACCAATCCGGCATCGCCACCGCGGATGAGGCAAACCCCGTTCGCATCAACGGCAATCGGCTGACCTTCGGGATAATCGCACTCTCTTCGATTGCTTCCTCCGAGGGCGCATAGTGCGTCAACAACGTCTCGAATTCGGCCTGTACCTGCGGCCACAAACAGTTTAATAAGCTTTTGGCCGGCGGTGCTAACGGCTGGTCGCCATCCAATTGTTTGGCCGACACCGTTACCGACCCCAGCAAATGCAAACGGCGCTTGGCCCGAGTCGCCGCCACATAGAACAAGCGCCCCAACTCGTAATCCTGTTTCACGCTGTCGGTACGTTTAATCAAATTCACCAGGCCGGGTGAATTGCTGGCCTGCGCCGCCTTGCCTTTTTGCTCAAAGGGGGCAATCACCAAACGGTTGTCATCACCGTCGGTGCCTTTAAACGACAACCAGGACAATAAGGTTTTGTCGTCTGAACGCGGTTTACGCCCCAGGCCTGGCAGAATCACGGTGTCGAATTCCAGCCCTTTGGATTTATGCATGGTCATCAATTCCACCCGACCGCTTTCCGGCGAAGCATCCGGCAAAGCAAACAGTTTTTCCAGCGTGTCCGCCAATCCGGCGGCGGTCAACGCCTGAGCGTCGTTTTGCGTTTGTAAGGCATTGAGCATCATCCAATACGCCTCGACATTCTGCAACGCCAGTTCCGATTCCACCGTCTGGGCACCGTCCAATTCCAACCAGGCCTGACGCACCACCTGCTCTAGCCGGAAGGAACCCATCGACTTCAAGGCTTTATCCAAAACCGACCAGGCCTGCCCCAAACGGGTTTGACCGGGTTCCGACAATTTCAACCTGGCCTTTATGCCCTTTAGGGTGTGGTTGTTTTCGTCACAGACCGCCGCTTGCAGACTTTGCCAAACCGGGGTCTGATAATAATCGTCGTTTTCGCCCAACAGCGCATACAAATCGGCCAATGACAAACCGACCAGCGGCGAACGCAGCAACGCAATCCAAGCCGGACGATCGCCCAAATGCAGCAATGCGCGTGTCAAGGCTTCGCAATCCTGAATTTCCTGGCGCTCTTTCAGGCCTTCCAATTCCAGCGCCCGGAAACGAATGCCCGCTTGTTTTAAACGCACCGCAATGGGCATCAGGTGCGAACGACTCCGCCCCAACACGCCGATGGCCGCGCCCGGTTTCAAGTCCGGCAAGGTGGTTTGGATGATATCGACCGCCGCGTCGGCTTCCTCTCCCGCCGAGCGTTCCAAAGCCCAATTCGCACGCACCGCCGGTTCGGCGTTATCGGAAAACGCTTTAGCCAAGGAATAACACACTGCGCCCTGCTCGATGACGCTGTGTTTCGGAAACACCTCGGTAAAGGTTTGATTGACCCAATCCACCACGCCCTGAGTGGAACGGAAGTTCACCGTCAGGCTCAACGGCGTCAACGCCACCTGCCCCAAGCGCCCTTGCCAGGCCTGTAGGAAATTGCCCACTTCCGCCTCACGAAAACGGTAAATTGACTGCATCGGGTCACCGACGATAAACAGGCTGTGATTGTCTTCTGAGGTCCAACCGGCCACCAGTTTTTTCACCAATTCATACTGCGCCACACTGGTGTCTTGGAATTCGTCGATGAGCAAATGCTTCAAGGTATAATCCAGCCGTTCGGCCAAATCGGTCGGTTCCAGTTCCGTGCCGAGCGCTTGCGACGCCGCCTGCGCCACTTCAATGAAATCCGCTTCGCCCTGTTGTTGGAACGCCAGTTTCAAATGGGCCACCGCGCGACGCAGCAACGCAATCAAATGCCGCAGGCTTTGCCATTGGTCATCGTTATAGTGCCCGTCCGGCAGTTGCCGCAACTCATGTAACGCTTGTGCCATATCGCCGCGCAAATCGGCCAGAGCAAAATCCGACAAAGCCTCCAAAAAGCCGTCTTTATTGGCTTTGTTTTCGCCTTTTCCGGCCGGAAAGCCCTGCGCTTTATTGACGGTTTTACGGCAAGCCGGGTCGCTTTTCGTAAGAATCCAATCGCCCAGTGTGCGCCAAACCGATAAATCCGTTTCCGGCGACAAAACGACCCCGGCCAAACATTGCAATTGCGGCTGATCATTGCCCGCGGCAAATTCGGCGTAATCGCATAATGCTTGCAATTTGCCCAGGCCTGGCGACAGTCGCTGCACCGCTTGTTGTTGCTCCTGCGCCACCAACAGCGCCAAGGCATTCTCCAATTCGGCCCGCTCCTCGGCTTCATCCTCGGAACCGTATTGCAACAGCGCGCCCATCCATTGGTCGCGTTTAGCCAACATGCCCACCAACAGGTTTTCTGCGGTTCGGAAAGAGCCGTTCACCAGCCGCAACAGGCTCGCCACCGCTTCACTGGTTTGACTGTCTTTCAACGCCTGACGCGCGGCCTGTAAATACAAGGTGTCCGGCGACGAGGCCATCTGCGGCTGAGTGCCGAGTCGCGACAACAGCGGCATTTGCTGCACCAGATAACCGTTCATGGAATCAATGGTGCGAATTCGCAAGCGGTTCGGGTTATCCAGCAATTGCCAACCGCGCTGTGTGGCATTTTGCAAAGCGGCTTGCGCCAATTGCCAGGTGTTGTGATCGTAAAGCGAGGCCGTTTCCGGCAGGGGTTTCTGGCCGTCGGCCAAGGCTTCGAAAATCCGTTCACGCATTTCGGCGGCGGCCTTTTTGGTAAAGGTCATGGCGACAATCTGTTCCGGCGTCTCCACCTGTGAGAGCAACGCCAAAAAGCGCTGGGTCAGCAAAGCGGTTTTCCCGGAACCGGCCGGTGCCTGCACAATAAAGGAACCTTGCGGGTGAATCGCTTGATAACGGGCTTCACCATCCGGCAAGGCGGTGTCCAATTGCACCTGCGCCAAAGGGTTGATTGGGGTGTATAACGGTGTGTTCAGCGATGCGCTCGACAATGCGTTCATGCATCCTCCTCCGAGCCTTGCCAGCCGACTTGCGCCAACTGGCTTTTCACTTCCGGCAATCGCAACGCTAAAGCACCGGCGGCATAGGCCAAATCCTTTTCATCGCGGAAGGTCATTTCCGCACGGCCCTGCTGAATCGATTCGGCCAAGGCTTCGACTTCATCCCGTAAGCCGTTCAGGAAGTCCGTCCAGGTGACACCTTCATAATCGCCGCCCGATTTTTCGGATTCTTTGGCAAAGACCAACTGCGAGCGGTCTTTCAACATCACACCCTCGTCGGCCACCAAAGTATTAAACCGAACCCCGTCGTCGCTGTGCAGGATGCCATAGCCCAAACCGGCCACCGCATCGCGATAGGCGTGCAGATACACCGCCAGTTGCGGCGCTTCAATCGGCTCTTTCAATAAATCTTTCACGGACGCTTTGCCGGTTTTGTAATCAAGGATGACCGACACGGCTTCGCCACTGTTTTCGCATTCCTCGGCCAATACCGCATCCACCCGGTCGATTTTGATTTTGAATTCAATGCCGGCAATCGTCGGCGTATGGACTTCTTCAAACGCCACCACTTTAAAGCCGGGCCGCTGTTTTTCTAACGCCAGCCAATTCATCAGTAGCTCGGTAATGCGTTCTTTTTCCAAGGCCAGATAGTGGTCGTCGAACTGTTGCATCAGTGGCTGCATCGCCTCGTCCAATAACGTGTGTAACTTGGCGACAAGGCTGTCGTCGTCCAAGGCCAGCAAGGCGTTTTGGGTTTGCACGTCACGCCAAAAAGCTTCCAATACCTCATGCACCAAGGTCCCGAGATGGTTGGCGCGCAAGCCTTCGGCCACGTCTTCCAATTGCTGACGCGCGCCCAGCCGGAAATCGATAAACGCCATCAGCGGGCATTTGTTTTGCGCCGTCAAAATCCCGGAACCGCCCGGCGCGCGTTCGCCCAATGGAATCGGCGGTGCTTGGGCGTCTTCTTCCCATTCAATCGGAGCGGCTTGCTGATATTGTTGCTCGGCAAGACTGCGATAGTCGCGCGCCGGATAGGGTTCGGCCATCGCCAATGCCGGCAAATTCAGTAACGGTGACGGTAAAGCGACGCGGTCTTCCAATTGTGTGGCGTATGACCAGACGACCTGCTCGGCGGACGCCGCCAAACGGCGGGTGATTTTTTGGGCATACTGCAACTCGCGCTGGGCATCGGCGCGCGGCACGGCCCGTTCGCGTTGCAGCTGCATCGGCAAGAAAGGATTCGGGCTGGGCGGTCGCGGCCAGGCTTCGTCGGTCAATCCCATGACCCATAAGGCATCGAAGGTTTGTCCGCCGGCTTCGAGCATCCCCACCACCTGAATGGGGACAACATCTTTGGTTTGGGGTTGATGCACGGTTTCGGCCACAAACCGTTTCAGCAAATTCAGCCAGGCCTGGGCGTTTTGGGCTTCGTCGCCCAGATGCAGCTGCGAAAAGCGACCGAGGCATTCCAAAAAGGCTTCTTTCTGTTGGGTTTCAATAGTGGTTAAGGCGCGCTCCTGGCGTGAAACGCCCCATTGGAATTGTTGCAACACCCGTTCGACCCGTTCCAGAAAGGCGTGCAACGATAGGCGCCCTGTGTATTTTCGGTCAGAAGGCTTGGCAGATATTTTTTGCAACACCGTCATCAACGGCTTGGGCAAAAGGGTCGGCCAGTGGTTTTCCTGCTGTTCCAGCCAAGTCACCAAATTCGGCCACTTAAAACTGGCCCATTGCAGCCGCCGCAACTGGGCATCGGCTTTCTGTCGCTGTGGCAAGGCCCCCAATGTAAAGGGCGACACCAGCCAGGCCGACCAGTCGGCGTAGCTTAAGCGTTTATCCGGCAAAAGCGCCAGGTTCAAGGTTTGCAAGGCGTTTTGCACAATCGGCGTGTTCGCCAAGGATTCGCCGAGCGAGACGTTATACAACACACGGCGCCCGGTTTTTAATGGTAATGCCTGACCGAAGAGTTGAAACAACACCTCATCCAATAAGGCACTGAATCCTTGTTGAATGTCGTTGAGGTTCGGTGCCACCACACCGATTCGAATATCTTTGGCCCCTTTGGTTTCGCCGAGGCGTTGCAGGGTTTCGGCACACCAGAGCGCCGCTTGTTGCATTTCGTCCTGCGGGTTCATGGCGGCGTAACGCTTTTGCGGCTGGGCTGGTGTCTCATCCGGCTCTACGATCATGACCTCATTACCGGCTTCCCGCAGTAGGTTCATCCATTGCTGCATAAACGACGTGATTTCGTCAAAACCATGCAGCATAAAACGCGTCGATGTGACCGGACGTTCCTGCAACCAATGTAATCGCCATTGCATCGTCAAGACATCGTCTTGCCAGTTCTGTTCTTTCAGCCGCTTCTGGTAACCGCCTTTCAAGGCCAGAAACAAACGCACTTCGTCGGTTTGGAAAATTGTTTGTTCATCCTGGTCATCGAAATATTCCGACCAAAAGCACCAGGCCTGGTAGAGTTGTTTGGCGGTAGCCGTCTCATTCAGCAACGCCAGTTGCGGCTCGGCTTGAATTTTGTCATCCAGCAAAGATTCCCAAATCAATTGGGCTTCAAACGCCGACAAGCGTTTGGCGGGCCAGGCGTCCAGCGCCAAGCGCCCGCTTAACAAAGTTTCCTGCTCCCATTCCTGCCACCATTGGCTCCAAGTCATCACCGCCGGGGTTTTCGCCACGGATTGCGTCGTCCATTGATCGGCCAGTAAGGCTTGTTTCAAAAAGCCGGTTAAACGGCTATTGGCGGTAATGTGAATGGTTGGCATCATGAAGGAATCGGTATCACTTTTCAGTCAGTCTAAGTCAATTTGAGTCAAACTCAAAGGATACCAAAAATTACGACGTAAGACTGCCTTTTGGCGCCAGAGATTAAGCCGAGTTCACCCCGAAACGAACTGTGACCAACTCCAATAAAGTGCGATATTGAGGGGCATCAACCAGATGGACGGCCATTGCCACTTGAACAGAAACACCAGATTCATCGCCACCAGGAAACCGCTGGTCCAATCCACGAAAGCATGCGGCAAAATGGGCACCGCCAATGCAAACAACATAAAACCGACCACGCCGGCTTGCACCGCCACCAAGCCCGACTGCATCCGTTCCGAGGAGGTGAACGCTTGGTAAAACGGCAGAATGCCGATAATCAACAATAAACCGGGTAGAAAAATCGCCAGCGTCGCCACGGCCGCGCCGAGCCACCCGCCAAGAACGCCACCCAAATAGGTCGCAAAGGTAAACAAGGGCCCCGGTAAGGCTTGCGCCAAACTGTAACCAGCCAAAAATTGCGACTCGGTCACACGCCCGGTTTGCACCCACTCCAGTTCCAACATCGGCAAAACCACATGGCCGCCGCCGAACACCAGCGCGCCGGCGCGATAAAAACCGTTCGCGATTGACCAGACACCCTCGCCCATCCATACCAATAACGGCAAAAAACCCAATAAGCCAACGGCTAAAACGATTAAGCTCCAGCCGACTTTGGAAGGCGGACTGCGTAATAGATTTTCCGTTATCGCTCCGTCTGAAATGGCTCCCTGATTGACCGATGACGTCAGACGCTGTTTAAACAAAACGCCAATCACACCCAACGCCATTAACAAAAACAACGGCGTCCACACCGATGGCCACACCGCCAGACCGACCGCCGTCAGCAACGCCAAGAACCGAAGTGACCAGGCCTGGCAGAATTGTCGATTCATCTGCCAAGTGACCTGAATGACGATGGCGGCGGCCACCAGCACCAAAGCATGCCAAACCGGCTGCCAGGTGTCGTCCAGCCAAAACCAACCGTACGCCAATCCCAACATCATCATGGCTGAGGGCAAGGTGAAGCCGACAAACGCGGCGACGGCACCGGGCCAACCGCCACGTTGATAACCGATTAAAAACCCCAATTGCGAACTGGAAGGCCCGGGCAAAAGGTGACACAAGGCAATCCAGCGCGCAAAAGTGCTCTCACCAAACCAACCCTGTCGAACCACAAACGCTTGATGAAAAAAACCGATATGAGCCGCCGGCCCGCCGAAACTGGTCAAGCCGAGCTTTAGAAACTGTGTAAAGATGGAAACGGTGGCGGCCCAACGGGCTAAAAAGGTGGGCAATGACATGCCGGGAAAATCCTCAACGACAACATAAACGATTCATTTAAGTGATTCAGTCTACCCGTCGTTGAGAAACCTTGGATGACAGTTTTATGAGGATGCGGATTTCAAAGTCTCAGCAGGTTTGTCCAATGCCGGCTTTTCATCCATCTCCAACTCCAAGTATTGGTCACCATGTTCCTGCAAGAACTTCAGGAATTCTTCCGCCAATAACGACAAGGACTTGGCTTTCGGATAGACGATATTCCATTCTTTATGAATCGGAAAGCCTTCCACATCCAATTTGGCGATTTTTGCCCCCGGGCTGATCAGATCCAATGCATGTTCGGAGACACAAGCGACACCCAACTCCCCCATTACGCAGTGCTTGATGGCTTCGTTGGTTTCCAACATCATGCGTTCTTTCACCGTCAGGCCATGTTGCGCAAACAGGTCTTCCACCGCGGAACGAATACCGGACCCTTTTTCACGCATAATGAACGGCTCTTTCGCCAAACGTTTCAAGCTGACTTTGGTGCCGACCAGCTCATGATTGGCATGCGCAATCATAATCAATGGGTTGGGCGCGAAAGGCACCGCTTCCAAATCCATGTCCGTACTCGGAACCTGGCCGAGTATATACAAATCGTCTAAATTTCGATCAATTCGGCTTAAAATCGTATTACGATTACCGACCTTAAGGTTGAGATCAATATCGGGAAATTTTTTGCAAAACTTACCCAAGGCAATCGGAGCAAAATATTTTGCTGTGGTAATGACCGCCACACGTAAACGACCACGTTTTAACCCTCGAAAATCATCCAACAAAATTTCCAGG
This sequence comes from Hydrogenovibrio sp., assembly GCF_965140365.1. NCBI lineage: Bacteria > Pseudomonadati > Pseudomonadota > Gammaproteobacteria > Thiotrichales > Piscirickettsiaceae > Hydrogenovibrio > Hydrogenovibrio sp. The sequence goes on from NZ_OZ223196.1 coordinate 1,852,543, forward strand.
TTCGACAACTGATCGATAATCGCACGGCAACTGCATGCGACCTCTTCGCCGATTTCGGTTAAAAAGATCTTCCGACCGACCTGCTCGTACAATGGCATATCAATCGCTTCAGCCAGGCTTTTGACCTGAGACGATACCGTCGGCTGCGTCAAATACAGTTCTTCGGCGGCGCGTGTGAAACTGAGGTTTCTCGCCACACACTCAAATACCTGAATTTGCCGAAGCGAAGCATGCCGAATCAAAAAATTCGATGTCGCCTTGTTTAAATGTTCAGTCATTCCCGCCACAACATCACCCCCCTAACTGAGTAAACCCTATCTCAAAAACGCGCCTGTAAAACTAAATATTTGTTATGAATAACATAACGTTACGTTACTTTAATCTCTTCCATCACGACGACACTGCAACCCTTCCAACGACCTCGTCGCGGCTTGAGCGGCTTCATTGATGTCGGCCTCTTTTCCACACATGATCAAGCGGCCATAAGCTCCCACCGCTCGGGCTTCCACCAAGGTTACATTCGCGGCCTTTTCCGCCTCATTGGCCGCATAAACAATGTAACCGGCCGGTTCGGTTTCCATAATAAACATGCTTTGCCCGGCCAGCGCCATCGAACCACGTCGGTTATCACGGTTAATCAAGGTCGCATGGTCGGCGGTAATGCAACGGATGGTTTCATTCCACATCACCAAACATTGCTGACGATCAAATTCGTGTGTTTGTAAATGCTGCAAAATACGTTCGCCTGACTCCAACACATCGCTTTGCGTGCGGTGGTGAATGACCATCGAACCGTAAGCCCGCTCCACGACTTGCTGCGCCAAACGCACATTGGACGCCTTCAAGGCAATGTCGGACAAACGGTGAACTGCCATCCCCGGCGCCACTTCCACCCATAGGCAAGCATCACCTTCAACCGGTAGAAACCCCATGGAAGCGGTGGCCATATACGAAGCCAACTGCGGTTGTAAGGCGTCCAAAAAAACATAAGTTCTAAGCTTAATCATAAAAAGCGTTCGTCTCCAACTGGGTCATCACCGAATGAATCGCTTCCGTGCGATGACTCAAACGTATTTTTTCGTCTAACGGCAGTTCCGACACCGTCTTCAATAACGCCGGAATCCACATGACGTCGTCGTAACCGACTCCGTGCCCCGTGCGTGGGGACTTTAATATTTCACCATACCAATGACCGATACCAATCACCGGCATAGGATCGCGCTCATGCGCTACGTACACCACCGCACAAGAGTAGCGAGCCTTGCGTTCACAAAAAGGTTTTCCTTCCAAATCCTGTAATAGCTGGCGAACATTTTCCTCTTCGCTGGGTTTATGTTGTCCTTGCCCAGCGTAACGCGCGGAAATAATACCGGGAAGCCCGCCCAAAGAGGCCACTTCCAAACCGGAGTCATCCGCCAAAGCCGGCAAGCCACTTTTGGCACTGGCAAAACGTGCTTTTTTCAAGGCATTTTCCACAAAGCTCAAACCGTCTTCGTCCACTTCTCCGTCAAAAAAGGTGCTTTGCGCCAATGGCTCAACACCGTATTGCTCAATCACCGGCAACATTTCCGTCAATTTGTATGGATTTCCTGTGGCTAACACCAAACGCTGCATGGTCTTTTCCTAAGCAAAATAACTCGGTGTCAGCACATCGACATTGGCCGTAAACACCGTTAATTGATGACTGCCGTCCAAATACACATTCAGTTCATTGTATAAGCGGTTCAGTTTTTCCTCCGACACCACGACCAAAAACAAGGTTTGACCGGAAGTCTCCGTTTGAGCGGGCTTCACATCAAAAGCGGTAACACGACTGACGGACACCTGATCAAACAGGCTTCTTAAATCGGTTTCCAATTCCGTATTCGCTACAATATGCACCAGCTTTTCACAACAGGTTTCCACCATATTCAGTCCACCCTCAATGCCCGCTGAAGAATCGTTTTCATTTTGGCTTGGACAACTCCAGGACTCTGCATTTGCTTCATACCATTTCATATCGGTTCGCCATCTCTTGTCTTTGTGTTCGATCAACTCCAAATGCAAAGCCTAAGCTTCACCTATGGACCTTGCCGGTCACCTCAACGCCTCCTTGCGTGAGAACCGCTTCCATACGAATATTCATCCTAGAGAAATCCACTCTGGATGAAAAATTGATTTTTCAACTTGATTCCATAGACTCGAATCAATGGTTTTACCTCTCGGCCACAACCATCCTGCATAATCAATCAAACCCTGATCGACATCATCCCACTCTAAATTTCACATAAAAAAACGGGCAGAAAAATCTGCCCAAACAACTAAGACTTAATTCAATTCAAAAATTCAAACGTAAGAACTCAAAGGCGATTAATCCGGCCAAACACGTCGACTTGGAAAACGCTTAATGCTCTCCGCAATAGGCTCCTGACCAGCGTTGCCGGACGGGCTTGCATTCGATTTTGCCGGCGCGGGTTTTTTACGTGCCGACACCGGTTTTTTCGCCGGTGCAGCCGGTTTGGATGCCGGTTTCTTACTCGCCGTGGCCGACGCTGTTTTTTTAGGCGTCGGTTTCGAAACCGAATTTTTGGCCGCATTTGGCGAGGTGCTTGACACCGGCTTAACCGACGTATCCGAGGCGGACGATTGCGCCGTCGCGGCTGGCTTGGTTTTGTCTGATGGGGTCGTCATAAGACTCTCCTTTTAGTGCAGATTAACGCGACTGAAACCTTCATCAATACCATCCGCCAGCGCAAAATCGACATCTTGCAACTCTTGCGCCTGGGAATAAATGATGACCGATACATGCTCACGACCAAAACTGATGTTCGGGTGGTGATTCAGATGCTCGGCTTTTTCCGCCATATCGTCAAGAAAGGTCCGTAGGGTTTCGAAATCATCGAACTCAAAACGGGCCTCAAGACTGGCAGGTTTCTTTTTAAGCTTCCATCGTTGTTCGTTCATACAAAGCTCCTATTGGGCTGTTGTTGCATCATCAAAGATCCATAATATTCTTCCAACCAGGATTGCACTCTCACAAGCTGAGTTTGCTCTTCTTCCAATAGCCGGTTAAACAGCATCAAATCTTCTTGAGCACCAAAATTGGCGCAATATTGCGAAGCTTCCGAATACAGTTGAATAAGCGCCATTTCTCGCTCTTCACAACTTCTCAAAGCTTCAACCATATTGGTTGCCGGTCCAGCCGGACGTAAGACGCTCCCCGCAGGAAGGGCTCCTTGTGCAACCATACGATCTGTAATCAAGTTCGCATGTTGGAACTCTTCATTTGCCAGGGTCACAAACCCTTCGGCATATGAAATTTCTTGGCGAAATTTCGCCAGCGAAGCCTGTGCGAGGTAATGCTGACCGGCCGAAAACTCCAGGCTCAACGCTCGCCCCAAATACCCCAGAATTTGACTGTTTGCAACAGCCGTCTGTGCCTGGGGGATTTGTGGGTATGCGCCTGCTCCTGGCATTACAGAACCGGGCATTCTTTGTGAATAACGCATTTTTCCCTCCTAACTTCCAAATGAGGGTTAAAAACTAACCCTCGACATTCAATCAGCTACGGGTGGCACCGTTACCAATTGTCAAAACAGGTTCCACTTCTTTGTGTGGGCGAGCAATGATGTGCGCGGCTACCAGACCGTCACCAACACGTTCACATGCGTCTGCTCCGGCACGAACTGCGGCGTTAACCGCACCGGTTTCACCACGAACCATTACCGTGACATAACCACCGCCAACAAACTCACGACTGACCAGGCGTACTTCCGCCGCTTTCGTCATCGCATCCGCTGCTTCAATCGCTGGCACCAAACCACGGGTTTCAATCATGCCCAGTGCAATTCCATATTCCGTACTCATAGCCTTTCTCCTTAGAGGTAAAAAGAATTGTTCCCGCATCAAGCCCCTAAACATTAAGTGTTTCGGGGTACTTTCTGTTTAGAGACTTTTAGCGAAAGACAAATTACTTACTTTCAATTGTTAAAACGGGTTCCACTTCTTTGTGTGGACGAGCAATGATGTGCGCGGCTACCAGACCGTCACCAACACGTTCACAAGCGTCTGCTCCGGCACGAACCGCAGCGTTAACCGCACCGGTTTCACCACGAACCATTACCGTTACATAACCGCCGCCAACAAACTCACGACTGACCAAACGCACTTCCGCTGCTTTTGTCATCGCATCCGCCGCTTCAATCGCCGGCACCAAACCACGGGTTTCAATCATGCCCAGTGCAATTCCATATTCCGTACTCATAGCCTTTCTCCTTACAGATAAAAATGATTGTTTCCGCTTCAAGCCCCTAAGCATTAAGTGTTTCGGGGTACTTCCTTTTCAGAGACTTTTAGCGAAAGACAAGTTACTTACTTTCAATTGTTAAAACAGGTTCCACTTCTTTGTGTGGGCGAGCAATGATGTGCGCGGCTACCAGACCGTCACCAACACGTTCACAAGCATCTGCTCCGGCACGGACCGCTGCGTTCACCGCACCGGTTTCACCACGGACCATTACCGTGACGTAACCGCCGCCAACAAATTCACGACTGACCAAACGTACTTCCGCCGCTTTCGTCATCGCATCCGCGGCTTCGATCGCTGGTACCAAACCACGGGTTTCAATCATGCCTAACGCAATACCGTAATCACTCATAACTTTCTCCTTTGAGTTGCTCACTTTAAAACTTAGTTTTGTTCTGGCTGCCAGTCATCGATGATGCCGCCAACCGTTAAATCCGTTAATAATCGTTTGTCTCCTGCCGCGTCTCTCGCCGCAGAATTGGCGATGGTAAACACCCAGTCACCCAACTTTGTCCCAACGGGATCCATCGCCACAAGTACTTCGCCTGTCTGGCTGACCAGCGCTTTGATTGGAAGATGACCTAACCCTTCCAAGCGACTGGTCAGAACCAGCTCTTTTTTAACTTGTAGTATCTGCATCCTCTGGCACTTCCCATTTATCGATAATTCCAACGATGGTTAAATCACTTGGATATCCTTTTACACCTGTCGCATCTCGGGCTGCCGAGCTACCACAACAAATCACCCAATCTCCCGGCTTGCACCCCACCGGATCAACCGCTACTTGAGGGGTACCGCCATCTTTTTCTCGCACCACCAGCAGAGGCTTGTGCTCCATCATGGAAATGCGATTGGTCGAAACGAGTGTCTTATCGACTTTATAAATTTTCACCTTCTACTCCTTTCTAAGCAGTGCTTCTCAAGCTGAAAAATCTGCCAGGCTGGAGAGCCTCTCAGCTGGCTGACAGCCGGTAAAATCTCTTAAGGTCGGCATGGTTTGCAACAAACCGGATGTCGACAATTCCTGATAACGGTTATGCAATGCCTTTTCAATTCTCACCGCTTTGGTTTGCGCTCTATCTTTCGATCCCGGAACCCGCCCGTCATAATCGCAACGGATGATGATCGGAATCGGTCGCCCTTTTTTGACGTTCAGACCTTTGAAGATCTTGATACCGACATCCACATCGTTCACACCTTCTTCCACCGTATCGAGGAAGCTGTAATAACTCAGATTGCGAAGCTGTACTTCTTCGAAGCCGTTACCGACTCCGATAAACCTTTCCGCATGACCGATATCGCTATAGCAACCGTTTTCATATCGGTTGACATAGGCCAGTTGCGAGAAGTTGTTCGCAATCAACCAGGCAATCAGGGTATTCACCCCCGATTGTGGCAAGGTTGAGCTTTTGTTCAGATTGCAATCATCGATTGCGCGCTCAATCGCTTGCTTCGCTTGGTCTGCCGACAAATCAGCCGTCTGCTGATACAATTGATCGGTTTCCACAAAGCGTTGCAAACACACCTTGCCTTGCTCGTTCGGAATATGAATTTTCAAACTGTCGTCATCGGTATTCATTCCAATCAACAAGGTCTGAACACTCGCACCACATCCGAAACGATTTTCAATCGCCTGTCTAAAATCCTTGAGTTTTGTTAGTGCAGCCTCCGCTGCTTTTTGGTCATCACTCCCATGGGCCGCACACCCCTGATGTGTCGGATCGGCTTTGGAAAAGTGATATACCGCAATCTTTAAATAACGCGTCGGTTCTTCAGCCGAATTTGGCTTACCTTCTCTGAACCGCGTGTGTTCAATAAACACCCAGTTTCTGACACTTTCGCTGATATCAAATAATGAACCCGCATGGGCTTTTCTTCTTACAGCACTATAAGGCAGTCTGAGTACATAACTCACTACATGAGCAAGACGTCCATCCGCACAAGGCGCAATGCCTACGGCGTGAAATCCCGCTTCTTTAAAAATGCGTTCGGCTTCTTGTTTTCGCTGGCCCATTAATGGGTCATTGATATAGAAGTCTTCCGACATTCGAATAAATTGTGCAAAGAGGGTTTTGGCGTACAGTTTCTGAAACGCTTTCTGAGATTGAAAATTCAATTCAGATTGCCAATCGTCTTCTGTCAGCTTTACACCCAACTTTGCAAACAGCGCTTGGTTGGCCCAAGCCACAAATCCCGGTTTGCCCTGCTGCGTCAAAATGTCTTTCAAAACGGTTTCGATGTCATCAAAACGTGCTTTGATATCCACTTCATAACGACGCAACAATTCATTTTGAGCCTCGTTAACCAAAGCATGAGTGCCGGCCATTGCTAGAGTCGTATCAACTCTGTCCTGTCTTCCGATTTCATCCATCACTTCCGTTGCAACCGTCGCACCATGAGCAGTCGGTTTCTTTTGTTGCCACAAAGGGTTCGATGGAATCGGTTTCCAAAACAATGACTTTTGACGATAGTTCTTTTTTGTAGAATTCATCTAACACTCACACTTTCGTTACACAATCATTAAGCTCTAGCACCGCCCGACAAAGTCACTTTCGCGCCCGTGTCGGTATTACCGGATGAACCCGTAATCGGACTCATCGGCACTTCGGCATTGGCCCCCGGCGTAAACTGCGCAGCCGCCATAGGAGACTGTTTAGCCGTGCCACGAACCGAGGCATTACGCTGTGCCGCCCAAGGTCCATCCGTACCGGTGACTTTGGAACCTCTGTCCCATCCGTCACCGGTAATTCTCGACCCTTGTTCCGGCGCAGGTTCTGCCATCGCCACTGGAGCGGCTTGCGCTTGCCCCACCATCATCGGAAAATCCGACTCGCCCGGTGCCGCGGCATTGTTAGAATCACATACCATGGCGGTTTGATCGTTGCCTTGATAATGTGTCCCTGAAACCAATTCACAAGCCCCTTTTTGAGCACCTGTCAGTCCCTGAGGCCCCGGTTGAACACCTGAAATGGACGGGTTAGCGCCTTGACGCTGCCGAACCTTTATTTCAGTTTGCTGATCAACCGAGCACAATTGTGCTTGCTCAGCGCCCGTATAAGGTGTGCCGGTTACCGCTTGACAATCGCCGGTTTCTGCACCCGTCATACCGTAGTAAGCACCACTGCGTTCCCCCGTGACCTTTTGGCCGCGACTGGTTCCAGAAGCGGTTACCTTGGTGGCCGTATCGGTGGCGGGCATTTGGCATAAAGCCTCCGCCTCTTCCACACTCTGGTAGCCTGTACCCGTAACAGATTTACAACTTCCTGCTTCACCGCCGGTTACGGCTTCCAGGCGGCCCACCTGGGTACCTGTCGTCGTATTACCTTTGGCCGTTTGCGAAGGCATTACCTTTTGCGGCGCTTTCGCCGGTGTTTTTGGCTTAATCGTTGTCGATTGAGACTGTCGATTGTCGCCACCGGTGATTTTGTTACCGTTGCTCTGCGCTGGCTGAGACATCACCGAAAAACCGGTTGCATTCGCTTTCGCAGGAACGGAACCACAGTACATTTGACTCTGGTCGGCCGGCAAATACTCGGTTCCTGTAATGGATGAACAGGTTCCTGTTTCATTACCGGTCATTTTTTCAGCTCGCCCGACTTCGGTTCCGCTCACGCTTTGACCACGAGTGGTTTGCGTTTGCGTCACTTTTGCCGGCCTCGCCTCAGGTTGAGAACTGCAGCTCGCATTGAACTCTTCAGAGCCCAAATATTCCGTGCCGCTCACCAATTGACATGCACCGGTTTCAGCGCCTGTCATTTTCTTTTCACCTTGACCGACTTGCGTACCGGAAACGGTTTGACCACTTAGAGTTTGTGACTCGCCCACTTTTTGGGGTAACGGGTCGCTATTTCTCGGTTGCCGCATAGGTCGTGAACCGCCAGTTGAACAGGTTTTGCCTTTAGCGCATTTTTCGGCACGAACTTGCTTTGCAATCTCGCGCGTCGATGCATCCGGATTCGCCAATTTGGCTTTGGCACCAGACTGACTTGTGCCTTTCGCTTTAAAAGCCTCCTGCCCGACTTTGCCTTTAGCTTGCGCCTGACGGTAGGCCTTCGATTGAAGGCGTCCGCTCGGTTGCACGGCCACTTCAGGTTTTACCGCTTTACGGCGTTCTGAACGTGCCGCAGGCTTCGGTGTCTTAGACTGACGAGGTTCGACAATCGGCTCTTCCGGTTTTTGCTTGGCTTTCGCCTTCTGACTAGGGTGAGACGTTGACTTAGCCGCATCTGCCGCACTTTTCCCGTTTTTCTGTTGCTGTCTTTTCTGTTTCGCCGCTTCACGCCCTGCTGCGGACGCCGGAGTTGGCGCAGCAGCTGAAACTTGGCGACGAGAGCGAGACGGCTTAGAAGCAACTGGAGAAGGTGCAGGTGCCGCCGTTGTCGCAACCGGCTCGGGAGTGGATGGACGCTGGCGCGTCGCTGTCGAAGCTGACGCCTGCCCTCCCTTTCCTTTCACCTGTGCTTTTCGGCGCGCAATCGCTGCGGCTCGACCGCTTTGAGCATTGTTACTCATGCTAAAGCCTCCTTTTCGTCTTGATGACTCGTTTAATCTCGTTATTCGTTCCGTGCGAATTACATTCCGCGAGGACGGTAAACTACAAAATTGTGCCCTTGACACTGGGTGTAGTTGTCATATCCAATCAAACGAATCAAGTGGTTTGGGTAAGCGGCGCGACAGGCGTCCAACTCAACCAAAACTTCATTTGGATCACGCGTACCAAACAATGGTAGCTTCCACATTCCCCAGTAATGTGCTGAGGCATTGGCCGGATCTTCATGCTCTAGAGCTGGTGTCCAGCCCTGGTTGATGATGTAAACAATCTGGTCGTAAACCTCATCCGCATTGAATTCCGGTAAAAACGAGAAGGTTTCCAACGTGTACTGAGTACGGTAATCATCTGTTTGCATTGACATTTTTATCTCCTTGTATTGTTAGGATTCATTCAAATAAGATGCGGCTTAGCCCACATCCAATTTGTCAACGGTATCGAACTCGAACTTGATCTCTTTCCAAGTTTCCAGAGCGACTGCCAATTCTTTACTCGTACGAGCCGCATCTCTCAAGATGTCTCCACCCTCTCTTTCCAGGTCACGACCTTCGTTACGTGCTTTAACACAAGCTTCCAATGCCACACGGTTGGCTGCCGCACCGGCTGCGTTACCGCCTGGGTGACCTTGCGTACCACCACCAAACTGAAGAACCGAATCGTCACCAAAGATATTCACCAATGCCGGCATGTGCCATACGTGGATACCACCGGAGGCTACCGCCATCACACCAGGCATGGAACCCCAGTCCTGATCAAAGAACACACCACGTGAACGATCTTCTGGAACAAATGCTTCACGCAATTGATCAACGAAACCAAGCGTCGAAGCACGGTCACCTTCCAACTTACCAACAACCGTACCGGTATGTAGGTGGTCACCCCCTGACAAACGTAGGCACTTAGCCAATACGCGGAAATGAATACCGTGGTTCGGGTTACGGTCGATTACGGCGTGCATGGCACGGTGAATGTGCAACAACATGCCATTTTCACGACACCAGTTCGCCAACGTGGTATTCGCTGTGAAACCAGCGGTCAAGAAGTCATGCATGATGATTGGCTGACCCAGCTCTTTAGCGAACTCGGCACGTTTCATCATTTCTTCAACGGTACCAGCGGTAACGTTCAAATAGTGACCTTTACGCTCACCGGTTTCCGCAGTCGCTTTATCAACCGCTTCGGCGACGAATTCAAAACGATCTCTCCAACGCTGGAAGGGTTGCGAGTTGATGTTTTCGTCATCCTTGGTCAAATCCAGACCACCGCGCAAACATTCATATACGGCACGTCCGTAGTTTTTAGCCGAAAGACCCAGTTTTGGTTTGATGGTACAACCCAACATAGGACGACCGTATTTGTTCAACTTATCACGCTCAACTTGAATCCCGGATGGTGGCCCACCACAGGTTTTAATGAACGCCATTGGGAAGCGTAGATCTTCCAAACGAAGTGAACGTACGGCTTTAAACCCGAATACGTTACCGACCAATGAAGTCAATACGTTTACAACAGACCCTTCTTCGAAAAGATCCAATGGGTAAGCGATGAATGCATAAAATGCATTTTTATCACCTGGGACATCTTCAATTCGGTATGCGCGACCTTTGTAGAACTCCATGTCCGTCAACAAATCCGTCCATACAGTCGTCCAGGTACCCGTTGATGATTCTGCCGCTACAGCCGCTGCTGCTTCTTCACGCGGTACACCATCTTGAGGAACAACCTTAAAACAAGCCAATAGATCTGTATCCAGAGGCGTATAATCTGGTGTCCAATAAGTCAGCTGGTAATCCTGTACACCAGCGTCAAACGTTTTACTCGCCATAAATGCTCTCCTTGTTTTTGGAGTTGAAATAAATTCAAGTGCAATATTAGTGCGCCAACCTATAGGTGACTAATTGAAAGGCATGATGGTTAGAATTGACGATAATCAATACTTTAAAAATAAATACTTATTTTTCAGTAACTTAAACAGAATCGTTTTTTCTAAAAATTCAAAACAAAATGGCATTTTTTTGATCAAAAAACTTGGAAGCGCTTCAAAAAAACCGTCCAAAAATATGACGCCACCCCATCAGAAAACAAACCAGGCCTGGTCAAAATAGCGCTAAAATGGATAGGGATAGAAAAGGAAAGTCGGAAACGGCATTTGTCAGGTGACAAATAAAAAAGGCCTCATTGCAATGCAATGAAACCTTTTAATATGCTGAACGCGGTTATTAAGGCCGCCGTTCGAACAAAAATTACTCGAAGTTTTCGCCTAAATCGCCACCGGTCATCTCACGATAAATATGACTGGCATTATTTCGATGCGTCTGTTCGAAGACTGGACGGTCCTGATACATCGATTGATCAATTTCCAAAGCGTCCTCTTCCGAACCGCCCCGGTCGATGATTTTCTGCACTTCGGTTTGCATATACGTCAGATAATCATAGGTGTCACGCTTAATGGTCGCCATATCGGTCGGCGCACCATGCCCCGGAATCACTTTGACATCGTTCGGCATCGCCGCCATCATCCGGTCAAAAGATTCCACCCAGTGCAGCGTATTCGTGTAAGAGAACAACGCCAACATCCGGGAGTTATAAGCCAAGTCGCCGGTCAACAGCAGCTTACGGCTTGGTACATACACCAATGTCGAACCTGGGGTATGGCCGGGGCCAAAGTTCAAGACTTCAACGGCCTCGCCACCACCGACATCGACGGTCAATTTATCGTCAAAGGTGGTGAATTGGTCCGACACATCACGTGCCGAATGGGTGATTTCCGCCCCCACTCGCGACGACCAATGTTCTTTAATCGACTTAAAGCCTTTATGAAAATCATCATTAGCACGTTTATGCGAATACAGGTTTTTCACGCCCACATCCACCCAATAACTGGCGCCGAGATAAGCATGGCCTTGACTGTTTTCCACCGCAACCCATTTCACTGGTTTGTCAGTATAAGAACGAATCATTTTATGGAACGCGGCCGCTACGGCCGGATTCGGCCCCGCATTGAACACAAAAACGCCGTCTTTAAAAATCATAAACGTCAGGTTATTGTTCAACCCGTAGTTGGACGGATTATGCCAGATCAAACTTCCGACCACCGTATAAACGCCATCGGTCACTTTTACAGGCTTCGGCAAATGTACCGTCGGGCCAATGTAACCCGCCTTGCGTTCGGTTTTGACCACTTCTTGCGCATACCCACTGTAAGTCGTGTCCCCTCCCATTTCCTTCGCATAGGTTTCAAACCCCATGACATAAGGGTCACCGGCCTTATCTCCGGCCGAAAATACCGCACCGGATACAAAACCGGACGACAAAATCAACGTTGATAATAGTTGTCGCATAACTTTTTCCTTCATATACGCTAATCAATTGAATATTAAAATCGGTGCGCTCAGGCTTTTTGCACCGAGCCGTCCACGGGTTTGGAAAAAAAAGTGGCGCGAATAAGCCCCCAGCTAAACCGCTCGGAATGGTTCCACGGCATCAACGACATAAAACGCGCCAGGAAACAATAGTCGAAAAACACCATTGCCGAAGTGCCGAGAATAATGAGGTAATATAAAAAGAACAGCGGCGGATACAGTGCGACCAATAACAATGCCAGATAAGCCAACCGCACCTGAACAGGAAAGGCTTTCACATCGGGCTTACGGACATAAAAATGCACTACTTGTATCACATTGAAGACAATGGCCGCTTCAATGCCATAAGGCACGCCTGCCACACCCGCAATCAACAACGCATCCGTAATGGCCCAATACCACCACACCAAATCCATTTTTAAAATCATTTTCGCTCCTAGAGATCTACTGTAAAAAAATTCATTCACCAAACTAAGCGCATCACTCAACCGCCAAAGCTCGCCAAGCCGCTTCGGTCAATTCGTCGAAATGCGTCATCAACGGCGTGGTCAACACCCCATCCAAATACAATTGGATCAAACGCAAAACGCTGCCATAAGCAATGGACGACGCGACCATCACATCCATTCGGCGTAATATGCCAGTGTCCTGCCCTTCCAAAATAACATCGCGTAACGTCATAAAAGGTTTCGCCGAACAAATGGGTTTGACCGACGGCATGAACTCTTTATGGCGTGCATACAAAATAAACTGCTCCACATCCGGATAGGTTTTCGCAAACCGCAACATCCACTCCACCAAAGCGAAATAACGAGCCTTCACGTCTTGGTGCTGCGCCAAAATCTCAGCCTGCTCCGCTTCAATGGTGGCCAACAAGTGGTGCATCAACTCTGTGGCCAGAGTTTCTTTATCTTTAAAGGCATGATAAATCGAACCGGTACTGACGCCCGAGTGCTCCACCAAATCTGGAATCGAGGTATTGAAAAACCCCTTTTCCACGAACAACGTCAACGCACTTTGCAAAATACGTTTTTTGGAGGCACTGATATCGGAAGCTTCAAAAAAGTTAGCCATACGTCTTTTATTTCTCGCGTCAATTATTTTAGAATGATTATTCTAGAATACTTATTCTAACTCCAATCAAAAAAACTGATTGGCGTAATAAAGAAACCTCTTGCGTTGGTTTCAAAAACCAAAACTTTATAAAAAAAGGTTTAAAAACGCATTTAAACAGCAGAAAAGGTTTTAATCTATGTACATTTACTTATAATCTATTTTAAGCTTTTCATTGAAGTGTGAAAAAACCATGAAGGGCATGACCATAGTATGACGCTATGTTTTCCATAACCGATTGATTCTTGGAATATTTTAATCATCATTAAGTTTTATACACCCATAAATATAAATTTTTTCTAATTCCATTAACCACACTGAGTACTTAAGATGACCGCAAAGCCATAACATGGGCTTATACTAGATAAAAGATATTAATATCGAGGAATAGCAAGATGGATTTAATCAGCTTATATCCAACCTGGTACGAACCAATTGTCGGTTCAGGCTGGGTGGTTGCGCTTATCGCAACCTTCCACGTGCTGGCCTCCCACACTTCCGTGGGAGCCGCACTTCTCTTTGCCTACCTGTCTCATAAAGCCTACAAAGAAGACCGAGAAGATCTGCTGGATTTTATTAAGAAATACGGCCTTTTCTTGCTGGTCTTTACCTATGTAGCCGGTTCCATCACCGGGCCGGGGATCTGGTACTCAACCACCGTCGCCAGTCCGAACGGCATCGGCGCCCTGATCCACTCCTTCGTGTGGAAGTGGGCCACAGAATGGGTTTTCTTCGTCATCGAAGTGGTCGGTGTATACATGATTGTGTATCTGGTCGGCAAGGTCGACAAAAAAACGCACATGAAAATCTCACTGATTTTCGGGATCGCCTCTTTCGCGACCATGGTCATTATCGTCGGGATACTCTCGTTCATGATGGTTCCAGGGAAAGAAATCTGGTTTGAAGAAGGCGGGTACCTGAACGGTTTCTACGGCACCAACACCTTTGCGCAACTGGGTATGCGTGTGGCGTTCATGTTCACCATGACAGCGGTCGTTGGCGGGATTATCATTTCCGGCATCAAAGACCCGGCCTTCAAAAAAGAAATGGCCCGCAAACTGGGTTGGCTAGGGATTATCTCCACCTTGATTGGTGCCGCCATGTTCCAATGGTATTTAACGTCTGTACCGGACCAAGCTATTCTGGTCATGGAAAACCGTTTGCCGAACTACTTCCAAGCCAGCATCATGGCCGTATTGGCGGGTACGTTAGCTTACTTCATCATTACCATGTTACGTCCTCAAACCTTGGTTCAAGGCTTTGCCGGTGCTATGACCATTATCATTCTGGTGGCGGGCCTATGGCCTGAAGAGACCGCGCGTGAATCCATGCGTAAACCTTGGGTGGCCGGTCAATACGTTTATTCCAACCAGGTGGTTGGGCGTGACGTACCAGGCATGGATATTAAATCTCAACTACCGACCATCGAAAAAGTCGGCATCCTAAAGGCGCATCCATTTACGCCTGAACACCTGAAAGAAGTCAATAACGGCAACATGATTCAGGCGGGTGAATTCATCGCCATGACCTATTGCTCCAATTGTCACTCTCCAAGTGCCACCGGGATTCGTCCTCTGCGTCGTTACTTCCCTGACGGCATCACGCAAGCACGCATGGAAGAATATGTTCGCGGGGTACTCACCACCGGCAACATCGCTTACATGCCGAAAATGCCGATGCTGGAATCCGAAGTCAAAGCCTTATCAGCCTTCTTGGTCATGAATAAGGAAGGCGGCGAACCGGCCGTCACTGCGGCGATTAAAAAAGAAATCTCAGACCGTGACCGTGCGCTGGCCATTAAACAGGCCGACGACAAAGTCGCAAGTCTGACCGTTGAACAGGAGGGCAAATAATGGACGCTGCTCAAGTTGCTCAGGTTACTGAGATGATGTACGCCCTGCGTAACCCCGCAGGGATTCCAACCTATCCGATTATTTTCATTGCACTGGGGGTTTTGACCTTCGCCATGCACATTTTCTTTGTGCAACTGATGCTGGGTACTTCTTTGATTACTCTCATCGGCGCTTTTAGTCAAAACGCTTACTGGCGTCGCCTAGGGGCGGCCATGCTCGAAATCGCCAAGGTGTCCGTCTCGGTCGCCATTGTGATCGGGGTCGCGCCGTTACTGTTTGTGCAGGTCACCTACGATCCGCACTGGTACACTTCGAACGTGTTGTCCGCCGACTGGGTCATTTCCTTTATCGTCATTTTGATTCTGGCGTATTGGGCGATGTACTTCTATTACTTCCGCAACAACAAAGAAAGTGATAAAACCCTAACACCGAAATCTCGCTGGTCAATGGTTGTCAGCTTGGCGTTGATGTTGGTTGTCGGCTTCATCATGCACAGTTTGACCAAACAAATGTTGCATCCTGAACTGTGGCAAGAATGGTATATGCAGAACGGTACGTTAGATTATTCTGGTTCGAAACTGCATGCTTACAGCCCTTGGCGTTTTGCCTTCTTCATCAGTTTGGCGATTCCGGTCGCCGGTGCCATGCTGGTCACCTACCGTCGCTTTAAGTCGGTACGAGAAGATGCCGATCACGACTACTTGAACTGGGCGGCAGGCGTCGGCAAGAAATGGATGTTGGTCGGTTCCGTTATCTCAACCGTGCTTTACATCGGCTGGATGATGACCTTACCGGAAACCGCTGGCAATTTCGCGACCTCCTTCTGGGGCATTATCGGTGGCGCGGCCGTTCTGTTCTACGGTGTCTGGGGCTTAATCCGCCTGAGAGGCGAAGCACGCATCTGCAGCTATATGGCCTTACCAATGGGGCTCGTGGTTGGCTTGATTGTGGCGATCTCTCGTGAAGTGTTGCGTTACGACATCCTGAACGGCTTCTTCAACTACAGCTTCTTCGACTACAAAGTCATTGCAGACTGGTACTCCACTGGCTTGTTCTTCCTGACCTTTGCGATTGTCGGGGGAAGCGTCTTGGCTTACTTCCTGACCATCGCGTGGAAAGCCGGTCAAACCGTTGGTGTTTACACCCCCGGTGAGACCGTCAACAAAATGGGAACAATCGCGATTTGGATCATGACTCTATGGATGGTTCAATTCTTTGCGGTTGGCTTCTATATCTGGTCACTGTAAGGAGAAGACAATGAAAAAACAATTATTAACCGTCTCATTCTGTGCCCTCACCCTGGCCGGAACGCACGCTGCGCAAGCAGATGTTAAAACACCGACAGCCTCCGGCCAAGCGATGGCTTGGCAATGTGCACCTTGCCACGGCACCAACGGGCAGGAGCTACAAGAAGCCATGCCGCCGCTGGCGGGCATGTCGGTCGAACAATTCACCAAAGCGATGATTGCTTATCGTGAAGGCACTCGCCCGGCCGTCATTATGGATCGAGTCGCGCGCGGCTTCACCGATGAAGAAATCAAAGCCATGGCGGAATGGTTCGTCAAACAACCAATGAAACCTTGGGAAGAAACCAGTTTAAAAGAGTCGTTGGCGGCACAGAAAGCCGGTTCGACAGGAGGTCAAGAATGAGCCAATTAGAAAACATGACTTTCGATCGTAAAATCACACGACGCGATCTGATCAAAGTGTTCGGTGCCGCGGCGGTTGCCGGCACCGGTATCTTCGGCGCAAGCAACAAAGCCTTCGCCAAATCCGCGCCGCACGTTGTGGTACTCGGCGGCGGTGTCGGCGGGTCCACTTTTGCGAAATACCTACGTTTCGCCGACCCGGACGTCAAAATCACCATCATCGAGCAAGACCCGGAATACATCACCTGCTTGCGAAGCAACGATGTTATTGCCGGCATGCACACACTGGATGACTTAACGTTCAACTTGGACACAATTAAGTCGAAGTACAACGTCAATGTCGTCATCGACAAAGTGGTCGGTGCCGACTTCGACAAAAAAACCGTGCGTACCGAAAAAGGTCATAACTTCCAATACGACAAGTTGGTGGTCTCACCGGGTATCGACTTCAAATTTGAAGATTATGAAGGTTACAATGCTGAATTAGCGGCAGGTGACTTCCCGCATGCTTACAAAGCAGGCCCTCAAACACTGAAATTACGAGACCAACTATTTGGCCTGAAAAAAGGCGGTGTCGCCATTATTTCACCACCACAAAACCCGTTCCGTTGCCCGCCTGGGCCCTATGAACGCGCGTCTTTCTTTGCAGAGCACTTCAAGAACTTCAACCCGACCGCCAAGCTGATCGTGTTGGACCCAAAAGAGCGTTTCACCAAAGACGTACCGTTCAAAAAAGCCTGGGAGCGCCTCTACGGTTACAAAACCGACAAGTCCTTGCTGGATTGGGTACCGGGTTCCGACGGCGGTAAAGTCATTGGCCTGGACGCCAAAAACAAAACGGTCATCACCGAATTCGGTGAGTACAAAGCGGACATAATCAACATCATCCCGAACCAACGCGCCGGTAAACTGGCACAGAAGCTTGGTTTGACGGATCGTTCCGGTTGGTGCCCAATCAAACGTAACTCCTTCGAATCCACGATTCAAGAAGAGGTTTACGTTCTGGGCGACAGTAGCATCGCGGATGCGATGCCGAAATCCGGTTACTCCGCCAACTCGCAGGCCAAAGTGTGTGCGCAAGCCGTGGCCGATACGTTGAAAGGGCATGAACTGCAAAAAGCCATTTACTCCAACGTCTGTTACAGCTTGGCTGGTCAGAACTACGGGGTATCCATTGCCGCCATCTATGAGGTACGTGACGGTTTGATTCAACCGAAAGGGAAATCGGCGGGTGTTTCACCGATTACCGACAAACCGGCTCAGCCGATTCTCGAAGCCGTTTACCAAAAGAACTGGCAACGTGAATTTGTAAAAGACGTATTCTCTTGATAAAGGTGTGAGGTAATAACTATGTTAAAACGAACTTTAATTTCCGCCTGCACAGCCGCCTTTATCGGATTCAGCGGTATGGCCTTAGCCGGCGGCCATGACGAGAAGCCCGAGGCCAGTCCTTGGACCAACTTCACGTTGCAAAATACGCTCAACAAAATGCCAGCCGGAAACGCAACTAATGGTGAAAAAGTAAACCATCAATGGATGTGTGCGGCTTGTCACGGTGAAACAGGGAAATCCCCTTCCCGCAACTACCCATCACTCAATGGGATGCCGGAAGAATACACCATCAAACAGATGCTGGATTATCGCGACGGGCGTCGTTGGGAAAACTACAAACAAGCCAATATTATGGTGAAACTGGCGCAAAGCATGACCGACCAGGAAATTGCGGATATCGCGGCCTTCTATGCCAAACAACCGCTGACCAACTGGACAGAAAGCTCTGAAGCCGATCCTAAAATTGACCGTTTGGTGCGTAAAGGGGATGTTAATCGTATGATTACGCCTTGTGCCTCCTGCCACGGTGTACACGGCGAAGGCCACGGCATCGTTCCGTCCTTGGCCGGTCAGGTGCCGGAGTATTTTGTCCGCACCCTGAAAGCCTATCAGGACGGCCAACGCCATAACGACGTCCACCAAGGGATGTCGCAATTCACCCACGACCTGACCGATGAAGAAATTCAAGGTCTGGCGGATTACTACGCGGCCATGCCGGCCGTTAAGGAGTAATGACATGAATGGCATTAAAGCAATTATCTGGGGCTTGATTTTGACCTTCGGTTCCGTCGCACTCATGTGGTGGCTGAGTACCATCACTGTGGTCGCGGTTTAAGCCCAAACCACTCTCCTCAGCCGACCTCCCTTTTCAGGATGAAAACGGGAGGTTTTTTATTTTCTCTCCAACATTATTAGTGGACCGCCCGGCAAACGTTTCTTCGAGTTTCGTCAAACGTCTGAACGCGTTACAATAACGTCTTTCAAATTCAATTCGAACCTGCGCCCCATGCCATCTCTTTCATCATCCAATCACTCTACAGCCAACTTATCACCGATGTTTTTAATTGTGATCGTCGCCATGATCGGCATGCTCGCGCCCTTCACCATTGACACCTATCTGCCCTCTTTTCCAGCCATTGAAGCCGAACTGTCCGCGAACCGGGATTTGCTTTCACAGACATTGGCCATCTACCTTATCAGCTTCGCATTGGCAACGCTGTTCTGGGGGCCGATGGCTGACCGTTGGGGGCGCAAACCGATTATTCTCATCAGCCTGGTCGGTTATTTGGCCGCTTCCATTCTCAGCGCCTTGGCACAGAGCATCGAAACCCTGTTGCTGGGTCGCGCCTTGCAAGGCACCATGTTGGCGGGCAGCCTAGTGGCCAGCCGCGCCATGTTACGAGACTTCTTCCAGGGCGATGAGGCACAAAAGGCCATGGCGTTAATGATGATGTTGTTCACCGCAGCCCCAGCATTGGCACCGATTATCGGCGGTTGGCTGGAAATACACCTGGGCTGGCGCTCGGTGTTTTATTTTCTGGCAATTTACAGCGTCATCATCATTATGCTGTTTTCCTTTCGGGTGAAGGAATCGCAATCCCCCGAACACGTGCAATCCATTCACCCGCTTCGCATCCTCCAAGGCTACTGGCAAAGTCTGGTGCATCCACAGTTCTTGCGACTGGTGGCCGCACAAGGGTTTATTATCGGCGGGTTCTTTATCTATGTCGCCGGTGCCGCCAGCGTGGTGTTCGATCACCTAAAGCTCGGCCAGCAAGATTTTTGGATACTGTTTGTGCCGGTGGTGTCCGGTGTGTTGATCGGCTCCATTCTTATTCACCGTCTCACCGACCGTTTTAAAGCCACCACCTTAATCAATGTCGCCTTTGCTCTGGCGAGCCTGGCGGTCATCATCAACCTTTTCTTTGAAAGCTTCTTGCCGGTTCAAGCCTGGCTGGTGATTGCCCCACTAGTGCTCTATTCATTCGCGTTTGCCATGGCGAACCCCGGCCTCAGTTTGGTGGCACTGGATTGCTTGCCAAGCCAACGCGGTTTGGCCAGTTCGGTGCAAAGTCTCTTTCAAATGGGGATGGCGGGATTGGTGGCCGCGCTCGTCGTGCCGTATGTGCAACACAGTTTGCAATGGATGGCGATATCGCAAGCGATACTGGTGATGCTGGCGCTGTTGCTCTGGCTGAGTGTGCGCCGTCAGATTCAAACCACAGCCTGAACGGCATCATACCTTGTCAGAAACAAAAACGCCCAGGCCTGGTGAGAATAAAGAGTGTGAAGTTGTCTGGCTTTTAACGCTGATTAACGACCAAGGTGCGCGCCAGAATATCGTGCAACCCTTGTTTGCGGGCCGTAAAAGCAATCATCAGGAAACCGATCATCAACAAAATCGCTGATAGGTATTTTCCAAAAAAGCGCCCGGTGGCGCGCAGAAACGAAATGCGCTGACCATCGTAATCCGTGACTTTAATGCCCAGCGCCATCTTGCCCAACGTACCTTGTTTCGACGACGACTCCATCAAGGCAAAATAACCCCAAGTAATCAGAATCGAAATCAAATCAATCGAATTGTCGTATTCCTCCATCGGCACTTCCTGATTCAAGTCCACCAAGCCCATCAAGGCTAGGGCAAAACCGATAATGACGAACACAAACGAAATCACCACAAAGTCGATGATATACGCCGCCAAACGCTTCCAGAACCCGGCGTACCGGACTTCTGCTTCCACTTCCGCTTTCAAAGCCGTTTCCGGTTCGGTCACGGGCGTGGCTTCATTTTCCACCATGGGTTGAATGTCTTCCTGCTTCTTATCCATACTGCGTCCTTTCCTGGGTTTCACTTTAGGTTTGAATTTAGGTTTGAAATCTGAATTAAAACGCAATCAGCGCCGCGCCATTTTCCTTCAACCACTGTTTATGGGTCTCGAAATCCGGGCAATGTCGCGCCACCAACGCCCAGTAATCGGCGGAATGATTCGGGTGAATCAAATGACACAATTCATGCTGAATCACATAATCCACCACGTCCTTCGGAGCCATCGCCAACCGCCAGTTGAACTGCACACGCCCGTCGGAGTAACAGCTTCCCCAACGGGATTTGTAATTGCGAATCGTCACCTCAGAAGGTTGCACCCCAATTTGCTCGGCAAACATCTGCAAACGCGGTTCCAGATAGGTTTGCAGTTGCTCGCTGAAAAACTGCACCACTTTTTTGCGTTGCGTGGCTTGCGGGTCCTTCAAAGCACGGGCGGTTTTCATATACGCCATCAAATGCGCCCCGTCCAGTGCCACCGACAGGGTTTTCACTTGGGTGTGGTGATCTTCTTTGAACAGAATTTTTTCGCCGAACAGCAACAGCTCATGCCCGTTTTTCAACAACAGACGTTTCGGCATTTCCGCCTGATGCTTGCGGATTTGCTGCAACAGCCAATCCCGCTCGTTTTCGATCAGGGATTCAATTGTCGCTTCGGAGAATTGTTTCGGCACCATCAGGGCGATGCGGTCGGGTTCGACTTTCAGAGCAATCGAACCGCGGCGGGTGGTTTTGACCACCTCGATTGTTTCAGTATCCAATTGTAATGTTTGCACTCGGCTGAACCATCTTTGATGACAATGCGACAAATTGTACTGCAAAAACCGTCGATGCTGGACAATTTACCGATGAAGCCACCGCAAGTCATGAGAATCCCGTAAAATATTCCCATGACCACGACACCCGACATCGAAAACGCCACCGAAACACCGATTGAATGCCACTTTACGCTGGCGCAGGCACAATCGCTTCTGGACGCCTTGCAAACGCATTTGCCCAACGGCGTGGCTTTTTCCAATCAAGCTTTAAAACGCTTTTGCCAGCAAGGCGCCGTCTGGGTGGCCGAACCGTTAAAAAAACCTGACGCCGACAGCGAAACCCCAAAATTAACCCGACCTGGCCGAATTCGCCGCGCCAAAAAAGTCCTCCCAGCCGGCAGCGAGGTGTCGTTTTACTACAATCCGGCGGTATTGAACAGCGAGATTCCCTCGCCAGTATTGATCGCGGACGAACAGACATACAGCGTTTGGTACAAACCCAAAGGCGTGCTATCGCAAGGTTCGAAATGGGGCGACCACACCACCCTGTACCGCTGGGTGGAAAGCGAATACCGTTTCGAGCAGGCACCCCAGCAACGCCCCTGCTGGCCGATTCACCGTCTCGACAAAGCCACCGACGGCCTGATGCTGTTGGCGCACAATAAGAAAACCGCCCAACAACTCGCACACCGTTTTGAACGAGCGAACGCCAAGGACGAACTGGATGAGCCGCGACAACCGCACATTCGTAAAATCTACCAGGCCTGGGTAAAAGGGGAATTTCCGCCGGACACCGTCACATTGGATGCCCCGATTGACGGCAAAGCCGCGCGCAGTCATGTCACGCGGCTGGCCTATGATGCCGAACGACAGCAAAGCCGGGTGGAAGTGAGCATCGACACCGGCCGCAAACACCAGATTCGCATTCATCTGGCGCAGGCCGGTTTTCCGATTATCGGCGACCGTCTGCATGGCGAAGCCGACGAAAACACGCCGGACTTACAACTCACCGCCGTGCGCTTGACACTGCTTTCCGAAAACGGTGAAGTTGAACAGGGTTACCGTTTGCCGGATGCGCTCAATACACTGATGGCTTAGAATGCCAGTTTAGCCGATGATTATTCTTTAACTTTTTCCGCTTCGCGGCTCAGTTCCTGATGCGACTCCTTAGCCGCTTCCTTTTGATATTCTTTCTGATAGGCGCGTTCTTCCGCCGTCGAACAACCGTTCAACACAAACACCGCCCCCAACACCAAACTCAACCACGCTAATTTCATCGCCTTCTCCTTTCCTGTTCAGCGTCGCGAAAACGTCACCGAGGTCTCTGCATGAGTCACATTATTTGCAGATTCCGACGCTTTCAACGTGTATCCTAATTTCGATTGTTCTAAAATAGACGTAATCCAATATACCCGATAAGACCACACATGCAAAGGAGCTTTCATGTCGGATAACGCCACGTCTTCGCCGCCCCCCAAAGCCAGCGCCCAACCGCGCAACACTCTGGCGGTATCCATTTCCGGCTCCGGCGGCACCGGGGCCGTCACCGTCGGGTTGATTCTGCTGGACGCGGTGGCCAAGGCCGGTTTTTACGGCGTGATGAACCGCTCCTTCGGCCCGCAGATTCGCGGCGGCGAATCTGCCGTGATGTTGCACTTTTCCGACCGGCCCATCGAAACCCTTGCCGAATTCTCTCACCTGCATCTGGCATTGGATTGGTTAAAGTTCGAACGTTTCCACGATGAAATCCCGCTGACCTCGGACAGTCTGGTGATTTACGACAACAGCCGTGAAAAACCACCAGGCCTGGTAGAAAGTACCGGTGCTACCTTAATTGGTGTCGCCTTGCAGGAAGCCGTGCGCAACCTCAAGGGCAGCCGCATCAATATGTTCGCGCTCGGCATTCTCGCCCAGCAAATCGGCCTGTCGTTGGACACCCTGGAAGCGGCCTTGCGCAAAACCCTCGGCAAAAAAGGCGACGAAGTCGTCCAGCAATCGCTGGAAGCCGTCAAAATCGGCACCACTCTGGTCGAGGAAACACCCTATCGCCGTCTGCCGGATTGGACGCCCACCAACACGCCACGCTGGAACATCAGCGGCAACGAAGCCTGCGGCTTGGGCGCGCTGCGCGGCGGCTTAAAACTGGCCGCGGCTTATCCGATCACCCCCGCCACCGACATTGTCGAATACCTCGCGCCACGCATCGAACAACTGGGCGGCAATGTGCTGATTGCCGAAGACGAGCTCGCCGCCATGAACATGGTCATCGGCGGTTCCTTCGGCGGCTGGCCGAGCATGACCGCCACTTCCGGCCCCGGCTTTGCCTTGATGACCGAAGCAATGGGCCTCGCCATTGCCAGCGAAACGCCCACGTTGGTGGTCACGGTGATGCGCGGCGGGCCGTCCACCGGCATTCCCACCAAGTCCGAACAAACCGATTTGAACCAAGTGCTGTATGCTTTTCACGGCGAAGCGCCGCACGTGGTGGTGGCACCCTTGAACGTGCAGGAAATGGTGCCGATTTCGCAGTGGTCGCTCGGCCTAGCCGAAGCCCTGCAAACATTGGTGGTGGAAGTCACCGACCAACACTTAGGGCAATGCCGCGCCATTATCGACCCGGTGCCGCCACAGGATTTCGGGTTGCAACGCAAAACCGCCACACCGCAGGAAGGCGCATATCGTCGATACCAACTGACCGAAGACGCCATTTCACCGATTGCCTGGCCGGGCATGCCGGACACCCAATACACCGCCGATGGATTAGAACACACCGAAGTCGGCGTGCCGTCATCAATGGCTTCCGACCATTCGGAACAACTGGCGAAACGCGCCCGCAAAATCGCCGAGTTCGATTACGGCGACCGATGGGCCAGCCTCGACCTGCCGCCGAAAACCAAAACCGTTATCATCACCTGGGGGTCCAGTTATGAAGCGGTGCGCGTGGCCATCGACAACCTGAATGCCAACGGCGCCAATATCGGTTTAATCGCTTTGCGCCTGTTAATGCCACTGCAAACCAACGTCCTGAAAAAACACCTCAAAGGCAACCAGGTCATCATCATCGAACAAAACGCCAGCGGCCAGTTGTATCATTACCTGCTGTCGCAAAGTGCGATTCCGGTCAAAGCCGTTTCCATCGCCGAAGCCGGGCCGATTCTGTTCAATCCCGCCCGTGTCGAACACCACTTGACCGCCTGTCTGGAGAAAACCAAATGAGCACCGACGCCTTGAATCACGTGGAGATCAGAACCACACAAGCCTCTGCGGAATCCGATAACCCTGCTAAACCGGCCAGACCGGCCAAGCCAAACGATTATATGTCCGACATTCACCCGGTCTGGTGTCCGGGCTGCGGTCACTTTTTCATCCTTCGCGCCTTGACCAAAGCCCTGGCCTGGTTGAATTTGCCGAAAGAGAAAATCGGGCTGGTGTCCGGCATCGGGTGTTCCTCCCGTTTACCCGCCTATCTGGATGTGTACGGATTCCACGGCGTCCACGGTCGCGCACTGGCGGTGGCCAGCGGCTTGAAGCTGAATCGCCCGGATTTGACCGTGCTGGTCGCCGGCGGCGACGGTGACGGCTATTCCATCGGCGGCAATCACTTCATTCACGCCTGCCGCCGAAATATGGACATGACTTACATCGTCATGGACAACGAAGTCTATGGCATGACCAAAGGCCAACCGTCGCCCACCACCGCGCCGGACTGGCACAGCAAACTCGCGCCACACGGCACCGGCATCCGCTCCTTCAACCCATTGGGCATTGCACTGGCCTCCGGCGCCAGCTTTATTGCCCGCGGTTTTTCCGGCGACCCGAACGGCTTAAGCAAATTGATTGTCGAAGGCATTCAACACAAAGGCTTTTCGTTGATTGAAGTGAAAAGCCCCTGCGTGACCTTCCGCCCCGAAGAAAAGGAATGGCAGAAAACCATGCGCCCGTTGAATGTCGAACCCACGTCCGATGTCATCGAAGCCGCCAAAGCCATTCACGGCAGCGATGGCTTCGATACCGGCATTTTTTATCAGGCCGATTTGCCGATTTACCCGGATGGTGACAGCACGGTCAAAACTGGGCAAACCGAACAGGCCACATCCGCAGACTTAGCCGAAGACCAAGCGCAAACCATCCTGAACCGTATTGAAGAGGGCCATTTGGTATGAACGCACTGCACACCAAAACCCAGCCACGTCCACACTTGAAAACCAGCCAGAAAAACCTGGCCTGGGTGCTGGCCGCCGTCAATGAGATGATTGAAGAATCCATGTACCATTGCCAAACTTTCGGCCACACCTTGCAGGCGCATCACAACCCAAGCGCCGCGCGGATTTTCGATTCCATGCTGCCGCATTTCGAATCCGAACAATCCTTCCTGCTGGACAAACTGCCGACGGTGGCACTGCCGAGCATTCCGCCCTGGGAAATTCCGCATCAGGAATACGAACACCCTGCCATGCGTCTGTTCCAAGCCCATTACCTGATGACCGAAGCCGAGGCCTGGAAACTGATGGGCGAAATGATTCAGGTGCATACCTGTTTCTACAACCAGCTTTTGGAGGAACTGCAACAGGACGAAATCCGCGAATTGCTGCAATCCCTGCAAAAGCACTGTCAAATCTGTCGGGAAATGTGCAAACAACAAAGCCTTACCATCGAACCGCATCCCGAGGATTTGGACCCGCCGAATATCCAAGGATGAAAGGCTAGAAGACTCGAAAGGATAACGCCATGCTTTCCACTTGGTTTCAGAAGCTCACCCAAAGAATCCTGCACCCGTCTTTAAGCTGGGTGCTGCCGGTCAAAGGCGTGTATTTCTATGAAACCGATGCCGTGGAAAATCATGGCTTGCTGACACCGGGCGCAATCGTCACACTCAAACCGGAACCCGAGAATAAATTCGACGGCCATGCCGTGCAAATCTGGCTGAACGGTTCGTCCTGCTTGCTCGGTTACATTCCGCGCAGCCATTCACGCCGCATCGCCTGGCTGTTGCAACACGCCCAGCTCAACACCGCGGAAATCGAATCCGCTTATCGGCAATATCACCGGCTGTATATTTACGTCCGCCTGCGGTTTGACGTGCGCTGGTGGCAAGCCGTGCAATATTGGATTCGATAACTCACCTACCATTCACATACTCATCCGCTTTGCGAAACAGTTGCCCGTCCTGCCGAGTTTTGTCACAATGAGCGTTCACATCATCTTTAATACAGCGAATCACAAAGCCTATGACAACCGACACCCATCTGGAAACCCTCGCCCAACAACTCGATGCCTCCGGTGACTATCAAGTCCTGCGCCGCTTTCAAGCCGTTTCCCAATATCAGGCACCGCAAGGCGACACTTATCACAAAGTCTGCATTATCGACACCGAAACCACCGGGCTGGACACCTCGGTGTGCGAAATCATCGAACTGGGTTATCAGGTAGTCGAATTCGATTCGCAAGGCCATTTCTACCGCGTATTGCTTGCCAAAAACTTCCTCAACGAACCGGAAGGCGAAATCACGCCCGAAGTCACCCAAGTGACCGGCCTGACCATGGAAGACGTGCAAGGCCATAGCATTTCGTGGGAAGAAGTCGAAGCCGATCTGGCGGACGTTCAACTTTGCGTGGCGCACAACGCGGCTTTCGACCGCCCGGTGGTGGAACGTTATAACGATTTGTTTGTGGAAAAGGTATGGGGCTGCTCCGCCAGCCAGGTGGACTGGTTTCACCTCGCCAAAGTCGGCTCGCGCAGTCAGGAATTTTTATGCTGGAAAGTCGGGCAGTTTTTCTACGGCGCGCACCGCGCCTTGGACGACGTGCAAGCCCTCACCCATTTGCTGAGTTTCCCGATTTCCGAATCGCAACTGCCCGCCTTCCACTTCCTGCTGGCCTCCGTGCGCCAGCAAAAAGTGCTCATCAAAGCCACCGGCGCGCCGTTTGATTTGAAAGATGCGTTACGCCAACGCGGTTACCGCTGGCAAGTGTCGGAACGCGTTTGGCAAAAAATCTTCGACGCCAGTCAACAACAAGACGAAATCGCCTGGCTCATCGAAAACAACACCCCCAACCCGGACGTCATTAAAATCAAAGCCACCGATACCTTTTCCGTGCGCGCGCAATAAAAATCACTCGAACCGGCTTGGCAAGTTCATGACTTTTCAGTACTATGCAACCATATAAAATATAATAAAATTGCACTCGCCATAACAAATATGACAATCATAGCCCGCTCTAGTCTCGCCCTCTTTTTGACGGTGTTTATGCTCTCGCATCCCGCGCAGGCAGGACGAGATACAAGCCATCCCGATTCATTGACCCCCATTACACTGCAATTAAAGTGGAAACATCAATTTCAGTTCGCCGGTTACTACGCCGCAATCCAACAAGGGTATTATCGTGACGCCGGTTTAAATGTGACCTTAAAAGAAGCCGGCATCGGACAGGGTCCAATCCAATCCGTCCTTTCGGGGCAAGCGCAATTCGGCGTCGGCACCAGCGAGGTGTTATTGAATTTTTATGAAAACAGCCCCATTGTGGTGCTGGCGGTCATTATGCAGCACTCGCCTTTGGCACTGGCCGCCTTATCCGATTCCGGCATCGAAAACATTCACCAGCTCGCCAGCCATCCCATCATGATGGAACCCAACTCTCTGGAGCTGATGGCTTACTTGAAAGCCGAAGGGGTCAATCTTGATAAATTACAACTACGGGATCATCGGCACCGCATCGACGAACTCATTGACGGGCAAGTGGGTTCCATGTCGGTTTACACCACCGACGAGCCGTTCGACTTCAAACAAAAAGGCCTTGATGTGCAACTGTTCCGCCCGGTGATGTCGGGCATCGACTTTTACGGCGACAACCTCTTTACCACTAAAAAAATGGTCGAAGCATCCCCGAAAATCGTCGCCGACTTTCTCCAGGCCTCTTTAAAAGGCTGGCAATACGCCATGCAGCATCCGGACGAGATCATCGACCTGATTCTGACACAGTATTCAACTCGAAAAAGCCGCGCGCACCTTGAATACGAAGCCGAGCGGATGCGCCAGTTGATGATGCCAGACCTGGTGGAAATCGGTTATATGAACCCCGGTCGCTGGCAGCACATTGCCCATACTTACCATCAACTGGGCATCTTGCCGAAAAAATTCGATGTTGAAGGGATGCTGTATGAACCCGTCGATTTAGATTACGAGCACCTCAAACAGCAACTCTATTATGCCGTCGCCATTCTCGTGCTGATATCATTACTCGCCGCCATCGTGTACCGGCAGTTTCACCGCACCAATGTGCGCCGCCAACAGTTTGAAGATTTATTTCAAAATGCACCGGTCAGCCTGATCGAGATCGACCAGCAAGGCCTAATTCACCATTGGAACCGCGAAGCCGAAAACACCTTTCAGTATTCGGCCAAAGAAGCCATTCAGCGCAATGTGTATGACTTGCTATTACCCAAACCACAAAACCCATCCATTCCCGACATCATTCAACGCACATTAGCCGAAAAGGTTTTGACCTTTTCTGAAAACGAAAACATTCGTAAAGACGGACAACGAATTCTGTGCAAATGGTCCAATATGCCGTTTGAGACCGGACACAAACACCACAAACACCTGATTTGCATGGCACAAGACATTACTCAGCAAAAAGAGATGCAAGCAGAGCTTTATCGGGCGGCACATTATGATGGCCTAACCGGGTTACCGAACCGAACCTTAATTTTAGAACAATTGAAACACACCTTAGACACGGCCATCGCCGACCAAGACTATATGGCGATTCTGTTCATTGACCTAAACGATTTCAAAATCATTAACGACACGCACGGTCATCCAGTGGGTGATGTGGTTTTAAAACACATTGCCGAGCGTTTGCAGTGTTCAATCGGTGAGCATGACCAAGTTGGGCGCTTATCCGGCGACGAGTTTCTGATTATTATCCCCCCTTCCGCCACGCCACCCGACCTGAAACCGATCATGACAGCGATTCATACCAACCTCAAGCCCAGCCTTCAAGTAGAAGACTTAACCTTGACCCTGTCCGCCAGCATCGGCTGCAGCGTATTCCCAGAAGACGCAAACGACATGCAACACCTGATTGCCGTGGCGGACCAAGCCATGTACCGCGAAAAACTGCGCAAGCGCACCGTTTGATTTGAAAGATGCTTTACGCCAACGCGGTTACCGCTGGCAGGTGTCGGAACGCGTCTGGCAAAAAATCTTCGACGCCAGCCAACAACAAGACGAAATCGCCTGGCTGATTGAAAACAACACCCCCAATCCGGACGTGATTAAAATCAAAGCCACCGATACCTTTTCCGTGCGCGCTCAGTAAGCTGAATACAAAAAACGCCCAGGCCTGGGCGTTTTTAGATAAAGTCGACTCCTCAAAACAAACCAAACCTTCTGCATTGATTCTTGCTATGAATTTAGTCGTATTTGTCGCGAACCATCTCCTTTGAGATTAATTTTGGATTACCAAAACCTGATCGGTCCACACTAAACTCAACAAAAACTTCACAGGATTTACAATTTCCTCCTGACCAATACAGGATAACGAAATCATTTCCCTTACACATTGCCTTTAACGGCAAATACGTTCTATTTTCAACTAAAAAATCTTTTATTCCATCTAGCTTATTAGCTTCTGAAATTAAGGTTATTTTATTTTTTACTAAATAAGCTTTTCTTGAAACAATCGCATTACTACCATAAAAACCACTGATTTTAAATATGTTCGGTACGTAGCTTTCATATTCAAAAGGAAATTTTTCAACTTCTATTTTTATCTCATATCCATCGCACTGTACGGTGTTAGAGCTTATGGATGACCTTATTTTTTCTCCCTTGTACTCAAATTCAGCGGCTAACGCGTCAATAGATAAGAAAATACTTACAAAAAATACCACCAACTTATTAATATGCATTAGCCTACCTTTTCTATTATGGACAAATATAAAATGCTCCCGTAGGATCTACATCAATGATTCGGTGTCTATCAGCATTAGAAAGTCCGCTTTCTTTATCATAATCAATATAAATTGAACCTGGATCATCTCGATCTCAATACCTTACCATTGAAATATTAACAATGGTTATGAAACCTGTTTGTAAGAACTTAGAATCTTAACAATTGTTTTATTACCGCCTGAATCTTCAACCACGCCATAATTTCCATGGTAAATAATCTCAACCAAGGAGTAATCGGAACTATCTCCAAAGTTCGTGGATAGGTGATCATAAAAAATTTTCGTAGAACTATCATAAAACGTATACTGATTAATATAATCACCTTTTATCATTGTTGTATTATGCAACTCTACTTTTTCATACAATTGAGTTATATTGCAAGTCGATTCATAACTACCTGTTGTTCGATCTTTTGTTACCATTCTTCCATCATTGTAAATCGCATAAGCACTTCCGCTATGATCACATCCTGAATCGCTATAGTTGTATAGAAAACCCCTTAAATCATATACTTTATCGATGGTTGCATATGATGCAATCGGATATGAAACAGTACTTCCTACTTCCATTAGTAAATCAGAATTATCTGAGTAAAATGAAGCTGGAGCATATTTATTGATACCGATAGTGCTAAGAGGAATCTCTTTAAATATTTCTGAAAGTTGGACGGTAACAGTATCCCCGTTTTTTTTATCGATTACCGCGCTCAATCCATCATTGGTTATCCCAACTAACTTGTAAGCTTGAGAAGCTATAACATCATCAATATCTAATGCATTACTATTTATTTCAAAAAACAAGTTTAGTGATTCATCATAAAAAACCATATACCCGTATTTTTCACCGTCATAAAAATCAGCATCCAAATCAGTCGTATTTCCTATATCCACTTTTAAATATGCCTTTTCCATCATACATTCAGTATGATAAGTAGAACTTTTAGATGCTTGGTAAGATACTTCGACAAATCCGTTTGAATAGACTAAAAAAGAATTTTTAGATGCCCCTAAAGTGCAACCGTATGTACTATAAAACGTCTTACCATCAGTCCCTGACAAATTGTAAGGAACCCCTCTTTTACTTTGAGAATCTCCAAAATCTCTTAATTGTTGCTCTCCACCCTTATCGACTTCATTACTTTGTGGGCTATCAGAACCTCCACCACCACATGCAGCTAAAGTAATAGCAACAAACATAACAACTGCTCCTGACCCTAAAAAATTCCTGTAATACATATCATCCCTTTATCTAATGAAAATAAAATTTTAAATACTAAAAGTCATATTGACCCTATTTTGGGGTCATTATAAAGGTGGAACTAAAATAGGGTCAAATTATTTTTTGGCGACCCGTTCCATGGATAAAACAATTCATTTAGCAGAATACAAAGTACTGCTCAATTGGATTCAAACAAAACGAGAAGAAAAAGGAATTTCTGCTAGAAAGCTATCTGCGCAGCTTAATTCGCCACACTCTTGGATTAGCAAAATTGAATCAGGCGAAAGGCGCCTTGATGTGATTGAATACTTGAAGATCTGCCATGCTCTTAACATTAATCCATGCGAAGGAATTAATACCATCACTGTGACAAGTTTGAAATACGTATGACGAAAAATCGTTAACACTAACCAGACAACAACAAGGTGAAATCACTCGATTGATTTCCTTCAATTTGGACATATTAATTTCAGTATCCTCAAAGTAAATACAAAAAACACCCGAGTCAGGGAAACCAAAGAGTCTAATGTTAATAGACTTAATTTAAACAAATAATGATTTATCTACTGTAAAAATTGTCGAATCAAATTTTAGAGAGGAAAAAGCTGCCAAGGTCATTGCCAAAGACTCATCGTCAACAAAACAAACTTGCTTTATACAGGACAAGGGAATTTTATCCCTTACCAACACTTCGGCTTGACTATCCGTTGGCATATTTTGAGGAATATGATTGCTCCTTAAAATTCTGTTTTTTATAAATAGCTCACTAGAAAAAAGCTTACTAAAACTAACATAGTCTCCACCTATACCTTGCTTTTTAGCCGCTTGTGATGCCGCATTAGTTATCGAAAACTTTGTCTCTTTCCAATACAAAGGCTCTAAATTGATTTTTAAAACACACCACACTATGTATGGTTCATCCTCTGTACGTTCTCTAAACTTTCTAAATAAATATGTATTTGGACCGGTAATTGATAAATTAATGTAATTCTTATCATCGTACCTTATCTCATCAGTAAACTTTGCATAATCCAAAACATCGTATTTATCTATATCTAAAGCTTCAAGGGTTGCACGACTTAGTAACCCCTGCTGATCGATAATACTCATCAAATTAATTGTAGGAGTAAAGTGAATAAGCTGTCCTATCCCTCTTTTTCTCACTTCTTCTTCAATCTGTAAATAATCATCTTTTATTTCCATCAAAAAAACTCTCTTCAGAATTACAGTACAACAGAAAAGTCAATCTTCTCAATGAATTCAGGGGAAATTTCATTTATATACCTAGTTGGTTCACCACTATTCAATAAAAATAAATTTTTTCTTGCTCTAGTCATACATGTATATAAAAGTCTTCGTTCTGTAGAAATATGGTATTCATCATCTTCATCAATAAATCCAGGAGGATAAGGAAATACACCTTCATTCAAATCAATAATAAACACATTATCGAACTCAAGCCCTTTAATAGAAGACATCGTACAAACTTTAATAGCATTACTATAGTAGTTAATCTCACCATTTACGATTTCAGATGAAACTCCCATTCTTTCTAAAAAAGCGTGACAGCTTTTAACTCCCATCTGTGTTCTGTGTAAAACCACTGTCTCACTTAGATTTTCAAAACTATTTATAGTTTTAACAAGCCAGCCTAGTTGCTCTATTGACGAACTAAATCGAATAAATTTCGGAGTACTTCCCTCCTTTAAGTGAGAAAAGTCAGATTCTGTAAAATCGGATTTATCATCCTCATAATCTAATAGGCTCGCCGCAGATCTTGCTATATTTAACGTGTTTCTATAATTTTTTTTAAACGATAAACTACGCCCACCTTGAACATTTATACCTACTTCTTTCCAAGTAAACCCACTCTTATAAATCCGCTGAGCTGCATCTGCAATTATCGTTAAGCTATTTGTCTCTTCTGAAACCAACTTCGATAAGGTGAGTATCTGTGCCTTATTCAAGTCTTGAGCTTCATCAATGATAATATGGGAAAAAGGGGCTTGAAATGAATTAGTATTATTTATTTTCTTCAATGCAAGTAATGCAAAATCATCAAAATCAATTTTGCCATTAATCTCCATTATTTTTTTGTAATGTAGAAACACACCCCATATTGCAGACTTGTGATCTTTCATAACCCTATCCCCAGTTCCTCTTCCAGACCTTGGAGTATTTAAATAATCTATTTCTGATTCAAAAACCTTACCTTTCATCCACGAAATTTCATCTTTAAAAAATTCGATAGATTTATTCAAAATTGTATTTTGTTGATCTAGTGCCTTTTGTTTGTATATTGCTTCTTGTATGTACTTTTCCTGATCCCAAGGTTTAATAACCTGACTACTATGTAGTCCAACAAAGCTATATGCCCATTTATGAAAATTCGTAACTTGAATATCTAGGCCAGAGTGTGTAGAAATTTCTTCCCCTTCTTTGCTATAAATGTTCCGTATATGTGCTTTTACAGCATCAATATAAGCTGCTAGCGTTTTATTATAAGTAAAAATAACTACCTTTGATTGGCTAAACAATTGATTTTGTGTCTCAATCAATTGTTTTGCACGATACAAGGAGACTGTAGTTTTTCCACTACCAGCACCCCCCCTTATCTGAACTGGGTTTTGCGGCGGTAAAAAAAGGACTTTCTTTTGTTCTCCCGTCAGGCTTATTGACTTTAACATGAAAAAACTTCCTATATTAGCTTCGGCTGAATACTACTTTGATTGTTAGCATTACTTGTTTTAAATTTGGATATCAGGCCTAAAAAACAATCTTTTTCTTTTAAATTTACTTGATTTAACAGCCCTCTTTGATACAAAGAAACAAAAAGTGCAACAGAATATGCTTGGCAATTTATAGACTTATCTGGGTTAAACTCAATATCAGTAAAAGCCGAAAACTTCAAAAGCTCATCATGATATTCGGGATGCTTCAACAAGGCATTTACATATAAATAATCATAGAATGCGGTCTCAGGTTCCAAAGGCCACTCTTGATTGTAAAATTGGAACTTTATGAGTCGTCCCGAAGACTTTAAACGGCTATCCTTCTTAGCTTTGAGCGAAGGAACATCAAGTAAATCTCGATAAGGCCCACCAAACTCAAAAACCTTACTCGACTGGAAAGCTGCCTCAACGCTAAATTCAATTTGGCGCTTTACATCGTAAATAGAAAGGTTAAAAGCACTTAACTTCACCCCGAGATCAACTTTTGACTTACTAGAAACTTCTAATAATTCATTAATATAGTTTAATTTTTCTTTAATAGACTGATGTAAGGAATCTATCGATTTTTGCTTATGAATGGCCGCGAGTCCCGGAGACCATTCGAAATCAACCATTATAGTTTCAACTAAAAAGTCTTCTGATTTAGAAGGTAAATAAACTGGTCTTTTTGCCACTCAATTTCCTTTATCTAACAATCTAGGATCAATAAATCTCTATAAAAACTAAATTGATAACGTATATTCTTTGTACATGCGCTTCTAAAATTTTTTCAAGCCTATTTATACTTTATTATTTCAGCACATTTTTTGATTTGCAAAAATTAAATACGTATCAAACCTTATCAAAACTAAACATGATTATTTTTCCATGTTGGAACACAACCCTTCTTTCTGGCTTCTCGGCCACTTTTTGATTTGCAGTTCGCGTTTGAGGGCTTGGCTTTTGTCGGGATGGTTTTCGGAATAGACGAGTTGGCAGGGGCGGCGGCCTTGGGTGTATTTGGCGCCGCCATTAATTTCGCCGTTGTGTTGGCGCAGGCGACGCGACAGGTCGTTGGTGATGCCGCAATAGAGGGTATTGTCAGCACAGCGCAATAAATACACTTGCCAGTCGTTTTGAGGGGTTTCAGTCGTTTGCGCTTCGTCAATCATCTTTGGAAACGCTGGGCGGAATGTCAAATACCTTGGCGACGCCACGGCCGCGCACATCGGCGGCGGCTTGCAGGCCGTTGTCGTCCTGCACAATCAATTGCACGTCGCCCAAGTAATTACCGCGCTTCAAACGGTAGCCCATTAATTCCAATGCCTGACGGGTGTCGGTGTCGAGTTCGGGGTGGTATTGAATCAAATCCTTCGGCAACAATTGATGATGCACGCGCGTGGCGTCCACCGCTTGCTGGGCGGGCATTTTGCGGTCCACCACATTGACAATGGTTTGGAACACGGACGTGATAATGGAGGAACCGCCCGGCGTGCCGACCACGACTTCGGCTTGATTGTCCTTGACCAGAATGGTCGGCGACATGGAGGATAGCATGCGTTTTTCCGGGGCGATTTCATTGGCTTTGCCGCCGACCACGCCGAACACATTCGCCACGCCGGGTTTGGTGCTGAAGTCGTCCA
Source organism: Hydrogenovibrio sp. (assembly GCF_965140365.1). Classification (NCBI taxonomy): domain Bacteria; kingdom Pseudomonadati; phylum Pseudomonadota; class Gammaproteobacteria; order Thiotrichales; family Piscirickettsiaceae; genus Hydrogenovibrio; species Hydrogenovibrio sp. The sequence goes on from NZ_OZ223196.1 coordinate 1,888,797, forward strand.
TTTCATCGTTCATCAGGAACCCAGCACCGGAAACCACTACGCCGCTGCCGAACGGCATATTCAAGGTATAGGTATTCGACACGGCATTCCCGTCACCGTCCACCACCGAGAAATGCGTGGTATCCGGCGATTCGCCCAGGCCTGGCTGAATTTGTTCCGAATCGGAAATTTCGTCCATGTTCACTTCGTCGGCGCGGCGTTGCAGATACGCATCCGAAATCAATTGCTGAATCGGCACCTCAACGAAATCCGGGTCACCGAGGTATTTGGCACGGTCGGCATAGACGCGTTTTTCCATTTCCGCATAGAAGTGGGCGCGCGTGGCGTCCGGCGGAATACCGGCTTTGTCCATCGATACCAGCGCATCTTGGAATTCGTCGTCCAGCAACGCTTTCATTTTCAGCAGTTGCACGATGGCGATGCCGCCGGAGCTGGGCGGCGCGGCGGAAATGATTTCGTGCCCTTTCCATTCGGCCACAATCGGCTGACGCCATTTCACGCGGTAATCGGCCAAATCCTGACGGGTAATCAAACCGCCGTTGGACTGCATTTCTTTGACCAGTAAATCGGCGGTTTCGCCGAAATAAAAATCGTAAGGCCCGAGTTTGGCGATGCGTTTCAAGGTTTTCGCCAACTCCGGTTGTTTGAAGGTTTGCCCGGCTTTCAGATGACCGAAATAGGTTTTGAAATTAAGCGGTTGTTTGGATTTATCGGCAATCCAGCTTTGATACCATTGGGCGACTTTGACCAAATGCTTGGACACCACAAAGCCGTTTTCGGCATAATCAATCGCCGGTTGCACCAGCATCCACCACGGCATGAAACCGAATCTTTGGTGCGCTTCCCACAAGCCTAACACTGTGCCCGGTACACCGGAGGCTTTGTAACCGACCAGCGATTGATACGGAATCACGCGTTTTTTGGCATCCAGATACAAATCACGATGTGCGGCTTGCGGGGCTTTTTCGCGGTAATCGAGGAAATACGCCTGCTGGGACTGTTGCGCTGCGTCAGCCGACTTCGACTGAGGAAAGTACAAGGTCATAAAACCGCCGCCGCCCAGGTTTCCGGCCTCAGGATAGGTCACTGCCAGGGTCAAGGCCGCGGCAATGGAAGCGTCCACCGCATTACCGCCGCGTTGTAAAATCTGCTGAGCGACTTTGGCGCTGTATTCGTCCGGCATGGCGACGGCGGCTTGTTTGATCGGCGTGGTTTGTGCGGCCTGAACAGTGCCCCAAACAGCAATGGACACCACCAAAAACGAAACGACTTGTAACATTCGACGCATGAATAACATCCTGTTTTATCTTCTTATTTTTAAACAATCCGCCTATTGTAACAAACCTTGTTTTTGTTACGGTTTTATCCGTTTCGACAATTAGCCAACCAACTCAAAAAACCACCAGGCCTGGTGAAAACCGAGATAACCGTTTGCGGGTTTAACCTTCGTTGCCCGAACCGGATACTTGCATGGCGAAATAATTGTAAAACTGTTTCGCCACCCGGCCACTGCGCCCACCGCGAGCGGTAGCGAAATTAATGGCTTCACGATGCAGCATTTCACGGTCGCCCACATAGTCGGTAAACAATCGGTCCACCATTTGCAGGTATTGATCCTGCGGCGGCGCGTAAAAAGACAAACGCAAGCCGAAACGGTCCGCCAGCGAAGTGCTTTCTTCCACCGCGTCTCCGTAATGAATTTCGCCGTTCTGCTCTTGCGTCACCGCCAGATTATCCTGCATTTTTTCGCTGACCAGGTGCCGACGATTCGACGTGGCCATCATCAAAATATTTTCCGGCGGGCGCTCGATGGAACCTTCCATCAACACTTTTAAATAACGGTAGCGCGGGTCGCCGGCTTCGAAGGTCAGGTCATCGCAATACAGCAGGAATCGCCACGGCAATTCACGCAGCAAATCGCTGATTTCCGGCAGGTCGTCGATGTCTTGTTTTTCCACTTCCACCACACGGAGTTTTTGCTCGCCATAGGTGTTCAATGCGGCTTTGACCAAAGACGATTTGCCCGTACCACGCGCGCCCCACAGCAAAACATGGTTGCACGGTCGGCCGTCCAGAAACTGTTCGAGGTTTTGACGGAATTCCAATTTTTGGGTATCGATGCCCAGCAAATCGTCCATTGCGATGCTGTCCAAATCGGAGACGGCGCGTAAACGCCCTTTTTTACCGCGCCAAACGGCGGCATAGGTCTTTTTCCAATTGATGTCTTTTGCCATGATTCTTTACGCTGAATGTGTGTGAACGTCGGATAAAACGGTGCCGGAAAGAGTTTTAAATTCATTCGAACTCTCTGGAGCAATTGAATCATCATAGCGCAAATTCGCGACAAGACAAACGCAAAAACGATGGGGAAATCAATTTGGGAAGGGAGGAAGAAAAAAGCCGGTGGATCCAAGTCCACCGGTTGACATTACGTCAGGTAAGAATTGCTTGGTTATTGGTAATCGATATATGAGTGGTTTTCGTGATAGAACGAATAAACAATCACGCCAAGCGTCACCAATACGGCCAAGCCAAGAATCAATCCGATCATGGTCGGATTATTGGCAAACGTAAAGTAGGCCGTGGCCCCTTCCCAACTGGTAATTGGACTCGCATTCATCGTATTTCTCCTTTATTACGTTGAATATTACTCTGAATTAAATTAAGCGGTTTTCCCGACGGAAGCACCAGACTCGTCTTTGCTGTTGTAAGCCGGAACCGATTCAGGGTACGCCTGCAACGGTACTTCTACGATGTCCAAACCGGCCATTTCGGCTTTCGGTGGCACACGCAGTAAACCGAACTTCGACAACACCAACGATACGAAGTATCCAGGAATGAAGCCGACCAGTGCCATGACAACCGCACTTTGCAATTGACCCATGAAGGAAACATTCGGCGCACCTTCGACCACATTCGGGAAGCCGCTGAACACGCCCAACATCAACAAACCGACCACACCACTGGCCCCGTGCACACCGAAGGCACCGACCGGATCGTCGAGTTTGAAACGCGAGGACAGTATCTTATCGACCATTGGCGCGACGGCACCACCGATGAAGGCGATCAGGAACGCAAGTGGTGGATAGTAAAGGTCCAAACCTGGCGCAGAAGCCACGATACCGGCAATCGCACCGGACAACATCCAGAACGGCTGACGCGTCATGACATAAGCCCCGATAATCCCGCCGGCAATCGCCATCAAAGTATTGAAGCTAATCGCGGAAAGCGTGGTTTCGTTACCGAAAATAGACGTCCATTGCGCGCCCGGCATATAGATGATACAACCGCCCAGGAAGCCGAAGAAACCGACCACGATCAACATCAAACCGATCATGCTCATCGGTACGCTGTGACCGACAATCGTATTCACTTCGCCCTTCGGACCGAATCGGCCGATACGTGCGCCCAGATTCAGCAGCACACCCAAGGCAAAGAAACCTGCAACCATGTGAACGGCACCGGCGGCACCAAAGTCATGATAACCCCATTCGGTGGTCAACCAACCGGTTGGGTGCCAGCCCCAAGACGCGGCCAAAATCCACACCACAGACCCCAGCAGAACCGCCAGAACCAGGAAGGAACTCATGCGAATACGCTCGATGACCGCGCCCGAAAAAATTGACGCCGTGGTCGCTGCGAACAGCACGAAAGCACCCCAGAAGATACCGGAGGCATTATCCGACAAGTTCGGCCCCATGTTTTCCGACCAAGGCAACCCGGCGGCGCCTGCTTCGAAATCCGGAACGAACCCGTTGTACATACTCAAATAAATCCACCATCCGATGAAAAAGAAAGTGGGAACCATAAACGCAAACGCCAGAATATTCTTAACCCCGGACGCCAATGCGTTCTTAAGACGGGACGCGCCCATCTCATAGGCCAGGAAACCGACGTGAATAATGACCATCAGACCGGTACAGAACCAATAGAAAATTTCCATATTGATTGTATCGGACATTTCAATCATCGCCTGTAAACTGGCTAATGTAGGTGCTGATTGCTCCATAATTGAAACCTCTTAAAGTTGATTAAAGGACCCATCTAATCGTTCAAAAAAACTCAATCCCGATACGCGGTGCGTTTCGAATCTCAATTTTTTCGAACAACTTCCTCAGGTCTAACACGACACGCCGAGCATCCAAAACCGAACCTTTCCCGACAATGCCAAACAAAACCGCCCCTTTTGGAACGCTCAAAACAACACGTTTTTAACCACCTTTAAAGCCCCCGATGACTGAAAATGGCATCCAAACGCAAGCCACAAAACCAATGCCTGTCAGCATTGCAAATAAATGATGTCGCCTTCGTCGGCCCCCTGACATCACTTAAATTCATTGAAATGGAGCAAGATAAGCCCCATTTATGGATTAACTTCTCACCCGGGTTCGTTCCGGGTCGTAAAACGGCAAGGCCACTACTTTGGCCGGAATGCGTTTTTGCTGGCCGTCCAACTGCCCGACTTCCAGTTCGGTATCCACCGCAGCGAAATCCGGCGCCAGACGGCACAGCGCGATCTGTTTTTTCAAAATCGGCGAAAAGGTCGCGCTGGTGACAACGCCGACCGGGAAACGCCCGTTATAAATCTTGTCGCCGTGATGCACCGGTTCATTGCTTTGCACCGCCAGCCCCATCAATTTATGACGGCTTTCCGGTGCCTGACGCTCAATCGCCTGGCGCCCGACAAAATCTTCATCGTTGGTTTTCAGCGGCGTGGTAAAACCGATGCCCGCTTCAAACGGATTGGTTTCCGGGCAGAATTCATGCTCGGCGAAAATCAAACCGGCTTCGATGCGCAGCTTATCCAGTGCATCGAACCCCAAGGGCGCGATGCCGTACGCCTGACCGGCTTCCCAAATCACATCCCACAAGGTTTCCGCATCGTCCGGATGGCACCAGACTTCAAACCCCAGCTCCCCGGTGTAACCGGTACGGGATACCATTACCGGTGTTCCGGTCGGCCCGCCGAGGCGTCCGATGGTGAAATAGAACCAGGCCAGGTCGGCCACATCCGTTTGGTGTTCGGGCGTCCAAATCAGTTCTTGCAACAGCGCTCGGCTGTTTGGCCCTTGCACCGCGACATTGTGGAGCTGATCGGTCGATTCACGCACCGTGACCTGATGCCCGGTTTTCTCCGCCAACTCGCGTAGCCATTTGCCGGTATAAGGATCACCGCACACCCAACGGAACGCCTGGTCACTCATTTTGAACAAGGTGCCGTCATCGATCATGCCGCCGGTTTCGTTGCAAATCGCCGAATAGACGATTTCACCCACCGAAACGCGTCGGACATTACGGGTGATGGCATACTGCATGAACACTTCCGCATCCGAACCGACCACTTCGAACTTGCGCAGCGGTGTCAGGTCAATCATGGCGACCTTTTCACGGCACGCCAGATATTCGGCATTGACGCCCCAGCCTTCGTATTCGGTCGCCACCCAGTACCCCCGGTATTCGGCAAAATGTTTGGTGAGTTTCGACGTTCGACTGTGAAAGCCGGTTTGCTTGGTCATGCGGGACAACTCCTCTGGAATGGTTCGGTAAGCGATGGAACGGGTAAATTGTTCGTTCTCATCGTAGATTCGGACATGAATGTCGGTCGGATGCCAACCGTTGGCCGGGTCGATGTCATCCGGACAGGCCGACGAGGCACACAACAAATCCCGATTGGCTTTCAACAAAACGTAATCGCCGGGGCGAGACCAGGGTTCCGCAAACCCGATAGTGCCACACGGCTCGACATAGGTATTGAAAAAGAAATTAATCGCCGGCCAGCCGCTACGCGGTTGAATGCCGTATTTTTTCAAAGCGTTGTTGAAGTTCTCGGTACAACTGATGTGACCGAAATACCCCTGGTCTTCATAAAATTTCGGACTGCAGGCGAACAGGAAGCTGTCGTGACAACCGACCGTATCCTGAACCACTTCCAACATGGTTTGCTGGTCTTCGTCCATGAATTTGGAAAACAGGCCCGGTTGCGGTAAGGACAAGCCCATATTGGTTCGGGTCGCGGTGCCGTCGATCATCTTTTCTTGCCCGGCGTCCAATGCGGCTTTATCAAACGCGATGAAGTCGGAGCTTTGCTTGCCTTGCACGTCGATGATTTGAATCCACTGCCCGGCCTTCACTTCATAAGTGCGTGCGCTACTGTGCGGAACGCGGATTTCCTGTACCGGTTCAGCCAGCGGTTCCGGCAAATCAACCGGCGCCTGGGCATAATGCACCACCTTCAACTCGGTGGTCGGCTGATGAGAATCCACCGCCATTTTATCGCCTGCGGCCACCACAACCAGCGTGACATCCTGCTCGGGTGAAATATCCGGTAAGGCTTGCGCGGGAAAGGTGTAGGCATCATTCAAAACGGCCTCTTTCACCTGCCAACTCTGAAACCGATCTTTCAAACGCTCGGCAGCCTGACCGTTGTCGGCCATCAGGTTCAAAGTGCCATTCGCCGGACCGAGCGTCACGGCACCTGAAACAGGCAACCGATAACCGTTGTCGGAAACGAAGAATACTTCACATCCCTGACAACCATCGACCGAAGCCACTTGCACCCGTTCCCCCGCCTGAACCGACAGACAGATGGCGTCTTGTCCGGGAATGCGGTACTCCTTTACATAGGCATGTGTTTGCGTCATGATGTTGCTCTCACTGTGCTCAATAAACGATTTGGTACATAACAGCGCATTTGCACTCAATCAGTGCGATTTTGGAAAAAGATGCTGTGGCTTTTCCCGACAAACACTGAATGACCAAACCGATTTATTGATTCCTGATAATAAACAAAATTTACTGATATGATTTATTATTCAAGGACTTTGCACAATACTCCATTGGCAGTAACCCCAATGGAGTAGGCCTGAATTCCGACCGATGGCATGTTTGGTGCTACTTCTCACAACTGGGTAATAAATTGCACAATTAATGAGCCAAAAAGGTGAGCAAGGTGAGTCCGAATGGTTAACTTGGGACAACTGTTATCGTTCAACATTTCCACACTTTGGCATCGTTCTGTCCGCAAGACAAGGCCCCACGGCTTAAACGCGCTTGATTACTCCGATATCGCTTTCCAACTGGCCACCACTAACAACCTGAATCAACTGCTACCCAATCTGCTTTCCCAAAGCGCCTTGCAAGCCCAGTGCAGTGCCAAGCTGCCCCATTACGACAGTTTGTTCATTCTGACGCCGTTGGCCGGGCATAAATACCATGTGCATGCGCCCACGCACCTACCGCCCAATCCGCAATTGATGAATTATTTCGAATCCCTGCGCATCCGCACGCCGGGTGCCAGCAATTCGCAGCGCATCGACCAGGTGGGCGCACATAATATAGTGTTCTTCCCGTTAAAAAACCGTGAAAGTCATGAAGAAGCCTATCTGGTGGTGGTCTTCAAAGGCCCGGTTCCTACCGACAACCTGGCGGCAAACCGACTACGCCCATTCCGCAATGCATTACAAAAAGGGTTACAGGCACACCAAAAACACCGGCAACAAATCAACCAGGCCGTGCAACAGGAACGAGAAGCCCAAGCGGCCGATTTGCACGACTCCATCGCACAGATACTGAGTTATCTCAAAATGCGGGCTTACACCTTAAACAGCGCGTGCCTGGAACTGGAAGACCCGACTTTCCGCAAACTGAGCAAAGACATTGAACAGCAAATCGGCTTTGCGCACCGTCTGACCCGCGAGATGATTTCGTCCTCCCGCGTGACTTATGAGGAACCGCACCTTTCAAGCGCCATCGAAAACACCATGAATGAATTCGAGCAACTTTCCGGCATCGTCTTCGAGTTGGATAATCGGGCAAAAGAAGCGTTGGAAACCGTCTCTCACCCGAATGAAGTGTTGTTCATCGTTCGTGAAGCGCTCTGTAATCTGGTGCGGCACTCCCATGCCTCGCACGCGCGAATCGTCATCACCCATCACCCCGATGCCGACGTCAGCATCACCGTAGAAGACAACGGCATCGGTATCCGCCCGAATCCCGCCCGTAAGGACAGCTTCGGGCTCCGCATAATGGAAGAACGCGCCCGCAAACTGGGTGCCAAATTACAAATCGAAACGCGTCAGCAAGGTGGCACGCGCGTTTGTTTATGGCTATCAAGGAAACACTGACACCATGAAATCCTCCACGACAGCGAATGCTATCGTCGTCGACGACCACCCACTGTTCCGACGCGGCGTCGTTGAACTGCTGAATGAAAGCGACCGTTTTGACGTCATGCAATCCTACGGATCGGCATTGGACTTGATTGAAGACATGCCGGAGATACCGCCCGACTTATTGCTGCTGGATTTACAGATGCCCGATATGAGCGGCATTGAAGCCCTGAAAGCCCTACGCCCACAACTGACGGACACCAAAATCGTCATGCTGACGGTGTCGATGGACAGCCAAAGCCTGATGGAAGCCATCAGCATTGGCGCCGACGGTTATCTGCTGAAAGACACCGACTCCGAACAGATTCTCGACCATCTCTCGGCGGTACTGGCCGGCAAAATCGCCATCGACGAATCCGCCGTGACCTTATTGGCCCAGGGCATTCGTTCTCAAAACCATCCGATGCCCACTCAGCGTGAACCGGAAACCCACGAGGACATTCTCAACGACCTGACCGAACGCGAACGCCAGACGCTCGAATTGATTTCAAAGGGTCTCAGCAATAAGCTGATTGCCCGCGAACTCGGCATCAGCGACGGCACGGTCAAAGTGTACGTCAAGAACCTGCTACGCAAACTCGACCTGCATTCCCGGTTGGAACTGGCGGCTTGGAATCATCGCCTGAAAGCGTCGCAAACGGACGAACCATCATGACCGCCTGGCTGCAAAACGCGGCCGATTGGCTGCGAAGCCCCCACAGCTTAAATCTGGAAACGCTGATCGACAGCCTCAACGACGCCGTCATCGTCATCGAAAAACACAATCGGTTGCAATACGCCAACCGCCATTGGTCACAATTGACGGGTCACGCCTCCGCCGACTGTCAGCACCAACCCTTCACCCAGTTCATCCACCCGGAGGATCGCGTCAACTGGCAGATCGCATTCCAGAAATTTCACCAGGCCTGCGACAGTCAATTGTTATGGCTACGCATTCTTGATAAAGAGGATGTGGTGCATTGGTGCGAAATACGGGTGCAGCCGCTGTTGCCCGGCCGGCCTTATCCGTTGAGCGCCACTCTGTGCGACATTACCCCGCAAATCCGTTCCGACCAAATCAAGGAAGCCCGCTACCGCAGCCTGAACCGTTTGGTCGACCGAGTGCCCGCGATGATTTACCGTTCCCGCAACAACATTCACTGGACCATGGAATTTGTCAGCGACGGCTGCCGGGAACTGACGGGGTACTCTCCGGAGAAAATGATCAATAACGCCGAGCTGTCCTACGGCTCGCTGATTCACGACGAGGACCAGGAAGACGTCTGGTGCAATGTTCAAAAATCCATACAGGACAATCGTTGTTTTGAAATCGCTTACCGTTTGCGCCACGCGGACGGTCATACCCGCCAAGTGTACGAAAAAGGCTGTGCCATTTATTCCGACACCGGTTCCATTCTCGGCATTGAAGGGGTGATTTTCGCCTTGGACACCCTGCTTTAACACACCGACTACCCCACTCGCATACCCCGTTACCCTTTTAGAGTTACTAACTCTTAGGAATATCCAACCCCGGATAAATCCATTAACTTATCTCCCAACGAAGCAAAGAAACTTTTTTTCTTTAAAAGAATTATCTATTCATTTCATTAGGAGACATCACCATGACAAAACGTGTTGCAATTATCGGAGCAGGCCCTAGCGGACTGGCACAACTGAGAGCTTTCCAATCCGCCCAAGCCAAAGGAGCGGATATTCCTGAACTGGTTTGTTTTGAAAAGCAAAGCGATTGGGGCGGTTTGTGGAATTACACCTGGCGCACCGGCCTGGACGAAAACGGCGAACCGGTGCATTGCAGTATGTATCGCTACCTATGGTCGAATGGGCCTAAGGAATGTTTGGAGTTCGCGGATTACACCTTCGACGAACATTTCGGCAAACCCATCGCCTCTTACCCGCCGCGTGAAGTGCTGTGGGATTACATTAAAGGCCGCGTCGAAAAAGCCGGTGTCCGCGATTACATCCGTTTCAATACCGTGGTCCGCAACGTTTCATACGACGACGCCACCGAAACCTTCACCGTCACGGTTCAAGACCACAATGAAGACGAAATCTATTCCGAAGAATTCGATTATGTGATTTCCGCCTCCGGCCACTTTTCCACACCGAAAGTGCCTGAATTCGAAGGTTTCCAGACTTTCGGCGGCCGCATCCTGCACGCTCACGATTTCCGCGATGCCTTGGAGTTCAAAGGCAAAGACATCCTGTTGGTCGGTGCCAGTTACTCGGCAGAAGACATCGGATCACAATGTTATAAATACGGCGCCAAAAGCATCACCACCTGTTATCGCTCGGCACCGATGAATTATAAATGGCCTGAAAACTGGGAAGAAAGACCGCTTTTGGAGCGCGTCGACACCCATCGTGCCTATTTCGCCGACGGCAGTTCCAAGAAAATCGACGCCATTATCCTATGTACCGGATATTTGCACCACTTCCCATATCTGCCGGATTCCCTACGCTTGGTGACGGACAACCGCCTTTGGCCGCTTGACCTCTATAAAGGCGTGGTCTGGGAAGACAATCCGAAGTTCTTTTATCTCGGCATGCAAGACCAGTGGTACACCTTCAATATGTTTGACGCCCAGGCCTGGTATGTCCGCGACATCATTCTCGGACGCATTCCATTGCCAAGCAAAGCGGAAATGACCCAAAACTCCCAGGCCTGGCGGGAAAAGGAACTGACGCTGGAAACTGCGGAAGAAATGTATACCTTCCAAGGCGACTACATCCAAGAACTGATTGACGCCACCGATTATCCGTCTTTCGATATTCCAGCCGTCAACCAGACCTTCCTGGAATGGAAACACCACAAGAAGGAAAACATCATGACCTTCCGCGATCACTCCTACCGTTCTTTGATGACCGGCACCATGTCGCCAAAACATCACACACCGTGGATTGATGCGCTGGACGATTCGCTTGAGGCATACCTAGCGGACGGCCCTCAGGATGAAAAAATCGCGTCCAACCAATAACACGGTCAAAAATTAGGAGGCGTTTATGCAACCCGTTCCCAGTATCAAAAGTCGGCCGGTCTATGAAGACATCCGCATAGACCCGGCCGTGCAAAAACATCTGTTCATCGCGCAAACCGGCAGCTTCGACAAATTGGCGAAAATCTACCAGGCCTGCCCGAGTGATAAAAGTTGCTGGATTGTCGGCGACGACACTCAGGAAAGCCTGCCCGACAACAGCCGTTTCGTATCGCAAGATGGCATCGACACAGTCTTCGGCGAGCAGTTTGCCGACCTGCCGATTTCCAGCCATATTTACGTGGCCGGACAAAACGAATCGTTTTTGTGGGACATCCACAACCTCGCCACCCGCGCCGGTCTGGCGTCGGAACAAGTGAAGATGTTCGAACCCGTCACCAACCAGAGACGGCTGTTCTGCACCCATTGCTACACCCGCACCGAGGGCGTGACCCATTCGCCTTACAAATGCCCGGGCTGCGGCCGCCTATTGTTGGTTCGTGACCATTTTTCCCGCATCCATGCGGCCTACGTCGGTGTCATCATCAATGCGGAAGACCCGAACGACATTCCCGAAACAGAGGAGTTGAGCTAATGAGTGCCGCTATGAAAGTCAATGTCAGCGCCGTCCGTAAAGTGGCGCCGACCATCAAGGAATTCACCTTGACGCCGGTTGACGGTGAATTCTTTCCCTTTTCACCCGGTTCCCACATTGTGGTGGAAATGCAGGCCGAGAGTAAAACCATCCGCAACGCTTACTCCTTGTTGAGCGACCCGATGGACAACCGTCAATATCGCATAGCAGTTCGCTTGCAACCCGAATCGCGTGGCGGTTCCGAATTCATGCACCAGAAGGTACACGAAGGCGACGAATTGACGATTACACCGCCGAACAATCTGTTCTCGCCGGACTGGCGAGCCAAAAAACACGTCTTCTTCGCCGGGGGTGTCGGCATCACACCGTTTATGTCGTACATTCCAGAGATGCTTCGTCGAGACGCGGACTTCGAACTGCACTATATGTATCGCAGCACTCAGACTGGCGCCTATGTGGAAGCACTCCGCGAGATGATTGGCGAGCGTTTGCACACCTACGATTCCATCACCTCCAGCCGGGCGGAGATCGCCGACATCATGGCCCAATGCCCGCAAGGAACGCATCTTTACATCTGCGGGCCGGAATCGCTGATCGATACGGTGCGTTACCGGGGCCAACAAACCGGTTGGCCAGCGTCCCACATCCATTACGAAGCCTTTGCCGCGCCGAAACCCGGCAAACCCTTTGTAGCGGAATTGAAGAAATCCGGCAAAACCATTTATGTACCGGAAGACCAATCGCTTCTGGAAGCGCTGGAGGCCAACGAAGTCGAAATACCGAACCTGTGCCGTGGCGGCGTTTGCGGCCAGTGCATGAGTCCGGTATTGGATGGCGATATCGAACATCGGGATGAGTTCCTGTCCGAAAAAGAAAAGGCCGGCAACCGTTGCATTATGCCTTGCGTGTCACGCGCCAAGTCCGGCCGGTTACATCTAGACATTTAAACAAAGGAAATTGACGATGAGATTAGCACCCAAACCCGTACAAACCTTCCGGAACGATTTCACCTACACCAACAGTGAAGAAGCCATTAAACGCTTTCCGTTCCCCTTTCCGGAAGACGAATACATGTATTCGGTCAATATCGAACCCCACGCCCTGCCCGGACCGGAAGGCTCGGTCTACGAACACCTGTTCGACATCGACGAACACTACCTGTCGGAAATGGCGGAACGCAAACAGGTTCTGGCCGAAAACCCGAAACGCTGCCTGGCCATGGAGCACATGGACCTTGCCTGTTGGGATTTCATCGACCGCGCCATGACGACCATGGCGCAAGATTACCCGAATTATTTCACGTTAGAAAAAGATGGAGAACATTGGACATGGGAAAACAAACTACTCAGCATCAAAGACACCTTCACCTTCGGCGACAGCCAAACGCTACCGCAACCCCCGATGGAATACATGGGCTGTCAGGTGCAAGGCGATATCGCCCTGCTCGACCAACGGGACAACGACCTGTTTATGGACGCGGGCATCATCACCTGCCCAGCGGATTGGTCTCTAGCGTTCGACGCTGGTATGAGCTTTTCGCAATGGCATGGTCCAGTCCCTCTGGCGCATGAGGCCGGCATCTTTGATCGGGCCTTGAAATACCTGACCGCCATCCCCGTCAACCAGCCGGTGCGTCGTTTGAACTGGACACTGACCATCAACGCCCGTATGGACACCTCACCGGAAACCTATCCGAACTGGGGCACCGACCGCGACAGCGTCACGCCGGAAAACGTCGGCGAAAAAGTCTATCTTCGCGTCGAACTTCAGGTGTTGGATCGCATGCCGCGAAGCAATGCGCTGATGTTCAGCATCCGCACCTACCTGATCAGCATGAACGACCTAGTCACCAACCCGGAATGGGCCAAACGCATGCACCGCGTCATGAAAACCCTGCCGGAAGAGTTGATTGAATACAAAGGCTTAACCCGCTATCACCCCATCCTGTTGGACTGGCTGAAACAGTTCGATTTGGAAAACTGATACACACGAATCATTGTTTACCCGCTCGGCGGCAGCGCCGGGCGATTTTTATCACGCACTCAAACTGTAGTAAAGGAGAACGTCATGGCGATGACACATTACCCACAAGCGACGAAACGTACCGAAATCCCGAGCATGGGCGTTAATAACTGCAATGCCTTCCTAACGGATTTGGTGGTTTCCGAAGACCCGGACAAGACCATTGTCGGCGGTTTTTTCAAAATGGAGAAATCCGATGAGCCGTTGGTGTACACCTACACCTATCATGAAATGAAAATCATCGTCGAAGGCGAAATGATCATTTCCGACGAAACCGGTCAAGAAGTCCATGCCCGAGTCGGGGATGTCTTTCATTTCCCGAAAGGCAGCGTCATCACCTTCCAGTCCCCAAGTGTCGGATTAGGTTTCTTCTGCGGTCAACGTCGCGAAGGCGAGGGCTAAGTTAATTTAACCAACCCCACAAACTAAAAAACGGCCAGACCTGGCCGTTTTTAAAGGTGAGTCAAACCGAGTGGTTTATTCGGTTCTATCCGTCACTTCTACCAAGTGATAACCGAATTGAGTCTTGATTGGCCCTTCCAAAGAACCGACCTCGGCCGAAAAACAGACCTTATCAAATTCCGGCACCATCATGCCCGGTCCGAATTGTCCTAAATCGCCACCGCTACGGCTGGATGGACACTGAGAATTATCACGCGCCACATCGGCAAAATCCGCACCCTCTTCAATTTGTTTTTTCAACGCTAACGCTTTTTCTTCGGTGTCGACAAGAATGTGTCTTGCGGTCGCTAATGCCATTTTTACTTTCCTTTTCATTTCGATGGTTCCCAACATCCGGTTTCGATATCCGAAAAGCCAGGCTTCACCATCATTTTTTCAATCAATCACTGCTTAAGTTCGCATATAATACCCCAATATGAAAAATGAATCATCCGACAAAATGTCCACGCACTTTGCACAGATTCCCATGCAGTCGGTCGGTCCGTTCAAACTCATCGGCGAGGTGAACACCGACGACCTAATGGTGCCGATGGCGACCTATGAATCGCCATTATGGCCCTCCGTGGCACGTGGCGCGCGCGTGACCCACCATGCCGGCGGCATTCGCGTCACCGTCATCGACGAACGGATGACCCGCTCGGTACTGCTGGAAGCACCGAATGCCGAAATTGCCCTGCGCGACACCCGCGCTTTGCAACAACGTCAGGATGACTTACAGGCCGTCGTATCGGAATCCAGCCGCTTTGCGAAACTGTTGGACACCCATGTGCAAATTGTCGGCAAACTGATTTATTTACGTTTGGAGTTCCACACCGGCGACGCTTCCGGCCACAATATGGTCACCAATGCCGCCGATCGTCTGATCCCGTGGATTCTGCAACAATACCCGGAACTGGATTATGTTTCCATTTCCGCCAATTACTGCACGGACAAAAAAGTCTCCGCGGTCAACGGCATTCTGGGACGCGGTAAAAACGTGGTGTGCGAAACCACCCTTCCCCGCAAACTGTGCCAACGTTTTCTGAAAACCACCCCCGAAGCCTTGGTGGATTTGCACATCAAAAAAGACCTGATCGGCAGCATTGTTTCCGGCGGCTTGCGCAGTGCCAACGCCCATGTGGCGAATATGCTGCTCGGTTTTTACCTCGCCACCGGACAGGATGCCGCTAATATCGTCGAAGGCTCACAAGCCATCAACCATGCGGAAGTCACGCCGGACGGCGACCTGTATTTTTCCACCACCTTACCGAATCTGATTGTCGGCACCGTCGGCAACGGTAAAGGCTTGGACTTCGTTTTGGACAACCTCAAACAATTGGGCTGTGACGACAAAACCGCCAGGCCTGGTCAAAATGCCCGTCGCCTGGCCTGCATTGCCGGCGCCACCGCTTTATGCGGTGAGCTGTCGTTACTGGCGGCCCAAACCAATCCCGGCGAATTGATGGCCGCACATTTAAAGCTTGAACGTCAAGCCGACTCTGATTAACGGCGGCATCATGACCGATTCGAACATCACACAGCGCAAGCAGGATCACATCCATTATTTATTAGAGGATGCCGAGATCGAGCGTGGACAATCCGGTTTTGAGCGCATCCAGTTGACGCACCGCGGCCTGCCGGAATGCGACTTCGCCGATATCGACAGCCGTACCGACTTTCTTGGCAAACCGTTGTCCAGTCCACTACTGATTTCCTCCATGACCGGCGGTGCTTCCGCGACTTTGCAAGCCATTAATCGCCGTCTGGCCGAAGCGGCCGAAGCCAGTGGAGTCGCCATGGCCGTGGGATCGCAACGCGCCATGATCCAACACGATTCGGCCCGCGCCAGCTTCGAACTGCGTCAATACGCGCCATCGGTGCCATTGATTGCCAATATGGGGGCCGTGCAATTGAATTACGGCTTCGGCCTGGACGAAGCGCGACGCATGGTGGACACTCTGGAAGCGGATGCGCTTTACCTGCACCTCAACCCTTTGCAGGAAGTCATTCAACCGGAAGGCAATACCAATTTCGCTCAGTTGACGGATAAAATCGCGCAACTGGCCGAAGCCCTTTCGGTGCCGATTATTCTGAAAGAAGTCGGTTGCGGTTTATCCGCTAAAGACATCGAACGGGGCTTGTCCGCCGGCATTCAATGGTTCGATCTCGCCGGGCGCGGCGGCACCTCCTGGAGCCGCATCGAAGCGCACCGGGCGCATTCCAGCCCGAAAGCCAGTTTGGGCGAAACCTTTCAAGATTGGGGGTTAACCACGCCGCAAGCCCTGCTGCAAGCCCGCCCGTTTCAGGACCGAGCGCACTTTATTGCCAGCGGCGGAATTCGCAATGGCATCGACATGATTAAATCGGTTATAATGGGCGGCCAAATTTGCGGGGTAGCGGCGCCGTTACTGAAACCGGCGATGGATTCCACCGTTGCAACTCAAGCAAAAATAGAACAATTGAAGCAGGAATTCCGCACCGCGCAATTTCTGCTGGGCGCACCGACACTGGCGGATGTATTTTTAAACGATTCACTGATAGAGCCGTAACGGAATTTCCTTTTAACGCATGAAAGTAGGTATTGATCTCATTCACTTCGCGACCTCGGATTACGCTCTGGGGCTGGACACCTTTGCCGAGGAAAAAGGAACCGACGTCAATAAGTACCACATTGGTATCGGCCAGGAACAAATGTCCATTGCGCCGCCGGATGAAGACATCGTGACCTTGTCCGCCAAAGCGGCGGCTCCGATTATTGAACAAATCGACCGTAACGCCATCACTGCTGTGTTATTCGCCACGGAATCGGGCGTGGACCAATCCAAATCCGCCGGCGCTTTCCTGCACGGTTTGTTGAATCTATCCAACCGTTGCCGAGTGGTGGAATTCAAACACGCCTGCTACGCCGGCACCGCGGCGTTGCAAATGGCCACCACCATGGTCAAAGCCAACCCGAAGGAAACCATTCTGGTCATTGCCGCCGACATCGCCAAATACGACGTGGACTCGTCCGGCGAAGCCACTCAGGGCTGCGGAGCCGTCGCCATGCTGGTCAAAGAAGCACCGCGCATTCTGGCCATCGAACCCGGTTCCGGCTATTACACCGACGATGTCATGGACTTCTGGCGCCCGAACAAACGCACCACCGCATTGGTGGACGGTAAATACTCCACCAAAGTGTACCTGAACAGCTTGAAGCAGGCCTGGGAACATTTCGTGGAAGAAACCGGTCGTCATTTTGACGATTTCGATGCCTTTTGTTACCACATTCCCTTTTCGCGCATGACCGAAAAAGCGCATAAAACACTGGTCAAAAAAGTCGGAGCCAAGCTGACACCCGATACCTTCCGCGAACAAACCGCGCCAGGACAAGTTTACAACCGTCTGGTGGGCAACAGCTACAGCGCCTCTTTATTCATTGGTTTCTGTTCGTTTTTGGATAACGCCGTTCAGGATTTGACCGGCAAGCGTTTTGGCTTCTTCAGCTACGGTTCCGGCTGTGTCGCGGAATTTTTCAGCGGCATCATCCAGCCCGGATACCAACAGCACTTAATGACCGAAAGCCATCGCCAACAGATCGATTCTCGTCAGCCGTTGGATTACCAACAATATCTGGCGTTTTACCATCAAACCGACAGCGATGTGGAAAATATTGCTTTCCCGCACAACAATAAAGGGCCTTTCCGTTTGGCAGGCATCGAAAACCATATCCGTCGCTACGAATCAAACTCTCAGCCGGCCTAACGCACGACCTTTTCCGCCCAGCAAAAATAACTTCCTGCTAAAATCGACGTTACGTTAATATCCTAAACAAAGCATCTCTTGCTTCTAACAGGGGTTACATGTCGTCGCTGAATACCTTTCCGGCCATTGCTGTATTGATTGCTCTGATTTCACTGGTGGTCGCTTTACGCACCGCTGGATTGCTGAAAGCCGATCATGGCCCTCTTTTTGCCAGCATCGTTACCCACATAACACTCCCGGCCACCATCTTTTACGCCCTCGCCCATGCCCGCGATTTGCAATGGGATTATGCCCTAGTGGTGCTGTTTCTATTCGTCGCCGAAGTGGTTTTATTAGCTTTGGCCTGGTGGCTGGGCCGTGCTCTTAAGTTGTCACGAGCGCAACTAGGCAGTTTTATGCTGGCGTCGGCTTTCGGCAGTTCAGCGTTACTGGGCTACGCTCTGGTTGGGCAGCTTTTTCCCAACAATATCGAAGCCTTGTCCGAAGCCGTCTTTATTTCTGAGTTGGGTGTCGGGGTCGGCTTGTTTACCGTGGGCACACTAGTCGCGATTCACTTTGGGCAACAGGAAGGTCAAGTCGGCTCGGTGGCAAGCAGTCTTTGGGTGTTTGCCAAATCCCCGATTTTTCTGTCCATTCTGGCCGGTTTCGCCTATGGGCAATTACAAGCCCCCTTGGAAGGATTCTTTTTCAAAGAAGTCTTTTCGGCCATTCATTTAATCGCCCAAGCCAATACCTTTTTCGTCATTCTCACCATTGGGGTCATGCTGCAGTTTCATGGCCTAGGAGCCGTGATCGGCTTAGCCACCATCGCGATTTTGCTAAAACTGCTGGTGAGTCCATTCCTAGTGTGGCTGCCTTCTTTGGCGATACCGCTGCAAGACTGGCAACAGGATGTGATGTTACTGGAAGCTGCAATGCCTTCGGCCTTATTAAGCGTTGTCTTGGCCGCACGCTATGGATGCGATGCACATTTGGCCTCAAAACTGGTCTACCTCACCACATTAGTCAGTGCCGGTTCGATATTACTGGTATTGGGAATATTGGGCTGACTTAGAAAGTCACAAACAATTAAGAAAAGGAAAATAATGGCGGATAGCGAGGGATTCGAACCCTCGATAGGCTATTAACCTATACACGCTTTCCAGGCGTGCTCCTTCAACCGCTCAGACAGCTATCCGAAAGAAGTGGCGTATTTTACTGTCAAATTCTCACAAAGTCTAGCCTCGAATGAAAAATTATCCTCCTCCCGTGCGCTGGACGATATTCCTTTGAGTTGGGTCAGCCAGACAAGCATAAAAAAACCGGCACTCGGGCCGGTTAAGGAGAAACAAAACCGACCAGGCCTGGCCGATTTTTAAATCACGATCATGACGTGATTACATCATTTCCAAATCCATTTGTACGGCTTCCACACCGGCCGCCGCACATTTTTCATCGTCCATACCGTCCGGCGCACCACTGACACCCACAGCGCCATACAGTTTGCCTCCAGCCGTAATCGGAACGGAACCGGCCATAAAGGCCAAGCCTTCACCCATGGTTTGCAACGGGCTGTTGGCACGTCCGCTTAATTGAGAACCTTTCACGTTGAACATCACGGCCGTATAGGCTTTTTTCTCACTGATGGACCAGGAAACCGGCGGAGCCATGGTGTCACGTAACTTCGCTTGTGGAATTCCGTTACGCTCGACAACGGTGACACTGACTGGAATGCCTTTTTCACGGCAAGCCTCAATCGTGGCCGTTGCGATTTTATTGGCGACATCCATGGTCAGACGGCTGACATTAACAGCCATATCTTCGGCTTGAACAGGCAAAGCGGCAGACACACCAATAGCGGCGGCCAAGCTCAATTGCGTTAGTTTTTTCATTTTCATACTCGCTCCAAAGTAGTGTTTAAGTCAAAGACAGAGGTTTTCATGCCGAGCCAACACCCTTGTGACCCGCGCTAACGTATTTAGGAGATACAGTTTTTAATTCTAAAGATTTTTACCCTCAAGTAAAACGCTCGCTTGGGAGGCGCACCCAAAACCCGACCGCCGTTACAGCACTTTTCCTTTAAAACAAGCGTTTTTCGTGGGCTGAAGGACATTGTGAAAAGATTATGCAAACCTTCGAAAAAAGGAAACTGGACTCGTTTTCGAGCGGCATTCGTTATAATAAGCGGAACGAAACAAACGGAACGCGCATGAAGACTGTCTGTACCACGCCCGCCAAGCTCATCCTTACCGGCGAACACTCGGTTTTGTTCGGGGCTCCGGCTTTGTGCATGGCCGTGGCGTTGGACACCGTTTGTGAGATTGACTTCATTCCGCTTGAAACACCAGATCATCAACCCTTTCTGGAAATTGAGCTGACCGACTTCAATCAAAAAATGGCGTACCCATATCAAACCTGGCAAAAGCGCGTGACGCATATCGAGTCTCGTTATGCCCTTTACGAAAAGAATACCCTTGCGATTCAGACCGTACTGCAACAGCCGGTGGATTTGGTGCTGTTAACGCTCCAACAATTCCACAACCTTGAACGCCTGAAGCCGGGGCATTGGCAAATCAAGTTACACTCACATAATCTGAGCGGTAAAGGGCTTGGTAGCTCGGCGTCCATCATCATCAGCTTATTGCACAGCTTATTCGTCCACCACCAAATCGACATTACCGAAATTGACCTTCTGGCGCTGGCACAACAAGTGGAATCCCGACAACACGGGGCATCCAGCGGACTGGACCCGGCCACGGTTTACAAAGGCGGGCTACTGCGTTTTCAACAAGGCGTACCGTTACAGCAGCTGCCCCACCAAAACTTCAATGCCTGGGTGGTCGATACCGGAAAGCCCGGCTCCACCACCGGGCAAGCCGTCAACCACGTCCATAAACACTTCACACACCAAAGCCCCATTTGGGATGATTTCAAACACCTTGCCTCGGAAATGGAGGCCGCTTGGCAATCCTCCGATGCCGATAAACTAAACGATGCCGTCCACAAAAACCAAGCGTTACTGGAGAAGCTTGGCGTGGTACCGGACAAGGTGAAGGCTTTCATTGCGGCACTGCACCAAAGCGACTATTCGGCCAAAATATGCGGCGCGGGCAGCATCAGCGGCGACCAAGCCGGCGTAGTGCTCTGCATCGGCCCGGAAGCCCCGGCAGAGATTTGCGATGCTTACGGTTACCCTTACTACCCTTTAAAACTCAATGAAACCGGGAGTCAATGTGAAGTACATCACTAGTGCCCCCGCTAACATTATGCTGATGGGCGAACACAGCGTTGTGGCCGGTGAAAAAGCCATTGCTTGCGGGCTGAACCAACGGTTGCAAATTGAATGGGAACCTCGGGCCGACCGGCGAATCCATATTCTGTCAGAGCTGGGCGATTACGAAACCGACCTCGACAGCTTGGGCGAACATCCCAAATTAACGTGGGTACTGGCCGCCTTGCGCCATTATCAGTCGGCCTTGCCCCACGGGCTGACGCTTACCATTCAAAGCGACTTCAAATCCACGCTCGGACTGGGCAGTTCCGCCGCCCTATTGGCGGCGTTACTGGGCGGGCTGGACGCCCTTACCGGGCGAACGCCCGATTTCCAGGAGCGCTTTCAAACCGGATTAAACCTGATACACACTTTGCAAGGGCGAGGGTCCGGCACGGATTTGGCGGCCAGCCTAACCGGCGGTGTGGTCCTGTTTGACCCGCAAACGCAAACCGTCGAATCCGTAAACGCGGACCTCGCGTTAACATTGGTCTATTGCGGCTACAAAACGCCGACGGCCGAGGTTCTGCAGAAAGTGGCCGACGATTGGCAACACCAACCTGAACTATTGGCAAACCTTTACCAACTCATGGGCCAGACAACCGAAGCGGCCTACCAGGCTTTACAGAATGACGACTCAGCCGGGTTTTACCGCTTAGTCAATAGCTACCAAGGCTTAATGGACGCATTAGGCGTCAACGACCCGGTGCTCTCGGATTTGGTTTACCGCTTGCGTCAGGATGCAGGCATCGCCGCCAGTAAAATTTCCGGTTCCGGCCTGGGCGATTGCGTTTTGGGATTCGGTCAACTCAGCAATGCCCTGCCCGGCTTTGACCCTTTGCCCATTAACCTTGACCCGAAAGGCTTGGACGTTCAGACACCTTAACCGACTTTAATTAGACACGGACCCTTTGAAACACCATGACACCGACTGAATTCATCAAACACTTACTACCCGCAAACCACTCACCCGTCAAAACCGGTTTTGGCCAAGCGCCGGTCAATATCGCACTCAGTAAATACTGGGGCAAACGCGATGTGCCACTCAACCTGCCAACCAACAGTAGCCTATCCATCAGCTTACCGGAACTCGGCACCGAAACCCGTTTAAGCTGGCATGAAAACGGCCCCGATTCGATTACTTTGAATGGTGAAGAAGTAGCTCCAGAAGCGCCCTTTGCCAAACGCCTAAGTCGTTTTCTGGATTTCTTTCGCCCCAACGCTCGCGGCGGTTTTCACGTTGAAACGCTCAACACGGTCGCGACGGCCGCCGGACTGGCTTCATCGGCATCGGGTTACGCGGCCTTGGTTAAAGCGCTGGACGACTGTTTTCAATGGCAACTCTCTTCCCGCGACTTGTCATTACTGGCCCGCCTGGGCAGCGGCAGCGCCAGTCGCTCTTTGTACGAGGGATTTGCCATCTGGCATAAAGGGGAACGAGAAGACGGCTTGGACAGCTATGCCGAGAAAATTGACCAGGCCTGGCCGGAGTTTTGTGTCGGGTTGCTGGAAATCGATATCTCCGCCAAATCCGTTGGTTCAACGCAAGGTATGCAACAGACGGTCAATCATTGCGAATTGTACCAGGCCTGGCCGAAAAAAGCGGAACAGGACTTGGTGAAAATTCACCGTGCTATTCTGGACAAAGACTTTCAAACACTGGGCGAAACCGCGGAAAACAATGCCTTGGCGATGCATGCCACCATGATCGCCACTTGGCCGCCCATTTTGTATTGGCAACCGGAATCGGTCGCCGCTATGCACCAAGTCTGGCAACTGCGTCAGGAAGGCGTGATGGTGTATTTCACCATGGATGCGGGGCCGAATTTAAAACTACTGTTTCCAGAAACAGAAACGCCCGCGTTAATGCGGGCGTTTCCGGAAATGAAATGTCTTCAACCGTTTGCTTGAAACGACATTAAGCCGTTTATTTAACCACCGATAGGTGCGACCCTTTTTTGGGTTTATTCGTCTTGTTGTTTTTCCCGTCTTTGTCGGCTTCTTGAGTGGTTTTCTCTGAGGTTTCGTCAGACACACCGGAATCTTTCACCGCCGACATCGGCGGTTTGGATGGAGCCTCCTGCGTTTCTTCCGGATAAGGTTCCGGCGGAAACGGCATGCCCTGGCCGTTTTCACGCGCAAAAATCGCCAACACCGCTTCCGGCGGGAAGCCCAACCGTCTTTCGATACCTTGAAAGCGCGCCTTGAAGCTGAACCAATCATTGGCAAACTGCAACTCGCGAATGGCATTCGGGTGTACGTTCAACACGATAACGCCATCCTGTGCAAAATCCATCGGCACTTCAATCCCCGGATAATTGGCATCCACTTGCACGTGTGGCGTCCAGTCATTATCGACAATCCAGTCAAACATGGCACGAATCATATAAGGGCGATTGGAAATCATCATCAAGCTCGCTTTAAACCACTTCTCGCATATCCAGTTCGTCGTCGGACAAGCTGTCCGGGAACTCTTCACGTTCCAGCACTTTTTCAGCGTAGTCGATGACCGGCTTGGCAGACTTCGGTAGATCAATCCCCAAGTACGGCAAACGCCACATCAGAACCGCCAAACTCACGTCAACCAATGAATATTCATCGCTCATGAAATACGGCTGATGCTCAAACACCGGAATCATTTGTATCAGGCGTTCCTGCAAATCGCGGCGCGCTTCCTTGACTTCTTTTTCATCGTCACTGTTCGCAATGGTTTCAGCCAGCTGATACCATTCCTGTTCGATTTGACGCAACATCTGACGAGAACGCGCTTTGGAGATCGGATCGACCGACAACAACGGCGGATGCGGGAAACGCTCGTCCAGATACTCAACAATGACTTGCGGGTCGTACAACACCAAATCACGGTCCACTAAGGTTGGCAAAGTGCCATACGGGTTCAACTCCAGAAGGTCTTCCGGAATGCCCTCGCTGGTATCCACTTCGATGATTTCCAAAGGGATGTCCTTTTCTTGCGCCATCAAACGCACACGGTGTGAGCTTGGGCCTTTGGAATCTGAAAATAAGGTCATTACGGATCTTTGCGTGATAGGCAAATCTGACATGGAGTTCTCCTGGAAATCGATCGTCGATGTTATTGTTTTCGAAGCCTTTAGCGTATCGAACACACGTCCTTCCGATTACAGCTTCATTAAGCCATTATACATGGCCTGTCAAGTCCTCTTTTGCCCTAAGCCTCTTCGATGGCGAATGGCACAACCTCGCGAATGTCTTCGGCCTGAAAGGCCAACATTAACAGGCGATCCACCCCCAAAGCCACGCCGGAACACGCCGGTAAACCGTCCGAGGCCAATGCGGTCAGCATGGCTTCGTCCAACGGCACTTTGGGCAAATGATTGTCTTCGCGCTGTTTTAGACTGGTTTCAAAACGACGGCGGTATTCGCTGGCATCGCCCAACTCCTGATAACCATTGGCCAATTCCATACCGTCGACAAACACCTCAAACCGCAAGGCTAAACGCTCATCTTGCGGATGAATTTGTGCCAGCGCGGCTTCGCGGGACGGATAATGATATAAACAGGTGATTTTCTCCCGCCCCAATTGCGGTTCAATAACTTCGGTCAACACCAACTGCTCCCATAAAGGTTTGTCGTCAGCGTCCACACCCACGATTTCCGGCACCTGATGCGCTTTTAAGCAGGCCTGGCACTTTTCGGCATTGGCGTCATGAATACCATCCAAACCGGCGTAGGCGGCAAAGGCCTCTTCGTAGGAAATCATTTCCACCGCCCGCTCGCCGAGCAGCGTTTGCACGACCTTGACGGTTTCGTCCATCATCGCCGGCAAGTCGAACCCCAGGCGATACCATTCCAAAAGTGTAAACTCGACTTGGTGCCGACGACTGACATCCCCGTCGCGAAACACCTTGCCGAGATAGAAAATATCGCCACTGCCGGCGCATAACAAACGCTTCATCGGATATTCCGGCGAGGTATGCAGATAAAACCGGCTGGGGTCGGCCTGACCGGGCACCTGAACCTGAGTAGCGAGCGAGCGCAAATGCACGTCCGGTGTTGCGGACGCAGACAACATTGGCGTGTCCACCTCCATGACCGAACGAGCATAAAAAAACGCCCGCAGGGTTTTCAAAGCCTGCGAGCGTTTTTTTAAATGGTCAATCGATGTCATACTTCGCCTCGATTGAAAACCGTCAACTTACTTGGCGCGGGAAACGTATTCCCCGGTCTGAGTATTACAGACGACCTGTTCACCGATTTGAATAAACAACGGCACTTGCACCACAGCACCAGTCGACAAAGTCGCCGGCTTACCGCCGGTTCCGGCCGTATCGCCTTTCAAGCCCGGGTCGGTTTCCGTGACTTCCAAAGTCACTTGTTTCGGCGGCAATACGGAAATCGGGTCGCCGTTCCACAAGGTCACGGTGCAGATGTCCTGCTCAATCAACCATTTGCTGACATCGGCCAAGGCCGCTTCACCGGCTTGATACTGTTCAAACGAATCCGGGTCCATGAAGTGCCAGAATTCGCCGTCGTTGTACAAGTATTGCAATTCGGTGTCCATGACATCAGCCGCTTCGACTTTTTCACCGGATTTGAACGTCTTTTCCAACACGCGTCCGGTAATCAGGTTACGAAATTTCACACGGTTAAACGCCTGACCTTTCCCCGGTTGAACAATTTGATTGTCCACAATGGTACACGGTTGACCGTCCATTAAAAATTTCAAACCGTTTTTAAATTCGTTCGTACTGACTGTTGCCATGATTTTTCACCCTTACATTCACGCCGCGAAACAGGCGGCGGCGCGCATTTAACTATTTTAGGGCTCCTCTATTAATTCCAGATTGATTCTGGCAACGCCAAGTTATTCAGATCAAGGCGTGAACGTGCCGTCATGTCCAGACCTGGCAAGCGTTCGCAACGCGGAGTTGAATAACTTGGATAAGCCCCTTTGGGCGGGGCTTAAAGACCACTTCTTCGTTGTTATGCGTCTTGACCTTAGAATGACTAAGGTCGGTGCCGCACGCCTAGAATAAGTGGTCTTTAAGTCCCGCAGAATTCAACCGGGAATTAATAGAGGCGCCCTTTAGACCATTTCATGTAAAATAAGCCGCATATTTTAACGCAACTCCACCCGTGAAGGTAGTTTCTTCTCACAAAACCGGGAAACCGGGTCCGATTCGTTCATGGGCAGAACAACACGGAACCACATGATTCAATCCATCGAACAATTGTGCGATTTAATCGAACTCGCGCCGGATTCCCTGGCGCTGGATATCGACAGCCCCTTTCCGCTGAAAGTGCCGAAACACTTTGCACATCAAATTGAAAAAGGCCAACCCGACGACCCCTTGTTACGACAAATTCTGCCAGACCTGGCCGAACGGCGAAACGTGCCCGGTTTTGTCACCGACCCGGTGGGCGATTTGCAATCCAACCCGCAGCCGGGTTTGATTCATAAGTACCACGGTCGCGCCCTGTTGATTGCCAGCCCACGTTGCGACATCCACTGCCGTTACTGTTTCCGCCGCCACTTTCCCTACGAACAGGCCAAGAAACAACACTGGCAAGCGGCCATTGAGACCCTGAAACACAAAACCGACATCGAAGAAGTGATACTCAGCGGCGGCGACCCCATGACCTTGTCGGAAAACAGCCTGGTGGATGTCATCGATGAACTGGAAACCATACCGCATTTAACCACCTTACGCATTCATAGCCGCACCCCGGTGGTGGCACCGGAACGCGCCAACCGGCCACAGCTGTTGGCGAAGCTGTCACAAAGCCGGTTGCAAACGGTATTGGTGGTGCATTGCAACCATCCCAACGAGTTAAGTGAGCAAACCGCCGCGTGCTTGCAGGCATACCGCAACGCCGGGGTGACATTACTGAACCAATCGGTATTATTAAAAGGCGTGAACGACTCGGCCGACACCTTGGCGGCCTTGAGCAAAAAACTCTTCCGACAGGGCGTTTTACCGTATTATTGTCACCTATTGGATAAGGTCGCGGGCGCGGGCGACTTTTACATTGAAAAACCCCAGGCCTGGGCGATTTTCGAACAGCTTCGCCGCCGTCTGCCGGGCTATTTGGTGCCCCGATTTGTCGAGGAAATTGCCGGCGAACCCTATAAGACACTCTTAACCGAAACGGAATGACCGAATTTATGAAACCGATGACAAGCGCTTTTTCATCCCTTGACCGTCCGGCACGCGCGGCTTTCTGGCTGGTGCTGTTGGTCAGCGTGTGGCATTTATTACTGGCCGGCCAACTGAATTTAAGTGTCGATGAAGCCCACTACGCGCTCTATGGCCTGAAGCCGGACTGGAGTTACTTCGACCACCCGCCGATGGTGGGCTGGCTCAATGCCTTGATGGTGCCTTTTACCCATTCCGACCTCGGATTACGACTTTTACCGGCCATCATCTTCGCACTCGCCAACGGGATGCTTTACAAATTGGCCAGACGCCTGTTCCCAAGTTTTCACTGGGTCGGCTTCTGGACCCTCGCACTCGTCAACAGCGCCATTATGTTCCAATTACTGAGCATTTCGATGTTACCGGACACGCCATTGATGCTGGCCAGTTTGATGCTACTTTGGCACTTGCTTAACCTGCGGGAGTCGCCACTGAATTCCAGCAACTCGTTGAAAAACTGGCTGTGGATTGGTTTCTGGCTCGGCGTGGCCGCTTTATCGAAATACACCGCGATTACTCTGGTATTGTCCCTGTTGCTGGTCATGTTGGTGGAAAAGCGTTTTTACTGGCTGAAAGACAAAGGCCTCTGGCTGGCGATGGCTTTAACCGCACTGATGATTACGCCGGTTTTGTATTGGAATGCGACCCATGACTGGATTTCATTTCTCTACCAATTAAATCACGGCCAACATCACGACCATTGGGATTGGCTCAGAGCCGTCAACACCCAGTTGGCGCAATTGGGCGTTTATTCATTAGCCTTATTCGTGATCGGGCTTTGGTTGATGGTGTCATCCTGGTTCCAGGCGCACCGTGAAAATGCTCGTCTGTTGGCCGCCTTCGCGCTACCAATCATTCTGCTTTTCGCGCTGAATTCCGGTTACGAAATGAGCCTGCCGCACTGGACGCAATTGGCCTGGCTCTTCATTAGCCCGGCGGTGGTGTATTGGCTATGGCGACACAGGCAACACAAAGCCACCCGTGTATTCGTTTACGTCAGTTCCGCCATCACTCTGGCAGGGAGTCTGGCCCTCAACAGCCAGTTGGCGGTACCTTGGATGCCGTTCCCCGCCAATGAAAACCCGGTTCGAGAACTGCATGCCTGGCCACAAGCCATTGCCATGGCGGAAAGTTTTCAAAACGACCAACAGCAACCGCCATTATTCGCGGCCAACTGGTCACAAGCCAGCCGTATCGCCTGGTATGCCTACCCGCAACCGGTGTACGTCACCGACAATCGTTTCGACCAATTTGACCTTTGGTTCGGTAACCCGCCAGCCGGTTCCGATGGCTTGCTGCTAATCCCCTCCTATGAGGATCATCCACCGGAAACGGCCAGGCCTGGGCATTTTCAGCAATGCCAGCCGCTTGCAGAGATGCCCGCATTGCATGGCGACATCACCATCGTGACTTATCATTTATATCACTGCCAAGGGTTCCAGCCGGTGCAATACTCCGGCTGGGCGGCGCAACTCCCTTTCGTCCAGAAAAAACAGTGACAACAGCCGACTTAAAAAAAGCGTTCGCGAACATTGTGCATCACTTCGATTCGCAGTTTCGTTTCGGTTTTGCGATAATAGCCCGCAATTTCTTCCCAAAACTCATATGACGTAAGGAACACGGTTTGGGCAACCTCATTAAACTCGGTCTCTCCATCGCGATTATCGGCTTTATTTTATATAAGTTCGATATGCAAACGGTTTGGGACACCATTCTTAACGCCAACGGCACTTTCCTGTTGGCCGCCTTGGTCGTCCAGATGCTCAGCCAAACCGTAGCGGCTTATCGCTGGTCGTTGATTATGGGCATCCTGAAGTTCCAACACAGCTTCGGGTTTTATTTCCGAAGTTATTTCAAAGGCAGCCTGTTCAATCAGGTATTACCGACCAGCATCGGTGGCGACGCCTACCGAATTGCCGAAGTCACCGCGCACGGCGGCTTGGTTAAAGAAGCCTTTTACGGCGTGTTCATTGACCGCATTGTCGGTCTGGTAGGCTTGCTGCTGTTAAATCTGTTCGCCAATATGATCGAATCCAACCTCATGCCTTACGAAGTCTTTATGACCATCAACGGCATTTTGGTCGCGTCCTTGTTCGGCCTCTTCGTACTAATGGCGATCCATAAATTCGATATTTTCAAACGCTACCGCCTGACCCGTCTGTTCTACGAGTTATCCGAGCGCTTCCGTTTCATCTACAAGACTCCGAAACGCATCAGCCAGCAGCTAGGCTTGTCGATTGTGATTCACCTTTTGTCGATGGTGGCGATTTTCGGCATTGGCCACAGTGTGGGCATCAACGAACCGCTGGTGGCTTACTTAGTGATTATTCCGCCTGCGATTTTGCTGACCTTACTGCCGATCTCCTTCGCGGGATGGGGCGTACGCGAAGGCGCACTGGTAGCATTATTCATGATGATTGGGATTGACGAAAACCTGGTATTGGCCATGTCGCTGCTTTATGGCTTGATTCTGATTCTCAGCGCGCTGCCGGGACTGTATTTCTACCTGACCAGCCAACACAAATACCTCTAAGCAATTTTCCCGAAACAAGATAAAAAGACTTACAATAACGCCATGAATGTAGATTTAATGCGAAAAATCGATCACCACTTGGGGATTCCACTGACCTTCGTCAGCACCTATGTGTTGAAAACCCTTTATTGGTTAAAAGGCAAACAGCCCACCACACCAAAAAACATCCTCTTTGTGGAACTCTCGGAAATGGGCAGCACCATCATTGCCGACCCGGCCATGAAACGTGCTCAAAAAGTGTTTGACGCCAAGCTATTTTTCGTGATTTTCAGTAAAAACAAACCCAGCCTGGACCTGTTGAATACGATCCCGCAAGAAAACATCTTTACCCTGTGCGAAGACAACTTATTCACACTGATGCGTGACGCGGTACGTTACCTGTTCTGGTGTCGTAAAAACCGTATCGACACCGCCATCGACCTCGAACTTTTTTCACGGGTGTCCGCTTTGCTGACCGGCTTCAGCGGCGCCAACAACCGCGTTGGCTACCATAACTTCCACGGCGAAGGCTTGTATCGCGGTGAGATGCTGACCCATAAAGTCAGCTACAACCCGCACATCCACATCGCCAAGAACTTCATGGCGCTCATTCATGCCCTGGAAGCGCCGAAACCGGAAGTGCCTTATGCCAAGGTGCTGATCAGCGACGACCACATCCGCTTGGATCAAGTCACCTTCAGTGAAGACGAAAAGGCATTCGTGCACCAAAAGGTCACCGACTGTTATGCCGATTACGACCGTGAGGCGCATGAACTGGTGCTCATCAACCCAAATGCCAGCGATTTATTGCCACAACGTCGTTGGCCGAAAGCCAACTTCATCGCATTGATGCAACAGATTTTGGCTCAATACCCGAATGCGCTGGTGTTGATTACCGGCGCGCCTAACGAACGCGAAGAAGCGCAACAGCTTCTGGAGCAAGTCGGTCACGAACGTTGCATTAACTTCGCTGGGCAATTGAAGCTTCTGCAAATGCCGATTTTGTACAGCATTGCCCGACTGATGGTCACCAACGATTCCGGGCCAGGCCATTTTTCGGCCATTACCCCGCTTAAAACTTTTGTTCTGTTCGGACCGGAAACGCCAAAACTGTACGGTTCTCTGGGCAACAGCACACCGATTTTCGCCGGCCTAGCCTGCTCACCTTGCGTCAGCGCCGCCAACCACCGGAAAACACCTTGCACCGAACCAGTCTGCATGGATGCCATCACGGTCGACACCGTCTTCAAACAGGTTCAAATCGAACTGGATTATTAAGCGGAACCCTGAGTTAAAGATCAGGTCAAAAGATAAGATAACCACCGGCCGGGCGGTGATAAACAAGGCTTAATGCAAGCGCCGCAATAAGAAAAGCGCACTCAACACCAACACAATAGACGGTAGAAACGCCCCGACGATGGCCGGGAGCTGATAGACAACACTGAGGTTACCGAAAATCTGATTCAACAGATGGAAACTCATACCAATCATAATACCGACAAACACCCGCTGACCGATACTCACCTGACGTTGCGACCCGAAAATCAACGGGAACACCAACGCAATCATCCCCAGAATCACAAACGGCATGGCCACCTTGCGCCAAAACGCCAGTTTATAAGGTTCGGCATCCAAAGCGTTCGCCTCCAGAAAATCGATGTATTGATATAAATCCCAAATGCCCATATAACGGGTTTCGACGTGTAAGGTTTGCAATAACTCAGGCGTCACCGGAAGCGATACCGGCTGAGAAACCTCTTTAAAAGCCGTGAAATCCAAACGCTTCCAATCTGGTTTATCCGCCAAACGAGACGGGGTCATTGTCCAGTCCAAACGTTGCCCATCCACATCCAGTAAGTGCCATTCCCCATTTTTAAAACGCGCCGTTTTGGCAACCATGGTCTGCTTCAATTCACCGTCTTGCATATCGTAAATGCGCACATCATAAAACTGGGTATCAGAGATTACCTGGCCGACGTGAATATAACGCTCTCCTTCCCGCATCCAGAAATCATCGGATGCGCCAATGGAAAAGCTTTTATGCAATGCCTCGCCGCGCATTTTTTTGGCATAACTCTCACTGGCCGGTGCTACCCATTCTCCGATGACCGCCGCGCATATCCAAAGAATGAACGCCGATTTCATCACCCCCCAGAAAATACGCCCAATGGACCAACCGGTCACGCGCAAAATCGTCAATTCGGCATGGTTGGCTAAGCCGCCCAAGCCGATCAAGGTCCCAATCAATAACGCCACCGGGAAGATCTCATATCCGTACACCGGCAACTTTAAAACCGTATAAATCACGCCTTTTTCAAAGGTGTACTCATCGGTCAGCTTACCGACTTGAATCATGAATTCGGAGAAGCCCAAAATCACCAGCAAGACCATCAGCACCAATAAAGTGTGCCCGACCAGAACGCGCCCCAGATAACGTTCAATTAAATTCATCTTCACATTCATGATTTGGACTCCGCGGGCTTTTTAAACCAGCGCCGCATATCCGGCCACTCAAACCAACTTGGTTTCAAGGAGCCCTGATAAAGCGCGTAAGCCAAAAACAACACCGGAATCGGCCAGACACCGATGGCCGTCGGCAAAGACTCATTGGCGATGGCCTCACGAAAGGTCACCAGCAACTGGTTATACACCACATACAGCACCAGCGCGAAAAACACTTTTGCAAACCGCCCTTCCCGCGGGCCGGAACGGCTCATTTTCAGTCCAAGCAGTCCTAACACCACAATGCTGAATGGCGTCACCATCCGCCATTGAAATAAAGCTTGATAATCCGGGTTGGCTGATTGCCATAATTGCATACTGGCGATTTCAAATTTTTTCTGGCTCGGCGGTGTCACCTGAATCTCCGGCAGAAAGCCTTCAAAACGCCGAAACTCCCTTGCCGTGAAAGCGTCGCCCTTTTCCAGGCCTTCATAACTATGACCGTTCAACAACACCAGTGCCAGCTTGCCGTCAATCCATTCGAACCGACCTTGCGGTGCCGTCATCAACACATCCTGTTCTTCGGTTTTCAACCGCAGCCAAACCGATGACAAATCCCCGTCATCGTCAATGGTACGGGTGTAAAACACCCCTTCGCCGTTCGGCAGAGGGTTGAATTTCCCCGGTACGAGCGCGGCCAGCGGAGACGTCACCTGCGCTTCCGCCACTAAATGACGTTCCTGCTGATAACTCCAAGGCGTTACCCATAAGGTAATCCAGGCGGTGACCAGAGCCAGCGGTAACAGAAACCAAAACACCCGCTTCTGAAAATAACGCATCGGCACGCCGCAACTTTGCAGTACCACCATCTCCTGATCCTGATACAAGCGTCCGACCGCCAACATCACACTCAGTAACGCCACCAACGGCAAAATCACCTCCAAAGCCGGCGGAATTTTGTACAGCAGCACCTTGAAGATAATGGTGGAAGGAATGGTGCCCTCAACCGCCACCGCGAGCAGTTTGGTGGCTTCGGTACCGAACGTAATCAGCAACAGCACCGAGAGAACAGCGAAGAAGGTCGCAAATAATTCTTTGTAGAGATATTTATCAAGAATTCGCAAAAACAGACACCAAAGCGTTAGAATAATGAGATATTTCAAAGCGGCTTAGCCGCCATCAAACCAATTGAAAACGCACGCATCTGGCGGACCGATTCGCAGCCCGCCAGGCGAAAGATTCATTTGTTTTCACGATTATACAAGAAGGAATTCCGCGACATGAAACAAATCCAGTTTAGTCTCTCTTCAAACGCCGATCTGAATGCGTTCGACACCTTGCTTTTACCGGTATTCGACAAAGGGCAAACCAGCGACCTGGGCCGTGAATTTCAGCTGAATGGCCTGACCGAAAGCTTGTTCGAACAAGGAGACTTTCTGGCCAAACCGGGACAAACCCAAATGGTGTTCCAACCGGCAGGCGTCCCCTGCCGCCGCGTGCTGCTGGTCGGATTCGGCGACACCAGTAAACTGACTGTCAAAGCCTATTTGGAAAGCTTAAACGCCGCCGCCAAAGCATTGGATAACTCCGGGGCCCAAGAGGTTCTTAACACCTTGACCGACGTGCAGCCCGCCAAAAATGACCAGGCCTGGTCCATTTATCAGAATGCGCTGGCCTTCCAACGCAGCCTGTACGATTACGAACACGAAAGCCGCAATAAAAAAACACCGAAAGAGCCAAAACTGAACGGCATGACGTTCCCGGCCGAAGCATCGGCAAACAACGTTTCACAATTGGAACAGGCGCAATCTTCCGCCTTGGGAATGGCATTAACACAGGACTTGGCCAATATGCCAAGTAATTTCTGTACGCCAACCTACCTAGCCGAAACCGCACAAAAATTAGGCCAAACGCACGGATTTGACGTCAATATTTTTGACCAGGATGAAATGATTGAAATGGGCATGGGCGCATTTATGGCCGTGGCGCAAGGCGCGCACACGCCACCGAAAATGATTTGCTTGTCTTATCAAGGCGCCGGAGACGAAGCCCCCATTGCCTTGGTCGGCAAAGGCGTGACCTTCGACACCGGCGGGATTTCATTAAAACCCGGCGAATCCATGGATGAAATGAAATACGATATGGGGGGTGCCGCCACGGTACTGGGGGTCTTTGAAGCGTTGGGACGCCTTAAACCGAAACTGAATGTGGTCGCAGTGATCCCGTCCACCGAAAATATGCCGGCCGGCAACGCCATCAAGCCGGGGGATGTGGTCAAATCCCTATCCGGTCAAACCATTGAAATTCTCAATACCGATGCCGAAGGGCGCTTAATTTTATGTGATGCGCTGACCTATGCACAACAAACCTACCAGCCGAAAAAAGTGATCGACATGGCGACTTTGACAGGTGCCTGCATCATTGCGCTTGGCCATGAAATGTCGGCCGTTTTGGGCAACAACCAGCCGCTGGTTGACGACCTGTTGGCCGCCGGACAGAAAACCTACGACCGTTTCTGGCAAATGCCGTTGAGTGACGAATACGACGAACAGTTGCAGTCCAACTTCGCCGACATGGCCAACATCGGCGGACGCCCGGCGGGGACCATTACCGCCGCGCAATTCCTGGCGCGCTACACGAAAGACGTCGAATGGGCGCATTTGGACATTGCAGGCACGGCCTGGGTCAGCGGTAAAAACAAAGGCGCTACCGGCCGTCCGGTTGCAGCCGTAGTTGACTTTTTGATGAACCAAGCCGCTCGTTAAACGGGGATTTTATGTCGGACACACAGGACGTGGTGTTTTATGTACTGAGCAGCGATGGCGACGCAGAACGCGAAGCCTTCATTGCCAAACTCGTTAATAAAATCCACCGTGAAAATCGCTTATGCGACGTTCGTTTCGATGAAGAGCAGGCTCGAACCCGATTCGACCTCCAGCTCTGGCAATACCAACCGCAAGCGTTTATTCCGCACGTCCTCGGTGAGGAATCGGACACCCTTTCCGCCCCCATCCGTTTGTGGACGGAGTCGATTTCCTCGCCCTGCCAGGATGTACTGCTCAATATTCACCCGGTTTTTCCCGAAGCCTTTGAACAATACAGTCGCACCATTGAAGTGTTGGATCAATCCGAGCGATTAATTCAAATGGGGCGTGAACGTTGGAAAACCTATAAAGCCAAAGGCTTCGAACCGGTGATACACAAAATTTAACGCCGTGGCGTCGCCTGAGCTAAAATAGCCCCTTAAGAAAAAATCAAAACGGCGAAAAACGCTCGATATGAAACGCAAACCGCTTGACCATCCTTTTCACCTGACCGCAAACAACCTGTCAAAAGCCATCCATGTCGCTTTTTGGGGCGGTTTGATGATATTTGGCATTCAAGCAACGGCTTCGGCATCCCCCTCCACATCCGCCGTTACCAAATTCTGCAAGGACTTCGCCAATAAGCTGCGCACCGTCGACTACCAAGGGTGTCTAGACTTACATCTAAACCAAAGCATCGAGCATAAAACGGTTGAACAACGTCCTTTAACCTATAAAGAAGTCCTGCCGATTGAAAACCAGCCTCCCAAAGGCCGTATTTTATTTATCGGCGGCATTCATGGCGACGAATACGCAGCCATCAGTGTCAGCTACCTATGGCTGCAAGCGCTGTTAAGCCCGAAAAGCCAAACCGAATACCATTGGCTGTTTCTGCCACTGGCCAACCCGGACGGACTTTTCCGGAGCCCGGCCACCCGCCAGAATGCCGACGGTGTTGACTTAAACCGTAATTTCCCCTCCCCTGACTGGGATGAACTGGCCATTCGAACCTGGAAAAACCACTATCGTATGAATAAGCGTCGTTATCCGGGGCCGACGGCGGGCAGCGAACCGGAAACCCAATGGATGGTGCAATTAATTGAACGCTTCAAGCCCACCGCCATCATTTCAGTGCATGCACCTTATGGATTGTTGGATTACGACGGACCGGAACATGCCCAACCCAATAAAATCGGGCACCTCAAACACCGCGCCCTGGGTACCTACCCTGGTTCCTTGGGGCGTTACGCGGGTGAACACCTTAATATACCGGTTTTAACGCTGGAATTGAAATCGGCCGGACGCATGCCGAATCAAACGGAAATCAATCACATGCTTCAGGATCTGGAAAACTGGGTTGCGGAAAAAATTGAACAAAAAGAGTGGGATCTGTAAGCCCACCCCACTCGATTGAACGGGGTGAAAAGGAAACTGAAAGCGGTTAAGGATTGCTGGACAAGGCGAGGTTTTTCGACACTTTCGGCGCGTTTTTGGATTCCTGTTCGGTTTCAAACACTAATTGCCAACGCCCTTCGGTCTGACGTTGCCAATACTGTTCCACCAACCTGCGTCCATCGTCAACGGGGAAACTGACATAGTACACGCCTTTTTCACCCGGATAAGCATAAACACTCACCTGTGCCCAATCCACGTGATAGTCGTTCTGGCTACGTAACCATTGATTGATTTGCGACAACACCAGTTGCTTACTTTCATCATTGCGTTCAATGAAATTACGTTCAATATTCTGCGCGATAATCACCGGAGTCGATGGCAACAAACCGTATTTAAACACCAGTGTTTCCATCGCCGGATTATTCAACACCACGCACCCCCGGCTCGCCAAAGGAGCTCGACTAAAGGTGTCACGCGGAGTACCGTGTAGCCAAATGCCCGAACCGGTTCGACCTTTTTGCTTATCCCAACTGTTGGGATAGTCCAGTGTCAAAGCCGCCACACCATAGAGTTCCGGTAATTTGGAATCCGGCAACTCTTTCTCGATTCTGTAAATACCGATGGGGGTTTTCATGTCGCCGCGCACTTGTTTGCCAGTGCCTTTTTCACCCAGCGTGACATAATAGTTAACCACTTCCTGATAACCGTTTTCATTTTTACGGTACAGGAACAAACGATGCGCTTCGGAATCGACAATCACTAAGTAAGGTTCATCACTGGTCTTCAAAACGTATTGCGTCAAAAGCGCATCCCAAGTGGTATTTTGATTAACGCCGTCATTTTCCTGCTGCTGCCAACGCACTTTGGCTTCTGACAACAGCGACTCGGCTTCGCGTTGATTGCGTCGCCGCTGTTGCTCGACCCAATCGGCTTTGCCGGCACGGATGGCATACAACTCGGCCTTGACCAATTGAGCCAGTTTGTATTCCGGCATATCCTTGGCCAAGGTTTGAGCTTGGGAAACCGCTTGATCGAACGAAGCCGTTTTCACCGCCACCAAGCCGGACAGCAATGAGTGTTCAGCCTGTAAAGCGCCGTCCTCCGCCGAAACGGACATCGACAATCCGGCAAAACACAACGCCGTCATGGCCCGCTTAAAGCCATATTTCCGCCACTTTTCCCGCACACAGCACTCAGTCATAAAGCACGTTTTCCTGTACGATTTTCCATTGCTCATTTTGCTTCTGCCACACCAGTTTTTTACGGACCCGGTCCTTAAACGTATTCGATTCATAGGCCTGCCAGAAAGTCACTTGAATGGTTTTCGGTGTCAAAGGCACCACCTCGATCTGGTCCAGCTGAATACGAATATAATTCGGGCGAGTCAGACTGCGATCCCGGCTTTTTGCCCAGGCCTGGTGATTATTATAATTATCCGATGCGTAATCCGGGCTGTAATAGCCAAGGTAACGGGACACATCCTGTTCCACCCAGGCCTGACGCCAACTTTCAACACGGTTCGCGACCCGCTTCATATTGTTTTCCACCAGCGCTAACTGCGCTTGTTCCGGTGTTTTCAACTCGGTGCCCGCCGACAAAATCCATTGGCCCTGCGGCAAATCCACTTGGGATTTTTCAAAAACCGACTGATAAGCCTGCTGTGCTTGGTAAGCGTAAATTTGGTTCAGATTCTTTCGAAGTGACGCGATTTTCGGGTCCGCATTCAACGCCGACTCCAGGACTTTTTGCGCCTTACCATACTCATGTTGTTTGATGTACGCGGCGGCCAAATTGTTACTGGCCGCTAAATCCTGCGGATAATCTTTCAAAAGTGCTTGAAGCAACTGAATCGCACCATCCATGTCGCCAGACTGCGATGCTTGAATCGCCTGCTCAAAACGCGCTTGATATGCTTGACTGCCCGAAGTGGTGTCTTCCGCGACAACCGCCGGCGGAAAAACCAACATCCAAGCCCCTAATATCGCCGCTATTAGGCCGCCAAAGCGTCTTTGAAGAGAAGTGCTGTCGTGTTTCATAAATCCTTTTTTGGAAACGAGCGCGTATAACATTCAGATTTCTTTAAAAAATTAAGCGATATTCTTACTATTTTAACGCAAATCGCCGACACCAACCATAGAAGTTTTCAACCCCTTAATGTCGTCTCGCAACTTGGCCGCCAACTCGAAGTCCAAATCCTTGGCCGCCTTATACATTTGTTTCTCTAAACGCTTGATTTCCGATGCCAATTCCGCCGGCGTCATGGACCGGGCTTTCTCGGTTGTATAATCCGCTTCGGCTTCGGCGGCTTTCAGTTTGGCCGCCGAAGCCCCCGCACGCGGCGCGTAAGGTGAGTCTTCCAAAATATCCGCCACTTTCTTATTCAACTTCTGTGGCGTAATACCGTGAGCCTCATTAAATTCAATTTGCTTGGCGCGGCGGCGCTCCGATTCATCGATGGCCCGTTGCATCGAATCGGTGATTTTATCGCCATACAAAATGGCTTTACCCGCCACGTTTCGAGCCGCCCGGCCGATGGTTTGAATCAAAGACCTTTCCGAACGTAAAAAGCCTTCTTTGTCGGCATCGAGAATCGCCACCAGAGATACTTCCGGAATGTCCAACCCTTCCCGCAACAGGTTGATGCCGACCAGTACATCAAATTCGCCCAGTCGTAAATCGCGGATAATTTCAATCCGCTCCACCGTATCGATATCCGAATGCAAATAACGCACCCGCACATTATGCTCTTCCAAATATTCGGTCAGGTTTTCCGCCATGCGTTTGGTCAAGGTCGTCACCAAAACACGTTCCTCTTTATCCACCCGCAAACCGATTTCGCCTAACAAATCGTCCACTTGCGTCAGCGCCGGGCGCACTTCCAAAACCGGATCCAGCAAGCCGGTCGGCCGCACCACTTGTTCGACGATTTTCGATTGATGTTCGGCCTCGTACTTTGCCGGTGTGGCGGATACAAAAATGGTCTGCGGCATAATGCGCTCGAATTCATCAAACCGCATGGGGCGGTTATCCAAGGCCGACGGCAGACGAAAACCGAAGTTGACTAGGTTTTCTTTGCGCGACCGGTCCCCCTTATACATGCCGCCAATTTGCGGAATGGTCACGTGACTTTCGTCAATGAACATCAAGGCGTTTTTCGGCAGGTAATCCAGCAAAGTCGGCGGCGGTTCGCCCGGGCCGCGTCCGGACAAATAACGCGAATAGTTTTCGATACCGGAACAGTAGCCCAATTCCATCATCATTTCGATGTCTAGACGGGTGCGCTCTTCCAGACGCTGAGCCTCCACCAGCTTGTTGGCGTCGCGCAGTTCCTGCAACCGAACCACCAGTTCATCCTTAATCTTTTCAATGGTTTCCAGCACCCGCTCCCGCGGGGTCACGTAATGGGATTTCGGATAAACAGTGATGCGGGTCGGGCGGCTGAGGACTTCACCGGTCAGCGGGTCAAACCAGGCCAACGAATCCACTTCGTCGTCAAACAATTCAATGCGAATGGCATATTCTTCCGCTTCGGCCGGAAAAACATCAATGACATCGCCCCGCACCCGGAAACACCCTCGCCACAACTCCACGTCATTCCGAGTGTATTGCATGCTCGTCAAGCGTTCCAGAATATCGCGCTGCGAAATGGTGTCCCCCAGACGCAACTGCAGAATCATTTTCAAATACAAATCCGGGTCGCCCAACCCGTAAATGGCCGAAACGGTGGCGATCAGCACCACGTCATTGCGCTCCATCAACGCCTTGGTGGCCGACAACCGTAACTGCTCAATCTGTTCGTTGACCGAGGAATCTTTGGCAATGTAGGTATCGGAGGCCGGCACATAGGCTTCCGGCTGATAGTAATCGTAGTAGGAGACGAAATACTCCACCGCATTGTGCGGGAAGAAACTTTTCATCTCGCCATACAACTGCGCGGCCAGCGTTTTATTGTGCGCCAGAATAATGGTTGGCCGTTGAACTTTCGCAATGACATTGGCCATGGTAAACGTCTTTCCGGAGCCGGTCACCCCCAATAGGGTTTGAAAGGCTTCCCCGTCTTCCAGCCCCTCCACCAATTGCGCAATGGCGTTCGGCTGATCGCCAGCCGGTTGGTAAGAGGAAACAATTTCAAATGCTTTGGCCATGGGCTCGTCGAGACTCCGCGTCGGGTTCGTTAAAAAACAAATTGTTGTCGGCCCGAGCAATTCGGTTGCCGATTAAAGAAAATTTACGCCAAAACCGCCCTAAACACTGAATTTTTCACTTAAAAAAAGGCTGAATTGGTTGTAAAATGACCGTAACATTTTACCTGAGTGCCGAGCAGAACAAAACCGAAACCCGTTTGAATCCTAAAATACATTTTAAGAACCAGAGGGAATCGCGATACCATTGAAACATCCGGTTTGTTTGGCACCGTCCACCAACTTGAATGAGATGAAAATTTATGTCACGTCTGTCCAATCGTGTTAATCGAGTCAAACCTTCCCTGACCTTGGTGATTACCGCCAAAGCCGCCGAGCTGAAACGCGCCGGAAAAGACATTATCAGCCTGGGCGCTGGCGAGCCGGATTTTGACACACCGGACCACATCAAAGCCGCCGGGGTTCACGCCATCGAAAACGGCCAGACCCGTTATACCGCCGTGGACGGCACGCCGGAGTTGAAAGACGCCATTATCGCCAAATTCAAACGTGACAATCACCTCACCTTTGCAGCCGACCAAATACTGGTATCGTCCGGTGGGAAACAAAGTTTTTACAATTTGTGCCAAGGCGTTTTGAACGACGGCGATGAAGTGATTATTCCAGCCCCTTACTGGGTCTCTTACCCGGATATGGCCCTATTGGCCGGAGGCGTACCGGTCATCATTGAAGCCGGGATTGAGCAGGGTTTCAAAATTACCCCTCAGGAATTGGAAGCCGCGATTACCCCAAAAACCAAGTTGGTGGTCATTAACAGTCCGTCCAACCCAACCGGTGCGGTTTACACTGCGGAAGAACTCAAGGCGCTGGGCGATGTGCTCGCCAAGCACCCGGACATCCTGATTGCTTCAGACGACATGTATGAACACATTCTGCTCAGCGACACGCCGTTCACCAACATTCTGGAAGTCAGCCCAGAGCTGACCGATCGCACCGTAGTGATGAACGGCGTCTCCAAAGCCTATTCGATGACCGGCTGGCGCATCGGTTACGCCGGCGGCCCGAAAGACATCATCGCAGCCATGCGAAAAGTGCAATCACAAAGCACGTCCAACCCGTGCTCGATTTCCCAGGCCGCATCGGTGGAAGCCCTGAACGGCGACCAAGGTTGCATTCAAACCATGTTGGTGGAATTCAAAAAACGCCACGATTTCGTGGTGGAACGTATCAATCAAATTCCCGGTTTCAAGTGCATTCCGGCCGCTGGGGCTTTCTATGCCTTTATGGACGTCCGCGATGCCATGAAGCAAAAAGGCTTTGACACCGATGCCGATTTTGCGACCGCAATATTGGAAGAGGTCGAAGTCGCGGCGGTTCCCGGTTCGGGCTTTGGTGCCGACGGCCATCTACGCATCTCTTTCGCCACCAGCATGGAGAATTTGGTGAACGCACTGGACCGTATTGACACCTTTATGCAAAAAACCTAGTCCGCGAGCCAAAAGACTTAAACGAAAAACCGCCACACCCTAAAGGGTATAAAGGCCTGGCGGTTTTTTAGTTTCGATAGCATCTTGCGGCCCGACGTTACACCAGCCCTTAAACCACAACCTTAAATCCGATCTAAATGGCGCAATACCAACATCAACGCCGCATAAGCGCGACCTTCTGAAAACTCAGGGTGTTCTAACAGGGCTTTCCAGTCGGAAAGTGGCCAGTGAACCACTTCCAACGGTTCCGGTTCATCCCCTTCCGCCTTTTGAGGGCGCAATTCTTCCGCCAAAACCACATGCGTTTGATGGGTCATATAACCGGCCGCCAAACTAAGGGAGTCCAACAGCGATACCTGTTCGGGGTAAAAGCCGATTTCTTCCTGACTTTCGCGCAGCGCCGCCTGCCGCCAATCTTCACCCGGATCGATTTTCCCTTTCGGGAAACCCAGTTCATAGCGTTCCATTCCGGCGGCATACTCACGAATCAACACTAAGGCATCATCCAAAACCGGTACAATCAAAACAGCCCCATGCGCGGAACTGACCAGGCGCTCAAATTGCACTTGTGTGTCATTCCCATAGAGAATATCCAATCCCTCTACGGTGAAAATCCGCGTGTTAGCCAGTTTTTTTTCGTTAGAATAACGGGCGATTTTTTCGTTTCCATAGCGAGCATCATACGAAAATAGGAGTTAAAATGCGAATTAAACCCACCGCTCAAGGCCCCGCCATCCCCTGGAATGACATCGAGACGGTTTTGCTTGATATGGATGGTACCTTGCTGGATTTACACTTCGACTGGCACTTTTGGATGACCTACGTTCCACAAATGTACGCCGAGCGGAATCAAATTACCGAAGACGAAGCCCAACGCATCATCCGCGAGAAAATCCACTCCCAGCAAGGCACCTTAAACTGGTATTGTCTGGACTATTGGAGCGAACAGCTCGATTTGCCCATTGCCGATCTGAAGCATGAACTCAAACACATGATTCAAGCACACCCGGAAGTCATCACCTTCCTGCAACGCCTGCAAACTTTGGGTAAACACGTCATTATGGTCACCAACGCCCACCGTGACAGCCTGGCCATCAAACTGGAGATGACCGAAATCGGTCATTACTTTGATGAAATGATTTCCGCCCATGATTTCGGTATGCCGAAAGAAGATGGTGCCCTTTGGACGGCCATTCAAAACAAGGTGCATTTCGACCCGAAACACACTTTACTGGTCGACGACAACCTCCACGCGCTGGAATCCGCCAAAAGCTTCGGCATTGCTTATCAACTGGCCGCTGTCCATGTCAGTCCGAAAATGGATAAAATCGACCCGAAAGCCTTTCCTTACTTCGAGAATTTCAACCAAATCATGCCGGATTAAGCGGCATCAATCGATACACCGTTTCGGTGGTGGCCACGCCTTTGCGCTCAAACGTGTCCGAATGCAATACCTCGATTCGGTAACGGTCACCAAACAAATCACGAATTTCACTTTCCGGCACGGAAAACGGCGGTCCGGCTTTCAAAGCCTGATCGTAATCCAATCCAATCAACAACATCGGAACGGCTTTATCCAAAATCGTTTTCATGTGTTCGGCATATCGCACCCGCATTTCCGACGGCAAGGCCACCAGTGCCGCTCGGTCGTAAACGGCTTTAATCGCCTGGCAATCGTCAGCGGATAAATGAAAAAAGTCCCCACAAAACAAAGTCATATCGTCGAGTTCGTAACCACAAAAACGGTCGTGTTGAGCCGACCGCCCCTGCAACCCATTCTCAACCAAAAAATCCGCCAGGGCTTTTTCGCTCAATTCCACACCCAGTACCGGATGCCCGGCGGCATGCAGCCAAACCATATCTTGCGACTTGCCGCACAAAGGCACCAGAACCGCATCGCCACGACACAGCGCAAGCTGTGACCAATAGGTTTCTAACAGTCCATTCACCCCCGGTTGATGAAAACCAATTTCGTCGTTTTCCCATTTTCGATGCCAAAAATCCGCTTTCATGTTTTCTGTGTTTATCCTTTGTTTTGTCCCTGAATTAGGCTAATATGAACGGCGATAATTTTACCCAAATCCGCCACCCAAAACTTGCAAGAACCATGAAAATGTCCAAACCGCCCAACATCGATTCCGAGAACTCAGTGCAACTTGCCTTTTGGCAGCGAAAATGGGTCAAAAACTTACTGTTTGCGTTGTTCCTCGTCATCGTTTACTTCACTCTTCGACCCTACATGCAAGGCGACGTCGTCCAAGGCCCGGCGCCGGCCTTCGACACCGAATCCATTACCGGGCAACCCATTCGATTAGCGGACTACCGCGGCCAGCCCGTCATGGTGCATTTTTGGGCCACCTGGTGCCCGATTTGCCAATTGGAACGCGACAGCATTGAACGGCTCTCCAAAGATTACCCGGTCATCAATATTGCCACCCAATCCATGGATGATGACGGACTCCTGGCCTTTGCAAAAGAACACAATATGAACCCCGATCAAATCGTCAACGACTTTGACGGCCGCCTGA
The DNA here is from genome assembly GCF_965140365.1 of Hydrogenovibrio sp. Classification (NCBI taxonomy): domain Bacteria; kingdom Pseudomonadati; phylum Pseudomonadota; class Gammaproteobacteria; order Thiotrichales; family Piscirickettsiaceae; genus Hydrogenovibrio; species Hydrogenovibrio sp. The sequence goes on from NZ_OZ223196.1 coordinate 1,933,475, forward strand.
TGAAAGCCTTCGGCGCACGTGCCGTACCGGCCTCATTTATTATCGGCCCGAACGGCGACGTTTCTTTTGTCGAAGTCGGCTACACCACGCCTTATGGACTGAGAGCACGCTTATGGTGGCTTCAATAGCGTCCAAACGCCGTCGCAAAAACACCCCCAAAGGGCAAATCATCCACTGTGTCCGAGACGGCTTCGGCTTGATTGAAGTCGTCGACACCCAAGTGGCGCGCAGCCTGTATTTTGGCACGCGTGTCGAACAAAGCCGTCTCTATTTCAACGCCCCCATGACACTCGCATTTGAATATCAAGAAGCCTTGATGGAAACCATTTTGGAACATTCTGCGCCCATTCACCGAATGCTGACACTGGGACTGGGCGGCGGCAGCCTACCCGCGCAAATGCATCACATTTTTCCGAAATGCCAGCAAACCGTGGTCGAACTGCGCCCGGCGGTCATCGATATCGCCTACCGGTATTTTCACCTGCCGGACACGCCGCTCATTAAGACACAAGAAGCGGACGCCTATATGTATGTTTTACAGGAAACCGAAGCCTACGATGTCATTGTCATTGATCTCTATGATGGCGACAGCATGCCGGCGGAGTTCACCGACGACATCTTTTTACTCGCTCTGGAAAAACTCGCTAGGCCTGGTGGATTATTACTGTTCAACCTATGGAAAGGCACCCCCGAAAAAACCCTCCGAGTCATCCGCTATTGGGAAGACATGAGCGATTGCGAGATCACCATGCGTGAAATTCACTCCAGCAATAATCTCATTCTATCGGTAAAACCACGCTAACCCGAGGAGACCTCATGACCGACTCAAACCTCAGCGTCTATTCGAAACAATTCGAGACCCTGTTCAACCGCCATCGAATTGCCTGCTTGGTTTGCCAACCGGATCCCCCTTATGAAGTGGTGCATCACTCAGAAGGCCTACACGCACTGATTGACCTCTCAGACAACCGCCCCATGCAATTGCTCGACTGGGTGCACCCCGACGACCGTAAACGTTACCAACGTGAACTGAATGCCTATGCCGCGCACCAGGAAACCCAAAGCTTCGAACGCCTGCCATTTCGTATTCTCAATCAAAACGGTGAAATTAAATGGATTCGAGAACTGGTCCTGATTGACGAGACTCACGAGCCTAGACAGCTGGTATTAAGCTGGGAAGACATCACGCGACGCCACCTGGAAGAAGCCCAAAGCCGTGAAAACAAACACCAATTCAATTTGGTACTGGATTCGTTAAACGTCGGTTTTTTCGAATTCCTGCTCGGTACCAACACGGTTTTCTACTCCCCGACCTGGAAAAAACAACTCGGCTACGAGCCTTACGAACTCGAAGATAAAATGATGGAATGGGAAAAACGCGTGCCCCCAAAATACGTCACAGCGGTGCATAAAAACCTGGAAAAACACCTTTCCGGCGAGACTGAATGGTACGAAGCCGTCTTCCCCATGCGCCACAAACACGGCCACCAAGTGTGGATTCTCGCCAGGGGCCAAGCCGAACGCGATGCCAACGGCCACCCTTATAAGATCATCGGCACGCATACCGACCTCTCCGCGGTACAGAAACTACCGAAACAGCTTCAGGCACTGGCGGACATCGAGTTTCACCCGGAAACCCTTTACCAGCGAGCCTTTGCCAACGCACCGGTACCGCTGTCCCTGTTCAATCTCAACTCAAACAACGTCGAAATCAACGCTAAAATGATCGAACTCTGCGGCTACCAAAGCCAGGAACTCTCCGGACAGATCTATACCCGGTTTTTCCATCCAGACGACCGCCAAGCCAGCATTGAAGCCATTGAGCGCCATATTCGCAACGCCACCCCGAACCTGGAAGCCGTTGTGCGCCGCGCCTTCCATAAAGACGGCCGACAATTAACCTTGCGCATCACCAGTTTCGTCACCACGCTCGAAAACGATGATCGGGTGCTGTGCTCTTACATCGAAGACATCACCAGCCCGGCATAAAAAGACGGCAACATGGGTGCGAAATCCCCGCCACTGGATTAAAATGCTCCCCTAGTGACACTCAACTCGGCAAATTTGAAGGCGTTAATACATTTATGGCACTGCTTTTCCTACGCGACACGCAACTCAGTTTCGGTACCCAAACACTATTGGACGGCATCGATTTCAAAATCGAACCCAATGAACGAGTCTGTATCGTCGGGCGCAATGGCGAAGGCAAATCCACCTTGCTGAAAGTCATTGAAGGTAGTCTTCAAGCCGACGATGGCAGCCGGATTTTGCAAGACGGCGTCAAAATCGCCAAACTGCAACAAGAAGTCCCCAACGATACTCAAGGCAGTGTTTTCCACATCATCGCACAAGGCCTGGGCAATATCGGTCAATTAATCGAACGGTTTCATCAATTAACCACATCACTGGGCGAAGAAGGCTCCGAAAAAACCTTAGACGAATTGACCCGCACCCAGCAAGCCATTGACGACCAGGATGGTTGGGATTTGAATCAAAAAGTGGAAACCCTGATCTCAAAATTATCCCTACCCGCCGAGGCCGAGTTTTCCGAACTGTCCGGCGGGATGAAGCGCCGAGTCCTGCTGGCGCAAGCCCTGATTCAGGACCCGGACATTCTCTTGCTGGACGAACCGACCAACCACTTGGACATCCCGTCCATTCAGTGGTTGGAAGACTTTTTGAAAAACCTATCCTGCAGTCTGGTATTCATCACCCACGACCGCTCCTTCCTGCAAGCCTTAGCGACGCGCATTGTGGAGCTGGATCGCGGCCACCTGCACAACTGGGAATGCGACTACGCCACCTACTTGCAGCGCAAAGCCGCTCAACTGGAATCCGAAGCCAAATCCAACGCTGAATTCGATAAAAAACTGGCACAGGAAGAAGCCTGGATTCGCCAAGGCATCAAAGCGCGCCGTACCCGCAATGAAGGCCGGGTTCGAGCACTGGAAAAACTGCGCGAAGCCCACAAGACGCGCCGCCAGCAACAAGGCAAAGCCAACCTGCAATACAACCAAGCCAATCACTCCGGTAAACAAGTCATCGAAGTGGACGATATTTCCTTTGCCTGGCCCGACCAAGCCGTCATCGACCATTTCTCCACCATGATTTTACGCGGCGACAAAATCGGTTTTATCGGTGCCAACGGTTGCGGAAAATCCACCTTGCTGAAACTTCTGCTCGGCCAATTGACACCGCAATCCGGCCACATCAAACTCGGCACCAATCTCAAGATTGCTTACTTTGACCAGCACCGCGACCAGCTCGATGAAAATAAAGCCGTTGTGGACAGTGTATTAGAGGAATCGGATTACATTGAAATCAACGGTCAGCGTAAACACATCATGGGCTACCTAGGCGACTTCCTGTTCAGCCCGGAACGCGCCCGTCAACCGGTCAAGGCCTTATCCGGCGGGGAACGCAACCGCCTGCTTTTAGCACGCGTATTCGCCAAACCGTCCAACCTGCTGGTATTGGACGAACCCACCAACGACCTGGACATTGAAACCCTGGAACTCCTGGAAGAATTGCTGCTGGACTACCCCGGCACCGTGCTCATTGTCAGCCACGACCGGGCGTTTTTAAACAGCGTGGTCACCAGTTCCATCGTGTTCGACGCACCGGGCGAGGTGAATGAATACGTTGGCGGTTACGACGACTGGTTGCGCCAGCGACCGGCGCACTACGACGTCCCCGCTCAAAAAACGGACACTCAAACAAAAACCAAAGAATCCACCAGGCCTGGTGAAAACAGCACCAATACCCCCACCAAGAAACCGAAAAAGTTGAGTTATAAAGATCAACGGGAATACGATGCCTTGCCGGAAACCATCGAAACGCTGGAAAGAGAATTAGAAGCATTACAAATGCAAATCAGCGAACCCGAGTTTTATCAAGAAGCCGGGCATGAGGCGGTATTGGAACGTTTGAATGCCTGCGAAGCGGAGTTGGAAAGCGCGTTTGAACGCTGGGAAAGACTGGAAGCCCAGCTGGAAAGTTAAACTCGGCCGATTAAAAAGTCAGTCAGTGGCTCAACACCGCACTGGGGCGTGGCGGCACGGCTAACTCTTCCCGCCACTTTTTCCAACGATTCAAGCGATTCAACAATCGCAGCATGGCTTTTGGCTGCACCGGTTGTGCCAATTGAAAACGGAAATAACCTTTGCCAATGAGCGGCAGCGCTTGAGAAAGTTCATCATCGCGCCGCATCAATACCACCGGGGTTTTCAGAATCGTGGGATTATCGTGCGTTGTTTCCTGCCAGGCTGCCTCCACCTGAGCGGCCAACTGAAAATCAATCAGTATCGCCAAGTACACACGATGAGTGGAATAGCGACGCTTTTCAATTTCCGCGACCACGGCATCCACGTCATTGAAGGCCGCGACACTGATGCCATAGCGCTTCAAAAAATTTTCAATATCGGCAAAGCGCTGCGCATCCGGTTCGCACACAGCAATGCGTCGCCCCCTCAACCACTTCAATTCTTTTTTAAATCCCATTTATCTCAGTCCACACAGTCAAAACAGACCCCAATCCAACTCAAAAGAGTCCGTTAAAATTTTGTTTTATTTTTTATATTACCAAAAAAAACGGCCAACCGGTGCGGCTTTCAAATGACAAATAAATGACCGCTCAATTCTTTCTTACCCGCTTTAACGATCATTTTATTGGAATGGCTTGGGCCCTTTAAGACTGATTAAATAATAATAATTCTTAATTGCAATAATAATTTTTTCGCGTACAATGCTCACACTCGATGTTGCAAAAACTTGATGTCACCATCGCAAAAAATACGCTACAATTTCATTCTATTGCGTAATCAAAATTCCACGCTGGAAAACCCTTTTATTTTTGCTTATTTTTGGCAGGAAAACTTCTTTATGAGCTGTAACGATAAACATACTTATTCTACCTTTTGCCGTTCTTCCAACAATGCGTTGAAAGAACCGATGTTCTTTGGCCAAAACGTCAATGTGGCGCGTTACGACCAGCAAAAGCACCCGATTTTTGAAAAACTGATCGAAAAACAATTGAGCTTTTTCTGGCGACCGGAAGAAATCGACCTATCGAGTGATCGAGGAGAATACGCTGACCTGCCAGAACACGAAAAACATGTTTTCATCAGCAACCTGAAATACCAAACCCTGCTGGATTCGGTACAAGGTCGTTCGCCGAACGTCGCACTGCTGCCATTGGTCTCCATTCCGGAACTGGAAACCTGGATTGAAACCTGGTCTTTCTCGGAAACCATTCACAGCCGCTCTTACACACACATTATCCGTAACATCGTATCCGACCCGGCTTTGGTGTTCGACGACATTGTGACCAATGACGAAATCGTCAAGCGTGCTATCAGCGTCACCGAACATTACGACCACCTGATTTATCTGACCAACCGCATGTATGCCGAAGAAATCGATTTGGAGAAAGACGACGCCTTCCGTAAAGAAGTGAAAACCGCCTTATTCCTGACCATCGTATCGGTCAACGTACTGGAAGCCATTCGCTTCTATGTTTCCTTCGCCTGCAGCTTCTCCTTCGCCGAGCGCTCCTTGATGGAAGGCAACGCCAAGGTCATTAAGCTGATTGCCCGTGACGAAGCCCTGCATTTGTCTGGCACCCAACACATCATTAATTTGATGCGCGAAGGTAAAGACGACCCGGAAATGATGCAAATCGCCAAGGAAAATGAAGACAAGGTGTATCAAATTTTCCGCGAAGCCGCTGAACAGGAAAAAGAATGGGCCGAGTATCTGTTCAAAGACGGCTCCATGATCGGTTTGAATGCCGGCATTTTGAAAGACTACGTCGAGTACATCACCAATACCCGTATCCGCGCCGTGAAATTGGATCCGATTTTCGAACAGAAGAGCAACCCTTTACCGTGGATGAACAACTGGCTGGTGTCCGACAACGTTCAGGTCGCCCCGCAGGAGTCGGAAATCAGCTCCTACCTGGTCGGCCAGGTGGACTCCACCGTCGGCAAAGACGATTTCAACGACTTCTCCTTGTAATCCAAGCCGTTCAACGCCACCTATAAAGCCCGCCTAAGCGGGCTTTATTATTTCCTCTCTTTAAGCGACCTTGCCTCAATTGTTATAAAACTGTCATCCGCTTATCACCTGGTTTTCAAATAACGGCTCTAAACTGGCCGGAATGAACCAATCGACGCACATTTTGGCGTTCCTCAGACACGGGGAATACCATCAAAAACCCAATACGCCCAGCGCGTTACAACACGGTGCCCTGACGACTTTAGGCCAACAACAGGCCGCTCGCGCCGCCGAAGACGTACATCGTTACGCCCAGGACCACAACCTCAACATTCATCCGGCAATCGATTCATCGCATTCTTTACGCGCCTGGCAAACCGCTGACATTTTACAGCGCGAGCTCAAAAGCCAAACCGGCTTCCAGGGTCATGTCGTTGAACATGAAACATTGCACGAACGCTCTGTCGGCGCTTTGGCAAACCTGAGTGTCACCGAAATCGAGTACCTGCTGGAACAGGACCCGAGAACAGAAGCGCCACCATTGAACTGGAAATCCGACAGCCATTACCGTTTGCCGGTACACGGCGCGGAATCCTTACTGTCGGCCGGCGAACGTGTCGCGGGGCATATCAACCGAACCTTCGCCTCACTGGCACAAACGGAAACATCGCCGACCTTAAAAATCGTCGTGGGGCACGGGGCTTCCTTTCGACACGCCGCGTTTTTGCTCGGCCTGCTGTCGTTTGAAGACATCGCCCAAAAGTCCATGTACCACGCCCGCCCACTGTATTTTGAATACCGAACCCCTTCGCAAAATTGGCAGCATTGCCACGGCGAATGGAAACAACGCGCCCGCGCCAATCCGTCGATGATTGATTAAGGAGAATTCATTATGTACGCTGCGACCGCAACCGCCTGGCAACCTCAGCCACACCCACAAGTGCCATTCCCGACCGACAACTGGCTGGCGCCGAAAAAAGATACCTATTTTTTCTGTGATCTGCACGCCGATGCCGACGCTTTTTTACGTTCGCTGAAACTGAGTTATCTGGTCACGCTCGACAGCACCGTCGAACAGATTACCCTCACCACGAAGGGGCGCAGCGGACAAATCATCATCGGCGGCGACTGCTTCGACAAAGGGCCGAGCAACTTGGCCTTGTTCCGCCTGATTGCCCAGCTCAAACACGCCGAATGCGACCTGGTGTTGCTGGCCGGTAACCACGACATCCGTATTTACGCCGGGCTGCTGGCGACCGACTTTATGGACGACCTGCGTCAAGCCCACTTTTTCGTCCGCATGGGGCGCAAAACCGCCAGCTTGTTTGCCGAAATCCACCGTCATTATTGTCAGGGAGAAAAACTACCAGGCCTGGCCGATTCGGTGATTCGCCAGCGTTTGTTTCCATCCGAGGACTGGTTCGATTTCTTTCCGGCCTACGCGCAACACACCATGCCGAAAAGCAAAATCGATAAAGAACTGAAACAGATTCGTAAAAAACAGGATGATTTCATCCTCGCCTGCGGCGAACAGGGTTTAAGCCTGCCGGAGATTTACCAGGCGGTGACCAAAGCGAAGGAACTGTTCCTAGAGCCGGACGGCGAGTTCGCGTGGTTTTTCCAATCGCTGGACTTGATTCACCTCGCGGGCAGCTATTGTTTCAGCCACGCCGGTCTGGACGATCAGTTCGCCGAAAAACTGGTAGCGCACAGTGCCGACGAACTCAACCAGACCTTTCGCGAACAAATGAATCAGGGTCGAATTTTCGAAATGTACTACAGCGAATTCGGTAATGTGTTCCGCACCAAATACCGCGCCAACGACTGGCCTTTAACCGAACGCGGCAGCGACATTTTACGCCGCAACCACATCTTCGCCATCGTCAACGGCCACCGTAGTCACCGCGAAGGCCAACAGTTATTTCTTCGCCAAGGTCTATTGAATTTTGAGTGCGACACCCAACTCAATGCCAATTGCCGCCGTAAATCTAACCTACAAACCCCCGGCGAAGCTGTTACAATTTTCTATGCCGACGGCATGGTCTCTGCGCTCAGCAGCGATTTTCCCATGACCAAACAATTCCACCCCAAACAGCTGAAACAGCAATAGGTAGCAATAGAAGGTAGGGTATGGCTAAGAAAAGTAAATACTTCGAACACGAATCTCTGCAAGATAAAGAAGCCATCATCAGCTATTTAAAAGCGATCACGCAGGGGTTTAAAAAAGGCGCCATCGAGTTCAGCGATGAAGAGGAAGAGTTCATGCTGACCCCGCAAAAATTGGCGAACCTCAAAATCAAAGCCGATAAATCGAAAAAAGGCCAGACCCTGAATATCAAAATCAGCTGGTCCTCCGATCAAAGCGACGACTTCGAAGACTTGCCGTTGTTTATCGACCCGAAAAAACCCAAAAAATAACCCGAACTCAGTAGCCGAACAGCCAGATGCAACCACTTACGGAACTTTACGACCCTTTGCGCTTTTTGATTATCGAAGTGCAAAAACAACTCGATTCCGTCACCCTGTTTTTGGAAACAGGCGACCTGCGCCAAGCAGAAAACGGTCAAAAACGCGTGGATTACATCGACAACTACCACGTCAACCTGCTCAACCGTGCCGCGGCCTATCTGAGCGAGCAAACCGACAAAGACATCCGCATCACCGTTCAAAGCTACGAACACATCAACCACGGTTTGAAATCGCTTTCCCGTCAGTTGCAGGCGATTATTTTCCAGGCCAAACAATCCAGCACCGCGTTGAAGCTGCTGCGCAAAAAAAATGTTTTCCGCGCCCTCAACGATTTGCAAGTCGGGCTGGAATTGATTGAACCGGCCATCGAATCCGACGCCTCCATGCTCGCCATCGACATTTGCCGCTTGAAAGTCCACATCGACAAACGCTGCGACCAGCAACTCGAAAAATACAAAATCCGGCTCAAAAAAGGCCAACAGACCGAAGCGCTCTTGCACGCCAGTTTCATCATTCGCGACATCAGCGACATGGGCGAAGCGCTGCTGCGCATCGGTGAAGGCATCATCTCCGCCAATATGGGCCAGATGATTCAAATCGACCGTTACCATTCACTGGAAGCGACCTTGACTGCCCTGCAACTCAACCCACAGCAAGACGACCTCACCATTCGCGCCATGGGCGAAACCAAATCCGGATGCACCATTTCCGGCGTCATGACGGCCGAAGAGTCGGAAGGCCAAATGCTCGCCGTTTTCAAGGAAGGTGACAAAGCCAAACTCAAGGAAGAAAAAACCGGCATCGAAAACTGGCACGAAAAGTTTCCCGGCATCGCCCCGCAAGTCTATTCCTACCATAAAAGCGGCAACAAAGCGGCCCTGCTGTTCGAGTATCTGACCGGCGAAACGTTTGATAAACTTCTGTTGCAGAAAAACCGTAAAACCCTGAAAGCGGCGCTGAACCGACTGTTTGAAACCCTGACCCAAATCTGGGAAGAAACCCGCGCCGACCAACCCTATCCGGCTAACTTCATGGCGCAATTGCGCAAGCGTTTGAAAGACGTTTACGAAGTTCACCCCGAGTTCCAAGCACCATCGGTCAGCATCAACGGCGTAAAAAGTCCGACACTTGAAGTCCTGGTCGATGACGCCGAAGCGCTGGAAGCCGAATTGCCTTGTCCGCTGGGCGTTTACATCCACGGCGATTTCAATCTCGACAACATCATTTACGACCCGGTCGATAACGACATCAATTTCATCGACCTGCACCGTTCCGAGTACCTCGACTTCGTACAGGACTTGTCAGTCCTGATGGTATCGGCCTATCGTCTGTCGAATTTTGATCCTCAGGTCCGCAAACTGATTGCTCAAACCATGCAGGCGATTTACGAATTCGGCCAAGATTATGCCGAAAGCATTGACGATACCAGTTACCACCTACGGATGGCTTTAGGATTAAGCCGTTCTTTTTTGACCTCAACGCGCTTCGTGCTGGATAAACAGCACGCCAAAGCCATGCATTTTCGAGGTCGTTACCTGATTGAACAAGTCATTCGCCTGACGGAAGCAGAACGAACGACTTACCGGATACCGAAAGAGATTTTCCATGATTAAAGACGATCTAAAAATCGCCGTGGTAGGCATTCCCGGCAAATGGTCCACCGAAGTATTGGCCGACGAAATCGAAGCCCAAACCGGCTTTCGATGGGTCATCGACATCGAAAAAGTCGTGGCCGACCTCAGCGAACCGTCGGTGCGCTATGAAGGCCGCTGCCTGTGTCAGTTGGACGGCATCATTATCAAAAAGATTTCCCAGACCTACAGCCCGACAGTCATCGATCGTTTGGAAATTCTACGGTTCGTGGAAAAATGCGGCGTGCGGATTTTCTCCAAACCTCAGGAAATCATCCGTTTGGTGGATCGCATGAGTTGCACCGTATCACTGGCCAAAGCCGATATTCCGATGCCGCCGACCATCATTACCGAAGATTTGGACGCCGCTTTCGAGTATGTGGAAAAATTCGGCGAAGCCATTCTCAAACCGCTGTTTTCCACCAAGGCTCGCGGTATGGAAGTCCTGTGCTGCGACGACGGCAAAAAAGCCGTCAAACAACGCCTGAAAGACTATTACGACAAACAGGGCTTCTTTTACTTACAAAAAAAACTCGCCTTGCCCGGCAAGGATATGGGGCTGGTGTTTCTGGGCGGTGAATACCGCGGTGCTTATGCCCGTGTGTCCGGTAGCGACAGTTGGAACACCACCATCCATTCCGGCGGCAAATATGCCGAAGCGCAACCGTCGGATGACATCATCGAGATGGCGTATCGTGCTCAATCGCAATTCGATTTGAGCTACACCACCGTCGACATCGCTGAAACCGAAGACGGACCGGTCTGCTTCGAAGTCTCCGCTTTTGGTGGCTTCAAGGGCGCGCACGAAGGGTTGGGCTTGAATATGGCCAAGGAATACGCCGATTATGTGATTCAAACACTGAGTACCGCCTCTTAACCCTGCACGAAAACCAAACAAGGAAACTGTTTTGCCCCTCAATCTCGTTCAACAGATTCGCCAATTTCAAGAAAACACGCCGCTGCAACCGCAACGGCTCACCCTAAGTTTGCCCGGCTGGACGCTGGCCATCGAATCCAATTCCAAAACTCTTCTAAGCACCCTGCAGCACTATTTCGGCGACCTTTTAAGCAATTTGAGCGATTTGAACGACGGTTTCCCACAAGCGGACCAAACCGTGACCGCTTACGAAACCGATCACTTTTTGAATCAAGGATTACACTGGGAAGACTGGAAGCGGGAAGCCGGCAAAAGCGGGCGTAAAGATGCGTTTTTGGATTTCGACAACGGCCTGGAAGCGCAACGTTTCATCTATAAAGTCAAAACCGGGATGCTGTTCTGGCAACGCCATGACCAACCGATGGCATTCGGCCCCACCGAAAGCCATCCGAACCAAATCATCAACTTCATTCTCACCCAATATTTGAACGAACACCTGCGCCGCGGTTGGTTGTTGGGCCACGCCGCTGGCTTGCAACTGAACTGCCACGGCCTCGCGATTGCCGGCCTGTCCGGCGGCGGAAAATCGACCTTGATGTTGCATTTATTGGAAAACGGCGAGCACTTTATCAGCAACGACCGTTTGTTGTTCGCCGACCAGACAATCACCGAATCGGCCAGGCCTGGTGAATTATGGATGCGCGGCATTCCAAAGCAACCGCGCATCAACCCCGGCACCATCGTTCACAATCCGCGGTTGCACGCTTTGATTCCCGCCGAACGGCGCGCCGAATTGTTACGATTGCCCCGCGAAGAACTGCGCCAACTGGAAGAAAAATACGATGCCGACGTCAACCGGCTGTACCACCCGGACTGTTTCAAAGCCGAAAGCCCGTTAAATGCATTGATCATTCTCAACTGGCAATCCGGCTCCGCCGAAACCACGCGCCTGACCGAAACCACGCTGAACGACAGTCCGCATCTGCTGCCCGCCATCATCAAAAGCCCCGGCCCTTTCTATGCCGACCGCCAGAATGTGTTTCTACCGAATCAAATCGAGCCGGACACCGCACCTTATCTGACCATGTTAGGCGATTTGCCCTGTTGGGAATTGAATGGCAACGTCGATTTTGCCACTGCCGTCCGGTTGGTTAAAGACGCCATTCGCCATCGATGAAGAGCGTTTAACCGAAGCGAACCGCTTTAAAGAAGTGCATTTGCGCCATCGCCAGTTCCTGGTAGGAATCGCCGACAATCGCCACCATCGCCCCTTTGACCGGAATCATCTGCCCCTGGAAGCCGGAACGATTAAACGCCTGCATGGTGGTGAGCTGTTTACCCGGTAACACAATAATCGTCACCGGCCCGGCTTCTTCCTGCAACACCAGATGCAGTCCTTTCTGACCGTTCACTTCGCACTCTCCGGCATAGCTCATGAAGTCCACCGGTTTATCCAACACCGCCCCCACCTTGGCAAACAATTTCTGCAAAGCGGCTTCATCTTGATCCAGCGGTTGTGCTTTCATCAAGTCCGGTGCTTCCCGCGCATGGTCGATAATATGATCCACCACCGCTTGTTCCAGCAAGGCTTCCTGCGTGTTCGCTGCAAGATGCCCGTTTGAACCGACACCCGGCTGTAACGGCCACTGCCAAACCGCAAAGACCGCCACCAAGGCAAACGACGCCGCAAACGCCGTCAAATTGCCGAACCAGCTGCCATCGTTTTGTGGCGACGCTTCGAAACGGCTCTTTAAGAGAATACGATCTTCCAAGCCTTCCGGCGGCGTCACCCGCATTGTCTGTACCAACTCCGTTTCAAAGGCTTTTTGTGCCTTGACGTCGGCCGCTTTGTCGGGATGTTCGGCCAAATACGCTTGCATCGCCTCGTCCAATTGGTTCGGCGACTCCAACAGTCTGCGTCGAAATTCCAGTTCGGTCATGTGCGATTTCCTTTCAAACCGACCGTCACGGGCGGCCGTTCCAGTTGTTGTTTAAGTTGCTGTCGGGCTCGGAACAGACGAGTGTTAACGGTCGCCAGTTTCAGTCCGAGTTGGTCGGCAATTTCCTCGCCGCTGAACCCCCATAACACCTGTAACAACAAAGGCTCCTTAAATTGTGCATCCAGCGACAGGATGGCCTGATACAACGCCTGTCGTTCCATTTGCCGTTCCGGCTCACGCTCAACGCTGTCGGGCATCATCGCCTCTTCCATCGCCACCCACTCCGGTGATTGCTTTTCAAAACGACGGGCATTTTCACGGCGCAGAATCGTCATCAGCCACGCTTTAGCCGCTTGCTCATCCTGCAACTTATCCAAGGCTTTCCAGGCACGTGAAAAGGTTTCCTGCACCAAATCTTCGGCCACATTCACGTCTTTGCTCATCCAGAACGCATAACGGAACAGGTCTTTCGCATAAGCTCGGACCAATTGATCAAAAAACAGCGTTTTATTCGACATTCGATTCCATCCCGTCGGATTCCCTTTGCCCCCTGTTTAAATCAGGGGGTTGCTTAATAAGACCGCCCTTTCCTCGAATTGTTTCAAAACCGCTCAAAATACCTCAAGCGGCTTTCGGCTTCGCCATCATCTGGTGCACCACCGAGGCATTGAAAATCAGAATGAACCAAAGCAGATACAACCACAGCAAAAACAGCGGGATCACCGCAAACGCGCCGTAAATTAGGTTATAGGTGGGAAACCACTTCACATAGAGGCCAAAACCGTATTTCAGCAACTCCAACTCAAACGTGGCTAAAATTGCGCCCATCAACGCATAGCGCCAAGGCACCCGGTGCAATGGCACAAAACGGTACAAAAACCAGAAACCGATCACATTGATCAGAATCGGCAATTGATTCAAAAACACCGTTTCCAACGGCACGCCCGGCAAAATCGGCGCGGCCAACAACACCGAACTCAACACTAGGCTCCCGCCAAGCAACACCGGCCCGACGACACTGATACCAATGTAATGCAATAAGCTCACCCACCAACTGCGCTGCAAATGTTTGTCCCACATGGCGTTAATTTTCTGGTCGACCGTCCACAGCAACAGCAATGCAATCATCAGCATGGAGAAAATGCCAATCCCGTGTAATTTACTCGCCTGCTGGGAAAATTGAAGCAGATAAGATTCCACCATCGGTGTCGAAGCCGGCAACAAATAATGTAACACCTTGTCCATCACCGCATCTTCAAAGGTTTGAAAACTGTCCGACATCGAAAACACGCTGAGCATAATGGTCAAAAACGGCACCAGCCCCACCAACGAAGCATAAGCCAGCACCGTCACCGAATCTAACCCATCCTTACGAATGAAATTCTGAACCGCCTGAACCCAAAAGGCGCTTTTATACAAACAGTTTTCCGTTTCGACCATGGGCTAATTCCTTAAGAAACGTCGTGAAATCAGGCTTTTGACGCACCAACAATTTCACATATCATCATTAATTTTTTTAAATTGCTTATGAAAATCCATTCTATCAAAATACCCGCTATGTATAAGAATTCAAGCAATTTCATTCACTTTCTGGTCATCGGCTATAGCCTCGTCATCATCCTGGTGGCGATCTCCTCCGGCATTTTCTTTAACTACGAAAGTAAAATCGCCAATGCCTTCGAAACCCACCAGGAAAACACCGCTTACCAGAGCAACCTGGATGCCCTGTTCAATGCCGCCACCCAGCGCAGTATCCTGATGGTGCGCATGATCAATGCCAAGGATCCGTTTGAAATCGACGCCCTGCATATGGACATGTTCCGCTACGAACAGATGGTCATCCAGAACCTGAGCGCGCTGCGTGAAAATGCATTCGCCCCTTCCCAGATCGACATCATCGAAGACGCTGGCGAAATCATGACCCGTAACCGCCGTTTCCAGGAAACCGTTTACACTCTGTTGATGGATGACCGAAAAGATGCCGCACTCAAGCAACTGGTGGATGTCACCCTGCCGCTTCAAAAACAAGTCATCAGCACCCTGAACCGTTTGGAAGCCGATTACCAAGTCGCGTCAAACCATTCGGAGGCCAACTTTGCGGCCATACTGTCGGACATGCGCAGTATGATTCTATTGGTCGCCATCCCCATTATCGTCAGTTTACTGATCATTGCCTTACTGACCATTGACCAACTCAAACGCTACGCGCGCAATCAAGATAGCCTGCGCGACCATTTGGAAGAACGGGTTCACCAACGTACCCATGAACTCTTACTCGACCGCAATCTCATGCAAAACCTGAGCGAAGCCATCGGTATCTTCGATGAAGAAGGTCAATTGCATATCAGTAACAAAAAACTCACTGAATTACGGCTGGCAGGTGATTTAAGTGATACGTTATCGGTTTGGGAAATGCTGGAAAAAGCCTTCTGCGAACTCAACCTACCCGCCATTCAGGAATACCTCGCCGTACATAAATCTTGGCGCGGTGAAGCGGCGATGTATCACTATCGAAACCAATACATGATGATTGACATCCATAAGCTGCAAGACAAAAGCTTACCGGACAGCTATTACTCCATCATTTTGACCGACATCTCCGAGTTGAAGAACATTCAAAATCAGTTGACCTACACCGCCAACTACGATGCGGTGACTCAGCTTCCAAACCGTTATTCTTTCAATCATCAAATTCAAGACATGATTGAAAAACATGAGACCGAAGCGTTTCATCTCTACTACATCGACCTCAATGATTTCAAATGGGTCAATGATCATTTGGGGCACACCATTGGCGACGAATTTCTTTGGCATGTCGGCCAAGCTTTCAAGAAAACGGTTCCGGAAGGCGAGTTTCTGGCGCGTCTCGGCGGCGACGAATTTGCCGTACTGGTCACCTCACGCCACACCCCATCCGAATTAGCCGAACTCGCCAACCAATTGTTCCTGCAAGTGAAGAAAGTCAATCACATTCATCACTCTAATCACGAAGTCACTTGCAGCATCGGGATCGCCTCCTATCCACAACACGGCGAGACACCGGAATCGCTGATCAAACATGCCGATTACGCCATGTACACTGCTAAAAAAGTGCAACACACGCCTTATTGCCTGTTCTCGAAAGACATGCGCCAGCAGCTGAGTTATCTGCACGAAATCGAAGAAAGCTTGCACCGGGCCGTGCGTGAAAAAGAATTTCAAGTACATTATCAACCGCAATACAGCCTGCACGCCCTCAAATTGGTTGGAGCTGAAGCGTTGGTGCGTTGGCCGAGAAGCGACCGCATGGTTTCACCTGACGAATTCATTCCGCTGGCGGAAAAATTCGGCCTCATCAACGCCATCGGCGAATTCGTGCTGGAGACCGCCGCTCATCAACTCCAGGCCTGGTCACATTGCAAAGTCGCATTACCTCGTGTCGCCATTAACGCGTCTTCCACTCAATTACTGGCCGGCAATTTCGGCGATTTAGTGGAACGCATCTTGCAGACAAGCCAACTCTCCGCCAACCGCATCGACATCGAAGTCACCGAATCGGTGATGATGAAAAACATCCAGCGCAACGGTAACAACGAAAACGCCAACTGCCTAAGCACTCTTCAGGAAAAAGGCTTGGAAATTTCCATCGACGATTTCGGTACCGGCTATTCGTCCCTGTCGTACATCAAACACTTGAATGTGGACCGCATTAAAATCGACAAAAGCTTTATCGATGACATCGAATTCAATAAAGAAGCGCGCTCCATCGTCCGCGCGATTATCAAAATGGGCCACAGTCTGGGTATGAAAGTGTTGGCCGAAGGCATTGAAACCCCCAACCAATTGGATATTCTCAAGGCGTTGGAATGCGACGAAGGCCAGGGCTATTTATTCAGTAAACCGCTGGATGCAACCAAGTTCGAAATGAAGTGCCTATCCGCTTAATGCCGGACTTTGAACAGGACGCAACACCTGACGATCAATTAAATCCTGCAATACCGACCGGGCAAAACCTTCCAGGTCCGACACCGGAACCTGCAAGGCTTCGGCCAAGCCCAACAACACGGTTCGAGCCGTCGGTGCAGCAGCCGTATCAGGAGCCTCGGCGGATTCAATAATCTCAACATTCGCCAAACGCTGAATGAACTCGTATAGCACCGGTGACAAGACCATGAACTGAATGGCATCGTCCGAATCGCGATACACCAGCAGCGTGGTGACCATTTCCGGCGGCGACTCAGGCATGTCATCCGGCCCCAATTCATGCACCGGCCAATCATACGCCAAAGGCCAAGCCACGGGCGACAATTCGTATACCGCGTCCAAATCGGCCGTCAGACCCGGAGGATTCTCAAACCCCTCGGCTTCATCCACCGACAGGGCCAATTCTACCCACTCGTAATGCGCCAACGGCAACATAAACGCCGGGTCTTGCGGCTGCGGTTCATAGGCTTGTTGCAAGAACACTAAAAACTCTTCGCCCAGCTCGTGAAACAACGGCGTTCGGGCCCGGTGTTTCTGCATATATTCGCGCACCAGTTCTGCCCACCGCTTTTCGCCTAACACCGATTTCAGCACCGGAAATAACTTGGAAAAAAAGTCCTGCACATTGTTGAAAAACAAATCCTCATAGGCTTTCCAACGCCGCTCTTCGATCGGCAAAGTCGGGTCTACCTCGGATTCCGCCAGGCCTGGTGACTTTTTGACAAAATCATCGACTGTCTCGGTTGCACCTTGTGGATCCCGAATGCGGGCTGCGAAGCGATATTGCATTTTCTGAAAGTTCGGCAAAGCCTGCCAATCCAGTTCGTCCATCAGCCTTCCTTTCTAATGTGTTCCGCTGGGCCATTGGCAGCGGTTTTTGTGACCGCTTTTGCCTGGGCGGTTCGAATTTGTGCCACTTCCTGCATCAACTCCGTCAACGGCGGAATATTGAAATCCCGTTCCAACAAGGTGGGGAAAACACCCTGCTGTGCATAGGTATCGTCCAGCAACGCCCAGACAGCCTGTTTAACGTCCTGACCGTGGGTATCGATTTTCAAATCCTCGGCTTCGTCGAAATGCCCAGCCATGTGAAAATACATCATTCGTTCGGTCGGCATTTGCCGCATGAATTCACGTGCATCATAGCGATGGTTAATGCTGTTGACATAGGTGTTATTAACGTCGAACAACAATCCGCAGTCGGCCTCCGACACCACCGCATTAATGAACTCGGCTTCGGTCAGTTCATTGCTCGGCATGGCGTAGAAAGACACGTTTTCCACCCCAATCGGTCTTTCCAACAAATCCTGCACTCGTTTGATGCGATCGGCCACATAATGCACGGCCTCTTCGGTAAACGGAATCGGCATCAGGTCATATAAATGGCCGGAATCGCCGCAATAGCTTAAATGTTCGGTGTACACTCGGACATCGTGCTGCTCGAAAAACGTTTTGAGTTCCAGCACATAAGCCTCATCAAGCGGATGCGGACCGCCCAGGTCGAGCGACAAACCGTGGCAGGCAAACGGATAACGCTCGGTCAACTGACGCAATGCACGGCCTTGACGCCCGCCAAACCGCAGCCAGTTTTCCGGGGCGATTTCGAGAAAATCAATATCGAAATCCGGGTCGGCGAGAATCTCGTCGAAAAAGTCGCGACGTAATCCCAAGCCCACACCCTGCAAAGTGGGTTCAAATCGTAAAGTCATCCACTCACCCTTATTCAAATCTACAAATCGTTAAAGACACATCCATCTTGGCTCATCTTAAAATAAAAAGCCGCTCAAATGGGCGGCTTTTTAAGATCAGGGTTTACGGAATCATCACTTCATGCCGCCGCATTTGCCTTCGCCACACTTGCCTTCACCGCACTTTCCTTCCTTATCTTTCATGCCGCCGCATTTTCCTTCTTTATCCTTCATGCTGCCGCATTTTCCTTCGGCGACCTGCTGATAGCCTCCGGCCATTTCCTTGAAGCCGAACGGGTTGTCGGACGCCAGAACATTACCGGTCAAGGTCGCGGCGGTGGCGGCACCCGCCATCTTCAAAAAGTCTCTTCGATTTTGCTTAGACATACGCTTTACTCCTGTTGTTTTCATACAAAAGATTGTTGGTTCAAACACTTAAAAAACATTCATTTAGTAGACCCAGTTTACTCAACTTTATTTCTGCCAGAGATTGTTTTCTTCACTCATTTTTCCTATGGCCCAATAAAATTTTGCCAGGTCTTCACCGATTTGCGCCTTCAAAACCGGCAAGTCTCGCTCGGTTTTGTGCAAACTGCGCTGCGCATTGAGCAAATCCAGAATATTACGGCGTCCGGTCTGTAACCCTTGCTCGGTGGCTTTCAAGGCCGCCCGGTTCGACACCAACGCCGACTGCAAGGCCTTGACCCGCGCCACACCGGTCTGCAATCCCAGCCAGGCATTTTTCGCTTCCGCTTCCAGCTTTAATTGCTGTTGACGCTTTTGCGCCAAGCGTTTTTGCGATTGATACCGGGCTTTGGACACCGACGACTCAGTGCGGCCGCCCAAATACAACGGCACGGTCAATTGCACTCCGCCGCGAGCCCCTTCCATATCATCGTAATAATGATTGCCGGAATCGTTGTACACCAAGGTGCCGAACGCATCGAGCTGGAAGCTATCCTTATTCTTGCGATATTCCGCCTCGTTGCGCAGCGCGTCGGCGGAAGCCTGCAATGCAAACAGGCTCGGGTGATGCGACACCAATTCCGGCCAGGCCTGGCGGTTTTGTAAATTCGCCAATCCATACCGCTGCGCTAACTGCGTCACCTCATCCCCCACATCCACCGGGAACCCGAAAGCGGTTTGCGGGATGGCGTCCAGATGATCCACGCCCAACAAAGCTGCCAGATTCTGGCGCGTGCGTTCCAGCGACTGACGCGCTTCCAGTGCATCGGCATGATTCATGTCCAACCGCGCCTGTATCTCGACGATGTCGTTCAAATCCTGATAGCCCACCTGAAAGCGTTGTTTGACCTGTTGTAGAATCGATTCAATGGAACGGCGCTCTTTTTGCAGAAAGTGCAAATCTTCTTGCTGCGACCAATAACGAAAATACGTCAGCGCCACCTGTAACAGCAACTGCTGACGCGTGGCATCCAGTTGATATTGGCGACTGCTGTGCTGCTGACTGGCCGCGGCGTTCAAATCGCTCTGTTCCGGTTGGTACAACGGATAAACCGCCACCAACTGGTTGGCGGTTCGGGAGAAGGAACTTTCCTTCATCCAAGCGTAACTCAGCTCACTTTTCAGATTGACGGTCAGGTTTTCTTCGGACTCGGCCTGCCGAACATCGCTCATGGCCGCCGCACTGTCGGCTTCGGCCGCTGACAATTGCGGATTGTTGGCCAGCGCGACCTCAAACAATTGTTGCAACTGTGAAGCCGACGCCGGCGACGACCAAATAGCCGCCGCAAAAACTAACCCACTGAGCCGTAACGAAACAAGCTTTAAGCTTTTTGAAACATAATTTAAACCCTTCATACAGCGTCTCCTTTGGCTTCGGTGGCCTTCTCGGTTCCGAACCCTTTGGCGGCATACAGTAAATACGTCAGCAACGGAATCAACAGCATCGACACCAGCGGCGCCGAAATCATGCCGCCGACCATCGGCGCGGCAATGCGCTTCATCACTTCCGCGCCGGTGCCGTTGGCGAACAAAATCGGCAACAACCCGATGACGATGACACTCACCGTCATGGCTTTCGGCCGCACGCGCTGCACCGCGCCTTGCATAATGGCGGCGGCCAAATCGTTACGGTTGTTCAGTCGCCCTTCCGATTCGGCTTTGTGAATCGCCTGTTTCAGATACAGCAACATCACCACACCGAATTCGGTCGCCACACCGGCCAAGGCAATCATTCCCACGGCCACGGCAATCGAGTAGTCGTAACCCAACCACCACAAGAACCAGACCGAGCCGAGCAGCGCGAATGGAATCACCAGCAGAATCATCACCGCTTCCGCCACTTGCTTGAAGATGATGTACAGCAGCACGAAGATAATGATGAGCGTCAGCGGCACGATGTTATATAAGGTTTGCTGTGCTTTGAGCAGGTATTCATACTGCCCGGTCCATTGCACACTGATACCCGGTGGCAACGGCACGGCGTCGGCCACCGCTTGTTTGGCACGTTGAATGTAATCCACCAAATCGGTGCCTTTATCCAAGTCGACAAACGTCCAACCGTTGAGGCGTGCGTTTTCCGACTTGATCATCGGCGGCCCCATGCGGATTTTGATATCGGCAATCATACCCAGTTGAATCTGCGCACCGGAAGCGGTCACAATCGGCAACAGCTTTAAGGATTCCACCGAATTCCGCCAGGCCTGGGGATAACGTAGATTCAAACTGTAACGTTCCCGTCCTTCAATGGTCTGTTGCAACACCTGCCCCCCGACCGCTGACGCGACGATATTGGCCATTTGCGCCACACTCAAACCATAACGGGCCGCTTGGGCACGTTTTGGTAGGATATCAATATAGCGCCCGCCTTCGGATCGGTCGGAAAAGGCCGACAAGGTGCCCGGTACCTTCGATACCGCCGATTCGACCTGTTCGCCGACGGCTTGAATCTCAGCCAAGTCGTCCCCGGCGATTTTAATGCCGATGGGTGTTTTGATCCCGGTGGACAACATGTCAATGCGGGTTTTGATGGGTTGCACCCAAGCATTGGTCAAGCCGGGAATCGCCACCGCCTCGTTTAAGGCTTGAATCAATTTCGGTAAGGTCATGCCTTCACGCCATTCCGACTTATCCTTTAACTGAATGGTGGTTTCAATCATCGTCAAAGGCGCCGGATCGGTCGCGGTATCAGCCCGACCGATTTTGCCGAACACCGTCTTCACTTCCGGAAAGGACTTAATGATGCGGTCGGTCTGCTGCAGCAAACTTTGCGCATTGCCGATCGATAAACCGGGCAAGGTGGTCGGCATGTAAAGCAAATCACCCTCCTCGAGCTCCGGCATAAATTCGGAGCCGATGTGTTGCCAGGGATACGCCGCACTGACCAACAGCAACAATGCCGCCACCAAAACGCTTTTGGGAAAGCGTAACGCCCACTGTAAGACCGGACGATACAACGCCACCAGCCAACGGTTCAGGGGATTGGCGGATTCACTCGGCAGACGTCCGCGAATAAACCACCCCATCAACACCGGCACCAGCGTAATCGCCAGCCCCGCCGCCACGGCCATCGCCAGGGTTTTGGTCAAAGCCAATGGCGTGAAAAGGCGTCCGGCCTGCTCCTGCAGGGCAAAAATCGGCACAAAACTTAAGGCGATGATTAACAGCGACAGAAATAACGGCAAGCCGACTTCCTGAGCCGATTCCCGGATCAAACGCCAATGATCTTGGCCTTGGGCGGGTTCGCCGGTTTCACGACGATACGCCTCCAAATGCTTGTGGGCATTCTCAATCATCACAATCGCCGCATCCACCATGGTGCCAATGGCGATGGCGATGCCCCCCAAACTCATGATGTTGGCGGTGACGCCCATGACTTCCATAATGATGAAAGCGCCCAAAATCCCCAATGGCAACGAAACCACCGCCACCAAAGCGGAGCGTAAATGGAACAAGAACACCAGCGAGACCAAGGCCACCACAATCATTTCTTCCAGCAGCTTATCTTTAAGTGTCGCCACGGAACGCTCGATCAGCCCGGAGCGATTATAGACTTCAACCAAGTCCACGCCTTCCGGCAGGCCTGGGCGAATATCGTCTAATTTGGCTTTCACCGCCTGAATCACATTCAGGGCATTTTCACCGGAACGCATCACTACTATGCCGCCGACCACCTCGCCTTCACCATTCAGTTCCGCAATGCCGCGGCGCGGCTTCGCGCCCAACTGAACCCGAGCGATGTCCTTCAACAGCAAAGGCGTACCGTCGGCCGACAATCTGCCCACCGGCACCTGTTGCAAGTCCTTCAAGCGGGTAACATAGCCTTTCACCCCGACCATGTATTCGGCTTCCGCCAGCTCGATGACGGACGCGCCCATTTCCGTCGCGCTTTGACGAATCGCTTGTTGCACTTGTTCCAGGGTCAAGTTATAGCCCCGTAATTTATTCGGGTCCACCACCACTTGGTATTGCTTGACCATTCCGCCGACCGACGCGACTTCCGACACGCCGGATACCGACTGCAGTTCGTACTTCAAAAACCAATCCTGCAAACTGCGCAGTTCGGCCAAATCGGTCGAGTGGGTTCGGTCCACCAACGCATATTGATACACCCAACCCACCCCGGAGGCGTCCGGCCCCAGTCGTGGCTGCACCCCGTCGGGCAATTGCGGTTTCACTTGATTGAGATATTCCAGCACCCGGGAGCGCGCCCAATAAGGGTCGGTGCCCTCTTCGAACAAAATATAGACGTAGGAATCCCCGAAAAAAGAATAGCCACGCACGGCTTTGGCCTTGGGTACCGACATCATCAGACTGGAAACCGGATAGGTCACCTGATCTTCAACCAACTGCGGACTTTGCCCGGCAAAAGGCGTTTTGACAATGACCTGCACATCGGATAAATCGGGAATCGCGTCCAAGGGCGTATTTTGAACCGCTTTCCAGCCCCAGACTGCCAGCACCAGGCTGAACAGCAGCACCAAAAACCGGTTCGCAATGGAGGCGGCAATAATCGAACGAATCATAACCACCTCCTAATGCGCATGCGCGTGGTTAGCCGCACCGGAATCCGATGAGCCGGCCATGCGTTTGAGGTTGGACTGGATCTGACTTTCCGAATCGATCAGGAACTGACCGGACGTGACAATACGTTCCCCGGCTTTCAAGCCCGACAACACTTCCACCCAATTACGGGTTTCCATGCCGGTGACGATTTCCGCCACCCGGAAACCGCCGTTGGGTTGTTCCACCACCACGCGTGACTGAGTGCCGTCCTGAATCACCGCTTCCATCGGGATGGCCAGCACCGAATGCTTCGGCCCACCGTAGATGGTGACGTCCACTAGCATATTCGGTTTGAAGCGCTGTTCGTCCGCATTTTGCAACGGAATACGCACTTTCAGGGCTTGCAAAACCGGGTCGGCCGTCGGATACAAATAATCAATCCGGCTTTCCCAGGTTTGGCCGGGATACGCATCGGTGGCCACTTCAACCGTGAGTCCTTGTTTTACCCAGGCCTGCTGTAAAGGCAGGACTTCCGCCTCAACCCAAACGCTGTTCAAACCAATCAGACTCATCAACTCGGTCTGCGGCTGGATGTACATGCCATTTTGCACCGCCATTTCGCTCACGTAACCGCTTTGCGGTGCATACACTGGAATTTGCTCCATCACCTGACGCTTACGTTGCAAAACCTGAACGGTCTGATCGTCGACCCCCAGCAGCGATAACCGGACCCGTGCCGATTCGACAATCGATTGAGCGCTGTTACCCAGTTTGCGCTGGCTTTGCAAAGCTTGTAGAAAATCCTGTTGCGCCGACACGATTTCCGGCGAGTAAAGGCGGTATAACAAAGCACCTTTCTTAACGAAATCACCATTACTGCGAACGCTCAAGTCGCTGATCCACCCCGAAGCACGCGGGTGGATGTGAACCACTTGCGTTTCATCCGGCACCACCTTCCCGAAGGTTTCAATGTATTTCCAAAGAGTGGTTCGTTGGACTTCCGCGGTTCGGACCGCAAACGTTTGCCGCAAGGAACCGTCAGCGGAAGCGCCACCTTGTACATGGACTTCCGGCGCCGATTCGGACGCGTCAAACAATTGTTTGACCAGTGCCATGCCACAGATGGGACAAGTCCCCTCATGATCCCGAACAATTTGTGGGTGCATAGGACAGACGTATTTATACACCGCTGTATCGGTGTGCTGAGTATCCGAAGCATTTGCTTCGATAGAAGGGGGTTCAGTTGAAGCGCCCGCCTCATGCGGATGGGCTTCCTGAGCCATATCCGGCAAATCGGCGGCGAAAGCCGAACAACCGGACAAAGAAAGCCAAAGCGCCAGGCCTAGCCATAAAAAACGTGTAAAAGACATCATCTTAAAATCCTTTAATTGGTCTGGGTTCAGGCCGATCAGCTGATAATCGAATCCATACCGTCTGCACGGAGCACAACGATATCGGTCAAGCGTCAGAGGAGTTTAAGCGTGTTTTGGAGGGCGTTTTTCCAGCGTCAGTTCTGCAGAAATAAACGAAAAATCGGAAGGTTCGACGGTTTTAACAACCATTGGGGCCACTCGAATGGCCATGGTTTGAATCACCCCGAAAGAATGCCCAGTAATATGACAGGTCACACCACAATCGCATTGATCGCCACACATCGGGCAACCGGCGGACGCCATGGTGTGGTCACAACAATCGTGGCCGGTGGTTTGTGTGGAATGGGATGCCATGTGATGATCCGTCTTATGCGTGGAATGTACAGCATGATTCATTCCCGTCATTTCATCGCAACAAGCGTGTGCGGGAGCTTCGCTCGACATCGTATGCGCAGGCACAGCCGCGCCGGCCACTTGCAGTTGACCGAATAAAAACGCGATGATTAAAAACACATAAGACAGTTTCATGATTTCGAGTCTAATGAAACTTCGATGCGATTACAAATAAATATTTTTGTGTTTTAATAAGTAAAATCGATTTTTAGCGACTCAGATGAACTGTCAACGACGATCAACCCAAACCCGCCAGGCCTGGTGAAAAGTCGATTCACTAGCAATTCAATGAAGAGTGTTTAGAAAATGGGAAGCGACAAACAGCCACAGGATGAACAGGCGTTGAAAACTTTGCTGAACCAGATTCGTTCCGACCCCAAAGCCGGTCAAACCACACAGTTGACGGACGAACAGGCCAAGCAATTGGCCTTGCGCATCAAAAAACTGTTACGCCAACACCTCAACTGAGCTGAAGACCCTTCTCGACCTCAGTTCGCTTGTCTTGGCCAAATAAATTTTCAATCAACGTCAGTGCAAACGGGATGGCCGTTCCCGGTCCTTTCGACGTGACAATCTGTCCGTCCTGAACCACCGCCTCATTCACAAACGTCATGTTGTTTGCCGGTTGGTTCTCAATCACACCGGGAAAGCTGGTGGCTTTTTTACCATCCAACAGGCCGGCCGAGACCAATACCTTCGGCGCGGCACAAATGGCCGCGGACAATCCGCCTTGCAGGACCGTTTTCCGCAACATGTGATGCAAACGCGCATCCCCATTCAAGTGATTCGCACCCGGCAGACCGCCAGGCAAAGCAATTACATCAAACCTATCCGATTCGACATCGGCCAAAGTGGTTTGTGCGACCAACTGCACGCCGCGACTGGCGGTAATGGTTCGGTTCTCGTCCAAGCTGACCGTCACCACTTCCGCCCCGGCACGCGTTAACAAATCGATAATGGTGACGGCTTCAAGTTCTTCACAACCTTGTGCCAACGGAACCAGTACTCGCTTTGTCATAGACCCTCACTGTTTCATTTGCTGTGTGAAATACATCCCTTTCAGCAAGCCCAAGGCTTCATGCAATTCGTAGTCGTTCGACAGCAACTCGTCCAAGGCTTTCTGAGAAGCTTTTTGTTCTTTGGTCAGTTTTTTGTTGGACTTCTCACCTTCATGCTCACCGTCCAGGTGGCCACTCAAATCTTTTTCTTTGATGCGGGTGAAGTCCGGCGCTTGCAACTTTTCCACTTTTACTTGATCGATTTCAATGTCCGGTTTAATACCTTCCGCTTGAATCGAGCGGCCGGATGGCGTGTAGTAACGCGCCGTGGTGACTTTAATCGCTCCGCCGTTGTTCAAAGGAATCAACGTTTGAACAGACCCTTTACCAAAGCTGGTCCGTCCAGCAATGAGAGCGCGTTTTTGATCCTGCAATGCACCGGAAACGATTTCTGAGGCAGAAGCCGACCCTTCGTTAATCAACACCACAATCGGCTTGCCTTTCATCAAATCGCCCGCTTCGGCTTCAAATTTCATTTCCGAATTCTTAACTCGACCTTTGGTATACACAATCAAGCCATCATTCAAAAACGCATCCGAAACTTCAACCGCTGCTCGTAAGACGCCACCCGGATTGTTACGCAAATCCAATACCAAGCCGTTCAATGGCCCTTTATTTTCTTTTTCCAGTTTTTCAATGGCTTTCACCAGGTCTTCGCCGGTACGCAATTGAAATTGACTGATACGAACATAGCCCATGCCGTCGTTCAGCAATTGTTCTTTGACACTTTTGACCTTGATGATGGCGCGGGTCAACTCTTTCACAATCGGTTTGTCTGCGCCTTTACGCACAATCGTCAGGGTGATTTTCGACCCTGGCTTCCCACGCATGATTTTGACGGCGTCCGCCAGGGATTTCCCTTTCACCGGGTGATCGTCCAGCTTGATAATCAAGTCGCCGGCTTTGACGCCCGCTTCTTGGGCCGGTGTATCGTCGATCGGGGAAATGACTTTGACAAAACCATCTTCCATACCGACTTCCATGCCAAGCCCGCCAAACTCACCGGTCGTGTGCTCTTCCATTTTCTTGTAATTCTTAGGCGGCAGATAAGCCGAGTGCGGGTCGAGGCTTGACAGCATGCCGCTGATGGCCCCTTCCAGTAATTTCTGATTTTTTACCGGCTCCACATAGTCGGTCGAGATACGATCAAATACTTCAACAAACGAACGTAATTCTTCAAGAGGTAGAACCGCTTGGGGCGTTGAATCCTGCGTGGCTTTCTTTTCATTTTCGCCATCCGCCCAGACACTGGTACCAACAACGACAGAGGCCCCCAGGACGGCGCCATAAAACATCCAAAAACTTTTTTTCACCCAAGTTATTTTCACTCTTTACTCCAGAATGTTCATTTTTGTATTCAAAAGTGCTGCTAAAAAATTAATTTACTTCATTATAAGTGAAGTTTAAGTGACATTAGAGAACTATTTAATTAGAATTACAGACATCTACACATTTAAACATATTCTGACAAAATAACAATTAAGCGGTGACAAAGGAATGGAAGAAATTAACCCGTTAGCGATAAAAGAAGAAAATATCGAAAAGGCCTCCAAAGCGCTCAAAGCCATGGGGCATCCTCTAAGACTCAAGATTTTATGTGTACTTGGAGACAATGAACTTCCCGTCATGGACATCGTATCAAAAGTCGGAACCACTCAAAGCAACATCTCTCAACACATTGATATTTTAAGAGAAAAAGAAATCATCACTTCTCGCCGCGATGGCAGCAAGATTCTGTGCAAAGTTCGAGACCCACAAATTTTGAACCTACTGGAAGCCATGCAACAAACATTCTGCCCGGTTTAAGAACGCTGATTTAAGCACCCTTTTAGCTCGCCTGCCCCATCAGGCGAATTTCAAATTGATTACGCTCACTCGCCGCTGACGCCAAAAGAGAGTTTCCAGGCGTGCGGCCCATCTCCAAACGGTCAGCATCTTGTGACGCCACAAGCAATGGATTACTTTGTGAATTAGTTTCTGGGCGATCGGTCATTTCAGAGCCTTCCGGCCGCTCCGTCTCGCGATTTTCACCTGTGCGCTCTTGTTGATTTTGCTGTGCAATTTCAGCGCGGGCCTGTGCCGCCATCTGAGTCGCTTGCGCGGCCACTTTTAAATCCTGCGAAGAAGGTTCAGCCGGCGCCAGTGCCGCCGCACGAACTTGCTGAGCTTTGGACAAAGTGGCTTCCGGATCACCTGAAACCGGGCTGGTATCAATTCCCACTTCCCCGCCAATGGCATAACGGCGACCATCCGGTCCTGTTTGATATGAATAAGAAGCACCACCTGTCACATGGCGCCCGCCTGCGGCTAAGTGCGCCTGTTCGTGTGCTTTCACCTCTCTGTCACGGGATTTAAGCTCGGTAATAACACGCTGAACTTCCTGCTGAGTTTGTTGTTCGGACATGGATCGCTTGTCCGGCTGCGCACTGAGGGAGCGATTTTCAGAATCGCCCTTTTGGGAATTTTTGTCTTGGCTATCGGAAGGATCATTTTGAGAGGTCGAGGTTGATTTCGGAACCTGGATGGACTTGGATGGAATGGACGCCAGTGCATCCATCGGCGGCTGTGAAGCAACCGATACCATGCTGTATAAAGCAGAGTTTGACGTCGCTGCAATATCCATTTATCCACCCGATACCAATCATATAGGCTTAGTATAGCATCATCTTTTAAATTAAAAAATAGCAAAAACAAATGCTTAAACTTAAACCCATATCCAAAATGGCAATGAACACTTGGTACTGAACGCAAATGGTTGTAAAATTTATTTACTCCATTTAAAGCGAAGCCACTATGCAACAAGCTCTGAAGGTCGCCGCCGACATTTTGGCCAGACAGCACACCCCAAGTATTCCATTAGAACTATTAGAACTGAAATCCGAACTCAATAAAAAATACCCAAATACGGTTACGGTCGCCCAATTAATCAGCCATAACCCTGAATTATTGGCCAATTTTTTAAACCTAGCCAACACCAATTTGACTCAGGAAAAAAGTCCCATTATGGATGCCAAAGTTGCGGTGAATCTACTGGGGCTAGACGAAATTTATAACCTGTTCCTGTCATCTGTATTGAGTCATATTCTCGCAGAAGACAACTATGAAAGATCCATTCTTCAGCATGGCGCTAAAACAGGACTTGCCGCGGCTGAAATGTCTTACTGGGTATTCGATGTATCCCGAACAGAAGCCTATATTGCCGGTCTCATGCAAAACATCGGCGCCATTTATCTTTACCGGCAGCACCCCGACTCCTATCCGGAAATATTTGACGCACAGCTTGCAAACCCTGTTTCCGGCTTTCAAAACGAATTAGAACGTTATCAGACCAGCCACGTCCATATTGGCGGCCTATTAGGTAAAAAATGGCAAATAAACGCTTTAATTTATAAGGCACTACTCTTTCATCACGACATGGATTTTGGCATTAAAACCGTCAGGAACTCTCAAATAAAACACCTTACAGCCCTCACCATACTCAGCAATTACATCGTCAGTGTCTGCGAGGACGACCATTTCATTACTCAAGAGTTAAAAGATTATCGAGACAGTGCTAAGCCCATACTGGACTTACCAGATAATGCCTACAACTCAGCCATGGCCGCGGTCAACAAATGGGGTAACAGTTCAGGCCTAGTCTCCGCCAGCCACTAGCCTGGTTTCAATCTAGACCCTAAAGCCGCTTTTTACCAGGCCTGGTCGTTTTACCACTTCAGACCACCAACAGTGGATACAGAGATAACAACAAGGATGGCGGGAATGAAGAAGATAAATGTTAAAAATTCCAGGCAAAAAAAAACCCATCATAAAGATGGGTTTTCAGGAATATAAGCTTGGGGATGACCTACTCTCACATGGGACCTCCCACACTACCATCGGCGCTAAGACGTTTCACTTCTGAGTTCGGAAAGGGATCAGGTGGTTCCATCTCGCTATGGTCCCCAAGCAATCGGGTTATGTAAGCTGTTCTTTCAAACAACTCACTGAATTTGGAAAAATCTCTTAAGCGTGCAGTTATTTAGTTGCTTAGCACTTTAGTAAGCGCCGTCACAATGTTCTTAAAGCGTTCTTTATCTACTCAAGCTCAAACATGTCTTTGCGTCACTTTCAGTCATGACTTCAAAGTTACTTTTGAGTTGTATAGTTAAGCCTCACGGGTAATTAGTACTGGTTAGCTTCATCCATTACTGAACTTCCACACCCAGCCTATCAACGTCATAGTCTTTAACGGCCCTTCAGAAGACTTAAAGTCTAGGGAGAACTTATCTCGAGGCAGGTTTCCCACTTAGATGCTTTCAGCGGTTATCCTTTCCGAACATAGCTACCCGGCAATGCCACTGGCGTGACAACCGGAACACCAGAGGTTCGTCCACTCCGGTCCTCTCGTACTAGGAGCAGCCCCTCTCAATTCTCCAACGCCCACGGCAGATAGGGACCGAACTGTCTCACGACGTTCTAAACCCAGCTCGCGTACCACTTTAAATGGCGAACAGCCATACCCTTGGGACCGACTTCAGCCCCAGGATGTGATGAGCCGACATCGAGGTGCCAAACACCGCCGTCGATATGAACTCTTGGGCGGTATCAGCCTGTTATCCCCGGAGTACCTTTTATCCGTTGAGCGATGGCCCTTCCACACAGAACCACCGGATCACTAGAACCTGCTTTCGCACCTGCTCGACGTGTCTGTCTCGCAGTCAATCACCCTTTTACTCTTGCGCTCATTGCACGATGTCCGACCGTGCTGAGGGTAACTTCGCGCTCCTCCGTTACACTTTAGGAGGAGACCGCCCCAGTCAAACTACCCACCATACACTGTCCCTGAGCAGGATTCACTGCCCTAGGTTAGAACCTCAATAATATCAGGGTGGTATTTCAAGGATGGCTCCACAATGACTGGCGTCACTGCTTCAAAGCCTCCCACCTATCCTACACAGATAGTATCAAAGTCCAGTGCAAAGCTGTAGTAAAGGTTCACGGGGTCTTTCCGTCTAGCCGCGGGTACGCAGCATCTTAACTGCGAGTTCAATTTCGCTGAGTCTCGGGTGGAGACAGTGTGGCCATCATTACGCCATTCGTGCAGGTCGGAACTTACCCGACAAGGAATTTCGCTACCTTAGGACCGTTATAGTTACGGCCGCCGTTTACCGGGGCTTCGATCAAGAGCTTCGCCTAAGCTAACCCCATCAATTAACCTTCCGGCACCGGGCAGGCGTCACACCGTATACGTCATCTTTCGATTTTGCACAGTGCTATGTTTTTAGTAAACAGTTGCAGCCACCTGGTCTCTGCAACCCCCAATAGCTTACGCAGTAAATGCTTCACCATCAGGGGCACACCTTCTCCCGAAGTTACGGTGTCATTTTGCCTAGTTCCTTCACCCGAGTTCTC
This sequence comes from Hydrogenovibrio sp., assembly GCF_965140365.1. Classification (NCBI taxonomy): domain Bacteria; kingdom Pseudomonadati; phylum Pseudomonadota; class Gammaproteobacteria; order Thiotrichales; family Piscirickettsiaceae; genus Hydrogenovibrio; species Hydrogenovibrio sp. Next base: position 1,965,220 of record NZ_OZ223196.1, read on the forward strand.
TCAAGCGCCTTGGAATTCTCATCCTGACCACCTGTGTTGGTTTGGGGTACGATTCTTTATGACCTGAAGCTTAGAAGCTTTTCTTGGAAGCATGGCATTAACCACTTCGTCCAAAAGAGGACTCGTCATCAGTTCTCAGCATTAAGATCCCGGATTTACCTAAGATCTCTGCCTACTACCTTAAACTTACAACCATCAGTAAGCTGGCCTAGCCTTCTCCGTCCCTCCATCGCAGTCATAAAAAGTGCAGGAATATTAACCTGCTTCCCATCGACTACGCCTCTCGGCCTCGTCTTAGGGGTCGACTAACCCTACGTCGATTAACGTTGCGTAGGAAACCTTGGTCTTTCGGCGAGGGAGCTTTTCACTCCCTTTATCGCTACTCATGTCAGCATTCGCACTCGTGATACCTCCAGGATACTTTACAATACCCCTTCGCAGGCTTACACGACGCTCCTCTACCATGCCTTACGGCATCCACAGCTTCGGTACACTACTTAGCCCCGTTAAATCTTCGGCGCAGGCCGACTCGATCAGTGAGCTATTACGCTTTCTTTAAAGGATGGCTGCTTCTAAGCCAACCTCCTGACTGTCTGAGCCTTCCCACATCCTTTCCCACTGAGTAGTGTTTAGGGACCTTAGCTGGTGGTCTGGGTTGTTTCCCTCTTGACTACGGACGTTAGCACCCGCAGTCTGTCTCCCATGATTGCACTTGCTGGTATTCGGAGTTTGCAATGGGCTGCTAAGCCTTGACGGCCCGCTAGACCATAACAGTGCTCTACCCCCAGCAGTGAGACATGAGGCTCTACCTAAATAGATTTCGAGGAGAACCAGCTATCTCCGGGCTTGATTAGCCTTTCACTCCGATCCACAGCTCATCCCCGCATTTTTCAACATACGTGGGTTCGGTCCTCCAGTACCTGTTACGGCACCTTCAACCTGGCCATGGATAGATCGCCCGGTTTCGGGTCTACGCCATGCTACTAATCGCCCATTTAAGACTCGGTTTCCCTACGGCTCCCTTATTCAGTTAACCTTGCAACATAACGTAAGTCGCTGACCCATTATACAAAAGGTACGCAGTCACCCCGAAGGGCTCCTACTGCTTGTACGTACACGGTTTCAGGTTCTATTTCACTCCCCTTCAGGGGTTCTTTTCGCCTTTCCCTCACGGTACTGGTTCACTATCGGTCGGTAGAGAGTATTTAGCCTTGGAGGGTGGTCCCCCCATGTTCAGACAGAATTTCACGTGTTCCGTCCTACTCGAATAACACTTAATAAGATTTCGCATACAGGACTATCACCTTGTATCGTCACACTTTCCAGAGTGTTCTGCTATCTTAATAAATGCTTTAGGGCTGGTCCCCGTTCGCTCGCCGCTACTTGGGGAATCTCGATTGATTTCTTTTCCTCCGGGTACTTAGATGTTTCAGTTCTCCGGGTTAGCCTCCCACAAGGGGATATCCATAAAGGATGGGTTTTCCCATTCGGAAATCCTCGGATCAAAGCTTGTTTACTAGCTCCCCGAGGCTTATCGCAAGTTACTACGTCCTTCGTCGCCTTCTACCGCCTAGGCATCCACCGTGTACGCTTAGTCACTTAACTATACAACTCAAAAATAACCTTGACCTTTTGTGTTGATTCATCGTTTTTTAAATTCATAAAAAACCATGTCTCAATCAAAGCCTATTTCGTTGCCATGACTAAAAGTTTTACGCTGACATGTTCTCGCTTGAGTTTGTATCATCACACTTGCGTGTGTTTGAACTCTTTAAGATACATTGTTACCTTGGCATTCAAACCGTTGGAGTGGTTTGAATGTCAATCATACAGAATATGTCGGTATTCTGTATGTTCTAACTACTTGTCGGGCGTTATTTAAAAATAACACTCAACAATTACTTAGAGATTTTTCCTAATTGTTAAAGATCTTTTTCGCTTGGCCTTTCGGCGTTTGCTTTTCAGTCTATTGTCACCAATACGACTGTGAATAACCTCTGCTTTGTCTTTTAAAGCAAAACCTATTCACAGGTGTAGTGGTGGAGCTATGCGGGATCGAACCGCAGACCTCCTGCGTGCAAGGCAGGCGCTCTCCCAGCTGAGCTATAGCCCCTTATAGCGTCGATATTTTGCCTTATACTTCGTTACTTTCGCGCATCGCTTGGTCACTTACTACTGTAAGCTCCCGGCGCTCTTTGCTCAAGTGCCTCGTCTAAGCCTAAAATCTCTTGCTCTAAGCTTGTGTTAATTAGGATTGCCTTCCCTAATAAGTTTTTAATTTTGTTCTAATCAAGGCAAATATTTGCGAAGCTTATTAACAATAAGCGAGTAAACATTTAACGCAGAGTAGGACAAAATTGGTGGGTCTGGGTGGATTTGAACCACCGACCTCACCCTTATCAGGGGTGCGCTCTAACCAACTGAGCTACAGACCCAGGTCGTTCTCGTTTTTCTCAGTAATTCAGAGACAATTTATGTGAAAGCTAGCTTAGGCTCGTGGCCGTCTTTGTCTTAAAGGAGGTGATCCAGCCCCAGCTTCCGCTAGGGCTACCTTGTTACGACTTCACCCCAGTCATGAATCACAAAGTGGTGAGCGCCCTCCCGAAGGTTAGACTACCCACTTCTTTTGCAACCCACTCCCATGGTGTGACGGGCGGTGTGTACAAGGCCCGGGAACGTATTCACCGTGACATTCTGATTCACGATTACTAGCGATTCCGACTTCACGGAGTCGAGTTGCAGACTCCGATCCGGACTACGAAGGGTTTTATGAGATTCGCGCACTGTCGCCAGTTGGCTGCTCTTTGTACCCTCCATTGTAGCACGTGTGTAGCCCATCCCATAAGGGCCATGATGACTTGACGTCGTCCCCGCCTTCCTCCGGTTTATCACCGGCAGTCTCTTTAGAGTTCTCAACTAAATGGTAGCAACTAAAGATAAGGGTTGCGCTCGTTGCGGGACTTAACCCAACATCTCACGACACGAGCTGACGACAGCCATGCAGCACCTGTCACTGCGTTCCCGAAGGCACCAATCTATCTCTAGAAAGTTCGCAGGATGTCAAGGGATGGTAAGGTTCTTCGCGTTGCATCGAATTAAACCACATGCTCCACCGCTTGTGCGGGCCCCCGTCAATTCCTTTGAGTTTTAATCTTGCGACCGTACTCCCCAGGCGGTCAACTTAGTGCGTTAGCTACGCTACTAACCTTTTTAATAAGGCCAACAGCTAGTTGACATCGTTTACGGCTTGGACTACCGGGGTATCTAATCCCGTTCGCTACCCAAGCTTTCGCACCTCAGCGTCAGTTTTAGGCCAGGAAGTCGCCTTCGCCACTGATGTTCCTCCTGATATCTACGCATTTCACTGCTACACCAGGAATTCCACTTCCCTCTCCTAAACTCTAGATTGCCAGTATCGGATGCAATTCCTAGGTTGAGCCCAGGGCTTTCACAACCGACTTAACAGTCCGCCTACGCGCGCTTTACGCCCAGTAATTCCGAATAACGCTTGCACCCTCTGTATTACCGCGGCTGCTGGCACAGAGTTAGCCGGTGCTTCTTCTAAAGTTAACGTCACAGTTAGCTGTTATTAGCAACTAACCTTTCCTCACAATTGAAAGTGCTTTACAACCCTCGGGCCTTCTTCACACACGCGGCATGGCTGCATCAAGGTTTCCCTCATTGTGCAATATTCCCCACTGCTGCCTCCCGTAGGAGTCTGGGCCGTGTCTCAGTCCCAGTGTGGCTGATCATCCTCTCAAACCAGCTATAGATCGTTGCCTTGGTAGGCCTTTACCCCACCAACTAGCTAATCTAACGCGGGCTCATCCTTTAGCGATAGCTTACAAGTAGAGGCCACCTTTACTCCGTAGAGCATATTCGGTATTAGCATACGTTTCCATATGTTGTCCCCAACTAAAGGGTAGATTCCCACGCGTTACTCACCCGTCCGCCACTCGACGCCTGAAGAGCAAGCTCTTCATCGTTTCCGTTCGACTTGCATGTGTTAGGCCTGCCGCCAGCGTTCATTCTGAGCCAGGATCAAACTCTTCAGTTTAATCTTTTTACTCGATTTTTTTGTGTGCTTGTCTGCACGTATTAAACACTCGAAATTAACAGGTACATGTTTCACATAAATGTGATTAACCATATACATAGTTGTCGAGATATTTATTTTTGGACAGCTACTTACCTAAGTAACTTCCACATAAATTATCTCTGAATTACCTGATTTTTAAAGAACTCTTGGTCTTGCTTTTCCTTAACTCAGTGCGCTGCACCCTGTCTCGGTAAGCCGCGTATTATAGGCGCTTGATTTTGTTTCCGTCAAGCTTTTTTTACGCTTTTTTTCTTTCCCGCTTCGGCCTTTATCAACTTCGTTTCCGTTGTCGTTTTTGGCGTCTCCGTGAAAGAGATGCGTATTCTATAGCCTCTCCAATTTTTTGCAATAGCTTTTTGCAGTTTTTTGACATTTTTTTATCACTTTTTTAAAACTCGCACCAAATCCAGTGAATTTCAGGATTTTATCCAAAAAGTTATCCACAGGATGTCATTGTTTTGTGTAAAACGATACAATCCTGTCACATGACATTTAATCCATACTATAAAACGGTTATCAACACATGACACGCATCACAGTATTTTTGCTTTTCAGCCTCTCATTATTGTTATCCACGCACACTTTCGCCAAAGCCTCACAAAGCTTGCATGAAGACTACAGCCTGACGACTTACCTCAACCCTTACACTCAAGAACCCGACCAAGTGGAATTATTCACCAAACAGGCCTCCAGCCAGGCTTTCTTCGGTCTTACCTGCAGTGCAGGCAACTCGCTACCTTCTTTGCAAATCATTTTATTAAATAAGGCAATCATCAGCTCAACGCCCAAATTAATGACCGTCCAATATCAAATTCAACCATCCGACAAGCGTGCATTAATTCCATTACAAGGCATTTTAAAAATCCAATCTCAAAACAATCAAAAACAGAATCGAATTCGACTGGAAATTCCAACCCAGAAAATCGGCACTTTCCAGCAATTGCAACAAAGTTATCAACAATTACTCAATCAACTTAAAAACGGTCAAACCCTTCGCATTAAAGTCGCACACCATTCTTTAGGTGAATACGACTATACATTTTCACTGAAAGGGCTAAACTATTTACTTACCTCGAATGAATCTCTTTGCTTTTAAGGAGTGGTTATGTCAGGAAGACGCGCATTCATCAAACAACTGGCCGCCTTCGGCGCGCTGGGTGCAACGGCCTTTAGCCCCATCAGTTATGGCAAACCGGCCAGGCCTGGTGATTATTCGGTCGGCGTGGTGCTTGACCCGCTGTTTCTGAAACACGACTTACCCAAGCATCCGGAAACTGCTCAACGGCTGGTTGCCATCAACGAAGAGATGGAACGCCAGAAAATCTGGGAACAGCTCACGCCGGTCGATACCCGCATGGCAACATTGGAAGAATTGCGCTTCGCCCACCAGCAGAACTACATCGACGAAATCGAAATCCTGAGCAAAGGCGGTGGCGGTTTTTATGATGCTTATAATCAAGACACTTATTTAAACCATGCCACCTTCGATGCCGCAAAAATGGCCGCGGGCAGCAATATCAACCTGAACCTGGCCGTCCACGACCGCCAGGTCGACCGTGGATTCGCTTTGTTACGTCCACCCGGACACCACGCTTTGACCAATAAAGCGATGGGGTTCTGCATTTTCAATTCCGACATCATCGCGGCCCGTGCGCTCCAAAAATACCGCGACGTTGAACGGGTCGCCATCATCGACTTCGATGTCCACCACGGCAACGGCACTCAAGACTTGGTCGCTGACGACCCGTCCATTATGGCCATTTCCATCCATCAACACCCTTACTGGCCGATGACCGGCGGCGCCAAATTCACCGGCAAAGACGGCGCAGAAGGCACAGTGGTTAACTGTCCCTTCCAAAAAAAGGCCGGCAACGCCACTTATCTATCGGTATACGACCAAGTTATCCAACCCAAACTGGAAGCCTTCAAGCCGGACCATATTATTGTATTCGCCGGTTACGACGCCCACTGGCAAGACCCCCTGGCCGAACACCAAGTCTCGGTAGTCGGTTTCAACCAACTGGTGGAAAAATGCCTGAACTCGGCCGACACCTTATGTAATGGCCGCATCAGTTTTTCACTGGGCGGCGGCTATAACCTCGAACCTCTGGCGCACTGCACCGTCGGCACCTTCCATACATTATTGAATAACCCGGAAAAACGCCTCAACCCATTGGGTGAGTCACCGACTCCGGAAGCCGATTACAGCCAAACCATTCAAAAGCTGGCCCGACACCACCTCCAAGCCTAAAGGTTCGAATGACGATGAAAGCCTTTTTGCAACACACCTTATTGATAACCAGCCTGGCTGCATTGATACCAACGAGCCAGGCCAACACCCTGCCAATTTTCGACAGTCACTCGCATTATTCATTGGCCGACAGCCGCGTTCTCAGCCCAGCGCAAATCATTTCGCGTTATGACAAATACAATGTCATCGGCGCCGTGATTTCCAGCACCCCGACATCGAAGGCCGAATTACTGTATCAACATGCCCCCAAGCGCATTATTCCATTTTTGAGCTTATACAAAACCAAAGCCAATAAACCCAACTGGATGCTGGACCTCAATACCTTAAGTGACATTGAAACCCAACTGGATGCCTTTCCTTATCAAGGCATCGGCGAGTTTCACATTTTCAAACAAGACACTTACAGCCCGGTTCTGAAACGCATCATTAAAATCGCAGACGAGCGCAATTTAATGTTGCAAATCCACGGCGATGCGGAAATCGTCGATCGTATTTTCGAAATTTCACCCAACGTTCAAGTCATTTGGGCTCACCTCGGCACCCAACCCACTCCTGACTTTTTGGCTTCGCTCCTGAAGCGCCACCCCAAAAATCTGTACATTGATACCTCGGTACGAGACGGTGAATTTTTTGACGATCAAGGTCGCCTAAACCCTGAGTGGAAAGATTTCTTCATCCAACACCAGGATCGATTACTGGCCGCCATCGATACCTTCAGCACCTTACGCTGGCTCACCGTCGGCCATACCTTATCGAAAATGCGCCGCTGGCTGACCCAATTACCACCAGATGTGGCCCATAAAATCGCCTACCAAAATGCACTGCAACTCTTTAACCGGCAAGACCTCATCCCCAAAAGCATCTCCCAAAATTCGCCAGGCCTGGTCAAATAACGGATTGGGCTTGTTTTCTGCGCCGGGTTTTGTACAATCATTCTAAAGCTCTTTTAAAGTTTCGTTCATAACAGCCTTCGGAACCACTTGATTTTCCGATACTTTCAACTCTTCTTTTGCGCAAAAAAATGCCGAAATCGGCAACGCATTTAACCGTTTCATTGAATTGCCATAACATCAAACTTCGCCCCTAACGGGCTTCTTTAACGTAACAAAAACGTACTGAAAACATTATGAACCCAACAACAGGTGGTCTTTACATCGCCTTAATCAGCGTCCACGGCTTAATTCGTGGCAACAATCTGGAACTCGGCCGCGACGCAGACACCGGCGGTCAGACGCTTTATGTGCTGGAATTAGCGCAAGCCCTTTCCGAAAAACCCGGTGTGGCGCGAGTGGAACTCTTCACACGCGTGGTTCGGGACGAACATGTTTCTCCCGAATACGCCGAGCCGTTTGAAACACTGTCCGATACCTTACAAATCGTCCGCATCGAAGCCGGACCGGACGAGTACATCCATAAAGAACAACTTTGGGATCATCTCGACGCCTTCACCGACAATATGGCGGATTACTTCCGTCAACAAGAGCGCTCGCCGGACATCATCCACAGCCATTACGCCGATGCCGGTTACGTCGGTTCGCAGTTGGCGCATCAACTGTCGATTCCACTGATTCACACCGGCCACTCATTGGGACGGGTTAAACGCGCCCGCTTGATTGCCGGCGGCCTGAGCGCAGAAGAAATCGAACAACGATACAATATGGCGCGCCGCATTGATGCCGAAGAACACACTCTGGCCTCGGCGGAACGCGTGATTACCAGCACCCACCAGGAAATCGAAGAGCAATACGAACTCTACGATTTTTATCAGCCGGAACAAATGCGCGTACTGCCCCCCGGCACCAACCTCAAACATTTTATGCCGCCGATGGGCAACGAGCTGGAAGGCGACCTCTACCAAATGCTGGTTCAGCACCTCAAAGAGCCGGCGAAACCGATTATTCTCGCGCTTTCGCGGCCAGATCACCGTAAAAACATTGCTTCGCTGATCGAAGCCTACGGCCAGTCGGAAGACTTGCAAGACCGCGCCAACCTCGTCATCATCGCAGGGAACCGAGACGATGTCGAAGACCTCGAAACCGGCGCACAACAAGTGTTTTACGAACTCTGGGCCGCCATCGACCGCTACGACCTTTACGGCAAGGTTGCTTTGCCCAAACACCATAGTCGGGACGACGTGCCAATGATTTATCGCATCGCGGCAGCTTCCGGTGGGGTCTTTGTCAACCCGGCGCTGACCGAGCCCTTCGGCCTGACGCTCATCGAAGCCGCCGCCTCCGGGCTGCCCATCGTCGCAACGGAAGACGGCGGCCCCCGAGACATCATCGGCAACTGCCACAATGGCCTGCTCATTAACCCTTTGGAACCGAAAACCATTACCGACGCGCTACTCTCCATTCTCAAATCACCGGAAAAACAACAGGAATTCACCCATAAAGGGTTGGTTGGAGTGTTGGAGCACTATGCCTGGCAGGCCCACGCCGACCGCTATCTTGATTTAGTCAGTCCAATCGTCAAAGAATCCGAGCGCCTTGAACGGCGCCACATTTCAAGACGATCCGGACTTTATCGAGACCGCGCCTTTGTCAGTAGTCTCGACCAGAACCTCATGGGCAATCCGGATGCCTTGAAAGTCTTGCTGGCGGAAATGAAAGCGCATAAAAAGTCCACGCTGTTCATCGTGGCCACCGGCCGCCGCCTCGATTCGGCCTTACGTTTGATGAAACAACACCACATTCCCGAACCGGACATTCTCATTTCCAGTAGTGGTACGGAAATCAGCTACGCCCCGAAGCTGACCACCGACACCGCTTGGGAAGAACACATCGATTACCACTGGGTGCCGCATAAAGTCCGCTCTTTGCTGGATAATTACCCTGGTTTGGAACGCCAACCAAAATCGGAACAGAACCGCTTTAAAATCAGTTACTACATCGACCCGGAAATCGCCGACCTGGAAGAAATCAAACGCTATCTGCATCAGGAAGAACAGTCCGTCACTGTCCAACTGTCTTTCGGCCAGTATCTCGACATCCTGCCGATTCGAGCGTCAAAAGGCATGGCGTTACGCTATGTGGCCGACCGGTGGGAAATTCCGCTGGAACGCATTCTGGTGGCCGGCGGTTCCGGCGCGGATGAAGATATGATGCGCGGCAATGCGCTCGCCGCCGTGGTGGCCAACCGTCACGATGAAGAATTGTCACAGCTCATCGATATCGACCGTATCTATTTCGCCAAAAAGCCTTACGAAGAAGGCATTCTCGAAGCGCTTGAATACTATGATTTTTTCGATAGCTGCCGTCCGCCGGAAGAACATTCGTCTGAACAGACGACGGAGGACGCATGACCTCATCTCAAAATGCTTCGACCTTATTGCTGTGCACCGACATGGACCGCACCGTCATTCCCAACGGTGCGCAACCGGAGCACCCGCGAACCCGTAGCGCTTTCAGGGCTTTTTGCCAACAACCAAGCGTCACACTGGTGTACGTCACCGGGCGACATCTCGCACTGATGGAAGACGCTATTCAGGCCTACCAGTTACCCGAACCGGATTACGCCATCACCGATGTCGGCACCCAAATTCATCATCGCAAAAACAACCACTGGGAAACCGTCACCGAGTGGGAAACCGAAATCGGCCAGGCCTGGGGGAATTGCCAACACAGCGACCTCACCCAACCCTTAATGCAACTGAAAGGTTTAACGCTGCAAGAACGCGAAAAACAAAACACCCATAAGGTGAGTTTTTACGCTGATCTTTCCACAGCCAGTGAAACCGATTATCTGGCACAGGCCGAAGCCGCGCTGGCACCGTTAAACATTCGGACCAGCCTAATTTGGAGCATTGACGAAGCCGCCAATGTCGGTTTATTGGACGTCTTACCGCAAAACGCCACCAAACTGCACGCCATTGAATTTCTACAACAACAGCTGGGAGTTGCGTTGCCGGACGTTGTTTTCGCCGGCGACAGCGGCAACGACCTGCCGGTCCTGACCAGCCATATTCAATCTGTATTGGTGGCCAACGCCTCGGAAGAGATCAAACGACAGGCCTGGCAAGAATGCATGCAAAACCATACCGAAGTCGCATTTTTTCAAGCCCAAAACACCCAAGACCACAACGGCAACTATGCCGCCGGGGTCTTGCAAGGTGTCGCCCACTTTGCGCCCCATTTCCAATCCATCCTTCACGAACAGGTTCTCGCTCTATGACGACTCATAAGCCTTCCATCACCGTTTTCGGTGAAGTCCTATTCGACTGCTTCCCCAATGGCAAACAGGTATTGGGCGGTGCGCCTTTCAATGTCGCCTGGCATTTGCAGGCGCTGGGCGACAACCCCACATTTATCTCGCGCATTGGCGATGACGCTTTGGGCGAAACCATTATCAAAAGCGCCCAGGCCTGGGGACTGCGCACCGACAATATCCAGCTCGACCAAGCCCACCCAACCGGCCGTGTCGACATCACCGTGTACGACAACGAACCCCATTACGACATCACGCCGGGCAGCGCTTACGATTTCATCTCCGCCCAATCGGTTCAACTGCCGAAACGTCACGGCTTGCTGTATCACGGTTCTCTGGCTCTGAGAAGCCCTTATGCCCAACAGCAATTTAGAGCCCTGCGCGAATCCGGTGACTGGTCCGTGTTTCTGGACGTCAACCTTCGGGCGCCCTGGTGGGAAAAAACCAGCCTGTTTGAATGGATTCAAACCGCGCGTTGGGTCAAACTCAATGAAGATGAACTGCGTGAGATTGGCTTTCAGGAACCGGTTTTGGAAGTGGCGATGCGCAACTTTCAAAACCGCTGCGAACTGGAGCAGGTCATTGTCACCCGCGGCGCAGAAGGTGCCTCCGTCCTCACTCCCGAAGGCTTCTTCAGTCAAACACCCGGCGAAATTCCCGATTTTGTCGACACCGTCGGAGCAGGAGATGCCTTTACGGCCATATACATTCATGGTCTAATAGAAGCATGGCCTATTCAAAAAACCTTGATCGCAGCACAGGCGTTTGCGAGTCAAGTCATCGGGTTACGCGGCGCCACCCCCGATAACAAGGCCTTTTACGACACCGACACCTTACTCAAAACAAACGCCTAAGTCCCCAGGACACGGCTCCTAAACACTCGCACCGGGGAATTTATGTACGAGCAAATCTCACATTCTCTGCTGAACGATATCCTGAACAAGATCAAACCGGATATCTACGAAGAGGACCTGCGACATTTCTACACCCGCCTGGGCGCGAACTTTTATGCGATCCATTCTTTGTTCGAACGCCTCTACGGCCATCGCCCCGATTTCAACGACCAGGCGTTACGTCTGGTGGAAACCATGGCGCGTCAATACATCAAACGCCCTGACTGCCTGAAAGACCTCGATATCGAGCGTGAAAAGGACTATAACTGGTTCCTGAGCCAAAAATGGGTTGGCATGGCCTTGTACGCGCATGGCTTTGCCGGTGATCTAAAAGGCATGCAAACCCATTTGCCCTATTTCCAGGAACTGGGCGTCAACATGGTGCACGTCATGCCGATCATGCGCTGCCCGGAAGGCGAAAGTGACGGCGGTTATGCGGTCAGTGACTTCCGTGAAATCGACAGCCGAGCGGGCACACTGGACGACCTCACCGCCCTTTCAGCCGATATGCGCAACCGCGATATGTTACTGGCCTTGGACGTGGTCTTAAACCACACCTCCGACGAACACGAATGGGCACAAAAGGCCCGCGAAGGGGATGAGACTTACCAGGATTACTACTACACGTTTGAATCCCGTAACATTCCGGATATGTTCGAACAAAGTATGCCGGAAGTCTTTCCGGAAACCTCACCCGGCAACTTCACCTGGGATGAGAAAATGCAGCGCTGGGTGATGACGGTGTTCAACGACTACCAATGGGATTTGAACTACAGCAACCCGGCCGTGTTCATCGAAATGCTCGACGTCATTCTGTTCTGGGCCAATCAAGGTGCGGACATTCTGCGACTGGATGCGGTGGCCTTCCTGTGGAAGAAAATCGGCAGCACCTGCCAGAACGAGCACGAAGCCCATTTGATTCTGCAACTGCTGAAAGACTGTTGCCAGGTCACCGCACCCGGTGTGCTGTTCATTGCCGAAGCCATCGTTGCGCCGGTGGAAGTCACCAAATACTTCGGCGAGGACGCCGTTATCGCCAAAGAATGCGAAATCGCTTACAACGCCACCTTCATGGCATTGATGTGGGATGCGGTCGCCACCAAAAACGCCAAGCTACTCAATCAGGGCATCAAAAGCCTACCGGTCAAACTGGAAAGAGCCACTTGGCTGAATTACGTGCGCTGTCATGACGACATCGGTCTCGGTTTTGATGACAAGGACATCATCCGCGCCGGTTACGAGCCGCATTCACATCGTCGCTTCCTCATTGATTATCTGATCGGGAAGTTCGACAATTCCCATGCCCGCGGGCTGCCGTTTGCGGCCAATGACAAAACCGGCGATGCTCGAATTTCCGGGTCACTGGCCTCTTTGGTCGGGTTGCAATACGCGTTGGAAACCGGCGATATCGAAGCCCTGGACAATGCCATCAAACTGATTATTCTGATGCACAGTATGATTTTCTCGTTCGGCGGGATGCCGCTACTGTATTACGGCGATGAAATCGGCACTCTCAACGACGACTCCTATTTGTCCGACCCGAATAAAATGGACGACAACCGTTGGGTACACCGTCCCTCCATCAACTGGGAAAAGGCCGAACGACGCAATACACCGGGTGCGGTCGAATACGAAATTTTCAGCGCCATCAAAAAATTAATTGCCGTGCGCAAAGACATCCACGTCTTTGCCGACTTCAACAACCGTGAATTGATTGACGTCGACAACCCCAACCTATTCGTTATCAGCCGGTTCGACCCGCATAAATACACCGACCGAGTCTTGGTGGTGGCGAATTTCAACGGCAAACCGCAAAATCTGAATATGCAAGAAGTCGATGGCTGGGGCACCTATTCAGAGGGCCAATTGATTGATTTGGTGACTCGCCACAAACCGGAAATCTTCAACAACACCTTAGTCATTCCCGGCTTCAGTTTCTATTGGTTGTATGAAATGTAATAAAACAGCCAGGCCTGGTGGTTATTGAGTCGATTCACCCATATTTTGAAAGAGTCAGTGCAAAAAGACAGGCTCAAGATATTAATAAATCGCGCCAAACGGTTGGCGAGAAAAAACACCAATGAAACAAAAGACGACAGCGAAAGAAAATGGTGCCTCCTCTGTGACTTGAACACAGGACCTACCGATTATGGACCCAACCATCAAATCACACCCTTCTTTTTTATTAAAATTCAAAAACTTAATTAAATACACTTTAATACGTACATTTTATTTAAAGGCATTTAAGGACGTTTAGATAAAAATAAGCATATTAAGGTCTTTGTAATTCCGAGCGTTTGTGAATAGCTTCAAACTGAGCGAAACGAAGGCTTAAAGCTATTCACAAAGAACGAGGAATCGGCAAACGAAATGCGGCAGTAGATAAGCAACTCACCCTTGTAAACAGGCATAAAAAACCGCGAAGATATTTGAGCTTGTTCTCCACGGTTTTGTTAATGACAAGCATAACCACTAGATTTAAGGAGTCTTAATTATGCCGAGCAAGGACAATTTTAAACCACAATTTGCACCGTTGGCCATGCCACAATCCAAATGACTATGCGCTATGTACATTTTGACATCTGATTTTTTTAAAAGATGTTCCTGACAAGAACCCTGGTGCAACAATCCTAAACATTCGCAATATAAAAATATCCTTTACCAACCCCCCAAAAAGCAGTCGGATGATTTTTAATGTAGGATACAGTAATATAGGTTAAAAAATTGTCCGCAGAAATATTCAAATCCTGTTGAAAGCAACTCAAGGAAACATACCCTGTGTGGTCAGATAAGGAATCAGAAAAAGACTATCTTAATTTTGGAGAAGTATCTCAACTAGCTGTCGACATATTAAACTCCAAAGACATGCTGCCAGTTTCTATAGGAATATTTGGTAACTGGGGAGCTGGAAAGTCTTCTCTTTTGAAATTAATTGAGCATGATCTTGAAGAAAGCTCTGAAGATTTCATCGTTATTAAGTTTGACGCTTGGTTGTATCAAGGGTATGACGATTCTCGAGCAGCATTGCTAGAAGTTATTGCTTCTTCGCTTATAGAAGAGACTAAAGAAAACGAAAACTTATTTAAAAAAACCAAAAAACTTCTTTCAAGAGTAGATGGAATTCGAGCCCTTGGATTGTTAATGGAAGGTGGAGCCTTACTTACAGGAACCCCAACAGGAGGGGTCATTTCTAGAGCTACTAACGCATTGAGTGGGTTAACAGATGGGGTTCAAGGTCAGGCAGAAATTGATTCAGCTACCGGTACAGCTCAAGATGCTGTAGAACATGCGCAAGGTCTACTTAAAGAGTCTAAAGAAGTAAAAAGTCCGCCTCAGCAAATTGACGCTTTTAGAGAAGAATACAGTGTAATTCTGGAAGAGTTAGACAAACCTTTAGTTGTAGTTATTGATAACCTTGATCGTTGCTTGCCACAAAATGCTATCCATACACTTGAAGCAATCCGGCTGTTTTTGTTTCTTACAAATACCGCTTTTATTATTGCTGCTGATGAAGAAATGATCCGTTCGGCAGTCTCTAATTATTTTGAGGGGCATCAGAACGACATCAAATTGATTATTTAGACAAGTTAATTCAAATGCCTATCCGTGTTCCGAAAACAGGGGTTCGCGAAATTCGTTCATACCTATTCATGCTTTATGCCATTGAATCTGATCTAACTACGCCTAAACTTAATGCTCTCAGAAAGGGTCTAGAACAGTCCTTACAACAATCTTGGATGAATGAACCAATTTCTCGTCAAGATGCACTGGCGTTAATTGAAGAAGATAATGATGATCTTGCAGAAGCTTTTTCTAGAGCTGATCGTATAGCTCCAATACTGGCTAATTCCCCCATCATCCAGGGAAACCCTCGTATTGTTAAAAGATTATTAAACGTAGTAAAAATGCGTTCCCAAATCGCTCAGCGGCGTTCTATGCCATTAGACGAAGCAATTATCACTAAACTGGTAATTTTTGAGCGTTGTGTAGGGGTAGAGGCGATTGGAGATTTCTATCGCTTAATTGATAGTGATCAAGCCTCATCGGTACTTAAAGAAATGGAAGAAAATGCATCTGAAATTCCTGAAAGTGCACCTGAATCTTGGTCAAAAGATTTAACGACAAAAGCTTTTATACTCGATTGGGTTCAACTTGAACCTAAACTAAGCGAAACGGACTTAAGACCAGCAATATACCTTTCACGTGAAACCATGCCCATCGGTGCATATATAGCGGGCCTATCTCCTACAGCTCAAGAAGCACTTAATGTACTTGTCGGTATAAATAGTTTCAGCTCTCCCGCTGCACAAGGTTGCTTGATTTCATTGCATTTAGAAGAAATGGTTCCTGTTATGGAAGGCGTAATTAATCATTTACGCCAAGTCCATGATTGGGGTGGCCCTCCTAGAGGATTTCATGGTGCATGTTTATTAGCGCGCCATTCCCCGGAAGCATCAAATGCTTTAAAAGTATTTCTGAGCGGACTTTCATTTGAAAAACGCCCTGCATGGATGCAGCTAATTTTAAGAGATGAAGACTGGTTTAAGGAGGACTAAATGGGAACGTCACAATCAAGCAATGGTCCTGGTGGAAATTCACCTCTTGTACCGCCATGGGCCGATGATCAACCCCAACAGCCTGTACCACCCGCACAGAATAGAAGGTTTGCCCCATTTCGAGAAGCTATAGGGAAGTCTGTTCAAGGCGGTGGGGGTCAAAGACAACAATTACAAAAAGCACTTGGGCATTATGCTCGAAAAGCTACTGGCGGCAGTACCGTAGCGGCAAGGAGAATGGGAAGTGTAACTCAGGCCGGTGGAGCTTTATTTAACTTATTAAGCGGAACACCTACAGGTACTGGTCAAACCATTAATCTCCAGAATTTAGCTGGCCTTCCATGTGACCAAGCGATAGCGTCTATTGTTGATTCATTGGGAACAGATGACGGGGATTCGGAAAAAATCCGCGCAGCTATGAACCATGCTCTTGTTGAAGCATTAAATGGTGTAGTTGATTTTGATCCAAATAATATTACTGATGATGTACTTGTAACTACCATGCTTGAATATCTAGCGGAAAGTATATTTTTGCAAATTGTTCATGATGCTGGAAAGGCATGGAATAAAGCAGACACCCAAACTCAAGCCCTGCAAGCTGAAATAAGTCTAAAAGCGCTAATAAAAGCGGTTGTTGACAAGAACATGGCACCGAAACTGGCAGGAAATATCCGTTCTTTTTCTAAAGAGCAGATAGTTCAAATCGAGCGAGAATCCATTATTGAATCATGGAAAGAGTGGGAGGATTATCAATAATGAAATTAGTATTCCATCACGAACAGCAACAGCTCCCAGTGGCAAGTGACGATGTTATTCCCGTCTTGTTGTACGGGAGAAGCGATGGTTCCCGTCATGACATTTCACATATTGGTAACCCTCTCATTGACAAAATTAAACGATTAGGCGTTTCTGTCTCAAGCCAAGCAATGGATTTTCTGACAATAGCATTAGCCGTAACAGCTGCTGATACGTTCGTCCAAAGAGAAAAAGAGGCCGCAGATGGATGGTCAAGAAATCTTATATTGGAGTTGCCACTTCATGATCCAAACCGTTGGATTCCTCTAAAGAAAAAATTAGAAGAGGCCTTACATTTTCTTAGTGGAGATATTTGGACATTTGACTTCAAGCAAGGAGGTTATAAACCTCCTCACCCATACGGAAGAAGATACAAAAAAATAAATCTGAGAGGGCTTGATTGTGTAAGTCTCTTTTCTGGAGGGCTTGATTCAGCAATTGGTGCAATTGATCATATTGAAGACTCTAGATGCCCTTTATTAATTAGCCACGGCTATACTTTTGACAAGGGAAAACAGGATGTTGTTGCTAATAAATTAAGAGGAAATTTTGGAAGGCTTCAACTAAATGCAGCTCCATACTTTGCACTTGGTAAAAATGAAATAACAATGAGGACTCGCAGCCTGAATTTCATTGCATTTGCTGTTATAGGAGCCAGTGCATTACAGCAAATTTCACAACTGACAATTATAGACTTATATATTCCTGAAAATGGGTTTATTTCTTTAAATGCACCACTAACTCATCGTCGAGTAGGATCATTAAGTACACGAACGACACATCCACATTTTGTTAAAGAGATTCAAACACTGTTTGATTCTGTAGGCATTCCTTGCAAGATAATAAACCCATATCAATTTAAAACAAAAGGACAAATGGTTTTAGAGTGTCAGAATCAAGCATTACTTAATGCAATAGTAGATGACACGGTTTCATGTAGTCACTGGAAAAGAGAGAAGCAACAATGTGGTGTGTGTGTTCCTTGCTCTATTCGTAGGGCTGCATTGTTAGAAGGTGGTATTACAGATAATGTAAATTACGCCTTTAATGACATAACAAGTGTTTTAAATGAAGAAGACCGCAGAGATGATTTAATGGCTCTTTCTATATCTGTTGGGCAAAAAGGAACAAGGAATATTGGATCTTGGATTTCAGACAGTGGCCCATTGGATACTAATCAATTTCCAGAATATAAAAAAATATTTATAGATGGTTTAGATGAAATAGAAAAATACCTGATACTTAAAGGTTTATTGTGATAATTGATATGCATTGTCATTTGGATTTGTACCCAGATCCTGCTGACATTATAAAGAAGTGCAGTGAATATGAAGCATACGTGCTCTCGGTAACAACTACACCCAAAGCCTGGGAAGGCACAAATAAGCTTGCTCAAGGGTATGAGAGAATAAAAACGGCTTTAGGCCTTCACCCACACCTTGCGCACCAAAGATCTAATGAAATAGAGCTATTTGATGCACTTCTTCCAAAAACAAAATATATTGGGGAAATAGGCCTTGATGCAGGCAAAAATTTCAAAGAAACTTGGGATATCCAACTAAAAGTTTTTCGCCATATACTTAATAGCGTCAATAATGCCGGGGGCAGAATTATGTCAATTCATAGTACTGCTAGTGCGTCAGCAGTAATTGATGAACTTTCAGGTATAGATGGAATTCCAGTATTTCATTGGTTCAATGGATCACTAACACAATTGAAAAGGGCCATCAGCCGAGATTATTGGTTTTCTGTAGGGCCAGCTATGTTAAAAAGTAAATCAGGTAAGAACCTTGTGTCTATGATGCCTAAAGATAGAGTCCTGACGGAATCTGATGGCCCATTTGCGAAATACAATAATGCCTCGCTATATCCTTGGAATTATGAAATTACGATACGTGAATTAGCTTCGGTATGGCAAATGCCACATCATGAAGTAGATGAGCAGGTTAAACGAAACTTTAAAGAACTAATCGCTTGTAACAATGCAATTTTCGACTAAACATTTAAGCCTCTTGGCCAGAATATCTTAAGGCTTACGGCGCCATTGCATCTTATGACACCATTCCTAAATAGAAACGCCCTACTTCATAGTAACAATATGTAGTAACATTAGATATAGACAGGATGAGCTACACTTTCAAAAACGGTGTAAGTCGTTGATTTAAATATCAAGAAAATGGTGCCTCCTCTGTGACTTGAACACAGGACCTACCGATTATGAGTCGGGTGCTCTAACCAACTGAGCTAAGGAGGCGAATTGACGTACTGGTACGTGCAAATTCTGAAATCCTCATCAAAAAAGATGATGGATATAGACGTTGAGAAGGACGATATTATAAAGAAAACGACAGGGTTTTCATCATGTTTTTTGGCTGAAACCCAAATCGCGACCGTAAAACCGGTTAAAAGTAGGCATAAAACCACCTTGTTGTGGCAATACGCTTTTTATCAAACATTATGACGTCAAACCAGGATCGATTTCAGAATAAACAGTGACTTGATTGCGTCCACGGTTTTTTGAGACATAAAGCGCTTTATCCGCTTGAGCCAGTAGTGAGTCAATATGGGTATTTTCTCGATGCTTTTCCACCACCCCTAAACTCGCGGTAAACTGAACGGTAAAGTGGTCGTGTTTTAACTCGATCTGACTGATCCGCTGACGAAGGGTTTGCGCCATGATCAAAGCCTCCCCTTCATCGGTATTGGGTAAAAGCACCGCAAACTCTTCCCCGCCTAAACGGCCGACAAGGTCTGTAGGTCGGAGAAGGTTTTTCAGTGTTCCGGCGAACCTTTGCAGTGCCTTGTCTCCCAAAGCGTGACCATAGGTGTCGTTGAGTTTTTTAAAATTATCAATATCGAGCATAATTAAGCTCAACGGGCGTTGCAGACGGATAGCCTCGTTCAGCTTCTGTTGCCCCACATCAAAAAAAGCACGGCGGTTACTGAGTTGTGTAAGCGGGTCGCTGTAAGCCAGTTTCTCCGCGCTTTCTTTCGCTTGCTCTAAGTCCAGAGTACGGGCTTTGACCTTTTCATCCAACTCCTGGTTAAGCTTTAACAACTCGTTTTGGTGGCCATCCAATCGTTGAATCATTTGGTTATAACTGTCTTTTAAAATGAGCAGTTCGTTTTTATCTGTCCACGGAATTTCCAGGTCAATCGGTTTCGGGGATTGGGTATTTTGCTGCTGAATTTTGAGGGTAAATTCCTGTAACGGGCGCCCTAAATATTTTCTGATGAAGAAATAAATAATGAACCAAAGCGCGAAGGTTTTGATTAAGGAGTTAATCAGAATCAAAAAGAAGCCATATTTGACTCGTTCAAACACCAGATGATCATTGGAATAAAGCGTCACTTTCCCTAAGGGAATATCTTCTTCAAACGCCGGACCTTGATAATAAATGGGGAACTGATAATCAAAAAGCGACTTGGCGCCCAAGCCGAAAAGTTGTTGCTCTGTGGGATGCCCCATTGAGTCAAAATAAGAAACTTGATTTTGCTCGTTGAACACGGTGCCAATCTGCATATCCATCTTGTGATCGAGCGATTCGATTTTAACCCCAACCACGATGGGAAGGTTGTACATGCCCTGTAAAATCGAGCGCAACAGTTCTTGATTGTACGTCCAAACCGAATCGGAAATCCCCTTACCAAAGGTCGCCGGCAAGGTTTGAATTTCTTCATAAAACTCTTTTTTGGTGTTTTCGTATTCTTTGTAAAGCTGAATCACCGTGACCACAACCGCCACCAAAAAATAAAACCCGAAGATGACGGTCAACAAGTGAAGCGCAATGGATTGGCGATAACGGTTCAGTAAGCCACGCATTTAAGTCATCATACTTTATTGTGCTTGCCAATCTTGAATGCCGTAACGCTCCAGCAATTCCTGTAAACGACCGCTTTTTCGCATTTTGAGGGTTTCTTCCGAGAGAATTTTGGCATACTCCGCAGACTTGGGGTTTTTAGGCGAGAAACTGCTGTAAACATCAATCACCGCACTGGTGGTGCCGGAGATTTTCAGCCGGTCGGATTTGCCCATTTGTTTGGCTTTATATTCCAAGACGATTTTGTCTTCAATGATGGCGGTTAAGCGGCCATTGATCAGCATTTCAATCAGTCTTTCCAAAGGTTTTTCGCCGGTAATGGCCAGGACATTTTCGGGATTTTGATTAATGTAGTCCATCACCGTCGGGTCAACATAGTCATAACCTTTGATAATGCCGATCATTTTCGCCTGCTTGAGCGAGTCGGTTCCGGTATAGCGCCAGGATGCGTCTTTATCACTGAAAAAGGTACTGTTGCTTTTTCCTAACGGAAAATCGGGAAACACGAAATCCGGCGCCTCTTCTCGGAAGCAAGCCATGGTGCCATCGAGCTTCCCTTCTCTAATCAATTGCAAACCTCGGTAATAAGAGACCTCGACAAACTCCACCTCATGCCCTCTTGCTTTCAGCGCTTCCTCCATTAAATCACCTAAATAACCGACCTTACCTTGGTTTTGACTGGGAATGCAGTCGTAAGGACACCATTCATCGCTGGCGATTCGCAAGGTATCAGAAAAAGCATAACTGGGAACAAGCGCCATAAAGCAGGTCAATATCAAGCCGAAGCTCAGAGAGGGTTGGGGTTGCTTGGCTTGCGCACGCATGGGTTATACTCCAATATAAAAGTAAGGTTTTTTCCATTATAGAGTGTCCCGCGAAAGACTTCCATAAGGGTTATTCCGAATCACGTGCATTATGTATTGACAATAATGAACGGTGTCAAAGGTGAAGGAAAACCGGTCGGAGAAATAACGCTGAGGGAGAAATGAAAAAACCACCAGGCCTGGTGGTTTTTCGGATACTCATTACCGGCAAGCCGATAATGTTTTCGGTATTTTTGGACGACTTGAAATCAGTCCAAAAAGCTTTTCAAACGCTCGGCACGGCTTGGATGACGCAGCTTGCGCAAGGCTTTGGCTTCGATTTGACGGATACGCTCACGCGTTACGTCAAACTGTTTACCCACCTCTTCCAACGTGTGGTCGGTATTCATGCCCAAACCGAAACGCATGCGCAGCACTTTGGCTTCGCGCGGCGTTAGAGTGCTGAGCATTTCGCGCACGGTTTCGCCCATGCCTTCCAAGTCGGCGGAATCCTGAGGTGACAGGATATTGGAATCTTCGATAAAGTCACCCAATGAAGAATCTTCATCGTCACCAACCGGCGTTTCCATGGAAATCGGTTCTTTGGCGATTTTCATCACTTTGCGAACCTTGTCTTCCGGCATTTCCATTTCTTCCGCCAGTTCTTCCGGCGTCGGTTCACGCCCCATTTTTTGCAACAACTGACGCTGAATACGGTTCAGCTTGTTGATGGTTTCAATCATGTGCACCGGAATACGGATGGTACGCGCCTGGTCGGCAATGGAACGCGTGATCGCCTGACGAATCCACCAGGTGGCGTAAGTGGAGAATTTATAACCACGACGGTATTCGAACTTTTCCACCGCTTTCATCAAACCGATATTGCCTTCCTGAATCAGGTCCAGGAACTGCAGTCCACGGTTGGTGTACTTTTTGGCGATGGAAATAACCAGACGCAAGTTCGCTTCGATCATTTCACGCTTGGCGACACGCGCCTGACTTTCCGCTTTACTTAAATCTTTATAAATGGATTTAAACTCGCTGATGGGCATTTTTTCCGATTTTTCGATCATCGCCAAACGCTTTTGCGCACGCTTCACTTCGGAACGCACCGCTTCCAACGCATCGGCTTTATCCGAATGGACTTCTTTCAAGCGGTCGACCAATTCGTAATCGGTTTCGGAACCGACAAATTCTTTCAAAAAGTTTTTACGCGGCACGCCCGCTTGACGCATTGCGGCATTGACCACATTACGTTCTTGCTCACGAATGCCGGCAATTTTCATTTTGATGGTTTTGATGGTGCGATTCACAAACACCGGCGACAGTTTCACCGAAGCCAACAGCTCCACAACCTTAGCACGTTGCTTAACCGCTTTCGGATCGGAATAACCTTTTTCGGCTTCAATCTTGAGTGTTTGCGTATTTAATTTCTCCAGGTTTTTCAAGAACTCATCCAGCTCTTCCTGGTTGATACCGTCTTCTTTCGGTTCTGTGGAATCGTTGTCCGGCGACAATTCTTCAATCGGAATATCGACCAGGTCTGACGGACGCACAAATCCTTGAATCAAGTCGGCGGTTTTACCTTCGCCTTCTTCAATTCGCGCGAAGGATTTCAGCAAATCGCTGGCCACCATTGGGTATTTCGCCATGGCTTGCAACATATCACGAATGCCGTACTCAATACGTTTGGCAATTTCCACTTCGCCTTGTCGGGTCAACAGTTCAACCGAGCCCATTTCACGCATGTACATACGCACCGGATCAGTGGTACGGCCAAACTCGGCATCCACTTCCGCCAAAGCTAAAATCGCCGCTTCGGCCGCGGCATCATCAAAGGTTTCACCCTCTTTGGTCAACAATTCGTCGGCGTCCGGCGCCGATTCAAACAACTGAATCCCAAAATCCCTTAGAATCGTCAGAACTTGTCCAAGCTGATCTTCCTCGATATCGTCCGGCAGAACATCGTTCACGTCGGAAAACGTCAAGTAACCTAGATCCTTGGCTCTTTCAATCAAGTCGATTAACTGCTGCTTTCTTTCTACTCTTGTCATCTTTGCCTCAATTTTAGATTCTAAGGAAGGAACCGAACCCTCCAAAAAATAGAACAGAATATTATACTAGATTTTCAATAAGATTTTGAATTTTCATCAAAATCAAACTTGGAAACAGACTGAATTAAATCGCGCGAATCTTAATCGTTTTTGCCCATTAACTTTTCCGTCAGGGCCTTTTTTTCGCGTTCTTTCTGCAGTTCGGTTCCGATTCTCAGCACAATAGCTTTAAATTCATTTTCAATAAATGTATCGTCGTTTTGTATCTCTATACCATTGACTTGTTTCAGCACACGCTCTCTTGGTGCCTCTCCCAACCAAGCGGTAACGGCTTCCGGCACATAATTATTGGCTTGCAATACCTGTACCAATTGTGCCAAAAAGCGGTATTCGGCATTATCGGAACGTTTTAAGTCGGCAATTAAAGCCTCCGAGAAGACCCCGCCCCACGAAGGCCGAGCCAACAGCAGGCGAATCAATTTCAACACCACGCTGGTCGCTTTTAAACTCACCGGTTTTTCGGATCGTTTCGCTGACGTCTTCGCCGTCGACGAGACCCGAATGCCCATTACCTGCCCCAGACGCCACACCGGCATTTCCACGTAATCCGACAGAATCTTGGTTAACAAATCCGGCATCGCATCCGGCGCGGATGTTATGTAAGGTTTGGCCAGGGCAATTAATTGCTGCTGCCCTTCTGCACTCGTCAATGGCAATCCCAGGCGCCCAATTAACCCCTTAAACAAAAAGTCGGACAAGGTCATGGATTGCTTGACCCGTGCGTTGAAGCCATCCACACCTTCTTTACGAACAGTGGAATCCGGGTCTTCGCCCTGATCCAAAAACAAAAACCGCACCGAACGAGTGCCGACCATATTTGGCAAGGCCAGTTCCAAGGCTTTCCAGGCGGCTTTTTTGCCAGCCTCATCCCCGTCGAAACAGAACACCACTTCGTTCACTTGACGGAACAGAATATCTAAATGCTCCGCCGTAATCGCGGTGCCCAAGGTGGCGACGGCATTACGAATGCCAAACTGCGCCAACGCCACCACATCCATATAGCCTTCCACAACGAGAATATGGTCGGGATTTTCGCGCGACTGGCGCATTTCGTACAGACCATAAAGTGTGTATGTCTTATGAAATATGGGCGTTTCCGGCGAATTCAAGTACTTGGGTTGATCTTCCGGGGTGAGTACGCGCCCGCCAAACGCCACAACCCGCCCCCGGCCGTCCCGAATCGGGAACATAATGCGGTGGCGAAAACGATCGTAGGTCTTACCATCGTCTTTTTGCACCAACATGCCGGTTTCCACCAACTGCTTTTTCAATGCATTGTCGGCTTTGAGACCAGACACCAAACTATCCCATCCCGGCGGCGCAAACCCAATGACAAAGGTTTTGGCGATATCGGATGTCAGGCCACGTTGCTTGAGGTACTGCTTGGCTTCTTCGGAAGCCGGGTGGTTTTTGAGTTGCTGGCGGTAGAATTTGGTGACCGAATGCATGACATCGTATAAATCACGCGTGGCCTGTTGCTGTTTGGCTTCTTTCGGTGAAAGCTTTTCACGCGGCACTTCCATACCGTTCATGGCCGCCAGAGTCTCCACAGCTTCGACAAACGTCAAACCGTCATATTCCGTCAGGAACTTGATGGCATCCCCGCTGGCGCCACAACCAAAACAGTGATAAAACTGCTTCTGCGGATTGACATTAAAAGACGGCGTTTTTTCGTCGTGGAACGGACAACAGGCTTTATAGGTGCTACCGGCCTTTTTCAATGGCACGCGCTGATTGATGACTTGCACAATATCGGCGCGCGCCAGCAAATCTTCGATAAAAGAACGCGGGATACTGCCCTTAGGCGATTTTCCAGCCACTTAACGTCGCTCCTTCATTTGATCTGAACACAGCTTATCCACAGAAAAATACACACCCCTTAAACGCAAAAAACCCGCCAGTGCTCACACCTGCGGGTTTATACGATTGTAACCAATTTTTGAACTAAAAGCGCTTAGCCGAGTTTCGACTTAATCAACTTGCTCACTTCGGCCATATCGGCGCGGCCTTGCATTTTCGGCTTTAACAGCCCCATGACTTTGCCCATGTCCTGCATGGAGCTGGCAGACACTTCCGCAATCGCTTCATCAATCATTTGAGCGATTTCCGCTTCCGTCAAAGCTTGTGGCAAGAAGTCCTGGATGATCGTCATCTCAAAGGCTTCCTGTTCAGCCAACTCCGGTCGATCCGCATCCAAATATTGTTGGTGCGAATCCCGTCTTTGCTTCAACATTTTATCTAAAATCGGCAATACTTCGGCATCGTCTTCAAGTGTGGTTTGTTTATCCACTTCAACTTGTTTGATGGCCGCCAGCATGGAACGGATTACCGCCAGGCGCTCTTTTTCCTTCGCCTTCATGGCTTCCTTCATCGAGGAAGTCAGTGTCGCTTTTAATTCTGACATCAATTCAATCCTGAAACCGATGCTTAGTACATACGAGTCGTACGACGGTTTTCACGCGACAAACGCTTAGCCAGACGTTTAACAGCCGCGGCTTTCATGCGCTTTCTAGCCCAAGTAGGCTTTTCATAAAACTCACGCTTACGAGACTCGGTCAATACACCGGCTTTTTCGCAAGCACGTTTGAAACGACGTAGGGCTACGTCAAATGGTTCGGTATCTCTTACTTTTACGCTTGGCATAATCTACTCTTTACTTTTAAATTCGTTTAACGATTTTCAATAGGGAAAACCAGGAAAACGCGAATTATAAAATTAACCTTCTAATTTTGCAAACAAAACTTCGGACATTTCCGGTGTTTTTGTTAAAATTCCGAGTCTTTCAAACAACAAAAGCGCTGCCGGAATGGAATTCATGGAATATCCCCCAACGGCCACCGCTTAATAAAACCAATTCACAACCACCATTGATTATGCAAACAACCGACACCAACACGCCGTCTTTGACACTGGGCATTGAGACTTCTTGCGACGAAACGGGCATTGCCCTCTACCATTCCGAAAAAGGCTTGTTGGCGCATTCCCTGTACAGCCAGGTCAAATTGCATGCCGAATACGGCGGTGTGGTGCCGGAACTGGCCTCGCGCGACCATGTTCGTAAAATCCTTCCGCTGGTACGTGAAACATTGGACAAAGCCCAGATCCAACCGTCAGACATCACCGGCATTGCTTACACACGCGGTCCCGGGTTAATGGGCGCACTGCTCTCCGGCGCAGCGGTCGCGCGCAGTCTGGCCTTTGCCTGGCAGCTTCCCGCCGTTGGCGTCCACCATATGGAAGGCCATTTGCTCGCCCCCATGCTGGAAGACACCCAGCCCGAATTCCCGTTTATTTGTTTATTAGTCTCCGGCGGCCACAGCATGATTATCCGTGTGGACGGCATCGGACGCTATCGCCTATTGGGCGACACCCTTGACGACGCCGCCGGTGAAGCCTTCGACAAAACCGCCAAAATGCTCGGGCTGGGCTATCCGGGCGGCCCGGAAGTCTCGAAACGCGCCTTGCAGGGTGTTTCGGACCGCTACAAATTCCCACGTCCGATGGTGGACCGTCCCGGCCTGGACATGAGCTTCAGTGGTTTAAAAACCTACACATTGAACACTTGGTTAAAAGCAAAAAACGAAAACGATGCCACCGAACAAACGCAAGCCGACATTTGCCGAGCCTTCGAAATGGCGGTGGCCGACACTTTGCGCATTAAATGCAAACGCGCTTTGGAACAGGAAGGCTTGAACCGTTTGGTGGTGTCGGGCGGCGTCAGCGCCAACCGTGAAATTCGCGAACAACTCAGCGCTCTGATGGACAAACGCCACGGCGAAGTCTTTTTCCCGCGTTTAGAATTCTGCACCGACAACGGGGCCATGATCGCTTACGCTGGGTCAAAACGTTTGGCGGCCGGTCAAGCGGACGATTTAAACTTTGCCTGCCAACCGCGCTGGGACCTGGAATCCCTCGCGCCCATCGACAACGTAGCCGACTGAACCAAACACCAACTTAAAGCCCCCATCAAACGCCCAAACTTAATCCGGTTTGGGCGTTTTTTTAATCAAATCTTCTTCGCCTTTCAGCAGGCGCTGGATATTACTGCGGTGGCGCCAGAACAGAATCAACGTCATCAAGGTCGTCAACCCGACCCAACTCATTTCGCCATCCGACAGAAAATAAATATACAAAGGCGCCAAAGCCGTGGCGACCAACGCCGACAAGGAGGAAATTTTCAACACCTTGGCCACGAACAGCCAAGTCCCCGCCACGGCAATGCCGATTGGAAAGGACAAACCGAACATCACCCCCAACATGGTGGCGACCCCTTTGCCACCACGAAAGCCGAAAAACACCGGATACAAATGCCCGAGAAAACTCGCGACACCGATCAAAATCACCAAAAGCGGAGACCAACCGGCATAATTTGCCAACGCGACGGGCACAAAACCTTTCAGAATATCCCCCAACAAGGTCACCGCCGCCGGCTTAGAGCCGTACAACCGCTTAACATTGGTCGCCCCCGGGTTCCCGGAACCGTCCTGACGGGGGTCGCCCAAGCCCATCAGCCGACAAACGATTATCGCCGAAGAAATCGACCCCAGACCATAAGCCGCCAAAATCGCCAACCATTGCATTGTTGTAAAATCCACTCTAAAGAATCCTTTTAATATTTGTCTTGATCTCGGTTAATCGAGACATTCGTCCATGATTTGGAAGCGCTATTTTAACGAAATATGCGATAATTTCGAATAGAATTCATGGTTCTCCCCGGCAAGACGAACCAAATGATTGACCAGTGATTGACCAGAACGGCATAAGAAGGGATTTATGACACAGGACACTATCTTCGTACAAGGCTTAAAAACCCAAGCCATCATCGGCGTGTACGATTGGGAAAAACAATTCAGGCAACCTCTGATTTTCGATTTGGCACTCAGCACCGATTTGCGTGCGGCGGCGAATTCCGACCGGCTGGCGGACACCGTTAATTACAAAGCCATTAGCGATGAAATCATCGAACTGGTCGCCGCCAGCCGTTTTGAATTGATTGAATCTCTGGCAGAAGCCATCTGCCAACACATTTTTGAACAC
The DNA here is from genome assembly GCF_965140365.1 of Hydrogenovibrio sp. Lineage (NCBI taxonomy): Bacteria > Pseudomonadati > Pseudomonadota > Gammaproteobacteria > Thiotrichales > Piscirickettsiaceae > Hydrogenovibrio > Hydrogenovibrio sp. The sequence continues at coordinate 1,993,795 of NZ_OZ223196.1, forward strand.
CATGCTGGCGTGTCGGCCATCGAACTGACATTGCACAAACCCAATGCCGTTATCGAGGCCGACTCAGTGGGGCTGAAAATCCGACGTCAACGCTGAAGCCTAACCCAAAAACGCCCAGGCCTGGGCGTTTTTCACAATCACACCCAACCGGTTATCAACCTTGTCCCATCAGCGCTTTCTGCTCTTGAGCCGCTTGGCGAATTTTCGGCACCGCCTGCTCCATATACAAGGACGCCTGATGCACGGTAATTTTGTTTAAGTCGTGATAATCCTGCTGGAATTGCTGACCATTCTGGCGCGATAAATTGCGAATCACTTTATGAAACAAGCGCTCGCCATCGGCCAGGCGCACCATGGTCACCAGTTGTTCAGGCGTCACTTCCGTCGCCAACTTCTGTAATACGCGGTCATCCATCGACACCAACTTACTTGCCAACGCACGATAAGCATTCAATTTTTTATTCAAACCCTCCATGTCGTCGGAGGCTTGGCCGCCAAGACGTTCATCGACCAGTTTGTGCAACAATTCCAGTGACTCCAACGGCAATTCAAAAAACACCGGTCCCATTTCCAGTATGTATTGACCGTCGTGATCTCGTTTGGCGGTAATATCCATGCGTCTTCCTAAATGTACTGCGTATTTTTATCAAAAAACTCAATTTTGCCCTGACATTCCAATTCAAACATCTTTTCGACCACCCGTTTGATGGCGGCTTTGGCCTCGTCATTATTGGGCGGTACCGGGTTGGCCATATCCGCTTTCAATTGTTTGGCAAGAATGCCGCCGACATTCCGCAGCACCGCCTCGTTCAATTCCTCGTCCTGAGCGACCACCATCAATTTCAATAAATCCTGGTTATCGACACCTCGCACCAGCCGCTGTACACCGGCATCGTCCAACTCTCGGATACGGCACCCCAGTTTAATATAACTTGTCAGGGTCGAGTGGGTTTGGCCGTGCTCCAACGCCACCAAGTGCTCCAAGATGATGTTCAGCAATTCCACCGAAAAACGGTCAAGCCGAATCGACGCATAACCGATATGCACCAACCACTCGTTTTCATGGACTTTTTTAATCCCTAACTTCATGTCTGCTCAAGCCTCATGCACTATAAATTCTGACTGAATAATGACTAAGCAAAAAGACGGCCAAATCCCAATCCAATCTCAACGGATACTATACTATAATAGGGCAGTTCGATTAATCCCCAGTGAGATTCTGCGGAATTTAATTGACTTGCCCTGTAAATTTAAATATCGAATGGCCTCGCATGAAACCGAATCACCAGCTTCCAACCCCGCCCCCCGAAAACCAAGAACGCAGCGACGCCCTGGCCCAGAAAATCCGCCAAACGCTCAAACGCCACGGTTCTTTATCGTTCGCCCACTTCATGCAGATGGCGCTCTATACACCCGGCCTGGGCTATTATTCCAGCGGCTTACCTAAAATCGGCGCGCAAGGCGACTTCATCACCGCGCCGGAAATTTCACCGATTTTTTCGCGCTGTCTAGCTCGCCAAGCCGCACAGGTTCTGGCATCATTGGAACAACCTAACGTCATCGAATTCGGCGCCGGAAAAGGCACCATGGCCAAAGATATGCTGCTGGAATTAGACGCTTTGCAACAACCGGTCGAACACTACTTTATCGTCGAACTCAGTGCCGATTTGCGCGCCCGGCAAGAAACCACTCTGAAAACCTTACCGGAAGCTCTGTTCGAAAAAGTCGTCTGGCTGGATCAGCTACCCAACAAGCCCATGGAAGGCGTTGTCATCGCCAACGAAGTGCTGGATGCCATGCCGGTTGAAAAATTACGTTTAGAGGCCGAACAGAGCCTGCGCGGCTACGTCGCCTACAACGAAAGCAAACAACGCTTTGAATGGGAATATCACCCGGTGGCTGATTCAACCTTGCAAAAAGCGGCCAACGGCATTCTCAACCAGATCGGCCACCCACCGTCACAAGGCTATGAAACTGAAATCAACCTCAACATTCAACCTTGGCTGCAATCCATTTCTGACTTTCTGAGCCACGGCGCTTTACTGCTGGTGGATTACGGCTACACGCGACGTGAGTACTACCAGCCGGCCCGCCGCATGGGCACCTTACGATGCCATTATCAGCACCGCGCCCACAGCGACCCTTTCTTTTACCCAGGCCTGCAAGACATCACCGCCCACGTCGATTTCACCGCCGTGGCGGAATCCGCTTTCGACGCCGGTTTCAAAGTGGCCGGTTTCACGACCCAAGCGCATTTTTTAATGGGCAGCGGCTTACTGGAAATGTCGGGCGACCCGGAAATGGACATTACCGAATCGTTGAAAATCGCCCAGCAAATCAAAACCCTGACCCTGCCGGATGAAATGGGCGAAAGCTTCAAAGTCATCGCCCTCACCAAAGGGTGCGACCTGTCGTTGATGGGCTTTAAGCTCCGCGACTTAAGACACCAACTCTAACCGACAAAGCCCCAAACAAACCATTCATACAAGGACGCGGCATGGAACAAACACTGGACTGGATTCAAATCACTTTTCTCGCCATCATTCAGGGCCTGACCGAGTTTCTGCCGATTTCCAGCTCCGGGCATTTGATCCTCATCCCCCAGTTGTTCGGCTGGCAAGACCAAGGTTTGGCGTTCGACGTCGCGGTCCACATCGGCACCCTGTCCGCCGTATTGCTGTATTTTCGCCAGGACGTCTGGCTCATGACCCGCGACTGGAGCGCCTCGTTAGTCACCCGTCAACCCACCAGCAATAGTCGTCTGGCCTGGTGGGTGATTTTCGCCACCTTACCGGCCGTCATTTTCGGATTCATCATCAACAACGGTTTGGAAGAAGCGCTACGCGACCCGCTGATTATCGCCGCAACCACCATCGGGTTCGGCGCCCTGCTCTGGTGGTCGGACGTCAAAGGTAAACGCATTCGCGACGAACACAGTTTAAGTTTCAAAGACATCCTCATCATCGGGTTTGCACAGGCCTTGGCGCTGATTCCCGGCACCTCGCGCTCCGGCATCACCATTACCGCCGCGCTGATGGTCGGGTTGACGCGTGAAGCAGCGGCCCGTTTCTCCTTTCTGCTATCGATTCCGATTATCCTCGGCGCAGGTCTATTGAAACTAAAAGACCTTCTTGACAGTACCCACCCCGTACAGTGGGATGCCATGATCGGCGGTGTCATTTTGTCCGGCCTGACGGCTTACGCCGTGATTGCACTCTTTCTGAAATGGATTAATTCCATCGGCATGGCGCCTTTTGCTTGGTATCGTTTTATTCTCGGCGCAATACTCATCGCCCTGTTTATTTAAAAAGTACCCAGCGTATAATGAACAAAATGACGACGCGTAAACCGCGATCGTCTTTTCCGCCACGCTTCCAAACTCAGCAGGTGCCGAATGCCGACCATTGATTTTTACACTGCGGCCCAAAGCCGTGCCATCGACCACTACGCCATCGAAACCCAAAAACTCCCAGGCCTGCTGCTGATGAAGCGTGCCGCCTATTTCGCCTACCAGACATTGAAAGAAACCCAACCGAACGCCGAAAAAATTCTCCTGCTTTGCGGCAGTGGCAATAACGGCGGCGACGGCTGGGTGCTGGCGCAATACGCCCTGCTGGAAGGACGTCAGGTCACAGCGGTACTGTTAGGGGATGAAGCGAAGATTCGCGGCAATGCCCTCGCGGCGTTACAGGAACTCAAAGCGCTCGGCTTGTCGCCCACTCCCTTTGACAGCAACCGGTTACAGGATGCCGATATCATCGTGGACGCGGTTTTCGGTACCGGCTTGAATCAGCCGGTTTCCGGCAACTTCGCCGAGATATTCCAACAGGTGAACGACTCCCACAAACCAGTGCTGGCCATCGATATTCCCAGTGGCCTACACGCCGACACCGGCCACATTCTCGGCACCGCCATCCGCGCGTCGCACACCTGCACCTTCATCACCCAGAAACCTGGGTTATACACCCATATGGGCCCAGAAACCGCCGGCAAGATTCATTTCAGCCCGTTGTTCCTGAGCCGTGACAGCTACCAAGAGCAAACGCCCATCGCGCACAACCACTCTTTGAAAGACTGGCTGGCGAAACGGCCGCCGGTCACCGCTTCCAGCCACAAAGGCCGCCAAGGCACCGTATTATTAGCGGGCGGCAATCACCACATGATGGGTGCCATCCAACTGGCCGGTTTGGCCAGCTTGACCAGCGGTGCAGGCCTGGTGAAAATTGTCACGCAACCGGAACATCTGGTCGCGCTCACCCAGGCGCAACCGGAATTGATGACCTATTTACCAAACGATTTAACCGATCTTCTGCCGCAAACCAGCGCCATCGGATTGGGCCCCGGCCTCGGTCAGGACGACTGGGCGCAGGCCTTATTCCAATGTATTCTGGACGCTGAATCATCCCAATCCATTCCCAAAGTCATGGATGCCGATGCACTGAACCTACTGGCCAAGCAGCCGCAAACACAACCTAACTGGGTGCTGACACCACATCCGGGCGAAGCTGCCCGCTTGCTCGGCACCGATACTGCAGACATCCAGCGAGACCGTTTCAAAGCAGTGATGGCATTGCAAAAACGTTACGGCGGCGTGGTGGTGTTAAAAGGCAACGGCACTTTGGTGTATGACGGGAAACGTATGGAGCTGTGCACCGCGGGCAATGCCGGTATGGCAGTCGGCGGCATGGGCGATGTATTGACCGGTGCCATCGCCAGCTTTCTGGCACAAGGCATGGATTTGTTTAAAGCGGCGTGTTTAGGGGTATCACTGCACGCCCACAGCGGAGACGTGCTAGCGAATCAAACCAGCCAAGCCGGCGTAATTCCATCCGACTTGGCACTGACCATGAGTCAACTACTCAGTTATACCCAGTCACCATAAAATCGTCCGAGGCGAATCGCACCCCTGCTTAAGATTCGCTCTTATCTGCCTCAGGCAGAAATGCGCTCAACTGTTTGATTTGTTCGTACAGCGCATCTTCCGAATCGGCGACTAGATTGATGTGCCCCAGCTTGCGCCCCGCTCTTTCGGCTTTATCGTATAAATGCAGGAAAGCATTCGGCATTTTCAAAACCTCCGCCACCGGGCCGGTTTCGCCGATGATGTTAATCATCGCCGCCACCGGTTGACGCGGCGACGTATCGCCCAACGGCAGTCCGGTGATGGCCCGCACATGGTTTTCGAACTGGCTGGTCAAAGCACCTTCAATGGTCCAATGGCCGGAATTATGCACACGCGGCGCCATTTCATTCGCGACTAACCCATCAACCGTTTCGAATAACTCCAACGTCAGCACGCCAACATGATCCAGCTTGTCCAGCAAGGCCTTCATATACGCTTCGGCCTGCGTTTGGACGGTCTCGGAAATTTGCCGAGCCGGCGCAATGGTGTAACGCAAAATGCCCTCATGATGAACGTTCTGCACCAACGGATAGTAAACGTGCTCGTTATCGGCATTGCGCACCGCGACAATCGACAATTCGCGACTGAAATCGATGAATCCTTCCAGAATCAATTCCCGCCCGCCGATGGCTTTCCAGGCCTGGTCGATTTGCGACTTTTCCTTGAGGACGAACTGCCCTTTGCCATCATACCCTTCGGTGGTGGTTTTCAGAATGGCCGGCAACCCGATTTCTTCCACCGCCTGAGTCAGGTTTTCCAATGAATCCACCACTTGGTAAGGTGCGCACGGAATGCCCAACTCGTCGAACAGGCCTTTTTCACGACCACGATGTTGGGAGTAATACAACGACTTTTCGCCCGGATACACCGGAATGCTACGAGCGATTTCACGCACCATTTCCACCGAGGTATTTTCGCTTTCGTAGGTCATCACATCGGAAAACTTGACCAGGTCTTTCAAGGACTCAACTTCATCGGTGTACATCTGCCCCAGCAAAGCGGAAGGTTCATCATGACTGGTGCCCAGAAAACCGAACTTCTGCCCCAGTGGATAACCGGCAATCGCCAGCATACGGCCCAATTGGCCAGCCCCCAAAACACCGATTTTCTTTGTGATAGGCGTCATATCGTTCCTCGAATTCCGTTATTGCTATTGGTTGTTGCGTTCATCCGACCGATGGTCATGCATGCATTGAGTGCCTTTTCCAGCCGAACAACCGGAAAAGGACAAGACAGGTATTTTACGTGAAAACCCGTGAACTGGGTAGGGAATCTACCCGGGAAAATTCAGTCGCGCGGATCCGGGTTATCCAGCACGAACTGGGTTTGCGCTTCGCGGAAAGCGTGCACCGCTTCTCGCACAGCTGACAGATGGGTGCCAACGATTTGCGACGCCAGAATACCGGCGTTCTTGGCGCCGGCGTCTCCGATGGCCAAAGTGCCAACCGGAATGCCGCCCGGCATCTGTACGATGGACAACAGCGAATCTTCACCGCTCAAGGCACGCGACTGAACCGGCACACCCAATACTGGCACGATGGTCTTGGCCGCCACCATACCCGGCAGATGCGCCGCACCACCTGCGCCGGCAATGATGACTTGCAAGCCACGCGCTTCGGCGGTTTGGGCGTATTCAAACATCAAATCCGGCGTCCGGTGGGCGGACACCACCTTCACTTCGTAAGGCACACCGAACTGCTCCAGCATCTCCACGGCATGTTTCATGGTGGGCCAGTCCGATTTGGACCCCATAATGACACCGACCAACGGTGTTTGATTTTCAGTTTTCACGGTCGACATAATTTCGTACCTGTTTTGAAAAAAGCGGCTAATTTTACAGGAACCTGACCACTTTGCAAGCAAAAAAGACTCAAGCGACAAAATCCAAGTCTTTGTTATGACTGACTTTTTAGAATCAATAAAACCGCCAGGCCTGGCCAAAACCCGAAAACATCACAGCATTCACGACGTCAATCTTATTCGGTTCAGGCGCGCATCAAGCCCACTTGACGGGAATCCACCACATAATAGGTATTGCCCCCTTGGGACTTGGCGCCTTTTTTGGCGCGCGTGGCGTAAGACGACAATTTTTGAGTATGATCGAAGACCCCGGGATACACCAACAGCACCCCCAGCGATAACGACATCATTGGAAAGAAGACTTTTTCGCCGGCGCGATTTTCGGCATAAATGCCGCCGCGAAGACGATCGTCCTGTGTATAAAAATTCAAACTGGCGGATTGAAAGCCTTTCAAAATGCGTTGGCACACCATTTCATACTGCATCTCCGGCATCACCACTACAAAATCGTCCCCGCCGACATGGCCGATAAACGCCTCCTGAACGCCAACGGATTCTTTCAACACCCGCGCCACCGCACTGATGACCTGGTCCCCTTCTTCGAAACTGTAATAGTCGTTGTAAGGTTTAAAATTATCGACATCGACATAAATCACCACAAACGGTGATTGACGGTCAAGGTACTGTTGAATCATGGTTTGAATCGGCACATTGCCCGGCAAACCGGACAACGGATTGGCATATTGCGCACTGCGGATTTTCAAATCGGTGATGACGCGCAGCAATTCCATAAAAGAGCCGCACCCTTTAAAACGCCCTTGTTCCGTTAATACGAAAGTGCCCTTGTCGTAAGAGCCGTTTTCCGTGATTTCCCGGCTCGCCTCCACCAGGGGCGTGTTAATATCAAACACCAACGGCGACCGGTCCATCAACTTAGCGATATTTTTACGCCCATGCAGATCGCGACCAAACTTACTGGCCAACAACTCGGTCAACTCTCGCCGCCACACCATGCCATGCACCTGCCCTTTCTCGACAATCGGCACATAATCTACCCCCGGGCGTTGTAGCAGCTCATCGGTCATTTGTTCAATCGTCGTTCCCAAGGGCATGGTAAAGGCCTCACGACATAGCAACTTCACCGTTTCCTTGGGATTAGTGACATCTCTGACGGCTTCATTCCATTTATAATCCAAGGTCAAGGCCGTGGACGGCGACGGGCGTTTCAGCAAATACCCCTGCACAAAATCCACGCCCAGTTTTTCCAAAACCTGCAATTCGGCTTCGGTTTCAACCCCTTCTGCAATGATTTTGGTGCCCATGCTTTTCGCCAGCGTCAAAATGGTTTCCATAAACCGATATTTATCGGCTTTTTTGTCAATGTCGGCAATGAAGTGTTTGTCGATTTTGACAAAATCCGGTTTGACCTCCGACCAAAGCTTCAAACCATTGTACCCCGACCCCAAATCATCAATGGCGACCTTGAACCCCATTTTACGGTAATGTTGAATCGCGTTCAGAAACAGACCACTGTCTTCCACCGGCTGCAACTCGGTGATTTCAATCACCACCTGATGAATATTCAAACCGTAATAATTCAAGCAATCCAACGTCAAACCGGAACGGTGGTCGACATTCATCAACGAGCTGACCGAAACGTTCAAAAACAACTTCACTTGATTTTGGTGCAGCGCGGCCGATTTCATAAAGTTTTTAATCGACACCCGACGCGCCATCAAATCCATCTCCAGTAAGCAGCCGTGATCCGATGCCAACTGAAATAAATGCGACGGGGAATACAGCGGGGAATTGTCCGGGCCACGCGTCAAAGCTTCGAATGCAAGCACCGAACGCGTCTTCAAACCCACAATCGGCTGAAAATGGGTCTGAATTCGCTGGTGATCGAAAATATCTTTCAACTCCCGTCCCAATGGCGAATGTTGTAAACCGGAACACTTTTCATCCGGCAAAATCACTCTTTCCACGACTCACTCCGTTTAAATCTCTGGTCTCAGGCAACCGTGCCCAAAGACCCAATTTTCACCGGATAGTAACAAAATGCCAACGGCCCCAATATGACAGTTTGATGATATTCCCGCCCTTTACCGTTTGCTGCCTACCGCGATATGAAAACCCAACACGCTACGGCTTTAATGTTCAGGAATCGCGGATATTTCCCCAAAAAAACCAAGTCTAAATGCTCCAAAATTCGATAAAAAACTTGCATCTACCGCGCAATTTAACGAAAATTGCGTCTAGCGCCGATTTGACTCATCAGCTTGCGGGCGCCTAAATAAGTACGGCTAAAGCGAGGAGACGTTTCATCCCTTCCCGCCTGATATTCCGTATCTCAACTTTGCAACATTAAACTTGAGGACAGTTATCCATGACCACCACTGTATTTACGTCTGAATCCGTTTCCGAAGGCCACCCAGACAAAATCGCCGATCAAATTTCAGACGCCATGCTCGACGCCATCCTAAAACAGGACCCGAAAGCGCGCGTCGCCTGCGAAACCTTTGTTAAAACCGGCATGGTCATGCTGGGCGGAGAAATCACCACTGAAGCCTGGGTCGACCAGGAAGACTTGGTCCGTCAAGTCGTCAACGACATCGGCTACAACCACGGTGATTTAGGTTTTGACGGCAGCACCTGTGCTGTTTTAAGCTCCATTGGCAAACAATCACCGGAAATCGCGCAAGGCGTCGACGAATACGACGACCACGAACAAGGCGCGGGCGACCAAGGCTTAATGTTCGGCTACGCCTCCAACGAAACCGATGTATTGATGCCGGCCCCCATTTTCTACGCCCACCGTTTAATGGAAAAGCAAGCCGATTGCCGCAAATCCGGTCAATTGGACTGGCTTAGACCCGACGCCAAAAGCCAAGTGACTTTACGCTATGAAAACGGCCAGCCGGTCGCCATTGATGCGGTGGTGCTGTCCACACAGCATTCGCCGGACATTGACAACAACCACCTGCACGAAGCGGTGATGGAAGAAATCATCAAACCGGTTTTACCCGCCGAATGGCTGCATGCCGACACGCAATATCATATCAATCCGACTGGACGTTTCGTCATCGGCGGGCCGGTCGGCGATGCCGGCTTAACCGGTCGTAAAATCATTGTCGACACCTACGGCGGCATGGCACGCCACGGCGGCGGCGCTTTCTCCGGAAAAGATCCATCCAAGGTCGATCGCTCCGCCGCTTATGCCGGACGCTATGTGGCGAAAAACATCGTCGCCGCCGGTTTGGCCGATAAATGTGAAATTCAAGTCTCCTACGCCATCGGCGTCGCGGAACCGACCTCCATCAGCATCGACACCTTCGGCACCGAACGCATTTCGGTCAGTCGCATTGAACAGCTGGTCCGCGAGCATTTCGACCTGCGTCCGAAAGGTCTGATCGCCATGCTTGACTTGTATCGTCCTATCTATCGCCAAACGGCGTCTTATGGTCATTTCGGCCGTGAACTACCGGACTTTACTTGGGAAAAGACCGACAAAGCCGACGCCTTGAAAGCCGACGCCGGACTGTAAGTGTCCCATTCCGTTAACGCCGTTTAAAGCGGCGTTAGCCCAGAAAAGCGCAAGGAAAACACATGCAATCACAACAACAATACGACCAAAAAATCAGTTTGGAATTTTTCCCGCCACGCACCGAAAAAGGCATGGAAAAACTGAAAACCGTCATTCAGGAACTCACGCCGACTCAACCGGAATATATGTCCGTCACCTACGGCGCTGGCGGCACAACCCAAAGCCGCACCATCGATACGGTGCGTTACATTCAAACCGAAACCGACAACGACGCGGCCCCACACCTGACCTGCGTTGGCGCGTCCGAAGAAAGCGTTCTGGAGCTGCTCGACACTTACGAAGCCATGGGCATCAAGCGCATTGTCGCGCTGCGCGGCGACTTGCCATCCGGCATGATGGATCCGGGCGAGTTCAAATACGCCAGTGATCTCATCGCCTTTATCCGACGCGAGCGCGGCGACACCTTCAAGCTGGAAGTCGCCGCCTACCCGGAAACCCACCCCCAGGCACGTAACTGCAATATCGGCATTAAATGGTTCAAACACAAAGTGGAACAAGGGGCCGACTCCGCCATCACTCAATATTTCTACAACGTCGACAGCTATTTGTACTTCATCGACAACTGCGAGCGTGCCGGCATCGACTTACCGATTGTGCCGGGCATTATGCCGATCACCAACTATGAAAACCTGGTGCGCTTTTCCGAAGGCTGCGGGGCCGAAGTACCGCGCTGGCTGAAATGCCGTCTGGAAAGCTTTGAAGACGATCAGGAAAGTTTGTTGGCATTCGGTGAAGACGTGGTCACAGAGCTGTCGCAACGCCTGCTGGACGCCGGCGCACCCGGTCTGCATTTTTACAGTATGAACCAATCCAAACCGGTGTTGAATATCGTTAACCAACTAACGTTTAAAGACCGCTGATTTCGGGCGCATCATGAGAATTCCGCGTTTCTATCTGCCCGCCGACCTGACCGCCGGGCAAACCCTATCGTTAGACAAGGATCAAGCGCATTACGCCATGACGGTGCTGCGTTTGAAACATGACCGTCCGGTCGAAGTCTTTGACGGACGTGGTACCTGTGCCCAAGCCACGCTGATGCACACCAGCCGCCGCACCGCCGATGTGGTGATCGAAAGCACGGCGTCACCGGTGACCGAGTCTCCGCTGGAAACCATTTTATTGCAGGGAATTTCCAAGGGCGACCGCATGGATTACAGCATTCAGAAAGCGGTGGAACTTGGCGCAACCCGCATTCAACCGCTGTTTACCGAGCGGTGTGATGTGAAACTCAGTGGTGACAAGCTGGACAAAAAACGCCGCCAATGGCAAGACATCGCCATCAACGCCTGCGAGCAATCCAACCGCAATGTGGTGCCGGAGATTGCCCAACCTGAAACCTACCAGGCCTGGCTAAAAACAGCGGAGTCTCCGGTTGGATTGGTTCTCAGCCCCACGGCACACCACTCATTGGCCACGCTCGATGCCCATTTAGCGGAATCCCCCATTCATTTGTTGATCGGGCCGGAAGGCGGCTTGACCGACAATGAAGTCGAACAAGCCACGGCCGCCGGTTTGACCGCGATCCAACTGGGCCCGCGCATTTTGCGCACCGAAACCGCGGCACCAGTGATTCTGGCCGCTTTGCAAACGCTGTGGGGTGACTTTACATCCCATGTCCTCTCCCAATAACGCAACGCTCATCTGCAAACCGGAAACGATTTTGTATAATGAGAGCTTTGCATGAGTGAGATGCGAGAGAAAAATGAGGAAAAAACTGACTGATCAAGGCGTAAAACGCAGCTAATAGCTCGCTATTGGCAAGTTTTACAACGACAATCAGGCGGTTTTTAACCATTTTTATCCGTGTAATCATCTCGTACAAAGCTCTCATAACCTTTACTGTCTAACATTCGAGAACACTATGCCATTATCAACCCATGAAGTCCCCCACCTGCAAACCGCCCTCACCGGCCCGCTTCTGGAGCTGGAAGAACATTTGCTCAATCATCAGGCGGACATCGAATGCTGGTTCCGAAAACAATTCAAAGAAACCCCGGCACCCTTCTATGCATCGGTGGATTTGCGCAACGCCGGTTATAAACTGGCGCCGGTTGATACCAACCTCTTCCCAGCCGGTTTCAATAACTTGCATCCGGACTTGCGCCCTTTGGCGATTCAAGCCGCACAAAGCGCTGTCACCCAGGCCTGCCCGATTGCCGACGGCGTCTTGCTGATTCCGGAAAACCATACCCGAAACCAGTTTTATCTTGAGAACCTCGCGGTCTTACAGGAAATCTTGATTGCGGCCGGTTACGAAGTACACATCGGCAGCCTGAACCCGGAAATCACCGAACGCACGGAAATCGAACTGCCATCCGGCAAAACCCTGGTGCTCCGTCCATTGGTTAAACAGGACGACCGCGTCGGGGTCGACGACTTCTTCCCATGCGCGGTACTGTTAAACAACGACTTGTCCAGCGGCCGCCCGGCGATTCTGGAAAACATTGATCAAACCCTGCTACCGCCGCTGGATCTTGGCTGGGCCGATCGTTACAAAACCGAACACTTCGACCACTATAAAAACGTCTCCAACGAGTTTTCCAAAATGGTCGACATCGACCCTTGGCTGATTAACCCCATGTCGCTGCAATGTGGCCCGGTGGACTTTAAGGAACGTCAAGGGTTGGAGTGTTTGGCCGGTGCGGTCAATACCGTTTTGCAGGAAACCCAACGCTATTACGACCAGCACGACATCGCCTGCAAGCCGTTTGCCATCGTCAAATCCGACAGCGGTACCTACGGCATGGCCATTATGTCAGTGGATACGCCCGACGATATTCTGAGCCTGAACCGCAAGCAACGTAACAAAATGTCTTCCGCCAAAGAAGGCTTGGTTGCCAAACAAATGCTGGTTCAGGAAGGCGTTTACACCCACGAAACCATCAGTGACGCCGTGGCGGAACCGGTGGTGTACATGATTCATAACCAAGTGGTCGGCGGCTTTTACCGAGTGCACACCGGCAAAACCGCCACAGACAACCTGAATTCGCCGGGCATGCACTTCGAATCCTTGTCATTCGAAACCGCTTGCGTCATGCCGGACCAAACCCAGGAGCCGGACGCCAGCCCGAACCGTTTCTATGCTTATGGCGTAGTGGCGCGTTTGGCGCTACTGGCCGCCGCACGTGAAATTGCCGACGCCAAACGTGAAGCCGACAACGTCAAGGCGGCCTCATGAGTTTATTGAACGTCGGCATTGTGATGGACCCGATTGCGGACATCAAGCCTTATAAAGACAGTTCCTTCGCCATGTTGCTGGAAGCCCAGCGACGCGGTCACCAACTGCATTACATGGAACCGACCGATCTGTTTTTAAAGAATGGTCGACCGTTTGCCGACACCACCGAACTGAAAGTGTGGGACAGAGCCAAAAGCGACACCACCTCGCAATTCTATGGCTTCGGCACCAGCCATGAAACCGAACTGAGTGAACTGGACATTATTCTAATTCGCCAGGACCCGCCGTTCAATAACGACTATCTTTACGCCACCCATATGTTGGAACTGGCGGAAGCACAAGGCGTGCTGGTGGTGAACAAACCGCAATCGCTACGCGATGCCAACGAAAAACTGTTCGCCAGCTGGTTTCCGCAGTGCATCCCGCCCACCTTGGTTTCCGCCGACGCGAACCGTTTAAAACAGTTTATCCAGGATCATCAAGACGTCATCCTAAAACCCTTGGATGCGATGGGTGGCGCGTCGATTTTCCGTGTCACGGCGCAAGACCCGAATATCAACGTCATTATCGAAATCATGACCGAGCATGGGCGTCACCACATTATGGCGCAAATTTACCTGCCGGAAATCAAACAAGGCGACAAACGCATTCTATTGGTGAATGGCAAACCCATGCCGTATGCACTGGCACGCATTCCGGCCGAAGGGGAAACCCGAGGCAACATTGCCGCCGGCGGGCAAGGCCTGGGCGTAGCCTTAACGGAACGGGATGAATGGCTGTGTGAACAGATTGCGCCGACCTTGCGCCGCAAAGGTCTGCACTTTGTGGGATTGGACGTCATCGGCGATTACATCACCGAAATCAACGTCACCAGCCCGACCTGCATTCGGGAACTGGACGAACAATACGGACTGAACATCGCCGGTGAACTTTTCGACCACCTCGAAAGCTTAATGCCACCGGCTTAAAACCGATGACTTAAAAACAGGCATTTTCACAATCACAAATATTGTTAAGCCGCCATTAAGGTGGCCGTTTCCGATAAAGCATCGAGAAAAAGGATCAAATTGGGTGGGTAAATATTCAAATTTTATTTTATTCCGCCCACTGAAAATACATTCCCTATGACACTCAACCACCGCGCACTCAAACATCTTCTCACCGCCTTTCTCACGCTTGGGTGGCTGACCGCTTGTGCACCCGCCCCGCAAACCGTGCAGGAAGTGTTTTACGTGTTCGGCACCGAAGTCCGAGTCGAAATCGTTGATGCCCCGCAAACGAAAGCCGAAAGAGCCATTCAAGGAATCGAGGCCACCTTCCAACAATTCAACCAGGATTGGCATGCCTGGGAAAAAGGCGGTATTCTCGGTAACATCAATCAAGCCATCGCAACCGAGCAACCCATTACCATCGCCGACAGCGTCAAACGTTTCATCCTGAAATCCCAAACATTGGCTGCCGAATCGGATTATCTGTTCGACCCCGGCATCGGCCAACTGATTGAACTCTGGGGGTTTCACTCCGAAGACTGGCACGGCCCTCCGCCCAGCAAGGCGGCCATCCAGGCCTGGTTAAAATCCCGCCCCTCGATTCGCGACATCTACTTCAAAGGCAATACGCTTTACAGCCGCAATCCGAACGTCCGTCTTGACTTCGGCGGCAATGCCAAAGGGCTCGCGCTCGACTTGGCGATTAACAGCTTGTTGGCCGCGGGCATTCAAAACGCCATCGTCAATATCGGCGGCGACATGCGAATCATTGGTTCCAAAAACCCGAAAAGTCACCAGGCCTGGCGCATTGGCATTCAAGACCCAGACCATCCGAACACCGCCTTGGCGCGCCTGCAAATCAACGGCGACGAAAGCATCGTCACCTCAGGCACCTATCAACGCTATTTTGAGTGGAAAGGCAAACGTTACAGCCACATTATCAACCCGAACACCGGCTACCCGGCCGATCACTTCATTTCCGTGACGGTAATACATCCGGATGCGACCACCGCCGATGCCGCCGCCACAGCACTCATGATTGCCGGCCCGTCCGGATGGAAAAAAATTGCCCGCCAAATGGGCATCACCGAAGCGTTTATGGTGGATAAAAACCGTCAAACCTACGCCACACCGACCATAAAAAAGCGGTTGCATCTGATGACGCCGACAGACTCGTAAAAAAAGCGTAAAAACCCGGCAACTAACAAGCAACCTCATTTAGCAAGCTGATATAATTTATGGCTATGGAACAGCTGAACTCACTCGAACATCATTTTCTCATCGCCATGCCGAACCTAGCCGACAGCTGGTTCGACAAAACGCTGGTGTACGTTGTCGAAGACAACGTACACGGTTCGATGGGTTTGGTCGTCAACCTCGAACACGGTCTGACCGTCGAGCAGCTGCTGGAACACTTCGAATTACCCATTGAGCAACCATCGCCACGGCTGGAACAGAACATCATGATGGGCGGCCCTATCGATATGGAACATGGATTCATTCTCCATGAACCGCAAGGCCACTGGCAAAAAAGCCTGCCATTGCGCGACCGACTGGCGATGACCGTTTCGGAGGACTTCCTCAAATCGCTCGCCCAAGGCGATGCCCCGGAAAAACTGGTGGTGTGCCTCGGGTTTGCCGGCTGGGAAAAAGGGCAACTCAACGAGGAAATCCAGGCCAATAACTGGCTCACGATTCCCTATAACGAAGCCCTGCTGTTTGACGTCCCCACCCATAAAAAATGGCAAGTCGCCTTGAATACCCTCGGCATTTCGCCGGAGTCGCTCAGCATGGATGCCGGCCATGACTAAGGCGGTTGATCCCCGAACACTCGACGGAGTCATTTTGGGGTTCGACTTCGGACTGCGTCGCATTGGCGTAGCCGTCGGCCAGACCATTACCCGCACCGCCTCGCCGGAAGCCATTGTCCAAAGCCGTGATGGTCAGCCGGATTGGGAACACATCACTCGCCTGTTCAACGCCTGGCAACCTCAAGCCATCGTAGTGGGCCTCCCCATGCGATTAAACGGTGAAGAACAGGCGCTGACGCAACCCGCTCGCAAGTTTGGCCAGCGCCTGAGCGGCCGTTACCAAACGCCGGTGTTTTACATCGAAGAACAACTGAGTTCCATCGAAGCCGAGCAACGCCGCTCAAAAACAACCTCCCAACCGATTGACGACCATGCGGCCCAAATTATTCTTGAAAACTGGTTAGACGCGCTCACGACGCAGAAGGAAACATCATGAGACTCACGCCCCCCAACCTTCAACTGAACGAACAAGGGAATTTACGCCACTTCCTCACACTGGAAGGCCTCAAACAACACCATTTGACGGAAATTTTGGATGTTGCGGAAAGTTTCATCGACCCAACCACTGGCCAGATCAAAAAGGTTCCGAACCTGCACGGCAAAACCATTATGAATCTGTTTTTTGAACCGAGCACGCGGACTTTAACCACGTTTGAAATCGCGGAAAAACGCTTATCCGCCGACGTCGTCAACCTCAACATCGAAACCTCGTCCACCAAAAAAGGCGAGACACTGCTGGACACACTTTGGAACCTGGAAGCCATGCTGACCGATGTGTTTGTGGTGCGTCACCGTGAAAGCGGCGCAGCCCATTTCATCGCCAAACACGTCGCGCCCCACATCCACGTGGTCAACGCCGGTGACGGCCAGCACGCCCACCCAACCCAAGCCATGCTCGACATGTTCACCATCCGTAAACACAAAGGCGACATTTACGACCTGAAGGTCGCCATTATCGGCGACGTCCAACATTCCCGCGTGGTGCGCTCGCAAATCCAGGCACTCAGCATTTTGGAAGCGCGCGAAATCCGGGTCATCGGCCCGAAAACCTTAATGCCTTCCTACCCGGAAGCGCTTGGGGTACATGTTTACGAGCACATCGAAGAAGGCTTGGACGACGTGGATGTGATTATCAATGTCCGTTTGCAAAATGAACGCATGCAAAGCGCCCTCCTGCCAAGCGGCAAGGAATTCTTTAACCTGTACGGGCTGACCAAAGAACGTTTGGCCTACGCCAAACCCGATGCCATCGTCATGCATCCGGGGCCTGTCAACCGCGGTGTGGAAATCGACTCTGAAGTGGTCGATGGCCACCAGTCGGTCATACTGGAACAGGTCACCTACGGCATTGCCGTGCGAATGGCCGTGATGAGCATCATCATCGAAAACGCTCGCCAATTAAACGAAACCCAATTGAACGAAGCGAAAGTGACAGAGGAGACAGAAGCTTGAGACTGTTAATCGAAAACGCCCGCATCATCGATCCCAGTCAGTCACTTGACCAGGTATCCAATCTGTATATTGCGCGCGGCCGAATCCAGGCCATCGGCGACACCGCACCGGATGGCTTTTCACCGGATCAAACCATCGACGGCACGGGCAAATGGATACTGCCAGGCCTGGTGGATTTGCATGCTCGGCTCGCCGAACCCGGCAGTCGCTACGAGGGCAGTATCGCCTCCGAAACCAAAGCGGCGGTATCCGGCGGTATCACCACCATCTGTTGCCCGCCCGACACCAACCCGGTGAACGACACACAAGCCGTCACCGAGCTGATTCAACGCCGTGCCCGCCAAGCAGCCACCGCGTTTGTCCTGCCGCTGGGTGCCATCACCCAAGGACTGGAAGGCAAAATGCTCAGCAATATGGCTGCGCTTAAAAACGCCGGTTGCATTGCCTTGAGCCAAGCCGCACAACCGGTCCAAAATGCGCTGACGTTAAAAAATGCTATGGCGTATGCGGTCAGCAACGATGTGTTGTTGATGTTACGTTGCGAAAACTCGCAACTGAAAAACAAAGGCGTCGTCCACAGCGGCGTCATCAGCAGTCGCCTCGGCTTGCCGGAAATTCCGGCTTCGGCCGAAACCACGGCGTTAGCCCGCAACCTGATCTTGGCCGAAGAAACCGGCGCGCGCATTCACATTTCGCAAATTTCCACCGCCCGTTCAGTGGAAATGATTGCCGATGCCAAAAAACGCGGCATGCAAGTGACCTGCGACGTGGCGATTCACCAACTGCACTTAACCGAATACGATGTCATGGATTTCGATTCGCTGTTTCATGTATCCCCCCCGCTACGCACCCATGAAGATAAGGCAGCCCTGCGTCTCGGCGTCAAAACCGGCATCATTGACGCCATTGTCAGCGACCACACACCGCTTGACCGCGACGTGAAACTGTTGCCATTCGGCGAAAGTGAACCCGGTATCAGCGGACTGGAAACACTTCTGCCCTTGACAATGAAGCTGGTACAGGAAGGCGTGCTGGATATTCACACCGCGCTGGCCGCTCTAACGCAACGCCCGGCGGATATTCTCGGCATTCAGAACGGCAGTTTGATTGAAGGTCATTATGCCGATTTCAGCCTATACAACCCGGAAACCATCTGGACGCTGAATCGTTCGGAGATGGTCAGCCAAGGCGATAACTCTCCGTTCAGCGGTTGGGAATTCGATGGTCAAATTGAAGCGACTTACTTCCAGGGGCGTCCGGTTTACCGGAACAACCAAGTCTGAGGTTTAAGATGCGCTGGGTCGGACAAAGCGAACAACCGAACGGTTTCTACTTAATTCAGTTCGAACAAGCGGACGACACGGAACGCCCGGTCAACTTCGCCATGACCGATGGCGACCGGCAAGCCTTTTTATTCAAACAACAAGGCCGCAATCTGTGGTTTTTGGCGGACCAGCCTTTTGCCGACGACGCCGAATGGCGACCAAGAAACACCCAGGCCTGGGTGTTTTTAAACGAATTGAGCGCGTCTCTCTCCGCTTCCCAACCGGTTCTAATCACCGGCAGTAATCAAACGATGGCCACGGTGTTTCATTTGGCCAATGCCCTCAAACCGGAATTTGATGTTCGCGCGGTGCTGGCCAGTGAATCGGACTTTCCATTTGTGATTAAACCGGCTCGTTTTTTGTTCCCGGATTTCCCATCACAGGCGATTGGCGCCGCCACCCTGTTGGAAGACTGGAAAATTCCCAATCGTTTGTGCAGTAAAGCGGCTCTGCCCGGTTGCTACGATGGCTGTCTCGGCGATCTCTGGTCACAATGGACGCCGCCAATGGATTGGCAGTTGATTGATTGTGACCGGTTACGCCCAGACGATTGAGGTTACTCCACCTCGCTCGACTGGCGCCGCAGCTCATGCGCATACTCTTCCAGCAGTTTAGCGGCCCGATGCGACTGCTCGGAATGCACAACGCCTAACGCCGCGCTCACCAGCATTTCCAATTCTTCGAAATGTTCTTCACCGATAACGTCTTTTTGCTCTTGACTCAACATCCGTTGAAAGCGTGCCACGACGTCTTTGGCATGTCCGTGATAATGCATTTTCGTCATAATGGTCATTCCTTTTAATCACATTAAAGCACCAGGCTTTAATCTTCTTTAAATACATCCTCACCGCTACTCAAAATCAACGGATCGGGTTGTATGATCTCTTCGTTCTTATCGTCATACGGAAAATAATTCAAAATGTAACGCATGGCTTCCAAGCGTGCGCGCTTTTTATCGTTGGATTTAATAACCGTCCAAGGGGCTTCATTGGTATTGGTGTAAAAAAACATATCTTCTTTGGCGCGCGTGTATTCATCCCAGCGGTCCAGCGAGGCCAAGTCCATCGGACTGAGCTTCCATTGCTTTAACGGATCGTTTTTACGCGAGTTAAAGCGGCGTAACTGTTCGTCACGCCCCACCGAAAACCAGAACTTCATCAAATGAATGCCACTGGCCGTCAACATACGCTCAAACTCCGGTGCTTGATGCATAAACTGATTGTATTGCGGCGGAGTACAAAACCCCATGACCCGCTCAACACCGGCACGGTTATACCAAGAACGGTCAAACAACACGATTTCACCCTCGGTTGGCAAATGCTTAGTGTATCGTTGAAAGTACCACTGTCCTTTTTCGGTCTCGCTGGGCTTATCCAACGCCACAACCCGCGCACCACGCGGGTTCAAGTGTTCCATAATCCGCTTAATGGTGCCGCCCTTGCCGGCCGCGTCACGCCCTTCAAACAGAATCACCAAACGTTCGCCGTTGTGCTTGATCCACTTCTGCAGTTTCAATAATTCAATTTGCAACTGTTCTTTCGTTTCTTCGTACTCCGAGCGGCTTAATTTCTGTTTATAGGGATAATTGACATCACTGGATTTGATTTTTTTCATAGGCGATCCTCTGACTCAAAATAATTGGATATATGACTGACAGCACGTGCAACCGATTTGTCTGTGATACGTACTTTTCATTCTACGCTGACCGGGCTTTCAGTACCATAAAAACCATTAGATTCCTTGAAATAAGTACGGTTATATCGCCAAGGGCGCAACAGTCTTCGAGGAAGATGTTAAAATAAAAACACTTATCCAACCGTCAGGCAAATGATGAACACGGAACTGCTTAACCGATACCAACAGGTTTTAAAACGCATTGAGACGGCCCGAACACAATGCGGACGAGATGATACGGTCTCTTTGCTCGCTGTCAGCAAAACCAAACCACTGGCCGACATCGAAGTCTTGGCTGAAGCGGGGCAAAAAGCGTTCGGCGAAAACTATGTTCAGGAAGCTTTGGACAAAATTGCACAACGGCCCGATTTGGAATGGCATTTCATCGGCCCGATCCAATCCAATAAAACCAAGTCCATTGCAGAGAATTTTCAGTGGGTACACAGTGTGGATCGATTAAAAATCGCGCGCCGTTTATCCGCTCAAAGACCACCAGGCCTGGGCGATTTACAGATTCTGTTAGAAGTGAATGTCAGTGATGAATCTTCCAAAGCGGGATTCCGGTTGGAAAATGTGCTGGAGGTCGCCGAAGAAATTGTCGAATTACCTAACTTAAACCTACGCGGTTTAATGGCGATTCCGGCTCGTACTGAATCGCTGGAGGCACAGCGCCAGCCGTTCCGCCAACTGCATGACCTGCTTACGAAAATGCAAACGCATTTCCCAAAAGCACAACTGGACACCTTATCGATGGGGATGTCCGCCGACCTGGAAGCGGCGATTACGGAAGGCAGTACTCTGGTGCGCATCGGCACCGATATTTTCGGTGCCCGTCACTACGCCTAAAACCGTCGTTACCAAAACGAAAAAGCCGAACATCTCTGTTCGGCGCTCTCCTTTTTATACCGACGCGAGATCATCCCGCCGGTCATCGAAATCGCACCTAATTCACTTCAAGGCGCGTATTTCAACTAACAGTTTTACGGCCAATTACTCGATATCTTGAACGGTTTCAGCCCCTTCATTACCGCGATTTTCAGCCGCTGCGGCACCAGGCCCAACCGGGACCTCTACGCCACTGGGTTTGAGAGTTATCTTATCCAACCCGGAAGCATCGGCCAGCTGATCGTGAAACGACTTGACACGATCATACCAACTTTGCACTTGGCCTTCTTCACCGGCGCGTTGAGCCAAACTGTCGGCCATCCACTCGTCGAATTTTTCACGGGCGTTTTCAAAGAACGCATCCAAGCGATCAATCGCATCTTGCATTTTCTGTAAATAAGGAGGCAATTGCGACACCTGACCGGTCGTTTCTTCACCGGTATTTTCGTCGGTATTTTGAACACCTTCATAGGCCTGCGTTTGCTGGTAATTCGCCGTATACACCTCGGTTTTTTGCATATCCAAGTTGAACGATTGAATCTGGCCAAAATCGATGTCAAGTTCTTGCGCCTTGGAAAACGCCTTTTCAATGTCGCCATTGAAAAATTCATTCGACAGATCAGATACTTTATCGAACACATCAAAAATAGCGTTCAACTCATCTTCATTCAAATCACCCTGCACCGCAAAACCAAAACGCTCTTCAAAAGCGGTCGCTTCCATCTCTTCCGTGCTTTCAAAATAGCGCGCACCAGATGGACCTTCTTCCTGGCGAACTTCGTTTTTATACGATTGGTATTGAGCATACAGCTGACGAAAATCAACTTGTACCGAATCGCCCTCGCGAGTCTGAATCTGCATCGTCATCGTTTGGCTGTAGGCATAGGATTGCTGATACTGGGTACTACCGGACACCGCTTTCAATCCTTGCGAGGACGGTGAGAAAAAGTCCGAGGAATTCGGCACCCCACGACGGTTTTCCAGAGCTTTCTGATCGGCTTCCTGACTGGCTTTCAACAGGCTTTCCAAGCCATTCGAGAATTTCGAATTCGTACCATTATTCAGCAACGAATTGATGTAATCGTTTTGCGGCTTAATGAGTGACATGATAATCTTCCTTTTCTGACAACGTTTCACAAACCCCTTCGTCATTCACTAAGGCTTGGAAACCACACTGGGCTTATATTTTATTATTCAGGGCACCATCTATTTTATTTTTACTGTTTTTTGGTGTCTATCGATTTTAACGGCCATACTGGCAAAGACTTTAATCATTTTTGATTAAAATCAACCGATTAGAAATTGAAACCATTCAAACGCCATTCCAACCCGCTTTCAATAACACCTCCCCCTTATTTTTCTCACCAAAACATTAATTTTCTTTATTTATCAATAAGAAACAAAAACCACAACGAATTTGATGATTTAATCGATATACGATAATATACTTATTAACTTATTTCATAGTAATTGAATGCGACAGGATGGATGGCTTATGAGCACAACACACGCTTCTGAAAACGAATACCTCGTCCCCGCCAACATCGCCCTGGTTTCCAAAACCGATTTACATGGCACCATTACCGAAGTGAATGACGCCTTTGAGCTTGCCAGTGGCTTTAGTCGTGAAGAATTGATTGGTCAGCCTCATAATATCGTCCGCCACCCGGATGTTCCTAAGCGGGTATTCAAGGATATGTGGCACACCCTGAAAATGGGCGCCACTTGGTCTCAAATCGTGAAAAACCGCCGAAAAGATGGCGGTTACTATTGGGTCAAAGCCAATGTCTCGCCGATTTATGAAAACAATCAACACATCGGTTACCTGTCATTCCGAACGCACGTTTCAGAAGCCGACAAAACCGCCACGGCCGAAGCTTACCGACAAATTAAAGACGGGAAAAGCCGCATTCAATACGGTAAAGTCTATCAAGGAATCAATTGGCCGCAACTTAATTGGGTCGCCCAACTGCCCCCTCAATGGCAACTGACTTTGCTCATGACGGTCTTTGCGGTGATTCCATTTATATGGCTAACCCAATCACTCTTGCCCATCGGCTTGCAGGCCTTCGCCAGTGCCATGATGCTAATCCCCGCTTTTCTCTATGGCGTGCGCTTATCCCGCTTTCAGCAAAGCATTCAAAAAGCTCTGCAAAACGTCTCCGCCAACGAACCCATCAACATGAGTTGCCATCGCCCGAAACATTTCGTCGGACAACTCATCAACCCGGTAATTTCAGCCGCCATTTCCATTCGATACGCCATTGAAGACAACCAGGCTAAAGTCGATGAAGCGGCTATGTTACAAACCGCCATCAATCAGGTTTCCAGCAACTTAATGATTACCGATGCCAATCTCAACATTGTCTATATGAACGATGAAATGCAGCGTTTCATGCGAGAAGAGGAAGCCAAACTGCAAGCGCACCTGCCCCAATTTGAAGCGCGAAACCTGATTGGTCAGAATATCGATATTTTTCACCACAACCCCAAGCATCAACGCCAATTGCTCGACGAACTGAAAGAACCTTATGTCGCCATGATCAACATTGGTGACACTCAATTGGAAGTCAACACCATTCCCATCTTCAATCGCGCCGGCAGCCGCACCGCTACCCTGGCGGAATGGCGCGATAAAACCCAGGAAATTCAGCTGATCAACCAAGTCCAAAAAACCGTTGAAGCGGCTAAAAACGGGCTTCTGGATCAACGCATCGATCTCAGCCGTGTTTCCGGATTGGCCCGAGAATTAAGTGGCGCCATTAATGAAATGATGGAAACCATCGAGCACCCCATCAGCCAAGCCGTTGATCTTGGGGTGGCGCTTTCGGAAGGGAATTTAACACAACATATGCAGGGCGAGTTCAAGGGCCGTTTCGCACTCTTGCAAGACAGCTTGAACGTGGCCGTAGAAAACCTGTCCAACATGATGAATCAAACACGAATCGCCGTCCACAATGTGAATACCTGTGCCAATGAAATCAGTCAATCCAGCTTAAGCCTGAATGAACGCACTCAGTCACAGGCGGCTTCGTTACAGGAAACCGCCGCCAACATGGAACAAATGACCTCGGCCGTACAACAAAATGCCGTTAATGCCGGGAAATCGAGTCTGGCCACCCAAACCACCGCTCGCCAAGCCTCGCAAAGCGAAACGGTGATGAATAAAGCCGAAATCTCAATGAAACAGATCCATGAATCCAGTCAGAAAATTAACGAAATCATTGGTTTAATTGACAGCATCGCATTCCAAACGAACCTATTGGCTTTGAATGCGGCCGTGGAAGCCGCACGCGCCGGTGAACACGGCAAAGGCTTTGCCGTTGTGGCCGGAGAGGTGCGCAGCTTGGCCGGCAAAAGTGCCGATGCCGCACGCGACATCCGCCAACTGATTGAGGACACCGTCGCCAAAGTGGCCGAAGGCACCGATCAGGTCCGCGCTTCCGGCGAAAAACTGCACGCAATTGTTGCCTCAATTGAAAACGTGAATGAAATGATTGACGACATTGCCGCTTCCAGCCAGGAGCAATCTGAAGGCGTTAAGCAAACCAACCAAGCCATTGCCGAAATCGACTCCGCGGTACAGGAAAACGCGGCCTTAGTTGAAGAAACCACCGCGATGGCCGAGGATCTCAGCGGCATGGCCGACTCCATGGAACAAAATGTCGCCCAATTCACCCTGAAACCACCCACGCACGAGCATAACGCTTTGAAAGTCGGTAACTTTGACTTCGCGGCGGCTCGACGCGCGCATCGCCAATGGCGAGTCAAGGTCCGCGCTTATTTGAACGATTTCGATATTGATTTCGACCGAGAATCCGCAAACAATCCAGCTCTTTGTCCGCTCGGTACCTGGTTGTATAAAGAGGGTCAGGCTTATCAACACTTATCCTCATTCCAAGTTCTGGAAACATCGCACGCCAACCTGCATGCTTTTATTGGTCGTATTTTTGACTTAAAAGATGTTGGAGATATGAACTTGGCCAATGATGAAATGCAAAAACTCGAAGGGCTTAGCGTCGAAGTCATTGAACACATTCATGCCTTGGAAGATGAAATATCGTTGGGAGAAATCCAACCGCTCCACACACCCTCTGAGCAGCCCTCCGAACAACCCCGTCAACCGACGCCGATTCATTTGGCGTCCGCCCCGATTAAACCGGAACACTCAGATCGGGATTTGGCGGCCACCAAACCCCAACCGCCTTCGGCCCCTGGAACCGAATGGGATGACTTCTAAAAACCACATTGTTTCCTCAAAGTGAAAAATGCCCCTTCAAAGATGGGTTAAGGGGCGTTTTTATTTGCAAACGTCGTATTTTCGCTTATGCTTAGACCGTGGTTTATCTGATTACGGAGAGCGTACATGTTCGAAATTGCAAAGCAGCGATTAGGGGAAGTTTTCAAGCACATCGAAGTGGATGAAGAGGTCATCAACCGATTATCGGTTCCGAAACGTTCGATTAAAGCCAGTATTCCGGTGCGGATGGACGACGGGAGTTTACAGATTTTTACCGGCTATCGAGTGCAGTACGACGATACACGCGGTCCAACAAAAGGCGGCATTCGTTACCACCCTCGAGTCAACTTGGATGAAGTCACCTCCCTGAGCTTCTGGATGACGGTCAAATGTGCCGTGGCCGGATTACCTTTCGGCGGCGCTAAAGGCGGCATAACCGTCAACCCGAAAGAACTGTCGCAATTGGAAATCGAACGTTTGTCGCGGGGCTACATTCGTGCCTTTGCCGATGTACTGGGAGAAACGCGGGACATCCCCGCACCGGACATGTACACCAACGCCACCATCATGGGCTGGATGGCCGACGAATATTCCGTCATCGCCCGCCGTCAGATTCCCGGCATCATCACAGGGAAACCACTGCATTTAAATGGTTCGGAAGGCCGCACCCAAGCCACCGGGCAGGGTGCTCTTTTCTGCTTGAACGAATACGCCCGTCGGCAGGGTTGGGACATTCAAAACACCACCATTGCCGTGCAAGGCTTCGGCAACGCCGGTTACCATTTCGCCCGCCTGGCACAACAGGCCGGCTATCGTGTGATTGCCGTGTCCGACTCAAAAGGTGCGGTGTGTACCGCCAGCGGTTTAAATATCGACGACATCAAACAATTCAAGGACGAAACCAGCGAATTGAATTCCGTCTATTGCGACGGTTCGGTTTGCAATGTGATTGAGCATGAAACGCTGACCAATGAAGAACTGCTGGAAATGGATGTCGATGTCCTGGTGCTGGCGGCCATGGAAAACCAAATCACTCAAGAAAACGCCGATAAGATTCGTGCAAAAACCCTCCTGGAAATCGCCAACGGTCCCATTTCCCCTCAAGCGGATGAAATCCTGCAGGCGAAAGGCACCCAGGTCATTCCCGACGTACTCGCCAACTCCGGCGGGGTAACCGTCAGTTATTTCGAATGGGTTCAGAATCGCTCCGGCTTTTATTGGGATGCGGACGAAGTGGAAAAGCGCCTTGATAAAATCATGCGACGCGAAGCCAATGTGATCTACGATCTAGCGATTCGCTATCAAACCAGTTTGAGAACCGCAGCCTATATTCACGGCATCGACCGTCTGGCTGGCGCCATCGGCCAACGCGGCAACCACAAACTCTTCAAAAAACCCATCTGATTCTCCCATCCGACGGACTGTTTTTTCAGTCCGTTGCCGCTATAATAGACACCCATTTCCATTTGGCATGGCTCGGCAAACAAAACAGACATCAAATGCCCAACCAACCAATGACAGACACGAGGTGATTTCTATGGATTCGACAATCTGCTTTATCGGCGCAGGCAACATGTCTCTCAGCCTTATGGGCGGCTTGCTGGCCAGCGGCTACCCGAAAGATAAAATATTGGCGACCGACCCCAGCGCCGATCGACGCCAGGAAGTCACCCAATCACTCGGTATCCAATGCCTGGAAAACAATACCGACGCAGCGGCTCGGGCCAGTATCATCTTGCTGGCGGTCAAACCGCAACAATTGGAACCGGTCTGCAAAGAACTGGCCGACACGGTAAAAGCAAATGGGACGCTGATCATATCCATTGCAGCAGGCGTTCGAACCGATGACATTGCTTTCTGGCTAGGCGGTGAAGCGGCCATTGTCCGCACCATGCCCAACACTCCGGCACTGATTCGCAGCGGTGCAACCGGCCTGTTCGCGACAACGACGGTTTCCGACGACCAGAAAGACCAGGCCGAAAACATTCTGCGCGCGGCGGGCCTGACGGTTTGGGTGCAACAGGAAAGCGACCTGGATATTGTCACCGCGATTTCCGGCAGTGGACCGGCTTACTATTTTCTGTTTATGGAAGCCATGCAAGCGACCGGTCAAAAACTCGGACTGGACGAATCCACGGCCCGCCTGTTGACCATTCAAACCGCTTTCGGTGCTGCAAAAATGGCATTGGAGAGCCCTGACAATTGCGCGACCTTACGTCAGAAAGTCACCTCACCGAACGGCACCACGGAAAAGGCCATTCAGACATTCGAACAGCATCATTTACGTGATATCATTGACGAAGCCATGACCGCCGCGAAAAATCGCGCCATCAGTCTGGCGGATGAATTGGGCGCGACCCATAACAATTCCTAATTAATTACACAGGAGCAAAGCATGTCCCCAGTTGGAGAAGGCGGTTTATTTCTGATTCAATTCCTAGCAGGCCTGGTGATTTTCGTCCTGATTCTGCGTTTTTTCATGCGTGCCACACACGTCGACTGGCGCCACCCAATCGTAAACTTTATTGCCAAAGTCACCAACCCCTTATGCGCGCCCTTAAACATGGTCTTACCCAAACCGGGGCGTTGGGATTGGAGCGCACTGTTGACCGCCATGATTGTTCAAGCCTTGTTCGTCGTGCTGCTGGGCTTCTTAACCGACCGCAGCTTCTCAATCAGTCTCATCGCTATTTCTTCGGTGACAGAAATTCTTAACCAAATGCTCGACATGATGTTCTGGTTAATCATCATTCAAGTAGTGTTAAGCTGGGTGTCACCAGGTTACAACCCAAATACGGCGATTTTCTATCAGTTGGCCGAGCCGATTCTGCGCCCTTTCCAGAAAGTGATTCCTCCGGTCGGCGGATTGGACTTGTCACCGATTGTGGCCATCATCGCCATTAAGCTGACTCAAATTATTGTGGTGGGGTCCATTGCCCAATTGGGGCAAAGCTTACTATAATAGCGCTTCGGTGGATTCACTCGACCGACTCGCCTTGTTTCATGGACAACACCATGAATGAAACCTAACTCAACGAAGAATGTAACGCTCCAAATGACAGATTCGATTGGCCTCGTCGCGCCTCAGACAATGCATGTTTCGACCCCTCTGGAAATGGTCAGTGGTTCCGTTTTGCCGGAATACGACCTGGTGTACGAAACCTATGGCACCTTGAACGAGGACGCGTCCAATGCGGTGTTGATCTGTCACGCTCTCAGCGGCAACCACCATGTCGCCGGTCAATACGAAGGCGAAAAAGCCCGAGGCTGGTGGGATGGGTATATCGGCCCCGGCAAGCCAATCGATACCAATCAATTTTTCGTGGTGTGTTCCAACAACCTGGGCGGCTGCCACGGTTCCACCGGCCCGGCCAGCATTAACCCGGAAACCGGCAAAGTGTATGGCCCGGACTTTCCGATTGTGACCTGCAAGGATTGGGTACACAGCCAAAACACCTTACGCAAACATTTGAAAATCGACCGTTGGGCGGCGGTGATCGGCGGATCAATGGGCGGCATGCAGGTCATGCAATGGGCCATGGATTACCCGGATAACATCCGTCATGCCATCGTCATTGCTTCGGCACCGAAATTGTCGGCACAAAACATCGCGTTTAACGAAGTGGCACGCCGCGCTATCATGACCGACCCGGATTTCCACAATGGTCGTTTCATTGAAATGAACACCACGCCAAAACGAGGCCTGGCGTTAGCCCGTATGCTCGGGCACCTCACTTATTTATCGGATGACATGATGGGGACCAAGTTTGGGCGCGAATTACGAGAAGGCAAACTCAAATACAATTTCGACGTCGAATTCCAGGTAGAAAGCTACTTACGCTATCAAGGCGAAAAGTTTGCCACCAAACAAAACTTCGACGCCAACACCTATCTGCTGATGACCAAAGCCTTGGATTATTTTGATCCGGCTTCGGAGTACAACGACAATCTCACCCAGGCGCTGGCTGGCACCACGGCAAAATTCCTAGTCGTGGCGTTCACCACCGACTGGCGTTTTTCACCGGAACGCTCGCACGAAATCGTCAAGGCGCTACTCGATAACGACGCCGATGTCTGTTACGCCGAAGTGGACTCCCAACACGGCCATGATGCCTTCCTTCTGCCGAATGCGCATTACGAAGGGGTTTTCCGAAGCTATATGAAACGAATACTGACCGACATTCAGCCAACTCAGGAGGAGAGCGCATGACTTTCAACCAAATCTCTCCCGAGTTCAAGCTGATTGCCGACTGGATTGAACCCAACAGCCGAGTGTTGGATTTGGGTTGTGGTGAAGGCCAACTTTTGGCCTATCTGAAGCAAACCCATAACATTACCGGCTACGGCATGGAAATCGACCCGCAAAATAACATCAAGGCGATTGAAAACGGCATCAATGTCATTCAAAGCAACTTGAACAGCCATGATATTTGCGATTATTTTGACGAAGACTCGTTCGATTTCGTCATTATGACGCAGGCACTGCAAGTCGTCAGCCGCCCCGACCTACTGCTGGATGAAATGTTGACCGTCGGCAAACAAAGTATCATCACCTTTCCGAACTTTGCGCACTGGCGAAACCGCGCACAATTGTTCTTCGGCGGGCGTATGCCACAAAATGCCAGCCTGCCCAATCCCTGGTACAACACCCCTAACATCCACCTCTGCACCTTCAACGATTTCGAAGACCTGTGCGAAGAAAAGGACATTGAAGTGGTGGCCCGAACGGTGGTCAACAGCAAACACCAACCATCACTGGCCATGAAGTTCGCGCCGAACTGGCTGGGAGAAATTGCTCTGTATCAAATCCAGCGTAAATAAACTTTTGTCATTTGACAAACATGAAATTTTTGTTAAGATTTCACATTCCAAATCAATAATAATTATCATTTATTTTATGAATCCAATTACAAAGCCCAACCAAGACACCGTCAGCCTGGCGGATTGCCACCAGGATCAAACCTGCCGCATCCTTGCGTTGACAGGGGATTTGGCGTGCAAACTCCATCTCGTCAACTTGGGCTTTCATACCGACAGCCACCTGAAACTGAGCATGATTCGTAATCAATGCTACATTGTTTCCGTGGACGGCAGTCGCTTTGCATTGGACGCTAGCCTCGCCAAGAACATCCAGGTTCAACTGCTTTCATGAAACGGCCGCTTCCGAATGCAACGCCGCATCATATCGCGTTGATCGGCAGCCCGAATTCCGGGAAAACCACCCTTTTCAACCGCCTGACCGGGGCCAACCAAACCACCGGCAACTGGCCGGGCGTCACCGTCGAGAAAAAAGTCGGTCATTTCCAGGTTGGCCGTGAGGCTTATCAATTGACCGACCTACCGGGGATTTACAGCCTGGAAAACTCCTCCCACTCCGGTTTGGACGAACAGGTCGCCCGTGATTTCCTGCAAAACGAACACCTGGATTTACTCATCAATGTCGTCGATGCCACTTGTCTGGAACGTCAACTCTTCCTGACCGCACAATTGCTGCACATGGGGCTGCCGGTCGTGGTCGCACTCAACCGTATGGACCGTTTGGAAAAAGCCCATCTCGAAATTGACATCGACACCTTGTCCGAAAAACTGGGCTGTCCGGTTTTGCCGATTTCCGCCTATTACAATCAGGGCATTGATGAATTAAAAGAAAATCTACCAGGCCTGGCGGAAAAGCATACGCCACTGCATTTCGACCTGCCGGATGCGCTGCATCACTCGGTTCACGGCATCCGAGACCGGTTGTATAACGAACCCAGTGCCGAATCCTGCTGGCTGGCGCTGCAATATCTGATCGACCCGAACAAAGCCCCCTTTTCGTTACGGACCTTCGCGGCAGAAGAAAAGCAGCGTCTGGAAACGCATTACGATGAAGAACTGGCCCTGATTGCGGCCGACCTATACTTCCAATTCGCCCATGAGGCGGCGCACACCACCCAAACCCATACGGACAAATTCACTCGCGACACCACCTCGATTATCGATCACTGGGCGCTTCACCCCTGGTTAGGCATGCCGATTTTCCTTGGTATCATGTATTTGATTTTCGCTTTGTCGATTACCATCGGCAACGTCTTCATCGACTTTTTCGACATCGGTGCCCAAGCCTTATTCGTGGACGGTCCAGCTCAACTGATGAATGCCTTACACAGCCCTGAGTGGCTGACGGTGTTACTGACACAAGGCGTCGGCGGCGGTCTGCAAGTGGTGGCGACGTTCATTCCCGTCATCGGCGGCCTGTTCCTGCTCTTATCGATATTGGAAGAAACCGGTTACATGCAGCGCGCCGCCTTTATCATGGACCGCTTCATGCGCCGTCTCGGCTTGTCTGGCCAAGCGTTCATTCCGCTGGTAGTGGGGTTCGGTTGTAACATTCCGGCCGTACTCGCCACTCGCACCCTGCCGGATGAACGGGTTCGTATCATGACCGTGATGATGACGCCATTCATGTCTTGCAGCGCGCGTTTGACAGTCTATGTGCTGTTTGCCACCGCCTTCTTTGCCGATAACGCCACTCTGTTGGTGTTCTCCCTGTATCTCATCGGAATTTTAGCGGCAGTGGTCACGGCACTGTTACTGAAACATACCCTACTACAAGGCGAGGCGGCTCCGCTGCTGATGGAACTGCCGACTTACCAACGCCCGTCATTGATGAACATTGGGCTGAACACCTATAACAAAATGAAAGGGTTCATTTTCGGGGCCGGAAAAATCATCGTCATCATCGTTTTGTTGATCAATGTCTTCAACAGTCTGGGGACGGACGGCTCGTTCGGCCATGAAAACCAATCGGATTCCGTGTTGAGTAACATTGCCAAAACCGCCTCCCCAATCGTTGAACCCCTTGGCGTCTCAGAAGACAATTGGCCGGCAACGGTTGGCTTGCTGACAGGCATTCTGGCCAAAGAAGTTGTGGTCGGCGCGCTGGATGCCTTGTATCAATCCATGGATGAGGTTCCTCAAGCCGAGACCACCGACGAATACCATTTCTGGGCTGAAATCGCCTCTGCTTTCCGGACGATTCCGGAAAACCTACAAAAATTCATTACCGACCTGACCGACCCACTCGGCTTGGAAGCCCTAACCAGCACTTCAGATTCGGAAAAAGCCGCCGAAAAGCTGGACATTGCCGCCACGACACTCGACAAAATGGTCAAGCATTTCAACGGTGAAGTCGCCGCCTATGCGTATTTGCTGTTGGTCTTGTTGTACTTCCCATGCGTAGCCACTTTTGCTGCCATCAAAAAAGAACTGGGCTGGCGCTGGGCCAGTTACAGCGGCGTTTGGAGTTTGTTCCTCGGCTACAGTGTGGCCGTGAGCTTCTATCAAATCATGACATTCAATGCCCATCCAGTGACCAGCAGCGTTTGGTTGGGAATTTTCGCCGCAGGTTATCTATTGTTGTACGCCCTCTTGAAACGCATCGGCCAAAAGTCGTATCATTCGATTAACACCCAATTTTAGTCGAGGCGAGATCCAATGATCCTATTGGAGCTGAAACGTTACATCCGCACCCATCAAAATGTCACAGAAGAAAACATTCTGAACCATTTTGACATCTCTCCGGATACCCTGGAAGGGTTGATTCGCCCCCTCATCGACCAAGGACACATCAAAGAATCTTTCGCCCAGGCCAGCTGTGCCAGTGGGCAATGCCAATCCGGCTGCGGCCACAACGACGCCGATAAACACTACTTCTGGACCGACAAACGCCACAAATCCCTGACGATCCCATTAGAAATCCAGCCCGCCGCCCATTAAATTTTTTTACCCCTTTCCGGCAATTGGCATTGACTTTGCATGTAGGTTGGACAACTATAATGGGCACCTCGATTAACCCCGAATAAAATTCTGCGGGGCTTAGCCAAGTTCGCCAGTTCTGCGTTGTCAACGTTTGCAAGGTCTGGACATTCCTTCACGTTCACGCCTTGATCTGACAAACTTGGCGTTGCCAGAATTCATTGGGGGTTAATCGAGATGCCCTAATCCTACAACGAAACGAAGTAGCACCGCACCCATGAACAGATGGTTTCAAAAAGGCAACTCCAGACGATTTTTCCGAATCGACATGCCGGTTCGGCTTTTCATCACCCCGTCGTCTCCCATTAAGGACCGGGAAATTTATGCCACCGGCGTCGATTATTTTCCGCCGATTGTCCAAAAGCTGATTGCCGAACAAAAAAGTGACACGCTTTATTGGTTAAACCGTATCCAAGACCAAAAAACATTGGTGACCGAATTATTCAACGAAGTCATCGACTTCATCGAATTTTTTGGCGAATGCGCCAAATCCCTTTCACAAGGGATCAACCCTCGACTGGAGCCGCAATTTTGGATTCAAATCAATCAAAAAAAACAAGGGTTTCAAAAAGTGGAAGCGCTTCGCGAGTCGTCCCCGAAAACCTATCGCTACTTCAAGCTGATTGAAGAAAAATATATGACATTCTTGGAGTCGATGATCCACAGCATCACCCATTCGACGGCCAGTCAGTTTGAAGCCAATATTCAACTCCCCTACGCATTTAAAATCGACGAAACGATTGAACTGTTCAAAAGCGACAAATTTGCCAAAATCCCCTTAGTGCAGTCGATTTATGCTCTTTGCTCCATGATGGATACCTATCTGGAAGCATACCGACAAATCAACGATGACAATGTGATGCGACAACACCCCGAAGAATGGCGACAGCAACAAGCCAATGTCAGCGCATCAGGCCTGGCGGTTTTGCTGAATAAACGTTTTCAGCCATTTGAAAAAGTGGATGTCTTCTTCTACTTTCCATCTCATAACAAAACGCTGCAGTTCAGCGGCAACATCGTCGATATCCGTACCATTGACGATGCTTATAAAGAACGTGTCGCAATCAACTTTGAATTTCCGGACGGCAAGAGCCAGGATTTTTTGCAAAATGAAATTCAACGTTTTGAAATCGAAGAATGCATGCACTTTAATTTCGCTTAGAGGAATTTGATTACACTATGCCAGGTCGCAACCACTCTATCGAAGCCGGATTTATGGACGCACTGCCCGCCTCTTATCGAGACGCCGCCGCCGACCTCCTACATTTCTACCGTCTCAGTCAATTACTCGACATGCGGCAAAACGGCGTTTACCCGGAAGTGGCGGAACGCTTCGACCTAAAAAAAATACAATGGCAAGCAACTCTGGATGCCGTGATTTTAACCAAAGTCAGCTATTTCGACGTCACCACTCAGATGAGCCCTAAACACATCAATAAATTGCTGGAAATTACCGCGTTTGCGCTGCACCATCCCGGCGCCACCTTATCGGAGCTTTATCAATTGGTGGAAAAGGATTACCAGTTTTTTGCCGGTTGGCTCAAACAAGTACAGGAAGTGCGCCGAGAGTTCGTCAAACACGCCAAAGCGAAAGGCTTGCTTTAAAGGAACCTTAAAACAGGGCCAGTTTTTGTTCTGTAACCAAAGCCATCGCATCTTTCAGTTCACGATGCTGCTCAAACAGGGTAATGATCTCTGCATGTTCTCGGCTGAGAAACTCAAATTCCACCCCGATTTTATAAGCGAACTCGCTATTTTTCAGTGGTTTATTCAGTACAATTTTACCGCGACACACCAAAATATTATCGTCCAACTGCATGAAAATATTCATATGCGCGAACTTTTCAAAGGTGTCATTGGTATTAAAACTGAAACCACCGGCGCTGATATTCACATCCATCACCGGCCAAGAACTGGGGTCGGAAATCGAATGATAAGCCTCTTTTAAGCGCGCGAACACCGTTTCATAAAAATTGAGTTTTTGAATCAACAACTCCAACACCTTAGCGGGCAAAATACTTCGTTCACTTAAGGCCTGCAAATTGGATACATAGTCGCACTCATCAAAATTCGGTTTAATCTTACGCGGAAACAGAAAAATTTTACCGTCAATGCTGTTTTGAACCGATTCGATCAACTCGTGAATATGGTCGCTGACCTGTAGGAAAAACCCCTCAATCAACGGCCCCACTTTGGAAACATTACTGACTTCCGGCGGTGTGATTTTGCGATCTTCACGCAAGCGGAATTTATAGTCGTGACGCAACCTCGGATCATGCCCTTCAATAATGTCATCCATGAGCCAGACCATGTAGTCAATGCGATGATTGAGCATATAGAAAATACGCAAGGCATCCGATTCCGGCGAAAAGGCTTCGCTCAGAAGTTCTTTGATTTCCGCATCCAATTCTTCAAGGTGAAACGCTTCCTGACGTTTGATCAATTTATCGCGATTAACGCGCAAATGCCGCCCCTGCACATCCACGGTTTCAAAGTAGATTGGAATTTCCACGTCGTATCGAAAAAAACGTCTTACATTCGCCATTCCGGCTTTCCTTCTTGTTGCATCACTTTCCACCAGGCCTGGTCATTTTTATGTGTTGTTTTTTAGTTATATCAACAAATGCCGCTGAATGAAATGGGCAATATCGCCTATCTCCTCAGCGCACACCTGATGCGGCATCCCCGGATAGGTATGCCATTCCACCGCCCGCCCAAGCATTTGCAACGTATCACGCGATGTCTCCGCGACCGTAAATGGGCAAATCGGGTCCGCCGTGCCGTGCGCCAGAAACACCGGACAGCTGCTTGGCTGAACGTAAGAAGCCTCTCGGGCCGCTTGATGGGGAAAATAGGTCGACAATCCCATAATGCCGGCCAAAGGCGCTTCATAGCGCAACCCGGCCTGTAAAACAACGACACCGCCTTGCGAAAAACCCGCCAGCAAAATCCGTTCGGACGCAATGCCTTTGTTCCGTTCATCGTCAACCCAACCATGCACCCGCGCCACACTGGCATCGATACCGTTCCAATCAACTTGCTCCATCACCTGCGTGGTTTTAAAGTCATACCAGGCCGACATCGGATCGCCCAAATTCGCCGTCACCGGCTGCACCGGCGCGTTTGGAAACACAAAACGGATACCGTGATTGTCCGGCAACGATAAGTGCGGCAAAAGTCCTTCAAAATCGTGCCCATCGGCCCCCAAACCGTGCAACCAAATCACACTGGCGTTGGCCGCCCCTTTCGGCGGTTCGATGATAATCGGCGATTTTCCTTCTGGCATGAGCGCTCCTAAAATAATATGAAAGCCAATACACAATGGTTCACGGCGTGAGGCGAAATTGTTCAGCTCCGTATTCTAACCAATCCCTCGCGCTGAAGCCCAACCTTTCCTCAGGAGAATGCAATGTTTTTCATTTCCGGTATGGATAGGCTAAAATAGCGCCTTTAATGATACTGGGGATGGTTTGGCAATGTTCCAATTCCAACACACACATTCAGGTATAAAACCGTCTCAACGCCGCACAAGGCCGGCCAGAATGCTTTTTGGCGCCTTGCTGCTCGCCGTTGGGTTAACCGGATTGACGGGCTTGACCGCCTGCGGTAAAAAAGGGCCGCTCTACCTGCCGGAAAAACCGCAAGAAGTGACGGATGAAACCCAGAACACATCCAACCACACCACCCAGGACGACACCGCCGAACAACCGGCCCAATCGACACAACCACAACAGGAAACACCATGAGTCAGACGCCACACGCTTTCCATTATCAAAACAACACCCTTTATGCCGAAGACTGCTCCGTGGCGCAGCTGGCGGAAAAATACGGCACCCCGTTGTACGTTTACTCTCGAAACCACTTTGAAAACCGTTGGCAAGCGTTTGATGCCGCATTTGGTGATCAGCCGCACCTGGTGTGTTACGCGGTCAAAACCAACTCCAATCTGGCGATTTTGAACCTTCTGGCTCGGCTGGGTTCCGGCTTTGACATTGTCTCTCAAGGGGAATTGGAACGCGTCTTGAAAGCCGGCGGCGACCCGGCCAAGGTGGTATTTTCCGGCGTAGCGAAAAAATCCGTTGAAATCGAACGCGCCTTGACGGTAGGGATTCGCTGCTTCAATATCGAATCGCACGCGGAACTGGACCGCATTCAGGCCGTGGCAAAACGCCTCGACATCAAGGCGCCCATCTCCATCCGCGTCAACCCGGATGTGGATGCCAAAACCCACCCCTACATTTCCACCGGTTTGAAAGACAATAAATTCGGAGTGGACATCAATACCGCGCCGCAACTGTATGCCGATGCGCAAAAGCTGTCCCACATCGACATCATTGGCATCGACTGTCACATCGGTTCGCAATTGACCGAAATCACCCCATTTGTCGATGCGTTGGAACGAGTGTTAAAACTGAAAGCCTCTTTGGAAGCCCAAGGCATTCATCTACACCATCTGGATTTAGGCGGCGGTCTGGGCATTCAATACACCGATGAACAACCACCGGAAGTACGCGATTACATTCAGGCCATCCTCACCAAGCTGGACGACCCATCGATTGAAGTCATTATCGAACCGGGACGTGCCATTGCCGGTAACGCCGGTGTTTTGGTCACCGAAGTGGAATACCTAAAACCCACCGAACACAAGAATTTTGCCATTATCGACGCCGCGATGAACGATTTGATTCGCCCGGCGCTGTACCAGTCTTATCAAACCATTCAGCCGGTCTCACAACGTGCCGACGGCGACGCAACCGAGTGGGACATCGTCGGCCCGGTATGCGAAACCGGCGACTTTTTAGGCAAAGACCGCCGTTTAAGCCTGAAGGCGGGCGATTATCTGGCGGTGATGTCGTCCGGTGCCTATGGCTTCACCATGAGTTCGAACTACAATACCCGCCCGCGTGCGGCGGAAGTATTGGTGGACGGCGATCAAGATTACGAAATTCGTCCTCGCGAAACCTATGACGACTTGATGGGCTCGGAAAAATTATTGCCGACGACTTAATTATCAATCTAATCGACTTAAATAATCGACCTGAACGTTCTGAACGTTTTCCTCACCCCGTGAATCATCACGTCTGCGGTGCTTCATAGCGCCCCGCTAACCAGAGGTGAATCGCACTAAGCTGCTCTGAAGATGGTAATTGATTTTCCGATTGGCGCACGCGCGCCAGTTTGGGCTTTTCTCCTGGTGCTTCTCCTTGCGACGACGTTTCGGACAACCGCAGCAGAATCCCCACCCACTCACCGTGCAACTGCCATCCCCATAGCGAAACGTTTCCCGCCTCGTAATCCGGCCAGTCAGTCATCCAATAATGTTTCTGCAAATGGCTTAAGGCTTCCCACTCGGTTTTTTGCGTCAAACGCACTGGATGACTGCACACGTCGTCCGATGGCAAGGTGGTGGATGCGGATTCGGAAAACCACCAGGCCTGGTAGATTTTCTCCACATCCACCAGATAGCGGCAAGCCCCGATCGCCTCCAGCTCCGAATCCGGTAACGGCAAGGTTTCTGCGGCTCGATACACGTCTTCCAACTGCGCCACCAGGCTTTGACATTGCATGGGTCGGCACGGTAAACGTGCCAAGGATTGATGCAGGCGCGAACCGATCAGTTGCGGAAAACGCGCCGCCAACGATAAGGCCATGGAATTTACACGCGGCAAAGCTTGCAAGCCTTCCAGCCGGTTTTCATCCATCACACAGACCTCTACAAAATCCGAGATTTCCTCCGTCACATAGCGTAAACGCAACTTACGCAAAAACTGGACGGCTTCCTGTTTGCCCGGCCAACCGATCTCAGAAACCAACTGTGTGCGTTTATCGTTCAGCAATGCCACTATATCGGCTTCCGGAAACCCCGAGGCCACCAAACGCCAAGCCAGCATGGGAGAGTGATCCAGCAGCTCCAATAATTGCGGATAACGCCCCACATAATGCAGCAGCGTCAACTGGTGCGTCGGGAACAAGGCGCAACTGTCTTTAACCCAGTTGGGAATCTGCTTGCGCCAAGTTCCGAGCTGACCATGATCCGGCCAATCCAAAAGGGCGAGGTCATCCGGGTAATTCGGAATCGGTTCGGCCCCGATCATCATATTGTCCCACCCCGGAACGCCCAGAACTCCCATTTTCGGCATCCACTGACGCCCATCCACCCAAAGCACTTGGGCATCCGCATCCCAATAGCAGTGCTTGGCCAACTGTTTTTGTTGAATGGATAAGGCGGGTTTCATCATGCGACTCCGATTAAACGCTTTACCAGCTTTTGCCGACTCTGAAAAAGAAAGATTTGAGGTATTCGGTTTCCGAAATCGCCGGATGCACCGGGTGATCGGGGGCCTGATGGCACTGATCGAATAACTGGATTTGGCGATCCACATGACGGCTGGCTTGTTGAATCTGGTTTAACAAAGCATCACGGCTCATATGGTGCGAGCAGGACGCCGACACCAGTACACCATCGGTATTCAGCAAACGCATCGCCAGTTCATTAATGCGGCGATAACCTTCCGAGCCGGCTTTGAAATCTTTTTTGCGTTTGACGAACGCCGGTGGATCAACAATAACCACATCATACTTATGCGCGTCGGTCAACAAGGCTTTCAACACATCAAACGCATTGCCTTCAATGGTAATCACACGGTCAATGACTTCGTTGAGGACCGCGTTCTGCTCCAAACCGTCCAACGCGAAGGCCGATGCATCGACACAGGTAACTTCCGTCGCGCCGGCGACGGCCGCTTCAATCCCCCAGCCGCCCAAGTAACTGAATACATCCAACACCGTCTTGCCTTTCACCAGCGATTGCAGCCGCGCACGGGCCGAACGGTGGTCATAAAACCAACCGGTCTTCTGGCCTTCTTCCGCCGGGATCATGAAACGGGCACCGTTTTCGGCCATTTGAATCGATTCCGGCAGCGTGCCGATGGCGACTTCGGTGTAAAGCGGCAGGCCTTCCAGTTCTCGACTGCCGGTATCGTTACGTAATACCAACGCCTGCGGGTGGTACAAGTTTTCAATGGTCTGAACCACCTCCTCCTTCATCGCTTCCATGCCAGCGGTGGTGATTTGCGCCACAAACACATCACCGAAACGGTCAATCACCAAGCCTGGCAACCCATCGGATTCACCGAAGACCAAACGATAATACGGGGCATCGTAGTTGAGTTCACGCAACGCCTGCGCTGCTTGAATGCGTTTTTTCAAAAACGCTTGGTTGAACGAGACTTTCGGGTTTCGGCTAAGCAAGCGCCCGCAAATCAACGTATTCGGATTGACGTAAGCCAGGCCGATGGCTTTACCATTGGCGGCTTCCACCGTCACCACCTGTCCGGGTTCGAAGCTTTTCAGCGGCGATACCTGGTTATCCACCTCATTACTGAAAATCCAGAGATGCCCTTGTTTCAGGCGTTTTTCTTCATTTTTTTTCAGTCTTAAAACCGCTTCGGTCATAGTCTTTCCTTAAAGTGTTAACGTAAAAAGGGCATCAAGCCCATGGCGCAATGGCCGGTAGGCTGTATGCCCTTTTCAATGATTGGGAAAATCGGGTAAGTCAGCGAGCTATTTGGCTTTTTAGCATTCCGCTATTGATCGATCATCGCTTGATAATCGTTATCCGAAAGAAGGTTGTCCAACTCAGACTCGCCGTGCGGCGCAATTTTGAACAGCCAACCGCCATCATAAGGTTCATCATTGACCAATTCCGGTTCGTCTTCCAGCTCAGTGTTCACCGCCACGATTTCGCCGCTCAAAGGCGAAAAAATGTCGGACGCGGCTTTCACCGACTCCAGCGACATCACTTCTTCACCTTGGGCAATGTCGGTGCCGACTTCCGGCAGATGCGCCGCCATTAAGTCACCAAGTGACTCCTGAGCAAAGTCGGTGATCCCCACAACCGCGTCTCCAGACTCGTCGATATACACCCACTCATGCGACTCCGCATATTTTAAATGATTTGGTAAAACGCTCACGGCGACACTCCATACACATTAAATTGACTCTGCCGCAAATCATACCAAAAAACGGGATAAAAAACCGATAAAGGCCCAGCTTAAGCGTTTCTAAAAAATGACCAGGCCTGGTCATTTTTGAAGGAAGAATAATTACAAACTGCGGTCGATTTCCACCCGGTTACGACCTTGTTGCTTGGCCAGGTACAAGGCTCGGTCGGCACGCTTGTAAAAGCTTTGCAAGGAATCCCCCGCCTCAAGCTGCACCACCCCAAGACTGATGGTGACGGACAAACGCCCTTTATCAACGGTCATATCGGCCACCGCCTCTCGATAACGCTCGGCCAGAATGAGTGCATTTTCAAGGTTGGTATCCGGTAACATAATCGCAAACTCTTCCCCCCCAACACGGCAGAGAACATCCCGCACCCGTAACAACCCATCAAGCACTTGAGACACTTCAACCAACACTTTATCGCCCATATCATGGCCATGCGCGTCATTGACCTGTTTGAAATGGTCCACATCAATAAACACCATGCAAAACGGATCCGGCCATTCCGACATGACATTTTGAAGATATTGATTGAAGTAATGGCGATTATGCACATCAGTCAATTCATCATGCGCAATCAAATACTCTAAACGATTTTTATAATGTTCTTCTTCTGTGATATCGGTCATCAAAACACTGACGTAATCGGTACCGAAATGCGATGAAATATCGGTCGCTTTAACCAAAAAAATGTAATCCTGATCATGCCAACGTATCTTGGCATAATGCGATTTTTCTTTGTTTCCAATCACATAATCAAACCAATAGGTGCCGCCTTCCATATAACGCCGCAAATACCCTTCTTCCGGAACAAACAGCTCACAAATACAGTGATAGGCTTGATGGAATTCTTCTATATTCTGAAAGGAATCGAAAAACTCGAAAAAACGACGATTGGCGAACAAAATGCGCCGATGGTTGGAAACATAAACAATTTCCGTCGATGTATCAAACACCTCAAAGAAAAACCGCTTTTCCAAATCCGCTTGATGCTTGAAGTACATCATCGCCAATAACATAATCAACAGCAGCACGATAAACAATGTCATGATAATGAACTGTTTTTGGGTATCGTAAACATGCATGAATTCAAAGCTATCCAACGGCTTCAAGGTGACCCAGGTCGCCATGGGGTGACCATTGATATCCGAGATATGACGAGTCACCATAAGATGCCCGTCAAAAACCTGATACCCCGAATGTTTGAAAGCCCGTTCAACACCGTATCGCTCAATCAAAGACACATCCGGCTCCGTCGCATCGATATTGGCGACATAATAATCATCGATGAATCGACCGGTAAAGGCATTGGTTAATTGTTTTCGGTAACGTTTGTCCACCAGCACCACCGAATGCACATGGCTCATTTCCGACAACGCCTGATCAATCGAATCAATTTGTGAAATCACGTCCACCATCCCGATAAAACGGTCATGATTGTCAAAAATCGGAACGATGGACTTAAACGTGAGGGCAAACTTACCCACACTGAAATTATTGATTCTACGGGGATTTTTAATCATCGAAGCGATATCCTGGCGCACCTTGGCCAGATTATCGCCCTTTTTAGTCGTCCAGCTTCGAGCCAAACTCACGCCGGTTTTGTCTACCAGCTGAATCCAAACCCCTTTGTATTTAGTTAAGGTTTTTAATTGACGGGTATAATGCGCCAGCTTTTTTTGTAAATCCGGGTCTCCGTTCAGAAGCGCGTTTTTAAAATTCGGTGGCGATGTCATGGCGACGGCCAGCGCTTGCGTAGTGTTTTGCTTTTCCTGAATCAGCACATCCACTTTTTCAATCAAGGAGGATTGGTAGAATTGAAACTCTTGATTACGCGCATCGTCAACCTGCCAACTGTAAAGCATATAAACGACGGGCGAAAGAAGCACCGCTGTCAGTAAAATCAGCCACCAGAAATGCTTATTGATGAGTCGAAGGTAAGTCGGCATAGAATAGGCTTTAAAAAATAATGGAAATTGTCCTTTTTTTCAGCTGTCACGTCCAATAAAAGACTAACACATAGGAATAAATTAAACTAATTTTCTCCCTTAACCAGCTTCTTGAACCTGTCAGCCGCCAAGCCTTATCGCCAAGTACCCGAATCACCGAACGCAGTTTATAACTGCAAGATGTCCATGTGGGTATGACTTTTGAACTGCTGAGATTCCATTTTTTGCAATACGTCACTCAATAACCGTACCGCCTCGGTAATGTACGGACCTTTATTCAACATCACGCATTCAGCACGTTGAGACATGGCCGCATCGGTGATTTCCGGGCGCGAAATACGCCCGTCTTTGACAAAGGATTCCATCACTTGCGTGGCCCAAACAACGGGAATATGGGCCGCCTCACACACCCTTAGAATCTGGTCTTGCACTCCGGCCATGCGAACACTGCCTAACTCCACCGCCAAATCCCCTCGCGCCAACATCACGCCCAGTTCGATATTGCGCGACAAACTGACGGCCAAAATCGTCGGGAGCTGACGCACGGCTTTCGCCGTTTCGATTTTCGCCAGAATCGGCAAAGGCTCCACATCTTTTTCACGCATCCGGTTGTGTAACCGTAAAACATCTTCCGCGCATTCGGTAAACGACAGACCGACCATATCCGCATGTTGACAAACGAAATCGAGATCATGCTCATCTTTGTCGCTGAGTGTCGGTAACGCCAAATCTGTATTCGGAAAGTTGAGGCCCTTTTCCGGTTTCAAGCGGACGCCGCCCGGCCCAACCTGAGTCATATCGATCAACAGGGCCTCATCCCGTTTATCCATTACCTCACCGCCCATTTTGCCGTCATCAAACCAGACGCTGTCACCGATGGACACCATCGCAATCACATCCTGGCAAGTGACCGTCACCATGGCATGCACCGACAGGCCAAAGACCGCTTCCATTT
Source organism: Hydrogenovibrio sp. (assembly GCF_965140365.1). NCBI lineage: Bacteria > Pseudomonadati > Pseudomonadota > Gammaproteobacteria > Thiotrichales > Piscirickettsiaceae > Hydrogenovibrio > Hydrogenovibrio sp. The sequence continues at coordinate 2,038,364 of NZ_OZ223196.1, forward strand.
CGGAAAAACCCGCTTTATCACGACACAGTAACACTTTGTCATGTCGGTGAATTTTCGGGTAAGCACCTTTTTGGGACTTTTGCCCGCTTTCGAATTTATCACGCGTTTTTTGTGATGCCGCCTGGCCGATTTGAATGTCACCGGTGCGGATTTTGTGCCCCGCCAAATCCATCAAAACCGGACAGGTCACACCCAACGCCTTGGCCTGACCACGAATATGACGAACCATTTTTAACCAGGCCTGGTCATTATCATGTGCACAATTAATACGGGCGCAATTCATGCCCGCCGCCAAGAGCGATTCCACCAAGTCCGGGTTATCCGCCGCTTCGGAAGGCAGAGTCACCAAAATGTATTCACTCCGGTTTTCTGGCCGAGCACCGTACAGACGACCTGCCCGCTTTTGCAACGCATGATAACCGGCTTCATACCCCAGGCACCATTCGGCTTTTTCGGGGGCATAAGCCGCGCCATCCACCGCAAGTGACAGGACATTTAACACCGCATCGATATTGGAAAGCACATGCGGCTCCACTCGTCCCAAGGACGACAGCCCGGCCGCCGCCAACCCCGATTGCAACGCATGAAGATTTTCCCGGCGCATGACCTGATAATTGAGCAGATTATGCAAGCTGAACAGCCGCCCGCCGTCGTTTGTTTGCACATCGATTGATTGTAGCTCGGTTTGCGTCTCGCCTAGGATACGCGCCCTCAAAGCTTTCAACCGAACGAATAATCTTTCCAGAGAAACGTCTTCTCCAGATTTCATTTCAAAATGCGTCATAGCCGCCTCGCACTCAACCCAAGATGGTTTCAGAATAGCCACCGAAATTGACAACCAAATGAAACCTATTGGGGTTTCTCCAGACTTCACGGCAACGCACTTAACAGCGGTTCTGCGCTTTTCGATGGATTAAGCTGTTCATATGCATGCGAAACCCTTATAATGTGCCCGTTTTCAAAACACATTCAAAACGCGCCCGTAGCTCAGCTGGATAGAGCGTTGCCCTCCGGAGGCAAAGGTCTGGGGTTCGAATCCCTTCGGGCGCGCCATTACACAGCCTTTCTTATCCATCAATAACGCATTCGGCCATACTCTCGCCTAACTGGGCTATAAAAAATTACTTAGTTTTTTAGTGGATTGGATTGGGTATAATATTGTCATTATCTCTAAGAAAAAGACTGATTCAATGAGCGCAAAAGACAACCAATCCCTCGACCTCTACATCGGAAAAATCATCAATAATGTTCGGAAGAAACAAGGCCTGACCATCGCGGAAATTTCCGAGCAGTCCGGTGTCAGCCGAGGGATGTTGAGCAAAATTGAAAACGGTCAAGTGTCGCCCAGCCTGGATTCTTTATTGAAAATTGCGCGCGCGCTCGGCGTGCCGATCTCAGCGTTCTTTAAAGAGTTTGATGCCGAAGAAGGCGGCGCTCAGCTGGTCAAAGCCGAGGAAGCCCTTGAAGTGGTTCGTCGCGGCACCAAAGTCGGGCACACCTATCATCTTCTGGCTTATGACTCCGGCCCACACAAAACCTTCGAGCCCTTCTTGATCTCGCTGGACAACAAAAGTGAAATCTTCCCGACCTTCGCCCACGAAGGTACAGTTTTCATGTATTTGCTGGAAGGTGAAATGATTTACCGACACGGAAAACAAACCTATCACATGAAACCCGGTGACTCTTTAACATACAACGCTCAAGTCTCTCATGGGCCGGAAGAGTTGTTACAAGTTCCAATCAAATTTCTCAATGTCATTCATTACAACCACACTGCACCAGAATAATTTCCCTCCAATCAATTTCAGTGCAACACAGCATTGCTTTACGATCAATTCCGCCCCATATTAAAACTAATACCTTGAAATTAAATACAATTTAATTATTGGTATTAAACTTCCTTTCTTCCTCGCAGGTATTTGTTCCATACCTAAAAACTTAACCAAATTACCTTTGACGCCAAAGGTAATTTGGTTCTTTTTAGTTTCTCGTTCAGGGGAGGTCGCATATGAAGTTAGTGAAAGCGATCATTAATCCTTACAAGTTGAATGACGTCCGTGATGCGCTTTCCGATTTAGGAAGCTACGGACTGACGACAACAGAAGTAAAGGGTTATGGTCGTCAAAAAGGACAAAAGGAAATCTATCGCGGTGCAGAATACGAAATCTCTTATGTACCCAAGATTATGATTGAATTGGCGATTTCGGACGATGCGCTCGACAGTGTCGTGACATGCATATCCGAAACAGCCAGAACCGGAAAAGTGGGAGATGGCAAAATTTTTGTCATGCCAATCGAAGAAGTCATCAGAGTTCGTACCGCTGAAACGGGAGATGACGCTTTATAAAAGAAGTGAACATGGAGTAATTTTATGGAAGGAAATTTTTTACAACTATCCTATGCACTGGATACGTTTTACTTTTTGATGAGCGCCGTGCTCGTCATGTGGATGGCCGCCGGGTTTGCCATGCTGGAAGCCGGTCTGGTTCGCAGCAAGAACACGGTTGAAATCTTAACCAAAAACGCACTGCTTTACAGTGTTGCCTGTACGATGTACCTGATTGTCGGGTATAACTTCATGTATCCTGGCGACCCAATCAGCGCTTACCTACCGAACATCTCGTTCCTGTTAGGCGCGGACAATGCGGTTGATGCCGTCGTCGCTGGCGGAGACGGTGCCCCTTACTACTCAGGCATGTCTGACTTCATCTTCCAGGCGGTTTTCGCGGCTGCGACGATGTCGATTGTTTCCGGTGCGATTGCTGAGCGTATGAAGCTTTGGCCTTTCTTGGTGTTCGCAGTTGTCATGACGGCGTTCATTTACCCTATGGAAGGTTACTGGAAATGGGGCGGTGGCTGGTTGGATCAGCTAGGCTTCCAAGACTTCGCTGGTTCCGTTGTTGTTCACATGGCTGGTGCCGCTGCCGCTTTGGCTGCTGTCATCCTGGTCGGACCACGTCTTGGTAAATACGGTCCTAACGGTGAAGTACGTGCGATTCCAGGTGCGAACCTTCCAATGGCCACCCTGGGTATGTTCATTCTTTGGATGGGCTGGTTCGGGTTCAACGGTGGTTCTGAGCTGATGATCTCCAATGTTGACGAAGCGAACGCGGTTGCGGCTATCTTCGTAAACACGAATGCGGCCGCTGCCGGTGGTATGATTGCCGCTGCATTGTTGGGACGTTTCATGTTCGGTAAGACCGACTTGACCATGGCGATCAACGGTGCCTTGGCCGGTCTGGTATCCATCACGGCTGAACCGCTGGCACCAACACCTGGTCTAGCTCTGATCATCGGTATGGTCGGTGGTATCATCGTGGTACTTTCCATCATCGGTATGGACAAAATGAAGCTTGACGATCCAGTCGGTGCGATCTCCGTTCACGGTACCGCCGGTATCTGGGGTATCTTCGCGGTATTGTTCAGCAACTCCGACGCGACTTTCATGGGTCAGTTGATCGGTACGGTTGCAACATTCGCTTGGATGTTCATCGCTTCGTTCATTGTGCTTTACATCATCAAGAAAGCGGTTGGCCTACGCCCAACTGAAGAACAAGAACAAGAAGGCTTGGACGTTGAAGAATGTGGTATGGAAGCCTACCCAGAATTCAACCAAAAAAACTAAGTCATACTTAGATGTAAAGAAACGAAAAACCGCCGCTCTCATACGGCGGTTTTTTTATTCTTGAAAGCCCTTAATAAAAACGGGATTTTTTATTAAGTGTTTTTAAAAGGTAAAAATAATAGATGTCAACGCAGATCAGACAAGCCACTTTCCAGGACATTCCCGAAATGGTCGTCCTACTTAAATCCTTATTCGCGCTGGAAGCCGATTTCGATTTCGATATCGACAAACAGGTCAAAGGCATTGGCTTTATCATCGAGAATAAAGATTGCTGCTATCTGGTAGCCGAATCAAACAATCACGTCATCGGCATCTGTAGCGCGCAATGGGTTTATTCCACCTCGGAAGGAGCCAAATCCGCCTGGATTGAAGACCTGATTGTCCACCCGACCCATCAAGGTACAGGCATTGGTAAACAGTTATTGAACGCGATACTGGATTGGTGCGAACAGCAAGGTTGCACGAGAGCGCAACTGGTGTATGACAAAGACAATACCAATGCCATCGCGTTTTATGAGAAAGCCGGCTGGCAGATGACAAATCTCGGGGTTTTAAAGATTCACCCAGCCGAGTAACAAGAAACGCCCGAGGAATCTCGAGCGCCATGTATCACAAATTTAAAGAAGTTCCGACAGAACGCCTCAAGCGTTCCGAACCAGATAGTCGAGCAAATCGAACAATACCGGCCGCACCGTCAGAATTTTCGCCTCCGGCTTGGCCAACATGAGGCCTGGTGGCTGAACATAGTCCCCTTCCGTCATCTGATCGCCGATCTCATCAATCCATTCCTGAATAATGGAGGGCGTCACTTCCGGGTGGCATTGCAAACCAATGATGCGCTCACCAAGTTGAAACCCTTGATTTGAACAGGCCTGACTTTGAAGCAAACGCTTGGCGCCCTTCGGTAACGCAAAGGTTTCACTGTGCCAGTTGAAAATCTCAATTTCGTCCGGAAAGCGAAAAACCGCTGCGTCGTCGCTCACATTCGAGACTTTGTGCCAACCGATTTCCACTTCCGGGTTATCCGTGACTTTCGCGCCCAGCGCTGCGGCAATCAACTGCCCGCCCAGGCAAATGCCCAATAACGGAATGTCGGCCTTCACCACATCACGAATATATTGTTTTTCCGCCACCAACCAAGGGTAATTGACTTCGTCATTCACACTCATTGGCCCACCGAGCGCAATCACCAAGTCCGTGGATGCCAAATCAGGATAACGCACGTTGGGTTCATACAAAACCACGGTTTCGACCGAGGCCGATTTCGCCTGCAACCATACCTCGATTTGCCCGAGCCGTTCAAACGGCGCGTGCTTTAACACCACCACATTCATGCCCCATCTCCTATCAAGTCATTGCCTGTTTATCAGACACATTTAATCAAAAAAGCCTAACCGCCTAAAACAAAAAAAGCCGTGCGCCACACTCATGAAATGGCTAACACGGCAAACGAAACGAAAAATACAAACTTATGAAGAAACCATCATTTTTAAGACAGTTGATGTCGCTCGCAGGCAATCAAAGTATTTTCCAGCAGAGTTGCAATGGTCATCGGCCCCACACCACCCGGCACAGGTGTCACATACCCGGCCACGTCTAACGCGGTTTTTTCAACATCCCCGGTCAAAGAACCGTCTTCCAAACGATTAATGCCCACATCAATGACAATGCAGCCCGGTTTCAACCAATCCGCCGGAATAAAGCCCGGTTTCCCGACCGCCACCACCAAAATATCGGCCATGGCAACGTGCCCTTTCAAATCGTCGGTAAACCGATGGCATACCGTCGTTGTCGCACCCGCCAACAATAATTCCAGCGACATCGGACGCCCGACAATATTGGAGGCGCCCACAATCACCGCATGCTTGCCTTTGGCGGATAAACCATAATGATTTAACAACGTCATACAACCGTACGGTGTGCAGGGACGCAAGGTGGGCATTCGCACCGTCAAACGACCGATGTTATACGGATGAAACCCATCGACATCTTTGTCGGGATGAATGGCTTCAATCACGGTTTCAGCTTCAATGTGATTCGGCAAGGGCAATTGAACCAAAATCCCGTCAATCGAACAGTCATCGTTCAATTGACGAATCAACTCCAACAGCTCGGCTTGCGTGGTCGAAGAGGACAAATGCCAGGATTTGGACACAAAGCCCACTTCCTCACACGCCCGTTTCTTATTGTTCACATAAACCGATGAGGCCGGATCGTCACCAATCAGAATAACGGCCAGGCCTGGCGCTCTCAGGCCCTGCGATAAACGCATATCGACCTGATCTTTGATTTTGTCGCGAACCGCTTTTGAGACGACCTTACCGTCAATAATCTGTGCGCTCATGGCTCAACCTTTTAATAGTTTGATTTACCCGGAACCCAGTCCGTACCCGCTAAAGGCACACCTGCCATCGCGGCCGCTTCCACATTCAAGGCCACCAGATCTTCCGGTTCCAGATTATGCAAGTGAGACTTACCACAGGCACGTGCCAGTGTTTGCGCTTCCATGGTCAACACATTCAAATAGTTAGCCAAACGTTTACCGGCTTCTTCCGGGTTCAAACGCGCCGCCAATTCCGTGTCTTGCGTGGAAATACCCGCCGGGCATTTACCTTCATGATAATCGTCGTAGAAACCGGCCGCCGAACCGATTTTTTGATACTCGGCGTCCCATTTCGGATGGTTACAGCCCAACGCGACCAGTGCCGCCGTCCCAATCGCAACCGCATCGGCACCCAATGCCATGGCTTTGGCCACATCGGCACCACTGCGAATCCCGCCGGAAACAATCAATTGAACCTTACGGTGCATGTCCATTTCCTGCAAAGCGCGCACCGCTTGTGGAATCGCCGCCATAGTCGGAATCCCGACGTGTTCGATGAAGACATCCTGCGTCGCCGCCGTCCCACCTTGCATGCCGTCCAAGACAATCACATCGGCACCGGCTTTCACCGCCAGCTTCACGTCGTAGTAAGTGCGGGTCGCCCCCACTTTAATGTAAATCGGTACTTGCCAATCGGTGATTTCACGCAGTTCTTGAATCTTAATCGCCAAATCGTCCGGGCCAGTCCAATCCGGGTGACGACAGGCACTGCGTTGGTCAATGCCTTTCGGCAGGTTACGCATCTGTGCAACACGGTCGGTAATTTTCTGCCCCAGCAACATCCCGCCACCGCCCGGCTTAGCGCCCTGCCCCAAGACCACCTCAATGGCATCGGCTTTACGCAAATCATCCGGGTTCATCCCATAACGAGACGGCAAATACTGATAGACCAACGTTTTGGAGGTTTGTCGCTCTTCCGGCGTCATCCCGCCGTCACCGGTGGTGGTACTGGTGCCAACCATGTTCGCACCACGCCCAAGCGACTCCTTCGCGTTGGCGGACAAAGCCCCAAAGCTCATCCCGGCGATGGTCACAGGAATATCCAACTTAATCGGTTTTTTGGCAAAACGTGTCCCCAAAGTGACATCGGTACCGCACTTCTCACGGTAACCTTCCAATGGGTAACGCGACATACTGGCCCCTAGGAACAATAAATCATCGAAATGCGGCACCTTACGCTTCGCACCAAACCCGCGAATGTCATAAATACCCGTTTCCGCGGCACGTTGAATTTCATGAATTACGTCACGGCTAAAAGTTGCGGATTCGATTAATCCAGGTTGTTTCATCGTCATATCTGACTCCTTGCAATTAGGTTAATGCCTTAATACGCCGAGGCGTTATCGACTTTAAAGGTGTAAAGCTGGCGAGCCGAACCGTAACGGGTAAAGCTGTGCGGATCTTCATCGCAACCGGCTTCTTTCAACAATGCGGAAAGTTCTTCGATATGCTCTGGACGCATCTCTTTTTGAATACAATCCGCTCCCAAAGACTCAACGGTGCCTTTGACATACAAATGGGCTTCATACAAGGAATCCCCCAAGGCTTCACCGGCATCGCCACATACGACCAAACACCCTGATTGCCCCATAAAGGCACTCATGTGACCGACCGAGCCTTTTACAACAATATTGACGCCTTTCATGGAAATACCGCAACGGGCCGCCGCATCACCGTCCACCACCAACAGGCCACCATGCGCCGTGGCGGCGGCCGATTGGCTGGCATTGCCTTTCACGTGAACCTTACCGGACATCATGTTTTCCGCCACGCCTTGACCGGCGTTACCGTTAACAATGATTTCCGCTTCTTTATTCATACCGGCGCAGTAGTAACCGGCATTACCATTCAAGGTAATTTTCGCAGGCTGGTCCATACCAACCGCCAAGTTATGGTCACCGCTGATACCGTTTACCACCACCTCACTGGGTTTGTCTTTTGGCAAATCGTGCAAGGCTTGATTCACCTCTCGGACCGTTTGTGTTTTCAAATCAAATTCCATGGCAATTCCTTTTTCTTATTCGTTTTGAGAGCTTTGCATGAGTGGGGCGCGATAGAAAAATGAGATAAAATTTTTCTGAATTAGGCGGAAAACGCAGCGAATAGCGAGCTATTCGCCAGTTTTTCAACGACATTCAGGGAAATTTTAGCCATTTTTATCCGTGCATCCACCTCCTGCAAAGCTCTCGTTTGTTTCTCAACTCAGCCTTTACCCCAGAAATACACTTTTCCTGGATCCGGTTCCCACAATTTGGCGTTCTCGATGCCCGGCAAAGAGGACAGCGCATGATATTCAGACGCCATGGCCACGTAATCATCCGTTTCCGCCATGACCGCTGGCTTACACGCGATTGGATCACGTACCACCGCAAAGCCGTCTTTGGTTCCGACCGTGAAGGTGAAAAAGCCGTCCAAATCTTCGATGGCACCTTCCAACGCTTCTTTTACGCTGGCGCCTTCACGCAAACGCCAGGTCAGGTAACCGGCCGCCACTTCGGAATCGTTTTCGGTTTCGAATTGGATACCTTTGTGTTCCAGCTCTTCTCGCAAACGGTTATGGTTCGACAAGGAACCGTTGTGCACCAGACACAAATCCATCCCGGTCGAAAACGGATGCGACCCTTCCATCGTCACGCCACTTTCGGTGGCCATACGGGTGTGGCCCACAATATGCGACCCTTTCATGCCCGCCAAATTGAAACGCTCGGCGATATTTTCCGGCAAGCCGACTTCTTTCAAAATTTCAATGGAACGCCCCACGCTCATAATGCGAACCGTCGGATCGAATTCAGCAATGGTTTCACGTACCGATGCTTCTTCGGCTTTCATTTTCAGCACCGCTGCATTGGCGTTGTGCATCACCGAAACCGGCGTGCTATAGGTTTCTTCAAGCTTTTCGGCCAACATATGCCAAGGATAATGCTCGTCTTCATGCTGAAGCGTTAACTTGATCATATCGTCGGACACTTCGTCCCCGTAAATCGCAAACCCGGCACTGTCCGGTCCACGACCAGTCATGGCAATCAGCATCGGCTCGAACAGCTTGCCGAGTTGACTCTCAAGTGCGCTGTTTTTTAAATATAACCCTACAATTCCACACATGAGCCTTCTCCTTTAAAAATACTCTGCATAACGGTTTAATTCCCAATCGGACACATGGCGCTGGTACTCAACCCATTCCATGCGTTTGATATCAATAAATTCTTTCATGAAGTTTTCGCCGAACTGCTCAACGAATAATGAATCTTCTTCCAACTCGTCCAAGGCTTCCGACAAGGATTGCGGCAGGGTATCAATCCCTCTCGCCTTGATTTCATCCAACGACAAGCCGTAGTGGTTGATGTTTTGCGGCTCGCCCGGGTTCAATTTTTTCGCCACACCGTCCAAACCGGCGGCGATAATGGCTGCGGTCACCAGATACGGGTTACACCCGGTATCAGGCAAACGGAACTCCAAACGTCCATAAGGCACACGCACCATCGCCGAACGGTTGTTATCCCCGTAGCTGATAAACGCCGGTGCCCAGGTCGCGCCGGACAGCGAACGCCCGACGACCAAACGCTTGTAAGAATTGACGGTCGGCGCGGCAAACGCACACAAAGCTTTCGCGTGGTGCATCAGGCCACCCAGGAAGTCATAGGCCAGTTCCGACAATCCCATGTTGTTTTTGTCGGAATCGTCTTTGAACAGGTTATTTCCCTGGTCATCGGTAATCGACAAGTGGAAATGGAACCCGTTCCCGGTGCGGTTGGCGTTCGGCTTCGGCATAAAGGAGCAAATCATGCCCATTTCATTGGCGATTTCGCTGCCGGCCATGCGCACAAAGGTGATGCGGTCCGCCGAAGTTTTCGCGTCGGAATAGGTGTAGTTGATTTCGAACTGACCGTTGGCGTCTTCGTGGTCAATCTGATAAACATCGAATCCGACCTGCTGCAGGGAATCGACGAATTTTTCCAAAAACGCACGGGAACGCGATAGGCCTTTATAGTCGTAACACGGCTTGTCCAAGGTATCGCTTTCGTCATACGGCATCAAATGCCCGTCTTCATTGCGTTTCAGCAAACTGAATTCCGGTTCGATCCCGGTGTTCAAGGTCCAGCCTTTTTCGCTCAAACGCTCGATTTGTTTCAACATGATGTGGCGCGTATCGTATTCGTAAGGCTTGTCATGGACGTGACCGGTACAGGCCACACGCGCATACCCCGGTTGCCAAGGGACGATACTCAAAGTGCTTAAATCCGCTTTGGCCATATAATCGCCATCATGCGGTTCCATGCCCAAGCCCCAGACGGCGAACCCGGCAAACCCGGCACCGTCTTCCACAATCGACTCCAGGCAACTGGCCGGAACCGACTTGGTTTTGGCGACACCGTGAATATCGACAAACTGGGCCAGAATGTATTTAATCTGGTTGTCTTCAAGGAATTTTTTGGCTTCTTCAATCGTCATCTTGGCACTCCATTTTTAAAAAAGGGGATTTTTGTATTTGCTGGCTCAAGGTTTCCTGGAAGTAGTGCCCGAAAGTCGGATCACACCCCAGAATGAGCGGTGCATCGGCTTCTGGAACCAACAGCCAGGCCGAGACACCCGCAATCGAGACCATCAGGAAATCACCCGGCTGACTTTGACGGAAGTCGTAAATACACACTTCCGACATCAAAGCTTTCCAGTTACCCGACAGTTCAAAAATCGCATCCCCTCTTTGGAATGCATATTGGTTATTTTCGGATACAGCTTCCAACGGTTGTTCAACGCAGACATAGAGTTCTTCTTCACCCAATTTGGCGACGAATTGGTCTTTCGCCACCGATTGATATTGAAAAACGTCCAGGCCTGACGCCCCGAAGGAAGCCAAAACATCATTAAGGCCTTCCCCGCGAAAATGCATTAGAGTCGGCATTGTCTTCGGTGTAATCTGTAAACTCATGCCGCGTCTCCTTCTGCCGTTTCGTCCGGTTTTTGCATTAACCCTTCCGGATCATAGAAAGGGGTTTTAACCACTTTTGCCTTCACAAATCGACCGTCGGTCAATTTGATGCTCAGCACATTATTCGCCATTGAATAATCGGTTGAAATCATCGCCAAACCGATGACCTTTTTCAGTGTGGCACTGCGACCGATACTGGTCACACGCCCAATCATCTCGTCGGCTTCAATCACAAGATTCGACTCCAGCGGCTGGTCGTTCGGGTTGTCAGACAACAATTCGAACCCAACCAAGGTACGCATCTTGGTTTCTTTCAATCTCACCAAACTCGGTTTGCCGAGGAAATACGGTTTTTTGAAATGCACCGCCCATGGCATATTGGCCTCGAACGGATTGGTCAAGCCATCGGTATCCTGGCCGACAATGATGTGGCCTTTCTCCAAACGCAACTGCCGTTGCGCTTCCACACCGAACGGTTTGATGCCATAGGTTTGACCGGCACTCATCAGCGCCTTCCAAATGGTCAGTGCCGATTGCGAATCGGTATGGATTTCATACCCCAATTCGCCCACGAAACCGACCCGAATCAAGGTGACATCCAACCCCAGCATTTTGCCTTGGCGCATCGCCAGATACGGGAAGGCTTCCGTCGATAAATCAATATCACAAAGCTGTTCCAGAATCTTGCGGCTGTTCGGACCGGCCAGGTTCATGGCACCAATCTGCCCGGTGCGGTTCAATACCGTGACCTTCAAGCCCCACTCGATGACTTTTTTCTGAATCAAGCGGTAGGCCGAATCCGAAGTCGATGTCGTGGTGGTCACATAAAAATGTTCGTCGGAATAGCGAATCGCGACACCGTCGTCGATGACCACACCGGAATCGTCCACCATCAAGGCATAACGACTGGCGCCAATCGCCATATTCGACATGCGCATGGTGTACAGTCGGTCCATCAACTCCCCGGCATCCCGTCCGAAAACATCCAGCTTGCCCAGCGTCGAAACGTCAATCAAACCGATGGAATTCCGTACCGCTTGCACTTCAGCCTGAATCGAGGCTTCACGGGTCATTTCGGTTGGATAATATTCCGGTCTCAACCAGTTACCGGCTTCCATAAAACAGGCGTTTTCTTCTTCGTGAAACGCATGGATCGGCGTCAAACGTTCCGGACGGAAACGCATCCCGCCCAAGTGCGAGACCGGCGTTGGGTGGAACATCGGTCTTGCGGTGGTCGAACCGGTTTGATCGATGGTTTTCCCCGTCAGTTTCGCCAACATGCGAATGCCGTTCATATTGCTGTGCTTGCCTTGGCTCGGCCCCATACCGATGGTGGAAAACCGCTTCATCAACTCGATATTGTCGAACCCTTGCGCGATCGCGCCTTTCAAGTCCTTGATCTGAATGTCTTCATCGAAGTCGACGAATTCTTTCCCTTTGGGTGCGCCCAAATCGGGTACGGATGCGAATGTGCTTCTGCGGCACGGAAATCTTCAGCTTCCGGTAATGCCTGACCTTTCATAGATAGCGCCGCGGCCAGACCGGCTTGTTCGCCGTCCTTGATACGGTTTTCAATATCGAAAACACCGTTGATGCGGCCACAGGCGAACACGCCTTCCGGTAACGTCACCGGCAGCAACTGCTCCAGGGTAGCGTTGTAACCGAATTTGGCACCTGCTTGATACAAAGGTGCGCCAGCCGGTGCCCAGCCCACACTCATCAATAAGCCGTCACACAACAACCGCTTTTCGGTGCCGTTGGTTTTGAAAATCACACCTTCCAGTTGTTTGCGCCCAAGCGCTTCCACCATCTCCGCGTTTTCGTACACCACCATGCCGGCTTGCTTGGCTTGTTCGACCCACTCACCCTCGGTGCGCCCGGTATCGATAATCGCCTTCACCACCAAACCGTTCTGATGCAGATCCAGTGCGGCACGATAGCCTTCAGCATTGGCGGTCAGCACCACCGATTCGGCGCAAGGTGCCACGGCATAGCGTGCCATCATGCGTTGCGCGGCTGAGGCATTCATCACGCCCGGTAAATCGTTATTACGGAACACCGCCGGCTGCTCGAACACGCCTGTGGCCACCACCACCGACTGAGCCGCCAACTTAATCAAACCGTCATCGGTATTGATCGACAACCAATGGTCGCCGTAATAGCCCGCCACATAAGCCGATGTAATCACATCAATATTGGGTGTCTTTTCAACCGTTTCTTTTAAATAATGACGATTCAGCGTTTGTGCGCTTTCGTTTACAAACTGATAATCCAACGAACCGCCGATGTGCGGATTCTCATCGATCAAACAAACATCCACGCCTTGCTTGGCGGCCTGAATGGCGGCGGCCATACCGGAAGGCCCGGCGCCGATGACGGCGACGTCATAGTGACGATAGCGTTTTGGCTTACGCTCTTCGGTCCAACTTGTATCCACTTTGCCCAGGCCTGCCATTTCGCGAATCAAACGCTCCCATTTCGGGAACAGAAACTTCGGCGAATAGAAGGCTTTATAGTAGAAACCGACCGGCAGAAATTTACCGATCCACTCCACCATCGCGCCTTTATCATTCGCCAAGGATCCGAAGGTATTGACGGCGGTCAACGCCATACCGTTTTCCGGTGTGACGACATCGCCGCGGACATTCGGTCTGTCCTCGGCCTGAAACAAGGCATTCACATCGTGGTTGGCCAAGCTCATCACACCGCGACGACGGTGGTATTTAAAACTGCGACCCAACACTTTCGTGCCCTCGGCCCATAAAGCGCTGCTGATGACATCGCCTTTGAAACCTTTGACCGGCTGCCCTTCAAATTCGAAGGTCACCGACGCTTTGCGATCAATCCATTCCAATGGCTGTGGCGCGAGTCTAAGCTTCATGTGCAATTCCTTTATTCGCAAAATCGACCTGTGTGATTTGATCGGTCAACGTATTTCGTTCAAATAAAAACCAGATGCCCGTCGGACGGTGATACCACCATTCGGATTGCGTTTTCGGCGCTCCGTTATGGTAAAAAACATAATCTGCCCAATCCGCTTCCGACACCGTTTCCTGATCCGGCTCACGTTCGAGTCGCCCACCGTAAGTGAACTCACTCAAGGCTCTTCTTCCCAAACTTGGACACGTAACAAATTTCATACTGTCTCCTTAATGACCGACTGAAGCCGCGCCTTTCTCACCCACCAATTCGAACTTGGCGTAGCGATCCAGACTGAACGGTTTAATCAATTCATGTGTCGAATCCGTGGCCACGGTATGCGCCATGGTCTTGCCGCTGACCGGCGTCGCTTTAAAGCCCCAAGTTCCCCAACCGGCATCCAGATAAAACCCTTCTACATCGGTTTTACCCATAATCGGCGCGAAGTCCGGTGTGATATCACTCATCCCGGCCCACTGACGCATGATTTTCAAGCGGCTGGTGAAGGGGAAAAAATCCATCATCTGGTCAGTCAACCCTTCCACAAAATCCAGGGTCGAACGAGTCGAATGCAATTCCGCCGGATCCACCGACGCCCCCATGACCAATTCACCCCGTGACGATTGGCTGACGTAAACGTGCAAGCTACCGGAGACCACAATCGTGTCCATAAACGGCTTCACCGGTTCAGTCACACACGCCTGCAACGGGAAAATTTCAATCGGGGTTTTAATGTCCAGCATTTCGGTAATACGCGGTGTGGAACCGGCCACCATCGAAATCACTTTCTTGGCTTCGACAAACCCTTTGTCTGTTTCCACGCCGACGACTTTTCCACCTTGGGTTTTAATGTCCGTCACCTGCGTTTTCTGGTGAATTTCCACCCCACGCATTTGCGCGCCGCGAGCATACCCCCAAGCCACCGCATCATGACGCGCCACCGAGCCCGGCGCGTGGTACAAGGCTCCCATCACCGGGTGCTGACCGTTACAGGACATGTCCATGTAAGGCACTTCTTTTTTGATGGTGTCCACATCCACCACTTCGCTGTCGATACCGTGATGCTTGTTCACTTCAGCACGCCATCTCATGGTGCGCATCGCACTATCTGTGTGCGCCAGCGTAAAATGGCCGCGTGTCGAATAGAAGATGTTCAAATCAAAGTCGTCGCTTAAGTCTTCGAACAATTTCAAACTCTCGTCGTAGAACTTAACCCCTTCAGAGGTCAGGTAATTCGAGCGAACAATGGTGGTATTACGACCGGTATTTCCACCACCGATATACCCTTGTTCCAAAACCGCCACATTGGTGATGCCGTGTTCTTTAGCCAGGTAATAAGCACAGGCCATTCCATGACCTCCGCCGCCGATAATGACGACGTCATAGGCCTTTTTCAAAGGCTTTTCTTCCGGGAAAAAACGCGGTTCGTCTTCCGATTTCTTCCAGGCATATTTCATTAATCTAAGTGGCATTCCAGTCTCCTAAGCGAACACAACGGTTTTATTGCCGTAAATCAACACACGGTCTTGCAAGTGATACTTCAAACCACGCGCCAATACGTTTTTCTCGACGTCTTTCCCCATCACAACCATTTCTTCGGCGGACTCACTGTGCGACACCCGCGCGACATCCTGCTCGATAATCGGCCCGGCATCGAGGTCTTCAGTGACATAATGGCAAGTCGCTCCAATCAGCTTCACCCCACGTTCATACGCCTGATGATAAGGTTTGGCGCCAATAAACGACGGCAAGAAACTGTGGTGGATATTGATAATCTGACCTGGGTATTTTTGGCATAACGCCGGCGGGATGATTTGCATATAGCGCGCCAACACAATCGTGTCCGCTTGATAGTGATCCACCCAATTAACGACCTCGTCAAACACCTGTGGTTTGTTCTCAGGCGTTACCGGAATGTGCAAATAGGGAATGCCGTACCATTCGACCAACCCCTTCATGTCCAAATGGTTGGAAATCACGCATGGAATCTCGCAATCGATTTCGCCACTGCTCCAGCGGTATAACAAATCCGCTAAACAATGATCCTGCTTACTCACCATAATCAATACACGCTTTTTGCGTTCTGAAGCGCTGAGCTGCCACTTCATATCGAACTCGTCGGCGATTTTGGCGAAAGCCTCACGAAATGCCGCCTCATCCATTTGAATATCGGTGATTTCGTTGCGCATAAAAAACTGGCCGGTATATCTATCCGCATGATGATTCGCCTCGGCGATCATGCAATTGTTTTCTGCCAAAAAACTCGACACCTTGGCGACAATCCCCACGCGGTCAGGGCATGAAATGGTTAAAACATATGAATTTTGCTGCATTATTTTCCCCTTGAGAAACTTTGATTCATATATTAAGACAATGACATTTTCATTTCAAGAACTTTTTGTTCATTTTATGAAAATATTTTTCACTAAATTAAAATCAAAACAGACGGGAAAAACAGACAAAGCGACGAAACGCTTTTAAACGGGCTTTTTAAGGAGATGAAAAAACAAAAACACGAATGGCACACAACTTAAGACAGTGCATCACAAAGTAGAAAACGTGAAGGATGAATAGAGATTTATAGCAATTCGATATAAAGAGAGAAAAGAAAATGTAAAAAGCCGGTGCCGGCTTCCAAGAAATAAAACGCAAAAGGCGAATGCCCAGAAACAAAAAAACCCTTCGATTGAAAACCAATAAAAGGGCTTAAGAATGGTTTAAAACAGAGCTTATACCGGGGTAACGTTCTCTGCTTGTGGTCCTTTTTGACCTTGTGTCACTTCCATTGTAACCGCTTGGCCTTCGGCCAATGTTTTACGACCGGTTCCGTTAATGGCCGAGAAGTGTACAAACACATCCTTTCCACCCTCTTGCTCGATGAAGCCGAAGCCCTTCTCATCGTTGAACCACTTAACCGTGCCTGTAACTAAATCTGACATGCTTTTTCCTTTCTAACAAATAAAACAACTCCCAAATCCCTGACCAACATTTAAAAAAATGAAACTTGTCAAAAACTTAGGAAATTTCATTATAAGGAAAATCCACCGAAATTCTTGTTAATTTTTCGTATTTTTAAAAAAAGTCGAAAGTGTCGTAAAAAAGCCACGGATTCGGTTTTCATTCCTATCGATAAGCGGTAATTTGGGAACGCAAGGCCAGCTCGGCCGGATACGGATGAAAAAACACCTGTGTCTCCAAATATTCCGAGCCATAGTGACTCAAAAACTGTTGCAACACTTTAATCACGGCAATCAACGGTACAATGCCACTGCGAAATTCCTCAACCGTTTCGCGATAATGTGTTTTTTCCTCCTCGGTTAATTGCTTTTTAAAGTAACCGTAAAGGTGATCCAATACATTAATCACGCTACCGCGTTTCGAGCGGTTCGCCAATAAAATCTGTAACTTGGCTTCGTAGGCTTCCAGCTGCGCCGCCAGGTTGTCCTGAGTGGTCTCGGCGACAATCGGCCCCATCTCCCGGTAAACGGCCTCCGATTTCGACAACAACAGATATTTATGGTCTCGATGAAACGCTTGAAAATCCGCCACGGTCAGCTCGTCTGCCAAAAACACTCGCCAACGCGCGGTGGTAAACACCCGCATCATAAAATTCTCTCGCAACCAGGCATCCTGCAAGCGGCCTTCCTCTTCCACCGCCAAACCCGGTGCCTGACGTTGCAAAGTGGCCGTAAACATTCCCTGCCCCATTTTATCTTGTGATCCGAACCATTCACCGCTCGGACGATAAATTTTAATGCGTTCCAAACCACACGTCGGCGACCGCGATTTCACCACGGCGCCGTCAATTCCCTGTTGCAACAATTTCGGCACCATTTTTTCGTTATAGTGCTGAATCCCGTCGGTCACATCCTGCTCGGTTCGCGTGCCACGAACCCGAATATCGCCATCCACATTCACCAAACGAATGGTTTCACGCGGCGTGCCCAAAACCGGTGCCTCCGGACAAAAAGGCAAAAAATCGGCGTACTTCGCCAAATGATGATTAATAAAATCATCTTGGGCATGACCCCCGTTATAACGACACTCCGTTCCACGCAAACAATCTGAAACGGCAATTTTCAATCTCGGAAATTTTTCTTCAGCAGTGGATAACGGCATCATCAGCTCCTTGCTTCCTAGGAAATGGCATTTTCAACAATTTATTATTTATACAAAACATATACAACATTGTACAACTAATACAATTCCATTATACTCTTTTCTGACAGAGTAACACCCTTCCCACTTAAAGGGAGCGGCCTAGCCGTTTACGTCTGACGGAAATACGTCTAAAATGGCGCAAACGCTTATCCGGAACCAGTACAGGAACCTTTATGGAATACAAAAACTACACCGCTTATCAACATGGCTCTGAGCCTGCCGTCGGCGTTCTGATTACCAACTTGGGCACGCCCGACGCCCCGACCAAAGAAGCGTTAAAACCCTACCTGAAAGAATTCCTGATGGATCCTCGCGTCGTGGAACCGCCACCGGCGCGCTGGTTATGGAAACTGATTCTGAACCTTATTATTCTCAACACCCGCCCGGCGAAATCAGCCGAAGCCTACGAAGAAGTCTGGGGACATTACGGCGAAGGCTCGCCGTTGCTGGACATCAGCAATCGCCAGCTGGCCGACATCGAAGAAAAGGTGCGCGGCCATTTCAGTGGTCGCGTTGAATTCGCACTGGGCATGCGTTACGGCAATCCGTCGATTGCCGATGCACTGAAATCCTTGCAGGAACGCAATGTACAGCGTCTGATTGTGTTGCCACTGTACCCGCAATACGCCGGCGCCACCACGGCCTCCACCTTCGATGCCGTCACCGCCGAACTGCAAACCTGGCGCTGGATTCCGGAAATGCGTTTTGTGCGCAATTACCACAAACACCCTGGCTACATCAAAGCACTGGCCAACAGCATCCGCGAACACCAAGAAAAATACGGAAAACCGGATTTACTGGTGATGTCCTACCACGGTATCCCGAAACGTTATTTCGATAACGGCGATCCTTACCCATGCGAATGCCGCGCCACCTCTCGACTGCTCGCCGAAGAACTCGGCATTGGCCCGGACGACTACATGGTGACCTTCCAGTCGCTGTTCGGTAAAGAAGAATGGGTCAAACCATACACCGACGCCACCTTGAAAGGCTTACCGGCCAAAGGCGTCAAACACCTGCAAGTCATCTGCCCGGGCTTCTCCGCCGATTGCTTGGAAACCATCGAAGAAATCGACCAGGAAAACCGAGAGTATTTCGAAGAAGCCGGAGGCGAAACCTTCAGCTACATCCCCGCCCTCAACTTCCGTGACGACCACACCAGTGCTTTGACGGAAGTCATCTTGCAACAGACCCAAGGCTGGCCGGAAAGAGACGGTTTTGACGAAGCGGCCGCGCAAGCCGAACGTGAATTGCAAGCCAAATTGGCTCACGCGCAAGGCGCAAAGCATTAAGTTTAAACATTCCATACAGTAAAACCTCCAGGCCTGAAAACCGCTTTTTCAAACACACTGAAAAATCACCAGGCCTGGCCTCTTTTTTACGGATCTATCGTCCCCCAAACACCTCGTTTAGACGACCACCCTTCTATCAACAACTGTCGTTTTATCCAAAGGCTTACACCTTTAGGGCAGCTTATCAACATTGCTTAATACACCCTTATAAAAAATAACAATAACAATTATCAATTACATTAGCATATAATAAAACACTTATCTTGTTACGTTATAACGTATCAAGTTTTTTTATAACGAATGCCATCAACCACTTTCATCAACGGGTTAACCATGCTATTGATCTTAAGGGAATTTAAATGAAAAAAACAAGCAGTCTATTGTTATGTATGGCCTCAGCAATGCCTGCGTTTGCCAATGAAACGCAAAATGTAGTCTTAAATGAAGTTGTGGTTACGGCCACGAAAACAGAACGCGAAGTTTCAAAAACACCAGTTTCCACCGAAGTCTTTACCCAGGCACAAATTGAAGCCATTGACGCCAAAAACTTAAAGGATATATTTCATAATATCCCCGGTGTTTATGTCCAGCCGAATGGCGGTAGCATGTCCATTCGTGGCGTGGGAGGCAAAGGCACCTTATTGTTGATTGATGGACATCGTATTGGCTCTGAATACAGTAATTTTTACGATTCAACCCGCATCCCTGCCAGCCGCATTGAACGGATTGAAGTCATCAAAGGGCCTGCCGGGGCTTTATATGGTTCAGACGCCCTTGGCGGCGTGATCAATATCATCACAAAAAAGCCAGAAGATGGATTTGAAGCCTCAATCAGCGGCCAAAGCGGAGTGAACTCAGAAGGACAAGGAGCGATCACCGAAATCGGAGGAGACCTCCGAGGGCGCAGTGGCAAGACCGGATTCAGCGCTTGGTTCAGCGCACAAAATATCGAATCCTATACTGAAACAGAAACAGCTCAGCTACAAAAAGGCGGCCAGCCACCGAGTAATGTCGGCCACCCGACCGATGTAAACGTCACTTATCAAGCGCCGTCGCAAATTTTCAATGTGGGCGGTGAACTGACTTATGATTTTACCCAGGATTTGATGTTAAAACTCAGTGCATCTTATATGAAAGAATCACGTGACGCAGTGGCCATTGCCAATGCATATCGCAGTAATATCAATAACCCCAAAAAACCCGGATTCAAAATTCCTTTTTTAAATGTCGAAACGCATCAAAAACTGGAAAATGAACGTACAGACATTAGCATTGGCGCAGATTATAAAGCCTCTGACACCGTCACCATTAATTGGCAAAGCAGCCAGTCTAACTACAAAAAAGACGACACCATCACCACGCCGATGTGGGAGCAACTCGGATACACATCCGAATCACAATCCAGTGATGGCGCAACGGCTGGAACCGGCCGTTCTATTGCAATAGACCATCAATTGTCTTCCACCTGGACCCCCAATGAACAAAACCGAGTGTTAGTCGGTGCCGAATATGTGGAAGACAAGCGTAAAGCCGATTTCTTCAGCTCGGACGGTTCAACCGAAACCAAAACCATCCAAACCTCATCCCTCTTTGCGCAACACGAATGGCAAGCCACGGATCCTTTATCATTTGTATACGGCGTCCGCTTTGACGATCGGAAAAGCAGTGATGATGCCATAACCTTCAATGCCGGCGGTGTCTATCAGTTTAATAACGCCGCCAATTTGCGTCTGCGTTATGCACAAGGTTTTCGTGCGCCAGACAGCCAAGAGCTGTATATGAACCGGTTCATGCCGAACTCTAAACGCTTGCTGGGGGCGGAAGTCATCGACACAGCTTATGGTAAAAATACTGCATTTGATCTGAAGTCGGAACACAGCGACAACTACGAAATCGGTTTACTGGGAAGCGGAAAAGACTGGTCTTATGATGTGGCGATTTATCAAAACCAAATTACCGACAGCATTCAACCGGACGATTCTAATGGAAACTACCGAACCTTCAACAATGCCAGCAAAGTGGATATTACAGGATTGGAGTTTTCTGGAAGTAAACAACTGATAGATCCAGTTCGCCTAGAGTTGTACGCCAATGTCATGAACACCAAAAACCAAGATACCGACAAGCGTTTAGAATATACACCCGAGCAACTTTACAGCGTAACCGTAGACTATAAAGTAACCCCTTCATTCAGCACCATGCTAATTGCGCAATATGTGGGCGATCAAGACTACACGGAGAAAAATCAACGCAAAACGGCAGACGCTTATACACCGGTCAACTTGAAACTCAGCTACTCACCCGAATCCTTGAAAAACATCGACTTTTTCGGCGGCATCGACAACATGTTAGACACCAAAGTCGATAAAGCCCTCGGGTCGGATGTCGGAACCTATTTCTACGGCGGCGTACGTGTTTACCTTTAAGCTCGGAACAGCACTCCGAAACACCCTTTTTCTCTGGCTGTTTCAGGCGTTGCTATCCATGACAACACCCGCCTTTTCGGCGGGTAAACCAGCCGATGACAAACTTGAAAGTCTGGTATTTTCCGGGCCTTTTTCCGCCATCTCTTATCCACTAATACACATGGTAGAAACCCGGGCGTTAAGCGACATGGTTCAGGACATTCAATTCATTCCGGTCAACAACCCGGACCAAGCTCGTTTATTAGCTCTGGGAAAAGGCGCACACCAAACAGACTTTATGGCCATGCCATCGAATGTTGCCGCCATGTTATATAACAAAGGTATAAGGCTGAAATTAATCAATGTTCCTATCTGGGATCTTTTATGGATTGTCTCGCAAGATAAAACACGGCAACACCTCAGTGACTTAAAAGGAGAAAAAATCGCCATTCCTTACCGTGCCGACATGCCAGACATATTATTCCAGCAAATCGCCAAAGCAGAAGGACTCAACCCGAAAAGTGATTTTAAGCTGCACTATACTGCCCACCCTTTGGATGCGATGCAATTACTGATATCAGGCCAGGTCAAACATGCCTTGCTGACAGAGCCAGCCACCTCAATGGTACTGCACAAGAACCGACAATTGGCGGATCAAGAAAGCGTCGCACTCTTGTACCGCAGCGTCGACCTTCAACAAGAATGGGGGCGAGTATTTCAACGCCCAGCCAAAATCCCACAACTGAGCATCACCGCAATGCAAAACGTGCTCGACAAACCAAAACTATTGCAACGTTTTCAACAAGAATATCGAAAATCGTCCAAATGGTGTTTGGACCATCCAGAAGAAACCGGAAAAATGGTAACCAAGTATCATAAACGTTTAACACCTGAAACGGTTGCCGAGTCTCTTAAATGGACGGTAATAGATGTCAAGTCGGCCGCTGAATCAAAACCAGAGCTGGAATATTTCTATCACACGCTAATGAACAGCAACCCAGCGTTAGTCGGAAATCGTTTGCCTGATAACGATTTTTATTATTCTCATTAACCTTCAATCACTAGGAGATTTATATGTTACATTCCTTAAAAAAATGGTTCGGAATCACTCTTTTATGCTTTGGCACATCCGTTAATGCACAGGATGAGCTGCAAAATTATGCGCTCATTCTAAAAGACAACCTGCCCCACTTAATGAAAACCATTATGAAACACAAATCTGAACTCAAACTGACTCAAGAACAACAACAAACCTTCAAAAAGCTAAAACAAACGATTCCGCCGAAAATGCACCAAGGTTTACACCAAGCGCAGACATTGGAAAAAGCCATCGCCAAAGACGTATTAATTGACGGAGCGACCCCACAAAAACTCACGCAAAAATTAGATGAATTAACCAGCATAAAACGTCAGACCACGGAAACGATGATTGGGGCATTAAATACAATCCGTAGCACTTTAACACCGGAACAATATCAAACCGTTTTAAACCATTACAATCAGCCCAACAAACGCCCAGATTGAATACGTCAAAAACAATGACAAACGGATGGCAGGCGCATGACAAGCTCACCAGAAAAAATTTAAACCCCTTACTGCATTACAAACAGGATTAAAAGGATTTAAACGAACGCTTTTTTCTGCCCGAGAGACACGGTTGACCCCGTGGCATTCGGGCTACCCATTAAGAAGCGCACCGCTTGCCAAATCGACACCTCCCCCGGTTCCACCGGAATGGCACTTTCCGCCAACCGCTTTTGGCGATACGCCTCCGAATCCTCAGGATGAAAAATCACCAGGCCTGGTGCAATGTTATTGACTTTAATGCGCGGCGCAAATGCTTGTGCAAACGACTGGGTCAAAGAGGCCAAGCCCGCTTTCGATGCCAGATAAGCCGCATAATCGGCATGGCCGTTCGCCACTTTTACATCCGTCAGCGCCACAATATCCGCGGTGGTGGCCGACGTCTTTTCCAGTAACGGACGGCAGGCCTGGTTAATTCGATAAGGCGCGTCCACATGCACCGCCAACAGGTCGGCCAGCAAACCCGGTTGAGCATCCACTTGCGCATCGGTCGCCCAAAGCGAGGCGTTGTGAACAACCGCACGCAAGCTCACTACCAGTTGCGGCAAACGCTGTAAGAAGGTATTCAAAGAAGCGGAATCGGTGAAATCGACTTGAAACCCTAAAGCGCCTTGCGCTTTCAGCTCATCCACCGCCGGACGTTCGGTGCGATATGTAAAGACCACCACTTGGCCTTGCGCCAAAAATTGTTTCGCCAGATACAAGCCGATGCGTTGTCCGGCTCCGGTAATCAAAACGGCGTCTTTTAGCATGGCAGTCAATGTGACAACTCCTTATTTCCAGGCCATTTTCCAGCCAAGGCCGTTGTCAGCATTTTCGCCAGGCCTGGGCATATTTCGTATCGCTTCTATTTTACCCATTTTACAATTTCTTTTACATTGCTGAACAAAGATTCCATTAGGCTATCTCCTAACTCCAAAGCTATTCACGACCACAATTATTAAAAATAAAATTAATAACAATTATCATTTGTTATAAATTACAATTAACAAGTAATTTAACGTATACATTAGGGAATGCAAATGTATAAAAAATCCGCTTTGTTTATTAATTTGTTTTTAATTATGATCTTGTTACTGGCACCCCAAAAGTCTTATGCTAATTCATCGGATACCTATGAAGTTTGCATGGCAACTTGTACCGGTACAGCCGCTTACCTCTCAGCACAGTATGGAGCCTTTAGAATGTGCGGTACGGCTATGGTATATAACGTCATTTTAGGCACTAATTGCGTTGCCGGAATAATCCTTGTGGAGACTTACTCTTGTCGCGAAGGTTGTGATTTTTTAGCCAGCCAATTGGATGAACCGTCCCCTCCTCCCGAAAACGGGGGCGGAGGAGATACTTCTGATTCCGACCACCCGCTAAACCGTAAAGATCAACTTTGCTACGATGCAGATACACTTTTGCCCGAAATCGCAGAAGAAATCAATAGCATGATTGAAATTCCAGTCATTGAAGTTCAGGGGCATGAGATTCACATCGACCAAGACCAGTTAACACCCGGTGTTGGGGATGAGATTATCGATATAGACCCTACCGATTCATTTTACTGGTGTTAACACCAACAACTAAAAGAGTTTTATTTTATGGATAACTTTTTTCCTGCCGCCCTGCCTTTTATTATGATTGCGACCTTAGCCTTTTCGGTCGTGTCTTTCATTGATAAAAACAGGATGAGTAACCATTATTTTCTCCTCACCAGTGCTATTATTTTCACACTCGTATCGGCCATTTTTATTTATCTTTTTCCAAATTATGTCCCGCCAAAATCTTACCTAATCCTGATTGGCAGTCTCACCCTGATTATTTCAATGATTATATCGCGTGCGCTTGTTTCTATTATCAGAAGCAATCCAAGTAAACACGAATATACGGTGGGTTTCATAGTCGTGTTATTAGTGCTTAATTGGATTTATTACACTTATCTCAACTGAATATGAAAAAAAATTACTTCCTTCGGTTTTTAGCCGCTGTTTTAATGGCTGTATTAATCGGTTATTTTTTTTCAATGACGCACGGAACAACAACCGTACTGAATTTGAACCGATTACAACACCTCCTCAATTAACCAATGCTCAAATAGCATCCGCAGCATTAACACATAACCTCTTAAAAAAAGAGTCTACGAATTCTGCACCTTTATCTGCTAAAGAGGAAACCAATCAAAAACACAAAAATCAAACCCACAAAGTTAGAGCCGTTTGTCATCTGGGAATTCAAAATGAACGTTTTAATGTTCGCCACTACACCTCTGACAATTTGCCGGAAATTCCAAAAATTCATGAAAGAGGGGTTGAATTTCTTAAAGCCAACCTAGGAAAAATGGAACCTTGGATTTCAACCTGCGATGAATGGATGAATAAAACCGATAATGAACTGACGCAACAAGCAAGCTACTCTGGGCTATTGCTTTCTGATGTTGAACAACTCGAAGACACGATGAAACGTTGCTATGATCTAAAATTTACTTACCACGTATGGCGTTTAAGAAATACCGAAAACTATAAACTGCCCAATATTTTGCAATCCATTGTCGATAGAAAATCAAAGGACGAAATCAAAACGTTAATATCAGAAGGCGAACAACCAGAAATTGAAGATTATATCGCCGCATTGAAAAGACATTACTATCCATTTTTTGAAGCTGTTGGCGAATCGGGGATTAACTTAAACCGCTCATTTTTAGGCAAAAACCTTTACCAGCATCTAACGAAAAGTTACCTAGGCAAAAGTAAAAAAGCAAAGCACAAATTTAGGAATATGATGAAGGTTTTAAAAAAATATCAGGTTGACCCCAACCTTATTTACGGGTCAGCTCAAGACCCTCTAATCAATCTGCTTGATTCCGATCCGCCACTTATGAAAATAAGCTACTTTATTAAAAATGGTGCCATCGTTTTGCAAGATCACGTGAATCATGCACCCTTGAATCTAAACAACTATCTTAGTCCCCTTACCTGCCCGGAGTAATCATTTAAGCCTTCATCACCAATAAAGCCGCAGCCAATACAAACAAGGTCGAACCCCACAAGGTGGCTTCCATGCCATAGGCCTGAAACACCCAACCGGACAAAATTGTGCCAACCAAACGTCCGGCGGCATTGGCCATATAGTAGAAACCAACGTCTTTGGAGGTGCCGTCCGCATCGGCATAGGACACAATCAAATAGGAGTGCACGGCTGAATTTAAGGCAAAGACTACACCAAACACCAACAAACCGCCCACCAAAATCACTTGCGGCGAATAGGGCAAGGTTGCCGCCATCATCGCGGGCACAACGGCCAACGCCAAAGCCAGTTTCATCGCGGTGGCGCGGGTCGGGTTGTGTTCTTGAGCCGCGTTGCCTCGCGCTTTTTTCAGTCCGGTCCATTTCGGCGTGGTCGCTTGCACCACGCCATAACCAATCACCCACAACGCCATAAAAGTGCCCACTTCAGTGTGCGACCATTGCAATACGCCTTGCAAATAAACCGGCAAGGCCACCACAAACCACACGTCCCGCGCACCGAATAAAAAGAAGCGCGCGCCGGACAACCAGTTAATGGCCGGCGACTTGGAAAACATTTCCTGAAATTTCGGCTTATTTTTCGCCTTGCCCAGCCGACCGTCCAGATAAATAATCGAGAAAAACAGTGGTACCAGAATCAACACCACCAACACGAACAGCGCATACTGAAAGCCCAACGTGCCCAACAGCACCGCGCCGACAAAGAAGCCGAACCCCTTCAAGGCGTTTTTTGAACCGGTCAGCACCGACACCCAGCGATACAATTGCCCGTCCGTATCCGATGCCAGGCTTTTAATCGCACTTTTCGCCGACATTTTATTCAGGTCTTTGGCAATGCCGGACAGGGCTTGCGCCGCCATCACATACGCCACGGTGAGCCACTCCGGCGACACCGCTAACATCATCAAAGCGATAATCTGCAAGCCAAGGCCGATGTTCATGGTCACATTCAACCCCAAACGGGCGCCCAACCAGCCACCGAACAAATTCGTGACGATGCCAAAAAACTCGTAGAACAGGAACAGCATGGCAATTTCCAGCGGACTGTAGCCTAACTGGTAGAAATGCAACAGCACCAGCATTCGCAAAGCGCCGTCGGTAATGGTAAAGGCCCAATAATTGGCGGTAATCAAACCGTATTGCTGTTTCAAGGACATCGCCATCGCTGTTACTCCTGCTCTGCCGCCCGCTGATTCAATTCCCCGACCTTCACCGCCAGCTCCATCATGCGGGTGACATAGCCGATTTCATTGTCGTACCAGGCCAGCAATTTCACTTGCGTGCCATTCACCACCATCGTCGAAGGTGCATCAATCACCGAGGAACAGGTTTCGCCCTCATAATCCACCGACACCAACGGACGCTCTTCATAGCCAAGAATGCCGTCCAGATAGGTTTCCGAGGCTTCTTTCAGTAGACGATTCAGTTCGTCCACCGATGTTTCACGTTGCATTTCCAACACCAAGTCCGTCAGAGACGCATTCATAAACGGCACCCGCACCGCCAGGCCATTCAGCTTACCGTTAAGCTCCGGGAAAATGGTACCAATGGCCTTAGCCGAACCGGTGGTGGTGGGAATCAGCGATTCAAATGAAGCCCGCGCACGGCGTAAGTCTTTATGACCGTGATCCACCACTTTCTGAGTGTTGGTGCGGTCGTGCATGGTGGTGATACTGCCATGCTGGATGCCGATTTTTTCGTGCATCACTTTTATCACCGGCGCAATGCAATTGGTGGTGCAGGACGCCGCCGTAATAATCGGGTCCAGGCCTGGCGAAAACACCGCATCGTTAATGCCCATCACAATGTTCTTAATCTCTTCCTTCATCGGTGCCGCCACAATCACTTGCTTGACGCCCTGATCTAGATACGGCTGCAAAGCGGCACGAGTACGAAATTCACCGGTGGCTTCAATCACCACATCCACGTCCAAGTCGCCCCAAGGCGTGTCGGCAATCGCTTCATTCGAGGAATAACCGATCAGACAATCTTCGACCCGAATGCCGCCGTCTTCCGCCTCGGCTTCATGCCACCAGCGTC
Source organism: Hydrogenovibrio sp. (assembly GCF_965140365.1). Lineage (NCBI taxonomy): Bacteria > Pseudomonadati > Pseudomonadota > Gammaproteobacteria > Thiotrichales > Piscirickettsiaceae > Hydrogenovibrio > Hydrogenovibrio sp. The sequence continues at coordinate 2,066,711 of NZ_OZ223196.1, forward strand.
CGTGCGCCGAGTCAAAATGCAGCAAATGCGCCGAGCCTTCAGCATCAGTCGCCGTCTCATTGATGTGTACAAATGCCACATCCGGCCAGTCGAAAGCTTCTCGCAAAGCCAAACGCCCCATGCGACCAAATCCGTTGATTGCCACCTTGATCATCTTTGTCTCCTCAATTTAAACTCGATTGGAGTTTACGGCCTTGCCATCATCCTTAGATGACCGTTTGATTAAAACCAGCTGGCGATACGTTGCCGATCCGGCACACTGCCGGTATGCACCACGGCTTCATCGATCACCACACCGGGTGTACTCATGACCCCATAAGCCGCGATTTCCGCAAAATCCTCAACCTTTTCCAATTCAATCGCCACGCCTTTCTCTTCGGCCACCGCCTGAATCAATCTCGCGGTGGTTTCGCAATTGGCACAACCACTGCCCAACACTTTCACCACCTTGGCATTGTCATCATAGGTCGTACCACAGGCGGTGGTTTGCACCGATGATTCATCCGCACCCGCTCCGTCACCACCGCAACACGGCGATTCATCGGACTCAACGCTCGTTTTGGAGGGTGTATTCGAGCTCGACGTACCGCAACTTCCGTCCAGGCAACACTCGCCGGTTTTCGACAGCTTGCCAATCAGGTTAGACGGACACCAACCTGTGAAAGTCGCCTGCAAGCCCATGCCGGCGGCAAACACCGCTAACCACAGCCAATTCCAGCGCGTCAAATCGGTTTGCCCGGTAGCGTGCGCCAACGCAATCGCCAACAACACCATCAGCGTCATCATCCGCACCATTAAGTTCCCTTTCATTGTTTCACTCTCCTAATCATTCAACACTCTCTAAATCGCCCAGGCCTGGCTAAAATCAACCAAACTTCGGTCACACCGCAAAAGCGGCATTAAAACCATAACCCACCAACACAAATGCCACGCACAAACCCCCAACAAACACCGCCAAGGCCGGCCAACGAATCACTTTTCGTAAAATCAGCAATTCCGGCAGCGACAGAGCCGCAATACTCATCATCAGTGCCAGACTGGTGCCAATGGGCACCCCTTTATTCAACATGACCTCAATAATCGGAATCACTCCGGTGACATTGGAATACAGCGGCACGCCCACCAAGACGGCGGCGGGCACACTCCACCAGTTGCCCGCATCGGCCAAAGTGGATTCGATCCAGGCCTGCGGCACATAACCATGGAAAGCCGCTCCAACACCGACGCCCGCCAGTACCCAAACCCAAATGCGTTTAACAATAATTTTCACCTCATTCCAGGCAAAGGCATGACGACTGACCAAACCACCGCTTTGTGCCTGCTGCTCTTGCACCTGACGCATTTTGATGTCCCACACATAAGCTTCCACCCAGCGTTCCGGTTTAAACCATTCCATCACCATCGAACCGATATAAGCCACCACCACGCCCGCAGCAACATACAGCAAGGCCACTTCCCAGCCGAGAATGCCGATCAGCAGCACCACCGCCACTTCGTTAATCATCGGGCTGGCAATCAAAAACGCGAAGGTGATGCCCAGCGGAATACGCGCTTCCACAAAACCGATGAACAACGGCACAGACGAACAGGAACAAAACGGTGTCACGCCGCCCAAACCAATCGCCAACGAACGGCCCAGCCACTTCGGCTTACCGGCCACCACGTCGCGCACCTTTTCAGTCGACACAAAGGCCCGCAACAATCCCATCAAATAAATAATCACCACCAGCATGACAAAAATTTTCAGGGTATCCATCACAAAAAACTGAACGGCACTGCCCAGAGCGGATTCTTTCCCAAGCCCCAGCCATTCGAACGCAACCTGGTTTCCGATCATGTCAAACATTCCATTTCTCCATAAGCACGCCGCACAAATCAGAAAGCGCTTTTAAACAACACTAAATCTGCATAAACAGATATATTAAAACCTCTTGACGGAAAATACAATCAAATCAATCACAAAATTGATACAATAACGTAACAATTAATACTGTTTTGCCGAGCCAGACCTGTGGGTATATTTGCTCAAATGACTATCCGGCGCTATGATAAACGCTAGCACAACATAGGAATTCCACCCGTGACCTTAGACCGCACTGCACAGATTTTTAAAGCTCTCTCCGAACCGCTGCGTTTGCGTATTCTGCATTTGCTGTTGCTCCGGGATTCTCTGTGCGTTTGTGACTTGGTTACCGTTTTAGAACAAGGGCAAAGCACCATTTCCCGCCACCTCACGTATCTGAAAAACGCAGGCCTGGTGAAATCCTGGCGAGAAGGCACCTGGATGCATTACGAACTGGTCAATAACACCCCGGCTCCGCTGTCCTTCGAAACCCTGAAAAACCACCTGACCCAGTTGCCGGAATCCGAAACCGACTTCGCCGCCTTGCAAGAATATGAGAAAATTCAACCCCGTAGTTGCCAAATCGGCTGAAGGCCATCACCACATTCAATTCAACAACTTCACAAAACTGGAATTAATTGCAATTAGTCAAACCCTAAAGAATTTTATATAATACTTGGCTCCCTGAATTCGAATGGATTGAAACTCCTATGCAAAATCGTACATTTGATGTCGTGATCGTCGGCGGTGGTATCACCGGAACCGCGCTCGCCTATACACTGGCTAAATACACCGACATCAAGTCCATCGCCATCCTGGAAAAATACGGCTCTTTATCCCCATTGAACTCCAATGCGCGCAGCAACAGCCAAACGTTGCACTGCGGCGACATCGAAACCAACTACACTTTGGAAAAAGCCATTTCCGTCAAGCGTACCGCCAATATGCTGGTGAAATACGCCGAACAGGTCGATAAAAACGATTTTTTGTATAAATTCCCGAAAATGATTCTGGCCGTTGGCGACGACGAATGCGAGCGTCTGGAAAAACGCCATGAAGAATTCAAGGAAGGCTTCCCTTACATGGAACTGTGGGACGCCGAAAAAATTGCCGAAGTCGAACCCAAGGTTGCGCTGAAAGACGGCAAACCACGCCCGGAACGCATTCTGGCCAGTGGCTGTACCGACGAATATTCCGCCGTCAACTACGGCAACCTGTCGAAATCGTTTATCGACAGTGCCCGTAAAACCGGCAAAGACATCCGGGTTTCCCTCAGCTCCAAAGTGGACCGCATCATCGAGCTGGAAGACCACTACGAACTGCAAACCGCGCACGGCACTTATGTCGGCCGTTTTGCCGTGGTGTCCGCCGGGGCGCACAGTTTGTTACTGGCCAACCAACTCGGCCACGGCATGAACCTGTCCACCCTGCCGATGGCCGGCAGCTTCTATTTCGCGCCGAAAGTGCTGAACGGCAAAGTCTACACCATGCAGAATGACAAACTGCCGTTCGCCGCACTGCATGGCGACCCCGACTTAACCGAGCCGGACAAAACCCGCCTAGGGCCCACCGCCCTGGTTCTGCCGAAGCTGGAACGCTACACCGGCGGCACCTATATGGACTTCTGGCGCTCGCTGAAGCTGGACACAAAAGTCCTGCGCGTGTTCTGGGATTTAATGAAAGACAGCACCATCCGTAATTACATTTTCCGCAACTTCCTGTTTGAAGTGCCGTGGTTGAACAAAAAGCTGTTCGTCAAAGACGCCCGCAAAATCCTACCGGATTTAACCACCAAAGACCTCACCTACGCGGAAGGTTACGGCGGCGTGCGCCCGCAGGTCATCGACAAGACCACCAAAGAACTCAAATTGGGCGAAGCCAGCATCGTGCCCGAGCACGACAACATCATCTTCAATATGACACCGTCGCCGGGTGCCACGACGTGTCTGGGCAACGCCTATCGCGATGCGAAAATCATCTGCGAGCGTCTCGGCGTCAACCTGAAGCACGACGAACTCGTCAACGACTTGCTGGATGGCAAAGATCTCTGACACCCCAACTCCCGTTACCCTGGTAACGGGACTGCTCGGCAGCGGCAAAACCACCGCCATTCACCGACTGTTACAGCAACGCCCCGCCGGCGAAAACTGGGGCCTGCTCATCAACGAATTCGGCGAGATCGGCATTGACGCCGCCACGCTCGATGCCGACAGCCAATGGATTGAAGACGTTTCCGGCGGCTGCATCTGCTGCAGCGCTCAGTTCGGCTATCGCCAAGCTTTGCAAAAGCTGTTACAGCATCCACTGGACCGCATTTTGGTCGAACCCACCGGGCTCGGTCATCCGGCGCAGGTTATCGATACCTTAAAACAATTCCAACCTAATATCCGAATTGCCGGTGTGTTGCTGGTCATCACCCCACAACAACTCACACCGGAACGCTGGGCCAAATCCGCCGTGATGCGCGACCTGGTCAATCTGGCCGATACGATTCTGCTCAATAAAACCGACCTCGCCAGCGACGACGACATCCGCCAGGCCGAACAACTGTTGCAACAAACCTACCCGCTCAAAGAATCGATTTTGCACACCCACCTGAATACCGAATGCGACTTTCCGCCAGGCCTGGTGGATTTTAAACAAACCCGACCGGCTTTTACCTTACTCAGTGGTCTGCGCGAGCACCAACAACAAACGGAAACCTGCCCTCTCCCCGGCGAATCGAAACTGCCGCATTGCCTGCAACGCCAAGTACAAATCGGCGACACCACCAGCGTTGGTTGGCAGTTCGACGCCCACATCCAATTCAACCGTGTGGCGCTCAAAACGTTTATCGAACAGCACACTCACCTGATTCGCGCCAAAGGCATCCTGCGCACCGGCAACGAATGGCAATTGCTGAATGTGGTTGATAACCAAATCCAATGGCAAGATATCGCCTGGCGGCAGGACAGCCGGCTGGAATTATTGCTCGAAACCGATTCGGACACCGTCTCAGAAAACGACTCGAATACCCTTATCGACCAACTGGAAACGGCTCTCAATACCTGCCTGATCGACCGTTCTTAAAATTACTTATGGGAAAATTTATTTATTATAATGAATTATTTTCACAGTAAATGATACCCATTCCCACAAGATATGGTATACTTCTCCTCTTTTTTAAAATATGAGCTCAACTTTGTTTTATCCGGGCGGACCGAACAAAGACCTCAACCAAAGCCGAAGGAAATTGCATGACGAAGCACATGCCCGATATCGCTTGCCAACCCCACCAAGACCCACAGGGAAAACTCAACTGGGTCGGAATGAGTGGCATTGAACTGCCAATCCAGCTACAACAAGATTCGCAAAACACCCTAACCCTATCCTCGCAGGTACAAGCCTACGTCAGTTTGGACGATCCTTTAAGCAAAGGTATTCACATGTCGCGCCTGTATCTGATTCTGGATGAAACCGGCTCGAAAGCGCCGTTAACACCGGCCAGCATCCAAAGCATGCTACAAGCCTTTATCGAATCGCATCAGGGGCTCAGCCAAAACGCATTTGTTGAATTCCGTTTCGATTACTATGAAAGACGTCGCTCCCTGAAGTCCGACAATTCCGGCTGGAAGCACTATCCTTGCACGCTGCGCGGTGAAATGCGCGACGGGCAATACGAATGCGAAGTCAGCATCAGTGTGCCCTATTCCTCCACCTGCCCGTGTTCTGCGGCCTTGTCTCGTCAATTGATTCAGGAAGCATTCGAACAGCAATTCAACGGTCAGGCACTGGACTACAATCAAGTGCTGGAATGGCTCGGCACGCCGGAAGGCATCTGCGCCACGCCCCACAGCCAGCGCTCTTATGCGCAGATCAAACTGAAAGTGGATGCGTCGCACGACCTGAACCTCTCTACCGTCATCAACCAGATTGAAGACGCGGTGAAAACGCCGGTGCAATCCACCGTCAAACGTGAAGACGAACAGGAATTTGCCCGTTTGAACGCCACCAACCTGATGTTCTGTGAAGACGCCGCGCGTCGCATGCAAGCCAAACTGGAAAGCTGCACCGAATATCAAGACTACTGGGTGCGCGTCAACCACTTGGAAAGCCTGCACCCGCACGATGCGGTGGCGATTGTCACCAAAAACGTGCCGGGCGGTTACAGCGACGAACCCAACTTTATGGATCGTTTCGAGCACTAAACGCACGAAATCTTGTGCCTTCCATCAAAAAAGCCGCTTTTCAGCGGCTTTTTTATGATCGGTAAACGGATTCAAAAACGCCCAGGCCTGGGTATTTTTCAGATTCACTTCAAAATAACGCTTAGGCAATCGGCAACGCCGTTTTATCCACCACCTTACGCAAAACAAAACTGGTGTGCACCCCGCTGACGCCCTCAATTTGGGTAATATGATTCAGCAGCAAATCCTGATAGGCCTCCAAATCCTTCACCACCACCTTCAACTGGTAATCGGCGGTTTGTCCGGTGAGCAGCAGACATTCCACCACATTCGGCAACGCCTGTATCGCATCGTCAAAGGCTTCAAACCGTTCATGCGTGTGTTTGTCCATGGAAATGTGCACCAGCGCCATTAAATCCAACCCCAATGAACGCGCGTCCAACAGCGCACGATAGCCGATAATGACTCCGGCGGTTTCCAAGGCCTTAAAACGTCGCAGACACGCCGACGGCGACAAACCGATTTGATCGGCCAATTCCTGATTGCTCAAACGGCCATTATTTTGCAACGCATTAAGGATGGCTTTGTCGTATTTATCCAGCTTATTGAGCATAGTCTTAACCATTTATTTAACGTTTATTTTTATCATAGAAATAAAATATCAAACAAATAGATAAAATTGAAATTAAATTGCTAAAAAAGTGTTTTTTAATCACGTTTTCACAATTTAATCGCTTCAAGAAGTTGTTACAATTTTTTCCAGAGAGCAAAGAACTTGCGAACTCTATTAGGGAACCGCTATTGATTCTGGACGGAGCAGATTGAGAGTCAAAATTTGTGCTCTCAAGGGCGGGAATCGCACGTAATAGCCAGCTATTGCGAAGATTTCCAACGCAGATAGAACGAATTTTGGACTCAAGATGCCTGTTCATGAATCAATAACGGCTCCCTTTAACAGAACTCCAATTTTTAAACCGACAGGAAAACCGATGAACAGCATGAAACCTGAAAAATATCGCCCAACCGAGACACCCGATTTACCCAATCGTCAGTGGCCGGACCGTCGCCTTACCCAGGCGCCGATTTGGGTGAGTGTCGACTTACGAGACGGCAACCAAGCCTTAGCCAACCCGATGACTGTCGAGCAAAAGCTAAAGCTATGGGATCAATTGATTGCGATTGGCTTTAAAACCATTGAAATCGGCTTTCCGTCGGCCAGCCAATTGGAGTTCGACTTTACCCGACGTTTGATTGAGGAAAACCGCATCCCCGAGAACGTGACCGTTCAGGTTCTGGTTCAGGCCAGGGAGCATTTGATCAAACGCACCTATGAAGCGCTGAAAGGCGTGAAACAAGCGGTGGTGCATGTTTACAACACCACTTCTACCGTACAACGCGAAAACGTTTTCTGCAAATCGAAAGCGGATATCAAAACCATGGCGACTCAGGGCGCGCAATGGGTCAAAACCTATGCCGAGCAATACCCGGAAACCCAATGGACGTTTGAATACTCCCCGGAAAGCTTTTCCCAAACCGAAACCGACTACGCCGTGGAGGTCTGCCAGGCGGTCATGGACGTTTGGCAACCGACGGTGCATAACCGTTGCATTTTAAACCTACCGTCCACCGTGGAAAGCACCTCGCCCAACCGTTATGCCGATCAAATTGAATATTTTGTAACCCACCTGAAAAACCGCGACGCGGCGATTATTTCGGTCCACACTCACAATGACCGTGGTTGCGCTGTGGCCGCCGCGGAACTGGCGATATTGGCCGGGGCCGAACGCGTGGAAGGCACCTTGCTGGGCAATGGTGAACGCACCGGTAATATGGACATCGTCACACTGGCGATGAACCTCTACAGCGAAGGCATCGACCCGCAATTGGATTTGTCGCGCCCCGACGATTGGATTCCGGTATTGGAGGAAGTCACCCGCATCGACACCCATATCCGTCATCCATGGGTCGGCGAAGCGGTTTACACCGCCTATTCCGGCAGTCACCAGGACGCCATCCGAAAATGCCTGATGCGCCAACAGGACGACCAACCTTGGAACGTGGCTTATCTGCCGATTGACCCGATGGACATCCACCGCAGTTACGAAGCCATTATTCGCGTCAACAGCCAATCCGGTAAAGCCGGTGCCGCCTTCATTCTGGCGCAGGAATACGGTTTGAATCTGCCGAAATGGGTTCAGCAGGATTTTGCTCCTGTCGCACAAGCGGTGGCGGAAGACGCCGGCGGTATCGTCAGCCACCAAGATTTGTTCAAGGCTTTCAACCGCCATTACGGCGTGAACCAACCGCAAGCCACATTGAACAATTACCAACTGTCCAGAAAAGACGGCAAAGAACACTTGAGCGTGGAGGTCAACGGCGACACCTGGCAAGGACAGGGCAACGGCACCTTGAGCGCATTGTGTGATGCCTGGCAAAGACGCACCGGCCAACAAGTGGACGTATTGGATTACAGCGAACACGCCATGCATCAAAGCCAAGAAGGCAAACCAGGCAAAGAAGCGAAAGCATCGCCTATGTGTATGTGAAACAGAAATCGCAGAACACCATCGGCATCGCCACGGCGGACGACACCGTTTCGGCCATGATTCAGGCTTTGTTATCCACCATCAAGCCGTAACGCCTCCACCATTTATTCCCGATAAAACCGCCAGGCCTGGCGGTTTCCGGGCTTTCACATTCCTTTCATAAATGCCCCGCCATTTTTGCTAAGATGAGCCTTCAACTGCTTAATTTTTTCGTTTTTTCATCAAGAGGAAATCATCATGTTATTGAAAAAACACGCTCTCGCCTGGACCTTGGCCGCCTTGTTGCCAGCCTTACCGCTGACAACCGCTTTGGCCGACACCACCCACCTGAAAGGCGTCGGATTCGCCACACCGGAAGCGATGGAATACGAAGCCGACAGCGACACCTATCTGGTCGCCAACATCAACGGCAGTCCGTTTGAAAAAGACGACAACGGCTTTATTTCCAAGCTGTCACCGGACGGCAAAGTGATTGAACTGAAATGGCTGGATGGCGCCAGCGACAACATCGCCCTCAACGCGCCGAAAGGCATGGTGACGCAGAACGGTAAACTCTATGTGGCCGATATCGACCGTTTGCGTGTATTCGACTTAAGTAGCAAAAAACAATTAGACGACATTGCCTTTCCCGGCAGCCGCTTCATTAACGGTGTCAGCCCGGCACCGGACGGCGGTCTGTACGTCACCGACAGCGGTATGGCGCCCGGCTTCAAGCCGTCCGGCACCGAAGCTCTTTACAAAGTCGACGCCAATGGCAAGGTCACCCAACTGAAAAGCGGAAAACCCGGCCACCCGAACGGTGTTTACGCCAAAGGCAATACGCTATGGATGGTCACCCTCGGTTCCGGCCAACTAAGCACCATGACACTGGACGGCACGGAAACCTCGCGCATGACCTTGCCGTTCAACCGTCTGGACGGCTTGATTGTGACCAATGACAACCGCCTCATCACCTCCAGCTGGAAAGCCAAAGGGGTTTACGAAATCACCCCGGACGACCATCTGAAATTGATTGTCGGTGAATTGGAATCTCCGGCGGACTTGGGCTACGACAGCAAACGCAATCGCTTGCTGATTCCGTTGTTCCTGAAAGACGAAGTGGTTATATATCCACTCAAGGACCACCCATAAATCTCAACTCTTACCCCTGCTTGAAACAGGCAGGGGTTGTTCTTTTTCCCCCTTCCATCTTTAGACTCCATAGTCCTTGCCCAAAAATTCAGTACAATATCCATAACGTACTTAAGGTCACAATCATGGACACCCTTATGCTGCCAAAATTGTCGAGCCCGGAACATTATTTCACCGCCCTATCAGTCATCCCAACGCCTGCTGTCGTTGTCGACTTTGATACGGGCATCATTATTTACGCTAATCCATGTGCAGTGAAACTGTTTGGACGACCTCTCGACGAATTAAAAGGACAGCACCAAAGTATATTGCACCCTCACGACGCATCTCAAACAGAAAACCCTTTTGAAACGCAGAGAACACTTCTTTTAGAGCATGAAATTTATGAAACGTATGAAGGTATTGCCGTTCACAAAAGTGGACAACGGCATCATGTCGAAATCATCGCAAACCTGGCCAAACTGGAACATGATCGTTTGCTTATCGGCATATTTCACGTAATTGACCAGCGGTATGAAGCCAAATTAGCCCTTCAGAAAAAAACCGACGAATTCGAAGCGCTTTTTGAAAACTCTCAAGTGGGTATCATGCTCTTAAAAGGCAATCGTGTACTTGATAAAGCGAATCAACACATGGCCGAAATCCTAGGTTATAGTTCCCCCGAAGAATTGAACGGTTTATCAATGGAATCGTTACATTTGTCAAAAGAGCGTTTCGAGGCATATGGAAAAGCAAATTACGACACCCTTAATTATCACAAAAACCTACACATTGATTATCAATTACGCAAAAAAAATGGTGATCCTATCTGGTGTCGACTCAGCGGCGTTGCTTTGGATAAAAACATCCCGGCGAATTTATCCAAGGGTGTTATTTGGGTTGTCGACGATATTTCCGACATCAAAGCGGCCGAAGCCGCTCTTACGGTAGAACGAAACCTCTTTAGAAGTGGACCAACTGTCATCTTTCAAAGAGATCCATCTCCTGGCTGGCCGGTTAAATATGTATCCCCTAACGCTCAAAAAGTTCTCGGCTATGAGCCAAACGACTTTCTAAAAAAGAACCTGCTATTTTCTGACTTAATCCACCCTGACGAGATAGAAAGGGTTCTCGCTGAATTCGAGACGCATTGCCAAAATAGAGCCGTGCAATTTCAACAAATTTACCCTCTCAAAATCAAATCGGGAGATTATCGGAAATTCTATGACTACACATTGGTAAATTATGACAGTCAAGGAAATGTTGAGTCTTTTTACGGTTACCTGATTGACATGACGGATTATCTCAAAGCACAAGAGCTATCGTCACTCTTATTAAACAGCACAAATGAAGGCATTTTCGGTATCGACAAAAGTGGCACCATTTCATTCGTTAATCCGGCCACAACCAAAATTCTCGGCTATACTGAAAAAGAAATGATTGGTACCAATGCTCATAACCTTTTTCATTATTCCGATGAGCTTGGCCACTCGATTCCTCATAAAGATTGCCAAATAATGCGACCGATTAAAACTGGCGAAGATCAACACTCGACACATGAAGTTCTTTGGCGCAAAGATGGTTCGAGCTTCCCAGTGGAATATCATAGTACTGCCGTTTACCGTGAAAACGAAATCGTCGGTGCCGTCATCAGCTTTCACAACATTTCACGTCGCCGCGCTCAAGAGCAACGAATCAAATATCTCGCTTTTCACGACGAGCTCACGGGCTTACCTAACCGTCGACTTTTCAGTGAACATCTTCAAAAGGAGTTGGAACGTGAAAAACACGACACAAATCGTTCGTCCTTAATGATATTAGATATCGATCATTTTAAAGACATTAACGACACACTCGGGCACCCAGTCGGTGACGAACTGCTCAAAGCGATTACGGAACGCATCACTAAAACGTTATCTGGAACCGATAGCCTTGCCCGAATGGGCGGTGATGAATTTGCCATTCTAACATTGGAAGAAGGCAATGGAATCGATGCAACACAAATGGCCGAGCGCATATTAAGCCTGTTCAAAACACCTTTTCAAATACATGAATTACTGATTCCAATCAGTACCAGCATTGGTATTGCCTTTTGCGAACCGGAATATTCTGTTGATGACATTATATCCCAAGCCGATATTGCCTTATATCAAGCCAAATACGCCGGACGCAATAATTTTGTATTTTATGAACCAGAAATGTCTCACAAGATTCATGAAGACGTCGAAGTACTTAACGCATTGCAACAAGCCACTCATGAGGAGTCATTTGAGCTTTACTATCAACCTCAAATCGACACCATCACCGAAAAGGTAGTTGGAGTAGAAGCCTTGATTCGCTGGTTTCCTGAGAACGAGCGTATCCAAGATATGAGTTCCCCGGCCCGTTTCATTCCCATTGCTGAAACCAGAGGACTGATTCACGACATCACTCTATGGCAAATTATCCAGTTAGAAAAAGACATACAAGCGTTTCGTGCAACAGGTTTCAACGGGCGTGTTTCAATCAATATTTCCGGCGAATTACTCAGTCATATTGAAAACTTGGTCGAGTTACTGGAGGCTATTGAACACAGTGATATTGCCTTTCATGAACTTGAATTCGAAATTACCGAAACCGCCTATGCTAAATTGACCTCGGCCGAAATTTCAGTTTTAGACGAGGTTCGAAAACAAGGGCTGGATTTAGGAATCGACGATTTCGGCACCGGGTATTCCTCACTCGTATCGCTACGACAATTTCATTCCAGCCACCTTAAAATCGACAAAGCTTTTATCGACGAAGTTCACAATAACAACGACGACTACGCTATCGTATCTGCGACAATTTCCATGGCACATAACCTTGGAAAGCGCGTCATTGCAGAAGGTGTAGAAACCAAAGAACAACTAAAGGTGTTAAAGGAACTCAACTGCGACATCATTCAAGGTTTTTATTATGCGAAACCCATGCCATTAAACGCAGTATGCAACTTCATTCAGAAACAATAATAACCTTTAATCAAAACTCACCAGGCCTGGTGAGTTTTGAATTTGCCTTTTGATTCAAACCTTATAAATCCGTCAGGCAGTAAAAAAGGGCCTTTCGGCCCTTTTTTACTCTCTAGTTCAAAGCATTGACTTAAAAATCGCCGCCGGTGATTTCATTGTAAATGCGTCGGGCGTTGTTTTTCGCCGCTTGGTCAAAGACCGGACGATCTTTATACATCGATTGGTCGATGTTTTCAGCATCTTCCTGGTTACCACCGTTATCCACGACTTTCTGCACTTCTTTCTGCACATACTTGAAGTAGTCATAGGTTTGCTTCTTCACCGTGGCCATATCGGTCGGCGTTCCGTGCCCCGGAATCACATGCACGTCGGACGGAATCTGCGACATCATGTTTTCGAAAGACGCCACCCACTGCATACTGTTGGTATAAGCAAACATCACCGGCATCCGCTCATTGAAGCCCAAATCGCCGGTCATCAACACCTTACGGGTCGGGATGTACACGCTGGTAGATGCCGGCGTATGCCCTGGCCCGAAATCCATCAAAATGAACTTTTCACCACCGCCGACATCAACGCTCAATTTATTATTGAAGGTGGTGAATTTGTCGGACACGTTGCGCGCCATATTGGTGATGGAGTTCCCGACCCGCAAAGCCCACTCCGACTTGATGGCGTCGAACGACTGATCGAACTGCATATTGGCCAAATCGCTGGAATACAGGTGTTTCACGCCCACATCCCACCAATAACTGGCCCCCAGATAAGCGTGGCCCTGGTTGTTTTCAACCGCCACCCATTTCACCGGTTTGCTGGTCAAACGCTTGATTTGCTGATGCACGCTGTAGGCAATCGCCGGATTGGCCCCAGCGTTAAAGACAAACACGCCATCCTTGAAAAGGACAAAGGAAATATTATTGTTTAGTCCAAAGTTGGACGGATTATGCCAGATTTGACTGCCGACAATGGTGTACACACCATCGGTCACCTTCACCGCTTTCGGCAGCGGCAGTTCGTCGCCAATGTAACCGGCTTTCTTCATGGTCGATTTGACTTCATTCACATAGGTATTGGCCGCGCTGGCGGCTACGTTACCATTCCCCATCTCTTTAGCCCAGGCTTCAAACCCGGCGGTATAAGGGTCTTCCGTATCGGCCGAAAACGTCTGCGGACTGACCAGAGCACTGCTGATCAGAATGATCGTACCTAACTTGGAAATGACTTTCATCTTTCCTCCATCTATTGTCTTTTGTGTGTGAATCACATCTTTATATTGAATAACCTAGGGGCTGAAACAGGTTCAGTTACAGGCATGATACCATCCGTAACGCCTTATCCCCATTGATGTTTTTAATCGCTAACAAAAGTTTTCGATGGGTAAAAGTCCTAAAGAAAATGATTCCATCAGGTCCGGTCGAGCAAATCGGAGTTTTTATGGGCGTAAACATCAAAGATGGTAATCGCCATGGCCGCAATCACCGGCCCGAAGAATAAACCGATCATGCCGAAATGAATCAACCCGGCAAAGGTGGACAACACCGTAATCAGAGTATGGTTGGCGACCGCCAAATCATCCGTTCCGCTGCCGATGGAGCGGGCAATTTTCTGAATCAGCATGGGGCGCACAATGTTATCAATGACAAACCCGTTCACCAAGGCCCCGAAAAACACCACCACTCCGGCACCGACATAATTCCCTTGCGCAAGCAATACCAACGTCAACGGAATCCAAACCAGTGCGGCACCGACAATCGGAATGAAAGACGTGATGGCAATCGCCATCCCGATAAACAAGCCGGGCAAACCAAGCCCCCAGGAAACAAACGCGAACACCAGTCCTTGCAGCAACGCAATGCCCAACACCGACAACAGCAAGATACTCGACAGATTGGCAAAGCGGTTCATGATCATGGTATCGTAGTAGTTTTCCAACGGCGACAAGACTTTCAGATGGTGGGCGATACGGTGCCCGTCACGATAGAAAAAGAACAAAGCGAACACCGCCAGCAAAACAAAGGTCAGAAACGACGTGGTACTGCCAAAAACCCCACTGACCAAAAACACGATGGTGTCCTGTGCGAACTTAATGATCTTGCCGGAATTCTCACGCAACTGTTCAATCAACTGGGCCTGAGTATCCGCCGGAATCGGAATGATATTAACCAGATTTTGGTTCAACCGAGCAAAACTGTCCGGCGTTTGCTGGGATAACCATTGCTGCGCCTGGCCGAAGATATGCCCTACCTGCAAGCCCACTTCCAGTAGCAAATAGGTGACCGGTACAATCACCGTCAAAAACACCACCGTACTCATGATCGCCGACGCATAGGTTTCCGAACGGTTGACTTTGGGTAGGATTTTCAAATACATTGTGTAGGTTGCGGTCGCCAAAATCATCGCGAACAACAGCGCTTCCAGAAACGGCGAGAAAAGCCATAGCAATCCAATGATGGCCGTCAGCAACAAAAGGATCAAAAAACCTTCTTCGTAGGGTGCGTTTGAGCGCATAATAATATCAACCTGTCAGAGAAAACAAGCACTAATCTATCATGAACAGCATTATCAAAAAAGTTTTAATTCGCCCGGCCGGCGCCCTGCAAATCCTTTCCTACAAAGAAGCCCAACAACTTTGCGACCAAACCGAAACCGGTTTGAACGAGGTCTTTCGACGTTGTAGCTTGGCGGTTCTCAACACCGGCACCAAAGACGATAACGGCCTGGCCTTATTGGAAGCCCATCCGGATTTTCAAATTCAAGTCCATATCAAAGGCCGCGGCTTACAAATTGAAATCGATAATGCGCCGGAAAACGCCTTTGTAAACGGCGAGATGATTGAAGGTCTGCAAGAACACCTGACGGCCGTCATTCGTGATTTGATTTACGCCCAAAACGAAATCATCGATAGCCAGGAATTCGATTTGGAAACGCCATTTGGTCTGACCAATGCCATTTTCCACATTGCCCGCAACGCCTGTTTGATGAAACCTGATGTCGATCCGAACATCGTCACCTGCTGGGGCGGCCACTCCATTCCGTTGGAAGAGTACAAATACACTAAGCAAATCGGCTACCACCTCGGCTTGCGTCGTTTGGACATCTGTACCGGCTGCGGGCCGGGTGCCATGAAAGGGCCGATGAAAGGCGCGGTACTCGGCCACGGTAAACAACGTTACAAACACGCCCGTTTCATCGGCCTGACCGAGCCGGGCATCATTGCCGCCGAAGCGCCGAATGCCATTGTCACCGAACTGGCGATCTTCCCAGACATCGAAAAGCGTCTGGAGGCCTTTATGCGGCTGGGACATGGCATCATTATTTTCCCGGGCGGTGCCGGCACCATGGAAGAAATCCTTTACTTACTGAGCGTATTATTACACCCGCAAAACAACAATATTCCTTTCCCGGTGGCTCTGACCGCACCCGAGTCCGGTCGGGCCTACTTCGATGCGGTACTGGAGTTCATCGAACACGCCCTCGGAAAAGAAGCGGTGCGTAAACTGACCGTTCTCATCGATCGCCCGGAGGAGGTCGCCGACTTCATCGAAGAAGGCATCCAAGACGTCAAAGCCTTTCGCAAAGCCACCAGTGACGCTTACTATTACAACTGGAACCTGCACATTCCTTACGAACTGCAACAACCCTTCGTGCCGACGCATGACAGCGTGGCCGCGCTGGAACTGCACAAAGACCAACCAACTTACCATCTGGCGGGGCAGTTACGCAATGTGTTCTCGGCCATTGTGGCCGGCAACGTCAAAAGCGAAGGCATCGCACAAATCAATGAACGAGGTCCTTTTGAAATCAATGGTGATCCGGAAATCATGGAACGCATGGACAAACTGCTCAAATCATTCGTGGCCCAGCGCCGCATGAAATTAGGCACGGAACATTACGAGCCCTGCTATAATATCGTCACGGGTCAATAAGCAAGCGAAACGCGTTTATTTTACAAGCCCGACCGATCAACCGTGCTCAAGCCATCACGTGAGTCCAGCATGACATTTGAAGAATTAGACCTTGACCCGGCGTTGCTCAGCGCCATCGAAGAACAGCATTTCCACAAACCCACGCCGATTCAGGCGCAAGCCATCCCCGAAATGCTGCTATGTAAAGATGTCCTGGCCGGAGCCGCGACGGGTACGGGGAAAACCGCCGCTTTTGTCTTACCGGCCCTACAATTTCTGCTGGACACCCCCAAACCCAGCCGCCACCCTCGAGTGTTGATTCTGGCTCCAACACGTGAATTGGCCTTCCAAATTCACAAAGTGGTTAAACAACTCGGTACGCATTGCCCATTCGAATCCAACATCATTACCGGTGGGTTTGCTTCCGACAAACAATTGAACGTTTTACAGTCCAACATGGACATACTGGTCGCCACGCCGGGCCGTCTGCTCAACATCATGACCAAGGAATTCATCGATTTGTCCGATGTGGAACTGCTCATCATCGATGAAGCCGATCGCATGCTCGATATGGGACAAGGGCCGGATGTGCTGGCCTTGATTGAAGCCATTCCCGGCGATTTTCAAGCCGCCTGTTTTTCCGCCACTCTCGGTGGGACAGGCCTGGCGAAATTCGCCGAAGACATCCTGGACGACCCAAGCATCATCCAAGTCGATGCGCCCAATCAGCAATCCGAGCAAATTCAGCAATTCGCCTATCTCGCGAATGATAAGGCACATAAGCAAGCCTTACTGAAAGCGATTCTAAACGACGACACCTGCCAGAGCGCGATTGTCTTCTGCAACAAAAAAGACCGCGCTATCGAACTGGCGGATTGGTTACAGGCCGAAGGCGTGTCCAGCACCGTTCTGCACGGCGACTTTATCCAGGCCAAACGACTGGAAAAGACCAATAAATTCAAACAAGGCAAAATCAAGGTGCTGGTCGCCACCGACGTCGCCGCTCGCGGCTTAGACATTCTCAATGTGACCCATGTCATTAATTACGACATTCCCTTCCGCGGTGACACCTACATCCACCGCATAGGCCGCACCGGCCGCGCACAGCAAGTCGGCATCGCCATCAACCTGGTGGAACGCCATGATTTATCGCACCTGCAACGCATTGAATACCACCTCAAACAAAGCATTCCACTGGCTAAAATTCCGGGTCTGGAACCCAACTTCAAGCTTAAAGACGCCTTAAAAAAACCCAAGAATAAAAAGAAAAAAGACGCCAAAGCGAAGAAAAAACGCTAAAACTCTCCCTCCGCTTCTCCCTGCTCATTTCTTTCACACTGTTTGACTGGAAAAGTTTAACTAAATAGTTAAATATTATTGATTCTCGAAGAAACGCTTGGCGATTCAACGGTGATATTGGAACGGCTTGCGCAATTGCAAAAAAACTGTATCGCCTGCCATGCGGCTTATCGTGTAAAAGTCGCCACGACCTTAACTGAAAAGTGACCAGGCCTGGTCAGAATTACCCTTTCGACGCCCAACCTTATCGAACGCCGAAAGGGTGAATCGGTTCAAGAAAAGAACCCTGAAAAACGATGTGTCGTTAATCGATAATGGTATCCGCGTCGCTTTTCGAGCCGGGTTCCAATGAAAGCTGGTCGAAATAATAATGCGACAAAGCGATAACGGCCAATACCGGCGCGAAGAAGCTGATGATTGGAAACACACTCAATGCAAAAAGAACCCCAACGGCAAACGTCGGTGGCCAATTGGTCAGTGGTTTCAAGCGACGGAACAAGGCTTCCGGTAGAATCACCTGCCCCACATCCAGCACCACGGCATAACGGAAAAACAAGAAGCCGATCAACCAGAACCACACCACATTGATAAGTGGCACGAACAACAGCGGAAAGGTCACGATCAACAACAGCAAAATCAATAACCCGAATTTCACCAGCTTCCAAATCATGCCCAGCATGGAACCGTGCCCGTGATATTCGGTGTGTGGATAATGTTTGTCATGCACCGCTTTCACCAGCGAGTCGGTCATAAAACCGGTCACAATCATCGCAAACAGCAGCACCAGATAACTGCCGAGTACAATGCCCAGCAGCCCGGCAATCACCGCGACGGTAAAGCCCAAAAACCAAAGCACCAACCCGCCGACCAATGGAATGGCGCCAATGGTGTTTTCGGCCTGAAGTTTCCAGCTTTCAAAATCCTGTACAAAGGCACTCTGGGTAATGAAGTCACTCGTCAACAGCAGGCCGAATACCCCGTACCCCATCAAAGAAACCAGAACCAAGCCCACCGCGAACGGAATGAATAGTCGAATCAAAATGGCCGGTTCTTTCAAATCGACCAGCGTTTTCCAGAGCAATGTCATTATTTAATCCAGATGCTTTTAATATTAGTGAATTCACGAATGCCTTGTCCCGACAACTCACGCCCGTAACCGGAGTGCTTCACGCCCCCGAACGGCATGCGAGGATCGGAAAAGGTAATGCTGTTAACAAAGGTCGCACCCGACTCCATGCCGCGTGCCATGGTTTCTGCCGTAGCGGAATCATTGGACCAGATGGAACCGCCTAAACCGAAATCGGTGGCGTTCGCCAACCCGAGCGCATGTGCCGGTTCGGTGGCTTTCAACACGATGGCGACCGGTCCGAAAAACTCTTCGCTGAATGCCGGCATATCACTGGTCACATCCGTCAGAATGGTGGGCGCGTAATAACACCCCGGACGGTCCAATTGATAACCGCCAGTGACGATTTTCGCCCCCATCTCAACCGACTTCGTGACCTGCTGATGCAATTCATCCAATAAATCCTGGCGCGCCATCGGCGCTAAGGTGGCGTCAGCATCCATTGGGTCGCCCGCTTCGAACTGCGATTCCACCGCCGTTTTAAAGCGGTCAATAAAGTCGTCGATAATGCCCGCGTCCACAATAAACCGCTTGGAGGCAATACAGCTTTGCCCCATGTTCTGAAAGCGGCCTTTCACCGCATTGTCCACAGCGGTTTGAATATCGGCGTTATCCAAAACGATAAAGGCATCGGAGCCACCCAGCTCCAATACGGATTTTTTCAATTCCTCACCGGCGACACTGGCCACTTTGCGCCCAGCCGGTTCACTCCCGGTCAAAGACACCGCTTTGACCGCCGGATGACGAATCACCGATTCCACCTTATCGGAACCGATCATCAAGGTGCTGAATACCCCGTCGGGATACCCGGCTTTGCGGAACACTTCTTCAATCGCCAACGCGCACTGTGGCACGTTTGAAGCATGTTTCAACAAACCGATATTGCCCGCGGTGACCGTCGGCACCGCAAACCGCAACGCCTGCCAGAACGGGAAGTTCCACGGCATCACGCCCAGCACCACGCCCAGCGGCAAATAGGCCACATAGCTTTTGCTGGCATCGGTTTCAATCATTTCATCCGCCAGGAAACGCTCGGCGTTTTCGGCATAATAATCACACAGCCAAGCACATTTTTCGATTTCCGCCACCGCTTCGGCGTAACGTTTGCCCATTTCCAACGTAATCAATTCCGCCAAAGCTTCCTTGTCGTCCAGCAACACATCGCCCAGGCGATTCAACAGCGCAATACGGTCCGACAACGGCGTCAGCTTCGACCAGTCGGCAAAACCGTAACCGGCCTGCGTCACTACTTCATCAAGCGTGTCCTGATCCCAGGTATCGAATTCGGCTAAAAGTTCATTGGTTGCGGGGTTGATTGATTGCATCATAGTCGTTCCTTCTTTGGTTACGGCCGAACGTAAACGCGGTCCATTCGGGAGTGGCGGCCACAGCCGCCGACGGGTTAAGAATTATCCATCGCCTGCTGCGCCCAGGCTGAAGCCGACAGCAGCAAATTGGCCAAATCGGAAATACCGACTTCCCCATAGCGAAGATTCGCCACGGTTTCACCGGCACTTTCCAATTGCTTCAGGCATGACAATGCCTCGCCCATCGGGCCACGATAATGAATCAAGGCTTCTTTCACATCATCGGACAAGGGCATTTCTTCAAGAATTTCGGAAATTGGCGCTCGGAAAAACGCACCCAGATTTGAGAACAAACCGACCAAAAAGAAGGTGTCACGTTCGCGGGCGTGACCGGTTTTTTCAGCCAGCTTTTCACAGAAATTGGCTCGCATCAGCGAGGTGGTCAACAGTTCTTTCGGCGCATCTTCCAAGTCACCCAACATCATCATATTGACCCAGAACTTCAAGCGTTTCAGCCCCATATACTTCAAGGCATCGGACACAGATTCAACCTTAATGGGAATCATGGTCGCCGGGTTGTTCACCGCCACCAGCAGCTTGTGCGTCAAGGCGACGTCCTGACTCAAAATGCCGGACAGTTCTTCGAATTTGGTTTTGGGGTCGTTAATTTTGGACATCAACTGCAACAGCGTCAGTTTGTTGCCGGTCAGTTTCTGGCCGTTCATCACCACTGGGTTGGTGAAAAAATAGCCTTGAAAATAATCGAACCCGATGCGCTTGAGATAATTGAACATCTCTTCGGTTTCCACCCGTTCCGCAATCACCTTGATGCCTTTTTCATGCAGGTCTTGCAGCATGGATTTGATTTTGACTTCGGAATGGGCTTCGTTGTCGATTTTAACAAAATCACTGATGGACGCGAGTTTGACGCTGGACTCGTCATCGATAAAGTTATCCAGCGCTATGGCCGAGCCTTCCAGTTTCAGCGCCTTCAAACTTTTAAGAATCTCGACGTCCTTATTCACATCGTTGGGAATTTCCAACACGATGTTATGGTTTTGATCGAAACTCGGCCATTTCGCTTTTGCGATCAACTCGCGCGGTAACTGCATCACGGCGGCATGTGAGCCGACAATCGACTGAAAGCCGATTTCGGATTCGGTCTTCTCCAGCAAGTGCTCAGTGGCTTCAATAGTGGTTTGATTGGGGTTCAGTCCTTGGTGAAATTCCAGTTCATACGCAAAGACTTTCATATTACGATCAAGAATCGGTTGGCGGCCAATAAAAACTTCTGACATGTTTCATTCCTATTGCACTCAGAGTGACGCTTTCGTCAACGACGATATGGTTATATTCGATACGTTTTCACGCGTACTCCAAACTTTAACGCCGAGCCAGAACGAACGCAAGCAAAAAAGGTTGAGCAAAGCATAAAGTTCGACTCAACCCACCGCATTCCCGCCAGGCCTGGTGAAAATGCGGATTTCGCTTATCGGGTAAATGTCAGGCGCTGTCCCGGTGTAAACTCAGCGAATTGGCCCTGATGATATTTCAATTCGCCATTGACGATGGTACTCATGACCGATGACTTGAAGGTGTGGCCTTCCCAAGGCGACCAACCGCACTGATACAGGTTGTTTTTTCGGGTGTCGGTATGCGGACGGTTCATGTCCACCAACACCAGATCGGCCGCATACCCTTCACGGATAAAACCGCGTTTTTCAATCTGATAACGGATGGCGACATTGTGCGACGTTTTCTGCACCACGGTTTCCAGGTCGAACACACTGTCATGCACCATATCCAGCAACGCGGTCAACGATTGTTGCACCTGCGGCAAACCGGCCGGCGCGCTGAAATAGGAATCGCTTTGCTTTTCTTCCCAGGTGTGCGGCGCATGGTCGGTGGCGATGATGTCAATCCGCCCCTCTTTCACCGCTTGACGAATGGCATCGCGGTCGGACTGTTGCTTAATGGCCGGGTTGCACTTTATCAAGCTGCCCTTTTCCGCATAATCGTCGGCAGTAAACCATAAATGATGCACACAAGCTTCGGCGGTGATTTTTTTGCCTTCCACTGGCCCGGGGGCAAACAACGCCATTTCCTCGGCGGTGGTCAAATGCAGAATGTGCAAATCGGCCCCGGTTTTCTTCGCCAAATCCACCGCAAAAGACGACGACTTATAACAGGCTTCCCGGCAACGAATGTCCGGATGGTATTGCATTGGAATCGCGTCGCCGTATTTTTCACGATACAGCGCTTCCTGTTCTTTAATCATCGGTGTGTCTTCACAGTGAGTGGTAATCAAAGTTGGGCTGTGGGTAAAAATATCGGTCAACGCCTGCTCGCGATCCACCAGCATATTTCCGGTGGATGCCCCCATAAAAATCTTCACACCGCAGGTTGCGTTCGGGTCCAACGCTTTGACTTCTTCAATATTGTCGTTGGTGGCACCGAGATAAAAGGAGTGGTTAGCCCAGGCGGTTTTCGACGCCAATTCATATTTCGCTTCAAGGTTTTCCAGTGTGGTGGTGGTCGGTTTCACGTTCGGCATGTCCATAAAGGTCGTCGTGCCGCCTGCAATGGCCGCTTTCGATTCAGTCGCGATACTGCCTTTGGCCGGAAAACCGGGGTCACGGAAATGCACCTGGTCATCGATAAACCCAGGCAAAAGGTGTTGTCCGGCCGCGTCGATGGTCACGTCCGCCGCCACCGATAACTGCGGTGCGATTTGCGCAATCACGCCATCTTGAATGAACACATCGGCTTCGAAAATTCGGCCTTCGTTAACGACTTTAGCTTGGGTAATCAATAAACTTTTCATAAAACGGACTCTTGTATTGCAATGCGAATAACATCATTTTAAACCCTTGAACCGATTTGCACAGCGAAAACCCATGAAATTTTCGTATCCTGACAAAATCATCTTCGCGCAACCGTGAATGTGATAAAGTAACACTTTCTATTTTCAACCGAGAAAACCGCTTCCGTCATGAACCCGTTCAAATGGCTTGTCATTCTGCCGATTCGCTTTTACCAGCTATTCATCAGTCCATTACTGGGGCCGCGCTGTCGGTTTTATCCGAGCTGTTCCCACTACACCATTGAAGCGGTGCAAAAACACGGCGCTTTATGCGGCCTATGGCTCGGCATCAAACGGGTCTCTAAATGCCACCCCGGCAATCCCGGCGGCGTCGACCCGGTTCCGGAATGTGGTTGCTCCCATCATGACACCCCACCCTCAAATGACGAACCCGACCAAGAACCCCCTATCACACCCGAGAAAGACAGACCGAAAGACTGACGAAAATTTCATTTTATCGTCATCTAACCATTCTATACTGCTTAGCACGGACGGTCGCCCGAGTAGTTCTTCATTGAATACCACTTGTAAATCCGGGTAGAAAGAGGAAAATATTGAGAGTTTTGCACGAGTAGGACGCGAAGAAAAAATGAGAGAAAATTTGGCTGATTGAGGCGGAAAACGCAGCTAATAGCGAGCTATTAGCCAGTTTTTCAACAAAAATCAGACGGATTTTAGCCATTTTTACTCGTGTAACTATCTCGTGTTTATGCCCTTTGGGTGCAAAGCTCTCATTAAGGTTGGCATCTGGCCAACGGCACAGTCGACCATAACAACAATACAGAGGACGCCATGAAAACCGAAACGACGATTGACACCCCTTACATTAACCAAGAAAAAAGCTTACTTGAATTCAACCGTCGTGTTCTGGCCCAGGCGAAAAACCCCGACATTCCATTACTGGAACGCTTGAAATTTCTATGCATCTCCAGCAGCAACATGGACGAGTTCTTCGAAGTCCGCCTGGCCAGCCTTTACGAACTGCGTAACGACCCGTCAGCACGCACGCAACCGGACAACCTGGCGCCACAGGATGCGATTGAAACCCTATCGGACGTGGCCCACGAATTGGTGGACGACCAGTACCATACCCTCAACAACATCCTGATTCCCGAACTGGAAAAAGAAGGGGTTCGTTTTCTGCGCCGCAACCACTGGACCGACCAACAAAAAGAATGGATCCGTAATTATTTCATCAAATCCTTACAGCCGGTGATGAGTCCGATGGGGTTAGATCCGTCGCACCCTTTCCCGAGACTGCTGAACAAGAGTTTGAACTTCATTGTTTCACTGGAAGGCAAAGACGCTTTTGGCCGTTCCAACGGGCTGGCCATCGTCCAGGTACCCCGCTCCTTGCCGCGCATTATCAAACTGCCGCCGGAAGCCACTGACGGGCCGAACGACTTTGTGTTCCTGTCCTCCATCCTGCACTCCAATGTGTCCAACCTTTTCCCGGGCATGACCGTCACCGGCTGCCACCAGTTCCGCATCACCCGCAACACCAACCTGTTCATCGACGAAGAAGAAGTGGACGACATTATGAGCGCGCTGGAAGGCGAACTGAGCAGCCGACAATACGGCGGGGCGATTCGCCTGGAAGTCTCCGACAAATGTCCGAAAAACATGTATGAATATTTAATGGACCGTTTCAACCTGAACGAAGAACAACTCTATCAGGTCAACGGTCCGGTCAACTTACACCGTTTAAACGCCGTGCCGGATTTAGCAAAACGACCAGACCTGCTGTTCGAACCTTATTCACCACGCCAGTTGACCGTCAAAGAAGCCAAACAAGGCGCCTTTAAGCTTTTTACACGCAACAAGGCACCGCAAACCCTGTTCGATCAAATTCAACAGCGCGACATTTTATTGCACCACCCCTATGACTCTTTCACACCGGTCATCGAATTCCTGCAACAGGCGGCCAAAGACCCGAATGTACTGGCCATTCGCATGACGCTCTATCGTACCGGTGAAAAATCCGCCATTATCGACGCCTTGGAAAAAGCCGCCAAAAACGGTAAGGAAGTCACCGCCGTCGTGGAACTGCGTGCCCGCTTCGACGAGGACAACAACATTATCCAAGCCAACCGTCTGCAAGATGCCGGGGTCAATGTGGTCTACGGGGTGGTCGGTTACAAAACCCACGCCAAAATGATTTTGGTGGTGCGCCGCGAAGGTGAGCAGTTGCGCCATTACGTACACCTCGGCACCGGTAACTACCACCACATCACCACCCGCTTCTACACCGACTTCGGATTATTTTCCGCCAACCCGGACATGGGACGGGACGTCTCGAAAATTTTCCAGCAACTGACCAGTCTTGGCGACACCAAAAACTTGCAAGTGCTGTTGCAATCACCATTCACCTTACAAAGCGGCATGATCGAGCGCATTCAACGTGAAGCGGAAAACGCCCGCCAAGGCAAATCATCCCGCATCATCGCCAAGATGAACGGCTTGCAGGAAAAAAGCATGATTGACGCGCTGTACGAAGCGTCTCAAGCGGGTGTACAAATTGATCTGATTGTACGAGGCATCTGCAGCTTGCGTCCCGGTGTGCCCGGGTTATCGGAGAACATCACCGTCACCAGCATCATCGGGCGTTTCCTAGAACACCACCGGGTCTACTATTTTGAAAACACCGAAGGCGAGCCGGAGCTCTTTTGCTCCAGCGCGGACTGGATGCGCCGCAACCTCTTCTCACGCGTGGAAACCTGCTTCCCGATTTTAGATAAAAAGCACTTCCAACAAGTCTATACCGAAGGGTTGGCCATCTACCTGAACGACAACACCGGGGCCTGGCAACTACAAGCCGACGGCACCTATATTCAAAAAACACCGGCCGAAGGCGAAGAAACGTTCAACGCCCAACGTTGGTTGATTGAAAAGTATTCCAGTTAAACGGCTTTGCTATCCGACTTTGCTCTCGGTAGGCCGACCGCCGCGTCGGCCACAGAACGGCCTCAATCGTTTGCGTCGTACCCCTTTTCGCAGTAAGCTGTCATCAGGGTCAAGGGTGACCGATTTTCATTTTCGCCAAAAGCGAGTACACTATGCCCCTTTTTTTCGCCAACTCAGTAGCTTAAAATGACAGAAACGACTGCCGAACCGACCCCAAACATCTATGCCGCCATCGACCTCGGCTCCAACAGTTTTCATATGGTCATCGCCCGGGAAGTGCACGGGCAATTGCAGATCATTGATAAACACAAGGAAATGATCCGGCTCCGGTCAGGCCTGGACAAAAAAGGGTATCTGACGCCGCAAGCCTTTCAAAACGGTATCGAATGCCTGGAACGTTTCGGTCAGCTGATTAAAAACATTCCTTCGCATCAAATCCGCGCGGTGGGCACCAATACGCTGCGCAATGCCAAAAACAGCCACGAGTTCCTCAGCCAGGCACGTCAAGCGCTCGGCCACAGCATCCAAATCATTGCCGGGCAGGAAGAAGCGCGTTTGATTTATCTCGGCGTCGCGCACGGGTTACCGCAAAACGATGAACAACGCCTAGTGATGGACATCGGCGGCGGCAGCACCGAATACATCATCGGCCAGAATTTTTCCTACAATCACTTAACCAGCACCGAAATGGGCTGCGTCAGCATTACCCAAAAGTTTTTCACAAAAGAAGATATTACCGAAAAGCGCATGAACAAAGCCATCTCGGCCTGCCGTCAGATCATTCGACCGCACTTGGTGAAGCTGACACGCCTGGGCTGGGATTGTGCGCTCGGCGCTTCCGGCACCATCAAAGCCATCGGCACCATTCTAAAAGACAATGACTGGAGCACCTCCGGCATCACCCTCGATGGCATGTACCAATTACGAGATGCTTTGATTGCGTCTGAATCGCTTGCAAGCTCCGGCATTCAAGGGCTTAAAGAAGAACGGGTACCGGTGCTGCCAGGCGGCCTAGCGATTCTCATCGCCACTTTCGAAGAATTGAACATCGACCAAATGCAGGTGTCTTCCAACGCTTTGCGTGAAGGGCTGATTTTCGATACCCTTGGCCGTCTGTTCGCGGAAGATGTGCGTGAAACCAGCGTCGCGGCGGCCCAGGCCTGGTTGAAAATCGACCAACAACAGGCCAATGCCATTGCACGCACCTGTGAAATCTTATACAAGCAGGCGCACAACAGCTGGCAACTACACGACCACGATTACAGTTACGATAAGCTTTTAAATTGGGCCGCCCGTTTGCATGAAGCCGGCATGGCGCTCAGCTACAAGCGTTACCGCCACCACAGTGCTTATTTGATTGAAAATTCCGAGTTGGCGGGGTTCACCCAAGAAGAAAAACAAATGCTGGCGGCCATGTTGCTGAATCATCGCGGCAAGTTTGTGCCGGATGTTTATGAAAAATTTGACGCACCGCACAACACCAAACTGAAATACTTAACCGTCTTACTGCGCTTATCGGTGCGCATCCACCGTGGACGCGAAACCGATATTCCAAATATTTTGCTCTATATCAAGGACGACTGCAGCATCCACTTACAATTCGAAAACGACTGGCTGCCGGAACACCCGCTCACGCAACTGGATTTGGATGTCGAAGCCGGGCGACTGGCTTCCGCCGGTTTCGAACTGACATATCAGTAGCGCCGGAATCAGTAAACGTCGAACTGTACTCGTCGGCTTTTTTTCCAGTCGTGCCACATGTCTTCCGCAGCGGTTTCATCCAAACCGCCTTCGGTTTGTAGAATCTTCAGCAACACGCTTTCCACGCCGACTTTAAGCTGGTTTTTATCGCCGCAAAGATAGAAAAACGCGCCCTCCGACAGCAGTTTCCAAACCGCTTTACGCTCGTCCCAAAGGCGATCTTGCACATACACTTTATGCGCCTGATCACGCGAAAAAGCCGTACGCAGATGCAACCCTTTGGCTTCCCATTCCGCTAGAGTCGCTTCAAACAGATGGCTTTTATCACGATGGGTTTCCCCAAAAAACAACCAGGCCTGGTGGTTTTGCACACACCGTTCTTCCAAAAACCATTCTTGTAAAAATCCGATAAACGGCGCAATGCCCGTCCCCGCGCCAACCATAATAATCGGCGCCGGTTCGCACAAGGCATCTTCCAGCGCATGCGGCAATTTAAAATTGCGATTCTTACTCAAGGCCACATCAATGACATCGCCTGGCTGCAAAGCACTCAAGGCCGTGGTCACCAAGCCTTTACGTTCCCGCTCGGCTCGCTCGAACGCCACCTTGCGATACACCAAGTCCACCCGTTTATCCCCCACCGCCTTCGGTGCCGACGCGATGGAATAATAACGCGGCGCCAAAGGCGCGAGAAATTGACAAAAGGCCAAGCCTTTGAATTGCGGATAAGCTTCCAGCAAATCCACAATGTCGCGCCCCTCGGCGTACGCCATCATTTCCGCACGATCCGCCCACTCGTCCAAGCCTTCCTGACGCTTAAGTTTATTCAAAATCGCCGGGCTTAATTGCGTCAATTCAAGGTGATAATGCAACGCCTCACGGACCGGCATTTCCCCCAATCGACGTAATTCAATGACTTCGTCTCCGGATAATGCCAGCTTACTCAACACCAGCTCAACCAATTCGGGTGAGTTTTCAGCCGAGACCATCAACCAATCGCCCGGCAAATAATCCAGCGATTCCTCAGTTTCCAGCCCGATATGGAACACATCTTTTTCCGGATGTTCAGGGGTTAGGAGCTCATTGAATAGCACTTGGGCTTGCATGGAATGTCCTCACGGTTCGTGTTGACCATTCATTATAGAGTGCAACGGCTTTTTTACAAAACCGTTGCTCGGGAAAAAGGTGACAAAAACAGCGTTAATCAGCCGCGTAGATTTTCAATTAAAACACTCAACCAAGGGGCGGTGGCCAAAATGGTCACCGCCGACATCAAACCGGAAATCAACCCGATACCAACCTGCGGAATCAAGTTATTATTTTTGATTTCAATGTCAGACATTTGACGCTCAACCGCCGAAAAAATATCCACCTGCTTTTTCAATAAGCTGTTTAAGGTGCGGATCTGTTTGAACAAAAGCTGCTGCTCTTTTTCGACTTTTTCACGCGATTTATCGGAAACCGTTTCCAAATCACGCATCTGTTTCGCCAACTGCCCGATCGAGGCATCCATTTGTTTGACCAGACCTTGAATCGCCGTTTTATCGTCCTTTAACCATTCAAAGTCCGGTGAAACCATGTCTTCCATATCCGCTGAATTAAACTCTTCCGCTTGATTTTGCGAACGATGGCGTCTTAACGCCTGTTCCAACAATACGCTTTTTGAGCCAAGGGGTTCCACTTTGCTAAGATCAATCGCCATTTTTTCGTCCTTTATGATATTGGGTCAAAGCCACGAAAACTGTCAATTTTTCGTCACTCGAACGGTCTTTGCATACCCCTCGCAGAATGCGTGCCAATTTCATCGTTTTACAACTACGTCATTGAACGAACACCGTCTAATCGTCCTTTTAGAGTGGTAACAGCCATAAAAAAACCGATGATTTAAAAGACAAAAAACTTTATTATCAAAGCGCTTGAGAAAAGAAACCAGCCTAGTTAAGATAACCTGACAAAAAGGAATGAATAAACACGAATGAACAAAGCAAAATTTATCGAATTTATCATGGAAGCCGGGGTATTGAAGCTGGGCGACTTCACATTGAAATCAGGCCGTAAAAGCCCTTATTTTTTTAATGCCGGCCTATTCAACACCGGCGGGCAACTTGCCCAACTGGCGGAAGCTTACGCGGCCACCATTGCCGACAGCGGTGTCGGGTTTGACGTACTCTTCGGCCCGGCGTACAAAGGGATTCCACTGGCGGCCACCACCAGTGTCGCGCTGGCCAGCGATTTTGCTTTGGACAAACCCTATGCGTTTAATCGCAAGGAAGCGAAAGACCATGGCGAAGGCGGCACCATTGTCGGTCATCCACTGGAAGGGGATGTTTTAATTATCGACGATGTCATCACCGCCGGTACAGCGATTCGCGAATCAATGGACATCATTCAGTCGCACGGTGCCCGTCCGGCCGGTGTGGTGGTGGCACTGGATCGTATGGAACGCGGACAAGGCACCCAATCGGCGATTCAGGAAGTGGAAGCGGAATACGGCATTCCGGTTTTCAGTGTCATCAACCTGAATGATATTATCGATTTTCTGACCGACCAAAGTGACGATACCGCTTTACAATCCATGAAGGATTACCGAGCCAATTACGGCATCGAAGCCTGACAGAACTTGAACAACCAAGAGTAAGCAACGACGTGGCAAATAAACTCCGAGAGCTGTTGTTATTGCGGCATGCAAAATCCGACTGGAAAAAGCCGGACACCGCCGATATCGACCGCCCCATTTCCGACAAAGGGAAAAAAGCGGCGTGCAAAATCGCGCACTGGTTCGGAGAACAAAACATTTGGCCAGACCTGGTGTGGATCTCGCCGGCCAAACGCGCGCAACAGACGCTCAAACGTTTGAATTTGCCCAAAGAGATTCCGGTCGAAACACAAGAAGCATTGTATCTGGCCAATAACGACCAGTTGATAGCTTTATTGTCGA
This sequence comes from Hydrogenovibrio sp., assembly GCF_965140365.1. Lineage (NCBI taxonomy): Bacteria > Pseudomonadati > Pseudomonadota > Gammaproteobacteria > Thiotrichales > Piscirickettsiaceae > Hydrogenovibrio > Hydrogenovibrio sp. The sequence goes on from NZ_OZ223196.1 coordinate 2,097,409, forward strand.
CCATTCCGGAACGTTTCGAACGAGTTTTACTGATTGGACACAACCCCGGTTTTGAGGACTTGATTCATTTCCTCATCGGCGATCCGAAAGAGGACGACGCCAAACTTTTGCCGACAGCGGCCTTGGCTCAACTGGTATTAGGGGATAATTGGCAACAACTTTCAGCAGGCGATGGACGCTTATCCCGCATCATTCGGCCTAAAGACATCGCCCGTCCCTGCAAAGAAAAGGATGCACCAGCAAGTTAAAGACGTTTCACTAGGCATGAATAATGCTTTTTAGATTCCACGATTACAATAAGAGCTTTGCATGAGTGGGGCGCGATAGAAAAATGAGATAAAATTTTTCTGAATGAGGCGGAAAACGCAGCGAATAGCGAGCTATTTGCCAGTTTTTCAACGATATTCAGGGAAATTTTAGCCATTTTTATCCGTGCATCCACCTCGTGCAAAGCTCTCAATAATAAATTACACTCTCAATCAATACTGTCAGAGGCACCCGCATGGCACAAACAAATAGACCCCTTATTGATGAACAAGTCGACATTCCGAGTCATTACCGAATTATTTCCCGTACCGACCTTCAAGGTACCATTCTTGAAGCTAACTCGGAATTCATCGAAGTCAGCGGTTACCAAACCGATGAAGTCATTGGACAGCCTCATAACATCCTACGCCATCCGGATGTTCCAAAAGCCGTGTTCAAGGATTTCTGGGACACACTGAAAGCCGGTGCTTCCTGGACACAAATCATCAAAAACCGCACCAAAGACGGCCGCCATTACTGGGTGAAGGCCAATGCGGCACCGATTATTGAAAACGGCCAATCCGTCGGTTACATCTCTGTTTGCACCCCCGCCACCCAATCGGAAATCGCTGCCGCCTCCAAGGCCTATAAAGGCATTAACGCGGAACACCTGGTGATTCACCGAGGCAAAATCCAAAAACCCTCCAGTTATCGCTTTGACCGACTCAACCCGCTCAACCGCATGAACATCATGAGCAAACTGGCGGCCACTGGCACAATTTTGGTTGTACTGGGCTTCGTCATCAGCTCTATTTTGGCCGAAATCGGCTATTTAAAATCCGAAAATGAAAACGCACAAATCCGCAAAGAGCAGATTGTCCGAGACCTCAACAACTACGTCTCCAAATATGAACTCGTCAGCCTGAATACCGCCATCGGTTTAGCCGCCAACCCGGATGTGATTCGTTCATTGGAAAGTGGCGATAATCGTCTTGCCAAAAAAGCCCTGAACGAAGAGTTCAACTTGATTAAAAAAGTGTCCGGACAAACGGTCCGCGCCCATATCCATGATGCCAGCGGCCACTCGTTTCTCCGTTCCTGGCGGGATAAGTCGGGCGATGACTTGAAGTCTTTCCGTTACACCGTCAACCAGGTTCGTGAACGACAAAAGGCGGTGGCCGGTATCGAGCTGGGCCGCGCCGGTGCGGCCATCCGCAGTCTGTCTCCCATCTTTAGCGAAGACGGTTCGACTTTCCTCGGCTCCGTCGAAATCGTTTCCAGCATCAAGTCACTGGTAAAATTTTTACAAAGTGAATCCGTCAACTATGTTTCCTTGTTCACGCCGAATGCCCTGGACATCGCAATCAAAGCCAAAGACAACCCGAAATTCGGCAAGCTGACACTGGCCAGCACCAAAGATTTCGCACCGGAAACCGTCGATAAACTGAGAGCCATCGACCTCAACCGCTTGATTGAAAAGGGCCAGTTAATTGCCAACGACACTTTCTATGCTTTGTCACCGATTACCGATACTAATGGCGATATGATTGGCTATCACATTTTTATCGAGGACATGACCAAGCTCAATGCCTTGAACAAAGCGGCCGCCGACGCGGCTATCGACTCGGTTGTGAATGTCGGCGTCTCCATGCTGGTACTGATCATTGTGTTTATCCTGCTGATCAAAACCGCCGTTATCCGCCCTTTGAAACGCATTGTCGATGTCATGACGCACGCCACCGAGTCCGGTGACTTGAGTACTCGCGTCGATGCCTCGCATAAAGATGAAATGGGGCAATTGGCCGAAGCCTACAATAATCAAATGCAATCCGCGCAAGTCTCACTGGGTGAGGCCGGACGCATGATGAAAGACATTTCCGAAGGCCGCCTGAAAACCGAAACCATCATTCCGATGACGGGTGATTACCAGGTGATGAAAACTAACCTGAACAATGCCTCCAAAGCCTTGCAGGAAACCTTTGGTGAAGTACGCGGCATCCTCAAGGAAATTCGTGCCGGTAACTTCAACTACGAAACACACCATCAAACCCGTGGCGATTTCCGTGAGGCGATGAAAGACGCCCAAGCCGCCATGACCATTCTGAAGGGCGTGTTCTACGAAGTAAACGAACTGATGGGGCAAGTCGCGGAAGGCTTTTTCGGTCGCCGTATCACGTCCAAAGCCGAAGGTGAAATCCAAGACCTGAAAGACAACATCAACGCATCATTGGATAAACTGGAAAGTATCATCCAACAGACCACTCAGGTCATGATTGCTCAAGGCACCGGCGATCTGCGCGCCCGAATCGATATGGAAACCGATGGGACGCTGGCGGTTTTGAAAGCCGGCATCAACAGTTCCGTTACCAATATCGGCAGTTTGCTGTCGCAATCGACTTATTCCATCAAAAAACTGTCGGATGGCACCATTAAAATTTCCAACGACATTTCCGACTTGTCGGCTCGAACGCAACAACAAGCCGCTTCATTGGAAGAAACCGCCGCGAGTATGGAACAAATTACCTCCACCATCCAGCAGACCGCCAATAACGCGAAAGAAGCCAATGAGGCCGCCACAACGTCTCTGACTGAAGCCCGCGAAGCCAATCAGGTGGTGCATAAAACCATTGAATCCATTAATGAAATCAACGAAGCCAGTGCCAAGATTTCCGAGATTACCTCATTGATTGACAGCATCGCTTTCCAAACCAACCTGCTGGCATTGAACGCCGCGGTTGAAGCGGCTCGTGCCGGCGACCACGGTCGCGGTTTTGCCGTCGTGGCGGGTGAGGTACGAACGCTGGCCGGAAAATCGGCCGATGCCGCCAAAGACATTCGTCAATTGATCGACAACACGGTTGAAAAAGTACACGAAGGTGCGAAGCTGGCCGATGAATCCGGTAAGGCATTGGAGCTAATCAACGACTCCATCGCCCGCATCGGCAGTTACGTCAGTGAAATTTCGCAAACAACCGCCGAACAAGCCAAAGGGGTTGAGCAAGTCAATATCGCCATCAGCAGCATTGACCAAGTGACGCAACAAAACTCCACGCTGGTGGATGAAACGGCAGAACGGACGGCTGAAATGAGCCAGCTAGCCGAAAATGTTGATGAACTGATCGGAACCTTTAAAATCGACTTGGATCAAATTGCGTTCCAAACGGCGATGGAAAGCGGTATCTTTACTTTTGCCCATGCTCGCCGGGCCCACCGTCAATGGAAAGGCATCATCACCGCTTATGTAGAAGGCATCGACATCGAATTTGACCACGCGGCCGCCACCGACCATCATAAATGTGCGCTCGGTCAATGGTATTACGGTCCGGAAGGTCAAAAATACATGCACCTCCAGGAAATGAAAGATGTTGAGAAATGGCACGCGGAGTTGCACGCCGTTATCAAACGTATCCTGGAAGCCAACAAAGTCGACGACGTGGAAACCGTAAAACGAGAGTTCCACAACCTTGACACGGCCAGTGAAGAGGTCATCAAATACTTGTCCTTGGCGGAAAAAGCGGTGGTGCGTGAGTCTAAACAGCATGATGCGGCTACACACGCATCAGCGGTTAGCGGGCGCCCTACGCCCAAGCTGCCTTCCCAAAAACCGGAAGCCAAACCGGAAAAGCCAACCGGAAAACCGGGTGACAAACCCGCAACCTCCAACGACAAACCAACTCGTCCGGCACCGGAATCCGGACTACAAAAACCGGCTCCTGCCCAGCCGAAACAGGATGATGGCGATGATTGGGGCGAATTCTAAGCCCCCAGGTCTTAGAAGTCTTAGCCATTCTAACCTGCAAACAAAAAAAGCCCCCTTTGGAAACCCAGAGGGGGCTTTTTTATGGCGTGGAGCGTCCTAAATCAAAGCGCTCGAACAATTAAGGCCACACCGACGCACACAGTGACTATTTCAAAACTGCGTTTCACTAATTGGTTGCCTTTGATAATCGAAAAGTGCGCGCCAAGGTAGCCACCGATTAAAGAGCCCAGTATCAGCGCCGGCAGCCAATCCCACTGAATATGGCCGAGCCATCCTAAGGTGGCGGCCCCAAATCCATTCCAAAAAATGCCGACCAATACCAACGTATAAGCCACCGCAGCCTTATAATCCAAACCGAACCAGACAATCAACCAAAGGGTGACAAACAGCCCGGAACCGGAGGTCAGAGAGCCATTCACCGTACCAATGGCAAACAACACCAAACCACCCAACAGCAGGCCTGGAAGATTTCGGTGTTTCGGATCAAAAGCATGCCCCAAGTCAGGTCTAACATACGAATAGACGCCCAAGCTCAAGGTTAAGATACCGAGTGCCAACTGCGCCCAGTGATCGTCAATTTGCAGAATAAGGTTCGCACCAAGCAGAACACCCGGCAAGCCCGACAGGAGAATCAAACCGACAAAACGAATATCAAATTGAGAGGATTGCAAATGCCGGGCTGTGGCGCCCAGCCCGAGAAAGACACTGGCGAGCTTATGTGTAGCAAGCGCCACACTGAACGGCAAACCCAAAAACAATAACGCCGGTAACTGCAATAGACCGGCACCTCCGCCCGCCAGAGCCGATAAGAGGTTGGCCACAAACGAAATGGCGAACAGCAACAATTGATCCTGCATGCGTCGCTATCCGTTCCCGCTGTTCAACCGAATCATTATCGAGATGTGATCAGGGTGCCGACACCTTCATCGGTGAAGACTTCCAACATGACGGCATGTTCGACACGTCCGTCAATGATGTGAGCGGATTTGACGCCACTCTGCACCGCATCCACCGCACACTGAATTTTCGGAAGCATGCCGCCATAAATGGTGCCATCTTGAATCAACGCATCCACGGTGCTGGCATTCAAGCCAGTCAACAACTCTCCCTGTTTATCGAGCAATCCCGGCGTATTGGTCAAGAGCATCAATTTTTCGGCCTGGAGCGCCTCGGCGACCTTGCCGGCCACCAAATCGGCATTGATATTATAAGAGTGGCCATCATAATCGACGCCCACCGGGGCAATCACCGGGATGAAATCGTCCTGAATCAACATATCCAAAACCTTGGTATTAATGCGCACCACTTCTCCGACGTGCCCGAGGTCAATCAATTCCGGCGCATTCATCGACTCGTTAAAGGTGGTCATTTCCAACTTACGTGCCTGAATCAAATTGCCGTCTTTACCGGTCAAGCCGACGGCGTTGCCTTTATGCTGGTGAATAAGGTTAACGATTTCTTTGTTGACCATACCACCCAAGACCATTTCCACAATGTCCATGGTTTCGGAGTCCGTCACCCGCATGCCCTGAATGAATTCCGATTCCTTGCCAACCCTTTCCAACAGGTTACCGATTTGCGGGCCACCGCCATGCACCACCACCGGGTTCATCCCCACCAACTTCATCAACACGATGTCACGCGCAAAACCGTTTTTCAAGGATTCCTCAATCATCGCATTACCGCCGTATTTCACCACAATGGTTTTACCGGCGAATCGTTGAATATAAGGTAAGGCTTCCGCGAGAACGGACGCGATGTTCTGGGCTTGAGCTTTATTTAAATTCATGGTGTTCTGAACTCTCATGACGGACTCTTAACAAAAGGGATTAAAGCGCCTATTCTACCATTTTAATCACGGATTAACGCCGTAACATATCGCCTTTTGCTTGAGTCGCGGCTTGCGCACCGCTACAATGCAAGCATCCCAAATAATCTAGGAAACCTTTCATGCGATTCACAGCTCTGCTTCTGACATCACTCTTGCTTTTGGCCGGTTGCGAAAGCCTGTCCACCCAACCGTCGGCTTCACAAAGTGATGTTTTGATTAACCTCAAGGGTCAAAATAATGCCGAGGCAACGAAAACGCTTTCCAACGCCTTGCAAGACCGGGGCTACACCGTTCATAAGGTTTCTCAAGATCAGTTTGTGGTGGTGTATAATCAGCATAACTACATTCTGGAACCCAAACTCATTCAAAATGGCTTAAGTCGCATTGTGGTCAGCCGTTTATACGAAATCAAAGAAAAATATCAACATTCACCGAAAATTTTCGTGCTGGTCACGTCTCTGAATCGCAACCTGAATTTCGCAAAATTCTCGATCTTGCCGGAAAATCGTGCCGGTCATGTTCAAACGGCCATCACCTTCATCAATGAAACCGTCTCTCTGGATGAAATTAAACAATTCATCGCTTGGTTTGACGATAGCTTGGCGGAAGTGAAACAGATGGTACCGGCCGAAGCATTGGATATGGTCAAACACCCCGCCAAGCAATAAGCGGGGCTGACAACCGTATCAATCGGAATAACGGCTTTCGATTTTATCCAGTAGCGCTTTACGCTCAGCCATGGCCTGACGAATGTACTCAAGCAACTGTTCAAAAAACGTTTTTGCATCTTTCGTCTCTTCCGGTTCGTGACTTTTAAATACCGATGCTTGACTCATTCGATCCTGCCAACTTCTTTGCGCTTGTTGTACCTGATTCATCGCTTCGGTAAAGGCCTGAAACTGGGACGCCTGATGCTCTGATAACATCGAGGTAGCGTCCGGATCCAGGTCTTCCTCGGCAACACGGTCGGCCAGATCAATTGATTGCGCTGTACGCACATTACCGTCTTCCATCAATACGACTCCGGCGGCCTTTACCTGACCCAGCATTTCTCCTTGCGAGCTACGCAAATCTTCACTCTGTTCAACATTTCCAAGGTATATGGCTCCCACTCCTTTTGATGCAAGGCTGACCATCTGCGCGTCATTTGACTGATCCGTCCAGAGCTGCAATTTTTGGAAAATCGGATCGGCTTCATCAATCCAACCGTTACCATCGACATCATATTTCGCCAAATCGACGAATCCATTGCCGCTTTCAGTACCGAACAATTCGGAACCGTCGTTCACTCGACCATCGCCATTCAAGTCCAGCACCAGATAACCACTGCCCTGCCCCAATTGCGCCAATGATTGCTCCTGACCATCCCCATTCAAATCGAATTCAAAGTACTGGTCACTTAAAGCCACCGAATCGGTGCCAAAATTAATCACTAACGGGTCGGTCATGGCCTGAACGCTCATCGACACCTTGGTTTCTGAGGCAATCTTCGTCATCGAGGAATGCGACGTAAACAAATTGAAATTAATGCTACGCCCATCGGCCAAAGTGACCTGACCGTCTGCCGCCATAGCCGAATAGCTCCGTGTTTGAATCCTGAGCTGATGGGCAAACTCAAAAGCGACTTCCCCCGTTACACTGACACCTGGTCCGTCACCGGCCGGGAATACCCGTTGGTTTGCAATACTGGCCGCCTCTCCCGCCAAGCTGACCTGAATCAGTTCCTGAGTCAACTGCTCTCGTTGGTGAACCGTTTGGCTGTCACCATCCGTCACTTCAGAAGCGGATTCAAAACGTTGCCACGAGTCATTACGATAATGGAATTGTTCGGATTGCTGGAAATTGACGCTTATAGCGCCTTGCCGGCCGAAGGCGGCATTAATGTTTTCACCCAATGCCGCCACGGTTTTTTCCGTGCGCTGAGCATCATAGCGATGATACTGTTCGAGCTGAACAGCAGAAGACTGGATAATCATAAGTGCGTACTCCACGATATTAAACAACTTTCCCTTGTTTAATCACGGCACCACATACCGTGAGTCGTAGAATCACATTTTCATTTCTGGTCGATGAACTGTGACAGCTTGGCGTTGGAGGTTAACCTCTCTGTATTTTATAAATAACCAAGCCTGAACACTGTATCGACCATGTAACGATTTTGTTGAGCTTTAATCTCGAAAATTATTGAACTGCAGCGGCATTTCCAGATCTTCCATGCCCTTCAAAAGCTGCATCACGGCTTGCAAATCATCCCGTTTTTTGCCGGTTACTCGAATGGTATCTTCTTGCTTAGCCGCCTGCACTTTCAGCTTGGAATCCTTAATGGCTTTGATGATTTTTTTCGCTAAAGGCGCGTCCAGCCCTTCTTTCATTTCAATCACTTGTTTAGCGGCTTTTAACTGAATATCCGGGTCCTTGACATCCATACACTTCACGTCGATTCCTCGACGATTGGCTTTTTGAATCAGAATATCCAGCATCTGCTGCAACTGAAAGTCGGACTCGGTTTTCATGGTCACCATCGAATCATTCAGTTCAAAACTCGAGCCGGTTCCCTTAAAGTCATAACGTGTCGTCACTTCTTTATTGGCTTGATCCACGGCATTGGTCAGTTCATGCTGATCCAACTCGGAAACAATGTCGAATGAAGGCATAATTTCTCCTAAAAATACTCATCTCTCAAACGGCCAGGCCTGGCCGTTTGAATTCAAGTCAAAAAACAGGGCGCCTTTTTAGGGGCCACTTCAAAAGAACTATTTTAGCACTTAACATCTTCTTACGAGGCTGTTTACACACTGTCAACCATTTCGCATGCTTAACGGAACATGATAGGATATAGCATTTTAACCACGCCATATTTGAACCATATCGAAGGCCGAAATGAAGCCGTCCTTCTGTCAAAAGAGCCGCCCTCAAGAGAGGTAAATTTTGAGTTGATATTTACTCTGAGCGCTTTTGCTGATGAAGTGCTAGGATTTGAGCGGTAATGAATTGGAATATGAATTGAATTTGTATAGGCCGATAAACGAGATGAGTACATGAGTCAAAATGCGTTAATTGGCACAGGATTTTTAATCTTGCATATCGCCATTATAATCGCGCTGATTGTGCGGGTGCTGTTACGTCCCCATCGCGAGCCGACTTCACGCATCGCTTGGATTGTTCTGATTATTGCCTTACCTATATTAGGGATTGTGGCTTATTTGTTATTAGGCGAAACCAATATTGGTCGACGCCGTGTCGCCCGAATGCGTCAAGTCATTTCTAAATTGCCCAATGTTTCGGATGTGTTAGAAAAAGAGTTTACGACTTCTGAAATTCACATTCCAAAGCACTATGCGCATTTGTTTGAGGTGGGAAAAACCGTCAATGGTTTTGCGCCTGTGGGCGGCAACCATGCGCAACTCATGCAAGATTCAAACAGCGCCATTGCATCGATTGTAGCCGATATTGATGCCGCGCAAAATCATGTTCATGTAATATTTTATATTTGGTTGGCCGACAATAATGGCTGTCATCTTGTTAATGCACTCAAAAGGGCGGCCAAACGTGGTGTAACCTGTAGAGTCATGGCAGATGGTCTCGGTTCGCGCTCTATAATCACATCATCCCATTGGAAAGCCATGCGACAAGCGGGCGTACACTTAGCCGAGGCCCTGCCTATTGGCCGCTTCTTATTAGGTTCGTTAAAAGGGCGTGTTGATTTACGTAACCACCGTAAAATTGTTGTTATTGACAATATCATTACCTATAGCGGGAGCCAAAACTGTGCCGACCCTGAGTTTAAAATAAAGGCAAAATACGCACCTTGGGTGGATATAATGATGCGATTCGAAGGTGCAATTACCCGTCAAAATCAATATTTATTTGCCTGCGACTGGGAATCTGAAACGGGCGAAGATATTGGTTATCTTCTTAAGCAACCTTTAACCCTAAGTTCCGTCAATCAAGCTAATTTAAACAAGACCGAAAGCTCAATAAACACCAAAAAGCAATCGGGCTTTATCGCTCAAGTGATTGGAACTGGCCCAACAGTTCGCTATTCAGCCATGCCCGAAATATTTGAAACACTTATGTATGCAGCTCGTCATCAACTGGTTATTACAACGCCATATTATGTGCCCGATGAACCCATGCAAGCCGCCTTGTGCGCCAGTGCGCGTCGTGGTGTTAAAACCACCGTTATTTTTCCAGCGCGTAATGACTCTTGGATTGTTGCAGCAGCTAGCCACAGTTATTATGCTGAGTTACTGGCCGCCGGCGTGCGTATTTTTGAGTATCAAGGCGGATTATTGCATACCAAATCGTTAACCATAGATAGAGAGGTAACCTTAATTGGATCAGCCAATATGGACCGTCGAAGTTTTGAACTCAATTACGAGAACAATATTTTGTTTTACGACGCTTCCTTAACCGCAAAAATATATGAACGACAATGCAGTTACCTTGCCAACTCTAAACAGGTTAACGCCGAAATGGTACAAGGCTGGACAAGACGCCAGAAATTATTAAATAACGCGATTGCAATGCTCGGCCCAGTTTTATAAAACGCCAATGTAACACCTGCTTTCTCATCAAGCAATGTCGACTTCAATTACTTTTGAATGGTTTTGGTAAATTGACCAGGCCTGGACGTTTTCGTTCAACCAAAATTCCAGATACTTTTAGCTACTTTTAGCCTCCCAACCCATTACAAAAAACGTGCTTCAACATCTAAACTCGCCAGGAGTACTTTACAAACAACGGCTCCGCAAGATTAGCGGAACATGATAGGATATTCTTTTTCAGCAATCCAATATCAGAAATTAGAACCGCTCCGCAATGAACCCCTTCTCACCAGAACCTTACCCTATCGCAGACATCGCCCGCCAGATCCAACCCTTTCATGTCATGAAAATTCTCGGCGAAGCCAAAACCCTTGAAGCGCAAGGGCATGACATTATTCACATGGAAATCGGCGAACCGGATTTCAGCTCTCTACCGCAAGTACATGATGCCGCTCAACAGGCGATGAATGCCGGACAAACGCATTACACCCCCACACTTGGCTTACCGGAACTGCACACGGCACTCTCCAATTTCTACCGAGGCTTCTACGGTGCTGAAGTGCCGGCAGAACGCATTATGTTGACACCCGGTTCTTCCAGCGGATTACAACTGTTGCTGACCGCCTTGTTGAACCCCAAAGACAAGGTATTGATGACCGACCCGACCTATCCCTGCAATCGCGAATTCGTGCGCCAGCTGCAAGGCCAGCTCATCAGCGTGCCCGTCACCGAAAGTACGCGTTACCAGCTGACGTTATCGTCACTGAAATCTCATTGGCAAGACGGCATCAAAGTGGTGATGGTCGCCAGCCCCTCCAACCCCACCGGCACGATTATTGAAGCCGATGAGTTGGTCGCCATGGCCAAGTTTGCGGCGCGAAAAGGTGCCTATTTGTTGGTGGATGAAATCTATCAGGGCTTGGTGTATGACCGCCCGGCCGAATCCATTCTCAGCCGCTGCGCCCACTTGGACAATGTATTGGTCATCAACTCTTTTTCAAAATTTTTCTGCATGACCGGCTGGCGCCTCGGCTGGATCGTCGCGCCGGCTTTCTTAGTTCCCACGCTAGAACGTCTGGGCCAAAACCTGTTTCTCTCCGCACCGACCTTATCGCAATACGGTGCTTTGGCGGTTTTGAAACCCGACGCACTGGCCGAACTGGAGCAACGTCGCCAAACCTTCCAAAAACGCCGTGATACCTTAATGCAAGCCATGCAAGAAGCCGGATTTGCACCCCGCCTTTGCCCGGATGGCGCTTTTTACCTTTATTGGGACATTTCAGCTTTCAGCGATAATGCCGAAGCCTTTTGCCTGGAACTGTTGCACGAAACCGGCGTGGCGTTAACTCCCGGCACAGATTTCGGTCATTACCGCGCCCAGCAGCATGTGCGCTTAGCCTACACAACGGACGAAGAAACATTGCGGCGCGCGGTCGAAAAACTAAAAAGGGCGCTCCGCAAGCGGGCGCCCCTTTCAAACACTTAATGAGAGCTTTGCACGAGATGGATGCACGGATAAAAATGGCTAAAATTTCCCTGAATGTCGTTGAAAAACTGGCAAATAGCCAGCTATTCACTGCGTTTTCCGCCTAATTCAGAAAAATTTTATCTCATTTTTCTATCGCACCCCACTCGTGCAAAGCTCTCTTAATATTTCGCCGGAACAACAGTCCGGCCTAACCATTTCAGGTCGAGCTAATCAATACACGTCTCAACCCATTAACGGTTTCATTCGACAACATTAACTCTTCTTGCGCTTCGGCCAGATATTGTCGTGCTTCATCGGTCATGTAAGCACCAAACGAGACTTCATTAACAATCACATTAGCGATTTTAACCATCGCGATCATGCCGCGCACTTTATCCTTCCCGATATTAGAGTGCGACATATGGTGCAACATAATGACATTGAGCATCTCGACCGGCAATTTCCATTTTTGACCAATCAAAATACCGATGTCGGTATGTGCTGAACCATAACGTTCGATTTCTTTTTTCACACCACTGACCGGGTTGGTGTTAATCAACGAAAACACTTTTTGGTAATTTTCCGGGTCTTTGGTCGCTAATAACAAACACCCGCCGTTATGGAATAATCCGAGCAGATAGGCTTCATCTCGTGACACATCGTGTACATATTCCGACAGTTCGGCACAACAAAACGCCGTGTCTTTAGAGTGTTCGATGATTTCTTGAACTTCGCGAGTGTTAAATAAATTTTGAATCGCCGCCGACACCACCAGATTTTTCAAGTTGTTGTAACCCAGCACATCCACCGCTTCCCGAATCGATTTAACCGGTGTTTTCAATTTCATAATCGGCGAATTAACGATGCGAATGACTTCGCCGGAAAGCTTGGTATTACTTTCAATAATCTCGGTGATTTGTTGGTTGTTTGGAAACTTGCTGGAGAGTGCAGAGTCCAGCTCCATGATTTCTTTCGGTAAATCGGGAATTTTCACTCCCTGAATGGCTTTAATCGCCCCTCTGAGTCGTTGCTCCATGAACGTCCACTGTTTTATCGTTATATAGTCGTGAATCCTATTTTAATCATGACAGCCACATTACACAATATAAAACAACGCACAAAATCAGGATATTTTCATAGACTTAAAATGGTAGCGTCAAACTCGGGTCAACCGACAACATCAAGGTTTTAAAACGCTGCTGAATCCGGGCCAGCGCTTCCGGCGTTTCGCCCTCAAAGCGCAATACGATGACCGGCGACGTATTAGAAGGCCGAATCAACCCCCAACCATCTTCGAAATCGACCCGCAAACCGTCCAAATCAAACACTTTGGCATCACTGAAATCCGCCACCGCTTTAATTTTTTCCATAAAAGCATAATGCAGCCCTTCTTCAAAGGGAATATCAATTTCCGGGGTGTTGTAGGCATTCGGCAAAGCCGCGAATAACGCCGCCGCTGTCTGCGACTGGGTCGATAAAATCTCCAACATACGTGCGGCGGTGTAAACACCGTCATCGAACCCATACCAACGTTCTTTAAAAAACATATGGCCGGACACTTCCCCACCAAGGGCCGCGCCGGACTCGCGCATTTTCGCTTTCATATAGGAATGACCTGTTTTCCACATGGTAGCGTGACCGCCGGCGGCTTCCACCACTTTCGGCAGCAAAGCGGTACATTTAATATCGTAAATCACCTCGGCGCCGGGTTGACGCGTCAAGACATCGCGAGCGTACAGCATCATCTGACGATCTGGATATAAAGGTTCGCCAGCGTTATCCACCACGCCACAGCGGTCACCATCCCCATCGAATGCCAACCCCACATCGGCGCCCAACTCGACCACCTTTTCTGCAAGGTCTTGCAAATTCTTCAACTTAGCCGGGTCGGGGTGATGGTTCGGAAAGGTGCCATCCACATCACAGAAGATCGCGGTGACCTCACAGCCCAAGGCTTTGATAATCTCTGGGGCAAACGCACCGGCAATGCCGTTACCGGCATCCACTACCACCTTTAAAGGACGTTTTAACGCAATACCGGAAACGATACGTTCCCGGTAGGACGGAAAGATGTCATAGGTCTGATAATCACCAGGCCTGGCGGATTTGACAAAATCGTCGTTTTGGATACGTTGCAGGAGTTTTTGGATGTGTTCGCCATAAAGCGTGACGCCATCAATGACCATTTTAATGCCATTATAATCCGGCGGATTATGGGAGCCGGTAATGACGACACAGGAATGTCCGCCCGGTAAAATTTCAGCGGCAAAATAAACCATCGGCGTCATGACCGCACCGAGATCAATGACCTTGACCCCCGTCGAACGCAGCCCTTCCGACATCAAGTGCGCAAAGCGTTCACCGGATAAACGTCCATCGCGACCCAGCACGATTTGCGTCTCGCCGACGGCCAACATTTCCGAGCCCAGCGCCTGCCCGACATAATAGACCGTTTCATCGGTCATGGCCTGATCGACAATGCCGCGAATATCGTAGGTTCGAAAAATACGTGGGTCCACTTGAGCCATGCCGTTTCCTATTTTGAATCAAAATTATCGCGCCATCATACCGTCTGAACATAACAGCGATATGACAAGCTTTTTCCGAGCGTTCCGGTTAATGTGTGCCGGTATGGCCAAAACCACCTTCGCCGCGCTCGGTGGCATCGCCAAATTCTTCGACTTGGGTAAAGACAGGTTGCAAAACCGGCACGATGACCATCTGAGCGATACGCTCCCCTACTTCAACGGTATAAGCTTGGTCGCTCCGGTTCCAACAAGACACCATCAAAGGCCCCTGATAATCGGAGTCGATTAGCCCCACTAAATTACCCAGTACGATGCCGTGTTTATGCCCCAACCCAGAACGCGGCAACAACATGGCGGCCAACCCGGGGTCATCCAAGTGAATCGCTATCCCAGTCGGAATCAACACCGTTTGACCCGGTTCAATGGTCATGGCGTCGTCTATGCAAGCACGTAAATCCAACCCGGCCGAACCGCGGGTTCCATAAGTCGGCCGTTCAATTTCATTTCCGAGACGGGGATCAAGAATTTTGTATTGCACTTGCATCGTCATAAACAGGCTCCTGTATTCGAATTTAAAAACCGATTTATTCTACACCAGTCACCATCATCGGTGGCTTCAAATCGTCGGGCGCGAGTTGCTTCAGGATGCTTTGACTCCTTTCAAAACATCCAGTAGGATGACGTTTCCACCACACTTCTGAGAGCCCCCTTGTGAACGAACTCACCCTGATTCTGTTATTGACCTTGTTTGCCGGCGCCTGCATTCCGTTGGGCGGACTCTTGGGGTATTTTGAAAGCATTCGTCCGAGATGGCTGGAAAACGAGTTACGCCATGGCGTCATCGCCTTTGGCGGCGGCATATTGGTGGCGGCCGTTGCCCTGGTGTTGGTGCCGGAAGGGAAGGAATACGTCCGACACGATTTATGGAGTGTTTTGATTTTCCTGGCTGGCGGAGTCACCTTCTTTATGATGGAACGTTTTTTAGGATTAAAGCGCCGTGAAAAACCGCAGTTCACCGCCATGTTGCTCGACTATCTTCCGGAGTCGTTAGCCTTAGGCGGGGCTTTCGCGCTGGGCTCCCCCACGGCCCCGTTACTGGCGCTCTTCATCGGCCTGCAAAACTTACCGGAAGGCTTCAACGCCTACCGCGAACTGGTGGCCCAACCCGGCAGCAACAAACACAAAATTCTCGGTTTTATGTTGTTATTAGCCATGCTCGGGCCGATCATCGGCTTATTGGGTTACACCTATTTTGCCGAAAGCGAAGGCCTGCTCGGTGCCGTGATGTTGTTTGCATCCGGCGGCATCCTGTATTTGATTTTTCAGGACATCGCCCCCCAATCACGCATGCAACACCACTGGGCACCGCCATTAGGCGCGGTACTCGGCTTCTGCCTAGGACTGCTGGGGCAAAGTTTGGTCACCGGTTAAGCATTAACGCAAAACATGCAGGAAGTGCATATGCTTATGGTAATGATCAATAATGTCCTGGATGATCGCTTGTTTCGACCAGCCCATGACATCGTAATCCTGCCCGCCTTCCTGCAAATGAATCTCCGCCCGGTAATAATGCGCGGTTTCGTCCATTTCGTCTTCCGGTAATTCCACTTGCGTGAACTCCGGTTTAAGATGCGACCGGCTTCGAACTTCATAGACAAAATCGGTTTCATCGCCGTGCTGAACTTTGAGAGTGACGCGATCACGTTCGGAATCTAACTCGACCACCGCATTCAACCCTTGAAGCTGCAGCTCCTGACTGACCTCTTCACAGGCCTGTTTCGCCACGGTACGAACGTAGCGGCTGACCACAGTTTTACTCGGATAATCCACGATATTGTGCAATCGTTGCTTCCAATTGTCGTCCAGAGCCGACGGTGCCGGTGATACATTCATTTGCAAGCTTTCGCGCTTGGCCAGATCCACGCGCAACGCCATAATCAGGCCGTAAGTAGCCACCAGCAATACCAGTGAAAACGGCAGGGCACTGGCAATCGTCATGGTTTGCAAAGCACCTAAACCACCGACCAACAGCAAAATTGCCGCGATTAGCCCCACACCGACAACCCAATACAAACGCTGCCAAAGCGGCGTATCGTCTCGCCCATTAGAACACAGCATATTCACGACTAAGGCCCCGGAATCCGCCGAGGTCACAAAAAAGATCACCACCATCAAAATGGCGATAAAGGACAAAACATCGCCAAACGGAAAATGCCCTAAAAAGGCAAACAAGGCAATGGCCACGTCTTCAGAAACCACTTCCCCTAAACTCGCCATGCCCTGGTTCATAATCATGTCGATGGCCGAGTTCCCGAAAAAGGTAAACCACATCATACTGAAACCCACCGGCACAAACAGCACACCGGTCGCAAACTCACGAATGGTACGTCCACGTGATACCCGAGCGATAAACAACCCGACAAATGGCGCCCAGGCCAACCACCAAGCCCAATACAAGATGGTCCAACCACCGATCCAATCGGTTTTTTCATAAGCAAACAGGAAAAACGTCTCTTTGACGATGCTGGACAAATAGTTCCCGGCATTTTGAATCAACGCCTGCAACAAAAATACGGTGGACCCTAAAAATAAAACCAGCAGCATTAAGGTGATGGCCAAGCCCATATTCAATTCCGACAACCGGCGGATTCCTTTATCCAAGCCGGTCGCAACCGACACACCGGCCAAGCCCGTCACCACCACGATCAACACCACCTGAGTAATGACATCCACCGGCACGTCAAACAAGTAATTCAAACCGCTGTTCATTTGCAGCACGCCGTAACCAAGTGAGGTGGCGATCCCAAAAATCGTACCGATGACAGCAAAGACATCCACCGCATGCCCTATCGGCCCGTAAATACGCTCTCCGATAATCGGATACAACGCCGAACGCAACGTCAGCGGCAGGCCGTGCCGGTAGCTGAAAAAAGCCAATATCAACGCAACAATGGCGTAAATTGCCCAGGCGTGCATCCCCCAATGGAAGAACGTAATTTTCATGGCACTGCGCGCGGCTTCAACCGTCTCTGGCGCGCCCACCGGTGGGGAGAGAAAATGCATCACTGGCTCGGCCACGCCAAAAAACATTAAGCCAATCCCCATCCCGGCGGAAAATAACATCGAAAACCAAGTCAGATTGGAATAATCCGGCGTGGCGTGATCGGGCCCGAGCTTGATATCGCCGTAACGCGACAACCCCAAAAAGACCACCGTAATCAATAGAATCGCCACCGTTAGGACATAAAACCAGCTACCGTTATCCACAATGGCATCTTGCATATTCCCAAAAAAGCTGTCCGCATGGTTCGGCAAAAGCGCCGCGTAAAGAAGGATTAAAATGACCAGACCTGATGCGGTATAAAAAACGGGCGGATTGAGCTTCGCCGCTTCTGGCTTTGTTTCTGGATTGGTTTCAGTCTGTGTTGTTTGACTCATAAGGCTTCCTTATCGGTTGTCTTTTTCGGTTTCGGATGTATTAAAACGCCAAGGCTCCCCGTGTTAAAAATAAAAATCCACCGTCAGATACAAGGCCGAGAAATCCCCCTCACCAACGTTACCATCCATGCCGATGTAGCCGTCCTGGGTCAGATACTCGGCATATAACCAACCGGGACCGTAATCATATTTAATGCCCGGTGCGTAAGCTGACACCAGCCCGGCATGGTTCCCTTTGGTCTGAGAATCGGCCCAAGTGGCATCGAGGTAATACGTCCAATTGCCGCTTGAGCGGCCAACTTCAAACGCATAACGGGTGTTTTCAATGGTCTTTTCCAAGCCATCACTCTCGGCATAAATCGTCGGCAGGCGCCGTTGAGTCTGAATCACCTGTGCATTCACAAAGGTAGCACCAAAATGCCCCTTATAATAAACCACCCCCGCAGCATGACTACCGTCCACCGGGTGGTTATCAACATCGTTGCCACTGGCATCGTAAATGTTTTGCAGTTGACCGGCTTGCAACGACACCCCCACCTGATGGTTTTCATTCACATTGACCGCAAAATTGCCCACCCAGGTCTGGACTTTTCGATAACGGGTTTTGCCACCGGCATGCGACCCCCAATGGTTGTTATCATCCATGGTATCACTACTGGTGTCGCCAAAGTCATCTTGGTGATAATAGGCCAGATCGTATAGCAGTTTTTCCGTTTCGCCGTGCCACTTCAAGCCCACATCCATTTCATCGCCGTAGGCCCCAATCAACATATCCCCTGGCCAAAAGTTGTAAGTTTTCCAACCAAACGGCACCTGGCTCTTACCAATCTTGAGCGTATTGTTTTGGACTAAATCAAACCCCACCCAAGCGCGCTTCATCGACATTTGATTGCCGGTGGAATTATGTTTCGGATCGGTAAAACTTCCCGGCCCCATTCGCCACTCGGCGGCATAAGACCAGATTCCGTCTCCCGGGTCGGCCGCGCCATCCGCATAAATCACAAAGGCTTCGTCGCCGAAATTGCCGTTATTCGGTTCGTCGGAACCGTCATCGAACGAATAGTTGTAATTGAACCAAACTCCGCCAGCAAAATTATATTCCGCTTGAACGACCGAACCAAACAACGTCAAAAAGCTGAACAGACAGAGTTGTAAATAACGAAGCGATGACATAAATCACCCTTATTTTATAATTGTTATAACGTGCACCAAAACGCCTCAAGGCACTTGATGGATTGGAAACGCGCTCAGGTCACCGAACGCAAGTTTGACCGAGCCTTAAGACTCGAAAACCACTTTTTTATAGAGAGCTTTGCACGAGTGGGACGCGAGGAAGAAATGAGATAAAATTTTTCTGAATTAGGCGGAAAACGACGCTAATAGCTGGCTATTAACGAGTTTTTCAACGACATTCAGGAAGATTTTAGCCATTTTTAGCCGTGAATCCATCTCGTGCAAAGCTCTCTTATAAAGTGAAAAGACACCGCCAGCCATACGAAAAGCTTGCAGTTATTCTGGGCATTCTACTGTGCCGAGCCTCGCCCGTCAAAAAAAGACCCTGCCGTCACCCCCTGTTTATCGGTATTTCACGCCCCTCCGCTATCGGAATAGGCTTCCTTAATTTCAAGAATTTCAGGCAAAATAGACATAAAACATTCCACCAAGTAAGGGTCGAAGTGCGCGCCTTTTTCCGACTCAATTAAGTGAATGGCTTTTTCCACGCTCCAGGCTTTTTTATAGGGCCGTTCGGACGTTAAGGCATCAAACACATCGGCAATCGCCACAATACGCCCGGAAACGGGAATTTCATCCCCCACCAGCCCCTTGGGATAGCCTTTACCGTTATATTTTTCATGATGGGTCAACGCAATTTCGTAAGCGATTCGCAGAACCTCAGAATCATGACCCTCCAGAATTTCTGCCCCGATTTCAACATGACGCTGCATTTCAAAATATTCTTCGTCGGATAACTTACCGGGTTTCAACATGATTTCATCGGAAATACCGATCTTACCCACATCATGCATCGGCGAAGCAATTCGTATCATATGCGCCTTACTTTTACCCAGGCCAGCCTTTAACGCAATTTTTTCGGAGTAATAACTGACCCGTTTCACGTGGTTCCCCGTTTCGTTATCGCGATATTCCGCTGCCCGCCCAAGGCGATAAATGATTTCATGATGCGCATCTTCGAGCGCTTTCGTTCTTTCCCAAACTTTTTGTTCCAATCGTTTGTTCTGCTGACGAAGCATTTTTTTCATCAGCCAGTTTTCCAACTGAATTTCAATGCGTTTAAGCAACTCATAACGATTGAACGGCTTCATCACATAATCACTGGCACCGCTTTTTAAAGCTTTGACTCGGTTATCCTGATCATTTTGAGCGGTCAACATAATCACCGGCGGCCTCTCATCCGCCGTGAAATACTGGCGAATCAGCGCTAGGGAGGCAAACCCGTCCAAAATCGGCATATTGATGTCCAACAGCACCAAATCAATCTCCAACTGATTTAACAGTAAATTTAACTGTAACGGGTCTTTAATGGTGTGAATGTGTCGAAACCCCTCGGCCTGCAGTAAGTCTTGTACCAGATCGAGATTCATCTGCTGATCATCCACCACCAGAATATTCGTATCGTGTAACCGGCCCTTAACCATTCGACATTCCCCTCGCTTTGGCGATGATAACCGCCACATCCTCGTCCGACAATTCCATCGGCAAGGTGCAATCGATTTCATCCAAAACAAAATCCGCTAATAGGCAATAAAGGATATCGCCGGAAGCGACACTGACGCGCTGATATCTCTGAAGCGTTTCCAATGCTTCGTTCGGTGCCAATCGCCGACCGATCAAAACCAGATTCGGCCCATAAGAACTGAGCATCTCCTCGCCAAGTTCAAGGTTCGGCGCAATATTTAATTCAACGCCATTCAATTCATGACTCGCTTCAGCGAGCAAACGCATATTGTTCGGATTGTCATCGACCAACAGCACTTTCACCAAGCAATCGGTACACTCAAAGTCCGTTGATAACTCAATCGGCTCCGCCTCAGGGGCATCGGCTCCCACCAAAGGAAACGTCACCCAAAAAGACGATCCCTTACCTTCTTCGCTGCTAAAACCGATTTCACCGTCCATTAATTCCACCAACTTCCGAGTAATACTCAAACCAATGCCGGTACCTTCAATCTCGGAAGTTTCCTGACCCAATCGCTTATAAGCGGCAAACACCTGAGATTGCTTTTCCAATGGAATGCCATAACCGGTATCCGTGACGACGATTCGAACACGCTGACTCCCTCCTGGCAACACAATAGTTTGCGCTTTCAACTGAATGGTCCCGTTCGGACGGTTGTATTTAACCGCATTCGACAAAAGATTCAACAGCACCTGCTTGAAGCGCAACCCATCCACTTTGATCTGATGATCAAACTCATGCCACTGAATCGGCAAAACCGAAATGCGATGCTTATTCGCTAAGGGTTCAATTGTCGACAGACTGCTTTTAATCAGGTTTTCCAGACAAATGGGTTCGACATTGATAGGCACCTCGCCTTCTTCGATTTGAGACAGTTCCAATAACTGATTAATCAGTGCCAGCAAATGTTCACCGCTGTCGGCGATATTATGTACCTGCCGCAACTGACGCTCAGACAAGCCGTCATCTTTCAACAGTTCCGCAAAACCGATAATTGCATTTAAAGGCGTTCGCAACTCATGACTCATGCTGGACAAGAAATTACTCTTGGCTTGATCGGCTTTCTCAGCTCGCTTAACGGCATCGATCAAATCCTGCTCGGCCTGTTTACGATGTGTTATATCCTGCACGATCCCGAGCATCCGCAAGGCATCACCATTTTGAGAGCGTACTACATCGCCGCGCTCCTGCAACCAACGCACCGTGCCATCGTCCCAGACCACCCGATGCTCGACATTATAGTCCTCACCTTCTTCAACACAGGCGGTAATCGCGTCCAACACCACCTGCCGATCATCGGGGTGCAAGGCCTCAACAAAATTGTCAAAACTGGATTCCATTTCCACGCGCTCGCCGCCAAACAAAGGGGCTATCTGGTCAGACCAGAAGAGCTCGCCCGTTTGAATATTCCAGTCCCAAGTGCCGATATTGGCAAAACTCTGGCTGCGATTCAAACGATCTTCACTGATTTTCAAAGCGCTTTCGGCGGCTTTAACCTCCGTCACATCCTGCGCAAAGCCGGAAATAAAAATTACATTACCGTCCTCATCAAGTACCGGATGACCTTGCTGTTGAATAAAACGAATGGCGCCGTCTGCCCGAATAATGCGATGTACAAAAGCATAACCGCCCGGCTGAACGAATTTGGCTTTGGCCGCCACCACATCGTCATAATCCTCCGGATGCACAATTGATTCAAAGCCTTCAACATCCGGCGGAAAACGCTCGCGATCATAGCCAAAAATATCGTAAATGGTATCCGACCACTCCAAGGTCTGATTTTGCAGGTCCAGCTGCCAATAACTGATCTTGGCCATGGACTGTGCATCCATCAACCGTTGCTCGGTCTGTTTGATGTGAGTGACATCGGTTCGAATGGAAATGTATTTTTCCGGCCGACCTTTGGTATCCAAAATGGGAATGATACTGGACTCCACCCAATACAACTGCCCCGACTTAGCTCGATTACACACCTCGCCCCGCCAAGGTTGTCCGGAAGCGATGGTGCGCCACATCTCGGCAAAAAAACTGGCCGGATGTTGACCCGAATTAACGATACGGTGATCTTGCCCCAGCAACTCACCCCGCGAATACCCACTGACACGACAAAAAGTATCGTTGACCTCGATAATCCGCCCTTTTCGATCCGCCACGGAAATAATGTTATGAAAATCAAGTCCGGTTTTATAATCGATGGCTTTTTGCAAAGCGTTATCGGCCGCCTCGGTCAAATAACGCAAGTCCCGTTCATGATCCAATCGCGCCAGAATTTGCGTGCCCAAGCGGTAGACCGGCACACCTTTCGGCAACACCACATCTTCCTGGTAATGATTGAAGGCGTCCAATTTCGCCAAATGTTCCGGTACCGTCTGAAAATGAAACACCGGCACCATTTTCATATTCGGGAACTGACGTAATGCCGTATGCGTGGAAGCCACCTCATCCGTCGCATCCTGATTCAGCACAATGGCGTCCGGCAGCCCCTTACGCACCGCCGCCAAAGCCTGCTCCGCTTCGGGGTAATGCGCCGTCTGCACTCCCAGCCCGCGCAAGTGCGCTTCCAGATTCCGGCATTCATCGTCCTGGCCGATCAAACAAACACGATAAGGTTGATACTGCGCGGCAATATTATGATAAAGCTGATAAAAGTGGCGTCGAAAATAAAAGCTGTCTTCCGGCCAAACAAAAAAGAATTGAAATCCATGTCGGGATAAATCCAGCCGCAAAGCCATGTCTTCGCTGGACGCAAGGTAAATGGCCTGCTCTAACGGAAAATGCTGTTCCATGACATTGGCCAGAAACGATAGATTGTGTTGTTCGCTTTCAGGCAACGAAAATACGAGGATGTCCCGACGCCGCAACTCGGATAACGCCGTCGGAGAATGGAAAACCACTTCCGGCAAACTCAGGCCACTGGTTCGACGCGAAAGGTCATTGATTTGCGAGTCCGACACACCGTAAAAACACAGCCGTGGCGCGTCCTCTTTCCGCAGGGATTCCGTCTCGGCACTGTCCGCCAATCGGTTTCGGAGCGCCTTCAGCTCCGCCAAAAAGTCGTCGAAGCCTTCAAACGCCGGATGAATATCACGCATCATCCGCCGCTTCAAGCTGGCGAACCCGTCGGAAAAACCGTTCATGCCATAGGACTTCAAAGTGTAAGACAGGGAGTCCAGCACACAGAAAAGCGCGTCCAGTTCCACCTCGAACGACATGGAATCAAAACTTGAAAATGGCTCGATGACCTCATCCAGCCGCTGAAGAATCGACGTCCGGAACTCGGCTTGTTGCGGTTGATAAGAGTGCATAGTATTTAATCTATTATTTCAGCCGGGAAGGGTAACGATTGGATGCCCCCTACTCACTTGCTTTTATCTGATTATACACATACACGTAATTTTAGAAAGGAAATAAAAAACTTCAATGAATGGGCCGAGATTCTGGCCATAAGGTCAAAATCCCGGCCCGACAAGGTTAGAGGGCCACGAAGCTATTTCGCGCATTTATAAATATCGAATTTTTGCATGCCGCCGATGACCGGAGACACCGCTACCACCGAATCGCCGCCCATAGTGCCGGCATCGTTTTTGGCGATATTAATCAACTCTTCCTGCACTTTTTCTTCCGAAAAATCCACACCACCCAAAGAACTTTGAACCTGTGCCGTGGTGGTGCCCAGTTTTTCACAACCGGTGACATTAAACGCTTTCACCACAGAGACGCTTTTCGAGGCCTCAGTCGGTTTATTAAAGGTGCAGCCGCTCACGGCCAACAGGGATGCGATCATTGCGCTCGCGAATAGAAGGGTGAAACGTTGCTTCAACGCGGATACTTTCATAATGCCTCACTTAATTTAGGATTACTTTGAAACAGGGAGTTCGTATCAAATTGTACGCGAGAAACGGCGGACGTTAAATACGATCCCTTCCTCTCTCATGTAAATGAATATAAATACATAAATCGAAAAACGCCCAGGCCTGGACGTTTTAAAAGGCCTCTTCCGCGATGAACGCCAAAAGCTCCAAGGCTTGTTGCGCCTTGGACGACGGCATCAAAGCCTGTTCTCGCGCGTCGGTCATCAATGTCAGCTGATTTTCGTCGCTTTCAAAACCACGACCGCCGCCGACCTGATTAGCGCAAATCATATCCAGCCCTTTTCGGGCGAGTTTTTCACGCGCATGCTTCAACACATCGTTTGTTTCGGCGGCAAAGCCCACAACGAAAACATTCGGAGACTTTTGCGCCACCGTCGCGACGATATCGGGGTTCTTTACCAAGCGCAACGTCATGTCTTCCTGACCGGCTTGTTTTTTCAATTTACGGTCCTGCGCGGCTTCCGGCCGAAAATCAGCCACCGCCGCCGCACTGATAAACACAGCCTGATGTGCAACTTGTTCAGTCACCGCTTCAAGCATCTCCTGAGCGGACACCACATCCACCCGTCGAATCTCGGGATGGGCAGACAGCGCCACCGGCCCAGCCACCAACGTCACTTCCGCACCTAACTGACGTGCCGTTTCGGCAATGGCAAACCCCATTTTGCCGGAACTGCGGTTACCCAAAAAACGCACCGGATCAATCGCTTCCTGCGTCGGCCCAGCCGAAACCAATAGGCGCTTGCCCTGCCAACGTTTTGCCAATTCCGCCCAGGCCTGGGCATTTTGCATGTTTTCCGCCACTTGCTGTTCCACCGTGGCATAAATCACTTGCGGGTCTGGCAAGCGCCCGGCGCCGATTTCGCCGCAAGCCTGCTCGCCCTCTCCCGGCGGGATTACCCGCCAACCACGCTGCTCAAGCACCGCTAGGTTTTCTTGAGTGGCCTCATTCTGCCACATCAAACGGTTCATGGCCGGCGCCAGTATTTTCGGTTTATCCGACGCCAAACAAAGCGTCGTCAACAAATCATCGGCGCGCCCCATTCGGAATTTGGCAAGGGTTTCCGCCGAACAAGGTGCCACCAAAATCACATCCGGCCAACGTGCCAATTCAATATGGCCCATCCCCGCTTCCTGAGTTTCATCAAACAATTGGTCACGCACCGGGTGGCCCGACAAAGCTTGAAAAGACAACGGCTGAATAAACGCCTTGGCACCCTCGGTCATCACCACCTGCACTTCATGCCCGGCTTTGACAAACAGTCGCACCAATTCCAGCGCTTTATAGGCAGCGATGCCGCCGGTGACGCCCAATAAAACCTTCATGACAGCTACCCGGCTTCCGATGCCTGGGAGGCCAATGCCAGCAATTCCGGAGTCATTCGCACCGGCCGACCGTTTTGCACGGTGGCACCATAGGTTTTCGCCGCCACCACCAAGGTGCCGTCTTCTTTATAAATGTTCTGGGCGAACACCACTTTAACACGTCCCTGCGGCACAACTTCCACCGTCACATAAAAACGGTCATGCGGGCGCAATGACGCTTTATAATCCACTTCGGCACGAATCACCATCAAATCGATCCCTTGCGCCGCTAAAGCCGCAAAATCCACTTGGTTGGCCAATAAAAATTCGTGACGCGCATGCTCCAGATAATTTTGGTAAACGGCGTTATTCACCACGCCCTGCAGATCGCATTCATAATCGCGGACGGCCATTTCAAACTTAAACATTGCCAGTAAAAACCCTTTTCATTAAGATGGCGTTTATCTTACCAAAAATTCCGTAAAAACATGGCAATTACCGATTGGCACGAAAACGACCGTCCGCGTGAAAAACTGCTCAAGTTCGGCGCTGAACACCTCAGCGACGCTGAGCTGCTCGCGATTTTCCTACGTGTCGGTGTGCAAGGCAAAAGCGCGGTCGAACTGGCACAGGATTTACTCGACCACTTCGGCAGCCTGCACCAACTGCTCAATGCCGATGAAACAGAGTTTTGCGAAGCCAAAGGACTGGGGCAAGCCAAATTCGTGCAACTCCAGGCGGTTTTGGAAATCTCTCGCCGCCACTTTGAATCCGGTTTGACCAAAGGCGATGCCTTGACTGACCCGGAAAACGTCGCCCGTTTATTGCAACACCACATCGGCCAGCAGGCACGGGAAACCTTCGGTTTGGTGTTATTGGATCAACAACATCATTTGATCGCCTTTGCGCCCCTTTTTACCGGCACGCTCAACCAAGCCTCGGTGCACGCCCGCGAAGTCATTCAAACCGTGCTGGATCATCAGGCTGCCGCAGTGATACTGGCGCACAACCATCCATCCGGCGACCCGACGCCCAGCCAGGCCGATCTCGCCCTGACTCAACGCTTAAAACAGGCACTGGAATTGATTGAGGTGCGCTGCCTGGATCACATTATCTTGGGCGACCACGGCCGTTGGACTTCCATGGCACAACAAGGAATGCTGTAACCATGCGCCAAACCCGACGCGACACAAGCGCCTCTTTTGGATTAAGTGTTATTTGGATTTGGGCCGGTTTTCTGCTATCGCTTTGGATCAGCTGGCATCTTTTGGCGAAAGCGGATTTCTTCTATCCATTTTGGTACGACCAGGCCGGCATTCACGAAAATATCGAGCGCTATGCGCCCGACAATCGCTACCGAGATGGCTTTGAGAATACGTCACGCAGCGAACGTTTGGCACTGTTCCACGGCATTGTCGAGGCGATTCAACACCAAGGAAACGGATTGGACACCTTGGCCTATCGTCACAACGGACAAAACGTTTTATTGCTACGCCCACCGGAAATCGGCCATTTGCAGGACGTCGCCCACCTGATCTCTTGGCTGAATCGAGCAGGCCTGGTCATTTTCGGTATTTGGCTTGTCATCGGTTTATGGCGTTTCAAACAACGCCAATACATGACTTTTCGCCAGGCCTGGTGGATTTTGGGAATCGGTTTATGCCTCATTGCACTCCTGCTAGCGTTGGTTGGGCCGGAAAAAACATTCTACCAACTGCACGTCTGGATTTTTCCGCCGACACATCCGTGGTTTTTCTACTACGAAGACTCCCTGATGAGCACCTTAATGAAAGCACCGGATTTATTTGCCTACATCGCGTTGAGTCTGGTGACCACCGCCGGGCTGATTTTCACCTTGCTGCTTTACGGCATCCAACAACTGGAAAGACCTTTCCGACCTCGGAAAACCCGTTGAATTTACAGAAAAAAGATTTTTTTAACCTCCAAAACAACATTTCCCAGTGAGACGCTTGCTTTTTGATTCGATTTTATGGATAATTCCGCTTCTTGTTTTTCACAGTCTTACCCAGGCTGTTTTAACATAGAAATATTCGAATATTTTTAATGTCAGGGGTAGCGAGTTCGCTAACCTTTTTTGAGAGGAATTGAGAAATGTCCAAAGTCTGCCAAGTAACAGGAAAGAAGCCTGTAGTCGGTAACAATGTTTCCCACTCTCATCGTAAAACTCGTCGTCGTTTTTTACCTAACCTACAAACTCACCGTTTTTGGGTTGAGAACGAAAGCCGTTTTGTAAAACTACGTGTTTCCACTTCTGGAATGCGTGTTATTGATAAAAACGGTATTGAGTCAGTGCTTGCAGAAATGCGTGCACGTGGTGAGAAAGTTTAAGGGAGCCCGACATGCGCGATAAAATTAAACTTCAATCGACAGAAAGCGCTTATTTTTATACAACCGATAAAAACAAGCGTAACATGGCCGGCAAATTCGAGATCAAGAAATACGATCCGATTCTGCGCAAGCATGTTCTCTTCAAAGAAGCCAAAATCAAATAAGTTCTATCCGACTTAGATGATGACCCAGCTCAAAAGGCTGGGTTTTTTTATGCCTGTAAAACGGCGTCTTAAACGATTCCGGAAGTCGAACGGGCTTTGACCATCACCACTTGATTACGCCCTTGTTGCTTTGCCTCATACAAAGCTTCGTCCACCAAATGGTAAACGCCATCGGAGCCAACCATCTCATCCGGCGGTAAAAATGCCGCTCCCACCGAAATCGTCAACAAGCCATGCTTCGAGCTTTCATTCAGAATACCCAACCCTTCGACATGGTGACAAAGGTCTTCAAGGTGCTTCTGGAATGTTTCCCGTGAATCAAAACTGGCCAGGACGAAGAATTCCTCGCCCCCCATCCGGAAAATAAAATCGGTCTCACGCGCAAAATGTTGCTTCAACAAACCGGCAACTTGTTTCAGCACTTCATCGCCTTTCTGATGACCGTAACGGTCATTGATTTTTTTGAAAAAGTCGATGTCGATCATGGCCACCGATAAGGGCTCTTCACCGCGCTGAGATTGCTTCAGCTCTCGCTCAAATATTTGGTTAAAATAACGTCGATTATACAATTCCGTCAAATCATCGGTAATGGAAATCTGTTCAATACGTTTGCGGTCGGAAATATTGACCCGCGTAGCCCAAACTTGATACACCCGCCCCCAAATATTACGCACCGGCGTCAAGGTCAGCTCCACCCAATAAGGGTTTCCACTGGCGGTTTTCCCTTCCATTTCGCCTTGCCAGGTTCGGCCATCCAACACCCATCTCTGAATATACTCCTGTCGGCTTTTTGGTAGGTCATGTGCTACAAGCGTTAAATAAGAACGCCCCAAAAGCTCCAGCTTGGTATACTCGGTCAAACGACAGAAAGAGTCGCTCACCCAATTAAAGGTTAAGGTTTCCAAGTCAATTAAAGTCGCATACGTCAGTTCATGAATCTGATTGATGTAGACCTGTTGTTTGTTTTTTTGATAACGGTAAAACATCACCAAAAACAACATGATCAATACCACTGCCGTGATAACCAAAGCCACTTCAAGTAGCTGACGCGTATCCATGCGATTCACCATTTCCAACTGAATCCAATGGTTGAATACTTTCCGGCGCTCCTCCTCCGTAATTGAAGCCAGGCCTTTTTGCAGAATACTGAACAAAACCGGTTTGTCTTTACGCACCCCAACGGCGAGTTCAAAGCGGTGCTCGGATTGCCCGATCACATGAATCCCGGTCAAACCATACTGGTTAATGGCGTAATTGATGGCCCCTAGGTTTCCGGAGTACACCATGGCGCGTCCATCAATCACGGCTTCCAAACCTTCTTTCACCGAGTTCACCAGCAACAATTTAATCTTCGGATAATTTTTGGCCAGCGTTTCATGCGACCAATAGCCCTTCACCACCGCCACTGTGTGACCATTCAACTGCTCGTAGTCCGGAATCACCGACAACTCTTTTTGCCCCACCAACACCATAGGGAACGACAAATACGGCTTTGTAAATGTCATATACTGCGAACGTTCCGGTGTCGCCACCGCACAGGAAAACGCATCGTATTCGCCCTCCTGCGCCAGTTTTAAAACCTCTGCCCAGGGCCGCGTTTGATCCACCCGAAAACGCAACCCGGTTTTTTGCGATAACAGTCGAAAATAGTCGGCCGCAATGCCTTGATAACGCCCTTTCGAGTCAATAAATTCAAACGGTCCCCAATCAATATCATTGGCTAAATACACCACAGGATGCGCTTCGATATACGCCAATTCTTCCGGTGTGAACACATAATTGGACGCATTGAAAATAAAATCGTTCATATCCAAGCGGTTGAAAACAGACGGTGAAATCAACCCAACTTCTTTGGCCTCGGCCGCCGTTGCCAGCAGTTTGGCCGGTTCAATCGTCCCAATCGGCGTCAAACCGGATTTCACATAATGCACCGTCACCTTGGCTTCATTGAGCAACGCTTCCCGCGACTTCACCACCGGATAGTGCGCCAAAATATCATCCACCACCTCGGCTTGGTGTTGCAGCGCATAACGCCACCCTCGAATGGTGGTCTCCTTAAAGCGCTGCACCAATTTCGGATGACGGTGAGCAAACCGCTCCGAGGTGATAAGCAAGTCGCCATAACTTTGCACCCCAAAGGTTTTCGGATCCACCGCATAATAAGGGATGCCTTTCTGTTGAAGACGAAAGGGTTCATTGGTCATGTAAGCGCCATACAAGTCGACCCGATGATCGATAAAATCATTTAAATCGCCGGACGGCGGAATCGATTTCAACGGTTTTTCGGTCACCGTATTGGCTTTATTAATGAGGCTTTGAATTTGCAGGTTAGTGAAATGCATGACGTTCATGCCGCTCATGTCTTTGAGCTCTTCAATCGGACGATGGGCCAACAGCACCATGGGTGAAAACTGGAAAGAGCTCATCACCAACTTGATCGGATCCCCTTTCGCGTAATCGACAATTACCGAACTGTAAGCCGTCGCAAAATCGGCTCGCCCACTAACGACTTCGCTGGCCATATTCATGCCAGGACGCCAACTTTTAATCGTCACGTCCAGGCCGGCGTCACGGTAGTAGCCCTGCTTGACCGCCGCATAGAACCCGGCAAATTGAAACTGATGATTCCAGTTAATCTGAACGGTAATTGGCGCCAATGTTTGAGAGAAGGCCTTGGCAGAAAAAGCCAGGCACACGAAGAGAGCGAACATCCAAAGGGAACGAAGGGGCATAGCGAGTGCAAACCATTATTATAGTGTTTGCCATCATTATAAAAAATTTACCCTATTTTAAAAGAGATTAATTTAGAATAAATTCACCCAGCGCGCGCAATCGCGTCTGCATCGAATGCCAGTCAGGAAACGGTGCCATACAAACGACGTTTGGCTTCCCGTATAGCCGGCGGCACTTTGGCCCAGTTTTCCGGAAAATCCTTGGACTGAAATTCACGCAAGGCATTATAGGCGTCTTCAATCAAGCTGAAACTTGCGACGACGCCCTCGGTATTGGAGACACAATACCCGAGTTCGTCGCAATCCATGTAGTAATCTTGTGTGTTCATTTTATTCACCTCCTAGAGAAGGTTTTTTGTTTTTTCCCTTGTGCTAATAATATTATCGGCCATTGTCAGGAAAATTTAAGTTATGAGGAGTCAAAAGCTGGCTTTTTACATTCACTGCATTAGAATATTGACACCCTCAAACGCACATCAACCCCCAAGAAAGAAACATGCCAGAATTACCGGAAGTCGAAACCACTAAACGCGGCATTCAGCCAAATGTCGAACAGCAAACCATCCGTGAGATAATCATTCGCGATGCACGCCTGCGCTGGCCGGTGGATACGACGTTGCCCGAAAAATTACCAGGCCTGGTGATTACGGCCATTCAACGCCGCGCCAAATACCTGTTATTAGAAACCGAACGCGGCCACCTGATCATTCACCTCGGCATGTCCGGCAACTTACGGGTTTTACCGCACGACCACCCTCCGGTTAAACACGATCACATCGACCTGATTCTGGATAACGGTTATCTGCTGCGTTATCACGATCCACGCCGGTTTGGCTGTTGGCTTTGGACAGAAGCCCCGCCCGAAGAACACAACTTGTTTAAAACGCTGGGACCGGAACCTTTAACGGACGAGTTCAACGCCGAATGGCTGCTGCAAAAAGCCAAGAATCGAAAAGTGGCCATCAAAACCTTCATTATGACCAATGCCGTGGTGGTCGGTGTCGGTAACATCTACGCCAACGAAGCCCTGTTTTTAAGCCGCCTTCACCCAACACGACCTGCGCACGGCGTGACCCGAGAGGAAGCGGAACAATTGGTTAAAAACATTAAGCAGGTGCTTGCCGCCGCCATTGAACAAGGCGGTACGACCTTGAAAGACTTTCTGAGCCCAAGCGGCCAACCTGGGTACTTCGAACAAAAATTACATGTATACGGCCGCGACAAGCAACCTTGCCCAAGTTGTGGTTACCCAGTGCAAAAAACGGTTCTGAATCAACGTGCCGCTTACTTCTGCGAACACTGTCAAAAGTAATGCACAACCCTGAAGATAACATGAGCGTGATCTTTAACCGTTCAAAAGCGACTTGAGCGTATAAAAAAAAGCCTCTAATATAGCTCCATATCTTCATTAACTGTAGGCGCATTCGATTCCGACTCGGACATTATGAACACCTTTTCCTCAACAACCCGCATGTTTTCGACCTGGCTGACCGTCGGAGCCGTTTCGCTGGTGCTATGGCTCTCCAGTTGCGACTCGTCTTCGCCCTCCAACATCGAACAATGGCCCTTAAACGAGGCGTGCGAACTGCATCAATCCGCTTGTCAAACCCGTCATGAAAAGCAAAACATCACCATCGACATTCGCCCAAAACCGATTCGAGTGGCACGAACACTGACCGTTCGCGTCAAACTGGACAATATCTTCGCCAGTAAAGTCGAGCTCGATATTTCCGGTTTGAACATGTACATGGGTTATAACCGCGTCACCCTCTTCCCGCTACCCGGCCAACCGGGGTTTTATGAAGGCAAATCCATGCTGGCTTTCTGCACGAATGACCGCATGGACTGGCAACTGACGGTCATCGCCACACAAGAAAATGGCGAAGTCATCCAAGCGCCATTTCTATTGGTTACGCATAATCGCTGAATAATCCCTTAAAAGCCTCGAGCGTTTGTGTCAGAATAAAAGACAGTTAAAAACATTCTGCCCGCTAGCGCTCCTTTCAAGAGGTTTAAGATGAACTGGTTTCAAAAAACGCCCGACGACGTTCTTAAACAACTGGACACACACCCCGAAGACGGCCTTTCCGACAAACATATTGCCGAACGCCAACACACCTTCGGCCCGAACAGCCTCACTCAGACCAAAAACATTTCACCGTTTCATTTATTCTTGAAACAGCTGAAAAACCCGTTATTGGTGATCCTAGCATTCGGCGCGCTCTTGTCCTTCTACACCGGACATACGGTCGATGCCATCGCCATCACCATCATCATCCTCATCAATGCCCTGATTACGTTTTTTCAAGAGCTTAAGGCACAAAAATCCATTGACGCTCTCAAAGACATGTCCGCTCCTCAATGCATGGTTCGCCGGGAGCGGAAATGGCAAGAAGCCTCCGCCGCCGAGCTGGTGCCCGGTGACCTCATTAAACTACAAACCGGCGATATCGTTCCCGCCGACGGTCGCCTAATCGACATCACCCGTTTGGAAGTCGACGAAGCACCGCTGACCGGCGAATCGGATTTGATTCATAAAAAGACTGAAGCCCTTACCGAGACCAACCCAACACTGGGCGACCAAGTCAATATGGTGTTTATGAGCACCTCAATCAATCACGGTCATGGCTTGGCCGTGGTCACCGCCACCGGCATGAACACCGAGGTCGGCAAAATTGCCCGCTTGATGCAAAGCACCGACAATCGACTGACACCGCTCCAGAACCGCATCACCAAGCTGTCGCACACTTTGATATGGGCCGCCCTGTTCATCGTCGCCGTCATCGTCGGCATCGGCCTGCTGAAAGGACTCGACCCTGGCGGCATGGTCAATACCAGTATCTCACTGGCTGTGGCCGCCATCCCGGAAGGACTGGTCACCGTCGTGACCATTGTTCTGACATTGGGCGCCAAACAAATGATGCACAATAAGGCCCTGACCAAACAACTGGCCTCAGTGGAAACATTGGGGTCCACCTCGGTCATTTGCTCCGACAAAACCGGCACCTTAACGCAAAATAAAATGCAAACCGTCAGTGTCTGGGCGGCGGGCGAGTATTACCGAATCAGCGGGCAAGGCTACGACCCGACCGGCGACTACACAGACCTCAACGGACATGTTCGAACGCCGAAACACCATTTTCATCTCAATCGCATGCTGGAAATGTCCGCGCTCTGCAACGACACCACCTTACTGGAAGAAAACGGAAAATATCGAATTCAAGGGGTCCCCACCGAAGGGGCCATTTTAGTGGCCGCCGCCAAGGCCGGCATCGACAAAGACACCTTGATGCAAACCCATCAACGTGTCTCGGCCCACCCGTTCGACCCCAAACGCAAGATGATGAGCGTCATCGTTCGTGATGCGGACGGCAACCATACCCTCATCGTCAAAGGCGCGCCGGACGTCATTCTCAAACACGCCAAAGTCATTGAATACGACGACCAACATCGCGACATCGTCAGTAACCCCAACCTGATCGACGATGTCATCCACGAGTTCGGTTCCCAAGCGTTGCGCACTCTGGCGGTGGCTTATCGCCCTCTCAGCCCGGAAGAAGTCGAACAACCACCGGAAGCGCTGGAAAACCGCCTCATCATTACCGGCATTCACGGCATTATCGACCCGCCCCGCCCCGAAGCCACCCAAGCAGTCAAAGAATGTCATTCCGCAGGCATCCGCGTGGCGATGATCACCGGTGACCACGCCATCACCGCTCAAGCCATCGCCCGTCAAATGGACATCATCGATTCGGACGACGAACTGGTGATGACCGGTGCCGAATTGAACCAAATCAGTGATGAAGAACTACAACAACT
The DNA here is from genome assembly GCF_965140365.1 of Hydrogenovibrio sp. Lineage (NCBI taxonomy): Bacteria > Pseudomonadati > Pseudomonadota > Gammaproteobacteria > Thiotrichales > Piscirickettsiaceae > Hydrogenovibrio > Hydrogenovibrio sp. The sequence continues at coordinate 2,132,166 of NZ_OZ223196.1, forward strand.
CGCACCGAAAACATCGGTCTTCGCCCGGGTGACGCCGGAACACAAGCTGCGCATCGTCAAGGCCTTGCAAGCCAACGGCGAAGTCGTCGCCATGACCGGTGACGGCGTGAACGATTCTCCGGCGTTGCGCAAGGCCGACATCGGTATCGCCATGGGCATCACCGGCACCGGCGTCGCGAAAGAATCCGCCGACCTGATTTTGCTGGACGACAACTTCGCCACCATCGTCCATGCCGTGCAAGAAGGCCGCCGCATTTACGACAACATTTTAAAATTCATCCGTCAGGACCTCACGACCAACGTCGGGGAAACTTCCGCTATTCTATTCGCGTTTCTAATCCTCACCGGCGAGCCGCTGTTAACGTTAGCCCCCCTAATGATCTTGTGGATCAACCTCATCAGCGATGGAATACCCTCTTTAGCTCTGGGGATTGACGAAGCGGAAGGCGACGTCATGAAGCGTAAACCGCGGGCCGGGAACGAAAGTTTCTTCGCCGACAATCTGGGCGCGCGCATCATTACTCGCGGCTTAATGATGGGCGGCCTGGCCTTCGCAATGTTTATGTATGCCCTCAATCTGAACCTAACGCTGGAATACGCACAGACACTGGCCTTCATGACGTTGATTTTCGGTCAGCTGGTGCATGTATTCGACGCACGAACCTTCACCACGCTTTATCACCGCAATCCCTTTAGCAATCATCTGCTGCTGTGGGCGGTAGGCGGTTCGGCCGGTCTGTCATTATTAATGGTGTACACACCGTTCGGCAACTTAGCGCTTGGCACCACGCCGCTGGACCCTCAGCACCTGCTAATGGCGCTGTTTATCGCCGCGCTACCGACATTCATCCTGTCCGGGCTGAAGGAAATATTTCACATGAAATGGTTATAACTTCGCAGCTTATAAAGGAAAAGGAGTGCTAATGCTTGAATACCTTCCAAGCAGACAAGAAAAGCAATACGGCTAATAATAATCCTAAACTTTGCGCGGGTACCCAGCCGAGCATGGCCCCTCCAGCAATGGCTCCGGCGATGGAACCGATGGTCATCCATATCAGCAGATCGCGCTCGCGCCGCAGTGCGAGGAAGGCTTCGGCCCGACTATAACGATAAAACCCCACCAGCATGGTTGGCAGGCTCACCAACAGTGATAGACTACCAGCTGTTTTAATGTCAAGGCCCCATAATATTACAATAATCGGAATCAGCAGTTCGCCACCGGCAACTCCCAGCACAGCGGCGACAATGCCAACTAGCAGCCCCGCAAAAATGCCGACTAGCGTTTGTAACCAGGCCTGGTGAAACATCGGTTGCCCAGCGTCACCGAGCGGTGCCCAATGTTCCCAGAGCATGACCACCGCCAACGTAATCAACAGCATAAAGACCACTCGGTTCAGCATTTTCGGTGCCAGGCGTATCACATACCCCGCAGCATACCAAGCCCCCACAAGACTCCCAGCCAAGAGGTTCATCACGACCGACCAATGGGGTAACAAACTGTCAAACGGAACACTGAACCCGCGTGAAAAAATGGAGGTCACCACGACAATCAAACTCATGGCTTTGTTAAGAATGATGGCTTCCAGCGTCGGCAAGCTGAACACTGCCACCAGCACCGGCAGACGGAACTCAGCTCCGCCCAAGCCGATCAGGCCGCCCAGCAGGCCAATGAGCGCTCCGAAAAAGGTCGCCAGCCAGACTTTTTTGCCCAGTGTCATCTGCATTACTCCGTCACGGCCACAGATTTGATTAAGGCAAAAACCGCCAGGCCTGGCCGAATCTCCAGCCGTTGCGCCGAGTGCTGCGTTACTTCCGAAAACAGATTTTGCCCGTCCGATAAGCGCAACCGCACCAATAAGCGATGCTGGCCCTGGGGAATCAACTCCGTCACTTCCGCCGAGAAATGGTTAATGATGCTCAGGTCTTTCGGGTCGGACAGTGCCAAACTGACATCCCGCGCCAGCACCCGTACCCGAATCGTTTTTTTGCTCGCCGGTATGGGACCCGACAACCAAATGGTTTCCTGCTCTCCCAAGCGGGCGGGTTGCAGACCGTCCTGCAATGGCAACGGGCTGGCCTGCAATACCGAAACGGCTCCCTGCTCGTCAAACAGTGGAGAATCCGGGCGCGACAGCGCTTGCTGCAAAGTCTCAATGGTTTCCACTTGTCCGGCCTGCATAAACAATACTCGGTCCGCCAAGCGTTCCACTTCGGCCGGCGCATGGGTGATATAAAGCACCGGCAGACGGTAAGCCGCCACCAATTCTTCAATCAGCGTCAGCATCTCCGCTTTGGCACGCCAGTCCAGTGCCGATAACGGTTCATCCATACATAACAGCTTCGGGCGCATCAACAACGCACGGGCAATCGCCACTCGTTGACGTTCGCCACCAGACAAAAACGTCACGGCTCGATCCAGCTTGTCGGCAATACCAACGCGCTGAACAATGTCGTCAAAATCTTCCGGCGTGATGTCTTTCGGCAAACGTTTGACACCGTACATTAGATTTTGTCGTACGGTCATGTGCGGAAATAAGGCGGCATCTTGAAATACGAACCCGATATGACGCTTTTGCGTCGGCAAAACGTTCGTTTCATCCTGCCAGACTTCGCCATTCACGGTGAGGCGCCCTTCGGTGCGTTTATCCAGCCCGCTGATGGCGCGTAACAAGGTGCTTTTGCCGCTGCCGGAACGACCGAACAATACCGTCACGCCCTGCAGCGGAATTTCAAACGGGCCGGAGTCCAGACGAAAACTGCCCAGATCCAGCGTCAAATCGCCTTTCATCAGCGCTTCTATATCACTCATCTTATCCTACCTTCACACCGAAACGACGATTTAAACCGTACACCAGCATCAGCACACTCAACGCGAAAATCAACATCATCGCCGACAAAATGTGCGCCTGATCATATTCCAGACTTTCCACGTGATCGAAAATATCAATCGACACCATGCGGGTTTCGCCTGGGATATTGCCACCCACCATCAGCACCACACCAAACTCGCCCACCGTATGCGCAAACGACAAAGTGGCAGCCACCAGAATCCCCCGGCGCGACAGCGGCAATACGATGGTCCAGAAACGGTCCAGAAATGAAGCACGTAACGTCGCCGCCGCATCCAGCAAACGATGTGGAATGTTTTCAAAAGCGTGCATTAACGGCTGAATCGCAAACGGTAATGAATACAACACCGACCCGATGACCAAGCCGGTTTTGCTGAAGGTCAACTGCCCTTCAAAACCGAACCAACGCAACACTTCGGTCACAGTTCCATTTGGATTGAACAGAATCAGAAGATAAAACCCCAGCACCGTTGGCGGCAACACCAAAGGCAAAGCCACCAGAGCTTCCAGAAAGACTTTATTGGACGAACGCATTTGCGCCATCCACCAAGCCAAAGGGGTGCCCAAGACCAACAACACAATGGTCGTCAGGCTAGCCACTTCCAGCGTCAACCAAATGGGTTGTAAATTGATTTCCGTACCGAAAATTTCCAACATGATATCTCTTTTCCATTCCCATAAAAAAACGACCAGGCCTGGTCGTTTTTTTCAGATAAAGGCTATTAGGCTATTGTAACTTAGCTCACGTTATAGCCATACCGTTTGATGATCTCGATGGCTTTTGGCGTTTTGATAAATTCCATAAACGCTTTGGCGGCCGCATTCTTCTCACCTCGCTTCGTCAATAAAGCGCCTTGGTTAATTGGCTTATAATCGGATTGTGGCACCACCCAATATTGACCCTTTTTGTACACTGGACTTTGCGGGTCCACCACTTGCGACATGGCAATGAAACCGATTTCAGCATTGCCGGTGACGACATACTGGAATGCATGCGCGATGCTTTCACCGTTCACAATCTTCGACTTCACGTCCTGATACAACCCTTCTTTTTTCAAGAAAGCGACCGCACGTTCGCCATAAGGAGCGGTTTTCGGGTTCGCCACCGCCAAGTGATTGTATTTTTTGGCTTTCAATACCTCAATCGGGCTATTTTTCACCGGCAGTTTCGCACTGTACAGTACGATTTGACCTTGTGCATAAACAAAATAACTGTTGGCGATGCCAATCCCGTCGTCAATGGTTTTTTTCGGGCGACGTTCATCCGCACCGAAGAAGGCATCGAAAGGCGCGCCGTTTTTAATTTGGGCATAGAGTTTACCGGTCGGGCCGAAAGAGAATTTCACCTGATGACCGGTTTCCTTTTCAAACACCTTGCCGATCTCTTCGATGGTTTTGGTGAAATTGGCCGCCACCGCAATCTTAGCCGTTTCCGCATACGCCATAGAGGCACTCAAAACACCCACAGCCAAGGCCAGGGTACGAATCACATTTTTCATACAGTCACTCCGTTATGATCGTTAATCAATATTACAGTTAGTACATATTACGTTTTATACATACCGATAAATCAAAAAAAACCGACCTCAGTCGGAAACCGCCAATAAGACATGGCTGGCTTTGACCAAGGCGCAACATCTTGCTCCCACGGCCAGCCCCAAATTTTCGACACTCTGGTTTGTCACGATGGCCGAAATCATTTGCTCCCCTTCCAGTTGAATGGAAACGTCACTGTTCACGGCGCCTTCATCCAGTTTGGTGACCACACCGCAAAACTGATTCCGCGCGCTGGTTTTTACCGCGCCATTCAGGTCTTCGGTCAAAATCACCCAACTGGCTTTAATTAAGGCATAGGCATCCGAACCGACCTCCAGCCCCAACCGTTCCAGACTGTCCAACGTAATCTGCGCAATCACTTCGTTACCTTGCCCCACCGACAGAGTCACCTCACAATTCACCGCCCCTTTTTCAATTTCGGTCACGGTTCCGTGGAATAAATTTCGTGCACTGGTCTTCATGGAAATCTTCCTCATTAGTTCTAGTTGACTGAGCATGGTCGGCGACATCGCCTCCAGCTCCCGCATCCAATGTTGCATCTGCTCATTGAATAATCGATAGGCCGCCAGTAACGCTTCGCCGGCTTGGGTCAACACCATTCCGCCGCCCCCGGCACCGCCTTTTTGAGTGTGCACCAACGGCTCTTCGGCCAACTGATTCATGGCTTCGATGGCCTGCCAGGCACCTTTGTAACTCATCCCACAGGCTTTTGCCGCCGCCGACAAAGAACCCAGCGACTCAATTTTGTTCAACAACTCCAAACGGCGCTGCCCGGATCGGGACTGCTTACTGCCCATCAAAAAAGATTGCACAAGCTGTTCGGGAAGATTGGATGTGTTCAAAATATCGTGCCCTTCTTTATAACTTTAAGTACATAACGAGGCATTATAATCCAGCCCTTCACCAACCGCAACGCTCAAAGCCTTAAATTATCGAATCAAACAATAACCGTTCGGCATTTCAAGGGTACAACCGTCTCCTGTCATCGTGTTAAGATAGCCCCAGAACCCACACAACATAGCTCTATCTTACTCAAGGAAGATGATGGATAGCCTTTCCCCGAAACATTCACAAGCCAACTTAAAATGGACGAAAATGACGTCGACGCTTCGACAGTATCTCGGCATACGTGACGTCTCCAGCAGCCATTCCGAAAAACTCATCTCAGGGCTTGGCGGGTTTCTCGCCATTCTCGCGATTCTCTTTATCAGCCACCATTTCCTGACGTTACACGACTCTTATGCCGTTGTTGCCTCCATGGGGGCTTCCGCTGTCTTGCTGTTCGCGGTCCCCCATGGGCCGCTATCTCAGCCCTGGCCCGTCATTGGCGGCAACCTGATTTCGGCGTTTATCGGCGTCAGTTGCGCCCTGCTGATCGAGCCCCCCATACTCGCCGCCAGCCTTGCCGTTGGAGGAGCCATCACCGCCATGTATTATCTAAAATGCATCCACCCACCGGGCGGCGCCACGGCCTTGACCGCTGTTGTCGGTGGCGAAAGTATTCAGGCATTGGGGTATGATTTTTTATGGACGCCGGTATTGGCTAATGTGCTTTCCATTCTGACCATTGCCCTCCTCTTTAACGCTTTCTTTTATTGGCGCCGTTATCCGGCTTACCTGCACCAACAGCAAAACGTTCCCTCTCCTTCAAAAGAAGAGAGCTTTTCGCATGCAGATTTTTTAAATGCCCTGAAAGAAATCGATTCATTTGTGGATATCAATGAATACGACTTACACCGTATTTTGGAGCTGGTCGGCACACCGAACACACACCTGACGCCATCGGAAATTCGACTGGGCGGCGTTTACAGTAACGGATTAATTGGACGGGATTGGTCAATGCGTCAAGTGGTGGATGAATCCGAAAGCGATGACCCTGACAAAGACTTTGTCATTTTCAAACAAATTGCCGGGCAGGAACGAAAAACCAGTGATTGCGTCACGCGCCAGGAATTTGCACGCTGGGCCAAATACGAAATGGTGAAGGAAAACGGTCTTTGGCACCGAAAAACCGAACCCGACAAACGGCACGACTAACCCAACACTCAGGCCGGAAAGAAAGTCATCTATTGCATTTATTGAATACCGCCAGGCCTGGCGGTATTCAAAACATCATTGCCCGGCTTCGTCAAGCGCCTGCGCAACGACCGGATGCACGAACTCCGACACATCCCCACCCAGGGCGGAAATCTCACGGACTAAGCTGGACGAAATAAACGCATACTGCTCCGCCGGCGTCATAAACATGGTTTCCACTTCCGGTGCCAGTTTACGATTCATCGAGGCCAGCTGGAACTCATACTCAAAATCGGACACAGCGCGCAAACCACGCAACAAGACATTGCCGTCAATTTCACGCACAAAGTCCACCAATAGGCCGCTGAAACCGATGATCTCGACATTATCCATGCCGGAGGTCACTTCTTTGGCCAAAGCCACACGCTGTTCCAGCGAAAACAGTGACGTTTTATTGCGATTGTCGGCCACAGCAATGACCAGGCGGTCGTAAAATCGCGCGGCCCGCTCAATCAAATCGAAATGTCCGCAGGTAATCGGATCGAAAGTACCAGGGTAAACCGCTGTGATCGACATAGTTTCACTCTTTTGGGAATAATGAATGACGCCTATTCTACTTGAGATGCGTTTTGGGTTCCATGCCCAATCCGCCAATTATGGCTGTTGGCATTCCGGAGACGCCTCCCATTCCGATGCCCATTCCGGCAAGGCTTCCGCAGACATCGGTTTGGCAATGGCAAAACCTTGGACCAATTCACACCCCATTTCCAATAACGCCTCGAAATGCGCTTCGGTTTCCACGCCCTCGGCAATCACCTCTCTCCCAAAGGCCTGCGCTAACTTAAGGATTCCGTCCACGATGGCGCGGTCATCCGGGTCTTCCAACATATCACGAATAAAGGTTTGATCAATTTTAATCATTTGCGCCGGTAAATGACGCAGATAGGTCAGGGAGGAATACCCGGTTCCGAAATCATCCAATGCAAAGTTCACACCCAACTCGCGGCACTCGCGAATCAACAAACTGACATTCACGACGTCTTCCAAAGCACTGGTTTCCAGAATTTCAATTTCCAGCGAAAAGGCCGGTAATGCGGGGTATTGCGAAACATAGTCGCGCAAGGTTTCCATAAAGTCGCGGTGCTGAATGAAGTAAGCGCCGATATTAACGCTCACATTAAAGCTGAGCCCCTGCTCATGCCAGTCATTCAGTTGCTTCAAGGCCTTTTTTAACACCCATTTATCCAGTTCGATGCTCAAAGGCAACCCCTCAATATTCGGTAAAAAATCCTCCGGCATTAAAAGCCCGTGATCCGGGTGTTGCCAGCGAACTAAAGCCTCGGCACCAATAACATGGCCTTTCTTGATATTCACTTTTGGCTGGTAATCCAGCACCAGCTGGTTTTCGGTAATGGCTTTAGCGATTTCCTGCTGAATACGGCTTTGCGATTTGACCATGGAGTCATGGCTGACATCAAAATAATGATAACGATTTTTACCTTCCTGCTTGGCTTGATACATGGCCTGGTCGGCGTGCCGCATCAACTGATCCGGATCACCCTGGTCTTCTGGATAAAAGGTCACGCCAATACTGGCGGACACCGTTAAAGTATGCCCCTGAACATGCACCGGGTCGGAAGCGGCTTTCAAGAGACGTTGCAAAACATCTTCACAATCGTTGAGCGATTCCAGATTGGTCAGTACCGCGACAAATTCATCCCCCCCGATGCGCGATAACGTATCTTCTTCTCTCAGAGCCGCTCGCATCCGTTTGGAGACTTCCACCAGCAAATCATCCCCGGCATCGTGTCCAAAAGAATCGTTAATGGCTTTGAATTGATCCAAATCGATAAACAACACGGCCAAATATCCACCGCGCCGTTTAATGATAAACATGGCCTGATTCAAACGATCGGCTAATAAGGTTCGATTTGGCAGTTGCGTTAAGACGTCATAGTGAGCGATGTGCTCCAACTGTTGCTGCTGTTCTTTCAATGACGTGATGTCGGTAAAGAGGCCCACATAATTTTGGATAGCGCCTTTCGCATCCTGAATGGCACTAATGGTAATGATTTGAGCATAAATGGAACCGTCTTTGTGACGGTTCCACATTTCACCGGTCCAATGCCCCTTCTCAAACAGGGTTTTCCACATGGTATTGTAAAACTCTGGCGGCTGACGACCGGAACTGAGAATGTTCGGGTTTTGGCCGATGACCTCATCGCGCTCATAGCCAGTAATCAAGGTAAAACCTCGGTTGACATCAATAATACGGCCGTTTTTATCGGTGATGGTAATCCCTTCCCTGGCATGAGTGAACACACTGGCCGCTAAGTTCAGACGCGCTTCGGCAGCGCGCATATCGGAAATATCCACATAACTGACCACCAAACCATATTGAGGGTGATCCAGTGGTGTGGCATTCACATTCAGCCAAGTACTGCCTTTCGGATGCCGTACTTCCATCACCTGGTTCTTGATGGCTGTGTGATCCCGTAAAGCACGGACACTGGCATACTCTTCCGGCGGCATAAGCGTACCATCGTCCCGGTAAATTTGCCAACGTTCATCGTCGTAATGTCGTTCCGTATGCTCCTCATACGTCAGTCCCAGTAACTTTTCAGAAGCCGAATTACACTCTAAAATTCGCCCTGTCCGATCCGTCAACGTAATGCCAATTGGCAGAATTTCAAAAATGGTTCTCAGACGTTCTTCATTCTGCGCAATCAAATCTTCTGCGACTTTACGATCGGAGATATCCATATGCATACCGACCATTCGAGTCGGGGATCCGTTGTCGTCACGAGCCACCACTTGCCCGCGCGATTCTATCCAAGCCCAGCCGCCGTCGTGGGTACTCAGGCGGTATTCCACACTGTAAAAATCTTTGTCTTTCAAGTGCGCTTGTAAGCGCTCAACGGCATGACAGTCATCCGGATGCAACATCTGCCGCCACGTTTCAAAACTGAGTTGAAAAGCATCCTTTTTGAAACCAAGCATTGCATAAGCACGTGCATCCCAAATCATGACGTCATTGACGATGTCCCAATCCCATTGACCGATGTGACTGGCTTCTAAAATCAAATTAAGACGTTGATCTTTTTCCCTCAGTTGATACTCTTGACGTTTGCGCTGGGAAATATCACGGATTAAAACCACAAACTCAGGAACCTCAACCGCATCCTGTGAGTTTTTTCGAGAGACGGATAATTCGTAATAACGACGCCCGTCTTCAAAATCCAACGCATACTGCAACCCAAACGAATTGCCTGACTTATTCGCATTATGCAAGGCGGTCATAATCACAATCGCCGGCTTTTCAGGCAGCACATCATTGATTTTCTTATTTAAAAAAGCCTCCGGCGACATATATAAATGATCAGACTCCGCTGAATGGTAACTGTAAATAATGCCATTCAAATCGACTTCGAATAATAAATCCGGTAAGGCATCCAGTGTCGCCTTCAACTCATTTCGAGCATTTTCCAGCGCCGCTTGCGAACGTTTCAGCTCGGAGACATCCTGCGCCAACCCCAGATACCCCACGACCTCACCGGCTTTGTTCAAAATATTCGACGCATACAAACTAACCGTCAGACGGGAACCATCCTTGCGAATATAAGTCCACTCACTTTGACGGTGACGACTCCCCTCCAGCTGCTCGACAAATACCGAAAAGCCGTCCATTGAATGCCCATACTGCTTGGACAGATAGGCTTGTTGTGCTTTAATTTCTGCTTTGTCATGAAACTTGACGGGGGTGGTTTTTCCGACAACCTCATCGGCTCGGTATCCCAACAATTGTTCGGCGCCATGGTTAAAGGCGGTAATCACCCCCCGGGTATCGGTAGCAATAATGCCCACCCCTGTGGCGGAATTCATGATATTGGTTAACATGCTGGCCACATTGTTCAAGGATTTTTGCAATTTTTGACGACGGTGCATTAACCCTAGCAATAACAGAATCAACACCGATTGAATCAAAATGCCCGCCACCAGAATCCAGGTCTGACGCTCATAAGCGGCTTCCAGTTCCCGTCGTTGCTCATCGACCATTTTTTCAAGCTGAGTCTGGTAATGCCAAAAATCTTCGTTCTTTTCGCGCAAAGGGGTCATATCATGAATGGTGGACAACAGTAACATTCGCCCTTTGAACTCATAGGATTCGGAATGTACTTCAACCGTACGAATCTTGCCATTCGCGAGTTTGTGTCGGAAAATAAAAGAATTACGACCTTCCGATTTGGCCAAGCGGCGTTCTTCCGCTACCTGTTCCGGGGTCAATTGATTGATTTGTTGAATGGTCATCCGCTGAAGTTGCGGAATGGAATAGCCATAAAACTTGGCCGCGGCGGTATTGGCTTCCACAATTTTCCCGCTACCAGGCTCTATCAACATCATGACAGAACTGCTGGCATTAAAAAACTGTTGGAATGTAGGGTGGGCACTCACCGTCAGCGAAAGCAAGGTCATCCCTATCGCGAACAATGACAAAGCATAACGTTTGAACGACACCTGCATTCAATTGAGCCCTCTTGAATCCATGCCTATGGGTTGAATCACCGTCCATAGCGAGTTACAGACTAGGGTGGTAACCCCTTATGGTTTCATTCTAACCCAGGCCCCAAAGCTTATCTAAACATTTCTTTAATATGCGGATACACAAAATAAACCGTACCGGACTTCAGAAGTGGTCTTCTCGCGATAACACTCCCACCCTTCCGGCAGGTTCGGCCAGTCCAAGGTTTTCTCCTGCTCCAAATACAACCAGGCCTGGTGATTTTTCAGATAATGCCCCGTAAACAAACGGTCCACAGCGGCTTGCATCAAACCTTGATGAAACGGAGGATCCAAAAACACCACATCAAACGGTTGTGCGGCAGGCTGCGCCAGCCAAACCAGGCTGTCCGTTTGAATCACCTCGGCGTTATCGGCTTTCAAGGTGGCCACATTTTGTTTGAGCTGATGTGCATTGGGTTCAGACAACTCCAAAAACGTCACCGCCCCCGCCCCACGAGACAGGGCTTCAAACCCAAGTCCACCGGAGCCGGCAAACACATCCAAGCATCGCGCACCGGCCATTTCAAACTGCAACCAATTAAACAGGGTTTCTCGAACTCGGTCGGATGTCGGGCGCAGACCCTGTGCATTCAAAACCGGTAATTTTCGCCCCCGCCAATCTCCACCAATAATACGGACAACACCCGGTTGAGCGGGTGGCTTTTGAGTAGGCGGCCCTGCATGACGGGCACGTTTATGTATTCGTTTTTTCATACGCTCATTGACGCTTTCATGGTTCAGGTTTCAAAACGTGCATGATAGCGAAGTCTGCTAAGGCTGTCATCAAAACCGACCGTTTCCAACTCAGACATGCGATTTGACATAACCTGATGGCAAACGTTAAGGTGTTGATTCAAAATAAAAATAATCTTAACCCTCTCTACAAGGCGTAGAATCTTTTATCCAAGCCACCACGCAAAGGAGGCGACAATGACAACTAGAAAAATTCGTCACATTACACAAACCTTGTCACACGCACTGAACCACGCCCATGCGCGTAAAAGCCTGAAACGGTTTGCGACGGTTCCACGCACATCTTTTCACGTCCCAAAAACTGATCGTTCAAACGAGTTCTAGGCTATTTCTGACTCAATATTCAAGTTAAGGATGATCAAACGCGGCCAAGGAGAAAGTTTTTTGAAGGGGTCATTATTGTCAGCTATTCCGCTGCGGCATTAGTGTTGTTTGGCATGGCATTTACCACCATCGGATGGTCGGTTTACGAAGTGTTGTCCGAGCTGGGCAACGACAACCTGCTGGACGGTGAATTTGTGTCGATGATGTTACAGGCGGTCGGCGCCACGGTGATTTCAGTCGCGATTATCGACGTCGCCAAATACATGATTGAGGAAGAAGTCTTCCGTAATAAAGAATTGCGTTCGCCGGTGGAAGCGCGTCAAACCATCACAAAAGTGATTGTCATTCTGTCCATTGCCGTGGGCATCGAAGGCTTGGTGTTCATTTTCAAAGCCGGCATTCAAGACATCACGCTACTGGTGTATCCGACAAGCCTCATTATTGCAGCGGTGGTGTTGATTGTCGGACTCGGGGTGTATCAAAAATTAAGCGCGACGGTGGAAAAGAAAACCTAATTCAAATCGAATCAGGTGTCCGATGCCGAGACTTGATTTTTGCCATTGCGCTTGGCGTGGTAAAGATTACGGTCCGCCCGGTCAATGCATTCATTGACCGACTCCCCGACTTGATATTGCGCCACGCCGAGGCTGAAGGTCAAATGGATGTCATGAGAAAATTCAGTGGCTTCAATGGCGGCACGCACTTTTTCAGCCAGTTGCGAAGCTTGATGCAAATCCGTTTCCGGACAAATTAAAATGAATTCTTCGCCGCCCCAGCGCCCGAATGTATCGGTTTTTCGTACCAGATGATGAATGGTTTCCACACTTTTAATCAGCACTTCATCGCCCACTAAATGACCAAACGTATCATTGACCCGCTTGAAATCATCCAGGTCCATCATCACTAGGCTCAGTTTCGAGTGATAACGCTCAACACGTTCCACTTCGGCATCCAGAACCTGGTCCAGATATTGACGGTTATAAATACCGGTTAAATGATCCGTCACCGACAAAACCGACAGTTTTTCATTGGAAGCGCGAAGCTTTTCCTGGGTCAGGCGCAACTTTCGATTAAAAAAGATAAACACGGCCAACAACAGCAAAACCGGCGTTAAAATCAGTATTAACTGCGACCAGCTATACTCTTTTTTATAGTTCACTTGTAACCAGCTATTGGTCATTTCAAGGTAACGTTGCTTTGGTATTTGCTGTAAGACCTTATGGAAAATGCTTAACAACTCTGGCCAGTCCTGACGAACGCCCATCGCGATATTGGCGTGGAACGGCATTTCACCGGAAATCTGCAAATTGGTCAAACCGTATTTTTTGATGTGATAACCAATGACCGCCACATTATCCACATAGCCAAAAGCCTCTCCATTGGCCACGGCCTCCAGCCCTTGCTTGGCGTTGTTAACCAACTTTAACGTCATCTCTGGAAAAACACTGTGCACGGTTTCATGGGCCGCATAGTTTTTGACCACGGCAATTTTTTTACCTTGAAGTTGCTTGAAATTGGCAATGTAAGGCACTCCATCCCGTGTCGCCACCACCATCGGAAATTTCAGGTACGCTTGAGTGAAGTCCATGTACGTTTTACGGTCTTCGGTTTCAATCACCGCTGGCAACACATCCAATTTATGCGCTTTAAACGCTGCAATCGTTTCCGGCCAACTTAAATGTAAAGATGGCTTGAATTCCAGACCGGTGCGCTGAGAAACAAACGCTAAAAATTCTGGGGTAATACCGGCATACACCCCTTGTTCGTTCACAAACTCAATCGGGCCGTAAGAACGGTCAATCCCCAAGCGAATGACAGGATGCTGCTTGATCCAATCTTTTTCCCGTTGCGTCAGCTGCAACGCTTGAGCTTCAGGATGATAAATGCCCTTCTGCAAATCGACATGCCCCTTCAACAGCCCTTGCTTTCGAAACAAATCGGCGATAAAACGCAATCGTCCCTTATTCAAGGTACCAATCGGCACATTGTTCAAATCCATCATTTCCTGGATGACATTCGCCTCAAACATCAAGTGCTGGAAAGATTTCTTCACTCCGTACTGTTTCTGTATATAGCGTGCCATTTCCTCCTTATGCGCCATCGCATAACGCCAGCCTTTAATCGTGGCACGTCGCATTTTGGCCACACGGCCAGGATGGTTTTGTACTTCTTTCTGAGTGGTGAAGAGCATATCGCCATACAGGTCAATACCAAAGTTCATCGGGTTGATGACATTATAGGGAACGTTGTTTTTCTTGAAAAAATAAGCTTCATTCGCCAAGTAACCGGAATAAGCATCCACTTCTTTTCGTACCAGCATAGCCGGTGACTTATCGAGAATCGCTCGATCCATCACCGGTTGGACACCGAGCTCTTCCAACATGGCCAAAATTGGCAAACCATCGGTGTCTTTTTTGTAAAAAGCCACGATTTTGTCTTTCAGTTTATATGGGCTATCCAACCCGGACGATTTAAGCGTAAACAAAACTTGCGGGGAATGCTGAAAAATCGGCGCGACGATAACAATAGGTTTTTGACGGGCTTGATACAACAACAGAATACTGTCGGAAACACCGTATTGCCCTTTGCCGTTCAGCACCTGCTCAATGTTATTTTCCAACGGGTCACGAGGTTGTAACTCAACGCTCAACCCTTCGTCACGGTAGTAACCTTGTTTTTGTGCGGCGTAATAACCGGCAAACTGAAATTGGTGCCGCCATTTGAGTTTGACGACCACTTTTTCAAGTTTCGCCGCTTTCGCCCCTTCATTTTCTGCAAAAGCCGTCGATGAAACGAACATCAATGAGATGACAAGAAGCCACATCGTTTGAGCCACAAGGCTCACTGGTCCAAGCGACTGTCGGACACCTTTACGACTTGTCATTTCTACCACGGGGAATATCCATTTTTTTATTATCTAATAACTCCGTATGATACCCCGAACCGGCTTAACACACCAGAAAAGCCAGCCATAACCCGATTATTTGAGCCAACTCGGTAATCGGTGTTTTGGAATGAAAAACGATGTCAAAACACCCCCGTCCAGTGAAGTAAAGGCACCAGTGTCGGTAGGATAATCGCCGTCAGCACCGCCGAAAGCGCCATGGCCAAGCCGGAAAAAGCACCCATTTCTGAACTGATCTGAAAGCTACGCGCGGTACCGATACCATGTGCCGTCACACCCATCGCCACCCCCTTGATGCTGTCGTCATGAATGCCCAACCATTGAAAAACTTTGACCCCGATCACCGCACCCAAAATACCGGTGACCACCACCAGCACCGCCGTTAAAGAGGGTAGGCCGCCGATTTTTTCGGAAATCCCCATCGCAATCGGTACCGTGACCGACTTCGGTGCCAACGACAACAGGGTTTCCAAGCTTGCTCCGGAAACATGTGCGATCGCAATGGAACTGAACGCCCCCATTAACACACCGGCCAACAAGCCAAACGACACTGGCAACCAGAGTTTTTTAAGCTTGGGAAACTGTTTATAAAGCGGAACCGCCAATGCGACCGTAGCCGGCCCCAAGAGGAAGTGTATAAACTGCCCGCCTTCGAAATAGGCTTGGTAATCCATATCAGACAGGGTTAAAAACGCAATCAACAATGCGATGGCGGTAATAACCGGGTGCAACAGTACATTTCGGTTCATGCGTTGGTACAACATCAAAGCCAAGCTGTACGCGACCAGCGTCATTGTAAGGCCGGTTAACGGAGAGGCCGACAGATACACCCAAAGGTAGGTCAAATCATTTTCTGCCATCTGCGCCTCCTTTATTCGTCCATCGACGCTGCATCCACTGCATCACCCAGGCGGTTGTCACCATCGTAATCACCGTGCTGAACAACAGCGTCAACCCAATGGGCAGCCACTCACTGGCGATGCGGTGAAAATACACCATGATTCCAACGCCGGCCGGTACAAACAGCAACGACAAATGGCTCAACAACCCGTCGGAGACTTCATCCAAGGCGTCGGAGCTTTGCCCTCGCCATAGCAGTGCAACAAACAACAACATCATCCCGATCACCGGACCGGGCACCGGCCAATTAAATAAAATGGCCAACACCTCACCGGCCAGCTGAAACAGCAGTAGCCAAGTGATACCGTGTAAAAACTTCATTTTCGGTTTCCAAACGTTTTCATTCATGCGCCACCCTCATATGTCAGAGACTTAACATTATGAGCGCCTTGCATGAGTAGGGCGCGACAGAAAAAAGAGCGAAAAATTGACTGAGTTAGGCGTAAAACGCAGCGAATAGTGAACTATCGGCTAATTTTACAACGGCCATCAGGCGGTTTTAGCCATTTTTATCCGTGTAACCCTCTTGTGTAAAGCTCCCATTATAGCCTTCAAGCCGGATTGACACAGTTTTGGAATAAAAAAAACCGCCAGGCCTGGCGGTTTAAACAACGGAAACTTTATAAGCGTATCATTTCGTCACCGGCTTCACGTCCGGCTCCCCAACCATGAGGGTCAACATTTTGTCCGGGTGAATGTGTTTTCGCCAAGCTTTTAGGACGTCTTCCTTAGATAACTCGGCCATTTTTTTCGGGAATCGCTCCAGGTAATCCAGCGGCATGTCGTAAAAGCCGATCATCGAAATGTATCCGGCAATTTTTGAATTGCTGTCAATCCGAAGCGGGAAGCCACCAATCAGATTACTCTTAATGGCTTCAAGCTTTTCATCCGGGAAATCCTTCATAAACTGCGCCAGAGTTTGCTTAACCACCTCATCCGCTTCTTTGGCAGAAGCGTTTTTTGTGGACAAACTAATCTGGAATGGCCCCGGCACTTTCATGGGATAGAAACCACTTGATACGCCGTAAACCAGTCCGCGTTTTTCGCGTACTTCTTCCATCAACAAAGAACCGAACCCATTCCCGCCTAACAGGTGGTTGCCGAGGAATAAGGCATAATAATCCGGATCACCTCGTTTTACCCCCAACTGCGCCAGCGTGTAGTAAGTTTGGGTTGACCCAAACCGGATGATTTTGGCTTGTGCTTTTTTCAATGGCTTAGGTTGCGGCAGAGCCGATGCTTTTTCACCGGTTGGCAGTGCGCGCGTGAGTGCTTCCGCCATCTGTTCGGC
Source organism: Hydrogenovibrio sp. (assembly GCF_965140365.1). Classification (NCBI taxonomy): domain Bacteria; kingdom Pseudomonadati; phylum Pseudomonadota; class Gammaproteobacteria; order Thiotrichales; family Piscirickettsiaceae; genus Hydrogenovibrio; species Hydrogenovibrio sp. The sequence continues at coordinate 2,149,321 of NZ_OZ223196.1, forward strand.
TTTCTTACGGTCTACCGCGCCAACGATCGTCACCTGTGCATTCGCGGCCACATAATAACGTTTATAAAAGGCCTTCACATCGTCCACCGTCAAGGTTTGAACGGTTTTCAAAGTCCCCGGAACCGGGTGTGCATAAGGGTGGTCGCCATACAGTTTCGACCAAAGTTCATCGGAAAGCATGGCTTGCGGTTTAACGGTTTTTTGCTTCAGCCCCGTCATCAAACGCGCTTTTTCCCGCGCCATAATTTTGTTTCGAAAAACCGGTTGACTTGAAATTTCAGCAAAGAGCGCCATGGCTGGCGTCAACACTTCGTCCCGGGTCAGACTGCGCATATGAATACTGGCCGAATCGCGCCCGGCATTGGAACCAATTTGTACTCCCAAGTCATTGAAGGCTTCGGAAATCTGGTTTTCATCATGTTTCGGCGTGGCCGTGCCCAGTAAATTAGCCGTAAAGGATGCTACCCCCCATTTTTCACCGTCCCGCGCCGAACCGGCATCGAATAAAAGCTCCACATCGACCATCGGTAGTTGCGGCGCGTGCACATACATCACTTTCGTGCCTTTGGCGGTCTGCCAGGTTTGAATATCGACTTTTGCCCAGGCCTGGGTACTCAGCAAACAGGCAAACGTAAAGGCCCAAACCGTCAGTTGTTTTATTTTCGCCACTATCGAACCCCTCCTTCCATAACCGGTACGGCGGGTGATTTCGCACCTTCGCCATTCGGTAACAAACTCGCTACCGTCACTTTATCGCGTGTCAGATATTTTTTGGCCACGGCTTGTACCGCTTCCGGCGTCACCTGACGCAAATTTTCGACCCAGTTGTCGTAGGTTTCGGTCGGCAGCCCAATGCTCACCAACGAGCCCAAAATCATCGCTTGAGATTGAATGGAGTCTTGATGAAACACATATTGCGCTTCGCTTTGCGCCAACACCCGTTTCAGTTCTTGCTCAGAAATCGGCTGTTGCTGCAACTGTTCAATCTGCTCCCAAAGCGCCGCTTCGGCCTCTTTCAGAGATTTCCCTTCGGAGGGCGAGATATTCAACGTAAACAGGCTTTCCAAACGGCTGGTTTCATCATAACTGGCCCCGGCGGACACCGCGACTTTCGAGCCGCGCACCAGATTACGCGGCAAACGAGCGCTGTCCCCGCCATCCAATACACTGCTCAACACCGAAAGCGCATACACTTCTTGACTGTCTTTGGCCGTCACCAGCGATGGGGCATGAAACCCCATCACCAAACTCGGTGATTTGGTGGCACCTTTCATTTTAATACGGCGTTCACCTTCCTGTTCGATTTCCACACGCGGCTTCGGCGGCGTAATGGTTTCCGGCTTGTGGACGCCATAATATTGCTTCGCCCATTGATAAACCTGTTGCGGGTCGACATCCCCCACCACGACTAAAGTGGCGTTATTCGGGGCATACCATTGACGATACCAATTCCGTAAATCGTTCACCGTATAAGCCCGAATATCCGACATCCAGCCGATAACCGGATGATGTTGTGGGCTGTTGACATAGGCCGAGGCCTTAAAGAGTTCATACAGTTTGGAGCCCGGACGGTCCTCAACACGCCAGCGACGTTCCTCCGTTACGACGTCCCGCTCTTTTTGAAACTCTTCGTCTTTGATAACGAGATTACGCATGCGATCGGACTCCAGCTCCATGACTTTTTCCAGATTTTGAGTACCGACCACCTGATAGTAAGCCGTGTAATCACTGGACGTAAAAGCATTGTCCTGCCCCCCCAACCTTGACACGGTTTTTGAGAACTCGCCCGGTTGCAAAGATTTGGTGCCTTTGAACATCATGTGTTCCAGCATATGGGAAATGCCAGTAATGCCACCGTATTCATAGTTGGAACCGACCCGATACCAAACCTGTTGCACAACCACCGGCGCCCGGTGATCTTCTTTGACCAGTATCTGCATACCGTTGTCGAGTTTGAATTTCGATATACTGGCGTGAGCCGGCCATGCCAGCGCCATCACCAGACCGAATAACCCAATTCGCACCATGGGGGAATCTCCTAAAATCAAACGAATTTCATTTATAATAACGTAATTAATGGCCGCAAGTATTGACGAAGCTTTAAAACAGGAAGCGACATGTTCAGTTTTTTAAAACGTAAAGACAAAGCGTCATCCGACGAAACACAACCAAACGACTCCACACAAGACCTTCCAGAAACCCCGGAAAACGACTCTGAAGCACCTTCTGAGCCCCTAGCGACCGCGCCGACGGAAACCACCCCGGAACCAACCGAATCGGTCGATAAGCCGGGGCTATTCACGCGGCTGAAAAACAGCCTGACCAAAACGCGCCGTAATTTCACCGACAGCTTAACCTCATTGGTCATAGGCCGCAAAGAAATCGATGCGGAGCTATTGGATGAGCTGGAAATGATTTTACTCACCGCCGATGTCGGCGTGGAAGCCACCGATAAAATCATCCAAAACCTGACCGATCAAGTATCTCGGAAGGAGCTTAAAGAACCCGAAGCATTAATTGAAGCGTTAAAAACCCAATTGGAAAGCCTATTAACACCGGTTGAGCAGCCACTGGACATCACCCTCAACGAGGGACCTTTTGTCATTTTAATGGTCGGCGTCAATGGCGTCGGCAAAACCACCACCATAGGGAAATTAGCGAAAAAATTTCAAAATGAAGGCAAGTCCGTCATGCTGGCCGCCGGGGACACTTTCCGAGCCGCGGCGGTGGAACAACTGGAAACCTGGGGTGAACGTAATCAGGTACCCGTCATTGCCCAAAAAACCGGGGCGGATTCCGCTGCCGTTATTTTCGATGCCATCCAATCCGCAACAGCGAAGAAGGTGGATGTACTGATTGCCGATACGGCTGGGCGCTTGCATACACAGTCCAACCTGATGGAAGAGTTGAAAAAGGTCAAACGCGTGATTCAAAAGGTCAATCCAAATGCTCCACATGAAGTCATGCTGGTGCTGGATGCCGGAACCGGGCAAAATGCCCTAAGCCAGGCACAACAGTTCCATGAAGCGGTTGATTTAACCGGCTTAACGCTTACCAAGCTTGACGGCACGGCCAAAGGCGGCATCGTCTTTGCACTGGCCGAGCAACTTGGCCTACCGGTGCGCTTTATCGGCGTCGGCGAAGCGATTGACGACTTGCGCCCTTTCCAGGCCAATGAGTTTGCCCAGGCCCTCTTCGACCAAACCGATGGCTGAGATTGATGAATCTGCCGGATACGGAAAACGCTCATTATCACTATGCCTTTAAAAAAGGTTATCGCATGGCGATGGATGGCAAACCCATGTCACACATGCCCAGCCGCATTCGCCGAGACCCGGCCCTGAGAGAATATTTTCAAATGGGGTGGAACCAGCTGCAGGAAGAGCTGGCCAACGGCGAGCAGGATGACGCCAGGACACCATGGCGTAGCCGCTTTGCCTGGTTCATGATGATGCTACTGGCCGGCATCGGCACAGCGTCGTTAATGGTGACTCAAATCAATGAAAAAAAGGACGAGCAACAAGCGAGAATCGACGCACCAGCGTCTATCCCCAAAATCGCCAGGCCTGGTGATAATCTAAAAAAACCCTCTGAAATACCGGCGAGCCCTCAACCTCAAGAACCCCCTCGCGTCTCGCCGGACTTAAGCCTTATCGATGGCGACAAGCAAACGGCTTCCAACGTAAAAGAGTCGCCTTCTTCACCACCCAAAGCCCCCGAAAGCCCATCAGTCGAAACGCCATCCACAACAGATGGTTTATCGCTTTTATCACCACAAGCTCGCCAAGATTTAGCCCAAACCCGCCAAGAAGTCCTTTATAATCAATCAGAAAAACACGTGACCCTGGCACCTGTACAGACCAGTGACATTCAAGTCGAACAAGCGGTTTTGGCTGAAAACGTCTTGAACCTGACACCAGAAAACCCGCTGAAAGAGTTGGTTCCCAAATATGTACGGAAAGTATTTTTCTTTACCCGAATTGATGACGCGGCCGGCAAAACGATATACCATCGATGGATTTATCAGGATCGGATTTTAGCCACAGTGCCATTAAAAATCACCAGTCCGCGCTTTAGGACCTGGTCCAGCAAGCGACTAAGCAGTGCCTGGCCAGGACAATGGCATATCGAAGTACTGGACGACCAAGGCCACGTGATTTATCGATATTCGTTTAACTACATAAAATAATGCAAGAGTAAGTAAGCACATGATTCGTCAGACCAAGCCCCTCTTTATCTTCTTTGTACTCGCCTCTCTGGTGGGCTGCTCCAGCAACCCGCCAAAGGAAACCCACAACAACATCTGCTCTATTTACGATCACGACTCCGACTGGGAAGAAGCGGCTCACGACGCCGCTAAAAAATGGGGAACACCCGAATACATTTTAATGGCTTTCGTCCACCAGGAATCTCGCTTTACGCATAATGCGCAACCACCTCGTGAGTACGCTCTGGGGCTGATTCCACTGCCGAGAAGCTCATCCGCTTACGGCTACTGTCAGGCACAAGACCCGGCCTGGTACGATTATCAAAAAGCCACGGGCAATTGGTCGGCACGTCGTACCGACATTGAAGATTCGCTCGACTTTATCGGCTGGTACAACTACCAGTCATACAAACGCAACGGCATTTCGCGACATGACCCCTACAACCTCTATCTGGCCTACCATGAAGGACAAGGCGGCTATTCCCGAAAAACCTATCAGAACAAAACCTGGCTGAAGAAAGTCGCCTATAAAGTTACCAAGCGTTCCATGCTGTACAAAAAACAATTACAAGTCTGCGATAAGCTCGCCGTCACCGCACCGGAGCCCAAGAAGCCTAAACCGGTGATTCGAAACCGCACGCAACAAGCCAAAAGCAAAGGCCAGTGCAACGCACCTTGGCCTTATTGCTAACGCGCACACGCTTATAGAAACAAAAAAGCCGCTGAAAAGCGGCTTTTTTATGATTTGAACGCGATCTTTCAATCAACCTTGGTATTTCTCAAACACCAAAGAAGCATTGGTGCCACCGAAACCGAAGCTGTTACTCATCATACGGAACAGTCCCGCGTTTTCTTCAAGCTTGGTTACGATAGGCATGCCTTCACATTCCGGATCCATGGTTTCAATGTTAACCGATGGTGCAATGAAATCGTTTTCCAACATCATTAGGCTGTAAATGAATTCGTGTACACCCGCCGCCCCTAAAGAATGGCCGGACAATGATTTGGTTGAACTGATTTTCGGCACTTTGGCACCAAATACGTCACGAATCGCTGCCGCTTCTTTGGTATCACCAACAGGAGTAGAAGTACCATGTGGGTTAATATAATCCACATCGCCTTTCACCGTTGACAATGCCAATTCCATACAGCGTACCGCGCCTTCACCTGATGGCGCGACCATGTCGTACCCGTCAGAGTTAGCGCCGTAACCGGTGATTTCCGCATAAATTTTGGCACCACGCGCCAAAGCATGCTCTAATTCTTCCACCACGACCATTCCGCCACCACCGGCGATTACGAATCCATCACGGTCGGCATCATAAGCACGGGAAGCTTTTTCAGGTGTGTCGTTATACTTAGTCGACAGCGCACCCATGGCGTCGAATAAAACCGACATGGTCCAGTGCAGTTCTTCACCGCCACCAGCAAACACGACATCCTGTTTTCCAAGCTGAATTTGTTCTACGGCGGTACCAATACAATGCGCTGAAGTGGAACAGGCCGAACTGATGGAATAATTAATCCCTTGAATTTTGAACGGTGTGGCCAAGCAAGCGGAAACTGTGCTACCCATAGTACGCGTGACCATGTAAGGCCCAATACGCTTAACACCGCGCTCTTTGGCAATGCTAACGGCTTCCGTTGCATTTGAATTAGACCCGCCGCCGGAGCCGGCCACTAGGCCGGTTCTAGGGTTCGATACCTGTTCTTCGGTTAACCCGGAATCTTCCACCGCTTGCTTCATTGCAATGTAGGAATAAGCCGCCGCATCGCCCATGAAACGTAATTGTTTACGTTCGATGTGCTCTTTGAAGTCCAGGTCTTTAACCGCACCATGAACCTGCGAACGCATACCGTTCTCTTCGTATTCCGGCGCGAACACAATTCCGGAACGCCCGTTTTTCAAAGAGTCCGTGACTTCATCTTTATTATTTCCCAAACTGGAAACAATCCCGATACCGGTAATAACAACTCTTTTCATGTTAAAAACTATCCGTATTTGTAAACAATCCGACTTTCAAGTCTTCCGCTGAGTAAATTTCACGGCCATCAACATAAAGGTGCGCATTGGCAATCCCCATATACAGCTTACGCTTGATAACACGCTTGATATCAATTACATATTCAACTTTCTTGGCTTTCGGCAACACTTGTCCATAGAATTTAACTTCCCCCGCACCCAGTGCTCGGCCGCGCCCAGGACCACCGGTCCACCCCAGGTAAAAGCCGATTAGCTGCCACATCGCATCCAGCCCTAGACACCCCGGCATGACAGGATCGTTATTAAAATGGCATTCAAAAAACCATAGGTCTTCCATTACATCTAGCTCAGCTCGAATTTCCCCTTTTCCAAACGCACCACCTTCTTCGGAAATATGACTGATACGATCAAACATTAACATCGGTGGTAATGGAAGTTGGGCATTGCCTGGGCCGAATAATTCGCCACGCCCGCAAGATAAAATTTCTTCTTTATTATAGCTAGACTGCTTTTCCATGTATTTTCCAAATTGACAAGTTATAAAAGCTATTATAACAGCAGTGAGAATTCCATTACAACGCAATTCCCACATACAAAAAAGCCCGCGATTCCCTTTTGGAATGCGGGCTTGGAAGATGGTGCCGACAGAGGGACTTGAACCCCCAACCTACTGATTACAAATCAGTTGCACTACCAATTGTGCTATGTCGGCTGAATGCGGCGTATTATAAATTCTTACCAATTTATGTCAACTGTTTTTTATAAACTTTCGATGACCTCAACCATGCCTTGTAATGTCAGATCTTCGACATAATCAAACGACTTATCCAACAGGGGCTCAATCACAGGAAAATCGCCACCCGTCCCAAGGCAATCAAACCGCCTACCGGTTTCCTTTTCCAAATCCGTCAGAAGCGCATTCAGGTAAGCGGCCACCATATAAAGCGTTCCACCAGCCACGGCTTCAGCGGTATTCGTCGCTAACAACCCTGCCGTAAACGCCTCATCTTTCAACTTAATTGATTCCGGTTTCAAAGCTGTTTGGTCAAGCAAACCTTGCTTCATAACCGCCAGGCCTGGCACAATAAAACCGCCAATATGCTCTTTTTCAATCACCACATCTACCGTAATCGCCGTTCCAGTATCGACGATAAACGTTGGCTTATTCTGTCCGGAACAAGCACCAATAATCGCCATCCAGCGATCCACGCCAAAGGTTTCGAAGGCATCGTAACCACACTGAATACCGCAACAACTCGGCTGAGTGGAAAGGTACGTTGGATAAAGCTTAAAGGCTTGCTGTATCCACTCGTTGAACTTGGCATTGAACTCGGAATCAACGACAGAACATACATACACAGCGTCTACGGCCATTCCTTGTAAGCCCAGATCCTCTAACAAGCCGTCCGAAGTCATCTCGGCATGCGTGACCGTTCCAAGGTAATCATAGCGGCCCTGTTTCAGGGTGGCTGCTTTCAGCCGTGTATTTCCCAGTTCAAAAAAAATCAACATTCTTTCTCTCACTCATAACGGTCGAATAGAGACAGTACCGGATTGATAGTGCATCATTCGACCTTTGATATCGACTTTGGCGCGAGCCATTTCGTCAAGGCCTACATAGCGGCCTTTTTCAGAAGATTCGTTATGATACACAATCACTTCCTGGCCGGGCATAAAAAAATCATGATTTTGCCATTCTGCCAGCTTGAAAACCGGACAATCGTCTCCCATCAGTAACTCATACAACGCCGTTGAAAAAGTTTTAAAAAAGTTTTCAATATCCAGACCACTGACATAATCAGCATCAAAAGATTCACTCGAAACCGGAGAGCAATTCACACCAACGCCAACAATCAAATAACCACTATTTCGAGAAGGAGTAGAGCCAAGCAATTCAATCAAACACCCGGCAACTTTTTTGCCTGACAAGAAGACATCATTTGGCCATTTCACCGTTAATTTAGTGTCCTTAGAAGCCTCTGCAATGGATTGACGCAACAACAGTGCGATTTGCGCCGAAATAAATGGCATTTCGATAATTTGGCCTTCAAAGGGGATGCCTATCGAAAAGGTTAACGAATTGGGTGACTGTGCCCAGACACGACCTCTTTGACCGTAACCGGCTGTTTGTCGGTGTGCCCAGCAAAATACCGCTCCATCTAGATTTCCATCAGACAACTCGGTCTTTAGATACCGATTAGTCGAATCCACTTCGGGAAGTTCAATTATTTTATACAATTCGGACGTAAACGGCATACTCACCTCTTTAATACCTACAACGTCATTTTACAAACAAATTCCAGGCAAAAAAAAACCCATCATAAAGATGGGTTTTCAGGAATATAAGCTTGGGGATGACCTACTCTCACATGGGACCTCCCACACTACCATCGGCGCTAAGACGTTTCACTTCTGAGTTCGGAAAGGGATCAGGTGGTTCCATCTCGCTATGGTCCCCAAGCAATTGGGTTATGTCAGTTGTCTGTTGAACAGACAACTCACTGAATTCGGAAAAATCTCTTAAGCTTGCAGTTGTTTAGTTGCTTAGCACTTTAGTAAGCGCCGTCACAATGTTCTTAAAGCGTTCTTTATCTACTCAAGCTCAAACATGCCTTTGCGTCACTTTCAGTCATGACTTCAAAGTTACTTTTGAGTTGTATAGTTAAGCCTCACGGGTAATTAGTACTGGTTAGCTTCATCCATTACTGAACTTCCACACCCAGCCTATCAACGTCATAGTCTTTAACGGCCCTTCAGAAGACTTAAAGTCTAGGGAGAACTTATCTCGAGGCAGGTTTCCCACTTAGATGCTTTCAGCGGTTATCCTTTCCGAACATAGCTACCCGGCAATGCCACTGGCGTGACAACCGGAACACCAGAGGTTCGTCCACTCCGGTCCTCTCGTACTAGGAGCAGCCCCTCTCAATTCTCCAACGCCCACGGCAGATAGGGACCGAACTGTCTCACGACGTTCTAAACCCAGCTCGCGTACCACTTTAAATGGCGAACAGCCATACCCTTGGGACCGACTTCAGCCCCAGGATGTGATGAGCCGACATCGAGGTGCCAAACACCGCCGTCGATATGAACTCTTGGGCGGTATCAGCCTGTTATCCCCGGAGTACCTTTTATCCGTTGAGCGATGGCCCTTCCACACAGAACCACCGGATCACTAGAACCTGCTTTCGCACCTGCTCGACGTGTCTGTCTCGCAGTCAATCACCCTTTTACTCTTGCGCTCATTGCACGATGTCCGACCGTGCTGAGGGTAACTTCGCGCTCCTCCGTTACACTTTAGGAGGAGACCGCCCCAGTCAAACTACCCACCATACACTGTCCCTGAGCAGGATTCACTGCCCTAGGTTAGAACCTCAATAATATCAGGGTGGTATTTCAAGGATGGCTCCACAATGACTGGCGTCACTGCTTCAAAGCCTCCCACCTATCCTACACAGATAGTATCAAAGTCCAGTGCAAAGCTGTAGTAAAGGTTCACGGGGTCTTTCCGTCTAGCCGCGGGTACGCAGCATCTTAACTGCGAGTTCAATTTCGCTGAGTCTCGGGTGGAGACAGTGTGGCCATCATTACGCCATTCGTGCAGGTCGGAACTTACCCGACAAGGAATTTCGCTACCTTAGGACCGTTATAGTTACGGCCGCCGTTTACCGGGGCTTCGATCAAGAGCTTCGCCTAAGCTAACCCCATCAATTAACCTTCCGGCACCGGGCAGGCGTCACACCGTATACGTCATCTTTCGATTTTGCACAGTGCTATGTTTTTAGTAAACAGTTGCAGCCACCTGGTCTCTGCAACCCCCAATAGCTTACGCAGTAAATGCTTCACCATCAGGGGCACACCTTCTCCCGAAGTTACGGTGTCATTTTGCCTAGTTCCTTCACCCGAGTTCTCTCAAGCGCCTTGGAATTCTCATCCTGACCACCTGTGTTGGTTTGGGGTACGATTCTTTATGACCTGAAGCTTAGAAGCTTTTCTTGGAAGCATGGCATTAACCACTTCGTCCAAAAGAGGACTCGTCATCAGTTCTCAGCATTAAGATCCCGGATTTACCTAAGATCTCTGCCTACTACCTTAAACTTACAACCATCAGTAAGCTGGCCTAGCCTTCTCCGTCCCTCCATCGCAGTCATAAAAAGTGCAGGAATATTAACCTGCTTCCCATCGACTACGCCTCTCGGCCTCGTCTTAGGGGTCGACTAACCCTACGTCGATTAACGTTGCGTAGGAAACCTTGGTCTTTCGGCGAGGGAGCTTTTCACTCCCTTTATCGCTACTCATGTCAGCATTCGCACTCGTGATACCTCCAGGATACTTTACAATACCCCTTCGCAGGCTTACACGACGCTCCTCTACCATGCCTTACGGCATCCACAGCTTCGGTACACTACTTAGCCCCGTTAAATCTTCGGCGCAGGCCGACTCGATCAGTGAGCTATTACGCTTTCTTTAAAGGATGGCTGCTTCTAAGCCAACCTCCTGACTGTCTGAGCCTTCCCACATCCTTTCCCACTGAGTAGTGTTTAGGGACCTTAGCTGGTGGTCTGGGTTGTTTCCCTCTTGACTACGGACGTTAGCACCCGCAGTCTGTCTCCCATGATTGCACTTGCTGGTATTCGGAGTTTGCAATGGGCTGCTAAGCCTTGACGGCCCGCTAGACCATAACAGTGCTCTACCCCCAGCAGTGAGACATGAGGCTCTACCTAAATAGATTTCGAGGAGAACCAGCTATCTCCGGGCTTGATTAGCCTTTCACTCCGATCCACAGCTCATCCCCGCATTTTTCAACATACGTGGGTTCGGTCCTCCAGTACCTGTTACGGCACCTTCAACCTGGCCATGGATAGATCGCCCGGTTTCGGGTCTACGCCATGCTACTAATCGCCCATTTAAGACTCGGTTTCCCTACGGCTCCCTTATTCAGTTAACCTTGCAACATAACGTAAGTCGCTGACCCATTATACAAAAGGTACGCAGTCACCCCGAAGGGCTCCTACTGCTTGTACGTACACGGTTTCAGGTTCTATTTCACTCCCCTTCAGGGGTTCTTTTCGCCTTTCCCTCACGGTACTGGTTCACTATCGGTCGGTAGAGAGTATTTAGCCTTGGAGGGTGGTCCCCCCATGTTCAGACAGAATTTCACGTGTTCCGTCCTACTCGAATAACACTTAATAAGATTTCGCATACAGGACTATCACCTTGTATCGTCACACTTTCCAGAGTGTTCTGCTATCTTAATAAATGCTTTAGGGCTGGTCCCCGTTCGCTCGCCGCTACTTGGGGAATCTCGATTGATTTCTTTTCCTCCGGGTACTTAGATGTTTCAGTTCTCCGGGTTAGCCTCCCACAAGGGGATATCCATAAAGGATGGGTTTTCCCATTCGGAAATCCTCGGATCAAAGCTTGTTTACTAGCTCCCCGAGGCTTATCGCAAGTTACTACGTCCTTCGTCGCCTTCTACCGCCTAGGCATCCACCGTGTACGCTTAGTCACTTAACTATACAACTCAAAAATAACCTTGACCTTTTGTGTTGATTCATCGTTTTTTAAATTCATAAAAAACCATGTCTCAATCAAAGCCTATTTCGTTGCCATGACTAAAAGTTTTACGCTGACATGTTCTCGCTTGAGTTTGTATCATCACACTTGCGTGTGTTTGAACTCTTTAAGATACATTGTTACCTTGGCATTCAAACCGTTGGAGTGGTTTGAATGTCAATCATACAGAATATGTCGGTATTCTGTATGTTCTAACTACTTGTCGGGCGTTATTTAAAAATAACACTCAACAATTACTTAGAGATTTTTCCTAATTGTTAAAGATCTTTTTCGCTTGGCCTTTCGGCGTTTGCTTTTCAGTCTATTGTCACCAATACGACTGTGAATAACCTCTGCTTTGTCTTTTAAAGCAAAACCTATTCACAGGTGTAGTGGTGGAGCTATGCGGGATCGAACCGCAGACCTCCTGCGTGCAAGGCAGGCGCTCTCCCAGCTGAGCTATAGCCCCTTATAGCGTCGATATTTTGCCTTATACTTCGTTACTTTCGCGCATCGCTTGGTCACTTACTACTGTAAGCTCCCGGCGCTCTTTGCTCAAGTGCCTCGTCTAAGCCTAAAATCTCTTGCTCTAAGCTTGTGTTAATTAGGATTGCCTTCCCTAATAAGTTTTTAATTTTGTTCTAATCAAGGCAAATATTTGCGAAGCTTATTAACAATAAGCGAGTAAACATTTAACGCAGAGTAGGACAAAATTGGTGGGTCTGGGTGGATTTGAACCACCGACCTCACCCTTATCAGGGGTGCGCTCTAACCAACTGAGCTACAGACCCAGGTCGTTCTCGTTTTTCTCAGTAATTCAGAGACAATTTATGTGAAAGCTAGCTTAGGCTCGTGGCCGTCTTTGTCTTAAAGGAGGTGATCCAGCCCCAGCTTCCGCTAGGGCTACCTTGTTACGACTTCACCCCAGTCATGAATCACAAAGTGGTGAGCGCCCTCCCGAAGGTTAGACTACCCACTTCTTTTGCAACCCACTCCCATGGTGTGACGGGCGGTGTGTACAAGGCCCGGGAACGTATTCACCGTGACATTCTGATTCACGATTACTAGCGATTCCGACTTCACGGAGTCGAGTTGCAGACTCCGATCCGGACTACGAAGGGTTTTATGAGATTCGCGCACTGTCGCCAGTTGGCTGCTCTTTGTACCCTCCATTGTAGCACGTGTGTAGCCCATCCCATAAGGGCCATGATGACTTGACGTCGTCCCCGCCTTCCTCCGGTTTATCACCGGCAGTCTCTTTAGAGTTCTCAACTAAATGGTAGCAACTAAAGATAAGGGTTGCGCTCGTTGCGGGACTTAACCCAACATCTCACGACACGAGCTGACGACAGCCATGCAGCACCTGTCACTGCGTTCCCGAAGGCACCAATCTATCTCTAGAAAGTTCGCAGGATGTCAAGGGATGGTAAGGTTCTTCGCGTTGCATCGAATTAAACCACATGCTCCACCGCTTGTGCGGGCCCCCGTCAATTCCTTTGAGTTTTAATCTTGCGACCGTACTCCCCAGGCGGTCAACTTAGTGCGTTAGCTACGCTACTAACCTTTTTAATAAGGCCAACAGCTAGTTGACATCGTTTACGGCTTGGACTACCGGGGTATCTAATCCCGTTCGCTACCCAAGCTTTCGCACCTCAGCGTCAGTTTTAGGCCAGGAAGTCGCCTTCGCCACTGATGTTCCTCCTGATATCTACGCATTTCACTGCTACACCAGGAATTCCACTTCCCTCTCCTAAACTCTAGATTGCCAGTATCGGATGCAATTCCTAGGTTGAGCCCAGGGCTTTCACAACCGACTTAACAGTCCGCCTACGCGCGCTTTACGCCCAGTAATTCCGAATAACGCTTGCACCCTCTGTATTACCGCGGCTGCTGGCACAGAGTTAGCCGGTGCTTCTTCTAAAGTTAACGTCACAGTTAGCTGTTATTAGCAACTAACCTTTCCTCACAATTGAAAGTGCTTTACAACCCTCGGGCCTTCTTCACACACGCGGCATGGCTGCATCAAGGTTTCCCTCATTGTGCAATATTCCCCACTGCTGCCTCCCGTAGGAGTCTGGGCCGTGTCTCAGTCCCAGTGTGGCTGATCATCCTCTCAAACCAGCTATAGATCGTTGCCTTGGTAGGCCTTTACCCCACCAACTAGCTAATCTAACGCGGGCTCATCCTTTAGCGATAGCTTACAAGTAGAGGCCACCTTTACTCCGTAGAGCATATTCGGTATTAGCATACGTTTCCATATGTTGTCCCCAACTAAAGGGTAGATTCCCACGCGTTACTCACCCGTCCGCCACTCGACGCCTGAAGAGCAAGCTCTTCATCGTTTCCGTTCGACTTGCATGTGTTAGGCCTGCCGCCAGCGTTCATTCTGAGCCAGGATCAAACTCTTCAGTTTAATCTTTTTACTCGATTTTTTTGTGTGCTTGTCTGCACGTATTAAACACTCGAAATTAACAGGTACATGTTTCACATAAATGTGATTAACCATATACATAGTTGTCGAGATATTTATTTTTGGACAGCTACTTACCTAAGTAACTTCCACATAAATTATCTCTGAATTACCTGATTTTTAAAGAACTCTTGGTCTTGCTTTTCCTTAACTCAGTGCGCTGCACCCTGTCTCGGTAAGCCGCGTATTATAGGCGCTTGATTTTGTTTCCGTCAAGCTTTTTTTACGCTTTTTTTCTTTCCCGCTTCGGCCTTTATCAACTTCGTTTCCGTTGTCGTTTTTGGCGTCTCCGTGAAAGAGATGCGTATTCTATAGCCTCTCCAATTTTTTGCAATAGCTTTTTGCATCTTTTTTGAAAAAAATTTCACCGCGTTTCAGGGTTAACATCCATTTCTCTTTTAATATCAATCTTTTTGGCCGATTCGACACTTAAAAACAAAAAACCGCCAGGCCTGGCGGTTTTTCTCTATGGCCGTTTTGACTTAGGCTTGAACGGTGATTCGAGCAAATTTACGTTTACCCACTTGGTAAACCTGCGCTTCACAATTTTCAACCGGTGCCCGGCTATCGGACACTTTTTCGCCATTCAGCTTCACCGCGCCTTGTTTGACCATACGATGCCCGTCGGAGGTTGAAGCTACCAAACCGGCTTCTTTCAACACATTTGCCAGAGGCATGACCTCATTAAAGGTAAATTCCGGCATATCGTCGGGAATGGCGTTTTTGGAGAACCGGGTTTCAAAGTCTTTCAAGGCTGCTTCGGCACTGTCTTTATCGTGAAAACGCTCAATCAGCTCCAGCGCCAGTTTGATTTTAATATTACGCGGGTTCTCACCGTCTTTCACGGCTTGTTGATAACCGGCAATGGTTTCCAACGTTTCGAATGACAATAACTCATAGTAGCGCCACATCAAGTCATCGGAAATCGACATCACTTTGCCGAACATATCATTCGGAGCATCTTTGATACCGATATAGTTCCCCAGGGACTTGGACATTTTCTGCACACCATCCAGCCCTTCCAAAATCGGCATCGTCAAAGTGCACTGTGCACTTTTACCGTAATGCTGCTGCAGAGTCCGTCCCATCAACAAGTTGAACTTCTGATCGGTCCCACCCAACTCGATATCGGCTTCCATCGCCACGGAGTCATACCCCTGAACCAGCGGATACAAAAATTCGTGAATCGCAATTGGCGTATTGGATTCATAACGATCACCAAAATCATTGCGCTCCAACATACGCGCGACCGTCGTGGTCCCCGCTAACTTAATCATGTCCGCCGCCGTCAACTTCGACATCCATTCGGAATTGAATACGACTTTGGTTTTGGCCGGGTCCAAAATTTTAAAAACTTGCTCTTTATAGGTTTCGGCATTACGTAACACATCGTCTTCCGACAGAGGTGGGCGCGTCGCACTTTTGCCGGTCGGGTCACCGATCATGGCGGTAAAGTCACCGATCAGAAATAAAATTTCATGCCCTAAATCCTGAAATTGTTTCAGCTTGTTAATTAATACCGTATGCCCCAGGTGCAAATCAGGCGCTGTCGGGTCAAAGCCGGCTTTGACTTTAAGCGGCTTACCCGATTCCAGTTTTTCCACCAATTCTTTCTCGACCAGAATTTCTTCCGCGCCGCGTTTAATAATCGCTAATTGCTCTTCTACTGTTTTCATTTCATTCTTTCTATTCAATGTGTTTATATTCGGTATTGACCTATTTTTTATAGATTTATTCTTTTTATCTCCGGCGGCCCATCAACCGCACAAGACCGTATCGGTATTCAGCGTCAAGCGGCCAGTCATCTCGTTGACCGAGCGATAGCCGTGACGCTTCATATATCGCTCCACGCCTTTGGCCACCTTCTTGACCAACAAGGGGTCTTTGGCGATGGCGGTTCCAATCGCCACCATTGAGGCTCCGGCCAGAATGAATTCAATGGCATCTTCCGCCGAGGCAATCCCTCCCAGACCGATAATTGGCACATCATATTGTTTGGCCACCTGATATACCTGGTGCACTTTCAACAAGGCAATCGGCTTAATCGCCGGACCAGAAAGCCCGCCTTGATTATTGCCCAGTGTCGGCTTGGCGGAATCAATGTCGATTTGCATCCCCATCAGGGTATTAATGGCCGACAGGATATCCGCACCGGCATCAATAACACGACGCGCCCCTTCGGCAATATCGGTTTGATTCGGCGACAACTTCACAATCAACGGTTTGGACGTGCTGGCTCGACAGGCCTCGACCACCCGCGCCGCCATATCCGGATCATTACCAAAAGCGGCACCACCTTTTTTGACATTCGGACAGGAAATATTCACCTCAATCGCCGGTAAGTCGGTTTGGTCGAACAAACGCACCACTTCCGCATACTCTTCTACCGACGAACCGGAAACATTAATGATAAATTGTGTTTGGCTTAAGTCGAGCTTTGGTAGATAATCTGCAATCACGGCGTGCGCCCCCGGGTTTTGCAAACCGATGGAATTCAACAACCCGCAAGGCGATTCCATCACGCGCTCCGGCTTGTTGCCGAGCTTCGGCTCCAGGGTGGTGCCCTTTAAAAAGACGGCGCCGACATCCCGATTGGAAAAACCGGACACCGCCTGGTACTCGAAACCGTAACCGGCATTACCGGAAGCCATCGCGACCGGATTGGCAAAACGAATACCTTTTAAATCAACCGACAAATCAACCAAGCTCTTCACCATTACATTAATAATTATGATTCACATTATTTTATATGAACCGGAAATTCCACAAAACACAGGCGCTCTGATCCGGCTCAGCGCCAACATGGGTGCGCACCTGCATTTAATTCAACCTTATGCGTTCGACCTCAGCGAAAAGAAAGTCCGCCGAGCCGGCTTGGATTACGCCGAACTCGCCAACCTTCATGAGCACGCCTCACTGGAAGCCTGCTTAAAAGACCTGCAACCCAACCGCGTCTTCGCACTGACCACTAAAACCGACCGTTATTATACCGAACCAAGTTTTGAAAACGGTGATGCCTTTTTATTTGGTCCCGAAAGCCGCGGCTTACCCGCTGACGTTTTAGCAAGTCTGCCCCCGGAGCAACGCCTGACGATCCCGATGATACCGGGCGGTCGCAGCTTAAACCTGGCCAATGCGGTTTCCGTGATGGCGTATGAAGCCTGGCGACAGCTCAGCTTCGACATGAACTTACCGCCCCACTGAACCGAAAAAACCACCAGGCCTGGTGGTTTTCATGCGAACCCCATACGATGATGCGATTTAAAAACGTTCGGTTTCCGAACGGCCATCTCGGTGCATCAACGCCGTTACCGCTTCTTGCGCGGTTTTTTCACCGGAAATAATACGATAGACCTGCTCCATAATCGGCAAATCCAAATCATGTTGTTCCGCAATGCGCTTCACGGCTTTGGCCGCTTTAACGCCTTCCACGACCTGACCGATTTCATCAATCACTTCGTCCGAGGTCAATCCCGACTGCGCCATACGCAAACCGAAACGCCGGTTTCGCGACAGATTATCCGTACAGGTCAACACCAAATCGCCCAGGCCTGACAAGCCCATTAAGGTTTCCGGCTCCGCGCCCAGCGCCGCGCCGAAACGCATCATTTCTTTCATACCGCGTCCAATCAGCGCCGCACGGGCATTTGCCCCCAAATGCAACCCGTCGGACAAGCCCGTCGCAATCGCCATAATGTTTTTATAGGCACCACCCACTTCCACTCCAACAATGTCAGATTGAGTATACATACGGAACGTATCACAATGGAAGGCATCCGCCCAAAACTGGGCTTCTTCGGAGTCAGAAGACGCACTGACCATCGCCGTCGGCAAACCGCGAGCCACTTCATCTGCGAAGGTTGGGCCGGACAGCACCGCCACAGGAAAACGATTATGCAACTCTTGTTCAATAATTTGATGCAGCATCAAACTACTGCCCGGTTCAAATCCTTTGGTGGCCCAAGCAAAGTGTGCCGACGCGCGATTTAAATCACGCACCTCGGCGACGTGATGCAACACCTCACGAAACACATGACTCGGCACCACCAGCAGCAGCGCGTCAGCCACCGCCACAGCGTCAGCCAAATCACTGGTAACCGTTAGGCTTTTCGGAAAGGCAACGCCCTTTAAGTAACGCTCATTTTCGCGGTGTTTTTGCAGCCACCCAGCCCGCTTCGGATCGTGTTCCCAAAGCTGCACAGCATGGCCGTTCTTAGCTAAATGAATGGCTAAAGCCGTCCCCCAGGCCCCCGCCCCGAGTACGGCAATGCGCTGCTGAGAGACACTTGATGTCATACGACCGTCAAACCTTGGTGGCAAATATTATTGCTGCGTCTCTTGCTGCTGCAAGTGGCTGGCGTACATGGCATCAAAATTCACCGGTTCCAACAACAATTGCGGGAAACCGCCACGAGTGACCATTTCGGAAATCGCTTCACGCGCATACGGAAAGAGCGTATTCGGGCATTGCGTCCCCAGCAAGTAGCTCAATTCGTTATCGTCGAACCCTGAAATACCAAAAATCCCCGCCTGTTCAACTTCACACAAAAAAGCGGTTTTATCATCCACTTTAGTCGTGGCCGTGACTCGCACCACAGCATGATAGATACCCTCTTCCAGCGCCGAGGTTTCAACATTCATATCCACATCCAATTGCGGCTGGAACTCTTGGGTAAAAATTTCCGGTGCATTCGGAGACTCAAATGAAATATTGCGTGTGTAAATTTTTTGGATGGAAAACTGTTTTTCCTGTTCTTCTGCCATGTTTTTTCCTTAACAACGTTAAATTTGAATGCTTATTTTTATCCGGCTAAAAGCGTATCCAGCTCTCCGGAACGGTCTGCCGCCGACAAATCGTCGAAACCACCGACGTGATGTTCGCCAACAAACACCTGAGGCACCGTATTGCGCCCGCTCTTAGCCTGTAACTCGGCCCACATGGCACGGTCGTTACCGACATCGATCAATTGATACTCCACCCCTTTACCTTCCAGAAGGTTTCTGGCCATCGTACAAAAAGGGCAGGTCTGGGTTGCGTAAACGACTACTTCCGGCATTTTCGAACTCACTTTTTTTCTCTTTTTAGTTTTTTTTTAGAAACCGGCTTATTCACAGGCAACCCGGCATTCTTCCAGGACAGAATCCCACCGCTCAAGTTATTCACCTCTTTAAAACCTTGTTTCACCAACTGTTTGGCGACGGAAGCCGAACGCATCCCGGACTGGCAATACACCAACACCGGCTCATCTTTATGCGACAAAACCGCATCCATTCTTTTCGCCACTTCCGTCGAAGGAATATTTTCCGCCTCTCCAATGTAGCCAGTTTTAAATTCGGCGTCGCTACGGACATCCAAAACCCAAGCGCCGGAATTATACAACCGAACCGCTTGATCGGCATTGACAGATTGATAACCGGACACTTTGTCACCAAAATAACTGTAGAACAACATGGCGACAATCACGCCCAATGCGATGAACAGAAAAATTTGCTCTTGCACAAATTCAATAAACATTCATATTCCCTTAAATAACATCAGCCAAAATTCAAAGCTAATGATTTTAACAGTGAAACTGGTTACAATAAATGACATTTTCAAATTTTATTTGGTTTTGCCGCCAACCCACCCTGGCAGCAGAAACGCTTATCAAAAGGAAAAAACATGACAGACAAAGTGCAAATTAAACACCGACCAACGGGATTGATCATCTTGGATGGCTGGGGTCATCGTGAAGCAACACAGCACAATGCCATTGCACAAGCACACACCCCAAACTGGGACAACTTATTAAAGCAATACCACAACACCTTAATCAACACCTCCGGCCTGGCCGTCGGGCTACCGGAAGGCCAAATGGGGAACTCGGAAGTCGGCCACATGAACTTAGGCGCCGGTCGTGTCGTGTATCAAGAGCTGACACGCATCCAAAAAGACATCGACGATGGTCGCTTCTTCCAGAACAACGCTCTTTTAAAGGCCATTGATTCCGCCATTGACCGTAACCGCAAAGTACACATTTTGGGCTTACTGTCCGACGGCGGCGTCCACTCGCACATCAACCACATCAAAGCCAGCATCAAAATGGCGCACGAACGTGGCGCGGACATTTATGTACACGTTTTCACCGACGGCCGCGACACCGCTCCGAAGAGCGCCATCCAATATATTGAAGAACTGGAAGACTTCATGCAGGAATTGGGCGGAGGACAAATCGCCTCCGTGACCGGGCGTTATTTCGCACTGGACCGCGACAATCGCTGGGACCGCGTCAAACAAACTTACGACGTTGTGGCCTGCGGCATCAGCGAGAACGAAGCCAAAACCGCCAAAGAAGCCGTCGAAATGGCGTATGAACGCGGCGAAACTGACGAATTCATTAAGGCAACCGCCATTCCACGCAAAGAAGACGGTAAACGTGTTCGCGTTAAAGACGGCGACTCAATCATTTTCATGAATTTCCGCTCCGACCGTGCGCGTCAGCTGACCAAAGCGTTCATCTTCGACGACTTCGAAGATTTCCATCGCTGCAACACCCCGGTTCTATCGGCTTTCGTCACCTTAACGGAATACAAAAAGAATTTCGAAAAATTCGGCGCCTTAATTGCCTATCGCCCAACCAAGCTACGCAACACTTTCGGTGAATACGTTGCCAAGCAAGGCTTAAAGCAACTGCGCATTGCCGAAACCGAAAAATACGCTCACGTCACTTTCTTCTTCAACGGTGGCGTGGAAGAGCCCAACGATGGTGAAGACCGAATCCTCGTCAACTCGCCAAAAGTCGCGACCTACGACTTGCAACCGGAAATGAGCTTACCGGAAGTCAAAGCCAAACTCATCGAAGCCATCAATAGCGGGAAGTACGATACCTTTATCTGTAACATTGCGAATCCAGACATGGTCGGGCATACTGGTAACTTCGACGCCTGCATCAAAGCGGCAGAAGCCGTCGACGAAGCTCTTGGAGAAATCCTCGCCACCCTCAAAGCCGCCGGTGGTGAAGCCATTGTCACCGCCGACCATGGTAATATGGAAATGTTATTCAACGAAGAAACCGGCAAGCCGGTCACATCGCATACAACGTTCCCGGTTCCGTTAGTCTATGTCGGAGACAGAGACTACCCACTGAAAACCGGCGGAGCCTTATGCGACGTCATGCCAACCTTGCTGGACATGATGGGCGTGGCAAAACCCGAAGAGATGACAGGTTCCTCTTTAATCGACAAAGGGTAATAAAACCATGAAAACGACCAGGCCTGGTCGTTTTCAATCATCACAAAACCCTTCAACCTGCCCGTCTTACCCGTTTATCGGTCACTAACACTTCCGCCAGGAAAGCGAGCCCGAAACATTGCGTTCAAGCCGCTAAAAAAGTATAATTTCGCACCATTTTAAATTTTTCGCACTCAGACACCCAAAAGTACCCCCAAAAAGTGCTTTTATAACAAGACGTTATAAATGTTTACAGACAGGAAAACTGAATTATGAATTCACTCAACAGCTTACAAGGACTCTATTCACCCGAATTTGAAAGAGAGAACTGCGGGTTTGGCATGATCGCCCAAATGGACGACAAGCCCAGCCACTGGGCGCTTCAAACAGCCATCGAGTCCTTAGCCAATATGACACACCGTGGTGGCGTCGCGGCGGACTGCTGTACGGGAGACGGCTGTGGTCTATTGATTAAAAAGCCCGATTCCTTCTTGCGCGAAGAAGCCAAATCATTGGGTATGACCCTGTCTGATAACTACGCCTGCGGGATGATCTTCTTAAACCAAGAAGCCGACAAAGCCGCCTTGGCGAAAAAGACGCTGGAAGAGCTGTTGACCAATAAAGGCTTGGAAGTTTGCGGCTGGCGTAAAGTGCCGGTCGCCTCACATGTTTTGGGTGAACAGGCCACGGGTATGGAGCCGTTAATCGAACAAATCTTCATCAACGCGCCGACCGACATGAGCGATGCCGATTTTAACCGCTTACTGTTCGTTGCCCGCCGTAAAACCGAAATGGTCATCGAACCAAATGACCCGACTTTCTACATCGCTTCCTTACACAGCCAGTTAGTTTCGTACAAAGGCCTGGTGATGCCGAGAGAACTGCCGGAATTTTATCTGGATTTAAAACAAGACCGTTTTGAATCTTCATTGATTTCTTACCACCAACGCTTCTCAACCAACACCTTGCCGCAATGGCGTTTGGCGCAACCTTTCCGCTTCCTGGCCCACAATGGTGAATTGAACACTATTAAAGGGAATCGTAACTGGGCACTGGCACGCCAAAGTAAATTTGAAACGCCGTTGATTCCGGATCTGGCCAGCTTGAAGCCGCTGGTTGCACAAGAAGGTTCCGACTCCAACTCATTGGATAACATGCTGGAAGTCCTGATGATGGGCGACATGCCGGTTTTCCAAGCCCTGCGTTTGTTGATTCCGCCGGCTTGGCAGAACATGCCACACATGGACCCGGACCTGAAAGCCTTCCTAGAATACAATTCCATGCACATGGAACCGTGGGACGGGCCGGCCGGCATGGTTATCAACACCGGTAAATACGCTATTTGTGGTGTCGACCGTAACGGCCTGCGCCCGACACGTTATGTCGTCACCAAGGATCGTCACATCACCTTTGCATCGGAAATCGGGGTATACAACTACCCAGCCGAAGATGTGGTTGAAAAAGGCCGCCTGAAGCCAGGCCAAGTGATTGCCGTGGACATGGAAGCCGGTCGCCTTCTGAAACCGGAAGACATCGACAACGGCTTGAAAAATGCCAAACCCTATCGCGAATGGATGGATAAAGGCTACATGCGTTTGGAAGAACGCTTGGACGCCGAAGCCCACATCTCTGACTGGGATAACGACACGGCTGACGTTTACCAAAAATACTACCAAGTGTCGTTTGAAGAACGCGATCAGGTCATTCGTGTCTTGGCCGAATCCAGCCAAGAAGCCACTGGTTCCATGGGGGATGATGCGCCATTACCGGTTTTCTCACGTAAAGAACGTTCCGTGTTCGACTACTTCCGTCAAATGTTCGCGCAGGTCACCAATCCGCCGATTGACCCTTTGCGTGAAAACATCGTTATGTCATTGAACACCTGTTTCGGTCGCGAGTTGAACATGTTCGACGAAGGCGAAGCGCATGCGCGTCGCTTGGAATCACAATCTCCGATTCTGTCGCCGTCCATGATGAGACAACTCACCGGACTGGTCGATGAAAACTATCAAAACCAGCGTATTTCACTCCATTACAACCCGGAAGAAAAAGCGCTCAAGCAAGCCATTATTGATATGTGCGACGAAACGGTTGCAGCCGTTAAAAACGGGATTTCTTTATTGATCCTAAGCGACCTGAACATCGAAAAAGGATTGATCACCATTCCATCGGCCATGGCGACCGGTGCCGTCCACCACCGTTTAATCGCTGAAGGATTGCGTCCTGAAGCCAATATCATCGTTGAAACCGGTGCCGCTCGCGACCCGCATCACTTTGCGGTCTTGTTCGGCTATGGTGCCACCGCCGTCTATCCTTACTTGGCTTATGAAACCATTCAAGACATGATCCGCAGTAAAGAACTGGATGAAAAAGTCGGCATCGATGCCTACATCAAAAACTACCGTAAAGGCTTGAACAAAGGTCTGTACAAAATTCTGTCGAAAATGGGGATTTCCACCATCACCTCCTACCGTGGCTCCCAATTGTTTGAAGCCGTTGGTTTAAGCAAGGAAATCGTCGATTTGTGCTTCAAAGGCACACCAACCCGTATTGAAGGGACCCGTTTCGACAACCTGGAAACCGACCTGATTAAAACGGCGAAAAACGCCTTCAACCCTCGTAAATTTTTGCAGCCGGGCGGCTTGTTGAAGTACGTACACGGCGGCGAATACCACGCCTACAACCCGGATGTGGTCAACTATTTGCGTGATGCCGTGCAAAAAGGCGACCAGGTGGCTTACGATAAATTTGCAAAATTGGTGAACGAGCGCCCGGCCATGACTGTCCGCGACCTGATCACTTTTAAAGACAATCTGCCATCCATCGACATCAACGAAGTGGAACCGATCGAATCCATCTTCAAACGTTTCGACTCGGCCGGGATTTCTCTAGGCGCCCTATCGCCGGAGGCTCACGAAGCCTTGGCCATTGCCATGAACCGCATCGGCGCACGCTCTAACTCGGGCGAAGGCGCAGAAGATCCATCACGTTACGGCACTGAAAAGATGTCCAAAATCAAGCAGATTGCCTCCGGGCGCTTTGGTGTTACCGCGCATTACCTGCGTAATGCCGAAGTTCTGCAAATCAAGGTCGCACAAGGCGCGAAACCAGGTGAAGGTGGACAATTACCGGGACATAAAGTCGATGCTACCATCGCGCGGCTACGTCATTCCGTGGAAGGCGTCACCTTGATTTCGCCACCGCCACATCACGACATCTACTCGATTGAAGACTTGGCGCAGTTGATTTTCGACTTGAAGCAAGTTAATCCAAACGCACTGGTATCGGTCAAACTGGTTGCAGAACCGGGTGTCGGCACCATCGCGGCCGGTGTCGCAAAAGCTTATGCCGACCTGATTACCATTTCCGGCTACGATGGAGGAACCGGGGCCAGCCCGATTACCTCGGTGAAATATGCCGGTAACCCATTTGAAATGGGCTTGGTCGAAGCGCACCAGGTGCTGAGAGCCAACGATTTGCGTGGCCAAGTCATTTTGCAAGCCGACGGCGGTTTGAAAACCGGTCTCGACGTTGTCAAAGCCGCTATTCTAGGAGCCGAATCCTTTGGCTTCGGTACGGCACCGATGATTGCACTCGGGTGTAAATACCTGCGCATCTGTCACTTAAATACCTGTGCGGTAGGCGTTGCAACTCAGGACGAGCGTTTACGTAAAGAACACTTCATCGGTTTGCCGGAGATGGTCGTCAATTATTTCCGCTTTGTCGCTGAAGAAACACGTGAATGGCTCGCCAAACTGGGCGTGGCCCGCTTGGAAGATCTCGTGGGACGTGTCGATTTGTTGAAAAAAATCGAGCAGCCGCTGACTGATAAGCAGCGCAACATTGATTTAAGCGCGATCATTTCCGACGGCGGTGTCGACGCGAGCAAGCCACAGACCGTTCAAGTCGACCGTAACAACCCTTGGGACGATGGGCATATTGCTGAAGAAATCGTCAAAGAAGTGTTACCGGCGATTGAAAACAAATCCGGCGGCGAGTTCTCTTTCCAATTGGTGAACACGGCCCGTTCCATCGGTGCACGCGTTTCAGGTGAAATTGCTCAACGCTACGGCAACCACGGCATGAAAGCTCAGCCGATCACCTTGAAACTGTCCGGCATTGCCGGACAGTCTTTCGGGGTATTCAATGTGGATGGTCTAAATCTGCATTTGGAAGGCGATGCCAACGATTATGTCGGTAAAGGCATGGCCGGTGGGGAAATCGTCATTCGTCCATCGGAAAAACGCGCATTCGACCCTCATACAACGCCGATTGTCGGCAATACTTGTCTATACGGCGCCACCGGCGGGAAACTGTTGGCAAACGGAACCGGCGGCGAACGTTTCGCTGTCCGTAACTCCGGTGCCGTCGCCGTTGTAGAAGGCTTGGGAGACCACGGCTGCGAATACATGACCGGCGGGACCGTGGTCAGCCTTGGCTCTGTCGGGGTGAACTTCGGTGCAGGCATGTCGGGAGGCATGGCGTTCATCCTCGACTTGGATCGAACGTTACCGGACCGCTTAAACACTGAGATGGTTGAAGCGATTCGTATCGATACAGAGTCGACCGAAGCTTACCGTATTTACTTGCGCGATCTCTTAACGGAATACGTCAAAAAAACTGGCAGCGACTTTGGCCGTGAAGTATTGAACGACTTCAGTCGCTATCTGCATAACTTCTGGCTAGTAAAATCCAGAGCCATTGGTGTCGACAAACTATTGGATCTATTTGCTAACTGTGGTGATGGAGAGTAAGGGAGCGAATCATGGGAAATGTAAGACAATTTTTAGAACTTGATCGACAGCTTCCGTCCAAAAAAGAGGCGATGGAGCGTAAACAAAACTTCGAGGAAATCTATACGGAGTTCACACCGGCCCACGCCCAAGCTCAAGCCGACCGCTGTTTGCATTGTGGTAACCCTTATTGCGAATGGGCCTGCCCTGTGCATAACTACATTCCAAACTGGTTAAAGCTGGTTTCAGAAGGCAATATCATCGAAGCGGCTGAATTATCACACCAAACCAACTCCTTACCGGAGATGTGCGGTCGTATCTGTCCGCAAGACCGTTTGTGTGAAGAAGCCTGTACTTTGGAAGACACCAACTTCGGTGCCGTCACCATTGGCGCGGTGGAAAAATACATTACCGACACGGCCACCAGCATGGGTTGGACACCCAGCCTGGATAACATCACCATGACGGATAAAAAGGTTGCCATTGTGGGCTCCGGTCCAGCAGGCCTAGGGTGTGCCGACATTTTAATTCGTAACGGCGTCAAGCCTGTGGTGTTCGAAAAAGAACAAGAAATCGGTGGTTTATTGACCTTCGGTATTCCTCAATTCAAACTCGATAAAGACATTGTTCTCAAACGTCGCAAGATCTTGGAAGGTATGGGGGCAGAGTTCCATTGTAATACCGAGATTGGAAAAGACATCGCCTTTGAGCAGCTTCTGAACGACTACGATGCGGTTTTCCTAGGCATGGGAACTTACAAACCAATGGCCGGGCGCTTCCCGGGTGAAGACCTGCCACAGGTTTATAAAGCACTGGACTTCCTGATCGGCAACGTCAAACACGAGCTGGGGCTGAAGCAGTCACCGGAGCCATTTGTCTCCATGCAAGGCAAGCGCGTTGTCGTACTCGGTGGTGGCGATACAACCATGGACTGTACCCGCACCTCAATTCGTCAAGGCGCGGACGAAGTCTTCTGTGTCTATCGTCGCGACGAAGCCAATATGCCTGGCTCCCGTGCCGAAGTGAAAAACGCGAAAGAAGAAGGCGTTCAGTTCAAGTTCAACCTGGCACCGGTCGAAGTCATCGCCGACAACGGCAACGTTTCAGGACTGAAAGTGATCGAAACCCGCATGGGAGAACCGGATGAAAACGGTCGTCGCCGTGCCGAGATGGTGGAAGGTTCCGAATACGTTATCGACTGTGATGCGGTCATTGTCGCCTTTGGCTTCCAACCCAACCCGCCGGAATGGTTCAAAGACCACAACATCGGACTAACGGATTGGCAAACCGTTTCAGCTCAAGAAGAAGCCGAGTACCCTTTCCAAACGTCAAACGAAAAAGTGTTTGCCGGTGGGGATATGGTTCGCGGCTCCAGTCTGGTGGTGCATGCCATTGCCGAAGGCCGAAAAGCGGCCGAAGGCATTCTGGATTACTTGGACGTGTAAATTCGGCCAAACCAACCACTCTAATAAAAAGGCCGTTTGAAACGGCCTTTTTTATGCCTCATGCAAACCGCTCAATTTTCACTCCAGCAGCACACACTGCCCTATCCCCTTTTCTGAATGCTCGGCATAAAACATGCTTGTCAGGAGGCGGGAGACTGTTCTCTGGAGAATGTTATGACATCGATTACAAATACCGATTATGCTTTGTTGCTGCCGCAACAACACCCGTCCGCGCAAAGAAACTCACACTCCGCCGCGCCCATAACGGCCTCTGCGCCAAAACAAGATACGGTAACGCTTTCCGCGATGGGGCAAAAATTGGCAGCAGCTTCGGAAAGCCATCCGGCAAACCGGCAAATTCTGCCTGCTGAAACGGCCGACCAAACCATTCAGTATCGGAATATCGGCGGCTTGAAAATCGCCGTTTCCGGCCACGATTACGATATGAGCCTGCCTGGTCGCTTTTCGAACCATTCATCACAACTCAGCACTCGCGATTTCAATGACTGGTTAGCCAACAATCCGGATAAAATCAGTAAGACAGGTCTGCAGGAACTGGACGCGACCCCAATTACCAAAGCCGATCGATGGGAAGCCCCGCAATCCATGAGTTGGAATTCGCTTTTCGTGTCGGGGCGCAGTATTGAACAGCAACTCGCTGAGAAATCGGAAGAATTTGCCAGTTTAATACAAACCACTAAGCAACTTCAGCAGGAATACGGTTCGGACATTAAGCTGGCCCATGATCCGAACACCCAAAGCTATATCATGCTCAAGCCGGGCGATAATTTTTATGATAGTGTGCAAACCGCTGATGAAGCACTGGACAACTTCCGAAGCTATCTCTTCCATGCCGGAAGATCATCCTCAGCCATCGACCAGATTTTCAGTCAGCACGGCATTGACCTTTAGGCGTCAGTTCGCATTGAATAGAATTTTTTGAATAGCGCCAAAATGACCAGGCCTGGTCATTTTGGTGTATTTGTGGGATTGTCGGAGATTGCAGCCTCTGTCATGGCATCATGTCTAGACGGCTTGATTTCAGACGGCGATGACACCTCTCCACCACCTGAGGCGGATTCTTGCCGGCCCTCAACAGGCTCAGATTCGTCGTCGGCTTCCTTTTTTTTCAACTCTTCATCGAATTCGTCATCCATAAAGATACTGTTGGCCGCGCCATCCAAATCATCAAACTGCCCCGATTTTGCCATCCAGATAAACACCACCACGACCAGAAAGCCGAACAACAACATCATTGGAATTAAGCCAAATACAACGTCCATTTTACCTTTCCTCTCACACTTTTCCGGTCGCGGTTAGCCGCTTGCGCCTAGCGATGGCTTTCCGGCTGTAAAAACTGCGAATACGTGCCGCATTACCAATCACAACCAAGCTGCTCAACGGCATGGTAATCGCGGCGATCAATGGCGTTAACAACGCCGCCATCGCCAGCGGCACCAACGTCACATTATAGAGAATCGAACTGGCGATATTTTGCTTAATGGTTTTCAAGGTACGTTGCGATAAATCCACCGCTGTATCCACCGAAAGCAATTCATTATTCAACAATACAATATCCGCGCAATCCATCGACACATCGGTTCCAGAGCCCAAGGCGATACTGACATTGGCTCGCGCCATCGCCGGTGCGTCATTAATGCCGTCACCTACCATCGCCACCAACTCACCCTCTTGTTGATAGGCTCGAATCATTTCATGCTTTTGCTCCGGCAAAACCTCGGCCTGCACAGCCATGCCGCCCAGTTTTTCCGCCACCGTTTCCGCCACGGCTTGTCGGTCCCCGCTCAACAAGGTCACGCGCTTACCACGTGCTTTCAAGCGAGCAATCATCTCAATGGCATCGTCTCTCAGTTCGTCATCCAGGAACAAAATTGCCACAACTTGACCGTTCTGCGCCACCCATACGCTGGTCTGCCCCTGCTGCGCTCTTTGCGCTTCCAAAGCCATTAAATTTTCCGGCAAACGGGCCCCCATCGCTTCCAACCAAGGCCCCGTCCCAATGAGATAATGACGTCCTTGAACCGATGATTCCACCCCTTTCCCCGGATGCGCTTGGAAAAAGTCGACGGTCATATCCATATTCTTAAATTCCGGATGCGACTCCTGTAGCGTTTCAACGATGGCCCGTCCAAGAGAGTGTTCCGAATGGAACTCGATGCGCACCACATCGCGCCAAAGACTTTCACCGTCCACAGACGCTTGTAACGTCGAATCCACTAAACGCATCTGACCTTTAGTCAAAGTGCCGGTTTTATCGAAAACGAAATGTTGGATATCGTTCAATATTTCCAAGACCGCGCCATTCTTAATAAGAATCCCGTTTTGCGCAGACACCCCGGAAGCGACGGCTGTGGCCATCGGCGTCGCCAAGCCAAAGGCGCATGGACAGGTAATGATTAATACGGAAGTGGCCGCGATCATCGCCGTTTCAAAGTCGGCATTCACAATCCAATACACAAAACTCAGCGTCGCCAACGCAATGACTACGGATACAAACCACGGCATAATCCGTTCGGCCGTACATTGAATGGGCGCTTTCGAACCTTGTGCATCTTCGACCATATGCACGATTTTACCCAACATGGTATTTTGCAGAATCGACTCCACCCGAATCGACAAGGCACCGTCCAGATTTAAAGTGCCGGCCGAGACCGATGCGCCCTCTTGTTTCAAAACTTCTCGAGACTCACCACTCAACATCGATTCATTAATGTGACCGACACCTTCCACCACCGTGCCGTCAACTGGAACTTGATCACCGGGCCTCACCAAGACCACATCCCCGGCCTTCAGTTTTCGAACCGGTACGACATCCACACCCGAGTCGGTTTTCATACGCGCCACTTTGGGTTGCAAATCCATCAGGCGCCGTGTGGAATCAATGGCTTTATTTTTGGATATCGCTTCCAAGTAACGCCCAATCAACAATAAGAACATGAAATCAATCATGGTGTCGTAGTACACATTTCCGGAGTGCTGTGGGTCGATGGTGACCCAGAACGAATACAGATAGGTCGTTAGAATGCCCAACGAGATCGAGACATCCATTCCCACACTTCGTGACTTTAAGGACGTCCAGGCCCCAGATAAAAAAGGTTTACCGGAATAAGCCAGGGTGATCGTGGCAATGACAAACTCAACCCAGTGGAAATAATGACGAAACTCGGAATCCTGGTCCGCCCCGGCGTACAAGGCGACCGAGAACCACATCACATTCATCATCGCAAAACCGGCAAAACCGAGACGATAAAGCAAATCCCGATTGGCTTTTCGGAAAGCTTCTTCACTGTTGGAAGCATCGTAAGGCGATGCATCGTAACCGACGCGATTTAATTCCTGAATGATTTCGGACAACTTAATAACATCGTTGTCCCAACGCAGTTTAATCTGCTTATTGGTGAAATTCACCTTCGCCATCTGTACGCCGTCAAGCTTCGCTAAGGTATGTTCAATCAGCCAAATACAAGCCGCACAATGAATCGCTTCAGAAATCAGAGTGATTTCACGCTGTTGTGTCAGATCGGAAACAAATTGAGACTGAACTTCGTCGTAATCGAAAAATTCAGCGTCTTTATTCGGAGGTGGGGGTGGCGAGAGTAACTCCCCTTCCGGGGTACGTCGATAGAAACTATCCAAGCCGGCTTCATAAATGGCATCACAGACGCCGGCACAGCCATGGCAACAAAATTCGCGCTCAACCCCTTTAATGGGCTTGAGCACTAAGGCACCCCGTTCAATCCCTTGACCGCAGTGATAGCACACTTGTGACATGAAAATACCTCTTTAGGGCGCGTCCTGAACCATAATGGAACGGCCAAGATTAAAGACTTCGTTCCCTTTGGTAATCTCCATCACCAAGTCGTATTTACCTTTTAAAGGCAGGTTAATCACACCTTTATACTCACCCGTTTGACCGGATGACTGCAATGCCAATTCACCATCGTATTTTTTATTGGATGGGCGATAGTAATAAAGCACCGCTGTGTCCACATCAAATGCATTATTATCTTTATCCAGCACCGTCACCGTCACTTCTTGATCTTTCCCTTCTTTCAGGATCGGTAAATCAATATCAAATTGCCAGCCAAGCTCTTCCATGTGCTTGCGGCGGGCAATGATTTGTGCCATGTTTTTACCTTTCTCGTAAAAATCGGGCACCGTTAAACCGGGAGCCGTGACAATCGCCATACTGACCATAAAGAAATTCACGGACAGCACAATTATCAAAATCGCAAACCAACCGATTACGAATGGATTTTTCCAGGCGACACTCCAGTCCCGAGTATCTTTTTTAACATCTTTGTTGTCTTTGGCATCCGTCAAGGCTTTTTCCCTCCATAAAAAAAGGCCCTTAAAACAAGGGCCTTCATTATACCTAAATTTCACTCAACGCAGTATGCGTGTTTATGAAGACATCCTTAACGGATTTTCGGTCCAATAAACATACTGTCGTAGATGGCTTTAATGTCTGGATTGTTCTGATCCGCCACATGAATTTCAATTGGCGTATTCGCTTCCTTCAAATCCTTTTTCGGCACCCGGACCAATAGCGTTGCCGTGCCGACATTCCCAGGTTCCACCTGAATGCTCTTTGGACCAATATAGAACAAACTTTCCGGCCCCGTCACATCAATACTGGCATCCAGGCGGGCATTGCCTTTATTCACCACTTTAACGTAATACTTGTTCTGAATGGAGCGGTCACTCATTTGGACAAACAGCGGCGCTCTTTCATGCAAGACTTTTACATCCAGCGGTGACATCGTTGCTAAGCCCCAAATCATCGCCGCCGCCGCAAAGACCATAATGCTGGAGTAAACAATCACGCGCGGACGCTTATATAGCGGCACAAAGGGCTTACCAGCAAACTCGGCTAGGGAAGCATAGCGAATCAACCCCTTCGGCTTTTTAATTTTTTCCATTACAGAGTCACAAGCATCGATACACAGCCCACAAGTAATGCAACCAAACTGTTGGCCCTTACGAATATCGACGCCAGTTGGACAAACGGCCACACACAGGTTGCAATCAATACAATCCCCCAGGTCTGGCTGTTCTTCGCCCGGCTTGGCGCGTTTCATGCGCCCGCGTGGTTCGCCGCGATCCACGTCATACGTAGGCACCACGGTTTCGGTATCAATCATCGCACCTTGGATACGAGCGTAAGGGCAAAAACCAATACAAACCTGCTCTCTCAGAAAGCCTGCGAAAAACACCGTTGCCGCGCCCAATGCCAAGATAATAGTGGCTTCGGTGCCTGTCCATTCAAGCGTGAACAGGCGCGCCCATAAATTCAGTGCCGGGTCAAAATACGCCACAAAACTGAAGCCCGTCATAAACCCGATAAAGGCCCAAATAATCCATTTAGGCACTTTTTTTCTTAATTTTGAAAAACTAACCGGCTCTTGATCCAGCTTCATGCGCTTGTTAGGCAAGCCTTCGAACTTCTCTTCTACCCAAGTAAAAATATCCGTCCATACTGTATGAAAACAGGCGTAACCACACCATAAACGCCCTGCCACTGCGGTTGTTGCGGCCAGCAATAGCGCAAAAAACAGCAAAATCATCGCCAGCACCCAGATATCCTGAGGCAGTACGGTGATACCAAAGAAGTGGAATTGACGATCGGCCAGATTAAAAAGAATGGCTTGGCGGCCGTCCCATTGCAGGTAAGGCCCGATAAAGAACGACATCCACATCGCCGCTACGAGCCATTTGATCGTACGAAACTTACCAGGCATTCGCTTGGCGTGCACCGTTCCTTCTGTGTGAACGGTGAGCAATTCAACACCGATGTTCTGGAGATTTTTATTGGATGTATCCATATCATCCAACAGTGATTTAGCTTGGTTGTTGCTATCGTAAGAGACTTTGCGTTCTTCGGACATAATCAATTCCTTCTGAATTTAACGCGACGATTGTATAAAAAAACCACCCTGCAAATGAGTAATCTTTTTTATACAACCGCATAAATGAAAAAGGCCTAATATAAAATTAGGCCTTTTCTCATTAGGTGTCCAGTGTAAAGTGAACGAATTCTTTAGGAATCCTCTTCATCTTTCTCCAGACCTTCAATACCACGTGTGGCTTTCCAAGCGAAACCAACCAAGGCAACAACAGTTAAAACCACCGCTGCAATGGAGCCCCACAAAACCCAGTCATTATTTAACTCATTCATTTTCTGCTCCTTAATTGATACAGAATCAATTCATTCAATGAATAAAAAGGGACGATCAATTATTGACCACCGCCCAGTGAATAGACATAGACAGTTAAACGTTTAATATTAACTTCTGGGTCAGGCAAACGATTTTTAAACGCTGGCATAACGGCCAAACGCGTGCCTTTAATCGGCTCACCGTTTTTCTTAACGTTCACACCGTATGTAATGGTTCTGACAACGTCAGCTTTATCGCCACCGAAACGCCATACACCATCAGTGAAGTTTGTCGCACCCGTTGGTGCCAGAGGCTTACCGGCCGGACCGTGACAGGCCAAACACATACCTTTGGCATAAACCGCTTTACCGGCCGCATAGGCTGGCTCATTCCCTTTGCCTTCGCTTAAGGCAATGACATAGTCGGCCACCTGATCGATTTCCTTATCCGTCAGGTTCCCCATCATTCCTTTAGCCGGCATATTACCGATACGGCCATTGGTAATGGACGCTTCGATTTGGGCCGGTTTACCACCCCATAGCCAATCATCATCGGCCAGCACAGGGAAATCCGGGTTACCTTGACCACCCGCACCGTGACAAGCGGCACAGTAATCACCGAACAGAACCTTAGAGGTTTTGACGGCATAAGTTTTCAACTCTTCGTTTTTCAGAATTTCACTGACTGGCAGCGCAGCCAATTGCTCTTCCTGCTCTGCAAAACGTTTTTTACGCCAATTCTGAAGAACCTCAACCTCTTCATCGTACTCTTCTATTTGCGTCCATCCGGCATAACCTTTAAACCAAGAGTTTTCCCATGGAATGGTTGGGTAATACAAGGCGTAAAACACCATCATGACGAAACCGGCATAGAAAGACAGCATCCACCAAAGCGGTGGCGGGTTGTCCAACTCGCGAATATCCTCATCCCAAATGTGACCAGTATTTCCTTCATCTGGCCAAGGGTTGTTATGTGCCATATTTATTCTCCTCAGAATAACTTAATCATCTTCATCTAAAATCTTGAATTTTTCTTTTTCCAGCTCTTCACGCTTGCTCGGACGCAATGTTCGAGCAAAGGTGATGAGCATTCCGAAAAAGACAACCACCGTAATGATGAGACCGGCCCAGTCCGACGTTGTCATCGCGGACCAATCTGTGTTCATGTAGGCTTCAAGATTACTCACGATACGCCTTGCTATCGTCTAATTTAACCATTGTGCCCAACACTTGAAGGTACGCTACCATTGCATCCATTTCGGTATAACCCTCAATGGCGGCGTTGGCGTTTTCAATTTCTTCGTCGGTATAAGGCACACCCAAAGTACGCATGACGGCTAGACGCTTCGACATATCACGTTTCGTGCCGAAGAAGTCTTCGCTGATCGGATTTTCAGCCAACCAAGGATAGGCCGGCATAACCGACTCTGGCACCAAATCCTGAGGACGTAATAAGTGCATCACATGCCATTCATCCGAATATTTACCACCCAAACGCGCTAGGTCAGGCCCAGTACGTTTTGACCCCCACTGCATTGGGTGATCGTACATGGATTCGGTTGCAAGCGAATAATGACCATAACGTTCACGTTCGTCACGGAATGGACGAATCATTTGCGAATGGCAAATATAACAACCTTCACGTAGGTAGATATCACGACCCGCTAATTCTAACGGAGTATATGGACGAACACCGTCACCGGCTTTCCAATCGGCAAGAACCCATTGACCATTGCGATCTTGCTTATACAAAGCCTTGTCGGAAACAAGCTTGCCGTTCTCATCCTGAGTAAACGTTCTTTCCCAAACCAGTTCCGGGAACTTTTCGTTTTTAACATTACCGTATTTATCGGTTTGTTCTGTGTAATCAACCGTTTGTTTTAGATAAAACAACGGTACGATCTCAACGATACCCGCAATCGAAACGGCTAACGCTGTGGCGACGAACATCCCAAAGATGTTTCTCTCTAGGCGATCTTGAAAATTTTTAGGTTTTTGATTATCTGACATGAGTCTATTGCTCCTCAACTCATCATTCTTAAGCTTGCGACGGGCTCCGCCCATCGCAACTGATTTAGTACGTTTTAGGCGTTGGCTGTTGCTGTCGCTGTTTGCTTAGCATTTGCCATACGAATTGTCATCACAACGTTATAAAGCATGACAACCGCACCAGAGAAGAACAGCAGCCCACCGACCGCACGCATTACATAGTAAGGGTGCATCGCAGCAACGGATTCCGCAAAGGTATATGCCAAGGTACCGTACTCATCATAGGCGCGCCACATAAGACCCTGCATGATACCGGATACCCACATCGCAACGATGTAGAACACAGTACCGATTGTGGCAAGCCAGAAGTGGAAGTTAATCAACTTCATGGAATACATTTCCGTATTCCAAAGCTTCATCACCATGTGGTACAAGGCACCGATGGAAACCATCGCAACCCAACCCAGCGCCCCAGAGTGAACGTGACCCACAGTCCAATCCGTGTAGTGAGAAAGCGCGTTTACGGTTTTCGCGGCCATAACAGGCCCTTCGAAGGTGGACATGGCGTAGAAAGCCAAGGCAATAATCAAGAAACGCAAGATGTAATCTGTACGCAGTCTATCCCAAGCACCGGAAAGCGTTAACATCCCGTTAAGCGCCCCACCCCATGATGGAATGATCATCGCCAAAGAGATAACCGCGCCCAGGGAACCCGTCCAATCAGGCAACGCCGTATATTGAAGGTGGTGCGCTCCCAACCAAACATAACCGAACATCAACGCCCAGAAGTGGATAACGGACAAACGGTAAGAGTAAATCGGACGCTGCGCTTGCTTCGGAACGAAGTAGTACATGATTGCCAAGAAACCGGCTGTCAGGAAGAAACCAACCGCGTTGTGACCCCACCACCATTGAATCATGGCATCTTGAACGCCTGCAAACATGGAGTAAGAGCGGAACATTGAAACCGGAATCGCCAAACCATTAACAACATAAAGGTAAGTGATGGCAATCATCATCCCCAAGAAGAACCAGTTGGAAACGTAAACGTTTGGATGGGTTTCTTTGTTACGTGACGCGATGGTCATGACAAAGTTCAACGTATAAAGCGTCCAGACTAATGCAATCGCAATCGCCAGAGGCCATTCTTGTTCATGGTATTCTTTACCGGTTGTCATCCCCAAAGAGATGGTCACAACAACGGCAAGCAAGCCAATCGTAAACAGAATTGCCGTTAACCAGGCCATTCCATTGCTCCATAAACGGACTCCATTCGTTCTTTGAACGGTATAGAAAGCCGTCGCCATCAATGTCATACCACCGAAGGCAAAGATAACAGTATTCGTGTGCATCACACGCAAACGCGCAAATGTAATTTCCGCGATATCAAAGTTTAAAGCTGGCCAAGCCAATTGCGCCGCGGCAAAAGTCCCCATCAAGGTTCCTAATACCAAGAACGTAATCGCACCAACCGCTAAGTACTTCACAACACCATTATCATATTGTGGTTTTGCTGTAGTATCCATTAGTCGGATTCCCCCTTATAGTCAAAATTAATCAAGCCCGCATAACTTTTAGAGTGACCAATTCCAAAACGTAGAGCTTACTTCCTCAATGACGGATTATAAGAAACTCCTACAACCGCACCAGCCCCGACATTCAAAAACTTAATCTAAATCAACAAATTGATTCAAATAATGCCTGGAAAGTCTTTTCCTATGCAGAATTGACCTAAAAAATAACAGGCAAATTATCGCAAAATTCAGATAAATTTTTGGACTTCTATGACAAATTTTTTTTATAACCCATATTAATTTTTCCTAACTTACCCAGGCCTGGCCAAAATTTAAACATCGAACTTCGTCAGAAAATCGCTATAATATCCGCTTTCAAAACACCCTATTTTCTTTACCTAACGGGAGCATTCTCATGCGGCAAGCCACCATTGAGAGAAACACTTTGGAAACGCAGATCCGTTTATCGGTCAACTTGGATGGTGAGGGAAAATCCGAACTGTCTACCGGCGTTCCGTTTCTTGAACACATGCTGGACCAGATCGCCCGACACGGCTTAATTGATCTGACCATCGACGCCAAAGGCGACACCCACATCGATGATCACCACACCGTTGAAGACATCGGCATCAGCTTGGGCATGGCGCTAAGAGAGGCCGTTGGAGACAAAAAAGGCATCAAGCGTTACGGTCACGCTTACGTGCCGCTTGACGAAGCCTTGTCCCGTGTCGTCATCGACTTGTCCGGACGCGCCGGGTTAACGTTTAATGCCGACTTCACCCGTGCCAGCATCGGTGGGTTCGACACCGAACTGGTGGCTGAATTTTTTCAAGGCCTGACCAATCACGCTCAAGCCACAATTCACATAGACTGCCTGCGCGGCAAGAACGCCCACCATCAGGCAGAGACGATTTTCAAAGCCTTCGGTCGCGCCTTGAGAATGGCGCTGGAAACCGACGAACGCATGGCGGATCAGTTACCGTCCACCAAAGGGGCGTTATAAGCTTATGTCCAACCAAAAGCTTGTTACGGTCATTGATTACGGCATGGGCAACTTGCGTTCCGTCGCCAAGGCGGCCGAGCACGTCGCCCCGGATCAGGTACGCATTCAAATCACGGACGATGCCGATATCATCCGTGATTCGGACGCTGTCATCTTCCCCGGCCAGGGCGCGGCCAAAGCCTGTATGAAGGCCTTGAACGATACCGGCATTGCGCATACGTTAACGGAAGCCGCCGCTGAAAAACCTTTTTTAGGCATTTGCATGGGGCTACAAGTTCTCATGACGCACAGTCAGGAAAACAATGGCATTGACTGCCTGGACATTCTGCCCGGCGATGTTAAGCAATTCGATCTGCAAAATCACCCAGACCTGAAAATGCCGCATATGGGCTGGAACCAAATTCACCAAACACAAGATCATCCACTGTGGCACGGCATCGATCAGGACAGCCGGTTTTATTTTGTCCACAGTTATTATGTCGTCCCCTCAGAAACCGGCACCATTGTCGGCGAAACCACACACGGCAGCACTTTCGCCTCCGCTCTCGCCAAAGATAAGCTGTTCGCTATCCAGGCGCACCCGGAAAAAAGTGCCGACGCCGGACTGCTATTATTCAAAAACTTTCTGAATTGGGACCAACTGTAAACCGAATCGAAATGTTCAAAGATTCAACAGATTTAACGGAAAAGGAACACCATGCTACTCATTCCAGCAATTGATTTAAAAGACGGCGAGTGCGTACGACTTCGCCAAGGCTTAATGGAAGACGCCACCGTATTCTCCGGCGACATCGTTGCCATGGCCGAGCGCTGGGTCAATGAAGGCGCACGTCGCCTGCACATGGTTGACCTGAACGGTGCCTTTGAAGGCCAGCCCGTCAATGGCTCGGCCGTTTACCAAGTCCGCGAAGCCTTCCCGGAACTACCGATTCAAATCGGTGGCGGCATCCGCGACCTGGAAACCATCGAAGCCTATCTTGAAGCCGGCGTCAGTTATTGCATCATCGGCACCCAAGCCGTTCACAATCCTGAATTCGTCGCCGAAGCCTGCCAAGCCTTTCCTGGCCACATTATGGTTGGCTTGGATGCCAAAGAAGGCATGGTCGCCATCAACGGCTGGGCGGACGTTACCGACCATCACGTGGCCGAGTTGGGCAAACAATTCGAAAACGACGGCGTTGAAGCCATCATTTACACCGACATCGGCCGAGACGGCATGATGCAAGGCGTCAATATCGAAGCCACCCAAGCCTTGGCGCAAGCCCTAAACATCCCCATCATCGCTTCCGGTGGCATTACCAATCTGGATGACATTCGTGCCTTGGCCACCATCGAAGCCGACGGTGTCACCGGCGCCATCACCGGCCGCGCCATTTACGAAGGCTCTTTGAACTTCCGGGAAGGCCAAACCCTTTCCGACACGCTTTCCAAGGCATAAGGACCCACGCATGAGTTTAGCAAAACGCATCATCCCTTGCCTGGACGTCGATAACGGTCGCGTCGTCAAAGGCGTCCAATTTATCGATATCCGCGACGCCGGCGACCCGGTCGAAGTTGCCAAACGCTACGACCAACAAGGGGCCGATGAAATCACCTTTTTGGACATCACCGCCACCGCCCATGAACGCGACACCATCGTTCACGTGGTCGAGGAAGTCGCCAGTCAGGTGTTTATCCCTTTAACCGTCGGTGGCGGCATCCGCTCCGTGGACGATATCCGTAAAATGCTCAACGCCGGGGCCGATAAAGTCGCCATCAATTCCGCCGCCATCTTCAACCCCGGCTTTGTTCAGGAAGCCTGCGACACCTTTGGTTCGCAATGCATTGTCGTCGCCATCGATGCCAAAAAGGTCAGCCTGGACAGCGAACCGGATAAATGGGAAATATTCACCCACGGCGGCCGCAAAGAAACCGGCATCGACGCCATTGAGTGGGCTCAGAAAATGGAAGCGCTGGGCGCCGGTGAACTGCTGCTCACCAGCATGGATCGTGATGGCACCAAAAGCGGTTTCGACATCGAACTCACACGTCGCATCGCGGATAGTGTTAAAATCCCCGTCATCGCTTCCGGCGGGGTCGGAGAACTTGCCCATCTCTGCGACGGCATTCAGCTCGGCCACGCCGAAGCCGTCCTAGCCGCCAGCATCTTTCACTTTGGTGAACACACCGTACAGGAAGCCAAAAAGATGATGCAAGCATCCGGAATTGAGGTACGACTATGAGCGACAAGGTTACAAACGATATACTGTCACAGCTTGACGCGGTTCTAAAAACCCGAAAAAACGAGTCCGCCGACACGTCCTACGTGGCAAGCCTCTATGCCAAGGGCATCGATAAAATACTGAAAAAAGTCGGTGAAGAAGCGACTGAAACCGTGATGGCCGCCAAAGATGCCGAATACACTGGCCAGACCGACAACCTGGTTTACGAAGTGGCCGATCTCTGGTTCCATACGCTGATATTGCTCTCCCAACAGGGGCGCTCCAGCCAGGATGTCACACAAGAATTACAAAGACGTTTTGGCCTATCCGGCCACGACGAAAAGGCGAGTCGTTCACAAAACGACTCATAACCACACCCTAGAGAGCTTTGCACGAGTGGGGCGCGAGGAAAAAATGAGATAAAACTTTTCTGAATTAGGCGGAAAACGAAGCTAATAGCTGGCTATTAACGAGTTTTTCAACGACATTCAGGAAAATTTTAGCCATTTTTAGCCGTGAATCCATCTCGTGCAAAGCTCTCCCCTAATAGGAAATGAACCATGACCTCTGAAAAAAGCATTTTCAGTCGGATTATCGACAAAGAAATCCCTTCTGAAATCGTCTATGAAGATGAAAAATGTATCGTGATCAACGATATCAACCCCAAAGCCCGCGTGCACTTACTTGTCATTCCCAAGAAACCCATCCCGACATTGTTTGACTTGGCACCGGAAGATAAAGATTTAATGGGCCACATGATGCTTTTATTGCCGCAATTGGCGCAATCTCAAGGATTGGACGGTTTCAAAACCCTAATCAACACCGGCGAATCCGGCGGACAAGAAGTGTTCCATATCCACATCCATATTCTGAGCGAATAACACAATCAATCAAACCAATCGCGTAAATCACAACGAAGTGATTTGAAAAAAGATATTGGACTCTGCTATTATTAGCGGTCATTTTACGAAAGGCCACCTTTTTTACTGGAGAAACAAAATGGGCATCAGCATTTGGCAATTACTCATCATTCTAGCAATCGTTTTGGTCCTGTTCGGTGCCAAACGCCTTAAAAACGTTGGTTCGGATCTAGGCGGCGCCATCAAGGGCTTTAAAAAAGCCGTTTCGGAAGACGAGAAGAAAGACGAAGCCGTCAGCGAGCAAAAGCTTGAGAAAAAAGACGACGAAAACGTTTTTGACGTTAAAGCCGAAGAAAAAATGGAAGAAAAGAAAGACGACTCCAAAGCGTAATCACGCTTTCGCCTTTCCCCTCCCTTTCTGTCTGCATATAACATAGGCATGCGCTAGATGTTTGATATCGGTTTTCTGGAAATCATCGTCATTTTGGTCATCACCCTGATTGTCATCGGCCCTGAACGCATGCCCGAAGTTGCGCGTAAAATCGGCCAATTCGTCGGTAAGACCAAGCGCTTCATCAATTCCGTTAAAGACAACAGTGAAATCAGCGAGACAGTGCGCGAATTACAGCATTCCATGAACCTGGAAGAAGAGCGCAAAAAAATCGAGTCTGTCACCCACGGTCTGCAGGACGACCTCACTCATATGCAAGATGAATTTGGCATCGACGAGCTTTCCCGCCCGTTTGGACAAGACCCAAACCAATCCGCGGAAGGCTCTCAGTTCAATAAGGCACCGGCCCAACCTGTTTTACCCGGTTCTCAAGACGACACGCCTCAAACCGATGAATCAACGGTGAAAGCGGAAACGTCCGAAGACACCTCCGAAAAAACAGCGCCTCAAACGGCCGAAGCCAACAGTGCGGAAACGAATAAACAGTCATGAGCGATAGCGCCCTACCCCCTAATGATAAGGAAATGACGCTCGTCCAGCACTTGCTGGAACTGAGAAACTCCGTCACCAAAGCTATCTTGGCCATTTTGGTGGTCTTCGTTATTCTGTTCCCGTTCGCGAACGACCTCTACATCTACATTTCCGAACCGCTCTCACGCTTCTTGCCGGAAGGCACCAGTATGATTGCCACCGGCGTCGCGTCGCCTTTCCTGACGCCGTTTAAATTAAGTTTGGTCCTCGCCATCTATCTGTCGATGCCCTATTTGCTGTATCAACTCTGGACCTTTATCGCACCCGCCTTGTACAAGCATGAACGCCAACTGGTCGGGCCCTTGCTGTTCTTCAGTTCTTTTCTCTTCTACGCCGGTGGCGCCTTTGCTTATTATGCGGTCTTTCCGCTGGTATTTGGCTTCTTATCCACTGCCGCACCGGAAGGCGTCACCATTGCCACCGATATCGCGCTCTATCTTGATTTCGTCATCAAAATGTTCTTCGCTTTCGGCCTGGCCTTTGAAGTGCCGATTGTGGTCGTACTGCTCATACTGACGCGCATGGTGTCACCGCAAAAATTATCGCATGCTCGCCCATACGTCGTCGTCGGCGCGTTCATCGTGGGCATGCTGTTAACGCCACCGGACATCGTCTCACAAACCTTACTGGCCGTTCCAATGTGGCTTCTATACGAAGCCGGGATTATTGTCGGGCGAACCGTCTTAAAAGCGCGTAAATCGGACGACGATGACGGCGACGACACGGACCCACCGGATCAACCAAACACACCATCTTCGGGCGCAACCAGCAAACGACAGGCCCCACCGGAAATGGAAGACGACGTGGAATACGACACCCGTTATGCCGATCAACTGGAAGACGATGAAGACTGGGATCGCACCTTTGACGAAATCGACTCGGAATTTGCTATCCTAGAACGCGAACACCAAAAGCGCAAAGCCGAAGAAGCCGCTCGAAAAGACGCCAATGGTCAAGCGGGGGAAGACGCCAATGATACCGATAAATCGGATAAAAACGACACACCGTCGCCTGATAAGGCTTCAGGCACACCCGAC
Source organism: Hydrogenovibrio sp. (assembly GCF_965140365.1). Taxonomy (NCBI): domain Bacteria; kingdom Pseudomonadati; phylum Pseudomonadota; class Gammaproteobacteria; order Thiotrichales; family Piscirickettsiaceae; genus Hydrogenovibrio; species Hydrogenovibrio sp. The sequence goes on from NZ_OZ223196.1 coordinate 2,192,687, forward strand.
CAACCATCGGACAAGCCGAACAAATAACCTGCAAAACCAACCAGGCCTGGTTGGTTTTCAGCTTTTTATCGTCCCACTTCTGCTGCTCTTATTCAGCCTGGTTTCGGCTCCCTCTTTCGCAGCGCCTCTCGCCAACACGCTGGCCAACCATCCGTCACCCTATCTGGCCATGCACAGCCAAGACCCGGTTCACTGGCAAGAATGGCAAGCCTCCGTACTCAAAACCGCTCAGCAGGACAACAAACTGATTTTTTTGTCCAGCGGTTACTTCGCCTGCCATTGGTGCCATGTCATGCAACAGGAGAATTATCAGGATAAAGACGTCGCCCGCCTGTTGAACGAATACTTTATCCCAGTCAAAATCGACCGCGAACTCTCACCGGATCTTGATCGCTACCTAATCGATTTCGCCGAAAAAGCCGCCGGTCATGCCGGCTGGCCGCAGCACGTTATTCTCACGCCGGGCGGGTTACCGTTTTTCGCCTTTGTCTATCAACCCAAGACACAATTAATCAAAACCCTTAACCGTGTGCAACAGCTATGGCAAACCGATCCAAAGCGCATTATCCAAGCGGCACAAAGCGGTTTAAACGAAACGGCACCTCACCCGAAACAAAAAGCACCGCCGCCCCTGACCCTGACACCCGCTGAATTCCAACAGCGCTTTTATGACGAACTAAATCATCAAATGGACGACCTCAGCGGCGGTTTAAAAGGCAGCCATAAATTCCCGAACGCCAGCGTATTATGGGCGGCATTGCAACCGAACAACACCGACGATTCTCAAGCCGAACACCGACACGACTGGCTGCAATTGACATTGGATCAGATGCAGTCACAACATCTGTTCGACCACATTCACGGCGGTTTTTACCGTTACACCGTCGATCCGGAATGGCAAACCCCGCATTTTGAAAAGATGCTCTACACCCAAGCTCAATTGGCCCAAGTGTATTTCCGCGCCGCACGGGTTTTCCAACGCGACGATTATCTCGACACCGCCCGCCAAACGTTGCGTTATGCCGAACGACACCTTTGGAACCCGGCGACACAACTGTTTCGCGGAAGCCAATCCGCCATCGATGACCGACAAGTGGAAGGCGGCCCCTACCTCTGGACCAAAAGCCAATTAAAAAAGCGCCTGACATCCGAAGAATATACCGAAATGGCCCAGGCCTGGTCATTACAGGGTGCCGCTCCGTATGAAGCGGGCTGGCACCCCAAACCCACCAAAAAACACTGGGCCTCCATTAAGCGCAAACTGCAACGTACCCCGGATGACATCCCCACCGACGACAAAAGCCTGCTGGGCTGGAATGGCTTAATGCTCTCGGCTTACGCCGAAGCCGCTCAACAAGACGCCCTCAACCGTCCACATTGGCAAACCCAGGCCAAACGACTTTCCAACCGACTGATGGCACTCATGCAAAGGCCGCAAGCGCCGCGCGCCCTATCGCTTGACAACCGAGCAATCGGGCAGGCCAACCTGCAAGACTACGCTTATGTCCTGCAAGGCCTGAAAGACTGGCAAACCCAAGCCCCAACACCGGCTTTGAAACAGGCCATTCAAGCCTTGCACCAGCAAGCAACCAAACGCTTTTTATCGCCACAAGGCTGGCATTTCAGCGATGCACCGCTGTTGCCGGGCCAAGTCGGTCACTGGGCCTTACCGGACGATGCCGTTCCCTCCCCAACCGCCATTTTGGATTGCGGAAATGCTAAACATCTGGCACACTCTCAAACAAAAATCGCACGCTACCCGCTGCGCTACGCCAGTTACGGACAGGCCTTGAATTGTCCGGAATCGAAATCAAATGAATAGAAACTTTTGCATGAGGACACAATGGGGTTATTGATCGTCGGGTTTATTTTATTGTTTGCGGTGACCTCGCTTCCAAGCCTGTGGACCAATTACACCCTTAAGAAACACCGCCATCCGCATCCCGACATTCCCGGCACAGGCGGTCAGTTCGCCGAACACCTGATTAAAAAGTATCAGCTACCGGTGACGTTAGAGGAAACAACAAGCGGCGATCACTATGACCCCATCGACAAGGTGGTGCGCATTTCATCGGAAAACTACCATTCCAATTCACTGACCGCCATCACCACCGTGGCACACGAAATCGGTCACGCTCTGCAAGATCAAGCCAACTACGAACCCTTGATGCAACGCACGGTACTGATTGAACGCTCGCAATGGATGCAAAAATTCAGCGGCATCGCACTGATGGCGACGCCGGTATTGATTCCCCTGTTGCACACACCGCTGATTGGCGTAGTGACTTTCGGTGCCGGGTTCATTGCCATGGGCGTGCCGGTCATCATTCATCTCAGCACCCTGCCGGTGGAATTCGACGCCAGTTACAAGCGCGCTTTGCCATTGCTCCAGGAGGGTGAGTATCTGGATAAAGCCGACTTGAAAACCGCCCGCAAAATCCTCCAGGCCTGCGCCTTGACCTATGTGGCCGCGTCACTATCGAGCCTGTTTAATTTGTGGAAATGGATTCGCGCCATCAAAGGACGTTGATAGGTTCAGTACACGGAAGGCTGACATTATTGACCCGAAGCCCGCGCCAACACCCAGACCTGAATCCGTAATTCGGGGAATCGTTTTTTCAATACCGATGCGAGCGCTTCCACGGTCGCGCCGGTGGTCATGACATCATCCACCAGCGCTACTTCTTTCAAACCCTGCAAAGCAGAATCCGGCGTCACCGAAAACACATTTTTTAAATTTCGACGGCGCTCTTTCGCATTCAACAACGCCTGCGGCGGCGTCTGCTTGGTCCGCATCACCGACTGCGGCAAGACCGGCACACCAGTGCGTTTCGACAAGGCTTTCGCCAACTCATACGCTTGATTGAACCCGCGTTCCAGCAAACGATTGACGTGCAAGGGCACCGGAATCAGTGCTTCCACCTGGCCCACCTCTAAATGCGGTGCCCAAAGTTCCGCCAAGAGCCGCGCTTGATACAGCTGCTCATGATACTTCAGGCCTTGAATCAAATCCGCCACCTCCGCTTCATAACGAAAGCCCGCCTGGGTTTGCGCAAAACTCGGTGCCTTTGCCAAACAGGCACCGCACACCTGGGGTGCCGACAGAGCCGGCAAAGGCTCGCCACACACCGGGCAGGCCACACCAGGCCTGGCCATTTTCGCAATGACCGCCTCGGACAAATCCAAATCCTGCCCGGCCGCATCCGTCACCACACAGGTCGGCGGAAACAGCCATTTTTCGAACGAGTTCATATTTCTTAAGATTGTTGAACGGCTAAATACGCTATAATAACGCAACAATACGCAACAATGGAAAGAAGAATATGGCCCTCGGTGACATTCGCAACGACTGGACGCTTGATGAAATCAAAACCATTATGAATCAACCGTTTAACGACTTGATCTTTCAAGCCCAAACGGTGCATCGCCAACATTTCAACCCCAATGAAGTTCAAACCAGCACGCTGGTGAACATCAAGTCCGGCGGTTGTGCGGAAGACTGCGCCTATTGTTCGCAAAGTGCTCGCAACCAGACCCAAGTCGAAAAAGAACAGATGATGGAAGTACAGGAAGTCATCGAACAGGCGTTGGCCGCTAAGGAAAAAGGCGCCACTCGTCTGTGTATGGGTGCTGCCTGGCGTAACCCAACCAAAAAAGACTTTCCCCGCGTGTTGGAAATGGTACGCGTCGTCAAGGATTTAGGACTGGAAACCTGTCTGACGCTTGGCATGCTCAACGACGATCAGGTTGCGCAACTCAAAGACGCCGGGTTGGACTACTACAACCACAACCTCGACACCTCCGAAGCCTTCTACCCGAAAATCATCACCACACGTAATTATCAGGATCGTCTCGATACCATCGACAAGGTGCAAAAAGCCGGCATCAATGTCTGTTCCGGCGGCATTATCGGCATGGGCGAAGAACACAAAGACCGCGCCGAGCTGATCCGTACCTTCGCCACCATGCGTCACCACCCGAATTCCGTCCCAATCAACCTATTGGTGCCGATTGAAGGCACCCCGCTGGCGCATATGAAAGGCAAAACCGATTCCTTTGAATTCATCCGCGTCATCGCCACCGCGCGCATCGTCATGCCGCAAACCTATGTGCGCTTGTCGGCCGGGCGCATGGAATTGCCGGACGAAGCCCAAGCGTTGTGTTTTCTGGCCGGAGCCAACTCCATTTTCTACGGCGACAAACTGTTGACCACCGACAACCCGGAAGGCGGACACGACGAACAGTTGTTCGCGAAACTCGGCATCACCATGCAAACAAACGTTAAAGCCGAGATGGCCGCGAAAAAGCTGGCGGAGCAAGCCACCGAACTGACCGCTTAACCAAACAAGTCGGTTCACGTCATGTCTCAAGAATCCATTGAATCCCGTTTTGCACCGATTTTAGCCGAACGGGACGCCGCGGCCCTCACCCGGCGTCGGCCGCTCGCCACCTCCGCGCAAACCCCGCAGATGCAAATCAACGGCCTTCAAGTCGTGAACTTTTCATCCAACGACTATCTGGGGCTCGCCAATCACCCCAAACTGAAAGAAGCCCTGCAGTCGGTGGACACGCTCAGCTACGGTTCCGGTGCCGCGCATCTGGTCACCGGCCACCACCTCGAACACCATCTCCTGGAAGATGAAGTCGCCGACTGGCTCGGATGCGACCGTGCGTTGCTGTTTTCCACCGGCTATATGGCCAACCTCGCCGTACAGCAAACCTTGATGCAAAAAGGCGACTGGATTCTGGCCGACAAACTCAATCACGCCTCGCTCATTGATGGCGCCCGCTTTTCCGACGCCGACCTGAAACGCTATCCGCACAACGACATGCAGGCGCTGGAAAAACGCTTGAAACAAGCCCAGGCCGAAAACCGCCAATGCCTCATTGTCACCGACGGCGTTTTCAGCATGGACGGGGATTTCGCGCCGCTGGATACCATTCAGACGTTAGCCAAAAACTACCAGGCCTGGCTGTTTGTGGATGATGCCCACGGTTTCGGCGCGGTCGGGCCACACGGCCGAGGCACCTTCGAGCAGTTTGGCCTGACACCGGACAACAATACCATCCTAATGGGCACCTTCGGCAAAGCCTTCGGCACCTCCGGTGCCTTTGTCGCCGGCAGCCAAACCCTGATCGAAACCCTGATTCAACTGGCGCGCCCCTACATTTACACCACCGCCAGTTCCCCCATCAATGCCAAGGTGACACGTCAAGCCTTGCAGCTGGTGCAAAACGGCGATGACGCACGTCACCAATTGCAACGAAATATCCAACATTTTCGAGACGGCGCGGCGAAAATCGGCCTGACGCTCTGGCCATCGGAAAGCGCCATTCAACCGATTATGATTGGTGACAGTCAACACGCGCTGGATTGGTCGGAAACACTTAAACAGCAAGGCTATTGGGTCGGTGCGATTCGCCCGCCCACTGTGCCGAAAAACACCGCGCGCCTGCGCGTGACTTTATCGGCCAGTCATACCCCGCAACAAATCGATGGGTTGCTGGCCGCATTGGCGAAGAGTGCCGATGCATTTCAACCGAAGAAACCGTAAAATAGCCGCCATGCCTGAAAACGCTACAATCACGCCCCTTACCCTTCACACCGACATTCTGCCTTATACCGGGCCGTCTGCGCGTGCAGAAACCGTCGAAAACCTCACCCTGATCCACGGCTGGGCGGCGGAAAACGGCATCTGGCAAGATTGGGCCCTTCAAACCCTCAGTCCGCATTATCGGGTGCATTTAATCGAGTTGCCGGGGTTCGGACACAGCCCCCACTTCGAGCATTTGGAAAACGACCAAATCGACCAGGCCTGGCTGGATTCACTGATTCAGGCTTTGCCCGAACACACCCATTTGCTGGGTTGGTCGCTGGGCGGCCTGCTCGCCCAACAAATCGCCTTACGGGAACCCGAGCGAATTAAAAGCTTGGTGTGCCTGGCTTCCACGCCGCGCTTCGTCCAGAACGACGGTTGGCGTTGGGCGGTCAGCCCCCCTTTAATGGCCGATTTCATCAAAGCCCTCGGCGTGGAATACGTCGGGGTCTTGAAACAATTCTGGAACCTGCAACTGCAAGGCACCGAAAACGCTCGCCCGTTGATGAAACGCTTACGGCAACACATGAGCCAACGCCATCTGCCGCACTATTCCGGCTTATTACAAGGCTTGTATTTGTTGCGCGATATCGACAACCGTGACGCCCTCATGGAGCTGACCCAGCCAACGCTTTGGTTGCTGGGCGAACACGACCCGTTGATTCCGAAAGAATTGATTCAGGCCTTAAGCGAGCTGCAACCCGACGGTGAAACCCGAATTCTAACAGGGGCCGGTCATATGCCGTTCTTTTCCCATCCGGAAGACACCGCGCGTGAATTACTGGCGTTTTTGCACACCCGCCCCTATCATTCCATGATTAAATAGTCCTTTATGACCATGCAACATATGACCATGCAACATTTCAGCCGCGCCCATATCCAGAAACATTTTAATCACGCCGCCGTCAGTTATGACGACGCGGCCGTTTTACAACGCGAAGTCGCCACCCATTTAGACGAACGGCTCGACTTGGTCACTTTGCAGCCAAAAATCGTTCTGGATGTGGGTGCCGGAACCGGCATCCTCACCGAAAAACTGGTGGATCGTTACCCGCAGGCTCGGGTACTGGCGGTGGATTTATCGATTCAAATGCTACAACGCGCTCACACACACTTAACCCGCCCGAAATGGCCCGCCTTACCGAAAGCCCTGACCGACAGCTTTAATTTGACCCGCGCCGGCGCGACCTGCCTCAATGCCGATGCCGGACAATTACCGCTGTCGGACAATTCGGTTGACCTCATCACCACCAACCTGATGCTGCAATGGTGCGACGACCTGGAGGCCGTGTTTCAGGAATTTCGACGCGTCCTACGCCCGGACGGTCTGCTGATGTTGACCACCTTCGGGCCGGACACCTTGAAAGAATTACGCCAGGCCTGGTCGGAAGTGGACGAAACCCCGCACGTTAACACCTTTATCGACATGCACGACATCGGCGATGCCTTGATTCGTAATGGTTTCGGACAACCCGTCATGGACGTGGAACACTTTACACTGACCTACAGCAAACCAATGGGCGTGCTGCGCGATCTCAAAGCCATTGGCGCAACGAATGCCACCGAAGGACGACAACATGGTTTGATGGGCAAGCAACGCTTTACGCGTATGTTGGAAGCTTATGAACAGTTTCGCCGCAATGGCGTGGTGCCCGCGACCTACGAAGTCATTCACGGCCATGCCTGGGCCGCGCAGGAAGTGGTGAAAGGCCCGAACCGCAGTCGCGACGGCTTGGTGGAAATCAGTTTGGACGAGTTTGCCAAGCAAACCCGTCAACCTTAAGTTTGGCTTAGTCTTCGATTGAGTCTTCGGTTTAGCCTTCTTCGGCTTACTCTTCGATTTACTCTTATTTAGCCGGCCGCAGTGCCAACCCCATGACCGCATTCAAGCCTTGCGCCTGAAGTTGTTGTTGAAATTTCACGGTTACATTTTCGCTCGCCTGGGCAAAACTGTGAGTCGCCTGCCCTTTCAGGTTCAACTTATTCCCGCCGATTTGCACCCCGTCACTGAGCGCGCGAATGTTCAACGCCATCCGCTCAATATAAAATCCATAGGCTTGCGACTGCGCCACCTCTGACACCAGACGAATATCCGATTTCTGGCCAGGCCTGGCGGTTTTTGAGATTTGAAACCCCGCCTGACTCAAAGCACTTTGCAAAGGTCCAACCAAGCGTTTCGCACCGGCATCGGCCGTCACCACCAAACGAATTTCAGCTTTCAAACGCGCGGCCTGTGCTTCAAAGCCTTGTAAAAAATCACTGTAAAGCTGAACATCAAACCCCGCTTGCAACGTTTCCAAAATCAACAAGCGTTGCCGAAATTCGGCCAAAGCGTCCAGACTGCGGCGATAAAACACGTATTGCGCTAAGGCCCCATCTTTTTGATGGGCGGCTTCTGCGGTTTGCAGCGACTGCATTTGCGCTTTCTGCTGGCGTCGTAAATCCTCGAACAGGGCTTGACGGTCCAATGACACCAACGCCACGGTTTTTCCGTAACCTAAGCGCTCCGCGCGCTCGACCCGATAATCCCGCAACTGAATGTTCGCCACCTGGGATTGAATTTGTTTTTCCGAGGTGCGTTCAGCGTATTCATAATTGGATTGCGTCACCTGCAAATGACTTTGAAAGGTCGCCGAAACCTGCACACTCAGCTTTGAAGCAATATCAACCAACGCCGCTTGAACCGCGTCTTTACGGTTTTGGCCTTCTCCGACACCATAAAGTTGGCGAGCCGTGTCCGACGGTGGATTCAAAAACCAATCCGGCGTCGGTTTTTCAGTCGTGGAGAGCGGCTTGACTTCCTGGCCGACACAAGCGGTCAGAGCAAGCGAAAAAAAACAGAACAGTAAAATCGATTTCATTGTGAGATCTGCGACAGCGCTTTTTCGCGGTTAGTCATCACGTGATCAATACGCATGACGGCTTCGTTAATTTCGTCCACCGGTTCCAGCTGCAGATCATCGGCCAGATGATACAGTCGCTTGGCTTCGACTAAGTCTCCTTGCGCCTCTTTGACCACCCCCAAATCGTAGGCGGCCACGTAAGAACGGTTATCCGTCGAATCCAGCAAGGTTCCCAACAAACGCTCGGCCTTATCCAAACGCCCGGCTTCAATGTATTCGATGGCCAACGACAAGGTTTTCTTTTGCTCGGGCGTATAATCGATGTCCGGGTCTTCCAATAACGACACCGTCATATGAGTATAATGCGGCGTCAATTTATAAACGAAGTTGGTGGCCACTTCCGACGCCAGTAATTCCAACCCGGCGGATTTCGACGGCAATGAACGTGAATCATCCCGGCAGTGCTTCCAGCGACGACTTTTCATGTAGGTATCGGCATGGATAATGTCACCCTTCGCCACATCGATCATCTTGATATTGGCGCCCATGGAGATGGTCCGAACGTCACACAGCACTTTATACATTCGGAATTCATTGCATTTTTTATCGGCACATCGCATACGTTCTTCGTAATGCCGATCATCCCGCGCGGAAGCGGATGTCACCTCCCCCGTCACGAAAGCCTGAGCGCCCAGTAACTCGCCCGCTTCCACCAGCTTTGCATCATTCACCACACCACTGTACTGAAAGCGCTGTTCTTTCAGCAACTGATCCACTTCGTTACGACTGACGGTGGTGAAATAATAGTTTCCCTCCAACTTTTGTTTGGCCAACGTCGCTTCGATTTTCCCCGCCAACCCGACAGAGTCGTGTTCAAAAGGTGAAACGGCAATTTGTTTGGTTTGAGCGGCCCGATCGATTTGAGCCGGTTCCAATACTTTCAGTTTCACATTGGTCGCGCAGCCGACCATCGCCGACGCGCTTGCAACCAACAGACCGGCACGCGCCGCGCTCCAAATTTTCGTACTCATCATCAGAAGTTTCGTCCAAAGGGTAATTCAGAGTGTTCGACTCTCGGACCCAAAGGCCCGGATTCGTTATTATTGTATGGCCTCAACGTTGAGACTTAAGCCAGTTTTTTCTCCAGCGCATCCATCAAGTCCAGAATCGAGTTCGACAGCTCCTGCACAATGATGAAATGCACTTTCGCCTCATCGTCCTGGCCGTCGGCTTTCAAATCATAGGCTTTCATCAAGTCTTTACGCAAGTTCGGATACAGCTGCGCCATCAAAGCAAATTCCGCCACATCGCCATAGCGTTCACGACCTTCACCTTGCAGCCAATGGGTAAACCCGGTCGGGTTGTCGAAATCGGTTCGGGAAGCGGAACCGATATCATTGACATAGGCCTGTAACTTGTTGACCCAGTTTTTGAAAGCGCGTCGAACCAAAGCACGATCCCAATTGTCTTCCGATTCCGGTTTGGACAGGGCGGAATGATCGACCTTAAAGCTCTCGATGACCGCCTGACCTCGCGTCAAACCACGGCCCATCGAATCCTGTTGTAAATGGAAGAATCCGACCTGGTTACGCATTTGATCGGCTTCACCGCGTAAGGTGTCCGCGGCCGCCGCCGTTTCTTCAACTAAGGCCGCATTTTGCTGAGTGACACCGTCCATCCCCTCAATGGCGCGATTGATTTGTTCGACACTTTGCGTTTGCTCACCATTCGCCAAAGCAATATCGGAAATGAATTGATGCATTTTCAAAATCACTTCCACAATGGACGCAAATTCTTTTTCGGAACGTTGCACCAAGGTTTCGCTGTGCGATACCTGATGTACGCTGGTTTCAATCAAGCTGCGAATTTCTTTCGCGGCATCGGCCGATTTACCGGCCAGGGTACGGACTTCACCCGCCACCACCGCGAAACCACGGCCTTGTTCACCGGCTCGTGCCGCTTCCACCGCCGCATTCAAGGCTAACAAATTCGTCTGAAAGGCGATCGAATCAATCAATCCGATAATGTCGGAAATCTTCTGACTCGATTCGGACAGTTCTTTCATCGACACCATGGTCTGCGACATGACTTCCGCGCCGTCATCGGCTTGTTTTTTAGCCGCCGAGGCCAGTGCCGAAGCTTCATTGGCATTTTCGGCATTCTTACGAACCGTTTGCGTGATCATATCCATCGACATGACTGTATCCTGCAGAGTCGCGGCTTGGTTTTGAATACGGTCCGACAAATCGGAACTGCCGGAAGCAATTTGATCCGACGCATCATTTACCGTGCGTGACGATACCATCAACTCGGAAATCGCGCGTCCCATGTTTTCCAATGAAGTATTGATGGCGTCTTTCATCACCCCGATTTTACCGAGATACTGCCCTTCGACCCGACGCGTCAAATCGCCCTCCGACTGCGCGACCACCACTTCCACCGCTTCGGTAATTCCGGCCTCCAGTTGATCCAACGATTCGTTGATATTCTGTTTCAAGGCATCCAATTCGCCCAGTAGCGGAGTATTCAAACGGCTGGAGAAATTCCCTTCCGCGATGGCTTTCATGGTCTGATTAATACCGGACACGGCTTCGTGGGTGTTACGCATGGCGTTTTGCAAGTCCTCGACCATGACTTTAAAGTCACCTTCAAAATTCGCCTGCGTTTCGAAATCGTAAGTCGCTTCGGTCAGACACTGGATAGCCCGCTCCAGTTCCGAAATCACATTTTGAATGTTTTCCGCCGAATGATTGACCTGCCCTTTGAGAATTTCCAAATCCCCTTTGGCGTCCGCCTTGATGCGGTATTGCAAATCGCCTTTCGACAGCGCCGAAATCATATCGGACACACTGATCATCAGATGCTGAACCGAGGTCACATAATGGTTAAAGTTACGCGCCATCTGGCCAATTTCATCGTCCAGAACCACATCGGCCCGCACCGACAAACTGCCTTCTTCCGAAGCAATCGACAACTTCTGCGTCAAACGGCTCATGGGTTTCAACACATAGTTGCGCATTCGCCAGAAGACTTGGATCAGCAACAGAATGAAGCCGCCGGACATGGCTCCCTGAGCCACGTAAATCATGAAGTAGGTATCGCTGAGCAATTTATCGAGAATATTCATCGGTTCGGAAATCAGGTGGGCACCGATAAGTTGGTTCCCGGCATGGATTTTACCCAGTACCAAAAAGTTATTGCCGACCACCGCATAACCGTTTTCCACCAGCTGTTTACGGTCCGCTTGCCCCATTAGGGGTTTGAGCTTGGAATCCTCAAACCCTTTCGCGAACGCAAAAGACTGATTCTTCGTTAAATCCAACGCGGCATAATGATGGCGGGACGCTTTTTCCAGCCCGGCAAGTTGTTTTAGTGGCAAACTCACGCCAACCAGACCAATGGTCTTATCGCCGTAAGGTACTGGCACCAAGGCTTGAATAAAACCGCCTTCGTCCTGAAAGGTAATCCGAGTAATGGGTTCGCTTGGAATAGCATCCACCGTAATCGGCACGCCGCTGGAGGCAACCTGCTTCAGGTTTTCATCGAAAATCGCCAAACCGATGCCCGGCATATTGGCGCGCTTCACATACTGATCGTGATTGACTTGCAGAATCTGCCACAACACCGTGTCCTGGTGATCATAAAGGCCATAAATCACCGCCGAGTTTCCGGCAATCCCGACGGCGTTTGTCAACGCAATCTGACTTTGGCTGGCCATTTCCGAATCCAGGTTTTTCAACAGCCGTTCCTGACGTTCGACCACCGCCCCCGCATAGAGATTGTCGGCGACATTCTGCAAATACAACTGCAAAGCGGCACTCCACACAATCGCCATCACAATCAACGGCAAAATGGTTTTGCCCATGATGCTTTTCTGCGGTAGCGGGCTCCAGCGAGCCAGTCGTTGCGACCAAGGCGTCACCACCGTTCCTTTTTTAATTAAACGCTTACCGTCTTTAATCAAACGATAAGCGCTTTCGGCCAACTCGACTTCATCGCTTTTGATCGGATTTCGGACCGACTTATAGCCGACGATTTCGCCGTTTTCCACCACCGGCGCAATATTGGCTTCCACCCAATAATGGTCACCGTTTTGACGGCGATTTTTGACGTATTGATGCCACGGCTCGCCACGTTTCAAGCACGCCCAGAGGTCTTCAAACACTTTCTCCGGAACATCCGGATGACGAATCATATTGTGCGGCTGGCCTTTCAGCTCCGCCCAAGTGTAGCCACTGACTTCGATGAAGGCTTCATTCGCATAAACGATATTGCCCTGCAAGTCTGTTTCCGACACCAAAATATAGCCCTGTGGAATTTGATATTCTTGTTGTGTAACAGGTCCATTGTCTCTCATTGTTATCTCTTTCCTGATGTTCGATGGCTTAAACGCACAAAAGCGGCAAGACTTCTAACCTCCTGTCAAAAGCCTTTGCAAACCCCTAATAATAACGACGTAGTCTTAATTATCCGTCAAAATTTAAATAAATTCTTTAACTTGTCTCCGACCGCTTTTTCCGCTTCTCCCCCGGCCTGCTCTTTCACCAAGGATTCAAAATCGAAATTCAGCATTTTGTCCAGACTGGCGGTTTCTTTGCCCAGTTCGGCTTTATCGCCCAACAGTCCATTCAACTGCTGGTTAATCGGCCCCAATTGTTCCTGAAGCTTAGCATTCAACTGATCTTGAAACTCCGCCTTAACCTGCTTCAACTCTTGGCCCAACACCTTATTGAAGGCGCCGGACAGTAACTTATCCAGATTCGAACTGGCGTTGATACTCGGCGCGGTCACGGCACCGGCAATGTCTGCTTTCACCTTGAAGGCTTTCACCTCGTCAAATAACGGTGCGATGTAACGTTTCACCTCTTTCGAAGCACTCTGCTTGACGTTCATCGCCACATCTTGATACGCCATATCGACCACGGCATTGACTTCATCCATGCCGACCAGCGAGACTTTTCCGGTCACATCAACCGTTCCGTTCTCCATCACCACCGGCAAGGTTTTGTCGCCGGAAATCGTCCAATCTGAAATTCGGTAGCCGTCCCAAACGATGTTGGCTTCATTCAATGGGGCTTCCGGATTGGTAAAATTACTTTCACCCATCACACGCAAGGCTTGATCTTGCCCTTTCGGTTGGCCCAGCACTTCAAACAACACCGGCAAGCGGGTGGTCGGATGATCAAACGTCACCTGACGGACACGAATATCGATATCCCCCCAATCCAAAGTGCCGGAACCGTTAATGCGCTTGATAATGAAATCCGGTTGCGGATCATATTCTGGAAAAGCAACATCCACACCAAAGGCTCGCTGTGGTGCCTGCTCTTCGGCTTCGTTCGTCTGCTCGGCCTGCATGGTTTTCAGTTTAGCGATAAACGGCTCCAGCTTGCGATACCAGCTCAAACCTTCATCCGTCCAATATTGAATTTGCGGCCCGAACAATAAATAGGTCACATTGGATAAGCCGGATTGATTCAACGAATATTTCGACATCAAGCGGTTGTAATCCTTTTCAGGCAAATCTTTCAACGCCACCACTTCTTTCTGGATTTTCGGCAACTTGTTCTGCAATAAATCCTGAGCTTTTTCCAACGTTTTCTTTTTCGCTTCCAATTCCGACTGCAGTTTTTCGAACTCGTCCTTTTTCGCCAAAATCGACTGCATATCGTTTTTGCCACCCGTTAAGGATTCAAAGCGCTTTTGATAATCCTGAATTTCGGCATCGGACGGCAGCTCCTTCTGCATTTCCGACCAGGCCTGGTCGATTTCGTCCAATTGCGCCTGAACCCGATTCGCGGCTTCCAGCGTTTCCAATTTTTCACGCGCCAGTATCTCGCTCGGATCGGGCAACGCCATGTCCGGCATGGCAAACCCGCTGGATTTCGAATCTTTTTCCGCGGTATCGGTCGTCTCGGCTTTCGGTGCCTTCGCCAAAGCACCGGAGGTTTCGCGCGCCTGATGCATCGCCAACCCAGTGAAATTGACATCTTCAATTACCGTGCGTCCGGCAATCAAATGGTACAAATTCAAGGAAGCGCTGAGGCGGCTCAACACCAACAGGTTTTCCATCGGTTTGTCCGGGTCGGTCACCTGCAATTCACGTAACCCGACTTCAATCGGCATAATGCCCAAATCCAAGCTGCCGATTTCGATTTTCGCTCCCCAGGCTTGGGAAGCGTAATGTTCCAACTGACTTTTCAAAAGGGTGGTGAAGCTCAGATAACCGATGGCCACGACCGCCACGACAAGGGCGGCAAAAACGCCCAGGCCTGACCAGCGCACCCAGCCTTTCGGTGCCGGTTGCGACGATTGTGTTTGCGTGTTGTTTGACGTTTCGCTCATTTCATCATCCCCGATACAAAACCGGCCCCTTCGGCGCCTTTCAACAATCGAATAATTTTGAATTTATTCACCCACACCAGGAAGCGCTGGCGATAGGTTTTCACCAGCACCCAGAACAGCAAATAGGCCGGCACGCTCAGCAGATACGCCGTCACCACACTGCCCATCACAATGGAGTTATTGAAGTGCAGGAAACGCCAGAAAGCGCTGTTGTACAAGTCGGTAAACACCGGCTGCAGGGTCTGTGCCTGCAAAATCCATAGGCCGATTTGATTAAAGACCGGATCGAGCAGATACGCCAGCCCGCTGAAGAAAAGCGTCGCTACGATGACCGCCGAAAGGTTGACCCGCAAGAAGAAAATCAGCGCCAGCGTCAGGAGGTTGTGAGGGAAAAAGAGCGGGGTCAATCCCAGAATCATGCCGAGCACGAACGAAAAGGCGATTTGACTGGAATGCTGGTTGGCATTCAGTGCCTTGAACAACTTGATCAATATGGACATGCTGTCTCCTCTAAACGAGATGAGTTAAGTCACTTCCTCAGGTCATTTCCTGTGGATCAACATCCAAGGACCAACGTACCTTTTTCGCCTGAGACGAAGTGTAGAGTTCACTTTCCACCTGCGCCAACCAAGTGTGCAGCCAACCGCGTTGCGCGCTTTGCAACAGCAACTGATAACGGAACCGGCCTTGTCGGCGTAACATGGGCGCGCTGACCGGGCCAAACACTTCAAGCTCCGGCGCTTCGTCCGACGAATTCACTACCGAGAAATGCGAACGTAATAACGGCATTTTAGCAAAGTTCAGACGGTTTTTAACATCATTTAAGAAAGCCCAGCCGAACTGCGGGTCTACCGACTCGGCACGCAACAGAATTTGATATTGAAACGGCGGCAAATCCGCCAACCGTCGGCCTTGCAACGCCTGCTCGGCAAAAGCCCCGTAGCCCTGTTCCACCAACACTTTCAATAACGGATGCTCCGGATGATGCGTTTGAATCAACACTTCACCCGCTTGTTCGGCGCGACCGGCGCGACCCGACACTTGCACCACCAGTTGCGCCATCCGCTCCGCGGCACGAAAATCGCAACTGAACAACCCTTGGTCAATGTCCAGCAACCCCACCAAGGTCACTTTTGGAAAATGATGCCCTTTGGCCAGCATTTGCGTGCCGATTAAAATATCCGCTTCCCCTTGGCTGGCCTGCTCGGTCAACGCCATCATCTGACCCTTATTACGCGTGGTGTCCCGATCGACCCGCAGAACGCGATAGTCTGGAAACCAAGCCGCCACGGCCTGCTCCAATCGTTCCGTGCCCTGACCGACTTTAACGAATTCGCCGGAACCGCAATTCGGGCAATGTGACGGCGCTTTTTCCTGATGCCCGCAATGGTGACAACGCAGTTCGCCCACCTGTTGATGATAGGTCATATTGGCGTCGCAACTCGGGCAGACCGCCTGCCAACCGCAGTCATGACACATCAACACCGGCGCATAACCGCGACGGTTCAAAAACAGCAACACCTGCCCACCGCCCTGTAAATGGGTGTGCATCTGCGCTTTCAAAGCGTCGGAAACACCTTCTTCCTGCGGCACACCACGCACGTCCAGCAAACCGACCGTCGGCAAGGACGCGGTGCCGGCGCGACGAGTCAGTTTCAACCAATGATAACGACCACTCTCGGCGTTGTAGAGGGTTTCCAATGAGGGCGTGGCCGATCCCAACACCACCGGCACCTTTTCCAACTGCGCACGGCGCACCAGACAATCTCGCGCTGAATATCGGAAACCGTCCTGCTGCTTGAACGACAAATCATGCTCTTCATCCATAATGCACAGACCGAGGTTGTCGAAGGGCGTGAAAATCGCCGAACGCGTCCCCAGCAACACCGACACCTGATGGCTTTTCACCAGCGACCAGGCGCAATGGCGTTCTTTATCGTTCAAACCGGAATGCATCACCGCCACCGGTGCTTGCAAATAGGCTTCGAAACGCTTGACCGTTTGCGGCGTCAAACCGATTTCCGGCACCAAAACCAGCACCTGTTTACCTTGCGCGATGACCGCTTCAATCAAGCCGAGATACACCTCGGTCTTACCGCTGCCGGTCACGCCTTCCAGCAGATGGGCACTGAAGCCCTTCTGGGCCAACACCTGATCGACGGCCGTTTGTTGCTCGGTATTCAAAATATGACCAGGCCTGGCCAATTTTTCCCTGGCTGGCAGGGCGTGCAGACAACTTTTTTCAATTTCCTCAACCCAGCCTTTTTCGATAAAACGCTTCATCGGCAAGCGCCAACCGCTGAGCACCGCATTCAATTGCTCGGCGGTGACGGCTTCCGTTTGAGCTGACAGCGCTTCGAACAGCGCTTTTTGTTGGGTGGCATTCGCGGCAATTTGAGGGGCGGCTTCCAAACCGATTTCGGTCAACTGCCAGGCGGGCACGCCTTCCACCGCTAAGGGTTCGCCTTGGCGAACTCGCTTCGGTAACGCGGTTTGCATGACATTGCCGATCGGTTCGTGATAGTAGTGGCTGGCCCACTGCAACAACGCCATTTCCGGTTCGGAGAAAATCGGCTCGGCGTCCAACACCGTGTCAATGGGTTTGATTTTGACGGATTCAACCTCGGCTTCGTCGTTCAAGGCCATCACAATACCGGTGTGGCGCTTATTGCGAAACGGCACGGTGACACGGCCGCCGACGACAGGCAGAATCTCGTTTTGCGTTGGGGAATTGGTAGGGGTTACATCCACCGGGGCCTCTTCCGGTTCCAAGGCCAGCGACAGGTTGGCGGTTTCTGCATGGGTTTCGTCTCCAACCTCGTTCGGGGCGGCTTGCAACGCATAATCCAACGGTGCCAAAAACGGTCCGGGCACGGCCACTTTTACGAACATGACGCAAGCACCTCTATTGCGGCAATTCTTAAACCGTTTTGCATGCATTCCTCGTCCACGACTCTGAAAACACCCCTGAAAAATAAAATTTATTGTACCCGCTTATCGCCACGAGTTCAGGCGCATCACTTTTTGCGATGCGACAAACCTTCGTTAATTGAGTATCAACCACAAAGCGGAGCCCATTAATCAGGCGAAAATTCATTATTGTTACTTGAAATCAGACGCTGCCCCATCCGGTCACAGGCCTGTAAAACCTTTAATCGAGTACGCTCATCATTCAATGAATTAGCAACCGCGACCCCGCCAATCATCATTGCGGTTAACGAAAGCACCTTATCGTTATTTGGAGACTCCCCCATAAGTTGCGAAATATAAATCACCAGCTTTTTATAAACCTTCGTATAGGCACCACGCACTTCATCATTTTGATGCGCTACATCAGAGGTTAAAAAAGCCAGTGGGCAGGATGGTTGCTCATCATGCAGATGACTTTCACACAGATAATTCGTCACCAACTGGGATAAACATTCACTGTCACTAAAATCCCCCTGCGGAAATCGAGCAGACAGTCTCAATCGCGCAGCAGTAGTGATCGCCTCCGCATAGAGCGCTTCTTTAGAGGCAAAATGAGAATAAAAACCACCTCGCGTCAATTGTGCCGCTTGCATAATTTCATCAATCGAAACCCCATCAAACCCCTTGGCAGTAAAAAGCCGTGCGGCACATTCAACAATCCTCTGCCGCGTTTGATGTTTTTTATCTGTCGACCATCCCATATTTTCCTCCGCGGCTAAATCATCTTATGTTTATCCTACAAGAACTCAAAATATGTTCTTGAACATATTATGTCCTAAATTAATATTTACCATGATGATTGAATACTGCATTAACAAACCAAGGAGTCGAAAATGACACAAGAATGGATATTTATGCCGTTATTGATAATGGTATTACTGACGTTTTCAGTCGGTATTCGCATGCTTAATTTACGTGTACAAGCTGTGCAAAAAGAAGGGGTGAACCCACATCATTTTTTACTTAATAGAGGTGCCAAACTGCCAACCAAGCTTGTTCAGGTTGAACAACATTATCAAAACCTTTTTGAGCTACCGATACTGTTTTATCTATTGGCCGTGATACTGTTTATCACCCAACAAGTGACAATTTGGCAATTTGCTCTTGCATGCGGCTTTGTCGCCTTCCGACTTTGGCACAGTTGGATACACCTTGGAAACAACCATCTCCCCGCACGACGCAATGCCTTTTTAGCCAGTACTTTTCTGCTGGCGACAAGCTGGCTAACGTTAGCGATTACCCTGATTATAAATTCCATTGGATGAAGTAGGATATTTCTAAAAAACGTCATCCCACAATTAAACCCCATTAAAACGAAAAGCTAGAATCACGAAAGAGAACGTCGCGAAAAATATTTCTCGTGGTATTAAAAAACAGAGTGAATACAAAGTTGTAAAATATTCGTGACCGCATAGTTTATGTGGATTTTCCATCGCCATTTGCCATCGAACCCGTTACACTATGCGCATTCCTTACCCTTGGAATTGATTCTAAAACCTGAACAAGGATGCTAAACGATGCTTGAAGACCGCCGTTATTTTACGCTGATTCACCGTTTGATTCACTGGGGCATCGCTCTGACGATGTTATTTATTCTACTGACCGTGCTGTTACGTATGGGGTGGATGGAGAAATACGGCATGGCCGACGTCCTGACCACGTCACCGCAAATGGCGGCTTACGACATCAGTCAAGAAGACGCGGTCAAAGCCGCCAAAACGATTCGTGGCAATATGTTCCAGTGGCATTTGTATGCCGGTTATCTGATGGGCGTATTACTGCTGGCGCGCTTGGCTTATACCACCTCGCAAGGCATTTTCTACAAGGGTCCTTTCAACCCGCAAGCCAGTGTGCGTGAAAAGTTCCAGGCCTGGGTGTATATCGTGTTTTACACCGGTGTCGCCCTGTCGGTCATGACAGGCCTTTACATCAAATTCGGCCCCGACGATGCGCTGGGCGACATCGCTAAAGACATGCACGTGCTGGCACTGTGGTATCTGGTGCCTTTCCTGATTCTGCACCTGGGCGGCATCGTACTGGGCGAAAACGGCAAAGAAAAGGGCATCGCTTCGAAAATGATCGGCGGGTAATCGCTGACAAGTTCAGCGCCATAAAAAAACCGGCTACCCCATGACAGGGCGCCGGTTCGTATCCAAAGCAGAGCGTTCGGTTATTTTTTGTAATAAGCCTTTTTCGGGTCGATTTTATAGGTCCACGGCAAGCCAGAATTCTTCCAACCGTTTTTCAAACGAAAGCCTTTGTGTTCGCCTTCTTTGATTTTGCCGCCCTCAAAACCGTCCGTCATAATATAGACGTTTTTGTAACCGTATTGATCGAGCATTTTCGCCGCCGGTTGGGCACGGGATGAACCGGAACGGCACATCATAATATAGGTACTGTCTTCATTAGCGCCTAACTTATAAGCGGCTTCTTCCAACTCGGAAACAAAGGCATCGTTGTTAATGGATTTATAACGCGGCTTTTTCGAGTCCATCTCGTTATAGACAAACAGCACCGACGGAATCATAATCTGTGCCATGTGCGTATTCCCGACGAACTGCCATTCTTCCGGTGTGCGGACATCCACCAAAATCACCTTGTCGTCTTTTTTCATCATCTCATAGGCTTCTTTGGCATCCACATACAATCCTTGCGGCGTACGTTTTTTCGGATCCTTGGGTTCCGGCGAGGCCATAGCCCCTTGAGCGAACACATTCACAAACAGGGTAGCCAATACAATCCATTGCAGTTTTTTCATATCGTTTCCTTTTCATTCAACGTTAAAGAGATAATCGATGGGTTAAAAATAGGGAAAAAACTGCACAACGGAGCAGAAGTGCAGAAAATCAGCTGTCATGATTTTTTTCGAGAGACGGGTTCCGTCATTATTGAATCTTGATGTAGGAGGCACCACCTTCCTGAAGTTCAGCCAAATGGACCACACCGGAAGGCACAACCTCGACGCCGTCGTATAAGTCCGCGGCTTTCATACCGAACCCGGTCAAGGTGTTGTTGCACACCGCAAGCTTGACGTTACGCATGCTATGCAGTCCGTCCAACCGCCCTTTGAACTCGGCACGACGTTCTTTCAGTTGATTGTTGATTCCGGCTTTGTCGGTATCGGTAATGAAACGCGCGCCTAGGCCGACAAACACAATACTGATGTCATACTCCTTAAACTGGTTTTCGTACTCATTCAACATATTATTGATGGACGTTAAAGTCGCCGAATAACGATTCGCATCGTCAAAATCAACGTGGTATACCACCTTAGCCACTTCGACGGCCTGAGCCGGCAAAGCCCAGGTCAAGGGTAACCACAACAGTAAGAACAACCAGTGAAATCCTTTCAATTTTTTCATAATCCCTCCTGAGCGGGTTAAAAGAGCGATTGCTCCGCTTCGGTATAAGCGAAACTGACGAACTTCCCGATTTCGTCAAAGCCCTCGGTGTTGTCTTTGAACTGACTGACACGTGGGTCGGCCAGCACCATTTGTTTCGCTTCGGAGATGGTCATACCTTCTTCAACCGCTTTGGCCGCATTGTCGTAAATACCGTGCATGATATCTTCGTAGTTTTTTAGCAGTTTTTCATGCCCCGGCTTACCATGCCCCGGCATCAACAGCCGATTGCTCATGTCATCGCGAATCACTCCCAGGGTTTTGATATACCCTTGAAAAGACGTTTCGCTTGGATTTCCGATACGGTGATCCATAATGATGTCACCAACATACAAAGCTTTGTCTTCGACCACTTCCACCATGATGTCGACCGGCGAATGCGCTGGGCCATAACTGTGGACTTTCAGGGTTACATCACCATATTGGAAAGTCTGACCGTTTTTGACGCCGGTATTCGGAGCCGTCACCTTAGTGCCGTCCACCGCGCCGTTGGTCGCCTTATGCATTTGGTTCAGCCAATCATCACCCACCGCGTTAGTGATAGCGGTAATCGCGTCCGGATGAGCGTAAATCGGCAACGATGGGTCCGCTTCGATAAACGCATGATTGCCCAACCAATGGTCGCCGTGATAGTGACTATTGAAGGCCGCGACAATCGGTTTATTGAAGTGCTGTTTGATCATACGAATCGCCATTTCACCGATTTGAACCGAGGTGCCGGTATCCAACACCACAATACCTTTCGGAGTATCGACCAAATAAATATTAGCGAAAAACCCTTGATTTTCAGGGGTCGGCCAAGCGCCTCGGGCATACAGCACCCAAATATGGTCGGTTAACTTGACCGGTTTAACGTCCGGCACTTCGGCGCCTCTTTTTGGCATGGCCCAAGTCGCTGTGGAGGCCAGCGGTAAAACCGCCGCCCCGGCCGCCAACCCAAAAAAGCGTTTCATCAGATCGCGTCGCACGCGATCCACCATTTGATCTTTCTGATCCTGTGAGATTTGTTGACTCATGTGTGTCTCTTTTTTGTTTCGATTAAGATTGAAACCGGCCCTGTGACCGGCTAGAGGACCTCTGAATCAGAGATTCTCTAAATTAATGCTTTATTGCTTCGGCTGGTTCACGGGCGACTCCGGGTCCAGCAAAAAGGCAACGATGTCGGCAATTTGCTCCGGCGTTAACAAATGCCCCTCACCGTTTCCGAAGCGTGGCATCAGAGAACATGGGTTAAACGACTTGGCATTAAAAATATATTCATAGGTATATTTTTGCATCGGTTCGCCTTGCCCACGCATTTTGCCGAAGCCGGTCAAACTCGGCCCCATGTTGCCGTTCTGCGGAAAATTCGGATCCACCGCATGGCAGGCATAACAGTTAGCACCGTTCAGCTTGGCCGGGTTGTCCGCATCCACAAATCCGGGATAACCGATTCGCCCGCCATGAGCGCCTTCCACCCACTTTTTACCTTGTTTCCAATCGCCCATATAGCGGCCATGTTCCGGCAATACAATGGATGCTTTCTCACGCGCCAAAATCGATTTGGTTTGTTCCATATCCGGTTTATCATGACTGACGTTACAAGTCTTCAATGTCGGATCGGAAAACCGCTTCCATTCCTGCTCGTCGTTCACCAGAAAACTGCGCTTCACGGCTTGCATGAACTGCGCTTCGGAAATGCGCTGACCGCGGTCTTCCGCATCGTTTTTCGGGTCGTATTTCAGTTTGCGGCCATCTTCAGCCACAAAATCCCCTTCTTCACTTTGAGTGATCACTTCAGTCTGAGGCGATGCCTTTTTCTTCGATTGCTCGTCCACACTTCCACTCATCGAAAGGGCTGACTGGCTCAAGATCAAAGCGGCCAGCGCCAGTGGAATAGACGTTAATTTTGTGTTTAAACGCATTTTGATTCCTGTTTCATCGGTTCGTTAAATTCACGACTCAAATCGGTAATATTCACGATTGAGATATTCGGCGACGTCGCGGATTTCATCGTCAAACCAGCCGGTATTGAAATTCTGACTGCATCCGGCCACGCGTTTCACTAACGCGTCAAAGGTTGGCGTCTTTTCACGGTCATAAGGTTGAGTGGCATGGCAGGACAAACATTTGGCCTGTGCATGCAACTCCTGCCCTGCCGCCACATCCGCCTGCGCCGAAAACCCAATCAACATAAAGCTCAACAGTATCCATCCACGGTATTTCATCGTCGCCTCCTGATAGATGTCATTAGGCACGCGGTTTCAAACCGGGCACGCTGATTTCTTCTTTGCTTTCCGACGCTTTCTTGACTTGATATAAAATCAACGCCGCATCGATTTCCGAGCCGACTTTCAGCCAAGGCAAACGCATGGCCAATACACAACGCTCGTTACGCCACCACTGGGTACGGACATTGCCGTCCTTGTTGACGTAAGCTGGAAAAGCGCCCATCACTTTCCCCGCACGACGCGGATCGGTCATAACCGGCAGTTCCACGCCACGAAGCACGCGGCCCGGCACGGCATGACAATGCGCGCACGACAAATCCATCGCGCCCATTCGGTGCCAGAAGGTCTTTTTACCAAGTTCGTAAGCGTATTGTTCTTTCGGATGTTCCAAACTCACTGAAAATGGCATATCATTCGACTGGGCGGCCACATAGGTCGCCAATTGCGACAAGGGTGAAACGCGGCTGTCTTCTTCAGAGGCATTGAGATAATGAATATTCAGATACTGCTCTTGAATGTCTTCATCGCTGAGCCCCTGCAAGGTTTTCATGCAGGTAATCAAGCGACCTTCCAACGTCTCGACCTTATCGGTATCCGCAAAATAACGCGGCATTTTCGCATAAGCGCCTTCCAACACACCCGGTCCTAAGCCAAAGTCGCATTTTTCCAGGCTGGCGTTTTTCGGCCCGGCTTTCGTGAAGAAAAGTTCTTCACCGTCATCCACCCAGAATTCGCCCGGATTCCCTTCCTCAAGGGAATCCCGATATTCGGCAAATTTCGCATCGTCATTATCCGACGCCAATACCGGCATCGGCGTAAGACTGATCCAGGCAAAAGGCAAAACATATAGAAGCTTTCTAAAATCTTGCATTGATTTCTCCCGTTGTTTGAACGGTATCGGTGGTGAGAATTCCCCGACACCTGTTGTTATGGTTCGTTAAGAGTTACTCGCCAAGCGAGTTGTTTCGTTATTTCTTTTCGAACATAACGAATGCTATATCACACTCTGTGCCAACCCACTCAAACACGGAAAATATTTTTCATTATTACTTCAATAACAAATAGTTAAATGATAAATAATCAATAAAATTCTTTTTCTAAAAGAGATTTTTTCATCTCAAAACACATTGAATTTTGCAACACTCTTGCAGAATGCAATGACATATAAATCTCATTTGGAGACCTTACCTTTCAGCTTTCGCCACAAGGTACTCGGATCGATGCCCAACTGTTTAGAAGCCCGTAATTTATTGCCCTTATATTTATGCAGCGTCTGCTTGATCCAATAGCTTTCAACCTCCTGAAGCGACAGATTTTCAGGAAACATCAAATGGCATGTATCCGAGTCAAACTCATCCAGTTGCGTACTTTCCAGCAGTTCGACCGGCAAATCGCTCAACTCCACACGGTGACCCTGACTCATAATCAGCGCACGCTGCACCACGTTTTCCAGCTCACGGACATTGCCCGGCCAAGCATACGCCCGCAAGGTATCCAGCACTCCCGGCCCGCAGGCATTGACCTTTTTACCAAGGCGCGGCGCATGCTTGAACAGAAAACGCGCCGCCAGATACGAAATATCCTCCACACGATTGCGTAACGGTGGAATCTCCACCGGAAAGACATTCAGCCGAAAATACAAATCCTCACGAAACCGACCGCTGTCCACCAACGGCTTGAGCGGCTGATTGGTGGCGACAATCAAACGGACATCCACCTCCACTTCAATACGCGCACCAACCCGCAACAACTTTTTATCCTGAATGAATTGCAGCAACCGAACCTGCAACTCCGGACTGGCACTGTTGATTTCATCCAGAAACAAAGTGCCGCCATCCGCCGCTTCCAGCAATCCGATGCGTCGATCGGCGGCACCGGTAAAAGCGCCTTTTTCATGCCCGAACAATTCCGACTCCAGCAGCGTCGGTGCAATCGCGCCGCAATTGACGGTCAGAAAATGACTGTCGCGTCGTCGCCCAATACGATGCACGTAATTGGCAAGCACGCTTTTTCCAGTACCGGTTTCACCAATCAATAAAACTGGCAGCTCCATGTCCGCAACTTGAGTCAACAGGTTCAGCGTCTGTTTCATAGCGCCGCTGACCGCGACTGGGTCGTTGCTCTGTTCCGGGTTCGCTTCAATGCCCCCCTGTATCAACAAACGTTGACGGTGTTTGACAAATTGGCTGGCCCGCGCCATCACCGCCTGCAGAGATTCAACCTCAACCGGAAGCGTCAAAACATCAAACGCCCCCACCCGGAAGGACTCGATGCTTTCCTGCGCCTGCGTCGCATCCACCAGCATAATCAGCAGCAATTGCGGATTCTGACGCCGCAAACGTAACCACACATCACGGCCTTTTTGCTGTTCAAAGGCTGAGGTCACCATCAACACATCACTATTACGCACAGTGTCTTCCTGCAATTCGAATAGAAATTCGTGCGCCGACACCGCCGCACCTTCGTCTTCCAACAATGGCACGAGGGTTTCAAGAACAGTGGCGTCCGCCAGCAGATTCACTGAAATCATAAAAAGACCCTTTTCAATCAAAATTTGGAATGTTTTGTCATGTCAAAAGCGGCCAGGCCTGGCCGCTTACCGTATTCGACTAAGAAAATCCGCTGAACGCCGACGGCCAATGCGCCTCAGGAATATCGTAGAGTTGGCAGATGTTGGAACGCGTCAGCAGCGTCTGCGGTGCTCCGTCCCGCAGGATTTCCCCTTTCTGCATCATAAGCGTGCGGGTGGCCGACATCATCGCCTGCTCCGGGTGGTGAGAGGTAAACAGAATACAACGATGGTCTTCACCCAAGTCGCGGATTTTCTCCAGCAATTTAATCTGATTGCCAAAGTCCAATCCATTGGTGGGCTCATCCATTAAAATATAAGGCGTTTCCTGCGCCAAAGCTCGGGCAATCAACACCAACTGGCGTTGCCCGCCGGACAACTCGGTGTAAGGCCGCTGTTTCAAATGCCCGATGCCAAGCAAGTCCAACGCGCCTTCGGCCCGTTGCCGATCGGCTTGACCGGCGCGGTACCATTGCGATTCAGCGGCCACAACACCCATCAACACCATGTCCAGCACAGCATACCCAAACGCCAGCCGATGATACTGCGGCACATAACTAATCAAACGGGCTTGTGCTTTCGGCGTCAGGCTGTCAGCGACGTCTCCGTTGATCAACACTCGCCCGGCCGTTTTCGGATGCAACCCCAACAGGGTTCGCAGAAAAGTGGTTTTACCACAACCGTTCGGGCCGAGCAGACTGATGATTTCACCGGCATTCAACGACAGGTTCAAATCGGAAAACACCGGCTGATCGCCATAAGCTGCCGCCAGAGATTGAATCTGTATCATCGCCGCTCAATCCAACCGTTGAATACGCACACCCAAGTCGGCCGGCTTGGCATGGTAGAGCGAACTGAGCACAATACCATCCACACCACTGGCGGCATAGGCCTCCACATTGTCACGGCGAATCCCGCCGGCAATCAACACACTCAAGGTTGGAAAAGACGCTTTCAGGGACTTGCACCATAAGGTCAGGTCGCCGACCGGTACCTTGTCGAACTGAATAGCGTCGGCTCCGGCTTCGGCGGCTTGCATCGCGTGCGGCAAATGCTCACATTCCACAGCAATCTTCTTTTCACAAGCCGCCGCTTTCATTCCGCGTATCGCCGCAGGCAAGGCCTCGCGTCCGCCGATCACGTTCAAATGGTTATCGAAAATTAGAACCGTTTCCGACAACCCTAAGCGATGCGGGTAAGCGCCACCGGACAGCACCGCTTTCAGCAATTGTTTTTTCATGCCCGGCGCATGTTTGCGCGTCACCAGCAGAGGAATATCCCCTGCCTGTTGTACCGCCGCCACCATATCGGCCGTGGCCGTGGCCACCCCACAGCCGGTCTCCAGCAGATTCATCGCCACTTTCCAGCCTCGGTGCAAGGCATCGCCTCGCCCGGTCACCTTCAGAATTTCCGTTCCGGGCTTAACCTGTCGCCCGCTCGATTCACAAAAAACGATGTCCGCACCCAATTGCCCGAAAAGACGCGCAGCTTCCTCGGTCAATGTCAGACAGGTAGCATGCCGAGTGGTGACCGTCAGTTCACAATATTGCGCCTCAACACCCAACAGATGCGACGTCAAATCCACCAAAGGGGCGTCTTCATTGATCCAATGTGCGATTTCTTCATTGCTAAACCAAACCATGCTGTTTGCTCCGTTATCTAAAAAGAGGCTATTATAGATAAAGCTCATTCAAAATATACTTTATTACATATCGACTATTCAAAAAAACACCCAGGCCTGGGTGTTACAGTTAATGGTTAAATTCAAGATTTCAATCTGAGATTGGATCAGTCCACCGCGACCATCACATTGCTGGCCTTAACGATGGCATAGGCTTCTTTCCCGACAGCCAACCCCAAAGACTCGGCGGAATTTTTGGTGATGATGGAAACCAGCTCCACACCCGGTGCCACTTCAATGACCACCTCGGTATTCACCGCACCGGTCTGAATGGCTTTAACCGTCCCTTTCACTTGATTTCTTGCACTGAATTTCATTTAAATAACTCCTATTCATTTTTCGGTATGAAGCTAACGGTATATGACCTTTTATCCATATTACCAATACAACATAACCGATTAATATTTATTAATGTTTAAAGCATTCATATTAAATTTAAAACCGATAGGAGATGTCAATCTCCATCGCTTAACTATTCGATACGCTCTCAAGGCTGCCAACCTTTCCGGACGTTTTTCAGAGCCCAGGCAAATACCGGCAAACCAATCAACGCCGTCAAAATGCCGAGCGGAATTTCCACCGTCAAAGCCAACCGAGCGACGTTATCGACCACCAGCAGATAAATCGCCCCAATCAACGCCGACGCCGGTAACAGAAACCGGTTGTCAGCCCCGAACAGCAAACGGGTCAGGTGCGGAATCACCAGCCCAACCCAGCCGATCATGCCACCCAACGTCACGGTAATCGCGCCCAGAAAGGTTGCCAATACGATGACCAACAAACGTTTTCGCTCCACCGACACGCCCAACGTTCGAGCTTCGTCATCGCCGAGGCTGAGCACATTCAAGGTATGGCCCTGTAGTATCAACAACCCCATCCCCACCAACATAAACGGCGCCAACCACAGCAACAAATCGCCCTCCACATTCGCCAGCGACCCCATTAACCAATAAACAATAGCCGGCAGCTTGTTGTAAGGATCGGCCACGTATTTCACCACCGACAACAAGGCGGTAAACAAAGCACCGGCAATCATGCCACCCAGCACCAGAATGGTCAGATTATTGCGCAGTTCACCCTTCGCCAGCATCAAGGCGATGAACACCGCCAGCAAACCGAACCCGAAACTCAATAACTGCATCATCCACACACTGTCGAACAGCAGAATACCCAAAGATGCGCCGAAAGCCGAACCGGATAACACGCCCAACACGCCCGGCGACACCAGCGGATTCATAAACAGCGCTTGAAAAGCGGTGCCTGCCACGGCCAGCGACGCACCAATCAACACCGCCGCAATAATTCGCGGCAAACGGACATCGAACATGATATTGACCAACAACCGATTGACTTCGCCTTCCTGAGATGTCAATGACCACCATAACTGTTGCAAACTGGATAAAGGGGCAAAGTCATAACGCCCCAACGTCAGCGACACCAAAGCCACGAACACCAGTAACCCGAACAGAAAACCGA
The DNA here is from genome assembly GCF_965140365.1 of Hydrogenovibrio sp. Lineage (NCBI taxonomy): Bacteria > Pseudomonadati > Pseudomonadota > Gammaproteobacteria > Thiotrichales > Piscirickettsiaceae > Hydrogenovibrio > Hydrogenovibrio sp. The sequence goes on from NZ_OZ223196.1 coordinate 2,221,779, forward strand.
AAGCGCACAGCTTCATATGCCGGACCTCGTGCTTAACGCCGCATTTAACCCTGCCTGTACCTGCGGCCAAACCGCCAACACAAACCATTCGAACTGTTTAAGGCGTTGCTCGGGGCTGGACGTCAACGGGTTCAAGGCCAAACGCGTTACCCCGACACGCTGCAACGCCAACACCTGCCCGACAATGTCCTGAGGCGTGCCCACCAGCATGCGTTGCAAGAGTTCGTCCGGCGACAATTTCGCCATAGGGCCTTGTCCTTTGCCCCAAAGCTGCGATTTTTGCGCCCGGAAAGATTCGATGTGTTGCCAGGCCAAGCGACGCGCCTGCTCCGGGTCCTCGTCCATAAACAGCCCGCGCGCCGCCATGAGGTCAGGCCTGGCAGATTCCGGATGGGCCTGCTGATACAGGCCTGCATTCCGTTCAATCCGTTCCAAATCCCAAAACTGCGCCGCCATCAGCCCAACATCGTACCGGGCAGCCATTGCCAAACTGCTGTCATCGGCACTGGCGATAAAAGCCTCACGATGCGTGAAACCGCCTTTCGGGATTAAATTAACGGCATCCCATTGATAGAAATCACCCTGATGCGCCACCGTCTCGCCTTTCAGCAAGTCCAGTATGGCCGGCACCGCCTCATTCATACGCTCCCGAGACACCGATTGTTCCGCTTTGAACACCGCGTTTTGGGATTCGAACGGCCCGCCTTTGGCAAACCCGCACAACACCCGGCCCGGTGCCAAAGCCGATAAAGTCGCCAATTGTTCCGCCACGCTAATTGGATTATGAAACCCGACTAAAACCGCCGCCGCGCCCAATTTCAAACATCGCGTTTTCGCCAAAAAGTGCGACATCAGCAAGGTCGGCACAGGTGTCAGACTGTAAGCATTGAAATGATGCTCCGTCACCCAGGCTTCTTCATAACCAAGGGTTTCCAACGACACCGCCAAATCGGTGAATCGTTGGTAGGTTCGTGTCGCACCTTCATCCCCCAAAGGTGTGACGTGAAACATGGCGCCGAGTGTCAAGGGTTTTTCAGCGCGCATTCAACGTCCCTCCCGCCAGGATATTACTCACCTGGGCATCGGTCAGTGTCACTTGAAAAAATTGTTGATAGAAGCGTTTGACCTGTGCTGCCATATCAATGTGCATCTGATCGCCATACAGGCGATTCATCAGCCATTGACTGGCCAACAAGCGCATAAACGACGGTGGACGATCCATCCAACGGAAGGGTGTTTGCGGCATGAAAAACACCTGCTGATGGCGCACCGCTTTCAAGTTGGCCCACTTGGGATCACGATACACCTTGTCGTAAAAACGGCGTTCCTGCGTCACAATCGCGTCCGGATCGTATTTCAGAAGCTGCTCGAAATTGATGGCGACTTTACCGAAACGGCTTTGCTGTGCTGCCTGACCCGGGCAGATATGTGGGTTTGAACCGCCTGCCAAGGGAATGACCTCGGAATGAATGGAACCTCGGCATTCGGTCATCAGCCCATTCGGCGACTCGGCGTAATAAACGGTTTTGACCGGCACGCCGGACCCCGCCAGTAAATCACGGCGTTGCGCTTGCAAGGTCAAGAGTCGCTCGGCCTCTTGAGCCAAGGCCTCACCCCGCTCCGGAACGCCCAGCCATTGACCAAGACGCCGAAATCCCTCTGGGTAGTCCGATAACACATCCAATTGCAACCGGCACACCGGCACCCCCAGGTCTTTCAAGGTCTGCTGACGGCTGACATCCACCGTTGTGCCGGACATCACGATCAAATCCGGCTGATTGGCCAGCAACACTTCCATGTTCGGCGTACGCCCCTGGCCGAACCAGCCACCAATGACCGGCAAATCAAAACTGGCGTCAGGGAAAACCCCTTTGGCCTGTGGTGGTGGCAGAAAGTTCCAGCCAGCCAGCTTGTCCGGTGCGACAGCCATCACCAGATAGGACAGCACCGGATTGGCGGCATACACTTTAGAAACCGTTGCCGGCGGTTGACAAACATCGTCCCCGGCCGACAATGCCGGGTGACTGACAAAACATAATGCGACGAATACCCACATTCGTAAACGAAGACAGCGTGCGATAAGCATTCTAAACATCCAAATGGTAATCAAAGCTCCCGCTCTCATCGGAAGCCGAAAATAAAAAAGGTCCAAACATACTAGGTATGCTTGAACCAACCTCCCCCTAGGTAAATGACAGATAACAGAGTTAGAGGAAAACGGTTGCGGCGACTCAATCTCTAAAGTCGGCCGCGAAAATCAATAACTGGCATGCAGGTTCACCCACACAGTCCGGCCCGGCATTGGGTCGCCTTCCGCCAATTCATAATCGGTGTCCATGACGTTTTTCAACACCACATTCGTACTGAAGTGCTTGTTGATGTCGTAAGACGCCGTGGCGTTCCAAAGGTTGAATCCGGCCGTCGGGCGGTCTCCATCGGTACTGGTTTCCGATTGGTCCTGATAATGCCAATCCACACCGAAATGCCATTTCGGCGCAGGGTACCAATCCCCGTAAATGCTGACCTTATTCTTCGGCGAAAAGGTCGGTACCAGCTCTTTCTCGCTCAAATCACGATCCAAGTAGGCATACACGACGCCCAAGTCGACCGTTTCGGTCACTGGCATGTCCAACTGCACTTCCACCCCTTGCGAAATTGCCGTGCCGACGTTTTGATTCTGGCTACAGGTCGTGCCGCCACACTCGGTGCTTTGCACCGTGACCGACTCGATGGCATCGGTGATATCGGAATAGAACACATTGACCTGATAGTTCACGCGACTCAACTGCCCTTTGGCCCCGATTTCATAATGCGTAGCCTGTTCCGGTTCCAGATTGACGTTCGGGATGGCACGGCCCATACGATAGGAATACAAATCCTTCATATTCGGGAAACGCGACTTCAATGACACGCCGGCAAACAGGGTTTGTCCCTGAACGGTGTAATCGCCCTTGATCTGGAAGTTATTCTTGCCTTGCGTGCCGTCCGGATCGTTTCTCGGATCGCCGTCATCCGTTTTCGTCATTTCGAATTCGTCACGACGGTAACCCAACGTCAAATTGGCTTTTTCAGTCAACGCAATGGTGTCTTCCAAGCCCAGGGAATAGATATGGCTTTGGTAAGTACGCCAACTGTCGTCGAAGGAGGACGGCGAATTGTCTTTCGGTAAATCCCGCTCACGATGCTCGTCGTACTTGATTTGCAACGACGCCTTCAAATCATGGTTGGCGATCGGCATGCCGCCTTCCAAGCTACCGCCCATGCTGTAATCATCATATTGCGAGCGGAAGGCATAGCCTTTGGTAATAGTGTCGTAATTATCGTTATCATAGGAATAAAGCTTATTTTTGAAGTTGTCGTAGAACAAACGCGACTTCACGTAACCTTGGCCCACTTGAGTGTGCCCGACGTAATAGATACTCTCCTTATCCCACTGCGGCCAATCCCAGTAACGCACCGCCATCCCGGTATCGGAACTGCCGGCATACGGCGGCGATTCTTTCGTTCCCTCGGTACGGTAATAACTGATGGCGTATTCATCGCTCGCATTCGGCGTGTAACCGAACTTCAAGTTCCCGGTGGCGCTTTCGCTGCCGGAATGGTCTCGCGACCCTTTGCCCTGCACGACATCACCCGGCGAATATTCGGTCGGTTTGAAATCATCCGACAACGGATAATCACTACTTTCAAGGCGGGAAATCCCGCCGGTTACATAAAACTTGTCCGCTCGACTGCCGACCTGAATGTTCTGGGCGTTCTTGAACAAACCGTCTTTACCGGCTTCCACGCCAATGTCGGCTTCCACTTCCAATGGTCGGTCCGGGCGACGGGTCACTAGGTTAATGGCACCGCCCATATTGTTCGGCCCTTCCAGCAAGGAACCCAAACTCTTCGAGACTTCGATTCGGCTCAAATCACTGGTACGGAAACGGCTTAAGTCGATGTTACCATCGTACGGAATGTAAATCGGAATCCCGTCCAGGTTCAGGGTAATCTGGCGGGAATCGAACCCGCGGATATTGGCCCGTGTCTCGGCTCGACGACCGCCGACCTGTAAGGTCACCCCCGGTACATATTCAATCGCCTGCCCCACATCGGTCTGACCGTGTTGACGAATTTCATCCGGCGTCACCACGTTCACCGGATTGGATTTCTCGGCCTGAGCCGACACCTGGATCTTCCCCAGGGTAAACACCTGGTCGTCCGAATCGTTTTGTTGTGGGTCCGCCCAAGCCGGTTGCGCGAGCAACGCGGCGATGGCCACGGTCAACGGGATATTTTTTTTATACGTCATCACGGTTTAAATCCTTTTACATCCTCAAAATATACATTAGTACATATCGAGTGCGTAAAAAATAGCCGCCGGCTCAACCCGCTTCTCAAATCAGGTTCTGCACGACGGCTTCCGGAACGAATCCTCTTTCGCACCGGGTACGGAATTTTCGATATGTACAAAAAGAAATAACGAGGCGTTATTAGAACACGCTAATATGACGGAATCAAACTTTTTGTAAATAAAAAAATGATTACCCCATAAGCCAGATTAATTTTCTCAAAACCGCTTATCTTGCCAGACGGCGACGCACCCTTTAAGATAACGCTTCACTTCCAATCGGGATTCAAACCATGAAAAAATTGCTTGCTTTGCCGTTTTTAGCGCTTTCCTTGCACCTGCCATCCGCCTGGGCCGAACCCGCCTCCGCCGACAGCGTCAAACAATTGATGGAAACCACCGGCTCGACACAAATGTCCCGCCAGATCGTCCAGCAAATGATTCCGATGTTGAAGAAATTGGTGCCGGATGCACCGGATGATTTCTGGGATAGCTTTATGAAAGAGGTCAACCCGGAGCAAATCAATGCCCTAGTGATTCCGATTTACCAAAAATACCTGAACGAACAAGACGTTCAAAAAATCAATGCGTTTTACGAAACCCCCACCGGCCAAAAGCTCTTGAGAGTACAGCCGAAAATCGCACGGGAATCGATGCAAGCCGGCCAGGCCTGGGGGCGTGAAATCGCGCAAAAGGTATTGAACGACTATGAAAAATCGCAACGCCAGGCCACGCCGCCACCGCAAGACAATCTATTGGACTAATTATTAAATTGATTTCAGTGGCCGAATAACCGCGGTTGCCAGTTTTCCAACTCGCCGGACACCAACCGTTTTTGCATAGTGTTATGCCAGGAGGCCGGCAACGGCAACGCCAATAAGGCTTCCAGTTCGCGGGGGTTCAATCCATCGCGATAAAACACTCCCATGATGCGTTCGATGGTCCAGTCGGGATACGGCCGCTCCAACAACTCAATGTCATCTCCGGCCTGCACTTGCCCCGGCTCCAACACCCGCAAATACCAACCGACCTTCAGACTGTTCTGCACCTGCTGCGCCATATTCGCCACGCCAAAGCGCAGATTCAGCTTCCAGCAAGGCTGACGGCCTTGCGACACGGCAAAACGGGCCGAACCGATTTGCCAGATATCGCCCAAGCAAACATCCGATTCCACCAGGCCTGACACCGACAGGTTCTCTCCAAACGCACCAGGCCTGGCTAAAAGCGGCGAATTCACCTGAATTTGCCAGAAAGCATAATGCGCCGCCGGATAAACATGCACCGCTTTATCCGGGCCGCCATGCACCCGCAAGTCCGCTTGTTGATCCCCGACCAACCCCAAGGGTTCGGCCAGCACCGCACCGGATACAGGGTGCTTATCCATACCACTTTCCGCCGTCTCACCCAATGCCGAGACGTGCCCCACTAAAACCGCTTCCACTTTACCAACAATCATAACCCCACCTTTTTCAACCAGGCCTGAAAGACATTTTCGGCCTGCCGGGCCAGAGCTTGCCGATGATATTTCGCTTCGGTGCGAAGGGCCGGAATATCGATACCGGCTTGCTTCAACTCACTGAAATGCCCGATCAACCACTGCTCGATTCGCGCCAAATCCGCTTCCAAGTGGAATTGTAAACCCAACGCCCAATCGCCAACCGAAAAGCCCTGATTCGGGCAAGCCTCGGAAAACGCCAGTCGCTCGCTCCCTTCGGGAATATCAAATTGGTCGCCATGCCAATGCAGAACCGGACAGTTCAAATCCATTTCCGACAAACAACTCACTTGCCCGCTTTCCGTCAGACCGATCGGTGCCAAACCAATTTCTTTCAGCCCCATCGGCCGTACCTTCGCACCCAATACCGACGCCATCAACTGCGCTCCCAAACAAATGCCTAAAATCGGTTTTTGCCGTGCCATCCAATCGGACAGGATGTCCAACTCGCTCTGCAAATACGGAAACGTCGTCACATCTTCCAGCCCAATAGGACCGCCAAGCACAATCAACAGATCCGCTTGCATCATCGAATCGGGGTTAAAGTCATCGACACCGACATCCACATATTGGACCGCAATGCCCCGCGCTTGCAGAATGGAGTCCAATACGCCCAGAGATTCAAAGGCCAAATGGCGAAAAACCAGTACTTTTTTCATGAAACCACTCCTTTCCCAGTGAAAACTGGACACCTGACTCGCAACAGTTGAAAGTTTTGTTTTAATACAATAAACTATTTGTATGGAATCATATAGAAAAACCCTCAACGCCGCAAGCATTGCCAATCATTTGGAAACGCAAATCCAAAATGGTGACCTGCCACCTGGCACACCACTGCCCACCGTTCGGGAGCTGGCGACTCGTATGTCGGTCAACCCCAGCACCGTCGCCACCGCTTATCGTAACTTGCGCGCCGCCGGGATGATTGTCACCAACGGCCGCAAAGGCTCTCAAGTGGCACCGCCACCGGCGCAACTGGATTTATCGGTCAATTTTCCGACCGGGTTGGAAGATTTCGCCAGCGGCAATGTCGACGTCGCCTTATTGCCGAAACCGGATGCGGATTGGTTCAACCAACAAACCGATCAAATCGGTTATGAAGCCAACCGCGACGACGAGGCCTTACTGGCTTTATCCAAACAGTGGCTAGCGGCCCAACAAATTCCGCATGACAAAATCGGCTTTTTTTCCGGCACACTTGACGCCATGGAACGCATTTTGCGTCAACGCGTGCGCCCCGGTGCCAGTGTCTGGGTGGAAGACCCCTGTTGGCCACCGGTCATCGCACTGCTGAAAAACCTTCACCTCAAAGCCATCCCATTGGATTTGGATGAAAACGGTGCGCAAGTGCCCGACGCGTCCTCCCACAAAGATGTGGCCGGTGTCATTTTGACCCTGCGCGCCCACAACCCCACCGGCATCAGCCTGTCGCCGCAGCGATTCGAAGAATGGAAACAGTTTCTGGAAAGCAACCCGAAAATCACTTTGATTATGGACGACTACTGGGGACCACTGTCCAAGCAGCCACTGCCGAACTTGTCCGACGACTTACCGCAAAATTGGTTTTACCTGATGTCGGTCAGTAAGGCCCTCGGCCCCGACTTAAGGCTCTGCATTGCCACCGGCAACCCGCGCTTGATGGCGGAACTCAAGCAACACCAATTGGCCGGACCCCGCTGGGTGAGCTTGTTATTACAGCGGCTGACGGCGCATCTTTGGCAAAAAATGATCGACGAAAACGCTTTCGACGCGGTGGCTCAGGAATATGAAAACCGCCGTCGGTTGTTTGTGCAAGCCATGCAAAACCATCAAATACGGCTGTCGGTTCGGGAAGGCTTACATTTCTGGGTGCCAGTGCAGGACGAAGCGCAGGCATTACAGGTATTTTCCGCCGAAGGCATCGCGGTGCAATCCGGCCAAGCCTTTCGCATTCGCACCTCAAAAGCGATTCGCATCAGCGTCGCACATCTGACCGGCGATAAAATCCCGCAGATCGCCGACCTCACCGCTAAAGCCATGAAAGCCACTTCGCAAACGGTGCTGTAATCTCAAGACGCCAGTATCGAGGCCACCCGCCGGCGTAAATCCAGCACCACCTCCCGCTCGAACCACGGGTTCTTTTTCAGCCAATGACGGTTCAGCGGCGACGGATGCGGTAAAGGAATCATGTCCGGCCAGAATTCACGATAAGCGCGGACCGTTTCCGTCAACGAGCCTTTATAGGCCGGGCCCAGATAATGCTTTTGGGCATATTGCCCAATCAACAAGGTCAATTGAATCTGGGGCATTTGCGCTTTCAAGGCGGCGTGCCACAAAGGTGCGCATTCCTTGCGCGGCGGCAAATCACCACTGCGCCCCTTGCCCGGATAGCACAATCCCATCGGCATTTGCGCGAACCAATCCGGGTCATAAAACACCGTGTCGTCCACCCCCAGCCATTCGCGCAACAAATCCCCGCTGGCATCGTTCCAGGGCAGGCCGCTTTCATGCACTTTTCGCCCCGGTGCCTGACCGACCACCAGAATTCGGCTGTGTTCCCCGGCTTGCACCACCGGATTCGGTTCCAAATAGGCTTCACAGATTCGGCACCCGCGAATTTCGGTTAACAACGCTTCCAACTTCAACACCGCAATGGCTTCCTTAAAATTGACCAGGCCTGGCTATTTTTACTATTCAACTATTTTCATCTTTCGCGCGCCAGTGTATCCTTATAGCCTTTGCAGACACAAGTTCAGCTTATTCAAAACTATAAGAGAACTTTGCACGAGATGGATTCACGGCTAAAAATGGCTAGAATCTTCCTGAATGTCGTTGAAAAACTCGTTAATAGCCCGCTATTAGCGTCGTTTTTCGCCTAATTCAGAAAAATTTTATCTCATTTTTTCCTCGTGTCCCACTCATGCAAAGCCCTCTATAAAAACACCCGCAGGAGTCGACATGTCTTATTTGAAAAATTTCCCCAATGCCGAAGGTTATTTTGGAGACTTCGGTGGCGCCTTTCTGCCGCCGGAACTGGAACCGCATTTCGCCGAAATCAATCAGGCGTATCTCACCCTCGGGCGCTCGGCGGATTTTTTGAATGAGCTGAAATACATCCGCAAACATTATCAAGGCCGTCCCACCCCGGTGTATTACGCCCACAACCTGAGCCGCGAAGTCGGTGCGCACATTTACATGAAACGCGAAGACCTCAATCACTCAGGCGCACACAAACTGAATCACTGCATGGCCGAAGCCTTGCTGGCCAAACACATGGGCAAAACCAAGCTGATTGCCGAAACCGGTGCCGGTCAACACGGTGTGGCGCTGGCCACGGCCGCCGCTTATTTCGGGATGGAATGCGAAATTCACATGGGCGAAATCGACATCGCCAAAGAAGCCCCCAACGTCACCCGCATGAAGCTGCTGGGCGCCACGGTCGTGCCGGTCTCGTTTGGCGGACGCAGTTTGAAAGAAGCCGTCGATTCCGCCTTCCAATCCTATGTGCCGCAAGCCGACACCGCCTTATTCGCCATCGGTTCCGTGGTGGGGCCGCATCCGTTCCCGATGATGGTGCGCGATTTTCAATCCGTGGTCGGGCACGAAGCGCGTGAACAATATTTGGAAATGGTCGGCGAATTGCCGGATCAAGTCGGCGCCTGTGTCGGCGGCGGCTCCAACGCCATGGGCATGTTCGCCGGATTCATTGAAGACGAAACCGTCACCTTGAACGGGGTGGAACCGCTGGGCAAAGGCACCAAACTCGGCGAACACTCCGCCACCATGACGTATGGCAAACCCGGCATGATTCACGGCTTCAAATGCATGTTGCTGTCCGACGAAGAAGGCAACCCGGCCCCGGTCCACTCCATTGCCTCCGGCTTGGATTACCCGGGAGTGGGCCCGGAACACTCATATTTGAAAACCGAAGGACGCGTAAACTATCACGGCGTCACCGATCAGGAAACGCTGGACGCCTTCTACAAACTCTCCAGCGCAGAAGGCATTATTCCGGCACTGGAAAGTGCCCATGCCGTCGCCTGGGCCATGAAACACGGTCAAGAAAACCCGGGCAGTACCATTTTGATTAATTTGTCCGGTCGCGGCGACAAGGACATTGATTACGTCACGGAAACCTTTGGTTTCGGCGAAACGCCCTAAGCAAACTCAGCGAAAACGGGAAGTTGCGGCTTCTCGTTTTTCCCGTCACGATTCCATTCCAACCCCATGACCCCATCCCTTTCAATAAAGGCTTCACCCTGTCCCGACAAGGCGCTGGCGCTCGCCGAACGGCTGGATTTGCCTTTAAACACCGACCTGAACTCCGATTCGAACACCGAAAGCCATTTTGCGCTCGGCTGGTGGTCGGACCCCAAAGCCACCTCCGAAACCCAAGCACTGAAACTGGCACTGTTTCCGCCCATCAGCGGCCCGGTCTACGTGGATTTCGTCGGCGGCAAGAAAAACCATCGGCGCCAGTTCGGCGGCGGTAAAGGCCAGCCGTTGGCAAAAGCCGTGGCCATTCAAAATCAACCCCGCATACTGGACGCCACCGCCGGTATGGGCGGCGATGCGTTTGTGTTTGCCAGCCTGGGTTGCCATGTCACCTTGGTGGAACGTTCGCCCATCGTCGCCGCCTTACTGGCCGACGCGTTAGAGCGCGCCCGCCAACCCGACGTGCCGGACGACATTCGCCAAATTGTTGAACGCATGACCTTGGTGAACGCCGATGCGGCGGCTTATTTGACCACAGAAACACCCGCTGTCGAGGTGGTGTATCTCGACCCGATGTATCCGGAAAAGAAAAAAACCGCCGCTGCCAAAAAAGACATGCAGGCGCTACAAGCGCTAGTCGGGCCGGATATGGACAGTGACGCTCTGTTAGCGGCCGCCTTACACACCGCCGAAAAGCGTGTGGTCGTCAAACGCCCCAAAGGGGCACCACCGTTGAACGGCCCCGAACCCAATGCCAGCGTGCAAAGCCCCAATACCCGCTACGACATTTACAGTATCAAAGCGTTAAATCCACTCAAAGATTCAAGTAAATAAAGGCACGTTTGCAAGGTCTAGACATTCCTTCACGTTCACGCCTTGATCTGACAAACTTGGCGTTGCCAGAATTCATTGGAGGGTTAATCAAGGTGCCCTAAATTTTAAAACCCGTCAGGAAAGAGTTTTGTTGTGTGTTTATTTTGATAAAATGCAGTCAAACTCTTAGGCGAGAAAGGATGCCCCTTTGTTTGATTCGATTGTACGTCATAAGCGACTGCTGCTTTTAGTGTTGGGTCTGGTGGTTTTAGTTCAGGTTAGCAGCTACTACTGGATCAAACGAATCAATGAACAGATTGAAACCTTTCGCCATCAAAACATCGCTCAAACGCTATCTCAAGACGTATATCACCAGATCAATGAAAAACAAGCCGCCTCCACAGCCATCGCTCTGACCTTGGCCAACGACGTCAGCCACCTGCTGGCCGAACACAACGGTATTCAATACCATGCCTTCAGCAACCTGATTACGCAGATCACCCAAAAATCCAACTATAAAAATCTTTGGGTACAGGTTTTGAACCCGAAAGGGGGCATCGTTTACCGTAATTGGACAAAAGAAGAGACCAATGATACTTCGATGTCCGACTTGCAACGGTTGCAAGCCCCGAGAAAAGACATCGCCACCGATGCGTTCGATTTAACCATTCGCATCATCACACCGATTTTCCATCAAAAAAAACGCGTCGGCTTTCTATTCTTGATTTCACACTTCAATTCGATTCAACGTTATTTTGAAGGAAAAAATATTCAAACACTGGCCATTGTACCGCCCAAGCTTGCGCAAACCATGCAGCACCCTTTTAGCAAACACCATAAAGACGGTTTCTACATCGCCAACCTGAACCCCAACCCCGCTCTGATGAAACAAATCACCGGTGAAGACTTAAAACGCTGGACGCGTCAAACCGCCCAGCCGACCGTTTGGGAGAATAAACTGGTGGTCGCGATTCCGCTTCGAAACCTAAAAAAAGCGCCGCAAGGCACGTTACTGGCCTTTTATCCGCTTGAGGCCGCCCTTCAGACAGATGCCACTTCGGAACTCTTAGCTACAAAAAACATCGCCTTAATCGCCAATATCACCCTGACACTGCTATTACTGTCAGGCCTGGTCACTTTTCTCATTAAAAAACAACGGGATTATTTCCAACGCATCATCAATTCCGAAGAAGAAATCGTATTGGTTTCCAATGGCGAACGTTTGATCGATGCCAATCAGCAACTTTACAATTACTTCGACGATTTCCACAGCAACAAACGTAGTTGCATCTGCGACTATTTTGTTGAAGAGGACGGTTTTGTACAAAAGTACATGGGCGACCAACTTTGGCTGAATTATTTACTGGAAAATCCAAATCAAGTTCATAAAGTCAAATGTCATCTGAAAGGCGAATCTTACATTTTCAAACTGCAAGCCCATCCATTTTTACCCAACAGCAATTTAGCGGTCGTCATCTTAGTCGACATTACCGAGCTGGAAACGCTAAATCAGCGCCTATTAGAACTGTCGCGAGTTGACGAATTAACTCAAATTGGCAACCGGCGCTTCTTTAACGACTACATGAACCAACAAATTGCATTGACCAAACGCCATCGACACCCCCTTTCCCTGATTTCGTTCGACATCGACCATTTTAAAAAGGTCAACGACGTGTACGGTCATCCAACAGGTGACCTCGCCCTGCGAACCGTCGTGGACACCCTCTCGGAGCAACTGCGTGAATCAGATGCCTTTTTCCGGGTCGGGGGCGAAGAGTTCATGATTGTTTTAGTACACCATCCAATCCGACAAGCCTACGACATTGCCGAACGTCTACGTAAGAGTGTCGAACGCATTCAGGAAACATCATTACCTCATCTCACGATCAGCCTAGGAGTGGCCGAACTCATCCCCGGCGAAACGTTACAACAATTGCTTCACCGGATTGATGAAGCCTTGTATCGAGCTAAATCCAATGGACGAAACTGCGTATCTTCAGCCCATTCGTCCCAGGAAGCGGACTAATTAAATCCTAGAAAGCCTTATCATCTGTGATAAAATTTTTTGCAAATCAACCACTAATTCCCTTTCAATACGAAAACCAAACTCATGCCGATCTCACTGCTCGTCGCACTGTCAACTAAAATCCGATTAGGTTCTGTTCGCGACCGAGCTCGCATTGTTTTCCAAGTGTTGATGTTCACGGTACTGAGCCTGACCTACTTTTCCAGTCATGCCCAAAAAACCCTCACACTCGGAATTTACGCCTACTTGACGCCGGAAAAAGTCTATCAGCAATATCAGCCGCTCGCCGATTATCTAAACGACCACCTGGACGGTACCAAAATACAATTGTCGGTTTTGAACCACCGCAATTTACGGCAGGCCCTAAAGCAAGGTAAGCTTGACCTTTTACTCATCAACCCGAGCATCTATGAAATCGTTCGCAACCAGCACCACCTGAGCGGGGCCATTGCCACCCTGCAAACCAACTATAATCATCAACCAACCGCGCAGTTGGGCGGGGTCATCTTTACCTTGTCGAACAGAGATGACCTTCAAAACATCACCGACTTATCGAAAAGGACCATTGCCATTCCTTCTTTCAACAATGACGGCGCTTACCGAATCCCAATCTACGAAGCCCTGCAACACGGGATTTCCGCTCGGAAAATGAAGTTCTTGCGTGTCGGGCAAAACGACAAGGTCGTGGAAACGCTCATAAACGGCGACGCAGATGCCGGTTTTGTCCGTACCGGCATTTTGGAAAGCATGATTGAGAGTGGGAAAATTACCCCAGATCAAATCAAAATTCTTAACGCAAAACAATTCGACCATTTCCCGTTCATGGTTTCGACCGCTTTGTACCCGGAGTGGCCGTTTGTCGCACTGGCCCATGTGAATGACGCCATGATTCGCAAACTTTCCGTGGCCCTGTTCTCTTTGACCCCCGACTCACCAACCTCTCAGGCCGTCAAAATCGCAGGTTTTGTCCCGTCGTCAGATTATCTGCCAGTGGAAAAATTGTTACGCGAATTAGCCTTGGAGCCCTATAACGCACCCCCTGAACTCACCTGGGAAATGGTATGGAAAAACTACGCCTTTGAAATCCTGGCGGCGTTCATCCTGTTTTTAGCGTTAATTGCGGCGTTTTTGCGCATCAGCCTACTCAGCCGCCGAGTCACGGCAGGCGCGGCTCGGATTCAAGCACAATCCAATAAACTCAACAACGTTTTACAGGCAACCCATTCAGTCGCGTGGGAATGGGACCTTCGCACCGATCAGGTTCATTTCAATACCGACATTTGGTCAAAAACCATGGGTTATGACGTCGACACCTATAAAGAATTCACGTTCGAAAATCGTCAGAAACTCACCCACCCCGACGACCAAAAAGCGTTGCAAGAAGCCCTGCACGCGCACTTTAGCGGCGAAACCGAGTTCTACCAAGTGGAAACCCGCATGCGTCACCGGGATGGCCATTGGCTTTGGATACTGTCACAAGGCAAAGTCATCAAATGGGATAACCGCCAAACGCCGTTAATTGTTTCTGGAACCCACACCGATATCACTCAAATCAAGCAGCAGGAAGCCTTACTGGATTTCAAATCGCAACGCGACCAAGTTTTACTCAAACTGCCCGCCCATGTCGACAACCTGTCTAAAAACGCACTGATTCGATACGCACTGAATTTGACGGAAAAACTGACCGGCAGCCAACTCAGCTTCGCTCGCATCATGGATGAATTTTCGCCGGACCAGCCCCTGTCTTTCTGGTCGTCGAACGCCCAACAACGCTTTTCAGCCGAACAACTGAACCGGATCAATCTAACCGAGCAGTCGTTTTGCCAAACCGTCCTGCAAAATCGAAAACCCATGATCATCAACCAAACCGACCTCGAACCCAACCCCGAAACGGATGGGTTTTCCCCCAACAAACTGCTGATTATTCCGGTCGTGGACAATCGGGAAATCGTCATGATTCTCGGACTGGCAGACAAACCGGCGCCCTACTCCGAAATGGACCTGGAAGCGGTGGAGCTGATTGCCTACGAACTCTGGCGCATGATCCAACGCAAACGCGACCAACAACAAATCGAATCCCAGCAGGAACAATACGAGCGCTTAGTCGACGAAATCGGCCGGGATTACTGCGTTTTCAGCCTGGAACCGGGCACGGAAACCTTTACCTATTTAAGCGACAGCGCCCTAGACATTTTTGGCCAACCCAAAACCAGCCTTCTCAAAGCCCAGATCGAAACAAGCATTGACTGGTTAAACGAGGCTCAAGCATCTTTGAAAAAAGCGCTTCACAAACTACTCGACCGACAAGAAAACGAAAACACCCTCACGTTAAACTTTAAAACGCCACAAGGTGACGAACGCACCATTAAAGTGATGCAGCACAGCGTGCTGGACGAACACAACCGCTTGATTTCGATTGACGGCTTAATCGAAAACATCACCGATAAAATTCAAACCGAACACGACCTGATTCAGGCCGCCAACGTCTTCCGTCACTCACAGGAAGCCATTCTGATTACGGATCGAAAAGGTTACATTCTCAATATCAACGATGCTTTCACCCGCATCACCGGTTACAGCAAGGAAGAAGTCCTTGGCCAAACCCCGCGGGTTCTCAGCTCAGGAAAACACGATAAAACCTTTTACGCCGAACTCTGGCAAGAGCTGTTCGACAAAGGCACCTGGTCCGGGGAAATTTGGAACCGCCGCAAAAACGGCGAACTCTATCCGGAAAAAATGACCGTCAGTTCCATCCTCGACGAAAACGGTTCACCGAAAGAATTCATCGCGCTGTTTTCCGACATCACCACCCAGAAAAAACAGCAATCCCAACTCGAATTCATCGCCCATTTCGATGCCTTAACCGGACTGCCGAATCGGACGCTTCTGGCGGATCGATTGAACCAAGCCATCACCTACTCCAAACACCATCAATTGAATCTGGCGGTGCTGTTTATCGACCTGGACGGCTTTAAAGCCATCAACGATTTATACGGCCATCAAGCCGGTGACGAAATGCTCATCACCATTGCAAAACGTTTTAAACATTGTCTGCAGGACGAAGACACCATCGCACGAATCGGCGGAGACGAATTTGTCGCCGTAATTCTGGATATTGAAGACACCGCCGAAACCGACAACCTGTTAAAGTGCCTGCTTGACAATGCCGATAAACCCATGATTTACGAAGAAAACCAACTCAAAGTGTCGGCCAGTATCGGTGTCAGTTTTTACAACCAGCAAAACGAACTCGATGCCGACCAAATCATTCGTCAGGCCGACCAGGCCATGTACCAAGCCAAAATGAAAGGGAAAAACCAAGTCTATGTCTTTGACGAAAAAACCCTCGGCAGCATGGAGCAAACCCAGGAATTAATCGCCTTGGAACATGGAATCGAAAACGACGAGTTGCGCCTCTATTACCAACCCAAAATCCATTTACGGGAAGGTCATATTTTAGGGTTTGAGTCACTGATACGCTGGCAACACCCACAAAAAGGCCTACTGTCGCCAGCGGCCTTTTTACCGTTATTGCGCGACCATCCTCTTAGCATTGATGTCGGCTTCTGGGTCATCGAGGCGGCGATGAAACAAATGACACATTGGAAAACACTTGGGTTGGACATCAACCTCAGTGTTAACCTTGAAGGGGAACTGTTGCAGGAACCGGATTTTATTCCTCGTCTCGGTAGAGTCTTACGAGCCTACCCGGACATTCCAGCCAAAAACCTGACATTGGAAATCCTCGAAACCTCGGCTCTGGAAGACATTTTCAGCGTATCCAAAACCATGACGGAATGCGGCCACGCGCTGGGCGTCAACTTTTCCATCGACGACTTCGGTACCGGCTACGCGTCCCTGACCTACCTCAAACACCTGCCGGTCACCGAACTGAAAGTGGACCAAAGTTTCGTCAAAGACCTGCACTCCGAGCCACAAAGCCTTTCTATCATGGAAAGCATCATCGGCATGGGCGACGCTTTCAATCTCGACGTCATTGCGGAAGGGGTGGAAACCGACGAACAGGCCACGCTTCTGCTCAAGCTCGGGTGCGATATGGCGCAAGGCTATCATATCAGCCGCCCCATGCCGCCCGCCGAAGTCCCGGACTGGATAGCGCAATGGCAACCGGAACCGCACTGGCACCAAACCCAAAAACTCGACAAACAGGATTTATCCCTGATTGCCGCCGCCACGGAACACCGTTCCTGGATCAACACCTTGCATAAATACGTGCATGATCAAGTCGACTCCCCCCCGCCGTTGGATTTAACGCGCTGTAGGTTCGGTCAATGGCTCACCACCAAAGGATCGGAAATCATTCAAGATGAAGCGGAGTTGGAAGCGATTCATTTGCTGCACAGTCAAGTCCATCACCTGGGCGAATTAATTATCGAACTGAAACGCCACCATAAGCCGGAAGATGCCATTGCCGAGTTGCACCATCTCAATCGCATGAAAAACGCCTTATTGGATCGCATCGACGTCCTGGCAGGCCAATTATAAAAACGCCCAGGCCTGGCTGAAATCAGGATTTATTCTTGCACCAACCTTAATCTTCAGAAGAATCCGTTCGCTTACGATGGGCCGCCAGCAAACGGTCGAGGTGGTTGGCAAATGCTTGGCGGTCTTTCTGGTTTAACGGCGGCGGGCCACCACCGACCTCCACACCGCTGGAACGCATGGACTCCATAAAATTCCGCATGGCCAATTTCTGTTGAATGGTGCTGTCTTGGTACAGCTCCCCGCGCGGGTTCAACGCCAGAGCGCCTTTCGCCATCACTTCCGCCGCCAACGGGATGTCTGCCGTCACCACCAAATCGCCGGGCGATACCCGTTGCACGATTTCATTATCGGCCACATCAAACCCTTTCGGCACCTGCAAAAAATGCAACCACGGTGATTTCGGTAGCCGCATCATATGGTTGGCCACGAGCGTGGTCGAACACTCTGCCCGCACGGCCGCCTTAAACAAAATTTCCTTAATCACCACCGGACAAGCATCCGCGTCCACCCAAATCTGCATTTTTCCCACCTAACCGCCCAAAGCCGTCATTCAAATTGCCGTAACTGATTTAAAAATTCAAACCCATAACGGGCCAGCTTGCTGTCGCCAACACCGCTGATCGCCAACAGTTCCGCATCGGTTTTCGGCAAACGTTGCGCCATTTCAATCAAGGCGGCATCCCCAAAAACTTGATAGGCGGGGCGTTCTTCACTGTCGGCAATGTCTTTACGCAAACGCCGCAGCGTTTCGAAACGTTCCAATTCGATGCGGGATAAATCCGCTTTTTGCTGTTTTCCACCAGGCCTGGTGGATTTTCCGATTTGAACGCGCGGCTTGGCCAGCTGCAAAGTCACTTGGCTTTTCAGAACCTCACCGGCTTTTTCGGTCAGTCGCAATACGGAATAATGTTGGATATCCTGAATAAGGTACCCCAAGTGAATCAATTGCCGCAGAATATTGTCCCATTCCGCCGCCGAATATTCGCGGCCAATGCCATAGGTGCTCAATTGCTGATGATTTAACTGACGAATCCGTTCGTTATCCAACCCACGCAGCACATCCACGACATGGCGCAAGCCATACCCCTGCCCGACTCGATACACGCAGGAAAGCACTTTTTGTGCTGCGACAGTGGCATCGAAAAACGCCGGCGGATTCAAACAGATATCGCAATTACCGCAATCTTGATCCGTGCCTTCGCCGAAATAGTTCAGAAGCACTCGGCGGCGACAGGTCTGAGACTCGGCAAAATCCACCATGCTGTTAAGCTTAAACCCTTCCACGCGCCGTTGATGCTCATCCGGCTGATTTTCCACAAAATGGCGTGCCGTCACCACATCCTGTGCGCCATACAGCAGCAAGGCCTCGGACTCCAGGCCGTCCCGCCCGGCGCGGCCGGTTTCCTGATAATACCCTTCAATGTTTTTTGGCAAATCGTAATGCACCACAAAACGTACATTCGGCTTATCAATGCCCATACCAAACGCCACCGTCGCCACAACGATATCGACTTCGTCCCGCATAAAACGCTGATGCACCCTGTGACGAATTTCGCCCGGCAAGCCCGCATGGTACGCTTGAGCAGCAAAACCATTTTCCTGTAACTGCAAAGCCACTTCTTCTACCCGTTTGCGACTGAGGCAATACACAATACCGCTTTCCTGCCCGGTGCCGCGTGCCTCTAAAAAATGCAGCAACTGCTTCATCGGTTGGCGTTTGGCCAGCACGGTGTAACGGATATTCGGTCGGTCAAAACTACTGACATGCACTTTAGGTTCTTGCAGTTGCAGACGTTGCAATATGTCCTGACGCGTGGCGTCATCGGCGGTGGCCGTCAACGCAATAAACGGCACTTGCGGGAAATAGGTGCGAAGCTGGCCGATTTGTCGATATTCCGGCCGAAAATCGTGCCCCCACTGCGAAACACAGTGTGCTTCGTCGATGGCGAATAAGGCCATTGGCAATTGCTGCAACTGTTGCAAAAAAGACGTGTTAAAAAGGCGTTCCGGCGAGACATACAGCAAATCCAACTGCCCGGTGTGCAACTGCATCAGCACTTGATCGGCAGTCTGGACATCCAGCGTGGAATTGTAATAGGCGGCCTTGACGCCATTCGCTTTCAAGGCCTCAACCTGATCCTGCATCAGCGCTATCAACGGCGACACCACTATGGCCGTTCCCGCCCGAATCATGGCGGGAATCTGGTAGCACAAAGACTTGCCGCCGCCAGTGGGCATCAGCACAAAGCAATCCTGTCCGGCCAGCACATCATCAATGATACTGGCCTGGTGTGAACGAAACGCTTCGTACCCAAAAACGCTTTGCAGCACGTTTAATGGCGTTTTAACCGAACCGGAGGCCGCCGTTTGCGGTGCTGTCATAATGGGGAGTCACATAATACGAAAAGATTCATGCCGCGTATTTTACAGAAATCCACTCACGGAAAAGCAAGAGTTAAAAAGAGTTTTGGGGTTGCTCAATTTCCAGTTGAATGTTTATGGGTCATGTCACTCAAAAACCGTCATGCATAAGCCCATAACCACTAGTCCTTTAAGAGGTTGGCGAGCGCCACATAAATCACGACGAAATACATGACCAGGTAGGCGATTTCCCAAACCCACTGACGATTCAATGTTTTCAATCGCGCATGCCAATACACAGAAAACTTAGCCAGTATCGCCGAGACTAAAGCCACTAACAACACCATCATAAACAGCTGACTGGACGCCGCTTGCATTTTAGCGGTGAACAGAAGATATACAAACACCAGCAGGACAAAAGCATACAAAAAATACAGCACCAAAAACTCGCGCTTATCTTGAACCAACTTGTAAAAAGCGAAAGATAACCCGTAGGCCACGGCCGCCAATATCACCAAAAGCAATGCACTACTCAAATCAAGAAACATACTTTTTTCACCTAACGAAACACCAACTCCATGCGTATAAATTACCACACCCTTTTTTAAAAAATAAAAATAAAACGTATTTTTATTTACAATACAAATAAATTGATTGGACACTTAACGAATAACCGATTAACGTTTGCCGGAATATCTTTATCGCTCTCTTACAAGGAAGGCTTATGAGTTTGCTGGATCATTTTCTATCTTTGGCACTGGAATCCGCACCTTGGCTAATACTCGGCTTGATACTCGGCGGCCTTATGAAAGCCTTGCTACCAACCGATTTTCTGAATAAGCACCTTAAACGCAACTCCTTGGGAAGCGTCGGCAAAGCCACTCTGCTTGGCGCGCCTCTGCCGCTATGCTCCTGTGGCGTGGTGCCGGCGGCCGTCGGATTACGTCAGGCCGGCGCCTCCAAATCGGCCACCGTTTCGTTTTTGATTTCCACGCCGGAAACCGGTGTGGATTCCATCAGCGTCACCTATGCCCTGATGGGGCCTGTCATGGCCGTGGTCCGTGCCATCAGCGCACTCGGTTCGGCCTTTTTTACCGGCTTACTGGTTTTGCTATTCGACCACTCCACAAAAACCGATGCGTCCTCGACACCTGATTCAGAATGTAATCAGGCCCCTTCCAGCTGTTGCAGCCATGACCAACCGACCTCTTCAAACGGATGTTGTTCGACCTCACCGCCTGCGACTTCCAGCGTTTTCACGTCCGCCGTTCAGGGGTTACGCTACGCTTTTAATGACATGTTGGCGGACATCATTGGTTGGCTAACGCTGGGTTTGGTCTTTGCCGCCGCCGTCCAAACCTATCTACCGCCGGACTTCCTGACGCAATGGGGTTCCGGTCTGCTGGCCATGATTATCATGCTGCTGATCGGCATACCGATGTATGTGTGTGCCACCGCATCCACTCCGATAGCCGTTGGGCTGATTCTGGCCGGAATTTCACCCGGTGTGGCGCTGGTGTTTTTATTATCGGGCCCGGCCACCAACATCGGCACACTGGGAATCATCGCCAAACTGCTGGGCCGCCGCACCATGTGGCTCTATCTCTTCGGCACGGTTTTCTCCGCTTTAGCGGCCGGGCTATTGTTTGACGGCCTTTTAAACCATTGGAACTGGAACCTCACCGCCACGATGCAAGCCCATCACGACACGCTACCGCTTTGGCTACAAACCGTTTGCTTGTTGGTCCTCCTGTTCGCGGCCATCAACATCGCTTTCCAAAAGTGGCGTGCCTCAAGTCACTGACACAAAAAAGCCCTTCCGAAGAAGGGCCGTTTGGCACGATGGGGCGAATAAGACCAGGCCTGGTCATTCTTCCTGTTCCACCTCGACCAAGTCGTTAAAGGCATGCCAACTGGCGTAGCCGAGTAACGGCATGATAACCACCATCGCCACACCGGCGGTGGCCACACCAATACTGACCAAGAGACCTAAGGTCAACGCCCAAACCAACATCACACCTTTATTTTCCATGGTCACTTTATAGCTCATAATCATCGCTTGGATAAAGCCAACTTTGCGGTCCGACAGCATCATCGGAATCGTCACCACACTGATGGCGAATACAAACGCAGCCACAAAGGCTCCAACAATAAAGAAGAGCGTCAAAAATTCCATCCCCGCTTCCGACATCAGGAAGCCAAGGACGCCCATATCTCTTTCCACAATCAATAAAGATTGCGACTTAACCACGGCGACCAGCAAACCGGAAATCCGCGTCCATACTGACACCAGTACAGCCAAAGACACCGCAAACAAAGCAATATTCGTCAGATTGCTTTTCCAGGCCAACATGGATTGAATCAAATCCGGCTTTCGCCCTTGTTCCAATTGCTGAGCAATCGAATAGAGCCCAGTCGCCAGGAAAGGCGCAATCATCACCACGGATGTCGCCAAAGCAAACAGAAGAAACGGCGTTTGACGGAAGGTGGCGACCATGGCCAGAATGAAAAACAACATCATCAAGCCGTAGAATAACGAAGCCAAAGGGGCATGAGCGATATCCATCCACCCTTTTTTCAACCAACTACCGACCTGACTGATTTGAACGTTTTTGGAAATGAGATGTTCGCCCGAAGGCATATACACATCATAACGATGGGCATGAGTTGAGGCTACATGTGGCATAACTCCCTCCTTGTCAACAGACATAATTCGGGCACTCATTGCCTAGGCTGTGAATGTCAAACCGAGCAAAACGGCCCTTTGACCTAAAACACACCGGCGCTCTACTTCAGCAAAACGCTCGGCGCGCTGAACGATTTAAATAAACACGATGTTATTTAAGTACTTGACTCCATCTTAAGGTTATTAGGCGATTTTTCAAATGAATATTTGTTAGCATTGTCACTCAATCAATAGACAATTAGTAATATAATCAACTACTAATACGAATTACGATTGACACACCCCATAGAACAAACACATTTTGGCAATGAAATTGCTTACCTGTTTTCAGGTTCAATTACGACACGGATGATCAAGTTATGCTTTTTTGGAACAATCAAAAACCCAGCATTCTACGGCGAATGTTCACAGCCTTTATCGCTTTCGGCGTTTTTATGGGCATTTCCTTCCCGGTTTTTGCCCATTTGTTCGTTGAGTGGAAACCCGGCATGCTGGGTTGGTTCGTCTTATCCTGCATTCTGGCGGGCATCAGTATTGGGCTTTTCAATTATTGGCTGCTGAATCTGATGTTATTGAATCGCCTCAAACGCATTGGTGAAGTCGCCAACGCCATCAGCAATAACGACGTATCACACAAATGCAGTCTTGTCAGCCATGACTTTATTGGTGACATGGCCCACAGCTTTAACCTCATGTCCGGCAATTTGCGCAACATGATCAGCCGTATCGCCGAAGTCTCCACCAAATTGAACCAATCGGCCGAGCAGATGGTACACGTGACGCACGAAACGCAAAACAGCATCAACCAACAGCAACAAGGCACGGAAATGGTGGTATCGGCCATCAACAACATGAGCCACACAGTCACCGAAATGACCAATAACAGTTTTGCAGCTTCCGAGGCGGCCGAAAAAGCCAATACGGCGACTCAAGACGGTTCCAAAGTCGTACTGGACACGGTCTCCGCCATTCAAAAACTGGCCGACGAAGTCGAGCAGACGGCTTACGCGATTCAAAATTTAAAAGAAGACAGTGAAAACATTGCCACCGTACTGGATGTCATCAAAGACATTGCCGAACAAACCAATCTATTGGCGCTGAACGCGGCGATTGAAGCCGCCCGCGCCGGTGAAAACGGCCGAGGGTTTGCCGTGGTCGCCGATGAAGTACGAACGTTGGCCAGCAAGACACAAGAATCGGCTAAAAAAATCGAATCCATGATCGCCAACTTGCAAAACGCGGCTCAGCAAGCCGTGGACATTATGAATCAAGGGCGAGAACAAGCCAACAACAGCGTCACCAAAGCCAATGAAGCCGGGCGCTCGCTGGAGTATATTGCCACTGCGGTCAAAACCATCACCGATATGAACATTCAGATTGCCAATTCCGCCGCGACACAACGTAACCAAACCGATGTGGTTAACGACAGTGTTAGCCAGATTCGCGAAACGGCCGACACGGTCGCGCAAGGCGCGGCTAAAACCGACCAGGCCAGTAAAGAAGTGGATCACTTTGCCATCCAGCTTTCCGAACTGATCGGTCAGTTTAAAACCCGCTAACCTCGACTTTCGCGTCTCGCCTTTTACGAAATTTGACCAGGCCTGACGTGGCGTTTAACGCCCCTTTTCAGCTTGTTCCGATAGGGCCGATTCCAATTCATGGGTTTTCGCCAATGGCGAACCGGTATTGCGGGCAATCAGCCCGTAAGCCACCGGAATCACAAATAAGCTCAGCAAAGTGGAAAACGCCACGCCCCACAACAGAACGTACCCCAAAATCTGACGAGTTTCCGACCCGGCCCCTTCCGATAAAATTAACGGAACCGTTCCGGCACACGTAGTAAAGGCCGTCATCAAAATCGGCCGCAGACGCAATTGCGTAGCGGAAACAATTGCCGCATAGAACGACATCCCCTTATCCCGAAGTTGGTTGGCAAATTCCACAATCAGGATACCGTTTTTGGTTGCCAACCCCAACAGAAGCACTAACGCAATCTGGCTGTAAATATTCAGGCTCATGCCATAGAACAGCAAAGCAAAAATGCCCCCGGCAAACGCCAACGGCACCGTCAGCATGATGACAAACGGCTGAAGAAAACTCTCAAACTGCGCCGCCAACACTAGGAACACGACCACCAAACCGAAGATGAACACAAAATACAACGAATTGGACGATTTCTGGAAATCCCGCGATTGACCTTTATAGTCAATCGTAGCCTTGGCCGGCAGAGTTTCTCGGGCCAGCCCGTTTAAGTAGGCCAAAGCATCCCCCAAAGAATAGCCATCCACCAGATTGGCCGATAAGGTCACCGAGCGTACCCGGTTATAACGGTTCAAGGTCGACGCGGAAGCATCTTCCTTTAAAGACACTAAATTCGACAAAGGAATCATCTGAGAACCGTCGTCCGAACTCAGGTAAATCTGATTCAAATCCTTTGGCGACTGGAACCATTTCGGATCCGCTTTCAAGAGGATGTCATACTCTTCGCCGTTATATTCAAAAGTCGTCGCTTTTTTCGACCCCAGCAAAACCTGCAAGGCTTCCGAAACCTCTTCATGCGAAATGCCCAACGCTCGTGCTTTGGCATAATCCACTTTCAGACGTAATTGCGGTTTGGTCGGTTGATAATCCCAATCCAGACCGGTCAAGCCCGGATTGGTTTTTTCAATCGCTTCATCCATCAGACCTTTCCACGCCTCCAGCTCTTCATAACTGGAGCCGCCAATGACGAACTGAACCGGTTTTTGAATACGGCCACCGATACTGGAACGCATCACCGGAATCGCTTTGACACCGGACAAATCCGATAAATCCTTGCGCACCGCCTGCATGATGTCAAAACCGTTTCGTCGCTTCGCCCAATCTTCTAGAACGACGATGACAAAACCGGAATTAAACACCTCGCTGTTACTGAAAGAACGCGGTGCCCGCACAATCAAACGCTTGGCCTCGCCATTTTCCACCAACGGCATCAACCGGCTTTCGATTTCCGTCATATAACTTTGCATATAATCAAAGGTCGCACCTTCCGGCCCTTTCACCATCACGAAAAAGACCCCGCGATCCTCTTTCGGCACATATTCCTGCGGCACCTTCTGGGCGGAATAAACTAAAGCGATCAGCACCGCCACAAACACCAAACCAACCCAAATGGGATGACGCATATTCTGAATCAAAAATTTCTTAAAGAAATGATGGTTTGACCAGCCTAAACGGGCACGGCCAGGCCGGATAGTTTTCTTAGGTTTAGCCGGCTTGAGAATATTGGACGCCAAAGCGGGCGACAAGGTCAGCGCCACCCAACTGGAAAACAGCACCGCCACCGCCAAGGTGATGGCAAACTCGGAAAAGAGTCGACCGATATTGCCCTCCAAGAAACCAATCGGTAAGAATACCGCCACTAAGACGATGGTGGTGGCAATCACCGCAAACCCGACCTGACGCGTTCCCAAATAGGCCGCGGCAATCGGGCGATACCCCATGTCCAGATGCCGTTGGGTGTTTTCCAACACGACAATGGCATCGTCCACCACCAAACCGATGGCCAACACCAACGCCAGCAACGTCAGCAGGTTGACGGAAAAGCCTAACATCCACAGAACCCAGAAGGTGGCGATTAACGACACCGGCAAGGTCACGGCAGGCACCAACGCCGCCCGCACATTTTTCAGGAACACCAGCATCACCAACACCACGAGTCCGAGCGCAATGAACAAGGTTTTATACACTTCATTAACCGCTTCCTGTACAAACACCGAGGCATCGTAACTGTCTTTCAACTCCAAACCCTCTGGCAAGGATTCATTCACCAGGTCTTTACGTTCTCGCGCCAGCCGCGCCACACTCAATGTATTGGCATTGGACTGTTTGATAATGCCGATACCGACCATCGGCATCCCATTGCCCTTGAAGAAGCGACGGCGTTCAATCGCGCCCATATAAACGTTGGCCACGTCCTGCAGGGTAATCTGTCCGATTTGCGAACTTTGTTTGATGATCAGGTCTTTGAAATGCTCAACGGTTTGCAGCGGCTTATCGGCCTGCAAGGTCAGCATAATGTGTTGCCCCTGCACCGAGCCGACCGGCAACTCCACATTCGAAGCACGAATCTGTGCTTCGATTTCCGAAGCGGTCACGCCGTACTCGGCCATTTTTTTCGGATTCAGCCAAATCCGCAATGCAAAAGACTGCCCGCCCCCGATGCGCACGCGCGCCACGCCGTCCAGCACCGAAAAGCGGTCGATAATGTACCGTTCGGCAAAATCGGTCAGTTCCGGAATGGTCATGCTGTCGCTGGCCAAGTTAAACCACATGATCGGACTTTCGTCGCCATCGACTTTTTCCACCTCCGGCGGATCGGCCTGCTCCGGTAGATTATCCGCAATGCGCGACACCCGATCACGAATATCATTGGCGGCGGCATCGATATCCCGATTAATACTGAACTCCACCGTGATTCTAGACCGCCCATCCGAAGACTCGGAGGACATATACTCAATACCGGAAATCCCGGCAATACGGTCTTCGATGCGCTTGGTGATACGGCTTTCCACCACTTGAGCCGAGGCGCCGAGATAAGTGGTATCAATCGTCACCACCGGGGGATCGACATTCGGGTATTCGCGCAAGCTCATGCGATCAAACGCCATCATCCCAACCGCCAGCAGCAGCAACGACACCACCGTCGCCAGCACAGGGCGTTTAATCGAGGTATCCGACAACCACATTAGCGTTCACCCGCAGACTGGGACGATGTTTTTTTCAATAACTCCGACTGAGGTTGTCCTGCCTGCACCGCTTTGATCGTCACCGAACGATTCGGGGAAATGCCCATTAAACCTTGGCTAATAATCCGGTCACCCTCACTCAAGCCACTGACCACTTGCGTCATGCGATTCCGCCGTTCGCCGGTTTCAATTTCAACCCGCTCCAGCCGAAAGACATTCGGCTTGGCCCCTGGCACAAGGCGGTACACAAATTGACGATCCCCTAGCATTAAAATGGCGGTATTCGGTACCATCAGCTGCGCCTGTGACGGCAATTGAATAAACGCCTGAACCATCATCTGACTTTTCAGTTCCCCTTTCGGGTTATCCACCATCGCACGTGCCTTCACCATTCGAATGGTTTCCTCCACCCGCGGCGCAATCGCTTCCAGGACGCCATGAAAACGGCGCCCTGGATAAGACGTCGATTCAATTTCAACCTTTTGTCCGACCTTAAAATCCTGCAAATAGCGACTCGGCAACAACAAATCCAACCGCATTTGACGCGTATCATCCAGAGACACGATCTTGGTACCCGGCTGCACCAGCGCACCGACACTGATATTACGCAATCCGACCTGCCCGGCAAAGGGTGCATAAATACGCCGATCGGCAATTTGCGCCTGAATCACCTTGCGCTTCGCTTCGGCGGTTTTCCACTGACGGTAACGTTCATCAACCAGCGAACGAGTCACCGTGCCGCGCCCTTCGATTTCTTTCACCCGGTCATACTGACGCTTGGCTTCTTCGGCGGCCTCATTGGCTTCTTCCAACAACGCGAATTCTTCTTCAGCATTCAATTCCACCAATAACTGGCTTTTCCGGACCTGTTCACCATCCGAAAAATGCAACGCTTTCACCCGCTCGGTGACATTCGCGGCAATATCGACGGATTCTTTAGACTCCAGCCGACCCAGCACCTGCAGATCAACCGGGATAGTGATGCGCTTCACGTCATAAGCGATAATCGGCACCGGCGGTTTTTTCGCTTTTTTCGCTTCTTTCATGGGGGCTTCATTCGCCCACACCGCCGAAGCCGATAAGCAAGAAACCAGAAATAATAAAACTGTTCGACGCATGTATTTCGCCTTTATCAAAAACTGCGATTAGTTAAGAGAGCTTTGAGTGTAAAGCGCTCTATGAAAATTCAGGTTA
The DNA here is from genome assembly GCF_965140365.1 of Hydrogenovibrio sp. Taxonomy (NCBI): domain Bacteria; kingdom Pseudomonadati; phylum Pseudomonadota; class Gammaproteobacteria; order Thiotrichales; family Piscirickettsiaceae; genus Hydrogenovibrio; species Hydrogenovibrio sp. The sequence continues at coordinate 2,250,114 of NZ_OZ223196.1, forward strand.
TATTATGCCGGGAAAGGACAAATGATTATGAAAATAAAATGCAATTACAATGCTTTCTCATGCATTCATGGATCATTACAGCTGATCCCAATAAGCATTGTTGCCGAAGCGCTCCACCAAAAAATCAATCAGAGTGCGGGCTTTTTGCGACAAAAAACGGTTTTGCGGATAGACCGCATAGGCGGCCACCGGCGGAATCTCATAGTCGGTCATAATCGGCACCAGTTCACCTTTCGCCAACGCTTTCCAGGCAATAAAAGTTGGCTGCAACACAATGCCGTGGCCGGATTTGGCCATATTCAACAGAAAATGTCCGTTATTGGAAAAGAGGCGCCCATCAAGATTTAAATGATGTTCCTGTCCGTCCGGCCCGACCAAAACCCAACTCATCGCGGTTTTGGAGCCGTAACGCAACACCTGATGCTGCTTCAACTCGGAGGCGGTTTTCGGTACGCCATGTTCCTCCAAATACGCGGGGCTGGCACAGAGTACAAAACGAATGGGCGTAATTTTGCGCGCCTGAATCGTCGAATCTTTTAAATCCGTGATGCGAAATGCCACATCAAACCCTTCTTCCACCAAATCCACTTCGCGATCGGAAAAGTCGATCTGCATCGTCAGTTTCGGATGCTGACTGGCGAACTCATCCAGTAACGGCGATAAATGTTCCAGCCCGAACGACAGCGGCAAGGCCAAACGCAAATTACCTTCCAGGTTATTTTTTTGTTCCCGCGTGACCTGGTTCATTTCCGTGACCGCGTCCATCACATTCAACGCGCGCTGATAATACAACTGGCCGGCATCCGTTAAACTGGACTTGCGCGTGGTGCGTTGAATGAGTTTGGTTTCCAGGCGCGACTCCAAATCCGCCAGACGGCGACTGACCGCCGACTTGGCCAAATTCAACTGTTCCGCCGCCTTACCGATTCCGCCGGATTCCACCACCCGAATAAACACCTGAATGTCTTCTAATTGTCCCATTTTGATCAATTCTCCAAACAGATTTTCCAAAATTGTTCACATAACCAGAACACTGTTTTTGAATTCTGGCGGTTTTTCCAAATGAAATCAAGCGGTAATCTATACCCAATGGTTCCGCTCAGTACGGACAACATCACACACACACTGGAGAAGAAGATTATGTCACACACCAAAGAAGTGAGTCAGATTACCCGAGGCATGCCGGCCTCGGACGGCGCAGGCGTGCGCCTGACTCGGCTAATCGGCAATCCGCAACTGAAAGACCTCGACCCCTTTCTGATGCTGGACGCGTTCGAATCGGACAACCCGGACGATTACATCGCCGGTTTCCCGCCGCATCCCCACCGCGGATTTGAAACCGTGACCTATTTATTACACGGGCGAATGCGCCATAGTGACAACCAAGGCAACGAAGGGGTGGTTGAACCTGGCGGCATTCAGTGGATGACCGCCGGGCGCGGCGTCATCCACTCGGAAATGCCGGAACAGGAAAACGGCCTGTTACAAGGCTTCCAGCTTTGGATCAATTTGCCGTCCCACGCCAAAATGACCAAACCGGGCTATCAGGATTTCAGCCCCGAAGACGTGCCGGTGGAAACCTGGGAAAACGGCACCGAAGTCCGCGTCGTCACCGGCACCACCGAGCGTGGCACCGTCGGACCGGTGAAAAACGATTACGTGACGCCCACCTATTTCGATGTCAGCCTCACAGCGAACGCGGAATTTGTGCAGGCACTGGAAAACGGCCACCACAGTTTCATTTATCTGATTGAAGGCCGGGTCTATGTCGGCGACAAAAAGACCGCCGTGAGCCAAGGCCAATTGGCGGTACTGACAGACGGTGACCGGGTTCAACTGCGGGCAAACGACAAGCCCGCACGTTTCCTGCTGGTTTCTGCCCAACCATTGAAAGAGCCGATTGCCCGCGGCGGGCCGTTTGTGATGAACACCCAAGCCGAACTGCAACAGGCGTTCGATGATTTTCGCAATAACCGCTTTTAAAATGCGGTCAAAATCCACATTGGTTTCACAATCACACAAAGCCCGATAAACCGCCAGGCCTGGCGGTTTATCGCCTTCAAGCCTCCCTTATCTGTTTTGGCGAAGACTGGACTTTCATGCCCAATATCTCTAGTCTGAGAGGACACGCTTTCAACAGCGAATTAAAACAACTGAAACAACAAGACAACAACGGTTACGGAGCTTTCCATGAAAACGATTTTCCTTCTTCCTCAACGCCTGATGCAACTCCTTCTCGTGGCGGCGGCCAGTGTCGCTTTAGCTTTCAGTCCGGTTTCACAGGCCGCAGACGATGGTGCCAAGGTGGTTTACCATGTGGACTTCAAAGATCCGACACGCTATTCCGCCACCCTAACGTCCATCAACAACATCATCAACTATTACGAATCCGAACTGATGGAGCCGGAAATACATTTGGTGTTTGTTGGGTACGGCTTGCGCTTCACCACCGACAACGACTTGAAAGGCACGCCTTATGAAGCCGATAAGGCTTTAAAAGAACGTCGTGCAGAGTTAAAAGGGCGATTAGACGCCTTAATGAACGTCCGCAACGTCAAGGTCCATTTATGCGATAAAACCCGTGGCGAAGTCGGCCTCGACCCGTCAAAAGTCTATTCGGGTATTGAGTTGACACCGTCCGGCGTCGCCAAAATCGCCATCCTGCAAAGCGAAGGGTTTGCCTATTTGAAAATTCAATAGTTTCCTCCAGCAACGGAGTGAGGCATCGTAATTCAAACCTCCGTTGTTTTTTTCTTTTCCCTCTGCCCTCTGTTGGGCCGAAGGACTTCCTTGTCCGCAACCCCGCTCCAACCGGCTTTTTCCACCCGATAATTGCGCCTTTTACTCCCTTTAGGGTAGAATAGCCCGAATTTGCTTATAGAAGAGAACGTTACACGAGATGGTGACACGGATAAAAATACGCCCCTCTCCATGCAACGCTCTCAAATGAACCAACTAGGAACCAACTAGCGCCCTTCTTCAACGCTGACCGGGCCGGTTGTTTTTTTGATTTTTCCCTAAGAACCAATGAGTTCGACATGACAGACTTACCGGCTTCAAGCGCTCTGCCCACGGCATTGGTGCGTTTTATTCAACGACAGAACCAACTGCAACAAACCATCGGACACGCCTTTGCCTGGCTGGCGCTGACATTGGTGCTCCTATCCGCTTTTGTGGTTGTGTACCGTTACGGCTTCAACAGCGGCTCCATCGCCTTACAGGAAACCATTCTCTATAATCACGCCATCTTTTTCATGATGGGCATGGCTTACACCTTGCAGCAAGGCGGTCATGTTCGAGTGGATGTGTTCTATACCCGCATGAGCGAAAACCGCCAGGCCTGGGTGAATTTGATTGGTAGCCTGGCATTGGCTTTACCGTCCATGCTCTTTATTTTTTGGGTCAGTTGGGATTACGTTGCCGGAAGCTGGGCCGTTCTGGAAGGCTCCTCCGAAGCCGGAGGCTTGCCGTTCCTGTACATTCTGAAAAGCTTCATTTTAATCATGGCCACCTTGATGACCTTGCAGATTCTCGCCAATGCCGTTGAAGCCTATTTGAAACTGTTCCAAAACCAGCAACCGGTGGTCATCGACTGGTTCCGTCACCGCGAACCGGAACACGAGGAGAAACTGTAATGGAATTCCTCGCATTATTGCTGTTCGCTTTGATTTTCATCGCCCTGATGATGGGCTTTCCGGTCGCCTTAACGCTCTCCGGCGTCTCGTTGATTTTTGCCTTGATCGCCGTCCAATTCGGCTGGTTTGACCTGGCCTTTTTGCAAAGCATTCCCAACCGTATATTCAGCATTATGACCAATCCAACGCTGACGGCGGTGCCGCTATTCGTCTTTATGGGGATTATGCTGGAAAAATCCAAATTGGCCGAACAACTGCTCGGCACCATGGACGAAGTCATGCGCGGCTTCCGCGGCGGACTTGGGCTGTCGGTCATTCTGGTCGGTGCGCTTTTAGCGGCCAGCACCGGCATCGTCGGCGCGACCGTTGTCACCATGGGATTACTGGCCTTACCGACCATGCTGAAACAAGGCTATTGCCCGAAACTCGCCACCGGCACCATCTGCGCCGCCGGCACGCTGGGGCAGATTATTCCGCCCTCCATCATTTTGATTCTGCTGGGCGACGTTTTGTCCTCGGCTTATCAACAGGCTCAATTGGAACAAGGCATTTTCTCACCGGAAACCCTCTCGGTTGGCGACCTGTTTGTGGGCGCGCTTTTCCCAGGCATGTTGCTGGTGGTGCTGTATATGGCGTATGTGTTCGCCATGGCGGTCTTCCGCCCCCACACGGTGCCGGCCGATGCGAATGCCACGATTCCGCCAGGCCTGGGTAAACGCGTCATTACCAGCTTGATTCCGCCGCTGGCGTTGATTGTGTTGGTATTAGGGTCGATTCTCGGCGGCTTTTCCACGCCGACCGAAGCGGCTTCACTCGGCGCCTTGGGCGCAATGCTGCTGGCTGCCGCCAAAAAGCGTTTGAACTTGCAACGCCTCCAGGAAGTCATGCGCGGCACTTTGCAGGTGTCGAGCATGATTTTCTTGATTTTCATCGGCGCGGCCTTCTTCTCGCTGACCTTCCGCGGACTGGGTGGCGATGACTTGATGCATGACTTCCTCACCAACCTGCCCGGCGGCGTTTTCACCGCGGTATTGATGGTTATGGTGCTGATGTTCATCATCGGTTTTTTCCTCGACTTTATCGAAATCACCTATATCATCGTGCCGGTCGTGGCGCCAATTCTGTTTATGATGGGCGTCGACCCGATCTGGCTGGGCATTATGATTGCCATCAACTTGCAAACCGCCTTCCTAACCCCGCCGTTCGGGTTCGCACTGTTTTATTTACGGGGCGTCACCCCGCCGTCCGTCGCGACCATCGACATTTACAAAGGGGTGTTACCGTACATTTTGATTCAACTTTCGGTACTGGTCATGCTGGCGGTTTGGCCGGAGCTAGTCACCTGGTTACCGAGCGTAATTTATCAAGACTAAAAAAAGATTCTTGGTTTGGGTCAAAATACGCTATGATAAATGCTATTGAGACCCAATCACATTTGTTGCCCATTTATGAGAATGAAAGTCGAATCGAATGCAGCCCGCTGAACTCGAAGAAAGGCATTTAAAAGCCCTAAAACTTTCTCACCAGCAGACACTCGAAATCATCAATCGTTTCGAGCAAGGGGTTATTCTCTTCACCGCAGACGCCGATCCGATCCTTTTCAATGAAACCGTCAAACGGTATTACCCCGAACTGGATTCCTCCGAAGACGTTTTCAACGACATCGCTCTCTTTACCCAAAAACACCAAGGTCATCGTTTCGACTTGAAAACGTGGCTCAGGCAGCTGCACCAAAACGCCGAATCCCCCCATCAGCAGGTCTGGCTAAAAAGCCCGCAGTCCAAAACATCGATTCCGGTTCGGCTACAAGCCTACTGGATTGACCTGCACACCACCCCGCATATTTTATTGATTGTCTCCGACCAAACATTACATACCCAGGTCACGGCACAACGCAAATTGATGGAAGCCAGCTATGCCGGCCAGTTTGTCACCAATGCGCAAGGGTATATTCAACATCCGAATTTGGCCTTTTCCGGCTACACCGGACTGACGGCGGCTCAGTTAAACAAAATGACCTACATCGACTGGCTGCGCCAACAAGTGTCTTTCAAGGTGCCGTTTGAAAAAGTCATTTCCGCGCTCTTGAAAGAACATTTCTGGACCGGTGAAGTGCAGATTCACACGTCGGAAGAAAACGTTTTCTACGCCGTGCTCAGCCTGTCGATGATTCTTGATGCGGAAAAAAACATCGAGCACTTCGTCGGCCTGCTGCAAGACACCACCGACATCCGTGCGGCGCAAAACGAAATCCAACAGCTGGCCTACTTCGACAAACTGACCGGTTTGCCGAACCAGACTTTGTTGCACGACCGCATCGAACGCCTGCTACAACAAACCGATTCGGAAACGCCCTATCACGCCTTGTACCTCATCAGCCTGGATGGATTCAAATCCATCAACGACACCTTCGGCCATTGCACCGGCGACCAGTTGCTATTGCAAGTGGCCGACAAACTCAAACAAACCTTGCCGGAACAAGCCTTTCTGGCACGCGTCGGCGGCGGTAACTTCTCGATACTTTACCCCAGCCAGTCACAAGACGAAGCCCTCTCGAAGCAGGACATCGCCCGTTACACCGAATCCTTATTGGATTTAGTCGATGACCGCTACAAACTGGAAGACGGCTCGGTACACACCTCCGCCAGTATAGGCCTCTGCCCCTTCGCTTTAAACGATGCCACGCAATACGACAGCGATCAATTGACCCGCCACACCAATATGGCGATGTACGAAGCCAAGAAACTGGGCGGCAATCAGGCGTATTTGTTTGAAGACACCTTAATGCAACGCGCCAAGCGCCGTTTGGAGCTGATCGAAGCACTCAACCATTCCGAACTGGACGACGAGTTTCAAATGTACTTCCAGCCGCAGGTCAATCGCGAAGGGCGTGTCGTCTCCGCCGAAACCCTATTGCGCTGGTTCCACCCGACGCTTGGCCTCGTCTCGCCGGCCAAGTTTATTCCGGTGGCCGAAGAAGGCCGACAAATCATCAAAATCGGTCTTTGGGTGCTGCACAAAGCGTTTTTGCAAGCCCGCGCCTGGAACACCAAATATTGCGATATCCGCATTGCCATTAACGTCAGCCCGGTGCAATTCCACGAACAAAGCTTTATCGAGATGATTATCGGCCTCATTAAATTCACCCAGGTCAATCCGCACAACATCACACTGGAATTGACCGAAGGCGTCCTCATTAAAAACGCCAAGCTCGCCCTGCAAAAAATCCAACATCTGGTCAGTCTCGGTTTTGAAGTGTCGATTGACGATTTCGGCACCGGCTACTCATCCTTGAGCTACTTGCAAAAACTGCCGTTGCACGAATTGAAAATCGACAAAAGCTTCATTCGCGACGTGCCCGGCAACATCGACGACGAAGCCATTATCACCTCCATTATTCAACTGGCCGCAAGCAAACAACTCAAGATCGTCGCCGAAGGGGTCGAAACCCAACAACAGGCCGATTATCTGAACACCCTTCACCCGGACATTCTTCAGCAAGGCTATTTCTACGGCAAGCCGCTGCCCGCCGCAGACTTCGAAAAAGCCTTCGTCAAACCCCAAGCCAACAACAAAACCGCTTGAACCCAAACATTACCGAACATCGCGGTTTTCACCAGACCTGGCTATTTACGACTTTTCACCGCATTTTTCACCCACAACCCAAATAAAAACAGATATTTATTTCCATTTAAGGTAGAATGCCCGCTTCTTTGGAATCTTAACGATAAACATCCGGATTCCGATACTTTGATATGCCTGCCTGATCGTTATTCATTTTGAGATGTCCGCTTCAAGTCACATCTCATCTACTGGGGATTCGCAACTGAGATTGCAAACAGGGTGGCATTGATTCCGACTTTGCCCGAGAACAAACACAAAGTCGCCACCATGAAAAAGGAAACCTCATGAATACCGAGATCAAATTTGCCGATCTAGGGCTCTCTGCGCCCATTTTAAAAACCCTGACCGAAATTGGTTACGAAACCCCATCACCGATTCAGGCACAAGCCATTCCGGTTCTGCTGAAAGGCGGCGACATTCTGGGCATGGCCCAAACCGGTACTGGTAAAACCGCCGCTTTCGCTTTGCCGATTCTGTCGAATATCGATTTGAAACAGAAATCGCCGCAAGTGCTGGTGCTGGCGCCGACACGCGAACTGGCCATTCAGGTGGCCGAAGCCTTCCAAACCTTCTCGCGCGGCATCAAAGGCTTGCACGTTCTGCCGATTTACGGCGGCTCAGAATACGGCACGCAAATTCGCGCCTTGAAACGCGGCGTCCACGTGGTGGTGGGCACACCGGGTCGCGTCATGGACCACATTAAAAAAGGTACCCTGAAGCTGGATGAATTGAGCGCTATGGTGCTGGACGAAGCCGATGAAATGCTGCGCATGGGCTTTATCGACGACGTTGAATGGATTTTGAAACACACGCCGGATTCACGTCAAATCGCGCTGTTTTCCGCCACCATGCCGAAAGAAGTGCATCGCATTGCCAACACTTATTTAAAAGACCCGACCGAAGTCATTATCAAGCAAAAAAGTTCAACGGCCTCCACCATTGACCAAAAGTACTGGCTGGTCAGCGGTCTGCACAAATTGGATGCTTTGACTCGTATCCTGGAAGCCGAAACCTTCGACGGCATCATTATCTTCGTGCGCACCAAAACCGCCACAGTCGAGCTAGCTGAAAAATTGGAAGCTCGCGGTTATGCCGCCGCGGCCTTGAACGGCGACATCGCCCAAAACCAACGGGAACGCATCGTCGATCAATTGAAATCCGGCAAACTGGACATTTTGATTGCCACCGACGTTGTGGCGCGCGGATTGGATGTGGAACGTATCAGCCACGTCATCAACTACGACATTCCTTACGACAACGAATCCTACGTTCACCGTATCGGTCGAACGGGTCGTGCCGGTCGTAGCGGCACCGCCATTTTGTTTGTGGCCCCTCGTGAACGTCGCCTGTTACGTTCCATTGAAGCGTCCACCAAAAAGAAAATTCCGCAAATGGAACTGCCAACCGCCCAGGAAATCAACGATACCCGCATCGTGCGTTTTAAAGACAAAATCGTCGATTCGGCTCAGTCCAAAGATTTGGACTTCTATCAGAAAATGGTGGAAAGCATCGAAAGCGAGAACAACATTCCCGCCATCGAAATCGCCGCAGGCCTGGCCAAATTACTGCAAGGCGACGTACCTTTCTTTTTGGACGAAAAGCCCATTAAAAAAGCCGAATTCTCCGACCGAAACGACCGACCAAATCGTCGTGAAAAAGGCGAACGCAACCCGCGTGGACGTCGCCAAACACCGCCGAACGAAGGCATGGATCGTTTCCGTATCGAAGTCGGCCGTCAACATGGCGTCAAGCCGGGCAATATCATCGGTTGCATTGCCAATGAAGCCGGTTTGGACGGGGAGCATATCCAAAAGCTCAACATCGAAGACTCCTACAGTTTGGTAGACCTGCCCACTGAAATGCCGAAAGATATTTTCAACGATTTGAAAAAAGCTTGGGTCTGCGGTCAACAATTAAAAATTGCACGCATCAAAGACGTCGCGCACAGTGCCAAACGCCGTCTAAAACCCCGCAAAAAACATTAACCCTTTATTTTAAAAGGGGTTTTCTCCCCTCATTTTCAAACAACGGGCATCCACTTCTTTGATGCCTGTTTTCACTTCCGTACGTACATACACCAACCTATTGATTTTAAATCATTTTCATTAATGTTAATCATAAACATTTGTCTATGCAGGTGCATCAAATAACCTTTGTTGTCGCCCTGAAACCATAGTAAACTTGGGGAGAAAAATAACGAAAAAAAGAGGAACAACGGTCATGTTCAAAACCATCCGCGCCAAATTGCTTGGCAGTTTCATTCTGCTGACCGTCCTGGTCATCGGGATGTCCATTTTTAGTACCTATGAAATCAATCAATCCGCCGACGGTTTCAAGGATTACCGTGAAATGGCTGTCGATGGCAGCATAGCCAGTGAAATTCAATCCAATATGCTGATGGTGCGTCTGAATGTACTCGATTACATGGCGCGCCCAGCCGATGACAAAGTCAAACGTTTCCAAAAGTATTACGACCAAACGGAACAGGTCATCCAGCAAGCCCACGCCCAAATTGAAAACCCTGAGCGCGATAAACTCCTCAATCAAGTCGAAGAAGGCCTGAGCCAATATTACAAAGGGTTTTCGGAAATTCAGGCTTTGGTTGCCCAACGTAATGAAATTGTTGTCAACACTCTCAATGCCAACGGGCCGAAAATGGAACAGCTCCTCACCAGCGTGCAACGTAGCGCACACGAAGATGGCGATTCGGAAGCGGCGTTTACCGCCGCGGAAGGCTTGAGAACCTTGCTTCTGGCGCGCATCTACACCATCAAATTTATCGAAGCCAACCGTAAAGAAGACATGGACCGTGTCCTATCGGAGTTTGAAAACCTGGATCGAGACATGCACGCCCTACAACAAAGAATTCAAAACCCGGTGCGGATCGACCAATTGAACCAGTTGTTCACCTTAACTGAAACCTATACCAATGGCGTCAAAGCACTGAACCAGACCATCACTTCACGTAATGAAATCTATGATACCCAGCTCGCGGTCATCGGGCCGCAAATCGCGGCCTGGAGTGAGGACGTCAAATCTTCCATCCGAGCAGAACAGGATCGCATCGGACCGATGGTGCAAGCCTTGAATGAAAGCATTATCAACACCTTGATCGTGATTTCCATTATCATCGCCGTATTGTCGACACTGGTGGCGATTTTCATTCCGCGTACCATTGCCAACGGTTTGAACAGTATTCAGCAGAATTTGGCCAACGTCAGCGACACCGGCGATTTCTCGATTCGCGCGAATGAAAGCCGTCAGGATGAAATCGGTGCCATGGGGCACTCGGTCAACCAATTGCTATCCAATATGCAAGGCGCCATCAACGAAGCCAATAAGGTCGTCACCGCCATCGCGAAAGGCCAATTTAACCAACGTGTGGAAATGGACTTGAACGGCGATCTGAACACCCTGAAAGAAGGCATTAACAACTCCGCCGATTCCATTGACGAAACCATGCGCGAGCTGGGCAAGGTCATGGAGTCCATGAATCAAGGCAACTTCAATATATCCATGAATGTCCAGGCTGAAGGCGATTTCCTGAAAATGGTCAATAACGTCAGCGCCACCATGAAAGCCTTGAACCAAACCATCAGCGGCATTATCTCCGTGATGGATGCCATGCAACAAGGCCAATTCGAACATCGCGTCAACGTGGAGGCCAAGGGCGACCTGTTGAGATTGAAAGACGGCATCAACGTTTCAATGGAAGCGTTGGAAAACGCCATTCAAGACGTGACCCGAGTGGTGGTTTCCCAATCCGAGGGCGACCTGACCCACAACATCACCGCCGATTACCACGGTGAATTGAAAACCTTGAAAGACGCGGTTAACACCTCCGCGGCCAAACTGACCGAAGTGGTTTCGCAAGCGGTCAACGCCACCAACGTTGTCAGCACGGCATCTTCGGAGGTGTCACAAGGTTCCATGGACTTGAGTCAGCGTGTTCAGGAACAGGCGGCGGCACTGGAAGAAACGTCTTCCACCATGGAAGAGATGAACTCGGCGGTTCAAAACAACACCGAACACGCCAAGCAGGCGACGGATGTCGCCCACCAAGTGCAACAAAAATCGACCGAAGGTTCCAAAGTCATGCAGGAAACCATCCTGGCCATGAACGCCATTCAGGAATCCAGCCATAAAATTTCGGAAATCGTTACCTTGATTGACGGCATTGCGTTCCAAACCAACTTACTGGCGCTGAACGCGGCTGTGGAAGCGGCACGTGCCGGGGAGCACGGTCGTGGCTTTGCGGTCGTCGCCGGTGAAGTACGTGCCTTGGCACAAAAATCGGCCGATGCCGCCAAAGACATCACCAATCTGATCAACGAAAGCGTCACCCGCATCGACCAAGGAACCAAGCTGGCCTCCGAGTCCGGTGAAGTGTTGAGCACCATCAATCAGTCAGTGGACGAAGTGGCTCAGATGATTGAGCAAATCGCCCAAGCATCGGTTCAACAGATGGAAGGCATTGAGCAGGTGCATCGCGCCATCAGCCAAATTGACGAAGTCACACAGCAGAATGCGGCATTGGTAGAGGAAACCTCAGCCGCCGCAGAAAGCATGAGTGAACAATCCGATATTCTGGCCAGAGACATGTCGTTCTTTAAAACCGGTAAAACAGCCCAAATTGCGGCCCCAAAAGTTTCTGACAAAGCTGCTAACGGAAAAGCCGCACTGCCGGCCCCGAAAAAAGCCGACGCCAAACCGGCCGACCAGTCAAAAACGACACAACCGGAGCCGGTTCGAAGCCCGAACAAACCTTCCCCGGCACCGTCAGAAGAGGATGAATGGGGCGAATTCTAAGACTCGATTCACGCTCCACGCCATCAAAAAGGCCGACAATTGTCGGCCTTTTTTATTTCTGACAGTATCCTTTCGGAAGAATCATTCCAGATACAAGTAATAAGACCCGGGCCGCAATTCAGTCAAAGGCGTCAATAAATTGCTTCGAATCAGATTCATTTCCGGCGCCGCGCCATTCGTCATCATATTCGGCGAATAAGTATTGGCATTGACATTATTATCAAACCGGTAAGTCACCAGATCACAGCGTTTGGCTCCCGCCATTTGGCAAGCCTGTTTGGAGGCGCCGGACAAATACCCGACCGAATCGACCAAACCGGCTTTGACCGCGTCCTTGCCCAAGTAAACCTTAGCGGTTTTAATGGCCGCCATTTGCTGATCGGTCAAACCTCGCTCGGTTTTCACCAAACCGTAAAAACGATTCGCCATTTCATCAATCAACCCTTGCAGATAAGCATCGTCTTCCGGCGTCATGCGACGGAACGGCGACCCGGTGTCTTTATTCGAACCGGTTTTGTAGGTTTTCACCTCCACACCGATTTTGTCGGACAGACCGACCACATTCGGCAGAATGGTAATCACCCCGACCGAACCGGTCAAAGACGTTGGATGCACCTGAATATGATCCGATGCCAACGACAGGTAATAGGCACCTGAAGCCCCCACATCCATCATTTGTACATACAGCGTTTTACCGGTGCGTTTTTTGAAAGACTTCAACTCATGGTAAAAAATATCACTGGTGGTCACGCCACCGCCTGGCGAATTGACTTTCAACAGCACGGCTTTGATGTCGTCGTCCTTCTCGGCTCGACGCAACTGCATCATCACCTTATCAAGCAAACCGGGCGAGCTGTCTAGAAACCCTCTCGAGGGTTCGTTGGAAATGGTGCCTTCCACCGGAATCATCAGCACTTTGCCGTCCGAATCATCCACTTTGGCGACAACCTGCTCTTTTAAAGGCTCGTCGTAACTCGGTCCCAACTTAATCGTGGCGCAACCTGACAATAAGCTCGCCCCCAATAATGCCACTGCAGTTTTCTTGAACATGGGTTTTCTCCTGTTTAACGGCCTTCAGTTTACCGTTTTTCCGACGGCAGTAAAATAACATCACATATAAAAAACCCGGCACTGAGTCAGAGCCGGGCAGGTGCTTGGAGAGCAATAAAGAGCAGATGGCACGAATGCCGAACGCACTTTTGAAGACGGGCTAGCCCGCGTGTCCTGCCGAATCGACAGGACGATAAATCGAATTACTCAAAACTGTAGGTGTCGTATTTACGCCCGTAAACTCGGTTTTTATCCACACACGCGTCCCACGACCAACACAACATCTGGTTTTGGTAAACTTCCGCAAACACCACTTTTGAAGCGGCTTGCGCCTGCTGTTTTTCGGCCAGCTTTTCAATCACGGCTTCACTTCCATCAAAAGACCAAGTATCTTCGGCCATCGCCGCTTGAGCACCAAACAGACTTGCTGAAATTGCACCGACAAGGAATACGTTTTTCATCTTTAAATCTCCTGTTAACCCACTTTAAATAAGCAATCATTATGCATACATAATAATTATTAATATTAGAGTTTACTTATTAATTTTCAAGATGCAAACAGAAACCATGAGATCATCACCATGTTCAACGGTTTCTTAAAGATTGGGAAAATGGATGACGCGAAATGCGTGAAAGAAAAGCCGGAAAAGACCAGGCCTGGTCATTTCCAAAAGTGTTGTTTACAGGTTGCGTGCGTTCAGGAATGCCAATTCCGAAACATTGGTCCATTTGGATACCTGCTCTTTAAAGGCTTTTTGCGATGCCCAAACTTTCGTGGACAATGGATCTTTCGCCGCTTCCTCTTCAATGACTTCGGCCGAAAGTTTTTTCAACTCTTTCAAGACCGAATCCGGGAAGTAACGCAGTTCCACATTGTGCTTCTCAACCAAGGTCTGCAACGCCTGTTGGTTACGTGCCATGTATTCCGACAACATTTCCAGGTTCGCCACTTTCATGGCATTCCGCACAATGCTCTGCAAATCCGCCGGCAGTGCATTGAAGGCTTCTTCATTGATCATGCATTCCATGGTGGTGCCCGGCTCGTGCCAACCCGGCGTGTAATAATATTTCGCTGCGCGGTAAATGCCGAACGCCAAATCGTTATAAGGCCCCACCCACTCGGTCGCATCCAAGGCGCCGGATTCCATCGACGGGAAAATATCCCCGCCCGGCAAGGATACCGGCACGCCACCGGCTTTCTTGAGCACTTCGCCGCCCAAACCGGGCATGCGCATTTTCAGGCCTTTCAAATCAGCCACGGAATTGATTTCCTTATTGAACCAACCGCCCATCTGGGTGCCGGAGTTCCCCGCCGGGTTGGGAATCAAACCAAACGGTTTGTAAGCTTCTTCCCACAATGTTAAACCGTCGCCGTAATACAGCCAGGCGTTCATTTCATCCGGCGTCAAACCGAACGGCACCGACGAAAAGAACACCGAGGCCGGAACCTTGCCCTTCCAGTAATAGGCACCGGCGTGGCCCAACTGCGCATTCCCACGTGAGACCGCATCAAACACCTCAAAAGCGCCAACCATTTCACCGGCCCCATAGACCTTAACGTGAAGGCGACCGCCGGACATCTCATTAATCAGCTCCGCCACTCGGTTAGCGCCGGTGCCCAGGCCTGGGAAGTTTTTCGGCCAGGTGGTGACCATTTTCCATTCCACGGTTTCCATCGGTTGCATCGCCGCCGTTTTCGGTTCGTCTTTCTGTCCACAAGCAGTCATCGCCGTGGTGGCTGTTGCACCGGCAATCGCGCCGATAAAATCACGTCTTTTCATTGAATCTGTGCTTCCTTGTTAATGCTTTGACAATCAATTTAATGCCCCATATTTTGCCATTTTTTCAAGACGTTATCTTGCCTAATTTTAAATTCACCACCGGAAAATCCTTTCAAAAAAGTGGCCGGAACGCGGCTTTGGTGGAAAAACCCACCGTCAAGAAGCATGCCTTTGATAAAATACTCCGCCAACGAAACCACCTGATTTCCAAACGTCAAAGGAGCGACCATGACACTGGATGCCTTAACCGCCGAACTCAACCAACAACCGGTCGATTTCAAAACCGTGATGCAAACCATCGACAGCCATTACGATTTCACCCCGACCCGCTTTCAAAACGGCGAACAAGTCAACGAGGCCGACACCAACAACGGCTCCTGCAAAATTTTCGCTTTCGCCAAATTAAACGGTCTGAACGAACAAGCCACTCTCAATGCTTTCGGTGATTTTTATACGCAGGATGTCCTGCAAAACCCGGACGGGCAAGACCACGGCAATATCCGCAATTTTATGAAAACCGGCTGGGGCGGGGTGCAATTCGATGCCATGCCACTCACAGTGAAATAAAATGTTCGTTTTAGAAACGTCGCCCGATCGGGCGGCTTGAAAAGAAGTGTAAAAACCGTTTAAGCCTGTCTCAGGAAGAAGAAATGGCGACCCACTTGTTGCAGTCGTCGTCCAACTCGCACAGTTTGCTCTCGTAAACGGTATCCAGTTTTTCCTGCTCTTGCGGCAAAATACTGAGAATCCGCAAACCATAAATGTACTCGCCGCTGAGTTCTTTCAACTCCACAACCTGCAATTGACAGAAATAAATGGTCAACCCGTCGATTTGAATATGGCAATCTTTCAGTTTTTGCCGACGATTGAAATGAAAGGCTTTCGCGCCCTGATTCGGGCAATGCACCCCTAAGCCTTCACGACTGAGGCTACGCCCTTTCAACACTTCCTCCCCATTATGGAAACTAAAAGGGGTCGAAATGGCCGTCGAAATAATGTCGTCTTCTTGTGCTGTGACACCGTAAAACATGCGGGAACCTTGGTAAATACTTTGATTGCGTGGAATTTCAAACTCAAAGACAAACTTTAATAATAGTCAATTTCACTTAGTGTTCAAGCCCCAAAGGCGTAATTTCCGTTAAAATTTAAATATCTCAATCCTTCAGGTGAATACCCCTACAAAAAACAAATGAATACGAAATCGACGACAGCCCTTGAAAACCTTTGGCATCATCCCCATAAGCTAGGTAGCTTAAATTTTCAGGAAAAACAATGGAATATAAAGATTACTACGAAATCTTAGGTGTGGAACGCAGTGCCTCGGAAGCGGAGATTAAAAAAGCCTACCGAAAACTGGCCGCCAAGCATCACCCCGACAAACCGAGCGGGGACGAAACCAAATTCAAGGAAATCAATGAAGCCTACGAAGTATTGGGCGACACCGAAAAACGTCAGATGTACGACCAACTCGGCCCCAACTACCATAATGGCCAGAACTTCCAACCCCCACCGGACTTTGAAAGCATGTTCGGCGACGGGTTTGGCGGTGCCGGTGGTCTGGCCGGAGGCTTCAGCGACTTTTTCGAATCCATGTTCGGCGGCGGGTTCGGCGGGCAAGGCGGTTTCGGACATCAAGGCCAAGGCTTCCAACAAAAAGGCGACGACCAAATCGTCAAGGTGTTGGTGACGCTGGAAGAAGCCGTCAATGGTGCGGCGAAATCCCTGAACCTACAGATGCCGAACCCCAACCAGTTCGGCCAGGTCTCGCACCAACCGAAACAATTGAAAGTGAAGATTCCGGCCGGCGTCAAACAAGGCTCGCGCATTCGTTTGAGCGGCCAAGGATCGCCCGGTTTCGGTGGCGGCCCGAACGGCGACCTGTATTTGGAAGTGGACCTGCAAAACCACCCGCTTTATAAAGTGGATGGCGACGACATTATCCTCAACCTGCCGCTGACGCCGTGGGAAGCCGCTTTGGGCACCAAGGTCGAAATCCCGACATTGAAAGGCAAGGTCAATATGAACATTCCGGCCGGCACTCAGTCCGGTTCGAAACTGCGCATCAAAGGCCGCGGTCTAGGCAAGGGCGACAAAGCTGGCAACCAATATATCTTGGTGCAAATCCACACGCCACCGGCCGACAGCGACGAGGCCAAAGCCTTTTACGAAGAGATGGCGACCAAGATGCCATTCAATCCACGCGAACACTTCTAAAGCGTTCTCGCTCCTGAAACGAAAAAACCGCCAGGCCTGGCGGTTTTTTATATCTCGTTGATACCGACCGCCGACGTCAATCGACGACGGTTCAAACATCAAATTTTGAACGGCAAACGTGCATGCAACTGGAAGTTACGTCCCATGCCCTGCGCATACCCTTTATAGGTATCGAGGAAGTCACGATACTGCACATCCATCAAGTTCTGCACGGTCAAATCCAAGTATAAGCGTTGCTTGCCGAACTTGAACCCGGTACCCGCTTCCAGATTCCATAACCAGTAATCTTTGGTGGAAGCCGTTCCGAACGGTGTGCTGTCAAACTGGCTGAAGGGTTCATAAGACCCGGCCGAATCCTTTTCGGCCACGTACTTCGTGCCCAAGCCAACGTAAGGCTTCGCCAGATACTGGCCGCTGCCAAACGTGTATTGCGCGCCTAAAGTGGCGTTATTCGCCGGCATCAGAGGCAGGTCACGATTGTTTTTGGTATCGCGCCCTTGCATGATTTCCGCCGTGGCTTGCCATTGCAATTGCGGCGTCATGCGATAGGTCGCCGACCATTCAATCCCTTGAATCAAGGCATTCGTTTGTGAATTGATCATCAAACGATACGGATAATTCAAGTTCTGCGTTGGTTGGCAATTGCCGTCATGGTCGCAATACTCTTCGGTCTCGGTATTTTCCAGCACGATATAATTATCCACCCAGTTGGAATACACCGACAAGGTCGAGTGTAGATTTTCCGACTGCCAGGTCGCCGCCAATTCGGTGTTAATGGAGGTTTCCGCTTTCAAATCCGGGTTACCCAGTTGATAGGCTTGCACCCCGCCGTGCGCGCCGGAAGCATAGAGTTCAAAAATGGACGGCGCGCGGAAGCTGCGTCCCAGGTTCCCGGTGAAGGTCCAGTTGGACGTATAGTGGTACGCCACGCCCAAAGCGCCGGACCAGTCCGAGAAGTCGCGTGAATTGTTCGAGCTGTTGTACACCCCGGTTTCATCCCAGAAATGGGCATTTTCAGAGCTTAACGGCGCTTTGACGTGCTGACTGTCGTAACGCGCACCCAATTCAACATCCCAAGGGCCGAAGGATTGTTTCTCCACCATAAAGATGCCAGCACCGTCTTCGGTCGCGCTCGGCGTCAAATGACCGGAACGCAAATCCTGGTCTTTGGTGTAACCGCTGACACCGAATTCACCT
The DNA here is from genome assembly GCF_965140365.1 of Hydrogenovibrio sp. NCBI lineage: Bacteria > Pseudomonadati > Pseudomonadota > Gammaproteobacteria > Thiotrichales > Piscirickettsiaceae > Hydrogenovibrio > Hydrogenovibrio sp. The sequence goes on from NZ_OZ223196.1 coordinate 2,268,424, forward strand.
TGCCATCCGAAGAACTCCGGATGTTCCACTGCCAATTGGTAGTCGTCGCGGTGAACAACGATGTCGAGATATTCCTCGTCATCCTTGTAATCGTCCATATCCTCATACGTCACTTCGTGCATCGCCTGACGCTGGTTACGAGTATGGGCGTATTTCGGTTTGATGACCCAATCACCGGCGAAAAACTCAGCTTTTAATTGGGTTTCGGAATTGGTCAGATTTTGCCCGGCGGACGGAATCAACTCATATTCACCCGGTGCCGCTTCCACGCCCAGATAGTTTTGTTTGGATTGCCAATAATTGTGACGCAATTCCACTTCACCCCAATCGCCGCGATAACCCGCGCCAATGACAGCCGACTCGCCTTCAAAGTTGGTGTAAGGCGTGGTGCCGGTGACCAACGGCTTGGTGCCTGGCGGATCGCCCGGTGCCACATCGCCCGCTTCCGGGCCGTCCGGCGTCACAAAGTCGTTGCCGCGACGTTTGGTCACGCCCCCGACCAGACCGAAGCCATTGGAAGACAGTTTGGCCTTGGCGCCAATCATGGTTTCGTTATTATTGGAATTCACTTCGCCCATCAATTCACCGGACGCTTTGGTTTCACCCGGTCCGGCATAATCGATTTGCGGGCCGACGACATTCACCGCCGACTTCACCGCTTGACTGGAATACTTCAGGCCTTGCGGGCCGCGAATCACTTCCAAACGCTCCGTCAAAGCCGGGTCCACATTCGGGTTATGGCGCGTGCCTTCCGCCTGATATTCCATGGCCATGCCGTTGGACAACACCGGCAAACGCAACGAGGTATCGCCACGCACCACCGGCTTACCGGACTGCGGGCCGGTTTCCAAGGTATTCACGCCCGGCAAGCCGTCCAGTGCCTCACCGAGGGAAGCGGTGCCGTTTCGCTCCATTTCCGCTTTAGACGGTTGTAAAGTCGTGGAGGTACTGATGTCCACCGGTTCTAACGGCGGATTCAATTGCGATTCCACGGAAATTTTCTCTAATTGGGTTGTTTGGGTCTGCTTGCTGTCTTCCGCCCAGGACACGTTCACCGACGCGCCACTGGCCAACAGAATCGCAGACACGAGTTTCTTTTTTAACATTACTTCTCCTTAGGATTTTAGAACGCTTTTCTTTCCGCCCTGATTTAAAAGTCCAACTGAACTCCGACCGAAAATTGACGGCCAATCAAAGGCGCATAATCCTTCAAGAAAGAAATATGGTTTTGCGCGTATTCATCTAACAAATTATCACCCTTCATCCATAAAACCCAGTTTCCATACTGCGTTTTCGGTTTCCAGTCCAAATACAATTTCAGCCAGTTATAACCGGGCGTTTCGGCTTCATGCTCCGCTACTTCCGTGGCTTCAAAGACATGCTTCAAACTCAAGCTGGCGGTCCATTGGTCTGGTGCGTAATTCAAACCAATCAACCAACTCATCGGTGCGGTTCTCGGTAAATTGCCGCCGCTGACTTTTTCTGCTCGCAGCGCATCAAACTGGTTTTGTAAAACCAATGGCACTGAATTCAAGCGAACCACATTCCAATCGTACGCCACGGAACCGCCATAAAATATCGCATCCGTCTGTTGGGTCTCCCACACGGGGCTCAAGTGAAACGGATCGGTCACGACTTGTCCTTGGTCGTCGTATAACGTCTGCTGATAAATGTAATCCCAAAAGCGATAGAAAAACGCACTGACTTGCAGCCTTCCCGTGTCATTTTGCCAATCGGTATCCCAATCCAAGTTTAAGGATTTTTCTTTGTTTAAATCACGATTCCCAAAAATATAACTGTCAGTCGCGTGATGGAAACCGTTCCAATACAATTCATCCGCACTTGGCAAGCGTTCCAGATAGCTTAAGTTCAGCGAGGTTTTCAAACCTTTCGATAACGGCTGCTCCCAGCCGGCAGACAAACTCGCCGCCCAGTCGGTATCCGTGTTGTAATAATCCGGGTCCAGCGATGGCGGATACACCCAGGTTTGTTGAATATTATCCGGGTTGGCTTCCAGATTTCTCACTTCAAGGTGCGCCCCTAAACTTAACACCGCGTCGCTATCCCCCACCGGTCTTTCCGCCAAAATGCCGACGTGTCCGGTTTGTGTATCGGTATCCGGCATGGGGTTACCATGACTGTAAGGCAAGCCGGTCGCGTTGTAATAATTCAAAACCGATGTGCCGAGCGGTCCACCGGTACGATCCGCCTTGGTGAATTTTTCACAACCGCCGTGCTCGTGGCATACCTGTAAATCGTTTTGACGATAGCCCACAATCACCGTTCCCAACCATTTTCCGACACCGTAATCCATCGTCAGATTCGCCTCCGTGGTTTTTTGCCCGAACAGCCCGTCCCGCTCGTCGCCCTCGGTTTCATCATGCAGATAGTCGGTGTAGTTCAGATCAAACTGCAAACGGTCGATATGCTTGCTCAAGTCCAACTCTTCGATTTTCAGGCCATACGTTTTACTGGTCATATCAATGCGAGTGGCTTCAGTCGTACGATTCGGAATGCCGTAATCCTTGTGCAAATACTGATACGAAACCGCCACACGGCCGGTCGGGCGATATTGATAACCGGCCACCACCTTGCCCTGTTCCGTCAGAACATCCGAATTCCAGATTTTATTTCCGTCACCGTCGGTATAATCTTCCGTCTGGCTTTTAAACCCCGACAAATGCACCGAAAAAGCTTCTCCGGCCGCTGACAGAACCGCGCCGAGATTACGTGCATCATTATTATCTGCGGCCGAGCCCTGCAGTTTTCCATGCAGCCCTTTCTTCGGCGAAAAACTTTCTTCGTCATCCACCAAACGCACAATGCCGCCAGCATTTGCACCATACAAAACCGACGCAGGGCCTTTCAACAATTCAATGCGTTCCGAGGCCTTCGGCATGACGCCGACGGCATGATCCGAACTCATCGCCGACAAATCGGATACTTCGGTATCGTTTTGCAGAATTTTCACTCGATAACCGTCCATGCCTCGAATCACCGGCCTTCCCACGCCCGGTCCGTAACTGGCCGACTCCACATTAGGCTGGTCATCCAGATAATCGCCTAAGGTATTGCCGGTGGCACGACGACTTTCCGGGTCGGTTTTGATTGTCTGGCGCTGTGCATCGGAATCGTCCATCAAGGATTCTTCGACTTGAATCGCATCCAACTGAACTTTTTGCCCGCCATCTTGTGCCGCGGCCTGACCACTTGCCAAAACGGCGAACAACATCGAAACGGAAAATATTTTAGAACCCATTACTCTCATTTAAACTTCCCAGTTCATAAAACCCCTGCGGAAAACCGACTTTCCAGTTGCCAACGTCGGCCTTGGTCAGTCGGTTTTCCATAAAGGTTTTGATAAAACGCTTTAACCATAGCGAAATGACAAAAACGACCAGGCCTGGCCGTTTTTGCTATTTGACGAAATGTCTTCAACCGAAATTACTCTTCGTGCTCATGGTCATGGTCGTGCTCGGAACCTTCGCCGATTGCCGCCATCAAGTCAGCATGGAAGCCGGCTGGCAAAATATCGGCCAGATCCCATACCGAATGCTGGTGATAATCGGCGCCGTGGTTGTCCACCAGATATAACTTTTGCACATCCGGAATAAAGACCAACACCCCGTCATCGCTGGCATGCGCAATCGTCGTACGGCTGCAATCCGAAATACTCGAAACACCGTCTAACTCAACAAACGGTTGCGCACTTTCCAACTCTTCGCTGGCATTTTCCTTATAGAAATACATCCGACCGGATTCCGTCAGCGCAAAATGAATCAAATCACCGTGATCGTGCTCAACTTCCGCGGCTTCATGCTCATGTTCATTTTCATGTTCAAACTTCAGGTAAGGGTCCACATAAGCTCGGCATAATGTTTGGTCACCCGGCAAAGCCGGTGCCACTTCGTTTTCCAACGTTTGCTGGTCGGCCACGCTATCATTCAAGCGAATCAATGCCGCTTCTCTAGCACTGCCCACTTCAGGGTTAGCAAACTCATCCGCACTGTGTGCCGCTAAGTCTTCACCATGAAAATGCACCAGTTGCACAAATTGATCGCTGTCAATCGTCGCACCGGATTGATAAGTGTAAGAAGGCTTCATTAACAGATACTTCATATCGGTGGCCGCTACGCCGTCCACCATGCGGAAATCCGCCCAGTTATAGAAAAAACCGATGGTACTGGTATCGCTAATGGCCAACTTTTGAACCGCCGAATCCCCGCTTGATGCGGCTAAATCATTTAAATCGACAGAGGTTTCCGTCGTCGTGTTATAAGCAATGTATTTTGGTGAGCTGGCATCCACAAATGACAGCGTTAAACCATCCGGCAAAACATCATTCGTTTCAGGATTATCGCCGCCACCAGAACCGCTGGAAGACGAACCGCCACAACCCGTTAGCAGGGCAAGCGTCAATGCGGACACTAACCCCAACTGTGTTTTTTGTACAATAGACATAACTATTATTATTCCTTTTCAGAGTTTCATTCAGATACAAACACGCCTTTGCATAAGCAAAGCGTGCAAACATTTCAAACAAGAGAGTTTAAGATTTAAATCTGAAAAGGAACCGGCGGAGCACGGCTGAAATAGACCGCCGCAAAGGTCGCGGCAAACGACAAGATGGAATCCGGGCGCCACACATTCCGGTAAACAGGCGTCTGCGGCAGCTCGAAACTCGGCGTGAAGGCACTGGCTTGGTGCTCCACGCCGTCAAAGGCATTACACACTTCCGTGTGTTCATGGAACGGATGAATCTCGGCGTGCAGAAGAGCCGCCGTCTGCGCGAACAGCAACACGAACGCCAGCCACAAATGTCGCCAGGACATCGTGTCAGGGTGAAAAGGCCGAAGCCATGGCTTCGGCCATGTGTTTGTGAGAGTTCGTTGATTCATCGTCAAAAAATACGGGGTCGCTACAGGTTGCTGGAATATTCACTTAGATGTTCCGAGATAACCCGCGTCGGTTACATCTTTACATTTTTATCATTACATTTTGTTACATAATAACACTCTCTATTTTAGCCCCTCCTGACATGAAATCCAGTGATTAATAAAATTAATTTCAAAAAGTCATCAAAACCGTTAAACCAGGCCTTTATACCCTTTAAAAGGCAATGGTTTTTCGGTTTGTTTGACAGCTTTATGAAAGGCGCGGATTCGGCATGATTTTTTCAAACCGCATGGCTATAATGAAACCAATCGTTGCACAAAATCACTTATGAAGGATGCGCTATGTCTCTGTCTCCCTACGCCGGAAAACCTGCCCCACAATCCATTCTGGAAAACATTCCCAAACTGATGACCGACTACTACAACCTGATTCCCGATGCCAGCAATCCGGATCAGGCGGTGGCCTTCGGCACCTCCGGCCACCGTGGCAGCGCCAGCAAAACCGCCTTCAATGAAAACCACATCGCCGCCATTTCACAAGCGATTGTCGAATACCGCGATGCCCAAGGCATCACCGGCCCAATCTACATCGGCATGGACAGCCACGCCCTGTCGGAAGCCGCCCACGCCACCGCCATCGAAGTCTTTGCCGGCAACAGTCTGAACGTGATTATCCAAGGCAAAGGCCGTTACACGCCCACACCGGTCATCTCGCACGCCATTCTCACCTACAACGAAAACCGCACCGACAACATGGCCGACGGCGTCATTATCACGCCATCGCATAACCCGCCGGAAGACGGCGGCTTTAAATACAACCCGCCAAACGGCGGCCCGGCCGACACCGACGCCACCTCCGTGATTCAAGACCGCGCCAATGAAATCCTCATGTCCGACATGCAAGCCATCAACCGTATGCCGCTGGCCGAAGCAATGGCTTCGGAATTCGTCAAAGCCGAAGACCTCATCATGCCGTATGTCAAAGACCTCGACAAAATCGTCGATATGAAAGCCATCAAAGACGCCGGACTCAAGCTCGGCATTGACCCGCTCGGCGGCGCGGCGGTGGATTACTGGCAACCGATCGCCGACCATTACGGCCTGAATCTGGAAATCGTCAACAAACACGTCGACCCGACCTTCTCTTTCATGACCGTGGATAAGGACGGCAAAATCCGTATGGACTGCTCCTCGCCTTACGCCATGGCCAGCTTGATTGCCCTGAAAGACGACTACGACATCGCCTTCGGCAACGACACCGACACCGACCGCCACGGCATCGTCACCCCTTCGGTCGGTTTGATGAACCCGAACCACTATCTCGCCGTCGCCATCCAATACCTGTTGACCCACCGCCCGAATTGGTCGGCGGACGTTAAAATCGGTAAAACACTGGTGTCCAGCTCGATGATTGACCGCGTCGTCGCCTCTTTGGGCAAAACCCTGGCGGAAGTGCCGGTCGGTTTCAAATGGTTTGTGGACGGATTGGTGTCCGGCGACTATGCTTTTGGTGGCGAAGAATCCGCCGGGGCGTCTTTCTTGAAAATGGACGGTACCGTCTGGAGCACCGACAAGGACGGCATTATTATGAATTTATTGGCGGCGGAAATCACCGCCGTCACCGGCAAAGATCCAGGGCAACTGTATCAGGAACTGACCGAACAATTCGGCCACCCGGTGTACAGCCGCATCGACGCACCGGCCAACCGTGAACAGAAAGCGATTTTGAAAAATCTCTCACCGGATATGGTCAAAGCCGACACTTTGGCGGGCGAACCGATTCTGGACAAACTCACCCATGCTCCGGGCAACGGCGCGGCCATCGGTGGCCTGAAAATCACCACCGAAAACGGCTGGTTCGCCGCCCGTCCATCCGGCACCGAAGACATCTATAAAATCTACGCCGAAAGCTTTAAAGGCCAAGCGCACTTGGATGAGATTTTAAAAGAAGCGCAAGCGATTGTGAGTGAAGCGTTGAAAGGAAAATAATTGGAGAAGTCGTTTTGAATGATATTTCAGAAAAATGGGCTATTTTATGGAGCCCACATCAAAAACGATTCCATCAGCAAAAATTTGATGAAATGATTGATGCAAATATAAAAATTTTTAAGAATAGAAGCCAAGGTGGCTATATTTTATTGGATATAACGGACTCGCAAGATCAAGCAAGAACTAAAATAGAAGAACTCAAAAAGATAAGAGACCGCATTTATCCAGAGTGATACATACCATCTAAATCTAAAATTCGTACGGCTTGAAACAGTTTCAGGCCGTTCTGTGTAAGCTTATAACGACTTAAAGCTTGCCAATTCACGCAAAAAAATCAATTACTTTTTCTCGATCACGAACACGCTTAACATCCAACTCTTCCCCACTTTGAAAGCTCAAATGCAAGTCATGTTCCACGCGATTGGTTTTGTGTTGTCGCGCGCTTCTGGGTTCTATTTTCCAATCGGCGATATCCGCTCGTTGAAAGCGGTGGATTTCCAGAGGAAACAGTAACACCATCTTGTCGTTGTCGGCATCCACAATCAGTTTTCGGCCCAAGCCTAAGTCCACTTCGTTCGCGGGTTGAAAGGCTTCGGTTTCCAACAGGCGTTGATAGGTTTGTACCACTTCGGCTTTCAGTGCCTGATGTTGTTTAAAGCCATATCGCAATAACAGCAACCCCGGCAACACCCACAGCCCCCAGATGGGTAAGGTGTGGATAAAACCGTTTGAGAGTTGGCTAATCGCCAGCACCAAACCGGATGCGACAATCAACGCCACCACCCACATCCATAATTTAAAACGCGCTAAGTGGCGCGGCGTAAAGGTTTGATAAGCCATCCTTACATTTCCCGTTTTATTGCTTGTTTTGTTAAGAAGAGCAACTCAGTTGCAACCCTTTTTGTTCCGAGCTTGGCGGTTTCTGAAATTCCGCCAGGCCTGGGTGTTCTTCGAAAGGTGAATGCAAGGCTTCCACCCAGTGTTCTAACGGCTGGTAATCACCGTTTTCGGCGGCTTCGATAATGCCTTGTGCAATGTAATTCCGTAAAACGATGGCCGGATTGGCGGCCAAAATCCGTTGCTGGCGTTCCGACTCGGAAACGCTTTCCTGCTGCAACCGAGCGTCGTAACGCTGAAGCCAATCGACAAAGGCACCGGGTTGGTTCAACAGCGCCATCAACTCAGTTTCATCCGGTTGATTCCATTTCGCCAAACGGCGGAAAAACAAACTGAAATCCACCCGATGCTGATCCATTAACACCAATAAATCGCCAATCAGGTTTTTATCGTCGGGTTGCACGGTATGCAATCCGATTTTACGATTCATCTCATCGATGTACTGGCGATTATAGGTTTCCACAAAGGCTTCCAGGGCCTCATTTTGCGCAGCTTCGTCCAACACTTTATCGAAGGCATGTGCCAGCAGTTGGCAATTGGTGACACCGATTTTCGGTTGCTGATTATAGGCGTAACGTCCTTCATAATCCGAATGATTGCAGATGTACTCGATTTGAAAATCGTCGAAAAAGGCATAAGGCCCGAAGTCGAAGGTTTCACCAAGGATGGACATATTATCGGAATTCATCACCCCATGATTGAAGCCCACCGCTTGCCATTTCGCCATCAGCACGGCGGTGCGCTCGCAAACGGTTTTCAGCAAAGCGGCACTGCGTTTCGGTTCTGCCAGTGATTGCAGTTCCGGGTAATGATGTTCCACCACAAAGTTGGTCAGAAATTCAAAGGTGGCCGGGCCTTTGGAGGCGGCCCACTGAAAATGCCCGAAACGAATGTGGCTGGGCGTAACACGAATCAAGCTGGCGCGCGGTTCAAAGGTTTCGCGCTGTACTTGTTCGTCACTGGTGGCGATGGATAACGCACGCGTTGTGGGCACGCCCAAGCCGTACAAGGCTTCGGACGCCAAATACTCGCGAATCACCGAGCGCAAAACCGCCCGACCGTCACCAAGGCGGGAATAAGGCGTGCGCCCGGCGCCTTTCAGGTGAAAGTCCCAGGCCTGGTGGTTTTTGTCTTCCCAGCGCCCCAGCAACACCCCTCGGCCATCACCTAAATCCGGGTTGTAATAGCCGAACTGGTGGCCGGTGTATTTTTGCGCCAGCGGCTGTAAATCGAATTCCGCCAGGCCTGGCGAATCCAACTGTCCGGCGGTCAGGGCCAGTAATTGTTCGTCACTCAAGTCACAATCGATTTGCTGCATCAGCGCCCGGTTGACCGCCACAAGACGCGCGTTTTGCTGCGGCTCCGGCCAGACGGGTTGGAAAAAGGATTTCGGCAATTCGAGATACGGGTGCTGTAACATATTCAACCTGAGGTTTAGGGTGACGGAATCGCGCGAACGTTCTGCCAATATTCGACAAATACTCGGCAAAGACTGAGCGCGCTTTAAGGTTATTATAACGCGCCTTGTCAAATCCGACAGGTTTCAAAGAGCCGATCTGGGCGTTTTTCTATTTTTCAGCTTTTTACCAAGTGTGACAGATTCAGGCGCATCCGTGGGTCGAACAGTTTTTTCTGCGCCAACCACAAGGCAATCAACACGCCCGAAGCGGTGGACACCGTAATCAGAAACATAATCATGATTTGGTATTTAACCGCTTCCATCGGGTCGATGCCAGCGAGGATTTGCCCCGTCATCATACCGGGCAAGGACACGATGCCAGCAGCGGCGAGCATATTGATGACCGGAATCATCGCGGTGTGCAGGCTTTGCTTTTTCAGGAACATCAACGCTTCCTTGGCGGTGTAGCCCAAGGCCAGTTGCGCTTCGATTTGCGCTTTCTGTTTCACGGCGCTTTTGGTCAGGGTATCCAAGCCGAGGCCGATGGCGGTCATGCTGTTGCCGAGAATCATCCCCAGCAGCGGAATGGCGTATTGCGCTTCGTACCAGGGTTGCGGCTGAATCACCAGCGTCAGCGAGAAAATCGTCAACACCAGAGCGGTCATCGACAACGACAATAACCCCACCATAAAAGAGCCGGAAGCCAACCCATTGGCTTGAAAACGATACGTCTGCCGCTTGAGAATTTCATAACCGGCAAACAACAGCATGATCACCGACACCAATGCCACCAGCAACCAACTGTCGGCATTGAACACCCAGCTTAACCAGACGCCCATAAATAATAACTGCACCACCATGCGTGCGGACGCCACCCAAAGCTGGCGCGTTTGCTCGAAGCCGTTTAGTAACAGCAACAAACCAAGCAGCAAGATCATCACCGATAAACCGGCCAAATCATAATAACTGAGCGAAATCATTTTTAGTAAACCATTGTCATATTTTTGTTACACAACCGTCATTTGAAACTCATGCATTTGTCACCTTGACGTCAACTGGACAACTCAGAATAAGTCAGTTAAGAGACGAGTAGAACCGCCATGCACGTGCTAGACGAATCCTACGTGCCCTCAGAGCAATCCAAGAAGACGACTGACGAAGAAAACATTATGCTGAATATCGAACAAACCATTCTCGAAAAATACCCCGATTTCAATCAGAAGCCGGGCGGCAAACAGCTGATTAAATTTCTGAAAAAGCTCACCTACGAAAACGAAATCAACCGGTTCATCGAAGAGAACAAGCACCTACGCGGTTTTGCCTTCCTCGACAAAAGCCTGGAACATTATAACTTCACTTATCAGGTCAACAACCGTTCTTTTAACAATGTGCCGGCCGAGGGGCGCGTGGTCATCGTCGCCAATCACCCGATCGGTTCGTTGGACGGTTTGGCACTGTTGAAATTCATCCGCAGCATTCGCCCGGACGTGCGCATTGTCGCCAATGAATTGCTGGCCAATGTCGAACCCTTCCAATCGTTGTTTTTGACGGTGGACAATATGGATGAAAAGGCCAATCACAAAGCCTTGTTCAAAGCCATGATTGCCGCGCTGGAAAACGAAGAGGCGGTGATTATTTTCCCGGCGGGCGAAGTCTCGCGCATTCGGCCCAGTGGCGTGCGCGACGGCAAGTGGAAAAACGGTTTCCTAAAACTGGCGAAAAAGACTCAATCGCCGATTTTGCCGATTTACATCGACGCTCGCAACTCCGCTTTATTTTACGGTTTGTCCACCCTGTACAAGCCGCTGGGGACGCTGATGCTGGTCAAGGAGATGTTCAACAAAAACGACCAACAGATTGCTTTCCACGTCGGGCCGATGATTCCTTGGAAGTCACTGGCAAAATGCGATTGGCCGCTCCCCAAAATCAGCAAATTGCTTCGTAAACACATTTACCGCTTGAATCAGCCCGGCAAAGCCATTGCCAAACTGCCGTTCGAAACCGAAAACACCATCGCCCACCCGGTGAATCGCAAGGCCTTGAAACAGGATTTGAAAAACGGCGAGCTGTTGGGACAGACGGTGGACGGCAAGAAAATTTTCCTATTCGATTACGAGGCCGATTCACCGGTGATGCGTGAAATCGGTCGCTTGCGCGAACTGACCTTCCGCACCGTGGAAGAAGGCACCGGCGATGCCTTTGATTTGGACAAATACGATGCCGACTACCGCCATTTGGTGCTGTGGGACGAAGAGGATTTGGAAATTGTCGGCGCTTATCGCATCGGAGAATGCCAGAAAATCATCGAAAAAAACGGCCTGGACGGGCTTTACACCAGCACCTTATTCGACCTGAAACCGGACATCGAACCTTACCTGCCCAATGCGTTGGAAATGGGGCGCAGTTTCGTGCAACCGCGTTACTGGGGCAAACGCAGTCTGGATTATCTGTGGTACGGCATCGGCGCTTATGTGATACGCCACCCCGAAACCAAATACTTCTTCGGCCCGGTGAGCTTGTCGGATGCCTACCCATTACGCGCCAAAGAACTGATTGTCGCCTTCTTCCAAACCCAAATGGGCTCCCATCAGGATTTGGCCGCCGGGAAACGGCCTTTCGTGCCGTCACCGGACATTTTGGAACTGGCGGAAAAAGAATTCAGCGGCGACTATAAAACAAGTTATAAAAAGCTCAACAGCTTACTGACCGAGTTCGGCGTCAAGGTGCCGACCTTGTTTAAACAATACGCGGATTTGTGCGAGCCAGGCGGTTGCCGGTTTATCGATTTCAGCGTCGACCCGGACTTCAACGATTGCATCGACAGTTTGATACTGGTGGAAATCGACAAAATCGTCCCGAAAAAACGCGAACGTTACCTGACGCCGGTCACATCCGATTAATCCATCATGCGCCCAAAGGCCGCGTGAGCACTGAATAATAAAATATAACCGTGAAAACGTCCTTGTCTTGAACTCACCGGCCGGTGAGTTTTTTTTGCCCATAAAAAAAGGCCGGGGAAAATCCGCGGCCCTTGTAATGACAGATAAAATCATTCAATGGTTGGTTTGAATTCAATTTTGATGGAAACCTTCGTGGAAGATTATTTCACTTCCACCTTTTTGGTCTCAGCGCTGCGTTCTTTTTTCGGCAGCACGACTTCCAGCACGCCGTCTTCCGAACTGGCGGAGACGTTTTCGGCATCCACATTATCCGGCAGGGCAAAACTACGCTCGAACTTGCCGTAACTGCTTTCCACGCGGTAATAGTCTTCATCCTTGACCTCTTCCTTGGTTTTACGTTCACCGGAAATGGTCAATCGATTTTCTTTCACTTCCACATGGATATCGTCTTTTTTCACACCGGGTAAATCCACTTCGATGTGATAAGCGTAATCCCCTTCCCGTGTATTGACGGTCGGTGAAAACCCGGCCACATTCGATTCCGTGGGTTTCGGCATCATTTTTTGCAGCCGGTTTTCCAAATCCCGCAATTCACGAAACGGTTCCAACGTTCTTAAAAACATACTCATCGCACAACCCTCCCTTCAAAGAGAACAATACAACTTTCATTCAACGGTTATATAGGGGCTAAGAAATTGTTATTCAAGTCTTTTCAATAAAAAAACCGTACCGTTAAAATATGACAAAATGCCAGGCGAACGTCAATCTTTTTTAAGACTTTTTACTTAATACATATCAAGTTTTCAAAACAACCAGGCCTGGCCGGTTTTCTTCTAACTGGAAAACCAGCGGTTGGACACTTTCGGCACTCCGGCTATACTGAATCCCCCACACGTTTCACTGCGGAGACGCCATGACCGATTCCTCCAAGACGCCGAAAACTCTAAAAGCGCTGGAAACGCTTTTGCATCGAGACATTCCGCTCACCCAGTCCATGGGCTTGCAAGTCATGGAGGCCACCGCCGATTCCCTGCGTTTGCGCGCGCCTTTGCAAAACAATATCAACCACAAAAGCACCGCTTTCGGTGGCAGCCTTTACGCCAGCGCTGTGCTCACCGGCTGGGGATTGATTCATCTCGCCCTCACTGAACACGATTTACACGGCCACATCGTCATTCAGGAAAGCCACACCCGCTTTTTAAAACCGGTGAAAACCGACATCGAAACCCATTGTCGATTCGAATCCGAACCGCAATTGGCGAACTTTCTGAAAATGTACCGCCGAAAAGGCCGTGCCCGCATTCAACTGACCACGAAAATATACAATGAAGCCCAGGAGCTGGCGACGGTGTTTGAAGGCCAATATGTGGTGCACCGTTAATAAAGTAAAAACGCTAATAATCTTTATTACCAAGTGTGGCCGTAACATCCCGTTTTGCAAGAGTTTTAAGCGGATATTTCTTAAAAATTTCTTACCGGCTATGGTAGCATTAAGGTAATTTTTTATTATGGCCAATAAACATGATAAATATAATAAAAGCCGTCTTACTGAGCGGCCTGATTGCCCTTACCGGTTGCGCTGAAAAACCCGATAAAACCTTGAATATCATCGCTAATTCCTGGATTGGTTATTCACCTTTGTTTTATGCCAAGGAAAAGGGCTGGCTCGATGAACACGACATCCACCTTTCCAGCGTGGTCTCGCTCGGCGAAAGCTTACATATTTATCAGTCCGCCAAACTGGATGCCTTCGCCGGCACCCAATACGAATATCAAATCATGTACCGTAAGGACCCGTCGGTGATTCCGGTCATGCTACTGGATCGTTCCAACGGCGGCGACATGATTATGGGGAACCGTTCCCTTAGTGCCATTCAATCCGAAAACGGTCCCATCAATGTTTACCTGGAAATCAACAGTGTGAACCACCCGGTATTTCAAGATTTCATCCACCAGCACCAACTGGAAAATAAAACCTTCAATTACATCAACCGTGACCAGCTCAAACTGCAATCCGTTGCGGCGAGTGAAACAGCCCCTTCACTGGTCGTCACTTACACCCCCTACAACCATGAACTGGAAGACCAGGGCTTTCAAACCTTGGCATCCACCGCTGACAGTTTAAACCTGCTGGTGCTGGATGGACTTTTTACCACCGAAAAAATCTACCATCACCACAAAGGCCAACTGCTGTCGCTGAAAACATTGGTGAATCGCGCGATTCAAGCCCTGCATAATGACCCCAAGGAGTATTACAACAAGGTCAAACCCTATCTGGAAAACAATAGTTTCAAGGATTTTGAGGCCAGCCTGAAAACCATTGAATGGTTGAATGACGGTATTTCACCCGCCTTGCAAAAACGTTTGGACGCCGCCAACTTTCCGACAAGGGATTTGCTGTAAATGATCTCCATCCGCCGTTTCTCCCTTACCGCTATTGTGACGCTCATTTTGGTTTTTTACAGTGTGTTCTTATACTATTTTCTGGACGATCAGCAAAAGAAAACCGATCTGATTCTGGAAAACATTCGTCATGATTTATCGGAAACCGCTTACGTGGTCTCTTCTGAAATGGACTCGCCGAAAGAACTGCGTCACTTCAAGTCTTTCTTGCACCGAAAAGTGGCCAACAACCACTTGGTATCGGCCATGGCCATTGCTTCCGGCAGTCAAATACTGCTCACCACGGAACCCCGCATTCGCGCCACCCCTCCAGAAGACCAAACCCAGGAAAAGCTGAACGGTTTATCCACCCGTGAAATGTTGCGTTATGCCATTTACGAAACCGACATTCCTTATTTCATACAAAACAAGCCGGCCCATTTCAATTTGTACCTGTACGTCGATAAACCGTATTTGGAAAACTATTTCGCCAAAAATACCACCAAGTCACTACTCTTTTTCGGCGTGGTGCCATTGCTGCTGCTGGGGTTATTTTGGGGATTGCTGAAACGCTTTGTCACCAACCCGTTAGAACTGTTGCGCCAGTACGCTTATTACCAATCGGAAGTCCCGAAACGCTTCAAACTGCGCGAATTGGAATACATTCGCGCCTCCATGGTACAAACCTTCACCCGGTTGGATGAAGAGAAAAGCGAACTCTACCGTCTGGCCCGGACCGACAACCTGTCCGGCCTGGCGAATCGAAACCACCTGAATGAGCGTCTGAACTGGCTGATTTCCGAGTTTTCTCGCTCCGGGCAGGAATTCGCCCTGCTGTTCATGGATTTGGATAATTTTAAAACGGTTAACGACACTCTCGGCCATGAAGTTGGCGACAAACTGTTGCGCAATGTCTCCAGTCTCATCAAGCAGGTACTGCGCGAATACGACATCATCGCCCGGGTCGGTGGCGACGAATTTGTCATAGTAGTGAATCACCACGGCAACGAACATGAGCTCATCAACATCATCCAACGGGTGATTGAAAAAATCAGCGAAGTGCATTTGGTGGACAACCACCCGGTCAAAGTCTCTGCCAGTGTCGGTGTCGTGCTGTATCCAAAAGACGGCCAAACCATCACCGCACTCATGAAAAACGCCGACATCGCCATGTACGAAGCGAAAAACGCCGGCAAAAACCAGTTTAAGTTCTTCACCGAATCCCTGCATCAGCGACTGGTGCATGAGATCGAGCTGGAAAACAATATGCAGCGCGCCTTGAACAATGGCGAATTCGAACTTTACTATCAGCCGAAAATCGCTGTTCAAACCGGAAAAGTCATCGGGGCCGAAGCACTGATTCGTTGGAACGACCCGCAAAAAGGGCTGGTTCCACCCGACCAATTCATTCCAGCGGCCGAAAAGTCCGGATTAATGGTGCCGTTAGGCGACTGGGTGCTGAAAACCGCGATTCAACAGCAAATCGATTGGAAAAAACGTGGACTGGGCGATT
This sequence comes from Hydrogenovibrio sp., assembly GCF_965140365.1. Taxonomy (NCBI): domain Bacteria; kingdom Pseudomonadati; phylum Pseudomonadota; class Gammaproteobacteria; order Thiotrichales; family Piscirickettsiaceae; genus Hydrogenovibrio; species Hydrogenovibrio sp. The sequence continues at coordinate 2,284,399 of NZ_OZ223196.1, forward strand.
TCCAGGTCTCCGTCAACCTCTCACCGGTGCAGCTCATCAACAACCACTTCGGAGACAAACTTAACCGACTGATTCAGGAAAGCGGCATTACGCCCAGCAAACTGGATGTGGAAATGACCGAATCGCAATTCATGGAAAACTCGGAACAAAACCTCAGCCTGCTGCACGCCATCCAGCAAAAAGGCATTTCCATTTCGCTGGACGACTTCGGCACGGGCTATTCGTCACTGGCCTATTTGAAAAAATTCCCAATCAACACTCTGAAAATCGATAAGACGTTCATGGACGATTACGATACCGACTCCGGGGCCATCTTCATCGAAACCATTATCAAGATTGCTCAGACACTCAACCTGAATGTCGTGGCCGAAGGCATCGAACATCGAGAACAACTGAAGTACTTGCAGGTAACCGGGTGCGAAATCTATCAAGGTTTCTTCTGCTCGCGGCCGTTACCGGCGTCGGAATTTGAAAAATTTCTCACCATGGAAAAAAGCTGCTGTCAGTGAGCCCGTTTCCAAATCTGAAAAACCGCCAGGCCTGGCGAAAATGTCGATAATTCCAACCGATGAACCGGCCGAATCAGGTTGAAAGATATCCGGCACGAATGGCTTCAATCAACGGTGTAAATGCGTCAGGAGCATCCGCGCCCTCCGAGTCCGGTTGAAGCAACCACTCAAAGAGCGTCTGGTCATCTTCGGCTAACAAGGCCTCCAATATCGGAAGTTGAGCCGCTTGCGCCGGTTCTTCTGGGTTCAAGCCTTGACAATAGGCCGATAACAGATGTTCAACTTCCGCATTGCCGCGACGGCAGTTCAACAGCAACCGCTTCCATTGCAATTGTCGCGACTCAGGCGTCTCCGGCATCATTTCCACCATGTGCGCTTTAATCCAACGGCTTTTCAATCATCAAGCTTTTCAATTCATTAATGGCCTGACTCGGGTTCAGCCCTTTCGGGCAACTGGCGGTGCAGTTTTGAATATTACGGCAGCGGAAAGTTTTAAACGGATCGTCCAGGCTTTCCAAGCGCTCGCGGGTGGTGATGTCACGGCTGTCCACCACAAACCGGCTGGCCGCCAATAAGGCCGCCGGGCCATGAAACTTATCCGGGTTCCACCAGAAAGACGGGCAACTGGTCGCGCAGCAGCCGCACAGAATGCATTCATAGCTTCCGTCAAGCTTTTCACGCTCTTCGGGGCTTTGCAGGAATTCATGATCCAAATCGACGTTTTGACCAGGCCTGGTCGCTTTCAGAAAAGGGTCCACCGCACGGTAATGGTCGTAAAACAGTTCCATGTCGATAATCAAATCCCGAATCACCGGCAGGCCCGGCAAGGGTTTAATCACCACCGGGTCGCGTAATTCGGACAGCCGCGTGATGCAGCTCAAATGGTTTTCGCCGTTCACGTTCATGCCATCCGACCCGCACACCCCTTCCTTGCAAGAACTGCGAAACGCCAGCGTCGGATCCTGTTCGCGCAGTTTATCCAAGGCTTCCAGCAGCATCATGTCGTCGCGAATCGCCGCATCCGGCAACTCATAATCCTGCATGTAAGGCTGGTCATCGACTTCCGGGTTATAACGATAAATGGAAAATCGCATTGTTTTGTCCTTTTGTTAGTACACGCGAGGCTTGGGTTCGAATCTGGACACGGTCAAAGGTGTCACGCACACCGGTTTATAACGCAGGCGATGGCCGTCCAGAAAATACAGACTGTGCTGTAACCAGTTTTCGTCGTCGCGCTCGGTAAAGTCCACGCGGGAATGGGCACCGCGGCTTTCGGTGCGTTCAATCGCGGAATGCACGGTGGCGTAGGCTAACGTCATCAGGTTTTCCAGTTCCAGCGCTTCCATGCGTTCCAGGTTGAACGCCCGACTGCGGTCGTGCAGCACGGCTTCGTCCACACGCTGCTGAATCGGTTGTAAAGCCTCAATCAACGCCTGCATCGACTCCTGATTACGGAAAACACCGCAACCTTCCTGCATGGCCGTTTGCAAATCGTGTTTGATGGCATCAATGGATTCCTTGCGTTCATGCGCCGGGGCTTCCCATTTATTCAACCGCGCTTCGACCGGCGTCAAATCCAATCGGCGGTCAAAATTCCGGTCGGACTTCTGCAAATTCAGCACCCGCTCGATTTCCTTGGCGGCGGCCCGCCCGAACACCACGATGTCCAACAAGGAATTTCCGCCCAAGCGGTTCGCACCGTGCACCGATACGCAAGCGCATTCGCCCACCGCATACAAGCCCGGTACACTGACGGCCTGACCGCTTTCATCCAGCGTCTGCACCTGACCGTGGAAATTGGTCGGAATGCCGCCCATCATATAATGCGCGGTCGGGTACACCGGAATCGGATCGTCGCACATGTCCAAGCCCAAAAACGTCAAGCCGATATCGCGAATGCCCGGCAAACGCTTTTTAATCATCTCCGAATCGAGATGAGTCAAATCCAGCAACACATGATCTTTATTAGGGCCGCAACCGCGTCCTTCCTTCACCTCGATGGCGATGGCACGCGACACCACATCCCGCGACGCCAAATCCTTCACGTGCGGCGCATAACGCACCATAAAGGCTTCGCCGTCGGCATTGCGCAACACGCCGCCTTCGCCGCGCGCCGCTTCCGACAACAACATGCCCTTGTTCGCCACGCCGGTCGGGTGGAATTGCCAGAATTCCATATCCTGCAACGGCAAGCCAGCGCGCAGCACCATCGCCAAGCCGTCGCCGGTGTTGATTTTGGCGTTGGTGTTGGTTTTGAATAACTGACAAGCGCCACCCGTGGCCACCATCACCGCATGAGCGCGCAATAACTGATACTCACCGTTTTGCAAGTTCATCACCACCATACCGCCGATATGGCCGACCTCGTCCTTGACCAAATCCACCGCAAAAAACTCATCAAAAAAGGTCGTGCCCGCCTGAATATTCTGCTGATACAGGGTTTGCAAAATGGCATGCCCAGTTCGGTCGGCCGCCGCACAGGTGCGCGTCGCCTGGCTTTCGCCGAAATTACGGCTTTGGCCGCCAAACGGCCGTTGATAAATTTTGCCTTGATCGGTGCGTGAAAACGGCACGCCGAAATGTTCCAACTCGCGCACGATTTCCGTGGCTTCCCGGCACATAAACTCAATCGCATCCTGATCGCCCAGATAATCACTGCCCTTGACGGTGTCGTACATATGCCAATGCCAGTTATCCTCGGTCAAATTCCCCAGCGCCGCATTAATGCCGCCCTGTGCCGCCACGGTGTGCGACCGGGTGGGAAACACTTTCGACACCACCGCCACCCGCAAATCCGACTGCGCCAACTGCAAAGCCGCCCGCAATCCCGCGCCACCGGCGCCGACAATCACGGCATCAAAATGAAAGGTATCGACCTGCTGCAATGAAACCATTTCGCCTCTCTTAATTAACTTATGGGCACCTCGAATAACCCCCAGTGAGATTCTGCGGGACTAAAAGGCTGCTTACTCTAGGCGCGGCTCGCCGACCTTAGTCATTCTAAGGTCAAGAGACGTAACAACGAAGAAGCGGCCTTTTAGCCCCGCCCGAAGGGGCTTAGCCAAGTTCGTCAGCTCAGCGTTATGACGCTTTGAAATGTCTAGACATTCCGGCAGCGCCATGCCTTGACCTGACAAACTTGGCGTTGCCAGAATCCACTAGGGGTTATTCGAGGTGCCCTTATTGTGGTGATACCAACCGCACCATTAAAAATACGCCGTTCGCCAGCACCAATAACCAGACCAACGCCCACACCCACAAACCGGCTTGCAGTGTTTTTCGCGGCAGATAATCCAGCAACACATCCCGCAACCCGACCCAGGCATGCACCATCAGCAGCGCGAACGCCAGCAAGGACGGCCATAAAAACAACCCGTTTGTCATCGCCATTTGAATGTCCACCACCGATTCCGTTGGCGTTTGCCACCAATACCACACCGCCAACGGAAAATAACCCATTAAATACCAGGCACTGAACCGTTGCCAGACATGTGCTCTTAATCCCGTCAGCAACATCATAACCAGACTCCCGCCATAATCACCCCGACACCGATAGCAAACAACGCCAGCAGCAACAGACCGGATTGCCGCCCTTTCTGCGGTTGACTTTGCCATTGAAACGCATCATGTTCCATCATCAAATGCCGCACCCCGGCCAGCCAGTGAAACCACAAACTCACGGCGGCGAAAAACCAAATCAATTGCCCTAACGGATGCGTCAGGGCGTGCAAGGTTTCGGTCCGCTGTTCCGGGAAAAACACCCAAAGATTCAACCAGACCAAGCCGGTCAATAAAAACAGCAATAACCCCGCACCGGTAATGCGGTGCAAAATGGAAAGAATGGCGTTTAAGGGAAAGCGAAAGGCGAACAGATTGAGGTAAACAGGGCGTTTGCCGGGATGGCGATACATAAAGGAACTCCTACCTTTTTACGGCCGCTTCGTAGCGCCGTCGCGTTCATCCCCCGACCGACCGGAGGCATGACTGTCCATGAGATAATTCCAAGTATACTCCATACCCAAAATAAGGTTAACCCCAAGGATTTATAAAATTCACCAGGCCTGGTGAAATTGTGCTTTTTACGTATTTAAATAGAAACTGACAAATGGATACGGTAAGATTGAAATCATCTTCAATTTTAGAGTCAATTAAACAGGTAGTGAAGTAGCTTCCTATTTTTATTTAACTTTAAAATAAATAGCACCACAAAGCCGAAAAAAATTTGCCTTAAGCTCAAAAGAAGCCATTAAACTTGGTCAACTCTTAAACAAACCTAAGGCTTTTTAAAAATCTATTACAAAAGATGTTTGTATAATCGCAATATGCTTGAAATAATTTCCATTGAAGATATAACCAAACGAGGACAAACGCACCCGCTGATTTGTAAAGCGGATAATGGTGAAACTTACTTTGTTAAATATGCCGAAGGTGCAACCATTAACGGTTTGGTGAAAGAATGGATTGCCGCACATTTGGCCTTAGGGTTTGGTTTTAATGTACCAGAATTTGAAATGGCTTTCCTAAGTCAAGATGTGATCGATATTTACCCTCGTTTTTCTGAAATACAAGGCCTTTTAACACCAACAGAAGGCACTGTGTTTGCTTCTAAGAAAATTCCTTTTGCTGAAGATTTCAAACACTCAAATATCAACTCCGTGTTTATAGATAAACAGCAGGATTTATTGGTATTTGATTTGTGGGTTCGCAACGATGATCGGAATCTAACAGCGATAGGAGGTAACGTCAATTTACTTTGGTCAGTGGATAAAAATGATTTTTATGTAATTGATCATAATTTGATTTTTGATGAGGACTTAGATGAAAACTTCTTAAGCATGCATGTTTTTAGAGAATCGGCTGGCAACGTCTATAATTTTGACTTCTCTTTACGACAAGAGTATGAACTAAAGTTACAAAAAATTTTAGATAAGTGGGATAATTACATGTCAAGTTGCCCTAAAAAATGGTTGCAGTCTGACCTGTTCAACTTAGACTTGGATGGGCTTAAAGCAAAATTAACCGAGGATGCCGCGGGCGCTCTGTGGGATAGATTAAGATGAAAAAATACGCCATACAATACAGTATTGTACAGTTTTTACCTTATCCCGAACGTGAAGAACGGGTAAATATTGGTGTGGTGGCTTTTTGCCCGAAGCTCAAAGATTTCCGGTTTACATTACTGGAAGCCAAACGTAAAACACGCGTAAATCATTTTTTTAAGCCGCTTCCTAAAGATTTGTTTAAAAACACCATTCAACTGGTTAGAAAAGAATTAAACCGTTTGCAATTTTTGCAACAACAGCATGCCATGACCAATGAAATGTTTCTCGAGTTAGTTCTCCCTCGTGACTCTTTAATTCGCTATAGCGGTGTGCGGGTTTTAATGACGGATGATTATCAACAAACACTTAATGAACTATTTGATGATTTGGTCGATTTTGAATCTCCAACTTATAAAAAAGACCACGACCGTGAATTGGCTAAACGTTTTAAAAACATTTTAAAACAGCATCATATTGACGAGTGTTTTACTGAAACAAAGTTAAAAAAAGAAGCCATTGGTTTAAGTGTTACTATGCCGTTTTTTAATGAAACCTCTTGCCAGAGTGTTAAACCGTTGAGTTTTATTGATCAAAAAGATCGCCAAAGTTTAACAAGCCATGCCGCCTCTTGGGTAACTAAAATTGAAATGCTTGAAAGAGCAGAATTGTTAGACCCCAAAAATCATTTAGTGACTTATGAAAAACCAAATGGCGATTTTGCTGAAGCGGTTGAATTTGCACTTGAAACATTGGACAAAACGAAAATACAGCTGGCAGAAATCAACGATACTTATAAAATCGAAAACTTTATACAGCTTCACTAACAGTGATTTCATTTTATCCCTTTTTTTACCAAAAAAACCAACCGTACACTTCACCAAAACTTAATCAAAACCACGTATAAAAATAATTTTCAGGGCATTAAAATTTCCATACTCCATCGCCTATTAAAGACGTGTTATGATTCAGGTTCATTACACTACGGAGGCCTCCATGAAAGCATCGGATCTGTTTGTCAAAGCGCTGGAAGCCGAAGGCGTGGAATACGTTTTCGGCATTCCAGGTGAAGAGAACCTGGATTTACTCAATTCCCTCAAAGATTCCCAAATCCAAGTCATCGTCACCCGCCACGAACAGGCCGCGGGCTTTATGGCCGCCACTTACGGACGTCTTACCGGGATGGCCGGGGTTTGCATGTCCACCCTCGGGCCGGGTGCCACCAACCTGGTCACCGCCGCGGCCTACGCACAACTCGGTGCCATGCCGATGGTAATGATCACCGGACAAAAGCCGGTCAAAACCAACCGACAGGGCCAGTTCCAGATTGTCGATGTGGTGGACATGATGCGCCCCATCACCAAGTACACCTGCCAAATTCACAGCGGCCACAACATTCCGGCGCGCATCCGCGAAGCCTTCCGCTCCGCCAAAACCGAACGCCCCGGTGCCTCCCATTTGGAATTACCGGAAGACATCGCCCGCGAAGAATCCGATTCGCCGGTGATTCAACAAGGCATGCACCGCCGTCCGTTGGCGGAAGATAAAGCGGTGCGCAATGCGGTGGAAATGATTCAACGCGCCGAACGTCCGTTGATTATGATCGGAGCCGGTGCCAACCGCAAAACCGCTGGCAAGATGCTGCGCCAGTTCATCGACAAGACCGGCATTCCATTTTTCACCACCCAAATGGGGAAAGGCGTGGTGGACGAACGCCATCATCTGTATCTGGGCTGTGCCGCCCTGTCCGATAACGATTTTGTGCATTGCGCCATCCGCAATACGGATTTGATTATCAACGTCGGTCACGACGTGGTGGAAAAACCGCCGTTCTTTATGGAGCAAGGTGGTTTCAAAGTCATTCACATCAACTTCACCAATGCCTCGGTAGACCCGGTGTATTTCCCGCAAGCCGATGTGGTGGGCGACATTGCCAATAGCATTTATCAAATCAAAGAACGCATCGAACGTCAGGATACTTGGAATTTCGATTGCTTTATGGAGGCCAAGCGCCAAATCGACAAAAACCTGTTGGAAGGCTCCAACGACGGACGTTTTCCGATGTATCCGCAACGCGTGGTGGCGGACATCCGCAAAGTCATGCCAGACGACGGCATGATTACACTGGACAACGGCATCTATAAAATCTGGTTTGCGCGTAACTACCTGGCCTATATGCACAACACCATTTTATTGGACAACGCCCTCGCCACCATGGGCGCCGGTTTGCCGTCGGCCATTGCCGCCAAGCTGGTGTATCCGGAACGCCGCGTTATGGCCGTCTGCGGCGACGGTGGTTTTATGATGAACTCGCAGGAAATGGACACCGCCGTTCGCCTGAAACTGGATTTGGTGGTGCTGGTCCTCAACGACAACGCTTTCGGCATGATTAAATGGAAACAGGCGAATATGGGCTTTGAAGACTACGGGCTGGATTTAAACAATGCCGACTTCGTCATGTACGCACAAAGTTATGGTGCCAAAGGCCACCGTATCCACAAGGCCGACGATTTAGTACCAACTCTGGAAGCCTGCTTTGAAGATGGCGGTGTTCATTTGGTGGAAGTGCCAATGGATTACAGTGAAAACAACCAAATTTTGAATCATGACATTAAAGAACTGAGCCAGGCCGTTTCGGAGCAAATCAAAAACCTTATCTAACCCCGACTCTCTTAAATTACCCCTTTCTCACCGCTTTGGCTTGTGATAAGGTTCGCTGGCGGAGTAAATTTTTTTAACAAACGTTAAAATCCGCCGTTATAAAAAGAAAAAATCAGAGAACGTTTTCAGGGGAGCTATATCATGTTTAATTTCAGCCGTTCGTTAAAAGCCAAGGTCATTGGCATTTCGGCGTTGGTCGGTGTCATTATCGCCTTTTTAGTCGGACTGACTATGTACATCACCACGGTCAAACCGGTTCCGGAGAAGGTCGAAAACCGGATATTCAAGGAAATGACCGCCTACATTGACGCTCAAGTCGACCAAAAAGTAAAAGGCGGCATTATCGGTGCCACCATGATTACCCTGCAAAACAACGTCATCCAATCCCTCGCCGTGGAAGACCGCGATGCGCTGAAGCCTTTTTTTGCGAATATCAAATCCGGATTTGCCCGCAAGACCGGTTTCAAAAACATCGCTACTCAATTAATTACTTATGACGGCCGCTCTCTGATTCGCTCCTGGGACCTGGAAAACTACGGTCAGAATGTATCCAATAACCCGTTGGTCAAGAAAGTGATGAAAGACCATAAGGCCTATGGTGCACTGGGCATCGGCGCACTGGGCATCGGTGTGATTGCCGTATCCCCTATTTTTGAAGACGACTCGGTTCTGGGTTACACCACACTGGTACAGGGCATGGCTTCGGTCGCCAAAGATTTCCGCGCCAACCAAGGCGGCGAATGGGTGCTACTGGTGGATAAACGTTACATTGACGAGAAATACGGCAATATGCCAGTAATCGAAAAGAACGAAACCATCACCGACCATTATCTGCTTGCCAGCAACCGCTGGTTCGATGCCGATACGGTTGCTTTGGTGAAGGACAGCTTTCAGCCGACTGAAGGCAAAGCTCGCCGCCTTTACACCACTCAGGACAAGGCTGTGATCGACATTCCGGCGCTGGACGAGTCGGGCAATGTGATGGGCCGCCACCTGTTCGTTCTGCCAAAAACCGAATACACCGGGCCAATCAATACAGCCATGAATACCGCCTGGATGTCTTTGGCGGGCGTCATTTTGGGCGTTCTTGCGCTGACAATTGCACTGATTATCACAGTCACGCGCATGGTCATCAACCCACTGAAACGCGTTCAAAAAGTCACCGGTCAAATTATTGAAAGCGGCGACTTCGCGTTGCGTGCGCCGGTCGATAGTCAGGACGAAGTGGGCCGCACGGGCGATGCCATCAACCAACTTCTGGAACAGGTATCACAAGCCCTGACCCAGGCTAACCAAACGGTTGGTGCCATTGCCAAAGGCGATTTCTCCAAACGCCTCAACGGCGACTACAAAGGAGACCTAGAAACCCTGCAAACGGGCATCAATGAAAGTGTCGATATCATCGACCAAGTGATGAACGAACTGTCGGGCGTCATGCAAGCCATGCGCGACGGGCGCTTTGATGTTTCGCTCTCCAACCAGGGTGAAGGCGAATACCGTAAAATGATGGACAACGCCCAGCAAGCCATGTCCGAAACCAACAGCATTATCACCGACATCAATGCCGTGATGGAACATATGCGCCAAGGGGAATTCCAACACCGCGTGCAGGTAAACGCCAGCGGCGACTTGGACAGCTTGAAGCAACGTATTAATGAATCCCTCTCCACGCTGGACGAAGCGGTTTCGGACATTACTCGTGTCGTCGTCGCACAAAGTGAAGGCGACCTGACGCAAACCATCGACGCCGAATACCAGGGCGATTTGATGCGCCTGAAAAACGCCGTCAACCAATCGTTACGGAAGTTGTCGGACATCGTTTCCCAAGCCATCATCACGTCGCAAGTGGTCAACACCGCGTCGGAAGAAGTCGCCAAAGGCGCGTTGGATTTGAGTTCTCGCGTACAGGAACAAGCCGCCGCCATCGAGCAAACCTCGGCCACAATGGACGAGATGAACTCTGCGGTTCAAAACAACACCGACAACTCGCAACAAGCCGCTTCGGTGGCACAAAAAGTGCAGACCGAATCCGAGCAAGCCTCGAAAGTGATGCAACAAACCATCACGGCGATGAACACCATTCAGGAATCCAGTCACAAGATTTCCGAAATCGTCACCCTAATTGACAGCATCGCCTTCCAGACAAACTTGCTGGCGTTGAACGCCGCGGTGGAAGCGGCCCGAGCCGGTGACCACGGGCGCGGTTTCGCCGTCGTGGCCGGTGAGGTTCGAGCGCTGGCCCAGAAGTCGGCCGACGCTGCCAAGGAAATCAACGGCCTGATTACCGAAAGTGTACAACGCATCGACGAAGGCACCCACCTGGCCGGAGAATCCGGTGAGGTCATCGGCAACATCACCCAGATGATCAATGAAATGTCGTTGATGATTAACCAGATTGCGCAAGCGTCCACCGAGCAAGCGCAAGGGGTGGAACAAGTGCATAAAGCCATCGGTGAAATCGACGCCACCACGCAGCAGAACGCGGCACTGGTGGAAGAAACCTCCGCCGCGGCCGAAAGCATGAGCGAACAGGCCACCGACCTGAGCCACAATATGGCCTTCTTCAAAACCAATGATTCCGGTCATCCGAAGGCCCCTGCCGCCTTATCGGCACCGAAACCCACACCTGAAGCCGCCAAAACGGCGGGCGATACCAAACCCGTTCAGGCAGAAAAATCGGTGGAAAAACCGGCCGAAAAACCAGCGGAAACAGCGAAATCCATTACGCCACCCCCTCCGCCAAGTGCCGATGAATGGGAAGACTTCTAGAGGTTTCTAAAAACTTCTGAAAGCTTCACTGTTCCATCTCAACAAAAACGCCCGGATTAACCGGGCGTTTTACTTTCCAAGCCGAACATCACTTATTGCAACGGCAAATAAATATCCGTCACCAGCTCATGCTCGTCCACTTCCGGAAACAGGTTTCGGTAGCGTACAAAGCAAGGAAAGTCACGTAAGCTTTCACCACTTTCCGGCAACCAGTCGCGATATAAAAAATACACGCTGGTGTCCATGGCATCGTGCGAACCGTAATGCACCAGATGCGCACAACGCCCCGGCGGCAGTTCTTTATTGACCACCCCCTGCGGGTTCTCCGGAACCGGTGCTTTCACCGAACCGCAGATATCAAACCGGAAATCCTCCGGTGCCACCGCGGACGGGTCGTCGTATAAAATGCCGAAGCTGTCGCTGGTGTCCACCGGCGAGTGGTTTGTTTGTTTGCGCCATTCAATAAAGCTCGCGATCGAATCGTTTAACTGCTCATGTGACGCGCGGTGTTCTTTTACCGCAATCAACGTTTTGGGGAAATCGATGATTCCCACGGTTTTCGTTTGCATCGTTTGGTTTCCTTTTCTTGAAGTTTTTGGATACTGCTGATGCCAAGAAACCCAATTCGGCTGCTTTCGAAACTGCGACGGCGTTTGGCCGAACGTTTTCTTAAACGCTCGTGAAAACGCTTCAGAGCTTTCAAAGCCGGCTTGCAACGCCACATCCAGCACTCGAAACTGTGGATAAAACGCCAATTGATACGACGCCCGCTTCATGCGCATTAACTGGATAAACCGGAAAACATTAATGCCCATGGCTTGTGAAAACTGCCGATGGAAATGGAATTTTGAAAAGTGCGCCACGTCGCACAGCACCGCTAACGACAAATCATCATCGAGATGCTGCTCGATGTAATCGCAGACTCGGTTCATACGCTGAAAATAAGATTCACGGCTCACTTAACAATTCCCTCTTCTTGACGGCATGTATTATGTCCGTGCTCCGGCCCGGCCTCCTGACCAAAGTTGCTCAATCTCAAAAAACGCCCAGGCCTGGTCAAAAACCTTAATCGACTGGCGGCGCTCGGTGAAGCGTATCTTGACGGTAATACTGTTTGAGTTGCTCGTACACACCGGGCAAGTGTTGTTTAAGCCGCTTTGGCGCGGTGAAAAAATACTCGGTGGTGACCGCGAAAAATTCCGCCGGAGACGTGGCGGCATAGGGATTGATGTCCGGATGTTGGTAATGCGCCAGTTGCGCCTGCAAGTGATCAAACGCCTGAGAAAAGGTTTGCGTCCAAGCCTCACGATTCATCTCCGGATGCAACGGCGGCATGCCGTTGGCTTTACCATTAAGCATATCCAGTTTATGCGCAAACTCGTGCAGCACCACATTGTGACCGGGGTGGTTTTGCGACAACTCCGCTTTCGCTTCGTCCCAAGCCAGCACCACCGGCCCCTCGTACGACCAGGATTCCCCCGCCAGAATATTATCTTCTTGCCGAACCAACCCTAATTCATCCCGTGCCTCACGCTGGACACGAAACGCGCTCGGATAAACAATGATATCATTGCAACCATCCAAAGTTTCCAAGCCCAGGTTCAGCACCAATAACGCCGCTTGAGCCGAAATGGCCGCCCCCATGTCCGGCGTCACCACCTGCCCTTGCGCGCCTTTGAAATATTTGCGATGCAGAAACACCGTCGCCATTTCCCGCAACCGTGCTTTTTCCACCGCACTCAAACCGTGAAATAACGGATCGGACGTCATCAAATGATGCCAGGTTTCGTGCGGAATCGGATAACGTTTGAGAATCCGCCGAATGCGGAAATGTTCGAGCCACTTGGCAATCATCGTTTCATTCCATCCGCTTGTCGTTACCCATCTCTTCCAAAGCTTGGTTGATGCGCTCTTTCAGATAGTAAGGCACGTAATCGTAAGCACCGGAATTGACCATGCGTTTGCCGATTTCACTGCCGTCGGCATCGACGAAAACAATGGTCGGGAAGGTGGTGACATTATAGAGTTGCTGGAAAAAGGCGTTTTCGACCGGCTCGCCGTAAAAATCGCGGATGGTTTCGTCCTTGGCATCGACACGAATTTCCACCATATGGACGTAACCGTCCAGCAAGCCGTTTTCAATCATCGGCAGAATGGCGGCGTCCTTCAATTTTTCGCAAGCCCCGCAACGCACCCGATTGAAATAAATAGCAATGGGCTGTTTATCCTGCTTGGCTTGCTTAGCCAGTTGTTGGAAATCTTTGGCTGGTTTAAGCGCCCATTCATCGGCCAAAACCGTGGACGACGACCACAGCCCGACCCATAAAACCAACCCCATCCAAACCCCAACGACCGGTCTGATAACCTGTTGTCTCATCCTGATACGACTCCGTGTTACGTCCATGAAAAATTGCATTCCATGGATTTTACACCGACAGGCATTATTTTTCCCGGATCAAAGCCTCGATTTGTTGAAGCGTGGTTGGATCATCCCATTCGTGCCCGCCGAACAGAGCATAGCGAATCACGCCTTGTTTATCGATGACATAGGTACTCGGATAGGCGAAAACCCGCCAGGCCTGCACGGCCGAACCTTTCGGGTCCAACAGGATGGGGAAGTTCACCGGATGCTCGGTCAAAAACGTCTCGATTTGCGGTTTTTCTTCCGCCAGATTGGCGGCGAGAATTTCAAACGGCTGACCTTTCAAAGCGGTTTTCAAACGCGTCATGGACGGAATTTCATGCACGCAGGGCGGGCACCAACTGGCCCAGAAGTTCAACAGTACCACCTTCCCGCGATAGTCTTTGAGGTTGTGCGTCGCGCCGGCCATATCCACCAATTGCAACGGACGGTTTTGCGGCCCGGTATAGGGCTGCAAGCCGATCGAATCGGTTTCTTTGGATGCCAAATTGGCATCTTGAGAATGGCCAGGCCTGGTGGTTTTGTCGGCTTCGATTGCTTGACCGCGCTTGACGCCACTTTGGCGTGTTTCTGCCATATAGGGAATCAAAGAGTGGATCGCCGTCAGCACGTCTTGCAACAAGGTCTTCGCTTGCGCGTTTTCCACCGCCAACGCATCGGGGCGGAAATAATAACGGTCACGCACGTTGAGCATTAATTGTAAAAACACATCCGAACCGCCGGCCTCCAAGGTTTGTTGCAATTCCGGCAAATGCCAACGCCAAGGCGAAAGTTCCGCCTGAATCACATACACCGGCGCATCCAAGCGCGACACGGCTGGCCAATAATGCGCCTTTTGCCCAGCTTTCGGGGTTTCAACATACAGATTCGGGTTCAACAAAACCACGCCAATTTCCGATTGCGGCGTTTGCATCACTTCATCCAACGCTTTCACCGCCAGCGCTGCGCCCTGATTGGCACTGATAACAATCAACGGCAACCCTTGCGCTTTCAAACGTTGAATTTCATTGCCGATCACGTCCGGCGGAATGCGCTCCAAACTGCTGGTGGTGGCGGGCAGGAAAAAGCTTTCAAACAGATTCGGCAACGTCACGGTCAAACCGTTATCCGCCAAGCGTTCCGCCAGACGGCGTTCCTGTGGCAAAACGCCATGCTCGGACGGCACCCACAACACATTGGCTCGTGGCTGCTCTGCGTTGAACACCAAAGACTCCAGCTCACCTTCCACAGTCGTGTCATCGGCCCAGCTTGCTGGCCCGCCCAGCCACAATAAACACGGCACTATCCAGTATGGCATCCATCGCATCGTCATCCACCTTTTCGCATCCTATGATTTTCATCGACTCGAGTTTTCATCAAGTCGGTTTTCATCAAATTATACCGCTCTAACGCCCGCAAACCATTAGGGGAAACCCGATAAAACCCCGTGCGACCCAATAACCTTACTTTCAGTATTTGAATTTTATGGTGTAACCTTCTATATTGATATCTTATCCAACGGTTGCCAGCGTACACTGTGGTACTATTTTATCAACTTGGCCAATTTCAAAAAAACGGATGTTTTCGATTATGTGGCATAAACTCAGCATTCAACTGCAATTGATGACGTTGATTATCGCCGTTACCGTGACGGTGGCGCTCAGCTCTCTCGCCGTCGCTTTCTGGCTCGACATTGAAGAACGCAAATCCCTCGCCATCGAACTGACCCACACCGTGAAGAATGCCCTCGATCGAGACTTA
The DNA here is from genome assembly GCF_965140365.1 of Hydrogenovibrio sp. Taxonomy (NCBI): domain Bacteria; kingdom Pseudomonadati; phylum Pseudomonadota; class Gammaproteobacteria; order Thiotrichales; family Piscirickettsiaceae; genus Hydrogenovibrio; species Hydrogenovibrio sp. The sequence goes on from NZ_OZ223196.1 coordinate 2,299,539, forward strand.
ATTGACGGCATCACCCATCAGGACGCCACACTCTTCGCCAATCTCAAACGGCGTTTACAGGGCTTCCCGAAGATCGACCGCGTACGGGTTTTAAGCACCACCGATGACGTCATTTTCAACTACCAGCACAGCGATGAACACTACAACGACTTGGTGCAGAAAAGCACCGAACAACCGCGTTTTTCAGGTCAAGACCTGTATGTCCGTTACCCGCTCACCGATGGGCAGAAGCAATACGGCTCGGTCACCTTTATCGTCGACATCAAGTCCTTCGCCACCCAGTTTCGACAACATCTGATTTTCTTGGTGATGGCGCTACCGATTGAACTGTTGCTGGCAATGATTCTGACCTGGTGGATCAGCCGAAGCTACAACCAGCCCTTTACGGTATTAGTCGAGGCGATGAAACGCAGTGATGTCGCCAATAACCGCTTCAAACGGGTCGAAACCAACGCCCAGAACGAAGTCGGCGATCTGTTCGACGGCTATAACCACATGATCGAACGCATCGAAACCACCACCCGACAAATCCGCTTCCAATCCGAACACGACGCCCTGACCGGCCTCTACAACCGCTTTTACATCGAAAACCGTTTACGCCAAGCCCTGACACAAGAAAACGACGCACCACATCTACTGTTGTGTTTTGACCTCGACCGTTTCAAACTCATCAATGACGCGGCCGGTTACCAAGCCGGCGACGAACTGCTGAAAATGCTGGCGCACAGTTGTCAGGAACAACTGCCCGACTCCGCGGTAATGGCCCGACTCGGCGGCGATGATTTCTACGTTTTACTCCCCGACACCGAAGCCGAAACCGGCTTGAAGCAAGCGGAAAAATTACGACAGTTTTTGGCCGACTACCGCTTTATCTGGCAAGGGTCGGCCTATTCGGTGTCCGCCACCTTCGGCGTAGTGACTTTCCGAGCGCACGACTTCACGCTGGATGAACTGGCCAAAGCCGCCGATTCAGCCTTTGCCGAAGCCAAGTCGCGCGGCCGCAACCAACTCCACCGCTATCAGGCCGACGAAGCTTACTCTGAAAACCATCAACACCAAGTTCAGGTCGCCGGTTGGATTAAAGAGGCCCTCAAGGCGAAACCCGGTTCACAACCCAGCGCCGGTACCGCTCGTTTCGAACTTTACGCTCAAGCCATCAAGCCACTGCAAACCCAAACCTCGAAACTCGGTTACGAAGTGTTGCTGCGGATGCACGATGACCAGGGCCGTTTGATTGCGCCGGATAATTTCCTGCCCACCGCCGAACGTTATCAACTGATGACCGAAATTGATATCTTCGTTCTCAATACCTACGTCGATACAGTGATGCAGCAACCCGCGCATTTGGACAAACTCGGTTTGGTACACGTTAATCTGTCCGGTTCCAGCCTCAACCACCCGGACTTCCAGTCCAACCTCAAACACCAGATCCAAACCCGTGACTTTCCGTGGCACAAGTTGGAGCTGGAAGTGACCGAAACCGCTGCGGTGGATAATTTCAACCAAGCCGTCACCTTTATCGAATACTGCAAATCGCAAGGCATCGGTCTGGCGCTTGACGACTTTGGCACCGGGATGTCGTCGTTCGAATACCTCAAGAGTCTGCCATTCGACGTCGTGAAAATCGACGGCAGCTTCGTCAAAGACATGCATTCCGACCCGACCGACCACGCCGTCATTCGCTATATTCAGGAAATCAGCGCGCTACGCCACCAGAAAACCGTGGCCGAATACGTTGAAACCGAACAGGATGTCCAAGCGCTCACCGACATCGGTGTCACCTACGGGCAAGGCTATTTCCTCGGCAAACCCAAACCGCTGACGGATTGGTTCTAGAGGGTTCAATGGTTTTACGGCTTCTGATTTACCTACTGCTCGGCTTGTTTGTGGCCTGGTTTTTTACGGTCGGGCTGGAACGGGTTATGACACCGCCCAGCGACTTGTCGGACATTCCGTCTTTGCCGAAAACCTATCAAAAAACGCCCGCTATTCGCCCTGTTACGCCGCAAATGGCGCACGCACAGGAAGCCGAAGCCTTGCGTTATCTGAACCGCATCCGCCAATCCATACAACTCAACCCGCTGAGCCGTAATGCCAAACTGGCTGAAGCCGCGCGCCATCATGCGCGTTACTCCACGCTGAACAATATTCAGGCACACCCGGAACAGCCAGGCCTGGCCGGTTTCACTGGAAAAACGCCGCAGTTGCGCGCCAATGCCGTCGGTTACCAAAGCCCGGTGGCGGAAGTTATTGCCTACAATCACGCCAGCCCCTATCCGATGGTGAACGATCTAATGTCCGCCATCTACCATCGACTCGGTTTGCTGAACATGACCCAGAACCAAATCGGCATCGGCGTGGCGGGAAACGGCGAAGGTAAGGTCAAATCCGCGCTGGTCGGCTTGCTGGGCAATACAAACCTGGAAGCCTTATGCGAGCAACCGCCGACTCCCAACCCCGGCGCCTTGGCGTTTACCCAGCTTTGTCCATCCGGCGCACCGATTCCGAAACGCGCTGTGGCCCGAGCCATGGCCTCAATCGCCAAAACCAACCCCAAACTGGTGGCGTGGCCCAAATCCGGCACCAGCGTGCCGCCGGTCTTTTATGAAGAAAGCCCGGACCCGTTACCGGAATGCAATGTCAGCGGTTACCCGGTGCACGTGCAGATTAACCCCGTGTTTGTCGGCCGCATTCAATTCGACCCCGACAGTTTCCAACTTCACGAATTGGTCGGCGATGAATCCCGCCCGGTCAAAGCGGCGGCGGTTTTCGGCAATCGCAATGACCCTAACCGCCACCAAGACGCTCCGGCACCCAACAAAGACCAATGGATCGCATTTTTTCCGCAACAACGTTTGAACTGGAACAGCCGTTATCAGGCGGAAATCCAGTATCGGGAAAATCACACCACTAAAACCATGCGCTGGAACTTCTTTACCGAAAAACAGCCAGGCCTGGTGGAAATCCGTCGCAACCAAACGCTTAAAATCCGCGAAGGGCAGACGCTCACGCTCTACTTTCCGCCCAAATCCTGTCATAACCCGAACGGCATCCGCCTGCAACGTCAAATACCGCCCGGCATCAACGTCAAAGCCCAGTTTGTGGACGGCGAAACCCTGCAAGTCACGTTAAAATCCGCCCCGTTCGGCGGCGCCTTCAACCTGCGTTATCAGCCGGGCGACATCCAGGTACGATTCGATATCGATTCATGAACAACCGCCTCTTAACGCCACACCGTGGCTCAAATTCCGCTAAAATGCCGTTATGACTGCTACCGACACACCGCATTCAAACCGGCCTAGCGCCCCCGCTTGGGCACAAGACCTGCACGAACAGCTTGACGCGCAACACCACCGTGCGTGCGTGGTGCTCTGCGGGTCTCTGGAATGGCGCCAGGCCTGGTTAAAACGCTTAATCCGTTCCGACTGGCAAGGCCTGTTCATCGGCGAAACCAGTCCGCACCCGCAAGCCGTTCCCCAAAACCCCAAACAACTCCGCCACCTGCTCGGGCAGGAAACCGACTTCGCGCTGTTTGACGCCGAGTCCGGGTTGGAAGCCGATGCCCTCGGCCTTGTTGGCGGCTTGATTCGCGCCGGCGGACTCTGCCTCATCAACCTGCCCCCGAAGGCGGATTTTCTCAATCACCCAAACCCCGCTTTGGCCGCCTTTCTGAATTACCCGCTGACACCGGAAGACAGTTTAAAAGGCTTTCAAGCATACTTATGGCAGCAACTGAAGCAACACGCGCTTTGGTTGGAAGAAGGCCAATCCGGCCAGGCCTGGCCGGTTTTACAGAACGGGCCCTCGGCTCCGTCAACGCCGCCCTTAAGCCGCGACGACACCCAGCCGACCACTGACCAGGCCGATGCATTACAAGCCATCCAACACGTTGCGTTCGGGCACCGTAAACGGCCATTATTACTCACCGCCGACCGTGGGCGAGGCAAGTCAACCGCCTTGGGACTGGCCTGTGTTGAACTGCTACTGGCTGGAAAGCGCCGCATCACCCTTTCCGCTGCCCGCTTGCCGCAGGTGCAAAAAGCCTTTGACGCCATTGAAAACGCTCTGCCACGTCTGCAACAAGCCGGATTCAATGTTTGTGAAAAACGCCCAGGCCTGGTGGTATTGGATATCAACCAAGAACAGGCCGACATTCGCTTCCGCGCACCGGATGATTTGATTCAATCGCCCGACAAGGGAGAGCTTTTATTGGTGGACGAAGCCGCCCATCTGCCGATGCCGATGCTGTTCGCCTTGTTGAAAAGCCATTCACGAACGGTTCTGGCCAGCACCGAGCATGGCTACGAAGGGTCGGGCCGCGGGTTTCGCCTCAAATTGACCGGGCATCTCGATGTCCATTATCCGGGCTGGAAACGCCAAACCTTAACCACACCGATTCGCTGGGCGGAAAAAGACCCGCTGGAAGCCACGCTGAATCAGTTGTTTTTGTTGGATACAAATCCAACCGACGACATCGAAACCGCGGCGGTCCACTCAGTCCAATTCAAACGCATCGAGCGCCCGGCCGAACTGGCCCAACCGGAAAACCGCGCCGACTTGCAACGCCTGTTCCAGCTGCTGACCCAAGCCCATTACCAAACGCGCCCCAACGATTTAATGCAATTATTGGAAATCCCCAATCAACAGCTTTGGGTGGCCCGCGCGCAAGGTCAAATCGTCGCCGTGCTGTTTGCAGTGGGCGAAGGCGGCCTGCCGAATGAACCCGGACGCCGTTTTCAGGGGCACCTTTTTCCACAATTATTAAAACGCCACACCCATCACCCGGACTGGCTAAGGCTGAAAGGCTGGCGCATTCAGCGTTTGGCGGTTTGGCCGTCGGTGCAACGTTTGGGCTTAGGGCGACAATTGACGGCGCATTTTATCGAAGCCAATCAAACAAAGGCCGATGCGTTGTCCGTGAGTTTCAGCGCCGACGCCGGATTGATTCGTTTCTGGACCTCGCTGGATTTCCAGCCCTTGCATCTCGGCTTGAAGCGCGATCAGGCCAGCGGACAGCATTCCGCCGCCTTGTGTTACCCGCTGACGGAAAAAGCGTCGCGACTGACACAGCAAGCCCAACAGCAATTTCAATCCGAATTCGCCTGGAACCTGACTCAGCCCTTCCAATCTCTGGAAGCCGATTTAGCGCTGGCGATTCTCCGTGGCCAAGCGCCCGCCCTGCCGAGCCATTTTCCAAACGGCTACCTGCAAGACCAACCGTTTGAAAGTGTTGCTTTCGCTTTACACCAATGGACGCTGGGGCAACTCACCCAACTGGAAGATTCCGACACTCTGGCGCTTTGGTTTCGAAAAGTCGTCCAACATCAGGCCTGGTCAGATGTCATTTCCGCGTCGCCGTTTCCACACCGCAAAGCGCTGGAAGCCCACTTCAAAAACTGGTTGGCCGAACAGCTGGCCCCGATTTAGTCGTCTGTTATCTCCATCGCTTCAAAGCAGCTTTTAACCTTTTTTATCTCGCTCGATTGATAAATTTCATGCGAATCCGGCATATAAGGGTTGCTCTAATTATTTATTTGAATACAATAATCATTATCATTAATATTAACTTAAGCGCTTAAACTATTTTACCAACTAAAGCCTGTAAACGAATCAGGCCGACCGATATTGGGCGCTCTTCGGCCAACTTGGACACTGAATTGATATGGACATTTTAAAACTTTACCTCGACATAACGGTTTTCAGCCTTCTGGGTGTAATGGCGTTCATTGCCACCTGGTTCACACTGGAACGTCTGCTCACTTACCGCAAAGTCGATGTAACCGCTTACAAGCATATTGATTTACTGACCGTCGACCTGACCCGCAACCTGACAATGATTTCCACCGTGGGCGCCAACGCGCCTTACGTCGGTTTGTTGGGCACGGTGCTGGGCATTCTGGTGACGTTTTACGAGCTGGGCATGTCCGGCACCATGAACACCAGCGACATTATGGTCGGCTTGGCACTGGCCCTGAAAGCCACCGCCGGCGGTATTGCCCTGGCGATTCCGAGCATTATTGCCTATAACCTGTTAATGCGCCGCGTTGAAGTCTTTCAAGCCGAATACCGCGCTTACGAAGCGTTGAATCAAACCGGAGCGACGCGCGAATGAAACGGTTCGACGAAATCAATGTCATTCCGCTGATTGATGTCATGCTGGTGCTACTGGCCGTGGTGCTGACCTCGGCCAGTTTTATCGTGCAGGACTCGCTGAACATCAAACTGCCGGAAACCGAAAGCACCGCGGAATACGTGCCGCCAAAAGAAAAAGTGGTTAACTTTGCCATCGACGCGGAAGGCCACTTGTTTATGGATGAAAAACCGACCGAATACCCGGCGCTACCGACAATTCTCAAACCGATGAACCCGAAAACCCCGCTGGTCATTAAAGTGGACGACAAAGCCGAATTCGGTCGTTTTATCCAATTGGTGGACGCCCTGAAAGCCCATAACCTGACCAATCTGACGTTTTTAACCGAAAAAGCGCAGAGCGAATAGGAGGTCAAAATGCCAAAACGCAGTCATACATCACTGAAAGCTTTTGTACTCACCCTGTTTTTATACAGCTCGGCGATTTTAGCCGCCGTCTGGCAACTTGATGCCCTGACGTACAGTGAAAAAACACCCAACGTGCGTGAGCTGCCTATCAATATCAGCATGTATCAAACACCCACACCGGTCAAACCGGTTAAGGCCGTTGAACCGCCGAAACCCAAACCGCCTGAGCCGATCGAGGAAACCGTGACCGAACCGGAACCGGTGGCCGAAATTCCGAAACCGACACCCAAGCCGGTGACGAAACCAAAACCGGTCAAGCAGCCGAAGCCGGAACCGAAAAAAGTGGTGAAAAAAGAAGTTAAGAAGGTCGTTAAAAAGCCGGTCGAAAAACCGAAAAAAGTCGTCAAAAAAACGCCGACCAAACCGGTTAAAAAAGTTGCCAAAGTCACAACGCCTAAAGTGGTCGAGCCGCAACCGGTGGAAAAAACCATTACCGAACAGCCAACGCCACCGACTTACAGCGCCTCGCAAGTCGCCGATGCCGAAGACCGCTATCTCTCGGAGCTGAGTCGCACCTTGGCACAACTGGCGCAAGACAGTTATCCAAGACGCGCCAAACGCCGTCATTGGGAAGGTGAAGTGGTGTTGAAGTTCGTGCTTTACCGTAATGGCGACATCAAACACCTTCAAATTGTCGATGGCGATCGTCGCACCGTTTTGAACGACGCGGCCGTCGGCATCATTAAAGACAGAATGGGCATGCGCTTCAAGCCCTTCTATAAAGAAATCGAGCGCAATCAATGGCACTTAACCGTGCCGGTCAATTTCTCATTGAACTGATTGAAGAGCAAACAAGAAGAAAGTGAGCGCCGTATCGATTACGGCGCCAAATGATGTGAACTCACGAGCCTAACGCAACGGCGAATTAGGCGCTGAACACCACCGTTTTGTTGCCGTGAATCAACACGCGATCTTCCAGGTGATAACGCAAACCGCGTGACAACACGGTTTTTTCGACATCGCGGCCAAGACGGCGCATATCATCAATGCTGTGCGAATGACTGACGCGAATCACGTCCTGCTCGATAATCGGCCCGGCATCCAGTTCCTCGGTCACATAATGGCAGGTCGCACCAATCAATTTCACGCCCCGCTCATAAGCTTGGTGATACGGTTTGGCGCCCACAAAGGACGGTAAAAAGCTGTGGTGAATATTAATGACCTTACCGGCGTAATCCACGCACATTTGCGGCGGCAGAATCTGCATATAACGCGCCAACACGATAACATCGGCATTGTGTTGCGCCACCAGCGCCTGCGACTGGGCAAAGGCTTGCGGTTTGTTGTCCGGCGTCACCGGGACATGATGGAACGGAATATCATACCATTCCACCATGCGGCGTAAGTCATCGTGATTGGCAATAACGCAAGCCACCTCGCCCGGCAAATCACCTTCGTGCCAGCGGTACAACAAGTCCGCCAGACAGTGGGATTCCTTGGACGCGAACAGCGCGATGCGCTTCGGCTTGTCGGAATCGGTGACCTGCCAATCCATTTGAAAACGTTCCGCAATGGCGGCGAACTTCGCTTTAAAGCCTTCCAAGTCGTTGTTTAGGGAATCCGCCAGAATTTCGTGGCGCATAAAAAACCACTTGTTCATGGCATCGGTATGATGATTGGCTTCCACAATGGAACCGCCTTCGTCGGCGATAAACCCAGCCACGCTGGCGACGATGCCAACCTGATCCGGGCAGGAAATGATTAAACGAAACACACGACTCATTCGCTTGACGCTCTCTTAATTCGTTAACTGGTTAAAAAGAAAAGGTATTTTAGCAGAAGCGCCGCCCGACGGCACGAAAACAGAAACTATTCTCAAATCGGCCAGGCCTGGGCGTTTCGTGGTTTCGGGTTTTTCACCTCAATTCAGGGCTTGGGTATGGGGGTTTGAATCCCTTTCTGTTATACTTTTGTACCATTAAATTTATTTATCGGGCACCTCGATTCGCACAAACCGGGGTGCCGACCATTTTGCTAAACTTACCCGAACGGGCCGAAATTTTATGAAAATCGTTTCCTTTAATGTCAACAGCGTACGGATGCGCCTGCATCAACTTCAAACTTTAACCGATCAATATGCGCCGGATATCATCGGGTTGCAGGAAACCAAGGTCCAAGACCATGAATTTCCGATTAAAGACATTGAAGCCATGGGGTATCAAGCCATCTTTATGGGGCAAAAAACGCATTATGGCGTGGCGTTGCTGTTCAAAAACAACCTGACATTAAAAGACCGTCAATTCGGCTGGGACCACGATGGCGACGATGCCCAAAAGCGCATGATTATCGGCGATTTCGTCGATGCCGACGGCCATGAAGTCCGCGTTATCAACGGTTACTTCCCGCAAGGCGAAAACCGCAAGCATCCGACGAAATTTCCGGCCAAGGAAGCCTTTTATCAGGACTTGATGCAATACTTGAACGAAAAGTGCTCCCCGGAACAGAACCTCATCGTGATGGGCGATTTCAATATCTCGCCGGAAGACAAAGACATCGGCATCGGTGAACCCAACCGTAAACGTTGGTTGCGGGACGGCAAAACCAGCTTCCTGCCCGAAGAACGTGAATGGTGGGGCACCCTCATCAACTGGGGGCTGAAAGACACCTTCCGTCAAATCCATCCGGACGAAGACCGCATTTTCAGCTGGTTTGACTACCGCTCCAAAGGATTTGCCGACGACCCGAAACGCGGACTGCGCATCGACACCCTATTGGCGACCAAACCGTTGGCGGCAAAAGCCACCGACAGCGGTGTCGCTTACGACATCCGCGCCATGGAAAAGCCCTCCGATCACGCGCCGGTCTGGACCGACTTTCAATTTTAAGTCTGTCGTACCGAAACACTTCCATCAGGAATATTAGGAAATACCATGCCGAATACCGAAATGCAGCCCATGACCCTCGTTGAAAAGCACTTATTGAACGACACCACGCTGCTGATGAAGCTCAAGCCATCCAAAACCTTTGATTATCAAAGCGGGCAATACGTCATGCTGGGTTTAACCCCAACGGAGCTCAAACCCTTTTCCATCGCGTCTGCACCGAAAGACGACGGCTTGATTGAACTGCACATCCGCAATCAAGATAATTCCGAATGGATGCAGGATTTGTTCGGCCTGGATACCGGCGTAACTCTTTACATCCAAGGCCCGAACGACCAGTATCACTTGGATGCTCCAGAGGTGCTTGCCGACAAACAGCGTACCATTTTCGTGGCCGGCGGCACCGGTTTTGCACCGATGTTTGCGTTATTGGAAAGCTTGCTGGAACGCGGCCATGACCGACCGATTGAATTCTATTGGGGCGCTCAAATCCAAGCGGATCTTTACCGCGATGCGGAAATGAAAGCCTTGGCCGAACGCCACCCATCTCTTCATTACATCACCGTTTTGTCAGGGCAGGTGGATGAAAGCGCTCCGGAAAAACTGGTGCACCATCAAGTATTGAACGATTTCCCGGACTTGAGTGACGCCCGAGTGTACCTTTGCGGCCCTTGGCCGATGCAGGAAGCCGCCAAAGCGGATTTCATCGCCGCCGGTTTGCCCGCCGATGCCTTTAACTGATTCGGCCAAACCAGCGTAAGTTTCTTTAGGGCGCCTCTATTAATCGCTGGCCAGTTTTTTCAGCGCTTCAATTTGCGCCTCGTCAAAGCCTTCCGGCCACTTCTCGGGGTGTTCCAAATCTTTAAGGTGCACCCCTTCTTCCGGCAGCTTTGGTAACTCGAAATGCGTCACCCAAGGCACATTATGTTGATACATATACGCGCCTTCCGTGGTATCAACCGCTGATAAATGATACAGGTGTTCAAACACTTCATCGGCGTATTGCGGCGCAACGATGACGCGCAACATGTCCATTTCCTGCCAATCCGTTTCCGACAACAGCGAATGCTGGTTACGGATCGACACATACTCCGTCGCCAGAATATGGTCCTTTTGATACAGGTCGTCCAAAATGGCTTTGGAGTGCCCGCGCGCCAACACACACACAATGGATTTGGCCTGTAAACAACGGTCTTGATTCAGCACAATCGCGTCTCCGTTTATTGCTCAGGCATGGCGATGGTGGTCGCGGCGGTTTTCAAAGCGCGCTCTTTTTCAATACGTTCGATGATGTTCGGCGGAATGTAAGCGGCGGCTTTTTCCAAGGGCGTGACGAACATAATGCCCATGCCCGGTGTATCCAGCTGACCGGCAATAAACATCTCGGCAAAGACTTCTTCTTCCTGCTGTTTGGACACCATGATTTGAATGACTTCTTTCTCCGCTTCCACGGTAATGCTTAACAGCCCCAGACGTTCGCGCACCCCCGCGCCGCGGCCGTAATGGATGGAGGCACCCTGCGCGCCAGCGGCTCTGGCCGCCGCGACGATGGCATCGCCCTTACCGCGCGGCACCATACAGGTAATCAGCGACACATCGGTCAAAATCGTCATTTCTTTCTGTAACTTCATCTCAAGGCTCCTTACCCGCTTCCATCGCCGCGTTCAAGGCCGCTTTTTCCTGGCGAATGCAACGAAACTTAATCCACAATCCAGTTAATAACACTGAAATAATCGGCCCGATAGAGGCCATCGACAGTATGCCGAACCCTTCGACCACCCCGACCGCTTGACCCAAGCCAAGTCCCATTGCCAGCACCAGCGGCACCGTCACCGGCCCGGTGGTCACTCCGGCGCTGTCCCAGGCAACGTTCACAAATTCTTCGGACGACAACACCGTCAGCACCAACGCCAACAAATAAGCCGGAATCAGCAACCAGGCCAGCGACCAGTCAAAAATGATTTTCGACACCCCGACCGCGATGCCGACCCCCACCCCAAACGATACCGCCATCATCAGGGTTTGTTTTTTAAACGCGCCATTGGTCAGGCGCTCTACCGTCATGCCCAACGCATTCAGGGCCGGTTCGGCCAAGGTCGCACCAAAGCCGAGTGCAAACGCAAATAACACCGTAATGGCAATACCCATACTGAACCAATACAGCGGCGATTCTTTAATGGATTCAATTCCGGTAAAGGCACCGGGAATCATTTCACCGGCCTGCCCGCCTAGCTTGGCCAACCCGTAGGTCAACCCGAGGTTGAAAATGATCATGCCCACCACGGAAAACACCAGCCCCAGTATGACGACCTGTGCATTCTGCAAGCGATCCCGCAACAAAAACACCAGCACCAGCCCTAAAAACAAAACCAAAGGCACGATGGCGCGAATCCCGGCAATGATTTCCACATAAGGCGTGGTTTCATACCAGAAAGACGGTGCTTTACTGATAAAGTGCGTCATCGCTTCAATTTCCGCCACCGACACCGTGCTGTGGATGTAAATGGCCAGCAACTGCACCCCCATAATCGGAAACAGGGACGCCAGGGTCACAATCCCAAAACCGGACAACGATTGGTTGCCGCTGCCCGCCGCCGAGGCAATGCCAATGCCCAGCGCCAACACCAGCGGCACCGTGACCGGTCCGGTGGTGACGGCACCACTGTCCCACGCCAACCCAATCAAATGCACCAGTTCGGGGTGTTGCACACTGTAAAGCGTAATCAGCAACGTCGGAATCACCGTCAGGAAAATCAGCGGTTTCAGGCTCCAGTCGTAAATAAACCGTAAAGTACCGAGTACGGCCGCCAAGCCGACGCCGCCGCCGACCACCAGCACCAACATCCCCGGCCAGTGATTCAGCAGGGCGTACAAATAGGGTGCGCCGCGCGGATCGACATTGGCACCGGCGGCCTTCAAAGCGCCGATGGCCGGTTCGGCAAACGTCACGCCAATGCCCAGCAGAAAGGCAATCAACAGCACCACCGGCAAGGTCGATTTTTGCGGTAACTTATTACCGATCACCTCCCCGAATGGCATCAATCCAAGTCGCAACCCTTCCATAAAAAACATCAACCCGAAAATCACCGCCAACATGCCGCCGAGAATAATGGACGCATCCACCACAGGCTGTCGCAGAATCAGAATTTGAAACAGCGCCAGATAAATCGTCAAGGGCATCACAGCCTTTAACTGCTCAAAGACCTTGGATTGCAGATAAGGTCGCAACAAACGATACGCATCGACCGGTTTGATTTGGAATTTTTGATACGCCGCTTCAGGCGAATGGGTCAGTTCGTTGTAGGTAATGACTTTGGTGTTGAAACGTTCGTGTTGAACAATGTCGTGAAACGGGACCTTTTTCATGGGTCGAGAGTGCCTTAAGGGTTATTTTTATTGGGTTTTTAATGATTGATTAAAATGAATATTAAAACTTAATAATAGGTTGTTTTTATTATTTAAAATGCTGTTCATACCGGGTTATGCATAATGCTTGCAATCTTAGCAGGGAAATTTGCAAAGATAAACCAATCTAAACCGCTTCGCACTGACCACTTGCGACATCTGCAAAACGGCCAGGCCTTTATACCCTTCAGGGTGTGGCGGTTGTGCCTCTCGACATTTCCGGTTACAGCGTTTTCAGCTGCTCAACCAGAGCCTGCACCGCTTTCGCACGATGGCTGACCTGATTTTTTACCGCTTTCGGCAGCTCCGCCACCGCACAGTCATGAGACGCCATCCAAATCAACGGGTCATAACCAAAGCCGCCGTCGCCACGCGGTTCGGTCAAGACCTCACCACACCACTGCCCCAGGCCGATAACCGGCACCGGGTCTTCGCTGTGACGCACAAACGCCATGGCGCAGTAATAGCAGGCCTGGCGGTTTTCCACATCCGCCATTTCGTCCAGCAATTTCTGGTTATTCAAAGCATCGGAGGCTGGGTGGCCGTGGTACCCTTCTGCATAACGCGCCGAGTAAATCCCCGGCCGTCCTTGCAAGGCATCCACTTCCAGACCAGAGTCGTCGGCGATGGCCGGTAAGCCGGTTTTCGCGCTGGCAAAACGGGCTTTGATAATGGCGTTTTCAATAAAACTCAAACCGTCTTCCACCGCTTCTTCGGCGAAGAATTCCGATTGCGCACGCACCTGACACCCCAACGGGGCCAGGAGTTCGCGCATTTCCGTCAACTTACCGGCGTTGCCGGTCGCCAGTACCAGTTCGCGCGGCATCGTCATCTCAAACGCCCGCCAGCATGTTTTTCTGCAAACCGATCAGTTCCTGAATGCCTTTTTGCCCCAAAGCAATCATCGCATTCATTTCGTCCAACGAGTAAGGTTCCGCTTCCGCCGTGCCTTGTACTTCGATAAAACGACCGTCTTCGGTCATCACCAGGTTCATATCGGTTTCGGCATTGGAATCTTCCGCATAATCCAAATCCAGCACCGGCGTGCCTTGATAAATGCCGACCGAAACCGAACCGACATGATGCAGAATCGGGCTTTCCGTCAAAGTGCCTTTGGCGATCAAACGCTCCACCGCCAAAGCCAAGGCCGCAAAACCGCCGGTAATGGAAGCAGTGCGCGTGCCGCCATCGGCTTGGATCACATCGCAATCCACCACAATGGTTCTTTCGCCCAGTTTTTTCATGTCCACACCGGCGCGCAATGAACGGCCAATCAAACGCTGAATTTCCACCGTGCGCCCGCCTTGTTTACCGGCGTTGGCCTCACGGCGCATTCGGCTGTCGGTCGAACGCGGCAACATACCGTATTCCGCGGTAATCCACCCTTGGCTCTGGCCTTTCAGAAACGGCGGCACCTTTTCTTCCACGGTGGCATTGCAAATCACTTTGGTTTCGCCAAACTCAATCAACACGGACCCTTCCGCATGCTTGGTAAAATCTTTGGTCAAGGTCACGGGTCTTAATTGATCGGTCTCTCTGCCACTTGGTCTCATAGTCTTTCCTTCCTTTCGATGTTGCCTCGACAATTAAAACCGCCGATGGCCTGCAAAACGTGCCATAAATCTTTAAAATGGTGGCAATTATACCAATCCCAATCCGTGTACCGTCAAAAAATCCGGACCGGACGACTCGGCACATGGCCATAAGGATACACACATGAAAAGTATGACCGCCTTTTTCATTCATCCACAGTCATTCGACTGGGGGTCACTGCGTTGGGAGATGCGCTCCGTCAATCATCGCTACCTGGAATTGCACTTTAAATTGCCTGACGCCGCCAAATCGTTAGAGCCCGCTATTCGGGAAGCCGTTAAACCGTTTTTGGCGCGCGGCAAGGTGGAGCTGCAATTGCAGTTGTCCCAAACGCCCACTCTTGAGGACTTCACCGTCAACCAGTCCATGCTCGCTGGCCTGACCGACGCCATCAACCAGATTCAAACCGCTCTGCCGGAAGCCACGCAGGTCAACCCGGTGGAATTGCTGAAATGGCCAGGCCTGGTGGAAACCGACTCGAACAACACCCTTCACGCCGACAACATTCTCGCCGCCCTCAACAATGGTTTGAGCGAATTCGACCAGATTCGGCAGCGCGAAGGCGACGCCTTGAGCCAAGTGATTGACCAAAAAGTGCAGGCCATCCGCGGGCACGTCGCTCAGGCACGCCAGCTTTTACCGGACATTCGCCAGCACTACGCCGACCAACTGAAACAACGCATCGCCGACCACACCGACGCACTGGACGAAGGACGTTTTCACCAGGAAATCGCCATTCAAGCCCAGAAGATGGATGTCGCCGAAGAGCTGGACCGTTTGGAAACCCACTTGAATGAAGTGGAACGATTACGGCATGAGCCCGGACTTATCGGGCGGCGACTGGACTTTTTAATGCAGGAACTGAACCGCGAAGCCAACACGCTCGGCGCCAAATCCATCGACAGCCGAACCGCCCAAATTGGCGTAGAACTGAAAGTATTGATTGAACAGATTCGCGAACAAGTCCAAAATGTCGAATAACCACCTCATCGAGCCAACACTATGCATGATTTGATACAGCAGTTCATTATCCTTTGGGCCGTCATTGACCCGATTGGCACCATTCCGGTCTTCCTCGCGGTCGCGGCGGGTTACACCGCCGTTCAGCAACGCAAACTGGCGCTCTTCGCCATCGTTACCTCTGCCGGCGTATTGCTGTTTTTCATCATTGCCGGTCAATTGCTGCTGGAATCGATGAACATTGCCTTGTCGGCCTTTCAAATCGCCGGCGGTATCGTATTGTTTTTATTCGCGTTGACGATGATTTTCGGCGACAGCAAACCCCAGGAAGAAAAAGAATTGCTCGCCCAACAAGAGGCCCGTTCAGGCTCGCCGGTCAATCACGCCATTTTTCCGCTGGCCATTCCATCCATCGCGTCACCGGGCGCCATGATGGCGGTGGTCATGCTCACCGACAATCACCGTTTTGAAGTTATGGAACAGGGCGTCACCACCGGTTTGATGTTATTGGTGTTGCTCATTACGTTTGTGCTGCTGCTGGGTGCCACCTTTATCCACCGCTTGATTGGCGACGCCGGTGCCAGCGTCATCAGCCGGGTCATGGGGTTGATTCTCGCCGCCGTCGCCACCAACAGCATTTTGGAAGGCATTAAAACCTATTTTGCGCTAAGTATATGAAACCGTGCGGGATACTGAAGCTACAAGCCTTGTCGACCCGCCCAAAAAAACTTTTGCAGCCATAAGGATTCTTTCTTGACCTCAATCAAGATTTTTATTTGAAATTTGCCCTTAACGCCAGTATAGTTCGAAACTGTTGTAAGGATTCACAACTCATCTGAGGAATAAGAAATGAGCAATTTAATGAAAATGATCGGCGTCCTTTTGATCACTGTGGTCATCCCTCTCGCCGTTTTACTAGGTATCTGGGCCGGCTATTTGCCACAGTCCCTACAAGTCGGCATCGGCATGTTCGGCGTTGTGGCTGCGATTGTGACGATTGTTGTCGGTAATCTATACTTGATCTACAGCGACATCAAAACCAAGCGTTACTCGAAATAATTTCGTTTTCATTTCGCTGATTTAAAAAGCCCGGCCATTTGCCGGGCTTTTTGTTTTCGTCCACCTTTACCAATAATCCCGTCTTTTGTATCGATTTGATTTCCCGTATAATTCGCGTAATGGCCTTCACCCGCCAACCATTCATCCGCGTTCAACAAAATATCAAGACTTCGACGCTCGATACGATATATAAAGTACATGAAACATAGCAGAACCCGGTTGATAACCCCCAATTTTTACATAAGACACCATAATGAACGACGAGACACAAAACAGCACACCTGAACAAGAGCCCGAACAGGCTCCGAAAAAAAAGCGTAAGCATTTCAAGCGTTTTTTCTGGATTTCCACTTTTTTGGGTGCCATCGTCGCCCCACTCGTCGCCGTGATTGTTTATGCCGTGACCATCTATCCGACCCTGCCCGACGCCTCCGCGCTGAAAGAAGTGACCTATCAAGTTCCCTTAAAAATCGTCACGCGTGACGGACAACTGATCAGTGAAATCGGTACCAAAAAACGCATTCCATTGGATTACTCCGAAATTCCGGAACGTATGACACAAGCGATTATTTCGTCGGAAGATGAAAACTTCTTCGAGCACGGCGGCGTGGACTTCAAAGGCTTGGCGCGTGCCGCCTACGAGCTGATTACCACCGGCAGCAAACAATCCGGCGGTTCCACCATCACCATGCAGGTGGCCCGTAACTTCTTCCTGAGTAAAAAGAAAACCTACCTGCGTAAATTCAACGAAATCGTGCTGTCCTATAAAATCGAACACCAGATCTCCAAGCAGGAAATTCTGGCGATTTATCTGAATAAAATTTTCCTTGGCTACCGCTCTTACGGCGTGGCCGCCGCGGCACAAACCTATTACGGCAAACCCATCAATCAACTGTCGCTGGACGAATACGCCATGATTGCCGGCTTGCCGAAGGCACCGTCCCGCTACAACCCGATTTATAACCCGGAAAGAGCTAAACTGCGCCGTAACTACGTTTTGCGCCGCATGTACGAAAACCATTACATCACCGAAGAACAGATGAAACAAGCTCAGGCCGTGCCGGTGCATGCCAGACTGACCGGTGCCCGCATTGATATTGAAGCCGGTTACGTGGCGGAAATGGCGCGCAGCTTCGCCATCGACAACTTCGGGGAAGACGCGCTGAAAAACGGTTTGACCATTGTGACCACCATCGACAGCCAATTGCAGAACACCGCTAATATTTCTGTCCGAAACGGCTTGCAGGATTACGAACGTCGCCACGGTTATCGCGGCCCAATCAAACACGTCGCGCCGACCTTATTGACCGACAAGGAACAGTTACTGGAAACCCTCGACCCAATCCAGAAGTTCGGTTATCTGGAAACCGGCGTGGTGCTTCGGGTCACCCAAAACACCGCCGACGTGTTGATTTCCAACGGCGAAGAAACCCAGTTGAAACTGGAAAACATGTTGTGGGCGGCACCTTACATCGATGTCAACAAAACCGGCTCCGAACCACAATCCGTCGCCGATGTGTTGAAACGCGGCGATGTGATTTATCTGCAAAAACTCGACGGCCAATGGCGTTTGGCGCAAGACCCGAAAACCGAAGCCGCCTTGGTGTCGGTTGACCCAAGCAACGGCCGCATCATTTCATTAGTCGGCGGGTTTGATTATTTCCGCAGCAAATTCAACCGCGTCATCCAGGCAGTGCGTCAGGTCGGTTCCAATGTGAAACCCTTCCTCTACTCCGCCGGTTTGAACAAAGGCCTGACCGCCGCTACCATCATCAACGATGCGCCGGTGGTCTTCCACGACCGCGCGTTGGAAGACACCTGGCGTCCGGAAAACTACTCCGGGCGTTTCTATGGCCCGACCCGTTTGAGAATGGCACTGGCCCATTCTCGAAACCTGGTTTCGATTCGACTTTTACAGCAAATCGGCATTCGTTACGCGGTCAATTATCTGGAACGCTTCGGCTTTCCGCCTGACCAATTAAATGCCCATCGTGACCTGTCACTGGCACTTGGCTCCGTCCAACTCACGCCGTTGCAAGTCGTACGCGGCTACGCTACCTTTGCCAACACCGGTTATTTAATCGAGCCGTACCTGATTGAATCGGTGCAAGATTTCAGCGGCCAGACCATCTACCAGGCCCAACCACAACGCGCCTGTAACGCTCAATGTGTGGAAGACGACCCGCAAAATGCGCCGCGCGTCATCACCCCGCAAAATGCCTACATCATGACGTCGATGATGCAGGACGTCATCAATCACGGGTCGGGGCGCAAGGCCAAAGTATTACAGCGTAACGACATCGCCGGGAAAACCGGCACCACCAATGATCAAAAAGACGCCTGGTTCTCTGGCTTTAATCCGGACATCGCCACCACCGTCTGGGTCGGCTTCGACACCCCGACCACACTGGGACGTTCCGAAGTCGGCGGCCGCGCGGCCTTGCCGATTTGGATCGATTATATGCGCGAAGCCTTAAAGCCTTACCCAAATGCCCCTTTCGGCTTACCGGAAGGCTTAGTGAATGTGCCGATTGACCGTTCAACCGGCCTGGCGGTTCCGGCGGATACTCCGGGTGCGTTCTTTGAAATTTTCCGCGAGCAGAATGCGCCGGAAATTCCCGACATCTCCGAGACCAAAATGGAGCAAATCACCCAGGAACTGTTCGACTGATCGGTCACAGTTCCGACCGCACATTCAGCAAAGGAGTGACTATGAACTGGCAAGCCCTTTCCGAATCCATCGCCCTGAGCACCGGGCGTCCGTTCGACATCGAAAGCGCCGCACCGGTCTCGGGCGGTGACATCCATCATTCCTACCATCTGCACACCGCGCAAGGCGAGTTTTTTCTCAAGACCAACCTCGACCACCTGTCGCACTTGTTTGAAACCGAGGCCAACAGCCTCAATGCCTTGGCAAACACCCTGAGCGTACGAGTTCCGAAAGTAATCGCCACCGGCATCGAAAACGGCCAGGCCTGGCTGGTTTTGGAATATCTGCCACTGACGTCACGTGGCGACGACGAACAGCGCGGCAAAGACTTGGCCTTACTGCACCACCAAGTCAACCCAGACAAGCGGTTCGGTTGGCCGGAAGACAACTACATCGGTCATACCGTGCAACCTAATACCTGGTCCGAAGACTGGGTGACGTTTTACGGGCAACAACGACTGGCACACCAGCTCACCCTGGCGCACGAGCAAGGCGCGTCCGATAGTCTGGTGGAACAAGGACACGCCTTAATTGAAGTCTTGCCAAAGTTTTTCGACGACTACCAACCGGAAGCCTCGCCCTTGCACGGCGACCTCTGGGGCGGCAACAGCGCCTTTACCACTGACGGCGAGGCGGTGTTTTTCGACCCGGCCAGTTACTACGGCGACCGCGAAGCCGATTTGGCGATGACCGAACTGTTCGGCGGTTTTTCACCCGAATTCTATGCCGGTTATAACAGCGTTTTCCCGCTGGATAAAGGCTATGTCAAGCGTAAAGAGCTTTATAACCTCTACCATGTGTTAAACCATTTCACACTGTTCGGCGGCGGTTATCAACAACAGGCCGACCGAATGATTCAAAGCCTTTTAAAATGACCCTCTAAAGTGAGCCTCTTCATCGGTGAACGGGGATGTTGACTCTCCATCTGCTCGGTCCAGAATTAATGGAGGTTCCCTTGTTCAATTTGATAAAATAGCCGCCACTGACATCGGGCACCTCGAATACCCTCCAGTGAGATTCTGCGGGACTAAAAGGCCGCTTATTCTAGGCGCGGCTCGCCGACCTTAGTCACTCTAAGGTCAAGAGTCGTAACAACGAAGAAGCGGCCTTTTAGCCTCGCCCGAAGGGGCTTAGCCAAGTTCGTCAGCTCGGCGTTATGACGCTTTGAAATGTCTAGACATTCCTGCAGCGCCATGCCTTGACCTGACAAACTTGGCGTTGCCAGAATCCACTGGGGGGTATTCGAGGTGCCCTATCTACAACCTAAAGCGAGAACTGATTATGAAATTTATTCTTCTGGGCGCTCCCGGCGCCGGAAAAGGGACGCAAGCCCAATTCCTGACCAAAAAATTCGATATTCCGCAAATCTCCACCGGCGACATGTTGCGCGCCGCCATCAAGGCCGAAACCCCGCTTGGAAAACAAGCCAAGGAATTCATGGATGCCGGCAAACTGGTCACGGACGAAATCATCATCGGTCTGGTCAAAGACCGCATTGCCGAGCCGGATTGTGCCAACGGCTTTCTATTGGACGGTTTCCCAAGAACGGTGCCGCAAGCGGATGCATTGAAAGCCGCCGGTGTCGACATCGACGCCATTATTGAAATCGATGTGCCGGATTCCGAAATCGTCAACCGCATGGCCGGCCGCCGTGTGCACCCGGCATCCGGCCGCACCTACCACCTGACCTACAACCCGCCGAAAGAGGAAGGCAAGGACGACGAAACCGGTGAAGACTTGATTCAGCGCGACGACGACAAAGCCGAAGTGGTACTGGATCGTTTGAAGGTGTATCACGAACAGACGGCGCCTTTAATCGGTTACTACACCGATGAATCGGCCAAAAACCCGGCATTGAAATACATCAAAGTCGACGGCACGCAAGCCATCGACCAAGTGGAAAATGCTATTCTGTCCGGTTTGAAATAAACCGGCACGACTTTTCGCCCGGTCGCATCTGTGACTGGGCCGCCCGCTCTTCTCCCGCTCTATTGTTGCTATAAAAGCAACAGTTATTTGCTTTATCGCTGGTTTATTCACATTTTGTTTCTTTATACACTGTCATCAGAATATGCAATGAACGCTACGTTTCAGGAGAAACCACTATGACCCGCTTACTTCGTATTGACAGCAGCGCCTTATCCCAAGGCTCTCATTCCAAAGCACTGGCCGATTATTTCCTATCGAAATGGCAAAGCCAGAACCATAACGCTGACATCCAAACAGTCGACTTGGCCGCCACGCCACCGCCGCACATAGACCAGGCGATGATCGGTGCCATGTACACGATGCCGGCTGAACGCGACGACGCACAAAAACGCGCTTTAACCCTATCCGAACAATACGTGGCGCAAGTCCGCGCCGCAGACACCATCGTACTGACCAGCCCGATGTACAACTTCGCCATTCCATCCACTTTAAAGGCGTATTTAGATCACATTCTACGTGTGGGCGAAACTTTCCAGTACGGTGAAAATGGTCCGGAAGGCTTACTGAAAGGGAAAAAAGCTTATGTCTTCATCGCATCCGGCGGGGATTACACGCAACCGCCAATGGACGCGCTGAATTTCGTCAAGCCTTACTTGAAAACCGCCTTGAATTTCATCGGCATCGAAGACATCACCTTTATCGAAGCCGCCGGCATGGGCATGGGGGAAGACGCCGTTGCCAAGTCCATCGACGCCGCCAAAGCGCAAATCGATTCTTTGTTGTAATCGCGCTCTTCAATCCGTGATGACAGAAACGCCCAGGCCTGGGCGTTTTGGGAATTCGGTTTGCAACCCTTTAATGCAGAATCAGCACCGTTGCCAAACCGAGGAAGGACAAAAAGCCGACCACATCCGTGACCGTGGTGAGAATCACCGCGCCGGATAAGGCCGGGTCGATTTTCATGCGTTTCAATATCAACGGAATGGCGATGCCCGACACGTTGGCGACGGTCATATTGATGACAATGGCCAACGTAATGACCAAGCTCACAATCCAGTTATCAAACCATAACTGAGCAATCACGCCCACGACCAACGCCCAGACCAGGCCGTTCAACACCCCGACCCAAAGTTCTTTATTGAACAACCACCAACGGTTATTCCCCCCGACCTGCCCCATGGCCAAGCCGCGAATAATCACGGTCAATGTCTGACTGCCGGCAATGCCGCCCATGCTCGCCACCACCGGCATCAACACCGCCAGCGCCACCACCTGCGACAACACCGCTTCAAACTGACCAATTACATACGCGGCCAAAAACGCCGTCGCCAAATTGATTCCCAGCCAAACACCCCGGCTTTTGGCACTGGTCATGACCGGCGCAAACAACTCTTCATCATCTCTGACCCCGGACATCCCCAATAACGTGCTATCTGCATCCTCACGGGTGATTTCCATAATATGTTCGATATTTAACTGCCCAACCAGCAAACCATCCGCATTCACCACCGGTGCAAATCGCAATTCCTTGGAACGCAACACCACCGCCGCATCGTGTATGTCCATTTCATCCAACAACGAAATCGACTGATGCATGAACTCCGAAACCTGCGCTTCCTGATTGTTTTTGACCAAATCCACCAGGCTCAAGGAACCGACCAGACGGTTTTCCTTATCCGTCACCATGAACTCCTGAGAACGCTCGTCCAACAGCCCTTTGATGCGAATATAACGTTGCACGGTTTCCAAGGTCACGTCTTCTTTGACGTTAACGGTATTCGGATCCATATAACGGCCCACCGAATCATCGCCATAAGCGTGCAACACCTGTACTTGTTCGCGGGTACTGTCGTCCAGATTGTCAATGACCGCTTCTTTGACCGACTCTTCGACCGTATCGAGAATCTCGGCAATGTCCTGCGCATCCAGGTCTTTGGTCAAATCGGAAACCACTTCGGCTTCCATATCGGACATTAATGTCGCCCGAACGTCTTCACCGACTTCGGCCAACACTTCGCCTTTCAATTCATCCGGAACACATATCCAAATCCGCTCACGGGCATTGGCGGGAAAAGATTCCAGCAAATGGGCGATTTCAATATCACTCTGCTCATCAAAGAACTCACAGACTTTGTCCTGATCGCCTTCGCTTAACAAGGCTTGAAGTTCGAGCAATTTTTCGTCGGAATTTGAAGGTTTTTCGTCGCTGGCCGTCATGAGGTCATTTTCTTTATGCAAGTATATTGAAACAAGGTTATCGGTTTTAACAACGCTGGGTGCGCGCCGCTCTCTTTATACCTTAAAAGCCCCCGAAACTAAAGCCGTAATCATCAATTATTGATTCATATCCGCCTCATTCAAAGCGTAAAAAAAGAGTATGAATTGCATCCTATTTGGCATAGAATCCATTTAGAAGGTGTCTTCCAGTTCACACTCAAAAACTCGCTATCGAATTCGGGCTTAAACGACCAATGCCGAGTTCGAACGCCCTTAAAACACGTCCATTGCAACACCGTACGACGGAAAGGTTTGCTTATGAAAATTGCCATTCTATCGCGCAACGCTAAACTCTACTCCACCCGCCGCTTAATTGAAGCCGCTGAAGAGCAAGGTCACGAAGTGCGTGTCATCGACGCTTTGCGATGCTATATGAATATTTCATCAAACCACCCGCAAGTCCATTACAAAGGCGAGATACTGGAAGGGTTTGACGCCATTATTCCCCGCATCGGGGCCTCCGTGACCTTTTACGGTACCGCGGTTTTACGCCAATTTGAAATGATGGGCGTTTACCCGTTAAACGAATCGGTAGCCATTTCCCGTTCGCGCGACAAACTGCGCAGTTTGCAACTGTTGTCGCGCCGTGGTGTTGGCCTGCCGGTCACGGGTTTTGCCCATTCGCCGGACGACGTCAATGACCTGTTGCAAACCGTTGGTGGTGCGCCGGTGGTCATCAAACTGCTCGAAGGTACCCAAGGGGTCGGCGTGGTGCTGGCCGATACCCACTCCGCCGCCGAGTCGGTCATTCAGGCCTTTAACGGCTTGAAAGCCAACATCCTGGTCCAGGAATTCATCAAAGAAGCGCGCGGCGCGGATTTACGCTGTTTCGTCATCGGCGGAAAAGTCGTCGCCGCCATGAAACGCCAGGCCAAAGACGGCGAGTTCCGTTCTAACTTGCATCAGGGGGGCAGCGCTTCGTTGGTACGCATCACCCCCGAAGAGCGCGCCACTGCGGTACGCGCGGCGAAAATCATGGGACTGAATGTCTGCGGCGTGGATTTATTGCGTTCCAACCACGGCCCGGTCGTGATGGAAGTCAATTCCTCGCCGGGCATCGAAGGCATTGAAACCGCTACGAATAAAAATGTTGCCGGGCAGATCATTGAATTCATCGAAAAAAATGCCAAACCGCACCATACCAAAACACGTGGCAAAGGCTAAACCCGCCGTCACCTTTGGGAAAACACCATGAAAAAACCGACCAATCATGCCATTACCATCGGGACAGAAACCATCCATCCCGGCGAGCGAAAAACCGTCGATTTACAAGTGGGCAAGCTCTATACCCACGGCGAACTGAATATGCCGGTACAGGTGATTAATGGAAAACGTAAAGGGCCAACCTTATTTATCAGTGCCGCCATTCACGGCGACGAACTCAATGGTGTGGAAATCATCCGCCGTTTGATGAAAGTCAAAGCGCTGCAACGCCTGAAAGGCACACTCATTGCCGTGCCCATCGTTAACCTCTACGGTTTCATCAACCAAAGTCGTTATCTACCGGACCGTCGCGATCTCAACCGGAGTTTTCCCGGCTCGTCAAAGGGGTCTTTAGCCGGGCGAATGGCCCACCTTTTTTTAAATGAAATCGTCGGCCAATGCTCGCACGGCATTGATCTCCATACCGGGGCCATCAACCGCACCAATTTGCCGCAGATTCGCGCAAATCTCGAAGACAACGAAACCTTGGCCATGGCCGAAGCCTTCGGAGCCCCACTGATGATGAACGCCAACCTGCGCGCGGGTTCCCTGCGGGCCTCTGCCGTGAAAAAGAACATCCCCATCCTACTGTATGAAGCGGGCGAAGCTCTTCGGTTTGACGAATTCGCCATTCGCGCCGGTGTCAAAGGCGTGCTGAACGTCATGAAACATCTGGGCATGATCGCCCCCAGCCGCACCCCGAAGAAACCGTCTAAAAGCCCGGTCATCGCCCGTTCCAGTTATTGGGTTCGCGCACCGCACAGCGGCATTTTCCGAGCCTTGGCCAACGACGGCGACCGAGTTCAGAAAGATCAAACCCTGCTCGGCGTCATTTCCGATCCTTTCGGCGAAGCCGAGTTCGAAGTTTACGCCAATGCCAGTGGCATCGTCATCGGCCAGATGGTCATGCCTTTAGTCAATGAAGGTGAAGCGCTTTTCCACATTGCGCAATTCGCGCGTACCGACATCGCCGAAGAACGGGTCGAGTCGTTTTCGGAAGAAATTTACGGCGACGAACGCCTGCCTTACGACTCCGACGATATTCCGTCGATTTAAACGAGTAACGTAACGGTTTCCAGGTTTCGGCCAGGCCTGGCCGAAATTCATGTCATATCAACAATTCAAATCCGAACGCTTTTGCTTTATAATCGCTCCTCACGTTTTTTAGAGAGGCGCTACCGTACGAACCAGCGTCTCTGAATTTATGCCGAGGGGTGGTCGAAAGGCCTGAGATCCTGCTGAAAGGGAACCCTTATAACCTGATCCAGTTAATACTGGCGTAGGAACAGGCTGCAACACTCGATCTTAGCCCCATCCCTGGCGAATGTCCGAATTGCATACCTGTCCTTTTTGGTGAACTGAAAAGGAAGCAACATGCACCTGAAATCCATTTTATCCGCCGTGATTCCGGCGTCATTCTTATCATTCGGTTTATGGCACTCGACACCGTCTCTGGCCGAGGAAACCACCAGCGACACCAAAACGGTCAAACTCAAGCCCGTCAAAATTGAAGCCGATTTTCGTGAAGCGAACATTCAACAAAGCACCTCCAGTGTCACCGTCGTCACCCCGGTTGAGATACAGGAACGCGATGCCCAAAACATTGAAGATGTGATTGGTTTAATGCCTAACGTCAACGCGGCGAGCGGCGGTGCAACGGCGCATTATTATCAGATTCGCGGCATCGGTGAGAGAGGCCAGTTTTCCACGCCACTGAATCCTTCTGTCGGTGTACTGGTCGATGACTTTGATTACAGCCGTATCGGCGCGGCCGCAACAATGTTTGACGTCAATCAAGTGGAAGTGTTGCGCGGCCCGCAAGGCACGCGTTTTGGTTCCGGAGCCTT
Source organism: Hydrogenovibrio sp. (assembly GCF_965140365.1). NCBI lineage: Bacteria > Pseudomonadati > Pseudomonadota > Gammaproteobacteria > Thiotrichales > Piscirickettsiaceae > Hydrogenovibrio > Hydrogenovibrio sp. The sequence goes on from NZ_OZ223196.1 coordinate 2,325,902, forward strand.
GGCGGGCGTGATTCAAGTGCAAACCAATGAAGCGTCTCTCGAACCATCGGCCCGAGTCGAGGCCACGGTCGGTTCACACAATACCTATGCCGGTGGCGTGATGTTGAACGGCCCAATCGTCAAAGACAGATTGGCAGGCCGCTTGGCAATTTATCAATACAATTCCGACGGCTATATTGAAAACACCCACCTAGATAAAAAGAACACTCAAAAGCAAGATGAACTGACCGCGCGAGCCAATTTAAAATGGTATGCATCCGATGATCTGACGATTGATTTAAAGCTACTACACCTCAACTTAGACGATGGCTACGATGCTTTCAGTTTTACCAATGACAACAAAACCATCAGCGACCAACCGGGACAGGACAGCCTGAAATCCGATGGCATTGCCTTAAAAGCGGATTATGCGATGACCGATTCGGTCGATATGGTGGCCATTTTGACGCAAACCGACAGCACCAGCAAATACGGTTATGACGACGATTGGACCTATGTCGGCTTTGACCCTAACGGTTACTCCGCCTTTGATTTTTACAAACGTGATCGCAAAAACCAGTCATTGGAATTGCGCTTTATGTCCTCCGAAACCGGACGCATCTTCAATGGCACAACGGATTGGGTCGGGGGCATTTATTACCTGAAGCAAGACGAAAAACTTCACCGCACCTATCCGTATGTGACGGATCCGAGCGGCAAAGAATCCAGCGATTATAAAACCAATAATCTCGCGGCCTACGGTCAATTGGACTACCATCTGACAGCGAAAGCCACCTTGATTGCCGGATTGCGTATCGAACAATTTCAGGCCGATTATGACAACTCCTATGGTTTTTCCGACTCGACGGACGAAGTCTTATACGGCGGGAAATTAGGCGCGAGCTACCAGGTCACCCCAGAACACTTGACCTTTGTCACCTTATCCAGAGGCTATAAATCGGGCGGCGTGAACGACGATGCCAGCTTGCCGAAAGATAAAATCCCTTTTGATGCCGAATACTTATGGAACCTGGAAGCCGGTTTGAATTCTTCGATGCTGAATAACCGTTTGAATACGCGTTTGAACGTTTTCTACGGGTTACGTAAAGACCAACAAGTGAACAGTTCAACCCAGCAGGTCAACTCTCCGGCATTTACGATTTACATGGATAATGCCGCCGAAAGCACCTACTACGGTCTGGAAGGACAAGCGGATTGGTTGGCATTGGATCAGTTGCGATTGCTTGGAACCTTAGGGCTATTGCAAACCGAGTTTACCGATTACACCTACGTTGACCCGAATAATCCCGCCGACGACATCAATATGAACGGGCGAGCTCTGGCCCATGCCCCGGGTTACACTTTCAGCTTCGGCGGGGAAATCTACCTAACGGATAACTGGACCATAAGCGCCAACATCGAAGGGAAAGATGCCTTTTATTTCTCAGACAGCCATGACCAAAAATCCAAAGCCTATTCCCTGGTCAACAGCGCGGTGACTTATAACCGTAAAAACTGGACGGTCACCCTTTGGGGCAAAAACCTGGGCGATACTCAGTATGCAACACGCGGCTATTATTTCGGCATCGACCCGAGAACCAATTACAGCAAGGACCTGTATACCCAACAAGGTGCGCCAAGAACCTATGGGGTAACCGTCGCTTACGATTACTGAAGATAAAACCGCAGCGAAACACGAAACACCTGAAGCCAATTCATCATTAAGGAGGTGAGCATGCCATTACAAGCATCCATTGACATCAGCATGTACCCATTGCAGGATCAATATTGCCAGCCGATTATCGACTTCATCGAGTCATTGGCGAAACGCCCGGACATCCGCATTGAACGCAATGCGATGAGCACCCAGATTTTCGGTGACTATCGCACCCTGATGGCCGCCATCACCGACGACATCGAAACCGTGCTAGCGACCCAGCCCAAAACCATTTTCGTGCTGAAACTGCTCGGCACGGATCGCTCCAAAGCGGACATTGAACGTTGTGGCGATTGACACCTTCTTTAACGGCGTTCTGAATTCCATGTCGGCCTTATCCGGCTGGGAATTCGCCGCCACACTGCTTGGCCTCGGCTATATCTTGCTTGCCATCCGCCAGTCGGTTTGGGCCTGGCCCTGTGCGTTTTTCAGTACACTGATCTATACCCTGCTGTTTTGGCAAGGGCAACTGCCGTTGCAAGCAGTGCTGAATGCATATTATCTATTGATGGCGGTTTACGGCTTTTGGCTCTGGCGCCAACCCATCAAAAGCGACCACGGTATTGCCGTGCATCGCAAACCGTTTGGGTTTCACCTGCTGTATCTGGTGACGGGCTTCAGTTTGACGTTTGCGCTGGGCGGTTTTCTGGAGAGCGGAGACCATTCACGTTTTCCCTATCTGGATGCGGGCGTCATGGTATTTTCAGTCATGAACACCTATCTGATGGCGCGTAAAGTCTTAGAAAACTGGCTCTACTGGTTGGTCATCAACTCGGCCGCCATCGTGCTTTATTGGCAAAGTGGCTTCTATTTCACCATCGTGATGTTTGTGCTGTATTTTGGCTTAGCCATAGTCGGTTATCGGGAATGGCGTCAGGACTGGAGACAACGCCAAAACGCCCAATCTTAAAAAGAACTCAAGGGGCGTTCAATCCAACCAAATCGGCCGTTTCTGCCAGGCCTGGTAGTTTGATTCCCCAAAGACATTCATCAGAAACAGCGCGGCGCGGTAAGGCGCTCGAACCTCAGAAACCGTCGGTATTTCGGCTATTTTTTGATATTCGTTACAAAATTCATTAAATTGATTTTCGTTCAGCAACAGCTCAACCAACACCCAATCCAAGGCCACCGGCCCGGCCACCAACGCATCCAAATCGGTCAGACCCACTAAACGACCGTCCTGCTGCAAAAACTGATCCCAACGTAAATCGGGCATAATGATGCCAAACGGTCCGGCGTCGAAGTCCGGCTGAAAAACCCTGTCACATTCACCCAACAAAGCCTCCCGCTCGGCAAGCGACACACCGTTTTCCGGCGTGGCCTGTTGTTCCAGCCAATCTTTTAAACGTTTTGACCAGGCCTGGTGGTTTTGCCGATTCAACGCCGGGCGAGCAATTTCACCGAAACCGTCAAACCGAACCCGATGCAATCCCGCCAAATGACGCGCCAACTGTGCCACCATTTCCGAAGTAACCGCCTCAGCCGTCACCGCACGACCCGGCAAACAGTCCGTGCGCAAACCCCACAGCCCCGCAGACGGCTTTAACCACAGTTGCAAAAGGGCCGGAATCCGCAACTCGGTCGCGTCCGCCACCATCGGATACAGGGTGTCAAACCCTGAAATCTGCTGCGGTAAATTCACGTCGAATAACGCCTGCATTCCTTGCCAGAAAGGCCCAGCATCATGTGTAACAAAATTCAAAACCTTGATCACATCACGTTGGCCATTGTCGTCGTAAAACCAAATTTGATGACTGCTGTCTTCGAATAAAGTCGGTAAAGGCTGCAAGGCCTCCGGCTTCAGTTCGGGAACACGGGACAATAAAAGGGTTAAAAGGTCTGAATCAGGCAACATAAAACCGTTATATAAAAAGTCGAAGGCATTAAAAAGAGAATGAGATGACTATATCAGAAGATGTGTTTCTAAAACCGGAAAAAGTTCGAAACCCGCATTAGAAACGGATTCCGAAAACATGAGCAACGTACTCAAACCTTGGAACAAAAGGCTTTTACCGCCATTGACCAAACACCCACCAACCGTGCCAGTGCATTTTTTTGACCGTACAATCGGCTTCCTGGTAGGAACGTTCCCAATCCAAAAGCGGTGAGGTCCAAATGCGGCGCATCACTTGAAAAAAGCCATTTCGAGAGGACTGCAACCCGGAAAAATCCCGACAACTGTAATAATGTTCATTGGCGCCCGTGGAACCGTTAATGGCATCCATAAACCCTTTAATCGGTGAGGCAAAATCGTATTTCAAATCCGGATCAGCCGAGTAACGAATGCAATCCGTTTTGCCAAACATAAAGTTTTGTATCACATCCATAAAACCACCGAAAAAGCCTTTATTCGGATAAGCGCACACCCCGGATCGCCCGACATAAAAGGTATCCCCATCCAACTCCCAAGGATTCTTATATTTTGGATAAGTCATCATAAATGAGGAAACTTTTTTACGACCGGTAAACTGCATCGGAGCATTCCCAGCCACCCACTGCGCATCGGCCGCATCCCAATGGGCTTCCGGAAAGGGGTTCACGCCGTCGTTAATGGTTAAGGGTTCATCGTCCAACACCGCTTGCCAGGCCTGGCTGGTTTTATCCGTCGGATTCATCCCTTCATAAGGCTTCGCCACCCATTGCGGCGAGAATTGCACCGTATCCGCCTGATAGTATTCCGCATCACCACCAAAAAACATCCCCATCATGCCACCCCCGACGGAAGGGGCAATCCCGGTTTCACAATAACGTTTCCGATCGCCTGAATTCGGTGCGCCCATCACGCTTTGCGTTTCTTCCGCCACCAAACACGCATTGTAGCGAGCATCACAGTAGCAACTGGCCATATCCGGCGAGTCAATGTCACTAGCCGATAAACCGTAAACCGCACGCCCGGTCGGGCGAAAAAACGGCAAAAGCGACGTAGCACTGCTTTCTTTAATCTCAATACTCACCGCACTGAAATCCGGCGGCATTTCGTCCTCTGCCAAACCGAACTTGGGGTTCTCCGCATTATGTTCCAACGGCTCGAATTCTTCGTGATAAGTGTACTCCATACCGCTGGAAGGATCGGTATAAGTCGCCGGCGCATCCAGCGGCACCATATTGCCGAACTTGACCGTTAAATTTACATCGCTATCCACCTGATGCCCTAAATCCTTGAGCATATCGGATAATTTTTCACGCACCAAATCCCCCTGACCATTTGCCACCATTTCACGGGTTAGCGACATTTCCGTTCGTAAAGCCACCGGTGCGATGGCTTGTGCGTAATTATCAAAATTACGATCCATAATCATTTTATTGCCCAACTCCAATGCGGTATAAAAGCCGGTAAACCCAATGGACATAATGGCAATTCCGATAATCGAAATCGCGCCTCTTTGTGAATGCAACTTCTGACGCTGTCTCATACACCCTCCACGGTTTTGAGCAGGTTTAAATTATTCGCCGCTTTGGTATTGAGCGGATCTTTTTGTAAGGCTTGTTGAAAATACTGTTTAGCCTGAGGGTAGCGTTTTTGCAATAACGCACTGAACCCCAGGTTATTCAGCGCACTGACTTTTTCGCTGTTGGAAGCCCCATCATCATCCAGCCAGGATTGGTATATTTTTTCCGCCAATGCATAGTCATCATTCATTAACGCCAGTCGAGCCAGTTCTCCCTCATCATCCCGGGAAAAACCGGACAAACCCTGTGCCTGCTTCCAGGCCGACAACGCCAGCCCATATTTCTTTTGGCCTTCATAACTTTGCGCTAGCAGACGATAGACGTCGATATCCTTTGGCCGAAACTTACGCATTTTTTGCAACAAATTTTCCGCCGCTTGATAACGCTCATCCTTGATTTGCATTCTGGCCATATCGAGGGCAAACTTATACTCATCTTCGACCCCCAAATTTTCCGCCAAAGGCTTGTCTTCCTGAGCGCTTTTGGCATAATCCAGGCGAGTTGGTTCATTTACGTCCAAGCTGCTGCAACCGGAAAGCAGCACCAATAGAGAAAAGGCGCTTAAGGCAAAAACAAACCTTCCCGTCCAATGATTATGTGTGTTTTTTAACATTAAAAACTCCTTCCAAACTGCACCATTTGTTCCGCCAACAGCAAAATCAAATACGGAATCATCAAGAACGGCATAATCACCAAGGCCATTTTTGCAGACGTTTTCGCGGCTTTTTCCTGCATCATCTGCTCACGGTTCAAATACATACGGCGCGAAAACTCATTAATCGCTTCACTGATGGAGCTCCCCAGTTTTTCATTTTGAATCAACATTTGAATCAAACTCTCAATGTCCTTGGTCGGGTTACGCTCGGCAAACTGCCGCAATGCTTCGGTTCGAGGCACGCCCAGTTGAATTTGGTCCAACAAATAATCAAACTCGCCGCACACTTCGGGCGCAATTTCTCGTAATTCCTGCGTGACCCGTTTCATCGCCACCATATAACTCAAGCCGGCATTCATGCAGATATTGCTCATATCCAAAAAATCCGGTAACTGAATATTAATGCGTGCCAAACGTTTATTGCCCAGATAAATCAACACCCGTTCCGGCAACAGCAACATCACCGCGGGCACCGCAAGCATCCAAATCGGCGAAATCGCCCACCAGCTCCACAAAACCACCATCAGCAAAGCCGCCCCAATCACCAGGGCGTATTTCATAAAAAAATAAGCCCCAAACGCATTGGGTTGGCGGAATCCAGCGCGAGACAATTGCTGCTGAACCGTTTCAATTTCTTTCGACGTTTTCGGGCCCAACGCCCTGCCCAACGCACACCAACCACACCCTTGATAGCCGTCTTCTTTGCGCGTTTTAAACACTTGCATCAGCCCAACACGTACCTTTAAGTGCTCCACCGCCAACTGCCTGTTCTGAGCGTGCAACAAATGACGCACCACCATCAACGTCACGATAAACGTCAAGATGGCGACCAAAATCAGCAATATCGCTAAATTCATCCGTTAAAACCTCATGGTCAGCATGTGCTTTAAAATCAAGGTGCCCGTGCCAATCAAAGCCAGCGACAAAATAAATAATTTAATCCCCAAGGAATCCTGCAAAAAAAACGTCATCGATTCAGGGTCAAACAAATATTTATAAAGAATGTATGCGACCGGAGCGCCACCGATAAACCAAGCGGTAAAGCGCGACTCGGCTGTCATAGTTTTCAGCTTGGCCTGAAATTGCTCCCGGCGACGCATCAGTCGAGACAACTCGGTCAAAATCGCCGACAGTTGTCCACCGGTTTCCCGCTGAATAATGAGCGTAATCACAAAAAACTGCGCTTCCTGTAACGCCACACGAGATTGAAACTCTCGCAGAATATCCCGCATACTGATGCCCAATTGCAGTTGTTTGTTGACTTCTTGAAACTCGTCCGCCAAAGGGCCTTTCATGTCTTCAGCCACCGACGCCAAAGCCCCGTCAATGCTGTAACCCGATTGCAAAGCCCGAACGGTGTTATCCAGCATTTCAGGGAAGTCGCTCCGCAATTGCTTTTGACGTTGACGTATTTTTAACAAGAGATAAATGCCCGGTAGAAACGGCAATAGCAAAAGAACAAACAACGTTTTTTCGTTTAACACCGAATATTGTGTCGCCAGGAAAAAGGCACTGACAAATAGCAAGACAAACTGCAACGCCACTAAACTGATAAACGCTTTTCGATCCGTCAACCCGGCCTTTTTAAATTGGCTTTTTAACCAAAGCCACAAACCATTGTCGGAAGCCTGCCACCAAGGAAGGTTCTGTTCCTCTTTGGTCGCCAATTCAAACCCAACCCGAAACTTAAGACGATTCAGCGCCTGTTGATGCGCCTGGCGTCGCTCCGTCTGTTTGGCCACCACAAATAAAATAAACGGCAACATCAACACCAGCGCAACGCCGACAAACCCCCAGCTCATGCCACCACCTCTTGACGGAATTCAAACCATTCCGCCGGTAAAGCCAAGCCCATGGCCTCACATTTCTTACCACAACCGGGGCGTAAGCCAGTCGCCCGGAAAGCCCCTTTGATTTGATTCGTTCCTTTATCGATTTGGTTTTCGAACACGAAAATATCTTGCAGAACGACATTATCCTCTTCCACACCGACCACTTCGGTCACGGATTCCATTCGCCGCTTACCGTCCTTACCGCGATTAACATAAATAATCAAATCAATGGCACTGGCAATCTGTTTTCGAATCGACTGCGCCGGAATATCCACCCCACTGAGGTTAATCATCAGTTCCAAACGCGAGATGCTGTCCCTCGGGCTGTTTGCGTGCAAGGTCGCCAAAGAGCCATCATGCCCGGTGTTCATCGCCTGAAGCATGTCCAGCACTTCGCCGCCCCGTACTTCCCCCAGCACAATCCGGTCCGGACGCATTCGCAACGCATTTTTCAACAATTCGCGTTGCGTCACCTCCCCAATACCTTCGGCATTCGGCGGACGGGTTTCCAAACGCACCACATGCGACTGCTGCATGCGCAATTCAGCACTGTCTTCAATGGTCACGGTGCGTTCATTTTCCGGAATCAACCCCGAGAGCATATTCAAGGTGGTGGTTTTACCCGAACCCGTCCCGCCACACACCAAAATATTCAACCCAGCCTTGACCGCATAATCCAAGAACATGAACATCTGCTCCGTCATGGCGCCAAAGGCAATCATGTCCTTGGCGCGCAGATGTTTTTCGGGGAAACGGCGTATCGACACACTAATGCCGTCCACCGCCAGAGGCGGAATAATGATATTGATTCGAGAGCCATCCGGCAGCCGAGCATCGACTAACGGCGAGGATTCATCCACACGTCGACCGGTGGTATAAAGCATCCGGTCAACTTTGTTGCGTAAATGTTCTTCACTGATAAAACGCACATCGGTCAACTCCAATTGACCGTTACGCTCAACGTAAATCTGGTTGTAACCGTTAATTAAAATATCCGACACCGTGGTATCGGTTAATAAGGGTTCGATCGGTCCCAAACCATAAATTTCATCCAACAGTTCCACGCCGAGCTGGCGCACTTCGACATCCGATAAGGGGTACCCCATATCCGCCGCCACTTCACGCACCAACTCTTCCAGGCGCGGACGCAACTCCTGTCGAGTCTCCTGACTATCCGCCTGATAAAAAGCATCGTCTTCGGTGGCTTTTTTCTGGCAACGATGTTTAATTTCCTGAAAGCTGTTGCTTTGTTTAAGGTCTGTGTCTTTTTTCAAACCACTTGGCCGCACTTTCGATAACGATTCCTTGGTGGCCAATTCATTCTGCAACTTCCGGTGCTGCTCAGCTTGGTGTAAACGCTCTCGAATTCCCATTTACGACACCATTGTCTTTTCATTCAAGTGTCCACTCGTTTTCGGCTCACCCATTCGTTTGAACATACGCTTTCCGAATGTCAGCCACCAACGGTTTTGTTTTGGCCGTCTGACATTTTCGGCCTGATCTTCCATTTCAGGTAAAGACGCACCATTATGTAATAGGTTAGCCAAGCTGTGCAGTTGAAAATTGGCTATCGAATCTGAGTGAGAATCCTTAAGCAATCGTCCTTCTTTCAACGAATCATTAAAAGCGCGATAATCGTTGGATACGCGCACCACCGTATCCACATCCATATCTTTAACCACTTCCTCCAACATTTCGTCCTGCTGGCTGGCACTCCGGTTCAAAACCAATTTTAAAGAGTCTTTTAAATAACCCAGTGTCTGAGTGAGTTTAATGGCGGTGTTTACGGCGCGGAAAGAGGACAGTGACGGCTCTGCAACCAATACGATATTATCGGACTCATCCAAACAACTCAGTGTCAAATCCGACAAATCACTGGCGCAATCAATGACCACATGGTCGTAATAGCGTCGCAAAGAATGAATGATGGTCTTGATTAATTCACCATTCAGATTATCCAACTCACTGACTTCCGACGGTAACGACAACACATATAACCCGGATTCATGACGGGATAAAGACTTGTAAATCAGGTTTTCATCAAAACGATTCAGGTTATAGACAAAGTCCGTCAAGGAATAGAGACGTTGATTTTCCATATTCAAATACAAAGACGTATCCCCCAACGGCATATTCAAGTCCACCAGGACGGTTCGGCCATCGGTCAACTCTGTCAAGTGCGACGCCAGATTGGTGGCGAGTGCCGTACAGCCCACGCCACCTTTTAAGCTGAAAAAAGACGATACATTGCCGTTTTTTCCCTGCCGACGTCGATCCTGCATATGCAGAATGGACAGAATATGCAACACTTCACCGGGGCACTCGATAAACCCTTGCACGCCCTGGTGGTTCGCCTCAATGATAAAGTCCACATTTTTACGCTTTAACAGCACATAAAGCGACACCCCTTTACCGAGAGTCAATACGCTATTAATACGCTCCAAAGCCACTTCAACATCACCATCAAATTCCAATAACGCCAAACTGACATCTTCCGGCCAAACATGCGGCACTTCGCTGACCGCCTCCAATGAATATTTCGAAGCAATCGAGACCCTAACCGCCTCCAAAATATCCTCATCAGACCCAATGTAAATGGCTTGGTTTTGCGCAATGCCGTGTGTTGTTATTGAATTTGTCATTAGGGCTTCTCCAATCCAACTTTCACATCCAATTCCGGTAAAGCGCTTTCACCTTCCGGCAACAAGTCAGCCACTTTGCCCATAAAAAAACCTTCAGTGGCGCTCGGACGGGTTAAACGCTCGCCCGGTAACGACACCTTTTGACCTTTCTCAATCGGTTGAACAAACTCCGGTGTCACCAGTATCGCTAACTCCGTCTGATCTTTGTCATAGCTGGTGGAACGAAACAAGGCTCCAATAATCGGAATGTCGCCCAATAACGGAATCTTATTGATGGACGTGCGCAAGTTGTCTTGAATTAAGCCCCCAATCACAAAACTTTGTCCATCCGCCAGCGTAATGGTTGTGGAAGCACGGCGCGACCGAAAGCCGGGGACAATAATGGAACCATTTTGCGAGCCGGCACTTTCATCGATGTTACTCACTTCCGGTGCCACCGTCATTTGAATCAGGCCGGACTCGGTAATCACCGGACTGAAACGTAGCCGCACCCCAAATTCCTTATATTCCACCGTAATAGTATTTTCGTTTTGAGACACTGGAATCGGCACTTCACCACCGACCAGGAAATCGGCCGTTTCACCCGATTGCACAATCAATTCGGGCTTGGCCAGAACACGCGCCAGGTTATTGCCTTCCAAAAGGGATAACACTCCGAAAATATTACCGTTGCGCGGGTTGATCCCAATTTGAAAACCATCCGAAAATGGAAGCGGAATACTGCGTGATTCAATTTTGGGCGAGGATTCACCTAAAGTACCATAGGCCACACGGCCTACATTGGATAAAAAGCTGGCGGTCCCCCCCAAATTCCCGGGCGGAAAAATGCCAAAACTATCCGTTTTACTGCCGATCCCGACACCACTGCGGAAAGGGTTGCCTTTCACCACTTCCGCCACGCGCACCGACAACTTAATCTGCTGCGGTCCCGTAACCTTAATCATATTCACCACACTCAATCCCAAGGCCGACACCACCGATTGAATACGGCTTCGTTGTGCGTCATTCGGCACTTCACCACTTAACAGCACCATATAGTTGCCGGCCAACGGCTGGGCACCGAAACTGCCTGCGGTTTGTGCGGCTTGCAGCACTTCTTGATCCTGACGGCGCATATTCGGTGCCGAGGCATCCTCGTCCAACTGAGTGCCGATTTCATCCACCTGACGGCGCACGGCGGTTTCCGGTTGCAACCAGACATTTTTCAGTTGAAAACGTACCCCGCCTTCCGGGTTCAAATCTTTCATTAACCCAGTTAAGGTGCTTTCAATTTCTTCTCGACGGGATTGATCCGGCGCCACGTTCAAAACCACTTTGTGATCCACATTCGGTGTGTTTCGATAGGTCACAATCAATTGAGTTCGCCCAGCACCTCGTCCGGTAATCAGCAACTCATTTTTGCTAAGCACCTTGACGGTGGCCAAATCTGGGTTGGCAATCAACGCGCGCTTCAAACTCTGATCGAACTTGATAATCTGACTGTCGGTTTCGGTTAAATCATAGGTCTTAGCCAGCGCTGCAGATTGAGACTGAGATGGAAAAACCATCAATCCCAGGCAGGCCGCTAAAACACTTTTTTTTAAAAAACCACATTCGTTTTTCGGTTTCATTGTGTAATTACCTCTTGCACTTGATCACCCTGCATAATTTGGATGACTTCTCGGCGCGACTTCGGCTTAAATTTAGGTGGGCGCTGTCGGCTTCGTTCGATCACCTTAACGTTCACACCATCCGTTTCGACCAACTTGACATCGGCCTGCCCCCGCAAGGCGAGATGCACCGCTCCGACATTCATGGCGAGCGCCAATTGTTCCGATTGGGATGTATCCACATTCAAAGCCACCATCGATTCTTTGACAAACGCCTCACCCTGATGATTTTTTTGCTCTTTTTGCGCCTGTTCTTCTTTGAGATACCCCATTCGGTTGGTTTGCCCAATTGACAGCACCTCAATGTTCTGCAAAATAGTACGGCTGATCATGCGTTTGCCGTCCGCGCTTTCAAACACACTGATGACATCGACGTGATCGCCTGGGTTCAGCATCCCAAGCAGACCGCTTTCTGCGGAAACCGGTAAGCGTATCGCACGTCGTCCCGGCTCCAGAATGGCTTCCACACTGCTGTCGGATTGGCCTTCCAACCCGACCTTTTGATCCAGTAACCATTCCCCCACATAAATATGCTGTTTCGCCACGCGCCCGACCACATTTTCCGGTTGCGTGACCACACCATTCACCAACAAACCTTCTGTCGGCACCATCAGCACTTTAATGTCGTCCGCTTCGATTTTTTCGCCGCGATACAACTCGCGGTTGGCCACCACCACCGAACGCATATCCGGCTTTTCGACCACGGTAATGGTTTTGACTTCGGCTTGGGATTTGGCTTCATTTACCCGGCTTTCAACGTAGCCGTACACCAGGCCAATCGCCAATACGGCCGCCAAAAGCGAGGTTCCGTACAGCACGAAATCGCTTCGTTGCATTTTCATAATGGTTAAAATCTCTGTATTGCACCAAAAGACCTCCGCTTGAATCTCAAACCGATTCAATCAGACTGACAAATGTCTTTTAGCAGCTCAAATCAAAACTGATAATCAGTTTGGCTTTCACAGGAAAGCTCTGAGCAAACGCATCCGGTAGAAATAGCGTCTGCGAGGGAAATTGGGCCTTGAAGATATAGGTTGAGGGCGACTCGCCCGGTTGCTTTTGAATATCCACGCTCACGTCACTTTTGCCCAAGCCGTCAAACATTCCGGTAAAGCCATCCTTAATGAAGGTTTCGGCCCCACCTGAATTCAGTTCGACTTTGTGAGCTTGACATGTCACCGTATTCAAGGTGAGATCAGGGTCAATCGCCTGCGCATTGGCCTGATTCATCATCAACTGATAGGCATCGGCCATGACATCATTGGCCGACAGTCGATCGGCGACATAACCGGTCAAATCCACCACGGCCAATAATGCAATCATCAAAAAAGGCAGCAGATAAGCTGCCTCAATCATCATGACCCCTCTCTGAAATTTAAGCGATTTCATCCAAGCCGCTATGATCCTGATCCAGAACCGGAATCGGTTCCTGTCGCTTTATTCGCAGCATTTGTGATAATCTGATCCACCGCTTTACCCATACCTTTAGTGGTATCATCCGTAAAGACCAATCCCGCAATTCCGACCACGGCCGCCACAACAAGGGCATACTCAACCATGGTAGCGCCTTTTTGCTTTTTGAGCTTTTTGTTCAATGACTGGGTGGGTGTGTTTTTAGAAGTATTCGTTTTGTCTAACATGTTTATCTTCCTTGTTTTTTATGAAATTTAGAGTGCTGCCGTTTTCGGCGTTTTTCAATTAAAACGTAAGGACTTTTGCCATGCAATAAAATTAATAGCTTTTCATAAACAAAACTTTTGATCGAGAGATAAGCGTTTTTTAATAGGTTTTTTGAGTCCTTAAAAAACAATCTAAACAATTGATATAATTAATAAATATTAATTTTTTACTACCATAAGATAACTTAATTTAATAATATTCTTATATAAGAAAAGTCTAATTTTAAAAGCGCTTTTGAGACCTCATTCAGCAAATTTTGCATCGTTTACCTCCAAAAAATTCCTCAACAATCGACAAATTCATCTCCGGAAAATGACCAGGCCTGGTCGTTTTCGTCCATCCTTCATCCACCCAAAATTGGTGCAAGCCGGTAACAAATCAAAATCCATTTTGCTTGATAACACCACTATCTCTTTTATTTTTAAGTGTTTTTCCTAATCAGAACAAAAATTGCTTTTATACTTCAAAGAACTTATTTTAACCCATAGGAACTTTCTTGAAATCTGTCTAACATTTTTATTAGGAACTGAAATGCGCATAACCCTTGTTGGAATCGTCTTCATCAACCTTCTACTCGGAGCCTTGATATCCGCCTTGTATGTTACGAATCCCGACCTCAGTCCTTGGGGATTGGTGCCGGCGTCCTTAGCGGTCGGACTACTGTCGATAACCATCTTTTATCAAAAACTCCTGTCGCACCAACAAGCCTTTATCGCCGATTTACTGAAAGATAAGGAGGCCTCCACGGACCTGCCCAGTGGTTTGCAGAATTCACTGCGCAGCCTTATCGAAGTGCCCGCTTCCAACCAGGATTACGAAGTGCTACTGGAAGCCTTCAAGACGGGGCATACCGACACGCTCACACAGCAAGGCTTACCGGAAAAGATTGTCACCGAACTGAATGACCTGACCCGGCAAAATCAACGCGCCGATCAAGTGATGGGCGATGTCATCGAAGCGATTCAATCCGCCGACTTTGGCGGGCAACTGACACTGGCGAAAGCGGAAAATGATATTCAAACCGCCCAAACCGTGGTGGCAAAGATGGCCGACGACCTGCTGGCCTTACACAAACAAGGCGCGAACCGAGAAACCGCCTTGAGCCGCATTCAAGAACATTTAAAAGACAACCCGACTTTCCTGGCCTGCTGGAGCGGCTGGGAACCGAATGCTTACGACGGCCAGGACGCGACATTTCAATCCAAAGACTGGCACGATGCCACCGGACGCTTTATGCCGTTTTGGGGGCGTTCCGGCGACCAGATGGCGTTGGAACCACTGGTGGATTACGAAGTGCCAGGCCTGGGCGATTTTTACCTACAACCCTTGCAGACACGCCAACCGCAAATTGTCGAGCCTTATATGTATCCGGTCGGTGACGACGAATTTCTCATCACCAGCGTGGTGACACCGATTATCGACAACGGTACCGTTATCGGGGTGGCCGGTATCGACATTTCTTTATCACAACACCTGGACGCCCTGTCCGACAACTTGATGCCACAGCACCAAAAAATCGTGCAGAACAGCGTTCAAGCGATGATGACCTTAAAAAGCGCGCTGGCGGAAGTCACCCGCGTGATGTTCTTTATGGCCAACGGTCAATTTTCGTATCGAGTCGATCAAACCTTACCGGGTGATCTGGAAGCCTTAAAATCGACCGTCAACGATTCGGTCTCCTCACTGGATGAAGCCTTTACGGACATCAACCGAAGCATGAGCGCTTTCTCAAAAGGCGACTTAACCCAACAAATTCAAAACCATTACAGCGGCGATCTGGAACACCTGAAGCAAGGCATTAACCAGGCCATGGATAATCTGCACAAAATTCTGCAACAAACTGCCGAGACAGCCGATTCCGTGGTCGATAATATGCAATCACTCGGCCAAGACAACCAAAACCTGAATGCCCGCACCCAACAGCAGGCGGCCTCGCTGGAAGAAACCGCATCAAGCATGGAAGAACTCACGCATACCATCCGCAACACGGCACAAGAATCCAAAACGGCGATGCAATTGGGCAATCAGGTAAAATCACATGTGGCACAAGGCAGCGACATCGCCAATCAAAGTCAGGAAGCGATGAATGAAATCAGTGCCGCCAGCCAGAAAATCGCCGACATCGTGCAAATCATCGACGGCATATCCTTCCAAACCAACCTCTTGGCCTTAAACGCTTCGGTGGAATCGGCACGAGCCGGTGAGCATGGTCGCGGCTTTGCGGTGGTGGCGGGTGAAGTGCGCTCTCTGGCGTTACGCGCTTCGCAATCGTCCAACGACATTAAAGAACTGGTGGAGAAGAACCTTGCGTCAGTCAACCGTGGACAGCAGCTCTCGGAGCAATCCGCGCAGTCTTTAAATGAAATCAATCAAACCATCGACGAGCTGGCGACCATCGTCACCGAAATCAGCGCGGCGGCCGACCAGGAAATGCGCAGTGTCGAACAGGTCAACCAAGCGGTGTCGCAGTTGGATCAATTTACGCAGGAAAATGCGGCGCTGTCCGACCAGTCGGCGCAGCTCAGTGCGACCATGACCAACAAAGCGCAGGAACTGCAAAAAACCATGAACGCCATCAAGCTCTAAACCGCGAGAAACACGCCAAAAAGGATGTGGCAGACCACCAACAAACCACCAAAATAAACGTAAAACTCACGGTGCATCCATAATTTGAAGCCGAATCGAAAGATTCTTTAAATAAAGGTTTGACAGCGCCTTGGGGCATCTCTATAATACGCCGAATTAATTCAGGCCACATAGCTCAGTCGGTAGAGCAAAGGATTGAAAATCCTTGTGTCCCTGGTTCGATTCCAGGTGTGGCCACCACATTTTGCGAGCGTGGTGGAATTGGTAGACACGCCAGATTTAGGTTCTGGTGCCTTTGGTGTGAGAGTTCGAGTCTCTCCGCTCGCACCACCTTTAAAGCCCGAGTTTTCTCGGGCTTTTTCATTTCCAGCCCCGGAAAAACCTCTCCCCCCTATTCAATCATCTTTTCCCGCTTGACAAGCGCCCAGCCATTGATAATAATGCGCCTTCCAAACATCATGCGGATGTGGCGGAATTGGTAGACGCGCAGGGTTCAGGTCTCTGTGGGATAAAACCCGTGGGAGTTCAAGTCTCCCCATCCGCACCAATACTTCCTTGAAAGCTCCCGTTTTTCAATGACGTCCAACACCGCCCTTCCATTTTTTTGTCATCTTCTACTATCCCTTGCCGATACATTTTGTGATAAAGTTAAATAACTCCCCCGAACCGCAAACCGGTTTACCATAACCCCGAAAAACCTGTCACTGGGTATGCCGCTATGGGCAAACGAGAATTTAAAACCGAGCTGGATTACGAAATCATCGACTGGTTGCTCACCCTTCCGCTGGAGCAACGCAAGAAAGAATTGCAGCAATGCAATATGAATTCGCTCGCCCATGCGATGGCCAAAAAATACCCACTGAACGATGCCAAAAAAATGGTGAAAGGCTTAAGCAAAACCATGAACGCCGAGTTCATTAAAGCCGTGCGCATTTATAAGGGCGACCTTCCGGCCCCGACCAAAACCCGCAGAAGAATCACAATAACCAAACCCCGTTATTGGCCGCCGATTTTAGCCAGCATTATTTTATTACTGCTGATTGTCTTTCTCGATCGACTGATGCCTTAACGCATTCCTCCGCTCGGTTACACCCACTGCCGCCCTTGACGAAAGACCCAAACCACAGCGACCAGTTTCAAGACCACCGGCACCAGCCCATACATCACCCACAAGGCGTTCAGCGCAGCGGGCGTGCCCTGCTTCAAATGCAATGTTTCCAAAATCGGCAAGGCGATGCCCAGCGATAAAGCCACCGCCAGTTTTGTCAACAACCCCCATAAACCAAACATCGACCCGGCCGCCCGAACCGACTGTTTTTCCAACCGATGCACCAGGTCAACCTGCAAGGATGACGGCAAAGCCAGATCGGCTCCCAAACTGAGTCCGGTCAGGACACACACCAGCAAATACCCTTCAAAATCCCCTGCTTCCACCCAAATCAAGCCGGTGAAACTGATGGCCGAAAACAACATCGAAAACGCCCAGGCCTGGTACTTTTCCAGTGTTTTCGATACCCAAAACCAAAACGGTAACCCCACAATCCCGGACACGAAAAACACCGCCAGCAATACTCCTGCTTGCGCTTCCATCTGCAATGCGTAGGTCACAAAAAACATAAACAGCGTCGCCGGAAAGGCATTGGCGAGGTTATTCAAAAAATACGCTGGCATAATGCCAAAACTCCAGCGATGTTGCTGCCACAAGGTTTGAATGAAGACCGGGTGGTTCAGCCCCCCTTTCGAGTCATTTAAAATCGGTTTCAACCGCCAGGCCTGGAGTAGCAAAGCCACCGCTAAACCAATAAACAAAACAACAAACAGGGTATGAAACACCTCGCGCGACGTTGGCGGCAGCGACAAAACCACCGGCAAACTTAATGCCACCATGACACCGATCAGCCCAAACCCTTCACGAAACGAAGTCAAGCGGGTTTTTAAGTCGGGTTGAGGTGTCAGTTTGGAAACCAAAGCCTGATACGGCACGGAAATCAGCGTCCACCCCAAAAACGTCATAAAACTCCAAAGCACCAAATACCAGAAGGTCTGTTGCTGAAAGGCGGCCTCAAACGGAAAAAACAACGGCCAGCACCCAACTACCAAGAGTACGGCACCCAACTGAATCTGTCGCAAATAGCCCAAGTGTCGAGTCCAACGATCCGAATAAAACCCCACTAACGGATCGGTCAGCATATCCGTCAACCGTGTCACCAGCAGCGCCAAGCCAATTGCCGTCAAACTCACCCCCCAATTCTCAAACCAATAGTTGGGCATATAAAAGTAAAACGGCACCCCCAGCATGGCCAACGGCAAGCCCATCGCCCCATAACCGAAATCGGTCCAAAGCGAATGTCCCGTACGTTTTGCCATTTGCGGCCAAATCATCATTGAACCGCCCTTAATTTTCCGTTAATCCAACGAATCACTGTCCTCAATACCGGAACCGTTTGATACACATATCGCCCCGTATCCCAATAATCGATATGTGAAACGACTTTCCCCTGAGAATCGAACACCACCTTTGACGTACCCACGATGGCATACGGTTCGAAGCGACTGTCCACAAAATGAAACTGCCATTCCAAAAAAGCGGTATCTCCATTCAGCGCTCGGCTCAAAACCGAAAAACGCGGTTGGCTTACCGTATGAAACATATGTTCAAAAATGGCCCGAATCGCTTGCGGCCCAACCACTTGATTAAACGGGTCTTCAAAGTAGGCTTCATCGGCAAAAAGAGGGTCCAACTGGGCGGCCAAATTGTGTGGTGACAAAGATTCAAACATATCGACATAAGCCGCCAAATCCGGTGCATGATCACGCATTTTTTAGCATCCTCCGCGTCAAAGCGAGCGTCCAGCGCGTTGGCAGACAGCGCATGAGCTTCAACACCCACGTCAATTTTTTCGGAAAGTGCAGTTCAAAATCACTGGAATCCTTCGCCAACCAATCGGCAATGCGAGTGGCCGTCTCGTCCGGCGTCATTAACGCCGGCATCTCAAACGTATTTTTGGCGGTCAACCGGGTTTTCACAAATCCGTGGTTAACCACCTGCAAGCGAATACCGGCTTGCTGCAATTCCGGCCACAAGGATTCGGCCAAATTCAATAGCGCCGCTTTCGGAGCCGAATAACCGCCGCCATACGGCAAGCCGACTTGGTTGGCAATACTCAAATTCCAAATCCAGCGCATCGGCGGTTTTCCTCTGGCGCGCCATTCGTCGCGCATCGCCAACTGCAAGGCCACACACCCCAGGTAATTCACCTGCGTCATCATTAGATAATCCGACCACTCAGCTTCCTGCCAGGGCGTCGGTGTATAAGTCCCGGCGTTGTAGAACCAGACATCCAATTGTTCAAAAATCCGCCAGGCCTGCGCCGCTTTGGCTGGCAAACTTTCCGGCTCGGTCACGTCCACATCCAAGCAAGCCAAGTCCTCCGGAAAGCGTGTTTTCAAAGCCGACAGCTGCGCGCTCCTCTCGGCTGAACGAGCCGAAGCCACCACTCGATAACCTTGATTCAAAAGCCGTTCCGTCAACTGTAAACCGATACCGGACGAGGCACCGACAATCCATATTACCACCATAACATCCCTCCTAAACGCCAAAACAAAAACAACGAAAATCAAAAAAATGATTGAATAACTTGCACACATTGTACAACTTATGTATAAATATACTCAACAAGTTATACAAACTCTTTTTAAGAGGCGGACATTATGACCATCGCAACGCATACAAACAGCACACCCTCACCGGCGACTGCAAACTCCGAAAAACAAGCGCCTCGTATCGCCGTCATTGGCAGCGGCATTAGCGGACTGGCCAGCGCCTGGTTACTCAGTCAACGCTACGATGTCACCCTGTTGGAAAAAAACGATTATTTCGGCGGCCACACCCACACGGTGCCGCTCGAAACGTCGGATGCGGGCTCGGTCGCGGTCGACACCGGCTTCATCGTTTACAACGAACCGAATTACCCCTTGCTGACCAAAATGTTGCATCACCTGAAAATCGAGACACACCCCACGGAAATGAGCTTTTCCGTGTCCATCAACCAAGGGGAAATCGAATACTCCGGCAATAACCTCAACACCTTGTTTGCCCAACGCCGCAACCTGTTTTCACCGATGCATTGGCAAATGCTGACGGACATCATCCGCTTCAACCGCCTGGCCAAACAACGGCTGGGCACCCCGCTTGAGAACGCACAGGACCAAACGTTGGAAGACTTCTTAACGGCTCACGCCTTCAGTGATGCCCTGATTCATCATTACCTGTTGCCCATGGCCGCCGCCATCTGGTCTTGCCCGACTCAAACCATGCTGAAATTTCCGGTGCGCAGCTTTTTACAGTTTTTCGAAAACCACGGTTTGCTGAACATCGAAAACCGCCCGCAGTGGCAAACCATCTTCAACGGTAGCCACCAATACGTAAAAGCCATCTTCGAAGACGTTAAACAGCATGGTCGTCTCAACGCACACCTGAAAGCTCAAGTCGATCGCATCATCCCATCCGAGCAGGGATACGATATCGAAACCGCGCAAGGCCTCTTCGCCGGGTTCGATCACATCGTTTTTGCCAGTCATGCCGATGAAAGCCTGAGCTTAATTCCCGAAACCATCCGGCAGGAATTCGACCGACTGAGCGCGTTTCAATATCAAAAAAACACGGCTTACTTACACAGTGATCGATCCTTGATGCCAAAACGCCGCATGACTTGGGCGGCCTGGAATTACCTACGGGATAAAAAAGTGGCCGAAAACCGCGTCGCGGTGACCTACTGGATGAACAAACTGCAATCCCTGCCAACCCAGCAGGACGTTTTCGTCACCCTAAACCCCATTGAACCCCCAAAAGCCGATTTGACGCAGGCGGTATTCGAATACGACCACCCGGTATTCGACCAGGCCGCCATGTCCGCCCAAGAGCAGATCGACACCCTACAAGGCCACCGCAACTTGTGGTTTGCCGGCGCTTACACCGGCTACGGTTTTCACGAAGACGGATTGCGCAGTGCAGTGAACGTCGCCCAAAAATTTGGCGTTTCACCGCCCTGGGAAACCGCCCCCGATCTAGACGAGGTGCGCCATGCCTAGCGCACTCTATGACGGCCAAGTCATGCACCAACGTTTTGGCGGTGTGCCTTATCGCTTTCAATATCGGGTACTCGGCTTGAAAATTGATATCGACCACTTTGAAACAGAAGCCCGCCACCTGCGCTGGTTATCGCTCAATCGCTTCAACCTCATCAGCGTTAACACAGCGGACTTCGGCCCCAGAAACGGCCAGGCCTGGCGGGAATGGGTGAATGACTTCCTGAGCGATTACGGCATCCACACCCCACCCGAGCGGGTCGAACTGGTCTGCATTCCGCGCGTACTCGGTATGGCCTTTAACCCTTTAGCCGTCTGGTATGCCTTTAATGCAGACGATCGACTCATCGCCGTCATCGGCGAAGTCAGCAACACTTTCGGGCAATGGCATCATTATGTCCTCACAGACCAAGGCCAACCTTTGGACGGGGAGTCGCAGATTCTGAAAACGCGGGCCGACAAGCGCTTCCACGTTTCCCCGTTTATCGGCATGAACAGCCATTATGAATTCCGGCTGGCACCGCCCAACGAACATTACCGCTTATTCATTAAACAATTCGAAGACGGTCAACCTCGCTTATTAGCAACGCAAAGCGGACAACGCCAGCCATTGACCGACGCCAATTTATTCAAAGCTTTTCTACGCTTCCCGTTTCACGCCTTGAAAGTGTTGGGCCTGATTCACTGGTGGGCGCTGAAAATCTGGTTACGCGGCGGCCGATTTCATCGTACACCGGAACATTTGAACGACATTCAACACAGCCATTCGGAGATGACGCTATGTTCAAAATAATCACCCACCCACTCGAACAACTGCTGCCAACCTTTGTCTGGCAACGTCTGATTCAACGTTTGCCATTCAACCAAATTCGCTACGGCAGCCTGACCATCCGGTATCGCAACGAAGCCCACCGCTTCGAAGGCTCCGAAAATGGCTGCCATGCCGACTTAACCATCGATTCCATGCTGCGATTTTGGTTTTTGCTCAAAACCCAGGGCGAGCTCGGTGTAACCCAAGCCTACGTCGAACACACCATCGACAGTCCATCGCTGTATCATTTAATGACGTTTGCCCATCAAAATCGTGATGCGCTGTCTCACCTGTTAAACACCAAAAAAGCCATCGGCTGGTGGCACCTGTGGCGGCACCGTCGTCGCCACAACTCCCTGAAAAACAGCCGTCGCAACATTGCGGACCACTACGACCTCGGCAACGATTTCTACCAATTATGGCTGGATTCGAGCCTGACGTATTCCAGCGGCATTTTTGAGAAAGGATCGACGGATTTGGCCCAAAGCCAACGCCGTAAATATCAGCGCATTTTCGAACAACTCGACCTGCAACCGGGCGAAACGATTTTGGAAATCGGTTGCGGCTGGGGCGGTTTTCTGGAAGCCGCGGCACAACGCAATGTACGAACCAAAGGCTTAACCCTGTCAACCGAACAACACCAATACGCCGAAGAACGGCTCGCCAAACAGCAACTGTCCGTTTTTGCACAGCCGGTGTTACAGGATTACCGCCACGAAACCGAGCAATACGACCACATTGTCAGCATCGAAATGTTCGAAGCCGTCGGGCGAGAATATTGGGACACTTACTTCACCCAATTGCAAAAAAACCTCAAACCGGGCGGCAAGGCGGTGTTGCAAATCATCACCATTGACGACGCCGTGGCGGAAGACTACCAAAACAGTGTGGATTTCATCCAAGCTTACATTTTCCCGGGCGGCCTGCTTCCGAGCCTGACCCAACTGAAACAACTGGCGCTGCGCCATCACTTCGACTGGCTGGACGATTTTGATTTTGGTCAGGACTACGCCACCACCCTGCAACACTGGCAAACCGAATTCAATAAACATACCGTCACGCTCGAAACCCTCGGTTACGACATCGGTTTCCGTCGTTTATGGCGTTATTATCTGGATTATTGCCGAGTCGGCTTCGAGCAAAAACATATTTCCGTTTACCAAATTACCCTACAGAAACAACATCCTCAGGAGGTTTGCGCATGTTAAAACGACTTCTACTCTGCCTAATGCCCTTCACGCTGACCGCCTGTAGCCACACGCCGGTCACGGAATACGCCGATCAGGAACCCAAACTGGACCTATTCGACTACTTCGCCGGAAACACCCAGGCCTGGGGACAATTCCAAAACCGCCGCGGGGAGCTGATACGCCGCTTTACAGTCGACATCACCGGCACCGTTTCTCAAACCGAAAACGGCCTGCCAAAGCTGACATTAGACGAACGTTTCATATACGATGACGGCGAACGTCAAACCCGCATCTGGACCATTGTGGAAACGGCGCCCAACCAGTTTCGCGGACAAGCAGGCGATGTGGTCGGCTTTGCCCGTGGCGAGTCCGCCGGCCCAGCTTTGAACTGGCAGTACACGCTGGATTTACCCTACCAGGACAGCACCATTCACGTGCAATTCGACGACTGGATGTATCTGCACGACGACCAGACCATGATTAACCGCGCCGAAGTAACCAAATGGGGCTTCAAAGTTGGCGAGGTGACGCTGTTTTTCCGCAAAGGCGGCGACGCATGAAACGCTTAATGACACTTCTTTTGAGCGGTCTTACCTTATCGCCAGGCCTGGCTCAAACGGTTGAACTCACCCCCGTTGGCAAAGCCACCGGCTATTGGGCGGGCTTCATCCCCGTCTATGACGCCACGCTTTGGGCCCAGCCCGGCACAACACGAGCCGAGCTCTTGTCCGATAAAACCGCTTTAAAACTCGAACTCTGCTACCAGGTCAGCCTGACAGAAAAGGAATTCATCGAGGCCGCCGACCAAGCCCTGCCCGAGCAACTTCCGATTTCTCTGCGTCTGGCAACGGAACGGCTCCACCAACACTATGAGGCCGTGCAACCCAAGGACTGTTATCAATTGGCGTATCAACCGGAAACCGGCGTACAATTACGCTTAAACAACGAACTGAAATATCAAGATCGAACGCAAGGATTCAAAGCGGTTTATTTCGGCATTTGGCTGGGTGACAACCCTTTATCCGACGCCGTCAAAGCCGACTTGACCGAATCCTTGCCGGCGACGTCCACTTCCGATTGAGGCGCTTATGACAACATTGGTTTGGCTACAACGTGAATTGCGACTTCAACACAACCCCGCTTTGGAAACCGCCTTAGATGACGCGGCTCAGAGTGGTCATGCCGTCATCCTGGCCTATATTCACGACCCGAAACACACCGTCGGCGACGCCAATTCGGCTTGGTTAGCGGGCAGTTTGCTCGAACTGAAACACAACATCGAAACGCGGGGCGGCCGATTATGGTTAATCGAGGGCGATTTTGCCGAACGCCTTCAACAACTGATCGAAGCCCATGACATTGACCGCGTGCATTACACTTTTCAACTCGGCGAACCC
This sequence comes from Hydrogenovibrio sp., assembly GCF_965140365.1. Lineage (NCBI taxonomy): Bacteria > Pseudomonadati > Pseudomonadota > Gammaproteobacteria > Thiotrichales > Piscirickettsiaceae > Hydrogenovibrio > Hydrogenovibrio sp. Next base: position 2,350,578 of record NZ_OZ223196.1, read on the forward strand.
TTTAAAAGCCTGCAAACACAGGCTTTGGAAATATGCGCCAAACAGAACGTCACCTTGCGCCCATTCAATACCGAAAACTGGCTGTCTTACGAAACCATTCACAACCAATCCGGCCACCCCTATAAAGTCTTTACGCCCTTTTACAACGCCTTGATGCAACGCCTCGGAGAAGTGGAACCTTTCGACGAAACGCCATTGGACTTCCATGCCACAGCGCGCATTGACTGTCCGCCGGAACACGACCGATTGCCGCAACATTTGTCGGCACTTCGCAATCAACCCTGGGCCCAAAAAGTGTTGACGCACTGGACCATCGGTGAAGAAGCGGCCTGGACCAAGCTGGACCATTTTATATTGCATCGTCTGGACGACTATGATCATGACCGAGACTTCCCGGCCCTACCGGCAACCAGCGAACTGTCGCCACATCTGCACTTCGGCGAAATTCACAGCCGTGCGATGCTACTCGCGTTGTCGCCCTTAAACCCGGCCAGCCCGAAAAACGCCCAGGCCTGGCTTCGACAACTCGCCTGGCGGGAATTTGCCCGGTCAATCCTCTGGCATTTCCCCGACACGGAAACCCAGCCTTTTCAACCCAAGTTTCAAGGCTTTTTCACCCCGTTATCGAAACAGGATGAAACGCACCAGCATTTCTACCAGGCCTGGTGCCGCGGTGAAACCGGCGTTCCCATGATTGACGCCGGGATGAAACAACTATGGGAAACCGGCTGGATGCATAACCGAGTGCGCATGTTAGTGGCCTCCTGGCTCACCAAAAACGCCGACATTGACTGGCGGGCCGGCGAACAATGGTTTCGCCACACGCTGGTGGACGCCGACCCCGCCAATAATGTGATGGGGTGGCAATGGGTAGCCGGTTGCGGCGTGGACGCGGCCCCTTATTACCGCCTGTTCAACCCGGTTCGTCAAAGTGAGAAATTCGACGCCAAAGGCCACTATCTCAAACGCTGGTTGCCCGAGCTGAAAAACCTACCCGAAAAAAGCGTGCATGCTCCTTGGGCATCCAAAACGGCGGCCGCACAAAACGACCTATGGTCGGAGGAGACGCTTCCAATCCTCGATTTGGATGCCAGCCGCCAACAGCATCTGGAGAAAGTCCAAGCGTTAAAACACCGTTCGCAAACGACTTTCAATTGACGCTTGTATAAGTTTTGCATAAGATACCGACTATGAATACGAAGACACCCGACGCCCGACTCGTTCCAATTCGAGAAGTGGCTAAAATCACCGGCTTAAACCCGATTACACTCCGCGCTTGGGAAAGGCGTTACGGTTTGATCGAACCGGTGCGCACCGAATCTGGCCACCGTCTTTACACCCCCGAACACATCGAGATGCTTCAAGAAGCCATCAAGCTCACGGAGCAAGGCATTCCCATCAGCCAAATCAAAGCCCTGCTCCCGGAGCCGAAAGCCTCACTGCCAGAGCGGGACGGCGAGATTGCCGCGCAGCTAAAGGCCACGGTGCAACAACAGGATTTGGACCGTCTGAATCAACAGCTCGACACTTTGTTGGCGGACTTTCCGGACGATTTTTGGATGGAAACGCTGATCAACACCCACCTGATGTTACGTGGCGAGGAAAGGCCGATTGTGATTTTTTGGGAAAGCGTCTTACTGCCGAGATTGTATTCACGTCTTTACCTGACGCAACGTCACCGTAAACGACGGAGCGGCACCCCGGTTTGGATACAGAATCTGGCCCCGCAGGAAGCGGTATTGAAAGCGCTGGTCGCGTTGCAACTGGAACAGGCCGGACGACGTCCGTTGTTATGTTCCTGGACACTTCAGCCCGATGAGTCGGCCGCCACGCAACTTGAAGCCAACCGTTGTGCCGACATCGCGGTGATTTCCGGTGCCAGCGCATCCAATTTGCAAAACGCCCAGGCCTGGCAAAAATGGGCGGAAGCCCACCCTGACTTGAGCCTACAATGGTTTAGCCTGCCCGGTTCAGAGGCCCCGAACGAAACGCCGAACGTTCACGTGACCTACCTCAACACTGACGCACATTGAAATGTATTTTTAAAATGTGTTTAAAATGCGATGTATTTCGCTGACTTCGTTTATTTGAGAGCTTTGCACGAGTGGGGCACGAGGAAAAAATGAGATAAAATTTTTCTGAATTAGGCGGAAAACGAAGCTAATAGCTAGCTATTAACGAGTTTTTCAACGACATTCCGGAAGATTTTAGCCATTTTTAGCCGTGTATCCATCTCATGCAAAGCTCTCATTTCTATTTGGTCTGAAGCTGCGCTTCCAATTCGGCGATGCGAGCCTGCGCGGCTTCCAGCGACTGTTTCAGCTCCACGATTTCGGTCACATCTTTTTGAATACCGATGTAATAGGTTAACCCATCGGTTTTGTCATAAAACGGCGTGACACTCAACTCATTCCAAAACGGCGTGCCGTCCTTACGGTAATTTTTCAGAATCGTGCGCACCGGCACACTTTCGTCAATGGCCTGACGAATGTGTTGCACCGGTGCTTGCTCGGTGTCGTCACCTTGCAGGAATCGACAATCCTGATACAGAATTTCATCCGAGGTGTATCCCGTCAATTTTTCAAACGCCGGGTTCACATAAATCAAAACCGTGTCCTGGTCTTCCTTTTCCGCGATGACGATTCCGTCCTGAGCATTTTCCACCAACTCTAAAAGCGTTTCATAACGCAACTTCGTATCTTTCATTCCATCACCGTTTATCAGAGATCACTGATGCCATTCTACCCAAAAAACCTCACCGCCGACACCACTGCGAAATTTTTTACCTTGACTTGCCTCCCAAAACCCTTAGCCTTTCAAACGATAGGTTTATTTTAAGGAACTTCTGTCGGATTAGGTCAGAAATTCCCAAAGAGGAGAGAGACATGAAAACAGCCCTTACGCTCATCGCGGCGGTCACCTTTTCCGGTTCACTGTTCGCGATGGACATCAGCCCTTATAAAGTAGGCGAAAAACTCAATGCCAAGCAGGCCAAGGAAATGGAAAAGCGCTTTAAAGCGCGCCAGGTACAAGACTGGCAAGCCCCCAAAGCGGCTGACATTGACAAAGAACCCAATGCCAAAGAAATTCGTTATGGCATGAAACTGCTCGATAAAACCGTGGAAACCATTGGTCCGAAAGTGGCGAATCCGAATCTGCGCTATTCCGGCAACTCTCTGAATTGCACCAGCTGCCACATAAAAGGTTCCGACGGCCTGCCCGGCACCATACCATTCGGCATTCCGTTCGTGAACGTGATGAACGACTATCCGAATTTCCGTAAACGCAGCATGACTATCGGTTCGCCAGAAGACCGAGTCAACGGCTGTATGACACGTAGCCAAGGTGGCGGCAAGGCGATGCCGAACGATTCCACGGAAATGAAAGCCATCATTGCCTATTTCACTTGGCTGGCCAAAGGCACCAACCCGAATGACGCCATGCAATACACGGGCTTACCCAACGTCGACATGCCAAATCGAGCCGCCGACCCCAAAGCCGGAAAAGCGTTATACACGGAACACTGTGTCGCCTGTCACCAAGCGGATGGCAAAGGGCTGAAAACCGCCACTTACGCCAAAGACGGCAGCTACACCTTTCCGCCATTGGCCGGTGCCGACTCCTTTAATAACGGTGCGGGCATGAGCCGCATCATGACCGCCACCAAATTTATTCACGCCAATATGCCATTGGGGGCGACTTACAAATCGCCGGTATTGACCGTGGCGCAAGCCTATGACATCGCCGCTTATGTGGAATCGCTACCGCGTTCGACCCACCCGGATCGCGCCAAGGATTTCCCGAATCCGGATTTCCGCCCGGCGGATTACCCGGTACCGGCTTACTTCAAAGGCGATAAAGCCGCACTGGAAAAAGCCAAATACGGCCCTTTTGACAGCAAAAAATAACCGTTAAATAAACGGCCCGAAATTCGTCGGGCCATATCTTCAATCGCGGTTTTCTTTTATAATGTCAGTTTTCAACCACATTTAAGGAGCCGCTTTTCATGCCCCGCACCTTCGGACTTGTTCCACTTTTCTTCATTACTTTCGGTCTACTCATCAGCGGCTGTTCAGAATCCGACACATCGGCCCCAACAGCATCGACAGCCGACACGCCACAAACCCCGACACCGACAACCGCCGAACAACCAGAAGCCAAACACGAAAAGCAAGAAAACCAAATTGCACCGCCCACCCCGGCGAAAGTGGACGTCAAACAGCAAGCCCTGCCGGCGATTCCAAAGTTTGCCGATTTCCCGGCCGGCCCGCCCCGCAAACAAGCCTTCTTTGACTTTATGACCCCGCTGGTTCACCGCGCCAATGACGCGGTGCTGGAAAAACGCCATCGCCTGCAATCCATCATTCTCAAAAACGACCCCAGCCAAAACGACCAGGCCTGGCTGAAATCACAAGCCGATTTTTACGGTATGGATTCCTTTGACTTCAACCAAGCCGCTGACCGCACCGCCCTGCTGAAGCGAATGGACAAAGTACCTACCGCACTGGCCTTAGCACAGGGTGCCAACGAAAGTGCCTGGGGGACCTCACGCTTTGCTCGCCAAGGCAACAATTACTTTGGCCAATGGTGCTTTACCGAGGGATGCGGCCTGATTCCAAAACAACGCTCCAAAGGGGCCATTCACGAAGTACGCACCTTCAAGCATCCGTACGATTCCGTGGTCAGTTACATTCACAATTTGAACAGCCACAACACCTATGCCGAATTGCGAAACATCCGCGCACAGGCTCGTACAGCAAACAAACCGTTAACGGGCTTGGAGATGGCCGAAGGGCTGGTGAATTATTCCGCCCGAAAACACCAATATGTCAAAGAATTACAAAGTATGATTCGTTACAATAAGCTCACGCAATACAATCAAAAACCTTAATAATTTTAAGGTGTTAAGCGCAGATTACTTAACACAAAACACGAAAGGACACCCTTATGCCACTACTCGACAGTTTTACCGTTGACCATAAAATCATGAAAGCCCCGGCGGTTCGCGTCGCCAAAACCATGACAACCCCAGGCGGCGACACCATTACCGTATTTGACTTGCGCTTCAACAAGCCGAATGTCGATATGATGGGCGAAAAAGGCATCCACACTCTGGAACACCTGTTCGCCGGCTTCATCCGTGCACACCTCAATGCCGACGACGTTGAAATCATCGACGTATCGCCAATGGGTTGCCGTACCGGTTTTTACATGAGCTTGATTGGCACGCCGGATGAACAACGCGTCGCCGATGCGTGGTTGAAAGCCATGCAAGACGTCTTGAACGTCCAAAAAATGGAAGACATTCCGGAACTGAACGAATACCAATGCGGCACTTACAAAATGCATTCACTGGACGAGGCCAAAGCCATCGCCCAAAACATTATTGATCACGGCATCGGCGTCAATAAAAACGATGAACTGGCGATGGATGCGGATACATTGCGCAAGTTGGGCAACGAAGTTTAAACAAGGAAACCTATTGAAATGAAAGTCGCCATTATCGGAGCCATGGAAGAAGAAGTGGCCTTGTTGCGCAACCAGATTCAAAACCTCGCCACCGAAATCCACGGAGGGTTTGAATACTATCTGGGTCAAATCAACGGTTTGGAGGTGGTACTGTTGCGCTCCGGCATCGGCAAAGTCAATGCCGCCATCGGCACCGCTTTATTGATTAAGCTGTACGCGCCGGATTATGTCATCAACACCGGCTCGGCCGGCGGTTTCCACTCCGATCTTGAGGTGGGCGATATTGTCATCAGCGCGGCCGTCACCCATCACGATGTGGATGTGACGCCTTTCGGCTATGCCCGCGGTCAGGTGCCGGGCCATCCCGAGAACTACACCGCCGACTCAGGCCTGGTGGAAATTGCCAAAAACAGCATTGATGCCTTACAGGAAGTCAGCCATATGCATGGTTTGATTGCCACCGGTGACCGCTTTATGCACTTGCCGGACGATGTGGAAACCACCCGAAACAATTTTCCGGAAATGATTGCCTGCGAAATGGAAGCCGCCGCCGTGGCACAAACCTGCCATGCTTTTGACGTGCCATTTGTCATTATCCGTTCGCTATCCGATATTGCCGGCAAGGAAAATGCCGTGACGTTTGAACAGTATCTGGAGAAAGCCGCCACGCATTCGGCTCGCTTGATTTTGGAGATGTTAAAGGAATTAAAAACCCAAGCCGCCGCTTAAGACGTTTATAAGGCGTTTAAAAGATGCCGAAGCGGCTTACGTTAACAGCTGCTCAAACTCTTTCGAATCAATCGGTTGCGTCCAATAAGGCCCTTGCCCGAGTGAGCAACCCCATTCTTTTAAGGCCATGGCCTCCGGTTCGTCATCCAAACCGGTGGCAATCATACAGGCATCCAAGCCTTTTCCCATCTGAATCAAGGCTTGAACCCATTTTTGACCCGCCGCCGAAGCCATTTGCGCTTTTAACCAGGCCTGGTCGAATTTGAACTCTTGAACATTCAGGCCGGACAGAACCGGCAAGTTCAAAGGCATCGCGCCCAAACCGGTTAACGTCATTTGAAAACCGGCTTCGGACAAGTCTTGCAATTTTTCCACGAGTTGACCGTCAAATTGATCGAACTTTTCCATGGCAAAAGCCAACTGTAACTGGTTGGCCGTAATGCCGTAGCGCACCAACCGCTGCAACAACATTGTCAAAAAATCGTCTTTCTGCCACAAAGCGTCCATCACCGGCACGGTGACCACCAACTCGGCATCGCATTTCGACCATTGGTTTAAATAAAAGCACGCCGTATCCAGCAACCACATTCCCAGAATTTCTTCATCACCGCTGTTTTTCAATAATGTCTGCCAAGCCTCATAAGGCTCGCGAGAACCGTCTTCTTTTACCCATTCCAGCGTCATATAACCGCCGACAATGCGGCTTTGTTTTAAATCAATCTGCGGTTCAACATACGCCTGAAACTGCGATTTTTGGATGGCTTCATCAAACACCTGTTGTTGCTCATGAAGTTTTGCCGGCACTTCGAATTTAACATCGTCATAAAAGCGAAAGGTTTTTTTGCCTTTCGACTTCGCGACATACAGGGCTTCATCGGCCTGCTCAATTAATTCGGACGACAGCTTCGAATCCTGCGGAAATTGCGACACGCCAATGCTGGTTGATGTCAGCACTTCCACGCCATCAAACCAATAAGGACGGGAAATTTCGGTCACGATACGATTACAAATAATCTCAATCTCATCACGCGACTCGACATCCGACAACAAGATAACAAACTCATCACCGCCTAAACGACTGACGATATCGCCATCGCGCACCGAGGCCACCAAACGGCCACTGACATAACGCAACAGTTCATCGCCAACATGGTGGCCCAGCGTGTCATTCACTTGCTTAAAACCGTCCAGGTCGAGAAACAAAAGTGAAAAGATGGTGTCTTTTTCAGTCGCGCCCTGAACCAATTTATCCAGGATGTCGTGAAAATAGCTGCGGTTTGGTAGATGCGTCAAGGAATCGTAATTCGCTTTACGGTACAGATCCGCCGTACGATGACTCACTTCGGATTCAATTAAATACGCCACGTCCACCGAATCCGAAAAACGGGTCTGGAGCTCCCCCAACAGCCGATGAACATTGGCTCGGTCATCGCGTGATTCCGTCTCCGACAGAGCGGGGTCAAAGGCCACTTTTTTGCTACGACGCTCTTCCTGCAACTGCTCTAGGCGTGGTTCTTGAATCAAATTGTGTGCTAACTGAGTCATAATCACTTTACCCTTGTTTCCACATCATCGGCCGTGCGCTTAAGTTCATTTTGTTTTTAGCGGGACACGAAATCTTCTATAATTGGCGCTCAACTTTCTGTTTTAGCGGCCGATACGTAACGCTATTTTTCGTTAACTTCTCATAAGCAAAGGGGATGCCATGTTAAAAATTGGGACACCATTTTCACCGACTGCCACCAAAATATTACTGTGCGGTTCGGGTGAACTCGGCAAAGAAGTCGCCATAGAAGCACAGCGCCTTGGCTTGGAAGTTATCGCTCTGGATCGTTATGAAAACGCCCCGGCTATGCAGGTTGCAGACCGCCACTACACCTTGAGCATGCTGGATGGCGACGCCCTGCGTACAATTATCGAAACGGAAAAACCAGATTACATCGTGCCGGAAATTGAAGCCATTGCCACCGATACGTTGGCGGAACTCGAAGCGGAAGGCTACAACGTCGTCCCCACCGCCAAAGCCACTCAATTAACCATGAACCGTGAAGGCATTCGCCGCTTGGCCGCGGAAACACTTTCCTTACCGACCAGCCCTTACGCCTTTGCCGACAACGAAACGGACTTTTTTGCCGCCGTGGAACGCATTGGTATGCCATGCGTGGTCAAGCCCATTATGAGTTCGTCCGGTAAAGGTCAAAGCGTCATCAAAACCCCCGACGACATTGAGCCCGCCTGGCAATACGCTCAAGAAGGCGGCCGTGCCGGTAAAGGCAAAGTCATTGTTGAAGGGTTTGTTGATTTCGATTATGAAATCACCTTACTGACCATTCGTCATAAAAATGGCACTGCATTCTGTGCGCCAATCGGGCATCATCAAGAAGATGGTGATTACCGCCAATCCTGGCAACCGCACCCGATGTCGGACACCGCCATTGCCAAGGCCGAAACCATTGCCACCCAAATCACTGACGCCTTGGGCGGCTTGGGACTGTTTGGCGTGGAGCTGTTTATCAAAGGCGATGACGTCATTTTCAGCGAAGTTTCCCCTCGCCCACACGACACCGGCCTGGTGACGTTAATTTCTCAGGATATTTCCGAATTCGCTTTACACGTCCGTGCCATTCTCGGTCTGCCGATTCCAAATATCGCTCAGCACGGTCCATCGGCCTCCAGCGTTATTTTGCCGACCGGCCAGTCCACCCAAACAGCCTTTTCCGGGCTGGAAAAGGCCTTGGCGGAACCGGATACCCAACTGCGCCTGTTCGGCAAACCGGAAATTGCCGGTCGCCGACGCATGGGCGTCGCCCTCGCGCGAGGCGAAAATATCGAAGATGCGATCGAAAAAGCCAAACGGGCGGCATCGGCCGTTGAAGTCCACTTTTAACCTTGGCGTTTTTTACGATTCCCTAAAACCGACCCCCATAACACCACTTGAACAGGCGGATGCCCCATCCCCTGTTCCCGTCTTATCGTCTAACTGCCATTTTTTTGGCAATCGCTTTTCCCCCTTCCCTTTTCACCCTATTCCACCCAGGCCTGGTCAGTTTTAATACACACATAAAACATTATATTTCAATAACTTAAATACTATTTTTGTTTTATGGCACAGTCTCTGCTCAAGAATCCACAACACATTCGCTCAAAACAACAACACCCTAAGAGAGCTTTGCATGAGTGGGGAGCGATAGAAAAATGAGATAAAATTTTTTTGAATTAGGCGGTAAACGCAGCGAATAGCTGGCTATTCGCCATTTTTTCAACGACATTCAGGGAAATTTTAGCCATTTTTATCCGTGCATCCATCTCGTGCAAAGCTCTCCCTAAGAACGAATGCTTGATTCATTTGCACACAGGAGTTGAACCATGACAATGAAACAAACCATGGCTACGGAAGTAAAAGCCCCGATTCTTCAAGAATACAACCAAAACCCGGATGCGGAAGCGCAACTGGCCGATAACCCAAGCAAAACGATTCTGTTACTGCTACAAGGCGTCGTCGACAAAGGCAACTTGGCAAAAGTCTGCCACCAAAGCAATGCCCTGGTTGAAAAAGGATTCCACCTTGGCCGCATGACCACAATTTTAGACGCGCTTCGTGACCGCCTGAACCTGACACAAGACAGCTCACTGGCATTTGATCTGGACGAACTGTATCGTTATGCCGACAAAGCAATCCAGGAAGCCGTTTTCGAAAAAGACACCTTCTATCTGGACAGCGCGGTCGAAATCCTGACCGAGGTTCGTGATGCTTGGTTGGAAATGATGCAACAGTCCGGCCAAGTATCGGCAGACGCATAACCTTTTCCACCCAATTCTAACGGCCGAAAATACCTTTTTCGGCCGTTTTCTGGGCTTTTTTCGTCCTTAGCAACCCTCCTCACACTCTCGCCCAACAACACCTCTCCAATAAAAACAATCAACGTTAACAACATTCTTTAACCAATTGTTTTTATAAAAATTTCAACCTCAATACTTTTTAACCATTTTCGTCATAAAACATTAGCACTCTATTGACTTGACTGCTAAAAAAAGTGTAGTATGATGGCATTAATGATGAAACCGAATACAAAAGGAGAAAGCGCATGACAAATCAATTGATTCCGTTCACAAATAGCCTTACTCCTGGCCAGAACATTGAAAGCTATTTGAAAACCGTTCAAATCATGCCGCAACTGTCAGCCGAGGAAGAAAAAGCACTCGCGGAAAAGCTGTATTACCAAAAAGACTTGGAGGCCGCACGCCAGCTGATTCTGTCCTCCCTACGTTACGTGGTGCCAATTGCCCGCTCCTATCGAGGCTACGGCTTACCGCTGGGCGACATTATCCAGGAAGGCAACATCGGCTTGATGAAAGCGGTGAAACGTTTTAATCCGGCTGAAAATGTCCGTTTGATGACGTTTGCCGTACACTGGGTGCGCGCCGAAATCAACGAATACGTGATTCGCAATTGGCGCATTGTCAAAACCGCCACCACCAAAGCACAGCGTAAATTGTTCTTTAAACTGCGCAGCACGAAAAAATCTTTGGAATGGTTCGGCGACAAAGATGCCGACGCCGTGGCCGAAGAACTGGGCGTGACCCGAAAAGATGTTCTGGAAATGGAAACGCGTTTGTACGGGCAGGATATGTCGGTCGACTTGCCGTCCGACGATGATGAATCACCGTCCAAAAGCTACCCCGTTCTCATCAGCCCGGAACTGGACCCGGAAACGCAGTTGGTGAACGATTCACAAGCCGACTATGAGTTGGGTCAGATGAAACAAGCTCTGTTGAGTCTGGACGAGCGTAGCCGCGATATCTTACAACAACGCTGGTTAAGCGAAAGCAAAACCGGCCTAAAAGAATTGTCGGAAAAATACGGCGTGTCCATGGAACGTATTCGCCAAATCGAACAACAGGCAATGAAAAAATTGCGTTCCAATATGGTCTTCGGCTGAGATTTCACCGCAAACCCACAAACTAAAACGGCGCTTTTCAGCGCCGTTTTAGTTTCCGTCCGTTATCAATCGATTCACTATCAACCACTTAACTCGACTCGGCCGAATACGCCTGTTCCGTCAACATCATGCGCAAGGTGTGTTCGGAACCGGGAGCCACGGTCACGGCATTCTGCAGCACATTACCGGCTTCCACACACAGCATTTTCGGCCAGGCCTGGTCATTCATGTCGGCAAAGCCTTTAATGATTTGCGGCCCCGGGTTCCACACCACCGACGACACGGCCGATTTCTTTTCAATACGAACACAACGCTCATAGCCCGCATCCCGAATCACCACCGGCTCCGTTTGATCAATAAAAACCGAATCAATCGGCGGCTGAATTTTAAGCGGGGTGGTTTGGAAATAGCTTTCGGCGTAGGTCAGTTTGTCAAAACATTCACTGCCTTGTAACCCATCGACAACCACATCCGGTGCATTCGACACCGAAAAATAAGTATGCAACGCTTCGGTAATCGCCACGGGTTGATCGCTCAAGTTACGCATCGTCAACGCCAATTCCAGAGACTTTCCAATAGTGACCGTCAATTGCAGTTCAAAAGCGTGCGGCCATATGGCCAAGGTATCGGGCGACGACGCCGTGGTCAGCACCAGTTCGGTTTGTGTCGGCGACACAGCGGAAACCGAGGTCAACTCCCAAACCTGATTGCGCACAAACCCGTGGGCCGGTAGCCCTGATTTCTCCGCCTGACCAAACCACGGCCAGCACACTGGAATGCCGCCACGAACCGGCTTTTCACCACTGTAAACCGCGGATTCCGACACCCACAGCCAATCTTGCCGGGAGGTCGTTTCCGACAAGGGCGTGAAGCTCAGCACACTCGCACCGTGCGTGGTCAGCAATGCTTTTGCGGCGGCATGAGTGACTTCAACCATCACCAAGCCGTCCTGACGGTAAAAACGCACGCCTTCCACCGAAAATGTTTGTTGCAATGCTTCGACACTCTGCATGGTCACTCCTTAAGGCCGCTAGGGAAGCCCTGACTCAACGATACTCGGTCAAGGTTCTTTCCAAAAGTGCAGGCGAATAGTCACCGGTGACATACGCTTGCCCAATGGCTTTCAGCAACACCAAACGAATCTTGCCGGCCTGGACTTTTTTATCCCCGGCCATCAATGCCAAAAAGCGTTCATTGGGCATGTCATCGGTGGACGGCGGCAACACCGGCAAACGCGCGGCACTTAAAATCGCCGCGGCGCGATCCTGATCGGCCTGGGTCAAATCGCCCATCAACTTGGACAGGTAAATCGCCTGCATCATCCCGGCACTGACCCCCTCACCGTGCAACCAGACACCGTAGCCCATCCCGGCTTCAATCGCATGGCCGAACGTATGGCCCAAATTGAACAAGGCCCGCAATCCGGCCTCTTTTTCATCCTTGGCGACAATGTCCGCTTTATTCTGACAGGAGCGTTCGATGGCTTCCGCCAATACTTCCGCTTTGCGGTCCAGCAGGCCTGGTAGGTTTTGCTCCAACCACTCAAAAAACGGATAATCGACAATCAGGCCGTATTTAATGACTTCCGCCAGGCCGGCCGACAATTCGCGGTCAGGCAAAGTATTCAAAGTATCAGTGTCGATGACCACACACTCGGGCTGATGGAAAGCGCCGATCATGTTTTTGCCCTGCGGGTGGTTCACCCCGGTTTTGCCACCGACCGAAGAATCCACCTGAGACAGCAAGGTGGTCGGCATTTGAATAAAGTTCACGCCGCGCTGATAGGCCGCTGCGGCAAACCCCGTCATATCGCCGATGACCCCGCCGCCCAGAGCGACAAAGGTACATTTCCGGTCGAAATGATGTTCAATGGCCACATCGAAAATACGGTTCAGAATCTCCAGATTTTTATACTGCTCACCATCCGGTAACACCACCGTCTGCACATCGTAATCGGAAAAAGTCTGTTTGACCCGCTCCAAATACAGTGGTGCCACCGTGGTGTTGGAGACAATCAGCACTTGCGTACCGGTCACATAGGGTTGAATCAATTCCGGCTGGTCAATCAAACCTTGACCAATAAAAATAGGGTAACTGCGATCCCCTAAATCGACTGTGAGTGTTTTCAATTTATAATCCTTAAATCACTTGCTGTTGCTGAAGGCGGTCAACAATCTGTTTTACGACACGATGCACCGATACCTGCTCGGTTTCAATCACCAAATCAGCCACTTCTTCATAGAGCGGCCCCCGCTCAGCAATCACTTTACGCAACACCGCTTTCGGGTCTTCTGTCTGCAATAACGGCCGGTTGCGATCATGTCGTGTGCGCTGCACCAGCGCCTCCACCGACGATTTTAAATACACTACGAACCCGCGTGTCCGAAGACATTTACGGTTCTCCTGCATCAGCACGGCACCGCCGCCGGTCGCCAATACGATTTCCGGGCGCCCCGTCAACTCGTCAATGACGCCGGCCTCTCGCGCCCGAAAACCGGCCTCACCTTCGATATCGAAAATCATCGGAATAGTGGCGCCGGTTTTCGCTTCGATTTCATGGTCGCTATCAACGAATTCATAACGGAGTTTTTCCGCCAGAAAACGGCCGACTGTCGACTTGCCCGCACCCATCGGACCTACTAAAAAAATACTTTTATTTTGCATATTTCTTATTGTAGCCTAATCGCAACAAATTTAGGTAAACTCTGTTAAAATGTCGTGTCTAAAATAAGCGATGCTGCCAATACGCTTACCGAATCAAGCGCCTTATCCGTCCAGCATCCTTTTCAGAACGATTGCAACAGACAAGACGCTAAGGGATCAAACACTTATGGCTGGCACGCTTTTTATTATCTCCGCACCGTCCGGTGCCGGGAAAACGTCATTGGTAAGCAAGCTAATCGAACGAGATAGCCGCATCCAAGCCTCCATTTCCAGCACCACCCGGCCGATCCGCCCAGGCGAGGAAGACGGCGTTAACTATCATTTTCTGACCTTAGAAGCCTTTCAGCAAAAAACCCAAGACGGTGATTTTCTGGAACATGCCAAGGTGTTCGACAACTATTACGGCACTTCCAAAAGCGCGGTTGAATCCACCCTGGCCGCTGAAAAAGACGTGATTTTGGAAATCGACTGGCAAGGTGCTCAGCAAGTGCGTGAATTGATCCCGGACGCCATCAGCATTTTCATTTTGCCGCCCAGCTTAAAAGAACTGGAACGCCGTTTGACCGGGCGGGGAACCGACAGCCAGGACGTCATTCAACGCCGGATGGACGATGCCGTCAGCGAAATGCAACACTTTGACGAATTCGATTATCTGGTGATCAATAACAATTTTGATATTGCCCTCAACGAATTACACAGCATTTTCATGGCCAACCGCCAGCGTTTGAAGCGACAATATGCGGAACACGCCAATATGATTAACGAACTGACCCAACAAAACTAACCAAAGGACCCGAACGATGCCCGGTTTTGAAATTTTTGATGATGCCGAGAAACAACAGATTAACGAAGTCATGGAGAAAGGATTTACCTTTCGTTACAACTTCGACGGCATGCGAAATGATGTCTGGAAAGCCCGTGAATTGGAAGGCTTGATTTGCGACACTTTGAAAGTCAAGCACGCCCACCTGGTGTCCAGCGGCACTAATGCGCTGTCGACCGCATTGGCTTCAGCCGGCATCGGTGCCGGAGACGAAGTCATTGTACCGCCGTTCACGTTTGTGGCTTCGGTAGAAGCCATTGTGCTGGCAGGCGCCATCCCGGTGTTTGCGGAAATCGACGAAACGCTGACCTTGTCGCCGGAAGGCATCGAAGCGGTCATCACACCGAAAACCAAAGCGGTGAATTTCGTGCACATGTGCGGCTCCATGGGACACATGGACGAGATTAAGGCCATCTGCGACAAACACAATCTGATTTTGCTGGAAGATGCCTGCCAAG
The DNA here is from genome assembly GCF_965140365.1 of Hydrogenovibrio sp. Classification (NCBI taxonomy): domain Bacteria; kingdom Pseudomonadati; phylum Pseudomonadota; class Gammaproteobacteria; order Thiotrichales; family Piscirickettsiaceae; genus Hydrogenovibrio; species Hydrogenovibrio sp. The sequence goes on from NZ_OZ223196.1 coordinate 2,365,661, forward strand.
CCACCGGCGGCACCTATAAAGGCCAGGCGCTGGGCACTATCGGCCAGGTCGGTGCCCTGTCCTTTGACTCGGTGAAAACCATCTCCTGCGGTGAAGGCGGTGCCATCCTGACCAATGACGACACCATTTACAATCATGCACACCAATATTCGGATCATGGTCATGACCACATCGGTACAGACCGCGGCGCGGAAACGCACCCGATCATGGGCACGAATTACCGCATCTCAGAGATGAATGCCGCCATCGGAGTGGCGCAATGGAAAAAGCTGGACCGCATTCTTGACATCCAGCGCAAAAACAAACAAGCTTTAAAAAGCGCTTTGTCACAATACGACGAAGTTTCGTTCCGGGTGATCCCGGACGAAGCCGGTGACAATGCAGGATTCTTAAGCATCATCCTGCCATCGGAAGCACGCACACGCGACGTGGTCAAAGCCTTAGGCGAAGCCGGCGTACCGGGCGTGTTTTACTGGTATGCCAACAACTGGCATTACTTCAAGAACTGGGACCACATCCAAAACATGACGGGGCCAGCCAAACTGCCGATTGAACTAATCGCAGACCGCCCCGACTACACCCAGGTCTCGACGCCAAAATCGGACGACATCATGAGCCGGACATTTTCCATGCTGATCAACCTGTCTTGGTCGGATGAAGACATCCAGATGCGCATTGATGCCTTTGCCAAAGTCTTTAAATAAACGCTTAAACACGAATTATTAACAGGAATAGCCCAATGAAACATCGTAACTTTAAAACCGTGCCTAGAATGATCTTCGGACGCGGTTCTTTCGACCAATTGGATGACGTTTTAATGGAAGAACGCCAAAATGCCGACGACTATGTGGTTTTTTTGGTGGACGAAGTCCATCAAGACAAGCCGCTTAAAGACCGTATCCCGAATCAGTCACACGATTTGGTGATCTGGCTGGACGTCACCGACGAGCCGAAAACCACTTATGTCGATGCACTGACGGAACAAGTTCAGGCCTTCGGCAACGGTAAAAACCCGGTCAGCGTCGTCGGGATCGGCGGCGGTTCCTCCATGGACATCGCTAAAGCCGTGGCTCTGCTACTGACAAACCCGGGCGGAGCCGTGAAATACCAAGGGTGGGATTTGATTCAAAACCCAGCGATTCACCACATCGGCATTCCAACCATTTCCGGTACCGGTGCCGAAGCGTCTCGTACCACGGTTTTGACCGGGCCTGATAAAAAGCTGGGCATGAACTCCGACTACACCGTCTTTGACCAAATCATTATGGACCCGGACTTGGTGGCCGGCGTTCCGAAAGACCAGTGGTTCTACACCGGCATGGATTGCTACATCCACAATGTCGAGGCCTTGAACGGCACTTACATCAATGAATTCGCCCGCGCCTTCGGTGAAAAATCGTCCGACCTGTGCGATGAAGTCTTCCTAAACGACCACCCAGAAGCCGACGAAAAACTGATGATGGCCTCTTACATGGGCGGCCAATCCATTGCTTACAGTCAAGTAGGCGCCTGTCACGCCCTATCTTACGGCTTGGCGTATGTATTGGGTTATCACCACGGCATCGGTAACTGCATCGTTTTCAATGTATTGGACGATTTCTATCCGGAAGGCGTGAAAAAATTCCGTCAAATGATGGACAAACACAACATCCACTTACCAACCGGTATTTGCCAGGATCTCTCCGAGGAACAAATGGACAAAATGATTCAAGTGGCTTCCGGCTTGGCACCACTTTGGGACAACGTCTATGGACCAAACTGGAAAGAAAAAGTCACACCGGAACTATTACGTTCTCTTTACCTGAAAATGTAATCGCTCAACATTCGCCGAACAGGCCCCTCAAACTCGAGCGGGCCGATTCAAGGACCCGAATTTTCTATGAAAACCTATGTTTTTATTCCCGCACGCTACGGCTCATCTCGCCTACCGGGCAAACCCCTAAAACCCATTAACGGCCAACCCATGATCCAACATGTTTTCGAGCGCATTTCGAAGGCACGCGGTATCGAAGCGGTGTATGTGGCCACGGATGATGAACGCATCAAAACGGTTGTAGAAGGGTTTGGCGGACAGGTCGTCATGACCCCGCCGGAAGCCGAATCCGGCACGGACCGTATCGCTCAGGCCGCCAAAGAGGTCGGATTAAACGATGACGACTTGATCGTCAATGTACAAGGCGACCAACCCTTGGTCAACCAAGGCTCGATTGAAGCGGTCATTGCACCGTTCAAGGCCGAGGACTATGACGGTTCGTTTGAAATGAGCACCTTGTCTTTCAAGATTGTCAACGAAGCCGAAATCACCAGCCCAAAAGATGTGAAAATTGTCACCGACGTCAATGATTTTGCATTGTATTTCTCTCGGGCGACCATCCCGCACGGTCGCGACTATTGGGATCACGACTCCTTCAAACACTTGGGCGTTTACGCTTACACCAAACGGTTTGTCGACACCTTTAACGCCTTGCCGATGGGACGTTTGGAGGACATCGAAAAGTTGGAGCAATTACGCGCACTGGAATTCGGCCATAAAATCAAAGTGGTCGAAAGCCAATGGGATTCGCCCGAAGTGGACTTGCCGGGGGACATCGAAATCATGGAAGCTCTGCTCAACGCCGGCCACTAAAGCCCGTTTTTGCGCCAAAGATGATTCCGAGATGTTGTACCAAGTTCTGATTCGCCTGCTCAGCCCCCTGGTTTTCCTGATCACCGTCCTAGAGGCGGTCAAACGCCACGGCGGCTGGCGCTATTTTGCGCAACGTCTGGGGCTTTCATCGCCCACGTCTTCGGAATCACACAGCCTCTGGATTCACTGCGCATCGGTTGGGGAAGTAAAGGCCGCCGAAGCATTAATACGCCGCTTACAGGCAGACGAAAACCTGCTCATCACCACCAACACCCCCACCGGCGCACAACTGATTGAAACCCTGTTTCAGAAATCGGTTCGATACCAATACCTTCCATTGGACTACCCTTATGCCATCCGGCGATTCCTAAACAATCAGAAACCCCAATCACTTTGGGTGGTGGAAACCGAAATTTGGCCCAACCTGTACCGTTTGGCCCATAACGCCGGTGTCCCCATTCAGTTAATTAATGCCCGCTTGTCCGTCAAAACCCTCAAGAGTCCAGACTGGCTAAAAACCCTTTACCGCAAAACGCTCCGTTACGTAGAGACCATCTATGCTCGTAATGCGTCGGAAGCCGAGCGTTTTCGGACTTTAGGCGCGGCAACCGACAAACTGGTTGTGCTAGGCAACCTCAAATATGCCGGCTTAACCCCACAACCGAACTACCCGAACCCCATTATTCAAATCGCCCCGACCCATGCCGAATATGTACTCGTTGCATCCACCCACCCCGGAGAAGAAGAGGCAATAGTGCAACTCTGGCTGACCTTAAAACGCCCTGAACTCTTGGTCATCGTTCCCCGACACCCGAAACGACGCCACCAAATTTTAAAGGCCTTGGCCGCCCACCGCGCTCAAATGGCCGTACTGAGTTTAAACGAGCCCCTCACCCCCCACACTCGTTTTTATCTTTATGACCGAATCGGGGCCCTAATGCCGCTCTATCAGCACGCCAAGCTGGTCATTATGGGCGGAGCCTTCAACCCAAAAGGCGGGCATAACGTATTGGAACCGGCCTCGGTAAAGGCCTGCATTTTGACCGGACCTGACATGTCGGATTTTGAGGAGGAAACTCAAGAACTTCTCGACCATAAAGGCCTGATTCAGTTATCGGAACTGAACGATTTGTATTCATTACTGCCTTCATTATTGGACGACACCGAAACGCGTCGCTCAATGGGCGAAGCCGCCTTCAAAATCATTCAACAAAAAAACCACATTCTGGACGACTATTTAACCCATCTCTGCCCGCCCAATCGCATAAATAAACGCCCTTCTCCTTAATACTTATTGAAAGTCACTACAGTTATTCGGTAAAATAATAATTTACTGAATTTTAAGGAAGAATATCGCTCATGGCACGCGTTACTGTAGAAGATTGTTTAGATCAAGTTGAAAACCGTTTTGAATTGGTCATCCTAGGCGCAAAACGCGCACGTCAGCTCTCTAATGGCGCTGAGCCAACCTTAGACTGGGATAAAGATAAACCAACGGTTATGGCTCTGCGCGAATTGGCGGAAAACACCATTAATAAAGAAGTGGTCATGTCTGACCCGGATACCCCTCCATACTTCGGTTAATGACAGGAGCCCCTATATAATTTATGCCCACCCCAACTTCACTTGACGGCTTGATTGAGAAAGCATCGGTCTATCTCAAAAAAAAACACCTGAAACAACTCCGAGCCGCATTTGAATTTGGAGCGGAAGCCCACCAAGGCCAAAGCCGTAAATCCGGCGGCGATTATATCTGGCACCCTGTGGCCGTCGCCGAAATCCTCGCCGAAATCCAGCTGGATCACGAAAGCCTGATTGCCGCCATCCTGCACGACGTCATTGAAGACACCGCCTTCACCAAACAAGACATTATTGACCGCTTTGGTGAAAACGTCGCCGAAATCGTCGATGGCGTCACCAAACTCGGCAAACTCGAATTCGACAACCCACAAGAAGCCCAGGCCGAAAACTTTCGTAAAATGGTATTGGCCATGGCGCGCGATATCCGCGTCATCCTCATAAAGCTAGCCGACCGCTTGCACAATATGCGTACCCTCGGCGTCATGCGCCCGGACAAGCAACGCCGAATTGCACGAGAAACCCTAGAGATTTACGCTCCGATTGCCGCACGATTGGGCATCAATGCAATTCGAATCGAACTGGAAGATTTAGGGTTCAAAGCCATGCACCCTTTCCGTTTTTCCGTTCTGGAAAATGCGGTCAAAAAGGCCCGAGGCAATCGCGCCGAAATTGTCGAACAAATCAACGAAGCCATTTCTCAACGCCTACAGGAAGACAATATCCCTGCCCACGTTATCGGGCGGGAAAAGCACTTATACAGCCTCTATAAAAAGATGAAGTATAAAAAGCTGAGCTTTGACGAAATTCTCGACATTTTCGCCTTCCGGGTTGTCGTGAACAGCGCCGACGAGTGCTACCGCGTGCTCGGCTCCGTCCATTCCCTTTACAAACCGTTTCCGGGGCGATTCAAGGATTACATCGCCATCCCGAAATCCAATGGCTACCAGTCACTGCACACCGTATTGTTCGGCCCCTTCGGAGCCTACATTGAAATCCAAATTCGCACGAACGAAATGCACGAAGTTTCCGAACACGGGATTGCGGCCCACTGGGTCTACAAACAAAATCTGGACGACGAAAACGAAACCCATGGCGAACGCCCACTGTCAGCCGTGGAAGTCCGCGCCCAAGAGTGGGTTAAAAACCTGCTGGAAATCCAACAAGGGGCTGGGAACTCTTTGGATTTCTTGGAAAACGTCAAAATCGACCTTTTCCCAAATGTCATTTACGTCTTTACTCCGAAAGGTGACATCGTCACTTTACCGGCCGGCGCAACCGCCGTGGATTTCGCTTACGCGGTCCACACCAATATCGGCCATGCCACCGTTGGCTGTCGCGTCGATAAAAAATTGATTCCACTGCGCACGCATCTGGAAAGTGGTCAAACAGTCGAAATTATCCGCAGCAAAGAATTACAACCCAACCCGTCTTGGCTACACTTTGTCACCACCGCAAAAGCACGCTCGCAAATTCGCGCCTTTTTGAAAAACCAGCAGTCCGAATCCGCTCAAGCTCTGGGACAACGTTTACTCGAAAAAGGTCTGCGTAATTTCAATATGTCTTATAACGGCTTGACGGACGCCATCCGCGAAGGCATCGTTATTGAACTGAAGCTGGAAAGCTGGGATCACTTACTGGAAGAAATCGGCCTAGGCAAACGCCTGGCCAAGCTGGTCGCAAAACAAATTCACGACGTGGTGCTCGGAAAAGAAGACTCGGTGCTACGCCATCCGGAATCCGACCAATCCATGCAACCGCTGGTCATTACCGGCACCGAAGGCATGGCTGTCAATTACGCCGGCTGCTGCCATCCGATTCCCGGCGATGAAATCATCGGTTTCATCAGTGCAGAAAAAGGACTGGTCATCCACCGTCAGGAATGCAAAAACGTCAAACACTTCAAAAACCACCCAGAAAAATGGTTGGATGTGAACTGGGAAGACAACATCACCCAAACCTTTGATGTCGAACTGCAGCTGGAAGTCCATAACCGACGCGGTGCCTTAGCGACCATTGCCAGCAACATTGCCGAAATGAAAACCGACATCGATCGCGTCCGCTCGGAAGACAAGGACGAAACCTACAGTTTGATGAATATCGTCGTTCGCGTACACACTCGAAAACACCTGGCGGACGTCATGCGCAAACTCAAACGCCTCTCGATTGTCGAAAAAATCCAACGCCTTTAAAAAACCATATTCAAAACAAGGCTAAGTTAAGTAATTTAACGAAGCCTAAACGCACCAAAACAAACCAACTCTCATCTGAAAACGGGCTCTTTTTCCATAAAACGCCCCCTCAAAAACACCTAAAAACCGCGCCTAAAGCTTGTTTTAAAAACAAAACCAGAACGTGGCATTATTAATGCTTTAATTTCAGTAAATAATTATATATTGACCAACCACCTCAAACACATAACAAACGGTTGGCAACTCGATTCGATCTGAACGAATAGATTAAAAAATGATGGAACCTAACTCATGCAACAGCTTAAGCAATACACTCAGTATTTGCCCGAGGTAAAACGCTATCTGGGCGAACTGGAACACCAAGACCTTTGGTGGACAACCGTGGCAATGGTTGGAAAAATCAACAATGAAAACATCGATCCGCAGTTACTGGAGTCGATTGTCGACACCCAAAAAGAATTCCAAAGTCTGCGCAATATGATGATTGAAGCGTTGGTCAGTCGTTATCTCAACCAAGCCAACAGTGAAATCGTTCTCAAATCGCAAGCCACCATCGATATTTTGATCCGTAACCTGTTTGAGCGCACCGCAGACGTTGGCTTCCTTACCACCGACGACGACCTGGTCGACTTTCTGGCCAATCCGGAAACCACTGAAAACAACGCCGATTTCATTCACCGTCGTATTGAAGAGTACGTTGCCAAATACAGCGTTTACGACGACATCCTTTTACTGGATACCCACGGTCAAGTTCGAGCCAAACTGAACCCAAACAACCCGGTCACGATGAGCCGCGACCCGATCATCCAGGAAGCCTTGACCACCAACGAACCCTACACCGAAGTGTATCGTCATTCGGACCTGTTCCCAAACAAACCGAAAAGCCTGATTTACGCCAAACGCATTGAGGCGACCGTCAATGGCGAAACTCAAACCGTCGGCGTCCTGTGTCTCAGCTTCGAATTCGATGAAGAAATGGAATCCATCTTCCCCAAACTGAGCAGCGCGGAAGAAGGGTATGAAATCATGATTCTCGACAATCAGGGCAGCGTCATCGCCACCAACAACCCGACCCTACACCCGCTGGACAAAAAATTGCCCGTACCGGAGCAGATGCGCACCCCCAAAGGGGACGATAAAGGGTTAAATTACATTACTCAAACTCATGGCTACCAAGGTTTCAAAGGCCTACCATGGTTCTGTTACACACATGCCGCTCATTCAGTCGCCTTTGCCAGCAGCCAGTCCACGGAAGATTTAGGCGTCACCATCAATGAAGAGTCGCCGATTTATCTCCGAGATCTCGACGAAACCAACCTGAAAGTCAGTACCCTGCTGCTGATCGTCATTCTCAACGGCAAAATTACCTCTTTGAAAAAAGACGTGAAGTCCTTCCTGCCAGTGCTCGACAGTTTTCAGGACATCAGCCGGGATATCCAAGCTATTTTCAGCGACTTCATTCACCACATCCACACGGTCTTGGTGGAAACCATTCAGAATAAAGTCAAATTCAGCGCCACCCTGGCCATCGAAATCATGGACCGAAATCTTTATGAGCGCGCCAATGACTGCCGCTGGTGGGCGCTGAACAGCACGTTTCGACGAATCTTGACGGATCATCAGGATAAAAACCCAATCGAGGAAGAAGAAACCGAAACGCTGACCGATATCCTCCAGTACATCAACCAGCTTTACACCGTCTACACCAACATCATGCTGTACGATCGTAAAGGTAAAATTCTCGCCGTTTCCAACCCGGCCGAAGCCCACCTCATCGGCACGATTCTGCCGCAACCACAGGACACCTCCGCCTGTCTGGGCATTCAAGACACCCAAGCTTATGTTGTGTCGGATTTTCACAAAACCGAACTCTACAACGGCCGTTACACTTACATTTACCACGCGGCGGTCAAGCACTGGCACAGCGAACATAAAAACGTCGGCGGTATCGCTTTGGTGTTCGATAGTGAACCGGAATTCCTCGCCATGCTGGAGGACACCAAGCCGAAATACATCAACAAGGCCGTGGACGAATCGACCTTCTGCCTATTCACCACGCCGGACGGCGAAATCATTGCCAGTACCACAGACACTTATCCCATCGGCACCCAAATCACACTGCCGGATAAGGTCAAACACAGTGCCAACGGCGACTCCGGTTCTTTGCGTTGGGACATTGGCGAGTGTAAATACATTATGGGATACAGAATGTCGGAAGGGTACCGAGAATACAAAAACGGTGACGGCTACAGCAACGATGTCTTATCTTTGGTCTTTACCGGCATCTAACACCACACGTCTGACTGGGGGTTGAGTTAAAACAACCAGGCCTGCCATCGCGGCAGGCTGTTTCGAATCCGTGTCAGGCCTGAGCCAAACCGCTCTGACGACGCGCTTTTAAAGCCTGCAAAACCAGGACCGTCGCCATTAACAACAACCCGGCCATCACGGCAATGGACGCCGCAATCGAACTGTCTAACCAAACGGCCACCGCATAGCCCGCCAGCACCGAAAGCTGAGCATAGCCCGCCGCCAACCACAGCATGCCTTTTAAAGACTTGGCCAACAAATAGGCCGCACTGGCCGGAATGACCAGCAGGGCAACCACCAAAATCGCCCCCACTGCATCGAAAGACGCCACCGTCGTCAATGACACCATGGTCATCAGGAGATAATGCCAAAACACCACATTCACGCCCAAAGACACCGCCAAAGCCGGATGAAACGCCACCAGTTTAAAGCGTTCAAAGCCAATCAGCACAATCAACAGATTCAGTAAAAACACGCCGAGAATGAGCCAAAAAGCGCGCGGCCCAATGTCGGATTCTCCCCAAATAACCGTATCAAACGGCACAAAAGCAATTTCGCCGTAGAGCACACATTCCTGATCCAAATCCACCTGACCGGCGTACACCGAAATCAAAATGACCCCGACGGCAAAAAACCAAGTGAAGATAATGCCGATACTGGCGTCGGTCTGCAACTTACTGACTCGGTGCAGCGTATTGGATAACCAGGCCGTCAACAACCCGATGATGGTCGCACCAAGCATCATCGCCACCACCGACCGACTGCCGACCGCCAAATAAGCCAACACGATGCCCAGTAAAACCGAATGGCTGATGGCATCGCCCAATAGACTCATGCGACGCAACACCAGAAAAACCCCCACCATCGAACAACTGATGGCCACCAAGCTCGCCGTGGCCAAAATCCAAATATCGCCCATCATGACTCAGCTCCTTTCTGTTCTGACGCACCCTGCGCCGACGGAATCCGTCGTCCATGGGGGTCTTTCAGTGAACCGGCCTTCTGAGAGATTTGCAACTCCCGTTCCAAAGCCTGAGCTTCCTCATCCGTCAATAAATGCTCAATCTGTTCGGCCTGCGAATGCACCCGATCCGGCGTCAAGGCCAGCTGTTCGGTCAAGTAGTTTTCCCACAGACGATGGCGACGCGTCAGCGCCATCGCCCGTTCCGCACCCGTCGGCGAAAGCGCCACTGCCCGCACGGTATCCGTTGTGGTCAACCAGCCCTGTCTTTTCATTCGCGCCAGAGTGTCTTTCAATTCGGCCAGAGGCATGGTGCGCAACGCCAAAATATCCTCTTCTCCAAACGGCAAGTCCAACGCCAAAGCTTTCTTGGAATGATGACGATTGGCCGGATGACGCTCATTCAATACATACAAGGTGCGCAGCACATTTTCGTCACACACCTGGCGGCGCAGCCGACGCTGCTTCAACACATTGGATATCAAGCCTCGTTGCGGCGCAAACAAAAAGGACACCGCAAACACCAGGGACAGCACCACCACCATCCAAGGCCCGGTCGGCATCGCCGGTGCCATATAGGAAATATTGGCACTGAACAGCCCGCTGAGCCCGCCGATAAAACCGGCGGTCAATAACATCATCGACAGACTGTGCCCCCAAAAACGTGCCGCCGCCACCGGCGTCAACAACACCGCCGCCATCAACACCACTCCGACGATTTGCAAACCGATGACCACCGACATCACAATCAACAGCGCCAGGACCAGTTCATAAAATGCAATGTTCAGTCCCAGCGATTGCGCATAGCTTCGGTTAAAGGCAATCAAACGGAATTTTTGGAAAAAAACCGCCACCGTCACTAACACCACCACGGCCACCACCGACAACAGGTAAATATCGCTCGGCAACATTGCCGCCGCCTGCCCAAACAAAATTTTGTCCAGGCCTGACTTGCCGGCCACTTCCAAACCCTGAATATACGATAATTCCATCAGACCAAGTGCAAAGAAAAACGATAAGGTAATGGCCATGGCCGCATCCGGTTTGATCTTGGTATGCTTGGGAATCCAGTCCATCAGAAACAAACCGAGAAAACTACTGACCAAAGCACCGAAAAACATCAGCAATGGCGTATGAGCATGAAACAGGATAAAAGCCGTCATCACACCTGGCAAAGCGGCATGCGCCAGCGCATCGCCCATCAAAGAACGTTTGCGCAAAAAGGCAAAACCACCAATCACCGACGCGCTGATGCCCAGCAAAATCGAGCCAACCATCACCCAAACGGCATTGGCATCTTCAAACCGCCAGAACTCCAGAAACAGCGCCCAATAGTCCGGCGAATAGGCGACAAAATCACTCGTCATCGTGCACCTTATCCAAGTTGGAGCGATACAGCTTTTCGGTCATATCGCTCAACAGCGATAAACGGCCGCCGTAGGTTTTATTGAGGTTTTCCGGCGTCATCACTTCCTGCACCGGCCCGGCCGCCACTAAACGGGCATTCACTAATAACACCCAATCGAAATAATCGCCGACGGTATTCAAATCATGATGCACACAAACAATGGTCTTGTTCTGTGACTTCAATTCATGAAACAATTCGATAATCGCTTTTTCGGTGGTGACATCCACCCCGGCAAAGGGTTCGTCCATTAAATACAGACTGGCTTTTTGTGCCAAAGCGCGCGCCAAAAACACCCGTTGCTGCTGCCCCCCCGACAACTGACTGATTTGACGATCCTTGAAATCCAACATACTGACGCGCGCCAATGCCTGCTCGGCAATCAGCACATCGTCACGCGATGGACGCTGCCAAAACGTCAAATGACCGTGCCGCCCCATCAACACCACATCCATCACATTGATCGGAAAGTCCCAATCCGACTCCTCGCGCTGAGGCACATAAGCCACCGACAACTGCTTCTGTTTCAGCGGTTGCCCGAAAAAACGCACTTCACCGCTCATCAACGGCTCCAAGCCCATAATACCTTTCAGCAAGGTTGACTTACCCGCCCCATTCGGCCCGACAATGGCAATGTTCTGACCTTCCGGAATGGCAAAACTCACATCGGTCAACACCGGCTTATACTGATAACGCATGCTGAGCTGGTTAACGATCAGCGGCGGATTTTCAATGGTTTTCCATGCATCCATATTATTTCAAAGCCCCGACGATGGTATTGACATTGTGTTTCACCATACCGATATAAGTGCCTTCCGGCGTACCGGACAACCCCATGGCATCGGAATAGAGTTCACCCCCGATGGACAAATGACCGCCAGACTCATTCACCCCCGCCACCAGTGATTTTAAAAACTTTTTCGGCACACTGGATTCGACAAACACCGCTTTGATATGACGTTCTAAAATTAAATCCTTCAAGCGTTTAATGTCATGCAGCCCGAACTCCGTCGCGGTACTGATGCCCTGAAGTCCCCGCACCTCCATACCATAGGCTTTTCCGAAATACCCAAACGCATCGTGCGCGGTAATCAAAACACGCTGCCCGGCCGGAATGGTTTCTACCTGCGCCTTGACCCAAGTGTTCAAATCCGCCAACTGCTGTAAATACACTTTCGCATTCTGGCGATAAAATTCTTGGTGGGCGGGGTCGTGCTGAATCAATTTTTCCAGCACCAAACGACCGGCCAGCTCCCACAGGCTGACATCAAACCACACGTGCGGGTCCGGCGCCTGTCCGAAATGCAAAATCGCATCCTTCGGAAACTGCGACGTCACGGCGTAAACCGCTTTTTTCAGCGCCAGTTTTTCAAAGACTTCCTGCATCTTGCCTTCCAGGTGAAGACCGTTGTAAAAAATCACATCGGCCCGCTGTAACCGACGCAAATCGCCGTGTGTGGCCTTATACAAATGCGGGTCAACCCCCGCGCCCATCAAGGCCGTCATCGTCACTTTATCCTGCCCGATATTCGTTACCAAGTCACCGATCATGCCCGTGGTCACCACCACGTTCAATGGCTTCGCTTGCAGCTGAAACGGCAGAAAGCCGATGCACACTAAAATCAATCCCGTTACATATTTATTCACAATATTTTTCTCATCTTATACAAAGTTTAGTCTAGGCTAATATTTTTAATAATCAAAGTATAGCACAAAGCAACCGGCCCACAAACCCTCTTTAAACACCTTAATAACCCACTGAAAAACCGCCAGGCCTGGCTCAAAGTCTCTCTCGCGTCAACAGCAACCAACCACTCGCTCGCCCGGCACATCATCGGAATTCTATGCTAAAATTCAAACCATCGATTAATCCATCCAATCACGAGACTGATAACGAGGAATCTCATGCGAGAAATCATTGCCACTGATAAAGCCCCACAAGCCATCGGCACTTACTCCCAAGCTGTCAAAGCAGACAATACCGTGTATCTTTCCGGCCAAATCGCCTTGATTCCAGAAACCATGGAATTGAAAGAAGGCGATATTTCCGAACGCATCCATCAAGTCTTCAAGAACTTGTCGGCGGTATGCGAAGCGGCCGGCGGCAACCTACAAGACATCGTCAAACTGAATATTTTTCTGACCGACCTAAGCCACTTCGCCACCGTCAACGAAATCATGGCGCAGTATTTTGAACAGCCTTACCCGGCTAGAGCAGCGGTCGGCGTCAAGGAACTGCCCAAAGGCACAGACGTCGAAATGGACGGCGTGATGATTCTCTCGGCTTACTGAAACAACGGTAGCCCTATACACCTTCAAACGGAAGTCGGCTTCAAACCCGTCGATTTCCACATGTTTCGCACTCAAAAAAAACAATTTCACACCAAAAAAGCGCGCTCCAGCATCACATTTTTCAACCGGAAAGCCGTTTTGTTTCAAACACTTTTATTTTATAAGCACATTTTAATAAAGGTATAAATTTTGCTTGCCAAAGATATTTACCCCTGAGCGTAGGTATCGATAACGATGAGCGAACAACCGATTGATATTCTATGGGTTCTCATCAGCGCCGTTCTCGTCGCCATGATGCAACCTGGCTTTACCGCCCTTGAAGCGGGGGCCACCCGAACCAAAAATTCCATTTCAACCGCCATTAAAAATGTCAGCGATTTCCTGATTGCCTTTATGATTTTCGTTGTCATCGGCGCCAGCATCATGCTCGGAAGCAGCCAAAACGGCTGGATCGGCTGGGACAAACTATTCTTTTACGAAGACTCTCTATCCGGCCTTGTTCTCACCTTATTCCATGCTATGTTCGCCTCCACGGCGGTCACCATTATTTCCGGCTCCATTGCCGAACGCACTAAGTATACCTCCTACCTGATTATCGCCGTGATCGTGTCGCTGTTCATCTACCCGGTTCAAGCCCATTGGATCTGGAACAGCGACGGTTGGTTGGCCCAAATGGGATTCATCGATTTCGCCGGTTCCACGGTAGTGCACTCAGTCGGTGGTTGGGCGGCTTTGGCGGCCATTTTGATTATCGGGCCACGTTTAGGGCGTTTCGAAAACAACGAGCGGCCTTTTGAACAGGCCAACCTCGCTTACAGCGCCCTCGGTGTGTTTTTAATTTGGCTGGGATGGATCGGTTTCAACGGCGGCAGCGTACTCGCCTTAAATATCGAAACCGGAAAGGTAGTGCTCAACACCTTAATCGCCGGTGCGGTGGGTGGTATTACAGGGCTGATTGTCAGCCGCCTAATGACCGGTTACTACCAGGTCATCGACATCATTAACGGCATTTTGGCCGGTCTGGTGGCCATTACCGCCTGTGCGCATCTGGCGTCACCTTTTAGCGCCATGGCCGTGGGTGCCATCGGCTATTTGGCGTACTGGGTCGGCAAAACCCTGCTCGTCCGCTGGCGGATTGACGATGCCATTGAAGCCGTTCCGGTCCATTTATTTGCCGGCATTGCCGGCACGCTGGCCGTAGCGTTTTTGGTAGAGGAAACCTTATTCTGGCAGCAACTCAAAACACAAACCATCGGCATCTTTTTCGTCGGCCTGCTGACTTTTAGTGTCACTTACATCCTGCTGAAAATCATCAATCGTTTCTACCCCCTACGCGTGTCCGAAGCCAAAGAAATTCTCGGCTTGAACATCAGCGAACACCAGGCTTCCACCTCTATGTTCGACTTGGCCCGTGCCATGAACGCTCAAGCCCAAGACCAGGATTTCAGCAAAAAGATCATGGTGGAACCTTACTCCGACGCCTCTTTGATTGCCACCTATTACAACCATGTCACTCAAGCCTTCAACCAATTGAACGACGAAAAAGAAGCGCTGATTGAAGAGTCTTATCACATGGCCAATTACGATCAATTGACTGGGCTGGCAAAGCGACGCCTACTGGTGAACGAACTGTCACGCTCCATTCTGCGATTGGACCGCCAAGACCAGACCAATGCCATTTTATTCATTGATTTGGACGGTTTCAAAGCCATTAATGACCAATACGGCCATAATGCCGGCGACATCCTGCTTAAGGAGGCGGCCAACCGCATCCAGACCATTATCCGCAAAACCGATTTGGCGGCTCGTTTCGGCGGTGACGAATTCGTAATCCTGCTGGAAAACATTCAGAATGAAAGCTTCGCCGCTCAGGTCTCGGACAAAATCATTGAGGCCATCAAACAGCCGATTCAACTGCCAAACGACGTCACCGGGTGCGTGAATGCCTCCATCGGTCTCAAGGTCTTTGACCAAAGTTCAAAGAAAAATGTCGACGACATTCTCAACATGGCCGACAAAGCCATGTACGAAGCGAAACGACGCGGAAAGGGGCAGTGGGTAATTGCCTAGTTTTCCAAACAGGCAAAGACCATCAAGGCGTGACTGAATAACGCGCAATCAAATCAAAAACGGTATCGCCCGGTTCGCGCCCCAGCGGTTCCACCACCGCCATCTCTCCGGGTTGCAACCGCAGGTAAATCAGCTCCCCAATATTGGGACGATGCGTCACCAAAATCAAATTTCCTTTGCCATTGAACTGACTGATTAACCGGCGCGTGGCTTGTAAATTCGCCTTGGCTTTATCTTCCGGTAGCGCTCGAATCAATCGCAGCTCCGGCCCCACCTCAAATTCGCCGAACGCCAGACGCGCGGTATCTTTGGTTCGGCAATGCGGGCTCGCCAAGACCTGTTCCACGTGAATGCCGTGCGCCCGAAACAACTCGCCGATTTTTTTCGCCTGCGCCTTTCCGTCGTCGTTCAGATTACGCTCGCTGAAACAACTGCTGTCCAACAAAAACGCATCCCCAAACTCCCGATCGATTTGCGCATGCCGAACCAACACCACTTTACCGCCTTCCTGCAAGGCCGCCCAAAAATCATCACCCGAGTCCCCGGCCCAACTCACGGCGCCGAACAAACTCCAGGCCAACACACTGCCAAATACCCATGTTTTCCATACACGCTTCATGGCTTTTCCTCCGTTTTTCATCATCATACGCGGTTGGCTACACAGGATTTTGAAAGAAATAAGGTTTACGTCCGAGTTCACAAAACCACCAGGCCTGGTGGTTTTTCATTTTCCCATCCCAATCGGGATTACCGAACATAACGCCCAAACAAGGCTTGAAATTTATTTGTTATGTTATAACATATCAATATCAAATATCATTCCCTTCCTTCCGAGGTTAACGTCATGAAACAACTCCCCGTCACCGTTCTGTCCGGCTTTCTGGGTGCCGGCAAAACCACCCTACTCAACCATATTTTGAATAACCGCCAAAATTTACGCGTCGCCGTCATCGTCAACGACATGAGCGAAATCAATATCGACGCCAGTCTGGTGGAAGGTGAAGTCAGCCTGAACCGCTCCGAAGAAAAGATGGTGGAAATGTCCAACGGCTGCATTTGCTGCACCTTGCGCGAAGATTTGCTATTGGAGGTGTCCGCTCTGGCGAAGGCCGGAAAATTCGATTATCTGGTCATCGAATCCACCGGTATTTCCGAACCCTTGCCGGTCGCCGAAACCTTCACCTTCGAAGACGAAAACGGCCTCTCCCTGTCGGACGTCGCCCGGCTCGACACCATGGTCACCGTGGTGGATGGTGGTAACTTCCTCACCGATTTTCGCCAGGCCAAATCGTTACAGGAAGCCGGGGAAAGTCTTGGGGACGAAGATGAACGCAGCGTCGCCGACCTCCTCATCGACCAAGTGGAATTCGCGGACGTACTGCTCATCAGCAAGACCGATTTGATGACAAGCGACCAAATCGAAGAACTGCGCGCTATTCTGCATTCCTTAAACCCGCAGGCCGACATCCACACCTTACAACACGGAAATATTCCACTCGAAACGGTACTCAACACCCAAAAATTCGATTTTGAAAAGGCCCAACAGGCCCCCGGCTGGTTGCAGGAAATGCGCGGCGAACATGTACCGGAAACCGAAGAATATGGCATCGGCAGTTTCACTTTCACCGCCCGAAAACCGTTTCACCCGGTCAAGTTCCACCGTTTTCTGACCCAGCCTTGGCCAACGGGCAAACTCATCCGCTCCAAAGGGTATTTCTGGCTCGCCAGTCAACCGCAAATGGCGGGCATTTGGAGCCAAGCCGGCGGTATCGCCCACCATCACTGGGCCGGGATGTTCTGGAAAGCCGTGCCGGAAGACCGCTGGCCGGACGATCAGGAATCCCGCGACTTCATTCGCTCCAAATGGGTGGAACCTTTCGGCGACATGCGCCAGGAATTGGTATTCATCGGACAAGGTTTGGATGAACACGCCACTCGAAAACAGTTAGAATCCTGTTTATTGACCGATGAAGAACTTTACGCCGGCGTGACTTATTGGACGCAAATGGACGACCCTTTTGCCGAATCCGCCGCGCCGAATGCTTGATAGGAGATGGCCATGACCGATATCGACGCACGCTTGAAACTCGCCCACGAAACCTGCCGAACCAACGGCCAGCGCTTGACGGCGATTCGTGAAAAGGTGTTGCGCTTACTGCTGGAAGCCGACAAACCCATGAGCGCTTACGAACTGCTGGAGCAATACAAAATTAACGAACAAAGCGGCACTCAACCGATGACCATCTACCGTGCGCTCAGCTTTCTGGAAGCGCAATCGCTGATTCACCGCTTAGCCTCGACGCGTCAATACGTGGCCTGCCACCACGCGCACGAAAAAGCGCCCCACAGCGACCTCACCCAGTTTTTGATGTGTGACCACTGCGGCGGCATCGAAGAAACCCCGTTATCCGATGCGCTTTGGCAGGCGATTCAAGCCAATGCCGAACTCACCCACTTTCACATTGACCAACCCAGCCTGGAAATTCACGGCACCTGCCGCACCTGCCAACAACACGGAGCCTGATTCATGATTCGACACAACCCCAGCGGCGATTTGCCGCAGATTCACCCCTCCGCCTTTGTGGACCCGACCGCGATCCTGTGCGGTAAAATTGTCGTGGGCGAAAACGTCTTCATCGGCCCTTACGCCGTCATTCGCGCCGACGAAGTCAATGAACAAGGCCAGATGGACCCCATCGTCATCGGGGCCCATTCCAACATCCAGGACGGCGTGGTCATTCACTCCAAAGCGGGGGCCGCCGTCACCATCGGTGAACGCACTTCCATCGCCCACCGTTCGATTATTCACGGCCCTTGCCAAATCGGCTGCGGCGTTTTCATCGGTTTCAACAGCGTATTATTCAACTGCGTCGTGGCCGACGAAGTGGTGGTGCGCCATAATTCGGTGGTCGATGGCTGCGACTTGCCGCACGGCTTCTATGTGCCATCCACCGCCCATATCGATTGTCACACTGATTTAAGCCTTTTTCCGGCCAAAACCGCTAAACTGTCAGAGTTTTCCGAATCGGTCGTTCAGGCCAACAATCAATTGGTCAGCGGCTACAAAGCCATTCAAAACGAGTTTTAAACCCGAATCTTAAACCCTATGAATTCAAACCCTTTTAATTTACCAAAGGAAATGACATGACGCTTCGCCCGCTTACGCTTTTGGTCTGTGCCGCCACCGGTCTGCTGTCCGCCAATATTCAAGCCGAAACCCATGCCGCCCATGAACACGGCGTGGCCGAGCTCAATCTCGCCCAGGTGGAATCGGACATTCTCCTAGAAATCAATAGCCCGGCACATAATGTGTTCGGCTTTGAACATGCCCCACATTCCGAAAGCGAAAAAACCAAAGTGAAACAGCGCATCCAGCAAATTAAAACCGAACCGCTTGTGACCTTTAACCCGGAAGCCAAATGTCAGCAGGAATCGGCGCTCATTGACAATCCATTCCACACCCAGCATGAGCATGAGCATGAGCATGAGCATGAGCATGAAAAGTCTGGCCACACCCACAAAGATGTCCACATCGAATATACCTACCGTTGCCAAAATCCGCAGGCGTTATCGACACTAAAACTGAACGGCCTTTTCAAACGCTGGCCGCAATTGGAAACCGTACGTGCGCAATGGTTGCTCAGCGACCAACAATCCGGCGGCACTTTATCGCGCCAGCAACCCAATATTTCACTCAAATAACTCCAGACCGTTCTGCCATGCATGCATCCGCCGTGATTGAAATCGAGCAGCTTCGTTACCGCTGGCCCGGCCATACGCAAGACACCTTGAATCTGCCCGAATTGCAGGTTCAACGTGGCGAACATCTGTTTATCAAAGGCCCCAGCGGCAGCGGCAAAACCACATTACTGAATTTGCTGGCCGGGGTCTTCACCGCCCAAAGCGGGCACTTGAAAGTGCTGGATACCGAACTGGCCAGCTTGTCGGCCTTGCAACGCGACCGCTTTCGGGGCGACCATCTCGGCGTCATTTTTCAACAGTTCAATCTGCTGCCTTACCTGACCACGCTGGACAATATTCTGCTACCGCTGAGTTTTTCCAAACACCGCCGCCAACAGGAATCCGACCCACAACACCAGGCCCAGGCCTGGTTGAAATTGTTGCAACTGCCGGACAACATTCTCACCCAACCGGTCAATCGTCTCAGCATCGGCCAGCAACAACGAGTCGCCATTGCCCGCGCACTGATGGGACGGCCGGAACTGATTATTGCCGACGAACCCACCTCGGCGCTGGATGCCGACAATCGCGACCGTTTCATTGACTGGCTGTTCGCGGCGGCGGAGCAATCCAATGCCACCTTAGTGTTCGTCAGCCACGATGCCCATTTAGCGCAGCACTTCCAGCAAGAAATCGACTTGGCTCAACTCAATCAGGCTACGGTAAAGGAGACGACATGAATCTGTTTTCTCTCGCTCTTAAAAGCGCTTGGAGCCGAAAAGGCAGCTTATTGCTGGCGATGTTTTCCATCACCATCAGCGTGGTACTGCTGCTCGGCGTGGACACCTTGCGCAAAGAAACCAAAAACAGTTTTCTCAACACCCTATCGCAAACCGACCTGATTGTCGGGGCCCGCAGTGGGCCGGTAAACCTGCTGCTTTACAGCGTATTCCACATTGGCAATGCCACTAACAACATCGATTACCAAACCTATTTAAAACTGCAAAAGATGCCGGAAGTCGACTGGGCCGTGCCGCTGTCGTTGGGCGATTCGCATCGCGGTTTTCGTGTCATCGGCACCTTGCCCAGCTTTTACCAGCATTATCGTTACGGTGACGAACAGCCACTCGTTTTCCAGAAAGGCCAAGCTTTCTCAGACTTATACGACGTGGTGCTTGGCGCGAAAGTCGCCCAAAAATACGGTTACCGACTCGGCGACCAAATCGTGCTATCGCACGGTTTGTCCTCCGGTCGATTGGCTCCGAAACATAATGACAAACCTTTTACCGTCAGCGGCATTCTCGCGCCGACCGGCACGCCGGTAGACAACAGCTTACAAGTCTCGCTCGACGCCATCGAAGCCATCCATATCGATTGGCGCGGCGGCATGCAATCCCCTTTAAAAATTTCCGCCGACCAAGCTCGAAGACTCATCGTGGAACCGGAAACCATCACCGCTATTTTAGTCGGTTTGAAAAACAAACTCACCACCTTCAAAATGCAACGTCGTCTCAATGAATTTGAGGACGAACCGTTGCTGGCCATTCTGCCGGGCAGCACGCTGGCCAGTCTCTGGCAGATCATGGCACCGTTCGAGCGTGGATTGCTGGCGATTGCCAGTATGGTGTTGCTGGCAGGCCTGGTCGGAATGCTGATTACCTTGCTCAGCACGCTCAAGGAACGCCAACATGAAATCGCCGTACTCCGCGCCATCGGTATTCACGGTTACGACGTCTTACTGCTGTTCGCTTTCGAAGCGCTGTTTATCCTACTTCTGGGCACCTTGTTCGGCATTGTGTTGCTGTACGGTGGCTTAGCCTGGCTGGCACCTTATCTGGCCGAACATTACGGCCTCTTTATTCAATTACCCTGGCCGGATGCCCAACAATGGTTGTTTATCGGTCTGGCCTGGTTACTGGGGGTGCTCATCAGCTTAATTCCGGGTATCATGGCCTATCGAACCAGTTTAACCAAAGGACTCAGCCGTTGACGACCCAATCTACTTGGCTCAAAACCGTTGCAACAATCGTTTTTCCCGTTTTTTTATGGGCGCTGTTCACCTCGGTGGCCGTGGCCGAAGAACCCCGCAAAATCAAGTGGAGTGACTTGATTCCGGAGGGTTACGAACCGGAAAAATTACTGCAGGCTTATGAAGAAGACATTAACCGCCTGAATGAATTGCCGGACAACAGTCCGGAAGGCTTGGCGATTCTAGAAAAACTGCAGGACATCATTGCCAACTCCCCGGTGAATGAAAAGCTCGATGGTGAAACCATTGCGCTGGCCGGCTTCATTGCACCACTGGCCATCAAAAACGCCACCATCACCCGCTTCCTGTTCGTGCCCTATTTCGGCGCTTGCATCCACGTTCCCGCGCCGCCGGTCAACCAGACCATTCTGGTCGACACCGCACCGGGGCAAGGCATTAAATTACATATGGTCGATTTTCCATTTCTGGTCACCGGCAAACTGACCTTGCAACATACCCAAACCGACATAGGTTCGGCCGGCTATCACCTGATTAATGCCCACACCGAACAATACAAGGACGAAGTCTGGTTGGAATAAATCGCAACTCCAATCATTAAAAACGCCCAGGCCTGGGTGTTTTTGCGGAATTTTTGCTAGAATTGAGTTTATTTCACACGCTTCGAATCCGCCTCTATGCCCGCAACCGACAACCAGCCTTTGGCACAACAAAAACTGACCTCCCTAAAAGGCGTCGGCGATAAATTGGCGGAAAAGCTCAATCGCCTGGGGCTGATCGTGGTGCAGGACTTGTTATTCCACCTGCCGTTGCGTTATCAGGACAAAACCAAACTCACCCCCATTGCGAATCTGTTCATTGGTCAGGAAGCCTTGATTGAAGGCGAAGTCATCAGCCATCACATGACGCAGAGCCGCAACAGCAGCCTGATTGTCAAGCTCATAGACGCAAGCGGCCAAACCCTAAGTTGCCGCTTCTTCCACTTCCATTATCGGCAAGCCCAGCAATTCAAACGCGGCCAAATACTGCGTGGCTATGGCGAAGTGCGCTCCGGCCACAATGGATTGGAAATGGTCCACCCAGCGTATCAACTGTTCGCCCGCGATAACACACCGCCGTTGGAACAAACCCTGACACCGGTTTATCCGGTCACCGAAGGACTGGGGCAACCAACCCTGTTGAAACTGATTCAGCAGGCACTGACGCTGTTGAAACAATATCCGTTGGCGGAAGCCTTGCCAACACACTTATTGAACGAACTGCAACTGCCGCCGATCAATGAATCCCTGCTGCGATTGCACCAGCCGCAACCGGAAGACGACCTGTTTCTCATCAAGCAGTTTCAACACCCGGCGCAAAAACGCCTGATTCTGGAAGAATTGCTCACCAGCCAACTGAGCTTGCAACTGTTGCGGCAATCCGAAAAACAACGCTTGGCACCGGTATTTCCACCCAGCCAAACCGCCAACCAACTGCTGGCCTCTTTGCCTTTTGAACTCACGGGTGCCCAACAACGGGTGCTGGATGAAATCCGTCAGGACGTCAATCAACCCCATCCCATGCAACGCCTGGTTCAAGGGGACGTCGGCTCCGGTAAAACCATCATTGCCGCGCTCGCCGCGATTCAAGCCGCTGACGCCGGTTATCAAGTTGCGATTATGGCCCCCACGGAAATTCTGGCGGAACAGCACCGTAACCATTTTCAAGAATGGTTGGAGCCGCTCGGCATTGCGGTGGCCTGGCTCAACGGCCGGATGAAAGCCGCCGAAAAACGCTTTAGGCTGGCGCAAATCGAATCCAATGAGGCCAAGGTCGTCATCGGCACTCACGCCTTGTTTCAGGAAAGCGTCACCTTCAGCCGACTCGGCCTGGTCATTATCGACGAACAACACCGTTTCGGCGTGCACCAGCGTTTAGCGCTGCACGACAAAAGCCAACTTGACGACGACACCCACCCGCACCAACTCATTATGACCGCCACACCGATTCCCCGCACCTTGGCCATGACCGCTTACGGCGACCTGGATTTATCCATCATCGATGAATTGCCGCCCGGCCGCCAACCCATCGACACAGCGGTATTGAACAATCAAAAACGTTTTGAAGTGATGGAGCATCTTTATGCGCAGTGCAAAGCCGGAGTTCAAGCCTATTGGGTCTGTCCACTGATTGAAGAATCGGAGCTGTTGCATGCCCAGGCCGCAGAAGTCACCGCCCAACAATTCAAAGACCACTGGCCGGATTTACGGGTCGGCTTGATTCACGGTCGCCTGAAAGGAGATGAAAAAGCCGAGATGATGGCGGCTTTCCAAAACCATGAGCTGGATTTGCTTGTCGCCACCACGGTGATTGAAGTGGGGGTTAATGTCCCGAATGCCAGTTTGATGATTATCGAAAACGCCGAGCGACTTGGTCTGGCACAATTGCACCAATTGCGCGGTCGCGTGGGCCGGGGCCACAAAAAAAGCCACTGTGTATTACTGTATCAGGCTCCATTGGGCGAAACCGGCAAAGCCCGCCTGAACATCATGCGTGACACCAACGACGGTTTCCGTATTGCAGAAGAAGACTTGAAATTACGTGGCCCGGGTGAAATTCTCGGCACTCGACAAACCGGCGGCCTGCAATTTAGAATAGCCGACTTGAAGCGGGATCAGGAATGGATTCCGGTCGCCAAACACTGGGCCGAAACCCTCGCCATCAGCGACCCGGATATTGTCGATGCCCTGCATACCCGCTGGATAGGAGAACGAATGGATTACAAACATGCCTGACCGTATGCATTGGTACCCGGCCGCGCTGTTCGGACGTCTTGGCATCGAACCCGCTTACCGGGAATGGTTGCTGGAAACCGGTTCCTTGACCGCCAAAATCCGCCATGCCTGCCCGGAAATGCACGTGACGGTTTTATCGGAAAAATGGGAAGTGCCCTTGCGCTTTGAAGCGGAGCGCCTGAAACTGGCCGCCGACCGTAAAGCCTGGGTTCGATGTGTGTTATTGCAGTGCGGGGATGAACCGTTAGTGTACGGCCGTACCGTGATTCCCGACTGCGTGCCGGGCAACGCTTGGTACCGTCTGCGTCAACTAGGGAGCCGACCTTTGGGCGAAATTTTATTTCAGCTTCCCAAGGTGCAACGGACACCGTTTGAAATAGCCCATACCCAGACAACCGATTGGCCATACCTGGCCGAGACCGAACAGCCCAGGCCGGTTTATGCCCGACATTCTACCTTCACACAAAACGGCGACACCTTGTTGCTGTCGGAAGGCTTTCGTGTCCGCCCAGCCGGTTCACCGCCGTCTCAAGTACTGCCTTAGACAAGGCCGGCTCTAGAACTTGTAGTACTTCCAACCCTTTTGCATACGGTTGACGATTTCATCAATCGCCGTTTTATCAGACTCGACACCGTCAATCAGCTTGGCCGGTTCACCTTTGGCCTTACGACGTTCCAAAGCGCGCTGGCAGGCAAGCAATTTAAGATTATCGTATTGCGCCAACAAACCGATAATGGCTTCCCGGCTTTGATTATCCTGCTCAAACAACTCGATACCATGGTCATTGGCAACGATTTCAATTTGCATCGGCGGCACACCGTCCTGCGCTTTGTTTTCCGCTAACAAGGTGCTGGCTTTTCGCAAAAGCGCCTGCGTTTTTTCCGGCTGGTTGGAATCAATGTGCAACAGAATCTTACTGTCCGTCGATTCATTTTGCACCACCGACAAGCCATTCATTGCGGGCACATCCGACGAATACGGCAGGGCAAAAACGCCCAATGCCACCACCAAAACGACCGATGCGGCTGCGGCCCAATAAGCCCGTTTGGAACCTTGGCTTTGAAAGGTTGGACGTGGCGGCACCGACACTTTTTGATAATGCTCCAGCATCTGTTGTTTGATTTTACGCAACTCACAGACTTCATGACGCAAGGCCGGATCCAGTTTCAGTGCTTCTTCAAAACGCTGACGTTCCTGCAACGACAACTCACCGTCAAGGTAGGCATGTATGTCTTGCGGTGTGGTTTTCAATTTTTCCGTCATTTTGCACTACTCTTTTTTAAAGCGACCACATTGTTCTGATAATTGGGCACCCACTTTTCGCTGGACACCAGCTTTTTCAATTTTTCCCGGGCACGGGAAAGTCGGCTCATCACCGTGCCAACCGGTACTTCGGTGATCTCAGCCACTTCTTGGTAGGAATAGCCTTGCAAGTCCACCAGAACGATAACTTCACGCTGATCGATCGGCAGGTTACCAATGGCGTCGTGGATGTTCTGAATCGTTTGTTTACGAATATACAAAGATTCGATCGATTCCGTTTTCAACTGTTCGCCCACTTCGGCGACATCCACCTGGTGCCAACGGGCATTTTGCCGACAATTATCATAAAACAGGTTATGCATGATCTTACACAACCATCGGTCAACATTATCAAAACACGCTAGCTGATCGGCTTTTTGCAACGATTTCAGCATGGTGTCCTGAACCAAATCTTGCGCCAAAGACTCGTCCTGACTCCAGGCGTAAGCAATCCGGTAAAGGTTGGCATAGTGCGATTCGAGCACCGCATTCAACTTCACCTGATTGGTTTTTAATGTAATCCAATTGCTAATCATTCAAACTCCCTTTTTTTCATCATAGGCAAAATTTTCAGCCATCACAAGCCTTTGTTTTACCCATAAGAATATAACTGTTTTATGAAATAAGAAGCCGTTATCCCACCATAGAAATAACCATCTCAGAAAGTTGGAATAAAGCCGGACGATTTTCCGTTATTGGGGAGAGCGCTCTTGAAGACGCATGACACTTTGGAGGAAATAAAACGTGAATCAAAAAATAAAACTGTTCATCTTCAGCTGGCTCGCCACTTTGTTGTTTTCAACCAACATTATGGCGGCGGCGCAAGAACCCCCGCTTCCGGATACTTTTGCCACCCATAAGGTTGTGTTGCAAATCAGTGACCCGAACCCGTTCAAACAAACCCTGGTTTTGAATGTGGCGAATAATTTGATGAAGCACTATGACGCCGGTGATCTGGACTTGGAAATCGTTGCTTTCGGGCCTGGCTTACGATTAATGCTGGAAGGCAACGTCAATACCCCGCGTATTAAATCGCTAATGAACGCCGGTGTACGTTTCAGTGGCTGTGCGAATACGTTGAAACATTTCACCAAAATCTTGGGAAGCAAACCGGCACTGACCGAAGGTGTAACCGTCGTACCGGCCGGTGCGGCTCGAATCCTGCAATTGAATGCCGCCGGCTACCAAATACTGAAGCCTTAATTAAACGACTCTAAGAGTCAGAGGAGACCATGATGCTTAACGTTACTAAACTGATTGTCTTGACCTTACTTTCCGGTTGGATGCTGCTGTCTTCCGCGCAAGCGTCCGAAGGGTACGGTCACCAAAAAGTGGTTTACCACATCAACTATGACAACGCCAAAAAGCAGTCCAGCACTTTACGTAACATCCAGAACCACATCAACGCGGTCGGTGCGGATAACCTGGAAATCAAAGTGGTCCTGCATGGCAATGGCTTATCTTTATTGCTGAAGCCAGAAGAATTGAAAAACGTGCCGAAGTTTCATACCGCCAATGCCACTACGCAAATGCAGCAAAAAATCGATAGCCTACGTATGCAAGGCGTGGTATTTGATGTCTGTAACAACACGCTAAAAGGGCGAAACGTCGATTACAAACGTGACCTTTATGACGTTGACCAAAAAGACATCGTTCCCAGCGGCGTCGCCGAATTGGCGCACTTGCAAGAGGAAGGGTTTGTCTACTTGAGACCCTAACCTGACTATTGATCTCACGGACTTTCGTTAAAACGACAAAAATCAGAGAAGAAGCTTATGAAAAAACAATTTTTGACCAAACTGTTACCGGCCGCCATCATCGCGGCTTGCACCACCACTCCGGCTCACGCCACCAACTGGCTAATGCTGCAAGGCACGGAACCGGCCGATCAAGCGCCAAGAGCTAAGCTTTGGGGCTTTGTGCAACTGGACTATCAGCACACCGACGACACCAAACTAAAAGCCGGCCCTGGTAAAGGCAAACCGGCGGCCTTTAACCAAATGGCCCCTCAACTGGACAGCGCCAGCGGGTTCAATGTCAAACGTGCCCGTATCGGGGTGCGCGGCAACAACCTGCCATTGGATAAAAAAGTGAACTATTTCCTGCTGGCGGAATTCGGGAACAACGGTATCACCACAGGCAAAGGCGCCTCGCAAGGTCAGCTGACCGACGCCAGTGTGACCCTGAACTACATTCCCGGCGCACGCGTACGTGCCGGTTTATTTAAAACACCGGGTTCGGAAGAAGCCTTGCAAGCCGCTTTCGTCGCCAATTACATTAATTTCACCAATGCCACCAATCGCTTGCTATTGGAAAGAGATTTTGAGTACCAAAGTGGAAATACCGAGCGGGATGGCCCGGTCGGCGCTTTCCGCGATACCGGGGTGCAGGTATTCGACACCTTTAACCTCGGCGGCTGGGACACCAGTTATGCCGTTATGATCGGCAACGGCAGCGGTTTAGCGGTCACCAACAACAATGGGGATATGGATACCTACCTGTATGCCTCCACAGAAAAGGTTTTCGGTGATTCCAAAGGGCCACGCCGTCATGGATTTAAGCTTTATGCCTGGACCCAAAACGGGAAGCGAGATTACAATGACGGTACCCCGACGACACCGGGCACAGAACAGAGTCAAGACCGTACTCGTAGCGGTTTGGGGACCACTTTCTATAATGGGAAATACCGCATGGCAGCCGAATACATCATGGCCGACGGGATGATTTACGGCGGCACGTCTGGTGCAAGAACGCCAGACGACGGCGGTACCTTCAGTGTCTTACCGGATCAGAAAGCCGACGGTTATTACGTCAGCTTAGGGTATCGCCCCATTTCCAGCGTGGAACTGGATGTGCGTTATGACAAGCTGAACAGTGCCACCGATAAAAACGGTACCGGCGGGGCTAACGCAGAACGCGTATTCGAAACCACCACTTTAGGCGCACAGTATTTCTTCAATAAGAAGACCTCGCTGAAAGCCAACTACGAAATCCGAAGCATTGACGCGCCGAACTCCAACGATACCGTCAATGACATTCTGGATTCCATTGATAACCGCATTTCCGTACAGCTCACGGCTGTTTTCTAAGTTTCGTTGCTTGTCTAAAGTACTTGGCCTGCTTTGCAGGCCTTTTTTATGTCCGTTATTCCGCCAACTACTTATGGTCATAAAATTGTGCTTCCAGCATAAAACGAATGCTGGCGTCGGCTTTATTGAAATTGGTATCATCGTAAAAACTGATTTCCGGATCGATTTCAAAAAACATCCAGTCCTTATAAATTCGCTCCCGCCAATTCACCCCAACCGAATAGGAACTTAAATTGAACCCTGGCGCATCCGGTGTCCAGTTCCAGTTCCATCCGAGGTAATAAGCCAAGCCGCGATGCACATTGACTTGATCGACAAAAATAAAATTCTGCGACAACGAATAGTTTTGATCTTTATCTTTCCAGTCCGCTTCAGTCTGCGAACGGAATAAAAACTGATTATTAATTTGCCGGTCAAAGACCTGACGGGAATCCAGCCCCACACCTTTATAACTTTGCCAATACAAATCCTGATACATCCGGCTATACCATTTAGGGCTGAGCTTCCATTTATAATGCAATTTAATCCGCGCGTAAGGATCCGGTTCAATAATATTACGAAAATTTAAGCCGACATCGACAAAGGTAGCGGTAAAGCCGGCCAAGTCCAATGCATAACGCAAACCGACATTGGTTCCGTCATCCTGTTGCGGCGAGGTGGCACTGGAAGCATTATTCAATGGGGAGTTATTACCCGTTCCGGCGGTACCCGCCCCGCCTGAAGAAAGTTCTTTGATATTGTCTTCTGCCGAACTGACAATCACATGCCAGCGCCGTTGGGTTTTCGGTAAGGCAATTTTGGCCCGAAACTTAACTTGCGTATCAATACTGCC
Source organism: Hydrogenovibrio sp. (assembly GCF_965140365.1). NCBI lineage: Bacteria > Pseudomonadati > Pseudomonadota > Gammaproteobacteria > Thiotrichales > Piscirickettsiaceae > Hydrogenovibrio > Hydrogenovibrio sp. The sequence goes on from NZ_OZ223196.1 coordinate 2,394,761, forward strand.
GTCCGAATGAAAACGGACCGGTGTCATAATATCCAAGCGACTGCCCTTGGTTCGGTCAAAAGAGTCATCGGTTCCGAAGAAGTCGTCGGCTTGTTCACCGAAATCATCCACGGTATGACTGAGCCAATCATGCATCGTATCCAAGTATTTAAAGGTGAAGTTCAATAACGGACTTTCTGTGCCTTCGAAAAAATAGGTTTTTTCCGGTGGCGGGCCGGGGTTGGCTGTATCGGAAGCCGTTTCCGGCCCCGTTTTGGCGGGTGTTTTTGAAGATTCGGATGCGGAGTGATCCTTCTTATCAGACGCTTCGTCTTCAGTTGTAGAGTCCACCTGTTCGATAAAGTCACTGGAAAGCACACTTTGCGGTATGCTCCACGCAATCCAGCTCAAAAACAGTATAATGATTCTATTATTATGCAATCAAAAAAGCCTCATGTCGGACCAAATCAAACAAATCCAAGCGACCTACCAACCCATTGAAGATCGAATTCTGTTTCAACTGCACACTCAACAGCAACAGTGTTTGCAGGCCTGGATTACCCGACGTTATCTGAAATTACTGATTCCCGCCTTGCAAGGTCAACACCCGCAAACCGGTGAAGCCATCGTTCAAAACGAACACCCTGCCGAGCGGCAGCTTCGTCAGGAAAAAGCGCAACTGGAAGGCGACTTCGATAAGCCTTACGAGGAACCGGAAAACCTTGAACACCCGTTAGGCAATAGCCCTATTCTATTAGCGAAAATGACCTTTCGCAATCTGGATAGCCCAACGCCGCAATTGATTCTGGAACCGGAAGAAGGCGCCGGCATCCAACTGGGCTATAATCCGGAGCTAATGGGGGTTCTGCTAACGGTTTTCGGCAAGGCCTTAAACAAATCCGATTGGTCGCTGGACTTGGAACCCCTGCTCGACATGCCCGATAACATCACCTTGCAATAACGCTCAAACGGGCGCGGTTACAGTCGTTATAGCCGGGAAAATGCTCTTGTCCAGTATAATACCCAGTAAAATCACCAGACCGACCCAATGATTGTTTAAAAACATCCGAAAAGCCAGTTCCGGTTGATGAAAATGCAGTAACCATTGATGATAAACAAAGAACCCGGCAACGACTAAAACGGACAAATCATACGCCAATCCCAAGTCGAACAGCTGCCCCAGCCAGATAAAACCGGCCAGCATCAATAATTGGAAAAAGCCCAGTATCCATTGCACTTTCTCACCAAACAAGATGGCGGTGGATTTAATACCCAACTTCAGGTCATCCTCCAAATCGGCAATGGCGTAAGCGGTGTCATAAATCAGCGCCCAGATCAACGTTAACGTGAAAATCACCCAGGCCTGCCAAGGCACCGTCTCCTGTACCGCCGCAAACGCCATCGGGATGGCCCAGGCAAACGCCGCGCCCAAAAAAGCCTGTGGCCAATAAGTATGCCGCTTCATAAAAGGGTACAAAACCGACAAAAACAGTGCGCCGAAAGATAAGTAAATCGTCAAGGGATTCAGCAACAGCACCAAACCGAACCCCAACAGCGCCAATACCACGAAAAAGCCGAGTGCCTGCTTTTCAGTCAAAACACCCGTCGCTAAGGGACGGCAGCATGTTCTCGACACACCGCCATCAAAATGACGGTCGGCATAATCATTAATCACACAACCAGCCGAACGCATAATCACCGCGCCCAAAATAAAGATTCCTAAAATCGACAGGGGCGGAGTACCATCGGCCGCCAACCAAAGAGCCCACAGCGCCGGCCAAAGCACCAAATAAATGCCGATCGGCCGGTTCAGACGGGTCAAATCTAAATAAGCTTGTATGGTTTCGCGATTCATCATTTACAATTCCGCGACTAAGGCATCCATATGAGGTTTTGCGGGGGGATTCATTTCCAGATAGGCTTCCAGTTCACCGTGATTGTCGGAATAATGCAGGGTTACTTCTCCCTGGCGGCCATCCTCAAGCGGTTTTTCCCACTTCATCATATAGGCCCAGCCGATGAACTGGCTTTGACCTCCGTCTTGGAAGACCAGCGACCAATCTTGATCATTCATGCGTTTTTGAAAAGCTTCCGCTTGTTGCGGTTCGATCATTAAATACACCATATCGACACCCGACGGTTTGAATTGTGAACAGGAAAGAATCGGCCAGGCCTGGTTATTTTTTAACCGGACGCTGCCAGTCCTTGAAACTGATTTGCTTGGAACGAGAAAGTGACAAAGTGTCTGCCGGCGCATCTTTGGTAATGGTGGAACCCGCACCAATGGTCGCCCCATCATGCACCGTTACCGGCGCCACCAACTGAGTATCGGACCCGACAAAAACATGGTCACCAATAATGGTTTGGTGTTTATTGACCCCATCGTAGTTACAGGTAATCGTACCGGCACCGATATTTACCTCCTGCCCCATGACGGTATCCCCGACATAGGATAAATGATTCACTTTCGAACCACGACCGATTTGCGCTTTTTTCGTTTCGACGAAATTACCGACTTTGACGTTCTCAGCCAACTCGGAACCCGGACGCAGGCGAGCATAAGGTCCGATTTGGCAGGCTGGACCAATCGTGGCCGATTCGATGTGACTGAAAGCATGAATCACCGTATTGTCGGCAATCACCGCGTCTTTAATCACACAGTTCGCTTCAATCACCACATTATTCCCCAAGGTGACTTGGCCTTCGAACACCACATTCACATCGATTTGCACATCCTGCCCCACATCCAACCGACCCCGAATGTCTAAACGGCTGGCATCGATGAGCGTCACGCCTTGCACCATTAACTCCTCGGCCAAGGCTTGCTGGTAACGTCTTTCCAAAGCTTGCAGCTGCATTTTGTTATTCACGCCCAGTACCTCAATTTCCGACTCCGGCTGTGTGGTGTGAACCTCAAAGCCATCGGCCACGCACATCGCAATGATGTCCGTCAAATAGTATTCGCCTTGCGCATTGTCACTCGACAAGCATCCCAGCCATTGACGCAAATAACGCCCGGAGGCCGCTAAAATGCCGGTATTAACTTCCTGAATGCTTTTTTCAGCCGGACTGGCATCTTTCTCTTCAACAATCGCCTGAACCGCATGATGGACATCACGCACAATTCGACCATAACCTGTCGCATCCTCCAGGTTGATCGTCAATAGAGCCAAAGGATGCTGTTCATCCACCAGGCTCAACAAGTCTTGAAGCGTTTCCCTGCGGGTTAGCGGTACGTCCCCGTACAACACCAGAACGATATCATCGTCAGAAAAATATGGAACCGCTTGCTGCACAGCATGGCCGGTGCCCAACTGCTCTTCCTGCATCGCAAACGTAATATTCGGGTGTGCCATACGTTCGGCCACTTGCTCGGCGCCGTGACCGATGACCGTCACAATATTTTCGCAATCAAGTGAATCCGCGGTTTCGACAACATGCCCTAATAGTGGTTTTTGGGCCAAAGGCTGTAATACTTTGGGTAGACTCGAACGCATACGAGTGCCTTTTCCAGCCGCCAAAATAATCACTTTTAAAGACATGCAAACTCCTGAATGTAAAATAAAACAGCCATCAAACCCATCCAATTAGGTTTTTTATTAATCTATTTTATCGAATTTGTTTGATGGCGATTCTAAAAAAAAAAGCACCCGAAGGTGCTTTTTCTAAAAGGACAATTGACTTAAGACAATCCTGTCTTGTGCAAACGATCACGCAACTTGGTAATCGTCTGAATCTGCGCAACGGCTTCCGCCAATTCGATTTGAGCACGCGCAACATCTGTATCAGATTTGGCTTGCTCCATCGCGTCTTCGGCACGACGTTTCGCTTCTTCAGCTGCAGCTTGATCCAAGTCTTCAGCGCGAATCGCGGTATCGGCCAGAATGGTCACAACGCTTGGTTGCACTTCCAGAACACCGCTGTTAATGAAAAAGAAATCTTCTTCATCACCGCTGACGACACGAACCTGCCCTGGCTTTAACTGAGTTAATAGCTGGGTATGTTTTGGCAGGATGCCGACTTCACCATCGGCAGCCTGTGCAAAGACCATATCCGCTTTACCAGAGAACATTGAGCCCTCTGCACTTACAATATCGACTTGCATTGAGACTGCCATAATCAATTAATCCTTATATTTTTTAGCTTTTTCAAGCACTTCGTCGATATCACCGGCATACATAAATGCTTGCTCTGGAATATCGTCAAGTTCACCGGAAAGAATCATTTTGAAACCACGGATGGTTTCTTTCAATGAAACATAACGTCCATCTTCACCAGTGAATACTTTCGCGACGAAATAAGGTTGAGAGAAGAAGCGCTGCATCTTACGTGCGCGTGCCACTAAAGAACGGTCTTCTTCAGACAGCTCGTCCATCCCTAGGATAGCGATGATGTCTTTCAACTCTTTATAACGCTGAAGTGTTTCTTGAACGCCACGAGCCGTATCATAATGCTCGTTACCAACCACCAAAGGATCCAGCTGACGAGAAGTCGAGTCCAATGGATCGATCGCAGGATAGATACCGGTTTCGGCAATCGAACGGTTCAATACAACGGTCGCGTCCAAGTGAGCAAACGTTGTTGCTGGTGCCGGGTCAGTCAAGTCATCCGCTGGTACATAGACCGCTTGGATAGACGTGATGGAACCGGTTTTAGTGGACGTGATACGCTCCTGAATTTGCCCCATTTCCTGAGCCAAAGTCGGTTGGTAACCTACCGCAGAAGGCATACGGCCCAACAGGGCGGATACTTCTGTACCGGCTAGAGTATAACGGTAAATGTTATCCACGAAGAACAGGATGTCACGACCTTCGTCACGGAAGTACTCAGCCATTGTCAAACCTGTCAAGGCAACACGAAGACGGTTACCTGGCGGCTCATTCATCTGACCGTAGACCAAAGCAACTTTGTCCAATACGCCGGACTCTTCCATTTCATAATAGAAGTCGTTACCTTCACGTGTACGCTCACCTACACCGGCAAATACGGAATAACCGGAGTGCTCGATGGCGATGTTACGGATCAATTCCATCATGTTAACGGTTTTACCAACACCGGCACCACCGAACAGACCGACTTTACCACCCTTAGCAAATGGGCAAATCAAATCGATGACTTTAACACCTGTCTCCAAAAGCTCTTGAGAAGCGGCAAGCTCTTCAAACGCTGGTGCAGCACGGTGAATGGTCATTTTTTCTTCGGATTCAACAGGACCCGCATTATCAATAGGGTTCCCTAGAACATCAAAGATACGACCCAGTGTTGGTTTACCAACCGGAACGGCAATCGCTTCACCGGTGTTGGAAACAGCCATGCCACGTTTCAGACCGTCGGAAGAACCCATTGCGATGGCACGCACGACTTCATCACCGACTTGCTGTTGAACTTCAAGAGTGAGCCCTAGTTCATCAACAGTTAACGCGTCATAGATCTTTGGTAAATCAGCACCTTTAAATTCGACGTCGATTACCGCGCCGATTACTTGTACTATTTTTCCACTCATAATCTTTAACCTTTTATTGAAATACTTCAAACTTAAACAGCTGATGAACCAGCCACAATTTCCGAAAGTTCGGCTGTGATTGCTGCTTGACGAGCCTTGTTGTAAGACAGCTTAAGCTCGTTAATCATCTCACCCGCATTATCAGTCGCATTCTTCATTGCAATCATTCGAGCACCCTGTTCACAGGCCGCGTTTTCCACAACGGCACCGAAAACGGTACTTTCAACATAACGGCGCATCAACAAGTTCAGGGCCGTTTTCGCATCAGGTTCGTAAATGTAATCCCAATACGTTTCTTCTGTTGATTCTTCATCAGATTGCAAAGGAACAAGCTGTGTAATCGTCGGAGATTGAGTCATCGTATTAACGAATTCGTTGGAAGCCAGATGCACTTCATCGACTTCACCCGCGTCAAAACGATCCAGAACCACTTTAATGGTCCCGACCAAATCTTCGATGTGTGGGGCATCGCCCAGATCAGTGACGGTGGCCACAACATTCCCGCCGTAGCTTTTAAAGAATGTTTGGGCCTTGTTACCGACCAGTGCAAGCTCAACTTCCACACCTTGCTCCTGCCACTTTTTAAGCAATGGCAATGCTTTGCGGAATAAGTTTGAATTTAAACCACCACATAGTCCACGGTCGGAAGAGACCATAATCAATGCTACGCGTTTTACCTGCTCGCGAACCTGGGTATAAGGATGCTTATACTCAGGGTGCGCGCCGGAAACGTGATTGATGACTCTCTTCACTTTTTCGACATATGGGCGTGTAGCTTCCATGCGCGCTTGTGCTTTGCGCATTTTGGAAGCCGCCACCATTTCCATGGCTTTGGTGATTTTCTTGGTATTTGTTACGGAAGCGATTTTCGCCCGTATTTCTTTACTACCGCCTGCCATGGCCTACCCCTTCTTAATAAACGCCGTTTGCTTTGAATGCTTCAACCATCGCTTTAACGTCTGCAATGATGTCATCATTCCAGTCGCCTTTTTCGTTGATTTTAGCCGCCAAATCAGCTTTTTCAGAGTTTAGATAGGCATGCAAGGCCGCTTCGAAGTCCAGTACCTTTTCAACTTCAACGTCATCAAGGTAACCTTCGTTCGCTGCATACAGAGAAACAGCCATTTCAGCGATAGTCAAAGGTGAATACTGCTTCTGCTTCATCAACTCGGTGACGCGCTTACCACGCTCCAACTGAGCTTTTGTTGCAGGATCCAGATCAGATGCAAACTGAGCGAAAGCCGCCAATTCACGATACTGAGCCAAATCAAGACGAATACCACCACCCAGCTTTTTGATCGCTTTTGTTTGGGCAGAACCACCAACACGAGATACCGAAAGACCTGCGTTAACCGCTGGACGGATACCTTGCGTGAACAAACCAGTCTCTAGGAAGATTTGTCCGTCTGTAATCGAGATTACGTTGGTTGGTACAAATGCTGATACGTCACCGGCTTGGGTTTCAATGATTGGTAGCGCGGTCAAAGAACCGGTCTTACCTTTCACTTCACCGTTGGTGAATTTTTCTACATAGTCCGCGTTAACACGAGCAGCACGCTCAAGCAAACGAGAGTGAAGGTAGAAAACATCCCCAGGGAAAGCTTCACGTCCTGGTGGACGACGTAGCAACAAGGAAATTTGACGATACGCTTGCGCTTGCTTGGTCAGATCATCATAGATGATCAAAGCGTCTTCACCGCGGTCACGATAGTATTCACCCATCGCACAACCGGCATAAGCCGCCATATATTGCAACGCCGCTGGATCGGAAGCATTTGCGGCCACGATAACCGTGTTTTCCATGGCTCCGTATTCTTCCAATTTACGCGCTACGTTGTTGACCGTAGAAGCTTTTTGGCCCATTGCGACATAAACACATTTCACACCCGTGTTCTTTTGTGAAATGATGGCATCAATCGCGATAGCCGTTTTACCTGTTTGACGGTCACCGATAATCAACTCACGCTGACCACGACCAACTGGGATCATCGAGTCGATAGACTTGATACCCGTCATCATTGGCTGATCAACCGATTGACGATCGATAACACCCGGTGCGATACGTTCGATCGGCGAAGTGACTTTCGCGTCAATCGCACCTTTACCGTCGATTGGACGACCTAGACCGTCTACAACGCGACCGTTCATTTCCGGACCAACCGGCACTTCCAAAATACGTCCGGTACAAGTGACTTTATCACCTTCTGAGATGTGCTCATATTCACCTAGAACAACGACACCAACGGAATCGCGCTCAAGGTTAAGCGCCATACCGAAAGTCTCTTCGTCAAATTGAACCATCTCACCATACATTACATCCGACACACCATGAATAAGTGCGATCCCGTCAGCAATACTGACGACCGTACCTTCACTGCCAGACTCTGCAGCCCCATCAAACCCTTTGATTCGGTCTTTGATTAGGTTACTGATTTCAGAGGCATTCAATTGCATGTGTTTCCTCTCCATTATTGGGCGATTGCTGCGCCAAGTTTGTTAAGTTGAGAACGCGCTGAGCCATCTACCACCCAGTCACCGACTTTAATCTTAATGCCTGCGATCAACGTTGGGTCTTCTTCATAATTCACCTCAACGTCGGCATCAAACTTAGCATTTAAAGCAGCACTTAATTTCTTCTTCTGCTCAACCGTTGCTTTGCGGGCTGAAATAACAGTCGCTCTGATACGTTTTTCGTCTTCAGCTTTCAATTGTTCAAACAATTCAGCCACGTCAGAAAGCGCTACCAAGCGTTTGTTTTCAGACATAATCGTCAGAAGGTTTTTAGCGTCATCCATCAAAGCCGTTCCCATCACACCAACGAAGATGTCCAAGACTTCTTCTTCGGTTGCGGACGGGTTCACCATAAAGGCCTGCATCGCGTCATCAGAAGCGATGGCGGCCAAATTGGCTAACTGCTCTGACCATTCCGCTAGTTTATTTTCTTCTTTAGCCACCTCAAAAGCGGCTTCAGCGTACGGTCTTGCAATCGTTATTAATTCTGCCATAGAGTTATCCTTAGATTGACTTAACTAAGGTTTCAAGCATGTCATTGTGTGCTGCTGCATCAACTTCTTTGTTAAGAATTTTTTCTGCACCAGAAACAACCAGAGTGGAGACTTCTTTACGAAGCTCTTCTCTTGCGCGACTGACTTCTTGCTCTAATTCTGCTTGGGCGGAAGCCTTAATGCGGTCAGCTTCTTCAGAGGCTTTGATCTTCGCATCTTCTACGATTTCAGACCCTCTTTTTTCAGCTTGACTCAGCACATTTTGAGCTTGAGCTTTGGCGTCCTTCAGTACTTCTTTCGCACGTTGTTCAGCCAACTCAAGTTCATGCTTACCTTTCTCAGCGGCAGAAAGGCCGTCAGCAATACGTTTCTGACGATCTTCCATTAGCTTAGACAGCGGCCCCCACAGCACTTTATTCACCAACCAAATCAACAGCACAAAAGCTAAGATTTGGATGAGAAGCGTTGCATTAATACTCACGGTGGTTACCTCGCCATTCGTTTATTTAAAAAATAGTTGGTTATGAAAACAGTTTGGATTAGGCACCCAAAGCAGCTTGCATAGCTCCGACGAATGGGTTAGCGAATAGGAACCACATTGCAAATGCCAAGATAATGAATGGGAAAGATTCCATCAAACCGGCGAAAATGAACATGTTTGTCATTAGCGCAGGACGCATTTCTGGTTGACGTGCGATGCCTTCTAGAGTCTTAGAACAGATCAGACCCCAGCCAATAGCTGAACCTAGACCAGCCGCAGCCAAGATCACACCCACACCAATTGCTGTAGCAGCATAAATGTCCGCAATAAATTGAGCTTCCATTTAGATTACTCCTTAAAGTTTTATACAAAGTTAAAGTTAAAAAAGCTTTTTACCGGCATCACCATTGTTCAATGAAACCCGGCAGGTGCGCTTAAACCTTAAGGGAGACAAGCTCCCCGCTATTCCTTTTATCGTTTACCCTTAATGCTCTTCGTGAGCCATACCCAGATAAACAATGGTTAACACCATAAAGATAAAGGCCTGAAGCGTGATTACCAACAAGTGGAAAATCAACCAACCTAAGTCCAATACCGCTTGTAACGGCGCCCAGAATAAGGCAGCGGCACCCACTGCCAAAGTTCCACCGATCAAAGCGATCAGCAGGAATACCAATTCCCCCGCAAACATGTTACCGAACAAACGCAGCGCCAAGGACAAAGGCTTGGAGACTTCTTCGATCAGCGTCATAACAATGTTGACAGGGACTAAGAATTTACCGAAAGGGTGGAACAGGAACATCTTGATGAACCCAACAATCCCTTTCACTTTAATGTTGTAGTAAAGAATCAATGCGAATACGGTGAATGCCATCCCCAAAGTAGTATTCAAATCCGTGGTTGGAACCACTTTCAAATACGCATGCGGGTCGCCCGTAATGATTTGGAACAGGTAAGGCAACAAATCAACCGGAATCAAATCCATGAAGTTCATCAACCATACCCAAAGGAAAATGGTCAGTGCCAAAGGAGCGATCAATGGATTGTGTCCAGGGAAAGCGTCTCTTACATTGGTGGAAACAAAATCCAGAATACTTTCAACAAAGTTCTGGAATCCGCCCGGTGTACCGGACTCAAGTTGTCGGCCCAAACGCATTGCCGTAAAGACAATCAATGCGCCCAGTAACACACTAAAAAAGATGGTATCCAGGTTAAATGTCCAGAAACCTTCTCCAATGCTATTATTGGTCAAGTGGTGTTGAATATACTCGACCGTCCCCATTTTTTCAGCACTCAAGGGTCTTCTCCTTAGTCAGTCAAACGCTGCTTGCCTTTTAAATTAAACACCTGACCGATTTGCATGACCACAAAGGTCAAAACCACCGGCAAGGGTGCCAATTCAAAAAATTGCAGCCCCAAAACAAATAACACAGCAAGCAGGATAAACCTAGCCACTGCACTCAAATATAAAACTAATATGCCGCTTTTCGGATTCGTCTTGGCTTTTTGGTTAGCGACCTTAAACGTCAGTCCTAACAAAGCCACATTCACAACACCGATCAAAAAACCGAACGCGGCGGCAGAAAACTGCTCCTGCCAAGCAAACACCGCTACCATCAACAAACCCAATAATCCTTGAATCTGGATGGATTTACCCAAGCTGTTTGCTTGCATGTTCATTCCTTATCCGACTGCTTGGAATCGCTCACCGAACTCATCGGTTTCTCGTCTAACAATTCCATTTTTCCAAGCAGTTTATGTACTTTCATCATCCCGCCGACAAACCCAAGCACACCGCAACTTAACAAGAATAACGGCGTGGTGTCTAACAGCACGTCAAAGGCATAACCGACCAAAAAACCGGCGACAATCATGCTCGTGAAAACAGAACCGGCGCTCAACAGCAAAAAGTTCAAGGCTGGCTTATGCTTTCTAGCATTTTTTTCAGCCTGATGTTTTTCAGCCTGTTTGGGTTCTATTTCCGACACGGGACTTTCTGATACTCCAAAAATTTATTCAAGCTCGACTTTCTTCTCAAGTCAAACGGTCAAGAATAATAGCTGTTTCTGATGCCAAAATCTAGTAATAATCCAATTAATTTTTTTTGCCCACAATATATTGTTTCATTTCAAAAAACGAACACTAGTGAGTAATTTAAGGCAATCATTTCAGTGCGGATAGACGCCCCAACAGAAAACGTATATTCCTGTATTTAAATCACTGATTTAATTCATGTAATAACCGTTTCAGCTCTTCTTCCGAACGATACGCAATTTCAATTTTGCCGCGGCCTTTTGCGCCATGCGAAATCTTCACATCCGTCGCCATTTTTTCCGCTAAACGTGTCTGGTGATCTTCGGCAAATTTTGGCAAAACTGGCTTTGGCGACTTCTTCAACTGGCTGGGAACCAACACATTTTGAACCGCCTGTTCAATATCCCGTACCGTCCATTGCTTCAAAATGGCTTTTTCAGCCAATTCCAACTGAACCGGTTCCGGTAGCGTAATAATGGCCCGGGCATGCCCCATCGACAACTTGCCATCATGCAACCAATTTTGAACAGCTTGTGGCAGTTTCAGCAAACGCAATAAGTTGGTAACAGACGCACGGGAACGTCCCACCGCATCGGCCACGGCCTGTTGCGTCAGATCAAACTCTTGCATCAAACGCTTTAAACCCAACGCCGTCTCAATCGGATTCAAGTCTTCACGTTGCATGTTTTCAATCAAAGCCATGGCCAATGTGGCCTGATTATCCGCCTTTCGAATCACGACCGGCACCGACTCCAGTCCCGCTTGCTTAGCCGCGCGCCAGCGACGCTCACCGGCAATGATCTCATAGCGGTCATGGCCTAATGACTTCACCACTATCGGCTGGACAATTCCCTGAATACGAATCGAATCCGACAATTCTTGCAAGGCATCGGCATCAAACTGTTGACGCGGTTGATATTCGCCCGGCACCAACTGGTCAATCGCAATCTTATCCACCCGCAAGTCCGACAAGTTGTTTTCCGCCTTCTGCTTCCCGCCAATCAGGGCGCTGACCCCTCTTTTTCCCATGCCAGAACGTTTTTTCGCCATCACTCTTTACCCAGTTAGATTTTTGTTTTTCGGATCAATTCATTTGCCAAGGCCAAATACGCCACCGCGCCATTCGAGCCGCGATCGTAATCCAGTATCGACTCACCGTAACTTGGCGCTTCCGCCAAGCGAACGTTTCTCGGCACAATGGTTTGCAACACTTTCATACCAAAATGCGCCACCAATTCACTGGACACATCATTCGCCAAGTTATTGCGCCGGTCGTACATGGTTCGCAACAAACCGTCAATGTGCAAATCCGGATTCAAATCCGCTTGAACCGCCTCAATAGTATCCATCAAAGCCGACAGCCCTTCCAGGGCGAAATATTCACACTGCACCGGCACCAAAATACCGTCGGCGGCGGTCAGTGCATTCAAGGTCAGCATATTTAAAGTCGGAGGACAGTCGATGAGAATCACATCGTATTTATCACGCAGCTTTTTCAGCGCTTTTCGCAGACGCTTCGGGCCTTTCGACTCGTCAATCAAGTCGACTTCGGCCGCGGTCAAATCGCCATTGGCACCAATCAAATCGAGGTTTTCGACATTGGTTTCAAGCACCGCATCACGGGCCTTGGTCTCGCCGACCAGCACATCGTAAGCAGACACTTCTAGGTCGTCTTTTTCCAGCCCGATGGCGACCGTTGCATTGCCCTGCGGATCCAAATCAATCATCAGAACTTTTTTCTGCATTCGAGCCAACGCAGCGGACAAGTTCACCGTCGATGTCGTCTTCCCGACACCCCCTTTCTGATTGGCGACCGCAATGATCCTACTCATTTATTTTTCCCGGCATTTTTCGATTTTAATCAACGTTCTTTGCGCATCCAAATCGGGCACTTTCAAGTCAAAAACTTGCGACATTTTAGCAAACTCTGGCAGTTCTGCGACTTCATCTTGCGTTTTTTGCGCTTTCATCGCCCACCAGTGCCCGCCAACCGCCAACAGATGCTCTGTCCACCCCAACATATCGTCCAGCGAGGCAAACGCGCGTGACACCACACCATCGTAACGTTGCTCCGGGCGATATTGTTCGACCCGTTGATGCAGAACCGTAACGTTCTCCAAACCCAGTTCGGCTTTCGCCTGAATTAAAAAACGGGTTTTTTTACTGTTACTGTCCAACAAATCGATTTGACGCTCCGGGAACAGAATCGCCAGCGGAATGCCGGGTAAGCCACCGCCGGTACCGACATCAATCAAACGCTGACTGTCAATAATAGGGGCCACACTCAAACTGTCGAGCAAATGCTTGACGAACATCTCATCCAGATCGCGAATCGCGGTCAGGTTGTAGGTTTTATTCCACTTTTCCAACAGGGAAAGGTAATGCAGCAATTTCGACCAGGCCTGGGCATTTTCGGGCAAACCGAACTGCTCAAACGCGGCGGCAAGTCGATCTGAATATTGGTTATGACGAGCGGTATCCACGAACAAATTGCTCCTCAACCAGCCGCTTTGCGCTGTTTTTTAATTGAAATCAGCAGCAGCGACACCGCCGCGGGCGTCACACCGGAAATACGCGACGCCATGCCCAAGGTCGCCGGCTTATGCTCGCGCAACTTCTGTTTCACTTCGTTCGACAGGCCGGAAATGGCCTCCAAATCCAGATTATCGGGAATTTCGACACTTTCGGCACGACGCAACTTATCAATATCTTCCTGCTGACGGGCAATGTAACCGGAATACTTGGCTTCAATCTCAATCTGATCCACCACCGTCTCATCCTGCAAACCATCACCGAACATGTCCAGCGACGCCAAAGCGTCATAGCTCACTTTCGGGCGTTTGAGCAGATCATAAAGCGTTTGTTCTTTACTCAACGGCAAGTCCATCAAGGCCTCGGCCTTTTTCGCCTCGGCATGCTGCGGATAAATCCAGGTTTCCTTCAAACGCGCCAGCTCGGTTTCCATCTGTTCCATTTTGGTTTCAAATGCCATCCAGCGCTCATCGTCAATCAAGCCAAACTCGCGCGCAATCGGCGTTAAACGCTGGTCGGCATTATCTTCACGCAACATCAGGCGATACTCGGCGCGCGAGGTAAACATTCGATAAGGCTCAGACGTGCCCATCGTAATCAAATCATCCACCAACACGCCAATATAGGCTTCATCACGTCGCGGATACCACGGCGTTTTTTCCTGCGCGCGACGTGCGGCGTTCAAACCGGCCAACAAGCCTTGTGCAGCGGCTTCTTCATAACCGGTGGTACCGTTGATTTGACCGGCGAAGAACAAGCCGTGAACCGCTTGGGTTTCCAGAGTCGGCTTTAAGCCACGCGGGTCGAAATAATCGTATTCGATGGCGTAACCTGGCCGCATAATGCGCGCATTCTCCATCCCCTTCATGGACTGGACAATCTGCACTTGGGTTTCAAACGGCAAACTGGTGGAAATGCCATTTGGGTACAATTCATTCGACGTCAATCCTTCCGGTTCGATAAACACCTGATGGCGATCGCGCTCGGCAAAACGCATCACCTTATCTTCGATGGACGGGCAATAACGCGGCCCGACACTGTCGATTTCTCCGGCGTCGGAATACATCGGCGACTGATCCAAAGATTGGCGAATAAACTCATGAGTTTGTTCGTTGGTATAGGTAATGTAACAGGGCATTTGCTGCGGATGCATACCCGCTTTGCCCATAAAAGAAAACACCGGCAAAGGCGTGTCGCCCGGTTGAATCTGCATGGCTTCAAAATCCACGCTGCGCGCATCGATGCGCGGCGGCGTTCCGGTTTTCAAGCGCCCGACCGGCAAGTCCAATTCACGCATTTTCTCTGCCAGCCCGTTGGCCGGGGCATCTCCGGCGCGACCGCCTTCATAATTTTTCAAACCGATGTGAATGCGCCCGGCCAGGAAGGTGCCGGCGGTTAGCACGACTTGGCGCGCATAGAAACGCAACCCCATCTGAGTGATGGCGCCGATGACTTCATCACCTTCCAAAATCAAATCTTCCACCGATTGCTGGAAAATGGTCAGGTTCACCTGATTTTCCAATCGCATGCGAATCGCCTGACGGTACAACACCCGGTCGGCCTGCGCACGGGTAGCACGAACGGCCGGCCCTTTCGACGCATTTAACGTACGGAACTGAATCCCGGCTTCATCAATCGCCAACGCCATGGCGCCGCCCATTGCATCCACTTCCTTCACCAGATGCCCTTTGCCAATACCGCCGATGGCCGGGTTACAAGACATTTGCCCGAGCGTATCGATATTGTGCGTTAACAGCAAGGTTTTCACGCCCATACGCGCCGACGCCAGCGCGGCTTCCGTACCGGCATGCCCGCCCCCGACGACAATCACATCAAAATTGGTCACCGCGCTATCCATCGAAAAAACTCCACCACCTGTTGAACGCCGACACCGGAACCAGAAACCCCACCAGGCCTGGCTAAAACCGTCTTATCGACTCGCCCTGAAAAAACGACATATTGTAGCATAAATTCTATTTAGAATAATTTTACCTTTCATCCAAAATTTTCTTCTATAATGTTGAAAACACTCAACAAAAAGGCCTCACTATGACATTGGTTTTCACGCCTGTTCGTTTATCTCTATTGCTGGCTCTTCTCTCCCTAAGCGCTTGCTCGCTGACACCGCCCAAAAGCATGATGGACGTCCAAGCAGGTTACACCTTTACATTGAAAAAACCGGTCACCATTCCAAGACATGACGCTCGCGCTTTTATTCAGGATGGTCAAATGACCACCCACCACGGCTTTAACCGCTACGAACAACACTGCGAACTCGAAGTCAAACACCTGTCCGACAAGCCTCAAGTGGTTCAACCCGGCACCTTTACCATCACCAAAGTGCGCATCGACTCCGAAGCCATTGCTTCAGCCATGCCCCAAACCCGTTATTTAGCCGCCAATCAAACGAGCCTCTTTCCTCAAACAACGATGACGGACGCCCCAGCCTCCCGATTACTGGCTGACAACGACGGTGGCGACGGCATTGACCCAACCATGGATCTGGTCTATCTTTATCTTGAATCGAAAACCCAACCGAATATTTTACGGTTAACCTGTGCTGGCTCGCTCAGTCGCGGCAACCCTTTGGACGCCCCTCGCAGCCAACGCCCGCAACAAAAACAAATCAATAAAATCCTCGGCCGATACGGCGAAGTAGCGCCATAATCGTTACATAAAACTCGGAGTCAGCCTCTTTAACAAACACCAAGAGGCAAGCCGTTATTTCACACGGAGCTGACAATGCAATATGGGTTTCATATCCTCATCGTCGACGATGTTTCGGAAAACATTCAGGTCGCCATGAGCATACTGAAGGAGGAAGGTTACCAGTTCTCCTTCGCCATGGATGGCGAACAAGCTTTATCGCTGATCGAGGAAAACGACTTTGACCTGATCCTACTGGATGTCATGATGCCGAGAATGGACGGTTTCGAGGTCTGTCGGCGCTTGAAATCACAAGCCCGAACGCAGGACATCCCCATTATCTTCCTGACCGCGAAAGTCGACATCGACTCGGTCAGCCAGGGATTCCGGCTCGGTGCGGTGGATTACATCACCAAGCCTTTCCATGCCGAAGAACTCATTGCCCGTGTCAAAAACCACCTCGAACTCTCCGCCGCCAAACAGCTCCTCAAACAAAACAACCTCACCCTCCAGAAAAACCTCGCCCATCGCGAAAAACGTTTCGCCACTGAATTGGAAGAAAATCAGAAAGAAATCATCTTTGTTTTGACCGAACTGATGGAATCCACTTCGGATGAAACGGGTCAACACATTCGTCGGGTTGCGGAATACTCTAAGTATATGGCCTATTACCACCCCAACCTGTCTCCCGACGACGAAATGGTCATTTACCACGCCGCTCCGATGCATGATATCGGCAAGATGACCGTCCCACTGGAAATCCTTCATAAGCCCGGTAAATTAACCCCCGCCGAGTTTCAAATTATCAAATCTCATACCACGGCCGCTTATGACATGCTGAAGTTTTCCAAACGCAAATTCATTCAGGCGGCCGCTGTAATCGCTTTACAGCATCATGAAAAATGGGACGGCACCGGCTACCCCAACCGCCTGGCCGGAGAAAACATTCACCTTTATGCCCGCATTGTCAGTGTGGCGGATGTGTTTGATGCCCTGACCCACAAACGGGAGTACAAAGACGCCTGGCCTATTGACGATGCGGTGGAATACATTATCAAACAAAAAGGCATTCAATTTGACCCCCAGCTCGTGGACATCTTTACAGAGCACCTTGATGAATTCATCCGTATTTCGCAAACTTAACGTTTTTTGGCGCTGGCTGATTTGGCTTGGGGTTTTCTGGGCTGGCACGGCGCATGCACTGAACCTGACGTCCGAAGAAACCCGCTGGCTGAAACAGCACCCGGAAATCACTCTAGGTGCCGATTATCAATGGCCACCCTACGAATTCAATGACGAACAAGGCCGTCATACCGGTATTTCTGCCGACATTCTGCAGCTGATCGAACACAAAACAGGACTGACCATCCACGTCCGTTCCGGGGTGTGGGCCGACATCCTAAAAGCCGCCAAAAACGGTAAACTGGATGGCTTGGCCTGCGCTGTCAAAACCCCTGAACGTCAAAAATATTTTTCATTCACCACGCCTTATACCCGTATGCCATTGGCCATACTGGTGCGCAATGACAGCGCTTTAAAACAGGTCGAGTCAGTGGATGACCTGAAAGGCAAAACCATTGCTCTCAACCAAAATTCCTATCTGCACGAATGGCTCAAGACAAACCACCCGGATTTTCAGTTCCGGCCGCAACAATCCAATCTGGAAGCGCTGGAAGCGGTCTCTTTCGGTCAAGCCGACGTTTACATCGGTAACCTGGCGGTCGCTACCTACCTCATCAAGCACCGCTATCTGACCAACCTCGATATTCTCGCCAAAGCCAACGAATACCAAACCAAAACCGCCATTGCCATCGATAAAGACCAACCCATTCTTTTCAGCATCATCCAAAAAGCCCTCAATGATATCCAACCAAGTGAAAAAAATGCCGTGCTCAACCGTTGGTTTCTCGTCTCCCGTTCCGACCAACTCCACCTGACCGACGCGGAACGTAAATGGATTCAGAAACACCCTGTGATTAAAGTGGTCGGCGAGCCGGATTGGGCGCCGTTCGATTTCGTCAACCTCAACGGCGATTACCAAGGCATCGCCAATGATTATCTGACGCTCATCGCGAAAAAGACCGGTTTGAAATTCGACATTAAAACCGGCATTTGGCAAAGCAACCTCGACCAAATCAAACGCGGAGAGGTGGACTTACTTCCCGCCGCCTTCATCAATGACCGCCGCCGTCAATACGCGCTGTTCAGTTCGCCTTATTTCAAGACGCTCACCTATTTCTTTATCCGTCAGGACCTTGACGTTAAAAAACTGGACGATTTAAATGGACTCACGCTGGCCATCCCGAAAGGATACGCTCAGCTCGACTATTTAAAACAACATTATCCGCAAATCAACCTTCTGGAAACCCAAACCTTAAACGAAGCCATTGATGCCGTCATCGAAGACAAAGCACAACTGCTTTACGACAACTATTCCGTTTTATCCTATACCCTATCGCAGTTTGGCATCCACAATATCAAACCCTTCCGCTCATCCAGACAAGCCACTCAGTCATTGCACTTTATGATTCGCCAAAATGCGCCGGAACTGCAATCCATCCTCAACAAAGCGCTGGCCGCCATCAACCCTTCCGAAAAACAGCAAATTGACGATAAATGGTTAAACAACCTCCCCTCGTCACAATCAATATCCATCACGCCCAAACAGCAGGCCTGGCTGAATGCGCACCCAATTGCCACTTTCGGGGGTTCACCCGATTGGCGGCCTTTTGAGGCTTTTACTTCGAAGGGGCAGTATGTCGGCATTGTCGCCGACTTTCTCCAAGCCCTTGAACAGAAAATTCCAATTGAATTTCAACCCTATCCGACGGCGACTTGGCAGGAAACCTTGGCACTCGCGCAGCAAAATGCCCTGGACGTGATTTCCGGGGACATTGATGATCCATTATTAGCCAAGCATTATCGGCCCATTTCGCCGTATCTGAAAAGCCCGATTGTCATTGTCATGAAAGGCCGCAACGACTTTGTCAGCGGACTATCCGAACTTCGCAGCCGAAAAATCGCGTTTGTCAAAGGCTATGGTTACGGCCACACCATCACACGCACCTATCCAACCTATCATTTACAACCGGTAAATTCGGCCCAGGAAGCACTGGAAGGTGTTGCCATCGGTCGTTACGACGCGGCGTTACTGTCGCTGCCCAAAGCCAGCTACTTGATCAAACAGGACAATCTTCACACCTTGAGCATTGTCGGCAAAACCGACCTGTTCATGCAGGTCACCTTGTTTGTGTCAAAAGATAAGCCTGAGCTGCACCAACTCCTCAGCTTGGCGATGGACAGCCTCACTCAGGAACAAAAACAAGCCATCCTGGATCGTTGGACCAAAATCGAATTCGCCCCCAAGTTCGATTACATTTTATTCATACAAGTTATCGGTATTTTCCTGGCCGTTGTCCTGATGTTCTTCTACTGGAACCGCAAACTCGCACGCGAAATCAAACAGCGCAAAGCGGCCGAAACAGAACTCAAAAACAAAGAACGCCTGCTGCAGGAAGCCAAAGAAAAGGCGGATGCCGCCAACCGTGCCAAATCGGAATTCCTCGCCAACATGAGTCACGAAATACGCACCCCGATGAACGCCATTATCGGCTTTACCGAACTGCTGAACGAACAGGTAACCGAGCCACGCCTGAAAAACTTCATTCGCACCATTCAATCCGCCGGTAACACCCTATTGATGCTGATTAACGACATCCTTGACCTGTCGAAAATCGAAGCCGGCAAAATGACGCTGCAAAAACAGGCCATCAACCCCCACGATCTGTTCAAAGAAATCGGTCAGATATTTGCCATGAACATGCAGAAAAAAGGCCTGGACTTCTTGGTGGAAATCGACCCGAACCTACCGGATGCCCTGCTGCTGGATGCGGTTCGCCTTCGGCAAATTTTGTTCAATTTACTCGGTAACGCCGTTAAATTTACCGATGCCGGTCACATCAAATTGTCGGTGAAATCCATGAACGTTCTGGAACATCTCAGCAAACTCGATATCCTGATAGAGATCTCGGATACCGGCATCGGCATTCCGCCGGAACAACAAAAGCGGATTTTCAATGTGTTCGAACAACAGGACGGCCAGAATACACACAAATTCGGTGGAACAGGGCTCGGCTTATCGATTACCCAACGCTTGGTGGACATGATGGGCGGCCACATCAACCTCGAAAGCGAACCGGGTAAAGGCAGCACTTTCGGCATCCTTCTACCGAGTGTCGACATCGCCTCCATTCGCCATCAGACCGACGACAACTCTGAACCCAATACCTCCAAAGGAAGCATTCACTTCCAACCGGCTTCGGTTCTGATTGTGGACGACATAGAAGATAACCGCGCTTTGATTGAACACAATTTCGACCATAGCAACGTTCGCGTCACCAAAGCCGAAAATGGCGCCGAAGCGGTCAAACTCTGCCGCCAAGAGCCATTTGATCTGGTGTTGATGGACATCCGCATGCCGGTCATGGACGGCTACGAAGCGGCACAAACCATTAAAACCTTTAAGCCAGATTTGCCAATTGTCGCCCTGACCGCGTCGGTCATGGAAGACACAGAAGAAAAAGCCAAACGCGCACACTTCGACGACTACCTGCGCAAACCGGTTTTAAAGTCCGACCTGTACCAAACCCTGAGCCATTTTTTACCGCACGACTACGAAGCGATTGAAACCAAGGAACCGACCGCCAAGCGCCCAATCACCAATGAGCTGATTCAACAGCACCCGACCGAATTTCTGCAAGCACTCGATAGCCTGCAACCCAAATACCAAAAAGCCCTTAAAACCAACAACATCGACGACATCAAACGTTTTGCAGAGCAATGCCGTGAACTGGCCGACCAATACCAGTGTGCCCAGCTCGACGAACTCGCCACCTTCTTGCTGGAAGCGTTGGACAGTTTCGACATTCCAGGCATTCAGGCCGGACTGCAACGGTATCCAAGCATCGAAATCGCGCTTCGAAAAGCGCTGAACGACTCTCCAAACTAATGCGTTTTCAGCCTGATTCCCCCTAAAAAGACCAGGCCTGGCCAATTTCCGGCTTTTTTACCTTCCCCCCAAACCCCTTATAGAATCAAGCTTGACGCCACCATACATGCGATACAGTCTATAGGTCGCATTTAATTTCCCAATTTTTCTTTCCTAAGCATCTCTCCTAACATTATCACCATGTCGTCACCCTCAACTGTATTTGTGAAAGGAGTGTCCTATGGACGGTCACTGGATTGGAAATTGGCTATTAATACTCATTCCGCTCGGTTTTTTTCTGGGCGCATTACTGAATGAAAAACGTGCCCGCTGGAAAGCGGCCACCCTTATCAGCTTAAGCGCACTCACTCTGGTGATCGTATTGGGCTTGCTGGAACGTTTCAATGTCGCGCCGGTCGTAACCACCGAAAGCTGGATCACCTATTCGCCGGTCGCCTATATCATGCTCGGCCTTATCAGCTTCATCGCCTTTATCAATATTCGGTATTCCAGCGCTTACATGGCCGGAAATAAAGACGAAGAAAAACGCTACCTACGCTGGCTGATGATCACACTGGGCAGTGTCGCGATGGTCGTCATCAGTAACCACATGCTGTTGATGATGACCGCCTGGATCGCCATCAGCCTGAGCTTGCACCAATTGTTGATTTTCTACCCGGAACGCCAACGAGCCGTGCTGGCCGCCCACAAGAAATACATTTTTGCCCGAGTGGCGGAACTGTGTCTGTTGAGTGCCATCCTGATTCTGCATTACGAGCACAACACCTGGCTCATCACCGACATCCATCGTGCCATCGACTTGAACGGCATCACCCATCTTGATCAAGTCGCCGCCCTGATGGTCGCGTTGGCCGCGCTGGTGAAGTGTGCCCAATTGCCGTTGCACGGCTGGTTGATTCAAGTGGTCGAAGCCCCCACGCCAGTTTCCGCGCTGTTGCACGCCGGCATCATCAACCTGGGTGGTTTCCTATTGATTATCTTCGCGCCTTTGATCGTGGTTTCCGATATCGCTCAATGGGTTCTGCTCGTTGTCGGCGGCATCACCACCGTGCTGGCCGCATTGGTCATGATGACCCGCGCTTCGGTCAAGGTGCGTCTCGCTTGGTCCACCATGTCGCAAATGGGCTTGATGCTGGTCGAATGCGCCTTGGGGTTATTCGAACTGGCCCTGCTGCACTTGGTCGCCCACTCGTGCTACAAAGCTTACGCCTTCCTGAACTCCGGTTCCGAAGTCGAATCCAGCCTCAAGCGCCGCCTGTCACAAGCGGTGCCGCCCAGCCGAGTCGAATGGATTCTGGCTGGGTTGGCCTCACTGGCACTGGTCGCCATCTTAGTCACCTTGTTGGATTTGGAAGGCCCTTACAGCCCATGGTTATTGTTCGCCATTGCCCTGACGCTGCTCATCGCCGAACGTCGAGGACGACTCAACGCCAGCTCCGCCATCAGCATGATCACGCTGGGTGCCATCTTGATTGCCGCTTACAGCTTGCAAAAAGCCGGGGCCCATCTATTCATACCATCCATGACCACCAGCGTCGGCTGGGCCGGTGATGCGTGGATTGGCTTTTTGATTATCCTGTTTATGGCGGGCTACCTGCTGCTGCGCTACCACACCGACAACCCGCTTGTCATCAAAGCGCGTCGTGCCTTTTATGCCGGATTTTATCTCGACGAATGGATTACGCGTCTCAATCTGCGGATCTACCCAACCCGTTTACCGGTTCGATTGAAACCCAAAAAACTTCAGATTCCAAAAGAGGAGTTTTTCCAATGATGGCTGAAAACATGACTCTCCAGGCCACGGCCTTAAGGCCGAGCCTTCCTGACAATCAACGACGTTCCCTGCAAGCGGCTTGCAGCCGTATTGCCCCCACTTGGCCGCTTGACGAGCTGATTGCCGTCAACCCTTGGTGGGAAATGCGTGACGAACACATCACTCAAGTCTCCGCCCGCCTCAGTGCCCTGACACAGGCCAGCTGCGTCATGCCAAAAGCCTATTTTCAAGAAATTTGGATGGAAACCTTGCAACCGCAGCATCTGGAAGCGGCCATCGCCGAGTTCGGCAAAGATTACAGCGTGGAAATCCTGGAGCGCTATTTGCTCAATGAAGACGACCAAACCCACTGGCACAACATCAGTGACTTCGTCGACAGCGGCCCCAACCGTAAATACAAAATGGCCTGGCGGGATGAAATAACCCACCAGATCAGCCAATTCTGCGCGGACTTTTTCCGTCAGAAAGACTTGGGTACCGCATCCTATGCCGACATTTATCAAGGCCTCTACCTCGAATGGCTCAACACCACCCGTCAAGACAAGGGGATTGAAATTCTCATGGCCGAAGACGGCCTAACCAACCTGTTCAACGACCTGCCGGAAAGTGCCGAAGCGCTCTTGGCGGAAGCTATGGTCGGCCTGCGCTTATCGGAAGATGAAGCCGCCGAATACGGTCATGCCCTCTTGCTGGACATCAACGGTTGGGCCTCTTGGGTGGCGTATCTGCGGTGGCAGGACCGTCTGAACGGTCACGACAACGACTTGATGCTGGATCTGCTCGCCATTCGCATGGCCTGGGAGTGGGTCCTTTGGCGCCATCAAAAGCAAACCGACAAAGCCGTTTTCAACGAATTGAAAGTCATGTGGCGCCACCAGATGACCATCGTGCACGACTTGATCCAGAACCATCAAAACTCGCAGGAAAAATCCTGGATTTGGCAACGGGCCGCGGAAATCGCCTATCAATCGACATTGCATCAACAACTGAAATACTCACCCCATGCCGAACAAAGCGACGCCGGAAAAACACCGACGTTACAAGCCGCTTTCTGCATTGACGTACGCTCGGAAATCATTCGGCGTGCGTTGGAAGCACAGGATGCCGGCATAGAAACCCTTGGGTTCGCGGGTTTCTTCGGGCTACCGATTGAATATCATCCCGTTGGCACCGATGTGTCTCGACCACAATTGCCCGGATTATTAAAGTCTGGCATTCAGGTCCGGCCGGCCGTTGGCGAAGAAACCGATGCAAAAACACGCAAGGAACTGAATAAAAAGGCCCGCTGGATCGAATGGGGGCAAGCACCACCGGCCACGTTCAGCATGGTCGAAGCAACCGGCTTAATGTATGCCTTTAAATTGCTACGAAACAGTTTATTTCCGCATGAACATGAGCATCCGATCAACCACTTACCCGCCACCGATGAATTTGAGTTGACGGAAAACGAATCGCCTTTAACGCTTCAAAAGAAGGTTGAATTGGCCGCCGGCATTTTGCATGGATTAGGATTGGATCACAACTTGGCTGAAACGGTGCTGCTGGTTGGACATGGTAGTTCCAGTTGCAACAATCCCCATGCCGCCGGATTGGACTGCGGCGCTTGCGGGGGACAAACCGGCGAAGTCAATGTTAGGGTATTGGCATTTTTGTTGAATGATGAGCAGGTACGGAACGGCTTACAGGAAAAAGGCATCGACATCCCCGTTCAAACCCGTTTTGTGGCCGCCATGCACAATACCACAACCGATGAATTCACCTGTTTTGGCTTAGAAGATACCAACGGCAGAATTGAAAATTGGCTGACGCGCGCGACCGAATTGTCTCGTCAGGAACGTGCCACGCGACTCGGGCTCGACCACTTACATGGTGAAGCCTTGCATCAATCGATTCAACGTCGCGCCAAAGACTGGTCGCAAGTCCGACCGGAGTGGGGCTTATCCAACAACGCCGCCTTTATCGTGGCACCGCGTTGGCGTACTCGTGGCATCAACCTGCAAGGTCGTGCCTTCCTGCACGATTATGAAGCCTCACAGGACCCGGACGCCAGTTTACTGACCCAAATCATGACCGCTCCAATGGTGGTCACCAACTGGATCAACCTACAATACTACGCGTCGGTCTGCGACAACCACACCTATGGCAGCGGCAACAAAGTTCTGCACAATGTGGTGGACGGCTGCATCGGGGTGTTTGAAGGGAATGGCGGAGATTTACGCATCGGTTTGCCAATGCAATCATTGCATGATGGTGAAAAATGGATGCACGAGCCGCTTCGCCTCAGTGTCTACATCGACGCGCCGCGAGCATTCATTGAAAAAGTGACGTCCGAAAATGACGTGGTCCAACAACTCATTGATAACGAATGGCTCTACTGTTTCCGTTGGGACTCTAATGGCAGCGTTGAAAGGTTTATTAAGCACACTTGGCAGGCGCATCATAACTAAAAGAGAGTCATCATGAAAACCACCAGGCCTGATGGTTTTCATCTGAACAGCCCGGCGACGTGGCGAACATATCCCGCTTGCTCAACTGGGATAACCAGGCGGTTAAATGCAAATTGCATTTAAGCATTTTCAGAATCAAAAGGTTTAAAAAACAAATGGCGCAGGAAAACATTAACACCGAAAATGCCCAAATATCGAATATAGGTTCGGCGGCCTTTCGCAAGGAATACGCTTTACAAGACCTGCAAGCTGGCGTGATTACCGCAACCATGGCGATTCCTTTGTCCATCGGCATCGCTTTAATGTCGGATTACCCGATTCAGGTCGGCCTCGCGACGGTGGCATTTGCCTCTTTCATTGGCTTTTTATTTGCCTGGTTTCGCCCAGGAAACTTTATCGGCGCGCCGGGGATTGCCGCAGGTTTAGCACCGATTTTAGCCTTGGGCATTGCCACCTTCGGCATCGAAAACATGGCCTTTATCATTTTTTTAACGGCGACTTTTCAGGCATTGATTTGGAAGTTCAATTGGCAGCGATATTTGCTTATGGCCGTTCCCGGTTACCTGGTTGAAGGTTTATTGGCCGGCATTGGGTTAAAAATTGCCCTGAAATTTCTGCCGTTTTTATGGATGCTACCGGTCGGAGTGGCCGCCAGTGAAGATTTCTGGACGGAATCGCGTATGCAAGTGATTGCGTTATCCGCCGTCGGTGTTTTGTTGTTTTTGGGACTGTTTCAAAAATTTAAGGACACCAAACCGGCATTGCCTTATTTTGCACTGATTGTCTTTGGCATTATGGCCGCCTTCTTTGTGGAGGTAAAAATGCTCAAGGTCGAAGACATTGAGTTTAATATCGGTTTGCCGGTTCCCAACTTTGACAGTGTGTGGCTGTGGCTTTATGCCTTTTTCTTCGCGATGATGCTGGCCGTGGTGGATGTGATTGAGCAAGTGATGAGTAACGCCGCCATTGAAAAAATCGATCCGCTGAAACGCCCCTGTAATTCCAATAATTCACTGCTGTCGATTTGGGTGTCGAATATGGGGGCGTCCTTCTTTGGCGGCATGACGAACCTGGACGGTTTGGCGAAATCGTCTACCAATCGCTTGGCGGGCGCTTACACCAAATTATCGGTGCTGATCATTGGGTTACTGATTACTTTTTTTGTTTTTAATGTGCACCATTTGGATCATCTGCCTTATTTTGCATTGGCGATTATCATGACGTTTGTCGGCATCAAAATGGTGCTGGGGTTACTGCACATTGCCAAACATGGCCCTTATGCTTTGCTGTTGGCCACACTGTGTGGCATTTTGGTTTTTAAAGTCGGCATTTTCGAAGGCTTAATCATTACTCTGGTCATTCATGCACTCATTTATTATGTGATTTTTAAGAAAATTGATTGCCATCCAACCGGCTCGATTCTCCGTCACTATTTCAAAAAATTTAAAGAAGACGATAAAGAATTAAATTGAGAGAGCTTTGCACGAGTAGGACGCGAAGAAAAAATGAGAGAAAATTTGGCTGATTGAGGCGGAAAAGGCAGCTAATAGCTAGCTATTAGCCAGTTTTTCAACAAAAATCAGACGGATTTTAGCCATTTTTACTCGTGTAACTATCTCGTGAAAAGCTCTCATTGAAAAGGAAATTATTATGAAGGATCCTTATCCAATCAGCGGTACGGTGGGAATTGAGTGGGATGGCCAACAAAAAGTCAGTGTCAGCGGTTTCCAATCAAAACAAAAAAACCGTGCGGTCACTCAACGCAATCTAAAAACGCCGGTGGACACCGCCTATGCCAATGAATCTTGCAGTTGTGCGCCATCCTCAGAAAAATTAGCCAAGGAATTATTTCAGCGCTGGAACCAGGCTCTGCTGAGCGAAAATGCCAAGTCGGTCGCCAATTTATATTGGGACGATGCGGTGTTGTTGCCGACAGTATCTAATGTTCCGCGTATCAACCCGGCTGAAATTGAAGATTACTTTAAGCACTTTTTGCAATCCAAGCCGAATGGCACCGTCATATCACGTAATTTAAAACAAGGGTGTAATAAATTGACGGATGCGGGTGTCTACGAATTTGAAGTGGTTAAAGACGGGCAAAAAAGTGTGGTGCCCGCCCGTTACACCTTTGTGTATGAGTTTCGTCATGGCGATTGGAAAATCATCCACCATCATTCTTCGATGATGCCAGAATCTTGATGCTGGATAAGCTCAGATAATGCCACAACTTAAAGAAATGCGACACTTTATTGCGCCTTAATTTGGATAGCACCTTATTGGACGAAGTATCGGCCTGGCTCAAACGACAGCGGTTACAGCAAAATGCCGCTGCTTGGCTTCAAGCTGGGGCGTGCCAGAATCGGCAGGTACAACACCGTCAACCATAAAAAGGCCAGGCTCCAACCCAACTGGCTGGCCTGAATCCACCAAACCGTGTACTCCGGCAACAAGAGCGGAAACGCCACCCGCAATACGGCAGTGGCCGCCAAAATGGCAAACACCCAAACCAAACTTTTCGGCGGTTCAAACACATTCCGATTGGTATGCCCCAACGAAATGCGCGCCATAATGGACGAACACAACAAACCAATGCCCCCCGCCGCCAGCGCATGCAAGGCAATCGATTCACTGACCCATCCCAGGCCGACCAATCCGTACAACACCATCCCGGTTATCATAAACCCATAGGAAACATGCAACGGCCACAATAATAACACCGACCAGATACGCGGATGATACCAGGCCTTAAACCGGACAAAATGCACCCCCGCCAACGGAAACGCGATCAAACTCGTCGCCCAGTGCTGCGGGAAAAACACCGCCGCCACCATCAACGCCAAAAACCCGACCAGCGCCAAGGCATCCAGCCGTTTCGACTGCAGGCTCTCCGGCAAACCTAACGCCTTTTCGGTGAAAAACGGAATCAAACGGCGCATCATCGTCAAGTTAATTGCCAGCACCAGAAACAAGCCGAAAATCACCCCCAGGTGCACGCCGTTATCCAGCCAGTTAAACGCTCCGGCGTAAAACACGCCATTGGCGGCCAACAATAAGGCAAATTTCGAGGCCAGTCCCATTTGCGGCCACAATTTTTGGCGCAACACCGGCCCGATAAACAGCCACAACAATCCAAGGTTAAACAGCAAATCGAACGTCGCCACCCAAATCAACGGCCAATCCAGCAAAAAACCGATTCGCGCCAAGGCCCAACAGGCAAACACCCAAGCCAAACGCCAGCCCGAGGCCGAACTCTCCCGTGACCAGTTCATCACCGCCGTGAGTAAGAAACCCGTTACCGTCGCCAACGCATAACCGAAGACCATTTCATGCGCATGCCAATACATCGACGGAATGCCGGAAAAGGTCGTCATCGCCGCGGGGTATTGCCAAAACCATATCAGCATCGCCACGCCGGTGAACAGACTGCCACCCAGAAAAAATGCGCGGAAAGCGCGATCGAAAAAGAACATACTTGGTTATTCGCGGTGGCGTTGATTGGAAACGGACAATCGGTGCTGTCGCCACAACCAAAGTAAGTACAGCATCACCAGAACGGCAATCATCAAATCCGACACCATGGCGACACTTTCTTTATGACTGAGTCCATGAGGCAGCCGCATCAAGTGCAAGACACCGGCGACCCCCAAATAAAGGGCCCCGGTAAACGCGGCCGTCGGCCGCCAGGAAACCGCCCATATACTCACGATGGCGGCCGTGCCCATCACCAAATTTGCCAAGCCCAACTCTTTGACGATGACATCCGCGGCCACCGGCAAGCTCAGAATCGACGCCGTCATTTCGGGATGAAACACCTGACTCAATCCGGCGGAAAACAAACGTACACCCACCGCCCAAAACACAAACCATTTGAACAGCACGGCCGTATAAGCAAAAGCACTGGTTTGCAGGGTCTGTTGACGACGCTTGCGCGTGAAATAAAATTCAGCATAAACCGATAACACCGGCAATAGAAACATCACCGTGACGATATAGAACAGATAAGATTGCGCCATTGTCTTCTCCTTTGAACACCTTGGCCAGTTATCAGACGGGCGGCTTAGACAGCAAAATGGCCAGGCCTGGCCATTTTAGGATAACGTCGATAACGCTCAATCAACCAAAAAACCGAAAGCCCATTTCAGCAACAGCGTCACCAATAGCAACACCAGCACGCCGGCAAGGTACAAACCAACAAACCAGCGCCAGGACGATTTCGACTTGGCCTCAGTAACCTTCTTCAAAATCTTCCACCTTGCCCGCGAAGATGCGATAACCCCAAAGCGTATAGGCTAATACCAACGGTAAGAAAATCAAGACGCCCGGCAGGGTGAACCACAAGGTGCTTTCCGGCGCGTGCAACTCCCACAAGGTCATCTGATGCGGCAACAGAAACGGAAAGAGCCCGGCCACCAAACCGACAAAGCTCATCACAAACAAGCCCACCGCCAACCAGAAAGGCCGTGCGCCGCACTCATTGCCATCCAGAGTGCGATACAACCAAAAACCGAACACCGCACTCAAGACCGGCATCGGCAACAGATACAAGGCATTCAACCCTTCCAACCAACGGGTGCGTACCCATTCATTGCTGTACAGCATCCACAAACTGACAATGACCAAACTCACGATCATCACCACCACCAAACGACGGCCCAATCGCGCCGCTCGCATCAGCAAATCCCCACGGGTTTTCAACACCAGATAACAGCTTCCCAGCAAAGCATAACCCGCCACCACGGACAGACCGGTAAAGATGGTAAACGGCGTAAACCAATGCAAGACAAACACCTCACCAACCATGTCACCGCCTTGCACCACGGCGCCCAACACCATGCCCTGACACATCGCCGCCAAGGTGGAACCGCCGAAGAAGGCGGCATCCCAAAGGCGTCTGGAACGCACCGACTTAAAACGGTATTCAAACGCCACGCCACGCAGAATCAACCCAAACAGCATCAACACCAATGGCACATACAAAGAAGACAACAGGTGCGCATAGGCCGTCGGAAAGGCCGCAAAAAGCACCACACCGCCAAACACCAACCAGGTTTCATTGCCGTCCCATACGTGCGAAATGGAACGCATCACCGTATCACGCTCACTGTCGCCGTCAAGCCAAGGGTAAAGCACGCCCAACCCCAAATCGAAACCATCCAAAATCACGTACATCAATACGCCGAAGCCCAGCACCAAAAAATAAAATAACGCCAATTCCTGTTCCATTATCGCGCCTCCCCTTCGGTTGGTTTGTCGGCCACCTGCTTCACCAGCGCCTTGGCATATCCGGGCAAATCCGGCGCATTTAACTGCGACTCCAGCGCTTCAAGCGACGGCGCACCTTTGCGCAACAATTTACGCATGAAATACAAATAAGTCAGCAACAAACTGCCGTACAACACCACAAACGTGCTCAAAGACCACAGCACCTTTTCCGCCGGTAACGGCGATGCCACCTCCATGGTGCGCACCAGCCCTTCCACCAACCAGGGTTGTCGGCCGGTTTCGGTCACATACCAGCCCGCCAAGGTCGCAATGGAACCCACCGGCCACATCCAGCGCGCCACCGTCAAAAACGGCTTGTTTTCATACAAACGGTTCTTGCGGCGTAACCACAAGGCCCACAGACTCACAAACAACATCAAGAAACCGATGCCGACCATCACTCGAAACGAAAAAAACACGATCGGCACATAAGGGCGATCTTCCGGCGGCACCGACTTTAAGCCCTGCGCACCGCCATCTAAGCTGTGCGTCAAAATCAGCGACCCCAAATGCGGAACCGCCACTTCGTAATCGTTGCGTTCTTCTTCCATATTCGGCCAGGCAAACAATACCAACGGCAAAGGCTGCTCGTGTTCCGGCCAAATCCCTTCAATCGCCGCCAACTTCACCGGCTGATATTCCTTAACGTTCAAGCCGTGGCCGTCGCCAACAAAAATTTGCAACGGCACTAAGACTAGCGTGCCCCACAACGCCATCGACAAACTTTTCTTCGCCCAAAGCGCTGTTTTATCGCGCAACACATGCCAGGCACTCACCGCAATGATAATGAACGACGCCGTCAGCATCGCCGCCAGCAGCATATGCGCCACGCGGTGCGGCATGGATGGATTGAACACCGCTTCCCACCAATCACTCGCCTGAAAACGCCCGTCCACCAACTCATAACCCGCCGGGGTCTGCATCCAAGAGTTGGCCGACAAAATCCAAAACGCCGACAACCAAGTGCCCAGCATGACGATGACCGTGGCGAAAAAGTGCAATCGCTCGCTGACACGCTGCCAGCCGAACAACATCACGCCGAGAAACCCGGCTTCCAGGAAAAACGCCGTCAGCACTTCATACGCCAGCAGCGGCCCCAGCACCGGGCCGACCTTCTCGGAAAAACCGGAAAAATTGGTGCCGAATTCAAACGATAAAACAATGCCGCTGACCACGCCCATACCGAAGGTCACGGCAAACGGCTTGATCCAGAATTTCGCCAATTGAAAATACACCGGGTTGCGGGTTTTCAGCCACAGGCCTTCCCAAATGGCAATGGCGGTGGCTAAACCGATGGTAATGGAAGGAAAAAGAATGTGAAAGCTCACCGTAAAGGCGAACTGCATACGGGACAAAATCGCGGCATCGAGTTCCATAAGGCATCCTGAAGCTGATTGGAGGAGGTACGCACATTCTAGTACAAAATTACACAGATAGTAAGTGTATAAATTTTATCACTTAACCCCATCAACAACCGGCGCGTACCAACCGGCGGAATACCCGGTTTTCACCAGGCCTGGATATTTTCGGAACTTGACGTCTTGAATCGATTAAGACGCCTTGGCGGCAGCGGTTTCCGTCGGTTCCGCGTCCGTCGCCATGACGCGCAGAATGACAAACAACGACAATACCGTAAACGCCAGCGACACCAACAGAATCGCTTTGTAGCCAACAAACTCGGCAATGTAACCGGCCCCCAGCGCGGAAATGACACACGCCAACGCGGTGGTGGAGTTGAAAATCCCCAACGCCTCACCTTGCGACAGGGAACTGAGTTCCGCACTCCAGGAAGTGCCGCCCACAATCAACGGCGACCAGGACGCCGGAATCAACACAAACGCCAAACCACCGATGAAAAACGCTAAGCCGTGGAAATTGAAATAGGCGAAAAACGCCATCAACCCCACGGCGACCAAGCTCGCCAAGATGCCCGCCAACACCACTTTGCCGTCACCGATTTTTTCGCCCAGCATCCCCGCCGGAGCATACAGAAAAATGCCGATTAACGCGCCCAGCGCATTATAAACGGAGGACACATCCGCATTCATATCAAACACCGAACGCATCAACAGCGGATACAGGTTATACAGCAACCAGTTACCGAGCATAATGAAAAACCAACCGACAATGAACAGCCCGAAGCGCGACGTCAACAAGGCCGGAATCTTCAAAATCGCCTGATGAAAAGACAATTCCAGTTTGCTCAACAGCACCATGGGCGAACGAAACGGCAGATGGCGTTTATGCTCGAATTCACCGCGTAATTTTGGGTCGGCTTTCTGTTTACGCATTGACGGAATCGACGCATACCCCACCAGCATCCCCGGAATCATCAAGGCCGCCGCCAGCAGATACGCCACCGTCGGATCCGAAAACAACAGCGCCGCCGCCGCCAAACCAATCGCCTGCCCGACACCGTACAGCGTTTGCATCACGCCGATGCGTTCGTCCCATTCCGACTTTTCATAGCGTTCGACAATGAAAATCCCCGCCACGGTGTTAGACGCCACCGAACCGAAGCCTTGCAAAAACGCTAGAATCAGCCAATAGGTCGTGTCCTGCACATACGGAAAAAACACCAGCGCCCCGCCCAACAACACAAACCCGGACAAATACAACGGCTTGTGCAGCGCAAAACGGTCACTCAACATGCCCACCAGCGGCCCGAGCAGCTGGCCCACGTAAAAGCTCGCCACCACCAGCCCGGCCGTGGACGCGCCAGCGTGTTGCGATACAATCAACGGCATCAGAATCGGCACAATGCCCAACACCACTATGCCCTGAAAACCGTAACCGTAAAACCACGGCGAACCGAAACGCTTAAAACTTGCCCACTTCATCCAATTGTCCTTTCCATTTGCTGTTTGCCGGATTCAAAGGTGCCATGCAACCACCGTCATCACGGAAGAGAAACACCAAGATAAGCACCCATTCGACAGACACTCACGAGACAGGCCCAAACGGCCAAACCTTTGAACGGCCTTGAAACCGTTTTGAATCGCCCGCTTGTACATCATCATTACACACGGGCGAGATTTGAAAAATTCGTAAAAACATTCTAGCATCTTTACGCAAAAATTAGGCTTCGCCCTCGCAATTGCCGAGTGCAATCTCGCGGGAATGGATTACAATAAGGCTTCGCACAACCAGCCAGACAGTCGGCAAGACATTTCTGAACAATAAAAACGATATGACAACACCCAGACCCATCGGCGTATTCGATTCCGGCATCGGCGGCCTACCGATTGCCCGTCAAATCCGCGCATTGCTCCCCAACGAAAACCTTGTCTATGTCGCCGACACCTTACACACCCCTTACGGCGAAAAAACCGAAGACTATATTCTGCAACGCTCGCTGGCCGTCACCGATTTCCTGCTGGCGCAAAACGTCAAAGCCATTGTCGTGGCCTGCAACACCGCCACCATGGTCAGCATCAAAACCCTACGCGAACGTCACGCCGTGCCGTTTATCGGTGTGGAACCGGGCGTCAAGCCGGCCGCCATTCACACCCAAACCGGGGTCATCGGCGTGCTCGCCACGGAAAAAACCCTCACCAGCGATGCCTTCAACCAACTGGCAAAACGCGTCGCCGGAGACGTGCAGATGGAAATCCAACCCTGCCCAAAACTCGTGCGGCTGGTGGAATCTCTACAACTCAGCGGCCAAGATGCCGTGCAAGCCGTGGAAGATTATGTGCAGCCCTTGCTTGAAAAAGGCGCGGACACCATTATCCTCGGCTGCACCCACTTCGCCCACCTTGCGCCCATCATCGAACAAGTGGCAGGCCTGGGCGTTTCCGTCATCAGCACCGAAACCGCCGTCGCCAAAGAAGTCGCCCGCCGCCTGGAAGCCGAAAACCTACTCTCTCAACCCACCGCACAAACACACCCAACCACCGCTGAATTCTGGAGCAACAGCGATTTACCCCTGTTCCAAAAACAAGTCACCGCACTGTGGGGACATGACGCCGAACACCGCCTGCAAATCAAATCCTTCTAAGCAAATCATTACAAACCCTGACAAAACGTTTGAAATGCCATCTCACCCTTGAAACTCGGTGCTTATTTCCATAGGCTAAATCTTAATCGGAATCACCTGATGCATTTATCCTCCGATTTATTTTTCCCTAGGGAACCTCTGACTGAATCAGTTTGAGATTCTGCGGGATTTAAAGTTCACTTATTCTAGGCGTGGCTCGCCGACCTTAGCCATTCTAAGGTCAAGAGTCACAACAACGAAGAGGTGGGCTTTAACCCCCGCCCGGAGGGGCAACGCCAATTTTCCGACTTCTGCGTTATCATTTCTCGTGGTATCTAGATGGCGCTTCAAAACGATGCCTTAAAGACGAAAAATTGGCGTTGCCAGAATCTAAACTGATTCAGTCAGAGGTTCCAACAATAACAAGGAGTTTACGATGAAAAAACCCATCACACTGATGCTGGCCGCTCTGGCCGGAACCGCCTTTATCAGCACCGGCGCCATGGCCGCCAAAGGGTCCGACAAAGACCCCTACACCGCATCCATGCAAAGCTATGCCAAAGAAAACCCGGCCTTGGCCCAGTCACTGAATGCGTATCAACAATCGCTCAAAAAGGTCATGAAAAAACACCCGGAACTCGACGAAGGGGCTTCCAAATCGGAAAAAGGCGAATAACGCCTTATGAAGCGGCGGTGCAAGTTGCGCCGCTTTTGTAAACCCCTGCTTGCTTTTCTTTCCCGCCCAATAATCAGTCAATAACCAATCAAATAACCAATCAAATAACCAGCCAAATCACACGCTATCAAATCTCAAAAAGAGACCAAACCGGTGGAATGTCGATTTTCTTCAATCCTTTTGCCGCGCCTTTTTCTAACATGACTCCTGACACAACCACAGGAGGTCAACATGACAAAACGAATCGATTACGCCGCCATTTCGCCGGAAGCCATTAAAATCCTGCACCAGCAGGAAAACTACCTGCGCCACCAATTCCAACAAAGCGACACCGTGCCGGTCCGCACCTGGGAATTGGTGAAACTGCGCGTTTCACAAATCAACCAATGCGCGTTCTGCATCGACATGCACAGCAAAGACGCCCTCTCGATGGGCGAAACCGCAGAACGCATTTACGGTCTCAGTGCCTGGCGGGATATGCCGATGTATTCCGACGCCGAACGCGCCGCTTTGGGCTGGGCGGAACGAGTGACTTCGGGCCAGCCAATTGACGAGGAGGCCTACCAACACGCCTTGGATGGTTTCGGGCCACAAAGTCTGGTAGATTTGACCCTAGCGATCAACGCCATCAACAGTTGGAATCGCATTGTGAAAGTCTTCAAACCCGAGGTGGGACGCTATCAACCGCGAAAATAACCTTCACCATTTGCAGGACGGCACCTTTTCCCTGAGGTTGTTCAAACCACAGGGAAAGCTGTCGCCTTATGTGCAAGCCATCTGGTCGCTGACGGTTTCCAAAACCAACCCTTCAGACCTGACAAAATGGTTGCAGGTGGACGCCTGCAGCGGCATTTTGTTCAACCTCACCGAAGCGGTCTATCTAGACGACCACTTCTACTCGGAAAAAGTCATCTTACTGCCCGTCGAAAAACACGCCCACTCCATGACCTGGCCGCCCGGCACACAACTGACCGGCATCCGTTTTCATCCGGGCATCAGCTTCGGCGTCTTCAATGAACATTACGAACAACCTTTCGCCTTGCAAGACTCGGAACTGCCCGCCAATTTACACCAACTCACCCGCCGCATGACCGACTCGCCCAGCCATTTTTCCCGGCTTATCCGCCTGTATCAATGGCTCGACAAAGACCTACCCTTTTCCGACAAAATCGCCCCGGCCTGGCGGCCGGTATTGAACTGGATGCGCCAATCCGAAAGCCCGGCCGACTTACCCATCGGGCAACGCCAAATCGAACGGCAATTCCGCCAGCTGCTCGGCATGACGCCCAAACAATTCCAACGCATCAAACGCATTCAAAGCACCCAAAAAACTTTAAAACAAAACCCCGACATCGACCTCGCCGAGCTCGCCCTAATGCACGGCTTCGCCGACCAAGCCCACATGACTCGCGAATTCAAACAGATTGCCCGAATCACGCCGCAGAAGTATCGGAAGGAAATACACTAGATCGAAAAAAAGAGAAGGAAAATATTAAGCTAGCTTGAACATTAACCAGGTCTGAAACCAATACAAGTGAAGTTACCTAAATAGTAACTCGGCATGCTTATGTATGGACAAAATAAAAAATGCTTAACCTTAATCTACAATAAGCCTTTTTGTTCTAAACCCTCGATAATTTTTCGAGACTTCGGGTTTAACCACTTCTGCTGTTTCATGTGCTCTACTGTACTTTTATCAATGGAAAACCCCATTTGCAGTAAGGCTTCAGTAAAATCTTGATTTCTTGCATGCCGTATTGAGCGTTCAATGATGCTGGATTTAAGCCATTCTGGGCTTTCTTTAGGCGGCACCTTCTCCGTAGCACCAAATGATAATAAATAACGCACCACATCAATATTGCCTGAATTAGCACTATATTTTAATAAATCATCTAATTTTCTCTGCTCGGTTATAGGAGTTCGCCCCAACATATATTCAAGCAACTCCAAACGCCCTTTCATGGCTGCCGTACGCATATAAGGATAGATGACTTTTCCATTAGACTCTATTTCTAGTAGAGGAATTAACTCTTCCAATGGGCGATCGGCAATCATTTTAATAACCTGTCCTTTAGTCGCCCTTACCTCCTCCCTAGAAAATAACGGAATGGAAGGTTCTAGGCTCCTAGAGCTTTGGACTTCACTATTTAACTTTGAGCTAGTTTTATTAAAACTTTCCGTGTTCAAATTATATTTTGGTCCATGAAAGGACATTTCAATATTTTCGGCTTTACCACCACATGCAAAAAAATCTCTGGCATAGATAATCAATAGAAGCAATGCCATACTTAGAAATACTAAAAATACAATACGCTTCATGGCTAATTTCTAATAAACATCTTGAGTTGCATTTGTTTTAACCAAATTTTTAGTTACATTTTCTAGCTTATCTTCTATTTTTTTTAGTTTTCGATTCATTATAAAAACATTCAAAATCAATAAAAAAATCACTATATGCGTTAAAATATCTACCATATTTTCTCCTTAACTAAAACAAAAATTAACTTCTGTTACGATTCTAGGGTCATCAATTAAGGGGAACATCGATATCAGGCATATCTGCCACTGGACATGCTTGCATAGCCCTATACACTTCCTCTCCCCCTCTCTCATTGTGCATCGGCTGTATAGCAAGCTCCGGCCAACAATCGCCACACCCGATGCAAATAATTTCATATTGGTTATAGTGAAACTCGGGGCCCCCCTCAAAATCTTCACCTTGTTCCGAGAATTTATCCCATAGCACCATTCCAAATGTAGCAAGCTCAATTAAAAATGTAGCGACAACAAGGTTAGCTTGGGCTTCTTTTGAAGAGACTGCTGATCCAATCAATGACAAAGACGCTATAGAATAAAAAGAATTTCTTAAAAACTCCCCCCTCTTCATAACATCATATGACTGGTTTGTTTTATTAACAATTTTTACAGGTATTGACTCAATAGTATTAGACATAATCCCTCAACTTATAAGCATTAACAATTATCATTTTTAATACTATTGCGTTTAAAACATGCCTGTCAAGAATTAATAAAAATATCTTTAAAGGTAAGATTTTCTAGTTATTTTTATTAATCTTCTTGCTCCAAAAATGACAAAACCACCAGGCCTGGTGGTTTTTTCTTGATTTAAGAAAGGTTAATTAAAAGCCAATTAAGCACTTTTAATCTGCATTTCAAACTGTTTCCGTAACACTTTCGCAGCCTCGACCATATTCGTCAGTGCCGGTTCGGTCTCTTGCCAGCCCCTTGTTTTCAAACCGCAGTCGGGGTTCACCCACAGGCGTTCTGCCGGAATGTTTTCCGCCGCCTTCTGAATTAAATCCACCATCTGCTCCACGGTTGGAATGTTGGGTGAATGGATGTCGTACACCCCCGGCCCGATTTCGTTCGGGTATTGGAAATCCACAAAGGCATCCAACAGTTTCATCTGCGACTTTGAAGTTTCGATGGTGATGACATCGGCATCCATTTTCGCCACCGCTTCGATAATGTCATTGAACTCGGAATAACACATGTGGGTGTGAATCTGGGTGTCGTTCTGCACGCCGGAAGTCGTCATGCGGAAGCTGTTCACCGCCCAACGCAAATACGCCGCCCAATCCGATTTTTTCAACGGCAAGCCTTCACGCAGTGCGGCTTCGTCGATTTGAATCATGTGAATGCCGGCGTTTTCCAAATCCAGCACTTCGTCACGTAAGGCCAAGGCAATCTGATTACAGGTGGCTTCGCGGGTTTGATCGTTACGCACGAACGACCATTGCAACACGGTGACAGCGCCGGTGAGCATGCCTTTCATGGTTTTGTCGGTTTGACTTTGCGCGTATTGCGACCAGAAAACCGTCATCGGTTTCGGGCGCGAAACGTCTCCGAAAATAATCGGCGGTTTCACACAACGCGACCCGTAAGACTGCACCCAGCCGAATTGAGTAAAGGCGAAACCGTCCAACTGCTCACCGAAATATTCCACCATGTCGTTACGCTCCGGCTCACCATGCACGAAAACGTCAATGCCGATGCGTTCCTGACGTTCACACACATCGCGGATTTCTGCCTGCATGGCGTCGATGTATTGCGCTTCGGACATCTCGCCTTTTTTGAATTTCAGACGGGTCTGACGAATGGTCTGCGTTTGCGGGAAGGAGCCGATGGTCGTGGTCGGGAACAACGGCAAATCGAACTTGGGCTTCTGAACGGCGGCACGCTCGGCATAAGGCGCGGCGCGATCCAAAGCAACTTGATCCAACTTGGCGATTCGCGCTTGCACGTCGGCATTGTGAATCAGTTTGGACTGTTGCTTGTCGGCAATGGCTTGAGCGTTCGCGGCCAACGCTTTTTCATCGACCTGGCCGTTTAAAGCATCCGCCAGCAGTTTGATTTCCGCCAGTTTTTGTTTGGCGAAGGCGAGGTAGTTTTTCAGTTCCGGATTAAGCGTTTCTTCCACCTCCAGATTGACCGGCACATGCAGTAACGAACAGCTTGGTGCTACCCACAGGTTATCGCCAAATTTAGCTTTGGCGTCCTGAAGCTGTGCAATCGCATCGGTGACATCGGTTTTCCAGATATTGCGCCCGTCGACCA
This sequence comes from Hydrogenovibrio sp., assembly GCF_965140365.1. Lineage (NCBI taxonomy): Bacteria > Pseudomonadati > Pseudomonadota > Gammaproteobacteria > Thiotrichales > Piscirickettsiaceae > Hydrogenovibrio > Hydrogenovibrio sp. Next base: position 2,434,665 of record NZ_OZ223196.1, read on the forward strand.
AACCGATGGACAGCACTTTATCGGCTGGGTATTGCGCGACGACATCGTTCAATTGTTTCGCGCCGCGTAAGCCGTCGTAATGCAACCCAGCCACCGGCAAGTCGCACGCCAACAACAGGTTATCGCCCAGCGTTTCAAAGTAGGTGGCCAACAGCAATTTAAGCGGCGCTTGACTCGACGACTGACTCAAAGCGTCATAAGCTTGTTGGAACGCTTGTTGCCATTCGTCGGCCAGTTCCAGCACCAGAATCGGTTCGTCGATTTGCACCCATTCAATGCCTTGGTCGGCCAGACGTTGCAAGATTTCGCCATACACCGCCAGCAACTCCGGCAAGCGGCTCAGCTTCGGAATCGCCGTACCTTTGTTTTCCGCCAGATACAAATAAGTGACCGGGCCGACCAATACGGGTTTGACGTTTTTCGCCAGGCCTGCCACTTCAATGGCCTCGGCCACTTCGTCAAACAAACGCGTGTCGGTCAGGGCAAAGGCGGTATCGTCCTCCAATTCCGGCACAATATAATGGTAATTGGTGTCGAACCATTTTTTCATCGCCCCGGCGTAATCCGCTTTGGACGTGGTTTTAGAAACCGGTTCCGACTGTTCGTGCCCCACATGCCCGACGCAACAGGCAGCCGCATCGTCGGACGGCGCTCGGCCACGCGCCATGCGAAACGCCACCTCCAAATCATACGGTTCTTGCCGGAAGCGTTTCGGAATCACGCCCAGCAAGGTGCTCATGTTCAAAAACTGGTCGTAATAGGCAAAGTCGTTGGCGGGCAACAATTCCACGCCCGCGTCCAACTGGGTTTGCCAGTTACGACGACGAATGTCTTTTGCCACGGCGGCCAATTCGGCCTCGCTTTGCTCGCCTTTCCAGTAAGTTTCCAATGCGAATTTCAATTCCCGTTTATCGCCGATGCGCGGGTAGCCTAAGTTATGGAGTGTCATAATTGTTTCCTTTGAATTGGGGCACCTCGAACAACCCCCAGTGAGATTCTGCGGGTTGTTCAAGGTGCCCTTTGATTTCTATTTGTACAAAAACAATGATAGAATCCTCAAAACATGAACACAAACGAATAATATTCAAAGATATATGAGAAATATTAATAATGATTGACATTCGCCACCTCAAAACCCTGCTGGCGCTACAGCAACACAACAGCGTCAGCCTCGCCGCCCAGACCTTGTGCATGACGCAATCGGCGCTATCACATCAAATCAAACAATTGGAACACGGTCTCGGTTTGAAGTTATTCGAACGCAAAAGCTCGCCGATTCGCTTCACCCCCGCCGGCAAGATGCTGCTGAAAACCGCTCAGGAAATTGTGCCCAAGCTGGAACAGACCGAAATGGCGCTGAAAAGTTTCGAGTCGGGCGAGCAGGGCCGTTTGTTCATCGGTGTGGAGTGCCACACCTGTTTTGAATGGCTGCTGCCGGTCATGCGCACTTATCAACAGGCCTGGCAAGGTGTGGACATGGACGTGGTCAACAGCTTGTCCGGCGCGGTCAATAACCAGGCCTTATCCAACCTACAACGCCAGAAGCTGGATTTGGTCATCACCTCCGACCCGGTGGAACTGAGCGGCGTGACTTACAAGGAATTGTTCAGTTACGAATCCGTTTTGGTGACGGCCGCCGGGCATCCATTAGCGGAAGCCGATTGGCTGACGCCGCAGGATTTGAAACACGAAACCCTGATTCATTACCCGGTGCCGAAAGAAAAACTGGATGTGTTCAAACATTTTCTGATGCCGGAGAACATTTCCCCGAACGAGCGTTTATCGGAAATGACGTTGATGATGCTGCAATTGGTAGAAAGCCGCAAAGGCGTGTGTGTGTTACCGAAATGGTTGCTGGCGACCTTGCCGGAATTTCAGCATTTACCCACCCTTCGACTCGGCACGCAAGGTTTATGGTCCAAACTTTACGCTGCCATTCATGAAGACGCGGAAAACAAAGCGTACATCAGCGCGTTTATCGACAAAATCAAACAGGAAATGCAAAACACCTGAATCACGAAATTCACCAGGCCTGGCCATTTTCAGGAAACGGATAATTCAAAATTGATTTGGAGGCGGGGAATAAAAAGGAGGGCCTGGACGGCCCTCAAACCCTGAGGAACTAACTAGAAGGAACTTCTTACAAGAGGCTTCAAATCGAAGCCCCAAAAATTAAAACTTAGGAGATAAGAATGAATCGATTACTTGGTTAAATCGATCATTGAAAACTCTTTGTAGCTCAATTGGCCGTCTTGATCGACATCCAACAAGCTCCATTGGGCTTGCACTTTGTCAGACCCTTTTGCTTCATCGGCACTGAGTGCGTCGTTTTTATCGGCATTCAAATCCGACCAAAGTTGATCCACTTGCGATTCACCCATTGCAACGCCTGCCATACCGATGGAAGCCAAAAATGCTGTGATTAGTCTGATTTTTTTCATGTGATTACTCCTTTTAAAATTAAGTGAAACAATCAAAAGGCGACCGAATGAACTCCCCCTATTCGACCGCATGATGATTGCTTTCGAGGTCTATATAGCACCGGCTGTGCCAACTTTTAAAAATGAAATAACCTATTGATATAAAAGCTATTTTTTAACCAAAAACCATTTTTTGAGAAGCGAGGCTTCAAATCGGCCAAAAAAGGCGTTTTTTTTGTATGCATAGCCCGACACTTATCGGTTTATAAAACGAAAAAACTTCTGAAAAATACGAAGGGTTTGCAAACATTCATAGAAAAACCGAGCCAGGAATCGCTAAGTGGCTGACATCTTAAGGAAAATTTATTTAGATAAAAACCAACCCTTTCATCGACGGGGTTTAAAAAATGTTGCCATTAAGCGACACCTATTTTTCAGTATGGCCTTAAATCGAAACAAACAGACGATAAACAATTGATTTTATAGGAATTTCAACTCTGTCGCCGGACGACGACAGAAAGAACGTTAAGACGATTTTTTCTTAAATTCCGCCGGTTTCAACTGGTGGCGTTCCAACAAACGATAAAACTCGGTGCGATTACGTTGCGCAATTCGCGCCGCATGCGTGACATTGCCGTTCACCAGTTTCAGCAAGCGAATGAGGTAATCCCGCTCGAAGTTCTGTTTGGCTTCATTGAATGACATCATCGACAGGTTTTTCTGTTGCAGGGCCTTTTCAATCAGGCTGCCGGGAATCAACGGCGCGGTGGCAAAAGTGCAGGCCTGTTCGATGACGTTTTTCAGTTCGCGAATATTCCCCGGCCAATCGTACCCCAACAGCATTTCCATCGCTTCGTTGGATAACTTTTTGGCTTTGGTCTTCTGTTGCGCGATGAAGTGGTTTGCCAACAACGGAATGTCTTCCGGCCGGTCGGTCAAACTCGGTAAACGTAAGGTGACGATGTTCAGACGGTAATACAAATCCAGCCGGAATTGCTTTTCGTCCACCAGTTGTTTCAAATCTTTATGACTGGCCGACACCACCCGCACATCAATGGAAACGGTTTTGCTTTCACCCACCGGACGGATTTCGCCTTCCTGCAAGGCACGCAACAGCTTGACCTGAAACGCCGGGGACATATCGCCGATTTCATCCAGAAACAGAACGCCGCCGTGCGCCAGCTCGAACAACCCTTTGCGGTTTTCAATGGCACCGGAAAACGCCCCTCGCTTATGGCCGAACAACTCCGATTCCAGCAAGTCTTCCGGGATGGCGCTACAGTTGACCGCGATAAACGGTTTGTTGCGCCGCGGGCTGGCGGCGTGGATGGCCTGAGCAATCAACTCCTTCCCGGTACCGCTTTCACCCTGAATGTACACGCTGATGTCACTTTGGGCGACGTGATACAAATCCTGCAACAGCGCTTCAATAACGTGGCTTTGGCCGATAATGTTCTTGCGCCATTTGGCTTGTTCCTCACCGGAGCCGACCGGGGTATGAATGTTCAAGGCCTGACGGATTTTTTCATTCAGCTCAACGTGGTCAATCGGTTTGGTGATGAACCCGAACACCCCGCGGCTGGTGGCGTCCACCGCTTCCTGAATGGTGCCGTGCGCGGTCATGATGATGACCGGCAGCGTGGGATAATGTTGGTGAATCTGTTCGTACAGCGCCAGACCATCCATTTCGGCCATCCGCAAATCGGTGAGTACCAGGTGCGGGTTAAAGGTAGGCAATTTGGCCAAGGCCTCGACCCCACTGCCGACGGTTTCCACTTCCAGCCCCAAAGACCGCAAGCGGATGGACAGCAGCGTCAGCAAGCTGGCATCGTCGTCCACCAATAATAATCGTTGCCCGTTAAAATCGGGCGTTGCTTCCGAGTCAACGCTCATCGTTTATCCTTTTATTTAAGGTTTTTTCGATTGATTTCAGTGCCTGAATCTGCGATTTCAGCACAGCGTTTTCCTTCCGCAGTTCCTCAAGCTCATGATGTTGAGCTTCTCTCTTTTTTTCTAAGGTGTTCTGGTCGGCTTTCAGCGTGTCGATGACTTCCAGTGTCTGCGCCTGACTGTCGTTCAGCCATTCCAGTAACCGGTTCTGATTTTGAGCCGACCGTTGGTTCAAGTCGTGCAAAATGGCCAAACGTTCCTTGTGGGTAATACAACTTTTCTCGTCGGAAAAGCTGTACGCCAAAAGCCACCCGGCCTGCCAGACCTGTTTTTCACGGTATTGCTGCGCCAGGCTGTGACATACCCGCTGACGATGTTCACCTTGCAGATTGCAATAATAGGCGCCTTGTTTCAGCAGCCGCACCGCTTCTTTATCGGTCAGGCTGCAAAACAGGGATTCACTGACCTGATCTTTGTCTTCGGGAAACGCCAGCGGAAACTGCATTTTATCCGACGGCCCGGAGTGCTTGGGGGAAAAAGCACTGCACCCCGTCAACAGAGACAAGGTCAAGCCCAATCCGATCATGGCGATGAATTTCATTTCACTGGCTCCACAGGTAAATCCAAAGCAATACGCGCTCCAGAATAATGTTCGTTCGGCGGCAACAGCTGAATTTCGCCGCCGTGCTTTTCCACATAATAACCGACAATGGCTAATCCGAGCCCGGTACCTTTCATGGTCGAGCCGGGCTGAACGTCGCCTTGGAAAAAGTCTTCGAAAACGGCTTGATGTAATTCTTCCGGAATGCCAGGTCCTTGGTCTTCCACCATAAAACGCAAACCGGTTGCCGTACGCGTGACCGACACGCCGATGTGATCGCCCGAATTGGAAAACTTAATCGCATTGGACAGAAAATTACTCAAAATCATCTTCAGTTTGGCCGCGTCCGCGACAATTTTAAACCGTGGCACCGCCACATCCAACACCACGCTTTTATTTTGGGCCAACAATTGGTAATCGGCCACCAATTGCGCCACCAGTTTGGACACATCCACCTCACCCAAATCAAGCCGCGATTGAATCGACACCGCTTTCTGATATTCCAATAAGTTGGCGACCAGGTTCATGATATTGAAGTTGCCCACCTGCATCAGTTGCACCACTTCTTTCTGCTCCTGCGTCAGAGAACCGATTAATTCCTCCGAGAGCAAGTCGGTGCCTTCTTTCAGTGTGGCCAGCGGCGTTTTCAGCTCATGGGAAATGTTACGGATGAACTGTTGTTTTTCGTTTTCGAGGTGCTTCAATTCCTGCCGCAACCCTTCAAGATTTCGCCCCAACTCGCGCACATCGCGCGGCCCGGCGGAAATATCGATGGGCGTTTCAAAGTCGTCTTTCGCCAAACGGCGAATCACCGAACCGGTTTTACGAATCGGCTTGGTAATAAAATGCACGAACACCACACTGAGCAAAAAAGCCAACAAAGCACTGGCCAGCACAATGTAAAACACTCGCTCACGCACCAACCCTTCATACTCCGACAGGGCTTGCACTTCCAGCGATTGCTGGCGCGACCCCATTTCGATGATTTGCTTGGCCTGATTGGTCAATATTTCAAACTGACCGACGTCTTCCGCCAAAACCGGTTTCTGCTCCTGAAACGCTCGATGATACACCGACTCGAACAATTCCATTTCCAACTGTTTCAACTGGTTCAGCTTTTTCGCCAAATCGGAATCAATGTCGTAAGGCTTGGAAGCATCCACCAGACTGATGAATTTTTGGTGATGGGTCAAAAACGCGTCCAGCAAAGAGGTTTCTTTCAACACCTGATATTGACGAATACTGCGTTCCATCGACACCAGACGTTCCAGAATCAAACGGCTGTTTTCCGTGACCATCACGGTTTGAAACACGGTTTTGTGCGCCTGTTTGGAATAACTGTCCATCGACACCAGCGCATACACAATGGCAAACATCAATGGCAAACTCACCACCACGAAACTGCCGAGCATCCACTGATACAGGGAACCCGCCCAAACCGGTTTCAGTTTGGCGGTCAGGTTTTGGCGAACATTTGACCAGGCCTGGTTAAACACGCGGTTCCTGGCCAGCCAATAACGGCTTCGTTTGCGGTTGGGAAAAAATCATTCGAAGAGTCACCATCGAAAAAATTAAAAACATCATTGTAAAACGACGGCCGGGAAAAATCGGAATATTTTGGAGTAACAGCGATTCGACGGAAATCAATTCGTCTGGTTAAAGGAACGGCACCAACCGAGGAATTCTTCCGGCGGCAGCGGCCGACTGAACCCAAAGCCTTGCGCCAGAAGACAGCCTTTGTCGCGCAGGAACTGGGCCTGCAACTCGGTTTCGACGCCTTCGGCGATGACTTCCACCCCGACGGCCTTGCCCACGGCGATAATGGCTTCAACAATCGCCAGGTCTTCGGCATCGTCGGGCAGCGACTGCACGAAAGACTGGTCGATTTTCAACTGGTCCAGCGGCAGTTTCTTCAAATAGGACAAGGAGGAGAAGCCGGTGCCGAAGTCGTCCATCGACAAGGCCACGCCCAGATCTTTCAGGGCGTACAGAACTTCAATCCCTTGTTGCTCGTTCTGCAACAGGAAACTTTCGGTCACTTCCAACTCCAGCACCGCAGGGTTGATGCCGGTTTCCGCCAACACTTCCGCGACCGTGGCGACAAAATCCTGATGCATGAGTTGAATGGTGGACACGTTCACCGAAATACGCTCCAGCTCGAACCCCTGTTTTTGCCAGGCCAGCCAATGACGACAGGCTTGAGCCAACACATCCCGCCCCAACGGAATAATCAGCCCCGTGGATTCGCTGATGCCGATAAACTTATTCGGCGGCACCACGCCCATTTCCGGGTGCAGCCAGCGCACCAAGGCTTCCGCCCCCACCACGCGATTTTCCTTCAAACAGATTTGCGGCTGGAAATAGGTCACCAGTTCTTTATTTTCAATGCCTTGACGCAACGCTTTTTCGTAAAAGAAATATTCCGAGGTGGTGGTGGTCAACTCCGAGGAATGGAAAGCGTAACCACTGTGCGGCAGTTTCTTGGCTTCAAACAGCGCCTCGTCGGCGGATTTCATCAAATCCAAGGCTTCGTCACCGTCCAGCGAAGACAAGGCAATGCCGATTTTGACATCCAACACGTGGTCTTGCCCGTCAACACTGAATGGCTCCAAAAACGCCTCGATCAATTGCTCGGCAAATTCAACGGTTTCATTTTTGTTTTGGATATCTTCCATCAGAATCAGGAAGTTGTCCGCCCCCAAACGCGCCACGGAATCTTCCGAATCCAGCAGTTGATTCAAACGTTGCGCCACCGCTTTCAGCAATTGGTCGCCGTATTCGTAGCCCACAGCGTCGTTGAACATTTTGAAACGGGCGATGTCCACAATCAGCAACGCTACTTTTTGTGATTCGCGCGAAGATTTTTTGATGGATTGTTGTAATCGGTTTTTGAACAGCGATACATTCGGCAAGCCAGTGAGAATGTCGTAAAACGACAAACGGTTGATCTCCTGTTCGGTGGCTTTTTGTTGGCTCAAGTCATTCATTAAACCAACGTAATGCAGCACCTCGCCGGCTTTATTTTTGACGGCGTTGATGGTGAGCCATTCAGGATAGATGGTACCGTCTTTTTTACGGTTCCAGATTTCGCCCTGCCAAGTACCGGTGGCTTTTAACGACGCCCACATGTCACGATAAAAATCTTTCGCTTGCTGGCCCGAACTGAGCATGGACGGGTCTTGACCGGCGACATCCTCAAAATCGTAACCGGTGATTTCTTCAAACTTGCGGTTAACCAGTACAAAACGGTTGTCGGCATCGGTAACCAAAATGCCTTCTCCGGCATTGTCGAACACCGAACGAGTCAGCATTTGGAAACGCTCGGTTTCATGGCGGAAACTCAAGTCGTTCATCACCACCAAATGCGCCGGTTCGGCGTGATAGGTTATCGGTTTGTGCGACAGCTCCACCGCCACCCGGCGACCATCCTGGCACAACAAATCCTGCTCAATATAAGCCGGATGGTGATGCTCCATTTCTCGCAGACGCTGAGAGAAGGCTTCCCGTTTTGTCTCCGGCACCAGATCCAACAACGATTTTTCCATCAAATCGCATTCCTGATAGCCCAACAGGTTATAGACTTCATGATTGGCATAAGCGATGCGATCGCCCTGATAAATTAACACCCCGTGCATCGACATGCTCAATAAGTCACGGTACAGGGTTTCCGCTTCCAATACCCGCTGTTCTTTCTCTTTGATGCTGATACTGGTCTGGTAATGGAAGTTTTCTTCGATGCGGTGTAATAGTTCGGAGAAACTGATTAAGTCCAGCAAAGCCCCATTTTCATCCGTGACACCAATATGATGGAATTTGCGTTCCATCATAAAGTGGCGCACATAAGACAAGCTTTGATTATGGGATACGCTAATCAATGGCCAGGAAGCAATGTCCTTAACCACCAGGTCATCGTAGTTTTCCAGCAATGCGAAGCACTTCAACAAGTCTCGCATCGAGACAATCCCGAGTTCGTCACCGTTTTGCACCACCAGCGCGTCCACGTCTTTTTCCGCCATCATCGCCAGCACGTCGTTGAGGCCGGTTTGTGCATCGACGTAATGCAAATGCCCATTCAACAATTCACTGATGGCGATGCCTTCCAGAAAATGCTCACTGGCTTTGGCGTTGACGAGATCGGATTGCGCCAAGACCCCAACCGGGCGTTCGTCGCAATCCACCACTAATAAATGATGGATGTGTTTTTTATGAAATAGGTAAGTAGCGGACGACACCAGTTCGTCCTGATGAATGCGCCAGACAGGGGTGTTCATCACCATCGCAATCGGGGCTTGTAACACTTCCGGTTTGGAGACGTCGAGACGCAATAGGTCGGTACGCGTCCAAATGCCTTCGATTTCGCCATTCTCTTCCACCAGAATGGAGCCGATGTTTTTCTGGCTCAAGATACCGATCACCGATTTAATGCTCATATTCGGCGAACAGGTTTCCAACCCGTGGTGCATAAAATGCGAAACAGTCAAAGATTCTGGCGGCATTGCAAACAGAGAAATGTTACTAGGGTGTTTCATGACGAAAATTTTACACTAACCCTTTCGGGAAGGCTACCAAGTTAATGGAAAAGAACAGCCTTTTTGAAACGGGTGCCCCCACTTTGTCACTGACGAACCAGACGCCGCAAATCGAACTCGGTTTCAAAGTTGGAACGATAAGGGTTGATGTCGAGCCCGCCCCGGCGAACATAACGTGCATAAACGGTCAGTTTTTCCGGCTGACAGTAACGCATCAGGTCAACAAAAACCCGTTCAACGCACTGCTCGTGAAACTCGTTGTGTTCCCGAAACGACACCAGGTATTTCAACAGGCTTTCACGATTAATTTCCGCCCCTTCATAACGAATCACAATACTGCCCCAATCCGGTTGGCCGGTGACCAAACAGTTAGATTTCAGCAAATGGCTGTACAACGTTTCCGAGACATGTTTAGACGAAGCGATTTTCAATAAATCCGAGCGCACCTGATAATCACTCACTTCGATATCCAAGTCGTCCAGGCACTCGCCGGGCGGCGCGCCGATTAAGGTGTGCGGCTCGTTCAAATCGTACAACGCCACTTTGACGTCAGCGCCGCAGGCCTGGGACAAATCGGTAATCCAATGCTGCTTAACCGCTTCCGCCGACGAAAAACGGGTGCCGTTGAAGGCGTTCAGGTACAGCTTGAAGGATTTCGATTCAATCAGATACGGCGACTCCGCCGGGAAAAAAAACAACGCCCAACCGACTTGTGGCTTGCCCTTGTCATTCAGCCAGGAAATTTCGAATCCGGTCCAGACATCCTGCCCCGAAAACGGCAAGGCCTCTGGCTGAAGCCCGAGTTCATCGCGCTTTTCCTGACGCGGCACCGGAAACAAAATGCTCGGGTCGTATTGCGTGCAATAAGGCGTTGCTTGGCCTAACAGGCTTTGATTCGCCGTGGAACCCGGTTTGGGGGAAAGGGGATTTGTCATAAATCTCTCAAAAACATTGGCTACGATTTTAGGTATTATACGAAAACGATTATCAAGATACAGAAAGGTTCGCCCGTGTTAACAACGTTGATTTATGGCATGCTACTGACGGCTTTGGTTTTGGCCGCGCTTTGGTTGGGGTTTCGGTTCCTGAGACGCTTTCCGGCATTTGACGGCTTCAACACCCGCACCGCCAACAAGCGCATGTTGCAATTGACCTTAATTCTGTATTTCACCGGCGTGGTGCTGACCGTTTACTGGATGCTGAACTAACCTTTCTTCCGAGTCAGAGAGGAATCGCATATAATCGACCATACCCTTTAAAACAAAAGGATTTTTGTATGACGCACGCCTCTAAACGCCTTCCGTTTCTGCAACGCGCTTCGCTGTTACCTTTTGCTATCGTAACGGCGTTGAGTTCTCTGCCTTTAACCGCCGACGCTTGTACCCGAGCGCTCTATACCGGTGACGACAACATGGTGGTCACCGGACGCAACATGGATTGGATGGAAGACATGTCCTCCAACTTGTGGCTGTTCCCGGCCGGTATGAAGCGCGACAGTGCCGCTGGAAAACATTCATTTTCCTGGACATCCAAATACGGCAGCGTCATTACCTCCGGTTACCATGCCGCCACTACCGATGGTATGAACGAAAAAGGCCTGGTCGCCAACATACTCTTCCTGGCGGAATCGGACTACGGAAAACCCGACAATAAACGCCCGATAATGTCCAACAGCGTCTGGACACAATATGTTTTGGATAACTTCGCTACGGTGGCTGAAGCGGTCAAAGCCTTACGCAAAGCCACGTTTCAAGTGCAAGGCCCGACACTACCGAACGGTTCGCCATCCTCTTTACACTTGGCCATTTCGGATGCTACCGGTGATTCCGCCATTTTCGAATACCTCAACGGCAAGCTCACCATTCACCACAGCCGAAATTACACCGTGATGACCAACTCTCCGCCCTATTCGCAACAATTGGCCATCAACGCTTACTGGGAACAAATTGGCGGCACAAAATTCCTGCCCGGCACCATCAGCGCGGCCGATCGGTTTGCCCGAACCCATTACTTCATTAGCGGCATCCCACGCAAAATCGATTCAAAGTTGATTAAAAGCGTTCCCAATCAATCCTTTAAGAATCAAGCCGTCGCCAGCGTGATGAGTGTTCAAAGAGCCGTCAGCGTCCCCATCGGCATTAGCACCCCAGGGCAACCCAACTTATCTTCCACCCTGTGGCGTACCGTCTCGGATCAGAAAAATCACGTTTACTACTTTGACGCCGCCAATCGCCCGAACACTTTCTGGGTTTCCTTGAAACAGGCGGATTTGACACCCGGACAACCGGCCAAAAAACTCACCATCGAGAAAGGGGAGATTTTTTCGGGCGACGTCACGAAGCAGTTCAAACCGGCCAAACCCTTTCAATATTTACCCGTGCCGTAATGCGCTTAAAGTTTAGAAAGGCGCCGTTGCAATGCGGCGCTTTGTGTTTGAAATTCCGCCATTTTGGTTTGGTAAACCGGTTGAATGGTTTCCCAGTGTTCCGGCTGAGGTAATGTCTCTTTCAAGCGATGTTTCAACATCATAAAATCATGCTCCCGGCCTAACAATTCACCCAGTTCGTCCAAACATTGAATGCGCTTGCGCTGACCCCGCAACCCAAGTTGTCGCAACAGCTTCAATTGATAATAAGCGTATTTCACCCATTTTCGCCAGGCGTGGCGTTGTTCGAGCTGACCCGGCTTAAACGCCTGTTTTCCAAGCGCCCGACATCGGGTAAACGTCATCGCCAACCCTTCTTTCAATGGGCCATCGGATTGAAAGTCGAATTTCAATTTTCGCCAGGCCTGGCGTTCTTTTTTCAAAGCCTGAATCACTTTATCCCACGGAATCGGCGGCGGAGGCGGTTCGTTCATCCAGGCTTTCAGCATCGCCATCAGACAGTGCTTTTCAGATTCGGGCGCTAACTCGACCAGATCCAAAAGTGTATCCATCAGGACTTCACGGTCGCGCATGGCAGACAGTTGTTTGCCGGTCAGACGCATACGTTTTTTGGCGGCTTGAAAGGTCAGACGTGGCACAGCGAATCGGACCAGTTGCCAATAGGCGCGGAGGTGTTTCAGTAAGACACGCAGGGCATGCACCGATTCTTTATCGTCACGGTGTTTGGATTGCGCCAACGCAAGGGCGTTTTCCAACAAGGAAAGAATTTCCTGTTGCAGTTGTGCCAGCCGCTCGGCATCGGACATCTGACCGAAAAACGGCTCGGCCCAGTCCACGGCGGATTTTTTCATGTTTGACTCCAAACGCCACCCGAATGACGCTATCTTAACCTAAGTCTATGACATGATTATGAAAGCTTTCCCGACGGCGTGCCGCCCCGGACACCAGAACAGAAAATCAGCGTCCGTCGTTGTCGCATTCAAGCGCACAGCCCAGCGCATCCATCGCCGCTTGAAAATCGGGCAAGGCTTGCTCGGGCAGTTGCACCTGCATTATGACCTGGCTGTGGTAATCCACCGACACCACCTCACCGTCCACCAAGCCGAGCTGGTGGCGCACCGGTTGTTCCTGCGCGAAATCGCAGGTAATTCGACACACCGTTACATCCACCTGCTCCGTCACCGACAAGCTTTCCATCACCGCCTGTGCGGCTTGGCCATAAGCGCGTGTCAGACCGCCGGCTCCAGCTTGATGTTGCTTTACACACGAAAGACAATTTGATAGACATTAAAAATGTGTTAAAAACTCAAAGAGTTCTGTATGTCTATGGTTTTCTCAAAAAACACACAGTAAACTGATATAGCTTCGTCTATGAAATTCAATTCTCAAAAGTAGTTTCAACATGATGTTTCAAAGATTTAAATATTAGAATTTAAATGTTTAATATTCAAAACCTGATACTTAAAAGAATGACAATATTTGCAATTTTTACCAATGCAACTAAACTTGAAATATATTTATCAATAGGTTCCTTGCTAACGTGCTTAATTCAGTCATCAAATTTGAGCTACATCTATACAAACAAAAAAAAAGTTTGTTTTCGTTCGGCAAGAACGAACATAATAAAGCCAGTGTTCAGGAAATAATATTCAATGCAATAAAGGACAATCAAGAAACGCCCGAAACCCTACATGAATATAAAATAAAAATTCCTTCCGAATGGTCAGAGATTGAAAAAAAGTATAAAAACGTTAGTCTTATAAATGCAAAGGAAAATCTCACCTTTTACCTCGAACATGAAGGTATCGACATCTATCTCTTTTCCTTGAACAATTCAACTTCTGGACTACAAAAACAAGATGAAACATTTGAAGTCATAGCTTTTGGTCAAGGCTCACCAGAAGAACTAACCCATGTTATATTCAAAAAATTACGCGATTTATCCTCAAACTTCCAAATCAACTTTTCAACAAAAAAGGCTCAAAAAGTCTTTGCATTTCCAATAACCCCTGATAAAAGCGATATAGTTGATCCTAGTTTGATGTTACAAATAGAATTAATTCAAAATAATTCAAAAATTGATAATGAAAAAATTTCGCGCTGGGCTGTAATGTTTATTGCAGGGTTGGTATTGCTAAAAACGATGGCGACAAACGATAAACTTTATGCTTTTGGAGGGAGTCTGTTAGTAATGTTAGTAATCGAACTATGTATCTACTATATAGTCCTCCCCATGTTAAATAAAGATAAAATAAGTTTGAACGTCCCTCCAGAACCAGAAGCAGTTTTATTTTTACAGCCTCATCGAAAACAAAAAACAGAACAATCTGAGACAATGGTTGACAATGATGATCTATTAACGTCTCCGGAGAATAAAAGATGATCCTTCCTTACATCACATTACAGCAAAGAGGAGAAGTTTTTTTCCTCTGTAAGTTAAATGCAGACACTCTAGTAAAGCATCTCAATTTCCATTTTAGAGAACCATATTCAGAATTAAAAACTTCGAAAGAAATAGAAGACCACGAAAAATATATTCAAAAACTTCAAAAAGCGGGGATTGAACTATCCTCAACAGAGGAAGGGATACAAAGACGTGTTCAGATTGATAGAATCAAAAATATTAAGGATTTTATTGAGTCAAATGAAACAAATTTTTTACCTTCAAATGTTCTTTTGTCTGCTGACGTTTCAGAATTACAAGATTTTGAAAACAATTACTTATCATACGAAGACAAACAAACCGGAGCATTTAAATTCCCAGACAATTTTTACTTCTCAATAATCGATGGTCAGCACCGTCTTGCTGGTTTGGCATTAGTTGAATCAAGCATTAGAAAAGAAATGGAAATTCCAATAGTGCTTTTCCTAAACGTCTCAAGGCCAGTGGCTAGTAAGCTTTTTGCAGACATAAATGGAAAACAAAAATCCGTCAGCAAGTCATTAATATATGACCTATCAGCTACCGATGAAAATAACACCCTAATAAAACGCTTTCAACGTATCTGTTCTAGTTTTTATCAAGACAGAGAAGGCCCTCTTTATCGACAAATAAAAATGCTAGGAATTGGACATGGTTCTATTTCTCAGGCCTTCTTTATTGACTACACAATGGAGGCCATTGACAGAACCTCATTAAAAAAGGCCGAACCCCAAGAAATTTATAACCAATTATTTAAATACTTTAGAGCCTTTCAAGAAACCTTTCCCGACGATTGGCCCGTACCAAGAGACTTAAAATCCCATAAAGAGCTAGAAGAGCATGAAGAAATGGTCCTTAAGTATAGAAAGAGCCAACTGCTAAAAACAAACGGATTTGGAGCCATTTTGAAATTATTTCCCGATGTTTATCATCAAACGAAAGGAAATTCGGATAAATTTAAACTGTTAATTTCAAGACTTCATGAGTACGATTGGACACTACCGCAAGCAACAGGAACAGGGAAAGGTATTCAAGGAAAAATCAAGGATGAATTAAAAACATTATTAGAAGGTTACTCATAATCTAGAAAAGCTTTAATCTCTCCACGAATTTTATGAGCCTGTTTTCAGATTGCTGATCAGAAAGTAAATGAGTGGCGATTCACTGTGTACGCATTTTGTCATCTAGAAAGGAAAAATTACTTTTACCCTTCAATTATTTCGATAGAAGTATTATGGAATTCTTGCTTCAAGCGAGAAATAAAAGCCTCAGGAAGACTTACCGCAATCCTCACTTCATATGAATAATCTATTTTCAATATTTCCCCCTGAAGCGATTCAATAATTTTTCTTAAGCTATTTTCTTCACTAAATGGGCAATTAACTAATAGTTCAACATGTGTTATATGTTCTTCAACCTCTAATGCTTTTAATGCTTTTTGTGCCGATTCTCTATATGCTCGAACCAGTCCGCCTGCACCCAAGCGAATACCTCCGAAGTACCTGACAATTACTACGGCCACATTGCCAATACTACTATAATTGATTTGACTAAGGATTGGTTTTCCCGCGGTCCCGCTTGGTTCTCCATCATCATTACTCGCACAATTTGTAGAGTTCTTAGGATCTCCAAGTAAATATGCCCAACAAACATGCCTTGCATCTGGAAACGCATCTCGTAATTCTTGTATAAACTCCATCGCCTGATCTCGAGAAATCACTTTTTTAGCAAATGAGATAAACCGACTTTTCTTAATCTCAATTTCTTCTGAAACACTATTAACAGGTTCTAAGTAAGACATATCAACAGTTTGAGGATGCTTGGAATTTCTCTGAAATTCTCTTTTTCCACTCAGGAGCAGGATTATTACTGTCTAATCGGCAGTCGATGAGTAAGTGCTTTAAAATTACCAATAAACTATTTGGGTCTTCTTTTCTTGATTCAAACAGGGTTTTAAAGTCTTGAAGAGTTGTGGGAACGATATGTACATTGATTTGTGAGTCGCCTGGTAAATACCACTCACCTAGACGGAATGTGTTAGCAGTATTAGTATCGATATTAATCGCTAAAAACAACCCAAAAACCCTTTTACCTGTTTCTGAAAATTCCTGTACAAAATTTGCTACGTGCCTCCTGACTGGTTCACCTTCAGCTGCTTCTTGCCTAGATGACTGGGTAAGAGTTACTTCAACAACAAGAACAAAGTCATCAAACTCAAAAACCAGATCTGAAGAGCCACTAGCCGCATGAGATAGAGGTTTAAAGTCAGGATCTACTTTAAAGTTTCTCGACTCCCAAGGAGGATTGACAATTGAGTTAATTGCTAAAAACGCACGCCAAACAATCCATTCAAAGTATGCAGGTCTCTCATTTTTAGGAATTTCTATTTCAGTACCGTCTTCAAGTGTCGCATTAAATTTATTATCTAAAAGCAAATTAAGATATGCGATAATTTCTTCAATTTCTTGAACCTGCTGAGCAGCGAACTCTTTCTCTCTGATCTTAAATAGTTGCTCTTCAAGCTCAAAACGCTTTGTATTTATAGCTGAGACTTCAGTTATCGCATTTAGCTCATCTTCAGAGACCTCAATACCATGCTCTTTTAACTTACTAGCAAATACCTTAGCAGTATCTTTTGCTGTATCTAAATTATCGGTTGGTAATGGAGCACCATTACAAAGACCTTGATAATACTCAGTCAAATTTTGAGGTTTCCAAAAACTCTTAGCGATTTCTTCCGCCACAAAAATTTTGTCTTCATCCAAAAAAATACTGGTGCGTGATGACTTAAAAAGTCCAGTAGACTTTAAGTATCGAAAATTTGTATCGGAATAATCATTTTGAGTTGTTTCAGACAATCCAGACTTAGAAAGCCAAGTTTGCTTAATCAAATCTTTTCTTGGTTTACCTTTAAGTTTTCTTAACTCACTCCTAAAAGAACTTATTTCATCGACTACAATATCAACCTTTTCATTCGACCAGCTTAGCTGAACAAAAATTGCCATTTCATGTTTGTTCAATTTGCTGTTACCGCATTTTTCTCTTAGGCCTAACATGACACTCAATACAAAAGAAAAAGGAGCAAAACTTAAGTCATCATTATCGTCAGGTATACGATAAGCAGATAAAGCCCTAAGGTAACATTCTTGCCAAGTTTGAAGATTATCTGAATTTATTAACGTCAAACCATTATTAGAAATAAAGTCAGATGCGCCAATTGCACTCTGAATATAAGAGTGTTTCTTTGGTAAATCAGGAACTAAAAACCCCATTCTTTCCATAGCTGAACGCCATTTTCGACCAACACTATTGGTAGAGTCTGCTCCTAAAGAAACCAATTCAACTTTACCAAAACAGTCTCTTAATGCTTTATCCCCATCAGCACCCCGAATATGACCTTCCAGACCACACTCTCTAATCGCTATCAAACCATCTCTTAATCTCAATGCTGAACGAACAGTTGTATTACCAAAGTGCCACGCTTTCATTTAGTAACCCACAAACAAATACTCTTTAACGGAGTTGTTATTACTTCCAACTTTATGACCATGATTACCAATAGAGTATTGATAGTCAACAGGAATCACTTCAACATTCCCTTTATATTTAGAGAGCAACGAAACCATTTCATCTAGTGTTGGTAAGCTATTTGATGAATATGAAACAAGCAGAATACTATCCCTATGTTTCTTGAAAAGCTTATCAAACGCCTCATAAGCTCCCGTTCTCGACGAAAAAGGAGTTGGATAAGATTTAAATTTCTTCGTCTTGGTGTGCTCTTGAATTTCAATCCCTTTCCAATCTCTAGCTATACCCTCAACAAAATGGTATCGACGAACATACTCATTGTCAGAGTGAGGCGAGTAATATGGAGGGTCTATGTACACTAAGTCAGTTTTTGTATTTAGAGACATTGCATCAAGGTTTCTTGATAAATTTTCCTGTCCGTTATCGAAAACAGCTAAGTTAATTTGTTCTATTGCATTTACAAAATGGTCTTTTAGTGTTGTTTGAAGGTCTTTCCTACCATCATCATACCTGTGACCAACATAAGTAAAGATTCCTCTAGGTCTCTTTTTAAAACAAGCTCTAACTAAAGCAGATGTTGCTATTGCTCTTTTTGTACTGCTTCTAAACTTTTTTATGTTTGCTCTTACCTGATCAATGAAAATATTTTCATCTTCGGTGAAGTACAGGTCTTTAAATGTATTTTCAACGAATCCATCACAAAGGCCCTTATCCGACAAAAGAAATTCAATATCCTTGTCAGTAAGCGTAACAGTGTTGTTTTCTACCATAGCTTTTGTATATAGAGAAGAAAATGACATATAGTCATTACTTACAACCTTTTTCCCTTGAGCTTTAAACATATAACTAACTACGCCAGAGCCTGAAAACAAATCCAAAACACTATCAAAATCAAACTGAGAAGCAATGCCCCAAATCTGCTGTAATAACTTATTCTTAGAACCCATATAACGAGTCGAAGGATACATTGAAACTTGTTTGGGGAGCTGATCAGGAACAATTCTTAAATCAAATTTTTTCTTTGGAGGAATGTCTACAATTACATCTTCACCAGTCCGTTTACCGCCCTTACAAGAGATGTGTCTTTTTGTGCTATGCACTTCGATTTTATACTTACCAAAAAGTTCATGTACGAGAGGGTGATTAGAGTTAGTCAAAATTACATGACATCCTAATTCTCGGAGTCTTTCCACTTCTTCCGCCAACTCAATATGATCTTCTTCATAGAACTGTTCTTTTGTATATCTTTTAAAGTCTGAATAATCAGAAATTGGTAGGTATGGGGGATCTAGA
This sequence comes from Hydrogenovibrio sp., assembly GCF_965140365.1. NCBI lineage: Bacteria > Pseudomonadati > Pseudomonadota > Gammaproteobacteria > Thiotrichales > Piscirickettsiaceae > Hydrogenovibrio > Hydrogenovibrio sp. Next base: position 2,453,734 of record NZ_OZ223196.1, read on the forward strand.
AATACTAAATCATTAGGTTCTGCGAATTGACCCAAAACTTCTCTATAGCCTCCATTGATAATGGTTGCTTTTTGAAGTAATTTGGAAGCATTATTAAGGTTTTCGTAGTCAACAATCGTAGGATTTTTATAACGCCCGAATGGGACGTTAAACTGCCCCTTTTTGTTCACTCGATACAAACCATTAAAACAGGTTTTGTTCAAATAAAGTGTTCTTGCCGCTTTTTCAGAATCGGATAGTTTAGAAGTATCCAAAGCACGAACGTGATAGAAACATTCTCCTGTATTGCTGTATTTTTCTAGGAAAGAAATTACAGTATCAAGATTATTCGCAACTTGAGTATAAAGGTTAACTAATTCTGGATTTAGATCAGAAATAACAGAATTTTCGTAACTTAAGCTAAAGAATAGAGCACCACCACCAAAAAATGGCTCTATGTACTTATTGTAATGATTAGGAATATGTGGATAAATTTTGTCCAATAATTGAGTTTTCCCTCCAGCCCACTTCAAAATGGGTTTGTAGCTACTACCAATCAAAAGACATTCTTGTTGCATTACCCTGACACCGAATTAATTTTCATTAGCTTTTTATTTTACCACGTACTAGTAATTCATTTATGATCTGAATGGACAACTTTACCACTTTCCAGTTGATTAATTTTATCTAACAACTCCTCAAATCTTCACCGCCATCGCCCATCCCGGCATTGCTGGCGCATTCGGGGTTACCCAGCAAATACGCCCAGCAATGGTGGCGAGCATCCGGGTACTGCGCTTTCAATTCCGCCAACCACGCCATGCCTTCCGCACGATTCTGAATGCCCTTGGCATAGGCGATAAAGCGGCTTTTTTTGATTTCAATTTCAGCGCGGTTCAAGTCCGCGGGAACAGGATACGACATGGTTACCTTTTTATGACCCGGCAAACAGGCCAGGCCTGGTCAATTTTCGGAGTTCGATTCGATGTTGGTATGGTTTTCGCCAATACTGCGCATCACCCAAATCGGTTGAGCGGTATAGATCACATCCAACGACAGATAATCATAGGTTTGTTTCAGGTGGTGATACAAACGGTCACGGAAGTCGTCTTGCTGATGAATGTCAAACGGGGTTTCGTCCCCCAGTTGAATGTAAACCTGCACGTACATCATGCGCCCGGCTTGTAAATAACGAATTTTCATATCCAGATAGCCGACGGAATCGAAGACCTCCTCGACTTCTTTTTGCAGAAAACGCATCAATTCGGCATCATCGGTACGGCCGATAATCTGCAAGCCGTTATCTTTTAAGATTTTCAGCGGAATCGGCAACATCAATAAAATCAAAATCAGAATGACCACCGGGTCGGTGTAAGGCACCCATTCTTCATGGCCGATGGCTTCCATCCAGATAGCCGCGCCGAACGACAAGCCGACAGCGATACTGAGAATGCCGCCGGTCAACCAACCTTGCAAATCCACATGAATCAGCGATGACTGGGCGGTTTTATTCATGTGGTACAGCACATAGGCCAACCCAAACCCAAGCACGGAGGCAATCACGGAATAGAACACGGCAATATGGGCGTCAATGTGACGACCGCCGTGGAAAATCGCTTCCACCGAGGCGTAAAACGCCACCAAAATGACCAGCAGAATCAACACGCCTTTGATGAAATTCAGCACCGGTTCAAAAATGGCATAACCGAACGGCTGAGACTGGCTGGCCTGCTGGGCCATCAGGCTGACCACCCGCAAGGTCAACAAACCGGCGACCAAATCGATGAACGGATAAACCCCGTCCATCAAAATCGCCTGAGACTGGGTCAGGTAATAAAACAATAGCCCAAGCACGGCCATCAAAATGTCGCCGACCATCACCAGTTTGATGGCGCGCTTTTCCGTCGCAACTTTTTGGGCTAAAGGGATTTTTTGATTCGACATGTTTCCGTTCTTATGTGTTTTGTAAGTTCAATATAGGCCCGAGCCCCGCAGGCTTAATAATAGGCTAACCATTTCAGTCATCGGAAGACGACACGCCTTTGCGCCGTAAACGGTAGCGGGGGTTGGTTTCATATAAATCGTCCCAGCCATCGTCGAGTTCATTTTCGCCATATTCGCGTTCATACGGTCGGATATCACGCACCCATTCGTATCCAAACCAACCGAATACCCAATTCAATAGCTTCAACATATCACTTTCCGATGCAGAAGGAGGTAAAAATTCGTCCCAACAAATCGTCCGAAGTAAATTGCCCGGTGATTTCCGACAGTGCCTGCTGCGCCTGACGTAAATCCTCCGCGAGCAATTCCCCGGCGGCATAGGCTTCCAACTGCTGTTGGCCGGTTTGTACGAATTCCAAGGCCCGATTCAAAGCGTCCAGATGACGTTTACGCGCCATAAACACACCTTCTTGGGTTTGTGCATACCCCATCTGGATTTTCAGATGCTGCTTGAGCAGGTCCAGCCCGAGCTGATGCTTGGCCGACAACCAGATTTCCGCGGTTGTCGCGGATTCGTCCAGGCCTGGCGATTTTTCAATCAAGTCGATTTTATTGTGAATCAGGGTCACCGGAATGTGTGACGGCATCCGCGTCAAAATCGCCCGGTCTTCGGGGTGGATGCTTTCATTGGCCTGCACCACCACCAAAATCCTATCGGCCTCTTCAATGGCTGCCCAGGCGCGCTGGATACCGATTTGCTCCACCGCATCGGTCGCTTCGCGCAACCCGGCGGTGTCCAACACATGCAACGGCATGCCGTCGATTTGGATTTCTTCTTTGACGATGTCGCGCGTGGTGCCAGCGATATCGGTCACAATCGCCGATTCGCGGCCGGACAAGGCATTCAACAAGCTGGATTTACCGGCATTCGGGCGCCCCAAAATCACCACCGACATCCCTTCCCGCAACAACACCCCTTGTTGCGCAGACGCCAACACTTGGTGCAACCGATCGAGAATATGCTGTAATTCCCCAGCCACTTTGCCATCGGACAGAAAATCGATTTCCTCTTCCGGAAAGTCGATGGCGGCCTCCACGTAAATGCGCAACTGAATCAGCTCTTCGACCAGTTCGTTGACCTGTTTGGAAAACTCACCCTGCAAAGACTTTAACGCCGACTTAGCCGCCTGCTGCGAGCTGGCGTCAATCAAATCGGCAATCGCCTCGGCCTGTGCTAAATCCAACTTATCGTTTAAAAAAGCCTGTTTGGAAAACTCGCCCGGCTCCGCCAACCGTGCCCCGAGTTGCACCACTCTCTCCAACAACCATTGCAGAATGATCGGCCCGCCATGCCCTTGCAACTCCAGAACGTCTTCACCGGTAAAGGAATTCGGTCCCGGAAAAAACAACGCGATGCCTTCGTCCAACACGTCACCGCCAAGCCCATAAAACGGGCCGTAATGCGCATAACGCGGTTTCGGAACAAAACCGAGAATCGCTTCCGCCATACCGCGGCACTGCGGACCGGACACGCGAACAATGCCCACACCGCCGCGTCCCGGCGCGGTAGCAACCGCAGCAATAGTGTCATTCGATGCAAACGTCATGTGGATTCCTGTTCAACCGTTGGCGCTTCTGAAATGCAAAGCGCCCTTAACGGGCGCTAAACATATGGATTGTTTCGACGTACCTTGCCGAAACAATCGAGACCGAAACTTAGAAACCTTAACCGGCCATCACTTGATAAGTGGTGGTCTGTAAATCGGTCACAAACGGTTTCTGGCTCAATTTGGCCACCGTTTTATCGAGTTTCTTTTTCGACTTGAACGTCATTTCTTCGGCTTCGTCGTTGACCTTGAACGACAGCACATACAAAGGCTGTGTGTCGACAGAGGCCGTGGCCGGTGCCGTTTGCACCGAGCCGCCTTCCAACGGCACATAACCGTTTTGAGTTTTATAACAAATCGGCGTGGTGCCATCCATCACCAACCAATCGACTTGGCCATATTTCGGGTGATCTTTACCCGGTTTTTCATAGGTTAACTGCATGGTATTTCCTTATTATTTTTCTTCGCCCGATTCGATCTTCTTGGTGATGTACCACTGCTGCGCAACCGACAGGATGTTGTTGACCACCCAGTAAAGCACCAAACCGGCCGGGAAGAACATGAAGAAGATGGTGAAGATAAACGGCAAGGCTTTCATGACCTTCTGCTGCATTTCGTCCATCATTGCCGACGGATTCAGTTTCTGCTGTACCCACATGGAAATCCCCATCAGAACCGGCAGAATGTAATACGGGTCTTTGGCCGACAAATCCTGAATCCACAGAATCCAAGGGGCCTGACGCATTTCCGCCGAGTACAACAATACCCAGTAAAGCGCAATGAACACCGGCATCTGCACCAGAATCGGCAAACAACCACCCAGTGGGTTGATCTTCTCTTCCTTGTACAGCTTCATCAATTTCTGCTGGAAGATGGCCTTGTCATCGCCATAGTTTTCTTTCAACTGCTGCAACTTCGGCTGGAATTTCTTCAGGCGCGCCATGGAACGATAAGACGTTTCCGACAGTTTGTAGAACAGCAGTTTGATCAAAATCGTCAAGAGGATGATCGACCAACCCCAGTTGCCGACCAGCGCGTGGATTTTTTCCAACACCCAGAAAATCGGCTCGGCGATGATGGTCAAGACGCCGTAATCCACGGTCAACTCCAGGCCGGGCGCGATTTTTTCTAAGTTATCCTGAATAATCGGCCCAATATACAATTCGGACGTCAAGTTACCGGTTTGGCCCGGCTCAACCGACACCATCGGCTCCACCACACCGGCAACGTAATCGCCTTCACCCAACGGCTTGGCGTAATAACGGTTCTGACTGTCCTGATTCGGAATCACCGCCGACATAAAGTAGTGCTGAATCATCGCTGCCCAGCCGCCTTCAACGGACAGGTTATTAACCGGTTCGGTCTTCAGGTCATCGAACGGATGTTTGTTGTATTTGCTTTCGGCGTGGCCGTTGTACAACACCGGTCCGGTGTAGGTGTACATCATCGCATTGTGATCCGGATCGTAGGTGTTGCGGACCAACTGAGAGTACAAGCTACCGCTCCATTCAGCCTGAGCCGTATTCTCAACTCGATAATCGATGTTAATCAGGTAACGACCTTTCTGGAAGCGATAAATTTTGGTGACCTTGACGCCATCCTGCTCCCACGTTAAAGGCACTTCCAGCGTATCGCCGGTCAGTTCATAGTGGGTTTGCGCCGACTGATACAACGATTTGTGTGTCGGAGCCGGTAGCGTGGCTTTCTTCTGCAGGGCAATGCCGTTTTGCGCGATGTACATCATGGGGGCTTCATCGCCCATCAACTGGAACGGCTTGGAATGATCTTGCGTCGCGGCGTATTTCAGCAGTTTCACATCACGAATGTCACCGCCTTGCGTGTCGATCACAATGTCCAGCACATCGGTTTTGACATGAATGCGCTGTGCTTGCTGAATTTTGGCTTTGGCCGTCGGCACATCCTGCGTGGCCTGATGTGCGCCCGGCACGGCATCCGCTTCATTGACTTCCGGCACAGCGGCCTCTTTCGACGTTTGCGAGGTCGATTGGGTGGCGGTCGTCAGGGCCTGGGTTTGTGGGTTTTGGAATTGCGTCCATTGCAACCAAATCCAGAGCAATGTGAAGGCTAACGCCAACCACCAGAAAGATCTCATATTCATCCGTTGTTTCCTGCTTCTCAATCGTTACGGTTCACAAAAACCGAGTAACATATATTAAAGGTGTTTATTCTACTGTACTGTTCGGCTGATTCGGGCGAAATCAAGCCTTGTCCCGGCGCTTTCGCACTGCAGCCGGTCTGCCGGCCTGGCGTCGTTGCTGGCCGTCTTTCAAACCGCTTTGCTTCACTTTCCGGATCAGGTGTTCAAAACTGTTGATCAGAACGCGATTCTCGACATCCTGCATGCCTCTACGCCCTAAAACGACAATATCATACCCGCTTACTGCTTGTTTATGTTGACGAAATGTCTCTCGCGCCAATCTTTTTACCCGATTGCGCCAGACGGATTTCATCAATTGTTTCTTAGCGATGGCTAATCCCAGCCGCGGATAAGGCAACCCATTCGGACGAACAATAAAGGTCCAATGGCGATTAGAGAATTTCTCTGCCTTGGCGAATACGTGTTGAAACTGTTTGGGACTCAGAAGTCGAAGGGATTTGGGAAAGTGATTTCGGTTGAAATCGTGATGAGTGAGTTCCAGGTTGTCTAGACTTAACCCCGAACCCGACTCATCAGAATTTTGTGGCGGCTGCTCAATCATTAAGATGAATGATTACGCAGTCAAACGCTTACGTCCTTTTGCACGACGAGCCGCCAAAACTTTACGGCCGTTCTTGGTTGCCATGCGAGCACGGAAACCATGCGTACGAGCGCGCTTGATAACACTTGGTTGAAATGTACGTTTCATGATATCAATCCTATTAAGGAGAGCGTTGCACGAGATGGATGCACAGATAAAAATGGCTAAAATTTCCCTGAATGTCGTTGAAAAACTGGCCAATAGCTCGCTATTCGCTGCGTTTTCCGCCTAATTCAGAAAAATTTTATTTCATTTTTCTATAGCGCCCCACTCATGCAAAGCTCTCATTAGAAAATTACTTCTTTCAAAAGAATCGCGCATTTTAATCGAATCCCCTTTAAATAACAACCAGATAATCCATTATTTTTACCAGGCCTGGTCAAAAATCGGATTTACGCCGTTTCATCCGCTCTCATCCGCCCATTTCTTCTTCTCAAAGTGTTTCAAGCCTTTTCAGAATCCACCTTTCGCAAATTATGCTATAGTTCCCGTCCATGTTAATCGAATTTTCTATTTATCTGCTGACGGGAATCATCGCAGGCTTTTTCGCAGGCTTGCTGGGCATCGGCGGCGGTTTAATCATTGTACCGGTGCTGACCACGGCGTTTGTGTATTTTCTGAACACGCCCCACTTAGTCCATCTCGCCATCGGGACCTCCATGGCTACCATTCTGGTAACGGCCGCGGCATCAATTCGTGCACACCAAAAACACGACGCCATCCGCTGGGACATTGTCAAAACCCTCACGCCGGGCATTTTGCTCGGCGGTCTATTCGGCGGTTGGGTGTCACAGTTTTTCAATGCCAACACCCTCGCGCAAATATTTGCCGTTATCGAACTGGTCATCGCCGTTAAAATGCTGACGGATGCGCAGCCCAATCCCCACCGTGAATTACCGGGGCTGGCCGCCCGCTCGGTGGCCGGCACGCTGATCGGCGGCATTTCCTCACTGGTGGGCATCGGCGGCGGCGCACTCAATACCCCTTATATGGTGTGGCATAACGTATCGGTCCGACAAGCCATCGCCACCTCGGCCGCCTGCAGCCTGCCGGTGGCGGCGGCTGGCACCTTGGGCTTTGTCATTGGTGGCTGGAACGCCACCGACCTACCGGCTTACGCCACCGGCTATATCTATTGGCCGGCCTTTTTCGGCATTGTCATCGCCAGTTTCTTTATAGCGCCGCTCGGAGCCGCTTTAACCCATCGACTGCCGGTCAAACTCTTAAAACGGGTCTTTGGTGTACTGCTGGTTATCCTGGCCATTAAAATGTTCTGGTTTTAACCCGCCCGTCAATCGAACACAACGCATGACTGGTCGCCTTCCGTCGGCCAACAAGCGCGCCCAAAAATCTTCAATACAAAAAAAATTGTTTAATTTTAAAAAACACAAAAACAACTTATATTTCAGCTAGATAACTACATTGAAATCGGTTTTATCCACAGCCTTTCTCAACAACTTATCCACAGGCTAAGGGTATTTTTTAAAGTTATTCACAGGTATAATCGCCGTTAGTTTTTTGGCCGCCGAATGGGCGCGCTTTTAAAGCCGGTTTCGAAAACGTTTTCGACCGGTCTGCCCTTCTTTCATGGGCGAACGTTTTTCCGAACGTTTCAAATGAATCAACCATAATAATGAATAAAATTCGCCCGAGGAAAGCGCCGCTTTTTTCCTTTTCTCGGAGCGGAAATGGGTACTCGTTTTGACAACATCGCTTTGGCCACAAGTCTTAAAACAACTGGAAGCTGTTCTGAATGAACAGCAGATGCAAACCTGGATCAGCCCTTTGGAAGCCATGGAAGACGCGCGACGCATTCGCCTGATTGCGCCGTCCGGCTTCATTTTGGACTGGGTAAACAAAAAACTTTTCGGCGAAATCAAACAAGCCGTGTACCTGGTCGCGCCGGTCAATCCGCCGGAAGTCACCCTGGAAGTGGGCGACTATGCTCTGGACAGCTTTGACGAGCCCGAGGTCAGTACGGTGCCGCAAGCCTTGCGCGAGGCACCGGAAGCCCAACCACAGGATGACTTGGAACCGGCCGCACAACAAAAAACCAACAGCGGTTCCAGCAACTCAAAAAAGTCCATCAAACACAACCTCAACACCAATTTCACCTTCGAAACCTTTGTGGAAGGTAAAGCCAACCAATTGGCCGCCGCCGCCGCACGCCAAGTGGCCGACAATCCGGGTGGCAGTTACAACCCTTTTTTCATTTACGGCGGCGTTGGCCTGGGTAAAACCCACTTAATGCACGCCATTGGTAATGAATTGATTCGCCGAAACCCGAACTCCCGTGTGGTGTACCTGCATTCGGAGCGCTTCGTCGCGGATATGGTCAATGCGCTGCGTCACAATAAAATCGACGAATTCAAACGTTTTTACCGTTCACTCGACGCCTTGCTGATCGATGACATCCAGTTCTTTGCCAAAAAAGAACAGTCGCAAGAAGAGTTCTTCCACACCTTTAACACCCTTTTGGAAGGTAATAAACAAGTCATCCTCACCAGTGACCGCTTTCCGAAAGAAGTGGACGGCCTGGAAGACCGCTTAAAATCGCGTTTTGGCTGGGGACTGACCATCGCCGTCGAGCCGCCGGAGTTCGAAATGCGGGTCGCCATTTTGATGAAAAAAGCCGGTGAATTCGGCTTTTTGCTGCCGGACGAAGTGGCTTTCTTCATCGCCAAACGTTTGCGCGGCAATGTCCGCGATTTGGAAGGCGCCTTGAAACGGGTCGGCGCCTTTGCGCAGTTCACCCAGCAAATGGTCACGGTCGATTTGGCGAAAGAAGCCTTGAAAGACCTGTTGGCACTGCAACAAAAAATGATCACGCTGGAAAACATCCAGAAAACCGTGGCCGATTATTACAAAATTCGCGTCGCCGATTTATTATCGAAGCGTCGCACCCGCAACATTGCCCGTCCTCGACAAGTCGCCATGGCCATTTCCAAAGAATTGACCAGCCACAGCCTGCCGGAAATCGGCGACGCTTTTGGCGGACGTGACCACACCACTGTGTTGCATGCGGTGCGCAAAATCAACGAACTGAAAGAAACCGACCACCGTGTGGAAGAAGACTTCAACAGTCTGGTTCGAATTATTACGAATTAACCCCTTGTTCGAAAGCCTGAACGCTTTCGTTTAAAACCCACACAAAACATTGGTAAAAATATTTAAAATTTTTCTTGGGTTTCTATACATAAATGTCGGAAATATTGGCATAATTAGACCCAACGTCAAACTTCATATTGCAAAGGTATTGAGATGAAAATCAGTCTTTCCCGCGAGAATCTTTTAAAAGTTCTTCAAACGGTCGGCGGCGTAGTCGAAAAACGTCAAACGATGCCGATTCTGGCCAATATCCTGTTTCAGGTCAGCCAGAATTCCTTGACCGTCACCGCGTCGGATTTGGAAATCGAAACCCGTGCCACGACCGAGTTGGAAAGCAGCGATGGCGATTTCAGCGTCACCTTGCCGGCCGTGAAACTCATCAGCATCGTGCGCTCACTGCCGGACGGGCTGACCATCTTGCTGGAGTTTGAAGAAATGCGTTGCCAATTATCGGCCGGTCGTTCCCGCTTCAAGCTTTCCACCTTGCCGGCAGACGATTTCCCGACCATCGATTTGACGCAAACCGAATTGTCCTTCTCCATGGCGCAGAACCAATTGAAGCAACTGATTCACAATACCGCTTTCGCCATGGCCAGCCAGGACGTCCGTTTCTACCTGAACGGGATGCTGTTTGACATCAGCAACCAGACTTTACGCGTGGTGGCCACCGACGGCCACCGTTTATCGACTTGCTCAACCTTGTTGGAAACGGAAGGGCTGACCGCCACCCAAGCGATTCTGCCACGTAAAGGCGTGCTGGAATTGCAAAAACTGATTGACGACGACGACAGCCTGATTGCCTTCGCTCTGGCGAAAAACTACCTGACGGTGCAATTCGAAGAAACGGTGTTCACCTGTAAACTGGTGGACGGCCGCTTCCCGGACTTCAAGCGCGTCTTACCGCAGCACAACGACCAACTGGTGCAAACCGACCGTGAGTTGCTGCGCAGCCTGTTACAACGCGCCGCCATCCTGTCGAACGACAAATTCAAAGGCATCCGCTTGGCGCTGACCCAGAACCTGTTGGCGGTACACGCGCAAAACTCGGATCAGGACGAATCGCACGAAGACATGGCGATTGATTACAACGGCACAGAAATGGAAATCGGCTTCAACGTCAACTACCTATTGGACGTACTGAACTCCATGCACGAAGAAGCCGTCACCCTGTACATGAAAGACGCCAACAGCAGCTGCATGGTCGATACCCAAAACGAAACCTGCCACTGCCAGCACGTCATCATGCCAATGCGTCTCTAGTCGCGTTCCAACCGGCGCACACCCAAGCGCCGGGCTATTTTCCCGTCCTGTCCGTTCCCAATTCCCTTTTTCACGAGTGTGAATCGTGTCGAAAATTCAGCAATTACAACTTCGCCATTTCCGCAATATCGACCAGGCCTGCCTGTCGTTCGGTGACGGCTTAAATGTGATTGTCGGCGACAACGCCGCCGGAAAAACCGCCTTAATCGAAGCCATCTGGGTGTTGGCCTCGGGGCGCTCTTTCCGCACCGCCAAACCCGAACACCTCATCCAACGTGACCAAACGGAAACCGTGCTGTTTTGCGAAGTTTCCGACGGCGAACACCCCCATAAAATCGGTCTGTCCCGTTCCCTCGACAAAGTGACCTTGAAAGTGGATGGCGAAACACTGCGCAACCAAGCGGAAATGGCCGCCAAACTGCCCGTGCAATTGCTCACCCCCGAAAGCCACCGCCTTTTGGAAGAGGGCCCGAAAGCCCGACGCCAATTCATGGATTGGGGCTGCTTTCACCATGACGCTGATTTCATCCACCTTTGGCGCACCTATCGGCGCACCTTGAAACAGCGCAACCATGCCCTGAAGCGGAAACTGCCCGCCAACCAGGCGCGTCTGTGGGATCAACAACTGATTGACACCGCCGAGCGAATCGACCGAATCCGCGCCGCCTACATCTCCGACCTGACGCCTTATCTGGTGGAATTCTGTCAGGCGCTGATGCCGGAAGTCCGTGCCCAACCGGCCTGCCATTATCAACCCGGCTGGCCGAAAAGTGCCGACAGCTATGCCCAATTGCTGGACGAACACTATCCGAAAGACGCCATGCAGGGCCACACCCAATACGGCAGCCATCGCGCCGACATCAAATTCCGCTTTGATGGCCAGGATGCCATGATGACTTTATCCCGCGGCCAACAAAAACTGTTTGTCTGCGCTCTGTTGTTGGCCCAAGCCAGTCTCTATGAAAAGCACAGCGGCAAACCGGTCATTATGCTCATTGACGACCTGCCAGCCGAGCTCGACGCCAAGCACCGTGAAACCCTGTTGAAGCTGCTGGATTTATTGCATATCCAGCACATTCTGACCAGCACCGCCGACGACCTGATTCCGATTCTAAACCCGGAAAACGCTCGCCGATGGCAGATTGAAAACGGTCGGCTCCTTGACCGGCCAAATACCTAAACGCACCAGGCCTGGCGCTTTTCATCCCTCAATAATGCCCCATACATCATTCGCCATCTCCGGCTAAAAAGCTTTAGAATAGTAAACACTTGTTAATGGCGCGACGCCAACATTCTCTGAGAAGATCGTAACCGACACTATGGACAAACTACTGCTTGTTGAAGACGAAGCCCTTTTGGTTGACCGCCTCAAAACCAATCTAACCCAGGCCGGTTACATTGTGGATGCGGCTCTGGATGGAGACGAAGCGACCTACTTACTGAATGAATACAATTACGATCTCATCATTCTCGACCTCGGGTTACCCAAAAAACCCGGTTTAGCGGTTCTCGAAGGACTGCGCCAAGCTCAAAACCCGACGCCGGTATTGATTCTGACCGCTCGCAATACCTGGCAAGAACGCGTGGAAGGCTTGAAAAAAGGGGCCGACGATTATCTCGGCAAACCTTTCCATTTCGAAGAATTGCTGGCACGCATCGAAGTGCTACTGAAACGCCCGGCGCAAACACGCGACGATAAGCTCAAGGTCAACGGCTTTGAATTGGACTTAAACCGGCGTGAACTAAAAAGCGAGCAGGGTACTTTCGCCCTGACCAAAACGGAGTTTGCTTTGCTGAAAACTTTTTTCAATCAACCTTACCGGGTGTTTTCCAAAGACCAGCTAATGCAACGCCTCGGCGACCACACCCACGAACGCGAAAGCAATGTCATCGAAGTCTACATCCGCAAACTGCGCCAATACCTCGGCAAAGAAGCCATTGAAACCCTACGCGGCCAAGGCTACCGTTTCGTCGGCCAGGGAGACGCGACGTGAAATCCATCGAAAAACAACTCAACCTGTCGCTGGCCGCCAGCATCCTGCTGATTTTCCTGATTTTCTGGTGGTTGTCGGTGTTCACCATTCACCACTTGACCGAAGACTACATCCTGACGCGCCTGGAACATGATACCTTGTCGATTGAAAAACACCTCAATCGCACCGGTCAGGGCAAACAACTACCGCAAGTCGATTACGATGCCATCAACCCAATTTACGCCCAGCCAGATTCCGGTCATTATTTCGTCATTCAATTCGGCGACCGGTTTGTGAAGTCACGTTCTTTAAGCGATTATCCGTTGTATCTCAAAAAAAGTTCACACCTTATCAGCCATTATGAGACCAAAGGACCGGCGGAAACCACCATTCTGGTCCGGCGCTTTGTCGGCCATTACCAAGGTCAACCGATGACCCTCTACGTCGCCGAAGACCACAGCCCCATCCAGCGCACCTTAAAAGTCTTCGATATTATGGTAGGCCTGTTTGCTTTGATGACACTTACTTTGTTGTATTTGAGCCAACGGCACTTGCTGCGCAAAGGTTTTAAACGTCTGGAACCGATTCAAGTCGCCCTGGCCAATCTACAGAAAGGCGAAGCCACGCAATTGGATCCGGCCGATTACCCATCGGAAGTCAGCGACCTGATTAGTAGCCTGAATCAGGCCATTCTCAGCGCCAGCGCGCAACTGCAAAAATCCCGCCAATCCAACGCCAATCTGGCGCACAGCTTAAAAACACCGCTGAACCTTATCTACCAATTGTTGGAAGACCCGGCGCTGGCAGAGCACACCGAATTGAAAGCCACCTTAAAAGATCAGGCCCAAAAAATCCACGCCCGGATCGAAAGCGAACTGCAAAAAGCCCGCCTCGCCTCAGGCACGCTCTCGGTTCAACCCTTTTCCCTGACCGAACATCTGCCAGACCTGGTCGATTCTTTACAACAGCTTTACCCTCATATGCACTTTAACCTCACCGAAACCAACCGGCCTGGCGCGTTACTGCCCATGGAGAAGGAAGATGGATTCGAGTTATTAGGCAATCTGCTCGACAACGCCGCCAAATTCGGGCGACGGCACGTTTATATCGAGATTCAAACTCTGGCACAACCGACCATTATCATCGAAGACGACGGCCCCGGAGTGCCATCAGACCAGCTCGAAGCCATCCAAACCCGCGGGCACCGGCTGGACGAATCGGTCGATGGGCACGGCATCGGTTTATCCATCGTCAAACAGGTCGCCGATGCGTACGGAATAACCATGCAATTCGACACGTCCAAACACGGCGGCTTAAAAGTCACCCTGCGCTTTTAAAGTCGCTTCTAAGAAGTGGACGCCAATTTTGCTTTGTCAAACAATCGTCTTCGGCTATGATGATTTCAGGCGTTGAGGAGAAGCGACATGAAAATCGAAATGAAGCTCGGGATGGATCAGGCCACCCAACTCATCCAACAAATTAAAGTGGAAACAGTTCCGCCGGAAATTTATCAGCTCGAAGCGCTGATGGAAGCCGAACAGCCTAATGCCAACGACATTGCTCATTTAATTTCCAAACACCCGGAACTGCTCGGCGATTTTCTCAGTCTCACCAATAAAGTACTGAAACGGCCCCAGGAAGACCTCATTCTGGAACCTCTGGCGGCGGTGAATCTATTGGGCTTACAGGAAATCCAACACCTGTTTCTCAGCGCCTACCTCAAAAAACAACTGCCCACCTGCGACCAAGACCGCAAAATCATTCTCCACAGCATGCGTTCCGGCCTGGCTGCCGCCGAACTGTCCTATTGGGTAAATGAGATTGAGCGCACTGAAGCCTATTTGATTGCCTTTATGCAAGACATCGGTGCCATCTTCATCATGCGGCACGATTTCGATCATTATACCCAAACCTACCTGAACGCCCAGCTCAACCAACCGTTCACCGGTTATCAAGCGGAGTTCGACCATTATCAGACGGCGCATACCTTTGTCGGCAGTGTGATTGCCCGGCGTTGGCATCTCAGCGATTTGCTGAGTAAATCCTTGCTGCTTCACCACCAGAATGAACTGGAAAGCGTGCAAGCCTATGCACCGAAAGTCGCCAAAATGGTCGCCATCATTCAGGTCGCCAACTACCTGGTATTCAAAACTTTTTCCGACCATTACATGACCGAGGAACTGCAACAGAGTTTCGAACACGCCCGCACCTTTCTGGAGTTACCGGACAACGCCATCGATGCCGCCGAAGCCGCTTTGAAAAAATGGGGCGACGACGATCACCTGCATTTTTCCAGTCATTAAGTAACCTCTGATTGAATCGACAAAATCACCAGGCCTGGCGATTATCGTGATTGAGCTCTTCTTAACCGGGCCTTTGGCTTTTTTTTAACTTTTTTCGTTTTTTCAGCTTCAATTCAGTTTCCTTTTCTAAGATAGCCACCTTCAATCAACCATAGGGTGAATTATGAAAGCGTTTTGGTTACTGGTGGGGCTGAGTGCCTACTCCTCTCTTGGCTGGGCGGTGACGTATGGCGAATTGCTGCCCAATGTCATGGCCAAATTACCGGAAACACAGCAATTAAACGACTATCAGGCGTTGTCGAAAGCCAACCGTCAGGCCGCGGACAGCTGGATTCCCGGTGAAGTTGAACTGAACCTCAAACACGAAAACGACGGTTTAACCGGCGATAAAGGCTTCCGATCCTGGGAGGGTGGCGCCACCTTCCCGATTTGGTGGCCGGGCCAATCCAGTCACCAGTCCGCCATCGGCGACGGTTACCAACAACAAACCCAAACCGGCCAAACCCAACTGGCATTAATGGCTTCCAAACAATTACGCCAAGTGGTATGGCAAGCCAAAAAAGCGGCCATGCGCCTTAAATTCGGCCATAAAAACCTGCGACAAACCCAAGCCCTGGTGAGTTTTGTCAAACAAAAAGTCGACGCCGGCGAAAGCCCGAAGTTCGACCTACTGCTGGCGCAAAAATCGCTTTATGATGTTGAAAAACGCCTGACGCAACTGCAAGCGGACTATGATGTCGCCCTGCAACATTACCAATATTGGACGCAACAAACCGAACTGCCATCGCCCTTGGCCGAAACCTTAGTTGCGTCGGCACCGGCCTTGGAAAATCACCCGGATGTGCAATGGCTAAACGCTCGTCAAAAAACCGAAAAAGCACGCTTGGACCTGGCCGAGGCCAGCCGCCACAGCAACCCGAATCTGTATTTGGCGGCGAAAAACGAGCGCGACGACCAAACATCCGATAACAGCATCCTCATCGCCGAAATTCGAATCCCGATCGGCAGCAACCCCATGGCTCCGACACGCATCGCTGAACAACGTCAGCAGCTTTCACAAAGCCAAATGGCGCTGGCTCGCATGAAGCAGCAGTTGAAAATGACCCAGTTCCAGGCGCGCCAAAAACTGCAAGCCGCGCAAAAAAGTGAACAATTGGCCGCCGAACAAAATACGTTGGCGGAAGAAGCCATGCGTTTGGCGCAAATGGCTTACCAGGAAGGGGAAACGTCCATCCAAAACCTTTTACAAATGAAACAACAGTATTTTGACGACAAACTGAATTTTAAACTGGCCCGGCTGAATCGCCTGGAAGCCATCGCTAACCTGAATCAAGCCTTGGGAGTTCGCCTGAAATGAAGCCATCTATCCTGTCTTTGACATCCGCTTTTCGTACCTTGACCCTCGGAGCCGTTTCACTGGGCGCCGTTCTTTTCTGGCAACCCGCTTCAGCCACATCGCTGGACGTCAGCGCCGAAAAACAAGCTTCCTTGGGCATTCAAACCGCACCGCTCCAACAGATAAACACCTACCCGGGCGTGAGCTATCCGGGTGAAGCCATTATTCCGCCCAATCAAACATTTCTGGTGACCGCCCCTCTATCCGGCCTGGTGACCAAAATCATTCATATTCACGGCCCGATTACGACCGGAGACGTCATTGCCGAACTGCAAAGCCCGGAGTTGCTGAACGCCCAGAAGAACTATCTCAACACTCTCTCGGACCTGCAGGCCGCTCAATCGGAACTAAACCGGGCCCAAAAATTAATGAAGACGGGGGTGGTTTCGGCCAAAAAATACCAACAGGCAGAAGCCAACCTGAAAAAATTCCGCCAGATTCAACGCCAGCAACGTCAAGATTTGGCGTTACTTGGCATGGCCCCAAGCGCCATCGACGCCTTGGAAAAAGGCCATAAACTGCAACCCGCTGTCGTGCAAATCACCGCACCGGTTGACGGGGAATTGTTCGATTTGCAAATTCGGGTCGGCCAACGCCTGACCACCAATCAACCGATTATCTCCATCGGCCAGATTGAACCGATTGTGGTCGAATCGCGTGTGCCGATTCAAGCCGCCAGACTGCTTTCGTTCAAACAAAAAGCGCGCTTGGCCTCTCCGGATTTGATTGGCGAAATCGAATACATTCCCAATTTCAGCGACCCGATGACACAAACCATGAATGTCCACATCGAGTTCGCCAATAACGAACATCAATTGCGCCCCGGTCAGTTAGTGACGTTGAGCTTTCTGTTTGAGGCCGAGCCGAATACGCCGCTGTACGTCATTCCGCGCGGGGCCATCAGCCGTTACGACAACCAAGATGTGGTTTACCTACGCCAAGGCACCCGCATTCAGGTACAGCCAATTGAGGTGAAAAACATCACCGGCAACCTGCTGTATTTCACCACGGCCGAGCCGTTACCCACCAATACCGAAATATTGGTTGAAAGCACCGCGGCCGTCAAAGGGCTTCTGGAAACGGCCGAAGGAGGCGAATAAATGAATCGCATCGCCCAATTTTTTCTCACCCAACGTATGCTGGTGGTGTTGCTGATTTTCGGCATCGTCTCCGGCGGCTGGATGGCGTTCCAAAAAACGCCGATTGACGCCTTCCCGGATGTTTCGCCGGTGCAGGTAAAAATCATTCTGAAAGCGCCCGGCATGACCCCGAATGAAGTGGAGCAACGCATCATTGCACCGCTGGAAATGGAATTGCTCGGCATTCCAAACCAAACCAGTCTGCGCTCGCTGGCCAAATACGCCATTGCCGACATCACATTGGACTTCGAAGAAGGCACCGATGTTTACTGGGCCCGTCAACAAGTGGCAGAACGACTCGGCAATGTGGATTTGCCCTCCGGTGTATCGGGCGGGATATCGCCCTTGTCGACCCCATTGAGTGACGTCTTTATGTTCACCATCGACGGCGACACCCTCAACAACCAGGAAAAACGCGGCCTGTTGGACTGGGTTATTCGCCCCGCCCTGCGTTCTGTACCTGGCGTGGCGGATGTCAATGCACTGGGTGGTTTCGTCAAGGTGTTCAGCGTACAACCCAATTTTGAAAAACTGCAAGCCTATGAAATCACGCTTTCCGAATTGGCCGATGCCGTACGCCAAAACAACCAGAACGATGGTGCCGGTCGCCTGAATCAAGGAGAAGAAGTTTTGTTGGTGCGCACCGAAGGCAACCTGACGTCGGTGGAAGACATCGAAAACATCGTCGTTTCGCACCAAAACGATGTGTCGGTCACGGTCAAAGACCTTGCCGATGTTAAAATCGATTCCTTGTATCGCAACGGTGCCGTCACCACCAATGGCGAAAGCGAAGCGGTTCAAGGTTTGGTCATCGCCCTGCGCGGTGCCAATGCCAAAGAAGTCATTCGAGGCGTGACAGAACGCCTTGAAGAACTGAAGTCGGCCTTGCCCCATGGCATCAGTATCAATCCATTCTACAGCCGGAGTGCTTTGGTAGACCGCGCCATTTACACCGTTTCCAAAGCCTTAGTGGAAGCGGTCGTCCTTGTCGTATTGGTTCTGCTGTTATTCCTCGGCAACTTGCGCGCGGCCATCACGGTGGCGCTGATTTTACCGCTATCGGCATTGATGACGTTTATCTTAATGAACCTGTACGGTTTGTCGGCGAACCTGATGTCATTGGGGGGGCTGGCCATTGCCGTGGGGATGCTGGTGGATGCCGCCGTGGTGGTGGTGGAAAACATCGTCACCACCCAGGAAAAAGACCGCGCCGGCTTGCCGAAGCTGCATCTAATTTACCGCGCCTTGCAGGAAGTGATGGTGCCGGTGGTGTCCGGAATTCTAATCATCATGACCGTTTTCCTGCCATTACTGACACTGGAAGGCCTGGAAGGCAAACTGTTCGTGCCGGTGGCCCTGACGATTATCTTCGCGCTCGGCAGTTCCTTGCTGCTTTCCTTAACGGTCATCCCAACACTCGCTTCGTTTATTTTGGGTAAACCCTCCCATAAAGAGCCTTGGTTGATTCGCAAACTGACACAAGTCTATCGCCCGGCTCTAACGTGGAGCCTGGCCCACGATAAACTGGTCATCGGCCTGGCTGTCGGCGCTCTGGCATTCGCCGGGTTTGTTTATACCCAAGTCGGGAAAACCTTTATGCCGCAGATGGACGAAGGCAACATTATTCTGCAAATTGAAAAGATTCCGTCCATCGGCTTAAAAGAAACGGTGCGGATGGATTTGCGCATCCAGAAAAAATTGATGGCCGAAGTGCCGGAAATCACCCGTATCGTCGCCCGTGTCGGTTCAGATGAACTGGGCTTGGATCCGATGAGCTTGAACGACACCGACACCTTCATGGTCCTGAAGCCGAAAGACGAGTGGCGCATGGACACCAAAGAAGAATTGATCGACGCCATTCGTACGGTGATGGAACAGCAATTCCCGGGCATTAATTTCGCCTTTACCCAGCCAATTCAAATGCGGGTGGACGAAATGCTGACCGGCGCACGGGGGGACATCGCCATCAAGATTTTCGGCGAATCGCAGGGCACTCTGAATCAACTGGCCGATACCTTAGTGGAGCGCGTCAAAACCCTACCGGGCGCGGTGGACGTTTACACGCCGCGTAACGAAGGATCGCGTTATCTGCAACTGAAAGTGAATCGTTTGATGGCCGGACGTTTAGGCTTGACCGTCTCCGATGTCGAAGAATTGCTCCGCACTCAGGTCGAGGGACTGCCGGTCGGCATCATTTACGAAGGCATTCGTCAGACGCCGCTCATTATCCGTGGCCCGGAATCGACCAAGCAATCGAAAATCGAAATGCTGCAACAACCCATCAGCCTGTCCGACGGGCGTACCGTGCTTTTGAATCAATTGGTCGACGCCGAGGAAATTTCCGGGCCGGTTTCGGTGAGCCGTGAACAAGGTAAACGCTACGCGACGGTGATCGCTAATGTCTCAGGCCGCGATTTGGTGAGCTTCGTGGAAGACGCCAAATTGGAAGCGACGGCCATGAACGTCCCGGCCGGCTATTACTTCGAGTGGGGCGGTCAGTTCGAGAACCAACAACGCGCAGCCGCCAAACTCGGCGTGGTGGTGCCCATCGCACTGGTGCTGATTTTCATTATTTTGTTCAGTACCTTCCAATCGATGACGCAGGCGCTGATGGTACTGGTCAACATTCCATTCGCGCTGATCGGCGGCATCCTGGCGCTGTGGTTCACCGGCGAATACCTATCGGTTCCGGCGTCGGTCGGATTCATCGCCCTGCTCGGCATCGCCGTCTTGAACGGCGTGGTGATGATCAGTTACTTCAACCAATTGATTGCCAACGGTTTGGCCATCTCCGAGGCGGTGGTGGAAGGCGCCTTGCGACGCCTGCGCCCGGTTCTGATGACCGCCTCCATCGCCGCGCTGGGATTGGTGCCGCTGGTACTCGCGACCGGCCCTGGCTCGGAAATTCAGCGCCCCTTGGCCATCGTGGTCATCGGCGGCTTGATGACATCCACTCTGTTGACCCTGATGATTCTGCCAATCATCTATCGCCGATTCGGTTTGGGGTCACTTGATATAAAACCGGCCAAGGAGGTGACGGAATGAACACCATGACTCATGCACAGGACGCCGTGCGCCTGCAATTGATCATCGACCACAAATGGCACCATGATTTGACGGATCAATTACTGACCTATAATCCGGCGGTGCCGTTTCACCTGTATGAAGTGAATTCCTATCACCAGCAGCAAACCTTGCAGGGTACCCACGAAAAGGTCTCCGGTTATCAGCTGAAAATGGTGCTGGACATCCAAACCACCTTGGCCGATTATCCGAGTGTTTTACAGCACTTGAAAGAAGCGGTGCCCAAGGTCAAACTGCGCTATGAAGTCATTCCATGCCATGCGCGGGGATTGATTTAAGTTCTCTGAAAAATGCCCAGGCCTCTATATTTTTTTGGCTAGGGGCATTTTCCACCCAATGCTGCTCTCTGTTTTCGCCTTTCCGCGGTGGCATCTTCATAAGGTTTTCAGACTTTCCAGTTGTGTTTATTCGTCGAGATTCGGATAATACCTCACAATTGAACAAAAAATTCATCGTTGAAGGATACCATCATGCGTCACTTACTGATTCCATTCGTGTTTATATTCAGCGCATTAGGCGTTTCCGCCCAGGCCTGGGCGGATGAATACCGCGAAACCGTCGATATGTTCCGTGAGGCCAAAGCACCGCAGCCTTACTTCAAGAGCGCCTATGGTTATGCGGTTTTCCCAACCATCGGCAAAGGCGGTTTTATCGTGGGCGGTGCCTACGGCGAGGGACGTGTATACCAACACCATAAATACATGGGCACCACCAGCATGGCACAAGCCTCCGTCGGCTTCCAACTGGGCGGACAAGCCTATAGCCAGATCATCTTTTTTGAAGATCAGCGCGCCTATGACGAATTCACCAGTGGCAACTTTGAATTCAGTGCCCAAGCGACCGTTGTCGCCATTACAGCGGGGGCTTCGGCCGAAGCCGGCACAAAAGGCACCGGCGCCTCCGTCAGCGGCGGGCAAAACAACGCCCGCACCTCCGCTGACTATTATCGCGGCATGGCGACCTTCATCATCGCTAAAGGCGGCCTGATGTATGAAGCCTCGCTGGCCGGACAAAAATTTACCTTTACGCCGAAATAGGATTTGAATGGGCCACCGCTCAAGCTACGCTTCTCTTTTCATCTTAGCCAGCGCGCTGCTATTGAGCGCCTGCTCAACACCGTCACCCAAACCGGAAGCACCGGTACCGCCGTTGACGACACTGTATGACTATCAACTCATCGACAGCACCAGCGGACAGCCCATTTCGCTTCAGGCTTTGGTGGCGTCTTTGAAAGACATGGATGTGGTCTTTATCGGCGAACTCCACGGCAACCAGGCTTCGCATCTGCTGGAAGCGCAATTGCAGGCGAAGCTCTATCAGCAGCGTCCGAATCAGGTGGTCTCACTGGAACAGTTCAACCGCGATCAGCAAGTGGTGCTAAACCGTTATCTGGACGGTGAGATCGGTGAAAAGACTTTGATTGAAGACGCACCGGCCTGGTCAAATTACGCTGGCAGTTATCGGCCGATCATTGAGTTCGCCAAACAGCATTTTCTGCCGGTCATCGCCGCCAACGCACCCGCTCAAACGGTGCGCTGCGTGGGACGACAAGGCCAAGCCTATCTCCCCAAACTGACCCAGGATGAACGCCAACAAGTGGCCCAGGAAACGTTTTACAGCGACCCGGCCTATGCCGATAAGTTCGCTGAGTTTATGGCGAAATCCCGGCATGGACAATCCGATCAACCGACCGCCGCGCCGGAAAGCAATCCGGCGTATCTAGCGCAGTTGGTGCGTGACAACACCATGGCCGAATCGATTTTCAAGGCACTGAAGCGATACCCTGAAGCCCAAATTGTGCATTTAAACGGCGCTTTTCACAGCGACAACTTCCTCGGCACGGTCTCCGCATTGAAGCATTTGAACCCCACATTAAAAATCGCCGTTATCAGTCCGGTCGTGGTGGATGACCCGCAAACACCCAGTTTTAACCAAGCGGATTTAGCGAAAGGCAATGCCATTTATTTGATTCAGGCACAACCGCAGGATTATGTGCAAGCCGCCAAACGCCGTGCCGCGTTCAAAAAGATGTTCGACAAAGCCGATGCCAAACCTTGCCGCTAGGCTAGGTGCTCATTTCGCCTAAGGTTTCACATGAAACCCAATTTGGAGAGAGCTTTGAAAAACACCCAGGCCTAGTCTGTTTTTAGCTCGAATGTTTCACAAATTTGCACCGACCATTTGCCCCAAATCCACCGTCCGAACCGGATTTTTTCGACTTTTTGATTCCTTAAAAAATCAGTGACTTAACCCCATAAAAACGGCCCAACCTTAAGCGCTACAAAAAAATGCGATTTGTGGTAAAATTGCTTGGCTAATTTTGCACCTTAACCCCATAAAAACAACAATGTGAAGATACTCATTTATGACTCAAGAAGCTGAAAATCCGATTCAACCAGAATACGATTCTTCCTCGATTAAAGTCCTGAAAGGACTGGATGCAGTTCGTAAGCGCCCGGGGATGTATATCGGTGACACAGACGATGGAACCGGTCTGCACCATATGGTTTTCGAGGTGGTCGATAACGGGATCGATGAAGCCCTCGCCGGCCACTGCGACAAAGTCATTGTCACCATCCATACCGACGGTTCGGTTTCCGTTACCGATAACGGACGCGGTATTCCGGTCGGCCTTCACGAAGAAGAAGGCGTTTCAGCAGCGGAAGTCATTATGACGGTTCTGCACGCCGGGGGTAAATTCGACGATAACTCCTACAAGGTCTCCGGTGGGTTGCACGGGGTTGGGGTCTCCGTGGTCAACGCCCTGTCCGAAGAGTTACACTTGACCATCAAGCGTGAAGGCCATGTCTGGAAACAAACCTACCGTCACGGGGTACCGGACGCACCGCTTGAAGCGGTTGAAGAGACTGAAGAAACCGGTACGGAAATTCGCTTTCTTCCGAGCAAAGAAACCTTCACCAACAAAACCGAATTCAGTTTCGACTATTTGTTGAAGCGCCTGCGCGAACTCTCATTCCTCAACTCAGGTGTCCACATCGAGTTGATCGACAAGCGCGATGACCGTCATGAAGTCTTTGAATTCGACGGTGGTATTCGTGCGTTTGTGGATTACATCAATACCAACAAAACACCGATCAACGAGAAAGTATTCTACTTTTCCACCGTAAAAGACGACATTACAGTGGAAGTGGCCATGCAATGGTCCGAAGCCTATCAGGAAGCCATTTACTGCTTTACCAACAACATTCCTCAGCGCGACGGCGGGACACATATGTCCGGCTTCCGTGCCGCTTTGACGCGGACATTGAACCAATACGCGGAAAAAGAAGGGCTAACCAAAAAATACAAAATGAGCGTTTCCGGCGATGACGCCCGTGAAGGTTTGGCGGCCGTTATCTCCGTCAAAGTACCGGACCCGAAATTCTCGTCACAGACCAAAGATAAACTGGTGTCTTCCGAAGTGAAGTCCGCCGTGGAAACCGCTATGAACGAAAAATTAGCGGAATTCCTGTTGGAAAACCCGAAAGACGCCCAATCGGTCTTCGCCAAAATCGTCGATGCCGCCCGTGCCCGTGAAGCGGCGCGTAAAGCCCGTGAAATGACTCGTCGTAAAGGCGCTTTGGACATCGCCGGCCTACCCGGCAAGTTGGCCGATTGCCAGGAAAAAGATCCGGCCAAATCCGAATTGTACCTGGTGGAGGGTGACTCCGCCGGTGGCTCGGCCAAGCAAGGGCGCGATCGACGCACCCAAGCCATTTTGCCGTTGAAAGGAAAAATCCTCAACGTCGAAAAAGCCCGCTTTGATAAGATGCTGGCCTCCGCCGAAGTCGGTACCCTGATCACCGCTCTCGGTTGCGGTATCGGTCACGAAGAATACAACCCGGACAAACTGCGTTACCATCGCATTATCATCATGACGGATGCCGACGTGGACGGCTCTCACATTCGTACTTTGCTGTTGACCTTCTTCTATCGTCAAATGCCGGAATTGGTCGAACGTGGTTACATTTACATTGCCCAACCGCCACTTTACAAAGTGAAAAAAGGCAAGCAAGAAGCCTATTTGAAAGACGATGCCGAACTGGAAAACTACCTGCTTCAGTCCGCGTTGAACGACGCGGCACTGTACACGGCCCAGGACGCACCGGTCATCCAAGGCGTGGCGCTTGAAAACCTCGCCAAAAACTTCTTGCAGAGCAACCGCATCATTGACCGTTTAGCGAGACGTTTCAGCAAAACGTTCCTGGAGCTGATGCTGGACCTGGAAGCAGTCGAGGTCAGCCTGTTGGACGACCATGCCGCTTGCGAGAAGTGGGTGGCCGCAGCCCTGCCACGTTTAAGAGCGATTGGCGAGAACCAAAAGGTCGAATACCAACTACAGGTCGAACCGGCTTTACAGGGCGAAACAAAATTTCAAATCAGACTGCAACAACGTGAGCACGGCACACTGAGTTCGCAAGTCTATGACGAAGACTTCTTTGCTGCGGCGGAATATGAACAAATTGCAAACGTTGCCACTGAACTAAAAGGGCTACTGAGCGATTCGGCTTATATCCAACGCGGTGAAAAACAAGAAGCGGTTTCACACTTCAAAGATGCCATGGACTGGCTACTCGCTGAGGCAAAACGTGGCCAAAGCATTCAACGTTACAAAGGTTTGGGTGAAATGAACCCCGAACAGCTATGGGAAACCACGATGAATGCCGAGGCTCGACGCCTTTTGCAAGTGACAATTTCTGATGCGATCCAGGCTGACCAGGTATTTACCACCTTAATGGGGGACGAAGTGGAACCCCGACGTGAGTTCATCGAATCCAATGCCCTTCAGGCAGAAAATATCGACGTATAACGCGATTCCGTGAATGTCACAAAACGGTCAAAATTTCATTGTTAACAAAGCGGTATAAATCGCTTTTAATAGCCGAAATTTATTTTTTAAACTTTAGAAAGCCCCAAAAAAAGGGGTCATTTACACGCCTGTGTAAATAAAACAATAGGAGACACATATGTCAGTAGAGCATCCAATTGTTACAGTGACCGGTTCTTCAGGAGCCGGAACGTCATTTGTAAAACGCGCTGTGGAAAAAATCTTTGAGCGTGAAAAATTGAATGTGGCGATTGTGGAAGGCGACAGCTACCACAAATACAACCGTGCCGAAATGAAAGCGAAAGTAGCGGAATCCAAAGAAAATGGTGGGCCGGTTCTAACGCACTTTTCCGAACAAGCCAACGAATTCGGCGAATTGGAAGCGCTTTTCAAAGAATACAAAGAAAGTGCCACCGGTAAGCGTCGCTACTACATCCACAGTGATGAGGAAGCCGCTGAGCATAACGCTCGTCTAGGAACGGACTTCTCTTCCGGTGAATTCACCCCTTGGGAGCCGATTCCGGAAGGCACTGACATCTTGTTCTATGAAGGCCTGCACGGCATGGTCAAGCGTATGGACCATGGCCCAAAAGAAGGCATGCATAATGTCGCACAGTATGTGGATCTCGGGATTGGCGTCGCACCATCCATCAACATCGAATGGATGCAGAAAATCTACCGTGATACCTCGGAACGTCCATATTCCGTAGAACAAGTGCGCAACATCATTCTAGAACGTATGCCAGACTACATCGAAACGATTGTTCCACAGTTCCACCGTACACACATCAACTTCCACCGTGTACCGTTGATCGATACGTCCGATCCGTTCTCCACCATCTCGGACGACGCACCAATGGGGCCGGCTCCAGAAGATTCTTTGATTATCTGTCACGTTCGCCACCAAGATGTCGATCTGGAAGCCATCAAGGAAAAAATTCCGGGCGCATTCCTACAGAACGACACCACTTTGGTGTGCAACGGTTCACATATGGTACAAGCCATGGACCTGATGATGTCCCCAATCATCCACAACTTGATTGAGAAAAAACGTAAAGCCTTGGCGGCACAAAACGGCTAAGACGTTCGTTTCATCATCCAATAAAAAACCTGCCTCGTGCAGGTTTTTTTATGTCTATTTCACCACCGCCGTAATGGCTTCCAACTGAATCTCCGTGCCTAATCGGGTTTCAATTTCCTGTTTCACCGCTTCGATTTGTGTATCCTTCAAGGAATGGTGCGACACCAATTTCGCCGACACTAACATGGGTTCACCACTGCGAATTTTCACATCCTTCAAGACAATGCCTTCCATCTGAAAATCTTTCAGGGCCGAGGCCACCTGCTGTTCCTGCACCAAACTGCTGAACGCAAACACCAGCGGAATACTCACCATGGCCACAAAGGCCAACGACAGCAACAAGCCTTTTTTGGCCAGCTGAAACGGGCTGAACCCCAACACCAGAAAAGTCGCGGCGGCCGCCAAAACAATGCCGGCCAAGTTGGTCATAAACAATAAGAAAGCGCCCCAGAACACCGACCAATCCCACCAGCCGATACCGATGGACGACACCGCCAGCGGCGGCACCAATGCCACAGCAATGGCGACGCCGGCCAAACTTTTCGCCACTTCAGAACGGGCATTGGCATAGGCGGCGGCAATGCCGGAAATAATCGCCACCCCCAAATCCAATAAGGTCGGACTCAAACGCGCACTGATTTCATGATTCACACTGTTCAAGGGGGTAATCAATGTCAGTAAGGTTCCGAAAAATAGCGCCAACAAAATGCCGACACTCAAAGTTTTGGCACTTTCCGTCACCAAATCGACATTCTGGCGTAACACCCCCATGGCCAGCGAAATAATCGGTGCCATCAGCGGCGCTAATATCATGGCACCGATAATAACCGGTGCCGAATTGGCGAACAGCCCCACCGTGGCCAGCAAGGTGGCCAACACCATCAGTACTTTATAGGATTCCGAGGCCTGGGCGTTTTCGCGTAATGTTAGAAACACTTCTTTGATTTCTTCCTGATCCGCGTGGTGGATCAATGGAAAAGGACGATTTGCCAAAGCTTTTACCGCCTCGCCTTTCGGCAAGCGAGTCACCCGCACCGATTCTTTCAATTCTTTATGGCTGATTTTTTCCGGTAACTGATGACTGAGAATTTTCAGTGCGTCCGGCTCAATCGCCACATCCACTTTCTCCGCATTGAAATATTGCCCATCAATGCTGAATTCCAGTTGCCCGGCACCTGACAAACTGATTCTTTCGGTTTTAATATGCCCCAGGTAACCGGCAAGAACGCCTTTCGAAACCACCCGCTTCGGCAACACTTTGGTCAGCAAAAAATGCAACACTTCGGACATACTGCGGGGTGCCAGAATGACGGCATTCAGCGTGGCTTCATCCTTCTCAGTTTCCCCCACCACACGTTTGGTGAACTCGCTGGCACTGGGGCGGTACACCACCGAAATCCCCAAAGCAGCCGTATTAACGACCGTTTCCTTGGCCGTCACCATCTTATAAGGTAACAAACACATTTTTTTCAGACTGAACACCAGCAACAGCAGGTTTTTAAGCTTGCACCAAACGCTTTCGTCCACCAGCGCCGCTGGTTTCATCATATCGGGATTGCCGAGCATCACCGAATTCAAAACCAAATGATGATTGCAATACATCAAATCCGCCGACACCGGTTTGTCCACGGATAAAATGTCTTCCACCGCCTCTTTTGGGTCTTTCGGAATTGAAAAACTGCGGTGGATGCGGTTCATTTCCGGATGCGGAATGAACCCGATGGTCCAGCCTTGTTTCGATGCCAAAGGTAACAGCTGGTAAAGCGCTTCGTCACTCAGCCAGAACAACACCGCGCCATCGGGTTGATAATCGTCCAGCCGTTGGCCGTCATAAGCCACAAACTCACAGGATTCCGGCAACAAAGCCTTGATATCCGACTCGAACAACTCGGCCCGTTCGGCATCGTAAAAAATGACGTATTGATTCACTCAAGCTTCCTTTGCACGGATGATCACTGCTTTTGATTCTAATCGACCCCGAAATAAATGCAACCAATGTAATGCCCTAAACACAGCGAACATTCTGTTTAAGATCCACTCAAGCGAATGATGGCCTTTTTTATTGCATCATTTGTGGGCATAATAAGCCCATGCTGAAATCGCTTTCCTTTCGTCTCCTTGCCTGCGCCTTTATGAGCGTTCTGCTGTTGCCTGTTCAGGCACAACAGCAAACCCTGCCAAAATGGGAAATCGGCTTGGGGCCAGGCCTGGTCAGTTATCCGGATTACCCCGGTTCCAAAGAACAAAACAACCTCATCGTGCCTTTTCCGTACATCACCTACCGCAGTGATGCCTTTACCATCGACCAGCGCGAAATCAAAAAACCGCTGTACGAATACCGCAACCTGGAGTTCGACCTGAGTATTTCCGGCACCATTCCCGTGTCCAGCAAAGACAACAAAGCCCGCGAGGGCATGGACGACCTGGATGGTTCCATCGGCATCGGTCCCGTCATCAAGGCTCGTTTATATCGCAATGATCTCAGCGAATTCAAATTCGAATGGCCGGTGCGCTGGGTCGTGGCTTCCGATTTTCAATCCATCCACGAAGAAGGCTTTTTTTCCTCGCCCGGTTTCTATTATTATTTTCGGCAAGGCTTCAGCGCGCGGGAACGCTTGAAAGTCACCCTCGGTGCCCGCGCCGATTTCGCCACCGCCCGCAACAACAATTATTTTTACGGTGTGGACCCGAATGAAGCCACCGCCGTTAGACCGGCCTACAAAGCCACTGGCGGCTTCGCCGGCCTGGCGTACGTTTTCAGTTTGAACTGGCACGTCAGCGACTTCTGGCTGGGCGGTTTTTATCGTCTCCGCGATCTCTCGGGCAGTGTTTACGAAAACAGCCCTTTAATGGAAACCACCCGTTCCGAAACCTTTGGCTTTGCAATTACCTGGAACTTCTATCAATCCGACGAAACGGTTCAGGGTCTCGAATAAATGAAAAAGCTGTTCTTTCCCGCCCTGGTACTCACAACTATTTTGGGCATTTTATTATTTGCCGACGGCTGGTTATTATGCACGGTGCAAACCATCTCGATTTTACTGTTCCTCTTCATTTACAGTCTGTTTGTACAAAGCTTATTACCCGGCCAAACACCGCTGATCACCCGGTACGCCATCTTAATGCAGGCCGATTTAACACCGCGCGACTTGCACTATACCCGCGGAGTCACTTGGGCTTGGGTCATTCTATTAAGCCTGATTTTGCTCACTAAACTCTGGAGCGGAGTATTCGACGGACGCTGGATACTGTTGGGCCACGACCTCACCGATTACATCGAAGTGGGCTTTTTTCTGGGTTCCACCGCCTTATTCGTTGGCGAACTCTATCTGCGCCGCTGGGTGTTCCCGGAAAAACCGCCGGAGACCCTGTTGCAATTCATCGGCAAAACCTCACAGGTTTCCCTCAAGGACATCTGGCAATTCAGGCCAACAAAACAGGCGCAGAGAGGCGTTAATAAGCCCTGAATAATACATGGATGATGCATGGGCGAGCCGTTAAAAACGCCACAAAAAATCCTTAATGCTTTATACTTTTGGCAATTCGTTTTTTGAAAAAAGCTCTATGCGTTATCCAATCCAAATTTCCGCTTCAACCCTTGTCTCCGGCATGGGCGTTGGCTTGAAGGCCCACCGCCAAGCCCTCGAAAACGAGACCACCGGTTTGAAGCTCAACACCCGAACTCTTGAAACCAAACTGGCGACCTACTACGGCGAAGTGACCGACTTACCGGCCTTACCGGCACATTTAAGTAACTACGACTGCCGCAATAATCGCCTGGCCTGGCAGGCGTTAATCACCGACGGGTTTGCCGATCAAGTTGCGGATGCAATTAACCGTTTCGGCGCACATCGCGTCGGTTTGGCGCTTGGAACCAGTACTTCAGGTATTTTAGAAACTGAACAGGTGCTGGCCTATCGCGAACAAAATGGGCAATTTTCCGATGATTATCATTACGAAACCACGCATCGCATGAATTCCCTGGCGGATTTCTGCGCCGACGCCCTGTCATTGCAAGGGCCTCGCCTGATTATTTCCACCGCCTGTTCTTCCAGTGCCAAAGTGTTCGCCACCGCATCGCGCTGGCTGGATAACGATTTGGTCGATGCGGTGCTGGTCGGTGGCGTCGACACCTTATGTCTGACCACCATTCACGGCTTCAATGCGTTGGGCTTGGTGAGCCACGACATCGTGCGACCATTGGACGCGCGCCGTGACGGCATCAATATCGGCGAAGCCGGCGGTTTTATGTTATTGGAAAAAGCCTCGGAAACCACCAGGCCTGGCGAAAACCGCATTCAACTGACCGGCTTTGGCGAAACCAGCGACGCTTACCACATTTCCACGCCACATCCCGGCGGCCAGGGCGCCCACGACGCCATGTCACAAGCGCTGAACATGGCCGGACTCACGCCCGCAGACATTGATTATCTCAATCTGCACGGCACCGGCACACCCAGTAACGATCTGGCGGAATCCAAAGCCGTCAACACGTTATTTGGTGAAAAGCCCCCTCTGCTCAGCTCCACCAAAGGATTCACCGGTCATACACTCGGTGCGGCGGGCATTACCGAAGCGATTTTCTGCCAACTGGCACTTGAATCCCAGCAGGCCTGGGCGAATTTGAACTGCGAGCAGCCCGACACCGCCTTATCGCTGACGCCGGTGTTACAAACACAGTCGGCCGAATTACGTCATTGCATGAGCAACTCCTTCGGTTTCGGCGGCAACAATGCCTGCCTCATTTTCAGCCAAACCAAAACCGACAAACCTGGAGGGCCGGCATGAAAGCGTATATCGAACACATCGGCTTGCAAGCGCCCGGCTTGGAAGGCTGGGAAGCCTCTCAAACCATTCTGACCGGTGGCGCGCCGTATCAATCTGAACCGCTATCAAAATACAGCCCGCAATTTCTGCCCGCCAATGAACGGCGCCGCACCACGCCCACCATTAAACTGGCGTTACGCACCGCGGAAGAGACCGTTACCGGCTATACACCGGAAGCCATCGCCGCCATGCCAACTTTATTTGCCTGTGTGGACGGCGACACCGAAATTTCCGCGAAAATGACCAGCGCAATTTTGCAGGACGAACCGATGATTTCGCCGATTCATTTTCACAATTCGGTGCACAATGCCCCCGCCGGTTACTGGATGATCGGTCAGCGTAACCAACAGGCGGCCTCCGCCATTTCCGCCGGGGAATACCAAATCGCCAACAGCTTTATTGAAGCGCTATCGCAATTGTCGGACACCCATCCGAAAGTACTGCTGGTTGTGTACGATTTACCGATTGACCCGATTATCGAAAACTACCAACCGGAAATGCAACCTTTTGCCTTTGGTTTGGTACTAACATATCAACCCAGCCAACAATCTTTAGCGGAATTAACACTCTCGTTAGCTCCCGGCGAAGTTCAAGCACCAAAATCGGCCTGGTTCGGCGACAATATCGCGGCACAAGCCCTACCGCTATTACAAAGTCTGGCGCAATATCAGAGTGGAGAATTTGCCTTTCCCATCTCATCAAAACTGACGGCCAACCTCGCTCTGACGCCTTTAAATGAAAATGGATAAGAGACGATGAACGACGTGCTCTTTGATTTCGACACCCTGCACCGTTTGATTCCGCATTCGGACAAAATGTGCCTGTGGGAAGCCGTCACGGCATTTGACGACGACAGTGTGCAATGCCGCACCACCCGTCATCTCGACCCAAATCACCCGCTGAAACGCGACGGTCATTTATCGAAACTCCACCTGATTGAGTTCGGTGCACAAACCATCGCCATTCACGGCGGCTTAAAAGCGCAAGCCGAAAACAACGCCACGTCATCTTCGAAAACGCCTAGGCCTGGTTATTTGGCGAGTGTTAAAAACATCGCCTTCGGCGACTTCAATCCGCAAACGGCCATGCTCACCGGCCAAGCCACACAGCTCATGGCGGATGACGCCTCAAAACTCTATCAATTCGAACTGCAAGACCAGAACGGCCAAACCGTTTGCAGCGGCCGGGCACTGGTCATACATCCGGAAGACTGATTTATGGAAAACATCAAACGCGCACTCATCACCGGTGGCAGCGGCGACATCGGTTCCGCCATCGCCAAACAACTCGCCGAAGACGGTTTTCACGTTATCGTACACGCCAACCACAATCTGGCCAAAGCCGAGACCATCGTCGCCGATTTAACCGCACAAAAGCTGTCGGCCGAAGCCGTCCAATTCGACATCACCCAGGCCGAGACCGTAGAAGCTGCACTCAATGGCTTATTGGCACAAGGGCCGATTCAAGTCGTCGTCAACAATGCCGGTATTCACGACGATGCCGTGATGGCCGGCATGACGACAGAACAATGGCAATCGGTCATCGACGTGTCACTGAACGGCTTTTTCAACGTCACCCAACCGCTGCTGATGCCGATGATTCGGACTCGATGGGGCCGCATCATCAACATCGCCTCCATTGCCGGTGTGGCCGGAAACCGCGGCCAAACCAACTACGCCGCCGCCAAAGCCGGCTTAATCGGCGCCAGCAAATCGCTGGCCTTGGAGCTGGCCTCGCGCAAAATCACCGTCAATGTCATCGCCCCCGGCATTATCGAAGGCGACATGACGCAGGATGTTTTCCCGCCGGAGGTCATCAAAAAAGCGGTCCCCATGCAGCGCGCCGGGCAACCGAATGACATCGCCCACGCCGTCAGTTACCTCGCTTCAGATAAAGCCGGTTACATCACCAGTCAAGTACTGAATATCAATGGCGGCATGATCTGACATCGGCTATCCAAACGGATATCAAAGCCCGATAAGATTAAGCAAATATACGAAATTCACTTTACCAAATCCCCTATTAATGGTACTTTAATGGGGTTTTCCATTTTTAGAAATACACACATTTATTGCGATCGATTCAGGAGGATAAACACGATGAAATCCATGTTCCAAAAATTAATATTAGGCCTTTCCGTACTTGGTTTAGTCGCCACTTTAACGGCCTGTGGTAAAGGTCACCCAATCCGTAATATGGAATCACAACCGGTCCCGTCGAACATCAAGACCGCCGAACAGGTTAAAAAAGCCATCCGTACTGCGGGCGCCGGTCTGGGTTGGATTATCAGCGATGACGGTAAAGGCAAATTGAAAGGCACCTTGAACTTGAGAACCCACCAAGCGGTGATTTCCATTCCATATTCTGCAAAAGAATACAGTTTGATCTATCAGTCCAGTGTGGATTTGAACTACAATCCTGAAAAGGGCACCATCCACAAAAACTACAACAGCTGGATTCAGAATCTGAACAACCGCATCCAAGTGCAGTTGATCGGGCTTTAAGGCATTGGCATGCGCTTAACCTCAAGCGCATCCCAGCAAGGGGTCGATTGGGACGGGCTGCTCATGCTCGTCTTGTCGACCCTGTTTATCCTGGCGACCTTTGGCCTTTCATGGCTTTGGCTGATTTTCAAGACCTACCGAACCGCAAAACAAGCCCCCACACCCTCCCAAATTCAACACCCTTTAATCGTGTTTGGCAAACAACTACACCATAACCAAATCGACAACGATTATCGCGCCCGTTTAAAGCGCGTACTCGCCTTGCAGACCAACCAGCCTATTTTTGTGCTCGGCGGTGTCACCGCGCCCAATTCGGTGTCTGAAGCCAAGGCCGGAGAAACGTTTTTACTGCACCGCCAACCCGATCTGAAACCGCAATTGATATTGGAAGAAGCCTCCCGCAACACCCTGGAAAACCTGAAACAGGCCCGACTGTTTTTGACCCGACAAAACAGTGCGCTCCAAGTCAATTTGTTATCCAATCGCTATCATCTTTACCGCTGTCAGGCGCTGGCACAAGGCCTGGGGTTCAACGTCACTTTGGTGGCCGCCGAAAACCGTTTTGACGGCCGCTGGGCAAACTGTTACAAAATTTTCATGGAAGCTTTTTTCAGCCATTGGTATCATACCGGCGCACGGGTCAGCCGATGGCTTAACAACAAACGCATGCTTGCCAAAATTCACTGAGTTCTATGACACCTTCCACTTTTGCCATTTTAATTCCCGCTTATAACGAAGCCTTGACCATCACCAGCGTCATTGATTCCGCTCTGGCCATCACCCCGAACGTTCTGGTCGTCAACGACGCTTCCCAAGACAATACCGCCGAACTGGTTCGCCAAACCCCGGCGTTGTTATTGGAACACGAACACAATCGCGGCAAGGCCAGTGCTTTATTGACCGGCTTTGCCAAAGCGCTTGAACTCGGTGTGGACTGCGTCATTACATTGGACGGCGATGGCCAACATGACCCACAGCAAATCCCGCAACTGCTCGCGGCCTTTGCAGAAACCCCTCAAAACATGGTCATCGCCGCACGTTTACAAAACCGCGAAAATGCGCCCAAAGCGCGCCTGATCGCCAATAAAATCGCCGATTTCTGGGTCGGCTGGGCCGCCTCCAGCCCGATTGCCGACAGCCAATCCGGTTTCCGTCTCTACCCCATCGACTTGATCCGCAACCTGAAGACCAATGCCGTCAATCCTTCCGGCTTCGTCTTTGAAAGCGAAGTCTTGATTGATGCCGCCACCGCCGGATTCGGATTCACATTCGTCCCCATCGCCTCCTGTTACCCGGAAGAGCGCCGCGCCAGTCATTTCCGGCCCGGTTTCGACATCACCCAAATCACCTTAATGGTGGCCGGTAAACTGCTCCGTAAAGGCCTGAATCTGCCAGGCCTGGTCAAATCCCTGACAAAACAGCCTCA
Source organism: Hydrogenovibrio sp. (assembly GCF_965140365.1). NCBI lineage: Bacteria > Pseudomonadati > Pseudomonadota > Gammaproteobacteria > Thiotrichales > Piscirickettsiaceae > Hydrogenovibrio > Hydrogenovibrio sp. The sequence goes on from NZ_OZ223196.1 coordinate 2,488,952, forward strand.
TATCGCCAACGGCGACCCGTAAAATCGGCCTTGTAAAACCTAGGCTGCCCAACTGTTTTTTTTCAAAAAAACGTCATTTCAAGGTAAAATAACCCCATTATTAAATTATTTTATAAAAGCCCGCATGCCGAAAAAAATTCTGATTTTGGGATACAGCCAAACCGGCCAACTCAACGCCGTTTTGGACGCCATTGAACAACCGCTTTCCGACAGCAACGCCGTGACTGTTTCACGCCGTACGCTCATGCCGAAGCAGCCTTATTCGTTCCCTTGGTCGTTTTTCCGGTTTTTCGATATTTTTCCAGAATGCGTCTATTTGGACGCCCCCGACAATCAACCGCTGGATTTGGGCGAACACTACGATTTGGTGATTCTCGGTTACCAACCCTGGTTTTTATCACCCTCCCTGCCGACCACCGCGTTTCTCAAATCGGAACAGGGCAAAGCCATTTTAAAAGACACTCCGGTCATCACCGTCATTGGTTGCCGCAATATGTGGGGGCAGGCGCACTTGAAAGTCAAAACGCTGCTGGCCGCCGCCGGAGCCAAACTCATCGATAATGTGGTGCTGACCGACCAGGGGTCATCTCTGGCCACCTTCATCACCACGCCGGTCTGGTTGCTGACCGGCCGTAAAAGCGGTGTCCTCAATTTGCCCGATGCCGGCATTGCTCCCGACGAAATCTGCCAGGCCTGCCGTTTCGGGCACGCCATTCGTCAAACACTGGAAACCCAGGACACTCTCACCGACGCGCCCATGCTGACCGGGCTGAAAGCGGTGAAAGCCGATGCCAGCCTGCTGCAGTCGGAAAAAATCGGCGCCCGCAGTTTCCACATCTGGGGCAAACTGTTGCGCGCCGTCGGCCCCAGCGGAAGCTGGCAACGGAAACCCCTTCTGGTGATTTACATTCTGTTTTTGGTGCTGATGATCATCACGGTGGTGCCGATCACCCTACTGCTGCGCAAGTTGTTCAAGCCGTTGTTGAATAACCGCCTGAAGCAACTTGAAGCGGAATTTGAAGCGCCGTCCGGCTCGGGCTCCGAGCGGTTGAAGGATTTCCCATGTCCGTAAACTCCAATACACCCAATGCCCGGCCGGAAGCCTACATTACCCTGACCGCCGCCGAAATGCCCAATGCGCCGGTCGATAACGACCAAATTGAATCCGTGCTCGGCATGATCAACGGCAAGCCGTCTCGCGCCAAACGTATTATTCTGCGCAACAACGGTATTCAATCGCGTCATTATGTTCTGGATCCGAACACTCAGGAACCGGTTTGCAATAATGCGCAACTCACGGCACAGGCCGTGCGCAACTTATTTGCATCAAAAAATGAATTGAATCAAATCGATTTACTGGCCTGCGGCACCACCATGCCCGACCAAATCGCGCCCGGTCATGCGGTGATGGTGCACGGCGAGCTAGCCTGCCCGCCTTGTGAAACCGTGTCCACCGCCAGCATCTGCATCAGCGGCCTGATGGCGTTGAAATACGCTTATCTGGCGGTGCGGAACGGCGATAGCCGCAAGGCCGTCGCCACCGGATCGGAAACCGCCTCCATCCTGTTGCGCGCTCGCAATTACGAAGCCGAGACCCAAGCCAAGCTGGAACAGCTTGAAACCCGCCCGGAAATCGGTTTCGACAAAGACTTCCTGCGCTGGATGCTGTCGGATGGAGCCGGTGCGGTCTGCATCGAACCGCAACCGCGCACCGATACCATCAGCCTGAAAATTCACTGGATCAAAACCCTGTCTTACGCCAACGAACTGGAAACCTGTATGTATGCCGGGGCCACCAAGCAAGCTAACGGCGACCTGATTGGTTGGAATCGTTACGAGGGTGCTGCCTTGATGCAAGAAAGCGTGTTGGCCATCAAACAGGACGTCAAACTCCTCAACGATAACATCGTGCCCTATGCCATCACCAAAACGCTCGATACACTGGTGGCGGAAACCGGATTGCAGGCCGATGACATCGATTATTTCCTGCCGCACATTTCGTCAATGTATTTTTACCACAAAGTCGCCGATGCCTTGGCGGAAATGAATTTCGTCATTCCGCAGGAAAAGTGGTTCACCAACCTCACCACCAAAGGCAACACCGGTTCGGCCTCTATTTTCATCATGCTTGATGAATTGGTCAAATCCGGCCGCCTGAAAAGCGGCGACACACTACTCTGCTTCGTACCGGAGAGTGGCCGTTTTTCCAGCGGCTTTATGCTGTTGGAAGTGGTCTAAAGTGAAAAGGAACAGCCTATGAAGGTCGATGACGTACCCCAACAAGCCGACGACATCTACGAAGGCGAAACCAAAGTGGTCTACGCCGTCGGCCACGACGGCAAACTCGCTACCGCCTCCACCCAAGGTTGGGAAGCGGAAATCGAGGCCTTGAAAGATGCCGTCGATGAAATCGAACAGCAGACTCGGGATGCCTGGCAGCGCGCCCAAAACGGCGATACCTCACCATTAGAATACCACATGCATCGTCAACGACTGGATGTGCCGATGCTAGCGCAGGCGATGGGCAAATTCCAATGGCAGATCCGGCGTCACTTCAAACCGGCCGTCTTTAACCGCCTGTCGGACAAACACCTGCAACAATATGCCAAAGTGATGGGATTGTCTGTCGAGTCGCTGAAACGCCTGCCAAACACCCTCGAAACCGACCATGCCAAGTCCTAACTTTCTGTAAAAAACGACTCTCTATGCCTGATTTATCTCAATTCCAACATCAACAAGCCGCCCACTGCGAAACCGGCGCCGCCGCCGGATTGTTCCGCGCCCACGGCCTCGACTTATCCGAAGCCATGGTCTTTGGCCTCGCCAGCGGCTTAACCTATGCGTATCTGCCATTTGTTAAAATCAATGGCTTGCCGTTGATGGCCTATCGCATGCCGCCGCGCATGATTTTAAAAATGCTGTCATGGCGCATCAAAGGCTTGAAAATTCGTTTTAAAACCTTCAAAAACGAAGCCGACGGCCAAGCCTTTCTCGACCAAAAACTGGCCGAAGGCGAATTGGTCGGTTGTCAGACCTCCGTATTCTTTCTGCCGTACTTCCCGAAAGAAATGCGTTTTCATTTCAACGCCCACAACCTGTTGATTTTCGGAAAGGAAACGGTGGATGGCGAAACACAATATCACATCAGCGACCCGGTGTTTTCCCACACCGTGACCACCGATGCCGCCAGCCTGACCGAAGCGCGCTTCGCTAAAGGCGCTCTGGCACCGAATGGCCGCTTATACTACTTTGAGTCGGTGCCCGAAACCATCGATTACGAAACGTTGATTCCCAAAGCCATTCGCTTTACCGGCAAGGCCAACGGTAAACGCAACATCACACCTATTTCCGGCGTGAGCGGTATGAAACGGGTGGCGAAACGCATCGAAAAACTGGAAAAGGACAGCAAACGTTATCGTCAACTTTTCTTAGGCCACATCGTGCGGATGCAGGAAGAAATCGGTACCGGCGGTGCCGGTTTCCGCTATATGTACGCCGCATTTTTGCAGGAAGCCGCCGACAAAATCCAGCGCCCGGAACTGAATGAATGGGCCGATGCCTTTGTCGCCATCGGCGACGAGTGGCGCGAGTTTGCCTTATTGTGCGCCCGCATCAGCAAAGGACGCGGAAACCACACCTTAAAAGAAGCCGCCGACTTCCTGCGTCGCATTGCCGACCAGGAACAAAGACTCTACAACCAGATGGCCAAATTTAAATAAGCTTTCCATCAAGTAAACAAACATCCCACCCGGCCTGGCCGTTTCGGGGTACTTGGTTGCAGATGGCACTTTTAGCAAAAAACCGTCATAATGGAGTCCTTCCATTTCGATTGGGGTTCTATGGCATTCCAACTGACATTCGATATCTGGCTGGCGATGGGCGCGGTATTGCTCATCATGGCGTTGATGCCCAGTCTCAGCGTACTGTTGGTCACCAGCCGCAGTAGCCTGTTCGGGGTTCGCCACGGTTTGGCAACCGCCGCCGGTATTGTCAGCGCCGACCTGCTGTTCACACTGGTAGCGCTTTTCGGATTGAAATGGCTGGCGGAGCATTTTGAACTCGGCTTCAGGCTGTTGACGTATCTCGGCGGCGGCTACCTCATCTGGCTCGGTGTGCAATTGCTGCGCCGTCCGCCAGAACAGAAACCCGTGATGCAAACCACCCACGCCACTCTCACCGCCAGTTTTGGGCTAGGCTTATTATTTACCCTCGGCGACCAGAAAGCCATTCTGTTCTATTTCGGGTTTTTCCCCGCTTTCGTGCCCATGGATCAACTTGCAATCGGCGACATCTTATTGATTCTATTGCTCACGCTGGTCACCGTGGGTGGCGCCAAGGCTCTTTACGCCATCAGTGCCGCCAAAACATCGGCGTTTTTTCGCCCTCGACGTCAGGATTTGATTCGCCGCATCGCCGCCAGCGTGTTTCTCGTCATCGGCGTGTACCTCATCGTCACCACCACACTGGAGTGGTCATGACGGTATCGCAACGCATTCTGAACGCTTGGGACAAAAACGCCCAGGCCTGGGCCAAAACCGTACGGGAGAACGCCTTGGCCTCACGCCGGCTCGTGACCGACGCCGCCATCGTCGAACAATTATTATCGGAATCCGACTGGTCCTCTCTTCTCGATGTGGGCTGCGGTGAAGGTTGGTTAATTCGCACCCTAAAATCCGAACGCCCCGATGCAGAGTTCACTGGACTTGACGGCTGTGCGGCCTTAATCGAAACCGCTCGCGCCGACGACTGGGACAGCGATTACCATCACCTTACCTATCAACAAGTACACCCCAACCGTTTTTCAAAGCCTTTCGAACGCATTGTCTGCAACTTTTCATTATTCGAAAACGAAGCGGTTGTGGAGTTATTGCAACGATTACGCGACTGCCTTACGCCGAAAATCGGCCGGTTGGTAATTCAGACCTTATATTCGGACGCACCAACGAGTGAGTGGGAAGCCGACTCCTGGGCCGGTCTGCCGGACACTTTTCAGGAACCGCACCCCTGGTTCAAACGTTGCGAAGCGGATTGGTTTGAATTATTCACCCGAGTGGGGTTGGAAATGGAAGCTGTGCGTTACCCGGCTTATCCGGACAGTGACCGGATTGCATCGGTGATTTTCGTATTAAAAACATAAAAACAGGCGATGGCCGCCTTCAATGATCCGGCTGGGTCAGGCGTTTTTGCAAACGCCAATAGGCCGCCAGAAAGAACACCAACGCTAGGCCGAGCAATTGCAGGATATAAGGCAGAACCGATTGAAAATCGCCCTGGCGTAACAGGATTTCCAGAAAGGCTTCCAAGCCCCAGTTCATCGGTGAAAAAGCAGCAAGCTTTTGCATGGCGTCCGGCATCACGAACACCGGCACCATCACCCCGCCCATCGCGCCCATCAGCAAATTACTGACGCCGCCAACGGTCGAAGCCTGTTCGTGGGTTTTCACCCAAACCGCAATCAACAACGCAAAACTGATGGCGGTCAAACTCAACGCCAACGACACCGGCAACAATAACCAAGCGTTGCTGCTCAACTGCAACGCTTCTCCGCCCAATAACGGCACCAAAAATACGCCCGTTAGAAACATCAGCCCTGTTTGCAGCAAATTAATCAGCATATAAGGCAACAGCTTCCCTAACAGAATCCACTGCTTGGCAATCGGAAAGGTGTTGAGCCGTTCCAACGTACCATTGTTCAATTCCACCAACAAGGTCGCCGAAAACGGAATCACAATAAAGAACATCGCAAACACCAGCCAAGCGGGCACGCTTTGCTGCACCGAGGTCGGCGTTACTTGAGTTTTGCCATAAGACAAGCTGGTTTCATTCAAAACGCTGGGGCCGAGAAACTTGCGGATATCCAACTCCGGCACCTCTTGCTGTCGGCTCGCCGAGCGGGAACCGGCCGCGAAGGTCACGGCAATTTTCTTTTCCACCAGTTTGCGCATCAACGCCGCTTTCAACAAGGAACGGGCATAACTCGGTGCCACCGGAGAATAGTCGATTTGAATCGGTGTCTGAATCGGCTCGCCGCGTTTAAGCTTTTTCACCAAACCGGTCGGCACCTGTATCAAGGCCAAGCGCTCCCCGCTCAACGTCGCTTGCCGGGCATCGGCGATGGCTTGCGGACTGTTTTCAATCGGCAGGACATCAAAACTTTCCAGATTCAGAAAGTCGTTCTGCCAGGCCTGGGAGATTTTGTCGTCGAACACCGCAAAGATTTTCAAGCCGCCGGATGCCGAAGCGGCGGAGGTTTTAGCGTCCGTTACCTGTTTGTCGGAAAACACTTCCTGCAAACTCATCGACATAATGACCACAAACACCACCGGCATCAAAAACAGCACCAATAAGGCATAGACATCCCGCAGAATCAAACGCGCTTCTTTCTGCAATAAGGCCTTAAACATGGTTCACATCCTCAATCGCCATATCCGACTGCGAAGCATGCTTCAAGGCTGCCAGCACGTCCGGTTGCACGGATTCGAAAAACAGGGTTTCCATGTCCAAGGGTTGCATCGATAAACGTTGCAGTTTTGCACCCGGCAGATGATTCAAAAATGCCATCACTTGCCGGTCGATAAACGCTAAGTCCATGTCGGACGGCAACCGCCCTGATACGTTATTTCCTTGAACCGTGAGCCCATTTTGTTGGCAAAATTCATCAAATGCCGGTAAATGATTTAAACCTGACCAGGCCTGGTCAATTTCGACTTCCAGTTTCACGCCGCTTTCTCGCCGCCAGGCATCCAATTCTCCCTGGAAACGCACTTCACCTTGATGCAACAACGCTACCTGATCGCACAACAATTCGATTTCCTGCATGTGATGCGAGGTATAGACAATCGCCACGCCCTGATCGCGCAGTTGACGAATTGCCTTGAGAATAAAATCGCGGGAAATAGGGTCGATACCGACCGTCGGTTCGTCGAGGAACAACAGTTTCGGGCGATTGACCAAACCGATAGCCAGATTCAAGCGGCGCTTCAGGCCACCGGACAACCGGTCGGCGGTTTGCTGGCGGTGCGTTTCCAGCTGACAAAACGCGATGGCGTCCTCAACACGTTGCGTCCGCTCCCCCAAATCCGCCCGCAAGTCGGCGAAAAACTGCAAATTTTCCAGCACCGTCAGGGTCGGGTAAAACGCATAGCCTTGCGGTACCAACGCAATCTGTCGCAGGATGTCGGTGCGATGGGTCGCATAATCCAACCCCAGCACCGTCAAGTCGCCGGATTGCTTTTTGAGCTGACCGGTCAGCAAACCGATCAAGGTGCTTTTTCCAGCACCGTTGATGCCCAACAGCCCCAAAATATCGTTTTGTTTCATCTGCAGGTCGAGCGCTTTCAGCACCGGTTGACCGGGCTGGTATTGGTAAGAAAGGTCTTGGATGTCGAGGGTGTTCACGAGGTGAAAAGGGTTCCGCTGAAAATTGCACAAACTTTCTCACAAAAGCGCTGGAAACACAACCGATTGGCGGTTTTTTTGATAGACTTAACGCTTCTCGTTCGCTTGCAAAGGAAACAGGTTTGAAACACTGTGATGTCTTCATTATCGGGGGTGGTCCGGCCGGCTCCATCGCCGCCGCAAAATTGGTCCAAGCCGGTTACGACGTCAAACTGGTGGAACGCCAGGTCTTCCCGCGTTTTGTCATCGGCGAATCCTTGTTGCCACGCTGCAACCAACTGCTGAACGACGCCAATATGCTCGACAGCATCGAAGCGGCCGGGTTCCAATTCAAAGGCGGCGTCGCCTTCCAGACTGGACGGGAATTCGAGATTTTCCATTTCGACAACAACCTCGGCGAGCCCTTCAACAGTTCCTTTCAAGTGAAACGCGAGCTCTTCGACCATGAACTGTTGAAAGATGCGGAACGCAAAGGCGCGGATGTGGAATTCGAATCCGAAGTCACCGCTTACGACCCGGATGCCAACATCGTCACCGTCAAAACCAAACAAGGCGACACCGAAACCTACCAGGCAAAAAAAGTCATCGACGCGTCCGGCTATGGCCGTGTTTTGCCGCGTTTACTGAATCTGGACGCCAAACCGAAACTGGCCCTGAGACGCGCCACCTTCTGCCGAGTCCAGAATGACGTGCGCCCCACCGACGGCACCGACGGCTACATTTACGTCGACGTTTACGGTGACAACGATGCCTGGATTTGGAACATCCCGTTTAACGACGGCATCACCTCGGTCGGCATCGTCTGTACCGAAGAGTTTTTCCAGTCGTTCAATATGACCGACGACGCCTTTTGGGATCACATTATCCACACCCATCCCTGCGCTAAAGAACGCTACAAAAACGCCTCCAAAATCAATGACGTCGGTTCCTTGAGCGGTTATTCGGCCGCAGTGAAAAAACTGTACGGCGACAATTTCGTATTGGTCGGCAACGCCTCCGAATTCCTTGACCCGGTTTTCAGCTCCGGCGTGACCTTGGCCTTGGAATCCGGGTCGGTTGCCGCGGATTTAACGCTGCGTGAATTGCAGGGCGACGCCGTGGACTGGCAAACCGACTATGAAGACTACATGATGCGCGGCATCAATGTGTTCCGCGAATTCGTGGAATCCTGGTACGACGGCCGTCTGCAAACGATTTTCTTCACCGAACACAAAGACGAACGCATCAAGCAATCCATCACCTCGGTACTGAGCGGTTACGTCTGGAACCCGAAAAACTATTTCGTCAAATCACCCACCGCCGCCGTGAATACGCTGGTGGCCATGATTGAGAGTTCCAAACAACCTGTTTAAAGTGCTTCCCCAGACTCGGTTCGACTTCTGAATCAAGCGAGGTTACTTCAAGACCTTTGCGCGAGTCAGGGCGCGAGATAAAAAAGCGGGAAAATGGGCGGATTCAGGGCAAAAAACGCAGGTAATAGCCTGACTATTGCCAAGTTTTTTAACGCAGAAGCCGTGCATTTTAACCTTTTTTAGCCGTGTCATTGGCTCGCGCACAGGTCTTATCACACCCGATTCTGCCAACGCGCCAGAAGGTACACCCAGATGACGCCGACAACCAAGGTTTGGCCGATGGCGACCAGAATCGGGATGGACGTCCACAGCAAACAACCAAACGTCAGAATCGTGGTCATCCATGCAATGGTGACCGATTGCATGGCATCGCCACCATCATGCGGTTCCCGCGAAGTGCCCGATTCCAGCTTAGCCTGGCGTGCGAACAGGCTGTAATCCAAACCGATCGCTACCACCAGAAAACCAGCCAGTAAATGGAACACCGTCACCGCTTGCCCGAACAGAGACAAGGTGGCCAAGGTCGCGCCCAGCCCGAATACGACCGGTAGTAAAATCCGCCAGGCCTGGGCGAAACCGGCGGTGGCCAGCCGGAGCCCCAGTACAAACACCCACAGCAAGCCGAACAAACCCCACGTCAGCTCCCAACGTAACTGAGTCACCGACTCCGCCACCAGCGACCGCTGATTGAAATATAAAATGCCCTGCGCCTCACTCCAGTCCGCCAAACGCGCTGGCCGGGTCACGCCTTGCAATAAGATTTTGCCGACCACGCCGTGCGCCGTCTCAGTGACCAGGGTCGGCAACAAAGCCTGCTGCCAATCCAGCGCCAGGGTTTCAAATCGCGGCCAATCCAACGGTGGCAAGGTCGAAGACGCTTCCACACTTTGCACAAACGACTGGAAATGGTTGGGCTGTAACGGGGTGTCGCTTTGCGCCAAAATCCGATTCAAAGCGTCGGTCGACGGCAAACGGGCAAGTCGTTGCGTTTGACGTGCTAAACTCGGCAACCAATCGGACAGGCCCAACCAGCCTTGAATAACGCCGTCCGTTTTCAACTGTGCCAAACTGGCCGATAAAGCTTCCTGCCGCTGCAATAACGTCTGCATGGAGTCGGCTTGAACCAGTAAAAACTGGCTGGCTTCCGGCTGACGAAACGCCTGTCGCAAATCGCCGTCCTGTTGCAATAAGCTGGGCGGCACCGGACTCAAGCTGGCCAAATCGTCCTGCCACACGATGGGTTTCCACCACAGCACGGCCATGATCAAGGCGGCCAATCCCATCCATTTCCAACCATCGCGCAAGGTGGCAAGCGCCGAATCGGTCTCCTTCATTTTTGCCGGCACTGAATTCGCAGACATTGAACAGGACGTCGCTGGCGCCAGCACCCATAAAATCAAACGGGTCATGCCCAAAGCCGTCAAAAGCCCAACGGCGGCAAACAGCCCCATTTGCTGCACACCGGGAATCCCCAGCCACATCAAACTGCCCAAGCCGACCAGACTGCTCAAGGCTCCCAGACGAATCACCGGCCAATTTCGCCAGGCCTGCTGCAGGGACTGCCGAAGCGCCGACAAAGCATGAATCGGGTAATCCACCGCCACACCAATCAAAACCACCCCCAAGGCCAACGTCATCGCTTCAAGGGCACCGAACACGGCCTGCACCGCCAGTGCGCCCAGCAAGGTCCCCGCCGCCAAAGGCACAAAACTCAATAGCACCCACAACGGACGTCGGAACACCCAAAACAGAAAGCCCAAGACTAACAGTGTCGCAATGGCGGACAGCCATTTGACGTCCTGTTCAATGTCGTGGCGCGCCTGCTGGGCAATCCAGGCCACATTGGACACAGCGATTTTCACGCCCGGACTATCCGCTGCGGAACCCCCCACTTTTGCTAACGCCACTCGCAAAACCGGTTCGACCGCTTGCAAATGGCTGACCAAAGCCTCGGGTTTGAAGGTCACCAGCAACAGCAATTGTATGGATTCAGATGGTGTCGATTCAGGCTCTTTGTCGGAAGGGCGGTTCGCCGCTTCGCCCCACACGCCGGAGATCGTCGGCACCGCTTGCTGAAAACGGGACTGCCCCAAATAACGGAACCACTGCTGGGTTGGATCGCTCAGCACAGTGGGCTTATCCATCACCAGCCCTATTTGCCAGGCCTGCCACAAATCGTCCAGCCGCGACGGCAAGGCTTCCAGGTCAAAATCGGTCAAAAGATAACGATATTTCCGTAAAGGTGCCCGATTCCAGGCGGAAACGGACGACGGGGCATTCCGAACCTCGACTACCCATGGCTGATGCCGTAATGCCGAGGCCAACGTCTGACTGATGGACGCCGTGTCATTTAAGGTGATATTCACGTTCAAAGGGATTTGAACCGACACCATTAAGGGTTGCTGTGAACGGTCTTGATTGAGAGATTGTTTCAGGGAGTCGAACAACACCGATTGGTCGGGGGTTTCCGCCGGCGGGAAAAAGGCGGTCAATTGATTTTGCAGGTTCAGTTTCGGCAGATTCCAAGCGGCCAGCGCAGCGAAGACCAGTACCACGGCCAGCAAAACGCCATAACGCGAGCGCGGCGCCATCCGCTATGGCTCCATGCGATAACGCCGCCAATCTCCATTGGCGAAATTCAATTGGATGGTTTTCACCTGGGCTTTTTGATGATGCCAAATGCCGGACACGATGACGTCGTGCGTGGTGAGAACCACATTGGCTTTCGGCTGATAAGTAAGCTGCCAACCGCCTTGCGGCATAGCTTGATAGCGCACCTCATACAAGTCTTCCAAGGCTTGCGGCCGACCGGATAACAAGGCTTGCAACGGATTCAAAAAAGCTTGTATATCCGGCACCTGTGCCAAAGGCACCTGCCAGTGTTTGTCGGGAAAATCGACTTTGGCTGAATCCCCGATCATCGACAAGGTGCCTTGAATCGGCTGATGGTACACCAATGAAAAATGCTGTGGATTTTGATAGTGAAAGGTGCCTTGATAATCGCTGGTGACATCCAGCAAGGTATCGTGTCGAGCTTCGACAAAATCCTGCGTTTTCGGGGTTTTGGCCCAGGCCTGGTAGATTTTGGCCTTTTCCGCTTGACTCGCTTGGCCCGCTTGAGCCGCCGTATCGGCGAACGCATGACTGGCGAACAACAACCCAATCGTCATCATCGAGATAACCCATTTAAATCCGCTCAAACCATTCATTTTGAAACGCCCTCGTCGTCCAACCAATAGTGGTAAAAATTAAACCAATTGTACGGTGATTGACGACATTGCCGCGCCACCTCATCCATGTATGCCTGCGCCATTTCCTGCAAGCTGGCACCCGGTTCGAACGTCAGGGCGTCGCTGTAAACATGGTAGCGGTTGCCGCCTTCAAAGCGGCCAAAGAAAACCGTCACCGGAATATCAAAACGTTTTGCCAGTTTGAAACCGGCAATCGGAATCAACATTTCATCGTCGAAAAAACGCACCTTGACCGTGGCTTCCTGCCCGACCGGACGGTCTTTCAGAATCGCCACCGATTGATCCGATTCGATGGTGTCGTGGATGTCAAAAATGGTTTGCAGACCATTGTACGGAATCACCATGGTTTCCAGTTCGGGATTCAACTCATTGAGAAGTTTGACAATGGTTTCGTTCTGGTCGACCTTTAAAACCACCTTGATTTTGATGTCGTATAAATCCGACGACAAGGCGCGAATGGCATCCAGACTGCCGAAGTGCGCCCCGAAATACAGTTGCGCCGGGTGCGTTTCCATCGACGCACGCCAGCTATCCAGGTTTCGGTACGTCAACTCAAAGTTTTCAATACGACCGGTGAGAAAATACACTCGGTCCAAAATGGTCGTCGCGAACCACAAAAAATGCTTGTAAACGTCTCCAAACCGAGCCGGACGCCCCAACACCTGACCAAGATAATGGCGTGAAGCGGCTTTTTGTTTACCGGAAATCGGCATATAAAATAAAATAATCGGATGCAGCAGGGGTTTCACCAGCCAGCGCGGAAACAACAAGGCTAACCGACGAATCAGTTTTAGCCAGAAGCCGGAAGTACGCTCTTTTTGCTGTGTCCATTCGGTCAGTTTATGTGACGTCATACGGCCTCGCCCCTTGCTTGATTCAGCGCCTTATCCGTTGGCCCGCGTTTGTGCAACACCAACTGGCCGCTCGCGGCCGGAATCGCGTTTTCCGACTCGCCGCTCAATATCAGTTTAAACCGCGCTTTCGGCATTTCAATGTTGGCTTCATCCGTCCATTCAATGTGCAAATCGACCGGTTGCTCCGGGCGTACCAAGTGAGTGAATTTAGCCTGAGGAACCTTAACGATATCGTACTGAGGATAACGCTCAATAAGCGTGTTTTCCACAACTTCCAGTAACACGACGCCCGGCACCACCGGATTGCCCGGGAAATGCCCCGGCAAACTGGGGTGTTCGGCGGGAATAACAAACGTTTTTGAAATCGGTTCAAACACGGGCATTTTGGGTTTGGTTTCCTGTTTGCATTGTGGCTCGCTTGGCCAAATCGTTCAACTGTTGAAACTGTATTTTACCTAACTCATTGCGCGGAATCTGCTCCACAAAATGAATCGGTCTGGGCAAAAATACCGCGTCCATATCTTGCGCTAACGCGTGCTTGATTTCCTGTGCGCTCAATTCGGACACCACAAAAGCCTGCAACCGCTCTCCGCCTGGAGGCTGCCAAAACAGGCCATCGGCCACGCCGTCAATGGCTTGCAACTTTTGATTCAGGTCGGCTAATGAACTGCGTTTACCCGCCACTTTCACCACATCGGAACGACGCCCTAGCAACCGGAACCGATTTGGCTGGTTTGGAATCAATTCAAACTGGTCGTGCAATGAATAGGTCTCCGACAAGGGCGCAATGTTCACCTCACATACCGACAAAGATTCTTCACACAACAGGTAATTGCCACCGTACAGCGTCCAAGCGTTACCGGCCAATGTTTCACGTGAAGCAATCGATGCGGTTTCCGTGCTGCCAAAAACCTCAAACACCCGAGCATTCAGGGTGTCACTGACTTGGCGGGCCAAATTGTCCTCCAGCGGCGCGGTGGCGGATAAAACCCGCAATGACCGTTGCGGCCAGTCCACATCAAACGCCATGAGCTTCTTCAGATGCAACGGCGTCGAAGTCAATAACACGGGCCCACTTTGAGCCACCAGAACATCACGAATGTCTTCGGCAAAAATCGGTCGTCCGGTCCAAATCGCCTGATTGGAAAACAACGGCCAAAAAATGGTGGTTTCCAAGCCGAACATATGCTGACTCGGCACCGTCGCCACCACGCAACCGGGTTGGTCCAGTTCGAATCGGGCAATCGCCTGCTGTGCGAGCCTCGCCATTTGCCACCAGGTTTTTACCACCCGTTTCGGCTGGCCGGTGGAGCCGGACGTGTACAACCAAATATCACTGACCAAGACCGTGTGCCACACCGCCTGCAAACTCGATTCTTCCACCGCTTCTGCGGCCAAACACCGTTCAACGGATTGCAACACTTCCGGAGCCTGGTGTTCACTGAGCACAAGAACGGGCTGTGCTTCCGTTTCCTCAAGAGACGCTTTCAGTTCCGATAAGGTGTTGGTCGCGGTATTCGGCGGGAGAACGGTTTTACCGCCCCGCATGGCGACCGCCAGTAGCATCACCAGAAACAGATCACGACGGGCATAAAGATTGAGGACGACGGGCGCGTCCGGCAAGGTTTCACTGAAACGGTAAGCGGCGGAAAACAGTTGATGACGGGACCGGTTTCCATCCCCCGAAAGCATAAAAGGGTCGCTTGACAGCAACCCTTTTAACGGTAATTCCACCGAGTGGCCGGCCACGAATCAGGCCTGTTTGTTGGCTTGAACGAATTCGGACAAAGCTGCAATGGAAGCAAACACATCCCCGACGTTCTGATCACCGGATTTGATTTTAATGCCGTAACGCTTATTCAGTTCTAGTGAAATCTCCAGCGCATCAATGGAATCCAAACCCAGGCCGTCATTGAAAATGGGCTCATTCGGGTCGATTTCGTCCAAAGTCACGTCTTCCAGATTAACGGCTTCAATAATCATTTCTGCAATTTCGGTTTGCTCAGGTGTCATGTTTTTTTCCAAATTTTTCGGTTTTTAAGCTGAATTTAACGAAATTCAAAAGTAGCGCAAATTATATCAGCCTTCTTTTTTTAATGGTTATAAAACCCCGAAAAACATGAAAAAACTTACTCTCCAAGTGACATTTGTTCGATTTTACGACGGTCACGTTTGGTTGGCCGGCCTTTGCCTCTTTCACGATATCCGGCCAACGCCATTTGCGGCGGTGGCGTTTTTTGGTTCAGTATTTCGTGATCAAGACGATACAAGGTTTCCGCGACTTGTGCCGCCCCACGTTTATCCGACACCAGTAACACCGTCACCTCCACCTTACGATGCGGTTGGGTGATTTTCAAAACATCACCTTCGGTCACGGTTTTACTGGGCTTGGGCTTGCTGCCGTTCAATTCGATTTTACCGCCTTTGACGGCGTCCAGCGCTACGCCACGCGTTTTAAAAAACCGCGCGGCCCACAACCACTTATCGACCCGAACTTTTTCCACCGTTAGGTTCCTTCCGTGTTCAACCAATCTCGCGGCGCCAGGTATTCATACAGTTTGGCTTCTTCCGTGCCCGGCTCTGGGTGGTAATCGTATTTCCAAGTCGCCAACGGCGGCATCGACATCAAAATCGACTCCGTGCGCCCGCCAGTCTGCAAGCCGAAAATGGTGCCACGGTCGAAGGCCAGGTTGAATTCGGCATAACGACCACGACGGTATAACTGAAAATCACGTTGACGGTCACCGTACGCCACCGATTTACGGCGTGCCACAATCGGACGATAGGCCTCGATGTAATGGTTACCGACCGATTGCATAAAACGGAAACAGGTGTCGAAATCCCAACCGAAGGTGCTTTCATTCAAATCGTCATAGAACAAACCACCGACACCGCGGGTTTCGTTACGGTGCTTCAGGAAGAAGTACTCGTCGCACCAATCCTTATAC
This sequence comes from Hydrogenovibrio sp., assembly GCF_965140365.1. Taxonomy (NCBI): domain Bacteria; kingdom Pseudomonadati; phylum Pseudomonadota; class Gammaproteobacteria; order Thiotrichales; family Piscirickettsiaceae; genus Hydrogenovibrio; species Hydrogenovibrio sp. The sequence continues at coordinate 2,504,755 of NZ_OZ223196.1, forward strand.
TTGCCATAAATGTCGTCGCCGAACGGATCACACGCCGCTTTGGACTGTAAATGCCAATGCAGTACGTCATCGTCAAACGGGTAATAGGGTGTTAAATCAAAGCCACCGCCAAACCACCAAACCGGTGCTTCACCTTCTTTTTCCGCCACAAACAAACGTACATTGGCATGGGATGTCGGCACATACGGATTGCGCGGATGGATGACCAGCGACACCCCCAAAGCCTGAAAAGAGCGCCCCGCTAATTCCGGACGATGCGCGGTGGCGGAAGCCGGCAAGGTTTTGCCCCGTACATGCGAAAAATTCACACCGCCTTTTTCGATGACATCGCCGCCTTCCAGCACCCGGCTGATACCGCCCCCCGTCAACCCCATTTCTCCCTGATCGGGTTCTCTTTCCCATTGATCGACAATGAAGTCCTTGGAACCGTCTTCCGCCGCCAGCTGTCGACAAATATCGGCTTGCAGGTCGAGCAGATAGTTCTTAACGACTTCAATATTCACTTGGTTGGGTTGTGTGTCTGACATAAACATCCTTCGATTCGTTGGGAGCAGTTAGGACGTTATTTTATAGAAAAAAACCGCCTATTTCTTTAAAATATCCCGTTCCTCGGATTGGAAAAAAGCACATGAAAACACGACTGAAAACACAATACTTTTGGGCGCAAGCCTTACTGTTACTGTCGTTGATAACGCTGGTAAGTTGTAGTACACCGACCACCAAACAAGGCGCTGTCGGCATTGAACGCCAGCAAATGTTATTGGTTTCCGAAACGGAAATGGAAAAAGGCGCGGATCAAGCCTACCGAGAAGTGCTGGCGGAAGCCAAAAAAAACCATACACTCAACACCGACCCTAAAGAATTGAAGCGTTTGCGAACCATTGCAAGCCGCTTGATTCCACAAACCAAAATCTACCGTGAAGATGCGCCCGACTGGCAATGGGAAGTCAATTTACTGAAATCCGATCAGCTCAACGCCTGGTGTATGCCCGGCGGGAAAATCGCGTTTTACACCGGCATCATTGACCAATTGCAACTCACCGACGATGAAATCGCCGCCATTATGGGGCACGAGATGGCCCATGCCTTGCGCGAACACAGCCGGGAACGCGCCTCTCAACAAATGGTTAGTCAAGCCGGCCTGACGGCTTTAAGTATCCTTACAGGCATCCAAGGCCCGGCATTGGATGCCAGCAATCTGGTGATGCAAACGACCTTCTTGCTACCCAACAGCCGAACCCATGAAACCGAAGCCGACCGCATGGGCGTAGAGTTGGCGGCCCGGGCCGGATACGACCCTTATGCGGCCGTTTCCGTTTGGGAAAAAATGGAAAAACGCTCAAAGGATGCGCCACCGGAATTCCTCAGCACGCACCCGTCCAATGCCACCCGCGTGGACGACTTGAAAAAATACGCCGCCATGGTCGAACCGCTGTATCAGCAGGCCAAACAACACCCACCCAAACCGGCGAAACTCGTTTCGCAACCCAAACCTTAACCGCACAGGCCCAAATCAACGCAACCGTTCACCGCTTTGCGCATCCCAGATTTCGGACGGTGCTTTGCCGCCACTGACTTTGCCAGCCAACACCGGCACCGTTGGAAAAGCGGCCAAACAAGCCGCTTCGCTCCGAATAGGTGCTTCGCCCGTCAGATTTGCACTGGTAGAGACCAACGGGCCTTCCAGTTGATCGCATAATGTCTGTACGCCAGGGTGGTGGGTGACCCGAACGGCCACCGTATCGCGTCCACCGGTTATCCAACTCGGCACCGTCGTTTTGGCGGGTAAAACCCAGGTCACAGCACCTTCTTCCTGCCAGCTTTGCAGTACCTCATTTGTCCAAGGGCGCTCATACAATTCCGTCAACTCGGCCACCTGTGCCACTCGTGAAGCAATCAGAATCACGCCTTTTTCCAGAGGCCGTCCTTTTAAAGCCAATAATTGCTGAAACGCACTTTCATTGAACGGATCGCAGCCCAAGCCATACACCGCTTCGGTCGGGTAAGCCAGCACCCCGCCGTTGCGAACCCATTCGGCCGCTTCCATCGCGTTCACCCGGTTTTCCGCCATGCCATCACCTGTTGTTATCGAATCCAAGCATTTTAGCAAAGCCACCGGCTAAAAACACGGTCACCCCCGAAAACCCCCAGGTCTGGCGAAAACCCGCGCGCCAAAAGCTGGACAAAGCATGAATACCATTCCCGAAACCGGGGTTTTGTGTTAACGTTATGTAACACACCAATGGAAAAAACCATTTAAAGTCGGTAGGCGCTTGGAGGAAAGGCTGTGACAACAATGAAAAAACGCATGTTACTGGGTATCGTCGTTTTAGTTATCTTATCAGTCACCGGCTGGTATTTCCTGCAAAAGCCCGCTGCAAAATCGCCTGATCAGCTCACCCTGTACGGCAATGTCGATTTGCGCCAGGTCAACCTGGCCTTTCAGGTCAGCGGGCAGATCGAACGCATGCAAGTGACCGAAGGCACACACGTGACACCCGGCCAAGAACTGGCGTGTGTTGACCAAACACGTTATAAAGCCAAGCTGGAACTGGCCCAAGCCAATGTCGCAGCCTTACAAGCCCATCTTGACAAGCTCGTGGCGGGCAACCGCCCTCAAGAAATCGCTCAGGCCAAAAACACCTACCTCGCCACGCAAAGTGAGGCCAAACAGGCTTACAAAACCTATCAACGCTTGAAGTCACTGTTACCCAAAAAACTCGCGTCACAAGAGGACGTCGACAATGCCGAAGCCAAGGCCCAGGCCTTACGTCATCAAGAAAAAGCCACTTATGAAGCTTGGCAAGTCGCCATTCTCGGTGCCCGAGACGAAGACATCGCCCAAGTGCGAGCCCAAATCGCGCAAGCCCAAGCGGAAGTCAAACTGGCCCAAAAAAACCTCACCGACACCCGATTACTCTCCCCCATTGACGGCATTGTTCGCGATCGAGTACAGGAACCCGGTGACCTGGCGCAACCACAACAGACCGTCATGACGCTGGCGCTCAACAGTCCGAAATGGATTCGTGCCTACGTTTCCGAAACCGCGCTCGGGCAACTCAAGCTCGGACAACCGGCCCAAGTGCGAACCGACAGTTATCCCGACAAATCCTATTCCGGCTGGATCGGTTACATCTCACCAACGGCGGAATTCACTCCGAAGACCGTACAAACCGAAGAGTTGCGCACTCAGTTGGTCTATCAGGTTCGCGTTTTCACCTGCGATCCCGACAGTGAACTGCGGCTCGGCATGCCGGCCACCGTTTCCCTGAACGTGAAAACGCCACCGCTGAACAACCCACAGTGCAACGCCCAGACGGATAACCAAGCGGACAACTAAACGCTATGCTGACGGATTCGGCCGCCCCCTTATCGATTGAAAACGTCAGCAAGGCGTTCGTACTGCCGAATCGCCGTGTGCAAGCACTGGACGAGGTCTCCTTCCAGATTGAACCCGGCCAGGTCACCGGCCTAATCGGCGCGGATGCCGCCGGGAAAACCACTCTGATGCGCTTGATTGCCGGGCTGCTGACATTGGATGCCGGACGCATCAATGTTCTCGGCCACGACGTCGCCGAATCCCCGCTCGCCATTCAGTCGGCCATCGGTTACATGCCGCAGCAATTCGGGCTTTATCAAGACCTCACCGTACTGGAAAACCTCCAACTCTACGCCGATTTACAAAGTTTACCGGCCAACCAACGTGACGCCCGATTTGAGCAACTTCTGAATATGAGTGGCATGGCCCCTTTCCGTTCCCGCCTGGCCGGTAAACTTTCCGGCGGCATGAAACAGAAATTGGGCCTGGCCTGCACCCTGTTAAAGTCGCCCGACTTATTGTTATTGGACGAACCCACGGTCGGCGTTGACCCGGTTTCACGCCGCGAACTTTGGCAAATTGTTTATCAAGCGGTGGAAGAAAACGGCATGAGTGTTTTGCTCAGCACCGCTTATCTCGACGAAGCCGAACGTTGCCATGACATCAAATTACTGCACGAAGGTCGTTTGCTGTCGGAAGGGCGGCCGGAAAGTTTCACTGAACCGCTTAAAAACCGAACCTTTCTGGTCGCCAGCGAGGCTTCTTACCCGAAACGTCAATTGAAAAAACAACTCAGTCGCCAAGCGGGTATCCGCGACGCCTTAATTTTTGGAGAGACGATTCGAATCCTCACCGCCGAACCGCAATCCAAACCGGATACACTGCTCGATTCCCTGGATTGTCCCGACGCCAACCTACGCATCGAACCGGTCGAACCGCGCTTTGAAGATGCATTTGTTGACCAACTCAGCCAACAAGACGATGCCATGGTCGCCGAACCGGCACAGCCAATGGAAACATCCAACCCCCCTGCCGAAAACGAAAACCGTGACACCCCCGCCATTGATGTCGAAGAACTGGTGTGTCGCTTCGGCGATTTCGTCGCGGTCGACCACCTGTCTTTCCGAGTGGAGCGCGGCGAAATATTTGGCCTGCTGGGGGCGAACGGCGCGGGCAAAACCACCACCTTCCGCATGCTGTGCGGACTGTTACCCGCCACCGAAGGCCATTTGCACGTGGCCGGACTCAACCTGCGCAAAGCGCGAGCCCAAGCTCGGGCACGGCTGGGTTATATGTCACAGAAATTTTCACTTTACGGTGTCATGACCGTAGCGCAAAACCTCAATTTTTACAGCAAAGTCTATGGACTGACCGGACAACGCCGCCAAGAACGCATCGACTGGGCCATCGAAATGTTCGAACTGACGCCCTATTTGCACCAAAGAAGTCACGAGTTACCGCTTGGGTTCAAACAACGCTTGGCGATGGCCTGCGCCTTGATGCACGAACCGGACATTTTGTTTTTGGATGAACCGACGTCCGGTGTCGATCCGATGGGACGACGCGACTTTTGGAATAAAATCAATGCGCTGGCGGAACAAGGGGTGACCATTATGGTCACCACCCATTTTATGGAAGAAGCCGAATATTGTGACCGGATGGCGATTATGGCCAGCGGTCAAATTCTCGCCATCGGTTCGCCGGCCGACATCAAACAAGGGGCCGGCCAAACCGATATGGAAGAGGCTTTTATTCATATTATCGAACAGCAAAAAAACAAACCCGATACCCCGCCGAAACAGGAGGCCACCGGATGAGCAATCCAACCTCTCAAGGCGCTCGTTGGATGCGTATCCGCGGTTTGATCCGTAAAGAGTTCCTGCAAATCATCCGTGATCCAAGCAGCATCAGCATCGCTTTTATTCTGCCGATTATCCTGTTGTTGATTTTCGGTTACGGTGTCAACCTCGACGCCAAACACATCAAGCTCGGCGTCGTGCAACAGCAGCCCTCAGCGGAATCACAAAGTTTCGTCAGCCGCTTCCATCGCTCGGAATATTTCGACACCCGCAATTACCTGACCGTGACCGACGGCCAAAATGCCATGCAAGGCGGCGACATCCAAGCCCTGTTGATTCTCAAAAGCAATTTCGCCCGTGATTTCCACCAAAGCGATTCCGCCCCCGTACAATTGCTGGTCAATGGCGTGGACTCCAATACCGCCAACCTCATCAATGGTTATGTGCAAGGCACTTGGGCGGAATGGCTGATTGCCTACGGCGATACGCAAGGCATTGAATTCCGCCAACCGGTGGAACAGCTCACCCGTATCTGGTTCAACAGCGAAGTGAACAGCCGCTACTTTCTGGTACCGGGTTTGATTGCCATCATCATGACACTGATCGGCGCCCTTCTGACGTCACTGGTCATCGCTCGTGAATGGGAACGCGGCACCATGGAAGCGCTGTTGGTCACGCCCGTGTCGATTCAGGAACTCTTATTCAGCAAAGTGGTTCCCTATTTCGTACTCGGTATGGGCGGTATGCTGCTCAGTCTGGTGATGGCGCTGTTTCTGTTCGAGGTGCCGTTACGCGGTTCTTTAGGGTTATTGCTGCTCAGTTCGGCGGTGTTTCTATGGGTGGCATTGTCGATGGGTATCTTGATTTCCACCGTTGGTAAAACCCAATTCGTCGCCGGACAAATCGCCATTCTCGTCACCTTTTTACCCGCCTTTCTGCTGTCCGGCTTTATTTTCGACATTGGCAGTACACCGTTGTTCATCCAATGGGTCACGCACATTGTGCCGGCGCGCTACTTCGTCGCCCTGCTGCAAACCGAATTTCTGGCCGGGGACATTTTGTGGGTGATTCTGCCCAACCTCGCCGCTTTGGTTTTGATGGGGTTGATTTTAACGCTGATTGTTTTGAAAAAATCCTATAAGAGGTTGGACTGATGGCTTGGTTATCCTGGGCTCGTATCTGGGCCCTGACCCTAAAAGAATTCAGTGTGCTGTTTCAGGACAAACGTACCCGTTTCGTGGTGATCGGACCGCCGCTGATTCAGCTATTCATCTTCGGTTACGCCGCCACCTTCGATTTGAAACAGGCCCCGGTCGCCATCTTCAACCAGGATCAGGGCATGGTCTCGCAGGAAATCATCGGCCATCTGGCCGGTTCCGACACCTTTGAAATCGTCGCCCACCTCCACAGTAATCGCGAAGTGCCGGAGATAATCGACCGTAAAGAGGCCATGATCGTGGTCAGTTTTCCGAGTGACTTTTCCTCACGCCTGATGCGTACCGGCAGCACTCAAATGCAGGTGATTGTCGATGGGCGTAACTCCAACACCGCCTTGTTGGCCCAAAACGACGTCGCTCAGGTGGTGGAAGCCTTCAATCAAGATTGGGCCCAACACCATCATTTGGCCGATCCGCCAATCTCCTTGGTGCCCCGCAACTGGTTCAACGAGAACCTGGAAAGCAATTGGTTTTTCGTGCCCGGGATCGTGGCGCTGATCGTGCTGGTGGTATCCTTACTGGTCACCGCCTTGTCGGTGGCACGCGAACGTGAAGAAGGCACCTTTGACCAACTGCTCGTCACCCCGGCCTTGCCGGTGGAAATCCTCATCGGCAAATCCCTGCCCGGTTTGCTCATCGGTTTGTTTGAAAGCAATATCATCATTCTATTGGCGATGTTCTGGTTCGATGTCCCTTTCCGCGGTGATTACCTGCTGTTGCAGTTCGCCCTGTTCTTCTTCATTCTGTCGGCCATCGGCATCGGGTTGATGATCTCCTCGCTCTCCACCACCCAGCAACAAGCTTTGCTCGGTGCCTTTATGTTTATGGTACCGGCGGTCATTCTTTCCGGATTTGCCACCCCGATTGAAAATATGCCGGACGTAATCCAATGGCTGACGTATCTCGACCCGATGCGTTACTTTCTCGTCGTGGTACGGGGTGTTTTCTTACAGAATATGTCTTTCGACAGTCTTTGGCCGCAAATCTGGCCGATGATCATCATCGCGCTAATCACACTGTCGATGGCCGCCTGGTTGTTTAGACATCGCACCGATTAATGTGGTAAATTGCTTTTAACTCGATTGCACTCGGTACACATCCACACCCGATACAAAAAAACACGTCGGCTGTGTTCAGGCACGATCACGCTAAAATAACCAGGCCTGACGAAAATTGAACCCAACGGAAACCGTGATGGAGGAGTCACTTTATGCCGCAGATAGCATCGAAACACCCTTTCTGGTATGGCTTGGCGTTATTGGCCTTAGCCGTTTTCATTGGTTTCATGGTCTGGCAACCGAATCAACCGGCCCAATCCTCACCGCCCGCTGCGACTGACAAAGCCACCGCCGATAACAGCGCGGTGATTTTGATTTACCACCATTTCGGCAAAGACTCTGTCCCCAGCACTAATATCCGTTTGGCTCAATTCGACCAACAACTCGATTATCTGGCGGAAAACGATTTCCATGTCTGGTCACTGTCGCAACTGGTCAAGGCGTTTAAAAACCAAACGCCGATTCCCGACAAAACCGTGGTGTTTACCGTGGACGACGCCTGGATCAGCGTCTATAAAGAAGCCATTCCCCGTTTCAAAGCCCGCGGCTGGCCGATGACGGTGTTCGTCAATACCGACGCCATCGATCAAGGGTATGCCTCCAGCATGACTTGGGAGCAAATGCGCGAAGTGCAGGGCGACGGCATCGAATTCGCCAACCATTCCCGCTCCCACGATCCGTTGATTCGCCACTCCGACGAATCCCACCAGGCCTGGCGAAAACGGGTTCGCGAGGAAATCACCGGCGCACAACAACGACTGCAAGCTGAACTGAGGGCCGATACCAACCAGACCAAATTGCTGTCTTATCCTTACGGTGAATTTTCCGAAGAACTGGCCAACTTAGTTCAAGAAATGGGGTTTGTCGGCATCGCGCAAAATTCCGGTGCCGTGAATCGTCATTCCGATTTACGCGCCTTGATGCGCTTTCCGATGAGCGAAGCCTTCGCTGACATGGAAGTCTTTAAACAAAAGGTTCATGCCGTAGCCATGCCGATAAAAAAGGTCGTTCCTTTCGACCCGGTCCTCCGCGAAAACCCGCCGCATTTGAAATTGTTTTTTGCTGAAGCACCCGGTCGCAATATTCAATGTTTCAACCCGCAGGGCGAGCGCTTACAGCAACAATGGTTAAACGACACCACCCTGGAAATCTGGAATGAAAATCCGATTCCGCCTCCACGCAGCCGCTATGCCTGCACCCAATTAACCGGAGACGGTCGTTGGCGTTGGTTCAGCCACAGCTGGGTCCTACCCAAGCCGACCCCAAGCCATCAACAGGAAAATTAACCTAACTATTTCAAAAAGTTACCCTAATTTTACGTAGATAAGATAAAATGAACTGTTAATCATTTTAAGAACCCGAAACCTCCGATAACCTTATGACGCGAAAAAAATTTTTCAATGCGGACAACCTCCTGATTGCCATCGCTCTGGTATCGGTAATCGCACTGGTATTTACATTGGTTTCGGTATCGAAAAAAATGACCACGGAAACGCTTGATGAAGCCGCCCATGTGGTCAATACCCAGTATCAAAAATTGGACAACCTCCTCAATCTACAACTCTACGGCCAGAAGCGTAATATCAACCTCAGCTTAATGCTGTTGCTGGACGATGCCTTTGCCAAAGATGCCGCCAGGATGGCGTTTTATCAAGACGGCTCGAACTTTATTAAATATCGGGATCAATTGGCGAAAATCATCGACAACACCGAAAATGATTGGTATCAAAATTTAAAGTCACTCGCGAATCAAGCCGAACCCTTGCAAAACGAAGTGGCTCAATTGGCGCTGTCTGGACACGTTGAACAAGGCAAAAAACTGTTAGCCAATCAAGGCATGCAACAGCTGGACGCTTTCGGACAAAACATCGAAGATTTCTCACAATTTCAAGCAAAGCAAACCCAAAAGCTCATCTCACAATCGCGTCGTAACATCGACCAAACCATGCAGAAGATTGTACTGGTGGCAACCTTACTGGTTCTGGTCAGTTTTTTCTTCGCTTATCTATTGGCCCGCCGATTCCATCTCGTCAACCTGCGCCTGAAAGCCGCAAACGACACCCTGGAAAAGGAAGTGGAAAACCGTACCCAGCGCCTGACCCAAACGCAATCCGACCTACTGGAAAAAAACCGGATATTGGAACACTTATCCACCACGGATGCTTTGACCCAACTGCATAATCGACTCAAGATCGAGCGCATTCTGGAAACCTTACAGACCCGTTATGAAGAAGAGCAATATCGATATACCATCCTGTTTATCGACATCGACTTTTTCAAAAGCATCAACGACTCTTACGGCCATCACACCGGCGATTTAGTGCTTAAAGACATGGCACACTGCCTGACCAACACCTTTAGCGAGAAAAGTCACATCGGCCGATGGGGTGGCGAAGAGTTCATCGTCATTCTGGAAGAAATAGATGCCCACCAAGCGGTTTTACTGGCGGAAGAATGCCGTCAAAAAATCGAAACACATGATTTTCCGGTCAAGCAACCTCTGACCGTCAGCATCGGTTTGGCCACCATTGAACACGGTGAAACCACCTCCGAAGTCATCCACCTGGCCGACACCGCCCTGTACGATTCCAAGCACGCCGGGCGTAACCGGGTGACCATTTACGCCAAAGAGACTTAAGGTGTTTTGCCCAAAACCGCCAGGCCTGGTGATTTTCGCTAGGGTGCTTCACAATGCCCGAACTTGACACTCTGCTCCCCTTCACCGGGTTAATGATGCTGCTCGCGCTATCGCCGGGGCCGGACAACCTGTTTGTGCTCATGCAATCGGCCGTTCACAGCAAAACGGCCGGCGTTTGGGTGACTCTAGGGCTTTGCACCGGCTTGATCGGCCACACTTTAGCCGTCGCACTTGGGCTGGCACTGGTACTCAAAACCTCGCCCTGGTTGTTTACCAGCCTCCAGGCCATCGGGGCCGCTTACCTGCTTTACCTGGCCTGGCAGAGCTACCGGGCGGCCAACTGCCATGTCAGCCAGCAGCTACCCAAACTCCGTGCGGGGCAACTCTATCGCCGCGGAGTTTTGATGAACATCACCAACCCGAAAGTCACCCTTTTCTTTTTGGCTTTCCTGCCGCAATTCGTCTCTCACGACACCGACGACGTCACGTTGCAAATACTGGTGCTCGGTGCCATCGCCATTCTCGCCACTTTGTTTATATTCGGCAGTATTGCGCTGTTTGCCGGCACCCTGAAAATCCTCAATCAATCCGATTTGGCGCAACGGCGCTTGCACCTCATTACCGCCGGAATACTGGCTCTACTAGGTTTGAAGCTGTTTTTTGATCTGACGCAATCATATTCTTAAGCGCTTTTTTACGTAATTCCTGTAAAATGAAATTGTCTTTCTTTGACCGATTACCATTCGAGGGGTGCGCTATGACACCGATTCAATCTTTTGGGGCCGCCGAAACCGTTACTGGCTCCTGTCATTATTTACAACTGAAACAAGGCCCGCAAATACTTGTGGATTGCGGAATGTTTCAAGGGCGTTCCGCCAAACAGGCGAATAACGATTTCGGATTCAACCCAGCCGACATCGACCTGCTGCTGCTCACTCATGCGCACCTCGACCACGTCGGACGCATCCCCAAACTGGTCAATGAAGGTTTCAGCGGCCGCATCGTCTGCCTACGCGCCACCTATGACCTCATGCAAGTCATCTTAATGGACAGCGCAAAAATCATGCGTGAAGACTATAAAACCGACCTGAAAAAAGCCCAGCGTCGCGGCGAGGAAGACAAGGTGCACCCGCCGCTCTACACTATGGACGATGTCCAGGCGGTGTTCGACTTAAGCGTTCAATACGCCGAATACGACCAACCGGCGAAATTAACCCAAGGCGTCTCCGCCACCTTCCGCAATGCCGGTCACATTCTTGGCTCCGCCAGCATTCAAATCGACTTTCAGGAAGATGATCAACCGAAAACCGTGGTGTTTTCCGGCGACTTGGGCAATCAGAAAGACATTGCCATGCCGCCGCCGGCTTACGTTGAACAAGCCGATGCACTCTACATCGAATCCACCTATGGCGACCGCAATCACCGTCCGCTGGAAGGCAGCGTTTCCGAATTCAAGCAGGCCATCGTCAACACCTTGATGAACCAAGGCAATGTGTTGATTCCGTCATTTGCCATTGAACGCTCGCAGGAAATCCTGTTATTACTGAAACAAATGTATTACGACAATGAATTGCCCACCTGCAAAGTCTATCTCGACTCGCCAATGGCCATTCGCGCGACCGAAATATACAACCAATATCACACCGATCTGAATGAAGCCGCCGAAGCCCTTCATGCGAAAGGCGATTCGGTCTTCGATTTCCCTTATTTGGAATATTCGATTAAAGGCAGCGATTCCATGCGCATCAATGACGAAGAAAGCGGTTGTATTATCATCGCCGGCAGTGGCATGTGCACCGGTGGACGCATTTTGCATCACTTCAAACACCGTTTGTGGAACTCGCGCAACGCCGTGCTGTTTGTCGGCTATCAAGCCGTCGGCACCTTGGGGCGTTTGCTGGTGGACGGTGCCGAGGAGATTCGCATTTACCGGGAAAAAATCAAAGTCCGCGCGAAAATCCATATGATCAACGGCTTTTCCGCCCACGCCGATCAGGATGAATTGTTAGATTGGATGGCGCATTTCCGCCAGCTGGATAAAATCTTTTTGATTCACGGCGAACGCGACAAACAGGAAATTTTCAAAGCGGCCATCGAAGAAAAATTCCACCACCGCAAACCGGTGCACATCGTGGAATACGCCGAAGAAGTCTGGATTTAGGATTTGAATTGAATCTCAACTCAATACAGGAACCCAATATAGGAAATCAATATGCAAAAACTCACCTTTAAATCGATTCTATCCTGGGCTTTGATCGCCTTTTCCGTTCTTTTCATTTTGCAAAATCTGGTCACGGTGGAAGTCAAATTCCTGATCTGGAGTCTGAGTGTGCCCAGAGCCGTGCTGGTGGCCGTAATGATCGGCATCGGGTTTGTCATCGGGTTGATTTTTGCCCAACATCGCCACACCACAACTCAACCATAACCCTATCAGACAAGGAACCCGCATGGCCGAATTCACCCCCGAAATGCTCGAACACCATCTGACCAAAGAACACTTCAGTCATCGCATGGGTTGGTTACGAGCCGCCGTACTCGGTGCCAATGACGGTATTATCTCCGTCGTCAGTTTACTGGTGGGCGTCATTGCCTCCGGCGTGGATAGAGAACATATTTTGCTGGTGGCGGTGGCGGCTTTGGTGGCCGGTGCTTTATCCATGGCCGCGGGGGAATACGTTTCAGTGAGTTCGCAAGCCGACACCGAAAAGGCCGATTTGGAAAAAGAGCGCATCATGCTCGAAGAAAACTGGGAAGTCGAGCACGCCGAACTGGCGTTAATTTACCGCCAACGTGGCGTCAGTGAAGCCACCGCCATACAAGTCGCTAACGAATTAATGGAACACGATGCGCTGGCTGCCCACGCCAAAGACGAACTCGGACTGTCGGAAGTTCATAGCGCCCGGCCGATGCAAGCCGCATTCGCTTCAGCGGCTTCGTTTGTGTCCGGTGCCGCCATTCCGGTGTTATTGGTGGCCTTACTGCCCATGGAAAACCTCGGCGTGATTGTGGCCGCCACTTCATTAGCGTTATTAGCCCTGCTCGGTGCCATCGCCGCCAAAACCGGCGGTGCGCCTATGTTGAAAGGTGCCCTGCGTATGGCTTCCTGGGGCTTTTTGGCGATGGCACTCACCACCTATGTCGGCCTGATGTTTAATATCCACTAATCCCATAAACCCCCAGGCCTGGGGGTTTTTAACCTTTAAAGACCGTTTCACGACACCATGACACAACACGCTAAATCCCGGCTTGATAAAGCTTACGACCTCATTAATAACGAAGAAGACGCCCGGGTTTGCAAAGACATCCCCGATTCAGCCTGTCACCATCAACCGAAAAATTTTTTCGCTTATCTCATCGCCAACTTCCTCGGTAAAATCGCCGATGAGCTCGCCAGCGCCAAACTGACCTTACCTTGGTTGCTGGGCACGTTAGGCACCCCGGCGGTGTTCACCGGTTTTCTGGTGCCGATTCGCGAAGCCAGTGTACTGTTACCGCAATTGTTTGTGGCCGCCGCCGTGCGCCATCTGCCGGTGCGAAAAGGCGTCTGGTTACTGGGGGCGGCCTTATCGGCCGTGGCGCTAGCAGTCATGGCGTTAACCGCCGGTTCGGTCAGCGGTGTTGCGGCCGGGTGGGCGGTTATTCTGTCATTGGTGGTCTTCAGCTTGGCACGCGGTCTCTGCTCCGTTTCCGCCAAAGACGTGTTGGGCAAAACCATTTCCAAAGGACGGCGCGGCAATCTGATGGGCATCAGCTCGGGAATCGCCGGGGTCGCCACCTTAGGCATCGGGGTGTATATCGAGTTTTTCACCCGAAACCCATCATCGGATTTGCTGGCCGGTTTGTTGTGGATAGGCGCGATTCTCTGGGTTATCGCTTTTGTGGTGTTTGCGCAGATTGAAGAGCATCCCGGTGCCACGGAAGGCGGCGGGAACGCCTTCGCCACCGCCTTTAAAAGCTTTGCTTTGTTGAAAACCGACCGGCCTTTCCGCCAATACGTCATCGGTCGGGCCTTATTGCTGAGTACGGCGCTCGCACCACCGTTTTATGTATTGCTCGCTCAGCAGTACAGTGAAAACGACCTCAGCGGCCTGGGGATGTTGATTATTGCCAGCGGCATCGCCGGTGCCATCAGCGCGCCGGTATGGGGAAAACTGGGTGACCGCTCCAGCCGATTGGTGATGCTATTAGCGTCACTGTCGGCGGGTCTATTGGGTATAGTGCTGTTCGCTTTGGTGGAAAGCGACAATCACTGGCTGTCGAACCCGTTGGTGCATGCCGGTTTTTTCCTGCTGTTGACGGTGTTTCACAGCGGTGTGCGTTTAGGGCGAAAGGTGTACCTGGTGGACTTGGCCAATGCTGACAATCGCGCCACTTATGTCGCCTTGAGCAACACGCTGATCGGCCTGGCAATGCTGGCGGGCGGGGCCATCGGTTTGTTGGCCGACATCCTATCGATTCAAGTGGTGATTTTGGTCTTGAGTATCGTCGCCGTGCTGGCAGCCTTTTGGATAGCCCGTTTACCGGAAGTCAGCGATTAACACAGGCTTATCCTTTACATACTGAACACGTAAAAACACTTAAGAAATATTGAACATAGTGTGACTCATGCTCATTTAAAGTATTTTTTATAGCCAGATTAACTTAATCTATATCAAGTTTTGGTTATTTTTTACTTTAAGGAGTCACCGTTATGTCTTCGCTTCATTTGCAAAAATGGCACCCGCGCCACTGGCTGCTGCCTTTAACCCTTGGCGGCTTAGCGATTATGACCATGTTCATTCTCAAAACCTATGTTCCGCACCCGGGTGCCATGTTGCCCGATTACGCACAACTTTACAGTTACGCTCAAACGCAGGGCTTCATCGGCTATTTACTGCTAATGGATTGGACGCTTTTCTGGAGCTTGTTCATCGCCACCAGTCTGTTGATTCCGTTATTTTTGTTTAAATCGGTACAATTTTTACGGGCTGGTGCACACCGATTGTCAGACAAAAACGTCATGGAAACCGCCGGCTGGTTTGGATTGCCCTTATCTCTGGCGATGTATATGAATGTCGGTGCTTTCGGTGCGGTGATGTTTTTCGGACTGAATACCAAGCAGGATGACATTCTCTGGCCGTTTTGGCTGGGCTTGGATTTGGTGATTGCACTGATGGCATTTGGGCAATACGTTTGGTATCGTCAGATTCGTCGGTCGGCCGATAACCCTGAACAATATTCGATGGTGGTGCCGTTTGCCATCGGTTTTATGGGCTTAAACCTGGCCGGGCCGGGGGCTTTTACCGAAAATGCCACCGTCGCTACCCTTTCCATGGGCGCGTCTTTAACCTTTTTAGCACTGTCCGTTTACAGCTTTTTCAGCAAATTACCGGCTTTGAAGCACGCTTTTCAACACCTTTGGATGCGCCCGCAAGATGAACAAACCCGTACACGCGTCTGGGGTCACCAAATCAACCTGGCCACCGCCATTACGGCCGTCAATGTTTGGCAAATCATCCTGCTTCGAAATTACCTGAACTACGGCCATAATTTCGGTGAATTTTCCATTGCTTTCAAAAACAGCCTGACTTGGGGAATGGGAATTATCCTGCCATTGGTCGCTATCACTTTATTAGCCTTATGGCGCTCCGGATTCTTCAATCACCTTTTGACGGCGTCTAAAAACTATCTGTTTTCGCTGGGGCAAATTTGTATGTTGGTTTCCAGTTATGTGATGACGGCGATGTTTACCGGCACGGCCGCTAAAGCCGGCATTATTGCGAAGTACGGTCTGGTATGGAATGTCGCCTGGGTGCTGGAGTTGTTCTTGGCGACTTTGACGTTGCTAGGCGTTGGACTGCTGTTATACCGAATGGTCTTGCGTAATAATATTCAGTCTTGGCAAACGGAAGAAGTTTCTCGAGTATTGAAATCCTAATCGCAACCCAGGCCCAGCTTTTAGCCAGGCCTGGCGGAAACGTCTCTTTCGTTCACAAACGCTTGACGTTGCGCCACAAAATCGGCCAACGCCAAGCGCAAGTCTTCAAACTGGGAGGGTTCCCCTTCCAGCTCACACAACACCGCATGAATGGCTTCCAACGTCGATAAACTCTGCGCATTGGGTGCTTTTCGAATGGCGTAAGAAGACGACCAGTCACCGCTCAACTGCAAACGCGGTAACGCCTGCAATGCCGGGTTGGTCTGCAACAGTTTATAGGCCTTACGCCAGGTGCCATCCAATAGCAGCACTTGCATTGACGCCACAGAGATATCCGACAAATCTGCCGCAAACACCTTGTTGACCGTTATGTCCACTTCATCGCCCGCTCCATTATTTTCCTGAACGGGAAACAACAAATAGGTCGGTTTCGCCTGCAACCAGGTTTGAAAATCTGGCAAAGCCTCAACCGATTCACCCACCCAAATCCGACAATCCTGTAAACATAAGTTCGCCAACCGGGCCGTACCTTTGGCCTGATGCTGTTCGGTGGGATGCTGTAAAATACCCAGACCCAAGCGGTGTGAAACTGGACGAACGCAGTCGCAAATGCAACTGCGCGACGGTAAGCCACAACGTGAACAATAGGTTCTTTTTTCGGATGGTATGGTCAATGTCTTCTCTTCACTGTGTTAAAGCCGATGCGATACATCAAGCGCGCCTGAAGCATTTTCACAAACAACATCGCCTCAGCCAACCCTTACAGAGGGATCATGTCTGGCTGGCGGAGCTTGACGGTCGCCTCATCGGTGTTGCGCGCCTGGTTCCGGCGGCCGAAACAACGGAATGTGACCCGGCCTGGTGGTTACGTGGCCTGTTCATCCACCCCGAGCAACGCCGGCATGGTTATGGTCATCGTTTGATTCAGGCGCTTCAAACCAACACCGGCGGTACGCTTTACGCTTTTGCCTTGCCCAATCTCGACGCATTTTACCATCGGTTGGGTTTTCAACCCATTATGGCCGCTCAACTGCCGGTGTCACTCCAAACCCGATTGGCGAACTACCAACAAAGCAAATCCGCATTGCAGGCTTATCAATACCGCCGTTGAATCAGAATGGGAAATCACCAGGCCTGGTGTTTTTTAGAATGACTTGGTCGGCCGATTAAAGCGTGGGGTGGGTTTTCAATAAGGCTTCAAACTCGGAAGCCGGCATGGGGCGGCTCAATAAAAAGCCCTGGAAACGGTCGGCCCCGGAAGCCCGTAGGAAGTCCAACTGCTCTTCCCGTTCCACACCTTCGGCCACAGCGATGAGATTAAAGCTTTTCGCCAACGCCAACATCGCTTCGACAATCGCCATATCATCTTTGTCTTCCGGAATGTCACGAATAAAGGATAAATCGATTTTCAAGGTGTTCAACGGCATCTGCTTGAGATACGACAGCGATGAATATTCAATCCCGAAATCATCAATCGCAAAGGCCACACCGCTGCCATGAATTTCGTCCAACACCTGCAAGGTTTGCTCCGGAGAATTCATTACAAAGCGCTCAATGATTTCCAGCTCCAACCAATTGGGTTTGCAGTCGGTTTCCTGCAACACCCGCTGTACGGTGGCACTGAGGTCGTGTTTGGTGATTTGACGGCCGGAAACATTCACCGCCACTCGTCCGGATTTCAAACCCATTCGGTGCCATTGGGCATTTTGACGGCAGGCTTGGCGTAACACCCATTCCCCAAGCTCAATAATCAAATCGGTTTTTTCGGCCTCGGCAATGAATTGGCCGGGCAGCAACAAACCACGTGTAGGGTGCCGCCAACGAATCAAGGCTTCGGACCCGACAATGCGTTTACTTTGACATTCGTACTTGGGTTGGTAATACACCTCAAACTCGTTTTCATGCAAAGCGCGCCGTAATTCGGATTCAAGCTGAATATGCTGGAAAGCGATCTGGGTGAGTTCGTCGGTGTAAAAGGCGTAGGTATTGCGGTCATTATCTTTGGCACGATACATGGCCGCATCGGCGTTGCGCAGTATGATATCGGACGTTTTGCCATTATCAGGGTAAATGCTGATGCCGATACTGGCGCCGATATACAACTTGTGGCTTTCCACCAGAAACGGTTGTTCCAGGGCTTTCAGTACCTTTTGTGCCACGATTTGGGCATCTTCAGAGCGTTTCAAATCCCGAATCAAAAACGCAAACTCATCGCCTCCTAAACGAGCAATGGTGTCGGATTTCCGGCCGGTGGTTTGCAGTTGTTTACCCACCTGCTCCAATACCTGGTCACCGATTTGGTGCCCCAACGAATCGTTGATTTGCTTGAAGTGGTCCAAATCAATAAACAAAATCGCCAGTTTTTCGTGATGACGGTCACTGTGGGCAATCGCCTGATCCAACAGGCTGGTAAACAAGTGTCGGTTCGCCAGACCGGTCAAGTCGTCGTGATGCGCCAGATAATACAGTCTTTCTTCGGCCTTTTTGCGCGCCGTGATGTCTCGACTGACGCCGACCAAGCCATACACATTGCCGTCTTCGCCGTAAAACGGCGTCTTCAGTGTATCCACCAGCGTTTCTGCGCCATCCGGGTAGGTCAACCATTCTTCGTTCTGCCGAGCCTGGCCACTGTCGAACATGGCGTAATCCTGCTGACGGAAAGCGTCGGCCACTTCCCAATCGAACAATTCGTAATCGGTTTTTCCGACAATGTCGGCTTCAACTTCACCGGTAAAACGTTCAAAAGCCAGGTTACAACCTTGATAAACCCCCAACGCATCCTTGATAAAAATCAAATCACTGGTGGCATTAATCACGGAACGCAACAAGGTTTTCTGTTTTTCCAGGGCCTGTTGCGCCATATATTGGTTGGTAATGTCTTGCAAAGTTCCAACAATACGAGCTGGCGAATGCTCCTCCGCATAACGAGTGATGCCGCGTTGTTCGATATAACGGGTTTCCCCGGACGCCCGGACGATACGATACACGGAAATCTGTTCTTCGTCGGACTCCAAATTACGGTCGAACCCGGCTTCAACGATTTCGCGGTCTTCCTCATGCACCAGCGCGATGAAATCTTCATAGACGACATCCATACCCGGTAACAACCCGAGAATGGCATAACAGCCATCCGACAGAATAATCTTTTCCGACGCAATTTCGTATTCCCAGGAACCAATCTGGGCAATGGTTTCGGCTTCTTTTAACAGCGCCTGTTTTTCCAGCAATTGCTGTTTTGCCATGTGATAGGCGGTAATATCCTGCACCGTGCCGCTCGACATCAAAGCCCGATTGTCGGTATCGAAATCGGACACCCCTTCTTCGAGTACATACTTGATGCGACCATCCGGCATCAATAAACGATGTTCTACCCGATAAGGCTTTCGGGTTTCCAGTGAATGGTGATAGGCGTTATTAAGCTTCTCGCGATCCGCCGGATGCGTCAACGCCAAAAGCAACTCATACGACGGCTTGGTCTGCGCCGGATCCAACTCAAAAATTCGATACACTTCCTGAGACCAGTACAAGTCCTGGGTACTGAGATTCAATTCCCAGCTACCCACCTTTGCCATGCTTTCGGCTCGCTGGAAACGCTGAGTCTGCAGTTCCAATTGTTTTAGCGCCTGCTTGTGGGTGGTGATGTCGGTCGCTAACCCATGTACGGCAACAATCTCATTTTGATCGTTACAGACGCCAAACTCTTGAACCTGCAGCCAACGAGTGCCACCGTCACAATGGTAACTTTCCACAGTATAGGCCGGCACTTTGCCGCCCGCCAAAGCGATATCGGTATTGGATTGCACCAAACCGTTTTTGGGGTTATCGGTCAGAAACTGAGTGTAGTGGGCTAAGAAATCCTCCGGAGCATATCCGAGGACTTTGGTAATGGAGGGGCTGACATAAGTAAAAATGCCTTCCGGATTGTGCGCAAAGAAGAAACTTTTATCGCCTAGGCATTCTTCATACTGCTCAAGCGTCACACTGTCGCGATAATCACTCATCCAACGGAACCTTAAAACGTCCAAACCTTAAGTTGGCGGGCGCTAAATCTGTTTTAGAAAGCGCTACAAATCTTCCCATATATCCACCCGACCCTACGCTTTACGTAACGGGTTTCTTTTATGTCGCTTCATTATGCGAAACTTTGGCGGAAACGTCCAGCGTTGGCTAGTCTTTGTCCGCCGTCTTATCCGAGTGATGAATTTTCAATTCGGTTTCCGCCTGTTGCATGAAAGGCCCGGCAATGGTGAATTGATGCATCCGGTTCACCAACTCTTGGGCGCGCCCGGCAATCAATTCTGCACTGTTGGCGGACAACTCGACCAATTGGGCATTTTCCTGCGTGTTGCGGTCCAATGAGACAATGGTTTGGTTTAACTGCTCAATCCCTTGCGATTGCTGTAAGGAAGACGTGGCGATTTCACTGACCCGTTCCGTCACCTGACGAATGGACAAGTTAATTTCATCCAAAGACGCACCGGACTGTTCGGCCAGTTGCGTACCGTTTTCCACTTGCGAAACCGACTGTTCAATCAAGGTTTTGATTTCCCGCGCGGCATCCGCCGACTTACCGGCCAGATTACGGACTTCACCGGCCACCACCGCAAACCCACGGCCATGATCTCCGGCGCGAGCGGCTTCCACCGCCGCATTCAAAGCCAGCAAGTTTGTCTGGAATGCAATGGAGTCAATCAGGCCGATAATCTGTTCGATTTTATCGCTGGACGCTTTAATGCCCTGCATGGCTTGAATGGTCTGTTGCATGATGTGTGCCCCTTCGGCCATTTTATCGCTGGCTTGAACGGTCAAATCATTGGCTTGCTGCGCGTTTTGGGCGTTGTTACGCACGGCGGCCGTCATCTCTTCCATGGTCGCGGCGGTTTCTTCAATAGACGCCGCCTGTTCCTGCAAACGTGACGATACGTTGGTGTTACGCTCTGTGGTGGCTTGTATGTCTTCGGCAATTTCCCGAACGGAAACGTTCACTTGTGCCATTATCAACGACAAATTATCCAACGATTGATTAATGGCGGCCTGCATGGCACCCAGATCGGCTTCGTAGTCGCCTTCCACCCGTGGTGTTAAATCGCCTTTGGAAAGGTGAACGATCACATCGGAGATTTTTTTATTGGCGACATGAATGGCATTGGACATGGTGTTAATTTGCTCACCTAGGTCACGGATAAAACCGTCCAGCGCCGAAACATCAATTTGCGCGCCGATGTGGCCTTTGGCGGCTTTTTCCACCATGGTTTTCAGGTTTTGTTCCACGGCTTCCTGCATCTTTTCCAGCTTGACGGTTTCGGTGATATCTTTCCACTCGGTCACGAACCCGGTACGTTCATCATCCGCACCCCAGATCGGGGTGACAATAATGTCGAGATGCAATTCGCCCAATGTCAATTTCGCCACATAAGTATCGGTCAACTCCGCTAACAATTTGCGCTGGTGTGATGGATTCACGTGGAACACATCAATATTTTGCCCCACCAGCTCTTCGGTGGAAAAGTGCGGCAACATCTTTTGAATGTCCTTTTCCACTTTTTTCAAGGTATCGACAATCGATTTATTCATGTAGGTAATGACCAAATCCTGATCCGCCAACATAATATTGGATGAACTTTGATCCACCACCGTTTTAACCGCATTCACTTTGGTCATTTCATTTTGAATCATCTGCAGCATGCCGTTGATGTATTGACCCAGCCGGCGGGTTTCGCGTGCGCCTTTTTCACAAACCTGAATATCGAGATTCAAATGGCCGTCATCGCCACACAGACTTTCCAATTGCCGATTAATCTGTCCGACCGGCTGAACCAGCGCACGGCGCACCAACCCTTCAAATGCGAAACCAATCAACAATAAAGAAATGCCAAAAATCGTTGCCAGCTCCATCAATTCATTTCGGTCGGCTTCGGAGTGTAAGGCCGAAATACGCTGGGCGGCATTGGCTTTCAGGAATTTTGACCAGACCTGCAACGCCTGCATCGCCGGACGGTCGTCCACCACGATTTGCTGGTCAATCGCTTCAACGCTCAACCCCCTCCTTTTGAGTTCACGCACCTTGTCGGCCATTTTCTGATATTGCTCAACTGTGGTTTCGATGGCTTTCAAACCGTTGGTTTCCGGCGGTTGCAAATCCGGAAAACGTCGATATGCCTCGATATCGGATCGGATTTTCTCCAAGTTGGTTTGCAACTGCTGGGAATAGCTGCTGGAACGATAATCACGTTCACCGCGAATCACTAAGTTTTTGAAATTATGGATAAACTGACCATAACCCATTTGAAGCTGAATGTCTTCAAACAAAGCGACTTTATCGTTAATCGCCTGCTTTAACTCGCCGAGGGCTTGATTCGATTGGGTTTTAAAATGCGAAAATACCGCGAAACCGGCAATATAGACCAACAACAGCACAATAAAAAATAGGCCAATGTTTTGAAGGGTCGTTCGACCATGGGAAGAATTCATTTCTGGACACGCTCACTCAAAAAGTACACCATAGAAAACCAATCGACACTAAAAAGATACAAGCCTCTTCAAAAATAAAACGAAAAACAGCCTGTATTATCAATCAGACGTTGTATCAAACAAAGGCCTCTAGTATTAAATTAAGCTTGACATTATAGATGAACCTAAACAATATCACCTCTCACTAAGCTTAAAACCTGATATTTTTTACAAAAAAATACACTAACTCTATGAAAATAAAAAATTATTGTCACTTTAATTTTGCCTTTCTTCTTTAAGTTTATGCAGGAAAAAAATTGCGCTTTAGGTAAAGCATATGGAAATCCTTTAAGTTATATCGGCATAAGGCATAAAATAGTCGGCGACGAAATAGGACTAACATATGGCTCTTAACGAAAAACGCGCAACCGCTGACACAAAACCGTTTCAAGGACTTTTCATCGCAATAACGTTCGGCGTTCTGGTTTTCAGCGTATTGAGTTTTGTTTTGACCTTAAATCAGGCAATCCTGCTCGGCATAGTGGTCACCATGGTGTTTTTGTGGAGCAATGAAGCTTTACCGTTAGGGTGGGTAGCGTTGCTGCCCATTGTATTGTTTCCGCTGTTTGGCATCACCCACACCAATGAAGTGGCTCCGAACTATGCCCAATCGATTATTTTCCTGTTCATTGGCGGCTTTATGCTGGCCATCGCGATTGAAAAAACGGAATTGCATCATGTGATTTCCCAGAAAATGTTGGCGGTGTTTCCCGCTACACCAAAGGGGATGATTTACGCCTTATCCATCACCTCGGGTGGTTTGAGTGCTTTTTTGTCCAACACCACCACCGCCTTGCTGTTAATGCCGTTGGCGCTGTTTTTGACCGAACGGCGGGAACTGCAAATGCGCTTTGCGCTCGCCATCGCCTACGGCGCTAGTGTCGGCGGCATTCTCACCCCGATTGGCACTCCGCCAAACCTCATTCTTTTCGGGTTTTTCGATCAACATTTGATTCCCGGCATCAGTTTCGCACATTGGGTATTAATGGTGTTGCCGTTGGTCGCCACCATGTTTGCGGTGGTCGGTTGGGTATTGGCGCTGGGCACCA
Source organism: Hydrogenovibrio sp. (assembly GCF_965140365.1). Classification (NCBI taxonomy): domain Bacteria; kingdom Pseudomonadati; phylum Pseudomonadota; class Gammaproteobacteria; order Thiotrichales; family Piscirickettsiaceae; genus Hydrogenovibrio; species Hydrogenovibrio sp. Next base: position 2,528,262 of record NZ_OZ223196.1, read on the forward strand.
CCAACGAAACCCTCAAAACCGATTTCAAACCGCAACCCCTCAACTCCGGTCAGAAAAAAGTGCTTTATTTGGTGTCGGCCTTAGTCGCAATCTTGATCGTCAATGCCTTGGCCACGTCATTACTCGGTTGGAACGGATTCAATGAAAAAGGACTTTTGCTCGGTTTCGGGCTGTTATTGTTTTTACCCCCCTTCGACATTCTTAACTGGCAGGACACCAAAAAAATTCCCTACGAAATCATCTTTCTGTTCGGTGCTGGCTTTGCCATTGCCGGCGCCTTCACCTCCACCGGCTTGGCCGATCAACTGGCCTGGCTGTTACAACACATCGCCGTTTTCCCAACCTGGCTGGTCATCGCCATCATTGCCTTTCTGGTGACATTCAGCACCGTCATCACCAGCAATACGGCTTTGATTGCCATGATCTTGCCCATTCTGTTAGCGGTGTGTGAGCAAAGCGGGCTCGACAGCCGTTTGTTGATGATGGTCGCCACCGTCTGTGCCAGTTACGCCTTTATGTTACCCATTTCCACTCCACCCAACGCCATTGCCATGAGCAGTGGCGCGGTTTCGGTGAAAACCATGGCCACTTACGGCTTGGCGTTTAACTTGCTCGGCATCACTTTCGTCACACTGACCGCCAATCTCTTTTGGCAACATTTGTTGTAAGTTTTATTGCCATCCATACCTTTAAAATCGCCCAGGCCTGGCGGTTTTCACCCTTTCCGTTTTATCTAGATTTTGTTAACAATTCCAAACAATTTGTCGGTGATTGAACTGCATTGTTAATCGCATTAAACAAAGTTTTGGGTGCATATAAATATAATCTATTGATTTTGTTCACTTTGTTTGTGCTGGCACATCCGGTGCAATATGGAAGGCTCAGACAAGGAGATCATTATGAAAAAAACGGTTCTATCACGCTCTATTCAGAGCATCCTCGCGAGTTCGGCTATCGCACTATCCAGCATGGCGGTTTCGCAAACAGCACAAGCAGACAAATTCACCGACGCCCTAACCGGCGGTAAAGTGAATGTCGATGTCCGCGTTCGTTACGAAGGCGTTGAACAAACGGGCAAAAAAGATGCCACAGCCATTACCGAAAGAACGCGTATCGGTTATACCACAGGCGACTTATACGGTTTCAACGGCATGGTGGAAATGTCCGGTACCGAATCACTGGGCGACCGTAACGATTACTTCGTGGGCAAAGGGCCAGGTGCCGGTGGAGACAGTAACAGAGCCGTTATTCTAGATCCAAGCATTACCGTATTGAACCAGGCCTGGGTGGGTTATAAATATAAGGAAACAGGTGCCAAAGTCGGTCAACAACGGATTATTTTCGACAATCGTTTCTTGGGGAACGTGGGTTGGCGTCAAACGGAACAGGTTTATACCGCCGCCAGCTTAAAGACCAAAGCCATTCCAGATGTCGAAATTGATTACGCTTATCTTATGAATGTCCGTAACCCGGTCGGCGTAAACCAAACCATGACATCCAACGCCGCTCAAGCGAAATACACCGGCCTGCCGTTCGGAACCATCACCGGTTACGGCTACTTTCTGGATTATGATTTAAAAACCCTCACCGACAGCGAAACCTATGGTGCACGCTTTGCCGGTAACACCCAATTAAGCGATACCTTCAAACTCTTCTACCACGCTGAATATGCGACACAAGGAAAATACGCCGACACGAAAGGCGATGTCGGCGGTGACTACACCCGTTTCGAACTGGGTGTCGGCGTCGGTCCAGCTAAGATTTTGGCCGGTCAGGAAAAACTGGGCGGTGACGGCAAAAGCGCGTTCAACACACCTTTAGGAACGGTTCACCTGTTCAACGGTTGGGCGGATATGTTTATCGGGCCAGCCGGTGGTACGCCAATCAACGGTTTGGTGGATAACTATTTAAGCGTCTCCGGTAAAGCACTGGGCTTGAAGTTGGCCGCTATTTACCATGATTTCAATGCCGACACAGGTGGCGACGACTACGGTTCGGAATACGATTTATTGGTGGCTAAGAAAATCGCCAAAATCTACACCGTCGGTGTGAAATATGCCAACTATACCGCGAAAGATTCTTCTGCCAACAACAACCTTGTGGACACCACAAAACTGTGGGTCTGGGGTCAAGTTAAGTTTTAACAGAACACCATTTTGACTGATAAAAATCACTTAGCCCGCTTTTGCGGGCTTTTTCTTTTCCATCGCACCTGACCCATTGCACCAAAAAATAACAAAGTGCTACAAAATGTTAACAATTGTTAACAAAGCAATTCATTTTCAGCCTAAGTCTGCCATAAATTTTAATTAAGTTATTGATTTAATTAAACTTATATTTGTTGGCACCACCTAAGCTATATCATTAATAAATTTAATTGCTAAAAGAAGATTCGATTATGACTGCAAAAGGCTCCAATGTTTGGATTTCAGAACTATCCCATACATTTAAAAAACAAACCAAACCGACGCTAAAGAACATCAACCTCACCATTCCAAAAGGACAGTTGACGGCTTTGATCGGACGAAGCGGTTGCGGTAAGTCCACACTGTTGCAAATGATCGCCGGCCTGCTCATTCCATCCGACGGCGCCGTCCGCATCAATGCACACACTGTCACCAAGCCAAGTGCCAAATGGAACATGATGTTCCAAAAACCTTCTTTATACCCTTGGATGACGGTCCGCGAAAACGCTGCACTGGGCCTAGTGTTTTCCGGCACCTATAACCAAAAAAAGGAACGGGTTGAAGAACTGCTGGACATGGTCGGACTCACCGAACACAAAGACAAAAACGTTCAGCAACTCTCCGGCGGTCAGCAACAACGTGTTGCGCTGGCGCGCTCTCTGGCAACGGAGCCGGAAATTCTATTGTTGGACGAACCTTTCTCCGCATTGGATGCTTTTACCCGCAGCCAATTACAAAATGAGGTTTCCGAAATCTGCCACAATCAGGGCATCACCATGATTCTGGTCACGCACGATATCGAAGAAGCCGTGGCCATGGCCGACAACGTCGTCATCATGAGCCAGAACCCTGGGGAAATCGTCGGTGAAATGGAAGTCAAACTCGACTACCCGCGCGACCGCTCTTTGGAAGCGTTCAATACCCTGAAAGAAAACCTATTTAACGAATTTGAAAAGATTGACTTGGCCAAGCAGCGAAGTGTCGCCGAATCGAACGCATAACATTCCATCGCTTTAAAGGAGAACCAACATGTGTCAATACTGCAATTGCGATAACGAATTATCCAAGCACGACTATACATTCAACCCGACCAAAGGCCGTCGTGAATTCATTCTCGACAGCATGGCCGCGACCGGTGGCCTAGCGGCGGCCATGAGCTTGCCATCCAGCCAGGCGTTCGCCAATATGACGCCACCGGAAGACGAAGTGGTCCGTATCGGCTACCTTCCAATCACCGACGCCAGTGCCCTTTTGGTCGCACATGCTATGGGCTTCTTTGAAGAAGAAGGCCTGAAAGTGGAAAAACCCACCTTGATTCGCGGCTGGTCTCCATTGATCGAAGGCTTCGCGGCGCACAAATTCAACCTGGTGCATTTCCTGAAGCCAATTCCAATCTGGATGCGCTACAACAACAACTTCCCGGTCAAAATCACCGGTTGGGCTCACACCAACGGTTCCGGCCTGGTGGTTGGTAAACACACAGGCGTGGAATCTTTTGAAGAATTGGGCGGAATGCAAGTGGCCGTGCCTTATTGGTACTCCATGCACAACATCGTGTTGCAAATGGCACTGAAAAATGCCGGGTTGGAACCGGTCATCCAAGACCAAACCGATCCGTTGAAGCCGAACCAAGTGAACCTACAAATCATGCCACCACCGGATATGCCACCGGCTTTAGCAGCGAAGAAAATCGACGCTTACATTGTGGCGGAACCGTTCAATGCCGCGGGTGAAATGCTAGCGGGTGCGAAAATGTTGCGCTTCACCGGCGATATTTGGGAAAACCACCCTTGCTGCGTTGTCTGTATGCACGATGACGACGTTGACAAACGACCTGAGTGGTCTCAAAAAGTCATGAATGCCGTGGTTCGCGGCGGTCTATACGCTCAGGAAAACAAAGAAGAAGTGGCGAAAATGCTGTCTCGCGAAGGCAAGCGTTACCTACCGATGAAAGCCAAAGTGGTCGAAAAAGCCATGACGGATTATTCACCGGCGGATTACCAGGATCCAAAAGCCATCAAACACCCGGATTGGGACATCGGTCGTATCGATTTCAACCCTTATCCATACCCTTCCGCGACTAAGTTCTTGATGGAACAATTGAAAGAAACCCTGGTCACAGGAGATAAAACGTTCATGGACAATCTGGATATCGACTTCGCACTGAAAGACCTGGTCAACTACGATTACGTGACCAACGCCATGAATAAATATGACGTTTGGGACAAAGTGCCTGGTGTGAATCCGGCCGACCCAACACACCGTAAAGAGGTATTTAAACTATGAGTAATTCGGCTGCAACAACAAAGATGTCGTTCGGCCAAGCATTGGCAGGTTTCAAGAGCCTGCCAGGCTGGATGCAAAGTGTCATCAACGCGAGCATGGGGATGGGAATCCTTCTCCTGGTCTGGTGGATCGGCGGTCTTTTAATCAAATCCAACCCGGATACGCAAGCCTTTGCGGATTTTGCACCCGGGCCAACGTTTTCGGCACTCTGGTATCTGGTTGAAACCGGCTCCATCTGGGAAACCATTTATTCCAGTCTGTACCGTATCGTCGCCGGTCTCTTTTGGGGGATTGTCATCGGAGTACCAACCGGGATTTTGGTGGGTTACTTTTTAATGGTGCGCCAAATCGCCAATATGCCATTCCAGTTCTTGCGAATGATCAGCCCATTGGCTTGGATGCCGATTGCCGTATTGGCTTTCGAAACCTGGGACGCGGCCATCATCTTCCTGCTGGCCATGGCCACCATCTGGCCGATTGTTTTCGGTACCGCACATGGTGTGCAGCGTATTGATCCAAACTGGTTCCAAGTTGCACGAAACTTAGGGGCCGACGGATATCAAATGCTACGCCGCGTGATTATGCCCGCCATCGCACAAGATGTTTTTGCCGGGATTCGCCTCGCCATCGGTGTCGCCTGGGTTGTCTTGGTACCTGCGGAATATCTTGGGGTAACGTCCGGTCTGGGCTATGCCATCAACGATGCACGTGACACTTTGGATTATGCGGCCTTAGCGGCCATCGTAGTCGTCATCGGCATTATTGGTTATCTGCTGGATTTTATTGCTGTCACCTTGATTAAACGTTATTCATGGCATGTTGAATAATATTGTGACTTTTTGCAGGGGCGTTCCATCCCCTGCCTTTTTATTTCGCGCCATTGAGTACGTCAAGTACCTCAATGGACGCCAAACCTTCCAACGGCCGCACCAGGTTTTCCTGGTCGCCGTTTTTTGCTTTAAGGAACTCCTCGCCGTTCCGACTGAACAGGTCCGTAATCACCCCTTCGAAAACCGTTTCGGAATGCGGTGGTTCAAACGTCAGGCGTACTGTCTGTTTTCGCATAGCGGCCACTTCCAATTGGTCGTACAAATGGCAGGAAATCGGCATGAAGGGTCTCCATTTACGTTTTTTGAAACAAAATGCTAATATGAAAGCGTTTACGCTTTAAGGGTAGGTTCTGTGAAACACGTTGAACATCTGGATATTGCCAACCAGTCGGAATATATTGTCATAAAGGAAGCGGCTGAGCAAATCGAAAAGGCTTACGCGCCTGAAAAAGCGATTCACACCATCCTGAGCCTAATTTCACGCCAAATGGGGCTTAACCGTGGCCGAGTGCTACTGCAGGAAAATAACTCCGGATACCTGCACACCGCCTATGCCTACGGCTTGACCAAAGAAGAAATCGCCCAAGGGCGTTTCGCCATCAGCGAAGGGATTTCCGGGAAAGTCATGCACTCCGGCAGCCCCATCATTGTCGCCGATATCGACCGTGAAGACGACTACCTGTTCCGAACCGTCGACCGCTCCACCCTGCCGCAGGAAACCGTGGCTTTCATCGCCACACCGATTGTCCGTAACGGCACCACTGTCGGCGTTTTAGCGGTGAACCGTTTGAGCAAACGCCCCCGCTCACTGGACCGCGACTTAGGCATTCTCAAGCTGATGTCGCTGTTCATCAGTGAAATCCTGGCGGTGAACGCCATGATCGAGCAGCAAACCCAGCTACTGAAAGAAGAAAACGAGCAGTTACGTTCCATGGCGCTCGGTCAAGGCAGCCAATACGGCATTATCGGCGAAAGTGCCGCTTTACGCGCCGCTTTAAATAAAGTCAGCCGCGCCACGAACACCGCCGTCACCGTTATGCTGAAAGGGGAATCTGGCACGGGGAAAGAACGCTTTTCACGGATGTTACATTTGGCCTCGCACCGTCAGGACGGTCCGTTTATTGCCATTAACTGCGCCGCCATCCCACCGGATTTGTTGGAATCCGAGTTGTTCGGGCATGAAAAAGGCGCTTTTACCGGCGCCACCCAAACCAAACAAGGCAAAATCGAACTCGCCAATAATGGCACCCTGTTCCTCGATGAGATCGGCGACTTGGACTTCGGCCTGCAAGCCAAACTGTTGCGCGTGTTGGAAGAGCGCTGCGTCACTCGCGTCGGCGGCACCAAGCCGATTCATGTGGACACCCGCATCATAGTCGCGTCCCACAAAGATTTGCACGAAGCCGTCAACCAAGGGCGCTTCCGTCTGGATTTATTTTACCGTTTGAACGTTTTCCCCATCGAACTGCCCGCCCTTCGGGAAAGAGACGGTGACATCCGTCTTCTGGCGCGCCATTTCCTTAACCAGGCCAACCAGGAATACCACACCAGTGCCATTTACGACAAAGGGGCCATGGCGTTTTTGGAGGGCTATGAATGGCCGGGCAATATCCGTCAATTGGAAAACGTGGTGAAACGCGCCGTGCTGATGGCCGACAAAGGCCGCCTGATTTCCGCCCAGTTAATTGAAAAAATCATTCAGGAAGAAAGCGCCATTATCCACGGCGGGCAGGTCAAACCGCTGGAAAACGAACTGCAGCCAGCCACCCCAAACCTGGAAGGCTGGTCACAAGAACCGCAAGTGGTGAATGGTCAAGCGACCGCCAACGGTTTCGTACCCAACACCAACAACGGCTTAGCGTTTCCGAACGGCCAATCCGCGATAGACGACAAACGCGCTTACTGGCGAGTGTCGGAAGACGAGTCCGAACAACTCAAACAGGCACTGGAGATGGCACGCGGCAACAAAACCCGCGCCGCCCTGCTACTGAACATGACACCACGTCAATTCAGTTATCGCTTGAAAAAACTCGGGTTATAAAGGGAAAAGAATTCAGTTTGAATATTAAAAACTAAGGTTACGATTACCCTTATTAAATACTCTATTTAAGCCCCTTGCACTTAAGAGCTTCTCCTGTAACTGATGCACCTTCAGCCCAATGGACAGTATCAGAAATAAGGTAAAAACCATTAGCACCAATGCTACCGGCTTCATTCATAGCCTTTTTTAATGCCGATCCAGGTTTATCTGGCCCCAACCCAACTCGAACGGAGATAAGTTTTAAAAACTCACAATTATTTTCTTTTTGATTCTCAGTGACTATGCGCACTTTTTGCCCTTCAGCCGTTAGGTTTGTGGCACATCCTGATAATAAGAAGCTTAAAACTAAAGTAACAAATACCACATTTTTCATTTTAATCATCCCTTTGTTGTTCTAACAGACAAGTTGCGAATAAATTAGGAAACCATGCCATGCCATTCATTTAGCTTTAAAGACATTCTTTTCGTATTCCCGTATGCTGGAAAGTACAGGCTTCCAAAGCGTAATAGCATCACCGCATTGTTCAAAAACTTTCCCATGGTTTTTTTCAGCAATAATTTTCATTTGAACAAAATTACTTGCAAATGACTTTTCATTGGGAAGTTCATTAATAAGATCCGTTTCTGTTATTGGAATTAAACCTGAGCGTTCTAATTTTAAGAATGCATTCAAAATTTTTGAATTAATTTGATTCTGTCTTTTTACCCATAATTTAAGCCGTCTATTAACTTTTTTTACTTCTTCAATTTCTAAATCACCTTGGGTTTCACTGGATTTTGCCTTTTTTAATAAGGCTTCTAACTCTGATAAAGTGACTAAACTTTGTACTATTTTTGAATGTGTCTCTTTTTCTGGTTCGCCTTTACTTACCATGAAAGCGGCTAGTTCAAGATCATTTTTAAGTTTTGCTATTTTAGATTCAGTGCTATTCATTCTATGCTCCTAACATGACATATAAATACTAATTTTTTAGTAAATAAAAGTCAATATTGGTTTTAATTAGTAAATAAAAAATAACTTCCGTTTTAATTCATATTTATATTTCAATAATGTATAAAATTAATTTCACTCTAAACCAATTATTAAAAACCACCAAGGAACCGTCACTATGGCCAAGTTCTTCACCCAATTCATTGCTATCTGTCTGCTTGTATCCGGCTGTCTGCTTGTATCCGGCTGTCTGCTTGTATCCGGCTGTCTGCTTGTATCCGGCATCGGCTATGCGGCCGCTTCGGAACCCGCCCTATGTACCGTCTCGGCCACGCCGGCCCAAAACCTGACACTCATCATCGCACGGCACGGCGAAAAGCCGCGCCCCATCGCCAATGACCGCGGCGTCCTCAATTGTCGCGGTGAAAACCGGGCTTTGCACCTTCCGCAAGTGATGCAAAACCGATTCAAAACCATCGATGCGGTCTTTTCCCCCACACCGCACTTCACCACCAAATACGGTGCCGACGGAAAAGGCGCTTTCTCCTTGAGACCCTTTCAAACCGCTTTACCCACCGCCACCTTCTTTAACACCGGCGTGAACCTTTGTGTGGCGGTGGACAAACCCAAAGCCATCGCCCAGCTCGCCACCTCATCACAATACGAAGGAAAAACCGCGCTCATCGTCTGGCAACACACCCGGATTAAAGACATTGCCAAACACGTCAACGACATCTATGGGGCCGACTACAATTTCGGAAAATGGCACGGCAGCGACTTCGACACCCTGTATATTTTTACCGTCAAGAACGGCCAACTGACGTTTGAAAAGTCCGCAGAAGAGCTTAACAAGGTTCTCTCCGATCAATGCCCGAATACCCAATAACCGCCAGGCCTAGCGGTTTTCGCCACTCAGCCTGTCTTTAGACCGGCAGGCTGGCTATACTAACGCTTTCATCACTGACATAACCCGTTTTCATGCTTGGAACCCTTTCAATTCTGTTACCCATTTTCGGCCTGATCGCCGCCGGATTCATCAGCCGCAAAACCGGCGTAATGGGGCAAACTGCCGCCAGCGAGCTGAACCGTTTCGTAGTGTGGCTGGCGCTGCCTGCCTTACTGTTCGACATCATGGCCAACAGCAACTGGTCGGCACTCTACTTGCCCGATTTCATTCTGGTGTATCTCATCGGTTCGGTTGGCCTGTTTGTGTTGGTGCTCATCTGGCGCCTCAAAAAAGGCGTGCCGCTGGCCGATGCCAGCATCGACAGTGTTTCCGCCGCTTATTCCAATACCGGTTATGTCGGTTTTCCACTGCTGTTTCTGGTGTTCGGCGCGTCCAGTCAGGTGCCAACTACCATTGCCAGCATTATCGTGGTCAGTATCGTCTTTGCGCTGGCGATTATCCTGATTGAAACCGGCCTGCAAGCGGAAGCCAGCTTGCGCCTTAAAATCAAAAACGTACTCAAAGCCGTGTTTCTCAACCCGCTGATTGTCTCACCCATCGCCGGGATGTTGTTTGCCCTGACCTCCTGGCAACTGCCGCAAGGCGTGGAAACCTTTTTAACCCTGTTGAGCGGTGCCGCCAGCCCGGCCGCTCTGGTCAGCTTGGGGCTTTTTCTGGCGGATGCGGTGGCGTCTTCCAATAACAACACCGCGGCGGCACGCAAAACCGCCTGGCAACTGACCGCGATCAAACTGATTGCCCAACCGTTATTAGTCGCTTGGTTAGCACTAAGCGTGTTTGAAATGGATTATGAACTGGCGATGATGGCCATCCTGTTAGCCGCTTTGCCGACCGGCACCGGGCCGTTCATGCTGGCCGAATACTACCGACGCGAAGCGGTCACCACCGCACAAACGGTGCTCTTTTCCACCGTGCTGTCGCTTGTGACCCTGACACTATTACTGAGCTTTATGTAACTCGATTGGTACGCAGAAAGTAAAAAACCACCAGGCCTGGTGGTTTTTGAGATGAACCGTAAAACGGCTTTAAGTTATCGTTGCTTGAGGTGCTTGGCGGATTTGACCATTTTGCTGAATCGCTTGTCCTGCGCGCGTTTTTCCGCCAAGGTCACGGCGTTAAACGCTTGCTCCTTCATCAGCTTGTGGTAATTCGCCAAACGGCGTTCCGCCAACTGACCGGATTCAATCGCCGCCCGAACCGCACATCCGGGTTCGGACTGGTGCTGACAATCGGAAAACTTACACTGCTCCGCCAAAGTGGCGATGTCGGCAAAGGTCTCCTCCACGCCCTGTTCATAATCCGCCAATTGCAATTCACGCATCCCCGGCGTGTCCAGCAACAACACGCCGGAAGCCGTCAAATGCAGCGAACGTGCCGTGGTGGTATGACGCCCTCGGCTGTCATCTTCGCGAATCCGATTGGTTTCCTGAACGTCGCCGCCCAACAGCGTGTTCACCAACGTCGATTTACCCACGCCGGACGACCCCAAAAAAGCCAGCGTATGGCCGGGCGACAACCAGAGTTCCAACGCCTGTAAAGTCGCCGAATCATGGGCATTCACCGCTAACACCTGCAGCATCTTATCCAGCGATTGAACCGCTTCCACAAACGATTCCGGCTCATCGCACAAATCGGCTTTGGTGAGCAAAACAATCGGCTCCACACCAGCCTCATGCGCCAACGCCAAATAACGCTCAATTCGGTTCAAATTAAAATCGTTGTTCAAAGAACTGACAATCAAAACCGAGTCCACATTGGCGGAAATCAATTGGCGATCAACCCGTGTGCCCGCCGCCTTTCGCGAAAACAACGACACTCGGTCCAACAAGCGAACAAACCGATGCTCGGCATCGATTAAAACCCAGTCGCCCACCGCTAGATTAGGAATGGATTGTGTCATCGTCATGGACAACGGACCTTTCGTGGTCAATAACTGAATAATCGAACGTTCGACGCCGAAGACACGCGCCGGAATCAAGGTTTCCAACTCGTCAAGTGACAGTTGGTGTTGAAAAAAGGGTTTCCACCCTAATTGATGAAGAGAATAATGTGATGTCATCATAAGCCCCATAACGCTTAAGCGTTGTAAGAAATCAAATTCTGGGGCTGAAAAGGCCCCGGCACACTGACCGGGTAGCGAAGAATAAATCTACGAAAAAACTACCCGGAGGCTTTTAACAACAATCATCAATATCCTCCGTTTGAAATAGAAATATAAGGTTGGTTTTTATTATAGCAAATGACCTTAAATCAATACATATATTCACTTATTTTCATTGCATTAAATGATGAGATAAAAACTTTTCAACATCATCAATCATTTCCTTAACATCCTCTTCATTAAATGAATTCCAATTACCATGGGCGGCACTATTTCGAATATCCGCTAATGCTGTAATTTTCTTTTGTTGCAATTTGTTATAGACACCTGCTTTCGTAAGCCCTGCATTCATACTATCTAACTTTGCATGTGGTATGCCATTTTGAGTACAAAGATCCCTTAATGTTGTTTCCAAAACTACACCTGCAACAACTGCGGCAGGGCCTTTATATCCGCTGGATAAAAGCTCTAAAGCTTGCTCAAGTTCAGAATCAAACAGTTCAGCCTGCACCAAAGTTTTAATGGAAAGTAAAAAACCTCCTTGAAAATCATCTTTTGCAGCTAAAAAAACGGGTTTTATGCGTTTAAGTTGTTGGTAATTATCATCAAAAGACGGACTCTTTTCAGCCTTAATAAAAGCTTTCATATGCTCACTATCACTTCCACATGTCTTAACTATGAGTGATTTAGCTTTAACTTTCCATTCATCAAACATAGCTTCATCAACTTGATCATAATTAGTACCGGTAAACTCTAATCGTTTAGCCGTTTTAGTCGTTTCTATTTGAACAATTTCGTCCGCGAGTTGATCATATCTTGACGATAATTTTTTTATCAAAGTTGTCTCCTATTCTTTCTGTTAACAATCTAACATTCAAAGTAAAAACTTTTATTTAAAATACTATAGTAATACGGCTAGCTTTGATAGATAAAAACCACCAGGCCTGGTGGTTTCAGAGACTCTCATTCATTTTCATCAAGGCATAAAAAAGGCCACCGAAGTGACCTTTTATGACGTTTAACGCTTTTTAGGCGCGGATTAAAATCTGAATTACGCGCTGAACAACTCTTGGTAAAGGGCGTTGGCGCTGGTAACCAGGTCGCCGCTGAGGGCGAAGCCGGAGACATCTTCGCCTTCTTTGTAAAGCAGGCGTTGGTTGTCGCCGACCATCATGGTTTGCTCCCATTGGCCGTGCGTGGCGTGCAATGGTGGGCTGATCATAATGGACAAGCTTGGTGTTTTGGTTTTGATCAAGCTTGGCAGCACTTGGAACGGGTCGGTGTCTTCGCCTTTCAGGTGCGCGGCAATGGCTTTGGCTTGGCGACGAATCGGTTCCAAATAAGCTTGCAACACGCCACCGGCTTCGGCACAGTCGCCAATCGCGAAGATGTCCGGGTCGGAGGTTTGGCAAGCGCCGTTGATGCAGATACCGCGGTTGGTTTCCAACTTGGCTTTTTTGGCCAATTCCAAATTTGGTGCCAGGCCAATGGCGGCGACCACGACATCCGTTTCGATGTATTCGCCTTGGTCGGTATGAAGCATATAACCGTTTTCGGCTTGGTTCATGTCCATCAATTCGGAGTTTTTGTACAGCTTGACGCCTTTACTTTTCAGCTTTTCTTCCAACGACTGGGAAATGGCTTCCGGCAGAATCTGGCTCATGAGATGCGCGCCACGCACCACCATATTGACTTCGATGTCTTGTGAACTGAGGTCTTCGGCCAGCTCGGTGGCAATCAAACCGCCGCCGATAAGGGTGACGGATTTTTTGCCTTCCAGGGCCTTGTGAAAACGTCTATAAGCCGGCAGGTCGTTGATGGTCATGATGTCCTGGGCGGCATTGCCGTCCACGCTTGGCGACAGAGCTTTGGCACCGGTTGCGAGAATCAGTTTGTCGTATTGGAAGCTGCCGGAAGTGGTCATGACCTTTTTACGCTTGGTGTTGATGGACATGACTTTGGTACGGGTTTTAACACCCATATTCAGTTCGGCGGCTTTGGCTTCGGCGGTCATTTCTTTTAAGTCGTCCGGCGTACGCCCTTGGCTTAAGGCCATGGACAGGGACGGTTTCGGATAGACGGTTCCGTCACAGGCGGTGAGCAAGCTGATTTCGGCGTCCGGCATGGCTTGACGAACATTTTCAGCGGCTTGCCAACCGGCGTAACCAGCGCCGATAATCAAGACGTCGGCATGGGTGCTGGCTTTGCGCTTAGGCGCACCATCCGGTGAAGATTTCGCCTTCGCTTCGTCCAGTGGAATGAAATCCGATTTACTCACCAGGCACAAAGGGCAGTACCAGTCATCCGGAATGTCTTCAAAACGCGTGCCCGGCGCCAATCCGGAATCCGGATCGCCCAGCTCTTCGTCGTAAATCAAACCGCATGTCTTACAAATATACTTTTTAAAATCTTCACTCATCTTGGTCTCCTATGCCGCTTCGATGCGGTCAATTTCCTTACGAAGATGCTTGATGGATGGCGTTACGATAATCACGAAATACGCTTCACGCATTTTGCGTTGCGGTGCGGCATCCACCAGATAGCCTTTGGCTCCGGCGTGCTGCATGACCGAATCGGCCGCGCGTTTACAGATTTCCCCGCCCAGCAAACGGGCTTCCAGTACCGATTTGATGTATTCTTGGCCAGGCGTGAAAGGGTCTTCGCACAAAGCTTCGATCAAATCGATGGCATCTTCCAAATCTTCGGTTATTTCTTCCGGCGAATCGTCCAGATATTCGTTGATCTCGGACAAGGTCAGATTCGCTTTTTCCATTTCGTTGACGGCGCCTTTAATGACTCCGGCGGCCATACCGGTTTGCAATAAGATGAATCCGGCTTTGATTCTTTCCAAATAGGGTTTCAACGGGTCGGCCAATAAATATTTCTTAGGCAAGAAAGCGTTGTCGAACAACAGGGAATAGGTTCCCGTGCCTTCCATCCCGACGAATTCGGCCATTTGTTTCATGGTCAAGCCTTCCAAATCACATGGAATCAGGGCCATGACATCTTTTTCATAGTTTTTGTCGTGGTCGTGCACGCTGAAAATCGAACCGAAAAAGTGCTTGTCGGACCCTTCCAACAGGTTGGATACCCAAGGCAAGGTGCCGTTGATGATGTAACCGTCTTCGGTTTCTTCCGCGGACAATTTCAGGTCTTCAATACCGGCAAAATACTTCATCGGGTTGGACAAAGCCGTGGCGCCGAAATATTCGCCATCCACCATCTTCGGCAGGATGTCGGATTTCAACCATTCGTTTTCAGAATTTTCGATGTACCAGGTACAGACGGACTGCGCCCACATCATAAAGCCGGTCGACATACATTCTTCGGACACGGTCGCCATATCCTGAATGGTGCCGAACAGGTTCAAATCGCCATTGTTTAGGGATGGAATATGGTGTCGAAACGCGCCGGCCTGGCCAACTTTCGATAAAATTTCGGTCGTGTACTGTCCATGATCAATGGCCACTGTTAACGGCTTAAGATCTTTTTGAACAATTTGACTAATCATGGTCATTCTCCTTCAAAGTGGGAAAACCTGGCGAAAACCGCCAGGCCTGGACAGTGTGATTAACCGACTAACTTTCCGGACAGATCCACCGCATTCATATAAGTGTTGGCCACTGGCGACCATTTGATGGCGTGTGCAACCAACGCTTCCAAATCTTCTTTGGAGGCTTCTGGTGATTCGATGGTGAACATGGCACGCACTTCGGTGACACCCAATTTTTTGTTTGGATCCACATCACCGGTACCCCAAACAGCGGTGATGTTGATGTCACCTTCCAATTCGACTTCTAATTTGGTTAAACTAATACCACGCGCTGTTGCGTTGGCTTGAACGCCTACCGACAAACATGAACCCAAAGACAGCAAAGCCATTTCAGATGGGTTTGGTGCCGTGTCTTCACCCAACAAGACAGGTGGCTCGTCCACAACAACCGGGTCCAAATCACGGATGTAGTTCAAGTTTTTGAACTGACCTTCCAATACGGTTTTGGACTTCAATGTTTTGATGGTATCCGGTGCGGCTTTCCCCGCTTCGGCCAATTTGTTCAAACCATCGTTATCGATTGGACGGATACATGAAGGGATATAGACTTCGCTCATTTGAGACTCCTCGTAAATTTTTAAAGTGAATAATTTCGACTTCTTCGAAACTTACCCAGTCATAGCGTGAAGGATGCCACAATTTAACAAAACATTATTTTTCAAATATTTATATAATATTGTTCATAATTTAGATTAATAAATTAACGGAAAATGTCTACAAATTACTTACAAAGTTTTACAATTGGTATTATTTGTTAACAATTGTTGACAAAAAGAAAGGATGAAAACGACAAAAAATAGATAATTTTTAACAAAATCAACTACTTAATAAATTGGCACAAGCCTTGCATTATGGTCATGGCATTTTAATTAACTTAGAGTACCTTGGTTCGCGACAGAATCGATTCTGAAACCACAAGATGCTCTTTATTGGAGACAAAGACTATGATGTCAAAAGTAGAAATGACCGAAGCGATTATCCTGGCTAAAGCGGAAAAATCCGTTGGTTGGAGTGATATTGCCGCCGCCGCGGGATTGAGTGAAGTTTATACCACCTCCGCTTGTTTGGGGATGAACCATTTGGATGCGGGCCCCGCTTCTAAAGTCGCCGCTTTCTTGGGATTGGGCGCGGATATTGAAGCGGCTTTACAAGCCTACCCACACAAATCATGGGAAAAAGCGGTACCAACCGATCCATTAATTTACCGTTTGTACGAAATTGTCGGTGTTTACGGCCCAACCATGAAAGAATTGATTCACGAAAAATTCGGCGACGGCATCATGAGTGCGATCGATTTCTCCATGGACATCGATAAAGAAGAAAACCCAGCCGGTGACCGTGTTGTTGTCACCATGAACGGTAAATTCTTGCCTTACAAAGCCTGGTAATCCAATCGTTTTTGATTGCGTGGCGACGAATTCGTTCGGCGCCGGCAATCAGCTTGCCTCCTTTCTTTATTCCATCTCAAGCCCATCTTTTCGTTGCCAAAATTTTCTTTTCGGCGCATAATTCTTCGTCTTGTCTCTGGAGGCGCTTATGCCGCTGAAACTCACCCCCAAAGCCCTGAATGAACTGTTGGATGCCTTAGTCGAACAAGGTTGGTATGAATGGCCGAATGCCGTAACCGATTCTTTGTGTGAACAGTTATTATCCGAAGTGGAAGCTTACGATGCTCAAGGCGACTTGCAGAGAGCCGGTATCGGCCGCGGCGACATTCATCAAATCAACGAATCGATTCGGCGTGACCAAATCAAATGGCTCAACGGCGCCACCGATGCCCAACAACTGTATTTGGCGCAAATGGCGGAATTACGCTGCCAATTGAATCGTGCCTTGTTTTTAGGGCTATTCGAATACGAATGTCATTTTGCGCTTTATAAACGCGGCGATTTCTATAAAAAACACTTCGACAGTTTTCGCGGCCGCGCCAACCGTATGGTGACCACGGTGTTGTACCTGAACCCGAACTGGCAACCGGATTGGGGCGGGGAGTTAGTGCTCTATGCCGAAGAAGGCGATGAAAAGCTGGCGGTGATTCTGCCGGAAATGGGCAAAATGGCGGTGTTTATGAGTGAATGGATTCCGCACGAAGTGTTGCCCGCGCAACATGAACGCGTCAGCATTGCCGGTTGGTTCCGTTGCAACACCAGTATCGGCGGCTACGTCGACCCGGCGAAATAATACCCACTGCAAAATCGGCCTTCCGAAAACAAAAAAAACCGCCAGGCCTGGCGGTTTTTCATTCACTTCAAAACATGATTAAAACATTAAGAATTGCCTTGCGCGGCTTCCTGCGCTTGGCGTTCCGCATGTTTGCGGGCGATTTCGTCCCAGTCAATGTTGTTACAGGCTTCGCATTCTTCTTTGAAAATGCCGACTTTCACCAACAGAGCGTGTACTTTACAACCCACGCAGAACCCGAGAATCGCTTCCAGCCACATAAAGCCGAAACACACCCAAACCAGAATCAACGGAATCCAGTTGGACATATAGTTTTCTGTGGTTGGCAACAGTTTACTGCTGAAAAGAGTATTCACCCAGTTGGCGAACACATCTGGGTTGAAGAAAACCAAACAAACAGTGATGAAAGACGCGCCAATGGTCCAGGCAAAGCGTTTCGGCACCAGCGGTTTCCAGTTCGGTTTTTGCGTTTTCGCCAACAAAGAGGCGATGTAAATGGTCGGCGACAAACGCGAGGTGGTGACGAACATCCCGGCAATCATTTCAAACAGGCCATAGAACAATACCCAGGTTTGGATGGTGTAATCATACACCCGCTGAGTGGCTTGGACTTGATAGATGGTGTGCCAGTTCCAATCGGTTTCCAAGGTATCGATCATGGTGGTGTTTTCCATCACCGACCAGCTGGAACCGAATACCACATCAATCAAGGTATAGGTCATGTAAATCGGAATAATCAGCAACATCCCGGCGCGAATTTTCACGGCGTTATCATTGATGAAAGTCGGTTTTTCCTTTGGGTCTCGAAACCAAAGGTTTTTGAAAACTGAGTGCATAGAACCCCCTTCTTTGGACAGCTTGGGCTTTACCCATAAACACAAATTGGGTATCAATTTATTAGAATATAATGAACCGGTGATATAGTGTTACATCAATATAACAATTGAGACCGGAAGCGCCAGCAAAAGTTACTGATTTTTCGATAGAATTTTTTAATTCCCGAAAAAGAAAAGGGTTGGATTTTCAGAAAAGTCAGGCGATTTTTACGCCCAAATCAATGAGCGCGATGGGCCAGAAGCAGGCTTTTGAAAACGTTAGGGTCTTTGATTTGCGTCATTTCGCCTTCTCTCGGCAAATGCTTGTCTTTCAAACGCGACAAGAAAAAACGCAACGCACCCATTCGCAACGCCGCTGGCCAGGTTTGCTGTTCCAGTTCGGTCATTGGGCGCACTTGCTGATAGGCCCTTAACACCGCCGCGGTTTTCTCCTCACACAAGGTTAAATCCGGCCGTCGACACCAATCATTCACCATCACCGCCAAATCATACAACATGGCGGAATTGCAGGCATAATACAGGTCGATAATACCTGATAACTCATCCCCATTGAATAAGGCATTGTCACAGAAAAGATCGGCGTGGATCACACTTTTCGGCAAGTGCGTCCAATCCTGTTGCGATTGGTAAGCGATTTCGGATTCGATCAACTCGACCTCATCCTGCGGTAAATGGGAACGAATCAATTCGAACGTCGATTGCATCCAGTCCAAACCGCGGTCGTTGGCGCGGAAAGCGTCATAATCTTGCCCGGCCAAGTGGAACTTGGCCAAATACGTCGCCATCACTTCACATTGTTTCAAGGTCGGGTGTTCCACGCCGGAACCGGTCAAACGCTCCACCAGCGCCGCCGGCTTGCCTTTTAGTTCCTTGAGATAAGAACCGTCACGCGTCGGTTTAGGGTGCGCAGTGGGAATGGCGTGCTCCGCCATAAACGCCATGATGTCGAGAAAATACGGCAACTCGTCGAAACTGTGGTGTTCGAAGATGGTGAGGACAAAACGCCCGGTCGTGGTATCGACAAAATAGTTGGTGTTTTCAATGCCGGCACTGATGCCTTCAAACGCAACCAGTGTTCCCTGGTTAAAATCCGCCAAAAACGCTTCCAAATCCGCTTGATTAACGACAGTGTAAACAGACATCCCAAACCGCCCTGAGAAAAGGTTAAAATTACGAGAATTCAATCCTAACGGAACCCGGTTCCGCTAAACGGCGACATTTTAGCATAATCCTTTAGAGGCAACGCATTCAATGACTCAGATCCTACCCAAATTCAACCCCGATAGCCCGTTCATTCTGGTGGACGGTTCCTCTTATCTGTTCCGTGCTTTTCATGCCATGCCGCCTTTGACCAACAGTGAGGGTCATGCCACCGGGGCGATTTTCGGGGTCATCAATATGATTGGGAAACTGCTGGAACAATACCAGCCTGAGCGTATCGCCGTGGTGTTCGATGCCAAGGGCAAGAACTTCCGCCACGACCTCTACAGTGAATACAAGGCGCACCGCCCACCGATGCCGGACGAACTGCGCATTCAAATCGAGCCGATTCACGACATCATCAAAGCGCTGGGCATTCCGTTACTGGTCATTGACGGTGTTGAGGCGGACGATGTGATGGGCACCCTGGCTCACCACGCCACCCAAGCGAAAATGGACGCTTTACTTTCCACCGGCGATAAAGATATGGCGCAGCTGGTCAACCAGCACATCACGCTGGTCAACACCATGACCGACACCTTGATGACCCCGGAAAAAGTCGAAGAAAAGTTCCACGTGAAACCCGACCAGATTATCGACTATCTGGCGCTGATGGGCGACAGCAGCGACAACATTCCCGGCATTCCGAAATGCGGCCCGAAAACCGCTGCGAAATGGCTGGCGGAATACGGCGACATCGACAATCTGATCGCACACGCCGACGACATCAAAGGCAAAATCGGGGAAAATCTACGCGCCAACCTCGACCAATTAAAACTTTCCCGCGAACTGACCACCATCCGCATCGATTGCAATTTGCCAATTGCCTTGGCCGACATCAAACGCCATGAAGCCGATATGGACGCTTTGGAAACTCTGTTCGCGCGCTTTGATTTACGTAACTGGTTGTCGCGGGTGTTGAAAGGCGACCTGCCTTTCAGCCAGAGCAGTGGCCGCAAAGCCCACTCCCAAACGAAGAACTCGGCGCCCAAAGGGGTAAGCCGAGAAACCGTTACCAATGGCCATTCCCAAAAATCCGCCGCCACGGAAGCCGACGGTGCGACCATTGAATCCGAACCCTATGCCACCATTTTGGACATGGCCGAACTGGACCAATGGCTGAAAAAACTCGAAAGCGCCGAAGTGTTTGCCATCGACACCGAAACCACCTCGCTCAATGCAATGCAAGCCAAAATCGTCGGCATCAGTTTCGCTTATGCGGAACCGGCCAAAAAAACCGATAACGCCAAAAACAACCAGGCCTGGCGGAATTTCGCAGCCTATGTGCCCTTAACCCACGATTACGACGGTGCCCCGACACAACTGCCTTACGACGACGTCATCGCCAAACTGAAACCCATTCTGGAAAACCCAGCCATTCAAAAAATCGGCCAGAATTTCAAATACGATTGGCACCTCTTCCAAAACGCCGGTATCGACGTACAAGGCATCGCTTTCGACACCATGCTGGAATCCTACTGTTTCAACAGTGTCGCCACCCGCCACAATATGGACGATTTGGCGCTGAAATACCTGAACCATTCCACCATTCATTTCGAAGACATTGCCGGTAAAGGGAAAAAACAAAAAACCTTCAATGAAATCGATATTGAAACCGCCGCGCCTTACGCCGCCGAAGACGCCGACATCACCCTGCAATTGCACCAAACCCTGATGCCGAAACTACAAGCCGAGCCCAAACTGGAAACCGTTTTCCGCGACATTGAAATGCCCTTGGTGCCGGTACTGGCGAAAATGGAACACACCGGTGTCCGCATCGACCGCCAGATGCTGGCCGATCAATCCTATGAACTGGGTGAAAAACTCACGGCACTGGAACAAAAAGCCCATTTGATTGCCGGCAGCCCTTTCAACTTGAACTCCTCCAAGCAATTGCAAGAGATCTTATTCGAAAAGCTGGATTTACCGATCATCAAAAAAACCCCGAAAGGCCAACCGTCCACCGCCGAGCCGGTGCTGGTGCAACTGGCCGAAGACGGCCATGAAATGCCGAATCTGATTCTGGAATACCGCAGTCTGGCCAAGCTGAAATCCACTTACACCGATTCATTACCCAAGCAAATCAATCCGGACACCGGGCGGGTACACACCTCTTACCAACAAGCCGTGGCCTCGACCGGACGTTTATCATCCACCGAACCCAACTTGCAGAATATTCCGATTCGCACCCCCGAAGGCCGCCGCATTCGACAAGCCTTCATCGCCGATGACGGGCACCAACTGCTGGCGGCGGATTACTCGCAAATCGAACTGCGGATTATGGCGCATTTATCGGGCGATGCCAGTTTGTTAAAAGCCTTTGCCGAAGGCAAAGACATTCACCAAGCGACCGCGGCGGAAATTTTCAATATGCCGTTGGAAGAAGTGACGTCCGAACAACGCCGTAGCGCCAAGGCCGTCAACTTCGGTTTGATTTACGGTATGTCCGCCTTCGGCTTGGCCAAGCAATTAAACATTTCGCGTGGCCTAGCACAGGAATACATCAACCTCTATTTTTCTCGTTATCCGGGCGTGGCGGATTATATGGAAAACACCAAACAAAATGCCAAGCAAACGGGTTATGTCGAAACCCTGATGGGCCGCCGCTTGTATCTGCCCGACATCAATGCCAAAAACGGGCAATTGCGTCAATACGCCGAGCGCACCGCCATCAACGCGCCTATGCAAGGCACCGCCGCCGACATCATTAAAACCGCCATGGTGAAAATGCAGGCCTGGTTGAATGAGACAACACTGGACATCAAAATGCTGATGCAAGTACACGATGAATTGGTGTTTGAAGTGGCCGAGCCAGATATCGACTCGGCGAAAGCCGAAATCAAAACCATTATGGAATCCGCCTTAACCCTTGACGTGCCGTTGATTGTTGAAATCGGTCGGGGCAAAAACTGGGACGAAGCGCATTGAAAAAATGCGTCATACATTTTAATTTATCGGTTATCTTTATATTTAACTAGCGTTCTGGAAAAATAGTGACTACCAATTTTTACGTGCCGTCTAAAATTGTCCTCTTGTAAATGATGTTCCAAAACTTTTAACACTCAAGGAAGGGTACTCATGTTGAAAAGCATTTCAGCCAAATTATTGTTTCGTATGGTGCTGGTAACCATTATCGGCTTAGTCATCGGCTTGTCGTTGATTTTAAAATTCAGTTCGGACTTAAAAAGTTCAACCGCCGAAAACCTCACCACCGAAAAACGCGAGCAAGCGCTGATGCTGATTCAGTCCAAAATCGAAACCGCTTTGAGCATCGCTCAAAGTGCGGTATCCGCCAACCCGAATCTTGGGGAATTCTTTCTCAATGGCGATGACCGTTCCCTTTATAAAATCGCCAACAATATTTCCGACGATTTCAAACGCACCACTCATTATCACGGGCTATCATTCGTCGCTTTTGACCAAGAAAATCGAATTTTCATGCGCTCTTTCGCCAAACAACCTGACCCGGCAAAAGGTAAAAAAGCGCCCAGAGATTTTTCCGCCATTCTAACCGGAAAAGTCCCGCACTCGGCCGAAATCGATCTTTCCGGTGTCGGATTGTTTATTACCGCATCGGTACCGGTGCATGCCACTGACGTCAACTCGCCCATTGTCGGCGTTCTGGACATTCGTTCCGGCCTCGGCTCCATTGCGCATAAAATGCAAAAAGAACAAGCTTATTTTATAGCGGTTTTAAACGATAAAGCCCTGGAACGTTGGAAAAAAGGCCAGAATAATCCGAAACTTGGTTCCTATTACCTAGCCCACAACGATTGGTTCAAGGATTCCGTCAAATGGTTCCGTCAGCTCGACATCGATCACCTGATTCAAAAAAAATTCACTTTGAAAGACAATAAAGCCATCACCGTTTCTCCTCTGAAAAACAGTGATGGTGATGTCATTGGGTATTATTTAGTCGGCATCGACATGGATCACCCTGACATGGTGAACGCCATGGATGGAGTGAATCAAACCATTTTGCTAATGCTGGTTCTGATTGTCGTATTAATGGGAATATTGATGCTGTTCCTATGGCACGCCTCGCATAAAATCGTGACTCAGCCAATTCAATCCATTCTGTCGGCGATTCGACAAGTCGAAAAAACCGGCAAAATCGACATCGAATTGAACAGCCATGCTCAAGATGAAGTTGGCGATATGACACGGGCTTTCGGTTCCCTGCTCAACCAAATTAACCAAGCTTTAAAAGAAGCCAACCAAACCGTCAAGGCGATTGCAGATGGTGATTTCTCACGTTCCATGCAAGGTCAATACCAAGGGGATCTCGCCACTTTAAAAGAGGGCGTCAATGCCTCAGCGAAAAGCGTTGAATTCATGATGAATGAATTAAGCAAAGTGATGCAGGCACTTGAAAATGGTCAATTTGACGTGCGAATGGATTCTAACGTCGCCGAAGGTTTCCGTCAGCTGGTTGAAGGTGCTTTACAATCCATCGATCAAGTCATCCGTGAAATCAATGTGACCCTTTCCGCCATGCAAAAAGGTCAATTCGATCATCGTGTTGAAATCGAGGCCAAAGGTGAACTGCAGTGGTTAAAAACGCATGTCAATGAATCCCTGTCTTCGTTAAATTCGGCCATCAATGAAATCAACACCGTCATGTCGGCTCAAGCATCCGGCGACCTGACTCAAACCATCAATGGTGATTATCAAGGTCAACTCAATACATTAAAACAATCCATTAACCGCTCCAGCGAACAACTTAACCAAATTGTTACCGATGCAATGGAAATTTCCGTTGAAGTCAATAATGCTGCCAATGAAGTATCACGCGGCGCTCTGGATTTAAGTGATCGTGTTCAGCAACAGGCCGCCTCACTGGAAGAAACCTCTGCGACAATGGACGAAATGACCAGTTCGGTTCAAAACACCACCGGCCACTCCAAAAAAGCCGCACAAGTGGCATTGGACGTTCAGCAAAAAGCACATCAAGGCAATACAGTGATGCATGAAACCATCGACGCCATGAATGCCATTCAAGATTCCAGCCATAAAATCAACGAAATCGTCACGCTCATTGACGGCATTGCTTTTCAAACCAACCTGCTGGCATTGAATGCGGCTGTGGAAGCCGCCAGAGCCGGTGATCATGGCCGAGGTTTCGCTGTGGTAGCCGGCGAAGTTCGCAATCTGGCCCAAAAATCCGCTGAAGCCGCTAAAAACATTACTGGATTAATCCAGGAAAATGTCACTCGCATTGATAAAGGAACCCAGTTGGCGACCGAATCCGGTGAAGTGCTTAATCAGATTATGGAATCGGTTGAACAAGTTTCCATTATGATTGAACAGATTGCTCAAGCCTCAAGCGAACAAGCCGAAGGGATTGGCCAAGTCAATAAAGCCATCGCTCAAATCGATAGCGGAACACAACAAAACGCCGCATTAGTTGAACAAACCAGCGCCGCTGCGGAAAGTCTGAATGAACAAGCCAATATCCTCCGAGACGATATGGATCGTTTTAAAACCCAAAAATCAGCTCCTCTAAAACTGCCTAAAAAATCGTAATGACAAAACTGCAAAGATACGTGTCCATCAATAAACCTTGTCAAGGCCGCGAAATTTTCTCGTTTTTAGATATTTTTTGGTTAAAATTTTGGAGAGTAAATTTTTTACAAAAAATACAATATTAAAAACTGAAAACTGAAAACTGTCTTTGGAGAATGTCAAATATGATCAAACCTACCCCTTTGGCCGGTGCCATTTTAATGGCAACGACGATATCGGTTCAGGCCGCACCGAGTTCCTATACCCCGATTGCCTCCAATATTGGCTATGGGGATGCCTCCAACCCGAACACCCTTTACAGCCCATTGGCCAACCCGGCCAATAATGCACTGACCGCGGCGGATATGGAAGGGGCTCGTTTCGGTTTGGGCGCCACCGTTCAAATCCAAGCGGAATTCGATGGTTTGGAAGGTTCTAAAGATTTTCTGGATGACAAGATCAAACCCATCTTGGATAAAGGAACTTATACACTTCAAGATGCGACCGACCTTCAAAACCTGACCAATGAATTTTTGACGAAATACAATAAGGGTAATTTCAGCGCCATTACCGGTGTCACCGTACCTCTAGTGGTCAAACACAGCTTTTTAGGTGGCGGCTTATCCTTTGACTATACCCGTCAAGTCGGTGCCAAAGGCTACCTTATCAAACAAAATGACGTCACCGCTTATGATAATGGCGGTAATTTAGCCGTTAGCTCAGGTGATGCCGCTTTAGGTGTCGGCTATAAACAGTTGGATGAGTTTGCCGTCAGTTATGGATTTGATGTACTGAAATCCGACAGCGGTGCACTTTCACTGGGTATCACCGCTCGTTATTTAAGCCTAATGTCCAATACAAAACTGGTGGATTTCAGCGAAATTGCCGACGACAACCTGGGGAACAGCAGCAAAAATACCGAAGATTACATCAAGGACATCGACTCCGGTTCCAGTGACAGTAACTTTACCGCCGACATCGGTCTTAACTGGACCGGTCAGAACTATATGATCGGAGTCGTCGGGATGAACCTGACCTCCCCTAAATTCGATATCAACAACAAATCCGCGGCCGCGACGTCCGCCAGCTTCAGCAACTACATCGATTCTAAATTCGAATTGAAACCACAATATCGTATCGGCGCACAAATCTTCTCCCAAAACCGTAAATGGACGCTGGCCGGGAGCTACGATTTGAACAAAGCCAACGATTTGAATAACGAAGACACCCAATGGTGGACTACCAGTGTCAGCTATGCCACCAATTCCGCCTGGTATATCCCGGATGTCCGTTTGGGGCTACGCGGCAATATGGTCGGCACCGAATACACTTACGGTACGGCCGGTTTAACCTTCGGCTTCCTGACATTGGACGTGGCCTCAACAACGACCGATTTCAGCGGCATTTCGGATAAACAGAAAGATTCCGGTGCCATGGCGTCGGTGGGCGTTGAATTGGACTTCTAAAAAATCGTTCAAGTAAAAAAGTCTGAGCCCCCTCTTCAAGATTCCCTTGAACGAGGGGGTTTTTGTTTATAATGCTCGAAAACGGAGTCAGACATATGTTGAAAAAAACCCTATCCCTTCTGTTAGCGATTCCTTCTGTCGGATTCGCTTCCGGAGCCAAAATCGATTTTTTGAATTTCGACAGCCAAACACAATTTCAGGACTTCGCTAAGGATTTGACCGGCGCTTTGTCGACCAAAACCCTCGAACCGGCCGAACCGCTTGGTTTACCGGGCTTCGACATCGGCATTTCCTATAATATGTCCAATCTGAAAAACGATTCGATGGATCATGTCTCCGACAACGGCGGAAAAAGCATTGACGCGATTACACTTCATGCCGTCAAAGGACTGCCATTTGATTTAAATTTCGGTTTGGATTATTCCCGAGCGCTCAACAGTAATATCGAGGTTTGGGGCGCCAAGCTCAGTTACGCCTTGATTGAAGGCGGCGCTTTGTATCCGGCCGTTAACATCAGTGCGAATTACACCCAAACCACCGGTATCGATGCCTTAACGTTCAATGGTTATGGCGCGGAAGTCGGTGTTTCCAAAGGGTTTGCCAACTTCACCCCTTATGCGTCTTTAGGCATGGTGACGGGAAACGTTAAGGCGCGGGAAGACAACACCGGCGCGGCGGGACCGGATTTGCGAGACGAAACCGTCTCCATGCCGAAAGCCGCTATTGGCGTCAATATTAATCTATTGGTGATGGATGTTTTGGTGGCATTCAACCAAATCGGTGAAGTCTCCACCTATTCATTAAAAGCCGGTTATCGTTTCTAAATGACAATTTCCATTGAATATGACCAGGCCTGGGCGTTTTTAAGATTCAAACAATGAATATAATTAGATAATTAGGATGACTCGGCCTTGGATTTTACCGGACGTTCGTATTCCATCCATTCATCCAATTTTGACCAGACCTGCTCCAGACCTTGTCGTTTCAAAGACGAAAACAGCTGGACCGTGGCATGCGGATACTGATCTTTTAATAATTGTTTGAATTTCAACAGACTGTTCTGTGCCGGGCCTTTTTTCAATTTATCGCTCTTGGTCAGCAATACGTGTACCGGCAATTCCAATGACAAGGTCCAATCCAGCATCGTCAAATCGATTTCGGTCGGTGGCATGCGCGAATCCACCAATAAAATCAAACCTTTCAATGCATGTCGGGTTTCGATGTATTCAGACAGACTCTGTTCCCACGCCCGTTTGGTGTTCACATTCACTTTGGCATAACCGTAACCGGGTAAATCCACTAATTTCCGTTCCTCATCGCACTCAAAAAAATTGATGAGCTGAGTCCGCCCCGGCGTTTTACTGGTTTTCGCCAGGCCTCGCTGCGACGTAATAACATTCAAAGCACTGGATTTACCGGCGTTGGAACGACCGGCAAACGCGACTTCAAAGCCAGTGTCTTCCGGGCAATGGTTAACATTCGGCGCAGAAATTAAATAACTGGCTTGTTGGTAGAGAGGATGCTGCATAAAACTTTGATTATCCGTACTGGTTGGCGTTCATTCTTTATCAATGGTCTCAATCGGTATATACTTTACAATCTTTTGACTAACTGCATACAGAATAATTATTTATTATGGCCGATTTATCAAGTAATTCCAGCCCTTCAAGGACGAAGAACCCCGGGGTTTTCATTCAATTTTTAGGCTCCATGAACCTGGCGGTCACCCTGCTGGTCATGTTAGCCATCGCGTCGGTCATTGGAACGGTTCTGCAACAGAACCAAGCCTTTCAAGACTACATTATCAAATTCGGCCCTTTCTGGACCCAAGTATTCAACCAACTCGGCCTGTTCCATGTCTACGGCGCGGCCTGGTTTATTTTGGTCCTGTTGTTCCTGCTGGTGTCGACCGCCGTTTGCGTCAGCCGTAACGGGCCGAATTTTATCAAGGACATGAAACAATACAGCGAAACGCTGTCGGTCAATGCCTATAAACACCAACCCCATAATCTGACTTATACGCCGGAACAGTTTGACGCTGACACCGCCAAAGCGGTTTTGAAGCAACAGGGTTTCAAAACCAAAATCCACCAACGTGAAGACGGCGTCACCGTTGCAGGCTTGAAAGGCCGATGGAATCGCCTCGGTTATATTTTCACCCACATCTCTATCATCATTATCTGTATCGGTGCCTTATTCGACAGCAACCTGATGCTGAAATACCGAGAATTAACTGGCCAATTAGCGCCTGAAACCCGTTCGGTTCCATTGAGCCAAATCCCACAAAAATCCTGGGTTGGGCCGGAAAACTTCTCGTTCCGAGGCACCGTCAATATTGCCGAAGGTCAAAAATCCGATGTGCTTTTCCTACCGTATGAACGCGGGTTTCTGGTTCAAAAACTGCCCTTCACCCTGGAAGTGAAAGATTTCCGAATCGAATATTACGACACGGGCATGCCGAAATCCTTTGAATCGGATTTGATTCTAACCGCACCGGATTTGGATAAACCGATTGAAAAAACCATTGCTGTGAACCATCCGTTGTTTTATAAGAATTACGCTATCTACCAATCGTCATTCGGTGACGGCGGCAGTCTGCTGAAACTGGAAGTCCACCCTTTATTGGCACCGGAAAACAAACCGCTGATTCTGGATACCGCCGTCGATAAGGTGGAACCTCTGAAAACACCGATCGGCACTTTCCGGGTCGAATTAAACGACTTTAAGATGTTTAATATCGTTCCGGCCACCGAAGAAGAAAAAGCCAAAACCGGCAAGAAAATGCATAACAATGGTCCAAGCATTATTTTCAAAGTCCGTAACGATCAAGGGAAAGCCTGGGAGTATGAAAACTTCATGCAACCAAGCCTGCAGGATG
The DNA here is from genome assembly GCF_965140365.1 of Hydrogenovibrio sp. NCBI lineage: Bacteria > Pseudomonadati > Pseudomonadota > Gammaproteobacteria > Thiotrichales > Piscirickettsiaceae > Hydrogenovibrio > Hydrogenovibrio sp. The sequence goes on from NZ_OZ223196.1 coordinate 2,557,223, forward strand.
GCCGTTGGTTCTTTATGACCGGCATGCGAACCAGCCAGGCCGAACCTTTCCGTTATCTGTTTATTCCGGCCGATGAAAAACGCAGTAAAGAGCGTTTCTTTAACTTCCTGGCATTGATCAACAATAAAACCCAAACGACTAAAGTGCTGGAAGAAGCCTTCCCAAGGCTGGACAGCATTGATGAACGTACTTATAACTTGCAAATTCGTTTGTTGAATCAATTAATGGTGTTGTTCCGTCAAAAAGGGTTCAACGGCATTAGCCAATTCGTTCAACAAAACGTACCGGAAAAAGACCGCAAAAAAGTTGAAGAGTATTACATCAACCAAACCAGTATCGCTTTGCAAACCTTGTATCTGTCGATTCTGGAAAAGGAAAACGTCAAAGATCTGGCCGATATTTCCGATTTCAACAAACAATGGTTTGAAGACGCCATCACCGTCATCACCAGTTTGCCAAACTACGGGCCGCCGCTGTTTTTCGATTTGAAATCCTTTAAGCAAATCGAATCCACTGGGCTGCAAATCACTAAATCCCCCGGAAAAGATATCGTTTATTTCGGGAGCGCATTACTTATAATTGGGGTATTCTTTTTATTCTACGTTCGACAAAAACGGATTTGGTTGGTCTATTCGGAAACGGATAAAACGCTGACCATCGCCGGAAAAGATACCAAAGAGCTGCCTGAAGTGGCTAAAGAATTTGAACATGTTGTACAGGCGGTACAATCTAAACTACAGGTGAAATCATGAATACTATGAATTCTTCCGTTAATATGGAAATCTCGAAGCGAACGGTTTCAATCAGCGATTGGATATGGGCGATCGTCGTCATTGGCGGAGCCTTTTATGCTTGGCAAATCTTCGGACAACTCATGGATAATTACGAAATCGGCATTTTGATCGGTTCCGCCATTGGTTTGATCGCCTTAGGGCGTTTCTGGCAAAGTATTAAGCCTCTGAGTTACTCGGTCGCGGCTTTGAGTTTACTCGCGGTTTGGACTTACCAAACCCACGGCAATCAAATTGCCATTAACGAACAGGCATTTTTCTTAAAATTCCTGGTGTCCAGTCAATCCGCCATTATGTGGATGAGCGCCTTGTTTGTCTTAGCCACCGTCGCCTATTTCCTGGCCCTGTTCTCCAAATCCGATTATGTCGGCAAGGTGGCGTCCTTCCTGGCTTGGGCCGGTGCCACTTTCGGTCTGGTCGGAATGATGGTTCGCTGGCGCGAATCCTATCTTATCAACCCGGATTACGGCCATATTCCCGTCAGCAGTCTGTATGAAGTCTTCATTCTATTCGCCGTATTGACGACTTTAATCTATCTGTATTACGAACAAAAAATGCGCACACGATCCATGGGTGCTTTCGTTATGTTGATCGTCAGTGCCTCCGTCGCTTTCCTGCTTTGGTATACCTTTGATCGTCAAGCCCACGTGATTCAACCCTTGGTACCCGCCCTGAAAAGCTACTGGATGAAAATCCACGTGCCAGCCAATTTCATTGGTTACGGATCTTTTTCCATCGCCGCCATGGTTGGTTTGGCTTATCTGTTGACCGATAACATCAAACAGAAAAATCCGAATTCATCGTTCATCAAAACCATGCCGAGCTTGGAAAAAATGGACGACCTGATGTACAAAACCATCGCACTGGGCTTCGCTTTCTTCACCATAGCCACCGTTTTGGGTGCCATGTGGGCCGCCGAAGCCTGGGGTGGTTATTGGTCTTGGGACCCGAAAGAAACTTGGGCACTGATTGTTTGGCTGAACTATGCGGCTTGGTTGCACATTCGTATGACGAAAGGTTGGCGCGGTCGTCCGATGGCGTGGTGGGCTTTAGTCGGTTTATTGGTCACCACCTTCGCTTTCCTGGGCGTAAATATGTTCTTGTCGGGTCTGCATTCTTACGGCGAACTGTAAGCGGAGTCTTTTATGACAAAACGATTCATTACTTACACTGTTTTTTTATTTGTTTTAGCATTCCAGTCGGTGCAAGCCAACACCGACATGGGGATTGTTGAGGGCGTTGAATACAAAAAAGTACCCAACCCTCAATCAATTGCACCGCATAAAAAAACAGTGGTGGAAGTCTTTTATTATGGTTGTTCGCATTGCTATCATTTAGAACCCAGCCTTCATAAATGGCTGAAAAACAAACCGAAAGACGTTCATTTCGAACGTATGCCAGCGGTCTTAAATAACCCGAATTGGGTTTTTATGGCGCGGGTTTACTATACGGCGAAATTTCTTGGCATCGAAAAACAATTTCATAATCGTTATTTCGACGCCATCCAACGTGATCGTAAGCCGATTTTCAATGTCGATGCCTTGGCGAAATTTGTTGAACCGATGGGCGTGAAACCGGAAGACTACAAGAAAATGTTCAACAGTTTCCAAGTCAACAGTGCCATTGCCCAAGCCAAACAAAAAACCCAAGATTACGGTATTGACGGTGTGCCAGCGATTATCGTCAACGGTAAATACCTGACCGATGTACCTATGGCCTCTTCTCGTGAAGGGCTATGGAAAGTGGTCAACACACTCGTCAATAAATAATCTACAGCTTTTAGAATGCTCGTAATCGGGCATTCTACCCGCCTCTCTTAGCTGAATTTTGCGCTTCATCCGTTTTTACGTTTATAATCGTTAAAAAACAAGTTATTCAGAAATCACCAGGCCTGGTGATTTTTAACCATTTACAAAGCGGAACACACAATGAAATCCTCCAAACTCTTCGTACAATGTCTTGAAAACGAGCAAGTTGAATACGTATTCGGAATTCCCGGCGAAGAGAATATGGATATGATGGACGCCCTGCTCGATTCCAAAATCCGCTTTATTACTTGCCGTCACGAACAAGGCGCCGCTTTTATGGCCGACGTTTACGGCCGTTTAACCGGCAAGGCGGGCGTTTGTCTTTCCACCCTAGGCCCAGGGGCAACCAATCTGGTGACCGGCGTAGCCGATGCGAATATGGACAATTCACCAGTCGTGGCCATTGCCGGTCAAGCCGCCACCACTCGTTTGCATAAAGAATCGCATCAGGTCGTCGATTTGGTCAATCTATTCAAACCGATTACCAAATACGCCACTCAAGTATTAGAACCGGAAATTCTGCCGGAAGTGGTTCGTAAAGCATTTAAACTCGCTCAAGCCGAAAAACCCGGGGCCGCTTTTATCGACTTTCCAGAAAACGTCAGTGAAATGACCACACCGGAAAAACCTCTCCCGGTTGTGGAAACACGACTCAGTTTGGCAGATCATAAACTCATCGATAAAGTCGCCAAAATTATTCAAAAAGCATCAAAACCTATGATTCTGGTCGGCAACGGTGCCGTTCGTGCCAAAGCCACTTCACAACTAGAAGCCTTTTCCAATCATTACCAAATTCCATTGGTGAATACTTTTATGGCCAAAGGTGCTGTGCCCCACTACAAAAATCCGTTGTCGGTCGGCACCGCCGGATTGCAAAAAGGCGACTATGAAAACGCCGGTTTTGCCGAATCGGATTTGGTGATTTGTGTGGGGTTTGATATGGTCGAATACCATCCTCACCTATGGAATCCGAACCGCGAACACACGATCATTCACATCGACACTTTCCCCGCAGAAGTCGATTACAGCTACATTCCCGATGTGGAATTAATCGGAAACATCGGTCGAAACCTGAAAGCTCTGACCGAAAAATTACCGAAAAAAGAATCGGTTCCAACCCCTTTTCCATTACGCGAATCGATGATTCAGGAAATGAATCGCATGGGCGACAGCGATGCCTGGCCCATGAAGCCGCAAAAAATTATCTGGGATTTGCGGACAGCGATGCATAAAGAAGACATTGCCATTTGCGATGTCGGCGCTCATAAAATGTGGATGGCGCGTTTTTTCCGTTCCGAAGTGCCCAATACCTGCATTATTTCCAATGGGTTTGCCAGCATGGGAATCGCCGTTCCCGGAGCCATTGGAGCTAAACTGGCTTTTCCCGAAAAAGCGATTGTCGCTGTCACCGGTGATGCCGGCTTTATGATGAACGCCCAGGAAATCGAAACCGCACTGCGTTGTGAAACCCCAATAGTGGTCCTGATTTGGAATGATAGCCAATATGGTTTGATTAACTGGAAACAAAACCGTCGTTACGGCCGGCCCGCTTACATTGATTTTAAAAATCCGGATTTCGTCAAATACGCTGAATCCTTTGGTGCCACCGGTGTTCGAATCAACGCGGCCAATGAATTGCTTCCCGCTTTAAAAACCGCCTTAAATAACCATACGGTAACCATCATTGACTGCCCGGTGGATTATTCGGAAAACAGCCGTTTAACAGAACTGCTTGGAAATGTCATTTCGGAAATTGAATCTTGATGGCTGAAAAAAGTTAATAAGATTTTTTACTCATGAAAAATCCAAAAGGAACCTCTATACTAGGGTTTTCCATTCCAGTATTGCGGATATTCTATGATTTACATTAAATGCGATGCCCAAAACCAAATCCAAGACATCACCTTTTCGGAAACCGAAGGTTACATCGAATCGAGTGTGTTTGACCCGCAAGTCAAAGCGTTTTTACAAAATACCCAGAACGAAGAACTCATTAAAGAAGTGCTTAACAAGCTCGATTTGGATATGGTTCGTGTCATTGAAGATATGGTTGATTTGATGATTGAAAAACGCTTGATTCTGTTCACGGATCTGCCGCAACCGGTTCAGAATAAACTCTTGTTCAAACGCTCTTTACGAGAATCCTTGAACCCGGAAATCAGTCTGATCGACGATGAAGAAACCCTGAATTTCTAAACCATGAAATTTTGGCGTTTTCAATCCAGATATGTTGTCACCTTTTCAACCGGTTTACGACCGGATTCCCCGACACAAGCCGGTTTACCCATGTACAAAGCCCCAATCAACTCCACCTGATTAGAATCGATTTGTAAGGCATTAAAGGTCCTTTTATCCTGAATAACCGGCCCGGTACTCCACTGCACACCCAGGCCTAATTCCCAAGCCGCCAACTGAAAATTTTGAATGGCGCAGCTACAGGCGGCGTAATCCTCTTTGCACATAACCGGATCGGCGTTTAAAACCTGCCCTACCAAAACAATTTTGGGAATGGCTTGAAATTTAAAAACCGCTTTATCATAAATTTCGTTAAAGGCATCGGTTTTTGGATCGGCTCGCTTCTTCGCACGGCTATCCGCATAGATATGCGCCAAAGTCGCTTGCATGTCGGATCCCAGTACCAAAAGCGCCAGGGTTCCGTAACTTTATGATTGGGTGCCCAAATAGCGGCTTCCAGGCACTGATCAATCCATTCCGCTTTGACTGGAGCTGAAGTGAACTGATAAACACTGCGACGTGATTTAATTGTCTGTAAGATTGACATAGAATAACTCATGAATAACTACGGTATTTAAACTTGGATAAACTGTAACAAATTGTGAATAAAATCTTGAGTAAAGTTTATTCAAGCGGTTATCCACAATTCTTTCACATCTCATACAGTAAAAAATAGTCCAATTCTTATTAGGGTTATAAACAGGCTAACAAATTGAATTCAAAATCAAAATACAACTTATCCTTGTTATTGGGCCTCACTAAGAGAAATAAAAAGAACAAAACAAAATAAAGAATACATAAATATATACTTAAGTGTGAATAATCAGAATGACATTAAACGAACTGAAATATTTAGTGGAATTGGCAAAAGAAAAACATTTTCGAAAAGCATCGGAAAATTGTTTCGTCAGTCAGCCAACCCTAAGTATCGCCATTAAAAAACTTGAAGACGAACTGAATGTAAATTTGTTTGAAAGACGCAAAAACGATGTCTTAATCACGCCAATTGGCCAACAAGTGGTCGATTTGGCAGAAGAAATCATTCAAAAAACCAAAACCATCAAGCAAATTACCCAAGATGAACAGTCTCAAACCACTGAATTAAAGTTAGGTGTGATTTATACCATTGGGCCTTACCTGTTACCTTACCTGATTTCTGAATTTCATCAGAAAGCGCAAAACATTCGTTTATCCATTGAAGAAAATTACACTCATGAGCTGGCTAAAAAATTGCACAGTGGTGAATTGGACATTATTATTGTCTCCTTGCCCTTTTCGGAACCGAATACCGAAGTGTTTCCACTTTACGAAGAAAATTTTGTAGTGGCCATGCCGAAAGATCATCCATTGGCTGAAAGGGACGAAATTGCTTTAGAAGAAGTGCATAACGAAACCGTTTTACTCTTGGGGGCCGGTCATTGTTTTCGCGATCAAGTGATAGAAGCCTACCCGAGTTTGATGCATTTGAATTATCAAAGTAATCCATTACAAAAAACACTTGAAGGCAGCTCATTGGAAACCATTCGTTATATGGTGGCTTCAGGAGCTGGTATTACCGTGTTACCCTGTACCGCCTGTCAAAATCAGGACGATTTGCTGGTGTACAAGCCGCTTAAAACACCTATTGCAAAACGGGAAGTGGTCATGGCCTGGCGAAAAAGCTTTCCAAGACATAAAGTGTTACAAACCTTTAAAGAAACCTTCGATGGTATTAAGTTACCCTGTACTCTTAAACCGGATTTAAAAGAAGAATAAGTACTGTGATTCGATTAAAAAACGCCCTATTTGCTGTCTGTTTAAGTTTGATGACGATTACAATCCAAGCCGATGACGATATTCTCAAAGATTATGAATTTCCGACTCAACCGGCCATGAACACACAAGACCCTTATGAAGACTATAACCGGGCGGTTTATCAGTTTAATATGGCGTTTAACGATGCTATTGGAGAACCCGTCGCAGGCGCTTATAACCGTTATGTTCCGAGCCCTGCGCGAACCGGTATCGGGAACTTTTTCCGGAATTTAAAAGAACCTTTGAATACCGTTAATGCGTTTTTTCAGGGAAATGTTGAAGCCGGGTTAACCAGTTTTATGCGGTTAGCGATCAATACCACTTTCGGGTTATTTGGGATATTGGACATCGCCACGCCAGCCGGCTTGACTTACGAAAAAGAAGATTTAGGACAAACCCTTTATAAATGGGGCGTGTGGTCGGAAGCCTCTTTTTTCATGGTACCGATTCTCGGGCCTTATACCACGCGGGAATTGGTCGGTGGCAGTATTGATGCGGTTTATAACCCCACTTATCCGTATTTGATCGAAACCGACGATGTCGGTCGTATTATGCTCTTTCTGGGCGAGAAATTTGTCGATTACACGCAAGTCATTACTCTGATGGGTGAAATCCGTTCACAACCCGATCCATATATTTTCATGCGTGAAAGTTATATGCAATATCGTATGAATCTCATTTATAACGGTAATCCGCCAACCCCGGATCTGGACGATTTCAATTTCGAATAAATATAGGAGAGCTTTGCATGAGATGGATACACGGCTAAAAATGGCTAAAATTTTCCTGAATGTCGTTGAAAAACTCGTTAATAGCCAGCTATTAGCTTCGTTTTCCGCCTAATTCAGAAGAATTTTATTTCATTTTTTCCTCGTGCCCCACTCGTGCAAAGCTCTCATATTCTTTTAAGAGCCGTAAATTACTCTCTAATCGATTTAATAAAAAAATATATGGTAGGGGGAGTGAAAATCAATTTAAAGCTTCTTGAGGACATTCAGAAGCTTTATCGTTAAATGATATTAATGGTAATTTAGTGTTTGAATTCAATCGATACGATTTTGGGTTTTATCGACTTGTTTGATTTTGATGTGTAAGGCCGCTTTAGCCATTAAGTGCGCGCTGACCGGCGCGGTGATGAACAAAAAGAAGGTCACTAGGATTTCGTGCAGACTGACGCCGTCCTTATCCAGACTGAAGTATAGAACAGAGGCCAATAAAATGGCGCCAACCCCCAAAGTGGTGGCTTTGGTCGGCCCGTGCAGACGCATGAAGAAATCTGGCAGTTTAAAGAGCCCGATGGAGCCCACCAGTGTGAAGAAAGCGCCAATGAGAATCAGCGCGGCTAAAAGATATTCCAACATGATGCTCACCTTATTCCATGATGTCGCCGCGGAGCAGGTATTTGCTTAAGGCGACGGTACCGACAAATCCCATCACCGCAATCAATAACGCCGCTTCAAAATACAGTGGACTGCCCAAGTACAATCCAAACAGAATCAATAAGGCGATGGAATTGATGTACAGCGTGTCCAACGCCAGAATGCGATCGGGAATGTCCGGTCCTTTCAATAATCGGTAAAAACTCAACACCAACGCCAGACTCACCATGACGAAAGCGATTTCCAAAACGGTTTCTAACATGACTCAAAAATCTCCATTAGCGGCTGCTCATAGCGTTGTTTGATTTCCTGAATGGTTTCGGCCGGGTCTTCGACATGCAACGCGTGTACCAGCAATTGCTTGCGGTCTTCCGACAAATCACAGGAAACGGTGCCCGGCGTCAGGGAAATGGTATTGGCCAGAAAACTGATACCAAGCGGATGTTGGATGTCCAGATCAATGGTAATGAAACCCGGTTTTAAATGGTCTTTCGGCCCTAAAATCAACTTGGCGACCGCTACATTCGCCACCAAAATGTCCCATAGCACTATGCCGAAAAAGCGTAATTGGGTCCACGGACGGCTCAAACAGACTTTTTCCTGCCAGAAAACCGCTGTAATCATCGGAATAACTAAGGCTAACACTAGGCCGAGCACCATGTGTCCGGCGCTGAAATTATTGTTCAATAATAACCAGATCAGCCATAAAAACAGGCTCAATACCGGATGGGGCAATAATGTCTTCAATCGCATCACGTATCCTTTTTATCCTGTCACCGCAGGGGTGTTGAGCACCGTTTCGATATACAGTATGGGCTGCTGCAACTGCTGGGCAATTGAGTCAGTCAGTGCCGTTACCGGTGTGGCGAAAATCACCAGCAACGGGCTGACGGCCAATAAGAATGCAACCGCGACATAAGCGTTACGGTTACAGCGTTCACCGTTCGATTCGACGTGCGGTTGAGTGTGATAGAACAGCAGGGAACCGGAACGCGCCAAAGCGATGATCATCAACAAACCGGAAATCAATACTGTCGCCAGAATCCACCCGAACCAATCCGATGACAATGCGGCCGACAGAATCAAGACTTTTCCGAAGAAACCGGATAACGGCGGCACGCCGGTCATGGCGATGGCCACGAACATGAAAGTACCACCCAGCAAGACCGCACGGTGCATCACCGGGCCGGAATCGAAACGGTCATCGAAATGGCCACGTCCGCGGGCAATCATATCCGCCAGCAAGAAGAAACCACCGGCCATCAGTGTGGAATGAATCAGATAATACAAAGTGGCGGAAAGGCCGGCTTCGGTGTTTAAACCGATCCCGATTAATAATGTGGCCACCGAGGTCAATACCAAATAAGCCACTTGTTCGCGCAACCCACGGGAGGCCATGACGCCTAAAGCAGCGAGTAGCATGGTGACCAACCCGAAGCCCAGTATCCAAGGGATGTAATAGAAAGCCAGATCCTGTGCGGTTTCCCCGAAAACGGTGCCGTGCACGCGGATAATCGCATAAAGTCCCACTTTGGTCATAATCGCAAAGAGGGCGGCGACTGGTGCTGAAGCATTGGCGTAAGCCTGTGGCAACCACAGATACAGTGGGAAAATCGCCGCTTTGATGCCGAAAACCAACAATAGCAATAAACCGGCGGCGGCGATTACGGCGTGCTCGCTTTCCGGCAATTGCGACACTTTCACCGCCATATCGGCAATGTTCAAAGTGCCGAGAATGCCGTAAAGCGCGCCGACCGCGAACAGGAATAGGGTGGAACCGATCAGATTGATGACCACATATTGCAACCCGGCTTTGGTGCGGAGACGGCCGCTGCCGTGCAACATCAATCCATAGGAAGCTAATAGCAGGACTTCAAAGAAGACGAACAGGTTGAAGACGTCACCGGTCATGAAAGCGCCGTTCAGACCGAATAATTGGATTTGGAACAACACATGGAAATGTGACCCTTTGGCATCGATGCCGGTGCTCATAGCATACCAAAGCGCGCCGATAGCGAGAATCGACGTCATCAACACCATCAGGGCGGACAATTGATCCAGCACCAGTACGATACCATAAGGTGCCACCCAGTTCCCGAGCGCATAGACCTGAGGTGAGTTGTCCATGGCGGTTTGCAACAACAAAACCGCAATAAACACCAGGCCTGACGTCAACAGGAAGCTTAAAGCGCGTTGTAATTTGAGGCCGCCGAAACGTGCCAATAAAAGCAGCACGCCGCCAATCAATGGCAACAGCAAAGGATAAATCGTTAAAGGCATCATGGTGTTCCGTCCTCCTGATGATGAGAAGCGGAACCGTTTTTATGCAGTTTCGGTGGCACGGTATTTTCCAGAGAATCTTCATCCGGTGCCAAATGCAGACCGTCGACATGGTCGTTGCCCAATTCGGCGCGGGCTTTGAGGGATAAAACAATCAAAAAGGCAGTCATCCCGAAGGCGATGACGATGGCGGTCAGAACCAATGCTTGCGGTAACGGGTCGGTATAACCGCCTTGTTCCGGGTCAATAACGGCCGGTAAACCGATGGTCAAACGGCCCATGGTGAACAGGAAGACATTCACCGCATAAGACAGCAAAGTGATGCCCAATACCACCGGAAAGGTCCGGGCACGGAGGGTCAAAAAGACGCCGCTGGCGGTCAAAACACCAATAACCAAAGCCACAAGAATTTCCATTATTTCACCTCCTGACAGACGGGATTCGCCGTTGGATCATTCGGATGATGCGAGGCGTAACTGAGTTTACCGAGTTGCACCAGGCTCATGACCGTCGCACCGACGACGACCAGGAAAACCCCTAGGTCAAACGCAATGGCACTGGCCACTTCGAATTCGCCAACCACCGGCCAATGCAGATGGGTGAAGGCCGATGTCAGGAACGGATAACCCAGTCCCATCGCCACCAATCCAGTGGAAATGGCAATCAACAGCCCGACACCGATGGACCAATGCATGTCAACCTTGATGCGCTGGCTGGTCCATTGAATGCCGTTGGCCAGGTATTGGACAATCAGCGCCACCGACGCGATTAAACCGGCGATAAAGCCGCCACCTGGTAAGTTATGACCGCGCAGGAAGATAAACACCGCCACCAGCAACATCAGCGGCAAGAGCAATCGGGTCAGGGTTTGCATGATTAATGGATGCTTGTCGGTGTTCCACAAACGGCCCTCGATATCGTTTTTCGGAGCCGGCAGTTTCATGCCTTCCAGCATGGCAAAAACGCCCAGGCCTGCCAGTGCCAATACCACGATTTCACCCAAGGTATCGAAGCCACGGAAATCCACTAGTATGACGTTGACCACATTGGTGCCGCCACCGCCCGGAACACTGTTGGCGAGGAAATATTCGGCGATGGTGCTGTAATCGCGTGTCAATACAGACAAGGTGAAAAGGGTGACACCGATGCCGGTGAAAGCCGCCAGTAAACCGTCACGCCATAAGCGCCCTCGGCTGGCTTGTCTTGGAGTGTATTGCGGTAGGAAATACAACGCCAGTAATAACAGAACGATGGTCACCACTTCCACCGATAATTGGGTCAACGCCAAATCCGGCGCAGAGAATTTCACAAAGCCGAGTGAAATCACCAAACCGATGACGCCGATGACAATCAGAGTCAAGAGTCGCTGACGGTGCCAGACCATGGTCAGAAGACTGATAACCATCAATCCGAGCGCGACGACCAAGGTCACGCCGTCCAACGGCAGTAAGGCACGGTCGCCGAACAAAGCGCCGGGATAGGCTAAGAAGCCATAGGCACCAATCACCAGTGAGGCTCCGATAATCCAGGCCGAAGCGTTTTGTAATGAGCCTTTGTCGAAGCTTCGGGAAACGCGAATCGAGGCATTAAATAATTTCTGTAACCAGAAGTTAAAGTACCGTTTGGCATTGATTCGGCGGAAATAGCGTTTGTAGAAAGCGAAGAAACGCTCGCGACGGAAATACACCAACACCCCGACGGCCATGGCGATAAAGCTCATCATTAATGGGTAATTAAAGCCGTGCCAAATGGCCAGACTGTAAGCCGGTGCCGCTGTTTGCAAAGTGCCCATTACCGCCACCTGTAGAATCGGAGCGACGGTGTAGGCAGGGAAAATCCCGACGGCCAAGCAAACAATAACCAAAATATCGACCGGAATTTTCATAAAACGCGGCGGTTCGTGCGGTGTTTTGGTCAAACCAATCGGTTCGCCGTTAAAGAACACATCGTGGATGAAGCGAATCGAATAAGCCACTGAAAAAATCCCGCCGATGGTGACCAGCACCGGAATCATCCAAGCCATGGAGTCGGCATTCGACATTTCCACGGCCTGTTGGAAAAACATTTCCTTACTGAGGAACCCATTCATCAGCGGCACACCCGCCATGGCGGCCGAGGCGATTATCGCCAACGCGGCGGTGTGCGGCATGTATTTAATCAGACCGTTGAGTTTACGCATGTCGCGTGTGCCGGTTTCATGGTCAATGATACCCGCCACCATAAACAATGAAGCTTTAAAGGTAGCGTGGTTGATGATGTGGAAAATCGCGGCCACGGCCGCCAGTTGGGTACCGAAGCCGAATAATAATGTAATTAGGCCCAAGTGGCTGATGGTAGAATAAGCCAACAGGCCTTTTAAATCGTTTTTGAACAGGGCGGTGTAACCGCCGAGCAGAAAGGTGATTAAACCGGCCCCGCCGACCAACCAAGACCATTCTGGTGTGCCCGACAAAACGGGAAAGAACCGCGCTAACAGGAAAATGCCGGCTTTAACCATGGTGGCAGAATGCAGATACGCCGATACTGGCGTTGGGGCGGCCATAGCGTTCGGTAACCAGAAATGGAACGGGAATTGGGCCGATTTGGTGAAAACACCTAATAGAATCAATATCAGAATGGGTAAATATAACGGACTGTTGCGAATTTGATCGCCGGCCAGCAAGACGTCCGATAACTGATAACTGCCCACCACATGACCTAATAGTAAGACGCCCCCCAGCAAGGCCAAACCGCCGCCGCCGGTGATGGCTAAGGACATGCGTGCGCCTTGACGGGCGTCTTTACGTTGTTGCCAATAACTGATTAGCAGGAAAGAGGTGATGGACGTCAATTCCCAGAACACCACCATTTGAATCAGGTTTTCCGACAGCACAATCCCGAGCATGGAACCCATGAACATCAGCAGATAGGAGAAGAAACGCCCCATGCAGTCTTTAGCGGCCAGGTAATAACGGGCATAGAAAATAACCAGTAATCCGATAATCAGAATCAGCAGGGCAAACAGTAAGGCGAGGCCGTCCAGACGGAAAGCGAAGTGCAGTCCGATGGAATGAATCCAAGGCCAACTTTGAATCAAGGTTTCACCTTGGAACGGCAAGGAAGCCGACGGCATCAGAAACGCCAATGAAAGGATGGCAACACCGCCGCTGGTCCAAGCCGCGGCCAGACGGTTCAGCTTGGAAGCCCACGCCGCCAAAATGGCGCCGAAAAAGGGAAGAAGCACCACGATGGGAAGATTAAAGGCCAATAGATTCATAATAATCAGATTCACTATAAAAGCAGTTTATAACCTGAAAAGGTTACCATAAAGTGCCAGCGAGTCAATGTTTTAGCGGTTTTTCTGCCAATTTTAATCCTGTTACCAGAAAAAATTTTCAATGGGGTTCTGTAAGTTGGTTTACTTTGCCGAAAATTCGGATAGGATTGGAGTTTTCAAGCCGGAAAATCTCGTCATGAACCCGATGGAACTGTCTTCGAACGCCCGACAACATTTTAAAACCCTCGTTTTGTTTACCTTGTTACTCAGTGTGACGGGTTGGGTCATGGCCGCGGACGATTATGTTGTGGAATTGGATTGGCCAAGTATGATTATGTCGTTGCTTGGCGGTTTGGCGTTGTTCCTGTTCGGTCTCGATTTGATGATTAAAGGCTTGTTGGCGGTGGCCGGTGAGCGCATGAAACAATTGTTGGAAAAACTCACCGTCAATCGTGTGACCGGCGCACTTTCTGGGACGCTGGTCACGGCGGTGATTCAATCGTCCTCGGTGACGACGGTTCTGGTCGTAGGGTTTGTTTCCGCTGGGTTAATGACGGTGACTCAGGCGGCCGGGGTCATTATGGGAGCCAATCTCGGGACCACCATTACCGCGCAAATCGTGGCGTTTAAAATCACCAATCTGGCGTTATTAATGATTGCGGTCGGGTTTGTGATTCAGTTTGTGGGTAAGTTGAGTCGAACACGTCATCTGGGGGAATTGATTCTCGGACTGGGTTTGATTTTCTTTGGTATGAACGTCATGAGCGACGCCATGTATCCATTACGCAGTTACGAACCCTTTTTGAATTTAATGGTGGAAATGCAGAATCCGTTTTATGGGATTCTGGTTGGGTTGGTGTTCACCGCGCTGGTGCAATCCTCTTCCGCCACCATTGGGATCGTGATTGTGATGGCGAGTAACGGCTTTTTGACCTTACCGGCGGGGATTGCCTTGTCGATGGGGGCGGATATCGGCACCTGCGTGACGGCGATGTTGGCCGCCATCGGAAAATCTCGCGATGCGGTGCGTTCGGCGATGATTCATGTCGGCTTTAATGTGCTTGGGGTGTTGATCTGGTTGCCGTTTATTTCCGTTTTGGCCTATTTAACAGTGTCTATTTCGCCGTCGGTTACACCGGATATCATCACTATGGACACCTTAGCGGAAAACACCCCGCGTGAAATCGCCAATGCCAACACGATTTTCAAATTGTCCGCCTTGTTACTGTTTTTGCCGATGGTGCCTTTGTTTGTCTGGGCGGTCTATAAGCTGTATCCGGTGGTGGAAGACGAAACCAACCAGCGCGAAATCAAACCCAAGTTTCTTGATAAAGGGCTTTTGTCGGCACCGACGATGGCGCTGGATGCGGTGGAAATGGAAATCGACAGTTTCCGGCAGCGCTTGAGCAGTCTTTTCAACCATGCCGTCCAGGCCGATTCGATTACGTTGGATAAATTGACCTTTGAAGATAAATACGTGGAACGGTTAAAGAGCTATCAGCATCAAATACTGCTGTATCTGGGTAAAATCAGTGAAGCGGACCTGGACGAAGCCTTGCAAAATCGTTATCTGAAATTGATTACGGTGGTTAATATTCTCGAATCGATGGTGGAAACCATCGATAATGGCATAGTGCTCGCTAAACACAAAGCCTTCGAGAACAAGTTTAAACCGAGTGAAACCATGACGAATTTACTCGGCAATCTGGCGAAAGAGGTGGGGAAGGGGATGGACAATGCACTATTGTCGCTCACTGAAAAAAGTGAAGACAAAGCCATGTTGGTGTTGTCGGTGAAATCGACCATTGATCATTTGATTCAGGAAGCTTTGAAACACCAAGCACGTTACCTGAAAGCCGACGCGCAACGTATGATGATTTTTCGGTTGGAAATGCAATTGGTGGATGCATTCAAACGTATGCATACCTTGTCGAAACGCATTGCACGTTATCAAATGAGTACGGCAACGGAACAAGATAAAAACTGAAAAATTAATTACTTAAAGAGAGCTTTGCATGAGGTGGATGCACGGCTAAAAATGGCTAAAATCTTCCTGAATGTCGTTGAAAAACTCGTTAATAGCCAGCTATTAGCTTCGTTTCCCGCCTAATTCAGAAAAATTTTATCTCATTTTTTACTCGCACCCCACTCGTACAAAGCTCTCTTAAAAGAGGAAATTCGCATGAAACGCATAATCTTAATTGGATTGACGGCATTGGCTCTGAGCGCTTGCGGTAATAAACAGTTTGTGAAAAAAGCCGATCAAACCCAAGATCAATTTCGTAATGATATGAATTACTGCAAAGGTGAAGCGCTGGGCGCCTGGGATGATCGTAACGGCGTGTCGCAAATCAATTTGCGCAGTCAAACGTCCGGGCAAATGTCCTACGAAGACTGCATGTTGCAAATGGGATATGAACAGGCCAAATAAGTTGGTTTTATAAATCCTGTTTGACGTAGTGAATCAGATTTTCCGGCTGCGTCATTTCTGTATTGGCGTGGTCGCTAACATGGATTTCGTATTCGGTAAAATGGCCGTCTTCCTGTTCCAGTAATTGTTCCGCCACTTTTTTCAGATAGTCTTTATCATTGTGTTTGGTTTTAAATACCAAGCCATGCTTTCCAGTCACTTTCAGTACATAATGCGAAGCATTGACCTCGGGTTCCTTAATCATCTTGTTTAATCTCCCTGAAGCGTGACCACCACTTGGCGATTAAAACGCCCAGTGCGGTGTTCGTATAAAAAAAGGCCTTGCCAGGTACCCATATTCAACTGCCCGTTGGTGATTGGGATGGTATGGCTGGTTTCCGTTAAAAGGGTGCGGATGTGACCCGACATATCGTCGTCCCCTTCGTAATTATGGCGATAATTGGCATCGCCGTCGACAATGTGTTTTTGCATCCAATATTCAATGTCTTCGCGTACCGTCGGGTCGGCATTTTCGGTAATGATCAGCGACGCCGAGGTATGTTGGCAGAACACATGACATAATCCGACATTCATGCCCGATTTTCCGATCACCTGATTGATGTCCGGCGTAATATTGAAGGTACCTCGGTTTGGATTGTTAAAGGTTAAAGTCGTTTGATAGGTTTTCATAAATCCACTTTGTTTCATTCTGTGTTCGTTCGTTTTCAATAGGTTAAATCTAGCATATAAGCCTTGCAACGCCTAGGGTAAATATAATCGGCCCCTAAGATTCCAATGATTAGGGTTTTTCATCCGTTTCGTGAACGGTATAATCCTGTAAACCTTTTTGACTATATAAAAACATCGGACTGTTTATGAACCCATTGCTGCAAATCGACCAATTACCGGATTTTCAATCGTTTCACGTGGAACACATTCAACCGGCGGTGGACACGCTTTTAGCCGAAAACCGGCAAGCCATTGAGGCCTTGGTTGAGGATCCAGCCGAGCCAAGTTGGGAAAATTTTGTCGAGCCGTTGGAAGCGCTCGACAATCGTCTGGAACGTGTTTGGGGGCCGGTCGGGCATTTAGATGCGGTCAAAAACAGCGATGACTGGCATGCGGCTTACACCGGCTGTTTGGAAAGCATCACCGATTACTATACACAAGTCGGGCAAAACAAAGGATTGTTCAAAAAATTTGAACAAGTGGCCCAGTCTGAAGCGTTTGAATCTTATTCGTTGGCCCAGAAAAAAGTGGTGGAAAACGCGCTGCGCGATTTTCGTTTGTCCGGCATTGATTTGCCGAAAGACCAACAAGCGGAGTACAAACGCTTGTCTCAGGAACTGTCTCAACTGAGCAGTCAGTTCGGCAACAACGTTTTGAAAAGTACCCAGGCCTGGTCAAAATCGGTGGAAGATGAAGTCGAGTTGGCCGGTTTGCCGGAAAGTGCTTTGGGCTTGTTGCAACAGTTGGCGCAGCAAAAAGGACAATCCGGTTGGTTGGTGACCTTGGATTTTCCATCGTATCTGGCGGTGATGACCCATGCCGACAACCGCGATTTGCGCGAAGAAGTCTATCGCGCTTTTGCCACCCGCGCTTCCGAACAGGCCGCCGATCCGCAATACGACAATTCCGACAATATCCGTAAGATTCTCCAGTTGCGTCACGAAAAAGCCCAGTTATTGGGCTTCAACGATTACGCCGAGCTGTCGCTGGCGACCAAAATGGCCGATTCCAGCGAGCAGGTCATCGGTTTTTTGCGTGATCTGGCGACCAAATCGAAACCGCAAGCGGAGGAGGAATTGGCCACGCTGGCGGATTTCGCCCGTCGTGAACTTGGGCTGGACGATTTGCAGCCTTGGGATGTGACCTATGCGTCGGAAAAATTCAAAAACGCCACTTTGTCCTTGTCGCAGGAAAAACTGCGTCCGTATTTTCCGGTCACCAAAGTGCTGGCCGGTTTGTTCAAAATCACTCAAACCTTGTTCGATGTGCAGGTCGTGGAAAAACAAACGGTACCGGTTTGGCACGACGATGTGCGTTATTTCGAGATTTTGAATGCCACCGGCGAGCCTATCGCGGCCTTTTATCTGGACTTGTATGCGCGTGAAAACAAGCGCGGCGGGGCCTGGATGGATTCGGCCATCAGCCGATGGCGTCACCCGAAAGGCGATTTACAGGCACCGGTGGCCTATCTGGTGTGTAATTTCACTCCGCCGGTCGGCGACAAACCGGCCTGCTTGACGCACGACGAAGTCACGACCCTGTTCCACGAATTCGGCCACGGTCTGCATCACATGTTGACGGAAATGGAGCATTTCGATGTGTCCGGCATCAACGGTGTGCCGTGGGATGCGGTGGAGCTGCCATCGCAGTTTATGGAAAACTTCTGTTGGGAACGGGAAGGCATTGACGAAATCACCGCGCACATCGACAGCGGCGAGACCTTGCCGTCCGATTTGTTCGAGGCCTTGCAGCAAAGCCGTGGTTTCCAGTCGGCGATGATGATGGTGCGCCAGTTGGAATTCGCCCTGTTCGATTTCCTCGCTCATGCCGATTATCAACCGGACGCGCCGCAGCCGATTTTGGCATTGGCCAAGCAGGTACGTGATGAAGTGGCGGTGATTCAACCGCCGGCGTATCATCGTTTTCCGCAGAGCTTCAGTCATATTTTCGCGGGCGGTTATGCGGCCGGTTACTTCAGTTACAAATGGGCGGAAGTCTTGTCGTCCGATGCGTTCAGCCTGTTTGAGGAAAAAGGGGTGCTGAATCCAGAAATCGGCGTGAAGTTCCGCAACACCATTTTATCGGCCGGCGGTTCGGTACATCCGATGACGTTGTTCAAAGCCTTCCGCGGCCGGGAACCGCAAATTGATGCTTTGTTGCGTCATTCAGGCATCAAAGCGGCCTAGTCCTAGTCCAGCTTCCAAAACCGCCCAGGCCTGGGCGGTTTATTGATTTTTTGACTATTGCATTTGTTTGAGCAATGCGGGATTAAGTTGTTCTGGTGGTATAAATGTAAATATGATACTTGTATCATTATCGCGCGCAGCCATCCAGTAGGTGTCATTTGATGCCATTAAGATTACATCGCCAGGTTGATAAGTTTTTTCTTTCGTTGGATCAACGGTTTCGCCTACACCATAATATAAAGTGCCTTGAATAACGATACCAACCCGAACAGCCTTGTTACCGGGCTTGTGTGGGGAGCCAACTTCTCCTTTTTTAAATGAACGTAACATCATTAAGCTATGGCCATTGGTCTTTTTGGCAAGTTGAGCGATGGTGCCAGTGCTTTTAGGGTGTTTTTCAACTTTTTCTAGGTTGGCTTCAACCGTGTTAAGCAGCATTGATTCATTTTTTGCGATAGCAGAATAGCTTGTGAATACTGCCAAAGTTAAGAAAATAATTCGTTTCACATTAAACTCCATTGGTTGAATTAGACAGTAAAAATAAAATTAACTAAATACGACAAGGTGTATGTAATTAAAATTTTCAATTTTTAAAGTGATTAATTGTTTGTTTATAAGTTTGCGCTAATTGCCAGGCCTGTTGATTAACTGAGGTTTCTACCAACTGTTTAAAAGCAGTTTGTTCTTTTGGTTTTTCGTTAATGAGTTGTTTAACTTGAAATATTAAACCAGCTACTTTTAGAAGTGATTCATGTTCTATTTTGTCTATAAAATTCCGTAAATCGTTTTCACTGGCTTGTTGTATTAGATACCGGTTTACATGGCTATTCAGTTCGAATAGTGTGGTAAGTTGTGTTCCATTCGCTTCGGTTACCTGTTGTTGGATAAGGTCATTAAGGTTGTAGCGTGCACTAAGAACCAGCGCATGGGAACGTAAAAAATCGGCAATAACCCATTCAAGTTGATTAGATGTGTGCAGCAATGTTTGGGCTTGTTGAGTTAAATCAGTCCGTACTGACTCAGGCAATGCTGCAGGAGGATGAGCTAAAGCTTTTGCATGACGAATGAGTTCGATATGTTCATACTGTAAAAAATCATAGTGTGCAACTTCACCTGTTTGAATGCGGTTCATTTCATAAATCAATTTTGGTTGGGCACTTGTTACTTTTCTTAATGCTTCAAGATAATCTTGGTGGTGAGAGGGATTGATTGTTTGTGTCGGTGGTTTATCGTTGATGGAATCCTTTGAGAAAGTCTCTTGATTACAGGCGCTTAAAGCGCTAGTGAACAATATGATTAAATATCCACGAATGAATAACCGGTTCAACAGCTTATTAAAATTTTTCATGTTTTTTATCCGAATACGTGATGCAATATTTTGTTTTGTTAAAAGATTTCTCGAATTGTAGGGGGCATTTTTCCAGTAAGTGACTTTAAAAAGGCCTTAATATCTTTAATGTCATCAGCGTTAACAGAACGTTTTGTATGTTGTGCTATTTGCATTTTAATAGCGGTATCCAGCGTGTTAATACTACCTGTGTGAAAGTAAGGTGAGGAACGCATGATGTTGTGCAAAGTGGGCACCTTTATCATTCCTTTATCTTTTTTACGACCACTTCGAGAATAAATTCCTTCCGTTATTTCACGGTCTTTAGGGTGATAAAGGGTTAATTCGAATTTATGGTAAAGATTTCCGCCTAAATTAATACCATTATGACAAGCGATACAACCATAACTTTGAAATCGTTCTAAACCTCGTAGAGCACTGTTAGATAAGGCGCTTGAATCACCGGATAGATATAAGTCATAAGGCGCATTATTTACGATTAGACCTCGCTCCATTTGAGCGATAGCATGCCCAATGTTTTCTTGAGTTAAGCCATCTGGGTATAAAGTATTAAATCGCGCCTGGTAGTTGGTTTGTCTGAGCTTTTCTATTAAATCAGGCCAGTGGTGTCCCATTTCAATTGGATTTTCAACAGGTTGTTGAGCTTGCTCTTCCAAGTCAAACGCTCGCCCGTCCCAAAATTGACGAAAATTGAATCCACTATTGAATACCGTGGGAACATTAATATCACCTTTTTGTCCATTAATACCGATGGCAACAGGGCGACCATCACCTCCTCCTGAACGTCCGTTATGACAAGAACTGCAAGCAATAGTTCCGTCCAGTGATAGGCTTTTATCTTGAAATAGATCATGACCTAATATAGCTTGCTTATGATTAATATTGATCTCTTTATATGTTGGTAATGGTCGATGAGGCGAGTTTGCTAAGCGGCCATCTTTTCCTGTTGCAAGTAAAGAGGGTTCATTTTTGGCCTTAATAAAATTCCAATAAGCTTTATCTTCATTATCTTTTGGAATTGTGAGTGCTTTAACGGTACTAGCGGTTACCAAAAAAATTAAAAATAACAATATTTTCATTCTTTTAACTTCCTAGTGAATGTCGATTTGATTAATGCATGTCGCGATTTGTTTGACTCATCCAAATGCAGAAGGTTATTAATGGATAAAATGAATTCGGGAACACCAATAGCTTTCTAATTAAAAGTGTTTCATTGATTTCTTTTAATGACTGCTTTGTTAAGGTTTTAAATTCGCGCAAAGTTTTCTATTTTTTAAGCCAGCCAAAAAGGCTGACTTGTTCAATTAAAAATGCATGATTAAAAGCGATAGCTGGCTTGGATTCTAATATCTCGACCGGGTTCATAAACGACTTCATCGTTTTCAAGGTCACCTAAAGTAGTTGTTTCGGAATAGGTTTCATCAAATAGATTATTTACTGCTAAATTAAGTTCTAAGCCTTTCAAAATGTTAGGGCTCCACATCATTTGTATATCATGCACGACAAACCCTTTTCGGTAGAGTTCACCAGAGTTTTTTACGTCAGCAGAAGCTGTTAAGGTGTAACCGAACAAAAGGCTTTGAGTAAAGTTCCATTTGTTATCCCAAACGAGTCGTTGACCTGGGTTAGCTGCGTTTCTTTGGAATGAAGAAGAAATATAAAAATCGCCATCTTTGTCTTCGACTTTCGTATCACTGTAGATTAAAGCTGTCATCCATTTTGACTGATATTGATAGTCCGCTCTGGCTTCCCAACCTTTTGAGGTAATTTCAGGCAGGTTATAGATATTTGTACCGCCAGGAGGTTCTGCACCAATTAGATTATCAATTTTGGTATCGAATATAGACAGTTTAAATTTGATATTATCTCTAGAAATTAAATTTTTGGCTTCATAGTTGAAACCATATTCTTTTCTAACAGAAGTTTCTGGTTTAAATGCGCTGGGGTTTTCATCCAATGTTTTGCCATTATATTTAGCATCAGGATTGGCTAAATGAAGAGCCTGATATGCGACGGGTATCGCTCCCGCAGCTCTGACGGCTTCACCGTAGCTTCCGAAAATAGAAAAGCCATTCCATGCTTTATAAGAAGCTGAAATATTCGGTGAGAAACGGTCTCCTTTTAGTTTGGCAAATCCTTGATCGGCGTCATAAGAATCATGTCGCAAACCAATACTTAAAGATAAGTTATTGATTTTAGTCCTATTTTGAACATATAAACCTAAGTTAGAATTACCAAACTCGATCGGAGATGCAAAACTCCCTTTACTGTTTTCATCTTTATAATCAAAACCAATTGTAAGACGGTTTTCGCTTTTTAAAAAATTGAATTTAGCCGTGTTTCTTAGGTCGAAATTTCGAACTTGGTTATTCATTTTTAAAGCGTCTGTTGTCGCTTTTGAGACTTGGTTGTCCATAGAAGTTCGTCTAAATTCAATTTCTGATTGATTTAGTTTTAATTCTGGGTTGATTAAAGGATTTTGAGATTCGTAAAGATAGTTTATTCCCACCGTATTTCGTATTCTTTTCATATTTGCTAAGGCTTTATCATACTCATTGAGATAGCCTATTTCACTTGAATTATTCCAAGCTCTTTGGCCTTTTATTTCATTACGTTCAGCAGAGATTTTAAAAGTATGGCCTTTTTGATCCAATAGGCTTAGTTTTACCAAGTAATCATCAGCGTCTTCTGCTGTATTACTGTTTTTTTCGCCATTTCCCATGCGATAATCTTCAGATTTAATAGAGCTATAATGTGCCATAATTCCTATATTATCTAAAAATTGAGTATATACAGTTGCAATTGGGTTTTTATATTCAGAAGCTGAACCGTAACCATAGCTAAGCTTTGCGCCAATGCTTTCTCCTGGATCAAGTAAATCCTGAGCGTCAACAGTTGTAAAACGAATTGCGCCGCCTAATGCCCCCGGTCCAGCATCAGCGGCTGGTGCTGTATCCACTTCAACTTGCTTTAATATACTAGGATCTACCTGAATTAAATTGCCTTGCCCCGGATGTGTTGCTCGCCCTTGATCTGCACCATCAATTGTGACATTTAAATTGCTTTGTTCTATGCCACGTAAATATAAGCGTTGTGTCTGGCGAGTCCCGCCACCGCCTACGGTAACCGAGGGGTCTGTTGTAAAAACATCTTTGGTTGAATTTGCCTGAAACCTTTCCATATCTTCTGATGAGATTTCTGTCAAATAGGGCGAATTTTGTTGTAAATCACCCATAACTGTTATTTCACTAAGTGTTGTTTCTGATTTGGCATAGTCTTTTGAATTGATGGTAACGCGTTTGTCACCGTCAAAGTGCGCTTTTAGTTGAGAGCCTTGTAGCAGTTGGTTGAGACCTTGTTTAACGGAAAATTGTCCATTTAAGCCTTGAGTGGTTTTTCCTTCAAGCAGGGCGCCGTCAACACTGAGTAGCAGACCGGAGGTTTTGGCAAAATCAGCTAGGGCGGTTGATAGGTTTCCGGCTGGAATTTGGTAGCTTTGTACGGCGGAAGCGGTTTCGGCGAAAGAAACCGTTGGCGCTAAGGCCAGTGACCCTGCGGTGACGAGTAACCCGCTATGAAGTGCTAATGCGCGCCATAAACGGTTTTTCTGAGTTGTGGGTTTCATGGTTTTCCTTTTAATTTTCAGTAAATGTAAATCGTTTCCATATGAGAAGCCGTACGAAAATTAAAAAAGGGAACCAGGTGGGCTGTTTTATGGTGCTTTTTGTTTGATTGTTTCAGTCAAAACAACAGCCAGGCCTGGTGGAAACCGTTTAAAATTTCAATAAATGTCACGCAAGTAGCCGTTATGTGCCAAAAGCGTTTGGTAATCGTTAGGGGATAAGATGCTTTGCAAGGCATCGTCGACGGCTTTCGCCATAGTATCGGCGCTGCCACACACCAAAATCACCGCACCTTGCTGGACCCAGCTTTGAATCTCTTCCCCGGCCTCGCGCAGCTTATCTTGAACATAGCCTTCCTGCTCGCGGGAAAAGGCGGTGGTCAGTTTTTCAAGCTGACCGTTTTTTAGCCAGTCATTCAACTCGTCTTGATAATAGAAATCAGAAGCTTGGTTGCGTTCGCCGAATAATAACCAGTTTTGATAATGGCCGTGCTGGATGCGTTGTTGCAGATGAGCACGCAAACCGGCCAGTCCGGTGCCGTTCCCGATTAAAATCAAAGGGCCGGAATGGTTGGTATCGAGATGAAACGCGCTGTGGGACTGAATGGTCAGATAGGCGGTTTGGCCGTGCGTGAGTGAATCCGTGAGAAAACCGGACCCTTTTCCGAGTGTATTGTTCTCAAAACGCACTTGACGTACCAAAAGCTGTAAGCCGCCGGTTTCCGGAATGGAGGCGATGGAGTACTGACGTGTTTCGGTGGTTTGGTTGTCTTTCAGAGTAAGTTCAACCAAATCGCCCGCTTGCCAATCAACGGTTTTTGCATTGGCCGGTTCAAAGCACAAATGGTAGGTCGGCATGCCTTGGCTGCCGGGGTTTAGTAAAGTGCGTTCGGTTAAGCGCCATTCATCCGGTTCCGCGATTAAGGATACTTCGCGATTTCCGCCGAGCTGAATCAGCAAATTCTGCCAGGCCTGGAGGTTTTTCGGATTTAATTTATCGACCGTCGTACAAGGTTGAAGGGCGGTTGCGCCGCTTTGGCGCATCCAGTTATCCAAAGCCAAACCAAAGGTACAAAAATGCTCGTAATGGCGGTCACCCAAGGCCAGTACGGCAAATTGAAGGTCGGGTTTGAAATCGACTACGGCTTCAAGGTGTTTGACAAAACGTCGGGCGCTGTCCGGCGCTTCGCCTTCTCCAAAGGTGGAGGCAATCAATAAAATCAGGGATTTGTCGGCCAGTTGTTCGGGCGTTAATTCCCCCAAACCGGTCAGACTGATTGCTCGGTCGGTGTCTTGTAATATTTGCCCGGTCAACCAGGCCAGTCGCTCGGCACTGCCGTTTTGGCTGGCATAGACAATCACCGTGTCCGCCTGTGCCAGCGGCACGGTTTTGAGGTTGGCTTGTTGTTTGGCTTCACGACGCAGTTTGGCGGTTTTACGACGATCCATATACAGCATGAAGCCGGTAATGCCGAACAGGGGTAATGATAAGGCGGTGATGAATAATAGAATGCGTCCAGGCAGGCCGAAAAACTCGCCAGTATGTAAAGGTAACATGCTGGACATGATTTTTTCGTTAAAGGCTTTATCTTCATAACGTTGGTGTTTGATAGCTTGCCAGTTTTTTCCTTCTAGAACTAATGTGTTTCGGGCGCGGGAATGTGCCGGCTGTGGATCAAAATATTGGAATTCGTAGCGGTTGGTGTTTTTGGGCAGTCGTAAAGTGGCGTGGCGGTATCCATTTGTGGCAAGGTGTTGTTCAAATGCCTGCCAGGCCTGGTCGATTTGCATTGAATTGGCTTGGGTTGATGATGGCCCGGCCGGTTGTTTTTGGGGTGAGGGTTTGGCCTGTTTGGAACCGCCGCGTACCGGTTTTGATACGCCGGTGATGGCATAGAGGCCACTCCGGTACCAGTCGTAGGACCAGTAAAGTCCGGTGAAAGAAGCCAGTAATAGAAAAATCAGTACCCAAGTGCCGATGACGGCATGTAGATCGGATAAGAAGCCGCGTCCGGTTTTTTGAGGGTTGAAAGTTAACCAGGTTTTGAGACGGTGCCAGGTCTTCGGCCATCGTAGATAGAGGCCTGACAGCACCAGCACGATTAAAGCAAGCGTGGAAGCACCGACGATTTGTTTGCCGGGTTTATCCAGTAAGAGCCAACGATGCAGCGCCATAACCGTATGAAAAAAATCGTGACCGATTTCATCCTGCCATCGTACTTGACCGGTATAAGGATCGACATAGCGGGTTTCGCCGCGTCGCGCCCGTTTGCCGGTGCCGGGCAATGCAAAATTAACGCGGGCCGCTTCGAAAGGGTCTTTCGAAAACGTCAGGGCGTTCACGGTTCGGTCGGGATGGGCTGTTTGGATGCGAGTCAACAAAGTTTGCGGCGATAGCCGAGTGGCGTTTGGTTGGGGTTTAACCGTTATTAAATCGGTGTTCAGTAGGTGAACGATTTCGCGTTCGAATGATAAAATTGCACCGGTGGTGCCGACAATCATCAGGATCAGGCCGGCGGTGATTCCAAGGATCCAATGAATTTGGAACCAGGCGTTTTTAAATGTCATTTTGTTTTTCTTGTGCAAGCGTGTCGAGCGAAGCACCAGTTGAAATCGGTTTCACAATGCATTCACCATGAAGTTGGCGCATGATAAGCTTTCGTTAAACGGGTCCAAAACAAGAAGGCATTGGCTTTGGTTTGGGTTCAAATTGGCGCTCATCTTTGAATAAAGCCGAAACAGATTTGAAAAAGGGAACCGTCAATAAGCATTTTATCGGTTTGGTTTATGGGTGCGATATGTATGGGTGGCATGGGAAAGGTCCGACGGTTATTGATGATTCAGAATGCCCTGTGTAAACCGTCCTGTCATGGAAAAATCTGCCAGGCCTGATGTTGGTTTTGATGGATATCCAGATTTAAGGCATTGGCAACAGATTCCAATGTCTGTGAGAGGTTTCGGGTGGAGAAGGTGCCGACCAATCGACGCTGATTCAGCCGTTCATCCAGTTCAATATTGTGTTTGGAGTAACGCTGCAATTCTTCAATGAAATCAATCAATGGCCAGTTGTCGACCACGAGCAGGCCTTTGGTCCAACTGGATCGGAAAGACTCGGCTTTTTCAACCAGACCGATGGCCGTGGCTGTGAAACCCACTTGCTGACCGGGTTGTAATGTTTGTTTTTGCCCGTGTAGATTTTCAATGTCGACTTGGCCGTCGAAGACCGCGATGATGGTATTTTGAAAGCCGCTACGAACGCTGAAGCGGGTGCCTCTGGCCGTCATTTGACCTTGTGCCGATTTAACGAACAGTCTACGTGGAGTTGGTCGATAATCCGGGGCGGTTTGTACTAGGATTTCGCCGTTTCTCAAGTAAACACCGCGTTGTTGCGCATTGTAATCGATATCGACGCAGGTGCCGGTATTGAGCCAGACTTGTGATTGGTCGGCCAATTGCAGTCGGTCGTTTTGGCCGATATCGGTTTGGTATTGTGCCGATAAGGCGAGGATTTGAAAGGCTAACTGTTCAGCATAGTGTGATTGTGCCAAATAGCCGGCGCCAAACAGGCCGAGCAGGCCGACGGACAGCTTTTTCAATGCCGCTCGTCTCCCCATGCCTTTGGGCGCGTTTAATGCGGCCCTGGCCAGGGTCGGGTCGAGACCCGACAGGTGTCTTCCGGCTTGCTCAACCCGTTGCCAAGCTTGGCCGTGCTTTGGGGATTGATTCAACCAACGGTGCCAGTCATTTTTGTCTTTTTCACTGACCGACTCGTCGTTTAAAATGGCGTACCATTCGCAGGCAGAGGCCAGGGCGTGGTGTTCGTGTTCTTTATTCAACGGCTTTCTCCTCGTCCGCAGCGAGAATACAAGCCATCATGGCTTGGGCCATGTATTTCTTGACCATGCGTTCGCTGACGTCCAGCTTGACGGCGATTTCACGGTATTTCAAACCGTCGAACTGCGCCATCATGAAAGCCCGGCGGGGTTTTTCCGCTAAGCTCGATAAGGCTTGATCGATTTTGAGCAGGGTTTCGATGATTTCATTGAGGTGTTCACTTGACGGGGTCGTGGGTTCCGGCATAGCCGAGATGGCATCCAAATAGGCTTTTTCAATTTCTTCGCGTCGCCATTTATCGATTAGAAGGCCTTTGGCAATGGTTGCCAGATAGGCTCGGGGTTCTTTGCATTTCAAGCATTGGCCGGATTTTCTCAAAATTCGGACGAATGTATCCTGTGTCAGGTCTTCTGCGGTATGTGGGCAACCGGCACGATGACAAATCCAGCCTTGCAGCCAGCTTTGGTGTTCGGTATATAAGGTGACGACGGGAATACGATTCAGTTCTTCACTCATAGCGGAAAATATAAGGTAATGCTGATAAAAAATAAATGATAACACATATCATTTTTATTTTGTTTATTGGTGATTAATTAAAACCGCCAGGCCTGGCGGTTTTTTAATGTCCAATTTATTTCCCTTTAAATAATGCGTATTTATTCGCAAGGATGCGACAATTTGCCACATTGTACGTTCAACCGTATCCGATTATTCTCTTCGCCGAATTTAATTATAAAAGTTGAGTAAAAACAAACAATTATAAATAAATTTTTATAGTTATAAGTATTTACTTATATGTTTTAACTTATGTTTAGGAGAGAGTAATGTTGGAAACGATAGGGCTTTACCCCAGTTGGTACGTTCCGGTAATCGGTTCGGCTTGGGTGATGGGCATCATCGGTACGATTCACGTCTTGGCTTCGCATACGTCGGTGGGAGCTTCTTGGCTGTTTGCTTTGTTGGAAACCAAAGCGGTCCGTGAAAATAAACCGGAACTGATGGAGTACATTCGTAAATACGGTGTGTTTCTATTGGTGTTTTCGTACATTATCGGTTCGATTACCGGGCCGGGTATTTGGTATGCGATTACGGTGGCTTCGCCGCGGGGTGTGGGCGGTTTGATTCATAACTTTGTTTGGGTTTGGGCCGCGGAATGGGTGTATTTCACGGTGGAAGTCATTGGTGTGTATGCGCTGGTGTACTTGATTGGGAAAATCGATCCGAAAACGCATTTGAAATTGACCTGGTCGTTCGCGATTGCGTCTTGGGCAACGATGCTCCTGATTGTGGGGATTCTGTCGTTTATGATGTGGCCGGGCAATGAATCCTGGTATCAAACCGGCTCTACGTTGGATGCGTTTTTCAATTTGAATTTCTTTGCCCATTTGGGATTGCGTACGGCGTTTATGTTTGCGATTGCCGGTGCGGTGGGCGGCATTCTCGCGGCAACCATGAAAAACGATGAAGTGCGTATCGAAATCACCCGTTTTTTGTCGAAAATGGGCATCGCCGGGCTGTTTTTAGGCGTGATTATGTGGATGTGGTATATCCAGACGCTACCGGAAAACGCCAAAATTATCATGCAGACGCAGTTGCCAAGTTACATTGCACCGACGTTGTTCGGGGTACTGGGCGCGATGCTGTTTTATTTTGTGTGGACGGCCTGGAAGCCTTTGCAATTACGCCAAGGGTTTGCCGTTGCGATGACGGCGGTGATCGCCATTGCCGGACTTTGGCCGGAAGAGCGTTCCCGTGAATCGATTCGTAAACCCTATGTGGCCGGACAGTATGTTTATTCCAATCAAACCATTTCTCGCGATGTGCCGGGCAAACAAATTACCTCCAATTTGCCGCTGATTGCCGAAAAAGGCGTGTTGGCGACGCATCCGTTTGCGCCGACGTCATTGCGTCAGGTGACCGATGCCAACCGTTTGCAGGCCGGTGAATTTATTGCCAAGGTGATGTGTGCCAATTGCCACAGTATGGAAGATACGGGGCTGAGACCCATGGTGGAAAAACTCCACGGTTCGACCGATGTGGCCATGATTAAGGCTTATCTGCAAGGCGCTCTGGCGCAAGGGCTGGTGCCCTACATGCCGAAAATTCCGTTACCGGAGCATGAGCAACAGTTAGTGGCGGAATATCTGGCCTCTTTGTCCCGTCAAACGCAAACCGTCGCGGAAACGGCTCAGTCCGATTCGAAAATTGTGGCGTTGAAAGGAGAGAAATAATGGAACTTGATAGTCATTCAATTGCGACCACCTTGCAGGTATTACGCGATCCGGCGGGGATTCCAACGCATCCGGTGGTGTTTCAGGTGTTGATGATCGCCACCTGGATGTTTCACATTTTGTTTGTCAACATTGCTTTGGGCGCAGCGGCTCTGTCTTTGTATGGATTCACGAAGCGTCAAAATCCACATTGGGAAAGACTGTCCATCGGTATGACCAAGGCGACTAAAGTTAGCGTGAGTTTGTTGGTGGTGTTGGGGGTGGCACCCTTGTTATTCACTCAGGTCATTTATGACCCTCAATGGTATGTGTCCAATGTGCTGTCGGCCGGTTGGGCAATTGCCTTTATTTTCACGCTCATCATCGGTTATTCCAGTTGGTTTGTGTTTTATTTCAAAAATCACGCCGGTGCCAAAGGGAGCATACTGGGTTGGGGGATTCTCGGCTTGGGTATGTTTTTATTGGACGGTTTCATTATGCACGCTCTGTCCTATCAGGCGCTGTTACCCGAGCAATGGATGCAATGGTATGCGCCAAACGGTGAGGTGAATATGTCCGGTAGTGAGATCCATGCCTGGCAACCGGCACGTTTCTTCTTTTTTATCGCCATGAGCATCACCGTAGTGGGCACTTTTTTGAAAGCCTATGCCCATTACTACAAGGTTCGTAAGGACTATAACGAGGATTATCGTTACTTCGTCAATCATCTTGGCTCCAAAATCGCCTTATCCGGTTTGAGTTTGCAGTTGTTGATGTTTATCGGCTGGTTGTTCAGTGTGTCGGATGCGATTCCGGTGTTCCATAATCCGGCTACCTGGTTGATGTTATTGGTGTTGCTGATTTTGGGATTCCAATTGTTGATGCAGTGGAACAAACCCAGTCGAACCAGCTATCAGTCACTTTTGATGGCCGCGTTGATGGCGTTAATGGTGGCGGTTTTCCGCGAAGCACTTCGTGTGCAATACATGTTGCCGTTTGGTTACGACATTTTGGATTACAAAGTCATGGAAGATTGGCCGAGTACGGCGCTGTTCTTTTTGACGTTTATCGGCGTTGGCGGACTGGTCGGCGGTTTTTATTTAACCGCGATTTATAAAGCGGGCCGCACCGAAGGCATGTATCAAGCTTCCGAACCGGTTGCGAAACTGGGCACCTCCGCGGTGGGCATCCTCGTGGTGTGGGTAGCGATTTTCTTCCTGACCGGCATCTGGGTTTGGTTGCAAAATGCGATTTAATTGAAAAATGGATAAGGAGAGAGTAATGAAAAAACAATGGATTTTATGGAGTGTATTGGCATTATGGCCGTTGCAAGGGCTGTCGGCCGATATTGCACAAGGTAAAGCGAAAGCCGGTGTGTGTTTTGCCTGTCATGGTGAAACCGGCCAGGCGATTTTGCCGCAGTATCCGAACTTGTCGGGGCAAAGTGCCGCCTATTTGGAAATTGCACTGAAAGGCTATCGGGATGGACGTCGAACCGATCCGATGATGGCACCGATGGCAAAAGCCTTGACGGATCAGGACATCGCCAATATCAGTGCCTACTTCGCTTCCATTCGATAGTACGGAAGCCATTTCTTAAAACCGCCAGGCCTGGCGGTTTTTTAATGTCCACCCCATTTCCTTTTTAAAGTCAGTATTTAATTATAGGGTGCGACAATTTGTCGCATTGTATGTTTTCGTCTCGGTTTCTAGAATGGCTTCCTCGTTTGTCTTAGTAAAATTCAGTAACAAGGATGGTTCTTTATGAAAACACGATTTTTAGCCGGAATGGCTTTTTTGGCGACGGCACTTTTGACGGGTTGTGGGGGCTCTAGCAGCAGTAGCACGGATGATGGCGGCGATACTCCGGCATCTCAAGAAACAACACTGAAAATCCCCTTTACGGCTGTGGCCGGTGAAACCGAAATCAGTTGCGGAACCCCTGTGAGTGGTTTAGGTTCATCGGATACGTCCGGTGAATTTCAGTATGCGGCCTGGTTTGTGTATGACGTGAAACTGGTGACGGAAGCGGGCGATGTTGAAACTCAGATGGTTGAAAACGATTTTCAAAATGCCGATTACGATTTTGCTTTCTTAGAATTCCGGGACATTCTTGGCGGATGTACGAATGCCGATCAGCAACCCTATCCAACCAACAATATGCTGACAGTGACAGCCAATGTGGATGCTTCTCAAGTAAAAGGCATTAAGTTTAAATTGGGCATGCCTTATGAGCCGAACCATACCGTTGAAAATAAATTTCAACAGGAAAAAGCCTATTACGCTATGTTGTGGAACTGGCAGGCCGGTTTTCGTTTTATGCGTGTTGACTTGATTCCAAACGGTGGGTTTACGCAAGGCGGCACTTTGTATGAAGACAAAACTTATAACTTTCACCTGGGTTCAACCGGTTGTGAAGGCGATCCAGTGGCGTGTGCACAACCGAACAATACAACCGATTTTGTTTTAACCAATGATCAATTTGTGGTGAATGAAAGCGGTACCGGCACCAAGGTTAAATTTGATTATTCTGAATTGGTGTCCGGCATGGATTTGACGGTGGATGAAGGCGGTTCAAAAGGCTGTATGTCGGCTTTGCAGGATCCGGAATGTACGCCGATGTTTTATAACTTAGGCATTCCGTTGGGTGACAAGGTCGGTCGTACCGATCAGCAGGTTTTCTCGCTTCAGTTGAACTGATCCATGCCTCGCCTTGCTTTTTTTGTACTGCTTTTGACTTTGATCGCCGCGCAAACCGGCTGTCAGGGCATGAGCAGTGAAACCACGATTTCCGACCCGTCCGGCGATGCCGACGGGTCGTTTGATTGGAATGTGCCCAAAGGGACGCCTTTACCGGTGGTGCCCGACGATAATCCGGTCACGGAAGAAAAATTCCAACTTGGACGACATCTTTTTTACGATGTGCGTTTGTCGGGCAACGGCACGAAATCCTGCTCGTCCTGCCATTTACAGCACTTAGCTTTCAGTGATGGTGTGGCACGTCCAAGTGGTTCCACCGGCCAAATGCATCCGAGAAATTCTCAAGCCTTGGTCAATGTGGCTTATTTTCCAACTTTAAATTGGGCCAATACGGCGACAACCCGGCTTGAACTGCAAATTCCGGTGCCTTTGACCGGTGATGATCCGATTGAATTGGGTGTCAATGAAACCAACAGTGAAGAAGTGTTGGATCGTTTTCGTCAAGATCAACGTTATCAGCAGCTTTTCGCAGACGCTTATCCAGACGAAGAAGACCCTTATGACTTCCATAACATCATCTACGCTCTGGCGACCTTTGTACGCGGTTTAAACAGTTTTAACAGCGATTATGACCGTTACTTGCAAGGCGATTCCAATGCATTGACGGAATCGGCCAAGCGAGGCATGAACTTGTTTAACGGCGAGCGGTTGGAATGTTTTCATTGTCATGAGGGCATTACGTTCAGTAATGCTTATCGTGATCGTACCCAACAAAGACCCGTGCCCATCGAATTCTTCAATAACGGTTTGTATAACCTGGATGCAAACGGGAGTTATCCCGAAGGCGGTGAGGGCTTGTTTGACATCACTCAAAAGTGGTCGGATATGGGTAAATTTCGCCCGCCAAGCCTGCGAAATGTCGAGTTGACGGCTCCCTATATGCACGACGGTTCCAAAGCGACTTTAGAGGAGGTTGTTGCGCACTATGCGGCAGGTGGCACGGTGACGGAATTCGGACCGAATGCCGGAGACGGCCGCTCCAATCCCAATAAAGCGTCGGAAATTGTCAGCTTTGACATTACCGAAGCGGAAGTGAACGATTTGGTGAATTTTTTAAAAAGCCTGACCGATCATGACTTTATTAATAACCCGCGTTTTTCCAACCCGTTTTTAGAAGAATAAATTTTATGCAATATGTTTTATGGATTTGTCTGGCATTGATATGGTCGTTCAATGTGCAGGCACATGGCGTGAAGTTGGCTCCACAGGATGCCAAATACGCCATTTGGTCATCGGCGAGTTTCACGTGGAACTCCAATGGTGCCGTAGGGAATAATGAATATTGGCGTATTCTCGGTTTGATGATGGGCGGCGATGCCACGCCGGCTAAGGAAGGCATGAATCTGGACGATGCTTTACTAGGCGGTCATTATGCTTTTAACGATAAAGCGAAAGTGACCGCAAAACTTGGCGTTCACAGTGATGACGGCGATCATCATGCGGCTGTGAATCTGGAAAATTTGTTTGTCAGTTATCAAATGGTCCAGTCGTTTGGTGTCTCCTTAGGGCAGATGGAAGCGAATTTTTCGCCCACGGCATCGTATCATGCCAGTTTGCAGCCAATGGCTGAAGCGCCTTTGGTGGCGGACGCCTTTTGGGGTCGAAGCTTTCATGATGTTGGAGTCAATGCAGTTTGGAAGCCGGTACCGCAATTAAGCATCGGCCTGGAAGCTTGGGATGGACAGTCTTTTCCGGCGACACCCGGTGACAAAGGCGGCGCTCAGGATGTTTATTTGCAATGGTTACAGCATTGGCAAGGTTGGCATTTACAAGCTGGTATCTGGGGCATGCGAGCCCAAGCTTATCAGCGAGGGGATGACCGTTATACGTCGGGCCATTCGCACAGTTCGGATTTTAAAACCTTACCGACCGACGTTCGCTTTACTGGCGATACGACCTTAACAGGGTTGTGGCTACAGGTAATGACGCCGACTTGGCAGGCCTGGCAGTTTCAATTGCTGGCGGAAGTGGTGCATTCTGAAGCGGATGGTGACATTTTGGATGCGACACGACAGGCAGATTACACCAATGACAATTATGGGTATTATGTGATGCCCACTTTGGTATGGGGTAATCATCAATTCAGTTATCGCTATGAAATGCTGTATTTAAAAAATGACGTGACCGGTGCGGCGGCGGAAATTTTGGCCAAAGAGGCGAATTTGATTAATGATAAAGACCCCAGTCGACAAACGGTGCAATGGCGTTGGCAAATCAGTCAGGATTTTGCTTCACGTCTGGCGTATGTGTATGACGACACGTTGCCTAAAGCGACGGAACGTTACAGTTTGGGCATTGTTTGGCAGTCGTTATTATTCAGTTCGCTATAGAGTTATGTTGAAAGTAAGGCATTAAAAAACCGCTTTAAAAGCGGTTTTTTTATCTGTTAAATTGACAACAATTTTTACATCATTGGATAGATGGACGCCAGCTTGTCGAACTGTTCTTTGGTAAGGATTTTTTTCATGTTATCCCGACAGTCGATTTTGGTTTCCGCTACCTGACGACGCAACGTTAAGGTTTTCTCGAATTTTTTCATCAACTCCGCTTTGGATTCACCCGCCAAGG
Source organism: Hydrogenovibrio sp. (assembly GCF_965140365.1). NCBI lineage: Bacteria > Pseudomonadati > Pseudomonadota > Gammaproteobacteria > Thiotrichales > Piscirickettsiaceae > Hydrogenovibrio > Hydrogenovibrio sp. The sequence goes on from NZ_OZ223196.1 coordinate 2,592,433, forward strand.
CGTCCTGAATCAAGTCTTTTTCCAACGTTCGGATTTCGTTGAACAGGCGAGACATTTCCTGGCTATGGGCTTTTGGCCAGGCTTTGATTTCAGCGACTTGTTTCGCGCTTAAACCCAGTTCCGCGGCATTTTTAACGGCAATGCCGGTCAGGTTCGGCAAAGCCGGATTGGCGTGCATTACCAAACGCATGGCATGGCTGTCTTGACCGTTGCTCAACATTTTGCCGGACATCATTCCCTGCTGCATGTGGCCTTTCCCGCCCATCATCGGTTTCATCAGGGGTTTTCCGATGGCATCGATGGTTTTGGTGGAACCATCGTCAAATGTCAGGTCGATTTTGATGTGTTGGTCCTCTTTTACCGGCTCGGTAAGGTTGATCAGCATAATGTGGAAGCCACCGGGTTGCAAAGCGGTTTTTTGGCCGGCCGGTAAGTCGATCTTCGGCACCTGGCGCATGCGCATCACGCCGTTGTCGTGAATGTGAGTATGCAGTTCGGTGACTTTGTTAATGTAGGCTTTGGCCGACACCAGGGCATGGTCTTTGGAACCGGTGTTTTCAAGCACCATAAAAGCGGCGGTGGCCGGCGCACCCGGCGGTACCATACGAACGTAAGGGTTTTCGATCTTAATGGTGTCGGCGACACTGGCGGCCCATGCTTGGGCGTTGAGGCCAAGGCTGAGGATTAAAGCGAATAAAACGGACGATTTCATGTACAACTCCTAATTGGTAATGATGATGAAACGATAAAAAACCCGCCCGACCGCTACGGTAGGCGTTTGAGTGTCATTTTATGGGATGTTCGAGTTTGCCATTCATTTTAACCTGTGACATTTTGTCGCACCAGAAAAATGTGGTTATTTGTTGACGGGTTTTTTTTGCAATTTACGTTGTAGCGTGCGGCGGTGCATGTTGAGGGCGCGAGCGGTGGCGGAAATATTGCCGTTGTGTTCCATTAACGTCCGTTGAATGTGTTCCCATTCGATGCGCTTTGGCGACATGGTGTCGTAATGATCCGACAGCATAGTGTCGGTTTCCGTTTCGTCGGTGTCCAGTGCCAGTGATTTGAGAATGTCGGGTAAAGTGGCCGGTTTGCATAAATAATCACAGGCGCCGTGTTTCATGGCTTCCACCGTGGTGGCGATGCTGGCGTAGCCGGTCAGTATCACCACCCGGCATTCCGGCTGCCGATCGACAAGATACGCCAGCAATTTCAAACCGCTGTCGCCTTGCAGGTTCAGGTCGAGAATCGCACGTGAGAAGCGCGTAGTGTCGATCAAATCTTGAGCCGCACTCACGGTATCGGCGGCATGGATTTGATGGCCTTGGCGCTGCATCATGCGCGTCAGCGTCGTTAAAAAAGCGCTGTCGTCGTCCACAATCAAAATATCGGTCATATCAGTCATGGGAGGGCTCCGTGATGCTTTTGGGGAGTCGGATTTCCGCACGGGTTTCGTTTTCGGTGCGTTCGAAATGCAGTTCCCCTTGATAACGTTCAACAATCATTTGGGTCAGATACAGACCAATGCCTTCACCGTCGTGTTGCGCAAGCGGTCGTTTGCCGAGTTTCGACAGTTCCGTTTCGCGCAACCCTTGGCCGTGATCGACGACTTGGAAAACCAAGTCGTTATCGCTTAATTCACACCGTAAGGCGACGTAATCCGGGCTGTAACGGGCGGCGTTTTCCAATAGGTTCAATACGGCCAACGATAGACTGTTGTCGATATGAAGAACTATGGTTTCGGCCGGTATTTCCATGGGCAGTTCTTGCATGGGGTATAAGAGGGTGAACTCTTCTTTGACGTCGGCCAGAAAGTCCGTCACGTTACATGAAAAACGCCCAGGCCTGACCGACCGGTCGGCTTTTCGGCGGATATTGCTCAGTGCTTTTTGACAGACACTGAGTTGATTGGCCATGATGTCGAGGTCCTGTCGTGCCTGTGGTGACGGGCAGATTTGCCGTAAACTGCTTTCAATCAAGGATAGGGTGTTTAATGGTGTGCCGAGCCGATGAGCCGAGGAAGCCGCAAAGGTGGCCAGTGCCAGCAGATACTCATGTTGCAGCGCTTGTTTCTGGTTTTTCAGCAAATCCTGTTGCTGGGCTTCCAGTTTTTGCCGCAGTGGAAAGACAATCATCATCACCAGTACCGAAATGCCAAGAAAAACGGCGGCGGAACCGCTCAAGTGCCAGTAGAAGAACGCATTGAGGCTGGGAATTTTCATACTCATAATCGGCACATAAAATCGATTGAGCAGAAAATAGATGGCGGTGGATAATAGAATCAGAATGAAAGCGGGCTGGCGTGAGAAGATGACGAGGCCGATGGCGATGGGGGCAATGAGTAGGTGTATCAACGGGTTGATGGCACCACCGCTGTCGTAAAGATAACCGCCCAAGACCATCAGTGAAAACACAAACAGCGCCAATACCTGGCCTTGAGGTAAGCTTTTGAATCTTGGTAAACCGAGATACAGCAAAAAAGTACCCATCAGTTGCAATGGTAACCAGAGCAGATACATTCGGTCAGGCAAATGGATATGGTAAACCCAATGGAACCAAGATAAGGCCAGAACCAATGCACAGGATAGGAACAGCATGTAATGGGCGAAAAACTTCAGTTGGTGGGCTTGTAATGGCGTGTGCCACCAACCGGGTAATGAAATCGGCATGGTTTGCAATCGGGTATTCTTAGAATAGGGTATTGTAACCATTGGTTCGGGTGCGAGCCTGAGTGGAGCTTGACGAAACCCTTAAGGAATGATGGAAAAGCGGGTAAGCTGCTGACGAATATGGCAGAAGATGAAAATGAGAGCATGGCCAGTAGGATGGCATTTACGAATTTGCTTAGCCTTAAAGTTCGTCGCATAACGGGTACTGTTTTTGGCATCATTCGTTTCGAGTTCTGGTGGCTATATTTATTCGATTTGGCTTAACGGTTGGTTCCGGTTATAAATGGTGTCTGGCGATTGATAACCAGAATTGAATGGGCAAGTTGGGCGGGCACCTTTATAATGCGGCGGGTTTTGAAAGAGAGTGCTCCAGGTGAAAAGATTGCAATCAACTCATGACTTGTGTCAAATGAAGCCATATTGAGTGAAACGTCTTGGGTGAAAACGTCGAGCCCATAATCGCGCAAAGGATGAAAAGTGAACAACGGATTTTTTCTGACAAAACGGTTTTTTCCATTGTTTTGGGTGCAGTTTTTAGGCGCTTTTAACGATAATTTATTTAAAAATGCTCTGGTGATGTTAATCACCTTTCGTTTGGCGGAAAGCCCGGAACAGGCGGGTTTGCTGATTACGCTGGCGGCGGGCATTTTCATTTTGCCGTTTTTCCTATTTTCGGCGTTTGCCGGTCAGTTAGCGGACAAATACGAAAAGACGGCACTGGTTCGTAAAATCAAACTGGCGGAAATCCTCATTATGCTGTTCGGTGCCATGGCGTTGATGACTCAAAGCGTGGAGCTATTGTTTGCCGTGTTGTTTTTGATGGGGGTGCAGTCGGCGTTTTTTGGTCCGATTAAATACGCGATTTTGCCGGAGCATTTAGCCGACCATGAGTTGCTGGACGGAAACGGCTGGTTCAGTGCCTCCACGTTTGTGGCGATTTTATTGGGCACTATTGCCGGTGGTTGGGTGGTATTGACGGACGGCGGCGAAAACGGCATGGCGGTGGCCGTGCTGATTGTCGCGTTGCTGGGGTATCTGGCCAGCCGGTTTGTGCCGAACAGTGCGGCGGGAGATGCATCGCTAAGGGTTCAGTGGAATCTCTGGCGTAATACCCGTCAGGAAATGGCGTTGCGCAAGGACTTTCCGCAAGCGTTTTTTGCGGTGTTGGCGATTTCCTGGTTTTGGTTTTTGGGTGCCACCTATTTAAGCCAGATTCCGGTCTTAGTCGCTGACAATCTCGGTGGAAATGACAAAGTGGTTTTGTTGTTTTTAACGGTGTTCTCGGTTGGGATTGCTTTAGGGGCCTGGCTGGCGGGGCGTTATCAAAAACCGGTGCGCAGCCTCACGAATGTGCGTTGGCTGGTCTGGTTGTTGATGGCGATTTCAGTGACGATTCTGATTGGAAATCTCGCGATGAATCGGGTGGTCTTAACCGATGACTTGGTCGGTGTAGCCGACTTTTTCGGGCAAACGTCGGCTGTGGTAGTGCTTTTGACCATGCTGTTGATCGCCATTTTCGGCGGTTTGTTTACGGTACCGCTTTATACACTTTTACAAGTGCAGACGCCGCATCATTTCCGTTCCCGTATGGTCGCGGTGAATAATATTACTAATGCATTGTTGATGGTCTTGTCATCTTTGTTCATTATGGTGCTTTATGCATTTGAGTTCGGTTTGATGCAAATCTTATACGGCGTTGCATTATTGAATCTACTGGCAGCGCTTTGGTATTTAAAACGCGGGCGTCGGTTGACACAATCGTTGTGAGCCGGGCAGACCGGCTGATTTCGTTCATCTTAAAAAAGGAAAATAATAATGGTGAGCTTGATTATCAAGTTGTTATTAAAACTCTTCTACAGAGTGGAAATTTCCGGGTTGGAGCATTACCACCGGCTGGATCAATCTGGCGAGCCGATGTTGATTGTGGCCAACCACACGTCTTTGCTGGACGGCGTGCTTATCAGTACGTATCTGCCCGGCGACACCGCCTTTATGATTGACGAAACCCATACTCGAAAATGGTATGAACGGTTTTTGCTGAGCTTTGTCGATCACTTCAAAGTCGAGTTCCATAACCCCTACGCCACCAAAAAAGTCATTCAGGAGCTGAAGAACGGCAAACACTGTATGATTTTCCCGGAAGGGCGCATCACCACCACCGGCAGTTTGATGAAAATCTACGAAGGCACCGGTTTGGTCGCGCATAAAGCCAAAGCGAAAATTCTACCGATTCATATCCAAGGCGCACAAAAAACCCATTTCTCCTATTTGGATGGCCTGAAAATGGCGTATATGAAGCGCCAGTGGTTGCCGAAAATCACCTTGAAGGTGTTGCCGCCGGAAACCATTGAGTTACCCGCCGGGTTGAAAGGGCGTCAAAAACATCATTTTTTCAAAAATCGTATTTTCACGTTGATGCGCGACAGCCAGTTCCACGCCAACTATACGCCAAAATCACTGTATAAAGCGCTGGTGGATTCCACACGTGAATACTCATCGTCCGATGTTTGTATCGAAGACATCAATGAAGTGGCCTTGTCGCGTAAAAAATTATTGTTGGCATCGCGTATTTTGGGCAAAAAGTTACATCGGTCTTTGCAGGATGAAAAGCGTGTTGGGGTGTTATTGCCGAATGTCAGCGGCATGCCCACGACTTTTTTTGCGCTGCAAGCTTACGGTTATGTGCCGGCCATGCTCAATTTCACCGCCGGATTGGGGCCGATGAAATCGGCGTGTGAGACCGCAGAAATTCAAACCGTGCTGACATCGCGCAAGTTTGTTGATGCCTACGATCTGCATTCCACGATAGAAGCCTTGTCCGAAAGAGTGCGTTTTCTTTATTTGGAGGATATCCGCGCCTCGATTGGCCTACTCGATAAATTGGGCGCTCTGCTTGGGCGGGCGTCGGCGGTGCCGGGATATGGTTTATCGCCGGACGAGGAAGGTGCGGTGTTGTTTACCTCCGGTTCGGAAGGCGCGCCGAAAGGGGTGGTGTTATCGCATAATAACCTTTACAGCAATGTCGAGCAGATTTCCGCCATGCTGACCTTGTTGCCGGGTGAGCAGTTGTTCAATGCCCTGCCGACTTTTCACAGCTTTGGCCTGACGGCCGGGTTGCTGTGGCCGTTGTTGAAAGGCGGCAAGGTGTTTTTGTATCCGTCGCCGCTGCATTATGGTGTGATTCCCGAATACGTTTACAACCTTAATGTGAAGATTCTGTTCGGTTCCGATACCTTTTTCAGTGGGTACGCTAAAAAAGCCGATCCGTACGACTTTTACAGTGTGCGTTATTTGGTGGCGGGCGCGGAAAAACTGCGCCCGGAAACTCGTCGTCTGTATGCCGATGAATTCCTGACGCCGATTCTGGAAGGCTATGGTGTGACCGAAACCTCGCCGGTCTTGGCGGTGAACATTCCGCTCAGTTTCAAAAACGGCACCGTCGGGCAACTGGTGCCGGGCGTGGATTATCGGTTGCGCAAAATCGACGGTATTCAAGAAGGCGGCAGCCTGACGGTGAAAGGGCCGAATATCATGATGGGGTATTTGATGCCGGATCAACCGGGGGTGTTGCAACCGCCGAAAGACGGCTGGCACGATACCGGTGACGTGGTAGAAGTGGACGAAGACGGTTTTATCAGCATTAAAGGGCGCGCCAAACGCTTTGCCAAAATTGGCGGGGAAATGATTTCATTGGCGGCCGTGGAAAGCTACATTAATAAAGCCAGTCCGGAAGGTCATCACGTGGTGGTGGCGGTGGCCGATGAACGCAAAGGCGAACAGTTGCTTTTGGTCACCAACGACGAATCCCTGAGCCGTCATACGGTTAAAGAAGCTGCCAAAGCGGCTCAGGTGTCGGAAATCATGGTGCCCAGAACCGTGATTCTGGTCGAGGAAATGCCCGTACTCGGCACCGGTAAAACCGATTATCCGGCGGTGCAGAAAATCGCCGACGGTCACTTCAAACGTGATTAATCGCCAGGCCTGGGTCGGGCAGGTTAGCTGAACCGGCCCTAACCCGAATATTTCACAAATTTGAACCGACCTTGCTTGCTCCTTGATTCCACAAGAAATATTTTCTCAGTCGGTCGTAATCACGGATACGACACTTCTTCGAAAATTTCCTTGTGAAACCAATGTTCCGCGCAATCTCAGCACAAATTCATGAAACATTCGGGCTAAGATTCGTTTGGATAAATCGGTTCCAGTTTTTGGCCGGAACCGGTTTTGGCTGGCGCGCTTTGCGCTTGGCTGTGCAGGCGCTTGATTTCCGTGCAAATGTCGGTCAAGGTTTGCGGCGTCAGCGGTTCCTGATGATACAGGTGCGCCTTAAGGCGTTGTAAGTCCGTTAACAAACGTTCACTGCTTTCAATGGATGCCTGTTGTTGCCAGGCCAAAACGGCGCGGTACAGTGATTTGGCGTCTTGTTGGCCTTCCTGACATACTTTGTCGATTTCCGGCGATTTTGACCAGGCCTGGTCGTTTTTCATTTGCGGTTCTGTGACCTGTTTGGCGGAGAGGCGTTGCATTGCCCGACGCCATTTCAGCGCATACCAAAGCGTTATCAACCACAACCCCAACAGCAAAACGGTGAACCAGGAAACCGACCAAGTGCTTGAATGCGTTGTCGGTGTTTCACGTGAAACGGTTTCATGCGTTTCCGGTAAGGGTTTGGTATTAAAGGTATTGTTTTGGGATTTTAATGCCGGTAATACCGTCAGGGTTTTGGATGGCAGGGTGATGGTTTCCAGGGCATTTTTCGCCGTGTTCCACCAGTGCAATGTCAGTTCCGGTAATAGGATGTCACCTGGTTCAGTGGGAACAATGGCGACCTTTTCCACTTTTTGGCTTTGCATGCCCTTTTCGGTGGTTTGGTTATTGGTGTGCGGCTGATCGGGATAAATATGAAAATGCGCTTGCTCTTTGAATTGGAAATCCGGCAGTTGTGAGGCTAAGAGTCCATCCGCTTGCAGGGTCAGTGTTCGGGTGATGGAGTCGCCGACCCGAATCGGATTGGACGTTTGCCAGTCTTCGGTGAGGCGAATGTCTTTGGCCGGTAACCAAGCGGATTGCGCCGGATAGGTGTCCGGTTGCGGTTGGACATTCAGTTCGATCGACTGGGTCTTGTCCTGCACCAGCTTCAGCACACCTCGGTATTGAATTCGGCCGTTGAAGCTTTGCGGTGGAATGGTCATCTGGCCGCTTTTCTGCGGATAGAAGGCCCAGGTCCATTCGTACACTTCGTAGAGCTTACCGCCGATGCGTTTTTGGTAATTGAACTGGTTGCGGATGTTTTGTGTGATGGCGTGGTCGAAACTCGGCGGGCGGATATTGCCGTTTAGGAATTGGCCGAGGTGGTAAAAACGCAGTGTGAACAACACTTCTTGCTGGACATAGGGTTCGGTGATGTTCACGCTGGATTCGAGAAAGCTGCTGCCAAGCTGACGAGCATCCGATTTTGGGGCTTCCGAGACATGCAATACGATTGGGTCGCTGAGCACACCGGCGACATTGAACGGTGGAATCACCAAGTCGCCGGCTTGTTTTGGCGTGAGACGGACATCCCAGCGGGAATAGGCTTGATAGTTGCCGTTAACGATTTGAATCTGGCTACTGCGCTGAGTGCCCAACACGTCGAACTGATCGTCCAGACTGTGAAAATCGGGTGAGTCAAAGGTCTGGAAATCGGTTTTCACCACCAGGGTGATGATATCCCCCATTTCGGCGTCCTGATGATCGATTTGCGCGGTTAAACCACGCGCAAAAGCCTGACTGGTCACCAACAGGATAAAAATCAGTGCCAGGGTAATCAGGATCACCTTTTTCAAAGGTCGGCGTGAGTGTGGTTGTGTCATCATGTGTTACCGTTTCGTTTTTCAGTCATATCGGGCGTTACCACATTTTATCCTCATATTTAGGATTCGATGGGCCACCTTGTTGCTGGTATTGATATTCAAATTTGCGCTTCAGAAACAGAGACGGTTCATCGGGAATCTGTTTCAGCCAGTTTTGACGCGCCTGCTCCTCTTCGGATTGCTGGGCCGTCAGCGCTTTACCGTCGCCGTTTGGCTCGTCGTCGGATTCGGACAGCCCTTGCCCCAATTCCTGACCGGGTTCTTTGGGCTGTTTTGGTTGTTCACCGCCTTCTTTGGATTGCAAATCGCCTTCGGTTTTCGGTTCTGCGGTTTCATCTTTTTCGCCCAGGCCTGGTGATTTTGGGTCCGAGGCCTTTTCCGAAGGCTTGGGTTGATAAGGTTCGTTTAAATCGCTGTTTTGCGATTGACCATTGGGTTGGGTTTGCCCGTTTTCGCCACTTTGGCCACTTTCACCGTTTTGATTCGACTGGGCGTTGGGCGACGGTTGGCTGTTATCGGATGATTTGTCATTCTCCTGCGGCTTGGGCTGACCTTGTTGGTCGGGTTGCTGTTTGTTGGGGCCTTGGCGTTGTTTTTCCCCGGATTCCTGCGCTTTTTGCTGCTTTTGAACTTCGAGAATCTGATCCATTAAATCACGGTTTTTTTGCGCGTTCGTGAATTTTGGATTGGCTTTCAGCGCCTTTTCATATTGTTTTTTGGCCTCTTCAAATTGCCCCAATTTGGCCAGTGCATTACCCTGGTTGTAATGGCCCTGCGCGCTTTCGTCCAGACTGAATTGTTTGGCAGCTTCTTTGTATTTGCCTTGTCGATACAGGCTGGCCCCGCGCCAGAGCGGGTCTTCGAATCGGTCCAGAGCGGTGTCGTAATCCTGTTTGAGCCATTTTTCATAGCCTTGTTGGTCGGGTGATTTGAACACATCCAGCAAGGTAACGCTGGTGTTGTCATCGGTTTTGACATCCTTCGCCCAGACGGGTGACGGTGAAACAAGACCACCGGAAAGCGTTAAGCCCAGCAGCCCGACACTTAACCAGGAGAAGGCCCAACCGCGTCGATACGCCAAGGCGCCCAGCGGCACCAGCAACCACAGCAGGAATACACCTTCGTCCAGCCAGTTGGAGAGGGTTTTGTCGGATGTTGACTCATCGTCCGTGCCGAATCCGCTCAAGCTGTTCGGCAACAATTGTGCGGTGTCGACGTCTTCCATCGACAAGGTCGAGAGGGTGGCATCGGTTTGTTGCGCCAGGGTCTGGAAGCGTTGGAAAGGCACTTTCGCCAAGACAATTTTGCCGTTTTCGTCCTTGATCAGCCCGTAATTCGGCACTTGAATCGGCCCGCCGTTGGGTGTGCCGACCACCAAAATGCTCAGTTGCAAATGGTGTTGTTTGACTTGCTCGGTGATGGCGGCGAGTTCGGAGGTTTCGACATCGTCGGTGACCCACAGAATGTGACCGTGTTTGACATGAGCGCCTTTGAATAAGGTTTGGACTTGTTCGAAACCGGCCACGGCATTGGCACCGAAACTGGGCATAATCAAGGGGCTGAGGTTGGGGGTCAGCGCCAGCAAGGTTTGGTTATCTTCGGAAATGGGTGCGATGGTGTGCGCGGTGCCGGCATAAGCGACCATACCGACATTCAATTCCGGATGGGCTTTCAGGAGGTCGAGAATTTTATAGCGTGCCCGGCTCAAACGATTGGGTTTGAGGTCGTCCGACAACATCGATAACGATAAATCGAACAAAATGACCGTGCCTTGATGGTTTTTTTCCGCCGGTACTTCGACTTGTTTCCAGCTGGGGCCGGACAGAGCAATGATGGCGATGCTCCACAGAATCGCCAAACCGAAGACTGGCCAGGGGAAGACGCTTTCTTCGGATTTTTCACCCAGCAGCACCGGTTTGAAACGTGGTGAGATAATCGCGTTCCAGGCCCCTTGGCGGCCGGTTTGTTTCCAAAGCTTCCAAACCAACCAAAATGCGGGCACCAAAGCCAACAACCATTCGGGACGAAGAAAATGCAGTGTCGCGTTTTCCATCACTGACGCCCTCCGGTTTTTGACGCGGTTGCTTGACGCCGCCAACGCCGTGGATGCCATTGTGGATAGACACGAAACACCACCACCAGTAAACTCAGCAGCATGGCCAGCCCCAGCGGCCAATGGAACAATTCGTCGCGCAGACGATAACTGTTGACGTCGTGTTCACTGGATTCCAACTGATTGATGAGGGTGTAGATTTCATTGAGTTTGTTGGTGTCGGTGGCGAGGAAAAATTGCCCGCCGGTTAGTTTGGCCACTTGTTGTAAGGTATGGGTGTCCATATTGTGACCGCGGCCGAACAGGAAGTCGTCGATGGCAGCCGGGTCTTTCTGGCCGATGCCGATGGTGTAGATTTTCAGCCCCATTTTTTCGGCCTGTTTGGCGGCGTCCAACGGGCGAACCGCGCCGGCGGTGTTGGAGCCGTCGGTGAGCAGAATCAAGACGGCGTTTTCCTGTTTGGCTTTGTGCAGGTGCTTAAGGGTGATGCCGATGGCATCGCCGATGGCGGTGTTATTGCCCGCCATACCGATTTCGGTTTCGTTGAGCAGGGTTTCCACGGTTTTGAGGTCATAGGTCAACGGGCTTTGCAGAAACGCTTGAGAACCGAACACCACCAACCCCATGCGGTCGCCTTGGCGGTTCTGGATGAAATCTTTCACCACGTGTTTGACGGCGGTCAACCGATCAACGCGGTGCCCGCCGAGCATCATATCGTCCTTTTCCATACTGCCGGACAGGTCCACGGCCAGCATCAGGTCTTTACCGCTGGCCTGAAAGGGCATGGTGTTCAGAAACCACACCGGACGCATCGCGGCCAGAATCAACAGTATCCACAATAATAACGCCCAGGGCGGGAGCCGATATGGATGGGCTTTGTGTTGTAACAAGGTGCTTTTTCGTGCGCTTTCCAGCCGTTGCATCAAATGCGGGGCTAATAATGGAATCTGTCGTTTCGCAGCCGGTTTCAGAACCAGGCGGGTGATCCAAGGCAAGGGCAGAAACGCCAGCATCCACGGCCAGAGAAAATCGAATTGTTGCCAAAGCGTCGTCCAGTCGTTAAAGGTCATTTGTGGTGTCCTTTAATCCAGCTGCGGGCGTAATCCAGCGTTTCACGAATCGCGGCTTCCGATTGAATCGGGTTAGGTCGATAAGCCGATTCCAGGCAGGCCTGGAGATATTCCGGCTGGTTGATGTAGAGTGCGGTCTGATGCAGAAAATTCACCCAGGCCTGGCCGCTGAGTTCGGCCACCTGGCGGCGGCCGTAGTTGGTGATGGCGACCTGTTTGAGCAGTTTGTTGGCCAATTGCAATTGTTGTTGTGGGGTGTCCGCTTGAGCGATTTGCTGGTCGAACAGCTTCAGCGCTTCCTCACGATAGCGATTGTTGCGTTTTTGGGTCAGGTAATACCAGGTTAAGCCGATCAAAATCCCGCCGATGCCGACGAACAAACCAATCAGCGTTTGTGACAGCGGCCACCACCCGACCGGATCGGGAACGGCGATGTCGTTCATTTGAGCCAGCAATTGTTCGATTTTCGGGTCCATTATCGAAAAATTCCTTGTGCCATCAGGGCTTTGACCGGGTCTTCGTCGGTGGCGATGTCCACCAGCGGCAGATGCCAGGGGGCGAGTTGTTGATGCAGGGTTTGCCAGGCATTTTCGTACAGTTCGGTGTATTGCTCGCGAAACGCTTCATCCAGCGTATTGAGCGCCATTTCGTGGTCGCCGTCGGTCAGTTTCAGTTGCCCCAGCGTCGGCAGATGAATTTCCAGCGGATCGTAGACATGCAGTAGTGTGATGTCGGCATGGCGCTTCAGTTGGGTCAGTTTTTCAATGAAGGCGTCGCTGCTGTTCAGGAAATCGCCAATCAGAAACACGCGGGTGCCGGGCCGCAAATGTTTTTGCAGTTGCGACAGTTGTGTTACCCACTGTTCCGAAGACGAAGTGCCGGGCGAGGAGAGTTGCTGTTGCAACGCCAGGCTTTGATGCAGAAACTGCATCACGGAGGTTTGGTGATGGCGCGGTTCCACCCACTGATGACCGAGATGATTGAAAACCAGCCCGCCGAAGCGATCGCCTTGTTGCAAGGTGACCCAGCCCAAAGCGGCGAGCAGTTGCAAGGCCATATCGGATTTGAAACGGGAACGGGAACCGAAAAACAGTTTCGGGGTTTGCTCCAACACGCAGACCACGGGTTTTTCCAGTTCTTCGGTAAAGACTTTGGTGTGGGTTTTCTGGGTGCGGGCGCTGACTTTCCAGTCGATGTGGCGCACGTCGTCTCCGGCGGTGTATTCGCGTACTTCGCTGAACTCCATGCCGCGGCCTTTACGAATGGCTTGGTGGTAACCGCCTTTTTCCGAAATGAGTTTTTGTTGCTGCGCCAGGCGTCGCGGTTTCACGTGAAACCGTAGGGCAATCAAGTCGTCCATTTGGGTGTAGGGGCTGGCGGCGTAGGGCATGCTGATGTCCTTGACCCTAAATCACCGGTACCAGTTTTAAGAGGTCGTCCACCAGGCTGTCGCTGGTTTTGCCGTTGGCTTCGGCTTCAAAACTGACCAGCAAACGGTGGCGGAACACATCGTGGACCACGGCTTGCACTTCTTCCGGCGAAACGAAGTCCTGTCCTTTCAGCCAGGCCAGCGCACGGGCGGTGCGCGACAGTGCGACGGTGGCACGCGGGCTGACACCGTAGTCAATGTAACGCGCCAATTCGGCATCGTATTTTTCCGCTTGACGGGTCGCCATGACCAGTTCGACAATGTAGGTTTTGGTTTCCTCGGACAGATACAAATTGAGGATTTCGTCGCGCGCGCTGAACAGTTCGTCTTGCGACATCATTTCCGGGGTGGTGGTCATATCATCACGCGCTTCGCGTTCCACCAAATCGAGAATCAATTTTTCCGCCGCCGAATTCGGATAGTCGATTTTGACGTGCATCATAAACCGGTCAAGCTGTGCTTCCGGTAGCGGATAGGTGCCTTCTTGCTCGATGGGATTTTGTGTGGCCATGACCATAAACAACCGTTCCAGCGGCAAGCTGTGTTTGCCGACCGTGACCTGTTCCTCGGCCATGGCTTCCAAAAGCGCGGATTGCACCTTGGCCGGGGCGCGGTTGATTTCGTCGGCCAGAATCAGGTTATGGAAAATCGGGCCTTTTTGCAGCGCGAAGTCACCGGTAGCTTGACGATAGATTTCGGTACCGGTGATGTCGGACGGCAATAAATCCGGCGTAAACTGAATACGGTGGTAGTCGCCTTCAATGAGGCTGGCGAGGGTTTTAATCGCTTTGGTTTTCGCCAGGCCTGGCGGCCCTTCCACCAGTAAATGCCCGTCGGCCAACAGGGCGATGAGCATGCGTTGTGTCAGGTGGGATTGACCAATAATCTGCTGGTCGAGGGTGTCGAGCAGTTGCTGGGCTTTTTGTTGTAGGGTGGTTGTCGCAGTCGTCGTGGCGGTCATTGGGCGTTCCATTTGATAAAACAGGGTTTGATTCGGTTCCGTCGGCATTCCGGTGGCGCGGTGTCCGCCCGCTTGGCCGACGTTTCAGTCTTTTATGATTCGCGCGCTTTATTATAGGAGGATAAACGAATTTCTCAATTGAGAAAAGAGTAAAAGTCTCAGTAACCTTGGAGGAATCTTGACCATCGGTTTTGCCCAGGCCTGGTGGTTTCGGGAACGTTTGTTCAATGGTCGAGGAATTTGTGCAGAATGCGTTTTAATTCGCCAAGGTTGATGGGTTTGGCGAGGTATTCATTCATGCCGGCTTGGATGAAACGTTCACGGTCGCCGGTCATCGCATTGGCGGTTAAAGCGATAATCGGCAAGGTGTCGCCAATCGTGGGAAGTTTGCGAATACGTTTGGTGGCTTCGATGCCGTTCATGTTCGGCATGTTTTCGTCCATCAGCACCAAGTCGTATTCTGTATTTTGAACGGCTTCCACGGCTAACAATCCGTCTTGGGCGATATCGAACGTCAGTCCTTGTTTTTTGAGGATGGCGGACATCAGCATCTGGTTGGTTTGGTTGTCTTCCACCAGCAGGATATGGCCATGGAAGGGCTGAGTTTGTTCCGGGCGCTCGCTGTTCGGTGATTGGTTTAATTGCACCACCTCGGCCGGAATGCTGAAAAAGAAGGTGCTTCCCTGGCCGAGTTCCGATTTAAGGTGCAGATGGCCGCCGAGCATTTCCACTAATTTGGCGCTGATGGTGAGCCCGAGGCCGGTGCCGCCGTATTTACGGGTGGTGGCGGTTTCCGCTTGCGAAAAGGCTTCGAAAATACGTTGCTGCGCTTCTTCAGACAGGCCGATGCCTTGATCTTTTACCGCGCAGAACAGAAAGCCGTCCTGATAGTCGATATCCAATGAAATGCTTTTTCCCGGATTGGTGAACTTGACGGCGTTGGAGAGCAGGTTGGTCAGCACTTGCTTAACACGCAGGATATCGGTTTTCAGGCCGGATGGTAAGGCTGACGACAGTTTGACGGAGAACGAAATGTTTTTTTCGCTGCAACGGGCCTTGAAGAGGTCGGCGGTACTATTGAATTCAACGCGTGGGTCGAATTCGACCGGGTCGTATTCCAGCTTGCCGCTTTCGATTTTGCTGAAATCCAGAATGTCGTTGATGATGCCGAGCAGTGAATGGCCGGATTTGTCGATGGTGTCGAGGTATTTTTTGGCTTCTTCGTCAAGCGGTTTGTCTTTCAGCAGACCGATGAAACCGAGAATGGCGTTCAATGGCGTACGAATCTCGTGCGACATATTGGCCAGGAACTCGCCTTTTGCCTGAGTGGCCGCGAGGGCTTTGTTTTTCTGTTCTTCCAAGTCTTGGTTGATGTGTTCGTTTTCGGAGATATCGAACATTGAGATAATGAACCGCTGGTATTTATAGGATTTCACGGCGGAAACTTGGAAAGTGGTGGTTTTGCCTTTGTAGTCCACTTTGGCTTTGTGGGTAAGATGCGGGTTGTTGATAAGGTATTCAATCCAGTTTTCGTCGTCTTTTTTGTAAATGTAGCCGTCTTCTTTCACGAACAGATCGCAGATGCAGTCGTAATCTTCGGCGAATTCCTCCAGAGAGTGGTAATCCGGGAAGAACTGGTAGAAACCGCCACTGGCATCGATGATACGGGTGCCATCATTGACGATGATGATATTGGTTTGAGAATCGAGAATGTCCTGAGTGTAATCCTGGTTGATTTCAATTTGGCGAGTGGTGTTGCTGATGTTGCGGCTCAGTGCCCAAAAGCCAAGTAAGCCAAGAATCAAAGCGGATAGCGATAACAGGATTTGCAGGTTTCGGTATTCTTTTTTCTGGTCGTCCACTTCCTTTTGAATTTGCTGGAAGTTCAGTTTGTTGCGGTAGAAGATTCGGTTAGCGTCTTCTTTAATACGATGAAATATCGGTTGGAAGAATTTGACTTCGAGTTTTAGCTTGGTCAGGGCATCGGCCAGTTTGGGGCTGTTCTCCAGGCGCAGCCGGTCAAGGTGATTGAGGTTTTTGGTCAGTTCGATGAGTTTGTCGTTGATGATTTGAAATTTTGGCAGAATGTCGGCGCGTGCAAAGGAGAAGTGGTCTTTCACCCGTGGCGTGTACTGAAAGATTTCGAACTGTTCTTCGGTGTTGGGCAGGTTCAAATCCAAACGGTGTCGGTAAATACCGCCTTCGTTCAGAATAGCCAGAGAATGTTCAATTTCACGTTGTTGTTCGAGGATGTCCTCGGTCAGGATTTTGCGGAGGTGTTTGTTTGGAAACGCCGCCATCTGGAAAAAGTCGGATTCGATTTTATGGATTTCCAGAATGATCTCCTGACCGATGAGGTTTTCCACTTCGGAATTTTTAACTTTCATGTCCAGTTCATGGATAAAGTTAGAGACACTCAAGTTCAAGATGGCCTGGGAACCGAACCCGAAAATAAACACCATCAATAACAGAAAGAGATTGCGTGGGGTTTTGTTGAATTTTTGTTTGATGCGATTCATTGGCGAGCCTTGTGCGGTTCGTTTTTTTCCGCTGGAGGTAAGGCCGCGATGGCGTGTTTTAATTCGTCCGGGGTCAGGAAACCGTATTTGGCAAAGGTTTCCAGGCCGTGTTTCGAGCTGGCAAAGGCCATGAATTCCTTAGCGAGTTCCGGTTCGGTGGAAAACGACAACAGATTCAGTTCCAGAAGTTTGGGCGGTGCCAGCGATTTGGGCAACAAGATGGCGTCGACATACAATTCGGTTTCCGGCCATTTGGTCGTGGCATACCAGTTCAAAGCCAAGTCGGCATGGCGATTTTTGATGGCGTTGAAAATACGGTGCGAGTCGGTGGTAAAGTAGGTGACGTTGTCATACACCTTGTCGGTAATGCCAACTTTGTCGAGCAGCGCTTTAGCGTTTTTGCCCACCGCGCCGGAGTCCGGTGCCGACAGCACCACGGAAATATCTGGGTCGTACAGTTGGTTCAGGTTGTCGGTTAAGTGTTTCGGGTTGCCTTCCGGCACCACCAGGGCAATACGGTTGTATCCAACGAATACGTGGTCTTTTAATAATCCATCGGCTTGGTGTTTGATGCGATAAGCGTCGGAACCGGGAAAAAAGATATCGCCTTTGCGTTCCAGCTTCAAGGTGCGGTAAAGATAGCCACTGGCGCCTTGTTTGATGGTGACGTCGACATCATGAATGGCTTCGAATTCATAAGCCAGTTGCTGTAAGGGGCGCACCATGGTGATGCCGCTGTAGATGACCAGTTCCGGTTTGTCGCTTTTGTCGTCCGAGCCGAGGTTCAGTAATGCGCCATCCTGAGAATCGCACCCCAACAATAGCAGGCTAAGTAATAGTGCTGACAGTAGGCGGAAAGGGTTCATCATCAGGAGTTTCCGGTCAATCTTGAGTCCTTTCATTCTACACCAAATCCGCCCAGGAAAGCCGGCGGATTTATTTAGGCTTATCCGCCAACATCACGGCGCGTAATGGCGCAGAATAGCCTTCAACCGTTTTATTATGGTCATTCGGGTCGAGGAAATCTTCAAGCGATTTCCAATCCATCCAATCCGTAGAACGTTGCTCTTCCAGTGAGGTTTGGTTGAGGTCCACGCAACGGACGTTTTTGAAGCCGCACTTTTCCAACCAGAGTTGCAGTTCGGCCACCGATGGAATGAACCAAACGTTGTTCATCTGCGCATAGCGTTCTCTCGGCACAAGCAATTGACCGAAATCGTCCGGCACCACCAGTGTTTCCAGCACCAATTCGCCGCCCGGGCGTAATTGACGTTTCAAGTCGAGAATGTGGTCGATGGGCGAGCGGCGATGGTAAAGCACACCCATCGAAAAGACCGTGTCGAACACCTCGGATTGCTGGCTCGCCGGAAGTTGTTCCAGTGTCAGCGGTAGGAAATAGGCCGGTAAGTCCTCTCCGAGGAAATGCTTGACGGCGAGAAACTGGGTCATAAACAGCATACTGGGGTCAACGCCGACCGCCAGAGACGCGCCGTCGCCCAACATGCGCCACAAGTGGTAGCCGCTGCCGCAACCGATGTCCAATACCTTGCGGCCTTTCAGAGGGGCCAAATGCGGTGCGACGCGATCCCATTTCCAGTCTGAACGCCATTCGGTGTCGATGGCGATGTTTTCGATCTCAAACGGCCCTTTTCGCCAGGGGATAAAGGCGCGTAATGCCTCGGTAAGTTCCGCGCGGTCAGTCTCGGAAAACCCTTCCGAACGAGCGGTGATGGCGCTTTGATTCAGCCAGGCCTGGTCGGAAGTGGGGAATTTCATAATGCGGTCCAACGCTGGCAACCAGCGCGGCAAATTGCCGTTGGCATCGGCGTCCAGCGCCATATCCAACGCCGGTGGCAGGCTGGTCAACCAATGATTGAGACGAAATTTTTCTAATTGGGGCCAGAAGTTGGCGTAATGTTGGTGATGGTGTTTCACATGGAACCTTTACGTTGTAAATTCAAGTCGTTCAATTATTTGATGGCCAGAAAGGACGCGAAGTTATACGCCTGAAACCAAATGTTGGCGTGTTCGAAACCGGCTTGTTTCAGGCGGTTCAAATGGGTGGCTTCGGTGTCGCTGATGAGCACGTTTTCCAAAGACGCGCGCTTCTGGCCGATTTCCAATTCGGAATAACCGTTGGCACGTTTGAACTGCAAATGCAAATGCTCGATGGCCTGTTGCATCGGTTCGGAATTGAAATGGATTTTTTCCGATAAAATCAAAATGCCGCCCGGCTGCAATCCTTGATAAATTCGATTAACCAATAACTGGCGCGCCTCCGGTTCAATGAACTGCAAGGTGAAATTGATGACCACCACCGACGCGTTTTCGATGACGGTCTCGGTCATGTCTTCGCACTGCAAGGTCACCGGAATGTCGGAATGAAAGCCTTCAATGTGCTCCCGAGCGCGGTTGATCATCGGCTGGGACGTATCCACGGCGATAATGCGGCAACCGGACGGCGCTTTGCGGCGCATGGTCAAGCTGGCTGCACCCAGCGAACAGCCCAAATCGTAAAGTTGGGAATCCGGTTGAGCATATTGCGCCGTCAGTTCTCCGATGCCGGTCAAGATGGTTTGATAACCCGGCACTGAGCGCTGAATCATATCTGGAAAGACGGCCACGACCGATTCGTCGAACTGAAATTCGCCGACGGCTTCATGGGGCTGGGCATAAATGGTGTCTTTCACAGTCATCCGGTCCTATGGGTTGCTTGATGGTGGCTTATTATAAAAGATTTGTAGGAAGCAGTGATAGTTGTGATGCTGGAGTGTATTGGAAAAATTGTTCGGATGCAGATCTTGTTAGATGTTCTTGATAAACACGTTCTCGCGATGAAACTTTAGATAAGGAAGACAGTCTTTTTCTACTTTGTAAAGGTTCATTGAGTTGGAAATCCCTAATTTTTGTAAATCTTGTTTTTCCAGAAGAGGAGAAGTCATTAGAGCCCCATCATCAGTAAAGCTTATATATCCACGATCAAACAATTTGTCTAATGTTGGATTTAAAAGTAATCCATTATGAGGATCAATTCGTTCTGAGTTTGTTGAACGGTGCCAAGGTTTTATATGTGACGCAACAAGCAAATCAACCCTGTCATATTCTGTTACAGCACATTTTTTCCATATCGCAATGACAGCTTTGCGATATTTTCCCTGTCCCAGTCTAGTTTCAACTTCTGTTCTTGTAGCTGTTGAATCTACATCAATTATGGAAGAGATATCTAAAAAGACACTCGATATGTTCTTATTGTGTGATATGAACGCTAAATACTTATTCAAAGCCGATTTAATATTAGATATAGACGAATTTGACGTATATTTTTTTCTTGTTCCTTGCGTGTTTCTTAGTTGTTGGAATATATTTTCTACTCCTTTTGGAGTCAGGTTGTCGTAATCGATTGTATATTGCTCGTTGACATACCGAAGCCAAGATAAGTAGTTTTTTTTGCTTCCTTCTCTTTCAGGTCCATGTGCGTCCATGTACCTAAAAAAATCTGCCTCATTCGGTATTGATGTCATAAATTGATCCAAATCTAATGTTTAAGCTAACGGGGTGCGTTTTTGTGTGGCCGATCTGAGTTGCTTTGCTTAACCGTTGCCTGATTGCTTGAGATATTTTAAACCTTGATCCTTAGACCAGTGTAATAAATCTATTGCTTCTTTTATATCAACATCCGTGATAGGTGTATTTGCTAAATATTTTTTATTTCCTTCTTCATTTGTTATGAGTTATGCCTCAAATTAATTTAATTGGGATGATTAACACATTTAATCTAAGGCATTTTTGTCTTGTTATTTGATAGTACACTAAATATTTTTGCGTAGCCAGTTGGCGCGCGTGCAGTAGCGTTCTTAGAACTGCCTTATTCAAACGTAAGCGCGTTTTTTCTGCGTGACTTTATAGAGGTAATTGCGGGCTTCTTCGTATTTGAGGTTTTTGCGCAGGTGGCTGTAGACCGCTGAGGCGCTCATGGCGTTGATTTTGGAAAAGGCGCGGTCGCGGTTGGAATCGAAGGCGTTGAGCACATTGCCGCTGCCGGTGTTGTAAGCGGCGATGCAGCAGTATTCGCGCGCTTTGGCGTTTTTGACGTTCGACAGATAACGGGTGAACAAAATGTGCAGATAGACGGTGCCCATTTCGATGTTATTGCCCGCTTTGAACAGATAATCCTTGGTGGGCGTGCCGTCTTTTTTGTACAGAAAACGGTAGGCATCGCGCCCGGCGGATTGCGGCACGATTTGCATCAACCCGTAAGCCGGAATATGACTCATGGCGTAAGGGTTGAAGGAGCTTTCGGTTTCGATAATGGCGTAAATCAGTGCCGAATCCAGGCCGAAGCGTTTGCTTTGGCGGTTGACGTAACTGGCGTAATGTTTCTGCTGGGCCTGATTGTGGTCCTGAATCATGTCGAAGGTGACGTAACGGCGTTTTTTGCCGTTGTAGGTATCGACGTGATAGGCGTGTTTCATCAGGTATTCGGCGTAACGATTGGCGCGCCACTGGGTGCCGACGGGCTTTTTGTCCTGGTCGACGACCAGGTCGTACAAAAACGGGGTTTGCCCGGTTTTGACGGCTTTGTCGGACAATAAATCGACCTTGGACGGGTTTTCCGGCGTGAGCAGGGTGCTGATAATGGCGGCTTTCAAGGCAGCATCGGGCTTTTTCTCGTCCACGGTTTCCACGCGGATGCGGCCGGTGTTGAAATTGACGATGGCGCGGCTTTTGTATTGGTCGGTGTATTTGACGTATTCTTTCGGGGTGGCGACCTTTTCATCGCCCCAGGTTTTGGCGAGTTCCTGAATCATGCTTTTCAATTGCTTGCGCACCAACTGGTCCAACGGCGCTACGCCGGTGGAGGGAATCTGCGCACTCAGGGCGGACGGTACGTCGCCGTTCGATAACTGCTGGGCGGAGGCCAGGCTGCGCCGGATTTCGTTCCCCGTGCAGCCTGACAGCATGCCGGTGGCGGTCAGCAGGGTGAGAAATTGGCGGCGTTTCATGGCATCTCCTTGGTTGGTTGCGCGGATTGAGTCAATCGGGTCAATATCGGCTTGGCAAGTTGGCGACTTGCGATAATGACCAGGCCTGGGGGTTTTGGCTGGATTCCAGTGAATGTTCAATAGCATCGTCCAATTGCCAGAAAAAATCAATCCCGGTTTGCGCTTCCACGGCGTCGATGGTGGTAACGTATTTCAGCAAACTGTCTTTCGGTTTGGCGGTTTGCGGCATGATGAAGGCCAGCGCCACCGGAGGTTTGCCGTCGTCGGACGGGAGGATGAAAATTTTGTAGAAGGCTTTGGGGATGGCGATGGGTGCTTTTTGGAAGCGTTTCGGGTCGGCATCGAAAATTGGCCCGGTCACTACCCAGAAATCACCGAATTGTTTGGGAAAGAAATCGGCGCTGATTTCTTCCAAGCGTTGCCAGATCTTCTGATTGAACTGCGGTTTTTGCGGGGTGATGTTGGTCATCAGAAAGGTTTCTTTTTGCGCGGCAAAGCCGTAACGGCTGGCGATGACGTAATTTGGCGCCATGTGGCCGCGGTTGTAACCGCTGCCGGTGTAGTCGGAATGGCGGATGTACGCCAGCGAGCGCCAGTCGGCTTCAAAGCGCGGCCGTTTGCCGTAAGGCACGGTGTTGGGGGTGACCTTATAAGTCACCCAAACCGGGTTGGCCAGCGCTTCGGAATAGGCCAGCATGAAACCGTCGTTGCGCAGAACGTGCGTTAAGGTCTGGAGGTCGTTCTGGGTTTTTGGCACGCCCATATAAGCCATTTTCGGCCGGGCGTATTCAACTTCGTAAACGTATTTCAAACCCCCGATGAGCAGCAACAGGCCGAAGAGCGTCGGCAGCCAGAAAAAAGTCAGTTGCAGCAGTTTGGGCTGCTTCGACAGCTCCGAAAACAGGGTGTTGAGCAGGCGTTTTTGTGAGGCTTTGTGTGAACGGTTTGAAAATCGGGTCATGACTCGGTTTCCGGTTTGTAGGCTAAAAAGTGGATGTAACGCCCCATGTGGCGGTAAGTGGCGTGACGGCAGTAACGGTATTCCAACGCCAGCAGTTCGTCCGGATCGCTGTCAGCGAGCACTTCCGGCGTGAGGTAATCGTGAAACACGCGGATGCCGGTTTGCTGGCGAATTTCAAAGCCGAGTGCTTCGAGTTGTTCGATCATGTCTTCCGGATATTGCGGATTGGGCGGTGTGAGTTTTTTGCCTTTGCCGATGTAGGCGTCCGACAAAATATGCTCCCAGCGCCAACGGCCCTTGAGGACATTGTTATAGACGAAGGCATTGCGGTTATAGAACAGCAATGACAAATATCCGCCAGGCCTGACCTTGTCGGCGACGGTTTGCAATCCGGTTTTCGGGTCGGCCAGCCATTCGATAACGGCGTGAAACAGCACCAAATCGAAGGCGGGCAATTCGGGTGCCAGGCTTTGTGCCGAGCCGTGCAGAAAGGTAGCTTCCAGTTGCTGGTCGGCGAAGTTTTGTTGGGCACGTGCCAGCATTTTTTGTGACAAGTCGCACAGCGTTAAATCATGCCCGGCTTCGGCGAACCATTGGCCCATTTGCGCGAAACCGCACCCGGCATCCCAGATGGATAAGGGTTTGGATAGAGACGTTTGAGCGGAATCCGCCAGGCCTGGTGAATATTGGCTATTTCGCAGAAAATCCAAGTCTTCTTTCAGCAGTTTAAGGCGCCAGTCGCCTTTGACGGTGTCGTAAACCCGTTTTTCGAACTTGTCGATCAGACTGTCGAAATTGCGGTCGGTTTGCACGGTTTGCTTGGGCATGGGGCCGTTGGATTCCGGTGGTTTGAAAGTCGATATTATAGGGCATTTCAGCCAACGTCTGAAACGGGATTTGATGTGGGATAATCGGGATTATCAAGAAATCGAGTGGGCCATATAAAAAACTTATAAAAAGTAATGATTATTTGTTTTAAGATGGCGTGATTGAGGTTGAACCGATTACCTTTGCGATTAATCACCCTTTTCGGGGTTTCGAGACCGGGAGCCGACGCTTGCAGCAAAAAATCATCGATTTGATTAACAACAACAGTGAAACCGTGGTGTTTTATTGCGAGTATGCGCCCAAATGGCCGGTGCGTTATCTCACCGACAATTTTGCGGCATTCGGTTACGAGCCGGAGGCGTTGTATCGGCAAAAATTGTGTTATCAGGATCTCATTCACCCCAAGGACTTGGCGCTTTTAGAGCAGGAAGTGGCGGAAAAAGCGCGTGATGGTGATTCGCATCTGGCGAAAACCATCCGTTTGCGCAAACCGGACGGTGATTATGCGTGGGTGGACATTCGCTTGACCTTCGAGCGGGGTGCGGCGGGCGACGTCACTCATTTGCTGGGGAAAATCGTCGATGTGACCGATAAAGTGCAAGCCGAGGAGCGTTTGAAAATTTTCGCCAAGGTCATCGAGCAAACGGCGGATTTCGTCAAAATCACCGACAGAGACGGTCGCTTGGTGTTCGTTAACCAGGCGTTGCTCGACAAAACCGGTTACAGCGAAGACGAGCTTTTAGGCAAAACGCCGGGTATGTTGAAATCCGAAATGCAAGACCAGGCCAAAGCCAAAGCATTGTGGGAAAAAATCTTATCCGGCCAGGTTTATCAAAACCGCATTATGAACCGTTGCAAAGACGGTTCCACCTACCATGAAGACACCACCATCAGCCCGATTTTCAATGCCGACGGCGAGATTGAATATTTCGTGTCCACCGGTAAGGACGTTTCCGAACAGGTCAAAATGCAGCAGGCGCTGAATGAAATGGCGATGAAGGATGTGTTGACCGGGTTGTGCAATCGTCGCCATTTAATGGGGGTAATTGAGCAGGCAATGGCGGAACGCCAACGTGAAGGGAAATTGGTTGGCATGATTTTGTTTGATGTGGATTTCTTTAAAGAGATTAATGACCGTTATGGGCATGATGTTGGGGATGAGGTTTTATTGGAAATGGCCGATATTTTAAAAAACTTCAGTGCAGGCATTGACCATGTCGGCCGTTGGGGAGGCGAAGAGTTCTTACTGTTGGTGTTGGAGCCGGAGTTATCCACTATGATGGATGCGGCGAATCAATTGCGTGAGCGGATAGAACGCCATCCTTTTGCCAAAATCGACAGAGTCACCGTCAGTATCGGTGTGACGCTTTCCCGGCTCGGAGATTCACCGGCGGATTTATTCAAACGCGCCGACCAAGCGTTGTATCAGGCGAAGCATAATGGCCGTAATCGCGTTGAAGTTTATTGAAGGTTGGTCGCGTCGGTGTTTTTGTAACGGCGTTGGAAGAAGTGACCGCGGATAAACCGGCCATAGGTTAGCTCGAAGAGCACGGATACCAGCAGAAATACTATGAACACGAGGATGGCGGTTGGGTTATCGAAATAGGTGTAAACCAATAATGTGGCCAAAGCGATGGCCGACGCCAGGATGGCCATTAGCGCAATGAATCCGCTGGCATCGGCTTCCCGACGTAATCGGTACAGACTGATGTTGATGAGAAGAAAAATCAGTAGAAAACTGGCACTGCCGATAATGGCGATTTGGGTTAGGTCAATGGTGTTGGCCAGTATTAAGCTGAACAGGGCCGTGGTGATAATGCCCATATCGGGAATATGGTGGTTTTCGTGTTCCAGAAAAGCGGGCAATTCGCCTTCTTTGGCAATGGAAAGGCTAAGGCGAGCATTACCGTAGATGGTCGCATTGATGGCTGAAAAGGTCGCCAATACGGCGGCGACGGCGACCAGATTAAAGCCCACTTGCCCCAGTGCGGGTTCGGCGGCGACCGCTAATACATAATCTTTGGTTTGTAGAACCTTCGCTTCGGATACGGTGCCCACTGTAATCATGGCTATCAGTATGTACAGCAGAATGACAATCAGCACGGAGCTGTAAAAGGCTCGAGGCAAATTTCGAACCGGGTCTTTAATATCTTCCGCTGAGTTGGCAATCAATTCGAACCCTTCATAGGCGACAAAAATAATCATTCCGGCCGCGATGATGGACATATTCGTTCCCCAGTGTTGCGGCGCAAGTCGTTCCATATCCACATAAGCGGCTCCCGAGACGATAATCAGAACCAGTAAAGCCAGTTTGATGGTTACGATCAAAGTTTCAGATTTCCCTACCAGAGCCGGGCTGGCTAAATTGATGATTAATGGCAAAATAATGGCCAGACTGATGAGAAAGTGGGTCAGAAAAGCGCCTTGTTTTTCGATGCTGAAAAATGTTTGGCCGTAGGATGAAAAAGCGACTGCATAAAGTGAAATGGTGACGAGGTAACTCAGCCAAAGCATAAAGTTGACGCTGCCTGAAATGAGGTTATGGCCAAAGGCTTGGTCGATGAACACCACGGTGCCACCCCGGTTTGGATAGGCCACCGAGAGTTTGGCGTAGGCGTAAGCGGTGAGGGCGGCAACCACGCCAGCCACTAAAAAAGAGAGTGCCGTCGCGCCGTGCGCTAAAGACACGGCTTCACCTAGTACGGCGAAGATTCCACCGCCGACCATTCCGCCGATACCAATGGCGATGGCACCGAATAAGCTTAAAGTTCTTGGAGCATTTTTCATGGTTGTGGATGGGCCCTTTCTTCAAACGGGTGGCTTTTTAGAGCATTTTAAACGAGAAGATGGCGATCTGGGGAAATTGATTTGGGAGAGTGGAAAATAAAAAAGTGGCCGGATGAACCGGCCACAGGGAAACATCAAGATTGCTTAACGTTTCAAGGGGGAAGAGGGTTATTCGCCTTTGATGAAGTCGGCCGCGCTGTCCGCTAAGTCTTCGGCGAAGAAATCACGGAAGAAGTGTCCGGCTCCGTCCACAACCGTAACCGTCACTTGTTCGTTTTCAACACCGTTCATTTTTTCTTCCAGATCGGTGACGACCGTATCGGCGGAGCCAATGACGACCAAGGTAGGTTTTTTGGCATCTTTCAACAAGGTTGGCGTGTCCATGCGCGGTTCATTTTTATAGTAACTGACCACGGCATTGGCTGTCGCCGACGTGTCTTTACAGTAAATGAAGTTAATGTTTTTAATCAGCGTATCGCCTTTACCTTCGGCCACCAGCTTCTCGGCTTTGGCTAGAATCGGCTCGATGGATTGACCGTATTTCTTTTTGTAATCGGCTTTTTCGGCGTCATAGTCCCAGGTCGCCGGCGCAATCAGCACAACGCGTTTGACCGCCGGATCGTCCTGTTCAACACTGAACCAAGCGGTTTGGTTGCCGCCGCGAGAGTGGCCCATTAAAGTGATGTCGTTTGTGCCTTGTTTTTTCAGCCAGTTCAACCAGAAACCGATTTCGCCGACGGCGTCTTCATGACGATGGCGGTGTGGGGTTTTACAGTCGTATTCACCGTGACGATCATCCAAGCCCAGGCTCAGGTTGATGGCCAGGGAACTGATGCCTCGGTCGGCTAACAGTTGCTGAAGATTGGCGTAGGTGCTGCGCCCGGCATGGGTCAAGGTACCGTGAGTCAGCAGAACGATGCCGTCCTGATAGCTTTTGCCGTCCGCCATCAGCAGATTGGCGTTGACCGTCAAGTCCTTGTATTTTTGTTTGATTTCTTTGCTCTCGGCCGCGTGTGCAGTCAAGGTGAATACCGACAACAACAGGGCGACCAGCATAAGTGGCAGTCGGTGGAATCGAGTTATCGTGTTCATGGGAGGTATCCTTTATTAGTTGATTTTTCGAGTAAAAGTTTAGTGCGATTTAAATGTTGAAATGTGGATTAATTATGATTTTAGAAGCGGCTGATATGGTGATGCCGAAAGGTGGGGTTATTCGGCGTCGCAGCTTTCGTACGGCAGTCCGGCCGCTTTCCATTCCGGAAACCCTTCCGAAAGTCGCCAGGCCTGACGACCGGCGGCTTGTAACTGTTCCACCATTTGATAGGAGTAAACACAATAAGGCCCGCGGCAATAAGCGACGATGGTATCGGTTTCGTCCGGTTCCGGCAGCGTTTCTAAGGTGCTGTCGATGTTTTCCGGCAAGACGTTGATGGCGCCTTTAATGTGGCCTTGTTGGAATTCTTTGGCCGGGCGGACATCCAAAATCAGCACCTTTTCCCGGTCGAGTTGTTGTGCCAGCGTTTGGCTGGACATAACGGGTGTTTGTTCTTTGCCGGGCATGATGGTGTCCATCAAACGGTTCACTTCAGCTAAATGGTTTTCGGCGGCTTGACGCAGGTGATGAACCAGTTGCACCACATCCGATCCGGCGAGTTGATACAGGCGGTGTTTGCCGTGTTTGCGCACCGAGACCAACCCGGCTTGTTTCATTTGTTGGAGGTGTCGAGAGGTGTTGGCCAGGCTGAGCCCGGTCAATTGGCTGAGTTCTTCGACACTGCGCTCCGCCTGCGCCAGATAATCCATCAGCTCGATGCGTTGCGGGGAGGAAAGACTGCGTCCGATAAGGGCGAGTTGTTCGAAAAGTTGTTTTTTTACACTCGACACGGTTTGTCTCCGATGGTTAAGAGGCGGCTCGTTTAAAACACCACGCTTGTCGGTGTTTTCACAATTGTTGTCATATTCTTCAATCGACACAACGTATCTTATCTAAGTCAGGGTTCAGGTGTAAAGGGTTTAATTTAACATTCAATTGATTGATTGAATGTTAAAGGGCAACTCGATATAATATGGCGACTTCAATTGCACAAAACTTGAATTGCACAAAAATAGGTCGTCGCTTGATGGAACTGCGCCATTTCCCCAACAAAACGGACATTGAACACGGTATTTTCGTGAACCGCCACCAGTTTGGTTTGCATGTGTTGCAAATTTTTATGGTGGGGTTGACCATCGGTATGATTCGTGTGGTGGTACCAGGCCTGGCGGAAACCGAGTTTGGGCTGGCCGATCAGGCGTTTTTCCTGTTGACGTCGTTTGTGGTGGTGTTCGGCCTTATCAAAGCGGTCATGAACTTATTCGCCGGGCGCTTGAGCGAACAATACGGCCGAAAATCGGTCCTGGTCTGGGGCTGGTTGGTAGCGTTGCCGGTGCCTTTTTTGCTATTGTATGCCGATAGCTGGGGCTGGGTGATTGCGGCGACGGTTTTGCTTGGTTTTAACCAAGGTTTGACTTGGTCAATGGCGCTTAATAGCAAACTGGATTTGGCCAAACCGTCGCAAAAAGGGCTGGTCAACGGCGTGAACGAATTTTCCGGTTATGCCGCCGTGGGGCTCGCCGGCTTGGTGACGGCGTATTTTGTGGACTGGTTCGGCGCGCGCGAAGGGCTGTTCATTTTCAGTCTGGCGGTGATTTTGTTGGGACTGGCGTTAGCGGAGTGGACTCTTGCTGAAACCTTGCCTTGGGCGGAACGTCATCAGGCCTTGGCCGAAAGCGGGAAAGTGGCACCGGACACGCGTTCGTTTAAACAATTGTTTCACTTGGCGAGTCGAGAAGACGCCTCGTTGGTCGCTATTAATCAGGCCGGGTTGGTGGAAAAATTCACCGATGCACTGGTGTGGATTTTCCTGCCGGTGTATTTTTTGGCGCAAGGGTTGACCCTGGTGGAAGCCGGGGCCATTATTGCGGTGTACGGCTTGGTGTGGGGTGGCGCTCAATTGGTTACGGGGCCTTTATCGGATAAAATCGGCCGCAAGGGTTTGATTGTCTGGGGCATGTGGTTGTGCGGTGCGGGCGTTTTGGCGATTCCATTGTCGCAAGGTGTGGTCTGGTGGACATTGGAAGCAGGGCTGGTCGGTTTGGGCATGGCCATGTTGTATCCCAACCTGGGGGCGGCGGCTGGAGATTTTGCGCCGGTGGCTCACCGAGCCAGTGTGATTGGGATTTACCGTTTCTGGCGTGATTCGGGTTATGCCTTCGGTGCCTTGGCGATGGGCCTGGCGGCACAAATTTCGCAGGATTTGCAAACGCCGTTTTGGTTGGTTGCCGTGGCGATGGGGTTGTCGGGTACTTGGGTGGCGATTAAGGTACGTTACTCGGAAAATAACGAGGCACCGGTCACGTCAGGTGAAAAACGGGGTTAATTCGCCGATAAATTTTTTCAAACCGCTTTTGAGGAGAAGGAACGGTTCCAACAGCGGTTTTCTTTTATACTGAACATCAAATAAGGATTTTCTGATAAGTTCCGTATCGGCGAATCCATCAACCTCACGGAGCAAAGGAATCATTATGACGGCAACCGCTACGACCTCTCAGGCCGACTTCACTGTTCTGAAAACGCATCTGCAAAAAGTCATTGTCGGGCAGGAATCTTTATTGGAAAGGATGATGATTGCCATGCTCACCGGTGGTCACTTGCTATTGGAAGGCCCGCCAGGCCTGGCGAAAACCACGGCGGTGAAAACCCTGGCCGATGCGGTGAAAGCCTCCTTTCAACGGATTCAGTTTACGCCGGATTTGATGCCGGGTGACGTCATGGGCTCCGATATTCTCGACCCGAATACCGGGCAATTGACCTTTGTGAAAGGGCCGGTGTTCAATGAAATTCTGTTGGCGGACGAAATTAACCGTGCGCCGCCGAAAGTGCAGTCTGCTTTGCTGGAAGCCATGGCGGAGAAACAAGTCACCGCCGGTGGATTAACGCGGGAATTGCCGGAACTGTTTATTGTGATGGCCACGCAGAATCCGTTGGAACAAAGCGGCACGTATCCGTTGCCGGAAGCCCAGCTCGACCGCTTCATGTTGCACGTGGTATTGGATTACCCGGATGAAGTGGAAGAATTGGAAATTCTGCGCCGGGATCGCGCTCATCACTTCGGTGAGGATAAAGAAAAATTGTCGGCGTTTTTAACGCCGGAAAAAGTTTTGGCGGCGCGCCATCAAATTGCCGAACAATATGTCTCCGAAGCGGTGGAAAAATACATGGTGGCATTGGTGGGGGCGACACGTCGCCTAGCGCAATGGGACGCGGACATGGCGGAAGTCTTGGAAATCGGCGCTTCGCCGCGCGCCACCTTGTCGTTGTTGCACGCCGCCAGCGCCAAAGCCTGGTTGGAACAACGCGACTTTGTGACGCCGGACGATGTCATCGCCTTGTTACCGGATGTATTACGCCACCGTATTCGCGTCAGTTTCGCCGGTCGCGCGCAGCAGTGGACCGAGGACGCCGTGATCGAACGTATTATTGAATTGGTGCCGGTGCCGGTCGCGACGGAAGCCCAGCCGGGCTAAGGTGAAGCCAGTGTTACGTTGGATGCAATCGGCCTTTGCCAGCTGGTTTCCCGGCTTGAAGCCGGGAGTCGGTATAGCCGAAACCGCTCGTCTGACCGACCCGATTTTGTCCGCTGGGGCCATTCACACCTTAGCCGATGAGGTGGCGCAACTGGGCGATAAAATCGGCGTCAACCCGAAAGCCAGTGATGCGCGCAAACAGGGCGAACAAACCAGCCGCTATCTCGGTTCGGGCATGGAGTACGAAGAAAGTCGCGCTTATCAGCCGGGCGATGATGTCCGCCATCTCAACTGGCGTTTAATGGCCCGAACCGGCCAAGCCTACACCAAATTGTTTCAGGAAGAACGTCAAGAAAGTTGGACGGTGATTGTGGATCAGCGTCAATCGATGCGTTTCGGTACGCAATCTCGATTGAAAGTCGTGCAAGCGGCCAGAGCGGCCGGTTTATTCGCTTGGTTGGCGGAACAAAACGCCCGTCCGTTGGAAGGCGTCGCCCTGGCGGAAGGCGCGCGCACGTCGCCCACATTCGAAGGGCGCGGCACTTTCGAGCGCTTTATGGAATTTATGTCAGTGCCCTGCCCGCCATTGAGAAATGTTACCGAATCGCGATTGTCGGATGAACTGTTGGCGTGTTTAAGCCGGTTGCAGTCCGGGTCTCGATTGGTGATTTTAAGCGATTTTGTTGATTTGGACGACGCAAGCCTGCGGGTGTTGGCGGCGCTGAGTGAGAAAGTGATGGTGCAGGCGGTGCTGCTGGAAGACCCGGTGGAACGGAGTTTGCCGAAGTTACCCGGTTTGAAATTGCAATCTTTGAATGGCGGCTTTGAATTGGACCATTTATCGGATCGTCAACACCACAGTTACCAACAGTGGGCGCAGGATTACTTCGACGACAAATTGAAGCGATTGGCAGGCCTAGGCATTTCCGCTATTTCGTTATCGACAGTCGATTCACTGGCGCATTTGACGGAAGCCTTGGGGGAACAGTATGGCTGATACTCAAGCGCTGCAAATGGCTGAAGATACCTTAATCGACATTGAAGTGCCGATGCCGCCGGGGATTGACTGGCTGGGTGGTTTATTGACGCTGGGTTGGGTTCTGCTGGCTTTGTTGATTCTGTTGTTGTTGGGATTAGTTGTCTGGTTTGTCTGGCGCCGGGCTCAGTTGTATTGGCGTTTGGAACGCCTGAAACGAACGTTAGCGAAAGAACCTTCTGAGGCTGTAAAAGACGGAGCGGTGTTGTTGTATCAAGCGTTGCAAACCGCCAAACAGCATCGTTTATTGGGTGGCGAGGCTGAAGAACTTATGAAGTGCGAAATCGACCAGGCCTGCTTTGGCCCGCAAAGCGTTTCACGTGAAACCTTGTCTGCTTTAATCCAAACGTTTCAAGCGCATTTGAAAGCGGCCGCGCCGACCATCGGCGATGGCTTTCGCGCATTACTTTCCATCATCCGTACGGGGTTCAGTCGGTTATTTGCCGGGCGTCGAAAAACCGTTCAAACCCTACGAGGCGAACGCGAATGACTTGGGAAGCCTTGATTGAAGTGATGAAATCCTGGCACGAGGTGACCTTTCAAGTGCCGTGGGCCTTTGCGGCATTGATTCCAGCCGGTTTGCTGTGGGCGTGGCATATCTGGCGGCCGGCGCGTTCCGATTGGGACCAGACGGCGACGGCGCAGTCGTTATTGTTTCGGCACTCGTTGATTGATCGGCTGGGGTACGATGCGGCCAAACCGAAATCCCATAAAAGCTTGCGTTGGTTGTTGAACGGCTTGCGGGGATTGATTTTCCTGGCGTTGGTGACGGCGCTGGCACAGCCGGTGAAGCAAGTGCCTTTGCCGCCGGAACCGCAAACCAAAACCGTGCGTGACATTGTATTCGTGGTGGAAACGTCGGTCAGCATGGTGTTGGAAGATTATCAGCTCGGCGATGAATCCAAAAGCCGGATTGAGGTGATTCGAAATGTACTGGATCGGTTTATTTCCGGTTTGGCTGGGAATCGTTTTGGGTTTATTTTGTATGCCGATGAGGCTTTTACCTTGATGCCGCTGACTTCGGACGGCACCACGGCGCGGCTGATGCTGAAGCGGTTGGAACCTTATCTGGCGGGCCGCACCGATGAAGGCACCGGGTCGGCTTTAGGGTTGGCTTTACAGCAGGTCGAACAAGGAACGGACACCACCGAAAATCGGGTCATTGTATTGATTTCCGACGGTTCGACCCGCGACAGCGCCATCCCGATTTCAGAAGCGATTAATTATGCACAAGGCTTGAATGTACCGATTTACACGGTCGGAATCGGTTCGCGTTCCGACGACGCCGACCAACGTGAATTCCGTGGGTTGTTGTATGAGCCGTTGGAAGCGGGGTCTCTGAAGCAGATCGCTGAAGAAACCGGCGGGCGTTATCATCAAGTCGGCAGCGGTGCGGGTTTACAACAAGTGTTGCAGGCGATTGACCAAACCGAGGGCGTGAGCATTGAGGTGCCGCGGCCGAAGTTCCGTGAAGTTGCCTTGTATCCGTATTTCGTCGCCTTGGCGCTGGCCTTGTTCATTCTCTATTTTGCCTCGGTGCAATTGCTGGCCGGACGCTTGCAACAGGAGGCCGGGTAATGGACGCTTGGTTGCAATGGGAGTGGCGCGACGCGACGACACTGTGGTTTTTATTGGTGCCGTTGCTATGGGGCCTGGTGTCGACTTGGTTGCGGCATCGTCAAACCGCGCAATATGCCGACAGTCATTTGTTGCCTTGGGTGAAGGTAACGCCGGAAGCGCTGTTGGATGAAGCCGTGCAGGTTGAACAAAGCACGCAAAAACGAAAATTGGCCAGGCCTGGGCGGTTTATGCACGGCGTGTGGCGATTCATGGTTGGGCTGTTTCAACCGAAATGGCTGTTGTCGCTGGCGTGGATGTGTTTGATTATTGCTTTGGCGGGGCCGCGTACCTTGGTCCCGTCACCGCAGGAATCGACTCGTGCCGGTGTCGATATTCTGGTGGCGATGGACACCTCGCGTTCCATGCTGGTTCAAGATGTGGCGCCAAACCGCTTTTTGCAAGCCCGTGCTCTGGTGGAATCATTGGCCAATCGTCTGGAACCGGACGACCGTTTGGGGTTAATGGTGTTTGCCGGGCGACCGCATTTGGTCGCGCCTTTATCGTTTGATCGGGCTTTGTTTGAGCATTATTTGAATTTGGTGCGCCCCGGCATTTTACCGACGCGCGGTTCTGACGAAGATGCCGCGGTGGCGTTTGGTCTGGAGCACCTCAAACAAACGGCTGGTCCCGCCAAGGTGTTGTTGGTGTTTACCAATGGTCAGCCGGCTCCGGAATCGCTGGAGGCGGTTTCCGAGCGATTGAAAGCGGCGGTGGCTTTGGCTAAGGAAAGTCAAACCAAAGTGGTGTTGGTTGGCGTTGGGCGCGAAACCCCTAGCCCGATTCCATCGATGGCGCATCCAAGCGGCACGGTGCATGTGCATGGTCGTCAGGTGCGCTCCCAGTTGGAAAGCACCGAACTGACCAAGCTGGCAACGCAGTTAGGCGGGGATTATATTACGGCGAACCGTTCCGGTGCCTTTTTGGAAAAACTGTTGAATTTGGTGGCGAAGCAGGCGGAAAAACGCACTTTCCAAGCCTCGCAACCGGTATGGCAAGATCATGCGGAAGGTTTCCTTTGGGCGGCATTTTTCGCGTTATTGTGGAGTTTTTTCCCGGTCAAACGGCGCGTTATCGACAAGCGCCTTGCGGGACGAAGTGGTTTGAACGCCAGTAAAACGATTGGGTTGGCGGTGGTTGGCTTCGCCTTGATGAGCGGTTTTCAACCGGAATCGGCCTGGGCGGCAACCGAGGTGGGCACCGCTCAAAAAGCGTATGAGGCGTTTCAGTCACAGGATTACGATTCGGCTCAGGAAACCTATAACGAATTATCGACGTATCAAGGCCTGTTCGGCGCTGGCGCGGCCGCTTACCGCAATAAGGACTTTGAGTCTTCAGTGGCGTACTTCCGTGACGCCGCGGTTTTGGGGTTAACCGATACCGACCGGGCTCAGGCCTTGTTCAATTTGGGGAACAGTTATTATCAGGCTGGATTATTGCCCTCGGCGATTGAGGCCTACGAACAGGCGCTGGTGTATCAACCGAATTACGATAAAGCCAAGCATAATTTGGCCTTGGCCAAACGCCAACGTCAACGGCGAAGTGGGCAACAGCAAAATGAAGAACAAGGCGACGGTCAGGGCGAAGGCACGACCAGCCGGGATGCCGACGGCGCTTTTTACGGCGGACAACGTCCAAACCCGGATGAGGTGGGCGAAGGGGCGTCCGGTGATGCGCCGGAAGGTGAGAAAGACGGTCGGGAGTTCGTATTGCCGGATCAACCGGAAGGCACGGATTTCTCATTGGAATCGGCGTCTCAAATGCAGTTGAACGACACTGCGAATGCGATTTTGGACCAGCAACAGCGGGTTCGTCGTATTGAACAATTTGAGCATGATATGCAGAAAGTGGACGATAACCAGTCGCTATTATTGAAAAACCTATTTGAGCGAGAAGAAGGTTTTCAGGCTTCGCAGGACGAACCGCACCCATTGCCGGGGGTGAAACCATGGTAAGGTTTTGGCGACGTTTTTGGATTTTGATCGGGCTCGGGGTGTTTTTACCAGGCCTGGTGTTGGCAGACAGCCGTATGTACCCGGAAGAAGTGGTGCTTGGGAATCCGGTGACCTGGATTATCAGTGGCGAGCAGGTGGAGAAGCATTTCGAACAGCTTGATTTAAGTGTTTTGAAACAGCATTTTGTCATCCACGACATCGAAGGCGGTTCCAGCCGCTTACGCCTTCGACTTTACCCTTATGAAACCGGCGTGTTTCGATTACCGGCCATGCATCATGGCGGGCTCCACGTGAAACCCATCACGATTCATGTGAAGGAAAACCCGGAAGTGTCCGTCACTTGGCAGGCACCGGAAAAACAAGCTTATCCGGACGAAGTCCTGTATTGGCGCGCCGATGTTTCGGCCAAAGGGGAAAATATTCCGATTCGCGCGTTACCGACGGACAATGACCCGAATCAGGTGTATCAGTGGTTGGGCACGGCGGAACCGGAAGCCGATCACACCTTGTTTGAAAACCATGTGCGTTTGATCTCTGCGGTACGTTTCCTCAAGCCCGGCTCTTATTCATTGCCGTCGCCAGGGGTAAGAGTGGACGCATCGGCGTATCGACATGAGTTGTTTTTTGCCCCGCCGAAACTGGTTCAAGTGCGTCCGAGACCATCGTATCTTCCGGCGGTGTTGCCGGTTGGTCAGGTATCGTTAAAAGCGGACTTCAACCCGTTTTGGGTGGTGACAGGGGATTTGTATCATTGGGTTTGGCGTTTAAATGGACAAAATGTGACCGATGAACAGTTGCCGAACCTGGCTTCGCAGCTCACCGATACCGATGGGTTCGAATGGCTGATGCCAACGGTGGAGCGAACCCAGTCGGTGACCGATTCCGGTTTGATGAGTCGGGCCGAAATCGACCAGCCGTTTCGAATTTTGGAATACGGTTGGGTGCGTTTGCCCCCTTTGCGCGTGACCTATTTCAACCCGCAAAGCGGCCGTTTGGAGGATGTGGTTTTGCCGGCGCAGTCAGTAGTGGCCTTGCCGGGCGCGGTGATTGTAATCGGGCAATTATTGTTGGCGCTGCTGGCACTTCTGAGTTTGAGAGTGATTTGGCTGGGGTTGCGGGAAGCGTTTTTGAAGTGGCGTTTGTTGGCCGGTTTGAAGCAAGCCGACAATGTGCATCAGGTTTGGCAACAGGTGGATATTTGGTCGCGCCGCCAACTGAGTCACGGGCAAAACGGCCAGGCCTGGCCGGTTCCGGTTATATCAAAAGATGTTTCCGATTCGCGGCAGCCGAGCCTGGGCCGTTGGTTACAGGCGTTTGAAACCGAGTATGGTGACAATGAATCGGCACGGATGTTGATGGAGATGCTGAATGAACATTGCTATTCGGAACGCCATCCGTCGGTGAAGACGGCGGCGTTGGATTGGGCCAAGTCGTTACCGCTGTTTAAGGTGTCATTCAGTCGCTTACGTCGTTTTTGAGGGCGCCGAAGGTCTGACGGTATTTTTTATAGGCAATCGCCAAGGCGTAAATTAAGGTGATCCAGATAATGGTTTGCCCGGCATAAGATAACCCGATGGAAAAGGTATTTTCACGGATAAAGCTAGGCACCATCAGCAGGACGCCGAGTATCCAGCCCAAAAAAATGGTTTTCAAGGCGATTCTTAAAATGCCTTTCATTAACAGTTGTTTATGTTCTTCGGAGCCGATTTCCATAGTGTTTCCTTGCCGTTGGAAGAAGTTAGCCGGTTAGGCTTGTCGATTATAGAGCACTTTTGACCCAATTCACAAAACTTCCCAAATCCATCGCGCCGGATTGGCGGCTGACTTCTTGACCGTTTTTGAAAATGGCCAGGGTCGGGATGGAACGAATATTGAATTGAGCAGCTACCTGCTGTTCATTTTCGGTATTGATTTTCACCAGACGGGCATGGGGTTCCAACTGAGCGGCGGCCTGCGAAAAGGTGGGTGCAAACATTTTGCAGGGGCCGCACCAAGGTGCCCAGAAATCGACTACCAACGGTTGGTCGGTTTTTTGTAGGGCGCGCAAAAATTGTTGGCCAGTCATCTCCACCGGCTGGCCGGTGAAGACCGGTTGTTTGCATTTTCCGCAATTGGGCGATTCAGAGAGTTTTTCGTCTGGAATGCGGTTAAGTCCGCCACAATGGGGGCACATAATAATCATCGCGTGGTTCCTCTAAAAGTTTGCTTAAGCGTGTTAAATAAGGTCAATTTTTCATTTAATAGGGGCGATGATGCGCTTTTCAAGCTTTTATTCCAGCCAATCGGGTTTGGGGCTTTCCCGTTTGCCGGCTTCAAACCCTTCGTCAACAAAACCGTGCAAGGTGAGATCGTGGCTGTGAATTAGCTCAATCAATTTTGGATCGTCGGCGGTCAGTGTCGCTTCCACACCGTTTTCAATCGCACGGTATTCCATCCGAATTTGGTCTTTATATTCGAATAAGGCCGCGAACAGTGGGTCCCAAGAGCGGATGGCTCGTCCCATTCCAAAACGTTTTTCCATGCCTTCAACGTGGGCTTGTAAGACTTTTGCCAGCTCTGGGTCGTCACTGGTGGTACGGGCAATGATGCCGTTTTTCAGGCGCTCGGTTTCGCGAGATAAGGCTTGGTGATGTTCCAATAGTTTTGAGAAGAGGGCTTGGTCTTGGCGATGTTGTTCATCGGTGCCGTGCCCGTGACGATAAGTTTTTCCGTTAACCGTTTTCATAAGCAGTGCCTCGTTGAAAAGGGAGTTGAGGGGTTATTTTAGACAAAAAAAAGCGCGATAGGGTCAGTATCGCGCTTCGTTCTATCTGAGGAGCTGATTCAAAAGCTGAGGAGACCATTTTGAATCAAATTAACTTTGAGGTTTTAAGGGTAAAACCAAACTTAACGTCATCCTTTTCATTAAGCTTGAGTCCAGTTTAATGATTCCTTTAATTCAGGTCAATTCGATAAGCTTGAAGAAGTATGGAGGACTCTTGAAGAAAGTGTGTCCATTATCAAAAACCGCCAGGCCTGGCGGTTTTCAGTGCAGATTCCGTTAAACCGGAATGTCGTTTTGTGAGGCCATATAGTTGGCGCGTAACTGTAAATCCGATGCCGAACTCAAGTTGTTAGTGGCTTGGTTCGCATCAATCGGCGCGTCTTCTACCGATTGCATATTATTGACAGTTTGACTTTTTGCCAAATCACGATAATCAACAGCCTGTGTTTTCGATTGATCGGACAAGGTTACCGTTGTATTGTTGGCTGAAGACGTTTCGGCGCTGGTTTTATCGGTCACTTTCGGCTCTTTCGCCAAAACATCCGTCAAGCCGTTTGCTTGAGTATAAAGCGCTTGAGTGGCCGAAGCCAAAGTAGGGTTGACGTTGTTCATAATGACCTCCTTAAGTTCGATTAAGGGTGTATTGATTAAATAACTCTTTGATTTAATTATAGTTGAAAAAAAGCAAAAGTCCAGTAAGTATTTGTTTCGTTAAGAATTTAACAGGATTTGTTCAAATATGACCCTAGGTACAATATGTTTTTCAGTTTAAACCGCTTACTCTATGGTCAGAAGAATCTATTAGAGACAAAAATTATCAAGGATAAGGATTTGCGCTATGGCTGAACAAAATTTGACGAATATCGTGGGTGTGGTGGAGTCTGTAGAAGGCAAGGTTGTCATTCAACAAAGCGACGGCGGACAGAACGCCTCTGTGTCAGAAGGCATGCAGCTTACCGTAAATCAAATTATTCAAACCGGCCCGGAAGGCGCTGTACTCATCAATCTGGTGAATGGCCAAACCTTGTCGTTAGGGCGTAACACCACGCTGAAACTGGATGAAGACGTCACGGGAATCGCGGCCATTGACGATGCCCAAGCCACAGATGACGATGTTCAGCAGGTCATCGAAAAAGTATTGGCCGGTAACTTTGATGACATTGAAGAGACAGCCGCCGGTGAGGAAACCGGTATCAGTTCATCCTCTCAGCAGGCTGACATTGTTCAACATGAACTGGTGACCGGAAGTGTCACATCCGGATTTGATACCAAAGCAACGGATCAAGAGACAAATGA